>NZ_CP071855.1:0-3388369 GCF_023716625.1 Vibrio sp. SCSIO 43153
TCTTATTCACTGGATCGTCGATCAATCGCTGGCGATCTTGGTTATCAACAGGTAAAATTGCCAGTCTTTTCCGATAATTCAAATACTCAGTGGGGGCACCGTGTCATCTTCGCTTTGGTTGCAATGTTTGCAGCAGCTTCAAGAAGAGCTACCAGCTACAGAATTCAGCATGTGGGTTCGTCCGTTACAAGCGGAGCTCAATGACAATACTCTCACTCTGTTCGCGCCAAACCGCTTTGTTTTGGATTGGGTTCGCGACAAGTACCTGAACAGCATTAATCGTCTACTGCAAGAATACTGCGGTAATGACGTCCCTAGCTTGCGTTTCGAAGTGGGCAGTCGCCCTGTAGCAGCTCCAAAACCGGCACCGACACGTACGCCGGCAGATGTGGCTGCTGAATCTTCAGCGCCTGCACAGCTGCAAGCACGCAAACCTGTACACAAAACGTGGGATGATGACGCTCAAGCGATCGCGAACATCAACCACCGCTCAAACGTGAACCCAAAACACAAGTTCAATAACTTCGTTGAAGGTAAGTCAAACCAACTGGGTTTGGCCGCTGCACGTCAGGTGTCAGATAACCCAGGCGCAGCCTACAACCCATTGTTCTTATATGGTGGTACAGGTTTGGGTAAAACCCACCTTTTGCACGCTGTGGGTAATGCGATTGTGGATAACAATCCAAACGCAAAAGTGGTGTACATGCACTCTGAGCGTTTTGTACAAGACATGGTAAAAGCACTGCAAAATAACGCGATTGAAGAGTTCAAACGCTACTACCGCAGTGTTGACGCGCTACTTATCGATGACATTCAATTTTTTGCTAATAAAGAGCGTTCACAAGAAGAATTCTTCCATACCTTCAACGCATTACTAGAAGGCAACCAACAGATCATCCTGACATCTGACCGTTATCCAAAAGAGATCAGCGGTGTAGAAGATCGTCTGAAATCACGTTTTGGTTGGGGTCTAACCGTCGCGATCGAGCCGCCTGAGTTAGAAACTCGTGTAGCGATCTTGATGAAGAAAGCCGAAGACCACCAAATCCACTTAGCGGATGAAGTAGCGTTCTTTATTGCTAAGCGTCTACGCTCTAACGTTCGTGAACTGGAAGGTGCACTGAACCGCGTAATCGCAAACGCAAACTTTACTGGCCGTCCAATTACGATTGATTTTGTTCGTGAAGCGCTGCGCGATCTACTTGCTCTGCAAGAGAAGCTGGTGACGATCGATAACATTCAAAAGACCGTCGCTGAATACTACAAGATTAAAGTGGCGGATCTACTATCTAAACGTCGCTCTCGATCGGTTGCGCGTCCTCGCCAGTTGGCGATGGCGTTGGCAAAAGAGCTGACCAACCACAGCTTGCCTGAAATTGGTGATGCATTCGGTGGTCGTGACCACACCACGGTGCTACATGCTTGTCGCAAGATTGAGCAGCTGCGTGAAGAGAGCCACGATATTAAGGAAGATTACTCTAACTTGATTCGCACCCTGTCCTCGTAATCGGTTAGAATGGCAGTATTCTAAGCAAATCACTAATTGAGCTGACAGCGTAAAGAGCCAAGCATGAAATTTACCATTGAACGTAGTCATTTAATCAAACCGCTACAACAGGTTTCGGGCGCTCTGGGTGGCCGACCAACCCTGCCAATTTTAGGTAACCTACTGATCAAAGTAGAAGAGAACGTGTTATCAATGACCGCAACCGATTTGGAAGTGGAATTGGTGAGCAAAGTGACTCTAGAAGGGGATTTTGAAGCGGGCAGCATTACCGTTCCTTCTCGTAAGTTTCTCGATATCTGCCGTGGCCTACCAGACGATGCGATCATTACCTTCGTACTAGAAGGCGATCGTGTACAAGTTCGTTCCGGCCGTAGCCGTTTCTCTTTAGCTACACTACCAGCAAATGATTTTCCAAATATCGAAGATTGGCAAAGCGAAGTTGAAGTATCACTGACTCAGTCTGAGCTACGTACGCTGATTGAAAAAACACAATTCTCGATGGCGAACCAAGACGTTCGTTACTACCTAAACGGCATGTTGTTTGAAATCGACGGTACGACGCTACGCAGCGTGGCAACCGATGGTCACCGTATGGCAGTGTCTCAAACACAATTGGGTGTCGACTTTGCACAGAAGCAAATCATCGTGCCACGTAAAGGTGTACAAGAGTTGGTTAAACTGATGGACGCGCCAGAACAGCCTGTTGTGCTACAGATTGGCAGTTCAAATGTACGTGCAGAAGTAAATAACTTTATCTTCACTTCTAAGCTTGTTGATGGCCGTTTCCCTGATTATCGCCGCGTAATGCCACAAAGTACGACCAAAACACTAGAAGCAAGCTGCGATGAATTACGCCAAGCGTTTTCTCGTGCAGCGATTCTTTCTAATGAAAAGTTCCGTGGTGTTCGTGTGAATCTTGCCGGCAGTGAAATGCGTATTACTGCAAATAACCCTGAGCAAGAAGAAGCGGAAGAAATGCTAGACGTGACCTTCGAAGGTGATGCTATTGAGATTGGCTTCAACGTAAGTTATGTGCTGGACGTACTTAACACCCTACGTTGCGATAATGTGCGTATATCGATGTCAGATGCCAACGCCAGTGCGTTGATTGAAAATGCAGACGACGACAGTGCCATGTACGTGGTGATGCCAATCCGTCTGTAAGTCATCTGAATGCCACTTTCTCGCCTCATCATTCAGCAGTTTCGAAACATTAAAGCCTGTGATATTAACCTATCAGCAGGCTTTAACTTTCTTATTGGACCGAATGGCAGCGGTAAAACCAGCGTCCTAGAAGCGATTTATTTGCTCGGACATGGCCGCTCTTTCAAGAGCTCATTGACTGGCCGAGTTATCCAAAATGAGTGCGATGAACTGTTTGTTCATGGTCGTTTTTTGAACTCGGATCAATTTGAGCTACCTATTGGCATTAATAAGCAGCGTGATGGCTCAACAGAGGTTAAAATAGGCGGTCAATCTGGGCAAAAATTGGCGCAACTTGCACAAGTTTTGCCTTTGCAGTTGATACACCCGGAAGGGTTTGATCTCCTCACGGATGGTCCAAAGCATCGTCGTGCATTTATTGATTGGGGCGTGTTTCATACGGAGCCAGCTTTCTATGATGCATGGGGACGTTTTAAGCGTCTTAACAAGCAACGCAATGCTTTACTCAAAACTGCCAGAAGTTATCGCGAACTCAGTTACTGGGATCAGGAAATGGCACGTTTGGCAGAAAATATTAGCCAATGGCGAGCGCATTACATCGAACAGATGAAAACCGTAGCGGAAACCATCTGTCAGACATTTTTGCCAGAATTTGAGATCCAATTAAAGTATTATCGTGGATGGGACAAAGACACGCCCTATCATGAGATACTAGAGAAAAATTTCGAGCGTGATCAGTCGTTGGGCTACACCTTTAGTGGGCCGAATAAGGCTGATCTGCGCATTAAAGTGAATGGCACGCCAGTTGAGGACGTCCTATCACGCGGTCAATTAAAGCTCATGGTGTGTGCATTGCGCGTGGCGCAGGGACAACACCTTACCGAAATGACCGGAAAACAATGTATTTACCTAATTGACGACTTTGCGTCGGAATTAGACAGCCAACGTCGTAAGCGTCTTGCTGACTGCTTAAAAGAGACGGGCGCACAAGTATTTGTAAGCTCTATCACTGATAGCCAAATCGCCGATATGTTGGACGATACGGGCAAATTGTTTCATGTGGAACATGGCAGGATAGAGTCAAACTAGAAGAGAGAAACTCATGTCTGAAAATTACGATTCATCGAGTATTAAGGTACTAAAGGGTCTGGATGCGGTTCGTAAGCGTCCAGGTATGTACATCGGCGACACGGACGACGGCACCGGTCTTCACCACATGGTCTTTGAGGTGGTGGATAACTCAATTGATGAAGCGTTGGCAGGTCACTGTAAAGACATCGTTGTGACAATTCATGAGGATAACTCGGTTTCAGTTACGGATGATGGTCGTGGCATTCCAACAGAAATGCACCCAGAAGAGCAAGTATCGGCAGCAGAAGTTATCATGACGGTACTTCACGCTGGCGGTAAGTTCGATGATAACTCATACAAAGTATCAGGCGGTCTGCACGGCGTAGGTGTTTCTGTAGTAAACGCTCTGTCTGAGAAAGTGGTTCTGACTATCCACCGCGGTGGTCATATCCATACGCAAACTTACCACCACGGTGAGCCTCAAGCGCCACTAGCGGTAGTAGGTGACACTGAGCAAACGGGTACACAAATCCGCTTTTGGCCAAGTGCTGAAACCTTCACAAATATCGAATTCCATTACGATATCCTAGCAAAACGTCTACGTGAGCTTTCTTTCCTAAACTCAGGTGTTTCTATCAAGCTGGTTGATGAGCGTGAAGCAGACAAGAGCGACCACTTCATGTTTGAAGGTGGTATTCAAGCGTTCGTTGAGCACCTAAACACCAACAAAACACCGATCATTGAGAAAATCTTCCACTTCGATTTTGAACGTGAAGATGGCATTGCCGTAGAAGTAGCAATGCAATGGAACGACGGCTTCCAAGAGAACATCTACTGTTTTACTAACAACATTCCACAACGCGATGGTGGTACTCACCTTGCTGGTTTCCGTGCGGCGTTAACGCGTACACTGAACACCTTTATGGACAAAGAAGGTTTCTCTAAGAAAGCGAAAACGGCAACTTCTGGTGATGACGCTCGTGAAGGTCTAACTGCGGTTGTTTCGGTTAAAGTGCCAGATCCTAAATTCTCGAGCCAAACCAAAGACAAACTGGTTTCATCTGAAGTGAAATCTGCGGTTGAGTCGGCAATGGGTGAGAAACTGTCTGAGTTCCTAATTGAGAACCCAACAGAAGCTAAGATGGTGTGTACTAAAATCATCGATGCAGCACGTGCTCGTGAAGCGGCGCGTAAAGCTCGTGAAATGACTCGTCGTAAAGGTGCGCTAGACCTAGCAGGTCTACCAGGCAAACTTGCAGACTGTCAGGAAAAAGATCCAGCACTCTCTGAACTATACATAGTGGAGGGTGATTCGGCAGGCGGCTCCGCAAAACAAGGCCGTAACCGTAAGAACCAAGCAATCCTACCGCTAAAAGGTAAGATTCTTAACGTAGAAAAAGCGCGTTTCGACAAGATGCTTTCTTCTCAAGAAGTAGCAACGCTGATCACGGCACTAGGTTGTGGTATCGGCCGTGACGAGTACAACCCGGACAAACTGCGTTACCACAACATCATCATCATGACCGATGCTGACGTCGATGGTTCGCACATCCGTACGCTACTGTTGACCTTCTTCTACCGTCAAATGCCAGAGCTTATCGAGCGTGGCTACGTGTACATCGCTCAGCCACCACTTTACAAAGTGAAGAAAGGTAAGCAAGAGCAGTACATCAAAGATGAAGACGCGATGAACCAATACCAAGTTGCTTTGGCTCTTGATAACGCGTCACTACACGTAAATGCAGAAGCGCCAGCATTGGCAGGTGAAGCGTTAGAGAAGCTAGTTCAGCAATACAACGCAGGTATCAAGCTAGCGGATCGTATGAGCCGTCGTTACCCAAGCGCGCTAGTTCATGAGCTAATCTACACGCCGCGTCTAACGGCAGAGCAATGTCACGATGCAGCAGCAGTAGAAGCGTGGACAAAACAGCTAGTTGAACAGCTAAACGCGAAAGAAGTAGGCGCAAGCCAATACAGCTTCGAAGTAGAGCAACACGAAGAGCTAGGTCTAAACCTACCTAAGATCATCGTACGTACTCACGGTGTGACGCACAACTACGCACTAAGCATCGACCTACTGAACTCGAAAGAGTACGGCAAGCTAGCGGATCTATCTGAAGCGCTAGACGGTCTGCTAGAAGAAGGCGCTTACATCAAGCGTGGTGAGCGTACTCAGCCAGTATCAAGCTTTGCATCGGCACTTGAGTGGCTAATCAAAGAGTCGCGTCGTGGTCTAAGCCTACAGCGCTACAAAGGTCTAGGTGAGATGAACCCAGATCAGCTTTGGGAAACCACAATGGACCCAGAGACTCGTCGTATGATGCAAGTAACCATTGAAGATGCGGTAGGCGCAGACCAATTGTTCACAACGCTAATGGGTGACCAAGTTGAGCCGCGTCGTAACTTCATCGAAGAGAACGCGCTGAAAGTAGCAAACCTAGACGTTTAGACTATTTTTCTTTTGCTGGATATGCTGATTTCGTTGTCGAAGGTGCTCACATACACTTGTATGCTGCGCGCCTTCTCCTAGAACTAAGCATATCCCCCTGCGGAAAAACGAATCTAAATTTCTTTTAATAGAATTTTAAAAGCACTGCCTTCGGGTGGTGCTTTTTTATTGAGTGAGAGAAACCAGATAAAAGAAACGAGAATGGGCTGCGCCCTGTGGAGACGGGGAGGCTTGGCTTTCAAACTCTACGTTTATGGGAAGAGTGGGTGTAAGTGTCGCTTTTCATTATCAGTATGTTAGGGCGTCATCCTCGAGAGGGAGGAACGACCGAGTCGGGGATCTAAAAATATTTTCACTGGAGCCCTTGAAAGCCCATTTTTCGACCTTATATCTAGTTATGAAGAGGGATGGCTAGCTTGCTCAACAAGAGAAGAACAGCGCCTCTGGAATCGCTAAACGAGATCGCTCAAGAGAGGATACTCAGTATTAGCACACAACTTGACCCTAGATTCGACATCATGTCCCCGCACCTAAAGAGTAGGTCAGAGGAATGAATCATCGGATCCCTTAGCTCGACGTTTTCTTGCATAAATACGCCACGTGGATGACCTTCATCTGGGCTAAGACTATTGCTTAAAAGAGGATAGATTATGCGTAATGTAGATTTCTCACCACTATACCGTAATGCAATTGGCTTCGACCGTCTGTTCAACCTGATGGAAGCAAGCTCTGCGAAGAACACTTCTGGCGGCTACCCTCCATACAACATCGAGCAAAAAGACGAGCATAACTACCGTATTACTATGGCAGTCGCTGGTTTTGCTGAAGATCAGCTCGATTTGACTCAAAACGAAAACATGTTGATCGTGAAGGGCGAGCGTAAAGCCGAAGAAGGTAAAAACTACGTTTACCAAGGTATTGCGGAGCGCGATTTTGAACGTAAATTCCAACTTGCGGATTACGTAAAAGTCGTTGGTGCATCAATGGAAAACGGTCTACTTCATATCGATTTAGTTCGTGAAATTCCAGAAGCGATGCAACCGCGTAAGATTGCTATCGGTGGCAATAATCTGATTGAAAACAGCTAATCAACTGATGACATTTCAGTTAACCACCCGGTTATAGAATGAGAAAGAGCGCCACATGGGCGCTCTTTTTAGTTTGGGGCTTTCAAAGCTGCTATTTCAAAGCCGTAATTTCAAAGAGAACAACGGCTGAGTTAACAAGTCTATTTACCTTCGTGGTAAGCCTTTTCCACTTCTTCTGCGATAATCGCAATGCCTTTTTGCATCATCTCATCATCTTGAACGTAGTTCATACGCAAGCATTGGTGTGCATGATCCCACTCGTCCTTCTGACCAATAAAGAAGTATTCACCCGGAACAATCAAGACCCCACGCGCTTTCAAGCGTTGGTACAGTTCCATTGTCGTAATTGGCAGTTCATCGAACCATAACCACAAGAAGATAGCGCCTTCCGGTTTGTGAATACGAAAGCGCTCATCGGTAATCGCTTCTTGGAGCAGTTCAACCGCACGTTGCGACTTCTGCTTATAAAACGGCTTAATCACCTCTGAGCTCAGTTTAAGCAGATCGCCTTTACCAATGATGTGGTTTGCCAGCGCTGGACCAACACTGCCTGGAGCTAAGCTGATGATGCCGTTCATATTGGTCAACGCTTGCGTGATTTCCTCACTCGCAATCACAATGCCACAACGCACGCCCGGCAAGCCAAGTTTAGATAGGCTCATGCAAAGGATAGTGTTTTCATTCCAGAACGGTTCGACATCTTCAAAAATGATATTCGGGAACGGCAGACCGTAGGCGTTATCAATGATCAGCGGAATGTTGTTCTCACGTGCTAGCTTGTCCAGCTTACGTATTTCTTCATCTGTCAGTACGTTACCCGTAGGGTTGGTTGGGCGAGACGCGCAGATTGCCGCAACAGAGTCATCAACTTTTAGCTGCTCAAAATCGACGTGGTATTTAAACAGACCGTTATCCAACAGCTCGATTTCTGGGTGGTAAGAGACAAAGATATCTTCATCAATGCCTGCATCACCATAACCGATGTACTCAGGCGCGATTGGCAGTAGCACCTTCTTGTGTGAACCGTCTGGCTGCTGACCTGCTAGTAAGTTGAACAAGTAGAAGAAGCCACTTTGGCTGCCGTTAGTTAGGCTGATGTTCTTCTCGGAAATATCCCAGCCGTAAGTTTCACGGAATAACTGAGCCAACGCTTTAACGAACGCGTCTTTGCCTTGCGGACCATCATAGTTGGCGAGGGCGGCGACAAGCTCCCCACTGGCGAGCATTTCCTCACTGGCTTGGCGAAAGTAATCGAGCATGGCAGGAATGGCGGCTGGGTTGCCTCCACCGAGCATGATGGCACCTGGTGTGCGCAGACCATCATTCAAATCGTCCATTAACTGCGTGATACCTGAATACTGATTAAATTTTTCACCAAACTTAGAGAACTGCATTTGTCGTTATACCTAATTCATTGTGATTGCTTTGTGTATGTTTGTGCCGATGTTTTATCGGCTTATCGAGTAATCCTTGACCTTACCTCAATGCGTAATTAACGCAAAGTGTGAATTAAGCCGAAAAAGAAAAAAGTGTGTCATCAGACCAGAGGTACGAGATAAAAAGGCAAAAAGAGCAATAAAAAAGGGAAGCTTATGCTTCCCTTGCTGGTGGAGAGAGTGTGATTTACTCACCGGTGTAAACAATCAGCACCTTGTCGTCTTGGTATTGGCGTTCAAATGCGTAGTAACCTTCTTGGTTACGAGTGATGTGCTTACCTTGAGCAACCGCTGGGTGGCGTTTACGGAATTCACCCAACTTTTGCCAATGTTGCAGTAGATCTTCACGCTCGCCATTAATCTTATCCCATGGCATATCAGAGCGAGTACCTTGGTGAGCGTCCGAGCCGGTAACACCAAAGTCACGGGCGATCTCGTCACCATAGTAGATTTGCACTGCACCCGGCGCCAGCATCAACGCATTGGCTGCACGAGCTTGGTCATCAAAACTGCGGCTGCGTGCCGCCCAGAAAAGTTGAGTATCGTGTGAAGACAGGTAGCTCAACACATTGAACTCAGTGTCGCTGTTGATGCGCTCTGCATAGCGGCGGTAGTCTCCATCAAGCTGAGCAAAACACTTCAGCGCTTTTGGTGCTACATCAGATTGGAACTCGAAGTTGATGATGGAATCGAAGCCGTTATCGAAATACGGGCTCTTCACTACGCTGTGTGCCCACACTTCACCTGTCATCCAGAAAGGTAAGTCATCCAAGGCTTTGTCCGGGTTGTTTTGCTTCCACTGGGCAAGCGCCTGAGTGGTGCTGGCTTTCAGCTCTGCCCACGCTTCCATTTCTACGTGTTTGGCTGTGTCGACACGGAAGCCATCAATGCCATAGTCGCGCACCCAATCGGATAACCAGGTAATCAGATGCTCACGCGGAGTTTGCAGCTCATCTTGCGCATTGGTGTCTTTATTGCGGAAGAAGTTTGGTAGTCCGGTTTTTTGAGTTGATTCGGTTTTGAGATCCGGTAGGTAGTTCAAAGACATGGTGATGTCGTTGTAGCCCGGAGCATCGTAGTCACCAATGTCGGTGCGGATCCAATCTTTGCCCCACCATTTATCCCACGCTTCGCTATCACCGTATTTGATGTAGTCGTTGAAGCTGTGCCAGCTTTGCCCTGATTTTGGCTTCCAGTCGGTCCATTTTTCACCGAGGACTTCTTTGGCTTCTTGGTCATCAAGGTAAAGCTGACCAAAGCCGAATTCCTGCATGTCTGCTAATGTCGCGTAGCCAGTGTGGTTCATGACCACATCCCAAATCACGCGAATGCCTTTCTTATGCGCGGTATCGACGAAGGTTCTGAGTTCATCTTCGGTACCCATGTTGGCATCAAGTTTGGTCCAATCTTGATGGTAGTAGCCGTGGTAACCGTAGTGCTTAAAGTCGCCTTTATCGCCGCCGCCAACCCAACCGTGGATTTGTTCCAGTGGTGAGGTTATCCAGATAGCATTCACACCAAGTGATTCGATGTAATCGAGTTTTTTCGTTAGACCCGCTAAGTCACCACCGTGGAAGGTGCCAATCTCGTATTTTCCATCTTTGCTGCGACCGTAGCTGTTGTCGTTGTCTGGGTTGCCATTGTAGAAGCGGTCGGTCATGACGAAGTACACCGTCGCGTTATCCCAGCTGAACGGTTTGTCGGCTTGCTGTTCAACCTCTTCTAGTAACAACAGACCTTGGCTCATAGGACCCGGTTGCATGGTGACGCTGCCATTGGCGACAGTGGCTTCTTGTCCGGTTAAGGCGTCACGAACGACAGTGCCATCATTAAAGGTTTGAGTAACATTGATGGTTTTTGGCGTGTCAGTTGCGACAGGGCAAGAGTAGGTGATGTCCTGACTCTGTTTTGGTTTGATTTTTACCGTTAGCTCGTTGGTGGTTGGGTTGAGCGTAAATTGATAGGTATTGGCTTTGAAGATGCGCAGCGGCATTTGTGCATCAGTGGCGCAGTTATCCATTTTTAATGGACGATTGAATTTGATGCGATCTTCTTCTGCTAGGGCAAAGCTACTGCCACAGCTTTGCTTGCTGTCAGCAATGGTAAAGCTATAACTGCCTTTTTCGAGTTTTTGCTCGGCGACAAGTAAGCCCTGTGAGTTTTCCTCAAAAACAGCGGTGTCATCACCAACGCTTAATACGATGGCATTTTCTGGAATCTGGCTGCAGGCGCTCAGTAGACCGATAGAGAGTGCGAGAATTGTTTTTTTCATTGTGTCCTTCCCCCGAATAAACAGTCCAGTTATAGCAAAACTGTGCCTCTACAATCCGAGCTCTACACCAACAAGTTAAACGCGTCTCACCCTACAAATTTTAGTCTTGTTCACAAAATGAATAATAAGCATCACCTTCATCGGTTTGAAGGCAACAAAAAAGGGAAGCATCTGCTTCCCTTTTACTTATTTCTTAATCACTTCTAAGAGTAATGAATTACTTTTGAAGCAAAGAAATGTCTGCGATCTGTAGGAACAGGTTACGCAGGTTGTTCAGTAGTGTCAGACGGTTCTTCTTAAGTGCTTCGTCGTCTGCCATTACCATTACGTTATCAAAGAACGCATCAACTGGTTCACGTAGGTCAGCTAGCTTGCTTAGGGCTTCTTGGTAGTTACCAGTAGCAAATGCTGGCTCTAGCGCTTCTGTCATTACTTCAACGCTTTCTGCTAGTGCTTTCTCTGCGTCTTCTTGTAGAAGTGCTAGGTCGATGTCTGCTGCTAGTTCGCCGTCGAATTTCGCTAGGATGTTACCTACACGTTTGTTCGCTGCTGCTAGAGACTCTGCCGCTTCTAGCTCACGGAAGTGAGAAACCGCTTTAACTCGTTGGTCAAAGTCTGCTGGTTTCGTCGGACGACGAGCTAGAACCGCTTGAATGATGTCTACGCTGAAGCCTTCGTCTTGGTACCAAGCACGGAAACGACCAAGCATGAACTCGATAACGTTTTGTTCAACGTTGTCGTTGGTTAGGCGGTCGCCAAACAGTGACTTCGCTTTCGCTACTAGGTCAACAAGGTCTAGGTTGTAGCCGTATTCAACGATGATACGTAGTACACCTAGAGATGCGCGGCGTAGTGCGAATGGGTCGCTGCCTTTAGGTGCTTGACCAATACCGAAGATACCTACGATAGTGTCTAGCTTGTCTGCCATTGCAACTGCAGTTGAAACACCGTTTGATGGCAGTTCATCACCTGCGAAACGAGGCATGTATTGCTCGTTCAGTGCTACTGCAACTTCTTCTGCTTCACCGTCGTGGCGAGCGTAGTGCATACCCATAACGCCTTGAGTATCCGTGAATTCGAATACCATTGAGGTCATTAGGTCACATTTTGCTAGTAGACCAGCACGCTTTGATTTCTCAACGTCAGCACCGATTTGTTCAGCAATGTAGCCAGCAAGTTCTGTGATGCGGTCTGTTTTGTCTTTGATCGTACCCAGTTGCTTTTGGAAGATCGCTTGTTCTAGTTCTGGCAGACGGTCGATAAGCGGACGCTTACGGTCTGTATTGAAGAAGAACTCTGCGTCAGCAAGGCGAGGGCGAACTACTTTCTCGTTACCTTCGATTACGTAACGAGGCTCTTTTGATTCGATGTTCGATACGAAGATGAAGTTAGGTAGTAGCTTCTTGTTTTCGTCATAAACAGGGAAGTACTTCTGGTCACCTTTCATGGTGTAAACCAACGCTTCAGAAGGCACTTTTAGGAACTCTTCTTCGAACTTCGCTGTTAGTACTACTGGCCATTCAACCAGAGACGTTACTTCTTCTACTAGGTCATCTTCTAGGTCAGCGATACCGCCAACCGCTGCTGCTGCTTTTTGTGCGTCAGCTAGGATGATTGCTTTACGCGCTTCGTAATCTGCCATTACTTTACCGCGCTCTTCTAAGATCGCAGGGTATTGTTCAGCAGAATCGATAGTGAACTCTTGCTCACCCATGAAGCGGTGACCACGGATAGTGCGGTCTGAAGCGACACCAAGGATCTCGCCTTCGATTAGGTCGCTGCCCATTAGCATGGTTAGCGTCTTAACTGGACGGATAAATTGAGTCGTTTTGTTACCCCAGCGCATTGGTTTTGCGATAGGTAGGTTTGCTAGTGCTTTCGCTGCAAGTTCAACTACGATCTCAGACGTTGGCTGACCTTTCACTTCTTGTTTGAACAGTAGCCATTCACCTTTGTCTGTTACCATGCGCTCTGCTTGGTCAACCGTGATGCCACAACCGCGTGCCCAGCCTTGAGCCGCTTTTGTTGGGTTGCCTTCCGCGTCAAACGCTGCAGAAACCGCAGGACCACGTTTTTCAACAACTTTGTCAGACTGGCTGTCTGCTAGTGCTGCGACTTTAAGTGCAAGACGACGAGGTGCCGCGAACCATTTAACGCCTTCATGAGCAAGCTCAGCGCCTTTTAGTTCTGCTTCGAAGTTTGCTGCGAATGCTTCAGCTAGAGTGCGAAGTTGCGTTGGTGGTAGCTCTTCTGTACCTAGCTCGATTAGAAATTCTTTTGCCATGTTACTCTGCCCCTTACGCTTGTTCTTTCTTACACATTGGGAAGCCAAGAGCTTCACGCGATGCGTAGTATGCTTCTGCAACTGCTTTCGTCAGGTTGCGGATGCGTAGGATGTAACGTTGGCGTTCAGTTACTGAGATCGCTTTACGCGCGTCTAGTAGGTTGAATGCGTGACCAGCTTTTAGGATGCGCTCATAAGCAGGTAGTGGCAGTGGCTTTTCAAGCTCAAGCAGCTCTTTACACTCTTTCTCACACTGTTCGAAGAAACCAAATAGGAAGTCAACGTCTGCGTGCTCGAAGTTGTAAGTCGATTGCTCTACTTCGTTTTGGTGGAAGATATCACCGTAAGTCACTTTGCTGCCATCTGGTGCGATGTTCCAAGTAAGATCGTAAACCGAATCTACTTCTTGGATGTACATTGCTAGACGTTCGATACCGTAAGTGATCTCACCTGTTACTGGTTTACACTCAAGGCCGCCAACTTGCTGGAAGTAAGTGAACTGAGTCACTTCCATCCCGTTTAGCCAAACTTCCCAGCCTAGACCCCATGCGCCTAGTGTTGGGTTTTCCCAGTTGTCTTCTACGAAACGGATGTCGTGTACAAGTGGGTCAATACCAAGTACTTCTAGAGAACCTAAGTACAACTCTTGAATATTGTCTGGCGATGGTTTTAGCGCTACTTGGAATTGGTAGTAGTGCTGAAGGCGGTTAGGGTTTTCACCGTAACGACCATCAGTAGGACGACGTGAAGGTTGTACGTAAGCTGTAGACATTGGCTCTGGGCCAAGTGCTCGTAGACATGTCATTGGGTGAGAGGTACCCGCACCTACTTCCATATCTAGCGGTTGAACAATGGTGCAACCATTTTGAGCCCAATAATCCTGCAGCGCGAGGATCATTCCCTGGAAGGTTTTGATATCGTATTTTTGCATAAGTCAGGTTCGCGCGATTCTCTTATTACTTGTGAAGTCATCTCTATTGTTGGGTTTTCTAGCCTCAACAGTGAGGATTCAAAGTAATGACGGTTGAATAAAATAACGATCAAGTATACCCAGATATTGAGCATGGGAGTAGAGCTAATCTTGATTAATTCGTGGGCAATTTTCTCCTTTAATGGATTTTTACCGCTTTATCTGCTGAATTTTTCCTAAAAGGGAGTTTTCGCTGGCTTTCACTCTTGAGGTGGTAGGGAAACATGGCTAGAATTGCGCCTGTCTTTGGGGAGTAGCTTACTCGATGAAATGTCCGTTTCATCCGGTTCGTTCGTCAACATAATTGGTGCAAAATCACCATGGCGCTCGAGACTCATCAGCCTGATGGGTTTAGCAAGACCTTAGACAAATCATCACGAACCGGGGTGGGGCGTGAGGTTTGTCTATGGTTAAAAATAATTATCCCGCCCCAATGAGCATGTCGTGAGCGTTTTAGCTATTTCAATTACTACTGTAGCGTTAGCAGAAATTGGCGATAAGACCCAATTGCTATCTCTATTGCTTGCCAGTCGTTACCGCAAGCCAATCCCAATTATTGCAGCAATCTTTTTGGCAACGATTGCCAACCACGCTTTGGCTGCATGGTTAGGTGTGGTTGTGGCCGATTACCTTTCACCAGAAGTCCTTAAGTGGGTGCTAGTGGTCAGTTTTGTCGCTATGGCGGCTTGGGTACTGATCCCTGACAAGTTAGATGATGACGAGCAGATCTCTAACCGAGGCCCATTCATTGCGAGTTTTATTGCTTTCTTCGTTGCGGAGATTGGCGACAAAACTCAGATCGCCACTTCTATCTTGGGTGCGCAATACGCAGATGCATTGAGTTGGGTGATTCTTGGTACCACGATTGGTATGTTGCTTGCCAACGTTCCTGTGGTTTTAATCGGCAAACTCTCGGCGGATAAGATGCCTTTAGGGTTGATTCGTAAGGTGACCGCATTCCTGTTTATCGCGCTAGCTATCGGAGCGGCATTGTTCTGATTCATTGCACATAAAATGGTCTGAATTATCAATAACTAGTGAAGTAATGCGCGAGTTAAAACTCTGGCTCAAAATCATTCAAGACCGTGACGGGTGACATATTAGTGCCATACTTGTCATGGTACTTTAATGGTGTGAATGATGGCGAGAGGGCAAGTTTATGCTTACACGTTATATGGGGATGTCCCCAAAGAGTCAGAGTTATTTATTCACCTTTGGTTTGGCGCTGTGCTTGTTGGCGATGGTGCTGACTGATATGTGGTTGCCGATTGTGGCAGGGACCTTCATTCTTACCGGCTTAACGGTAGAAGCATGGATTCGGGTCGCGCATATTATTCCTATGCACGAAGAGATGCGTGCAATGAGAAAACAATTAAATAAGCTACAATCTGAAGTTCGCACACTAGAATACGATGAATAAACAAACGGCAGCCTTTGGGCTGCCGTTTTTGATCTTGCTGAGATTATTCCAAACCTTTCTTAATTAGATATTGGTATGGAAGCTGTTCTGTTTGCGCTGCAACCAACTGGTGGTCCATAAACCGACAGAAACTTGGGATATCTCGAGTCGTGGATGGGTCGTCTGCCTTTACCAGCAATACCTCACCATCTTGCATGTTTCGAATTGTCTTCCTGACCATCATTACTGGCTCTGGGCAGCGTAATCCTTCCGCCTCTAATGTCTTGGTCGCCAGTTCAGGATTAAAACTCATAATGTGATTCTCGTAACTAACTTAGCGGTGAATTTTACTTTCGTTGAAAAAATATTCAATAACCACTTGGCAAAGTGATTTTTTTGTTTTACCTTAAATTAACAATTTGGTAACAACTGGCAAGGAGAGACGATGTTAACAGCGTTAGACAGACTAACCATCTATTCGGTTTTATGTTTCATCTCGTTTTGTGCATTAGTGCTTCGAACGCCAGCTGAAACCTCATTGATGCCTCTTTTAGGCATGAGTGCAACCATTATTGGGATTTGGATTGAGATGCACAAATGGTCAGGTGCATCTGAGCAAGAAAATTAGCGCTTCTTGCTGTAATCGGAACCTATTGATATACCGCTCACCAAGTTTAACGACACTTCATTCCGACACTATCCCCATTTTTCTTGGGCTTCCCCGCTGAAAGGCGGGATTTTTTTTGCCTGAAGAGTACAATTTATCTAAATCCCCAACATGGTAAGTGGCAAATCGTGGAATTAGAAGACATCTACCGTAGAGATCTGAACTTATTGGTTGCACTACGTGTGTTGATTGAAGAGAGCAGCGTCAGTAAAGCCGCCACTCGTTTGAATTTGAGCCAATCGGCTATGAGTCGTGTGCTAGGGCGTTTACGTGATCTGCTTGGTGACCCACTGTTTACTCGCCAAGGTCAGCACTTGATCCCAACCCAGAAAGCGTTAGAAATTGATCGCTCTTTAGGTGAACCGCTGGAATCGCTGCGCCAATTACTTTCTCCACGTGAGTTTGATCCACGCAGTTGCGATCAGACGTTTACTATCGCCACGACCGATTACGCGATGCAAACCATTTTGCCTTTTGCTTTGCCGCGTATTTATCAAGAAGCACCGAATGTGTCGTTTAACTTCTTGCCGCTGCAACACGACCGCTTATCTGATCAATTAACATATGAAGGCGCGGACTTAGCGATTTGTCGTCCAACAGGTCCAGTGGAGCCATTACGCAGTGAAGTGTTAGGGCGAGTTGGTGTGTTGTGTCTGCTCTCTAAGCAGCATCCGCTAGCTGACAAAGAGATGAGTCTGGATGATTATCTCAGTCACCCGCATGCCATGATCGCCATCAGTGATGGGGTTAAAGCGCTGATTGAACAAGCGCTCGTGGAGAAGCCGCAACGTCAAATGGTATTACGCGCTTATCACTTGGAAGCGGCGCTGGCGATTGTTGATACTTTACCAATCATCATTACCGTACCAGCCGATTTAGCGTACTTGGTTGCTGATCGTTATGACTTGGTGGTGAAGCCATTACCATTCCAATTCACGCCGTTTGAATATTCGATGATTTGGCATGCTCGTTGCGAGCACTCTCCCGCTCAAGAATGGTTGCGTGCGGTGGTTCGAGAAGAATGTAGCCGTCTTATTGCCAAACGAATTGAAGATATGGGATTGGACTAATTTTTCCTAAAATCCAAATAGCAAAAAGCCGGGTGATGACCCGGCTTTGTTTATTCTATTAAAGAGTTAATGCTTATAGCTTGATAACCACGCGACCAGTTACTTGACCATTTGTGATGTCTTCAGCGTATTTTGGTGCTTCTGCTAGCTCTACCTCAGTACAAGCTTGTTCGAAGTAGCTGTCTGGTAGTAGCTCAACCAATTTTTCCCATGCTGCAGTACGTTTTTCAAATGGGCATGAAACAGAATCCACACCTTGTAGACGAACGTTACGTAGAATGAACGGCATCACTGTGGTTGGTAGATCGAAGCCACCTGCAAGACCGCAAGCCGCAACTGCACTGTTGTAATCCATTTGCGCCAATACTTTTGCTAGTACTTTGCTGCCCACAGTATCAACCGCACCTGCCCATACTTGTTTTTCAAGCGGACGTGCTGGCTCTTCAAATTCAACACGGTCGATGATGCGACTAGCACCTAGCTTTTCCAGTAGCGGACCATTTTGTTCAACACGACCTGTCACGGCTGCCACTTTGTAGCCAAGCTGTGCTAGAAGCGTTACGGCTACTGAGCCTACACCGCCACTTGCGCCAGTTACTAGGATTTCGCCATTTTCAGGTTTGATGCCTGCATCAAGCAGTGCTTGAACACATAGCATGCCAGTGAAGCCAGCAGTACCCACCATCATTGCTTTCTTGCTGTCCAGACCTTTTGGTAGTGGTACTAGCCAATCCGCTTTTAGACGAGCACGTTGAGACATACCGCCCCAATGGTTTTCACCTACACCCCAACCAGTAAGAACAACTTTGTCGCCTGCTTGGTAGCGCTCGTCTTCTGAGCTTACTACCGTACCTGCTAGGTCAATACCCGGCACCATCGGGAAGTTACGGATGATTTTACCTTTACCTGTAATTGCAAGACCGTCTTTGTAGTTCAACGATGAGTAATCAACGTCAATCAGAACGTCGCCTTCAGGCAGTTGTGTTTCATCGATTTTCTCGATGCTAGCGATAGTACGTTTGTCTTCTTGATTTAGAACTAGAGCATTAAACATAAGGTTCTCCGATTGTGCGGTAGCGTGACTCTGGGTCACATGCAGCAAGATATCAACTGCTGCTAAGTGTATGTCTTCTTTGTCTATGAATAAAATGAAACTTGAGCATTTAATGTATGCTTTTTGTGCATGTAAGCAATGTTTAGCGTAAAACAAAGGGCGACATCAGATGTCGCCCTTAAGTGTAATACTAAAAAATTTCAGTATTGGTTCATTTGCTCGTGACTGTTGAATTGATCACTACAACCTAGCGTTTCTTAAACAGACTATGGTCGTTCAAATACAGTCGCAATACCCTGACCTAAACCAATACACATGGTTGCGAGACCGTATTTCGCATCTTTCGCTTCCATTAGGTTGATTAACGTCGTTGAGATACGTGAGCCAGAACAACCAAGCGGGTGACCCAATGCAATCGCACCACCGTTAAGGTTGACCTTCTCATCCATCACATCAAGTAGCCCCAAGTCTTTAGCACATGGTAGAGACTGCGCGGCAAATGCTTCGTTTAGCTCAACCACATCCATATCTTCAATTGAAAGACCTGCACGCTTGAGCGCTTTTTGCGTCGCAGGTACAGGACCGTAACCCATAATAGAAGGATCGCAGCCCGCAATGGCCATACCTTTAATGCGTGCACGAATCTTCAAACCAAGCTCATTGGCTTTTTCTTCGCTCATGATCAACATCGCTGATGCACCATCAGACAGCGCCGATGATGTTCCGGCTGTTACTGTGCCGTTGGCTGGGTCGAAAACAGGACGAAGTTGAGACAGACCTTCAACGGATGTTTCAGGGCGAATCACTTCATCGTAATCCAGAGTGAACAGCGTGCCGTCAGCCGCATGACCTTGAATTGGTAGGATTTCGTTTTTAAAACGCCCCTCTACGGTTGCAGCATGTGCACGAGCATGAGAACGCGCAGCAAACTCGTCTTGTTGCTCACGGCTAATGCCATGCAGCTTACCAAGCATTTCTGCTGTTAAGCCCATCATGCCTGCTGCCTTTGCAACTGTCTTTGACATGCCAGGGTGGAAGTCCACGCCGTGGTTCATTGGTACGTGTCCCATGTGCTCAACACCACCAATTAGGCAGATTTCAGCGTCACCCGTCATGATGGCACGTGTACCGTCGTGAAGCGCTTGCATTGATGAACCACACAAGCGGTTCACCGTCACGGCGCCAATCTCAATTGGTAGGCCAGCAAGCAGCGCTGCATTACGAGCAACGTTAAAGCCTTGCTCTAGTGTTTGTTGTACACAGCCCCAGTAGATATCTTCAATCTCACTTGGGTTCACCTGTGGGTTACGCGCAAGAATGCCCTTCATCAGGCGCGCAGATAGATCTTCTGCTCGAGTATGACGGAAAGCACCACCTTTAGAGCGACCCATTGGAGTACGTAGACAATCGACTACGACAACATTTCTTGTTTGATTAGTCATTTTAGAATCCCTCCTTAGATAGAACCTTGCTGTTGTGCACCGTAAAAGCTTTCACCTTTCGCCGCCATATCAATCAGCATCTGTGGTACTTGGTACATAGCACCAAGTTCTGAGTATTGTTTTGCCATTGCAACAAACTCAGCAATACCTACGCTATCTAGGTAGCGGAATACGCCGCCGCGGAATGGAGGGAAACCAAGACCGTAAACCAATGCCATATCCGCTTCTTGTGGAGTGGCAATGATGCCTTCTTGTAGACACAGTACCACTTCGTTGATCATCGGAATCATCATACGTTGAATGATGGTCTGATCGTCAAAGTCCTGCTTATCGGCACAAACGTCAGCGAGTACCGGCAAGATTTCTTCAGAGAAGGTTTTCTTAGGCTTACCTTTTCTATCAATGGTGTAGCTGTAGAAGCCATTGCCATTCTTCTGGCCGTATTTATCTGCTTCGAACAGCGCATCTATTGCGTCACGACCTTGTTTGCCCATACGCTCAGGGAAGCCTTGTGCCATAACGGCTTGTGCGTGGTGAGCAGTATCAATACCAACAACATCGAGCAAGTATGCAGGTCCCATTGGCCAGCCAAACTTACGTTCCATGATTTTGTCGATTTTCGTAAAGTCAGCACCATCGCGAAGTAGCATGCTGAAGCCACCAAAGTATGGGAACAATACGCGGTTTACAAAGAACCCAGGACAGTCATTAACGACAATTGGTGATTTGCCCATTTTCGCTGCGTAGGCAACAACACGATTGATGGTTTCATCAGAGGTATGTTCACCACGAATGATCTCAACAAGAGGCATGCGGTGCACAGGGTTGAAGAAGTGCATGCCACAGAAGTTTTCTGGGCGTTTCAGCGATTTTGCCAACAGGTTGATAGGAATTGTCGAGGTGTTTGAGGTGATAACCGTGTCTTCACTGACATGCGATTCGACTTCACTCAAAACTGCTGCTTTTACTTTCGGGTTTTCTACTACGGCTTCAACAATCACGTCTGATTCTTCGATGCCTGCGTAATGTAGACTCGGTGTAATAGACGCTAAAATACCAGCCATCTTAAAGCCATCAATACGACCACGAGATAAGCGTTTATTCAGCAGCTTAGATGCTTCAGTCATGCCTAAATCGAGTGAAGGTTGCGCGATGTCTTTCATTAACACCGGCACGCCTTTTAATGCAGATTGGTAAGCGATGCCGCCGCCCATTATACCTGCACCAAGTACAGCTGCACGTTGCGTGTCTTTACTCGCTGACTTAGCTGATTTTTTAGCAAGCCCTTTGATGTATTGGTCGTTGAGGAATAAACCAACCAGTGATTTTGCTTCTTCAGACTTAGCCAGTTTTACGAAGTGCTTACGTTCAATGTCGAGTGCTTCGTTACGAGCAAAGCGAGCACCCTCTTCAATAGTAATAACGGCTGTCATTGGAGCAGGGTAGTGAGGACCTGCTTTTTGTGCCACTAGACCCTTCGCCATGGTAAAGCTCATCATTGATTCGAGCTTACTTAGCGTAAGTGGTGATGTCTTTTGCTTACGACGAGCTTGCCAGTCCAACTTCTCGTTGATTGCCGAGGTCAGTGTCTTGAGTGCTGATTCGTAAAGTGCGTCGTTATCGACAACCGCATCCAGAAGACCAATCTTTAATGCCTCATCCGCACGACACGCTTTACCTTGTGTGATCACTTCCATCGCACTGTCGGCACCGATAACACGTGGCAGACGTACACAACCACCAAAGCCCGGCATGATGCCTAATTTTGTCTCTGGTAGACCGATGCTGGTGGTCTTGTCACCAATTCGCATGTCAGTCGCAAGCACGCACTCACAACCGCCACCTAACGTGTGACCTTTTAGTACCGAGATAGTCGGGACCGGTAAGTCTTCCAGCTTGTTAAAGATGCTGTTAGCAAATTGCAGCCACTGATCGAGCTCAGCGTCTGTCTTTGCAAAAAGTCCTAAGAATTCGGTGATATCAGCGCCAACAATGAACGCGTCTTTATCTGAGGTGAGCATCAAGCCCTTCAGTCCTTGGTGTGCTTTTAGTGCATCAAGGGCCTTGTCGAGTGACTCTAGTGTCGCTAGGTCGAGCTTGTTAACGGATTTTGGAGAGCAGAAGCTAAGCTCTGCAATGCCATCTTGTACTTCCTTTACCTGTAGGGTTTCGGCTTGGTAAATCATTGTCTATCTCCATGACATACAATCTTGGATTGTCTGTATACCGATTTGATGCGGGCTGAGCGCCTGTAGGGCAACAAATAGATATAGAGGAAAGTCGTTATATTTTTATTCTGGTTTGACCAGTGGAGTTAGTTTGGACCTCGGATTGGTTAATTTCAATACATTTTTTAAACAAGTGTTTAACATTGTGCGCTGGTGCAGATCTTATGCGACTCACAATTCCGTCTCGTGATAGACTTTGAACAAAGAGAAAAGTGACCTAATCCTATGAATGACCTGCCTTATCTGATTCCTGCCCAGCCCACTCAATTTGAAGAAGAGATCAAAAAGAGTGTCTTTATTACTTACTTAGCTCATACGCCCAGCGTGGAAGCTGCGAAGGCATTCGTTGAGCAGATCAAAACCAAACACTCTGATGCAAGGCATAACTGCTGGGGATTTGTTGCTGGTCGACCAGAAGATTCGATGAAGTGGGGCTTTAGTGATGATGGAGAGCCATCAGGGACGGCTGGTAAACCGATCCTCGCTCAGCTGTCTGGCTCTGGAGTTGGTGAGATCACCGCGGTGGTTACTCGATATTCTGGCGGCATCAAGCTTGGTACGGGTGGTTTGGTCAAAGCTTATGGTGGTGGTGTGCAACAAGCGCTCAAGCTGCTTCAAACTATTGAGAAAAAAATAACCACAAAACTCCGACTAGAGTTAGACTATGGGTTTATGCCTATCGCACAGTCACTCATGCCCCAGTTTGGCGCGGTTGAAGTGGATGCTGAATACAGCGATCAGGTGGTATTAGTGGTGGAAATTGAGCTACGTGAAGTGAGCGCGTTTACCCAAGCTATCATCAACAAAAGTGGTGCAAAGGCAGTTGTCACCCCACTAGACGGACAATAATGAAAAATAGGAAGCCACAGGGACAGCTTCGCTAGTCAATCAATCCATGCAATTTCGTTCAATTATTCGAATCGTCGGGCTATTGCTCGCACTTTTTAGTGTCACAATGCTCGCGCCTGCGCTAGTTGCGCTTATCTATCGAGATGGTGCGGGTGTACCATTTGTCACGACTTTCTTCGTGCTTTTATTGTGTGGTGGGATATGTTGGTTCCCAAACCGCAGGCATAAGCATGAGCTAAAAGCGCGTGATGGCTTTCTTATAGTGGTTCTTTTCTGGACTGTACTTGGTAGTGCAGGCTCTATCCCTTTTCTGATCTCAGATAATCCCAATATATCTGTGACTGATGCATTTTTTGAGTCTTTCTCTGCCTTAACGACTACTGGCGCGACGGTTATTGTCGGACTGGACGAACTACCAAAAGCGATTCTCTTTTATCGCCAGCTTCTACAGTGGTTTGGTGGTATGGGTATCATCGTATTGGCGGTAGCGATTCTTCCAGTTCTTGGTATCGGTGGTATGCAGCTGTATCGAGCTGAAATACCGGGTCCAGTCAAAGACACCAAGATGACTCCACGTATTGCAGAAACAGCAAAAGCGCTGTGGTACATCTACTTAAGTTTGACCATCGCGTGTGCTGTGGCGTTTTGGTTGGCGGGCATGACGCCATTTGATGCCATCAGTCACAGCTTCTCAACCATTGCCATCGGTGGTTTCTCTACCCACGATGCCAGCATGGGCTATTTCGATAGCTATGCGATTAACATGATTACCGTTGTCTTCTTGTTGATTTCGGCATGTAACTACTCTTTGCACTTCGCCGCATTTGCGTCTGGCGGCGTGCATCCTAAATATTATTGGAAAGATCCAGAGTTCCGCGCCTTCATCTTTATACAAGTTGTCCTGTTTTTAGTGTGCTTCTTATTATTATTGAACCACCACTCGTATGACTCGCCATATGACGCTTTTGATCAGGCGCTCTTCCAAACCGTGTCTATATCTACAACTGCAGGTTTTACAACGACCGGCTTTGCTGATTGGCCATTGTTCTTACCAGTGTTGCTATTGTTCTCTTCTTTTATAGGTGGCTGTGCTGGTTCGACAGGCGGCGGCATGAAAGTGATCCGTATTTTGCTACTGACCTTACAAGGTGCGCGTGAGCTAAAGCGTTTGGTTCACCCGCGTGCGGTTTACACCATCAAAGTGGGTGGTAGTGCGCTACCGCAACGTGTTGTTGATGCGGTGTGGGGATTCTTCTCTGCATATGCACTGGTATTTGTGGTTTGTATGTTGGGTTTGATTGCAACTGGGATGGACGAGCTAAGTGCGTTCTCGGCAGTGGCGGCAACTCTAAACAACCTCGGCCCAGGTTTGGGGGAAGTGGCACTTCACTTTGGTGACGTGAATGACAAAGCAAAATGGGTATTGATTGTTTCTATGCTGTTTGGCCGCTTGGAAATCTTTACCTTACTTATTCTACTTACGCCGACGTTTTGGCGTAGCTAAGGGGAAATCGTGGCAAAAGCGTTATTTCTATACTCTTCCCGTGAAGGGCAGACAAGAAAAATTCTTCACTATATAGATGAGCAACTACCAGACTTCGATTGCGAGCTGGTGGATTTACATAATGTAGAGGCGATGGATTTTAGCCAATACGACAGAGTACTGATCGGAGCTTCTATTCGTTATGGCCACCTTAATAAGAAGCTATACCAGTTTATTGAGCGAAACTTGGGTCAACTAGAGCAAAGTAAAGTGGCGTTTTTCTGCGTAAACCTAACTGCTCGTAAAGAAGACCAAGGAAAGGATACTCCAGAAGGCAGTGCTTATATTCGCAAGTTCCTAATTAAGTCACCTTGGAAGCCAACGTTAATAGGTGTGTTCGCTGGTGCGCTTTATTACCCACGTTATAGTTGGTTCGACAAAACCATGATTAAGTTTATTATGTCGATGACAGGTGGTGAAACCGATACAACCAAAGAAGTTGAATACACCAATTGGGAAAAAGTGGCTCTTTTCGCAGATAAATTCAAAGAACTGTAGAAATAACGTGCTCTTTTGACTGCTTTTGATGAAATTTTGCCCGAACAATAAAAAAATCAAAAAAAACGTCAAAAAGGGCTTGCCAATGTGATCGCAATCTCTATAATGCCACCTCGCTGACACGGCAACGCTTCGAAAGAAACGAGGTTGAGTTAGCAAGCCAATTAGCCAAGCGGAAACGCTTGAAAAAAGTTTGAAAAAAGTGATTGACACTAAACTTTAACTCGCTAAAATGGCCGTCCGATTTGAGCAAAGCTCAATAGGAAAGCTCTTTAACAATATAGACCTATCAATCTGTGTGGGCACTCGTTGATGATAATCCAATTAGATACTTCGGTATCAAATTAGGTTTCAATGATACGAAGTGACCATTGAATCGAAAGATTCAGCACAGTCAATTCAAACATTACTTATGTAATGTTCAGTATTCATTGAGCCGAACAAAATCTTAAATTGAAGAGTTTGATCATGGCTCAGATTGAACGCTGGCGGCAGGCCTAACACATGCAAGTCGAGCGGAAACGAGTTATCTGAACCTTCGGGGAACGATAACGGCGTCGAGCGGCGGACGGGTGAGTAATGCCTAGGAAATTGCCCTGATGTGGGGGATAACCATTGGAAACGATGGCTAATACCGCATAATGCCTACGGGCCAAAGAGGGGGACCTTCGGGCCTCTCGCGTCAGGATATGCCTAGGTGGGATTAGCTAGTTGGTGAGGTAATGGCTCACCAAGGCGACGATCCCTAGCTGGTCTGAGAGGATGATCAGCCACACTGGAACTGAGACACGGTCCAGACTCCTACGGGAGGCAGCAGTGGGGAATATTGCACAATGGGCGCAAGCCTGATGCAGCCATGCCGCGTGTGTGAAGAAGGCCTTCGGGTTGTAAAGCACTTTCAGTCGTGAGGAAGGTAGCGTAGTTAATAGCTGCATTATTTGACGTTAGCGACAGAAGAAGCACCGGCTAACTCCGTGCCAGCAGCCGCGGTAATACGGAGGGTGCGAGCGTTAATCGGAATTACTGGGCGTAAAGCGCATGCAGGTGGTTTGTTAAGTCAGATGTGAAAGCCCGGGGCTCAACCTCGGAATTGCATTTGAAACTGGCAGACTAGAGTACTGTAGAGGGGGGTAGAATTTCAGGTGTAGCGGTGAAATGCGTAGAGATCTGAAGGAATACCGGTGGCGAAGGCGGCCCCCTGGACAGATACTGACACTCAGATGCGAAAGCGTGGGGAGCAAACAGGATTAGATACCCTGGTAGTCCACGCCGTAAACGATGTCTACTTGGAGGTTGTGGCCTTGAGCCGTGGCTTTCGGAGCTAACGCGTTAAGTAGACCGCCTGGGGAGTACGGTCGCAAGATTAAAACTCAAATGAATTGACGGGGGCCCGCACAAGCGGTGGAGCATGTGGTTTAATTCGATGCAACGCGAAGAACCTTACCTACTCTTGACATCCAGAGAACTTTCCAGAGATGGATTGGTGCCTTCGGGAACTCTGAGACAGGTGCTGCATGGCTGTCGTCAGCTCGTGTTGTGAAATGTTGGGTTAAGTCCCGCAACGAGCGCAACCCTTATCCTTGTTTGCCAGCGAGTAATGTCGGGAACTCCAGGGAGACTGCCGGTGATAAACCGGAGGAAGGTGGGGACGACGTCAAGTCATCATGGCCCTTACGAGTAGGGCTACACACGTGCTACAATGGCGCATACAGAGGGCAGCCAACTTGCGAGAGTGAGCGAATCCCAAAAAGTGCGTCGTAGTCCGGATCGGAGTCTGCAACTCGACTCCGTGAAGTCGGAATCGCTAGTAATCGTGGATCAGAATGCCACGGTGAATACGTTCCCGGGCCTTGTACACACCGCCCGTCACACCATGGGAGTGGGCTGCAAAAGAAGTAGGTAGTTTAACCTTCGGGAGGACGCTTACCACTTTGTGGTTCATGACTGGGGTGAAGTCGTAACAAGGTAGCGCTAGGGGAACCTGGCGCTGGATCACCTCCTTATACGATGATTACTCACGATGAGTGTCCACACAGATTGATACGGTTTATAAGTAAAAGAGACGAAGATATCCCAATATCTTCAATCCAGTGTCCCGTTCGTCTAGAGGCCTAGGACACCGCCCTTTCACGGCGGTAACAGGGGTTCGACTCCCCTACGGGATACCATTGGGTCGTTAGCTCAGTTGGTAGAGCAGTTGACTTTTAATCAATTGGTCGCAGGTTCGAATCCTGCACGACCCACCATTTCAAGCTGGGGCTATAGCTCAGCTGGGAGAGCGCCTGCCTTGCACGCAGGAGGTCTGCGGTTCGATCCCGCATAGCTCCACCATCTTGAAAACCTTCTTCCACAAGAAGTAAAACTAATGTGGGCGATTAGCTCAGTTGGGAGAGCACCTGCCTTACAAGCAGGGGGTCACTGGTTCGAGCCCGGTATCGCCCACCATCTTTAAACATTCTCTCTTGAGAGTTTTTAAAAATGGTTTTCATTAGAAAATCTGCTCTTTAACAATTTGGAAAGCTGACAAATCAACAATTTATTGTTGATTGTAAAGTTCTCAATGTTTGTCTTTATGACAAACACCAATACAACACATTCAAGTGTTCTTGGAATTTGAGTCCGGCAAAATCGAGTCTGCATCATGTATAAAAATTGCAGACAACTTTGGTGACTTGTTCATCAACTCGAAACTCCTTCGGGTTGTATGGTTAAGTGACTAAGCGTACACGGTGGATGCCTTGGCAGTCAGAGGCGATGAAGGACGTATTAACTTGCGATAAGCCCAGATTAGGTAGTAAAAACCATTTGAGTCTGGGATTTCCGAATGGGGAAACCCACTTACATAAGTAAGTATCCTGTTGTGAATACATAGCAACAGGAGGCGAACCGGGGGAACTGAAACATCTAAGTACCCCGAGGAAAAGAAATCAACCGAGATTCCGAAAGTAGCGGCGAGCGAAATTGGACTAGCCCTTAAGCTTTATATGCGTTAGACGAACGGTCTGGAAAGTCCGGCGATACAGGGTGATAGCCCCGTAGTTGACAACGCACATTCAGTGAAATCGAGTAGGGCGGGACACGTGATATCCTGTCTGAATATGGGGGGACCATCCTCCAAGGCTAAATACTACTGACTGACCGATAGTGAACCAGTACCGTGAGGGAAAGGCGAAAAGAACCCCTGTGAGGGGAGTGAAATAGAACCTGAAACCGTGTACGTACAAGCAGTAGGAGCACCTTCGTGGTGTGACTGCGTACCTTTTGTATAATGGGTCAGCGACTTATATTCAGTGGCAAGGTTAACCATCTAGGGGAGCCGTAGGGAAACCGAGTCTTAACTGGGCGTTCAGTCTCTGGATATAGACCCGAAACCAGGTGATCTAGCCATGGGCAGGTTGAAGGTTGAGTAACATCAACTGGAGGACCGAACCGACTAATGTTGAAAAATTAGCGGATGACTTGTGGCTAGGGGTGAAAGGCCAATCAAACCTGGAGATAGCTGGTTCTCCCCGAAAGCTATTTAGGTAGCGCCTCGGACGAATACTACTGGGGGTAGAGCACTGTTAAGGCTAGGGGGTCATCCCGACTTACCAACCCTTTGCAAACTCCGAATACCAGTAAGTACTATCCGGGAGACACACGGCGGGTGCTAACGTCCGTCGTGGAGAGGGAAACAACCCAGACCGCCAGCTAAGGTCCCAAATTATAGCTAAGTGGGAAACGATGTGGGAAGGCTTAGACAGCTAGGATGTTGGCTTAGAAGCAGCCATCATTTAAAGAAAGCGTAATAGCTCACTAGTCGAGTCGGCCTGCGCGGAAGATGTAACGGGGCTAAGCTATAAACCGAAGCTGCGGCAATGAAGTTTACTTCATTGGGTAGGGGAGCGTTCTGTAAGCCGTTGAAGGTGAGTTGTAAAGCTTGCTGGAGGTATCAGAAGTGCGAATGCTGACATGAGTAACGATAAAGGGGGTGAAAAACCTCCTCGCCGGAAGACCAAGGGTTCCTGTCCAACGTTAATCGGGGCAGGGTAAGTCGACCCCTAAGGCGAGGCCGAAAGGCGTAGTCGATGGGAAACGGGTTAATATTCCCGTACTTCTTACAATTGCGATGGGGGGACGGAGAAGGCTAGGTGGGCCTGGCGACGGTTGTCCAGGTTCAAGTGCGTAGGCTGAAGAGTTAGGTAAATCCGGCTCTTCTTAAGGCTGAGACACGACGTCGAGCTACTACGGTAGTGAAGTCATTGATGCCATGCTTCCAGGAAAAGCCTCTAAGCTTCAGATTGTAAGGAATCGTACCCCAAACCGACACAGGTGGTCGGGTAGAGAATACCAAGGCGCTTGAGAGAACTCGGGTGAAGGAACTAGGCAAAATGGTACCGTAACTTCGGGAGAAGGTACGCTCTCGACGGTGAAGTCCCTTGCGGATGGAGCTATTGAGAGTCGCAGATACCAGGTGGCTGCAACTGTTTATTAAAAACACAGCACTGTGCAAAATCGTAAGATGACGTATACGGTGTGACGCCTGCCCGGTGCCGGAAGGTTAATTGATGGGGTTAGACTTCGGTCGAAGCTCTTGATCGAAGCCCCGGTAAACGGCGGCCGTAACTATAACGGTCCTAAGGTAGCGAAATTCCTTGTCGGGTAAGTTCCGACCTGCACGAATGGCGTAATGATGGCCACGCTGTCTCCACCCGAGACTCAGTGAAATTGAAATCGCTGTGAAGATGCAGTGTACCCGCGGCTAGACGGAAAGACCCCGTGAACCTTTACTACAGCTTGGCACTGAACATTGACCCTACATGTGTAGGATAGGTGGGAGGCTTTGAAACCAGCACGCCAGTGTTGGTGGAGCCGTCCTTGAAATACCACCCTTGTAGTGTTGATGTTCTAACGTCGACCCCTTATCGGGGTTACGGACAGTGCCTGGTGGGTAGTTTGACTGGGGCGGTCTCCTCCCAAAGCGTAACGGAGGAGCACGAAGGTGGGCTAATCACGGTTGGACATCGTGAGGTTAGTGCAATGGCATAAGCCCGCTTGACTGCGAGAATGACAATTCGAGCAGGTGCGAAAGCAGGTCATAGTGATCCGGTGGTTCTGAATGGAAGGGCCATCGCTCAACGGATAAAAGGTACTCCGGGGATAACAGGCTGATACCGCCCAAGAGTTCATATCGACGGCGGTGTTTGGCACCTCGATGTCGGCTCATCACATCCTGGGGCTGAAGTCGGTCCCAAGGGTATGGCTGTTCGCCATTTAAAGTGGTACGCGAGCTGGGTTTAGAACGTCGTGAGACAGTTCGGTCCCTATCTGCCGTGGGCGTTGGAAGATTGAAGGGGGCTGCTCCTAGTACGAGAGGACCGGAGTGGACGAACCTCTGGTGTTCGGGTTGTGTCGCCAGACGCATTGCCCGGTAGCTAAGTTCGGAATCGATAACCGCTGAAAGCATCTAAGCGGGAAGCGAGCCCTGAGATGAGTCTTCCCTGATACTTTAAGTATCCTAAAGGGTTGTTCGAGACTAGAACGTTGATAGGCAGGGTGTGTAAGCGTTGTGAGGCGTTGAGCTAACCTGTACTAATTGCCCGTGAGGCTTAACCATACAACACCCAAGGGGTTTTGATGGACTCAATGTAAGAACATTGAATGTGTTAAGAACTGAAAACAGCTTTCCGAATTAAAGAATTTGCTTGGCGACCATAGCGATTTGGACCCACCTGATTTCCATTCCGAACTCAGAAGTGAAACGAATTAGCGCCGATGGTAGTGTGGGGCTTCCCCATGTGAGAGTAGGACATCGCCAGGCTTTAAATTTAGACTTAAATGTCTAACCAGTGCGGAGCGGTAGTTCAGTTGGTTAGAATACCGGCCTGTCACGCCGGGGGTCGCGGGTTCGAGTCCCGTCCGCTCCGCCACTTATTTCAAAGACCTCGCTTATGCGAGGTTTTTTTGAATCTACAATGTGATAAACTGTAGTTTCTACAGGGGTGTAGCTCCAATTGGCAGAGCAGCGGATTCCAAATCCGCGTGTTGGGAGTTCGAATCTCTCCACCCCTGCCATCTTCTAAAGCCTCAGCAGCAATGCTGGGGCTTTTTTACGTCTGAATAAAAACTATCAACTTATCTACCCCTGCCATATTTAGGGCTCTAGCAGAAATACTGGAGCCTTTCTAGTTATTGCTAGGCGTTGCTTTTACTTGGCTACTTTTGTCATTTTTCATCACTGACCAAAGCTACTCGCAATCTTCATAAGAAGCCTTTGGCTTATAAGGAGATGTATTTGCTTTCTGCTATCTCCCAAAGAGCTTTGACTAATGGGTTTTCTAACTGACTTTTAGTACAGCAGACACCGAGTTCAAATGGCTTAATTGGAAGCACTTTAAGCCTATTTATCTTTTCTCTGACGGGGCTGTTGTTGATTACCACGTCAGGAGCGATGCCAACACCACAGCCTAGAGCTACCATACTGACAATAGCTTCATGCCCTGAAACTTGAGCATAGATATTCGGCTTAATCTTCATTTGTTTAAACCACACGTTAGCTCTTTCCCTAGCGGTGCCTGCTTCTGGCAAGATAAAGGGGATCGTTGACCAGTCTGGGCTTTCCTTTTGGAGTTCTTCAGCGAAGCTACTGACCCCGAGAGGAGCAATAACAGATAGCGGAATTTCACTGATCGGCTCGAATGCAATTTTTGCTGGAAGTTGTTCAGGTTTAGCAGAGATAGCGATATCAGCTTCATCCGCTAATATCTTATCGATGGCTTGAGCTGGATCACCAGTAGAAAGTTTGAATTCAATAAATGGGTGCTGTAAGCGGAATTCAGAAATAAGCTCTGGGAGGTGGCTGTAACTTGCGGTTACCGAGCAAAATAAACGTATCTCACCCTTTAACTCGTCTTCTGTTCCTTTGACGTAACTTTGGTATTGCTGCCACTCACCTAAGATCTTCAGGGCAACAGGTAATAGCTTCTTACCTTGAACCGTTAATTCAACGCTTCGATTGTCACGCAAGAACAGTTGCTGGTGTGTTTCTTCTTCTAGTTTCTGGATCTGTCGACTCAGTGCTGAAGGGCTTATATGCATTGCTGCTGCTGTCTTAGCGAAGCTCTTACTATCACATAGATGAATGAATAATTGTAGGCTTTTGATGTTCATTAAATCTTCACTTTCATGTTGCATTAATTGCAATAAGTAATTGTGAATATATCACTTTCAGCAACGGAATGTCTGTTTTAGTATGAACTCATTCGGTAACACAAATACCGACCTCTATGGAAGAATGTTAAGGAGCACCCAGATGGCTAACTATTTCAATACCCTAAACTTGCGTGAGCAATTGGACCAACTTGGTCGTTGTCGCTTTATGGACCGCGAAGAATTCGCATCAGAAGCAGATTACCTAAAAGGTAAGAAAGTGGTCATCGTAGGTTGTGGTGCTCAAGGCCTTAACCAAGGTCTGAACATGCGCGATTCTGGTCTAGACGTTGCTTATGCGCTTCGCCAAGCCGCGATTGATGAGCAACGCCAGTCATTCAAAAACGCAAAAGACAACGGTTTTGAAGTAGGTAGCTACGAAACGCTAATTCCACAAGCTGACCTAGTAGTAAACCTTACTCCAGATAAGCAGCACACAAACGTTGTTGAGACAGTAATGCCGCTAATGAAAGAAGGCGCAGCACTAGGTTACTCACACGGTTTCAATGTTGTTGAAGAAGGCATGCAAATCCGTAAAGACCTAACGGTAGTAATGGTTGCACCTAAGTGTCCGGGCACAGAAGTTCGTGAAGAATACAAGCGTGGTTTTGGTGTACCGACTCTTATCGCTGTTCACCCAGAGAACGATCCTAAAGGCGAAGGTTGGGATATCGCTAAAGCTTGGGCTGCAGCAACAGGTGGTCACCGTGCTGGCTGTCTAGAGTCTTCTTTTGTTGCTGAGGTGAAATCTGACCTAATGGGTGAGCAAACTATCCTTTGTGGCATGCTACAGGCTGGTTCTATCGTATGTTACGAGAAGATGATTGCTGATGGTATCGATCCTGGCTACGCAGGTAAGCTTCTTCAATACGGTTGGGAAACCATCACTGAGGCACTGAAGTTTGGTGGTATCACTCACATGATGGATCGCCTAACTAACCCTGCAAAAGTGAAAGCATTTGAGCTTTCTGAAGAGCTAAAAGAGCTGATGCGTCCGCTATACAACAAGCACATGGATGACATCATCACAGGTCACTTCTCTAGCACTATGATGGCTGACTGGGCAAACGACGATGTGAACCTATTAGGCTGGCGTGCAGAAACAGGTGAAACTGCTTTCGAAAACTACCCAGAAACTGACGTAGAAATCTCTGAGCAAGAGTACTTCGACAACGGTATTCTTATGGTTGCTATGGTTCGTGCGGGTGTTGAGCTAGCGTTTGAAGCAATGACGGCATCTGGCATCATCGATGAGTCTGCTTACTACGAGTCTCTACACGAGCTACCACTGATTGCGAACACTATCGCACGTAAGCGCCTATACGAGATGAACGTGGTTATCTCAGACACTGCGGAATACGGTAACTACCTGTTCGCTAACGTAGCAACACCGCTTCTACGTGAGAAGTTTATGCCAGCAGTAAATACTGACGTAATTGGTAAGGGGCTAGGTGAAGCTTCTAACCAAGTAGATAACGCGACTCTTATCGCTGTAAATGATGCTATCCGTAACCACCCAGTGGAGTACATTGGTGAAGAGCTACGCGGGTATATGACTGATATGAAGAACATCGCTGTAGGCGGCTAATTACTTGCCTTAAGGTTCCATTTCGGTGTCGAAGGTGCTCATTTACTATCGTAAACTCCGCGCCTTCTCCTAGAAATGAAACCTTAATTCAGCGCAATTCGTTTAAGGGACTAAAGCTCTTAGCTTCGAATATACAATCTGCATAATTGCATTAAAGCAAAGCAGGAAGAACTCCAGATAGACTGGGGTCAATAAATACAAAATAAAACACAACATCTAATTAAAAGGCTTGGTCTCCGTTGACCAAGCCTTTTTGTTTTTGAGAGAGACTGACTTCATCTTTCGAGATGCGGGAATGCTTGGCTTTGGAAATCTATAGGAGTATTTCGGAGATTCTGGATCAAAGCCTTAATTTGGGAGGAGTTGACTGAATTTGTTACTAAAAAGACAAAATGGAACCGAAACCCAATAAGCAAAAAGGGCTGACGTTCTCACATCAACCCTTAGAATTTTCTTGTCGCTTCTCGCTTATTTGTCAGCGAGCTTTTCTTCAAGCTCTGCCAATTTCTTTTCCATTTCTGTCAGCTTTTGACGAGTACGCAACAGAACTTGAGTTTGTACGTCGAATTCCTCGCGGCTAACTACGTCTAGCTTGTTTAGCTGACCTTGGATTACTTGGCGAACTTTTTGATCAACATCCGCGCCTAGTTCTTTTACTGGCTGTGGCATTGATTCGTGAATTTGTTTAGCGATTTGCTCTAATTTCTTTGGGTCAAACATAGTGGCTAAAACTCCTTTTGATTTGCCCACATTCTATGTAAATGATACGGGAAAGTCGCCATTTAGATGGCAAAAAAGAGAGCAGCAATAAAAAAGGTCACCGAAGTGACCTTTTTCTTAGTGCTTTATGCTTACTTGTTATCAGCTAATTCGCGATGAGCAGCTTTTGCTTCATCCACTCGAGCTAGCTTTTCCAAGTCTTTGTCTTCAACAAATACTGGCAGTGGTTTGTGTTTCTCAGCTAGGTAGCTGTAAATCACAGGAAGTACGAATAGCGTAAACAGTGTACCGATCGCTAGACCAGCAACGATTACGATACCGATACTGAAGCGCTGAGCCGCACCTGCACCCGTTGCATACATCAGTGGGATCAGACCTGCAATCATCGCCGCCGTTGTCATCAGGATCGGACGTAGACGAACTTTCGCCGCTTCCATTACCGCATCGATACGAGACAGTTTGTTGTGTAACTGCTCTTCTTTCGCTACCTCACAGATCAAGATACCGTGCTTGGTAATCAGACCAACCAGAGTAATCAAACCAACCTGCGAGTAGATGTTCATCGAGGCCGTACCCCACGCCAGAGCAATCAATGCACCACATACTGCTAGCGGTACCGATACCATGATTACAATTGGATCGCGGATAGATTCAAATTGAATCGCCAGTACCAAGAAGATGATTGCCAGTGCCAAACCAAATGTGGCGTATAGTGCGCTACCTTCCGTTACAAACTGACGAGCCTCACCCATGTAGTCATGGTTGTAGCCTGCAGGTAGCTTGCTCTGTGCGATATCTTCGAACCAATTTATGGCATCACCCATCGCAACACCTGGTGATGGTACTGCACCAACTGTAGCAGAGTTCAACTGGTTGAAGTGAGGTAGAGAGCGAGGCTCTGCGACCACATCAATAGTAATCAAGCTACCAAGTGGCACAGCTTTACCATCAACAGAACGTACGTAGTAGTTCTTCATTGACTCTGGGTTTAGACGCCATTTACGTTCAACCTGAGGGATTACCTCATAAGAACGACCATTTAGGTCGATACGGTTTACGTAACCATCTGCCATCATAGTGCTTAGCGTTACACCAATGTCTTGCATGGTCACGCCGTACGCGCCAGCTTTGTCCTTATCAATGCTGATCTTCATCGTTGCTGAATCGTAGTTTAGATCCAAGTCCGAGTAGACAAACATCGGGCTAGTTGACACATTCGCTAGAATATCACTTGCGATCGTAAACAAGCTTTCAAAGCTATTTGGCGTAGTAATAACGAACTGAATAGGCAGACCTGAACCTGCACCAGGAAGTTCTGGCATCTGGAATGCAGTAACAGACATACCCGGTACCTGAGAAACTAGCCCACCTACGCGTTTAGTTATCTCTGCTTGGCTCGCCTCACGTTCACTCCAAGGTTTTAGAGTCGCAAGACCGAACGCTTGGTTGGAGTTTGGTACACCGTTAAACACCTGAGCGTATTCCACTTCTGGTTGATCAGACAGAATCTTGTTTACGTCATTCATGGTATTTTGGATGTAATCCAAGTTCGCGTTCGATGGTGCAGTACCCATCAGTACGACAACGCCTTTATCTTCTGAAGGAGCTAATTCACTTGGAATGAACTTAAACAGAATTGGGAGCGTTGCGAATACGATGATCGCGAAAGCGATGATCACTGGGCGGTGCGCCATAACAGCGGTCAGCATTTTCTCGTAGCGGTGGGTCATGCCATCCAATACGTGATGTACTTTTTGTTCAAACTTGCTTGGCTCTTCATTTGCCTTAAGCATTTTTGAACACATCATCGGCGACAGAGTCAGAGCGATGATACCAGACACAAATACCGCACCCGCTAGGGTTAACGCGAACTCTTTAAATAGTGAGCCTGTGATACCGCCCATTAGCGCGATCGGTGCGTATACCGCACCTAGTGTCAGCGTCATTGCAATTACTGGTACGGCAATCTCACGTGTACCGATGATGGCTGCGCGGAACGGCGATTCCCCTTCCTTGATGTGGCGGTCGACGTTCTCAAGAACCACGATCGCATCATCTACCACCAGACCGATGGCGAGTACCATTGCCAGAAGTGTCATCAAGTTCCACGAGAAGCCCATCGCCTGCATTACCATCGCAACACCAATCAATGATAGTGGGATAGTAACGATAGGGATAATTACCGCTCGGAATGAACCAAGGAATAGGGTGATAACCACCAGTACGATGATCGCCGCTTCAAGAATAGTTTTCACAACTTCGTGAATTGATTCGTTGATAGCGATAGTAGAGTCGTACATCACGTTCATTTTGATGTTGCTTGGCAAGTTACGCTCTAACTGAGGCAGTAGCTCTAGCACATCTGCAGCGATGTTGATCGGGTTAGCACTTGGTGCCGCGTTAATCGCAGCAACCACCGCTTCCTGACCGTTTGCACTTGCGCGGTAAACATCGTGGCTCTTCTCTAGCGTTACTTTTGCAATATCGCCAAGACGAATTACGTCACCGTCACCCGTTTTTACAACCAGTGCTTCTAACTCGGCAACATTCGATACCTGAGTATCAGCACTACCGTTGTAAAGAACGAATTCACCTGTTGCTTGACCGGTCGCTGATTGGTAGTTATTGGCATTTAGAACGCCCATCACATCTGTTGCGGTCAGCTTAAGTGCACCCATTTTCGCTGGATCTAGCCATACGCGTAATGCGTATTTCATACCACCGTATAGGTCAACTTTTGATACACCGTTAACCGTGAATAGCTGTGGGTTGATTACACGTTCAAGGTAGTCGGTGATCTGGCTTGAAGACAGCTCATCACTAGTGAAACCAATATACAGAACCGCCGTTGTTGAACCCGTAGACATGGTTACTGTTGGATCTTCCGCTTCTTTTGGAAGCTGTGAACGAACCGAGTTGGTTTTGGCCAGAATATCAGATAGTGCTGCATTCGGATCGGTGTTCAACTTCATGTTGACGGTAATGGTTGATTTACCAAGTACCGACTGTGAAGTCATGTAGTCGATATTATCGGCCTGAGCCACCGCTTGCTCCAAAGGCTGGGTAATAAAGCCTTGGATCAAGTTGGCGCTAGCACCGTAATAGCTAGTAGTTACTGTAACTACCGTGTTTGTCATTTCAGGGTATTCACGAACCTGCATTTTGAAAACGGCTTGTAAACCAAGTAACGCAATCAAAAAGCTGATCGATACCGCTAAAACTGGACGTTTAATAAAAACATCAGTAAAGCGCATGATGCCTCCAATTAAAGCATTGGTGTTTCAGCAGGTGGTGTCAGTGCCGAATCTTCAACGATGGTCACTTTCGCATGGTTACTTAGACGGATTTGCCCCGAAGTTACCACCACATCACCTGGTTTCACGCCTTCTAGAATATGCGCGATGTCTTTAGTGCGTTCGCCAACTTTTACTACGTGTTGTTTAACGCGTTTTTCACCATCTTCTTCAGTCACGATGTACACGTTGTCACCGTAAAGCGTAAACGTGATAGCCGTTTGCGGTAGCGTTACTTGGTTCTCTAACTTAGGCAGAATAATGTTTGCACGCGCAAACATACCGCTGCGAAGTTTGCCATCGCTGTTTGGAATGTCAGCTTGAACTTGGATCAGACCACTTTGAACGTTAACCGCAGGTTCGATTGCCGAGATAGAACCTTTGAAAGGTCTGTCTGGGTAAGCATCAACGAAGATATCCACTTCTTGATCAAGTGTGATACGAGAGATATCTGTTTGCGGCACAGTGAAGCGCAGACGCATGACGCTAGTGTCTTCAAGGCGTACGATATCGGTACCTGCTTGTAGGTACTGACCAAGGTAAACGTTACGAATACCAACAACACCAGCAAAAGGTGCTTTGATTTCACGGCGGTCGATGGTTGCCTTCAGGCTCTCGATATCCGCTTTAAGTGAGAAGTAGTTTGCTTCAGCTTCGTCATACGCTTCTTTAGAGATAGAGCCTTTCTTGAAAAGACCTTGGTAGCGTTTGTACTTCGCTTGAGCTGCTGGTAATTTTGCTTGAGAGCTCTTAAGGTTAGCCTTTTCTACCTCAGAATCTAGGTGTACTAGAGGTTGGCCTTCTTCAACTTGAGTGCCTGAATCGAAAGAAATCTTATCAATGACACCGCTGGTTTCATTCGCAACAGTGACACCTTGGTTCGGCTCGATAAAACCAATCGCTTCGATCACCGGAATCCAATCAACCGCTTTTACATCTGTGACGGTTACTGGAAATTCTGGCTCTGGACGATTCGCCATGTATTCAGCAATTTTCTGTTGCTTGAATAAGTTGAAACCTATCACGCTACCGAATAGTAGAATTGCGATAAGCAACATAAAGAAAGTCCACTTTTTCATTCTATTAAGAACTCCAAGTTAGTGTTTAATAATTGCATCCCAGCTGGCTTCAACGGCTGCTTCCAGCGCATCGTCATCCAGCTGATAAAATCCCAAAGCATGTTTTCTAGCAAGCGCAACACTAGCTTCGAAACTCAACCCTGAAAGAATTTCGTTATCAAGAGGTTTGAATACCCCTTCCGCTTTGCCTTGATTAAAAAGACGATCTACTTGGGCAAACATTTGTCGTTCAAGTTCCCTAGTATTTCCACGACTTGCACAAGGCAGTGATTCATATTGGACACGATTGCTTAAAGTGTCTAAGTTTGAACCAGCAAGGTGCCAAATGTTGAGCCACATAGTGCGGTAACGCTCTTTCAATGGCATATCGTCAGTCACATCTGCTTGAACGGCGTCCGCGATACGTTTAGTAACAGTAAGACGAACTTCTTCCAAAAGATGTTCTTTATCTGAGAAATATCGGTAAATCGTGCCTGCAGCGACACCGGCTTCAGTCGCAAGTTTTTGCATGGAAAGACCATGAAAACCTGACTCAGCGATTAAGCGTTCAGCAGCTGTAATGATTTGCTGGTATTTATCTCCAGTAGTGTTATTGGTCATAACCCCACCACCCAATGAATGAACGTTCATTCATTATAGCGTAAAGACTGGTCACTTATGCAACAAAATGTTGCAACTATCCGTGTAAAATTTACGTGAAAATCAGCGTAGCTTTCCCACGGTCACCCCTTTATCATAGGCGCCACTATTTCCACCCGCAGAGAATTTTTATGAAGCTGAACCCTAGACAAGACGAAGCCGTTAAGTACGTATCAGGCCCATGCTTGGTGCTTGCTGGGGCTGGTTCGGGTAAAACTCGTGTAATTACCAATAAAATTGCTTATTTGGTTCAGCAGTGTGGCTATAAGGCTCGCAATATTGCTGCGGTAACCTTTACCAACAAGGCGGCGCGTGAAATGAAAGAGCGCGTTGGTCAGACGTTGGGTAAGAGTGAGTCGAAAGGTCTGATGGTCTCGACCTTTCACACTTTGGGGCTCAACATCATCAAGCGTGAGTACAAACATCTCGGCTTAAAAGCCGGTTTCTCACTGTTTGATGATCAAGACCAGCTTGCGCTTCTTAAAGAACTGACAGAAAAGCAGCTAGATGGCGACAAAGATCTGCTGCGTCAGTTGCTAAGTTGTATCTCTAACTGGAAGAACGACATGCTGACACCAGAGCAAGCCAAAGCGTTGGCTCAAGGTGAGCAACAACAGCTGTTTGCGTTCTGTTTTGAGATGTATCAGAAGCAGATGAAGGCGTACAACGCGCTCGACTTTGATGACCTGATTTCTCTGCCAGTGCAATTGCTACGTAACAATGAAGAAGTGCGTCAACGTTGGCAGAACCGCATTCGTTACCTATTGGTGGACGAATATCAAGATACCAACACTAGCCAATATGACTTGGTGAAGTTAATCGTTGGCGAGCGTGGTCGTTTGACTGTGGTAGGCGACGATGACCAATCTATCTATTCATGGCGTGGTGCTAAACCGCAAAATTTAGTATTGCTTGGTGAAGATTACCCAAATTTGCGCTTGATTAAGTTGGAGCAGAATTACCGCTCGACCAGTCGCATCCTGCGCGCGGCGAACATCCTGATTGCCAACAACCCTCACGTGTATGAGAAATCACTGTTTTCGGAAATTCCTGACGGTGAAAAACTCAAAGTGCTGTTGGCGAAGAATGAAGAGCACGAAGCAGAACGCGTAACGGGTGAATTGATTGCGCACAAGTTCCTAAACCGCACCGATTATAAAGATTACGCGATTCTATACCGTGGTAACCACCAGTCACGTCTGATTGAAAAGTCACTGATGCAAAACCGTGTGCCATACAAACTGTCTGGCGGCACGTCTTTCTTTGCTCGTGCGGAAATCAAAGACATCATGGCTTACCTACGCGTGTTGGTGAACCCAGATGATGACAATGCATTTCTACGTATTGTGAATACGCCCCGTCGTGAAATTGGTCCGGTCACACTAGAGAAGCTAGGCAGCTACGCCAATATGCGTGGTAAGAGCCTGTTTGAAGTCAGCTTTGAGATGGGACTGGAGCAGCACCTTACTGGCCGTGGCTTAGAAAACCTGCGCCGTTTCACGCAATGGTTGGTGGCGATTGCTGATCAAGCAGAGCGTGGTGATACGGTCGAAGCGGTGCGTTCGCTTGTGCGTGATATTCATTATGAAGATTGGCTATACGAAACCTCAGCAAGTCCGAAAGCGGCAGAAATGCGCATGAAGAACGTTTCTGATCTCTACTCGTGGATTGTGGCGGATTTAGAAGGCGACAACTATGACCAAGAAGAGAAAACGTTAAAAGAGGTCGTTCAACGCCTTACTCTGCGTGACATGATGGAGCGGGGTGAGGAGGACGAAGACAGCGATGCCGTTCAGCTAATGACATTGCACGCGTCGAAAGGTCTAGAATTTCCTTATGTTTACTTGATTGGTTCGGAGGAGGGTATCTTGCCGCATCAAACCAGTATTGATGAAGACAACGTTGAAGAAGAACGTCGACTAATGTACGTGGGCATCACTCGAGCTCAGCGTGAGCTTACCTTTACTATGTGTAAAGAGCGTCGACAGTTTGGTGAGCTGCTTAAACCAACTCAAAGCCGCTTCTTGGATGAACTGCCATTTGATGATGTTGAATGGGAAGCAAACAAGAAACCAGTGTCGGCAGAAGAACGCATGGCAAAGGGCCAAGCACACATCGCCAATATTCGAGCTATGTTTAAGAAGTAGAACAACGTTGTTCTAACTTGCTTAAAACAAAAAGGCTTGCCAAGTGGCAAGCCTTTTTCGTTGATGTCTTTATTATAGACCTTCAATCATGTGGTCGATTGCCGCGATGATTTCGTCATCAGAACAATCCATACACGTGCCTTTTGCAGGCATTGCATTGAAGCCTTGGATTGCGTGGTTGTTCAACACGTCTTTGCCTTGTGCAATACGCGGCGCCCAATCTCCAGCATCACCAGTCTTCGGTGCGCCGTTTACGCCAGATGCGTGGCAAGCAATACAGAAAGTACCATAAACTGACGCGCCATCGCGGGGACCAGTTGGTTCTGCTTTTACTGGTTCTGCACCTGCAAGATAAACATCACCGACAGGCTTGATGCGTTCTGCGATCGCATCATATTCAGTTTGGCTGATGTCAGAAGCTAAAGCTGCCGTAGAAAAAGTTAAGGCAGCGAACAAAACGCTAATCATTCGTCGAGACATATCCATTAAACCCACTTCACATTCCAAAGGTAAGTGACTTACCTACTTATATAGTTAGAGTATTTAGCGCGGTTAGAGACAGTTTCGATGCATGGCTTGAATACTATGCAGAATACCATCTCTAACAGTCTAAAGTGATTGAACAATCTGGTTGCGACTGTTAAATCAATGTAAATAATGGGTGATTATATCCCGATAAGTTGTTGCAATAAACAACAAGTTATCCATGACAGGGCGTGAATCACATCAAAAATTCACTTTAAAGGCAGATAACTGTCGAAAAAGAGACCAAACGAGAAAAAAAGTAAAAAAAGTACTAGACGGCATAGTGTGATATCCGTATTATTCCTCTCCGCCGATGGGGCATGCGCCCGTAGCTCAGTTGGATAGAGCGTTGGCCTCCGGAGCCAAAGGTCGAAGGTTCGAATCCTTTCGGGCGTGCCATTCCGGAATACAAATTAACGGCACAAAATAGTGGTGGCTATAGCTCAGTTGGTAGAGCCCTGGATTGTGATTCCGGTGGTCGCGAGTTCGAATCTCGTTAGCCACCCCATTATTTAGGTAACTCATTAAATTAATGAAGTTTCCAGTTTTGATTCAGATATCCCAAGAGTCGAAACAAAATTCGTCGGTGAATAGCGCAGCTTGGTAGCGCATCTGGTTTGGGACCAGAGGGTCGGGGGTTCGAATCCCTCTTCACCGACCACTATTTAGTTTATGGCTATAATAGAGCGGTAAACAGTAAAAATTGATGGTGGCTATAGCTCAGTTGGTAGAGCCCTGGATTGTGATTCCGGTGGTCGCGAGTTCGAATCTCGTTAGCCACCCCATTAATTTAGGTGACTTCTTAGTTGAAGTATCCAGTCTGATTTGAGAGAATCAGCAAATACAGTTCGGTGAATAGCGCAGCTTGGTAGCGCATCTGGTTTGGGACCAGAGGGTCGGGGGTTCGAATCCCTCTTCACCGACCACCATTAGAAAGCCTGCTTTTTAGCAGGCTTTCGTCGTTTAAAAGCCCCAGTCGAAAGGCTGGGGCTTTTTGCATTTCTTACTTTCAAAAATCCTCACTCTATTTTCAATTCTGCCAAAAATGTACAGCTCTGGGAGCTTTTGACCACCCATGATCCAAATGCTTTTCGAGCTGATAAAAGAAACCCCAGCACGATAGCTGGGGCTTTGTATTTCTTGAGTTGAGCGCTTTATTGAGCGAGCGTTTTTAGAATTTCTTTGAGCTCAACCGTCTCTTTCACTTCATAGCTTGGTTTGATATCGGTTGGATTCGCTGTGCCTGCCTCGTTAACCCACACACTCAGAATGCCTATGTTGTTGGCTCCCGCAATATCTGCGAGTAGAGAATCACCAATATGAATCGCTTCTTCTGGTTTCGCATCAACAAGGTTGAGTGCTTTTTGGAAGATGCTTGCAGCAGGCTTCTCTTCTGGCTCTTCGCCACCCACGATGATGTGATCCACCCATTCGTGCATCTGCGTCGCTTTGAGCTTAGGATGCTGGGAGAAGATGGGCCCGTTGGTGATCACCACTAAATTGTAGTGCTGGCGAAGCTCGGTCAGCATCTCCTTCACGCCAGGGAAGAAGGTAAAAGCGCCCATTCGAGCTGAGTCGAAGAAGCTTTGTGCCTGCTGCGCTTGTTCGCCGTCGATCTCGATCCCTTGCTCTGCCAGGATGGTTTGAATTAAACCACAGCGGAAAGCATTTTCATCTGGTAATAGAGCAATCAGCTGAGGAAATTCGTCATTGAGCTTTTTGTATACGCCTTGCAAGTAGCGCTGAACAAAGGCAGTTGAATCGGCGACTTGTGGGTATGTTCGAGCTATCCAATCAGCAAAATCTTGTCCTGCCACTTTATCGGCTTGGGATGTGCCACATAAAGTTTCGTCCATATCAAAAAAAATCGCTTTAAGCACAAGGGCTCCTTTATTCACTACTCAGCGTTGAAGTTTGATTATCTCTTATCTCATCCAAAATGACAGAGGAATACGCAAAATTACCGCTTCAACTTGTGATTTTTTACCTTGAATTAGGTAGGCCACTCCGAATTTCTGACAGCAACAAAATTGCTTTAATCACAAAACCGCATAACAGACGCATAACTTAAGTTCAATGGCATATTTCATGTGTTTTGCAAAACTGCTCACGTTTTAGCCTTACCGTTGGTGAGTGAATTTTGGCTTTTTATGTATGCAGACTATTTTGTTAGTAACATTTTATGTCGAAAAGTCCCAATAAGAACGGAATATTGTTTGGTAAATGTTAATGATGACACGTGAATAATAGGGATACTATCAATAGTGAGTTTATGCGTAAATTTAGAGCATTTTTCTGTTTTTAATGGTGCGTGGCGCACAAAAATGGTGTGTTATGAAAATGGTTAAATACTTGTTAATGAATTTTTATTCGCTCATTGTGCGTGTAATTAATGTTTTTTCGGCGGAATATACTTTAATTGTTGCTTTTTTGTGTAATTTTTGCCAAATTGTCTCCGCATTAAGATTTCAGAGTATTATTCTGAATTTGAACGGATTCATTCAGGTGATGAATGGCGCTTTTATGGCGCGATTTAATACCACAGACAAGGCAGTAGAGGTCTGAAATGTCACTATTAGAGGTGAAAAACCTTCGTATTGAATATCCATCCCGTCACGGTGTCCATGCGGCCGTGAAATCGCTTTCTTTTCATATCGATCGTGGCGAAATTGTGGGTGTTGTTGGCGAATCAGGTGCGGGTAAATCCACCGTTGGTAACGCCGTTATTGATTTGCTTAGTCCTCCGGGGCGTGTTGCCAGCGGCGATGTGTACCTTGATGGGGAGAAAATTTCTGGTTTGACGCCAGAAGCGATGCGTAAGGTTCGCGGCTCTAAGATTGGCTTTATCTTTCAAGACCCAATGACCTCGCTTAACCCTCTATTTACGGTTGAGCAGCAATTGAAAGAGACCATCCACGCCAACATGAAGGTGTCGGATGAAGAGGCGTATCAACGTGCGCTTTCTCTTATGCAGCAGGTTGGCATCCCGCAACCTGAAAACCGTCTTAAACAGTACCCACACCAATTCTCTGGCGGTATGCGTCAGCGTGTGGTTATTGCTATCGCACTGGCTGGTGAGCCAGATCTGATCATTGCCGATGAGCCAACTACGGCACTCGACGTATCAATCCAAGACCAAATCCTAAACCTAATCCGTGAACTGTGTATCAAGAACAACGTCGGTTGTATGTTGGTGACACACGACATGGGCGTGGTTTCAAACGTGACTGACCGTGTGGCAGTTATGTACCGTGGTGATTTGGTTGAATTTGGCCCAACCGCTAAGGTGTTGGGCGATCCTGACCACCCATACACGCGCAGCTTGATTTCAGCGGTTCCTCGTTCTGACATTAAACTCGATCGCTTCCCACTAGTGAGCTACATCGAAGAAGCAACAGAGCTACAAGAACTGGATATCAAGAACCACTGGCTAGGTCAAAGCCAAGACCAACGCGAGTACACCGGCCCTCTATTGGATGTGAAGAGCGTAAACCTACGCTTCGTGACCAAAGATTCGTTGTTTGAAAGCCGCCGCGAATACGTGCAGGCCTCAAACAATGTCAGTTTTGAAGTGCACGAAGGCGAGACGTTTGGCTTGGTGGGTGAATCTGGCTCAGGTAAATCGACCATCGCACGTGTAATTGCTGGTTTGTACGAACCAAACTCAGGTCAAGTAAGCTTTGAAGGCATTGACCTAACGGCGCTGAAATCAGAAAAAGCGCGTCGTCCGTTGCGTCGCCAAATGCAGATGGTCTTCCAAAACCCATACACTTCAATGAACCCGCGTATGAAGATTTTCGACATCATCGCGGAGCCAATTCGTTTCCATAAGCTCACTAAGAATGAAGCGGAAACGCGTCAGATTGTGAATGACCTGCTTGATCACGTAGGTTTGGGCAAAATGGCGGGCGTGAAATACCCTCATGAATTCTCCGGTGGTCAGCGTCAGCGTATTTCTATTGCGCGTGCACTGGCGACCCGTCCTCGACTACTGATTTGTGATGAACCGACATCAGCGTTGGATGTATCGGTACAGGCACAAATTCTGAACTTGCTAAAAGATCTGCAAAGTGAGCTCAACCTCACCATGTTGTTTATCAGCCACGACTTACCGGTTATTCGCCAAATGTGTGACCGAGTGGGTGTGATGCAGATGGGTACGCTACTGGAAGTGGCGCCAACTGAGCAGTTATTTACCGCTCCTCAGCACGAATACAGCAAGAAACTGATTTCTCTGATGCCTGAATTCACAGGTTTGAGAGAAGAAATCAAAACGGCATAAACCAAGTTTTTCGCTTGGCTGACCATCAAGGTCAACAAACCTTAGTCATAACAAAGACGCAAACACAACAAGGGATTCGAATTCCCGCATGAAGGAGTTATGCAAATGAAAACCATGAAAAGCAAATTAGCAGTGGCGCTAATGGCAGCGGGCCTAAGCTTTAACGCAATGGCAGCAGATATCAAAGTTGGCTACGCAGCTGACCCAGTATCGCTGGACCCGCATGAGCAGCTATCAGGCGGTACGCTGCAAATGTCACACATGGTATTTGATCCACTAGTTCGTTTCACACAAGACATGGACTTTGAACCTCGTCTAGCAGAAAGCTGGGAACGTGTGAACGATACAACGGTACGTTTCAAGCTACGCCAAGGTGTTAAGTTCCACTCTGGTAACGACATGACGGCGGACGACGTAGTATGGACTTTCGAACGTCTACAAAGCTCTCCAGATTTCAAAGCTATCTTCGACCCGTACGAAAAAATCGTGAAGGTTGACGACTACACAGTGGATCTAGTGACTAAAGGTCCGTACCCACTTGTGCTACAAACGGCGACTTACATCTTCCCAATGGACAGCAAGTTCTACTCTGGTAAGACAGAAGATGGCAAAGACAAGTCTGAGCTAGTGAAGCACGGTAACTCATTTGCATCGACTAACGTATCTGGCACGGGTCCATTCATTGTGACTTCTCGTGAGCAGGGCGTAAAAGTGGAATTCGAACGCTTTAAAGATTATTGGGATAAAGCGTCGAAAGGTAACGTTGATAAGCTAACGCTGGTTCCGATCAAAGAAGACGCGACTCGTGTAGCAGCACTGCTTTCTGGCGGCGTTGACATGATTCATCCAGTAGCACCAAACGATCACAAACGTGTGAAAGATGCAGACGGCATCGACTTAGTGACGCTACCAGGTACACGTATCATCACATTCCAAATGAACCAAAACAGCAATGAAGCACTGAAAGATGTTCGCGTTCGCCAAGCGATTGTTCACGCAATCAATAACGAAGGCATCGTGAAGAAGATCATGAAAGGCTTCGCTACGGCAGCTGGTCAACAGAGCCCTGCTGGTTACGTAGGTCACGATGACAAATTGGTTCCTCGCTACGATCTGAAGAAAGCGAAACAGCTGATGAAAGAAGCGGGTTATGAGAAAGGCTTTACGCTGACCATGATGGCGCCAAACAACCGTTACGTGAACGATGCGAAAGTTGCGCAAGCGGCGGCAGCAATGCTGTCTAAGATCGGCATCAAGGTTGATCTGAAGACGATGCCTAAAGCGCAATACTGGCCTGAGTTCGACAAGTGTGCGGCAGACATGTTGATGATCGGTTGGCACTCAGATACGGAAGATTCAGCGAACTTCAACGAGTTCCTAACCATGACTCGTAACGAAGAAACGGGCCGTGGCCAGTACAACTGTGGTTACTACTCAAACCCAGAAATGGACAAAGTGGTTGAAGCGGCAAACGTAGAAACGGATCCAGCGAAACGCGCTGAAATGCTGAAAGGTGTAGAAGCGACGCTATACAACGATGCAGCATTCGTACCGCTACACTGGCAAAGTGAAGCGTGGGGCGCGAAGTCTAACGTGAAAGCAGCTGACATCGTTAACCCAATGGTAATGCCTTACTTCGGTGACCTAGTGGTTGAATAATCACGGTTAGTCGATTTTGAGGAGGGATGGATGTCCCTCCTCAACTTAAAGCACTCGACTCAGTTTTGTTTCAGTCGGACTGAGTTGGTTTTACAGACTGAATTTTCTCTCTGAATAGAGATCTATGGATAGTTAAGGGGCAAGGAATGTTTTCGTTTCTGGTCAAGCGCCTGTTTCAGGCACTGATAGTGATGTTTGTGATCAGTTTGGTGGCGTTTGCCATTCAGGATAACCTGGGTGACCCGCTGCGTGAGCTTGTAGGTCAGTCGGTTTCAGAATCGGAGCGCCAAGCGCTGCGTGATGAACTGGGCCTGAACGATCCCTTTATCACAAAGTACACTCGCTTTGTGGGCAATGCACTGCAAGGTGATTTAGGTACATCTTACTTCTTCAAGCGACCTGCGGTTGAGGTGATTCTCGATAAGCTGGTGGCTACGCTAGAGCTCGTGTTTGGTGCGACGCTGATTATTGTTTTTTTATCGATTCCGCTTGGGGTGTATTCCGCGATCCATCCTAAGAGTATTTTTACGAAATTCGTCATGGCGATGAGTAGTGTCGGTATCTCGATTCCGGTGTTCTTAACCGCAATCATGCTGATGTATGTCTTCTCCATAGAACTCGGTTGGCTACCTTCCTACGGACGGGGCGAGACCGCTAATGTGCTCGGTTGGGAATCTGGCTTCTTTACCATTGATGGCATCAAGCACTTGATTCTACCTTGTGTGGCACTGGCTTCGATCATGCTGCCGTTGTTCATCCGTTTGGTCCGTTCAGAAATGCTGGAAGTACTGAGCTCGGAATACATTAAGTTCGCCAAAGCAAAAGGCCTGAACTTAAACAAAATTTATTACCAACATGCACTTAAGAACACTATGCTACCAGTACTGACGGTTGGCGGTGTGCAGATTGGTACTATGGTGGCTTACACCATCCTGACGGAAACCGTGTTCCAATGGCCGGGCACTGGCTTCCTTTTCCTAGAGGCAATCAACCGTGTTGATACACCGCTGATTACTGCCTACGTTATCTTTGTTGGTCTGATTTTCGTGGTAACCAATACCATCGTTGACTTGCTGTACGGCATCATCAACCCAACTGTGAACCTAACTGGAAAAGGAGCTTAATCATGAGCCAATCAAGTGTAACACCAGCTCAGGAAGCCGCTCCATCGGCGTGGCAACGTTTCAAAGAGTCGGATTTCTTGTACTACTTCAAACGCGACAAAGTTGCGATGGCGAGTTTTACCGTCTTTATGATGTTCTTAGTGTTGGCGTTGGCTGCGCCAATTCTGGCACCGACAGACCCGTATGATCTGACGTCTATCGACATCATGGATTCTGAGTTGCCACCGTCTTGGATGGAAGAGGGCGATGAGCGTTTTGTGTTGGGAACTGATGAGCAAGGCCGCGATATTTTATCGACCATTCTTTACGGCTCTCGCCTGTCTCTGACTATCGGCTTCCTTGCGGTTGGTCTTCAGTTGGTACTGGGTATCATCATTGGTTTGTCTGCAGGTTACTTCGGCGGTCGTATCGATAGCTTCCTGATGCGCTTTGCAGACGTACAGTTGTCGTTCTCGACCATGATGGTAGCGATCATCGTGTCAGCTATCTTCAAAGCCAGTTTTGGCAGTGATTTCTATAGCCAATACGCGGTAGTCATGCTGGTGGTGATCATTGGCGTGGCAGAATGGCCGCAGTACGCACGTACCATTCGTGCTTCGGTACTGGCTGAGAAGAAGAAAGAATACGTCGAAGCGGCGCGTGTTATGGGCTTTAAAGCACCTCGCATCATGTTCCGCCATATCCTACCGAACTGTCTATCGCCAATCTTGGTTATCTCGACGGTACAGGTAGCAAACGCAATCATGTCGGAAGCAGCACTGTCATTCCTAGGTCTGGGGCTGCCAGTCGACCAGCCGTCACTGGGTGCGTTGATCAGCATCGGTTTTAACTACATCTTCTCAGGTGCTTGGTGGATTACTGCCTTCCCAGGTATCGTACTAGTAACGCTAGTATTGGTGATCAACCTCTTGGGTGACTGGTTACGTGATGTATTCAACCCAAAAATTTATAAAGGTTGATCTCAGTAGTTAAGAAAACAACAAGTTGAGTATAAAATACGAGCTGGATGAAAATCCGGCTCTTTTTTTGCTTGTTGTTTTATCATTCATGTTTTATTGACGCTTTGTCGCGATAATTTCATCACTAAACCTTATTAGAGTGAAGCGTATGGAAATGAAGAAGGCGCTTAAGCCATCACGTATCGCCCATCCAACTTTGAGCTTAGCTTTACTGCTAGCCTGTGCGCCGTTCGCAGAGACGGTAAGTGCACAAGAATTCCTGTGCCAGGCGACGCAAGCGAGTCACCAAGAGTTGCCTGTTCTGGATAAGACTTGTCCTATTGGGAAGGGAGTATGGGGAAAGAAAGTGCCGCAAGGAGGCAATTTATTTTGGGTTCAATGCGGTTTGTTACCTAAAAAAATGCCGTTAGCCAAAGCTAAGCCACTCTATAACAAAATCAGTACTGATGTTTGGATGAAGCCGGAAGACAAAGGGTTCCGCTGTTTGATTGGGCCGTACAAAAGTTTTGAGCAAGCGAGCACAGATTTAGCCCAAGTTAGGACCGTATCTGGTTATAAAGAAGCCTTTATTCGTGTGGTGGGAGCAAACATCTCTGAGCCAGTGAAGAAGACTAAGAGCGTAAGCAAGCCGAAGCCAGTGGCTAAGAATACCTCTGCGTTCGAGCCAAAGCCGGCTGCTGTAAACGTGCCGGAGGCAACCCCTTCTACAAAAGTGAAGCCAGCAGAACCTGTGAGTGTCAGCAACAATGTTGAAGTGCGATTGAAGGCCATCTTACAAGGCAAAACTTACGTCGTACCTTACTTGCTTGATGCAGGAAATCAGTTTTACATGGAATATGGCAAGCCATGGAATCGCTTGAGTTATGCAAGCTCACAACAAGTATGTGGTGAGTTAGGGATGGGCTTAGTATCTTCATCTGAGTTCAAAGCTTTACGCGATTCTGGAGTGATGGAAAAGAATGAATGGCCTCTGCAACTGCCTTATTGGGGAGAGAATCGGTTGGGGTTATTCGCTGATCGTGAGCCGAACCCATTAACAGGCATATCACTACTCAATGTCATGTGCGTCAAATAACGCAGTCCCGATATAAGCCTCGCAATGCGAGGCTTATTACTTACTAGCTTGCATAAAAGAACAGTGCTGCTTGTTCAAGTTTGACTGACTGGGCATAATGTTACATGTAACATTACTGATAATTTAGATATTTATGGCTCAACAGAATAAGAAAGCACGAACGACGCTACAGGATGTCGCAGATAAAGTTGGCGTAACTAAAATGACGGTCTCGCGTTATATGCGTAACCCAGACTCCGTGGCAGAAAAAACACGGGTGAAGATTGCTGCGGCGATTGAAGAGATGGGTTACATCGAGAACCGAGCGCCAGCGATGTTGTCGAAGTCTTCCAGTAAAGCGATCGGCATTTTGCTTCCTTCATTGTCCAACCAAATTTTTGCGTCTTTTGTTCAGGGCATTGAAACAGTCACCAAAGCCAATGGCTACGAAACCCTCCTTGCACACTTTAGCTATGATGAATTGGAAGAAGAGCGCAAGATTGCCTCTTTGCTTTCTTACCAAGTCGACGGCTTAATCCTGACGGAAAGCCATCATACTCAGCGCACGTTGCAGATGATCAAGAATGCAGGCGTACCAGTAGTGGAAACGATGGAATTGCCAGAATACCCGATTGATATGGCAGTGGGGTTGGATCATGAAGATGCGGCTTATAACGTGGTGAAGCGTATGTTGGAGTCGGGAAAACGTACGATAGTCTACTTCGGAGCTCGCCTAGATACGCGTACCAAGCTACGTATGAAAGGTTATGATCGTGCGATGACAGAAGCAGGTTTAGAGCCCAAGCATATATTAACTGGCGAACACTCAAGTTTCTCTTTGGCATCTGATCTACTAGAACGCGCTTTAAATACCTATCCAGATCTGGACGGTGTATTTTGTACCAATGATGATATCGCAATCGGTACTTTATTAAATGCACAGCAACTTAATATCAAAGTACCAGAGCAACTTGCCATTGTTGGCTATAACGCATTAGATATCGGTCAAGCCATTAGTCCCAAGTTAACCAGTGTCGATACTCCGCGTTTTGCAATCGGAGAGAAGAGTGCTGAACTGCTGATATCACGCCTCAAGGGTGAGGAGCAAGCTGATACCATTGTCGATATGGGCTATCAAATAACCGCAGGCGAGAGCGTCTAACTCACCCTAGTTTTCTCCATCTTTGACAAAGGTACTTATATGCCACACCAACTTGATGCGCTAGATCTTAATTTAATGCGCCTGCTCAAAGCCGTGGTGGAAAACCGCAGTATCAAGTTGGCGGCAATGCAGCTTGGTATCTCGCAGCCGAGTGCTAGTCGAGGGGTGATGAAACTCAAAAATGTATTTGATGATCCACTGTTCGTGCGCAAAGCTCATGGGGTTGAGCCCTCACCAATGGCGATTCGCTTAGCGGCAGAGTTCGATAACATGCTATCACCGCTGGAAAAAGTGGTGCAGGAGTTCTCTGAATTTGATCCACTCGACTACCAAGGTCAGATTGCGATTGTGACGGATCCATATCTGATGGACGAACAAGGTCAACGCCTTCTGCGCGGCTGCCATCAGGCGTTTCCTCAAGCCTCGTTTGCTTTCTCAAGTTGGAACATCTATTCCCAAGATGAGATGTTAGAGGGCGAACACGACTACTGTATTCTCGATCAAGAAACTGAATTGTCGAAAGACATCTACATGCGCCCTCTGTTTGTCGAGAAGCGCGTGATTTTGGCGCGTAAAGACCATCCAACATTGTCGCAAGTCAGTAATGACTGGGGTACGGTGTCGAAATTGCCGCTGGTATCGCTACCTGGGCCTGCGTCATACAATCCGCTGTGTACAGTGGAATCGGAATATCGTCGCATGGGTTACGAACCTGTGGTACTGCTCAAGTCCTACAATTTGCGTGTTGCTTGCCAAATGCTGCTTGAGACTGATGCCATTATGTACGCCAGCCAAAGCACTGCGCATTTGATGCATGAACTCGCCTCTTATCCAATGCCGATGGTAAACCGCGAATTCAGCCAATTTGTTGTCTCGGGTGGCTATTTGCAGACGTATCGTAACCATCCATTGCATCGTCATTTGCATCAAGTGGTCCAACAAACCCTCAATACACCATTAACGTGATCTCATAGACAAACAATCCCTAAAGATATTCAAAAATGAATATCTCAATTACCTGTCTGTTTCGCTGAAGAAGGGCTAATCTGACTACAAATAGTCAGGAGAAGCGGCTCTTTTTATCTTATCAATTCTTTGAGTGTCTGATCATTGAAAGGCATTCACCATTCTCCGTTATGCAGTTTTTTAATTTCTGGGGAGGATGAACCATGCTTATTGCACGTCTATTTTTATTGCTCGCCATCGTTGCTGAAGTGGCCGGCACCAGTACCATGTCATTTATCGGTGAAAGTAACGCATGGGAAGGCTATTTGGTGATGTATGTTCTGATCGCCATTTCTTATTATTTCTTATCAATTGCGGCAAAGAAAATTTCCATCGGTGTCGCGTACGCAACATGGGAAGGCTTGGGTATCGCCTTGATTACCCTAGTTTCTATCGTTTTGTTTGATGCCAACTTAAGCACGCAGCAGTTGCTTGGTTTGGCGCTGGCAGTAGTCGGTATCGTGTGTGTGACGCTAGGCGAATCACATGGTCAGCCTCAACAAAAAGATGAGTTGCCACGCTCATCGAATGCGAGGTGTTAATCATGAGCCAATTTTTTACTGTTTCATTTGGATTTGTGGTGTTGGCGGCGTTAGTCGATATCATGGCGAACATGGCGCTGACTCGCTCGAAAGGCTTTGAGCACAAAGGCTGGGGCGTTATCGCAATAGTGCTAGTGATGGCGGCATTTACCTTACTTGCCCAAGCGGTAAAAGAGATCGATCTTGCTATCGCTTACGCCTCTTGGGGCGCGATAGGTATCTTAGGTACCGCGATTGGTGGTGCTTTGCTGTTCAAACAAAAGCTTAAGCCGATTGGCTGGTTTGGTATCTTTGTTGTGATTGCGGCGGTTGTGGTGATGAAGACGGCTTGATGTCGTTTGCTGAATCCCAAAGCTCGTCATTCTGAACAGCGAGGTACGAGCATGATTCAGAATCTGCCAACAAAAAGTGCTGTGGCAGAGGTATTTCCTCTCGCTTCACAGCACTCTGATATTAGATTCCTGATCTCGCCTAAGCTCGTCGGAATGACGGGATCTTTCTCTCCGTCTTAAACAATAAAGCTTGCGCCTTCTTCTGCGCTCGAAACGCTTTGACGAATCACGCTAAAGAAACCACGACCCCAAGTCTGTTGCTTGGCTTCAGTATCCATCTCTAACAGTTCCCGACCCGTAACGTCGCTTAGGTTATTCAGTTCGCCAGTTTGGCAATCAACGCGGATGATGTCGCCATTGCGCACCAAGCCAATCGCGCCGCCACGAATTGCTTCTGGAGATACGTGGATTGCTGATGGAATCTTACCGGATGCACCAGATAGTCGACCGTCCGTAACTAGTGCGACTTTGAAGCCCGCTTTCTGCACGTTGCCGAGAATTGGCATCAGTTTATGCAGCTCCGGCATGCCGTTCGCTGCAGGACCGTTGTGCGTCACAACCACAATGCAGTCTTGGTTTAGTTCACCGCGTTTGTACGCCGCTTCCACTTCGTGTTGGCATTGGAATACGATTGCTGGCGCTTCGATGATGCGCTGATCTTCTTTCACCGCAGACACTTTCACTACCGCTTTACCCAAGTTACCGTTAAGTACGCGAGTACCACCGGTGTTTTGGAAAGCTTGCGTTGGCGCAGCAATCACTTCGCCGTCTTGGCTGCCACCACATGGTGTCCAAGTTAGTTTGCCGTCGACTAAGCTCGGTAGAGTCATTTGGTCTTCGAATTCGCCGAATACCGGTTTCACGTCACGATGAAGCAAGCCTGCCTCGTCCAAACGATGCAATAGCGCAGGTACGCCGCCCGCTTCTTGGAATGCGTTCATGTCAGCTGGGCCATTTGGGTAAACGCGCGCTAATAGTGGCACGACTTCAGATAGGTCACTGATGTCTTGCCATGTCAGAATCAAACCTGCTGCACGCGCCACTGCCAACATGTGGATAGTGTGGTTGGTGCTGCCACCCGATGCCAATAGCGCAATAATACCGTTGATCAGGCTCTTTTCTGTGACAACTTCAGACAATGGGCGGAAGTTGGCTGAACCTGCATTCATTGCCGCGATTTTCAGAGCCGCGTGATCGGTCAGCGCTTTACGTAGTTCAGTATGTGGATGGATGAATGCCGAACCTGGCAGCATCAAACCCATGGCTTCAAACACAAGTTGGTTAGTGTTTGCCGTGCCGTAGAAAGTACACGTGCCCGCCGAGTGGTAAGCGCGACACTCCATATCAAGTAGCGCGTCTTTACCTACTTCGCCCGCCGCGTATTTTTGGCGAACGTCGACTTTCTCTTCATTGCTGATGCCTGTTGCCATCAAACCTGCTGGCACAAATGCCGTTGGTAGGTGTGCGTAAGACAGCGCGCCCATCAGTTGTCCCGGTGCGATTTTGTCGCAGATACCCAGCAGCAAGGTCGCATCGAATACGTTGTGGCTCAGTGAAAGTGCTGTCGATTGAGCAATTAAGTCACGAGAAAACAGTGACATGTCCATGCCCGCTTGACCTTGAGTCACGCCATCACACATTGCCGGAACACAGCCAGCAACTTGCGCAGTGTGACCGTAACCAGACAGCACTTGTTTGATTTGATCAGGATAGTGTTGGTAAGGCTGGTGGGCACTTAACATATCGTTGTAAGCACTGATCAGTGCCACATTTGAATGAGTGAAATCGAGAATGTTTTTCTTTTCTGAAGAACAAGATGCCGCAACAGCATGAGCCAAGTTACCGCAAGAGAGACCTATGCGGCCTTTGCCTGCTTCGGCTTGGACTTCAGTGCGAGCAAGAAACGCCGCACGCGCTTCTTGGCTGCGTTCAACTAAGCGCTGGGTAACGTCTAAGATTACTTGATGAGTCATGCCATTGCCTCGTCTTGCACTAGGATTAACTCAGCGGCATTCGACACAACATCTTCGATGGTTGCATCAATGCTGACGAAAATGGTGCGAGGCTCATCTTCTGGACGCTCTAGCGTTTCAAACTGGCTGTTGACCATGTTCTCTTTCATGAAGTGACCTTGGCGAGCACGCATGCGCTCAAGGATCAGGTCTTTGCTGCCGTCTAGGAAAAGGAAGGTCACGTTCTCGTTGCCTTCGCGGATTTGGTCACGATAAATCTTTTTTAGTGCCGAACAGACAATAATGCCGTGCTCGTTTTTGCTTTCTAAGCTATAAGCAGCGTCGCGGATACGTTCTAGCCAAGGTTTGCGGTCGTCGTCGTTCAGAGGCTGACCTGACGCCATCTTCTGAATGTTTGCTCGTGGGTGAAGATCATCACCATCAATGAATTTACGTCCCAGCTTTTTCGCCAAGTGCTCACCAATTGTGGTTTTGCCACTCGCACAAACGCCCATAACGACGACACTACTACCAGCCATAACTTATCCTCATAACAAATTTGCGCGTGATCTCAATTTTCGAATTCACTTTAAAATATGGGTTTATCTTATTCATGTTATCGGTAACATGTTACCGGTAACTCAAATAAATGTGAACCACAACACAAACAATAATTCTTAAAGGTGAACCCATGGAACAGCTAACCCAAGCTCCAGACCCTACGTTCCTACTAACGATTGCAGTCCTCGCGATAGCAGCGTTACTTGTATTGATTATTAAACTAAAAGTGCACGCTTTTGCTTCCCTAACTATGGTGAGTTTAGGTACAGCATTGGCGACTGGCGTTTCTTCTGACCAAGTTGTTCCAACCATGATGAGTGGCTTTGGTGGCACGTTGGCTTCAGTCGCATTGCTGGTTGGTCTTGGCGCAATGATCGGTAAGATTTTGGAAGTAACTGGCGGTGCGCAAGTGCTGGCAGATACTTTGATTGGACGCTTCGGTAAAGAGCGCGCACCATTTGCATTGGGTGTGGCTTCACTACTGTTCGGTTTCCCAATTTTCTTTGATGCTGGCCTAGTCGTAATGATGCCAATCATCTTAAGTGTGGCAGCACGTTTTGGTGGTTCGCCAATCAAATACGCACTACCAGCAGCAGGTGCATTTGCAGTGATGCACGGCTTTGTTCCTCCGCATCCAGGTCCAGTTGCAGCAGCAGAATTCCTAGGCGCAAACATTGGTCTACTGCTTGTTGTTGGTATCCTAGTGGCTATTCCAACTTGGTACTTAGGCGCTTACCTATTTGGTTTGTACGCGGGCAAGAAATTCGATATCCCATTATCAAAAGCCTTCTTCAACGGTGATACGCAAGTTGAAGATGCACAACTGCCAAAATTTGGCACAGTAATGACCATCCTAGTGCTGCCTGTACTGTTAATCTGTTTAGACACAGTATTGAACACGCTAGCAGTTGCGGGTGTGATTGATGGCAAAACAGCACTGGTTGAGTTCCTACGTATGCTAGGTAAAACGCCAGTTGCACTACTGATTACCTTAATCGTCTGTCTTGCAGTGTTTGCAAAAGACTACGGCATGGCGAAACTTGAGAAGCTGTGTGGCGATTCATTGGCGCCTATCTGTGGTGTTATCCTAGTAACTGGTGCGGGTGGTATGTTCGGTGGCGTACTGCGTGCAAGTGGTATCGGTGATGCACTTGCAGACGTATTAACTGACACTGGCATGCCAGTGATCGTAGCGGCGTTTGCTATCTCTACCTGTCTGCGCGTTGCTCAAGGCTCAGCAACCGTGGCACTAACGACAACTGCAGCACTTATCGCGCCAGTAGTGGCAGCATCAACTGGTTTGAGCGAGCTAGACCTATGCTTTATCGTTATCGCGATTGCAGGTGGTGCAACAGTGCTTTCTCACTTCAACGATTCTGGTTTCTGGTTAGTATCTCGTCTACTAGAGATGGATGAGAAAACAACGCTAAAAACTTGGACGGTAATGGAAACTTTACTTGGTGGTATCGCATTTATTATCGTAGCAACATTAAGCTTTATTCTTTAGAGGTTACCCATGACAACACTTGAACAACGATTAAGAGAAATCAAAATCGTCCCAGTTATCGCAATCAACGATGTAGCACACGCTCTGCCACTGGCAAAAGTGTTGGTAGAAAACGGTTTACCATGTGCGGAAGTGACATTCCGCACTGAAGCGGCGGCTGAGTCGATCCGCATCATGCGTGAAGCGTACCCAGAACTGCTGATCGGTGCTGGTACTGTACTGACAACTGAACAAGTGGACATTGCGATTGAAGCGGGTGTGGACTTCATTGTGAGCCCGGGCTTCAACCCAACCACAGTGAAATACTGTCAGCAACGCAACGTGACAATTGTACCGGGTGTAAACAACCCAAGCTTGGTTGAGCAAGCGATGGAAATGGGTCTACGTACCCTGAAGTTCTTCCCTGCTGAGCCATCAGGCGGCGTAAACATGCTTAAAGCACTAACGGCGGTTTACCCAGTGGAATTCATGCCAACAGGTGGTGTAAGCCCATCTAACGTGGAAGATTACCTAGCGCTGAAATCGGTTGTCGCGTGTGGTGGTACTTGGATGGTGCCAACCGCTATGATGGACAACGGCGATTGGGAAGGTATTGCTGAATTGGTTCGCGCAGTTAAGTAAAACGCGCAAACGGCTCCGAAATACCCCCGAACGTTTTAAAACGTGAATAGAAAAAGGGTCATCAAGTAATTGATGACCCTTTTTGTTTATCTGCTTAAATCGCAAAGTGATTCACGCGTGATTAACGCATCGTCACGAACTCTTCAGAGCCCGTTGGGTGGATAGCCACAACAGAGTCGAAGTCTGCTTTGGTTGCGCCCATCTTCATTGCTACGCCGAAGCCTTGAATCATTTCATCAACAGTAAAGCCGATGCCGTGTAGACCAACAACCGTTTCTTCTTCGCCAGCACACACTAGCTTCATCTTACATGGTTGACGGTGCTTAGTAACCGCTGTGTACATCGCAGTAAAGCCAGACGTGTAGACTTTGATGTTGTCTTTGCCGTACTTCTCTTCCGCTTCTTGAGTCGTTAGACCGATAGTGCCGATTGGTGGGTGGCTGAATACCACAGTTGGTACCAAATCGTAGTCCATCTTCGCGTTTGGTTTGTTGTTGAACAGACGCTCAGAAAGTTGACGACCCGCTTTAACAGCCACTGGTGTTAGCTCGATACCACCTTCCATGATGTCACCTACACAGTAGATGCCTTTCACGTTCGTTTCTTGGTATTCGTCTACCTTGATGTAGCCACGATCGTTCGTTGCAACGCCAGTTGATGCTAGGTTGATAGCGTCAGTTGCTGGGTGACGACCGATTGCCCAGATTAGGGTATCAACGTTTTGGCTCTCACCGTTTTCTAGGTGCAGAGTCAGGCTGCCGTCTGCTTCTTTTACCACTTCTTTTGGAACAGAGTGGGTGTGTAGCGTTGGGCCTTCAGCGTCCATCACTTCTACTAGCGTTTCGATGATCATTGGATCGAAGCTACGTAGCGGTGATTCTTTACGAACGAATAGGTGTGTTTCTGTGCCTAGTGCATGCAGTACGCCGGCGATTTCTACCGCGATGTAACCTGCACCGATCACTGCAACGCGTTTTGGTTGCTCAGTAAGCTCGAAGAAGCCGTTTGAATCGATGCCGTATTCTGCGCCTGGGATGTTTGGAATCGTTGGACGACCACCCACTGCGATCAGGATGTGATCCGCTGTGTAGTGCTCACCGTTTACTTCTACCGTTTTCTCGTCAATGAACTTAGCAAAGCCTTTGATAACATTTACTTTGTTGTTGCCAAGAACGCGATCGTAAGATTGGTGGATACGACCAATGTAAGCCTGACGACTCTCAACCAGTTTGCTCCAGTCGAAACCTTTTACATCTACATCGAAGCCGTAGTCTTCTGCGTACAGGTTCATTGCTTCTGCAACTTGCGCGCCGTGCCACATTACTTTTTTAGGCACACAACCAACGTTTACACAGGTACCGCCAAGGTCTTGAGCTTCGATAAGCGCTACTTTAGCACCGTACATTGCTGCACGGTTTGCTGATGCAATGCCGCCGCTGCCGCCACCGATACAGATATAATCAAAATGAGTCGCCATTACTTTCTCCAAGAGCTTATTAATTTTTGTCTGACAACAATTACATTGGGGTAGTGGGTGATGAACTCAACATCCCTAAATAAATTGTTACCTGCCTAAGCCTGTTGAAGTGACTTAAGCATGATCCGTTGTCCCTATCATAAATCGAGTCTAGCAATTTCCTAAATGGGAAAAAGTGACATTACTTATGACAAATAGCGATGAGAGGATAGCAAAGCGGAATAAGGCGCTATTCCGCTTGGTGTTTTTCATGCTTAGGGTAAGGAAAGTTCATTAACCGCAGCAGCTTGATGTGCCACAGCCTGACTGGGCTTGCACGTCTTTACCGTCTGCTAGGTAAGTGTTGGTTAGGTAGAAATCGCTAAACAGCTGCACGAAGTCTTCCGACACCGTCTTCTCTACTAATCCTGATTCTAGGATGTGCTTTTGCCATGCCTGCATTTTTGGTAGACCACAGAAGAAGTCATAACCAGAGTGCGCTTTGACGATGGCAGCACGATGCAGAAGCGGCAACCAAGCCATGTCTACATTGCTTAGTTCATCGGATTTAAAGAACTTGGTTTCACCAGACAGTTGGTTTTCTGCTTTTTGGAACGCTTTGATCAGTTTCTCTGCGCGCTCTTCAAAGGTTGCTTGGTCTTTACTGCCCATGGTGCCGCACTGAGGCAAGTAGTGTTTTGAACCTAGGTAGCTCCATGCGCGATCCAGTGCACGTTGTTCGTTTGTCACACCTTGCTCTAATGGACCGTATTCGTCTTCGATGTATTCGATGATCGCATCCGACTCAAACAGCGCCGTGCCAGACTCTGTCACCATCACTGGTACTTGACCATTTGGTGAGATATCTAGGAACCATTGTGGTTTGTCTTTTAAGCTGATGTATTCAATCTCGTAAGGGATCTGTTTTGCTTCTAGTGCCGCGGTTACGCGTTGAACAAATGGGCAAATTTTAAAACTGATAACTTTAAGCATGGTCATTTCTCTCTATGTTTTAGTTTGTTTACATCCCTAAGACGCAGGCAAAAAAGAAAAGACGAAGCGCAGACGAAAATTTTTGAAAAAATAAATAAAAAAAGCGCAACGAGGTCATCGTTGCGCTTTAAGGTTATGAAATTCAGTGCTTTTTATTCTGGAACGATCCAGTCGACTTTCCAGTGGCCGGTTGCTGGCGCGATTGCTTCTTGCAGGAATGGCAGAATTTCTTTCATCTGGCTTTCCAGTTTCCACGGTGGGTTAATCACGATCATGCCCGATGCCGTCATGCCACGCTCGTTGGTGTCTGGAGAGACGCCCAATTCGATTTGCAGGATTTTGCGAATGCCCAGTCCTTCCAAGCCTTCAATCATGTCTTCGATATCACAGCGGTTTACCACTGGGTACCAAATCGCGTAGATGCCTGTTGCCCAACGTTTATGGCTTTGGAAAATCGCTTGCACGACGTCGCGGTACTCTTTCGCTAGCTCGTATGGTGGGTCAATCAGCACCAAACCACGACGTTCTTGCGGTGGCAGACTGCCTTTCAGACGCTTGAAGCCATCTTCTTTGTAGATGCTCACTTGACGATCGCGATGGAACTCTTGTTCCAGCAGTGGGTGATCGGCTGGGTGCAGCTCAGTCAGAACCATGCGGTCTTGTGGGCGGATTTGCGCACGTGCAACGCGCGGTGAACCAGGGTAGAAACGCAGCTTTTCACCGTTGTTCAATGTTTTGATTGAATCGATGTAGCTTGCGATCTCTTCAGGAATGTTTGGGTTGTCCCAAATGCGCGCGATGCCTTGTTTGTATTCGCCCGTTTTTTCAGACCATTCGTGAGTCAGATCGTAACGTCCCACACCCGAGTGGGTATCGTGATAAACAAACGGCTTATCTTTCTGCTTTAGCGCATCAAGAATGAGGCTTTGAACGATGTGTTTTACCACGTCAGCGTGGTTGCCAGCGTGGAAGCTGTGGCGGTAACTTAACAAATTAAACTCTCGAAACACTCTTTGACTGAGTGTGGTCTGTGATTTTCGCGATATGGCGGTATTATACTCAAGTAACTTGAAGAAGTAGAACTTCGATTCAAATCAGTATCACTGATAGGGATTCGCTATTGAAATTTCTTTAAGTCACCCATACTTAGTATGAGTAAACAAATTGAACCTAAGTGGGATTGCACCGCTCCAATAGAGTGCGAAACCTGACTTAGGCATAACAAGACTCAAGGACAGAGTAAGCACTCTTTGACCGATTTGGTCATTGCTGCATCGAGAAAGGGAACGGAGATCCCCCCATCCATGTTGTTGGCTTGCCTGTGCATTGAGTTCGCCTATTTCTATGCAAATGCGAATGGGCAAATACAGAGCCAAAACACAAAAGGAATTATTCATGTCTAATCCACTTCTTACGTTTACGGATCTTCCTCCGTTTTCGCAAATCAAACCAGAACACATTAAACCTGCAGTGGAGCAGGCGATTGCGGATTGTCGTGCTAAGGTTGACGAGGTACTAAAAGACAACGCAAACCCAAACTGGACCAGTGTGATCGCGCCAATTGAAGAAGCGGATGACCGCTTGAGCCGAATTTGGTCACCAGTGGGTCACATGAACTCAGTAGTGAACAGCGAAGCGCTGCGTGAAGCGTATGAAAGCTGCCTACCAATCCTGTCTGAGTACGGTACTTGGGTTGGTCAGCATAAAGGTCTTTACGAAGCGTACAAAGCGATCAAAGCCAGCGAAGAGTACGCGACGCTAACGCGTGCACAGCAGAAGACCATTTCGGATTCTCTACGCGACTTCGAGCTGTCGGGCATCGGTTTACCATCAGACGAGCAACATCGCTACGGCGAAATCAGCAAGCGCATGTCTGAGCTGAGCTCAAAATTCTCCAACAATGTGCTAGATGCAACCATGGGTTGGACTAAGCACGTTGCAGACGAAAAAGACCTAGCGGGTATGCCAGAATCTGCACTTGCAGCGGCAAAAGCGGCAGCAGAAGCAAAAGAGCTCGATGGCTACCTAATCACGCTAGATATCCCATCTTACCTACCGGTTATGACGTACTGTGATAACCAAGACCTACGTAAAGAAGTGTACGAAGCGTACGTAACGCGTGCTTCTGACCGAGGTCCAAACGCAGGTAAATGGGACAACACAGAAATCATCACTGAGCAGCTAAAACTGCGTCATGAAATCTCTCGTATGTTGGGTTTCAACACTTACAGCGAGAAATCTCTGGCAACTAAAATGGCAGAGAATCCTGCGCAAGTTCTTGGCTTCTTGAACGATTTGGCAACCAAAGCGAAACCACAAGGTGAGCGCGAAATCGAAGAGCTACGCCAGTTTGCGAATGCGGAATTTGGTGTCAGCGAGCTAAACGTATGGGACATCGCGTACTACAGCGAGAAGCAAAAGCAGCACTTGTTCCAAATTTCGGATGAAGAACTGCGTCCTTACTTCCCTGAATCAAAAGCGGTAAGTGGTCTGTTTGAAGTGCTAAACCGCGTGTTTGGTATGACAGTGACAGAGCGTGAAGGCGTGGATACTTGGCACGAATCAGTGCGTTTCTTTGATATCTTCGATGGCGAAGGCACACTGCGCGGCAGCTTCTACCTAGATCTATACGCACGTGAACACAAACGTGGCGGTGCGTGGATGGACGATTGCCGAGGTCGTCGTGTGACGCTAGCGGGCGAGCTACAAACACCGGTTGCTTACCTAACGTGTAACTTCAACCGTCCTGTGGGCGACAAGCCTGCACTGTTTACGCACGATGAAGTCGTGACTCTGTTCCACGAGTTTGGTCACGGTATCCACCACATGCTGACGCAAGTAGAAACAGGCGCGGTATCGGGCATCAACGGTGTGCCTTGGGATGCGGTTGAGCTACCAAGCCAGTTCCTAGAAAACTGGTGTTGGGAAGAAGACGCGCTGGCGTTTATTTCTGGTCACTATGAGACTGGCGAACCGCTACCAAAAGCGATGCTAGACAAAATGCTAGCAGCGAAGAACTTCCAGTCGGCGATGGGCATCCTACGTCAGCTAGAGTTCGGCTTGTTCGATTTCACTCTGCACACAGAATACGACCCAGAAGTGGGTGCTCGTGTACTTGAAACCTTGGCAGAAGTGAAAGAGAAAGTGGCAGTTGTACCAGCGGTTGAGTGGGCACGTTTCTCACACAGCTTTGGTCACATCTTCGCTGGTGGTTACAGCGCAGGTTACTATAGCTACCTGTGGGCAGAAGTGTTGTCTTCAGATGCGTTCTCTCGCTTTGAAGAAGAAGGCATCTTCAACAAAGAAACTGGTCTAAGTTTCTTGAACAACATCCTAGAAATGGGTGGTAGTGAAGAACCAATGGAGCTATTTAAGCGCTTCCGTGGTCGTGAGCCTGAAATCGATGCGCTACTGCGTCATTCAGGTATCGCAGCGTAATCTCATTGAGAATCAAGATGGGCAGCCAAGTGGCTGCCCTTTTTTATTTTCAGATTCGTTTTTTATTTATTGATTCAACTTGTTATGGGTTTACGTTGCGATTGATTGGGTTTTGCAGTGAAATTAGCGTCTCGGTAGATTGCACTTCGTCGATCGCTTGAAGCTTATCAATCAATACAAATTGCAGCTCCTCAATTGACTTGCACATCAATTTAACGAATATGTTATACGCGCCCGTGGTGTAGTAAGCTTCTACCACTTCATCGAGAGCGTTGAGCTTTTCTAGTGCTGAGTGATAGTCGCGTGCAGCATTAAGGTTGATGCCAATAAAGCAACATACATCGTATCCTAGCTTTTTTGTATTGACGATAACCTCTGTTCCCTCGATGATGTCGGCCGCTTTCATTTTCTCGATGCGAACATGGATGGTGGCAGGGCTAACATCAAATTGCTTTGCCATCTCTGCATACGGTGTGCGTGCATCGGCCATCAGCGTTTTTAAAATGGCACGATCAAGGTCATCGAGTTTAGGTAGACTCGCGTTCATATTAGTAATTCCGTTAGGATATGAGGCTTTGAGTTCATTTTATACTCACCATGAATAGGATTCACAAGGTTTAAGCAGAGATAACCGAGAGTTGGCTCTGATATCACGGAGATGATGTGCAGGTTTTACTGATTTTTATTGCGATATGCTGGAGTAGCGTTGCCATCGCGCAAGAGCAAAAAGTTCTTGTTGTGCATTCCTATCATCAAGGCTTTTTCTGGACGGACTCTATTCAGAGGGGAATTGCGCAGCAAGTGGCTGATCGGTCGTTGGATATGCGCGTTTTGTATCTAGACTCGAAGCGCAACCAAAGCCCAACTTTTTTTCAACAGCTTGACTCTCTGTATCGCACTAAGCTGTCCAAAGAGCGTTTTGATGCGATTGTCGTTAGCGACAACAATGCGTTGGCATTAATGCAGCGTTTAGCGCCCGTAATTAAGGACACGCCAGTTATCTTTAGTGGTATCAACAATTATCATGCTTCACTTCATCAAAATCTTAACGCGACTGGCGTTATTGAAGATATTGATCTCGCTGCAAACCTAGAGCTGATTGAGCGACTGCACCCTAAATTCCAACAAATTCTGATTGTTAGTGACCACTCGGTTACTGGGGCAGCACTTAGAGCTCAGGTTGCCGATTTTCTCGAACAAACGCCCAAATATCGCCACAAAGTGGCACATCTTGTGCCAGATACTATCGATGAGCTCAAACAACAGGTGTCAGAATTAACCCAAGACAACGTTGTGTTGTTTTGGACTTACTATCGCGACAAATATGGCATTGTGAGTAGTGACCGGGACTGGCGTGAGGTGAACCAAGCTTCGAATGCACCTCTCTTTATGGTGCACGATGTCGGCTTAGGACATGGTGCTGTCGGAGGCGTAATCCAGAGTGGTTACCGACAGGGGTTTGAGGCAGCTCAACTGCTTGAGCAAGTGTTAGATAACCCTAAAGCACCGTTACCATCCGTAACAAAGAGCGAATCAGAAATCAAATTAGATTATCAATCGGTGGTTCGCTGGGGCCTTGGTGTAGAGCAAGAGCCGACGGCTGTATTTCTTAATAAGCCGATGCCATTTTCACAACGTTTTGCAAAAGAAATCAAAGTCTTTGGCAGCGTATTTGTGCTGATGTCCATTGTAATCTTGCTATTGAGTTATTACTTACAGCGTATCCGTCGTAGCGAAGCGTCTGCTCGCGAGGCTCAAACGATTTTAGAATCGGTTTTCGACCAAAGCATGCAGTATATGGGCATACTCGACCAACACGGTTTATTAAAATCCGGTAACGATCGTCTACAGTCTCTCCTCTATCATCAAGATTTACGACTCGATCGTCCACTGTGGCACCACAAGCACTGGAGTGTCGATGCACGCCAGAAAATATCTGAATTCTTTCAGAATCATCACCGACAAGTGACGACTTTTGAAGCGGATATTTGGAGTAAAGAGCATGGTGCGATGGTGTTGGAAGTTTCACTCAAGCCTTTCTCTCAGAAGGTCGGAAATGAAAACCAATACTTGTTCGAGGCGCGTGATATTACCAGCCGTAAACTTATGGAAGACAAGCTTTATCAGCGTGAAGCGAGCTTGCGTAATTACTACGAACAGCAACCAGTGATGATGGTGACATTGGACAGCAATAACTGCATCCAAGAAGTAAACCGCTTTGCTCAGCAACTGTTGGGATATCAACCGCTGGATATGCTTGGTCATCGCTTGCGGGAGTTTTATTCAGACGACAAGGCACTGTTTCCGCGTCAAGTTTTGCTTCAGCCAAACCATGTTGTCCATGGTGTGTGGCGAAGAGAGATAGAGTATCTTCATGCGGACGGTCATTCCGTCTGGGTTCGCGAAAATATTCGTCCGTTACGAGATTCTGACCAGTTACTGATCGTGGGTGAAGACATCTCAGAAACGAAAAAACTGGCCAAACAGCTAGAATATCAAGCACGTTATGACTTGCTGACCGACACTTACAATCGCAACCACTTCGAACTAGAGCTGCAAACCGCACTGCGAGAAGTGGAAAGTCATCGCCGTGTACACGCAATGTTGTATCTCGATCTTGATCAGTTGAAAGTGCTCAATGATACCGCGGGTCATGATGCTGGTGATGCGGCAATTCAGTTTTGTGCCAGTATGTTGGAAGAGGTCTTACCTTATAGTGCCATTTTGGCAAGAATGGGTGGTGATGAGTTTGCGGTACTACTCAAAGATTGTGGTGAGCATGGGGCGATCATGATTGCAAAATCGATCATCTCGACACTGAGTAAACAGCCATTCATTTGGGAAGATATTCGTTTGCATATGAGTTGCTCCGTTGGTATTCGGGTTATTGACCACACAGCTGAAACACCGCAAATGGTGCATGCACAAGCGGATTCAGCTTGTCATGTGGCCAAAGAGCTAGGGCGGAATCGCTACAATTTGTTTAGCCACGATAATGAAGAAGTACAGCAACGACAGCGAGAAATGCAAAGTGTTAATTTGGTACACGATGCTCTAGCTGGTCAACGTTTGGAGCTATTCGCGCAACGCATTCTTTGTCTACAGCACGAAGATTCGAAGATGAACTTTGAGATATTAGTGCGGATCCGCAATTCTCAAGGAGAATACATCTCTCCCGGTATCTTTATGCCAGCATCAGAGCGCTACAACATCGCTCACTGGATTGATAAACAAGTGGTGAATCAAACCTTGGAGTGGTTCGAGCAAAGACCAGAAAAGGTAGAGAATCTTGGACGATGCTCGATAAATTTATCTGGTCACTCAATGGGCAATCAGGAATTTATCGATTTTCTATTAGAACGTTTGGAAACGTCTTCTATGCCTTGCGATAAAATCTGTTTAGAGATCACTGAAACAGCGGCAATGCGTAACCTTGATCAAGCGATCGCATTTTTTACCAAAGTGAAAGCGCTTGGCTGCATGATTGCATTGGACGATTTTGGTTCGGGTTTGTCTTCTTTTGGTTATTTAAAGAAGCTTCCAGTAGATATCGTGAAAATTGACGGCCTGTTCGTGAAAGATATGGATAAGAATGAAACAGATCGAGTCATGGTTCGTTCGATTAATGATCTTGCTAAACAGATGGGTAAAGTGACGGTCGCTGAGTTTGTTGAAAACAGCCAGATTATCGATCATTTACTAGAACTTGGTGTCGATTATGGACAAGGTTATGTTATCGGACATCCCAAACCTCTGGCGCAGTTAGTCGAAGAGCTTGAACAAGAGCGATCGTGCTAGAGTGAGTGAATAGGCTAGCCTAGCAATTCACCGGCCATTAGGTATACACTCAGCGCCAGTTAAACCGATTTTTACTGGAGCCTCCTTTTGCAACTGCAATTGATTTGTGAAGACCCATCTCAACAGTCTCACCTTGATGAACTCGCTGCGCGTTGGCAGCTTTCTCACACAGATGACAGTGACTTTGCCTTAGTCCTCACGACAGAGCGTTTAGAGCTGCGTAAAGTGGATGAGCCAAAGCTGGGTGCAATCTTTGTGGATTTGATTGGTGGCGCAGTAGGTCATCGTCGCAAGTTTGGTGGCGGTAAAGGTCAGGCAATCGCGAAAGCCGCGGGTTTGAACAAAGGTGCAACCCCAACGGTACTGGATGGCACAGCGGGATTAGGGCGTGATGCGTTTGTATTGGCGTCGTTAGGCTGTAAAGTGCAAATGGTTGAACGTCACCCAGTGGTCGCTGCATTGCTGGATGATGGCTTGGCGCGTGCGAAACACGATCCAGAAATTGGCACTTGGGTATCAGAGCGCATGTCTTTGATTCACGCTTCTAGCCATGATGCGTTGGAACAATTGGCGCAAGATAAAGACTTCGTTCAGCCAGATGTGGTTTATCTCGACCCGATGTACCCACACCCTGAAAACAAAAAGAAATCGGCATTAGTAAAGAAAGAGATGCGAGTATTCCAATCTTTGGTTGGTGCAGATCTTGATGCAGATGGTTTGCTGGCTCCAGCAATGGCATTGGCGAGTAAGCGTGTAGTGGTCAAGCGCCCAGATTACGCGGACTGGCTTGATGAGCAAAAGCCAAGCATGGCAATTGAAACCAAAAAGAACCGTTTCGATGTGTATGTGAAGGCATCAATGGCGTAATTCGACTAAACACCTGACGACACAAAGCTTCTTCTCACAGCGCCTGATTTGGCGCTGTATTTGTATCTGGCGTTTGCTCCGCTTATTGATACTTTTCTCTTGCTAATTCGGCATACTGACTGTATATCTAACTAAGAATTATTATTATTACACTTGTGTGATGTCGTAGAGTAAGACAGTCGAGAATTGGGAAGCTGGAGTAGTAGCATGGCGAAACGATTATGTAAGATGAGCCGCAAACAGATTGCTGAGAGTTTGGGTGACATTCACCGCTTGGTGGTAGCACCTAAGTTTGTCTGCCGCTCTTGTGCTCGCTCTTCTGCCTCGAAAGATACCTTATGTAAGCCAGCCGCGATTCCTCCTCAAAAATGCCAAGATAAGCCGTTGTCTGAACAGCAAGCATGTGGTTTGTTGGCAGAGGCGCTACCAACTCCATCCCTTACACAAGATACGCCAATCATTATGGCGCCTGAGCAAAGCGCAGAGAAAGCGGCGATCGTGAAGCGCGTAGTGGAACGAGTGAAAGAGAAAAAATTGGCAGCGAAAGTAGCAGCCGTAACCCCTGCCACTCAGCTAGAGACGTCAGCGATGTTTGATTTATCAGATAAGAAAGCGCTGAAAAAGGCGAAAAAAGCGGTTAAGAAACACTATAAGCAGCAGAAGAAGTTGCTTAAGTTAGCCAAAAAGCAGCAAAAATTGCTCAAACGCCAGCGCAAGCTTGAAGCGCGTAATGCCAAACTTGAGGTGCTGCTACCAACACCAACTAATGCGTTGATGAGCACAAGCTCGCAAGCCAAAGTGCATTAATCGAATCAACAAAAAACGCTCTCCAACTGAAGAGCGTTTTTTTATGGTTGGAATGTTTGTTGGGATCGATGTGTTACTTGTTGGCGTAACTCATCTCTACGCGTTTTTTCACCCAAGTCTCATTGATCCACAGCGACAGCATGATGATCGCGCCGCCAATAGCAAGTCGCGTCACATCAACATCGCGGTTCCAAATAACGATATTCACAATCAATCCAGCAGGGACAAGCGCGTTGTTCATCACCGCAAGTGCGCCAGCATTGACCATAGTCGCGCCTTTGTTCCACGCAAAGTAACCAAAGCCTGATGCGATCAAGCCGAGGTACGTCAAAATACCCCATTGTGTTGCTGTCGTTGGCATCTTGTCTAAGTTACCCATTAGAGCAAAAGCAACGGTCGCCACGCACAATGCACCTAAGTAGAAATAACCAAACACTGTATGCTGCGGCAGATCCACCGGTTCGGTTTCCATAATGTACTTGTAGCCGACCTGACCGATGGCAAAACACAGGTTTGCCCCTTGTACGACCAAAAAGCCCATCAAGAAGTTTTCATTGATGCCTGCAAACTTAATCCACGCCGCGCCTAGCACCGCAATTGCAGCGGTAACCAAATACCAAGGCGAGAAACGACCTTTCAAGAAGTCATAAATCAAGGTGACATAAATAGGCGTAAATACGGTGAACAGCAGTACTTCTGGTACAGAAAGGAGTAGGAAAGATTGGTAGTAGAAGCAATACATCAAACCGAGCTGGAAGCCGCCGACGATCATTAGTTTTGCAATCAGAGACTTGCTTACGCCACGGAATTTTAAGAAAGGAATGAAGACGAGGCTCGCCAACGCAACGCGCATGAAAACGGAGAACCAAGAATCGACCTGACCGGCTAGGTAAACGCCGATCAGGCTAAATGAGAATGCCCAAAGTAGGGTAACTGCGGATAGATAAGCCATGGATGAGAATCTTTATCAACAACAAATGTGCCCGCAGTCTAACCAAGTTTTAAGGTCACGCCAATGCAAATTAGTCTTTTAGCGGTACGACCAGCATGTCGACTGGTGAGCAGTTAATGAGCTGACGAGTCGATGAGAGAATCTTGCTCCAGAAGTCTTGGTGATGACCACAAACGACCAAATCGATACTGTAGTCTTGAATGGTATCGCACAGTTCGTTACTTAAATCACCGCTACCAACCAAAGTATGAGTGATTGGGTATCCCGCATATTCCTCAAAGTTGGCCAATTGTGTGCGCGACGCTTCCATTGCTTGGTGTTGCGCCTCCGCCATATTGATATCGATAAGCCCGGTGTAAAGCTCGGCGTAATTCACATCGATATGAATGAAAGAGACTTTCGCATCCAGAGGTTTAGCCAGTGATACGGCTTTCTTAATCAACACTTTACTGTCGTCTGATAGGTCAACTGCCACAAGTATGTGTTTGTAACTCATATTGCCATCTCCTTGATAAGGTCATACTGTCAGATTAGCACTAAGTCTAAGATAATTTTGCTGAAGTGATCTCATATCAATCTAGTAGGTAGAATCTCATGGCAAAGGAATCATGTTATAGTGGCGTTATACCCAAGTGACTTTGTTGTCTTTGAACCATCTCTTTTGAGGTCATTTGGGTATATTGCATGCACATAAATAGGAGTTAACATGCTGTCTCAAACTATGGTTGAACAATTGAATGAGCAAATTAACCTAGAATTTTTCTCATCCAATCTATACTTACAAATGAGTGCTTGGTGTGAAGACAAAGGTTTTGAAGGTGCGGCTGAATTTTTACGCGCTCACGCCGTAGAAGAAATGGAGCACATGCAACGTCTTTTCACTTATGTGAGTGAAACTGGCTCAATGCCAATCCTGGGTGCAATTGAAGCACCAAAGCATGATTTTGCGAGCCTAGGTGATGTTTTCCGTGAAACCTATGAACATGAGCAAATGATCACGGAAAAAATCAACAAACTAGCGCATGTTGCATTTACAAGCCAAGACTACTCAACGTTTAACTTCCTACAGTGGTACGTGGCTGAACAGCACGAAGAAGAGAAGTTATTTAAAGGGATTTTAGACAAGATCGAATTGGTTGGTGAAGATGGTAAGGCATTGTTCTTCATCGATAAAGATCTAGCACAAATGGCAAAAGAAGGTTCATCTTCAATTATGGATGCTCCAGCTGCATAACGCGTTCTCAACGCGATAAGTAGCGGGTAAAGGACGAAGCATTGGTCGTCTTTTTCTCTTGAGCATCATTGAAGATGTAGGGAGGAAAAGATGATCAGTGGAGACACAATCTTATTTGCGCTAATGGTTGTAACGGGACTGAATATGGTTCGTTACTTAACCGCTCTTCGTTCTCTAATTTACATCATGCGTGAAGCACATCCTTTGCTGTATCAGCAAGTGGATGGTAATGGATTTTTCACTACTCATGGCAACGTCACCAAACAAGTGAGGTTGTTCCATTACATTAAAAGTAAAGAATATGACCATCACCACGATGAGATCTTTACGGGTAAGTGTGAGAGGGTACGTGGACTCTTCATTTTATCGACCGCTTTACTCGGTGTAACCCTACTGGCTGCCTTCATTCTATAAGCCAGCAAGCAGTGCTTGGAATTTAAGCGCTTTTCCCGCTCGACTTTTGTCGTTAGAATAGCGCCCGCAGAAAGCAAGGATGTGCATTACGCACATCCTTTTTTATTTTTGGACTTATATACCCCAAGTCATTCTCGCTGAACCAAGCATCTTGAGGTTACTTGGGTATAAACCAATTTAAATAAGTAATTGAGCGTTACCGATGAGTAAGAAATTTGATGTTGTTGTAATTGGCGCTGGCGCGGCAGGTTTGATGTGTGCTGCGGAAGCAGGTAAGCGCGGACGCAGTGTGCTCGTGCTGGATCATGCGAAAAAGCCAGGACGTAAAATCCTTATCTCAGGTGGTGGTCGTTGTAATTTCACTAACTACGATGTTTCCGCAAACAACTACTTATGCCAAAACCCGCATTTCGTGAAATCGGCGCTGTCGCAGTACACCAACTGGGACTTTATTTCGATGGTCAGTAAGCATGGCATCGAGTTTGAAGAGCGCGATCACGGACAGCTATTCTGTGTTGATGCGTTTACCGCAAAAGACATCGTTAAGATGCTACTAGCAGAATGCGACATGCCAAACATCCAACAACGCTACCAATGTGACGTACATTCGATTGAGAAAACCGACGCGGGCTTCCGTCTGCATGCGGGTGCTGAAAATATCGAATGTGAATCTTTGGTGGTTGCCACCGGCGGTCTGTCGATGCCAAAGCTTGGCGCGACGCCATTTGGCTACAAGATTGCTGAGCAGTTCGAGCTTCCAGTGATTACCACTACGGCAGGTCTAGTGCCGTTTACGCTGCATAAAGAAGACAAAGAAGATTTCGCTGAGCTATCGGGCATTGCGATTCCAGCAGAAATCACCGCGCAAGACGGCACCATGTTCAAAGAAGCGCTGCTGTTTACTCACCGCGGCTTATCTGGTCCATCGGTTCTGCAGATTTCGTCATTCTGGAAAGCGGGTCAGAAGGTGACAATTAACCTCGTGCCAAACGACGACATCGCAGAGTTGCTAGAGCGCAGCCGTGAGAAGCATCCGAACCAATCCCTAAAGAATACACTGGCGAAAGTGCTACCAAAGCGTTTGGTTGAAGTGCTGATTGAACGTAAAGAATTAGCAGATAAACCACTTAAACAGTTCAACCCGAAAGAGATGGCAACCATCGTTGAGCGTATAGAGAACTGGGCTGTGGCACCAAACGGCACAGAAGGCTACCGCACCGCGGAAGTTACTTTAGGTGGCGTAGATACTGATCACCTGTCTTCAAAAACCATGGAATGTAAGAACATCAAAGGTTTGTACTTCATTGGTGAAGTGATGGATGTGACTGGCTGGTTAGGTGGTTATAATTTCCAGTGGTGTTGGTCGAGCGGCTTTGTCGCGGGTCAGTGGGTGTAATTAGATCGAATAAAAAGACCGAGCTAGTGCTCGGTCTTTTTATTAATGAAACAGCCTTTCTGGCAGTACTGGAGCGCTAAATCGGTAGCCTTGCCCGTACAAACATCCTTTCTCTTTTAGATATTTTGCTTGTTCGTCTGTTTCAATACCTTCTGCGACTACTTTCAATGACAAGCTATTGCTCATTGCGATGATGGCATCAACAATGGCTTTGCTATCTTCATTACTTGGCACATCAGAGACGAATGAACGGTCTACTTTGAGCTTAGTAATAGGTAAGCCTTTTAGGTATGACAATGAAGAGTAGCCAGTACCAAAGTCATCCAGTGAAATCTCAACGCCGAGCTCTCTTAGTTGGTTTAACGACTCAATGGCATGTCGCGGGTCGTTCAACAAAAAGCTCTCGGTAATTTCCAGATCCAACAAGTTTGCGGGAAATTGAGTGCGTTCGAGAATGTCTTTCAATCGCTCAATAAAGCCGTTTTTTTGCAGTTGAAGTGCTGAAACGTTGATCGCCATTTTTCCAAAGGCGATGCCTTTATCTAACCAGTATCGGCCTTGTTTGCATGCTTGCTCCATGACCCAAGGACCAATCACTTGAATCAAACCTGTTTTTTCAGCGATCGGGATGAAATCCGCTGGAGAAACTTGGCCAAGTTCTGGATGTTTCCAACGTAGTAGGGCTTCTACGCCGATTAGGCTTTTATTACTGAGTTGATATTGTGGCTGATACACGAGATACAGTTCGTCTTTCTCAATGGCTTCGTGCAAAGCAGATTGTAGGCGGACGTGAGATACCGACTTATCGGTTAGCTCTGGAGAATAGAAAGCATAACCATTTCGTCCATTCTTCTTAGCAAGGTACATAGCCGTATCGGCATTTTTAAGTAAGGTTTCACTGTCTCGACCATCTTCAGGGTAGAGCGCAATACCGATGCTGGTTGATACTCTCAGTGATTCGTGGTTTGCCAATGAAAAAGGCTTTTTGAAGACAGTGAGAATGTCTTTAATCGTCGTGATTAGGTGCTCATTGTCATCGATCTCTGGCAAAATGATCACGAATTCATCACCACCAATTCGAGCTACATGAGCCGATAGATCAAGGACATGTTGCAGTCTTTCCGCAAGTTTTGTTAGCAATTGGTCGCCACAAAAATGACCTAAGCTGTCATTGATATGCTTGAAGTGGTCAATATCAAGGAATAGCGTAGCAAAAGACTGTTGGTTTTTTTGTCCGCTTTCAATGTGTTGTTCTAGCAGAGTGATTAGGTGTGTACGATTTGGCAGATTAGTGAGCGGATCATAAAATGCCATGCGTTGAAGCTTCTCTTCATGCGCTTTGCGAACGGTAATATCTTCAAATACGCAGATATAATTAATCAGATGATTCTTATCATCTTTTACTGCACTGATGGTCGCTAACTGCGGATAGATACACCCATCCTTTTTGCGATTGATAAATTCGCCTTTCCATTGTCCTTTTGTTTCTAGTTGATGCCACAGCTCTTGATAAAATCGGTCATCATGATGTCCAGAACGAAGAATATTAGGGTTTTTTCCTATCACTTCTGCGGCTGAGTAACCCGTGATATGAGTAAATGCGCTGTTAACGTCTAAGATATTGGCACGACGATCGGTGATCACCATCCCTTCTTGAGAGTTATTGAATATCTTTGAAGCGAGAGAAAGTTGCGTTTCTATCATCTTCCTGCGGGTAACGTTGCGTGTCATACCCAAAATACCAATCAGCTCACCAGCATGGTTGCGGACGGGGGATTTGATGGTTTCTAGCCAAGTCGGGTTATTGTTGTCATCAATCAAAGAGCACTCTTCAACAGTGTTTTGGCTGCCTGTCGCGATCACCAACTGGTCGGTATCGATGAACTTTTCCGCGCGAGCTTGGCTAAATAACTCAAAGTCGTTTTTCCCGACAATGTCATTGCTGGTCATGTTCCATGCTTGTTCCACACTGCGATTGGTCAAAGAGTAGCGGCCATCAATGCTCTTTATCCATGTATGATCATCAAGACAATCAACAAACTCTTGCAAGCTTGGTAGCAGCGACGTGTCTTGGTGCAGGTGTCTTGATTGCTCGCGATGAAAGCAAGTGCCCGCATCAAAGCTAATGCGCCCTGCGAGTGAAGATAGCCAGCCCTCTAACTCAGCGCAGTTATGGTTATCATGAACAAGAGCAATCGCTGCAAATAGCGTTTCATCGGGCAACCAGATAGGGCAGTAGCTTAATACTTGATTGGCAAAGCTGATACTTTCTACAGTTAAACTTGGGGGTTGGAAATCGCTTGTTGCAGAAGCGAGCTGGACAGCAATATCGCGACTGTGCCCAGTGGTGGTTTTAACTTCACTTAACTGCCATTGGCGAGTGTAGCTAAAAGTAAATAACTGACCTTGGGCTTGATAAGCTTGGCAGCACTGCTCAAGGGCTGCTTGCCAAGTATTAAGTTGGTCTGGTGAAATTGCAAAGCGAAACATATTAAATTAATTATCCTGACATGCCCCTGTTTGGCGCGCTACCACGTGCACCAATATGAGTAGTTAATTTGGGGCTTTGGTTATATCGTATCCAAAGCCCCCATAAATCCAAGTCAAGAATGAGAGATAAGATGAGTAATTTGTTAGCTATCTCTCTTTTTAACGAAATTGCATTTGGTTTTGTAAAGTTTCGCTTTATTTATTGCTGGGGCTCTGAAAGCTGCTTTTTGCCAAATTTTACTTGTTGGATCACCAAGCCGCTGATGATCAGCACTAAGCCAATCAAAGTGGATGGGTGAATCTCTTCACCAATGATGGTCGCAAGCAGCATGAGCGAGATGAATGGTGAAGCGAAAATCAGGTTGCTAATGCGAGCTGTGTTTTCGGTTAGCTTCAGTGCTGATAACCAAAGTACGAAGGTGACCCCCATTTCAAACAGACCCACGTAGGTTACTGCCGCCCAGCCTTTCGCGGTAATTTGGCCCCAGTCTGCACCTTCGTAGATACTCAAGCCAATCGCAAATGGGATGGCAACCAAAAAGCCAAGGAGTACGCCAATTACAGGATCGGCTTTGTTTTTGGTATTGAGAATCCAGTAACTTGCCCAAAGCAGAGTCGAGAGCAGAGCTAGCCCGACACCAAGCGGACTTTCAAAATCCATCCCTAACACATTACCTTTGGTGGCAATCACGATGACTCCCAAATAACTAAAACAGCATGCGATCCAGTCTTTACCTCGGATTTTTTGGCCTAAGAAAACCGCCGCCATTAAAGTCAAGGTGATCGCCCAACTGTAGTTGATCGCCTGTGCTTGGGAGGCGGGTAGCAAATCATAGGCCTTGAACAAAATCAGGTAGTAGGCCAGTGGGTTAATTAAACCGAGCAGTAAGTAGTACCAAGAATTAGAAAGAAACGTCGAGCTGAGCTGATTGAGCTTACCCTGCACACCACACACCATGATGAGTGCGATGGCTGAGACAATACTCGCCATGGTCAGCATCTGAATTGGTGTGAATTCCGCTAAAGTCAATTTAAATGCGGTTGCTACTGTTGACCAAAGTAATACCGCTGATAGCCCAAATCCTAGGGCGCGACGCTCGTTCATGATGCCTCTGTGTGATGAAGTACCGCTCATTGTTGTTGGTTTGAGCTGGTGTGAGTATGTTGTACGGAGCACCTAGTGTATGCGAGGATTTTTCATCCAACAAACTGGACATTTATCCAGTATGTAAATACCATTGTTAAAGATAAAAAACACAGGCTAACTCGCTATTATGCAATGGATTCTTGAGCATCAATCTCTCATTTTGTCTTCTCTTTTTACCGCGACTATTAGCGGCATTGCAGTGGGTTGGTGGGTCAAACAACGTTTTGCCACGCAAACCCAGCTACTTGAACAACAGATCTTTTCTGAAAAACAACTTCATCAACAACAACTTGAGCAAGTGAAGCAAAGCCTTGCTGAGGCGCAGCAAGAACTAGATGAACTCGATGATGAACGCGATAAAGCAGCATTCGAGGTGCGCCAAACCCATGGTAAATTGATGGCGGCGATGGAAAAGTTGCGCTATTTCGAAGCAGTAAAACAAGAGCGCCAGCAGTATTTTGATGAGCTAGGGCAGATGCGAGAGCACAAATCACGTCTTGAAACCCAGCTTGGTGAGCAGCAAGCGCGCCACGAGCAAATCAACCAAGCCAATGCAGAAAAGCTGCAGATTCTTGAGCAAGCAGAAGTGCGTTTGAAGCAGCAATTTGAACACTTAGCGAATCAACTATTCGAAGAGAAAACCGCCAAAGTCGACATGCAAAACCGCCAAAGTTTGGAAGGCTTACTGTCTCCACTAAAAGAGCAGTTAGAAGGGTTCAAAAAGCAAGTCAACGACAGCTTTAGCCAAGAAGCCAAAGAGCGTCATACCTTAGTACACGAACTTAAAAACCTACAGCGCTTGAACGAGCACATGACCCGAGAAGCGGTCAATCTGACTCAAGCGCTGAAAGGTGACAACAAACAGCAGGGCAACTGGGGTGAAGTGGTTCTGGCTCGTGTCTTGGCGGAGTCTGGTTTGCGTGAAGGGCATGAGTATCAAACTCAGGTGAGCTTGCAAAACGAAGCGGGCAAACGCTATCAACCGGATGTGATTGTTCACTTACCGCAAAACAAGCAAGTGGTGGTCGATTCGAAAATGGCGCTGGTGGCATACGAGCGCTACTTCAACGCAGAGAACGACGTTCAACGTGACCAGGCGCTGAGCGATCACTTAGCCGCGCTGCGCGCGCACATCAAAGGTTTGAGCCTTAAAGATTACCACCAGTTAAAAGGCATTCAGAGCTTAGACTACGTGCTGATGTTTATTCCGGTGGAACCTGCATTCCAAGTTGCAATTCAAGCTGACCCGAGCTTGGTTAAAGATGCGATGGAGCAAAACATTATTTTGGTCAGTCCTACCACTTTGCTGGTGGCGCTACGTACGATAGATAACTTGTGGCGTAACGAGCGCCAAAACGAAAACGCCCAACTGATCGCTGAACGCGCTGCGAAGCTGTATGACAAACTGCGCTTGTTTGTAGACGATATGGAAGGGCTTGGCGGCGCATTAGACAAAGCCAACCAAACGTACCAAGGCGCGATGAATAAGTTGGCGACAGGGCGCGGCAACGTGATCCGTCAGGCGGAAAGCTTTAAGCAACTCGGCGTTGAGGTGAAACGTCCTATTTCTCCTGATCTTGCCCAGTTAGCGCAGAGTGAGTCATTTTCGGAAAATGCTTCTTTAGTAGAAAGACATCCGGCTGAGGATAAAGTAAACTAATCGCCCGCAGTACAGTGGGCGACTATATTTGTCAGCAACCGCCCCGAAGTGAGAAAGTGCTGCCCAAGAGGAATCAGAATGACGGACACAAGCGTGCAATCAAATACAGCGTTAGAAAATGACACTACCCACTTTGGTTTTACTACAGTGGCAAAAGACGAAAAAGTGACCAAAGTTGCCGAAGTTTTTCACTCAGTGGCAGCGAAATACGACATCATGAATGACCTGATGTCAGGTGGTGTTCACCGCCTTTGGAAGCGTTTTACTATTGATTGCAGTGGCGCTCGTCCAGGTCAACGTGTTCTTGACCTAGGTGGTGGTACTGGCGACCTGACGGCGAAATTCTCGCGCATTGTAGGCGATCAAGGCCACGTAATCCTAGCGGACATCAACAACTCAATGCTGAATGTAGGTCGTGACAAGCTACGCGACAACGGCATTGTAGGTAACGTGCATTACGTGCAAGCGAATGCAGAAGAACTGCCTTTTCCAGATGATTACTTTGACGTGATCACTATCAGCTTCTGTCTACGTAACGTAACTGATAAAGACAAAGCACTGCGCTCTATGTTCCGAGTGTTGAAGCCAGGTGGTCGTCTGTTGGTGCTTGAGTTCTCAAAACCAATTCTAGAGCCGCTATCAAAAGTGTACGACGCGTACTCTTTCCACCTATTGCCTAAAATGGGTGAGCTAGTGGCAAATGACGCAGACAGCTACCGTTACCTAGCAGAATCTATCCGCATGCACCCAGATCAAGATACGCTGGAAGGCATGATGAAAGAAGCAGGCTTCGAAAACACCAAATACTACAACCTAACGGGTGGTATTGTGGCGCTGCACCGCGGCTACAAATTCTAAGGATAAGCGGTATGCCATTTGAACCTCTTATCACTGCCGTTATTGAAACGACGCTAAATACGCTGATTAAAGACGATCCTGAATTGGGTCGTCGTTTGTCACGTCTTAAAGGTCAGGTGATTCAAATTCATCTGAAAGAAATCAATAAGACATTGACGTTCATCTTCAGCCAGCAAATCGATGTTTTGGGCAACTACGAAGGTCAGCCAGATTGTTATCTGTCGCTGAATCTAAGCGTCCTGCCTGAGCTGCGCGATCAAGCCAAGATCACCCGCCTTATCAAGCAAGACAAACTTGAGCTTGAAGGTGACATTCAATTGGCACAGAAATTCTCTCAATTAATGGTGGATTGCAAACCTGATATCGAAGAATGGCTGTCTCGCGTGACGGGTGATGTTGTGGCGCATACTTTTGTGCAAGGCACCAAAAACGTCGGTGGCTTCTTTGCTTCTCAAGCAGAAAAACACCAACGCCATCTTGCTCAAGTGGTAACAGAAGAGTGGAAATTGGCACCAGCACCGCTGGAAATCGCCCACTTCTGTGACCAAGTGGATGACGTTCGCAGCCAAGCTTCTCGCTTTGAAGCGCGCCTAAACGCACTACTAAACAAATTCGACTCGGATAAGTCTGCGCTGGAGAACTCATGACGCCAGCAGAAATAAAGCGCTTATACCAAATCATTAAAGTTCAGCTGGAATACGGCTTGGATGAGTTGTTGCCTGATCATCAACTGACCAAAGCACCGCTTTTGATGCGCAAAAGCCTATTCTGGATTAAGAACAAGCACCCAGATAAACCGTTAGGTGAGCGTCTTCGCCTCGCTCTGCAAGAACTTGGTCCGGTTTGGATTAAGTTTGGTCAGATGATGTCGACCCGCCGTGACCTTTTCCCTCCGCATATCGCTGATCCTCTTGCGCTTTTGCAAGACCAAGTTGCACCATTTGATGGGCAGTTAGCAAAAGAACAAATGGAACTCGCTTTGGGCGGACCATTAGAAAACTGGTTTACTGAATTTGATATTAAACCGTTAGCGTCTGCGTCGATTGCTCAGGTGCATACCGCGCGCTTAAAAGACACTAACCAAGAAGTGGTATTAAAGGTCATCCGTCCAGATATTCGTCCGGTGATTGATTCAGATCTAAAACTGATGCACCGAATGGCGCGTATAGTCGCCGGAGCGATGCCTGAAGCACGTCGTTTGAAACCAGTTGAAGTGGTTCGCGAGTACGAAAAAACCTTACTTGATGAACTCGATTTGCGTCGTGAAGCGGCGAACGCGATTCAACTGCGTCGCAACTTCGAAGGCAGTGAAGAGCTTTACGTACCAGAAGTTTTTCCTGACTTTAGTAATGAAACTGTCATGGTTTCTGAGCGAATATATGGCATCCAAGTCTCTGATATTGAAGGCTTGGAAGCGAATGGCACCAATATGAAACTGCTCGCGGAACGCGGTGTGAGTGTGTTCTTCACTCAGGTGTTCCGAGATAGCTTTTTCCATGCCGACATGCACCCAGGCAACGTGTTTGTTAAGCCGGAGCATCCAGAGAATCCAATGTGGATTGGGCTGGATTGCGGGATCGTTGGTACACTTAATAGTGAAGACAAACGATATCTGGCGGAAAACTTCCTCGCTTTCTTCAATCGTGACTACCGCCGCGTAGCGGAATTGCACGTTGATTCGGGGTGGGTACCTGCCGATACCAATGTCGATGAATTTGAATTTGCGATTCGCATTGTGTGTGAGCCAATCTTTGCTAAACCACTGTGTGAAATCTCTTTCGGTCACGTACTGTTGAACCTGTTCAACACTGCGCGTCGGTTCAATATGGAAGTGCAGCCGCAGCTTGTATTGCTACAAAAAACGCTGTTGTACGTCGAAGGACTGGGTCGCCAGTTATACCCGCAACTAGATTTGTGGGAGACCGCGAAACCTTTCCTTGAAGAATGGATGATGAACCAAGTCGGTCCGCAGGCTTTAGTGAATGCCATTAAAGACCGAGCGCCGTTTTGGGCAGAGAAGTTACCGGAACTGCCGGAGCTGCTTTACGATAGCCTTAAACAAGGTAAAGCCATGAATCAACGCATGGATCAGCTTTATCAAGGCTACCGTCACAGCAAGCGTCAGCAGGCGACAGGAAAGTTTTTATTTGGCGTTGGAGCCACTTTAGTCGTATGCTCGGCAATATTGGTGGATAACGCTTATGAGCAACTATCGATCGCTAGCGGTATCGCAGGGGTCACATTTTGGTTGCTTAGTTGGCGAGCTTATCGTCGATAGACGTTAAACTCTTGAAATAATTTTGTTTAAAGACCCGAGGTAAAAAGAATGGGTGGTATCAGTGTTTGGCAACTTCTAATCATTGCTGTAATTGTTGTATTGCTATTCGGAACTAAGAAACTACGCGGTATCGGTGGCGATCTGGGTGGTGCCGTTAAGGGCTTCAAAAAAGCAATGAGCGAAGATGAGCCTGCGAAGAAAGACGACAAAGACGCAGACTTCGAGCCAAAAAGTCTAGAAGAGCAGCAAAAGAAAGAAGCAGCTCCTGAATCGAAAAAAGACAAAGAGCAGGCGTAAAACGTGTTTGATATCGGTTTTTGGGAACTGGTATTAATATCTGTTGTTGGTCTGGTTGTTCTTGGTCCAGAGCGTTTGCCACATGCCATCCGCAGTGTCTCTCGTTTTGTCGGAGCAGCGAAGAGTATGGCAAATAGCGTCAAAGACGAGTTGTCACACGAGCTGAAAGTTCAAGAACTGCAAGAAAACTTGCGCAAAGCTGAGCAAATGGGGATGGATGATCTGTCTCCTGAGCTGAAATCTTCGGTCGAAGAGTTGAAAAAAGCGGCGCAATCTGTTAACCGCCCTTACGCGGAACCAACCAAATCAGAAGCGGAGCCTAAACAAGAGGCACCTGCGACTGAAACCGTTGAGAAAGCGGAAGAGATTAAGGTTACAGCGGCAGATAAGAAAGCCGAATAGTCTCATTAGGAGGAGCTACTAGTGATTGGTAGCTCCTTTTTGATCAGGTTTTAAAAAAGAGGTTTGCCATGTCTACCGTCGAGCAGACACAACCTTTAATTAGTCATTTATTAGAACTTCGCAACCGACTGCTCAAAGCCATTGCTGCAGTATTGGTGGTGTTTGTTGGACTAATTTATTTCTCTAACCACATTTATGAGTTTGTTTCAGCGCCTTTGGTAGAACGCCTACCTGAAGGTGCAACGATGATCGCAACTGATGTGGCTTCACCGTTTTTCACGCCTTTGAAGCTAACCTTGATTGCTTCGGTGTTTATTGCGGTGCCGTTTATCTTGTACCAAGTGTGGGCATTTGTTGCACCGGGCTTGTACAAGCATGAACGTCGATTGATCATGCCACTGCTGTTCTCGAGCTCACTGTTGTTCTATTGCGGCGTGGCGTTTGCCTACTTCGTGGTATTCCCGCTGGTGTTTGGCTTCTTTACTGCTATCTCTCTTGGTGGGGTAGAGTTCGCAACCGACATCTCGAGTTACCTCGACTTTGTACTGGCGCTGTTTATGGCGTTTGGTATTGCGTTTGAAGTGCCTGTAGCGATTATCTTGCTATGTTGGACTGGCGCAACCACACCACAAGATCTGAAAGAGAAGCGCCCATACATTATTGTGTGTGCGTTTATTGTCGGCATGCTATTAACGCCGCCGGATATGATCTCGCAAACCCTACTCGCAATTCCGATGTGTTTGCTGTTTGAGGTGGGTTTGTTCTTCGCGCGTTTCTACACACGTAAAGACGACGAACAAGAAGAAGTGGAAGAGTAAGCTTGAGGTTATAGGCCTGCGCCTTTCATTAATCGAATATAGAGCCCTGCTTTTAGCAGGGTTTTTCGTATTGGAAGAAGGAGTACGGAGGCGTTAGTGCTGACAATGTTATGCAATAGAAAACCCCATAATGTAGAAGGCCGTCGAAAAACTATTAGGTAGTTATAAACGCTCATAGCATTTACAGACTTAAGTAGTGGAGTGAATTAGTATCCTGTGAATAACAAGGACAGTAAGTTAATGAATCTATTGATATCTTTAGGAGTTTATCGTGGTTGGTAAGAAATTTATGACATATATCCTGACTTATTGTTTTGTCTTTTTTTCCAGTTCTAGCTTTGCAATCGATAACCCTGATGCTGTTGATTATACCCAACGGTATTTGGAAGTTGTGAGTCAATACGAGAGTCAGTTGAATGCAATAGATTCAACAGGTGTTGATGTGTTGGCAAAATACTCTAACTATATGGATTTTCTGGATTCAGAATTGAACAACGCCTATGGTTTGGCTAGAGAAAAAATACCTTCAAAAGAATTTGATAACTTAAAGCAATCACAACGTCAGTGGATTAAATATCGCGATGCAGAATTTGAGTTTATTGATGTTAATTGGGTACAAGAAAACCTTGGTACTTCCTCAAGGTTATCGCGATTCCATTACAAAGCGAGCGTAATTAAATCGAGAACGACCCAACTGTATGATTATGTGAAGAACTACTAGGCTTGGTCGGTTGTTTGAAGCGGTCAACGGTTTGCCGCTTCAATATGATTATCTAAAGATGGCCTTATGATAGAGCAAACAACTTTTCTGCATTATTAGTGGTGATGCGATCCACTTCCTCGATTGGCACTTCAAGCAATTCCGCTACGCGTGCTGCCACCAACGAAGTATAAGCCGGCTCGTTACGTTTACCACGATGTGGTACAGGCGCTAGGTACGGGCAGTCTGTTTCTAGAATTACCCAGTCCATATCCAGATGCGGGATGACCTTATCCATACCACCATTTTTAAACGTAGATACGCCACCCAGACCTAAGTGGAACCCAAGCTCGTTGATCGCTTGTGCTTCTTCTACGCTGCCGCCAAAACAATGGAATACACCACGTAAGCGACCGTCTTGTTCTTGACGAAGTAAGGTCAGTGTTTCTTCAATAGAGTCACGTGTATGGATAACGATAGGTAAATCCATCTCTTTAGCCCAGTTTAACTGAGTCACAAACGCCATCTCTTGCTCTGCGCGGAAAGTTTTATCCCAGTAAAGATCGATACCGATTTCACCCACTGCAATGAAGTTATGCTTTTCAAACCAGCCGCGGATGATTTCCAGAGTTTGCTCGACATTGCCATCGACGTAACACGGATGCAGACCCATCATAGAACGACAAACCTCAGGATAAGCTGCTTCAGTTTTTAGCATTGGCTCAATAGACTCAAGATCGATGTTCGGCAGCAGGATTCTATCAATGCCTTGTTCTAAAGCGCGCTTCACTACCTCGTCGCGGTCGTTATCAAATTCGCTAGCGTAAATATGAGCGTGAGTATCGATCATGGTTGGTCTCTATGGTTCATCGGTGTATGGAATTAGTGAGAAGTATACTTGAGTGTGAGTGCGGGGTCATTTTCGGTTTTTTTCATGCCGTTTTTCCATATTGCTGCTCGCAAGGTGCATCAAGAGTGATATGATTTTGCCACCAGATGATTTGATCATCGTAACCTTCCAGACAAGGAGAAAGTGGTGTCTGTATCAATTCAAGGTCCATTCCCTGCGCGCCGTATGCGTCGTATGCGTAAGCACGATTTTAGTCGTCGTCTGATGGCTGAAAACCAAGTTTCAGTAAACGATTTAATTTACCCAATGTTTATTCTGATGGGTAAAGATCGTCGTGAAAGTGTTGAATCGATGCCGGGTGTAGAACGTTTGTCGATTGATTTAATGCTAGAGGAAGCACAATACCTAGCAAACCTAGGCGTACCAGCAATCGCGCTTTTCCCTGTCGTAAACCAAGACGCTAAAAGCTTATGTGCTGCTGAAGCATACAACCCAGAAGGTTTGGTTCAGCGCGCAGTACGTGCATTAAAAGAGCACGTGCCTCAAATCGGTGTGATCACAGATGTGGCACTCGACCCGTTCACTACTCACGGCCAAGATGGCATCATCGATGAAGATGGCTACGTGATGAATGATGAGACAACTGAAGTACTTGTAAAACAAGCGCTGTCTCACGCAGAAGCGGGCGCAGACGTGGTTGCACCATCAGACATGATGGATGGTCGTATCGGTAAAATCCGTGAAGCACTAGAAGAAGCGGGTCACATCCATACTCAAATCATGGCTTACTCTGCGAAGTACGCATCAAACTACTACGGTCCATTCCGTGATGCGGTCGGTTCAGCATCGAACCTAAAAGGTGGCAACAAGAAAAACTACCAAATGGATCCTGCAAACAGCGATGAAGCGCTACATGAAGTAGCACTCGACATCAATGAAGGCGCAGACATGGTGATGGTTAAGCCTGGTATGCCTTACCTTGATGTGGTTCGCCGTGTTAAGACTGAGCTTCAAGTTCCAACATTCGCTTACCAAGTTTCTGGTGAGTATGCGATGCACAAAGCGGCCATCATGAATGGTTGGTTGAAAGAGCGTGAGACCGTGATGGAATCTCTGCTTTGTTTCAAACGTGCCGGTGCTGATGGCATCCTGACTTACTTCGCGAAAGACGTAGCTGAGTGGTTAGCGGAAGAAAACGCACAAGCTGCAGAGCACCTAGTAAAGACTCAAGAAGCGACAGAAGAGTAATTATCGCTCAATGAGAAAAGCCAGGCCGACAATTGTTGTCGGTCTGAATATACCCAAGTACCCTCAAGACGGAATACACACGGCTTGAAGTTACTTGGGTATATTTATTTCTGGAGAGTAAGACAATGACAATGCTGATTCGTGAAGGCACGCTGGAAGAAGCGATCCAAGTGGTGGCTCGTGTTACTGAGTTTGCACGTGGTGAGACGGTTGAATCCATGGCAGGGCGCCTTGGAGATAAAAAAAGTTTAATCTTAGTGGCTGAGAAAGCAGGCGCGATCCTTGGCTTTAAAATTGGTTATGAGCTAGATGATCACTCATTCTACAGCTGGTTCGGTGGCGTAGCGCCAGAAGCGCGCAATGAGGGTGTTGCGCAGATGTTGTTAGAAGCTCAAGAGGACTGGGTCGCTGAGCAGGGCTATAAAACCTTAAAAGTGAAATCACGTAACCAATTTCCTGCCATGCTCCGTTTGTTGCTAAGAAATGATTACATCATTGAAAAATTTGAAGAAAAACCTAACTTGCGTGAGTCTCGAGTCCACTTTATTAAGGCGCTATAAAAATAAATGAGATTTTTTCTCATTTAGCTATTGACTGTTAAATGAGAATCATTATTATTAAACCTGTCTTAGGGAATGAGGAAAGTTCACAAGGACGTTGAATTGCTAATTAACTGAATGTTGAGAAGGTAATGAAACATTTTCCCAGAACTTGCACGAATTCTTTTTGACACGACATTGCTCACATTGCTTCCAGTGTAATTTATAGCTTCTTGGTCAAGCTGCCATACAAATGGAAATAGCTTTACCGCTTCTGCTAGGCGACCCTATATGGGTCGCTTTTTCTTTTCTAATTTTTCTATTTGACGCCATCATTTTTAACTTTTCCACATAACATGATCATTTTAGGAACGTTGATCTTTTCGTCTTTTTATAAATATCTTTTTAAAAAACAATGATTTAAATTGCTATTTTGCAGTTTTTTTAAGTTGAGGAAAACCAGTGGATAATTTCTACTAACAGAGTTATCCACAGCTTGGTGGCTTTTGTTTGTATGAAACGGGGATATTTACGAGAGCTGGATCGAGCGAACAAGATAGATTCGGATCAGTAGTCATGGCATTCTAAGCAGATCTATTAAGTACTGATTTGGATACAGACAATTATGGCAAGTATTCCTGAAAATCCGTTGATTCTGATCGACGGCTCTTCTTATCTATATCGCGCTTTTCACGCTTACCCTGGCACGATGAGTAACGGTGAAATCCCAACTAACGCTGTTTACGGTGTGGTGAACATGTTACGCAGCATGATGCGCCAGTTCGCTTCTGATCGTATCGCGGTGGTTTTCGATGCGAAGGGTAAAACCTTCCGTGACGATATGTACCCGGAATACAAAGCAAATCGCCCACCAATGCCGGATGATCTTCGTTGCCAGATTGAACCACTGCACAACGTCATTCGTGCCATGGGTCTGCCTCTAATCTGTATTCCTGGTGTAGAGGCCGATGATGTGATCGGTACTCTGGCTTATCAGGCATCGCAGCAAGGCATGCCTGTTTTGATCAGTACTGGCGATAAAGATATGGCGCAGTTGGTGGATGACAACGTTACCTTGATCAACACCATGACCAACGTCGTGATGGATCGCGAAGGTGTCGTTGAGAAGTTTGGTATCCCACCAGAATTGATCATCGACTACCTAGCGTTGATGGGCGATAAAGTTGATAACATTCCTGGCGTTCCGGGTGTCGGTGACAAAACCGCAACGGCTCTGCTACAAGGCATTGGCGGTCTGACAAAGCTGTATGAAAACCTTGATGATATCGCTGCACTTGGCTTCCGTGGTTCGAAAACCATGGCGAAGAAGCTAGTCGACAACAAAGACAATGCCATGCTGTCTTACGAGCTTGCCACCATCAAGCTTGATGTGGAGCTGGAAGAGACGCCAGAATCATTGCTAAAAGCAGAACCAAGCACAGATGAGCTGATCAAACTGTACGGTCAGTTGACGTTTAAATCTTGGCTAAATGAGCTCTTAGAAGGCGGCACAGGCGTGGTTGAAGCGGATGAATCAACTGGCGCAGCGCGTGGTGGTTCTGCTTCATCTAAAGCCGATATGGATACCTCAGCGGTAAAAATCGACCGTAGCCAATACGAAACCATCCTAGATGAAGCTTCATTCAATGCTTGGTTAGACAAACTAAAAGCATCGGAGTTATTCGCGTTTGATACTGAAACCGACAGCCTAGATTACATGGTGGCAAACTTGGTTGGTTTGTCATTTGCAACAGATGAAGGCATTGCTGCTTATGTACCAGTGGCTCACGACTACCTAGATGCGCCGCAGCAACTGGATCGTGATTGGGTATTGGCACAGCTAAAGCCGATTCTTGAAGATGAGGCTCAAGCTAAAGTCGGTCAGAACCTAAAATACGACGCGTCGGTGCTGGCTCGATACGGTATTGAGATGAAAGGCATCAAGCACGACACCATGTTGGCATCTTACGTATACAACAGTGTTGGCGGTAAACACGATATGGACAGCTTGGCACTGCGATTCCTGCAGCACAGCTGTATTTCATTCGAACAAATCGCAGGCAAAGGTAAGAACCAGCTAACCTTCAACCAAATTGAGCTTGATGAAGCTTCTCCATACGCGGCAGAAGATGCGGACGTGACACTTCGTCTACACAACCGTCTATCGGCGAACATCGATCAAGATGAAAAGCTAAAAACGGTTTACGAAGAGATTGAAATGCCACTCGTGCCAGTGTTGTCTCGTATTGAGCGCACTGGTGTACTGATTGATGACATGAAGTTGGGCGCGCAGTCGGTAGAAATCGCAGCTCGTCTTGAAGAGCTTGAGCAAAAAGCCTACGAGATTGCGGAACAAGAGTTCAACATGAACTCACCTAAGCAGCTACAAGCAATCCTATTTGAGAAAATGGGTCTACCAGTTATTAAGAAGACGCCTTCAGGTACGCCTTCTACCAATGAAGAAGTGCTGCAAGAGCTGGCTTTGGACTACCCACTACCAAAACTGATTTTGGAGTACCGTGGTCTGGCGAAGCTAAAATCCACATACACTGACAAATTGCCGAAGATGATCAATCCATCAACGGGTCGTGTACACACGTCTTATCATCAAGCGGTAACCGCAACGGGTCGTCTATCATCGACCGATCCTAACTTGCAGAATATCCCAATTCGTAACGAAGAAGGTCGCCGTATTCGCCAAGCATTTATTGCTCCTACAGGGTACAAGATTCTGGCTGTCGACTACTCACAGATTGAATTGCGTATTATGGCGCACTTATCGGATGACCAAGCGCTGCTTGATGCATTCCGCCATGGCAAAGATATCCATGCAGCGACGGCTGCAGAAATCATGGGCGTTTCTATTGAAGACGTTTCCAGCGAGCAGCGTCGTCGCGCAAAAGCGGTTAACTTTGGCCTTATCTACGGCATGAGTGCATTTGGTTTAGCGAAGCAGCTAGGTATTCCGCGTGGCGAAGCACAAGCGTACATGGACAAGTACTTTGAGCGCTATCCAGGTGTGATGCAGTACATGGAAGACACGCGCAGTGCGGCTTCTGCCCAAGGGTATGTAGAAACTATCTTTGGTCGTCGCCTGCACCTGCCTGAAATCCAATCGCGTAACGGTATGCGCCGTAAAGCGGCAGAGCGTGCAGCGATCAACGCACCAATGCAAGGTACCGCAGCGGATATCATCAAGAAAGCGATGCTACTGGTTGATCAGTGGATTCAAGAAGAAGGCAACGGTCGTGTGAAACTTCTGATGCAAGTGCACGATGAATTAGTGTTTGAAGTTGAAGAGTCGTCTTTGTCCGAAATTGAAAGTAAAGTACAGAATTTGATGGAATCTGCAGCAGAGCTGAAAGTGCCTCTAGTCGCTGATGCTGGTCATGGTGATAACTGGGATCAAGCACACTAGTCATTTTTAAGCCAATTTGGTCGATTTATTATGAGCCAGCGCACAAACGCTGGCTTTTTTGTGCTAATAAAAAAGCGATTTGATTGTGATAATTGTTGTTGCTTAATAAAAGATTAATGAAAAAAAACTACAAAAGTTCTTTGCAAATCTGACCAATTGTTGTACATTATCTCTCGTAGGGTACAGAGGTAAGATGTTCTATCTTTCAGACCTTTTGTTTCACGTTATTGGATTAGGCTGATTCAGCCGCCCCAGTCAGTTTTTGACTGGGGCGTTTTTTATTGGGCGAAAGAAAATTTTTCTTTTTGATCAGTAATTTAAATTAAACCCTCAAAAATCTTCTCTTCTGACCTTTCTAAGTCACTGCAAAGTCTCGATTTTTCCCTCAAATTTATTGCGTTATTCATCCTGTAAATTTACACCAGTCACACTATTATTTTTTCTTGAAAGAAACTAAGTGACGCATTTTTGATGTTCAATCTGACTTAACTATCTGAATATTAAAATTATTGTAAGGTTGGGGTGGGAGTATTTGGCTCGAGGCAGGAAATAAGATTGCTTTTTAACCTATTGAAATCGAATCTTAGTTCGGTAATGCTTCGCCACATAACAATAATTACCAATTTTTCTCTCCCGTTATCCCTGCCAGGAAGGTGGGGATTTTTATTGCCTGAAATTCACAGTTTTGGGTAGCAGATAAACAAAAGCCCCACCAAAAGGCAGGGCTGTGTCGAAAAATTTTAACAAATTTTGTTAATTATTCTTCGCCGCTCTCTTGAGCATCTTGCTCGTCTTCTTCAATCAAGTGTGCAAATGCAGGTGCAAACCAAGTGTCCAGTTTGGCACGCAGCTGATCGACACCCAGACCTTTCAGTGAAGAGAACACGTCAACTGATACGTCACCACCAAATGTCTCCACTTGCTTGCGGATTTTTAGTAGCGTTTGTTTGCGAGCACCGCTTTTCAGTTTGTCTGCTTTAGTCAGAAGAACTTGAACAGGGATGCGGCTGTCGATAGCCCAGAAGATCATTTGCTGGTCGAGATCTTTCATTGGGTGGCGAATGTCCATCAGAACCACTAAGCCTTTCAGGCATTCGCGTTTTTGTAGGTATTCACCTAGTGATTTCTGCCACTTATTTTTCATCTCAACAGGAACTTGAGCAAAACCGTACCCAGGCAAATCAACAATGTGACAACCTTCTTCCACTTTGAAAAGGTTGATCAATTGAGTACGACCAGGGGTCTTTGATGTCTTGGCTAAGCTCTTTTGGTTAGTTAGACGGTTAAGTGCACTCGATTTACCAGCGTTTGAGCGTCCTGCAAACGCAATTTCGACACCTTCGTCCTCTGGTAAGTGACGAATATCGGGTGCGCTGGTGATGAAATGCGTGTTTTGGTAATGAATTTTTACGCTCACTGTTAACTCCATCTCGACTTTGTGTAGTCGATTGATTACTTTTTTGTGAAATTGTGTAAAATAACCGTGCTCGGCATAAGGTCGCCTATTGTACCATGAGTGTACACGGTATGTTCACATTCCGTGGTACTGGAAGCTTGATAATTATAATGGAATGTCATGAAGAAATTAGCGCTAATTTTGAGTCTTTTAGCCAGCTGCTCAGTATGGGCCCAAGGTAGTATTGAAGCTGGTAAAGCAAAATCACAAACCTGTGTCGCCTGTCATGGAGCAGATGGCAACAGTGCAATCGCAATGTACCCTAAACTAGCAGGTCAGCACGCTAAGTATCTTGAGAAGCAGTTGAAAGATCTAAAGCTTGGTATGACAAGCGGTGGTAAACAAGGTCGTTACGACCCGGTTATGAGTGGCATGGCTATGCCATTAACCGATACAGATATCGCTGATCTTTCTGCGTACTATGCCTCGCTGCCTATTTCAGAGCAGTCAACACCAGAAGATGTGGTGGCTAAAGGTAAAACACTGTACACAGCTGGTGATGCAGAACGTGGTCTAACCGCATGTATTGCATGTCACGGCCCTCGTGGTAACGGCACTGAGCTTTCAGGTTTCCCTAAAATTTCTGGTCAGCACGCTGACTACATCAAAGCTCAGCTGATCAAATTCCGCGATGGTAATCGTGAAAACGATATGAACGCCATGATGCGTGATATCGCGAAAAAAATGACAGATGAAGATATCGAAACTCTGTCGAAATACGTTGGCGGTCTGCACTAAATCCCCTACAAAGTTCGAGCACAGTTATACAAATATGCCCTAGCGTTTTCGCTGGGGCATTTTTGTTCGTGATTTTGATCACTCGTGAACTTCCCTCCAAAAGCGTAGTTAGCTCGGTACTTTGTGAGACATTCGCCATACTTGATCGATGTGATTTCTCGCTTCTTGTTTTAACTTGTTGATAGGTTGGGTAATTTGTTTTGGGAGAGAAAATCCTATCAATAATTTCTTTCCATGACTTGTCGGTTTTTATCCAATCTGTAAAGTAGAAGCTGTTCACAAGGAGTGAATCACAGGAATTTAGACCATGGATATAAGGTCTCCAAGGACGCAAACGAAGGACGTTTGGTAGTCGGAAAAGGGACTTAGATAGGCAAGGAGCCTATCAGATATGGATGGTCATCTCGTCTAACGGTTAAGACAGTGAAATGGATCAAGCTCAGGAAGTAGCTCAGTAGACAGGAAGTGAATGGATAGCCAAAACTCATCAGGAAGATGAAGAACAACACTTTTTGGCAGGGAAAGCTTGAAAAACAAAAGGATTCTTGGTGCACCAAATGAGTGCAACACAGTTTCGCCGCTATAGGTGGCATTCAGAAAGCGACAGTCTCACTGTCGCTTTTTTTATATCTTCAATTCCGATAAAAACTTTTTTAACAAAAACTGCTGAAAAAGTATCCAGCAACACTCCAATCTGAGTCTACTTTCTGGTATGTTTCGCATCCCTGTTTGAGGAAGTCAGCATGCACACCTGTCCTTTATGCCAGAATCAGCGCACTCACCACTTTTTTGAAGACAAGCAACGCGAGTATCTTCAGTGTGAGCAGTGCAGTTTGGTATTCGTCAATCCAGACCAACGTTTGGATGCGGAAACTGAAAAAGCTCACTATGATCTGCATGAGAACAATCCTGAAGATATGGGATATCGCCGCTTTTTGGCGCGAATTGCTGACCCAGTCGCAGAGCGAATTTCACCACAATCGAACGGAATCGACTTTGGTTGTGGTCCGGGCCCAACGCTTTCCTTAATGTTAGAAGAAGCGGGGCACAACATGGCGTTGTACGATCTTTACTACCACCCTGATACATCGGTGCTAGAAAGGCAGTATGATTTCATGACAGCAACAGAGGTGATCGAACACCTCTACCACCCAGATATGGTGTGGAAGCAATGGTTGAATTTAGTTAAGCCAGGTGGCTGGATAGGCCTGATGACGAAAATGGTCATCGACGTAGAAGCCTTTCGGACATGGCACTATAAGAACGATCCTACGCATGTGGTGTTCTTTAGCCGTGACACGTTCCAGTTCCTAGCAGAGCGGGATAAGCTCGAACTCGAATTTATTGGTAATGATGTAATTTTACTGAGGAAGACCCAGTAATGAGCCGTAAAAAGAAATCAAGAAAGCCGGGTGCCTCTGGCGCACCTGAGTTTGTTGTAACTCGTAACCGTACAGAATCAGATGTAGAAGGCCGTCTACGCAAGCGCGCGAAAAAGCGTAAAGGCTTGAAGACCGGTAGTCGCAACTCTGACGCTGAAGAGCAGAAGAAACAAGCAGCAGCGCAAAAACGCGATCCTCGCCTAGGCAGCAAGAAGAAGATTCCTCTGATTGTTGAGCCAGCGAAGAAGCAAACCAAACAAGAGCGTCGTCTATCTGCTGAGCAAGAGCTAGAGATGCTAGAAAACGATGCGCAATTGAACGTGTTGTTGGATCGTATCGAAGCGGGTGAGAACCTAGGTACTGGTTTACAGAAATATGTAGACGAGAAGCTAGATCGCATCGAGAAGCTGATGGACCAACTAGGTCTACTAGAGCCGGAAGAAGAGGAAGACTTCACTGCACCAGCAGCGAAAGGTTCTCGTAACGATGACGATTTACTTGCAGACTTCGACGATATCAACTTCGACGACTACAAAGGATAAGTAATTCATGAATGTAACCTTATTAGCGATTGCAGGTGCAGTGATCATTATCGCGCTGGCTTCTTATGCAGGTTACCTTCTGCTTCAATTGAAAAAGCAAAAGGAATTGCAGCTGAAGCATCAAAAGTTGGCGATTGATAAGCGTAATGCCAACATTTTTGAGAACGTGCATACTCTGTGTCAGGCGGGAATCCAAGGTCAGTGTGATTTGTCTGAAATCAGTATCCGTGTTTACAACATCATGGACTATGTTCAAGGTGAAGACCGTATCGATTTCGACGCCACATATCCTGCGATTTCTGAGCTTTACCATGTTGTGAAAGATATGGCGCGTGGCGAAGATCGTCAGCAACTTGCGAAGAAAGAGCGTATGCAGCAGAACCTGACGCGTCACAAAGCAGAACAGCGCTTAACAGACGCGATCATCGAAGAGCTCAAAGTGTTGCAGAAAAACGTTCAGCCACTGAATAACCAAATCAATATTCAGATGATCTAACTGATACCCCCAACGGTTTCTTTATCGTCACGGGGGTACGTGATCACGCTAGCACTTCTTTGGTTTTATACTTAAAAAGCCGCCAGTGGTTACCGTAGTTGTCATCATGGTATGGCAAAATAACGGTTTCTGAATATCGGGTGACGGCTTTCGTCTCCCTAGCATTTAACGGAAAGTACCACCATGTCGAATCAACATATTGAATCGAAACAGCAAATCGTCTGGGACCAAACGGTATTGGATAAGTACAACTATTCCGGTCCGCGTTACACCTCGTACCCAACGGCACTGGAGTTTCATGAAGCATTCACCATTTCGGACTACGATATGGCATGCACTCAGTACCCAGAGCGTCCGTTATCACTGTACGTTCATATTCCGTTCTGTCATAAGCTTTGCTACTACTGTGGCTGTAATAAAGTCATTACTCGCCATTCGCACAAAGCAGACGAATACCTAGATGTACTTGAGCACGAGATCCGTCAACGCGCATCGTTGCTGGGGGAGCGTAAAGTCACTCAATTGCACTTTGGTGGTGGTACGCCAACTTTCCTATCTGAAAAGCAAATCACGCGAGTGATGAACTTGTTGCGCCAAGAGTTCTCATTTAGCGCTGATGCGGAAATTAGTATTGAAGTCGACCCACGTGAAATCGAGCTAACTATGCTGGATCATCTACGTGGTGAAGGTTTCAATCGCCTGAGCATCGGTGTGCAGGACTTCAACAAAGAAGTTCAACAGCTTGTGAACCGTGAACAAGATGAAGAATTTATCTTTGCTATGGTTGCGCGTGCGAAAGAACTTGGCTTCCGCTCTACTAACCTTGATTTGATTTACGGTTTACCTAAGCAAACTAAGGCGTCTTTTGCTAAGACATTAGAGCAAGTGCTAGAAATGCAGCCGGGTCGTTTGTCCGTGTTTAACTACGCGCACATGCCTCAACTATTTGCTGCACAACGCAAGATTAAAGACGAAGACCTACCTAAAGCAGAAGAGAAGATGGCGATTCTGCAAGACACCATCGCAACGCTAACGGGTGCAGGTTACCAGTTCATCGGTATGGATCACTTTGCTAAGCCGGATGACGAACTGGCTGTCGCTCAACGTGAAGGCATTTTGCATCGTAATTTCCAAGGCTACACCACACAAGGCGAATGCGACTTGGTAGGCTTTGGTGTTTCGGCGATTTCAATGGTTGGTGATGCGTATGCGCAAAACCAAAAAGAGTTGAAGAAATACTACGCGCAAGTGAATGACCTGCGTCATGCGCTGTGGAAAGGGGTGTCTTTGGATGCCGACGATTTACTACGTCGTGAAGTCATCAAACAGCTTATCTGTAACTTCAAGCTAGATAAGACAGCGATTGAGTCTGAATTTGGCGTGAAGTTCGAGCAATACTTCAAAGAAGATTTAGAGTTGCTACAAACTTTTATCAATGATGAGCTGGTGGAAGTGGATGACAACGAAATTCGCGTAACTCTTCGTGGCCGTCTATTGATTCGTAACATCTGTATGTGTTTCGATAAGTACTTGCGCGCGAAGGCACGCCAGCAGCAATTCTCTCGCGTGATTTAATCTCTTACAGATTCCGGATACAAAAAATGCCAGCAGATGCTGGCATTTTTTTATGTTTTTGCGGCAATTAAACGCGATCTTTCACTTTTTCTTTCAGTTCAGTTTTTTCTGCATCTGATAGGAAAGCGATGTCTAGGCCATTGATTTGCGCCTGGCGAATTTGCTCTTGGGTTAGACCTGCTGCTGGTGCTGCCACTTCGTACTCGTAAGGTAGCTCAATACCTTCAACCGCAGGATCGTCCGTGTTTAGACACGCTAGCACACCGTGATCTAGGAATTGCTTCAGAGGGTGATTTGCTAGTGACTCAACCGTACTGGTTTGGAAGTTTGATGTTAGGCACGATTCAATACCAATGCGGTTTTCTGCAAGGTAGTCCATCAATTTAGGATCTTGGATTGCTTTAACGCCATGACCGATACGCGTTGCACCAAGCTCTTGAATTGCTTGCCACATGCTTTCCGCGCCTGCTGCTTCACCTGCGTGAATAGTGACGTTTAGACCAGCATCACGCACTTGTTTAAAGTGAGAAACAAAACGATCGCCAGGTTGACCAAGTTCATCACCAGCAAGGTCTACAGCTACGATGTGATCTTTTTGGCTTAGGATACCTTCCAGTTCCTGTTGACAAGCATCTGTACCAAAAGTACGGCTCATGATACCGATTAGGTTTGCCTTAATACCGAAGTCACGCATGCCCGCTTGCACACCATCAACGACGGCTTCAACTACGCCAGCTACTGGTAGTTTGTGTTTCATTGCCATGTAGTAAGGCGAGAAGCGAAGTTCAGCGTAATCAATTTGTGCGTTAAGTGCGTCTTCTACGTTTTCGTAGGCAACACGGCGACATGCATCTAGATCGCCCAATACCGCCACACCCCAGTCTAGCTTAGAAAGGAAAGCTACAAGAGATGGTTCTGCTTCGACAATTTGAACGTGTGGTGTAAGAGACTCAATATCGTATGCCGGAAGCGCTACACCGAACTTTTGGCCAAGTTCGAGAATCGTTTGAGTGCGGATATTACCATCGAGGTGACGGTGCAAATCTGTTAGGGGTAGATTCTTAGTTATCATTATGTCGATCCAGATAATTGTGAACAGGAATAGAATTGCAGTTAAGTATAAATAACAGTTCGGTAGATTGTCAGTAGAGGATGACTACGAAATCAACAATTTCAGCTCTTTTCTACTTCATGTTAACCAAATGTGTTGGCCATTCTTCGATCGGTAATGGACGGCTGTAATAGAACCCTTGAACCTGTGTACAGCCTAATGAGCGTAAAAGCCGTGCTTGTTCTGCCGTCTCCACACCTTCCGCGACCACGTTTGCTTTCAAACCTTTAGTGATGGTAATGATTGCTGCGAAAACGGAGTTTTCCAGATTATTTGGGTTTAATCTATTAGTGAACGTCCTGTCTATCTTCAGACAAGTAAATGGCAAGCTATCTAGGTACGCTAGCGAGGAGTAGCCTGTGCCAAAATCATCAATGGCAATCCCAACATTCATTTCGCGTAGCTTGAGCATATTGTCTAGGGTTGTTGGGTCTCCGCCAACAATTTTGGACTCAGTGATTTCAAGTGTGAGGTTTTGAGCGCACAATCCTGTCTGAGATAATATTTGGGCGACATCTGAGATGAACTCAGGACATGAAAGTTGGTTGACTGAAACATTCACGTGCAGTTGGAAATCTTTATGCCAACGACCATTTTCAATTGCGGTTTGAGTTTCTTGACAGGCCTTAAGTAAGATTTGGTGACCGATTTGTTTGATCATGCCACTCTCTTCAGCAAGAGCAATAAAGTCCAAAGGCGAGACTACGCCATCGGCACTGTGCCAACGTGCTAGAGCCTCTGCACCAACAACCTCACCACTAGATAAATCAATGATGGATTGGTAATACGGTATAAACTCTTTTTGCTCAATACCTTGCTGTATTTTGGCAATCATCTGAGTTCGGAACTTAGAGGCGCTGGCCATTTCTGGACTGTAATAACACACCCCAGAATGGGTTTCTTGCTTGGCGTAACTCAATGCAATACTGGCATTACGTAACCATTGCTGCATTTGGTATTCAGGCTGCGTTTCCACAACACCAATGGCAATATTCATGATGACAGTTTCATCTGCGCAGAGAAACGGAGAGGCGAAGACTTGTTGCAGCCGTCTAACGGTTAGGCGAACTTCCGGCTCTTTTTGCAAGTTGGGTGCGTAAACTGCAAATTCATCACCACCAATACGAGCTAATACAAACTCATCACCAAACTGCTGATCGAGTCGCTCTGCAATACGGAGCAACAGTTGATCACCATTATGATGACCGACGCTGTCATTGATATCTCTGAAGCGGTTAATTCCGAGCAGGTATACACTGCCACCTTGTTGGCTTGGCATGGTACTGCTGATTTCAATTAAGCCTTGTCGGCTATACAGGCGTGTCAATGAGTCGTATATCAACTGCTCTCTTAATGCTTTGAACGATACTTTTAGGTTATTCGCCATCTCATTGAACGCGTGCACCAACGTCGTGGTTTCATAAACGTAGCCAGGACGAGGCATTGAGCCATCCCAGTTGCCTTTGGCTAGGTTTTGCGCTGCTGAGGCGGTAGCATTGATCGGACGAGTGACTCGGTTAAAGATAAACCAAGTGATCGAAATACCCAGTAGGGTCACAAGTAAACCCACCAACCAGCTTTTTCTTTGGCTGTTCGGAAGTGTCCCAACTAAATCTGATTCAGAGACAGAAATACCAATAAACCAGGTGAGTCCATAATCATCAGTGTAAGGTGTGATTCGGCTAAACAAGCGTTCACCCGAGTGTTCTAGCTGAAAAGTATAAGGCTGTGAAGTTGAGTTTAAAGCAAGTGCACTCACCCTAGATGCACTGATTTGGATGATTGGGTCGGTGCTTTCTTTAGCAAGCAAGCGCTGGCCCTTATGAGTGAATTTGGTTCCCCAAGAAACGACGCTACCTGCACTTGATTGCGCTACTAAGCGATGCTCTTCATCCATAATAAACACAGAAGCTTTGGTATTCTGTTGCAGCTCTCTTAAGAAGGCATTGAGCGTGTTGATGCGAATATCAGTGACGAGCACACCAGCAAAGTCGCCATGCTCGAAAACAGGAGTCATCGCGGATAGCGTGATTTCTTGACGTTCATCCGCGTTCGCATAGATTGGCGACCAAGTCGGCTGATGAGCTTCTGCCACGGGCGTATACCAAGGCCGAACTCGGGGGTCATACTGTGAGATAACCGAGCGTAAACCTGTACTTGGCGTCTTCCCGTTATAGATTGCTAAATTACCATCAGTTCGCTTGTCTTGAATCATTAAGGTGTATTCACCGTTTGCTTCGCGACGAAAGCCGGCATAGTCTCCGGTGATCGAACCAAAGCCAATAACATCCAACTGAGGAATGGAGCTATAGAGATCTTGGAAGGCGCTTAATAAATACGATTCAATATCGGCAGTATTATTGGGATGGAATAGATTGTGAAAGCTGACGCTATGGCCCAGTGCTTGAACCGCTGCAAATGGTTTTCTTAGGTAGTCATTCAAGTGATCATGAACGCCTTCCGTTAACACCGTCAGCTGTTTGTTACTGATGTCAGTGACGACCTCTTCATAGCTCTGCTTTTGGACAAAAATGATCACCCCGATTGCAAACAGAAATATCAGCAAGAAAGGAATCAAAACAGCAGTGCGTAAAGTGATTTGTGTAGTCGGTGATGACATGGCCTAGTGTTTATTATGGGTTGCTATACTGTAATTGTACTGGCGTTCTTGTCACCAAGCGAGTCAATTTTTACTCGCTTAGTGACTAAATATCAAACTAGTACAACTCTTTTAGTTTTCTGGTTAATGTATTTCTTCCCCAGCCTAATACTTTAGCGGCATCTTGTTTGTGACCTTTAGTATGTTCTAACGCAGCCTCTAGTAAGATTCGCTCAAATTCAGGTAATGCATAAGATAATAGCTCTTTATCCCCAGCTTCGAGAGCATGTTTTGCCCAGTCAGCTAGTTGTTCTTGCCAGCTTTCCCCTGCAGACTCCGGTTTGACTTTCTTTTCTTCTAGTAATTCTTGCGGCAGGTCGTTAGGTAGCACCTCACTGCCACTGGCCATGACTGTTAACCAACGACAGATGTTTTCCAATTGGCGAACGTTGCCCGGCCAATCAAGGCGGTTAAGGATTTCGACTGAAGATGGATGCAGTGTTTTGGTTTCAACGCCTAGCTCATCGGCTGCGCGAACGAGAAAGTGTTGAGTGAGTTTCTCAATGTCTTGTTTTCGCTCTCTTAGGGCGGGGATCTGAACGCGAATTACATTGAGTCGATGGAACAAATCTTCGCGGAAATCGCCTTCATGGACCAGCTTTTCAAGGTTTTGGTGTGTGGCAGCGACGATACGCACGTCAACGCGAATAGGAGAGTGGCCCCCTACGCGATAGAACTGTCCGTCTGCTAATACGCGCAATAATCGGGTTTGAATGTCTAGTGGCATATCACCAATTTCATCTAGAAACAGTGTGCCACCATTGGCTTGCTCAAAGCGGCCTTGTCGAACGCTGTTTGCACCAGTAAACGCGCCTTTTTCGTGGCCAAACAGCTCGGATTCAATCAGGTCTTTTGGAATCGCGGCCATATTGAGGGCGATAAAAGGTTTGTTGGCGCGCGGACTATGGCGGTGCAGGGCATGAGCAACTAACTCTTTCCCCGTACCTGATTCACCGTTGATCAATACGGAGATGGAAGAGCGAGACAAACGTCCAATTGCACGAAACACTTCTTGCATGGCTGGCGCTTCACCGATAATTTCTGGCGTATCGGTTGGAAGCTCTTCGTGAGACATCTGCTCACGCTTGGTTTCTTGGCTATGAGCTATCGCTCGCTCTACCAGCGTGAGTGTTTCATCGATATCAAATGGCTTAGGTAGGTATTCAAACGCGCCTTTTTGGTAAGCGTTCACTGCAGCATCTAAATCGGAATGCGCCGTCATGATAATCACGGGCAAATCGGGATAATCACGTTGAACTTGCTTTAACAGCTCCAAACCATCGATACCTGGCATGCGTATATCGGAAACCAACACATCAGGTACTTCACGTTCCAGCGCCATCAGCACACTTTCTCCATCCGCGTAGGTATCGCATTTGATGTTGGCAGAGGAAAGGGTTTTCTCCATTACCCAGCGAATCGAACTGTCGTCATCGACGACCCAAACATATCCTTTACTCATGTAATAAATCCTTGCAGCAAAAGCCTAAAAACTGACGAATCGAAAAGCCATTTAATCAAGTCAGATTGGCAAATAAATCGTAAAAGTGGTGTGACCGGGCCAGCTTTCGACATCAATCTTGCCGTTATGCTGGTCGATCAGATTTTGTGAAATAGACAGGCCAAGACCCGTACCGCCTTCTCGACCACTGACCATTGGATAGAAAAGGGTATCTTGTAGTTCTGGTGGAATCCCCGGGCCGTTGTCCGTGATCTCAACACGTGCGGCGAGTTTGCAGCGTTGACCATGAATGTTAGCTTGGTGCACCGTTCTGGTGCGTATGGTTATTTTTCCGTGTTCTTGGTGGGACAGAATCTGTGCTGCGTTACTGACGATGTTGAGCATCGCCTGCTCGATTTGGTCAGCATCCATCAAGATTTCTGGCAAGCTCGGATCGTAGTCGCGCTCGATCACAATCGAATGTTGAGATTCCAACTCCACTAACTGGCGCACTTTCTCCAGTACTTGGTGAAGGTTTTCTTGGGTCTTTTTACCCGGCTTTTGCGGCCCAAGAAGACGATCGACTAATGCTCTTAATCGGTCTGCTTGCTCGATAATGATTTGGGTATATTCCTTCAATGAAGGATCGGGAAGCATTTTTTCTAATAGTTGTGCCGCCCCGCGTAAACCGCCGAGTGGGTTTTTTATTTCATGCGCCAACCCACGCACTAACAGCTTTGCCGCTTGTTGCTGGGCGTGTTGGTTAAGCTCTTGAGTGAGACGGCGTTGTTGGTCAATTTTGCGCATCTCTACCAACAGCATTAATTGTTTCTGCCAAGTTATTGGGCTGACAGTCACTTCCAGCATCAAAGGGCGCCCATCGACGACAAAGGTAACGTCACTGTCAGTAATGCTTTGGCCGCTTTGTAGCGGTTGGGTGAGTAGTGCGAGATCCAATGACGCATGTTGAATTAGCTGAGATAGCGACTGCTCAACAATGCGCTTAGCACTTTGCGAAAACAATAACTCTGCCGCAGGGTTGGCATAGCGCACCGCTAATCCGTCATCAAGAATCAACGTTGCTGCCACCATGTTATTGAGAATGGCACTGGAGAGACTGGTATCCACATTACGTCCTTGTTTGCGTTATTGTTGTGCGTTGCACCAAATTGGTGCGATAGAACGTAAGTATGGCGAATAAATCTCAGAAGAAAAAGTAAAATAGCACTCAGAGCATCTGTTATTTGCGCTATTTTTCTGGTTTCGGCCTTGGTAATTTAGGCTTCACACTCGCTCTATGTAAATGCACTGTTATAGGGCTAGTAGATGCAATAAGCTTGCCGCTTCTTTTGGCGTGAACAGCAAGGGTGTGGGTGCCTCGATCGATATTGTTAATTTGCCAAGTGAGTCTAGTTTGTGGGGCTGCGTACGGCTTTCCATCGAGCATTAGCTGCAGTTGTTCTCCAATACCTAGTTTGCGGTTGGCTTCCAATTGGATGTTAATCAAGCCTTGATTGCTGCGAATCGTCTCGTCATGCACAGGGGTCAGCATAGCTAAAGACAGAGGCTTAGGAGCTTCTGGCTGTTTTGGTTTATCTTTCTTTACCGTGTTGGGTGGTGGTGACGTAGAAAGCGCTTCGGTACTTTCTACCTTTGGTGCTGGTGCCTGACCTTGTAAGTCAGGTAAAGCGATTGCCTTTGCTCCATTTTGAGGCGTATCACTGAAGTGTATTACGCCATCTTTGTCGACCCATGTGTATGCAACTTGTGCAAAGGGAGATGCAGCCGTGACTAGGCCGCCGAGTATGATTAAGGTTGATAAAAGCTGAACTTTCATTGCTCACCTTCTTTTTATGATTCCACGTTATTGACTCAAGTAACATCCCCGCGATTGGCTCTGTGAGGGTGACTTGGCATCTTCTCATTATCACTCCATGCTAAAGGTCTGGGTTGATCAGGCGAATACAAAAAAGGCCCGCCTGCGAGGCGAGCCTAATATTTTGTTTCTGTGTTTACATTTTACACAGTTGAGACCTTATACAGAGTAGTAAAGTTCAAACTCAAGTGGGTGAGTTGTCATGTTTACTTTCTCTACATCTTGCGCTTTAAGGTCGATGTAAGAATCGATGAAGTCGTCAGAGAATACACCGCCAGCAGTTAGGAACTCACGGTCTGCATCTAGTTCTTCTAGCGCGTCTTTCAGTGAGTATGCCACTGTTGGGATCTCTGCTGCTTCTTCAGCTGGTAGATCGTAAAGGTCTTTATCCATCGCTTCGCCTGGGTGGATCTTGTTCTTAATGCCGTCAAGACCAGCCATTAGCATTGCTGCGAAACATAAGTATGGGTTAGCCGCTGGGTCACCGAAACGAACTTCGATACGACGTGCTTTCGGGCTTGGTACCACTGGGATACGGATTGAAGCAGAGCGGTTACGTGCAGAGTAAGCAAGCATAACTGGCGCTTCGAAGCCTGGTACAAGACGTTTGTACGAGTTAGTTGATGGGTTAGCAAACGCATTGATTGCGCGAGCGTGCTTGATGATACCACCGATGTAGTAAAGTGCCATTTCAGATAGGCCGCCGTACTTATCACCAGCAAATAGGTTTACGCCATCTTTTGCTAGAGATTGGTGTACGTGCATACCAGAGCCGTTGTCACCAACTAGTGGCTTAGGCATGAATGTCGCCGTCTTACCAAATGCGTGTGCAACGTTGTGTACAACGTACTTGTAGATTTGGATTTCGTCAGCTTTAGTTGTTAGCGTGTTGAAGCGAGTTGCGATTTCGTTTTGACCCGCAGTTGCTACTTCGTGGTGGTGTGCTTCTACAACTAGGCCCATCTCTTCCATTACTAGACACATAGCAGAACGGATGTCTTGAGATGAATCAACTGGCGCTACTGGGAAGTAACCACCTTTAACGCCTGGACGGTGACCTTTGTTACCTTCTTCGTAATCAGAACCTGTGTTCCAAGCTGCTTCTACGTCATCGATCTTGAAGAAAGAACCAGACATGTCAGTTGCGAACTTAACGTCGTCAAATAGGAAGAACTCTGGCTCAGGACCAATTAGTACTGTGTCAGCAACGCCTGTAGAACGCATGAAGTCTTCAGCACGCTTAGCGATAGAGCGAGGGTCGCGGTCGTAGCCTTGCATTGTTGCAGGCTCAAGGATGTCACAACGGATGTTTAGTGTTGCATCTTCAGTGAATGGGTCAAGCACTGCAGAAGATGCGTCTGGCATCATAACCATGTCTGATTCGTTAATGCCTTTCCAGCCAGCAACTGATGAACCATCGAACATTTTACCTTCTTCGAAGAAGTCTGCGTCGATTTGGTGAGCAGGAATAGAAATGTGCTGCTCTTTACCTTTTGTATCAGTGAAGCGTAGGTCAACAAACTTAACTTCGTTTTCTTGGATCAGTGATAAAACGTTTTCTACTGACATCTTGGATAACCTCCAGTGTTAATAAAGCGGTAAAAGCTCGATTTATGAGTTCTTGATTAAATCCAGCATTGATTAATTTGCTTGAAATTTTATTAATCGATGCTGGTTTCTCTAAAGCCAAAACCGTGCCAAAAAAATTATTCCATTAATTTCAAGGAATTATGTTTTAAGGAGCAAGTTTGGTGCAAACGATTGCACCAAAATGATCTTTAATTGCACTGTAATGGTGCACCTTTTAATTATTGCACCACAATGTGACAACTACGTTGCTTATCTAGCCCAGTTTTTGAGCAAGAGTCAATTTCTAATAAGCAACGATTGGAATAAAATTGCTTTGAATCAATTCGCTTTGCTCGGGAAAGTGGGCATTAAGCGTAAATTTCGCAGAAAAGCTCGGGAGTAGATCACATATTTCTAGGCTTTTTGCTAAAATCTGGTACATTATGGCCGTTTTTTTAATCAGCAAATGTCACCAGAGAGCACCCGTTCTCAGCGTGGGGGCATTTCATCTATCTAAGTGAATCTAATCCATGGCTACTCCACAGATTGATAAATTAAGAAATATCGCGATCATCGCGCACGTTGACCACGGTAAAACAACACTGGTTGATAAACTACTACAACAATCAGGTACTCTAGAGTCTCGCGGCGAAGCTGAAGAGCGAGTCATGGACTCAAACGACATCGAAAAAGAACGTGGTATTACCATTCTTGCTAAGAACACAGCAATCAACTGGAATGATTACCGTATCAACATCGTAGATACTCCGGGACACGCGGACTTCGGTGGTGAAGTAGAACGTATCATGTCGATGGTAGATTCAGTGCTACTTATCGTTGACGCTGTTGATGGCCCAATGCCACAAACGCGTTTCGTAACGCAAAAAGCATTTGCTCACGGCCTTAAGCCAATCGTTGTAATCAACAAGATTGACCGTCCGGGTGCTCGTCCTGATTGGGTTATGGATCAAGTATTCGACCTATTCGACAACCTAGGTGCAACTGACGAACAGCTAGACTTTAAAGTGGTTTACGCTTCAGCACTAAACGGTTGGGCTACTCTAGAAGAGGGCGAAACTGGCGAAAACATGGAACCACTATTCGAAACTATCGTTGAAGAAGTAGCGGCTCCAGAAGTTGACCTAGACGGTCCACTACAGATGCAAGTTTCTCAGCTAGACTACAGCTCTTACGTTGGTGTTATCGGTGTTGCTCGTGTAACTCGTGGTAGCGTGAAAGCAAACCAACAAGTAACTGTTATCGGTGCTGACGGTAAAACTCGCAACGGTAAAGTAGGTACAGTAATGGGCTACCTTGGCCTAGAGCGTCACGAAGTTGAGCAAGCTAACGCGGGTGATATCATTGCGATCACTGGTCTTGGCGAGCTAAAAATCTCTGACACTATCTGTGCACAAAACGCAGTAGAAGCTCTACCGCCGCTGTCTGTTGATGAACCAACAGTAACAATGACGTTCCAAGTAAACACGTCTCCATTCGCTGGTAAAGAAGGTAAGTTCGTTACTTCACGTAACATCCTTGAGCGTCTAGAGAAGGAACTGGTACACAACGTTGCACTGCGCGTAGAGCAAACAGACGATCCAGACAAATTCCGCGTATCAGGCCGTGGTGAGCTTCACCTATCTATCCTGATCGAAAACATGCGCCGTGAAGGCTTCGAGCTTGCTGTATCTCGTCCAGAAGTAATCATCAAAGAAGAAGATGGTCAGCTAATGGAACCGTTCGAGACAGTAACTATCGACGTTATGGAAGAGCACCAAGGCGGCATCATGGAGAACATCGGCCTGCGTAAAGGTGAGCTGAAAGACATGTCTCCAGATGGTAAAGGCCGTGTACGTATGGACTTTGAAATGCCATCTCGTGGTCTGATCGGTTTCCAAACTGAGTTCATGACGCTGACTTCTGGTTCTGGTCTTCTTTACCATACGTTCGATCGCTACGCGCCACACAAAGGCGGTAACATCGGTCAACGTGTAAACGGTGTACTAATCGCAAACGCGATGGGTAAAGCGCTAACTAACGCACTATTCAACCTTCAAGAGCGTGGTCGTCTATTTATCGGTCACGGTGTTGAAGTTTACGAAGGCATGGTTATCGGTATTCACAGCCGCGACAACGACCTAACAGTAAACGCACTGAAAGGTAAGCAGCTAACCAACGTTCGTGCATCTGGTACAGATGACGCACAGGTTCTTACTCCGCCAATCAAGATGACTCTTGAGCAAGCACTAGAGTTCATCGATGATGACGAACTAGTAGAAGTAACACCTGAAAGCATCCGTATCCGTAAGAAATTCCTAACGGAAAGCGATCGTAAGCGTGCTTCACGTTCAGCAAAATAATCTGCTGTAACAGATTCGATTAAGAACAAGCCCCGAGTTATGCTCGGGGCTTTTTGTATCTGAAGGAATAACACTATGAAGCCAATCGTGATTACCGGTGGTCCGGGTGCAGGTAAAACCACCTTGTTGAATGCTTTAGGTCAGTTGGGCTATGCCACCTTTGCTGAAGGTTCTCGTAGCTTGATTGAGCAGCAAAGCCAGCTGGACAACGGTGTCTTGCCTTGGACCAACCTACCTGAGTTCGCTAACTTATGCCTTGAGTTGATGGGCAAGCAAAAGCAAGAGGCACTGAGTCATGAGGTCGCTTTCGTTGACCGCGCTATCCCAGACATCGTGGCATACCTGCAAGTAGGCGGTTGTCCTGTTGAGCAAACCTTCTTGACCGAGAGTGCTGGGTACCAGAGTAAGGTGCTCACTTGTCGACCTGAGGCCTCTATTTATGTTCAAGATGATGTGCGTCCACACAGTTTTGAAGAGGCGCTACAAATTCATCAAACCTTAGTCGATACCTATACTGAACTGGGGTATGACGTGGTTGAAGTGCCATGGGGAAGCGTAGCTGAACGAGTGGCGTTTGTTCGACAAGTAATGGGCTTAGTTGCTGAGGTAGAAGGTGAGAAACGCTGATAGAGCTCGGAAGATAAACGGGTGACTACGTGGTGAATAAGTTAGCTCTTCCGCTAAATAGCAAAACCTCCTCACGAGGAGGAGGCTTTATCGAATTACTTTTGATTCAGCTGCTGTAGGAACTTGTCTGATTCAGCAATCGCGGCATTCATTTGCTTAATTGCGTATTGAATGTCCTTCTCTAAGCTAGAGAATTCACCTTTCAGTGAGCCAATCGCACTCGCGTTTAAGTTATGCTTTAGGTAAAGCGTGTTGTCACGCAGTGTATTCAGAACCGGTGTCATCTTGTCTTCCGCACGCTTCATGGCGTTAAGCATGGTTTTGTAAGACGCTTTGGTTTCACGCAGCTTCTGTTCGCTAGAGCGACGCAGTTTCGCACTGGTGTACAGGTCTAGCTCGCCTTGCCATTCATCAAACAGGGCATCCGATACATCTTCAATCGCAGCAATACGGTCGCGCACGTCTTGCGCCGCTTTTTCGCTGTCTTCGTATTTATCGTTAATGTTGTTGTAGACGCTTTCCAGTTCACCACCATCAAAGTTGGTCAGCGCAGAAAGTGCTTCTAATGCACTGGTGAACTCTTCTTGTGCATCTTGTTGTGACTCTTTGGCGTCTTCCACGCGATCTACCATGATATCGCGCTTGTGGTAACCCACTTGCTCCATTGCTGAATAATATGCGGACTGACATCCTGTCAAAGTGAAAATTGATAGTACAATTGCTAATAAATAAGGCATTCTTATGTCCTCGACGCTAATTTATGGGATGAACTATGAACCAGTTATCAGAGAGTTACAAGGTGAGATTGAGCAAGCTCGTGCCGGGGAGCGTCGCGTTTTTCAAATATTTGCTCAAGCGTATGACGCACGATCGCGTCAACGTTAATGCAGGCTATCTAGCTTACATCACTTTGTTGTCTATTGTGCCGATGTTGACGGTATTACTGTCGATTTTGTCAAAGTTTCCGGTATTTGAGAATGTCGGCGAAGTGCTGCAGGGTTACATCATCGATAACTTCGTCCCCGCTTCTGGTGATGCAGTCAGAACTGCGTTGCAAGAGTTTGTCTCAAACACAGGCAAGATGACCGCCGTGGGTGGTGCGTTTTTGTTTGTTGCAGCCCTGATGCTGATCTCCAACATCGATAAGAACTTAAACTACATCTGGCGAGTGAAAGACAAACGTCGCCCAGTGTTTTCTTTCTCCATGTATTGGATGGTGCTGACCCTTGGTCCGATTCTGGTCGGTGCGAGTATTGCTGCAACCTCTTACGTAACATCGCTTAAGCTGATTGAAAACGAAACCTTATCGGGCGCTTACAACCTGTTTTTGCGCTGGCTGCCATTGTTATTGTCATTCTTTGCATTCATGGGTTTGTACTTCTTAGTGCCAAACAAAAAAGTTTATCTGTCTCACGGTGCCATTGGTGCAGCTATCGCCGCGGTGCTGTTTGAATTGAGTAAGAAAGGTTTTGCGTTCTACATTACCCAATTCCCGTCATACCAGCTGATTTACGGCGCACTTGCCGCGATTCCGATCCTGTTTGTGTGGGTGTATTTGTGTTGGCTGATCGTATTGATTGGCGCGGAAGTCACGGCCGCTCTGGGCGAAAGAGAGCACTGGAGTGACGACCTAGAAATGATACACTCGACCGCTGAATTGCAATTAACAGATGAAGGAAGCGAGAGTCGTGATAGCGCTAATTCAACGAGTCAGTGAAGCAGCCGTTCGTGTAGACGGTGAAGTTGTCGGTGAAATCGACCAAGGTCTACTTGTCCTACTTGGAGTAGAAAAGGACGATGATGAAGCAAAAGCAAAACGTTTGATGGAGCGTGTAACCACTTATCGTGTGTTTGAAGATGATGAAGGCAAAATGAACCTCAACGTCAAACAAGTGAATGGTAAGGTTTTGGTGGTGTCTCAATTTACGTTACCAGCCGACACCAAAAAGGGCACTCGCGCAGGCTTTTCTCGCGGCGCGCATCCTGCGGATGCAGAGCGTTTATATGACTACTTTTCAGATCTGTGTGAGGAAGTACTGCCAACGCAACGTGGCCGCTTTGCAGCAGACATGAAAGTGTCATTGATTAATGACGGCCCGGTGACTTTTTGGTTACAGGTCTAATCTGGAAACCTTAGCTGCATAGTCTAAGCTTTAAGCCCAAGTGAATTGATTTTACTTGGGTTATTTGCCTTATGGCTTGTATTTGATTTGTGCTTTCAAAGGATTGATATGTTCAAACTTATAACTCCAAAAACTGAAAATCAGCTTAACAAGTACTATCAATTTCGTTGGCAGATGCTGCGAGAACCATGGCGCATGCCTGTAGGCTCTGAGCGTGATGAGTATGATGGTATGAGCCATCACCGGATGATTACCGACGGTCGTGGCCGTCCGATGGCGATCGGTCGTTTGTACATTACCCCAGATAACGACGGTCAGATCCGTTACATGGCGGTAAAAAACAACCGTCGCAGCAAAGGCATGGGTTCACTGGTGCTGGTGGCGCTTGAGTCTCTGGCACGACAAGAAGGGGCGAAGCGTCTGGTATGTAATGCACGTGAAGATGCCATTGCCTTCTATGAAAAAAATGGTTTCGAGCGTCGCGGTGAACTCACAGACGAGCGCGGTCCAGTGCGTCACCAACAAATGGTAAAGCCACTTGATCCGATGGCCGATGTGCTTCGTCGACCTGAATGGTGTACTGAGCTGCAACAACGTTGGGAAGCGCAGATCCCAATTGCCGATAAAATGGGGATTAAAATTAACCAATACACCGGCTATCAGTTTGAATGCAGCGCACAGCTTAACCCGAATTTGAATCCACATAATACCATGTTTGCTGGTTCAGCCTTTACCTTGGCGACGCTTACAGGGTGGGGGATGGCGTGGTTGTTAATGAAAGAGCGTGGTTTGCACGGTGATATTGTATTGGCAGACAGTTCGATTCGTTATCGCCATCCTGTCGAAGAGAACCCTGTCGCGAGTACATCACTAGATGGTATCAGTGGTGATTTGGACAGGCTCGCATCAGGGCGTAAAGCGCGCATTGTTATCCACGTGGTGATTTACAGTGGCGACGTGCCTGCGGTGGATTTTGTTGGTACGTACATGTTGCTGCCGAATTACTCTAAGCTACTCAGCTGTTAGGTCCGTTGATTTTAGTGCTTCTTGTGGCGCATCTTGCTCTTGCGATGCGCCCGGTTCTATCTTGGAGTTATCTGCTTCTGAAGTAGCGCTTTCTTCAGATGACTTTTCTTCGATAAGGGAGCTTTCTTGAACAGAGATAAGCTGCTCTTCTGAGGGCGGCGCAGCAGTAGGTTCTTTTTCTTCTACCACTTCTTCACTTAATTCTTCCTCATATTGCTCTAAGTTGATTGGTTTAATGCTGGTGCTGTTCGTCGCTTTCGGTGAACTCTGTTTGGGTTCTTCTGGCTCAGTCTGTTTTGACATATTGACGCATTCATTTGCTTTGACTTCTCCACTCAGCAGGTCACCTTGAATCGAACCACATGTTTCTCTGAGCTGATAAATCACACCACTAATTGGGTTGTTCGCCATATCAAACTCTCCGGAAAGGTTACCCGAGATGGCTTTGCCTGAAATGGTCACTGGTTGAAACTTCACTTCGCCGCGTTGGGCACGTAAACGCAGCGGGCTGAAGGTGATCGCCTTGAGTGAATCATCAGCTTGTGACTTTAAGGTGGTATCGCGCAGATTGGCTTCCACTTCGCCTGACAAGCTGTAAGCAAGCATATTTTGATCGCCGGCTAAGCCTTTTAAGTCGAGGCTTAAGTCAGAGAAACCATTGACCGCGAGCACCGTTGGTAAGTAAGGGTGGAACAGTTGCAGAGGGAGTCCATCGGCGTTGAGGTTAAGCGTCCAAGGTTGGCTGGTGGTGCTAAGGTCGATTTGTCCTAAGCCTTCAATATAGCCTTGCTCCAGAGGGGCGAACAAACGCGTCAGTTGCCACAAGCCATTATCACTTCGTGTTGAAATTGCTGCGTGTGATGTGATGACTTGATCGTAGCTGGCGTTAACAACGCTAGCATCAAGCTTGCCGTTCCAAATACCCCAGTTGTCATTGCTGTGTTTTATTTCGAGTTGGTTACCTTCCAAATTCAACCCAGAAAGCTGCCAGTAAGGTTGTTTAGATAACTGGATAACTTGGCTGCGTTCAATCTCTAATTGCTTCACATTGACTTTCTGGAGCGTTTCTGTGGTGAATTGCCACCAGTCGGTTTTATCATCAGGCTGGATAGCCCATTTTAATCCACTGACGGTGGCGTTGTTAATTGTCCAATGCTTTGGTTCAAACATGCCTGATAGCTGTATTGTGCCTTGTTGCCAATCCAAGCTCAGCTCTTGCAGTTGAATCGCCCCCGGTTTGAACTGGGCATTCAAGCGAGGCTCTACCGCAGTTTGATCTTGAAAGCTGACACTGTCGGCTTGCAGAGAAATCTGTGCCGTTGTGTTCCATAGTGACAGTGGTAGGGAGGCATTTTCGAGAGACAATTCTAGGTTTTGCCAGTGCCAATCGCCGTACTCGATATCTGCGTTCAATAGATCGAGGCTATTGATATGAGTGATATTAATTGGCAGTGCTTGCCATGGTTTGGTGAGTAAAGATTGCAGTTGTAGGTTATCGATTTTCAGTTTATCTACGGTCACATTTACCAGTGACCAGCCTTGCGAGTACTGCTCTCCCTGACCGGAGACCTCGCTGCCACGCCAGTTAAATGAAGCGCCATAAAGCGTGCTGTCTTGCGCTTTGTAATCGATATCAAGCAGCAGTTGATTGAACGCTTCCCCTTTCCAGTAGAGTTGGTCGGCAGACAACTGAATCTCACCATAGGGTATGGTTTGTGTTTTTGTTAGCCAGATTGGATCTTGGATCTGAATATTTACGTTTCGAGCAGTATAACGGTCATCAGCATAGTTGATGTTCTTTAGAGCGAGTTGGTGAAGCCAAATATTGCTTGGAACTTGGACTTCTGGCAGGCCATGCTGCGCTTCAACGCCATCAATTAACAGGCTGTCTAGTATCCATTGGTTATCGCGTCTGATATCTGGATTGAACCAGAGGTCGATTTGTTCAATGTAGGGTATTTGCTCTGAGGATGTTGTTACCCCCTGCAGAGAAATATGATAAGGAAATTGGTAATGGACACTTTTGGCTTGCCAATTAAGGGGGAATGGCTGTGAGATAAGCTGCCATGTTTGTGGTGCGTATGATGTCGTTAACAAGCCCGCGAGTACGATTGGTACACAAATCAATATGACAAGAGCGAGTGTGAGAATCCTTATTACTGTCTTCATTCCATTGAGAACCTTTGGCCAGCTTGCTGCTTAGAGTGTATCAATATTGAAGAGGTTTCAATAAAAAGCCCCTCAAAAGAGGGGCTTGTGAAGTGTTTTTGTAACTAAATCACGTTGAGCTTAGTCAACTTGCGGGCCAGCAGCTACAAGTGATTTGCCTTCTGCATTATCCGTGTATTTATCAAAGTTATTGATAAAGCGTTCTGCTAAATCCTTGGCTTTGCTTTCCCATTGTAGTGGGTCAACATAAGTATCGCGTGGATCAAGAATACTTGGGTCTACACCTGGTAGAGCAGTCGGCACTTCTAGGTTGAAGATAGGGATATGTTTAGTTTGAGCGTTTTCAATCGAACCATCTAGGATGGCGTCAATGATACCGCGCGTATCTTGGATAGAAATACGCTTGCCGCTACCGTTCCAACCAGTGTTGACTAGGTAAGCCTCAGCACCTGCTGCTTCCATACGTTTTACTAGTACTTCAGCATATTTAGTTGGGTGTAGTGTTAGGAATGCTGCACCGAAACACGCTGAGAAGGTAGGCGTTGGCTCCGTGATACCACGCTCTGTGCCCGCTAGCTTAGCAGTAAAGCCAGATAGGAAGTGGTACTTAGTTTGCTCTGGTGTCAGCTTAGACACTGGAGGTAGTACGCCAAATGCGTCAGCCGATAGGAAGATCACTTTGTTTGCGTGGCCACCTTTCGATACTGGCTTAACGATGTTGTCGATGTGATGAAGTGGGTAAGACACACGGGTGTTCTCAGTCTTAGAACCATCATCAAAGTCGATAGAACCATCGCTGCGAACCGTAACGTTCTCTAGTAGTGCGTCGCGGCGGATCGCGTTGTAGATATCAGGCTCAGCCTCTTTCGATAGCTTGATGGTCTTAGCGTAACAGCCACCTTCGAAGTTGAATACGCCGTCGTCATCCCAACCGTGCTCGTCATCACCAATCAGTGCGCGTTTAGGATCAGTTGATAGGGTGGTTTTACCTGTGCCAGATAGGCCGAAGAAGATCGCAACGTCGCCTTCTTCACCCATGTTTGCACTACAGTGCATCGATGCGATGTCTTTAAGCGGCAGGAAGTAGTTCATCATGGCGAACATACCTTTCTTCATTTCTCCGCCGTACCACGTACCACCGATCAGCTGCATGCGCTCTGTTAGGTTAAATACAGTGAAGTTTTCTGAGTTCAGACCGTGCTCTTCCCACTTCTCGTTGGTGCATTTCGCACCGTTCATTACCACGAAATCAGGCTCAAACGTTGCCAATTCTTCTTCTGTTGGGCGGATGAACATGTTTTTCACGAAGTGTGCTTGCCATGCTACTTCAGTGATCACTCGAATGCTCAAACGAGTGTCTGGGTTTGCACCGCAATAACCGTCAATCACAAATAGGCGCTTACCTGAAAGCTGGTTAGTCACTAGCTCTTTTAGGTCGTCCCATACTTCTTTGTTTATTGCTTTGTTGTCGTTTTTCACTGCGTCAGAAGTCCACCACATGTGCTCTTCTGTCGTTGCATCTTTAACAATGTACTTATCTTTTGGTGAGCGACCAGTAAAGATACCAGTGTCTACGGCAACCGCGCCGAGTTCTGTAACCACACCACGTTCATAACCAGTTAGGTCAGCACGGGTCTCTTCCTCGAACAGCATTTCGTAGCTTGGGTTGCGAACAACCTCTTTCACGTTGTGCAATCCGTGTTTGGTTAGATCAAGTGTTGCAGCCTTTGTATGTTCCATAACGGTCATAGGTGCTCCTTATAAGGATTTTTGTAGGGATTTTGTAAGAATGTTTTAATTTTATCTGCTCACCATGCTAGCAACGGGGCGGGGAGAAAACAGGGAGATAGCTCAAAAAATATCCATGATTTCATTGTGGTTTTAGGTAACCCGTCACATATCGGTACGAATAGTTTATCGTGCGCGCAAACCTTTGCGCTAGAGCAAAATAATTATTAATTATTTAAAATTAAGCAGTTGCTTTATTACGTTGGAAGCAAGGTTATACGTGGGTTTGATCACAAAAAGGCCAGCATGATGCTGGCCTTTTGAAGGGTAAATTACAAGCTTGTTAAGCTATGAAAATTAATGCACGATTTTATTGTCTGGAGTTGACTGAGTGTACAGATCCGTTACTTCAGATTCGTCGAACGTGTATGACGTGCCGCAGTAATCACAATGTAAAGAAATTGATCCTTCTTCTGCTAAAATGTCATAAATTTCAGTTTTATCAACCGTGATGATCGCTGCACCACTGCGCTCACGAGAACAACCACAGTGGAATTCCACAGGCTGTGGTTCGTATAGACGAACTTTATCTTGGTTGTAGAGACGGTATAGCAGTTCGTTTGCTGGTAGCGTGAACAGCTCTTCATTTTTTACCGTGTCCGTGAGTTGCTCTAGGTGTTCGAAGTCTTCTGGCGTGCCAGTACCATCAGGCATGACTTGAATCATCATACCAGCTGCGTGCGCTTTGCCTTCGTGTTCACCAGTGCGGATCCACAAACGCGTTTTTAACTGCTCTGAGTTTGCGAAGTAGCCTTCGATTACGTCAGCCAATGTTTCGCCTTCTAGGCCAACCACACCTTGGTAACGTTCGCCTTTCTTCGGCTCAATAGTGATCACTAGGTAACCTTTACCCATCATGTCGTGCAGGCTTGCATCATCAGCAATGTCGCCTTCCCAGCGAGCAACGCCGCGGATTTTCTGATCGTGGTCGCCGTTGATTACTGCGAGTGATACAGGACCATCACCTTGCAGCTGGATAGTGATTGAGCCTTCGAACTTCAAAGTTGCAGTTAAAAGAGTGGCCGAAACGAGTAGCTCACCCAACAGTTTTTGTAGTGCTGCCGGATATTCCTTGCTGGAGATAATACGTTGGTATGCTTCATCCAATTGTACCAACTCGCCACGTACTGAAAGATCTTCGAATAAGTAGCGGTTTAAAACATTGTTTGCCATGGAGTGCTTTCCTCGTCAGTAATTCCGGCTTTTATTGGTGTTTGAACTTAATGATGTCTCGGCGCTGCTTTTTATCAGGGCGGCGTTCCGGACTTGGATTGTGGGCGTTAAGCTTACGCTGCTTAGCGTGTTCTTCACGTTTAGCTATACTTTCAGTGGTTTCGCTGTAAAGCGTTTGAGCGATCGGTGCACCACGACGTTGATCTGAGATTTTCTCGATTATCACGATTTTCTCTTCATTACCTTGGCGTAAGCGCACCTCGGCTCCAAGTTCAACGATCTTGCTTGGCTTGCTTCGTTGTCCATTATAATGGACTTTGCCGCCATCGACCATATTCCGAGCGATGGAGCGTGTCTTGTAAAATCTGGCCGCCCACAGCCATTTATCTAGCCTTACGGCTTCATTTATGGAACTCATATAACTCTGTCGTATCTAATCACTGCGATAAATGTGATATCGAGTGGTGGATTATTCACCTACAAATGGAGTCAAGGCCTAATTTTTTCAAGGGAGTTGGCAAAAACGGCATAAGAAAACAGAGCAAAAACTATCTTGTGATATAGTTCACTGCTCTTTGTTGACTAGTAAAGTTGTTGCAAATTTTTCAGGGTAACGTCGGTCATTTTGAGTGTTCATCGGCGAGCGTAACAATAAAGGAATTTATTAAGTGAAGCGTTTGGAGCTAAATGCTGGATTGTTGAGTAGCCCGCTATTGGCTCGGATTAAGTCCAACAATCTCGCTATTCAATCTAAACTCAGTTTGGTAGCAACGTGCATATTGATTGCAATGATCGGGTGGGTATTAGGTCAATTGGTTTGGCTTGCAATGCCTCAATCCTCTGGCATTGCTAAATGGCAGCCATCTTCTAGTTCTTCGGTCAGTACCAATAAATCTGATGCCATCGACTTCTCAGCGATCCAAAATGCCAACCTATTTGGAAAGTACAATGAGCAAAAGCCCGTTGTGGTTGAGCAACCGATCGTAAAAGACGCCCCTAAAACGCGTTTGAACCTTACCTTGGTAGGTGCTGTAGCAAGTTCGAATGCGAATACCAGTCTCGCGGTTATTGCCAATCGTGGTAAACAAGCGACTTATGGTATTGGTGAGGAAATTGAAGGTACTCGAGCGAAGTTAAAAGCTGTCTTGGTAGATCGTGTGATTATCGATAACCAAGGACGAGATGAAACCTTGATGCTTGAAGGGGTTGAGTACAAGAAGCTCTCCCAGAGCACGCAATCAAGACCCGTGGCAAAAAGTAATGTTGAAAAGGCTTCTGTTTCTGAAGAGAAGCTGGATCAGATCCGTGCTGAGATTGCACGTGACCCTAAACGAGTTTTTAACTACATCAGCATTTCAGAAGTAAAGAAGGATGGCAATACGATCGGCTATCGCGTTTCACCAGGGCGTGAAGCTTCTTTATTTAATGATGTAGGTTTACAAGCAGGTGATATTGCTGTGGAGCTAAATGGTATCGACTTACGTGATCCTTCTTCACTAGCAAAACTCGCTCAGGAAATGAGTAACCTGCAAGAATTGAACTTAACTGTTGAGCGAGATGGCCAACAGTACGACATCTATATCCAATTTTAATACTTAGGCACTAAGCGTAAGTTCAGGGAGACATACGTGAAACATTGGTTAAGCAAAAGCGCGTGGCTACTTGCTGGCAGCCTACTCTGCACCCCAGGCGCAATCGCGAATGATTTTAGCGCGAGCTTCAAAGGCACGGACATTCAAGAGTTCATTAACATTGTTGGTCGAAACCTAGAGAAGACCATTATTGTTGATCCATCGGTGCGCGGTAAGATCGACGTACGCAGCTACGATGTACTGAATGAAGAGCAATATTACAGCTTCTTTCTTAACGTACTTGAAGTGTACGGTTACGCAGTTGTGGAAATGGACAATGGCGTATTAAAAGTTATCAAAGCGAAAGACTCTAAAACGTCGGCTATTCCTGTACTCGGCGATGCGAGTGCCAAAGGCGACAGTGTGATTACACGTGTTGTTGCGGTACGTAATGTGTCTGTACGTGAGCTGTCTCCTTTGCTTCGTCAGCTGATCGACAACGCTGGTGCTGGTAACGTGGTTCATTACGACCCTGCGAATATCATTTTGATCACAGGGCGTGCTGCGGTCGTAAACCGTCTTGCTGAAATCATTAAGCGTGTTGACCAAGCGGGTGATAAAGAAATTGAGCTGGTAGAACTACGTAATGCTTCAGCCGCTGAGATGGTACGTATCGTTGAAGCGTTGAATAAAACGACTAATCAAAAGAGCACGCCAGAGTTCCTAGAGCCAAAAATCGTAGCGGATGAGCGTACTAACTCGATTCTGATTTCTGGTGACCCTAAAGTCCGCGCGCGTCTGAAACGTTTGATTCGCCAACTTGACGTGGAAATGGCAACCAAAGGCAACAACCGTGTGGTTTACCTTAAGTATGCTAAAGCGGAAGACTTGGTGGATGTACTGAAAGGCGTATCTGATAACCTGCAAGCGGAAAAACAAGCGGGTCAAAAAGGAGCCTCTTCAGCTAAGCGTGGTGAAGTGGTGATTGCTGCCCATGAAGCGACCAACTCTCTAGTGTTGACGGCGCCGCCAGATATCATGATGGCACTCCAAGACGTAATTTCTCAACTGGATATTCGTCGTGCTCAAGTTCTGATTGAAGCACTGATTGTAGAAATGTCCGAAGGTGATGGCATTAACTTAGGTGTTCAGTGGGGCTCGCTAGAAACGGGGGCGGTGATTCAGTATGGCAATACTGGTGCTCCGATTGGCCAGGTCATGGTTGGTTTGGAAGAAGCGAAAGACACCACAACCACAAAAGCGGTTTATGATGTTGATGGTAACTTCCTACGTAACGAAACGACGACTGAGCAAGGCGATTACTCAACGTTAGCAGCCGCCTTGGGTGGTGTGAATGGCGCTGCGATGAGTATTGTTATGGGGGACTGGACTGCATTAATCAGTGCCGTTGCTTCTGACTCAAACTCAAACATTCTGTCTTCTCCAAGCATTACTGTTATGGATAACGGTGAAGCGTCATTCATCGTTGGTGAAGAAGTTCCGGTTATTACTGGTTCAACTGCTGGCTCGAACAACGATAACCCATTCCAAACGGTTGATCGCAAAGAAGTGGGCATCAAGTTGAAGGTGGTACCACAGATCAACGAAGGCGATTCTGTTCAGTTGAACATTGAACAAGAAGTATCAAATGTACTGGGCGCAAATGGTGCAGTAGACGTTCGCTTTGCTAAACGTCAGCTAAACACGTCGGTCATGATTCAAGATGGTCAAATGCTAGTACTTGGTGGCTTGGTTGATGAGCGCGCATTAGAAAGCGAGTCTAAAGTGCCACTACTGGGTGACATTCCAGTGATTGGCCACTTGTTTAAGTCAACCAGTACTCAAACTGAAAAGCGCAATCTGATGGTTTTCATCAAGCCAACGATCATTCGTGATGGTATGACCGCCGATGGTATTACCCAGCGTAAGTACAACTTTATCCGTGCAGAGCAGCTATACAAAGCGCAAGAAGGCCTGAAGTTGATGGAAGATTCTAAGATTCCGGTAATGCCTGAGTTTGGCCATGAACGTCAATTGGCGCCTGAAATTCAAGCCTTTATCGATCAAATGGAAGTGAAGTAATGGTTGATATGCTAGACACCGCGCCAAGCTTGCGTCGTCTGCCATTCAGTTTTGCTAACCGCTTTAAACTGGTATTGGAGACAGAACACCCTGAGCGCCCTCCAGTGCTGTATTACGTAGAGCCGCTGAGTGCAGCGGCTTTGGTTGAAGTTAGACGCGTGCTAAAACATGCATTTGTCCCTCAGCCCCTTGATAAAGAGGCGTTCGACAAAAAACTGACTGAAGCTTATCAACGTGACTCTTCAGAAGCGCGTCAACTGATGGAAGACATTGGTGCCGATGATGACTTCTTCTCATTAGCTGAGGAGCTGCCGCAAAATGAGGACTTGCTTGAGTCGGAAGATGATGCGCCCATTATTAAATTGATCAACGCCATGCTTGGCGAGGCAATCAAAGAAGGGGCATCAGATATTCACATCGAAACGTTTGAAAAAACATTGTCTATCCGTTTTCGGGTAGATGGTGTCTTGCGTGAAGTCTTAGCTCCAAGTCGTAAACTCGCGCCATTACTTGTGTCTCGTGTAAAAGTAATGGCAAAACTGGATATTGCGGAAAAGCGCGTGCCACAGGATGGTCGTATTTCTCTGCGTATTGGTGGCCGAGCTGTCGATGTTCGTGTTTCTACCATGCCTTCATCGCATGGTGAGCGAGTGGTAATGCGTTTGTTAGATAAGAACGCGACTCGTCTAGACTTACACAGCTTGGGCATGACGCCTTCTGTTCATGATAATTTCCGTCATCTGATTGGTCGTCCGCACGGCATTATTTTGGTTACTGGTCCAACAGGTTCAGGTAAATCAACAACCTTGTATGCTGGCTTACAAGAGATCAACAGCAACGAACGCAACATCCTTACTGTAGAAGACCCGATCGAATTTGATATTGATGGTATCGGCCAGACGCAAGTGAACCCGAAAGTTGATATGACGTTTGCTCGTGGTCTACGTGCGATTCTTCGTCAAGACCCGGACGTGGTAATGGTTGGTGAGATTCGTGACTTAGAAACCGCACAGATCGCGGTTCAAGCGTCTTTGACTGGCCACTTGGTTATGTCGACTCTGCACACCAATACCGCGGTTGGCGCGATAACGCGTCTGCGTGATATGGGGATCGAGCCATTCTTAATATCTTCTTCATTGCTTGGTGTCCTTGCTCAGCGTTTGGTAAGAACACTTTGCCAAGACTGTAAAGAACCTTATGAAGCCGACAATGAACAGAAGAAGTTATTTGGTTTAACAGAGCATGACTCACTGACATTGCATCGCGCGAAAGGGTGTGAAACCTGTAACCAAAAAGGCTATCGCGGCCGTACTGGTATTCATGAACTCTTGATGCTCGATGAGAACGTTCAAGAATTGATTCATCGCGAAGCGGGTGAACAAGAAATTGAAAAAATGATTCGTTCACATACGCCAAGTATTCGCAGTGATGGCTTGAGCAAAGTGCGCCGTGGTATCACCTCTCTAGAGGAAGTGATGCGGGTGACTAAGGAAGCGTAATGGCGGCTTTTGAGTACAAAGCACTCGATGCGACGGGGAAGCGAAAGAAAGGCACTATTGAAGGTGACAACGCTCGTCAAGTCCGTCAGCGTTTGAAAGAACAAGGAATGGTGCCGATTGAAGTCGTTGAAGCTAAAGCGAAAGCTGCTAAGTCTTCAGGCGCTTCCGGTGGGTTCAAACGTGGTATTAAAACCGCAGAGCTTGCGCTTATCACGCGTCAGCTTTCGACATTGGTTCAGTCTGGTATGCCACTGGAAGAGTGTTTAAAAGCGGTATCTGAACAAGCAGAAAAGCCTCGTATTCGCACCATGATCGCTGCTGTGCGCTCTAAAGTGACGGAAGGCTATCCGTTGGCGGACAGCTTGGCTGATTATCCACATATCTTTGATGAGCTATTTCGCTCAATGGTGGCCGCAGGTGAAAAGTCTGGTCATCTCGATACGGTTCTAGAACGCTTGGCTGATTACGTAGAAAATCGTCAGAAAATGCGTTCTAAGCTGATGCAAGCCATGATTTACCCTGTGGTGTTGGTGGTATTTGCTGTCGGTATTGTCTCCTTCCTACTGGCAACAGTGGTGCCAAAGATCATTGAACCAATCATTCAGATGGGACAAGAGTTACCTCAGTCTACACAAATTTTGCTGGCTGCCAGTGAGTTTGTTCAAGAGTGGGGGCTCGTGATTTTTGTCGTGCTGGTGGTGTTATTCTACGGCTTAAAATTAGCACTACAAAAACCTAACTTTCGCCTAGCATGGGATCGAAAAATTCTTAGTTTACCTTTGCTTGGAAAAATTTCGAAAGGGCTCAACACGGCTCGTTTTGCTCGTACATTATCTATCTGTACATCTAGTGCCATCCCTATCTTAGAGGGCATGAGAGTGGCTGTTGACGTAATGTCAAACCGCTTTGTGAAGCAGCAAGTCTTATTAGCCGCAGACAATGTGCGTGAAGGCGCCAGCTTACGTAAAGCCTTAGATCAAACTCGTTTATTCCCGCCAATGATGCTGCACATGATTGCCAGTGGTGAGCAAAGTGGTGAGTTGGAGAGTATGTTGACGCGTGCAGCGGATAACCAAGATCAGAACTTTGAATCGACGGTCAATATTGCGTTAGGCATCTTTACGCCAGCCCTGATTGCTTTGATGGCAGGACTCGTACTGTTTATTGTTATGGCGACATTGATGCCAATGCTTGAAATGAATAACTTAATGAGTGGATAAATTCTGGGTCAAGGCTTGTCTATAGTGGCAATGGCTTGAATCTAACTTTCGGAGAAAATAATGAAAATGAAACGTAGTAAACAACAGGGCTTTACGCTGTTAGAAGTGATGGTTGTTGTTGTTATTTTGGGTATTTTGGCAAGCTTTGTTGTGCCTAACTTGCTAGGTAATAAAGAGAAAGCCGATCAACAAAAAGCGATTACCGACATCGTGGCATTAGAAAACGCATTAGACATGTACAAGTTGGATAACAGCGTTTACCCAACAACGGATCAAGGTTTGGAAGCATTAGTTTCTAAGCCGTCTAACCCAGAGCCTCGCAACTACCGTGATGGTGGTTACATCAAGCGTCTACCAAATGACCCATGGGGTAACGAGTACCAGTACCTAAGCCCTGGTGACAATGGCACCATTGATATCTTCACGTTAGGTGCAGATGGTCAAGAGGGTGGTGAAGGTCCAGCTGCTGATATTGGCAACTGGAACATGCAAGATTTCCAATAAGCCCTAGCTTAAACCAGCACTGATGAAGCGAATGCAAAAACACCTCGGTTTTACATTAATAGAAATTCTATTGGTGCTGGTTTTGTTATCGCTTACCGCTGTGGCGGTTATTACTACTTTACCTACCAGTCAGAAAGACTTATCCAAACAATACGCACAAAGCTTTTATCAGCGAGTGCAATTGCTAAATGAAGAAGCCGTGTTGAGTGGTAAAGACTTTGGCGTTCGCGTTGATGACGCAAAATCAACCTATGCTTTATTAAACCTAACTGAGGATGGCTGGCAACCTTTGGAGTTGAAGCAGATTCCAAGTAGTACCAAGTTGGAAGATGGAATCGCAATCCAACTTGAATTAGGTGGTGGTGCTTGGGATAAAGATGACCGCTTATTTGAGCCGGGATCATTATTTGATGAAGATATGTTTGCTGATGAAGAGGAAAAGAAGAAAGAGAAGCCACCACAAGTGTTTATCTTTTCCAGTGCCGAGCTAACCCCTTTCACGTTGTCATTTTATCCACAAGACGGTGATGCAGAGAACGACGGTTGGCGTGTTATTGGTAAAGAAACAGGGGAAATAAAACTATACGCTCCTGGTGACGAGGTGGAAGAGGATGACAATGCGATCTTCTAGAGCAAGCATTATGGGTATATCGCATCACCGAGTTAGAGGCATGACTTTACTAGAGGTATTGGTTGCATTAGCCATTTTTGCAACGGCAGCAATCAGTGTCATTCGCTCAGTCAGCCAACACATTAATACCGTCAGTTATTTAGAAGAAAAAATGTTTGCAGCAATGGTTGTTGATAACCAAATGGCCAACGTAATGTTAGACAGCAGTGCGTTGAAAGCGAAAAAGGGCACCGAAGAACTTGCCGGTCGAACGTGGTATTGGAAAGTGACGCCAGTTGCGACAACGCAGCCATTGCTGAAAGCATTTGATGTAAGTGTTGCGGTAGAAAAAAGCGCCAGTCCAATCGTAACGGTACGAAGTTATGTGGACAAGTAAATACACGGCGAGGCGAACCACTCGCCATAAAGGTTTCACCTTAATTGAGGTGTTGGTATCCATTGCTATTTTTGCCAGTTTAAGTGTTGCTGCATACCAAGTGGTTAGCCAGGTTCAGCGCAGTGACGTTTTATCGCAAGAAAAGATCCAACGTCTTAATGAGCTGCAACGAGCGATGGTCATGATGGATAATGACTTTCGCCAAATGGCCATCAGACACAGTCGTACGAATGGTGAAGAGCCAGCAAAGCAGCTGATTTTTTGGTCAGACTACTTATTGGATTCCGACGCCAAAGGCGTCATGTTTACTCGTTTAGGTTGGCATAACCCGCAACAACAGTTTCCGCGTGGTGAAGTGACAAAAGTCGGCTATCGGATTAAAGATAACGTTCTTCAGCGAGTGTGGTGGCGCTATCCTGATACACCAGTGGCTCAACAAGGTATTGTCACGCCTTTGCTGACAGAGGTTGAAGAGTTCAACCTCCGATTTTATGACGGTAAACAGTGGAAAAAAGACTGGGATTCCGCCGATTCGCTACCCAAAGCGGTGTCTGTTGTGCTGACGCTAAAGGATTATGGTGAGATCAGCCGAACGTATCTTACTCCAGATGGTGAATTCCAATCGGGAGAGAAGAGTGAATCAGGAGGCAACAACAATGGCTAATCGTCAGCGTGGTGTTGCTTTAATTATTGTATTGATGCTTCTAGCAATCATGGCGACGGTTGCTGCCAGTATGTCCGAACGGTTGTTTTTGCAATTTCAGCGCGCAACTAATCAAATAAACTACCAGCAAGCCTATTGGTACAGTCTAGGTGTAGAAGCGTTAGCTAAAATTGGTATAGAGCAGAGTTACAAAGACAGTGACACCATCAATTTGAGCCAACCATGGGCAATAAAAGATCAAATCTATCCGTTGGATTACGGGCAAGCTGCGGGAAGAATCGTTGATAAACAGGCGTGCTTTAACCTTAATGCTCTCGCTAGTGTTCAACCAACGAATGATCCAACCGCTCGGCCATACTTGGTACAAACGTGGTTGAAACTCTTGGAAGAAGCGAATGTTGAGCCCTATCAAGCTGAGGTGATCGCAGACTCTACATGGGAGTATGTTGACAGTGACACTTCGGTACGTTCGACTGCCGGGGTTGAAGATAGCACTTATGAAAGTATGAACCCTGCTTATTTGCCACCTAATGGATTGATGGCCGACAGTAGCGAACTACGCTCAATTTACCAAGTAAGTGGCGAGATATATCAAAATGTTGCGCCGATGGTTTGTGCGATACCGACAGACGATTGGCGACTGAACGTGAATACCATTGAAGTTGAGCAAGCACCGATATTGGTTGCGATGTTTTCTCCGGGGTTGAGCAGCAGTGAAGCTGTACAACTGATAGAGAAGCGACCGTTCGATGGGTGGGACAGTATTGATGATTTTTTGGCTGAGTCTGAACTGACAGGCGTCAGCGGTGATATTAAGAAGAAAGCAAAAGGCTATCTGGGTGTAGATAGTGCTTATTTTGAATTGGATGCTCAGGTCTTAGTGGATGAATCGCGTGTGCGAATCCGCAGTCTTTTGCAAAGTACGAATCGAGAAACAGTGACGGTTGTCCGCCGTCGTTTTGGAGGGATCAGTGAGCGAGTTTCTGACCGTTCGGCTGAGTAGCGAACAACAAAGCACCATACCTTGGGTGGTATGGTCTACACAACAGCAGGAAGTGATCGCCAGCGGAGAATTAGCTGGTTGGGAACACTTAGATGAATTGGCGGCTTACGCAGAGCAACGTCAGATCATTGCATTACTTGCTGCTAGCGATGTCGTGCTGACCGAGGTGGATATTCCTCCTGGAGCGGCACGTCAGTTTGATAGCATGCTGCCTTACTTGGTTGAAGATGAAGTGGCACAGGATGTAGATAGTCTGCACTTTACTGTTTTAGAGAAGCAAGCGAATAGCGCTCATGTTTGTGCTGTGGAGCGCGCTTGGATTCATACCATTTTGCAGCGTTTTACTAGCCAAGGTTTGACTATCAAACGTATCCTTCCTGATGTCTTGGCACTGCCAGTCAGTGAGCACAGTACGGCTGTATCACTGGGAGAGCAATGGTTGATTCGTCATAACGAATACCACGGTGCTGCAGTAGATAGCGCATGGCTTGATCTTTATCTTTCTGCCTATGGGCAAGAGCAAACAGAGTGGAAACTCGAAAGCTACAGTACTATCCCAGATAACAACGTACCTGATGTATGGGTGGCAAAGCCAGTTGAAATGCCAATGGCCTTGCTAGCAAAAGGCAGTGTGCAAAGCAATGTCAACGTACTGGTTGGGGAGTTCAAGCCCAAATCATCATGGGGTAAGCACTGGAAAGTATGGCAAAAAACAGCGGTGGCCGCTGGAGTTTTGCTGGTGGTCTTGGTGGCTCAACAGCTCTTTACTGTACACAAGTATGAAGCGCAAGCCCAAGCCTATCGCGCTGAAAGTGAACGCATCTTCCGACAAGTCTTCCCCGGTAAAAAGCGCATACCAACCGTGAGCTACTTAAAGCGTCAAATGAACGATGAAGAGCGTCGCTTATCAGGTGGGGCTGGTGGTGAGGCCATGATGGCGTGGCTAGCTGCGCTGCCGTCTACATTGGGGCAAGTAAAAGATTTAGAGATCACAAGCTTTAAATATGATGGCAATCGAGGTGAAGTAAGAATTCAAGCTCGAAGCTCTGATTTCCAACCATTCGAACAAGCAAGAGTGAAGTTGTCAGAAAAATTCAATGTTGAACAAGGGCAGCTCAATCGCAGTGATAATGTTGTGATGGGTAGCTTTGTATTGAAGCGTTTGTGAGGTCAGGATGAAAAATTTAATCATGTCGATTCAGGCTTGGTGGAGTGGCATCTCGCAACGTGAGCAACGGTTAGTGCTAGGTTGTGGTGCGTTGGCGGCCATTGGGATTATCTATTGGGGGATACTGCAGCCTATCACCCAAAGAGCCGAGTTGGCTCAATCTCGAATCCAAACTGAAAAACAGTTACTTAGTTGGGTCGAAGATAAGGCCGATGATATTACCGCGTTACGTAGAAGTGGTGGTGTAAGCTATTCAACTCAACCGCTGAACCAGATTGTTTCTTCCTCCGCCCGTCGTTATAAGGTTGAGCTGATTCGAGTCCAGCCACGAAATGAAAGTGTGCAAGTGTGGATTAAACCACTTGCGTTTAATCAATTCGTGGATTGGCTCCGTTACCTAAAAGAACAACAGGGTATTGAAGTGGAGTTTTTGGATATCGATCGTACCGAGCAAGCCGGTATGATTGATGTCAACCGTTTGCAGTTTAAGCGAGGTTAGGGTGAAGCGAGTACTTCTTTACGTCTTTATATTTGTTGCCTTTTTCTCATTTAGTTTAGTTGCAGGGTTGCCTGTATCTTGGGTTATGCAACAGGTACCTCAGGTGAGAGGGCTGGATATTCAAAACGCTCAGGGCACCGTGTGGCAGGGTAAAGCCTCTTCCGTGTATTGGCAGCGCCAAAACTTAGGTGAAGTTAACTGGGATTTTCAACTATCGGGCTTATTTACTGGTAAAGCAGAGTTTGCTGTACGTTTTGGTCGTGGTAGCGATATGGATGTTCGTGGGCGTGGTTTGGTTGGCTACAGTCTCGGCAGCGGTCCGTATGCGGAAAATGTGGTTGCTTCTATCCCCGCAGCAAAAGTGGTTGAGCAGACACGCCTTCCAGTTCCAGTTAGCGTAGATGGTCAACTTGAGCTAAATATACGTCATGCGACGTATGCGGCTCCTTGGTGTAAGACAGGCGAAGGTACGTTAGTTTGGAGTGCAAGTGGCATTCAAAGCCCGCTAGGCAGCCTTGAGCTTGGTCCTGTTATTGCCGACCTGAGTTGCAAAGACAGCGTATTATCGACATCGGGCGAGCAGAAGAGTAAGCAAGTTTCAGCAGCGTTTTCTGCTGAGCTAATGCCAAATCAGCGCTATTCAACTAAAGCTTGGTTCAAACCTGGTGCGGAATTTCCATCGAGCATGGGTGAGCAGCTTAAGTGGCTAGGTAATCCAAATGCTCAAGGCCAATACGAGTTTAATTATCAAGGGCGCTTTTAGCCAAACTTGGAATTCATAGCGTCATCAAAGAGCTGCCACTGTGCAGCTCTTTTTGCTTTTGGATCATAGTAGGCCAAACCCTAAATTCGCTGTACAAGAAATTCATCAGATGATTGGCTACTTATATAAGATTATGATTTTTAACTTAATAGTATTGATGCGTACAGCTAAAAGAGCATTTGGGTTATCGTAGGCTAAATGCTCCTATCGCTGTACAAGAGGCAAAAAGAAAGGCCACGAAGTTGATTGGTGACCTTTTTAAAATCTAGTAATGAAGGTTGGATTGTGATCAATCCTTGCGCTGTAGAATCTCGTCCCAAGGCAAATCCGCGTCACCCAGTACGATGAAGTTTGGGTTCTCCAACGTCTCGCGCTCATTGTAAGACAGCGGTTCAAGTTGTGTGCTGAGAATGCGTCCGCCCGCTTCTTCCACAATGCACTGCGTAGCAGCAGTATCCCACTCGCCAGTTGGACCTAGACGTAAGTAACAGTCCACAGCGCCTTCAGCAACAAGGCATGCTTTGAGTGCGGCAGAGCCGAGTGGGATCAAGTCATAGTTCCAAGCGCTGCTCATGCGACCAGTAATACGGTTGATATCTTGACGACGACTGATGGCGATAGCGATGTTTTGCCCCGGACTTTCGTGCTTGTGAGTCTGAATTTTCACGCTTTCAGACATGTCAGGAATTTTCCATGCTCCCTTGCCGCTGTAGGCATAGTAAGTGACACCAGAAACAGGACCATAAACCACACCCATGGTTGGCTTGTTGTTGTCGATCAGTGCAATGATGGTCGCAAAGTCGCCACTGCGTGCGATGAACTCTTGTGTGCCATCAAGTGGATCGACGAGCCAGTATCGATCCCATTTCGCTCGCTGTTCTAAACTGATATCTGCGGCTTCTTCTGAAAGTACCGGGATATCGGGTGTTAGTTCACTCAATTGCTTCGTAATCAGTTTATGAGCAGCAATGTCGGCACTAGTGACTGGGGTTTCGTCGCTTTTGGTATACGCTTCATATTGCTTGTTTTCGTAGATATCGAGAATCAGTTGACCCGCACTGCGAGCGATCTCGATAACTTGTGGAAGTAAATGTGATAGATCTTTTGTCATTGGCATAAGTAATAGTCCTTTCTCACAATTATTGCGCGCCTGGTTGGCCTTATTGATTTTGGTTGTGAGTGGTGTTTGGTAAGTGCTTTAGTGCCAACATCAGTGCAGTGATACTACGTGCCTCACAAAAGTCGAGGTGAGTAAGTAACTCTTCTGCTTGTGCTAGCGGCCAGCGAACTACCTCTAATGGTTCTGGCTCGTCACCTTGTTGTCTTTCAGGGTATAAACCTTGTCCTAAGAACAAAGTCATCTTGCTTGAGAAGTAAGAAGGAGCAAGGATGACTTGCTTTAATGGTGTGAGAATGTTCGAACCAAAACCGATTTCTTCTTTGAGCTCTCGATCTGCGGCTTGGTGTGGCGTTTCTCCTGGGTCAATCAATCCTTTCGGAAAGCCCAGTTCGTAGCGTTCGGTGCCAGCTGCGAACTCTCGAACAAGGAGCAAGTCTCCTTGCTCAGTCACCGGGACAACCATCACGGCATCACGGCCATTTGGCTTCATACGCTCATAAGTGCGAAGCTCACCATTGGAGAAGCGAAGGTCGAGGGCTTCCACGGCAAACAGCTTAGATTGTGCGACCGTCTGACAAGAGAGTATCTCTGGTGGGGTCCGTTTCGACATGCGCTGGCTCCTTTGTGTCGGTTGCTCACTGAGTCAGTGAGATTTCCTAATATATGAAAAGAACGCTTGAGTTTCTAGTTTGATAAAACGCCAATAATTAAAAAAGGGAAGCAAACGCCTCCCTAATTTACTTTTACTTAGCTTAAATTAGCTTAGTAGTAAGAGTGATCACCGCGATCGTGTTCAGTCGCATCACGAACTGCTGTTAGTTCACCAACAAATTGGTTTAGCAGTTCTTTTTCGATGCCCTCTTTTAGAGTGACATCAACCATTGAACAGCCATTACAGCCACCACCAAATGCGACGATAGCAATACCATCTTCTGTGATTTCAACTAGGTTTACGTGGCCACCGTGACCAGCTAGTTGTGGGTTCACTTGAGTTTGAATGACATACTCAACACGCTCTACAAGCGGTGCGTCGTCAGACACTTTGCGCATTTTGGCGTTAGGCGCTTTAAGGGTCAGTTGTGAACCCATCTTGTCTGTCACGAAGTCGATTTCAGCATCTTCAAGGAACGGTAAGCTTAGCTCGTCGACGAATGCAGAGAAACCGCTGTAAGGGATTTCAGTGTCAGTACCTTCAACCGCTTCAGGTGGGCAGTAAGATACGCCGCATTCAGCGTTTTGTGTTCCTGGATTAACGACGAACACTCGAATGTTAGTACCTTCAGGCTGTTGGCCCAAAAGGTTAGCGAAATGTGTTTGCGCTGTTTCTGTAATAGTAATATTTGACACGACGAATACCTGAGTAATTTTGTAGGCTATTGCTGCTATTTTACTCTTGTTAGCGTAACGGTCTAGTATTTTTGCTACTAAGGCATGGCAAAGCGTTCTAGATCGTATTTGGAACAGGAGTTCGGCAGATGCAGTAAATATCAATTCTTTCGACCCCAACTTCAAGTAGTAATTGACATAATTGTCGGACCGTACTGCCTGTGGTAACCACATCATCAACAATGGCGATGTGTTTTTGTTCTGGGATTCGATTTAGCTTAAAGGCATGAGCGAGATTCTCTTCTCTAAGCTGTTTTCGGTAGTGTCGTTGAGAGCGGGTATAACGCACTTTGCTAAAAAGTTGAGTATCGTGTGCTTGCGATAAGTTTTGTGCAAGGTAGCGCGTTAAGATTGCACTTTGATTGAAGCCCCTGGTGAGGTAGCGTTTCCAATGAATGGGGACGCTTGTCAATAGTGGGGCAGGGTCCGAGATTTGCTCTGCAAGTTGATGGCAAAGCCCCGACACTTGCCATAATTCACGGCGATCTTTAAATCGCTGAATTTCCCCAGCCAGTGGGAAGCTGTAATCACCTAAGGTGTAGAGTTTATGCCAGGGTGGTGGATCCGCTAAACAAGCGCCGCAGACTAATACCTGCTCTGAATCTGTAGAGTGAAGTTGGAGTCCGCAGCGCAAACACCTTGGCTGAGGTTGTAGTAGTTCAGTACAGCTGGAACACCAACGCAGAATGGAAGGTTGCCCACTTTCGAGCGGGAACTGGCAAAGTGCACATTGGCTACCGAGAAGGCGAAACATGATGTTTTGCCAGTGATGAGATAACATACAGTTTCCTTTAGTGAGAAAACTAGCTTATCAGCATTGAAATGGTTATCCGTTCAAATTAGTAGGAGAGGTTGAGAGCATGAGCACGAAATTGCACTGGCAGTCGTTTGGCCAAGGGCCGGATTTAGTATTGCTTCATGGCTGGGGCATGAATGGCGCGGTTTGGCAGCAAACGGTAGAAGCGCTTCAGTCTCAGTTTACATTGCATGTTGTGGACTTACCCGGCTATGGACATAGTGCAAGCAGTCATGCGCAAGATCTCGCTGAGATAGCAGAAATGGTACTTCAAGGCGCACCAGAAAAGGCGGTGTGGCTCGGATGGTCACTAGGTGGATTAGTGGCTACGCATGTGGCATTGAATGCGCCAGACAGAGTGAATAAGTTAATTACGGTAGCAAGCTCGCCTAAGTTCGCGGCACAACGTCCATGGCGTGGCATTCAACCTAATGTGCTGAGTGCGTTTACTGAACAGTTAATGGAAGACTTCTCACAAACGATTGAGCGTTTTATGGCGTTACAGGCGATGGGTAGCCCTTCTGCTCGTCAAGATGTTAGGCAACTTAAACAAGCCGTGCTGTCTCGACCTCAACCAAATCCAGACTCTTTGCTGGTAGGCTTAAATATTTTGGCGGATGTCGATTTGCGCGATCAGCTTGCGCAATTAGCAATGCCTGTATTGCGTTTGTACGGTCGTTTAGATGGGTTGGTTCCGATCAAAGTAGCGCACGATCTACAAGAGGTTATGCCGGACTCGAAGCAATATATTTTTGCTCAATCATCTCATGCTCCCTTTATGACGGAATCGAAGTCTTTTTGCGATCAGCTTATTGAATTTGTCACTGAACGATAATTGGATGCAACAAGTTGCTAAAGTTGTATAAAAATTGGTCGATAAAGAAGTTGCTAAAGCGCAAGGTGTCATTTTTGTGTTTTGGCTGAATTGGCGAGTTTGGGCGATTCTTTGAGGAGGATTCGCAATGATTGTGTCACCGACCACTGTGAGTGTGCCACTGATCGCCCCATCCGTGAATGTGCAGACGGAGCAGGCTGCACGAGATAATAAAGTTCGTGAACCTGTTGCACCAACGGTCGCTTTAGCGAAAACCAACGCTGAAAGAAAAGTCAAAAGTGATGATAAAAGGCGACGTCAGTCTTCTTGGGATCCTTCCGAGCATCCCGATTATGAAATGGAGACTGAGGTTGATACTCAATATCATGAGGAACCGAAAGATGCCTTAGCGCGACTTTTCGATCTTCTCGCACTGAGTACTTATAGTAACAGCCAAGGAAAGAGTTACGCGATTCGATTCCGCTTGCCTAAGCGCATTTTGGATGCTGCGGTCAAAGAAGGATTAATGGAAAAACGCAGGAAGGTGATCAAGTTTCATTATGGTCATTCGGTTGCGCCCCATACACCGTCAGAAGTGATAGCAGTATTATGACGACTCAATATCCTATTCAAACAAAAACGCTCCAAGCAGGCTGACTGATTGGAGCGTTTTCTTTTTAGCTGTGAGGCTTAGGTGAGATTACTTTTTCGCTTTAGCAAACGCGGCTGCAAATGCACCACCCATTGCGTTGTTTGAGGCTGCATCATCACGGCGAGGCTGGCGACGTTGTGGCTGGTCATTACGACGCGGCGCAGCGGAACGTTGGCTGCGATTGTCTTGGCCAGGTTCATCGTTCAAACGCATGGATAGAGCGATACGCTTGCGTTGTACGTCGACTTCCATCACTTTCACTTTGACGATGTCGCCCGCTTTCACCACTTCACGTGGATCCGACACAAAGCGGTCTGTCAGTGCTGAGATGTGTACGAGACCATCTTGGTGAACGCCGATATCAACGAAGGCACCAAAGTTTGCTACGTTCGATACTACGCCTTCTAGAATCATGCCCGGCTCTAAGTCAGAAACTGAGTTCACGCCTTCTGCAAACGTCGCCGTTTTGAATTCTGGACGTGGGTCACGACCCGGCTTATCTAGCTCTTTAATGATGTCGGTAATGGTTGGCACACCGAAGTTATCGTCGGTGTAATCCACCGCATGCAGACCTTTTAGGAAGCTTGAATCACCAATCAGTGCTTTGATGTCTTTGTTGTTCTTCTCAGAAATCGCTTTTACCACTGGGTACGCTTCTGGGTGAACGGCAGATGCATCAAGGGGGTTCTTACCATCCATAATACGTAGGAAACCTGCACACTGCTCGAACGCCTTAGGACCTAAACGAGGCACTTTCTTCAAGGTTGTACGTGCTTCGAAACGACCGTTTTCATCACGGAAGTCGACAATATTCTGCGCGATGGTGCTCGACAAGCCCGCTACGCGCGTCAGTAATGCTGCAGAAGCGGTGTTCACGTCTACGCCGACCGCGTTTACACAGTCTTCGACAATCGCATCTAGGCGTTTTGCCAGCATAGATTGGCTAACATCGTGCTGATACTGACCCACGCCGATCGACTTAGGATCAATTTTCACTAGTTCCGCTAGCGGGTCTTGTAGACGACGGGCAATCGACACCGCACCACGCAGAGACACGTCCATATTTGGGAATTCTTTTGCTGCAAGCTCAGACGCTGAGTAAACCGATGCACCCGCTTCACTCACGATGATTTTCTGAACTTTCAAGTTGCCACGTTTGATGACGTCTGCGACAAAGCTGTCGGTTTCACGTGAAGCCGTGCCGTTACCGATCGCAATCAAATCGACGTTGTACTTGCGCACCAACTGATCGACGATTTGCGCTGACTTGTCGTATTGCTTTTGTGGTGGGTGAGGGTAGATGGTTTCGGTTGCAAGCACTTTACCAGTCGGATCGACAATAGCGATCTTCGAGCCTGTGCGCAGACCCGGATCGAGACCAAGTGTTGCACGAGGGCCCGCAGGCGCAGCCATCAACAAGTCTTTTAGGTTGGTGGCGAATACTTCAATCGCTTCGATTTCTGCGCGCTCTTTCATTGCGCCCATTAGCTCGGTTTCCATGTGCATCGATACTTTGATACGCCATGACCAGTTGATCACTTGCTTGCGCCATGCATCCGCCGGTGCGCTGCTGAGCGTCACGCCGTAGTGGTCAGCAATAATGGTTTCGCAGTAAGACTGACGTACGCCTTCTTCTTGCTCTGGATCGGCATTCATTGCCAATGTCAGGAAGCCTTCATTGCGACCACGCAGCATCGCCAACGCACGGTGTGATGGTACTTTGCTTAGTGGTTCGTTGTGGTTGAAGTAGTCTTTAAACTTCTCACCTTCTTGCTCTTTGCCTTCAACGACGCGAGCACCCATTTCCGCATTGCGGTTTAGGTGACCACGGATCTTCTTTAGTAGATTCGCGTCTTCAGCGATGCGCTCCATGATGATCGCACGCGCGCCATCCAGTGCGGCTTTGGTGTCTGCCACACCTTTGTCTGCATCAAGGTATTTGCTTGCTTCGCTTTCTGGCTCCGTTTGCGGATGATTCCAAAGCTGGTCTGCAAGTGGCTCAAGACCGGCCTCAATGGCGATCTGACCTTTGGTGCGACGCTTTGGTTTGTAAGGTAAGTACAAGTCTTCAAGACGAGTCTTGCTGTCTGCCTGAGTGATCTCTTGTTCGAGTTCTGGCGTGAGTTTGCCTTGTTCTTGGATCGATTTCAGGATGGTTTGACGGCGATCGTCCAGTTCACGAAGGTAAGACAGACGGCTGTCTAGAGTACGCAGTTGGGTATCATCAAGGCCGCCCGTCACCTCTTTACGGTAACGAGCAATAAATGGGACTGTGTTACCGTCATCGATAAGGGTTACAGCGGCATTGACTTGCTCAGGGCGAACATTCAGCTCTTGAGCAATCATGCGACAGATAGCTTGGCTCATCCGTGTATTCTCTTTAATTCAGTTTGGGTATTGGTTGTGTATAGAACATTGGGGTCATTCATGGAATTTGCAATGTTTTAAACTAGTAACTCAAAAATTTACTGAGCGTCGGTGGACATTGGTCAATTTTGTGTCAAAACTGTAATTAAATTCAGAACTTATTCAAAAATGACTGCCTATATTCTGTACCTTGGCACTTACGGAAAACAATAATGAAAAAAATGTCTTTGGCTGTGGCGCTTTCAGGTGCCTTGTTAGTCGCTCCATTTTCTTGGTCGCAATCTTTATCTGCGACTACTCAATATCCAATCTATCAACTTGACGGCAAAGTGGTTCTCGGTCGTGTTGAAAGCGTTTATTACAGCGAGATTCCAGAGCTAAGTGATGTTCCTTTTATCGGCAAGATTGATACCGGCGCCGACACGACCTCAATGCACGCAGAAAACATTCACGTCAGCAGCAGCAACCCAGAATACAAAAGCCTCAAAGATAACAAGCTGATGTGGGCAATCATTGATGATCTTGGTGGCACCAAAGCCAAGTGGGATGCTGACAGTTTTAAGCCGTACCAAGTGACCGTGAGTTTCACTATTCATCATCCGTACACAGGCAAAGAAATTAAGATCACTGATGATCTTGAACGCATCAGTGCGATCCGCAGCCGTACCAGCGAAAAACCAATTCTACGCCCGACGGTGAAAATGCCGATGACCATTGCAGGACACACTGTGGACACCGTAGTTAATCTGACCAAGCGTACTCAATTCTCAGCACCTATCTTGATCGGTAAGACTTACCTCGACAACAACGCGTGGGTATTTGCTGGTTACGATTACCTGCAAGAGCAACAAAAGGCGCAGATGATCGGTAAGAAAGAAACGGTTGAAGTGGAAGGAGTACCATACAAGGTGAGCATTTCAACTTCTAGCCGTTACACCAACGTACATGCGCTGAATATCAAAGTGGATAAGAAGAAAAAACAAGTTTCTTTCACTTTAGAAGGTGAGAACGGCAAGCGTCATCCAATGACCCTGCCATTAGTACGTATGTTGAAAACCAGCAAGAGTGAGCGTCCTTTGGTTTATCTTCCGGTGAAAGTGAGTGAAACCGAGACGCAACAATGGCTGGTTTACTTGCGCGATCGCAGCAGCTTTAGCTCGCAAATTCGTCTTGGTAAAGACGTTGCAAGCCAGCACTTCGTGATTGACACTGACAAAGAGAACTTGCTCGGTGGCGTTGAGAAGTCATTTAAGAATGCTCTGAAATCTAAGCCATTGGTTATCTCACCTGAAGAGTCAGTCAATATTGATGGTCATGTACTGCCTGCGTATCCAACCTTCGCGGTTAAAACGCCATTGTTACGTGTGGATGGCTTTGAATTGACGGAAAAAGACAAGAAAGAAGTCGTGACCTTCTATCTGCCAAGCGCGAAAGGCAAGGAAGAGAAAATCACTAAACACGTATTGAAGAAGCTCAAAGTGGGTGACTCAGTTCGCCCAGTCGTTGAAGGTGACTTCCTATTTGGTGATGAAGAGAAGAGCATCGAATTTGCCATTGATGTATTGGAGAAAGACGATCAAGAACAGCCGTTCTTTGTCTTCGGCCACAACATGGCGAAAGGTGGTGTGCTGCTGAATACACGCGCTGACCACTTACTCGATGCGCGTCCACTCTTCAAAGCGGGCCACATCGAAGTAGCAGAAGTGGAAGGTATGTCTTTCCCTGTGAAATTGGATACAGGCGCGGATGTGAGCTCGATTAATGCCAAGAACATCAAACAGTTCAAGAAAGATGGCAAAGACATGGTGAGCTTCACCTACGAGAACGACAGCGGTATGAAGAAAGAATTTACCAAGCCCGTTGTTGACGTGATGCGCATTAAAGCCAAGAAAGGTGAGAAAGCCAACGTACGTCCTGTAGTAGAAATGCACGTTAAGCTTGGCGAATTAGAGAAGAAGATTCGCGTTAACTTGCAAGACCGTAGCCGCTTCCATTACAGCATGATTCTGGGTAAGAACTTCTTGAAGCACGGTGCGATCGTTGCCAGCGACACCAACTACATTGTGACCGAGAAGCCAGACTACGAAGAGTAATCCTCAAGATTGGTACCTTAAAACGCAAAAGCCGCACTAAAAAGTGCGGCTTTCTTTTATTGGGTCACAGGATCAATTGTCTTCGGCTTGGTAGCGAATGCTGTTGATAAACCATTCTTTGTAGCCTTCCGGCGTTCTTACTGCGAATTCGTCATCGACTTCTTTTTTTAGTAGTGCACGAGCCATTGGGGAATCAATCGAGATATAGCCTTTGGCATCACCATAGATTTCATCGGGACCAACGATGCGGAAATTCTTTACATCGCCCGCTTCATTCTCAATTTCCACCCAAGCACCAAAAAACACTTTGCCTTCCTGCTGAGGTGAGTAATCCACAACTTTGACTTGCTCTAGGCGCTTTCGTAAGTATCTGACACGACGGTCAATTTCACGCAGGCGTTTTTTGTTGTACTGATAATCTGCGTTTTCGCTTCGGTCGCCCAAGCTTGCTGCCCAAGTAACTTTTTTGGTGACTTCTGGGCGTTCTTCTCGCCATAAAAAGTCGAGTTCGGTTTTTAGGCGATTGTAGCCTTCACGGGTAATTAAATTGGTTTTCATTGAGCGCACACTCGTTAACGGTAAGGGAAAGATATTAGCGAGAATTGATTCTCGCTGTAAATACCGAGCCTCGTTAACTGATGCTCCTCAACTGCTCTAGGGTTATGATGTTACTGTCAATATTTGACATCTCTACTTGCGCCTCTTGAGCTTGGTTTACCCCTCTAATAGCCATATCGGCTGATGAGTTGCTTGCATCTGTTAGCTCTGCAAGCTGTTGGCTTAAATGTGTAGACTCTTCAACAATGAGAGAGATGATTTGGTTGATGTCATGAACTGAACTTTCTATATCTGTGATAGAAGATGAAACATTATCTATAGTCTCACCAGTTTCATTTAAGCTTTTCTGGGTATTGAGTGATAGAGCCCTCACTTCATCGGCGACTACGGCAAACCCTCGTCCAGCCTCACCCGCTCGAGCGGCCTCAATGGCAGCATTAAGAGCAAGTAAGTTGGTTTGTTCTGCAATACCTGAAATAGCCTTTAGGATGGAGACTACTTTTTCAGAGCTCAACTGGAGTGATTGAATTCTCTCTTTTAGCGTGTCGCGATGCGCAGCTTGCTGTTCAATCTGCGAAGTGAACTTCGAAAATTGTTGATGGATTGCGTTTAAGTGAGCAGCAGACTGTTGAGATACTCCACCAATTGATTCAAGTTGCGAGCTTGAATCTTGTAGCAGCGGGCGATAAAGCTGGAGCTGCGTAATGAGATCGGATTGAATATCGTTGATACAGGCTTTGCTATTGATATTTCTAGCAAGGAAGTGCTCTCGATAATGAGCGTATTTCACGGGGTAGTTATCCGCAATGGTGTCCGAAAATCGCTCGCCGTTAGCGACTTTGAAAAAAGCGAGCGCAGTTAAGGTTTCATTCATATGTACGCCAAGCAACTCACCAAAAGTAGAGAAGCCAGAAACCGGTATATCGTTGAAACAACGCACTTGGCTGAGTTCGCTCGCGTTGTTGAGTCTTCTCAAAATGCAGTCGTTAGCAATCATAGCTTCGGGTGATGATGGCTTACCTCGTAAGAATTGTTCAAAATCGCGTGCCGTTGTCGAGCTTAGACTTTCACTGGATAACAAGTGAAGTTGATCCCCAAACTCCATATCACAGAAGAATGAAATATGGCCCGTCTCTAGGTCGATGTTAGCAATTGAACGAATGAACATCTCATCATTGATACTTACCCCGAAAGAATGGCCTGTTAAGTGTTGTGACAATTCGGAGGGAGAACAGTTGAAGTACTGGCAAAGAGCTTCAACAGGGGTAGAAAGTTTGTTTGAGTTAGATGCAAGTAAGCTTTTAAGCACTCGAAGGTTTGGGTCAAACTCTGCGACGGTAAAGTACGCCTTACTGCGAGTAAAATTATGTGTTTTAAATATGCCATAACGATACTCTGGCGACAGTTTTAAGAAAGCGATAAGAGCTTTGTTGTTCTGCTCTTGGCCATTGTAAGCTACTTTTGCTGAGGTAAAATCTAATTTTCCTCCTGCACTGCCACCGATGAAATAACACGGAAATCTTTCTTCTTGATACAGCGCCTGCATGAAGAAGTTTTCACTGGCAGAAATACCATCAAAGTAAGTCAAAGCTACGCTATCAAAGTAATTTGGCGTGAACTTAGTGTTTAATGCTTTGATTTCTCGAGCTATAGCTTCGATTCTTTGTTGTGAGCTTCTCGTAGGAGTTCCTGATTTTATGTCTTCACAATGTAAGTTAACGGAGTGGATGTCGACATCAAATAGTATTTGTTCAGAAAAAGAATGTAGGACAATGTTGTCCCAGTTTCCCTCAGTTGCATGGTATAGCTCGCCTTTCCCACCTAGTTCACCCGCAGTTTGAACTGTTATGACATGTTGGATGCCATGCAGAGCTTGTTGTAGCTTTTGATTGATATTTTTAAAATCCAAGTGAGGAGAAATGTAAGCGATGATTAGCTTAGCTGTATTGTTAAGCCTTGCTGGTTGAAGGTGGCTCGACGATAAATCTCTTTCCGAGAAATGAAGAACTACATTGGATTTTGGGCATTGGGTGTTTTCAAGATTTTCGCGAGAAAATAAACGTTTTAGCATAGACAACCTTGTTCATTCTTATTATCAGAATAGCTTCTCGACAGGTGAGAAATTGATGTTCTTTTGTTTCAATTTGCTATGAGCAAATGAGCTTAGAAACTAATTGTCTATTATACGGGTGATATAATACGTAGTACTGCGGATGATTGAAGGTGTGAATTGAATAAGCCTTTTGAATGAATTAGATGCAGGAGATGTGACGCAAGAACATGTAAATATAGTGCTCTGGATAAAAAGAGTAACAATTTGCACAAGCACGTTTGAAAAAACAGTGATACATTTTTGACTATAGATGCCTCTGAAAGGATGTTTCAATGCAGGAAAATCATAAAATATTAGTGGTTGATGACGATGCTCGTTTGCGTGCTCTGTTGGAGCGTTACCTTTCTGAGCAAGGTTTTCAAGTGAGAAGTGTCGCTAACGGCGAGCAGATGGACCGTCTTTTGACCCGTGAAAACTTCCACCTTATGGTGTTGGATTTAATGTTGCCGGGCGAAGATGGCTTATCGATTTGTCGTCGTCTACGTCATGCCAACAACATGCTACCTATTCTGATGCTGACAGCGAAAGGCGATGAAGTCGATCGTATCGTTGGCCTTGAAGTGGGGGCAGACGATTACCTACCAAAACCGTTCAACCCGCGTGAACTGCTGGCTCGTATTAAAGCAGTACTTCGCCGCCAAACGGTTGAACTGCCAGGTGCGCCAAGCACGGAAGAGAAAGTGGTTGAGTTCGGAGACTTCCGTCTGAACCTAGGTACGCGTGAAATGTTCCGTGGTGATGAAGCGATGCCACTGACTTCGGGTGAATTCGCAGTGCTGAAAGCGCTAGTAACCAACGCTCGTGAGCCAATGTCGCGTGATAAGCTGATGAACATGGCTCGTGGTCGTGAATACTCAGCGATGGAGCGTTCTATCGACGTTCAAATCTCACGTCTACGCCGCATGCTAGAAGACGATCCAAGCAAGCCTCGCTACATCCAAACGGTATGGGGCTTGGGTTACGTGTTCGTCCCAGACGGCAAAGAAGCGTAATACCTTTTAAGGCCTGCCGATAATACTCGGCTGCTCATATTCCACCCTCAAGCCTCCTTCCTGTTTGAGGGCTGGAAACTCGCAATTAATGTTGTTCACTAGGAACAGTCCATTAGGGATCCTCCATGCGAATCCGAAGTTCATTTACACAATCCATTTTGCTGTTCATCTCTTTGCTTCTCGCTAGCCAAGTCTTTTCTTACTACGCCGTTTTTAACTACGCGTTGATGCCAAGTTTGCAGCAGTTCAACAAAATTCTCGCCCACGAGTTGAATCTGGTACTCGATGAAGATGGTCTACTCAAGGCTGACGCGCCGCTGCGCCATCAACTGCTAGAAAACTTGGGTGTGACGGTACACAGCGTCGATAGCGAGATGATGAATGAGTTCAATCATGCGATGTCGATTGATTTGATGTCGGAAGAGATGACGCAAGAGCTCGGTTCTCCAACGGAAGTGCGTTTGCTGCTTGGCAGTGAAAGCTACATTTTGTGGATGCGTATCGATCAGTTGCCGAACTCCATCATCCGTATTCCGCTCTCTGAACTGCAAGAAGAAGATTTTGCTCCGCTGTTCCGTAATAGCTTGATCATGGCGCTTCTGATCATTGCTGGTGGCTGGTTGTTTATCCGTTTACAAAACCGACCTTTGATTGCGCTAGAAAAAGCCGCGAAAGGAGTCGGTCGAGGTGAAATTCCACCGCCATTACCAGAGAAGGGGGCCTCGGAAATTCGCTCTGTAACTCGTGCCTTCAACCAGATGTCGAAAGGCATTCAAGAACTGGAAGAAGACCGTGCGCTACTGATGGCAGGCATCAGCCATGACTTACGCACGCCACTGACGCGTATTCGTCTTGCGACAGAAATGATGTCGCCTGAAGACAGTTACCTAGCCGAAGGCATCATCAGTGATACTGAAGAGTGTAACGAGATCATCAGCCAGTTTATGGACTACCTCAAGCCGGTAAATAAAGAGTCGTTTGAGCAGGTGGACATCAATACCATCACTAGCGATGTAGCAACGTCGGAAGGGGGTTATGAAGTCGAAATTGAAACTGACCTCAACCCAACGATGCCAACCGCAAAAGGCAGCCCAATCGCGATCAAACGTGCGGTGAGTAACCTTGTGGTTAATGCTCTGCGATACGGCAATGGCTGGGTGAAAATCAGTACGGGCGTCACTGCCGACAAACAATTGGTGTGGGTGTGCGTTGAAGACAATGGCCCTGGCATCGAGCAGTCGCAAATCGCCAAGCTGTTTGAACCTTTTACTCGTGGTGATACGGCGCGAGGCAGTGAAGGGACTGGTTTGGGCTTAGCCATTGTGAAGCGTATCGTGAGCCAACACTCTGGTTCGGTTGTGGTGCGTAACCGCAGTGAAGGTGGGTTAAGCGCACAAATCAGCTTCCCAACCAAGTAAGCGTTCTTCGGTCAATCGATTCCAATAAAAAAGCCCAATCAAAGCTTGGTTGGGCTTTCCGATCATCCTAGTGCAAGGTTAGGATTCTTTTACCTCTTGAGCAACCAGCTCATCTTCTTCTTCCAATTTCGCTGGAAGCAGTAGGTTCAATACGATAGCGGTGATGCCGCCCGCTGCCACGCCGGTCGAGAAAATGCTCTTAATGAACTCAGGCATGAATTGCAGAATTTCAGGTTTTTGTGCAATGCCCAAACCCATTGAGAACGACAGCGCCATAATTAGGATTGCGCGGCGATCGAGGTCGACTCGAGAGATGATGCGCACGCCCGCTGCGGCAATGGTACCGAACATCACGATAGTTGCGCCGCCCAGTACAGGCTCAGGAATCAGCTGAACAAAGCTTGCTACACCCGGAAAAAGACCCAGAATCACCAACATGCCTGAGATGAAGTAACCCACGTAACGGCTTGCTACACCTGTGAGCATGATGATGCCGTTGTTTTGGCTGAAGGTAGAGTTCGGGAAGCTGTTGAATACTGCTGCAATCGCTGAGTTCAGACCGTCAGCCAATACGCCGCCTTTGATGCGCTTCATGTAAACCGGGCCTTTCACTGGCTCACCAGAAACTTCAGACGTTGCGGTAATGTCACCAATTGCTTCTAGTGCCGTGATAAAGAAAATCAGAACCAGTGGAATAAACAGCGACCAGTCGAAGCTTAAGCCGTATTGCATTGGGATTGGCAGCGCGATGAGGTCAGTTTCGCCCAGTGTTGAGGTATCGACCATGCCCATGAAGTACGCCATGATGTAGCCAACTAGCATTGCAATTACAATCGATGCTACGCGTAGGTAAGGGTTCTTTGAACGGTTAAGAATAACGATCAAGCCAAGTACTGTGCCAGCGAGAGCTAATTTATCTAGGCTACCGAAAGATCCGTCGCTCATTGCCGCGTAGCCACCGCCCATTGATACCAAACCCACTTGGATAAGTGTTAGACCGATAAGCGTCACGACAATGCCAGATACTAATGGCGTAATGATGCGGCGTGCGTGTTCTAGGACGCGAGATAGCAGGATTTCAGCAAAAGACGCCACCAAGATAGTACCGAAAATCGCTGCCATCATGGTGCTGAGGTCAGCGCCGCCAGCTTTAAGAGAAAGACCCGCCCCAATGATTGGACCTAAGAAGTTAAAGCTGGTGCCTTGCACTGAAAGCAAGCCAGAGCCAATAGGACCAAAGGTACGAATTTGAATAAAGGAAGACACGCCAGATGCAAACAGCGACATGCTGATGATGGTGTTGGTTTGGTCAGCAGGTACACCCAAAGACTGACAAATGATCAGAGAGGGGGTAATAACGGCTACGAACATCGCCAATAAGTGCTGAAGTGCAGCAAAAATGGTCTGAGGTAGTGGTGGACGATCGTTTAACTGATAGACCAGTTCCGAAGTTCGGTTTGAAGTTGTCATATTTGTCTCGCTAGTCGCAATAATTCTTGCCCCAGAGCTCGCTGAATGGGAGTGCTGGGTGGAGTTGACGTTATGACCTGTGATTGCTGTTAATCAGTGTCAACTCAGGTTGGTTTGATGTGACAAGGTGCACACCATAAATTTTGAGCGCGATTATAGAGGGATTTATTCAAAAAGCAAACGTTTGCTTTGGGCTAAAAAGAAAAGGCGAACTAAATTGTTCGCCTTAATCTCTTATGCTTTAGAGTAAATGTCACGCTCACCTAACCAACGATCAATAATTGCGGTCGCATTCGTTGGGTAGTTGTCATGAATGTAACGCGCGATGCGTTGAACTTCCGGAATCAAGCGCTGATCTCGCACTAAGTCGGCAATTTTAAAATCTGCCAAGCCAGTTTGTTTGGTACCAAGAAGCTCACCCGGTCCACGAATCTCTAAGTCTTTCTGTGCAATCACAAAGCCGTCGTTGCTTTCACGTAATACGCCTAAACGCTTTTGCGCAGTTTTTGATAGTGGCGAGTGATACAGCAGCACACAATGGCTCGCCACTGAACCTCGACCAACACGACCTCTCAACTGGTGCAACTGAGCTAAACCTAAACGCTCTGGGTTCTCGATGATCATCAAACTGGAATTGGGCACGTCCACGCCCACTTCAATCACCGTCGTTGCGACCAGCAAATGCAGCTTGTTGTCTTTGAAATCCTGCATCACCGCTTGCTTCTCTGCGGGCTTCATTCGTCCGTGCACGAGACCAATTTTTACGTCAGGCAGTTTACGTTGCAGCTCTTCTGCGGTATCAGCAGCGGCTTGAGCTTCCAAGACTTCAGACTCATCAATTAAGGTACATACCCAATACGCTTGTTTGCCTTCGTTTAAGCAGGCATTGCGCACTCGCTCGACGATATCATCGCGTTTGGTGTCTGGAATTGCGACCGTCTGGATTGGTGTTCGACCTGGCGGTAATTCATCAATCACCGATGTTTCTAAATCAGCATAAGCTGTCATGGCTAACGTTCGCGGAATTGGCGTTGCTGTCATGATGAGCTGATGTGGATAAGCGCCTTGTTTCGCGCCTTTCTCGCGTAGCTCTAAACGCTGGTGGACACCAAAGCGGTGCTGCTCATCAATAATGACCAAAGCAAGATGATGAAACTCAACATGCTCTTGGAAAAGAGCGTGAGTGCCCACTACCATTTTCGCTTCACCGCTGGCAATGCGCGCCAATTCGGCTTCTTTGGCTTTACCTTTTAACTTGCCCGCCAGCCAACCGACTTGAATGCCCATTTTCTCAAACCAATTAGCGAAGTTAATCGCGTGCTGCTCGGCGAGCAGTTCGGTAGGTGCCATTAAAGCGACTTGATAGCCGTGTTCAATGGCTCTGACCGCTGCGAGTGCAGCAACTAAAGTTTTTCCCGAGCCTACGTCCCCTTGAACAAGGCGCATCATTGGGTGCGTTTTTTCTAAGTCAGCTTCAATTTCTTTAACCACTCGCGCTTGAGCATTGGTCGGCGAAAAGGGCAATTGAGCCAGTAGCTGCTTTTTCAATGAGTCACACGACGCCAAAGGTAATGCAACGTCTTGTTGCCCTTTGCTGCGCACTGCCAACATAGAAAGGTTCTGCGCCAGTAACTCTTCCATGATCAAACGAATTTGAGCAGGGTGTTTACCTTCATCAAACTCATCCAAATTAATGGTTGGAGGCGGTCGATGAATCGTATGCAGCGCTTGCGACATGGTGATCTGGTGATTGTACAAACCAGAAGGCAGCAACTCTTGTACAGCGGCTTTATCGAGGAGTGATAAGGCTTGTTCCGTCAGGTTACGCAAAGTGATTTGGCGCAACCCATCGGTGGTTGGATAAACGGGGGTTAAGCTCTGTTCCACATCCGGTTTTTGCTCACTTACATAAAACTTGTAGTCAGGGTGAACAATTTCTAAGCCCATCCCGCCACGCTTAATTTCACCGTAAGCGTGTACTAACTTACCATTCGAGAAATTGTTCTTCATCGCGGCAGTAAAGTTAAAAAAGCGTAGGGTAATCGTGCCATTGCCGTCGCTGATTTTTACCGTCAGCATTTTGCGTTTGCCGAAAGTTGTATCGACAGCCATAACTTTGCCCTGTACCGCCGCCCAGAGCCCTGCATGCAGTTTGGCTATTGGGTAAATGCGGGTGCGATCTTCGTAACGAAGAGGAAGGTGAAACAGCAGATCTTGAACGCTATGTAAGCCAACTTTGGCGAGTTTTTCTGCGACTTTAGCGCCAACTCCAGACAGGGAAGTTAAAGGAACAGCAGATAACATTTGGGCAGACATAGTGGGCTCAAGAAAATAGTTAACATAGCAGTATGTTAACCACGAAGCTGTGTTTTTGTACAGGGAAAAATACAGCTTCGTGAGGAGTCGAGTTTCGCTCCTTCGCCGCTATTCAGGATAACAAAAGTTGGTTATTTACTTTGCATCTCTTTCCACCATGATTCGTCAGCCACAATTTGGCCTTCGTCATCAAGTTGTGGATATTCTAGCCCTTTGCGTTTCGCTACCTTTGCTAAGACTGGATGACCACGCTCAAACAGAATGCGGTTGATGGTCTCTTTTGGTAGAGCGCTCTCTTCACGTTCGTACATCCCAGCGGCTTCACGCTGACGCTGCGCTTCATAAAGAATCACAGCACTGGCGACTGAGACATTCAAAGACTGCACCATACCGATCATTGGAATAATGATGTCTTGGTCTGCGAGTTTCTTCGCTTGCTCTGAAGCACCAATTTTTTCGCTACCCAGAATGATTGCCGTTGGCTTGGTGTAGTCGATTTCACGAAAATCGACCGCGGTGTCCGAAAGGTTAGTCACCAGAACTTGCATGCCTTGCGCTTTGAGCTCGGTAATCGCAGTTTCAATCGAATCGTGAGTATCCACTTCAACCCAGTTGCGCGCCCCTGCTGAGGTGTGGGTCAGTGTGCGCATTTTGTCGGGCCAAATCGCATGAACTTTGTGTAAGCCTGTTGCGTCAGCGGTACGGATCACGGCGGAAACATTGTTCGGCTTATGAACTTCTTCAAGGCACAGGGTGAGGTCGGTTTGGCGTGCTTTTAACACCTGATGGATGCGGTTGTAACGTTCTAAATTCATAATAAATAGGGATATAAAAAAATCGCCACCCAGAGTGTGGGTGGCGATAGAGTTTAGTTCTTTCTTCGTCTGACTCGAGTCGCCTGTGGCATGGTCTTAATCTTACGCATTATGCCAGCAAGGTGAACACGATCTTTGGTGGTTAGCAGAACGGTAACGGTGTACAAGCGACCGTCGCGTTCTTCGGTTGAAAGACCGTGAATGTTCGAACCGGTTTTCGAAATCACATTGGTCAATTCCGCTAGCGCACCTTGGTTGTTGAGCATATCGACTTTCAGTTCAGCAATGAACTCTTTGTCGTACTCTTCAGACCAAGCGACAGCCATGTATTTGTCTGGTTCTTTCTGGTATCCGCGTACGTTTGGACACGTTTCACGGTGTACCACAAGACCACGACCTGGTGATACGTGGGCAATGATGTGGTCATCTGGGATAGGGTGACAACAATTTGCGAAAGTCAGTAGCAGACCTTCTGCACCACGGATTGGCAGTTTCTTGTTAGATTCGTTTGGAATCGAGCTCGTGGTGGTCAATTCATCAGTGTCACCCAATAAGCGACGTGCGATGACGATACTCATCAATTCACCCAAACCAATGGCTGCTAGCAGATCATCGACGCTTTCTAGGCGCAGATCAGTCAGCACTTCTTGGATGTTTTCTGGGTAGATTGAATCAATCGAATGACGACCCAAAGCGTGATTCAGTAGACGACGACCTAAGGTAATCGACTCTTCACGACGCATGGTCTTCAACACTTGACGAATCTTAGTGCGGGCACGAGAAGTTACAACATAGTTCAACCAAGCTGCATTTGGACGAGCACCTGGTGCACTGATGATTTCTACTGTCTGACCATTCTTCAGTGCCTTACTTAGTGGGTAAGGGTTACGGTCAACACGAGCACCAACACAAGAGTTACCGACATCAGTATGTACGGCATAGGCAAAGTCGACTGCTGTTGCGCCTAATGGCAATTCAACGATACGACCTTTTGGTGTGAAGACGTAAATCTCATCTGGGAACAGATCCGATTTTACGTTTTCAATGAATTCGAATGAGTTACCAGCACTTTGTTGTAGCTCAAGTAGGCTTTGCATCCAACGCTGAGCTTTCACTTGCGCTGTCGTGCCAGATCTGTCGCCCTTGTCTTTGTAAGACCAATGCGCAGCAACACCTTTGTCCGCCATTTGATCCATATCTTCGGTACGGATCTGAACTTCAACAGGTACGCCGTGTGGGCCGACCATAGAAGTGTGTAGCGATTGGTAGCCGTTCGCTTTTGGTACCGCGATATAATCTTTCATGCGACCAGGACGCGGCTTATACAAGCTGTGTACTTGGCCTAGAACGCGATAACAAGTATCGGCAGTATCAACAACCACTCGGAAAGCGTAGATATCCATGATGGTGTGGAAGCGCTGTTCTTTGGTTTTCATCTTGTTGTAGATGGAGAACAGGTTCTTCTCACGACCTAACACGCGCGCATTCAAGCCAACATCTTCCAGTCGACCTTCGATTTCGCTATGAATACGCTGGATCATCTCTTTACGATTACCACGCGCAGCTCGTACCACTTCTTTTAGGACGCGGTAGCGGTTTGGGTAAAGCGCTTCGAAGCCAAGTTCTTCGAGTTCCGTTTTGATATTGTGAATACCAAGACGGTGAGCGAGTGGAGAGTAGATCTCTAGTGTTTCGCGGGCAATACGACGCTTTTTATCCGGGCGTAGGGCTCCCAACGTGCGCATGTTGTGCGTGCGGTCAGCTAGCTTGATGAGAATGACGCGAATGTCTTGCACCATGGCAAGTACCATTTTGCGGAAGTTCTCAGCTTGCGCCTCTTTGCGATCGCGGAATTTGAGTTTGTCCAGTTTAGATACACCATCAACCAGCTCTGCCACGGTATTGCCAAACTTCTCTTCAAGGTCTTCTTTAGTAACATCACAGTCTTCGATGACGTCATGCAGTAAAGCTGCTTGAAGGGTTTCGATATCGAGGCGCATTTCAGCCAAAATTCTGGCTACAGCAACGGGGTGGATGATGTATGGTTCACCGCTAGAGCGGGTTTGCCCTTCATGGGCATCTCTTGCTACCACATAAGATTGACGCAGAGCCTCAATTTGAGGCTCTGTTAGGTATTCTTGGGCAACGTCTTTGAGGCTATCGAATAGATACAAATTATAGGCCCGGGAGGTTGTTGAATTCTAAAGTCAGAATTAACGGTTGTGAGCGATGCTGCTTACTGCCGCTAGCTCTGCCGCTTCTTGCTCTTGCTGTTCTTGACGTTCACGAGCGTCTAGAACTTCTTTAGTAATTAAACCTTCTTCGATTTCGCGTAGAGCGATAACCGTTGGCTTATCGTTCTCTTCTGGCACTAGTGCATCTTTACCGCCAGTTTGCATTTGACGAGCGCGGCGAGCCGCAATCAGTACTAGGTCGAAACGGTTGCCAACTTTTTCAACAGCGTCTTGAACAGTTACGCGTGCCATGAGGACTCCAAATAGTTAACTAAATTTTGAATGACGAGAAAGTATACAGTCTCAAGGCTGTATTTGCTAGCGATAAGACGTGTAACAACAATGACTTTCTATATAAGCAATATAAGCTTCCTTACCGTAATAAAGAAGCAAAAATTCATTTTTATATCTAAGCGGGTTGGAATTATAAATTCCGGCTCGAAGAAGACGCTTAGATATCAGCAGTTTTATTCTGCTAGAAGTGCATCAAGCATGCCTTTATATTTAGCAGCTTGTTTTTCTTCCTTCAATCTTTCTGCGCGCAGAATGGCTTTGAAATCCATTAATGCGGTGTCGAAATCGTCGTTTACGATCACATAGTCGTATTCGTTGTAGTGTGAGATTTCAGACTTTGCTTCTGCCATACGTTTCGCGATCACTTCTTCACTGTCTTGACCACGAGTGTTTAGGCGACGTTCTAGTTCACCGTTTGAAGGAGGCAGGATAAAGATGCTCTTCGCTTCCGACATCTGCTCGCGAATTTGGCGTGCGCCTTGCCAGTCGATGTCTAGAAAGACGTCGATGCCTTTGTTTAGCGTTTCTTCAATCCATACGCGTGATGTGCCGTAATAGTTACCAAACACTTCTGCGTATTCTAGGAAGTCGCCTTGTGCAATCAGAGCTTCAAACTCTTCTTTTGCAACGAAATGGTAGTGGATACCGTTTTCTTCGCCAGGGCGCATGCCACGAGTAGTATGAGACACAGACACTTTCATTGCATATGTTGGGTTACGTTCCAACATTGCTGAGATCAAGCTAGATTTACCTGCGCCGCTAGGTGCAGATACGATATAGAGAGTACCTTTGCCCATTGTACTGTTCCACTTTTGGTTGGATTGAGTAAGTGCCGAGAGAAAGTATCGACAATGTAATAACGATAGCACTGGCAATGATGGTTTCACCACCAAAGGGATTGAGATTGGTGATAATCCCGCCAGAAAAATGGAGGCGAAGAGTATCACGATCTTTAATGGGTTGCCAGTTGATCTTGTCGGATCTAAATCAAGTGGCGGGCCACTCAAGCCTATCAGATTCACAACGAAAAAAGGGGAAGCTCTCACTTCCCCAGGCGTGCGACTGACTCACACTTAATTTTCGGAGCAATCACAACCACTTGGGTTGCTAGCTTGCAAATAATGAGTACCTATTAACCTTGCGACTCTAGGAAATTGATCCAAGGGCTTACCGTAGGCTTGAAAGTTGGTGATTTAGCCGCTCCTTTCATTGCTTGCAGTGCTTTTTGAGGCTGTTTAAGCTCGAAAAAAGCCATACCACGGATGTATTCTAGCTCCGCCTTTTGTTCTTTTGTGGCATCTGAGGCTGCTGTATGAGCAAACCTCGTTGCTTGTGAATACTGTTTGTCTTGAATCATCAAGCGAGCGATTTGAATCTGAGTTTTCGCGGATGGTGCCATCTCGTAAGACGTCTTATATGCGATGATAGATTCATCTAGCTCTTTCGCCTGTTGCCAAAAACTTGCCAAGCGATCATAGTTCGCCTTTGTCTTCTCTATGTTTCCCGAAGTCATCTCTCTTTCAAGCGTTTTAGCTGCTTTATAAGGGATACCTTGGTAGGCCAAGAAGTTAACAAGTCTCAAGTACTCTTTTTCGCCCTCAAGCTTACCCATTTTATATACGGCTTCTAGAGCCGCTAGTGAGTTACGCTCTTGGCCTAGCTCCATGTATACGCCGGAAAGCTGCATCCAATAACGCTTTTTCTCTGGGTATTTAGAAGTCAGCGTTTTCAGTACACTTGCCACACTCTTCAGCTGACCTAGCTCGTAGTGAGAAGCCACTAGGATCAAATACCAAGATTCACTTGGATTCTTAGTCATCGATATTGCTTTCTTCGTTGGAGGAATTGCATTTCTGTAGTCTTCCAACTGAATGTATGCACTAGCTAGAGTGATGTAAGCATGAGCTTGCGGTTTTTCTTTGGTTGTCTCTGCAACTTTAAACCACTCATTCATTGTCTTTACAGATAACTTAAATTTCTCTTCAGCCAAATATAATTGAGCTAGGCTGTAGCGAACTTGTTGAGCAACGGGCACAGGTAAAGCATCTAGTTTTAGTGCCTCTGCAAAGTACTTCGCTGCTTGTGCATAGTTGTCTTGTAAAGAGTAAAGAAAACCCGTTTGCTGAAGTAAGACGGCTCTGTCGTATTTCTTTGACTTTGTGCTATCCAAGGCACTAGTCAGCTTTTCTTTTGCTGCTGAGTATTTTTCGGTCGCAATTAACTCTTGAACTTTGTTCACTGTGCGGAATGTTCGATCGGATAATTGCGGTGCTTCCTTCGCCATTGAAGGAGTGGCAACTGCCACCCCAACAAGGAGAATTAAAGAAGCCACTTTGCTTTTCCATAAACTTTTCATGGTGACTCCTTAGTTGGTTGAAAACTCAATCTCTTGGGACAAGCGTGTGCTGACAGGTTTTCCATCAACCAGTTTTGGTTTGAAAGTCCATTTGGAAACGGTCTTTCTTGCTGCCTTGCCTAAGCCTAAACGGCGAGGTTTTTCTTTAAGGACTTTAATATCCTCAACTGCACCTCGTGCGTTTACTGTGAATTCAAGTAAAACCACACCTTTCTCAATGCCAGCCTTAGCTGCCTTTCTAGGCATCTGAGGTTGGAATGTCGCAAGCGGTGTTGGTCCTCCGCTACCTGCCATTTGTGCACCACCGCCTTGAGAGTAGTGACCTAATACAGAACCCCCCGTCACGTTTACAGGTAGATCAAGCTTTGGCATGTCCATTGGGACTTGATCCATTACTGGTTTAACCGTTGACGTCACCTTCATTTCAGGTGGTGGTGGTGGACGTTTCGGTGGTGGTGGTTTCGGAAGTTGGCGTTTCTTCTCCTGTATTTTTTCGTCCGGTTTAATGCGAATGAATTCCACCATACGAAGATCATCATTCGACACTAGCTCGTGGCGCTCTTTGTTTACTAGCTTGTCCATCCCCCAGAACAACCCGAGGGAGACAATGAGCGCCAGTGCAATTGAGGCCAGATACCGCATAAGCTTAATCCTTATTCGTTGCGGCAATAGAGATGCTTTCTACACCTGCCATCTTAATCTGGTCCATTACCTTCACGACTACGCCCGCATTGGCTTCGGTATCCGCTTGAATAACAACCGCACCATCTGGGCTTTCAGCGCGTAGACGTTCTATGTTGGCACGTACTGCATCGACTTCGATGCGGCGCTTATCAACCCAAACATCTCCAGCAGCACCAATTGCCACCATGATGTTACCTTTCTTCACGGTTTGCGCTGAGCTTGCCGTAGGACGATTTACTTCTAGACCTGCTTCTTTAACAAACGATGTTGTTACGATAAAGAAGATCAACATGATGAATACGATGTCTAGCATCGGTGTCATATCGATAGCTGCTTCGTCGCTGCTATCACTGCTATAGCGTCTCTTCATGACCTATACCTCTAATTCCGTTTACTCAGGCAATGTGCTTTAGCTTGTCTTCAAGCTTCTGCGTGGTGACTCTGGCTAAATGATCAAGACGAGTACTAAAGAAAAGTCCTGATAGAGAAGCCACCATTCCCGCTAATGTTGGGATTGTTGCCTTTGAGATCCCCGAGGCCATTGCTCGAGGGCTTCCTGTACCTGTAACCGCTAAGATATCGAATACTTGAATCATACCGACAACAGTGCCGAGTAGACCAAGTAGGGGACAAAGTGCAATCAGTACCTTAACGATTGGCAGCCCTTTCTTATTCTCAATATCCTGACGAGAAACGATTTCTTGTCGGATCATCTTAGCGTTCCAGCTTTTATGTTCTGAGCGCTCTTCCCAAAAGCTAACGGCTTTTTTCATTGCTTTTGGAGCGACGGCAGCGAAGTAAAACCAACGTTCTAGCAATACTGCCCACAACATGAAGCTGAGGATAAAGATGACGACAAGTACGTCGCCACCCATTCCCAAGAAGCGCCTAATTGATTCAAGTTCTCCAACTAACCACCACATAATGCCTCCTTAGCTTTCGGCTTTATGCAGTTTTTCCTGATAGCGAGCGATGAAGCCTGCACTCTGTTCTTCAAGAGTTTGAACCAAACGACGACCTTTACTGTGTACGATGGTGTACAGGAACAGTAGAGGAATTGCGACAACCAGACCAAGCATCGTAGTAACAAGTGCTTCTGAGATACCGCCAGCCATTAGCTTCGGATCACCTGTACCAAATAGTGTGATGGCTTGGAACGTACCGATCATACCCATAACCGTACCCAGTAGACCTAGAAGTGGTGCTACAGAAGCGAACAGTTTGATTGAGCTGATAAAGCGTTCAATGCTCGGTGCGTTACGTAGGATGATCTCGTCCAGTTTCGCTTCAAGATCTTCAAGGTTGTCACCTTTGTGCTCTTGGTAAGCTTGGATAACTTCACCCAGTGGGTTGCCAGGAATAACCGTGTCTGATTTCGCTTGCTTACGCATTTTGCCACCGATAACCAATAGGCGTAGGTAACAAGCGAGCGCAATCAACGCACCGACAGCACCCATAGCTAGGATGACGTAACCAACGATGCCACCTTGGTCAATACGCTCCTGAACGGTAGGACTTTGTACAAGTAGAGACAGAATCACACCACGAGATGGGTCGATAAATAGTGGTTCGTAAGTGCCGTCTGCAGCTTCAAATCCGCCAACTAGGCGAGTGATGTTTTTGCGAGGCTGACGTGATAGCTCTTCAAACTTACCAGTTTGCGGCACGTAAGTTACGTATTTGCCATCTGCGATTGCGTTGAACTCACCCACTAGCGTGACATCTCGAACCGCTTCTTTACCTTCTCCATATACAACAGTTGCAGGTGCTGTTGTTGTCTCACCTGAAACTACTACTTGTTGTAGGATTGTGTGCCAGAATGCTTCAAGTTCTTGCGTAGAAGGCAGTTCTTTACTCTCTGCTAGTTTTGAAAGTAATGCGTCACGTTCTGGGAATTGAACTGCATTTTGTGAAGCAGCGAATAGCCCTTTAAACTCACCCGCGTATTGACGAACGACACCAAACATTTCGCCTAAAGTGCCTGAACGTACACGTAGTGTTTCAGTCAGCTCGGTAAGTTGCTTGTCGTTTTCGTCGAACGTAGCTTTCAGTTCATCGCCGAGTGCTTGTTGTGCGGCTAACTCATTACGGGCTTGCTGAAGCAGTGCAGCTTGCTTGTCACGGTTGTTTCTGAACTCGGCTTCGCGAGCTTTGTTCTCTTTTGATTCAACGATGCTTTCTGACTTTACGTTTTTCAGAAGCTCAGATAAGTTCTTCGGTGCCTCAGCGTGTGCACCAGAAATCATGAATAAGCTCGCTAGTAAACCAGCGGCTAGAGTTTTGAATCCTTTCATTTCTTATTCCTCTCCAGCAAATACAGGCAGTTTGATCAGCGCTGGTGGCGCTTGCTTCTTAGCGATACGAAGGCCTTGCTGTACAGCAATACGGTAGCTTTCAGGTAGTGATTCCCATTGGCGGGTTTGTTGATTCCACATGCCTGTTTCGCCGCCATCCGGAGATTGGAACAGAAGCGCAGTACGACCAATACGTAGGAAGTCGTAAGTCACGGTTTCACCGTTGCGCTCTAGGCTAGCTTTGTAAGATTCAATGGAGCGAGAGAAGCCTTCTTCGATTTGATACGCTTCCATCACCTTACGGAATTTTTCTGAAGTCGTTACGTCTGCACGATCCATTAGGTCACGCAGTTCATTGACACGCTTGGTGCGCTCTTCTTTTTGGAAAGGAAGGTCGAGAGTCACGAACTCATCTAGTGCGTCGATCATCTTCAGTGTTAGAGGTACAACCTCTGTTGCTGTTTGGTCAATCTGAGCAATCTGGTTATTGAGTGAATCTAATTCGCCTTGTTGCGATTGAACCATTCGATTGATTTGCTCGTTGTAGACTTTCATGCTGTCTACCTGACGTAATAAGCCTTTATATTCCGCAAGCATACCCTCAGTGCTTTCGGAATAAGTGTCGATCTTTTGTTGTGAAACTTCTGAGGATTTGTTTGCTTTTGCTTGTGTTGAAACAACTGCTCCTGAGTTTGCCGCTACAGAGCTACTACTGATAGTAAGCAATGCTGCAGCTATGGCACTAAGGCCAAATTCCTTAAATTTCATGTTGCATCCTTGTCAGTGTTTAAGTCAGTCGAAAAGGGCGCGGAAAACCCGCGCCAAATTTTTTATAAGAAGTCGTATGATGCTTCGATGTATAGTTGGCGACCGATTGGATCGTCATAGCCACTTGCATAGAACGGAGACGTATCACTTAGAGGATCTTTAGGTGGTACTTTGTCGAATAGGTTGATAGCACCCAAAGTCACACGGCCATTCTCGTTGAACTGGTAAGTGGTTGTAAGGTTCCAAGTTGTCATACTTGCAATTTCTGCGTCATATCCAGCAGCTTTTGCTGCGTCACAGTCATCAAAGTAGTAACGGTTAGCATAGCTAGAACACATGCGGTCACGGTACTTACCAAATACATTTACGCTTACATCTTGGTAAGCCCAGCCCAAGTTTAGGGTTGCTGTGTACTCTGGCATAAAGTCAGTTTCGTCGATTACTGGCTCAGCATCGTTCTCTTGGTATTCCGCGATAAGGATCTTGGTTAGAGCAACGCGTGAGCTAAATGAACCATATTCGTTAGTATCGTAAGCGTATGTCACAGCGATATCGATACCTGAACGCTCTTCAAAAGATTGGTTCACCGGGCCGTAAGATACTGATTTAATTGTGCCATCTGGATTACGAACCACTTCAGTGCCAGGGTATTTACCTGGATCATTGATTACGTCTTGGTAGCTTGGCGCTGTTACTACATCTTCCATTTTGATGTGGTACCAGTCTACAGTTAGACCCAAGTCGTCAACTGGCTCCCATGCAAGACCCAAGTTAATGTTGGTACTCGTTTCTTCTTCTAGCTCAGAGTTTGGACCGTTTTCAGTATCAAAATATTGAGTATCACACTCAGGATACTTATCTTTGTCCTGAGGACCGCTACCACCTGCTGCCGCACACAATACAGGGTCGAAACCTGAACCGAAACCACGAGTAACTTCACCGAATAGACGCTTCAGGTCTGGCGCACGGAAACCAAGGCCATAGCTACCACGAAGCAATAATGTATCCGTTGGGCGGTACGCTAGTGCTACTTTTGGAGTGAACGCGCCACCAGTTGCAGAGTCATCGAAGTAGTGGTCATAACGACCTGCTACAGTCATTTCTAGATCTTCGATAATAGGGATCAGAGCTTCGACACCGAGGCCGACTTGGTCGCGCTCACCGCCACCAGCAGAACCACCTAAGCCAGAGAAACCACCAGCTGCTGTTGTCGCATCGATAGTTTCCTTGTAGTCGGTACGGTTCCATTCACCATATACTGCGAAGCCAGACATACCTGCAGGTAGGTCAATCAAATCACCAGAAAGTGAACCGTTCAGAGAGTAAAGTTTTGAGTAAGCTTCTTTAGTTGAAGTGCCACTGTATTTGTTCACAGCCTCTTGTGAAATTGGACCTAGTAGGTCAACCTCACCATTTTGTACGGCTTCATCGAGAGTTTTGTAGATAGCTGGGTTATCAGTCTCTACAGATTGCTCTGAGTAACCAGCGTAAACATCCCAATCATAAGTATCCGCTAGTAGGCCATTTAGACCGACTGTCAGGCCGAAAGAATCTGCTTCTGTGTTACTTTCACGAGGCCCAAACTCAACCATACGACGAGTATATTCACCAGCACCACGGAAGTGTGTATCGTCAACGACAACACTGTATGGGTTTGGCTCGAATTCAGATTCCGTAGATTTGTAGCCAAAGCGAGCTTCGGCCATCGCCGTCACGTCGTCGTTTACGTCCATCTCGCCGCGAACTAGTAAATCAACTTGTTTGTTTTCAGGCTTTAGTGTTCGGTAGGCTGAACGGTTGAAACCACACTTGCCATCCGCACGGTCTATGCCTGCTTCACCTACCACCTCTTTACATGATGACCCTACGTCAGCCGGAGTTAGGTGCGTTCCATCTTTGCCGTAAAAGTTTGAGCCGTAGCTTGAATAACCACTTAGTTGAGAACGGCTTGAGTTATCATCACCAGCCCAGTCTCTGTCGGTTTGTTTTAGCATTTCATTACCAGCGAACTGGCCTACGAAAAGAATTCTTTTATCATCGAAGTCTTTACCTGCAACCACATCTAGACGGCCATTTTGGTAACCACCATCAGTTGCGTCACCAGCACGAACTTTAACTGAAACACCATCAAAGTCTTTTTTCAGGATGAAGTTAACTACACCACCGATTGCGTCAGAACCGTAGATCGCAGAGCCCGAATCAGTCATTACTTCCACACGTTCAATAGCGGCTACAGGAATCTGACCGATGTCTTGGAAGTTAGACGTACCATTTTGGGCTAGTGGGTATTGCGGTAGGCGACGGCCATCAATCAAGATCAATGTACGCGAAGCGCCAAGACCACGTAGGTTTACAGATTGAGCTGCAGGAGTGAAAGAAAATGAGTCAGTTTGCGCCATTACACCGCCGGTGTTCTGGGTCAAACTATTTAAAACGTCCTGAGCGCTGTTGAAACCTTTCGATTCAATGTCTTTGCTGCTTATTACAGTTACTGGAGATGGACCTTCCATGTCCGTGGTGGAGATTCGTGAACCTGTTACCTTCATTTTCTGAAGTTGTTCAACTTGCTGCTCTTCTGCCTGCGCTGTTAGAGGTGCCACTGCTGCGGTTCCCAGTGCAAGGCTGATCGCAACAGATAAAGCGGTTGTGTTTTTATACATCCTTGTTGCTCCGATTATTATTATTTCCTATGTCTGGCCGCATAACGACCAATTGTGACGTTAATATTTCGTTAACGCTAAAGGCATGTATACCTGAGATGAAAAAAGGAAGTCAAACCAGTGGTAAAATGAGATAAGAAAATGTAAAAAAGATGTAAAAAACCAAAAGTGACATAAATCACAGAATAATTTTCTGTCAGTTATTTGCAGGGCGGGATTAAATTTTAATAAAACACCGTATTTTGTGTTTCTTGTAAACAGTAATGACTTATGTTGCGTATGGATTTTAAGTGGGCTTTGAGTACTGAATTTCAGTCAATTTGTAGAATATTCTGCTTAGAGGTGGTTTTTATGGAATGGGTGACATGTTAACTCGGTCGCAGCGATCGGTATCAAATAATGATACCCATTGTACTAAAAGGGCTCACTGTTATTTTAGCGTCAAATTAACCTTTGGTTTAAGTGTTGTAATAGTCACTGTTAGTGCATGTTTATGTAAGGTTTTAACTCTAAAGTGCCTAGATTGATATCCTGTATGAATGACTTTTGTGGTTTTTTATATTTTTTTTCAAAAACATTTTCATTTTTCGACATTGAAGGAAGTTTGTCATGTTTTGGGCTCAAACACTTGAAGCGTGCGGAGTTTCAAGATAAATATGACGCTGAAATTGTTGCAGTAGTGGAAAAAACTAGTTATTGAAACTCAGGGAGTGCGTTTTAATAACTTCAGTTGCTACGTTATCGAATTGCACCATTTTGGGCCGGAAACCTCCTCCCCGAACCCGCCTAACAATGGACAGTAGACATGGAGTAAGTTGTATATGCTGTCGTATTTTTTACGCCGATTAGCATTAGTGATTCCAACATTCTTGGGAATTACTATTCTAATTTTTGCTATCACTCGATTTGTACCCGGTGGCCCAGTTGAGCGAATGCTGTCTCAAATGCAGTCGCAGGGAGACGGTGCCGCGGCTATGACCTCTGCGGGGGGTAATACTGCACTTTCAGAGGATCAAATCGCTGAGCTGAATGCTTTTTACGGTCTAGATAAGCCTGTAACAGAGGCTTATATCGATTGGTTAAGCCGATTATTGGTTTTAGACTTCGGTGAATCAACCCGTTACTACGAGCCTGTTTCAGACATGATCGCTGAGCGCCTGCCAGTCTCACTATTTTATGGTGGAATGACGTTTTTTATTAGTTACTTCATTTCAATTCCGCTCGGTTACTACAAAGCGTTGAAGCATGGCTCTGTGTTTGATTCCGCTTCTTCTATTCTTATCTTCGTTGGCTATGCCTTACCTGGCTATGTAGTTGGTGTTTTGCTGATTACGTTGTTCAGTTATCACCTAGAGTGGTTCCCAATGGGAGGCTTTGTCGGGGACGACTTTGACGACTATGAAACCTTCTTTGAGCGTGCTAAAGACATTATGTGGCATGCGGTGCTGCCTTTGATTTGTTACTTGATTGGCGATTTTGCAACGCTAACCATGACGATGAAGAATAACCTTATGGAAAACCTGTCGTCAGATTACATTCGTACTGCGATTGCCAAGGGCTTACCGTTTAAAAAAGCGGTACGCAAACACGCGCTACGCAATAGCTTGATACCTATCGCTTCTCACTTTGGTAACTCGTTATTGTTCTTTATGACCGGGGCATTCTTGATTGAAGTTATTTTCAATATCGATGGTATCGGATTGCTTGGTTATGAATCGATTATGGAGCGTGACTACCCAGTAGTAATGGGAATTGTCGCTATCAACGCGATGCTGCTCCTTATAGGTAACATCATCTCTGATATTTGTGTTGCTTTAGTCGACCCTCGTGTGAAGTTTGGAGCGTAATATGATTAAAGTTAGCCCATTAACTCAAAAGAAAATCCGTCACTTTAAAGATATAAAACGTGGTTACTGGTCATTTCTTATTTTATCGACCATGTTGGTTCTATCGCTGTTTGCGGAGTTGTTGATCAACAGCAAAGCATTGGTAGTAAAGTACGATGGTAGTTACTACTTCCCTGTCGTGAGCGATGTACGTTTGGGGAGTGACTTTGGACAAGCGTCCTCTAGCGAAGCGGATTACCGAGAACTACAGAAAGTATTTGCCGCGGAAGGCAGTGATAACTTCGTTATTCTACCTATCGTGCCTTGGAACCCATACGAGCAAGACTTCAGTGGTGACTTTCCTCCAACGGCGCCAAGTGCAGAAGACAAACACTATTTGGGTACCGATGTTATCGGCCGTGATATTTTAGCTCGACTAGTATATGGCTTCCGTACCGCAATGGGTTTCGCGCTACTAACGATGGCTGTTTCTTATGCTATCGGTACCGCAGTTGGCTGTGCGATGGGTTTCTGGGGCGGAAAGTTTGACCTATTTGTTCAGCGTTTAATTGAAGTTTGGTCAATGGTGCCATTCCTGTATGTCATTATGATCTTAGTATCGATTGTTCAGCCTACCTTTACCTTATTCGTCGCCATTAACGTCCTATTTGGCTGGATGGGGATGACTTGGTACATGCGAACCATGACTTATAAAGAGTCTGCGCGTGAATACGTAATGGCGGCTCGTGCATTGGGGGCTTCAACTGGTCGTATCCTGTTTAACCACATTCTGCCAAACACGATGGTAATGATTGTGACGCTTGCACCCTTTACTATCGCAGCAAACATCACCGCGCTAACGGCTCTGGACTACCTCGGCCTTGGCTTGATGCCACCAACTCCAAGTTGGGGCGAGCTGTTGCAACAAGGTAAGTCGAATTTAGACTCGCCATGGATTGTTTCATCAGTTGTGGCTTCGATTGTACTGGTATTGGTCATGGTGACCTTTATTGGTGAAGCGATTCGAGCGGCATTCGACCCGAAAAAATTCACACGCTATGTTTAAGCAAGCATTGTGAGCAAAACATAAAAAAGGGAAGTTTTATGAATAAATTATTTTTAGCGTCTACGCTGAGCGCCCTGAGTTTTGGTGCGATGTCAGAGACGCTTCCGACTGACTTAAACTGGCATACAAATTGGGATGCACCATTATATGCGTCTGAACAAGCGCAATTTGGTGGCACTTATCGTACCTTCATGTCTAGTTTCCCCCAGACACTTCGTAGTGTTGGCCCCGATTCTAACTCTGGTCTACGCGGATGGTTTGCCGATGATGCACCAAACTTAGTTCGAAAGCACCCAAACACGCTAGAGTGGATTCCTGACCTAGCTAATGAGTGGGCATTCGATGACGATAACAAGACTATCTATTTCAAGCTAAATCCAAAAGCTCAATGGTCTGATGGCAAGCCGGTTACTGCTGATGATTTTGTCTTCATGCTTAAGTTCTACCGCTCTAAAGACATCGTTGCACCATGGTATAACGAGTACTACACCAATGTGATCGCTGATGTCATCAAATACGATGACCACACTTTGGCTTTCGTTTCTGGCTCAGAGAAAAACCAAGAAGATCTGCTGTATACGCTTGGCTCTTTGACCCCCAGACCTGCGCATTTTTATGCCAATCCATCGAAAGATGAAAATGGCGACGGCATCGATGATAACTTTGTTCGCAAATACAACTTTAAGAGTGAGCCAACGACGTTTGCTTACTACCTAGATAAAGTCAAAAAAGGCAAAAGTGTTACTTTTAAGCACGTTGGAGAGGATTGGTGGGGTTACTCTAATCCATACTATAAGAATCGTTACAATGTAGAAAAAGTGCGCTTTACCGTGATCCGAGATGCAGATATCGCGATGAAGCACTTTGAAAAAGGTAAGCTTGATTCTTTTGGTTTAGTTAGGCCAATCCTTTGGCATGACAAGACCAAAACTGCGCCATACGAGAAAGGTTATATCACTAAATTCTGGGGTTACAATCAATATCCAGAAGGGGCTGGTGGCTTATGGCTGAATACCGCCAACCCAATGCTAAGCGACTTAAATGTGCGAAAAGGTGTCGCATTGGCGAGCGATTTTGATGGCATGATCGAAAAACTCACTCGTGGAGATTATGTTCGTAAACCGAATGCCTTAGGCGTAGGGCGCGGTGATTATGATTTGAAAGATGCGGTGCCGCCAAAGTTTGAGCCTGAAAAAGCAGTGGAGTACTTTAAGGCGGCGGGATTTGACCAAATTGCTGAGGACGGCATCCGTGTCAACGATAAAGGTCAGCGATTAAGCTTTGCCATCACGTATAGTTTTGCGGGTCATACACCACGAATGTCATTCCTTAAAGAACAAGCCAAGTTAGCTGGGCTTGAGTACACATTGAACTTGGTGGATGGTTCATCGGCGTTTAAATACATCTTAGAGAAGAAGCACGAGGTGGCATTCTTAACGATGGGAACAGCAGAAGTTCCGGCATACTGGGAGTATTTCCATTCAGTGAATGCGAACAAACCGCAAACTAACAGCCATGCTAATTACAGTTCTCCAGAATTAGATGCACTTATTATGGACTTCAAACATGAGTTTGATATCGATAAAAAGCGCGCAATTTCTCGTCAAATCCAAACCATTATTAATGACGCTGCCGTGATTGTTCCTGGATATATGGTGCCATATACCCGTGAAGGTCATTGGCGTTGGATGAAATATCCTGAGCAACCAATGACGAAACGAACAGCGATGCTTTTCCCTAATGCATTCTCTCCGGGTCTTGGTGTGTTCTGGATCGACAAAGATATTAAGAAACAAACTGAAAAGGCGATGAAGTCGGGTAAAACTTTTGAGCCGAGTGTGGTTGTTGACGACACTTATAAGCTGTAAGGATGTGTTATGGAAAACGATGTAATCCTAAGTGTTAAAGATCTAGAAGTAGAGTTCACGACCGACGATGGCCCGGTAAAGGTACTTCATGGTGTTAACTTTGATGTTCGTGCGGGTCGTACGCTTGGTTTGGTAGGTGAGTCGGGCAGTGGTAAGAGTGTGACCTCAATGTCCATCATGGGTCTGTTACCTAAGCCTTACGGTAATATCATTAATGGTGAGATTAACTATCGTGGCACTAATCTCGTGACGCTCCCGGCAGAAGAGATGTACGCCATGCGTGGTGACCGTATTTCGATTATTTTCCAAGATCCGATGACGGCACTGAACCCGGTGCATTCTATCGGTCGCCAGCTTTGTGAAGTGCTAGAACTGCATCGCCCAGAATTAGGGAAAAAAGAGCGGGAAGCTTATGCCATTGAAATGCTGGAGAAAGTTAAAATTCCAATGCCAGAAAAGCGCTTGAACGAGTACCCACATAACTTATCAGGTGGTATGCGTCAGCGTGTGATGATTGCGATGGCGTTGGCGTGTAAGCCTGACATTTTGATTTGTGATGAACCTACTACCGCACTGGATGTAACCGTTCAAGCGTCTATCCTTGACTTAATGAATGAGCTTCAAGAAGAGACGGGCATGGCGATGATCTTCATTACCCACGATCTTGGTGTGGTTGCCGAAGTGTGTGATGACGTGGCGGTGATGTACGGTGGTCGTATTGTCGAAAAGGCGGAGATTTTTGAGCTATTTGATAATCCACAACACCCTTACACAGAGCGCTTGATGGGGTTGATGCCTAGTTTGGATAATGAACCAAAACAGATGATCGACATTAAGCCAATTGATGCCAGCATGTTTGCTAGCTAACAGGTGCAAAGTGAGCACGTCATAAAAGAGGATGTTATGGCTAAAGAAGTATTAAGAATTGAAGATCTTAAGCAGCACTTTGTATCTGGTAAAGGACTGTTTAAGAAAGGCTACACCATTAAAGCGGTTGATGGTGTGTCATTATCAGTAGGCGAGGGGGAAACTCTTGGCCTAGTGGGCGAGTCTGGTTGTGGTAAAAGTACCTTGGGCCGCACGATTCTCAAGTTGTATGAGCCAACAGAAGGTAAGATTTTCTTTGAAGGCAAAGACATCACCAAATTGTCTGTGAAGCAAATGCGTTCATTGCGTAAAGACATGCAGATTGTTTTCCAAGACCCAATGGAATCGCTAAACCAACGCCATACTATCGGCATGATTCTCGAAGAGCCGTATGTGATTCACAACATCGGTACGTCTGCAGAGCGCAAACAGTGGGTGAAAGAGCTGCTTGTTAAAGTTGGCTTGCCAGAAACCGCGATAAACCGCTATCCGCATGAGTTCTCCGGTGGTCAGCGCCAACGTATTGGTATTGCTCGTGCGATTGCCCTTAAGCCTAAATTGCTGATTTGTGATGAGTCGGTATCAGCGTTGGACGTATCGGTTCAAGCGCAAATCCTAAACCTGCTATTGCAACTGCAACAAGAGATGAATCTTGCGATTATCTTTATCTCGCATGACCTGTCTGTAGTGAAGCATGTGTCTGATAAGGTTGCGGTGATGTACTTTGGTAAAGTCGTGGAAGCGGGTAACGCGAAAGAAATTTACGCGAATCCTCAGAACGATTATACCAAGAAGCTTTTATCGGCGATTCCGATTACGCACCCGAAATACCGCAAGAAAAAGCGCTTAGCAGAAAAAAAGCAGCAAGTGGCGTAGCGCCATCTGCTGAGTAAAATTATCATCAAAAACGCTCCAGTTAGTTGGGGCGTTTTTATTATGAGCGTATTTTTATAGCCGGAGAGCGTACGTGTCTTCAGCTTCTTTAAAATAGCGTGCTACACTGCAAACTTATTCCTTTGATTTTTTTGGATAGTTGGCTATGCCGTCGCATTTACCTAAATCATTCAGTCGTCCATTTCTGAAACTTTTTCATCTGCTTGAAGCCGTTCTATTGGTTGCCATTACTTTGGCGACCGTGTGGGCGATGGTGGAAGAGTTTATCCATATTTATGTACAAAAGCGTGTTTCACTTGATGACATCTTATTGATGTTTATCTACCTCGAAGTGCTCGCCATGGTCGGGCAGTTTGTGATGAACGGTAAGATACCGGTTCGTTATCCAATTTACATTGCTATGATGGCGATTGCTCGTTACATCACGCTTGGCATGAAAGAACTCGACTCCGTAATGATCGTATGGCTTTCTTTAGCCGCGTTTATTCTGGCTGCAGCAACCTTGGTTATTCGAGTCGGTCATCATTATTGGCCGTATATCGATAATCAAACCGCCGAAAAAGACGAATGATGTTATTAAGCCTCGCTCAGTGCGAGGCTTTGTTTAGGCGTGAAGGAAAATCACACTCAATGGCATTGGGGTAAAAAGTGTAAAGTCATCTCAAGCCATCTTGTTTCTTGTCTAATTGATGAGTATCTTCACTCTAACCTTTTTACCTGTTCTGATGAGATATTGTGATGCTAGCGAAAAGCACATCGACAATTTATTTTCTGCTGAGTGTCTTGATTGCATTTGCGCTTTCAAGCGGTATCGCTCGTGCAGAAATACCATCAACAGTGAGCCACATCACGACGGCTGAGTCTCTGCATATTAGCTACTGTGACTTAACCTTTGGTTCAGCAGAAAAGGACGAACCGAGTTGCTGTGAACCTGGCGGAACATGCTTTGAAAAGCAGTGTTGTTCCCATGGCCACGCATCGGGTTCGGCTGTTGTTGAAACTCAGCCAAGAACTTATGAAGCTCCATTCCGAGATGAAATGGCGGTAAGCAAAGCCGCGCTCTACACCAGTGCAGACATGCACTCTCACTATCGTCCTCCGATAGCTTAATTCCTATCTCGCAGCGTATCGCTGCCAACAATGTTACTGCACGAATTACCGTGTGAATTTGTTATGCGTGTGAATAGCTCTCTATTTGCACCATCCTGTGATGGGAATGAAAAATGAAAATCAATCTAATTGCTCGTACCGAGCACCTTGCTGTGCACCTACCAAACCTTGTTATCAACCGAAAAGCGGGAGGTCGCCATGATGCATAAGCATTTACCAATCATCTTGTTTGTATCTGTGTGTTTAATTTGGGGCACCACGTGGTTTGCGATGGAAGTAGCGGTGCAAACTATACCGCCAATTTTTGCTACCGGACTGCGATTTTTGATCGCAGCGCCGTTATTAATCATGTTGGCGAAACACCTCAATCAACCCCTGTTCTTTCCTAAGGGAAAAGTATTTTGGATGTTCGTGGTCGCGATTTTCTATTTCGCGATTCCATTTACCTTGATGATTTTTGGCGAACAGTACATTTCATCAGGTCTTGCTTCGATTATCTTCGCCAATATGCCAATCGCAGTCATGGTGACATCGAGCTTGTTCCTTGGGCTTAGGTTGCGGAAATTGCAGATTACTGGTCTTTTGGTGGCGGTTCTAAGCTTAATTCTGATTCTGGCTAAAGAGATGAGTTTAGGTGGCGAGGATTATCTACTGGGCTTTCTCGCTTTAGGTGGAGCGGTCGCAATTCATTCGGTGATGTATGTGTTTGTCGAAAAGTTCTGCAAGGGAATTCCAGTACTGACTTACAACGCCTTTCCGAGCTTTGTCGCTTCCGTATTGTTGTTTATCACCTCATTGCTTGTTGAGCAGCCAGATATTTCTCAGTTCTCAATAGATTCAGTTACGGCAGTTATTTACCTTGGTATGTTTGCCAGCGTAGGGGGCATTGTGGCGTACTTTAAACTTGGACAGGTGTCGACGCCGTTTACTGCCTCGATTTGTTTTCTGTTTTTCCCGTTGATTGCGCTTAGCCTTTCAACATGGATTGCGGGTAACAGTTTGTCGTTGGTTTCTGTTGCCCTGCTGCTGCCATTACTTGGCGGTATTTTTGTAACGAAAGCCGAGCCTGCTTTCTGGCAGCGCTTTCGCCTAAAACCTGCTGAGAAAAAGCCTGTGCTATGTGAGCATTGTATGAAGAATCTCAATGCTTAACTTCTAGAAATGCAATAGAAAAAGCCCTGCAATGCAGGGCTTTAGAAGATAAATCGAAAGGTTTATTATTCGATGTTCTGGATCTGTTCACGCATTTGCTCAATCAGAACTTTCAGTTCAACACCTGATGCGGTGATGTCTGTGCTGATTGATTTTGACGCGAGCGTGTTCGATTCACGGTTGAACTCTTGCATCATGAAATCTAGACGACGACCGACTGCGCCACCTTTCTTCAGGATGTTTGTGGTCTCTTTCACGTGAGAATCAAGACGATCTAGCTCTTCTGCTACGTCTGATTTCTGTGCCAGAAGGATAAGCTCTTGCTCTACGCGAGATGGGTCTAGCTCAACTTTCGCATCTTCAAATTTCGAGAACAGGCGCTCACGTTGCCACTCTAGGATTTCTGGCATGCGTGCGCGCACTTTCACAACTTCTGATGTGATCGCTTCTAGGCGTTGCTCGATAAGCGCTTTCATGTTGTCGCCTTCACGGCCACGCGCTTCAATGAACTCACTAATTGCTTCATCAAAGGCTGCAAGCAGTTCTTTGTTTACCTCATCCATGTTCTGCTCTGGCGTCTCCATCACGCCTGGCCATTGCATTACTTGGAATGGGTTGATGCGGCTTAGTTCGCCCGTCATGTGCATGACTTGTTCTGCCGCTTTGATCACTTGGTTTGCCAGTGCTTCGTTGATGCTAAGTTCAGCTTTTGCTGCTGGGTTTGCTTCAAAGCGTAGGCTACATTCTACTTTACCGCGTGCTAGGCGCTTACGAAAACGCTCACGTAGTACAGGCTCAAGAGCGCGGAATTGTTCTGGCATGCGGAAGTAAGTTTCTAGGTAGCGTTGGTTCACACTGCGGATTTCCCACACTGCGCTGCCCCAATCGCCTTTTACTTCTTTGCGCGCATACGCTGTCATACTGTAAATCATCGAATTTTCCTGTCTTCTAATTTGCTGAAAATTACCCCGCAATAGTAGCACAGCCTGAGAGTTGTGGCTGTGCTATTCTGTGTAGAGATTGTCCAGATAGCTTTATTTAATCGATTCCGCTATAATCTGCGCCCAACCAAATCGTCTTCTCCTCATTACTTAAGGTAGATGCCCATGCGTCCAAACGATCGCAAGGCGGAACAAGTTCGCCCAATCAAAATTACTCGTAACTACACAGCTTACGCTGAAGGCTCTGTGTTAGTTGAATTTGGTAACACCAAAGTGTTGTGTAATGCGACCGTTGAAGAATCTGTGCCTCGTTGGCTAAAAGGTCAAGGTAAAGGCTGGGTAACTGCTGAATATGGCATGCTACCTCGTGCGACTCACTCGCGTACTCGTCGTGAAGCTGCGAACGGTAAGCAAGGTGGCCGTACAATGGAAATTCAACGCCTGATCGCACGCAGCCTACGCGCAGTGGTTGATCTACAAGCGATGGGTGAGTTCATGATCACGGTTGATTGTGATGTTATCCAAGCCGACGGTGGTACTCGTACAGCATCTATCAGCGGCGCAAGCGTTGCTCTAGCGGATGCGTTCCAACACCTAGTGGATAGCGGCAAGCTAAAAGCAAACCCAATGAAAGGCCACGTAGCGGCAGTTTCCGTTGGTTTACTTGGTGATGATGTTCTGTGTGACCTTGAGTACGTCGAAGATTCAGCGGCAGACACAGACATGAACGTCGTAATGACGGAAGAAGGCAAGATGATTGAAATTCAGGGCACCGCAGAAGGTGAACCGTTCAGTCATGAGCAGCTGATGGCTCTATTAGAGTCGGCGAAAGTCGGCATTACGGAAATTGTCGCAGCGCAGAAGGCGGCGTTAGCCAATTGATTTTAATGGCTCCCATTATGGGGGCTATTTTTTTATCTCCGTCGTATATGAATCTACAGCGTTGTTCGCTGCGCTTTTCTACCCTAATTACATAGAAGACTATGCTCATAGGGATAGAAAAACTTGCTGCCTAGCTGTAAATCCATCTACTTAGGAGATAACGCATTAGTGTTTATTAACTGCTTGGGAATATGGATACCAAGCCTGTATTTAGAGAGAAAATAATGAAAGCATACCAGCGTGAATTTATTGAGTTTGCACTTGAGAAAGAAGTTCTTAAGTTTGGTGAGTTTACTTTGAAATCTGGCCGTAAAAGCCCGTACTTCTTTAACGCTGGTCTTTTCAATACTGGTCGTGATCTAGCGCGTCTTGGTCGTTTTTACGCAGCAGCGTTGGCGGATTCAGGCATTGAGTTTGATGTACTGTTTGGCCCTGCGTACAAAGGTATCCCAATCGCGACGACAACAGCAGTAGCGCTTGCAGATCACCACGACATCGACACGCCATACTGCTTCAACCGTAAAGAAGCGAAAGACCACGGCGAAGGCGGCAACCTTGTAGGTTCAGCACTTGAAGGTCGTATCATGTTAGTAGACGACGTAATCACAGCAGGTACTGCGATTCGTGAAGCGATGGAAATCATTCAAGCAAATGGCGCAGACCTTGCTGGTGTGTTGGTTGCGATTGACCGCCAAGAAAAAGGTAAAGGTGAGTTGTCTGCGATTCAAGAAGTGGAGCGTGACTTTGGTTGTGCAATCATCTCAATCGTTAGCCTGACTGACCTTGTGACTTTCCTTGAAGAGAAAGGTACAGACAAAGAGCATCTAGAAGCAGTCAAAGCGTACCGCGCAGAATACGGCATTTAGACCGCAGTATTAAAAGTAGAGCCTTCTATCCCAGCTCTAAATCACCGACTTCAGTAGTTGGTCGCTTACTTTGAACACTCTTTAGAATAGAAAACGAATAAGGCTGAAGCGTATACTTCAGCCTTCTATCTTGTTTGAGAGTTAATCGTAGCGTGTCCCTTGCCTCACTCTTGGATCTGGCATAGTTTTATAACGCTTGTGTAGCCACATCCATTGTTCAGGTGCTCGCAGAATCACTTCTTCTACAAAGGTGTTCATGTAGGCAGCTGCCGCTACCTCGTCCTTTTTCGGGTAATCGGCTTCAATGCACTTATCAGCAATGATTTCATATTTGCCATCTTCATTACGGAAACCAGAACCCGGAATAATTGAACATTTAGACGTGTAAGCCAGAATGCTGGTACCAGTTGTAGTACATGCATCTTCGACTGCGAAGAAAGGCACAAACACGGACTTGTTACGACCGTAATCATGGTCTGGTAAATAAAACAAACGTTCACCGCTACGCAGTACACGAATCATCTGTTTGACGTCTTTGCGATCAATCAACTTATTGCCGTTATGTGTACGCCCCCAATACTGAATAAAGTTGTATGCAGGGTTGTTGTGCGGGCGAAATGCACCGTAACCTGCCACACCAAGAACAGCAAAAGCACGAGCCGTGATCTCAAGGTTAAGGGCATGAACACAGCACAGTAAGACGCCTTTACCCTCTGTAGCTTTTGTGCGTAAAGCACAGATATCTTTTTCTACAATTAGATTTTTGAAACGCCAAGTTGGCCAGAACCAAGTGATACCAGTTTCAATCAAAGCTAAGCCAGTATTTTTGAGGTTTTCATCAACGACTTTAGTGATTTCAGCTTCGGGTTTGTCTGGGAATGCAAGCTCTAAGTTTCGTTTTGCAATCGCAGCTCGCTTTGGCGACAGTTTTGGTGTCAAAGCTCCGAGAGAGTGCCCCAGTGATTTTAATAGACGATAGGGTAGGATGTTGACTATTACTGCCAGAAATCCAAAACCGATCCATACGCCCCAATGTTTGGGGTGGAGTAAAGACAAAGAGAAGCTGCCTTCATTATTCATTATTGTCTCCCGATATAAGTGTCGAGATCCCCAATTCAGCCCAAGCTGCTTTATTTTTTACTGTCTCTTGAAACAGCTCTTTGTTGACAGATGGGCGCTCTAACCAAGGGTGGTACATGTGAATTTGACATCCTAAATTGCACAAAGGTTTGTTGGTAATACCAACTAAATTTAGGCGATAATCAATATCACTATCTTCACCAATTGCAGGGGCTTCATAGCGCATATCAAAAGCATTGACTTTCAGGATGTCGTCTTTGTGGATAGAGAAATTACACCCTAAGATTCCTTTTACTTTTGAGCGTTGTAGGTAGTGTTGTATGAATGGGTTTGCTATACGCAACCCTTTTTCTACATGTCGACCTTTTTCTTTATGTTTGCCGTTAGTGGTAAAGTAGTGAAATAGCAAACGGTATTTGTTGTCTTCAAAGAATGTTCCTGGATAGGCCGAATTCAATACATCATCAGTAAACTTTTCAGGAAGCTCTGCGCGTCGACCACACAGACTACGCCCTTTTTCAGCGTTGCAGACATGATCTTCTATGAAGTGTTTTTGAGGTATACAGTCGCCGTCTATGAAAATTAAATAGTTGCTATTAGAGGCCAGTATTGAGTGATTTAAAACTCTATTCTTTCTAAAGCCTTTATCTTCATGCCATACATGTTTGACCTTATAAGGTAATTCTTCAGCACGTTTAGCGATAAAATCAACGGCGTCTTGTTTAGAGCCATCATCAGCAATGATAACTTCAAAGTTTGGTTCAGTTTGATCTGATAATGCATTAAAAATCAGGTCTAACGCTTGTGTGTTATTGTAAAAAGCAATGATCAAGCTTGCTTTTGGTTGGTTAGTCGTATTCATGTTTATTTTATTTGTGCACTAAGGAGCGCCCAATATTCGTCAAAGTTCGCTGTTGGCAGGTATTTAAAGTCTGAACGAACAAAACGGTTTAGGCTACCTTCTACTTGTCCTAGAATTTGAGCGGCTAAAATACGTTCTTCAACAGGGAAAGACTTTCCTTCTCGAATCTTACGTTCACGCAGGATTTGACGAAGTTGTGTTTCAATACGTTCAAACAGTTGGTTGATACGTTCACGAAGGCGCTCATTTTCAAACATTAAAGCATGACCAGAAAGAATGCGTGTCAGGCCAGGGTTACGTTCTGAGAATGCCAAAATAAGGTGCATCACCATGCGAATGCGTTCTAATGTGTCTTTCTCATCATCCAAAATGCGGTTGATTCGCGTCATCAAAGCTTCTTCAATGAACTCAATCAAACCCTCAAACATTCGAGCTTTACTAGGGAAGTGGCGGTAAAGCGCGGCTTCTGATACCCCGACTTGTTTCGCCAATTTTGCCGTAGTAATGCGTGAAGCGCCTTCTGTAGATTCAAGCATCTGTGCGAGAGCTTGCAAGATTTCTTCACGACGGTTGGATTTTTTACTGCCGGCCATTAGTTACTTCCTTTCAAAATACAAAATTGAGCGGAGGGGATTATAAGACGCTATTTAGCATCAAACTAGACTAGTGAGGGTGTAATGGGAGCTTTAACACCCTCAGTTGTCATGTTTATACCAAATTTGTGCCAGTTTTCGATGAAAACGAATGGGTTATTGCATTAAGTCATGCATCTTTTCTAAGATTTTGAAGCTTAGGGCTTCTTTGGATTCCAATGCTAATGCCTGTTCACCTTGTGGCCAGAATAAAGTAATGGCGTTGTCGTTGCTGTTAAACCCTTGACCTTTAACTGAAACATCGTTAGCGCAAATCATATCAAGGTTCTTCTTCACCAGCTTGCCACGTGCGTACGTCTCAACGTCATTCGTTTCTGCAGCGAAACCCACCGTAAATGGGCGCTGTTCGGTCATCGTTGCAACAGCCGCAACAATATCAGGATTTTTGACCATTTTGATGGTCATCTGATCATTGTCTTCAGTCTTTTTCAACTTTTGAGACGCGACATCTTCAGGGCGATAATCGGCTACGGCAGCACAACTAATGAAGGCATCATGCTTTGCTGCGTGAGCCATTACTGTATCGTGCATCTCTTGTGCGCTAGCCACATTAATTCGCTCAACTCCGACTGGCGTGCTCAAGCTTACTGGACCGCTGACAAGTGTCACGTTAGCGCCCAATTGTGCCGCAGCACTCGCCAACGCAAACCCCATTTTTCCTGAGCTATGGTTAGAGATGTAACGCACTGGGTCAATGGCTTCTCGGGTTGGACCTGCAGTGATCAGCACCGACTTATCAGCTAACAGTTTTGGTTGGAAAAACTGTTCACACAGATGGACAAGTTGCATTGGTTCTAGCATTCGACCTGGGCCTACATCGCCACATGCTTGCTCACCGGCCGCAGGGCCCCAAATGTGCATACCGCGGCGTGCTAGGGTCGCGATGTTTTCTTGGGTCGCGATGTTGCGGTACATCTGCTGATTCATTGCTGGAGATACCGCGATTGGTGAATCTGTCGCAAGTACGAGCGTAGTCAGTAAATCGTTACCCATGCCAGCCGACATACGTGCAATCAAGTCGGCAGTCGCAGGAGCAAGAAGAACCAAATCTGCCCATTTTGCCAGTTCAATGTGACCCATCGATGCTTCTGCTGCTGGGTCTAACAAGCTATCCGATACTGGACGCCCAGAGACTGCCTGCATGGTCAAGGGAGTAATGAACTCCTTCGCCGCTTTGGTCATCACTACTTGAACTTGCGCGCCTCTTTCTATTAGGCGACGGGTTAGCTCCGCACATTTATACGCGGCAATACCGCCACTGATGCCGAGTAGAATTTTCTTTCCTGCTAGTGTTTGCATGTGAGATCTCCAATTTTTCTGGCGACGAGTTTAGCACAAGTGAATCTTTCATCGCCCAGGCAAATCTGTCCAGAAGCTAATCCACATCAAACAACAGAATAATAGTGACCGAACGTTATATAAAAGTTTTGTTTACTTCACAGACAATTCTCGTGTGCTCGGCAAGATAGAGAGAAAAGAACGATAACAAGGTAGTGGAAAATAAAAATGGTATTGAAAAGTCGAAGTAAATTGCTGCTGGTCACTCTGATCCCTTTGCTATTGATCACCACATTGATCTCTGTGGTGTACTACATCAACAGCAGTAATAGCTTAGAGGCGGAGTTAGCTCGGGATAGACAGGAGTTAATAGAGAGCCGTAAGAAAGAGCTACAAGCCTATATGATGATGGGGGTGACGGCGATAAAACCGCTTTACGATGCGGATGTGAATGGCAGCAACAAAGAAGCGGCAAAAGAAATTCTCAAAGCAATGCGCTTTGAGAGTGATGGCTATTTCTTTGCTTACGATTCTAAAGGAGTGAACACGCTGCATGCGATTAAACCATCTTTGGAAGGTAAGAACCTCATTGGCTTGAAAGATGAAAATGGTGTCGCGGTCATTGGCGGATTGATTGACGCCTCTAAAAATGGCGATGGTTTCCTTTACTTCTCTTGGCATAAACCGTCAATTGATGCACAGGCTCCAAAGCTTGGCTATGCAGAGTATTTATCAAAATGGGATTGGGTACTGGGAACAGGGATTTATATTGATGATATCGATCAGCAAGTGGCCATACAGCGTGAATTGCGGACACAAGAGCTGAATGAGCATACGTTGTCGGCAGTTACCATCTCGGTTATTGGTCTGATCATCACAAGTATTCTAACCAGTATTGCGGTGTCCAAAGGTATCCAACCTTTGCAACATATCGCTACATCACTAAAAGATGTTGCTGCTGGTGGAGGGGATTTAACGGCGCGCCTGAAAATCGAAAGCAAAGATGAAGTAGGTGAAGTCGCGACGGCGTTTAATGACTTTATGGATAAGCTTCACCCGCTAATGCAGGATATTCATCGTTCTGCCACCACGGTGCAAACCGTATCGGGTGAACTTGATCAGCAAACATCTCAAGCGAGTGGGCAGATGCAAAATCACTGCTTAGAAACGGAAAAGGTAGTGACGGCTGTGACGCAGATGAGCATGACAGCGAAAGAGGTCGCGACCAATACGAATGCGACAGCGCAGGCGATCGATGATGCCAATGATCAGGTGACGGAAGCGCAGCGTGAAGTTGATCAAGCCATTGATGGTATCAGCAAGTTGGTCGAAGAAGTAAATAGTACGTCTGAAGCGATTTCTGAATTAAGCCAACAAACTGAGCAAATCACCAAGGTGCTGGATGTGATTGGTGAGATTGCAGAGCAAACCAACTTATTGGCTTTGAATGCCGCTATTGAAGCTGCACGAGCGGGTGAACAAGGCCGTGGTTTTGCTGTGGTTGCAGATGAAGTACGCTCACTGGCGAGTCGAACACAAAACAGCACTCATGAAATTGGCGATATGCTTAAGCAGTTGCAAAGTGGTGTCTCTAGAGCGGTAACGACGATGGCGGCTAGCCAAGAGCGAGGAGTGAAGACGGTAGAGGAGTCATCGCTGATCCAGCAGTCGTTATCTGGTGTGCATCATTCCATCGGTACTATTCGTGATATGGGGATTCAAACGGCTTCAGCTGCAGAAGAGCAAAGTGCTGTGGCTGAAGACATTAATCAGAATTTGGTGGCGATACAGCAAATTGTGAATCGCATCAATGATACATTGCAGAACTCAGAGCATATTAGTACCAAGTTATCTCGATCAGGATCTGAAATGCACGATCTTGTAGGGCATTTCAAACTCTGATTGATCTCTTTATTACATAGAAAAGTAGTGGCTAACGAAAAAAGCGAAAGTCGGCTTCGGCTTTCGCTTTTTATTTAGTGCAATAGGGGCAGTTTAACGAACAGGTCCCATTGATGATACTTAAAACCTTGTCCAGTGAATCGATGCCAAGAGAGAAACTGCTTCATAGAGGGCCACAAGCATTGAGCGATGCAGAGCTACTGGCTATCTTCCTTCGTACTGGCACGCAAGGAATGCATGTCATTGAGCTGGCAGATTTTCTCATTCAAGATTTTGGCTCACTTCGCCAGTTGTTTTCTGCCTCAGAGAAAGAGTTCTGCCAACATAAAGGGTTAGGGCAAGCGAAATATGTGCAGTTACAAGCCGTTTTGGAAATGACGCAACGCTATTTAGCAGAAACACTAAAGCGTGGTGACGCATTAACCAGCCCAGAGCAAACTAAACTTTATCTTTCTTCTATATTAAGAGATCGCCAAAGAGAGGCTTTTTACATTCTTTTCCTAGATAACCAACATCGGGTAATAAAAGATGAGATTTTATTCGAAGGAACACTCGATGCTGCATCGGTTTATCCAAGAGAAGTAGTCAAACGCGCCTTGCACCACAACGCCGCTGCATTGATTTTGGCTCACAACCACCCGTCAGGTGTGGCGGAACCTAGCCAAGCAGATAGAAGGATTACCCGGCGTTTAATCGACGCTTTAGCGCTGGTGGATATTCGAATTTTGGACCATTTCGTTATCGGTGATGGCGAAAGCGTTTCTTTTGCAGAAAGAGGGTGGATATAACTGTGCATTTTTTAGGTTGTTAGTTGCTAAAAATCTGCTATCATCCTCGCCACTAAATTTTTAACTGAATTCAGCTTGGACTGCTAGAAAAAACCTGCTGTCTAAAAAAAGATCACGAAAACCTGTAAAAAGGATCTGTTCGGGTCTTGAGCAATGCATATCAAGTTAGTATAATGCGCGACCTTTGATAGCCTTGTATGGATTTTCCATAGCGGTTCTTAACCTCTAACTTCTTTCCAAGAAATAGAGAGGTTCGGCCACCAAGGTTGATATCGAGCTGAAACGATTTTGGAGAAGACATTCATGTCACGAGTATGCCAAGTAACTGGTAAGCGTCCAGTAACGGGTAACAACCGTTCACACGCACGAAATGCTACTAAGCGTCGTTTTCTGCCGAACCTACAAACTCATCGTTTCTGGGTAGAGAGCGAAAAACGTTTTGTTAAACTACGCCTTACTGCAAAAGGTATGCGCATCATCGACAAGAAAGGTATCGATACTGTTCTTGCTGATATTCGTGCACGTGGCGAAAACGTTTAAGAGGAAATAGGCAATGGCAAAGAAAGGCGTTCGTGAGAAAATCCGTCTAGTATCTTCAGCAGGTACTGGTCACTTCTACACAACTGATAAGAACAAGCGTAACATGCCAGGCAAATTTGAGATCAAGAAATTTGATCCAGTTGTACGCCAGCACGTTATGTACAAAGAAGCGAAAATCAAGTAATTGATTGAGTCTCTTTGACGATTAAAAAAACCCAGCTCTCGAGCTGGGTTTTTTATTACTATAAATTTCTCTTCTTACTTCATACTTACCTTCGCCGTGTTTGAGTGCGGATGCTCTAGTCAAGATTGATGAGCTTTGATAGTTTGTTCTCTAATCATATGAGATTAGGAACTACTATGCGCGTTAGCCCGGCTCGTCGTCGTCGTTGGAACAACATTCTTATATTGGGCATCATTGCTTTTATGCTGATCCTAAATGCCCCAACTTGGATCAAAACTTACCTTATTGACGAACAAGTGGATCCTTACCCAAATTTGTTGCGCTCAGATCATGAAGTTAGCGCGATTTATTTTTCAGGTTGGGAACTTGAGAAACAAAATGGTCAGTGGAGCTCAAACATTAAAGCCAATATTCCCGTACAAGATATTGTGACTCGCTGGCAATCATTGGAAGGTACGGAGCTGACACCAGAGCAATATGAACAGTTGAAACCACACTTATCATCACCTGAAAGCATCGAAATTTGGTATCGAGGGCTCGAAGAGCCGCAGCGAGTGACTTTTTATCGTCTTGACGATTTTTGGCTGTTTAAAAACTGGCAGGAAAAATGGATTGCGATTTCTGTCGATGGTAATTACATCATGCCCAAATAGCTTAATAACCAAGTGATTTCTAACCAATAACCCTTTGTAAAGGCTGTATTTGTCTTAACTCTTTTCGATTATGCTAGCCATCCAGTATCAAAGTTCTTAGTGTTGTGAGGAGAATCAAATGCCTGAATTACCAGAAGTTGAAGTTAGCCGAATGGGCATCAGTCCACATTTGATTGGTCAAACGATCAAGGTCTTTGTGTTCCGAACACCGAAATTACGTTGGGACATCCCTCAGGAACTTAAAAAGTTAGAAGGGCATGTGATTCGTAATATCACTCGTCGTGCTAAGTATTTGCTGATTGAAACGGATGAGGGGACAGCGATCGTTCACTTGGGCATGTCGGGTTCACTGCGTGTGCTTGATGCTGACTTTCCTGCCGCAAAGCACGATCATGTGGATCTCAAGTTGAGTAATGGAAAAGTGCTGCGCTATAACGATCCGCGCCGTTTTGGCGCATGGCTTTGGAGTGCGCCAAATGAATCTCACGCAGTTTTGAGTCATATGGGACCAGAGCCTCTAAATGAAGAGTTCAATGCTGATTACGTAGCAGGCAAAGCCAAAAGTAAGCGCATTGCGGTTAAGCAGTTTATTATGGATAACAAAGTTGTTGTCGGAGTAGGAAATATTTATGCCAATGAGTCTTTGTTTAAGTCACGTATTAACCCAACTCGCCCTGCAGGAAAACTAACTAAGAAAGAATGGCGATTACTGGTGCAGAACATCAAAGCCACGCTTGAGATCGCCATTCAGCAAGGCGGAACGACACTGAAAGACTTCTCCCAAGCAGATGGTAAACCAGGTTACTTCGCACAAGAGTTATTAGTTTACGGAAAAGCCGGAGAGCCATGCCCAGAATGCGGTGAAGCTATCCAAGAACAGAAAATAGGGCAACGTAATACCTTCTTCTGTGGTGGATGCCAGCAATAGATAATGTGAGTCAATGTCTAGGAAGTTGCTGAACTTCACGCTTTTACTGAAAAGGGATGTCTTTTCTTTGAACTTGCTGTGACGGTCCTGTTGCATACTTATGATAGAATTATCACTATTATCATAATTATTTTGTATTAAGCAGTACCTATGAGTTTTCAGCATAACTATCGAACGTTAGTTAAGCTTATTTTTGCTTCTATCTTTTCAGCAGTTGTTTTTTTATCACTATGCCGAATGGTCTTTTTCCTAGCGGTTGAAGGATACTCCTTAATTAGTATTGCTAGCGATGATATCTGGAGAATGTTTTGGGTTGGGGGAAGGTTCGATCTTAAAGTCGTTGCAATTGCTTTTGCGCCATTATTTCTTTCTGGCTTAATATGTGGATCTTCTTCTAGAAAGTTTAGAATTGTAAAAGCAGCAATTCCCTCCTACACCGCCAGTGTTTTCTTCTTGTTGTGTATATTTTCTATTGGTAACTACTATTACTACGTGACCTATGGGAATCATTTTGACCTCTTCGCGTTTGGATTATTTGATGACGATACTGCGGCAGTATTGTCGAGTGTTTGGGCTGACTACCCAATTCTAATATCTCTGCTCTTTTCCCTAGGTATTGCTTATCTGAGCTACAAATATGCCTCCTATGGTGTCAAGTGTTCTGAGAAATGGAAATGGCCTAGGCATCATGCGGGTTTAATTACGGTGAGTGTTGTTGTCGTTATTTTTTGCTACGTTGCTGGTGCTCGAGGATCGCTTGGATCGCTTCCATTAAAGCGCTACCACGCGAGCGTATCGCAACACAAAATTCTCAATGTACTTAGTCCTAACGCATTCATGGCGTTAGACTGGGCAAGAAGCGATTATACTGAACAGTTTAATTTTAAACCCGTACCTGAAGCAGTAGTTAAGCAGCAGATGATAAAGGTACTGGGGAAAGATAACCCTCAATATCAGACTCCTCAAAACGATTATTTAGCAGAGAACCCTCCTCATGTTGTAATGGCTTTAATGGAAGGAATGGGAAATAACGTGCTTATTGAGGATGATCCACATAAGAATGATCTACTGGGTGCTTTGCGGCCGCATTTTGAGCAAGATTATGTATACAAGCGTTTTTTAGCGGGGACCTCAGCCACAATAGATAGCATCGTCATGATGTTGTTTCACAGCAATGTTGCAACACTGAGCCACTCTATGGCACAAAAGACGTCATTGCCAAGTTCTGCCGTAATGCCATATAAGGCGGCAGGGTATGACGTTGTTTTTATTTACGGTGGAAACAGCATGTGGCGAAACTTAGCTAATTACCTTCCTAAGCAAGGCTTTGATCGAGTCTTTGATGAGAACTCTATCATAAAAGCATTCCCGGAAGCTGAAAGTTATCAGAGTACTTGGGGGATTCCAGATGAGTACACATTTAAGTTTGCAAGAAAAATCCTTGATGAAGCGAGTAAGCCAACTTTTGTTTACATAATGACGGTTACCAACCATTCTCCTTTTATGGTTCCTGACAATTATGCAGCTAAGCCAATTACTGTGAGTGCCAGAATCAGTAATCTGTTAGGCCCGCTTTCTGATGAAGCTGAAGCTATGTTGCATACGTACCAATACAGCAACAACGCCCTAGGGGAGTTTATACAAGGAGTGAAAACCTCACCTTTGGCAGTAAAAACTTTAATTGGAGCATCCGGCGATCACAGAATGCGTTATTTGGCGACTGATAAGTCTGAGGAATATGGCTTAACCTATGGCGTCCCTTTTTACTTGTATGTGCCTGATGTAATTAAACAGCAGTCTGACATTGTCTATGACGAGCAGCGAATTGGTTCTCATAGAGACATTTTGCCAACTCTGTATCACCATAGCTTGTCAGATAGCTCATACGTTAGCCTTGGTGGGGAGAATATGTTGTCATCTAAGCCAACGGCTAATATCGGCTACAATAAGTTACGCACAATTACTTCTATAGGTGCTTTTAATAACAAAGAAGGAGCATTAGTTTACCCATGGTCTACTGCGCTTTATTCTTCAGCACAAGGACTTGAAGGCTTAGATACCGTTTGGGGGGTAGAGTACAATAAACTCCAGGACTACTATTTACGCTCTCAACTTCAGGCATATTAAAAAGGCCCTATATAGGGCCTTTCTCATCATTTTTACGTTAGACAGCCTCTTAAATCTGTCGCTTGTTGTGTAATGCCTGTGCGACAACATCAGGGACAAAGGCATTGACGTCGCCGCCATGTATGGCGACCTCCCGAACAATGGTCGATGAAATAAAGGCGTATTCTTCCGATGGTGTTAGGAACACACTTTCTAGATCTGGCAGTAAACGGCGGTACATATTGGTTAAGCCAAACTCGTATTCAAAGTCGACGGTTGTACGCAAGCCTCGGATTAAAACGTTAGCATTGACTTGTTTTACAAAATCGACCATTAGGCCACTAAAGCCTTGAGCCGTGACATTATCAAGGTGTTTTGTCACTTCTGTGGCAAAAGCAACGCGCTCTTCAAGAGCAAACATGGTATTTTTACTTGGGCTAGCGGCTACAGCAATAATGACTTCGTCAAACATATGGGATGCGCGTTCAATTAAGTCTAGGTGACCATTTGTGATTGGATCAAAAGTACCAGGGTAAACAACTCTAGAAATGTTTTTTTTAGACATGGGCCATACTCGTAAGCTTTGAACTTTCTACATGCTATCAATATGCCGATTTGATGACGACAAAAATTAAGTGTGAAAATGCAATGAAAAAAATACTAGTGATCCGAAATGACAAAATAGGTGATTTTATGTTGGCATGGCCTAGTTTTGCGATGCTTAAGCAATCAATGCCGGATTGTCACGTCACTGCTTTGGTTCCGAAATATACCATTGAACTTGCTAAGTTATGCCCTTGGATTGATGATGTTTTATTAGATCCGACAAAAAATGGTGATCCGTCAGAACGAAGGGCTGTTCTGGAAAGCATAAAGAAAGGCAAATTTGATGCGTCGATTAATCTGTTTTCCACAACATATAATGCGCTTCTTGTTTGGCGAGCAGGTATAAAGTACCGACTTGCTCCAGCAACCAAATTTGCTCAGTTGTTTTACAACCATCGTATTAAGCAGAGGCGTTCACAGTCTGCCAAGCCTGAGTTTCAATATAATTTAGATCTAATCCGAGCATTTTTAAATGAGCAAAACATTACGATTGTAGAACCTCAGGCTCCATACTTAACTTTTGAAGCTGAGATTCTGAAAGAGCAAAAACGTAAACTTTCTCAGCAGCTAGATATCGATACTTCTCTGCCATGGATAATGGTCCATGCAGGGACTGGGGGCTCGGCAAATAATCTGTCTCTAGAGCAGTATTCAGATTTAATCATTGGTATTGAGAGCGACTTTCAACTGATCGTGACAGCAGGGCCAGGAGAAGAAGAGAAAGCCTTCCAGCTACTTGAGCTAATAAAGAGCAAAGGTAAGAAAGGCGTTGTTTATAGCAAAAATGATGGTTTGACTGACTTCACGCGATCCATTGCATGTGCTCGGCTCTTCATTGCAGGTTCGACAGGGCCGCTTCATATTGCGGCAACTATTGATATACCAACGGTAGGCTTCTTTCCAAGCAAGCGCTCCTCTACGCCATTAAGGTGGCTGCCAATCAATTCTGAGGGGCGCCATCTCGCTTTTTGTCCGCCAAAAGGAGGGGGAGAAGAGTTAGAAGCGGATATGAGCCGCATCAATGTTGATACGGCACTTGAGACGCTTAACCCTTGGGTTGCTCGGTATCTGTCCTAATCCAAAGATCGGCATATTTCACGAATGTTGAATGTGCCGATAAGATGGAAAGCAACAGGCCTTGCTTTCCATCTAAAAAGCCCGCTTTAACAATATACATCTTAACGAAGCAGGCTAGAGCATGAAGTATTCCACTTCCGATGCTGCTTTTTTTACCACGCTTTTCTCTCTGTTCAGCCCACGCTTTTGCATAGCCTGCAGATTTCACTAAATAGTGGTGTAAGTCGTTGTAGGTATAGTGCAGTGCATCTCCTTGAAGTTGTTTAATGTCCATAGAGTTATCGACTTTCACTTTTTCATGAACGAGAGAATCATCATATTCAGTGAGTTGAGTCGGGTAAAGGCGAACCACTCTGTCTGGGTACCAGCCGCAATGACGGATGTATCTACCGAAAACCCAACTTAAACGGCAAATTGAAAAAAGGGTATTGGGTTGGTTTTCGCTTACAGCTTGCTGAATACTAGATTGTAGTTCAGGTGTTATACGTTCATCTGCATCGAGCCAAAGTACAAAGTCTGAGGTAACATACTTCTGAGCCAATTGTCGTTGAGGACCAAATCCTGGCCAGTTGGTATTTTCGTAAAATTTATCTGTGTATTGGCTTGCAACTTCTTTTGTATTATCCGTACTACCCGAGTCTAAGATGACGATCTCATCAACCCATCCATGTACAGTTTTTAGGCATGCGTCCAAGTTTTCGGCTTCATTCTTAACAATTAACGCTACCGCTAAAGTTGGTTTGCTGGTGCTAGTTTCTGACATCGATGTCACCTTTAATTAGTTTATTAAATGCCTCAACTACGTCATTGAGCGAGATGGCTTGCATAACGTTAGCCCCCTTAACGCGAGTACTCCAAGGCAGGGATTCTACAGGCTGTTTATTCTGTTCTTCTGCGAACTTCTCGTAAACGCTAACGACATTGTCAATATTATTATAAGGTCCCGTTCTCTTGGGATTACTGTGACCATACAGGCCCAGTACTTTTGTTCCTTGTGTCGTTGCTATATGTGCTGGCCCTGAATCCGGAGCTAAGACTAGCTCACAAGCGCTCAAAACCGCAGTCAATTGTTTTAGGCTCGTTTTTCCGACCAAGCTTATGATTGGCGATTTGGTTTGCTGAATAATGCTATTCGCCAAGTCTACTTCACGCTGCGCTGGTGAGCCACAAAGTACGACTTGGTATCCTTGAGAGTACACGAAATCAGCGAACTGAGCATAGCGTTCTGGCAGCCAATTTCGTTCATCTTTACTTGCTGCTGGGCAAATCGCGACGGTTGCTTTGTGAGTCAACTGTTCAGTAGCAAATGCATGATCCTCTCTGCTTAACGGGAGTTGCCACGTCGGTTTTTGAGAGGGAACGCCTAAATATTCAGTAAAGGCATAAAAACTGTCGAGAACATGTTGCGACTGTGTGTCAGGTATCTTTTTATTCGTAAATAACCACTGCCCTTCTTTCGCTCTCTTGAAATTAAAACCGACTTTGTAGCGTGCTCTGATACCCGTTGTGAGTATGCTGGCACGTAAGGCGAGCTGCATATGTATCAAAGCATCAAACTTTCGATCTTTTAGTGTTTGCCAGACACTTTGCATGCCTTTAATACCTTGCTTTTTATCAAAAACAACCAATTCAACACCGTTTAAACCCTCCAAAAGCTGAGCTTCAATTTTTCCGATAACCCAAGTGATTTTTGTGTTAGGCCAGTGCTTTTGTACGTTTTGAATTGCGGCAACGGCATGACACACATCGCCAATAGCAGAAAGACGTAAAAAACATAATGATTTTGGTTCGTGTGCAAAGAGAGGCATAGGGAGAGCTCTAAAAAAAAACTGACTAAATTATGCAGATACCTAAGTTAAATGTAAAATGACTGACTTTCGTTCAACGACATTGTGTAAATTTGGCTATGACAGAATCTAACCAAGGTAAACCAGGAAATACTGGTTTAAAACGCATCTTTAAAGCTGGCATCTATTCTGTTCAAGGATTGAAAGCAGCATTTAAGCACGAGGCCGCGATTAGGCAAGAGATTGCCCTTATGGCTCTTGCATTTGGCTTGTTATGTTGGTTAGACGTGGGTGTGACAGAAAAAGTGATCATGATGGCGTTGGTTGTGCTTGTTTTCGTGGTGGAACTTCTAAACTCGGCAATTGAAGCGGTTGTGGATAGAGTTGGAGTTGAGCATCACGAGTTGAGTGGTCGTGCCAAAGACATTGGTTCAGCAGCAGTTTTAGTGATGTTGATGCTTGCCGGAGGCTCTTGGCTCTACATTATCGGTAGTCACTATTGGTGGGGACAATGATCAAACGATATCAAGATAACAATTGTGTAGTGCTGTATGACTCTCGATATATAACAGACCCTACACTGCCTATCTTTGATTCCGAATATTGGCAGGCCGAAGGGAAAATTACCGGGAAGGCAAAAGGGCGTGGAACAACTTGGTTTTTACAACTAGTTGAAATACAGGGTGCTTTACGTCACTACAACAGAGGCGGCTTGTGGGGTAAAGTCATACGAGATTCTTATTGGTTCTCTGGATGGGAGAGTGCTCGAAGCATTGCGGAGTTCCAATTGCTTAATCAACTTATTGATGCTGGGGTTAGTGTTCCTAAACCAGTGGCTGCAAGAGTGATAAAAATAGGATGCTTCTATACTGCCGATTTGCTAAGTGAGCGTATTGAGAATGCACAAGATCTTGTCTCTATTCTCATTGAACGCAAATTACCTACGAGAGTCTATCGTCTTGTTGGTCAAGAAATTGCCCGGATGCATAAAGCAGAGGTAAACCACACAGACCTAAATATTCATAACTTGCTGATTGATAACAATGAAAAGGTTTGGATTATCGATTTTGACAAATGTAAAAAGCAAGTTGGAAATGGCTGGCAGTCTGCGAACTTAGAGCGACTATTACGCTCTTTTAGAAAAGAGCAGAACAAACGTCAAATACAATGGTCAGAACAAGACTTCACCGAGCTTAAGGCTGGGTATCAAGAATTTATGGCTCAGCCATAATCACAAAACCAAATCAGGATATTCATCTCATGACTTTTAAGCAAAAGTTGCATATTCACGGCTGGTATATCTTAATCAATGCTTTAGTGTTGATGCTGATCTCTACCCGCTACTTTGCTTTTCTGCCCGAGTTCCCAAGTGAACCTTTAGGGGCTATCTTTATCGTCGTTGGCACATTTGGGCAAATGACATTATTAGCGCTTGTGGTTGGTATTTTGGCCTTACCTGCCCTATTGCTACCTCAAAAAGTTCGAACATCAGTACAAGCATTGATTGCGACTATCGGAGTCGTGACACTATTTATCGATACCATTGTTTTTGCTCAATATCGATTCCACATTAATGCAATGGTTTTGGATTTGTTGCTATCTGGACAGATTGTCAGCTTTCCACTTGTTACATGGGTCATGGTGTTAGTAGGGGTTTCAATTGCGTTTGCAATCGAGTTTGTTGTACTGCGTTGGCTTGAAAATGGCCCTGAAATTCGCACCAGAAAGTTAGGCCGCAAGTTTGCATTCCTTACCTTCCTATCCTTGCTTGCGACTAATGGAATTCACATTTGGGCTGCTGCCCATGCTTATCAACCAGTTACGACAGTTAAAAGATATTTGCCGTTATTCTACCCTGCGACTTCAAACAGTATGATGCGTAAGTATGGTTGGATTGATGAGCAAGCAATTGAGCGTCAAAAAGCCCTAACTTTGAATCGAAAGAGTGATCTGAATTACCCGTTATCTCCACTCAAAACTAAAACTATAGAGAAACCAGTCAACATTATGTTTTTGGTTGTCGACTCTTGGCGCGCGGATACATTCAACACAGAAAATACACCAAATATGTGGAAATATGCGGAACAAGGTGTGACTTTCCATAATCATATCGCCACTGGCAATGCAACTAGAACAGGTATTTTTGGTTTGTTCTATGGTATCCCAGGTACGTATTGGCATGGCTTCCTTGCTAACCAGCAAAGTCCAGTTTTTATGGACCGTTTGCAAGCAATGGGTTACGACATTGGGATATTCACTGCAGCTCAGCTTAGAAAGCCAGAATTTAACCAAACAGTGTTTACCAATATAGATAATCTTCGCATGAGCTCCGTTGGGGATACCCCATCAGAGTTAGACGCAGACTTAACAAAAGATTGGCTTAACTGGTATGACGCTCGAGATAAGTCTAAGCCAGCATTCTCTTTTTTGTTTTACGATGCCCCACATGGTTATGACTTTCCAAAAGATTATGCCCATAAGTATGAGCCGATGCTCAAGGAAGTTAACTATCTGAAGCTCAACAACGACAGTGATCCTGAGCCTTTCTTTAATCGTTACAAAACAAGTGTTCACTATGTAGATAGCATGGCGAAGAAAGTGTTGGATAAACTGCAGTCGAGCGGTGATTTGGAGAACACAGTAGTCATCATTACGGGTGACCATGGGCAGGAAATGAACGATAACAAGCTTAATTTCTGGGGACACAACGGTAACTTTACTAACGCACAAGTGAATGTACCGTTTGCTATGTTCGGTCCAGGTATCAGCAAGGACAACTTGAAATGGCAGAGCAGTGATTTGACGAGTCACCAAGATGTTGTGCCAACACTTATGAAACACTACTTGGGAGTGACTAACGATAGTAAAGATTACTCTGTAGGTGAGGACTTACTAGGTGAGCGGATTAAGCGTGACTGGGTGCTATCATCCAACTATAGCGGCTATGCAATCATCACTGACAGCAGCATTGTTGAAGTTGGTGGTGGAGGGCAGTATCAGTATCTTGATAAGTCAAATCGACCAAAAGAAGGTGAAATGGATTTTGATAATGTTCAGGCGGCATTAGAGCAAATAAGTCGCTATCGAAAATAGTAAAAAACGGCAGTTAAATACTGCCGTTTTTTTATGTTCTATTGTATTCCATTATCTTCCGATGCTCTTTGCTCGACTTGGATGCCAAGCCCTATTGCGAGCATAAAAAAGACTCCTATTGTTTGGAAATCCATAAAGTTCGTATAGAAAATGCTGACGAGTAAAAAAGTCATCATCAAATATCTACAGAAAACTAGCCAACAATCGTCACCAGGAAGGCTTTTGAAAATAACAACTAGCAAATAAACAAATATTGCCGAGTATACTATTCCACTGGTACTAATGATGTTAAGTAGTCCGTTGTGATGATCGTTGTAGGAAAACTGATTGTCTGTCGATTCCATCAGGTGTTGGAAAATACCTTTATCGATTAAAAACTGTTTGAGTTGTTGATCAAAACCATTTACACCATAACCGGTCATGTAAGTTATAGGTTCTTCCTCAATAGTTTTTAGTTGAAAGAGAATACCTTCCTTCCAGGATGTAAGACGGGCGGTATTGGACATGTTTTTCTCAGTATCAGTAATACTAACAATTCGAGTCTCTGCTTGCTTTACAACACTTGGAGCAACGAAGTAAACGGCTACGGTTGCGATGAAGCCAAATAGAATGGCGGGTAAAATGACCTTCTTTTTATTGAATAGAAAATAAACTGGCAGAATAAGGCCAAGAGCAAGAAACGCAGCTCTAGAGCCATTAATAGCGATACAGAATACAGCGACAATTAGCGTAGCCAGCAGAGCGAGATACTCCCAAGTGTTGTTCTTACGCTTAGTCAGCCAAACCACACAAAGTAAGGACATATAGATCAGTAGCTCAGCCCATCGCCCTACGGTCCAGAAACTTGCAACTCTTTGTCCTCTCCAGTGATCAAATGACAAAAATAAAGAAAGGCTATAAAGCAGAGCGATAGCAAACCCCGCTAGCATTGCAATAATTGCGTAGCGTCTGTTTTTGGCATTTGAAAAGTAGGATATGAAGAGAGGGAATATGAGCAAAAATCCCGCTTTATTGAAGAAATTTCCCATGCCTTTTAAGTGGGAGGGAGACAGTAAACCCGCGATAAGACCAACCACAAAGCAAATTAAAGAAAGTCTTGCTACCTTATTCGTCGTGAGGAAGGCTTTAAATTCTGGCTGAGTTAAAGTTTTCACTATCATCAGTATCAGAGCGAGCACAAGCGCTATATTCAAGCCTGCCTTAGATATAAAAATGCTTAAACTGAATAGAAAAAACGTTAGATGCTCAAATTTTTGTATAACGGAAGAAAAATTGTGTTTAGTTTGCATATGTTTGTACGTTCATATCATTAGGTAAAGTTATTGTTTTAGACATATCTCATGTGATCTTTGACTGAGCTGCTATAAGTTGAAATTAGAGGTTAGCTTTTATACAACCATACATGAGAGCTGCTTATAGAATAACCGCTTTTTAGATATAGGTTCATTGCAGGGATATTGCTAGATTGCGTAGCAACATTGATATTTGCTGCTCCGCGTGAATGTGCATACCATTCAGCACTATCTAAGAGCATGCGAGCGACCCCTTTTCGAGAGAATAGAGGGTTTACTCCAAGAAGCCCAATAACCGCTTCTTGTTGGCGCACTTTTAAAGTGATAAAGCCTTTAATTAAGTTATCTTGATTAATGATTAAGCAGACATCATCAAATGCACCAATAATGGCTTTTTGCAGCCACTCTTGATAAAAATAATCCCTTTCTTGTGGTGAAAACCACGGGGCCTTGAAGCGACTGTGTTGATAGAGGTTAGGAATCAATGCCAGTAGTCCCTCCATATGTGCTGTTGTTGCCACTTCTGTGTATTCTTTTGTTGATTTGGATACTTTTTTAGTAAAAACCAGTTCACCTTCACAATATGAAAAGCCGTGCTTGTTTAATGACGATAACTTCTCTGCATCAGTACAAGGTACTTTAGTTGTAATGAGCTCAAAATGGGTATTGGATGGTAACGGTGCCTGTGACCAGTTTACGTCACAGATATTACGTTTAAAGAAAAAAGAGTCCCACTCTCTGGCACTTACAGAGAAGTAACTTGTCATAATGATTACCTATAACGCTAGCATGGTGTTGATGTTATCATAAGTGGGACAAACTCTTTTTGAAATAGTCTTGTATTTGGACAAAGGGTATGAGTAAGTTTTATCCGGTTCTCGATATGAAGGCAAAGGTTAGACAATTAAGTGCTTATTTTAAATCATGAGTTTAACGTTATTGGTCCGGTATGTGATTAGCGCTTTCTAGTATGAAATGTTTTATGAGTAAATTAGCATGATTCCGTTTAATAAACCGGCAGTGTCTGGAAAAGAAATTCATTACATTCAAGAAGCGATTCTTGGTCAAAAGCTGTCAGGAGACGGGTATTTTGCGAAAAAATGTGAGCAGTGGTTTGCCGAAAAAAGTTCGAGTCTGAAGACGCTCCTAACCCCTTCTTGCACTCATGCATTAGAAATGGCTGCATTGCTTTTAGATTTGAGTGAAGGGGATGAGGTAATCATGCCTAGCTATACCTTTGTCAGTACTGCAAATGCTTTTGTATTGCGTGGGGCAAAGGTCGTCTTTGTTGATATTCGACCTGACACAATGAACATTGACGAAAAGCTAATTGAGTCGGCTATAACAGAAAAGACTAAGGCGATCGTTCCTGTCCATTATGCTGGTGTTGCTTGCGAAATGGATGCAATCATGTCTATTGCAGAAAAGTATGGCTTGTTTGTAATCGAAGATGCCGCTCAAGGAATGATGTCAACCTACAAAGGCCGCCCTTTGGGTTCTATTGGTCATTTAGCAGCTTTTAGTTTTCATGAAACTAAAAATTACACCAGCGGTGGGGAAGGTGGATTACTTTTGATAAATGATGATCGATTTATCAAAAGAGCTGAAATACTAAGAGAAAAAGGCACAAACCGTAGTCAGTTTTTTAGAGGTGCTGTGGATAAGTACACTTGGGTCGATTTAGGAAGCAGCATGCTTCCAAGTGAGATCCAAGCTGCTTATTTGTGGGCTCAACTAGAAAGTGCAGAGGATATTAATCACAAGCGCCTTGAGATTTGGAGGGGATATTACAATTCTTTCAATGCATTACGTAGTCAAGGCAACGTATCTCTTCCATTAGTTCCTGAACAATGTGCGCACAATGCCCATATGTTTTATCTAAAGTTAAGCTCTTTAGAAGAGAGAGAACGTTTCATTGAGTATCTCAAAGCGAATGATGTGATGGCTGTTTTTCACTACGTCCCTCTCCACTCTTCTCCTGCAGGGGAAAAATTTGGCCATTTTCACGGGAGTGACAACTACACGACATCTGAAAGTGAAAGACTGGTAAGATTGCCGCTTTATTATTCAATGACTGAGCAAGAACAACGACAAGTCATTGAGACCGTGTTTTCTTATTTTATAAAGAGTTAGCAATGTTCGAAAACAAACACCTATTCATCATTTCTGGTGCTGACTTCTTTTTTTACCTTTATGCAGAAGCTTTAATCAAAAAAGCAGGGGTTTTACCTGAAAACATTGTAGCACTTGTTTTTGAAGTCGATGGTAAAGGGAAAGAGTCACAAATACCCGTATCAAAAGTTACGTATTTAGATGCTTCTGAAGAGTTGTTAAGCCAGGCAATAACTGCTCAAACAGTAACGTTTATGTCTCTGAACCGATTTAACTCACCCTATATGAAAAAGGTTCTTCAGTTAGATGCTGGCATGAAAGATAAAATGTGTGTCTTTTTAACTGATGACGAGGTCGATCGCTGGGAAATTTGTTATAAGAATAAGGGAGACATTCAACCTGACCTCAAGCTTCATATAGCAGAAGATGACTTGTTTTGCTTGACTCAAATAGATCGTTTTATTGGCCATGAAAAAACGTTTAAGCCTAAGCTTGATCGCCTGCTAAATCGAGATGTTGGCTTCATAGATGCAAGTGTGATTTTTGAAACGTTGCCATGTGATTCAGCTCATTATTTGGCTCAGGCAGAGATGAGTTGCCAAGGGTGGGCGCGTAATGAAAAGCGTATCTTAGTCGGAACGAAGCAAAAGGCATTTTCTTGTTCTGAAATTAGAAAGTTCTTGCAAGCTCTTGGAAAAAACAAAAAAGCAAAAGACTTCAAATTACTAATCATGTGGCACAAAAAGTCTCGTTGGCAGAGAGCTCTCACGGACTTATATTTGATCTGGCTAAGAAACGTTAAACGCCAAGCTTTTGATGTTAGTTATGTCACGGCTATTAACCCCATAGCTTATACTTCTCTAGTAATGTCATGCTCTCACATATTGCTCCAACGCAGAGGGGGCGCGAGTACAGTAAGGCCCTATATCAAGAACGGTTATGGGGCTGTTTGTATCGAAAAAGGTACGCCCAATCATTACGGTTTCAAATCAGCATTGGATCTAGATATTTTGGAATACAGCTCCTTTGATGAGTTAGTTGAAAAACTTGTAGGGCAACAAGTTGATATTACGTCTAATGCTGAAGCAACAAAAATTGAAGAATTGCGATCAATAAAAGTTCTATCGCAAACATATTCATAAAAAAGTAGGTCTCAATTATGTTAAACGGTAAATCGGTACTTATCACAGGTGGTACTGGCTCATTTGGTAAACAATTTATCAAGACTATTCTAGAGCGCTTCCCTGAAGTGAAAAAAATCATAATATTTTCTAGAGATGAGCTAAAGCAGTTCGAGCTCAAACAAAAGTATCCGAGACATGACTTCCCACAATTACGTTTTTTCATCGGTGACGTCCGAGATCAACAGCGAATGATTCAAGCTTGTGAAGGTGTTGACGTGATCATTCATGCAGCAGCGATCAAGCAGGTAGATACGGCTGAATACAACCCAACAGAATGTATCCGAACTAACGTGGATGGCGCAGAGAATGTTATTCATGCAGCACTGCAATGCGGCGTTAAAGATGTTGTAGCTCTATCAACAGATAAGGCGTGTGCGCCAATTAACCTTTATGGAGCGACCAAACTTGCTTCAGATAAGCTGTTTGCCGCGGCAAATAACATCAAAGGTTCGAAAGATATCCGTTTCAGTGTAGTGCGTTATGGCAACGTAATGGGTTCTCGTGGTTCAGTGATTCCATTCTTTTTGAACAAACGTGCAGAAGGTGTTTTACCGATCACTCATGAAGAGATGACTCGCTTTAATATCTCATTGCAAGATGGCGTGAACATGGTGATGTATGCTTTAGAAAACCACCTCGGTGGAGAAATCTTTGTACCAAAGATTCCATCATACAAAATTTTGGATGTAGCCAAAGCGGTTGCACCTAAATGCGAAACTAAGGTTGTTGGTATTCGCCCAGGTGAAAAGCTCCATGAAGAAATGATTACGGATACAGACTCTCTAAATACGATCGATCTTGGCAAATACTACGCAATTCTGCCTTCTGTATCGTTCACTTATACAGAGCAAGAATATATCGAACACCACAAAGCTGAAAAAGTACCATTTGGTTTTAAATACAACTCAGGTACGAACACAGAGTGGGAAAGTATTGAAAGCCTACGCGAGCTAATTAAAGAGCACGTTGATCCGAACTTTACAGTGTGAGAACAGTTGTGATTCCTTACGGTAAGCAAGATATTAATCAACAAGACATTGATAGTGTAGTTGATGTTTTGAAGTCGGACTTTCTGACTCAGGGGCCTCAAGTGCCAGCGTTTGAGCAAGCGCTCATTGATCATACTGGTGCGAGTTATGCACTGGCGGTGAATAGTGCGACGTCAGCATTACACATCGCTTGTCTTGCTTTAGGTTTAGGGGAAGGAGATTGGCTTTGGACTTCTCCTATCACCTTTGTAGCGTCAGCAAACTGTGGTTTATATTGTGGTGCAAAGATCGATTTCGTTGATATTGATCCGAGCACTTACAATATGTGTCCAAAGCGCCTTGAGGAAAAGCTAATCAAAGCGAAAGCTGAAGGTAAGCTTCCAAAAGTCGTTGTGCCTGTTCATTTATGTGGTCAACCATGCGATATGGTGGCGATCGCTAGACTGGCAAAAGAGTATAACTTCAAAATTATTGAAGATGCTTCCCATGCAATCGGCGGCAAATATCAAGGCTTACCGATAGGGAATTGCGAATATTCGGATATCACGGTCTTTAGTTTTCATCCTGTTAAAATTGTAACGACAGCTGAAGGTGGCGCAGCAATGACCAACCAGAAAGCTTTATCTGACAAGATGACTTTGCTTCGCAGCCATGGCATTACTCGTGACCTTGAGAAAATGGAGGGTGAAAGCCATGGTGGTTGGTACTACCAACAGGTCGATTTAGGCTTTAACTACCGCATGACAGAGCTTCAAGCGGCACTGGGTGTGTCTCAGATGCAACGCTTAGACGATTTTATTGCCGCTCGCCATCACCTTGCAGATCGTTACAATAGACTATTGAAGTCTTTACCTGTGGTATTGCCATATCAATTGGAAAACACCTACTCGGGCCTTCACCTTTATGTAATTCGTTTGCAGTTGGATAAGATCTCTTTAACACACAAAGAGGTGTTTGACGCACTGAGAGACAAAGGTATTGGAGTGAACTTGCACTATATTCCAGTCCACACTCAACCTTACTATGAAAAAATGGGTTTCAGTGAAGGTGATTTTCCGGAATCTGAGCGTTATTATCGTGAGGCTATTTCTCTTCCTATGTTCCATGCGATGAGTGAAGAGCAGCAAGATACAGTTGTTCAAGTGCTAACAGAAATATTGCAGGGGCACTAATGAAAGTTGCGATTATTCCAGCGCGTGGTGGTAGTAAACGTATCCCACGTAAGAATATTAAGGAATTTAATGGCAAGCCGATTATTGCCTACTCAATTGAAGCAGCCCTTGAGTCAGGCTGTTTCGATAAAGTCGTGGTTTCTACTGACGATCAAGAAATAGCTGATGTTGCTTTGCAGTACGGGGCAGAAGTCCCATTTATTCGCCCTGAAGCGGTCTCAAATGACTATGCGACTACGGCGGATGTCATTTTACATGCACTTGATTGGTTTGAAGAGCAAGCCATTTCTATAGAGTATATTTGCTGCATCTATGCTACAGCGCCATTTATTGCTATTGAAGACATTCAGTTAGCCTATCAAATGCTCCTGAAAGATCCTGCAGCAAACTACTGTTTTCCTGTGTGTGAATTTCCTTTCCCAATTCAGAGAGGCGTTAAGTTAACTGCTGGCAATCGAGTTGAAATGTTTCAACCAGAACATTTTAATACTCGCTCTCAAGATTTAGAGACTGGCTACCACGATATAGGGCAGTTTTATTGGGGTAAACCAAAGGCATATCGAGATAATATTCCAATGTTTTCAAATACGGCGATTGCCTTGCCTGTATCAAGAAATCGGGTGGTAGACTTGGATACCCAAGAAGATTGGGAATTTGCTTTGCTTCTATCTAAAGCGTTACAAGGAAGTTGAGCATTGTTAGTCGGTATTCGGGTTGACGCTTCTCTGAAAATGGGAACGGGCCATACATTCAGAATGTTAACGCTGGCTAGTAGATTAAAGCAAAAAGGGCATGAAATAGTCTTCATTAGTCGTCGACTCAAAGGAAACCTGATTGCTTTAGTCAAAGAAAAGCACTCCGTAATAGAGTTGCCGGAACCTGATGTTGATTTTGTTCCTAGCACACACTGCGGACACGCAGCTTGGTTAGAAGTCTCGTACGATCAAGAAATCACTCAAACGCGAGACGCTCTAACTTCATACCTAAAAAGTAAAGGGCGAAGCCAACTGGATTGGCTTGTCATCGATCACTATGCAATTGAGAAGGATTTTCAATTAGCGCTTAAGCCGCATAGCAAGGACATTCTACAAATTGATGACTTAGCTGATCGGCAACATATATGCGATGTATTGCTAGACCAAAATTTCTATCGTTCAGGCGAGGCTCGCTATGACGGTCTTCTCCCAACAGAAAGTTTACGTCTATGTGGTCCTAGGTATGCGTTGCTTCGGGAAGAGTTTGCTGTGTCGCGACGTAACCTTCCAGCTTATCAATCAAGATTAATGCAGAAAAAAGTCGTTTTGTTTTTTGGTGGTGTAGACATTGCCAACGAAACAGAGAAAGCTTTAAAAGGCCTTTTAAGTGTAGATAGTGACGACTCTTTTGACGTTATTATTGGGATGAACAATCCTCATAGAGAAGCGCTTACGGCACTGTGTAAAAAACATCTGGATAGAGTGACTCTCCACATCCAAGTAGAGAACATGATGGACTTCTTTTCATCAGCGTATCTCTACATCGGCGCAGTTGGCGCTACTACATGGGAGCGATGTGTATTGGCACTTCCTGGGATAGTATGTTCAGTTGCGGATAACCAAAAAGATCTAGCAATAAATTTACATCAAATAGGGGGGCATCATTATTTAGGTTTAAATACAGACCTAACTTCTAGTGATTATGCCAATGCCTATAAGCTTTTTAGCTCGGAGCCTGCATTACTTCATACTCAATCTAAATTATGCGCTGAGCTTATTGATGGTAAAGGCTGCGAAAGAGTTGTTAAACAGTTAGAAGAGATCTCAAGAAATGACTACATTTAGTATTCGCCTAGCTACCAATGAAGATAAATGGATGGTATTAGATTGGCGCAACCACCCAGACGTTAGGGCGGTGATGCTGACCAATCATGTCATTCAGCCTGAGGAGCACTCAACATGGTGGGATACTACGTTAGCTTCCGAAGATCGATGTTTGCTCATACTAGAACGATTGGGTCAGCCTGTTGGTGTAATTATATTTAATCGAATAGATCAAATAAAGAAAACAGCATGGTGGGCTTTTTATTTAGATAACGCCAGCTTGGAAAAAGATAATAAGATAGAGATATGGTTTGAAGCTGAAAAGTTAGCGCTGGACTACGCTGGCAACACTCTAAATCTGCACGAGATGTATGGAGATGTGGTAGATGAAAACGAAGCTGTTTTTGAGTTGCATAAAAAGTTTGGATTTGAGGAGTGTGAACCACCTGCTGGTCTCGTCGAGACAAACCGTCCAATACGCTACCTAAAATACACGTGGACAAAGAATAAACCAGATTTAAGATCAAGGCTTTATCTCTGTGCTTCGCATAATACGGACTTCTTGACTGATGCATTGTGTCGAAAAAGTGGTCATTATCCTCAGTTTCCTTATCAAATAAAGAAGCTTGAGTTTGGACGTTATCAACTAGACTTATTGGACGAGTCCAATGTGGAGTTGAATCATCAAGACTCTTGTTATGTTTTTTTAGAGCGTATAGAAGATCTTTTTCCTGATATTTATACATTGCCAACGGAGTCCTCTCTTCTAGAGACAGAGAAGCGTATTGCAGAGTATCTCTCTTTTATTCGACAAATTGCAACTCGTGGTAATAACAAAGTATATGTCGCTGATTTCTGCCTTCAAAAGGGTTTTCCTTATTCCTTAGAAGAGCAGTTTACAGGTTCAAAACTCCAGCGTTTAGTTGGGGAATGGAATGATTCTCTTCAAGCACTTAAAGCTGAAAACCTTATTGAAATCGTTCCATATTCTCAGGTCATCCAACGAGTCGGACACTCCTTTTCAAATAAATATTGGTATATGGCACGAGCGCCTTTCTCTATTCAGTGTTTGGAAGCTTACAGTCAGGCTATTTTAGGTAGTGTATTCGCATCACAAGCACTATCAGCTAGAGCTTTGATTCTAGATTTAGATAATACACTTTGGCAGGGAGTTATCGGTGATGATGGGTTGGAAGGTATTGCATTAGGTGGGGATTACCCAGGTAATATCTATAAGGAGCTCCAATCACTTTTCCTCGCCTTGAAAGAGCGTGGTATCTTACTTACCATTTGTAGTAAGAACACAGAGCAAGTAGCGTTAGATGCCATTGAGTCTCACCCCGAGATGCGCTTAAGGAAAGGTGATTTTGTTGCTCATCGTATTAACTGGGTACCAAAATCTCAGAACATAAAAGAGTTGGCTCAAGAATTAAATCTTGGCGTTCAATCTCTCTGCTTTATTGACGATAATCCAGTTGAACGTGCGGAAGTTCGCCGTAACGTCCCAGGTATTTTTGTTCCTGAATTACCTGAAGACCCAGCAGATTGGTATGACTATATCTGTTACTTACCTGAGCTCTACGTTGCTCAAATCAATGAATCGGATAAGCGTCGGGCAGAGCTTTATAAAAAGCGAGTTGATATTCAGAAAGCTCAGGCTAACTTTGCTGATAGAACTGAGTTTTTAGCAAGCTTGGAAATGGATGTCCGCATTGAGCCATTAAGTGAGTCAAACTTTGATAGAACTTACCAGCTCTTTAGCAAAACGAATCAGTTCAACACGACGACTATACGTTACAGCAAAGAGGAGCTGCAGAGGTGGCTCGGATCGAGTCAGCACCAAGTTTTGCATGTTCAAGTAAAAGATAAGTACTCAAGTGAGTATGAAGGTGTTGCTGCGCTAGTCATCATTTGTGATAACAAAAAATGGGTTATCGATAACTTTGTAATGTCGTGTCGAGTGATGGGTAGAGATATTGAAAATGTGATTCTTGAACAGCTTATCCATCAAGCGAAAGCTATCAACATAAGCTCAGTTATTGGGCGTTACGTTAAGAGTCAAAAAAACATACCAGTGGAACATTTATACTCAAAGAACGACTTTGAAAAGCAGAATGATGATTGCTGGCTATTTGATTTGGATAATAAGTCATTACCTGAAAGAACAGAAGTTATGAAGTTACATTGGAATATGTAAGAGTATGAGTATGAATTCAAATACAATGTTTTCCGCTTTAGGTGTCTTGTATATTGACCATTATACAGTCACAACTAGAGACTTAATGGATACACTTAAAGATCTCTTATCGATCCCTAATACAAAGTTACTCCGTGGGCCAGGCGAAGATCTTAATCGCAATGCGCTTTATGCATTCGTTGAGCTCAATGGGATGGGAGTTGTAGAAATCCTATCGCCAACTAATGATAACTCTCCAATTACTGAGCACGCGAGTTCTGGAGGTGGGGCATATAACCTTTGCTATACAGTGCAAGATTTAGATAGCGCAATTAAAATTGCGGAAGAGAGATTTGACGCCGTACTTGTTGAATCACCAAAAGTCGAGGTTGCCTTTGATGGTCGGAGATCAGCATTCTTAAAGCACCCATCACATGGACTTTTCAAGTTGCTGGAAAGTCTCCCTAGTTCAATTGCTTTTGATATTCCTCACCTTCAAAGTGATGAGCAATGCGTGCAAAAAGATAAATTACTGGCAATTTATAATAATGTAGTTGGCGATAGAGAAACAGAGTTCAACAAAGTAAATATGAAAAGCTGCGCTGAGTGGGATTCATTTAAGCATTTACTTCTCATGATGGAAGTTGAAAAACAGTTCGAATTGAAAATACCAGCAGCAGACATGTCCTCTTTAAATTCATTAGAAAAGATAGACGCTTACCTGTCGAAAAAGTAAAGGCAATTATGAAGATAGCAAACCGACAAATTGGTCAAGGACACAAGCCATACATTATCGCAGAAATGTCTGGTAATCATAATGGTGACATCAATCGAGCAATTGCACTGATCAAGGCTGCGAAAGAAGCGGGTGCAGATGCCGTCAAGTTACAAACATACACAGCCGATACGATTACAATTAACCACGATAGTGAAGAGTTTATGATTCGTGGGGGGCTTTGGGATGGCGCTAAGCTTTATGATTTGTATGAGCAAGCACATACACCTTGGGAGTGGCACAAGACATTATTTGATGCAGCTGAAGAAGTTGGTATAACAATTTTCAGCTCTCCTTTCGATCATACAGCAGTCGATTTTTTGGAAAGTTTGAATGCACCAGCGTACAAAATTGCCTCATTTGAGTTGATTGATCTTCCTTTAATTAGAAAAGTTGCTTCCACAGGGAAGCCTATGATCATGTCAACTGGAAATGCGAACTTAGGCGAGATAGAAGAAGCTGTAGCAGCGGCGAAAGCGGCAGGGGCACAGGATATCGTCTTGCTACACTGTACCAGTGGTTACCCAACGCCAGCTTCTCAGGCGAACATCTCGACAATGGCAGTAATGCGTGATGGCTTTGGGGTAGAGGTTGGATTGTCAGATCATACGATGGATATCGGCGTGTCTGTAGCAGCGGTAGCATTGGGCGCATGTGTTATTGAAAAGCACTTTACTTTATCGCGCGCAGATGGTGGTGTAGATTCGGCATTTTCTCTTGAAAAAGAGGAGCTTAAATCTTTAGTGGTAAATTGCACCATGGCTTATGAAGCTATTGGTAAGCCAAATTTTGTTAGCACGGAGGCAGAGCTTCAGACTAAATGTCATCGCCGTTCTTTGTATGTAGTAAAAGATATTAAACAAGGTGAGATCTTCACGGAAGAACATGTTCGGTCCATACGTCCTGGTAATGGAATATTACCTAAGTTCTTAGATGAAGTTCTTGGGAGTACAGCAACGGTAGACTTGAAGTTTGGAACACCTTTAAGCTTCTCCCACTACCAAAAGTAACAGAAAGAAAAATCGCCGGTCTGACCGGCGATTTTTATAGTTTTGTCTCAATAACACCTATCTTTTCAAATGCTTTCTTTATTCTCTGTTCTCGATCTTTGATCAAAGTATTTTCTGAAATATGTGGAGAGCTTAAGTTGTAGACAGGCATACCAGTATAGAGGAGTGATGCTGTGTATTGAACTGTTGATAAAACCCCAACCAAACCAGAAAGCATTATCTTCTTATCGATTAGCTCAATCTCAAGTGGAAATTCGCTGTAATGGTAAGTAACGTTTGGAATTTCTAAAATTCTATTTTTAATCTCTTCAGTTTCGGTTCTATGAGGGAAGTAAATGATAGGCTTACTATACGTTTCCACAAAGTGCTTTATTTCATTTACATACTCATCAATGGTTTTTCGTCTTTTGTGGCCAATCGCACCCTGACCAATAAAACCAATTGGGGCATTAGGATTGAATAAGTTTGTAATTTTGAATCTATCTTTTAATACAGAAAGTGAATTTTTTATAATGACATGTTCTGGGTTTGGAATGTCAAAGATAGTGAATATTTCCAAGTTACTACTTTGTTCAAGTTTACCTATAGGCTTCAGACCATTTAGACGTATCATGATGTCCTGAATAAACCTAGGTCTAAAATAAGTACTTTTATGGCGAATTTCTTCTTCATACTCGTTAATGGTTAATGTGCCATCATCAAAGTAAACTTCAGTATTTATAATAAGATTTTTTAGGATTAATTTTGTTCTCCATGCATTATATTCAGCATGAAAGAAATAGCTTATGAACTTATCGTTACAGATTTTTTTTATTTTTTTTATTGCAATCGGTACTTGTTTGCTTCTATTGGTTCTTGGGATTTGGATGATATAATCCCATTCATTTTGGTCTAATAGTTTGCCTTGCTGCGATATCCCAGGTTCAGAGTCCTGGTCGACAAGCAGTAATATATTATTCTGGCAAGCGTATTCTCTCTTGGCCTCTAAGGCACAAATATATTGAAATGGTGAAGTTACTAAAAACAAGTTCACTTTAGACTCCTCTGCAACAATCTTTTATTGCGAGTGTATTAATACTAGTCGACAAAATGTTTACCATTCATATCACCAATAACTTTTGCTGGGTTTCCCCCTAGATATGAGGAACCTTGGTACTCTTTTCCTGTCAACACAGCACCCGCAGCCACTATCGTATTAGTGTTTACCCTTGTTCCTTTCAATACTGTGGTTCGCGTTCCAAACCAGGCCTGCTTTGCGATATATATTGGCTTGTCTTTATTCACCTGCAATGAAGTAGAGTTATCAATAATGGGATGAAAGTCGGTATCCATAAACAAGCTCTGCCATGATATCAAGTTGTGCCCTTCAAAATGAATTCTGTCCTTACATATAATCGTGACATCGCCTGTAAAGTTACAATAGCTTCCAAAAAAAAGGTGTCCATCAACATGTAATTTACTGCCAACACCGATTTTGACATTCTTAGAGAAAGAGACTTGACCGCTTTTACTGAGATTCCATATAAATCTAGCTCTGGTACTATCGATGGTTTGAATTTTCCCGAAACCTAGTCGAACTCTTGCAAAAGAAGGTTCATTTATAAGTGCCACTTTCCCACTTAATGACTCAAACTTTGTTTTATGACATACGATAATGGGCAGTTTAATAGCCTGGCTGAACGGTAAGTAATAGAAATTAAACAATAAGGTTTTTGGAATAGCTCTAATGTAATAGTACAGTTTGCTAACTAATTTCATTTTTATATATTCTTATAAACAAAGTTGAGGGTCCTTGAAATAGAGCCTTGAAAATCGCTTACAAATTCTTTTAGCTCCTGCTGGTGATTTATAGACATCTCTTTGTCGGTGAGTAGTTCACCAATTGTGTCGGCAATTTCGACATCATTAGATGATATCTTGATTAGCTTTCTTTTAATCAATTCAGGGACAACCTCATTGAAGTTATAGTAACTCGGCCCGTTAACAATAGGAATGCCTAGCGCTGCTGGCTCTAAAACGTTATGACCACCGACTTTCTCTCCAATTAAACTGCCGCCCATAAAGCATGCATCGGAAGCTTGTAGCAAAGTCAGCATTTCACCCATTGTATCAGCTAGGTAGACTTGAGTTTGTGGCGTGATTTGTGTGCATTGAGATCGCCTCTCACTAGTAAATCCAGACTTAGTAATCAAATCACTCACATGCTCAAATCGTTCGGGGTGGCGAGGGACAATGATAAGAAGCGCACTTGGTATATGTTTTAGCAACTTAGAGTGTGCTGAAAGTACGATTTCATCCTCTTTGGGGTGAGTGCTCGCAGCAATCCAAACCGGTCTGTTTTCACCAATTCCAGCTCTCAGATGGTTCCCTTCGGTGATTGCATTTTCAGGAATTTTTAAATCGAATTTAATGGACCCAGTCACGGCTAGTTTATCTTGAGGCACTCCTAGCTCTGCGAAATGAGCTTCATCAGATGCTGATTGGCAAAGAAGTTTATCTAAGCAAGGAATCATAAGATTGAAGAGTGGTTGAACCCTCTTATAGTGACTGCAAGATTTCTTTGATAGACGTGCATTGACAACCGTAATTGGGATTCCTGCCTTATGAACAGTATTAAGCGTATTTGGCCAAAGTTCAGTTTCAATGATTAACATTTGCTTCGGCTGAATCGCTCTTAAAAAACCTTTTATTGCGAAGCTGAAGTCAATTGGCATGTATCTGTGCTCAACCAAGCTGCCCAGCTTAGAAATCTGTGCCGCACCTGTACTCGTTGTGGTAGTTACAACAACGACCTGTTCTGGATCTTTCTCTTTGATTGCTTTAATCAAAGGCGTTGCTGCTATGCTCTCACCCACTGACACCGCATGAATCCAGATAGGTTTTCCCTCTCGTTTTTGGGTTATTCGAGGAGTGAAACCAAAATGTTCTTTCCAACGAGAACCAAATGGGGGTTTATTGTTTTTTTTCTTGTAAAGCCCCATTAGTAAAAAAGGGGATACGATGAAAAGTAGTGCAGTATAGAAGGCTCGTATTAGCATGGTTCTACCGTTATCGCTTCTAACTTTTTGATACTGTTTAGGACCTGTTCAGGGCTTAGGTCGCTTAAGCACTTGAGGTGTTTAAACTGACATTCACGTTTAAAACAAGGTCGGCACTCAATGTCGGTGTGCACAATTTCGACTTTTTCCGCGAGGGGAGGCGTGTATTTAGGTGAGGTTGAACCATACACTGCTACCACATTACAGCCGACAGACGCTGCTACGTGCATTAAGCCAGAATCATTGCTTACAACTGTTTGGCAGGCTGATAGTAAATCAACAGCTTCAATTAAACTGGTGGCTCCAGCAAGAATATGAATGTTGTCCTTATACTTATCACTTACGTTAGATTTTATGTTCTCACAAGTTAACAAATCTTTTTTAGAACCAAACAGCCAGACATGTTGGCCTTCGCTTGCTTTTGCCTCAGCGACTTTAGCGTAGTGTGTTTCTGGCCACTTTTTGGCTGGCCCAAACTCAGCCCCAGGGCACAGACCTAGAACCGGAGTGTTTTGAGATAGTCCAAACTTTGCGATGGTATCTTGTAGTTGCGTTTCATCAACAGACAATTTAGGTCGAGGAAGGTTTTCAATCCCAGGAAGAGACGATGAGTCTTTCATTTCCGCCAGAGGGTAGGCTAGTGCAACATAACGTTCCACCATGAACTGGAATGACTTTTTATTCGGTCGAAGGTCATTGAGTAGGCCATAACGCATCTCTCCTCGCCACCCAGTTCTTGTTGGGATATTCGCGAACCAAGGTATCAGCGCAGACTTAGCTGAATTTGGTAGGACAAAAGCGTGGTCGTAACTGTTGGAACGTAGAGTTTTACCTAGCTCTCGACGCCCCCAGAAATTGAATTCACCATGACCAAGAGGCATTTCGATAGCTTGGTTAACTTCAGGCATCCTTTCTAGAATGGGTTTACACCAGCCAGGGGCCATCACATCGATAAGTACATCTGGGTGCGCTTGTTTGAGAGTGATATATAACGCCTGAGACATTACCATATCGCCAACCCATGACGGACCGATAACTAAAACCTTTTTCATTTTACGATCTTCTTCTTGAACTTTTCATGTTGGTAAGGGTTGCTTTCGGTTGGGTCTGGCCTATTTCTGAGTAATTGGAATATCCACATGTACTGAGTTGGGTCTTGAACCACTTCGTCTTCGATAAATGCGTTCATACGCCTAGCATCAACCAGTTCATCCCCTGATGGGAAGTCATACCAAGGTTCTTTTATCGATATTTCATATTGACCAGTGTTGATGTTAAATCGAGAAAATGTCGGAATAACAACTGCTTTGCTGAGTTTAGCTAATTTTCCCATGCCTGGTAAGGTCGCTTTTGGCACCCCAAAAAAGTCCACGAATACACTTAGCTCTCTACCGTGATCTTGGTCGGGTAGGTAATAGCCGAGAAAGCCTTCGCGAATAGACTTAAGGAATGGTTTTACGCCTAAGTCACGCTCATGAATGCGCCCACCAAACTGGACTCGTTGGCGGTACATCAACCAATCGCCGATAGGGTTTTTCTGTTTCTTTGCCATCGCCGCGACAGGCATACCTTTAGATGCAAGAAACACTGGCAAGATATCAATAGGCCATGAGTGAGGAGCAAGAAGTAAAATGTTGTACCCTTTCGCTTGTGCTTCTTCTAGATGCTCTAACCCATGAACCACCGTATTTTTTTCTAGGTATCTCTTTCCGAGTAAAGTGACTAGTGGAAAGTTAAGTAAGAAGGTGCCGGCGACGGTAAGTGTTTTTCGCAGTAGCTCTTCTTTTTCTTCATCACTTTTATCTGGAAAACATAAAGATAAGTTAACCCACACATTTAAAATCGTACTCTTACGTTTGTTTGCCAGTTTGTTGGCAATGAATCGAGCAATAGCGCGGTGAACTTTTAAAGGAAGCAAGCTAATTGGCAAAATAAAAAGTATGGCTAGCCAAAGCCCCCAATGTTTAGGGTGCAAAAAGGCCCATTGGAATTTGGGCTCATACTCATTAGAAGTAGTATTCATTTTAGTATTCATAACAAACGTTATTTATAAGGACAGAAGCTATTTGAATGACAACTGAGAGACATTATGAATTAAGCCTCAACTTTGGAAAATTGAGGCTTACTAAGTATCTATTACTTATTAATGATCGCCATATATTCAGCGACACCTTCGGCAACTGATTTGAACTCAACATCACAGCCAGCCGCACGAAGCTTAGTTAAATCAGCTTGAGTGAATTCTTGGTATGCGCCCTTTAGGTGCTCTGGGAATGGGATGGCTTGAATTTCCCCTTGCTTATGATGAGTAATTACTGCTTTCGCAACCTCTTCAAATGACTCTGCACGTCCTGTACCGCAGTTGTAAATACCAGATACACCATTTTCAAGGAACCATAAATTTACTTTACAAACGTCACCGACGTAGATGAAATCACGTTTAAAGTGCTCACTACCTTCGAATAGCTTAGGGTTTTCACCTGCGTTAATCTGGTTGTTTAGGTGGAAAGCAACCGAGGCCATGCTACCTTTATGATCTTCACGAGGGCCGTAAACGTTGAAATAACGAAAACCGGTAATCTGAGAAAGCTTTTCGCCGTGTTCTTCAGCATCGAGCCATAAACGACGTACGTAGTTATCAAATTGCTGCTTAGAGTAACCGTACACATTTAGCGCACCTTCATACTCAGCTTCTTCAATGAAAGTGTCTGTTTCGCCATAAGTGGCAGCAGAGGAAGCGTATAAGAATGGGATTTCTCTATCCAAACAGTAATGAAGTAGCTCTTTAGAGTACTCATAATTGTTTAGCATCATGTACTTACCATCCCATTCGGTAGTAGCAGAACATGCGCCTTCGTGGAATACAGCCTCAATAGGGCCAAAATCATCGCCAGCCATAACTTGAGTCAAGAAGTCATCACGATCCATGTAATCAGTGATATCTAAGTCAACTAAGTTTTTGAACTTTTTGCCGTTTTTTAAGTTGTCAACAACCAAGATATCATTGATGCCAGCTTCATTTAGTGCTTTAACAATGTTGCTGCCAATCATGCCAGCACCACCAGTTACGATGATCATAAAACATCCACCATAAATAACGAATAATACTTGATGATAACAGAGAATATCTGGAGTAGCGAGAATACGAAATTCAACAAAAGAGCAGTATTTACCTCAGTGCTTCTGTCTAGCTATTAACCGATAGGCTTACCTATCAAGCGGCATGAATGCATAGATTAGTCATTGAGCTTAATGCAGACGACTAGTTTTTCTGACTGGCAAGAGTGAATGTCTTTCGTGAGTAAGAAAGGATTTTTGCGTAAGCTAAAAATGCAAAAACAAAGAGGTAGAACATCACGTAATCCTCTATGTTATAAATTTCACCTAAAATTCCAATTCCTGCCAAGCCAGTTGCGAGCGTACATATGATTGCTAATGTTTGACGAGAGCTGAAACCAATTCGCTGCAAAATGTGGTGAATATGTTCACGGTCTGGTCGGAATGGTGAATCACCACGTTTGGCTCTGCGCACAACCACGGTAACCATATCCATCAATGGCACTGCAATTAACCACAAGGCCGTAACAGGGCGGATAGATGTTGTACTTGGTGTTTGGCTTGCACTTAGAAGCAGCCATATGACTGTAAAGCCGATCAGCATACTACCCGCGTCGCCCATGAAAATTTTCCAGCGTTTCCCTAATAGGCCAAGGTTCATAATGGTATAAGGCAGCATTGCGGTGACAATTAACAAGCAAAGGAAGCTCAGCCCTTTATGTGCATCTGAGCCCAAGAGGTAAGCAAGAGATAGGAAAGTTACGATAGATAATCCACCGAGTAGTCCATCAATACCATCGATCATGTTGAATGCATTGATGGCTGCAATTACGGCCAGTACGGTCAGTATTGGACTGATAAAACCGAGTTCTATGGAGCCTAAACCGAGAATATTGCCGAGTGAATGTAACTCAATACCAGCGATGTTTATCATTGCGATAGAGACAAGAGCTTGAATCACAAGGCGCAGCTTAAAGCTAACATCAAACTTATCGTCAAATGCGCCAATAACAGCCAGAATGCTGATACAAATAACGAACATATTGCTTTGCGGAACATCATGAGTTCTGAAGACAAGGTATTGTGCAAGCACAATACAAATAGACAAGCCACCTACTAATGGGAATGTCCCCTCATGAAGCTTTCGTTCATTAGGGCGATCTGCTAAGCCAATTGTTTTGGCAATTTTTCTCATAATCAGCTGAACAGCAAAAGAAAAGAGAAAAAGATAAAAGAGTTCTTCAAGCATAAAAATCGATAACCTAGCAGTCTTGGCGTCACGCGTCGCGAGACAATTTTAACGCAAAACTGTCCTCAGGTAAAAGTTACCCATGCATTAGATTTGTATCAATTATGTACTTATTATTCGTTATCATCTAGGTCGATATAAAATCTTCTGAAGATAAGTATTATTAATAAACTTATTGTTTAGGTCATAGTGCTCAGAAATCGGTAATCGTACTTTCTCAAATACGAAGTTTTACTTGTTGATGATGAAACTGTTCTGCGTGTTGTGTTAAATTAGCGCATAAATTGACTACTAACCGACACAAAATGACACTCTTTAACATCGCGATCATCTTGGTGTGCGTCCTAGGCATTTCGATAGGACAGATCTTATTCAAACTTGCCTCACCATATTTTCCTACAGCAATATCAATGGCCTCATTAACAGGTTTTGTTTTTAACAAGTACCTATTTTCTGCCTTGATCATATATGGATTGGCAACTGTTTTATGGGTTTATGCACTACGCTTAGTTCCTCTTTCTGTTGCTTATCCATTTATGGCATTAGCCTTTGTCATTGTTCCGTTATTAGGGATGCTGTTTTTAAATGAGCCTTTTCAATGGCGTACATTGTTTGGTACAGGCTTAATCATCTCTGGCCTACTGGTCATTGTTCGTTAAGGGGTTATATAAATGAAAGTCGCTGTTGCCATCCCGTGCTACAAAGTTAAATCTCACATTCTTTCAGTGATCGAAGGTATTGGAACTGAGGTTGATACAATTTACGTAGTAGATGATTGTTGCCCTGAGCAGTCAGGAAACTTTGTGATTGAAAACAACCAAGATGAGCGAGTTAAAGTACTTTGGCATTCTGAGAACCAAGGTGTCGGCGGTGCTATTGTCACGGCTTACCAACAGGCATTAGAAGATGACATGGATATTGTCGTGAAGGTAGATGGTGATGGACAGATGGACCCATCTTTGTTGCCTCACTTCATTGAACCTATCATTCAAGGCCGTGCTGATTACACGAAAGGCTCTCGATTCTTTACTCTTGAATCTCTTACGTCTATGCCATTTGTTCGTAAATTTGGTAACGCTGCACTCTCCTTTATCAATAAAGTCTCTAGTGGCTACTGGAACGTCATGGACCCAACAAATGGATATACCGCTATCCATGCCCAAGCATTGCGCTTAATGCCTTTAGAGAAGCTAAGTCGTCGCTACTTCTTCGAGAGTGATATGTTATTCCGTTTAGGAACGTTACGTGCAGTTGTACAAGATATTCCGATGGACGCGATTTATGGCGATGAGGTGAGTAACCTGTCAGTCAAAAAAGTACTTGTAGATTTCCCGCCACTTTATTTAAAAGCATTCTTCAAACGCGTGTTTTACAATTACTTCTTGCGTGACTTTAATGGTGCAAGCATGGAGTTAGTACTTGCTTTAGTGCTAATGATATTTGGAACGTTCTGGGGTGGAAGCCACTGGATTGGTTCAATTGTTAGTGGAGAAGAAGCAAGCACAGGTACTGTAATGCTAGCAGTATTGCCTATTATCATGGGTTTCCAGCTCCTTCTGAGCGCAATTGATCATGACATGACACATGTCCCAAGTAAGCCATTGCAACGCTGGTTTTCTGGTGCAAAGAAAAAGTAAGGGCATAATTTGAAATCTCTCAGACGGCTAGCGCTTGATAAGTTCGATTGGTTTTGCGTTGCATTATTAATCCCAATAACAGTGTTTGCTATTACACCATCTTCGTACGGTATTGTATTGGAATTGTTTGGTTATAAAGGCGAAGGCTTGCTTTGGGCGTCGCCACGAATGATTCGTTCTGATGAATGGGTGGTGTGGACACCTTACATGCAAATGGCAGTGCTTAACGGCTTTGAGCGGTTTAATGAGTTGTCAGTGTACCACCAAGACTTGCGAGGTTTTAATGCGCTGCCTTTATGGGACTGGGCGCTGGTATTTAAGCCGCTCATGTGGCCATTTTGGATATTTGAACCAGCACGTGCGTTTGCTTTACATCACGGGCTGATCATTGTTGCCTTTCTACTCGGTTGGAAGCGACTCGCGAGTAAGTGTCTTGAAGATTTTGTGGATGATACCAAAGCGCGAGGTATTTACTCAGCACTGTTTGCTCTTACCTTGTTTTTTACAGGCTTTGTTCAGTTTTGGTGGACGACCTTGGGGCCAGTACTTGCTCTGAGCTCTTGGCTTTTGCTGGTCGTTCTAGAATGGAAACATTCCGTCTATCACTACTTTAAGCTGACTTTTGTTGCTGTTGTATGGTTGTTATCGCATACATACCCACCTGTAATCATATCTGTTGCTTACTTTGGTGTTCTCCTTTTGTTTATTCATCAAAGTGATTGGTGGAAGCGATCACTTCCTCAACTATGCTTTACCGCGATCGCGTGCCTATTTGCTGTAGCTATAACGCTGTTTTATTACAAAGATATCATTCCTGCGATGATGGGTACGGTTTACCCGGGGCAAAGAGTCTCAGTCGGAGGGCAAAGTGAATGGTTATTGTGGTTATCTACGATTGTCCCATTCTTAACACATTCGAATTTTGATAATTTGATCGGGTTGAACATTTGCGAAGTAGGTGCAATAGCCAGTTTACTACCTGTTGCAACGGCCTTCTTTGTCACGCCTGATACAACCAAGCCTCTCGTTAAGCGCGCATTAACATGTTCTCTTATACTCTTTGGAGTCGCTACTGCGTGGATGCTACTCCCTGTACCGTCGTTCCTAGCAAAAATAATGCTACTAGACCAAATTCCATCGAATCGGATGGTATTTTTAAGTGGCTTAGTTATTAACTACCTATCTCTGGTTGTTTTGGTTACAGGGACCATTCGCCTAACGCCGCTGAGAGTGTTGTTATTCTTGAGTTTCTTTGTATTCTCAGTTTCATTGCCATCAATATTGTCTTTGATACCTTGGGGTAAGAAGTCCTTATTTGAGTTATCAGCGCTATTAGTGCTAGGTATTTGGTGTTTCTTTGCATTTAAAAAGGGTGCGCTAAGCCATCAAAAAGGCGCGTTAGCTATTCTACTTATTGCCCTCTTACCTAATGCCCTCTCGTATTCTTGGTTTAATCCTGCTCAAACAGCGTTTCCAATTTTCGAGTTACATAACAAACCTGAAGTGAAGTCTCTAGCTTCAACTGCATATCCTATTGAGCGAATTACTGGTGCTGTTGAACATGATGATGGTGCTCATTCATCAAATAAACGTGATAAATGGGTTGTATCTAGAGATTATCCTGGGGCGATTTTATCCGGTTTAGGGATGAACTCGTTTACAACAGTGTTGATTCAACCGAAGATCCCTTTCTTTGCGAAAATGTATCCAGAGCTTTCAGATGAAGCTTTGAATGTGACATTCAATCGTTATGCTCATATCATGCTTTCTAACTCAGTTGATGTCCCAGAAGCAACTTCACCTGACGTAGTTACAGTGCCTATTGTTGATGTCTTACCAAGTAAGTCTTACTTAAATGCACATGAAGAGTTGAAGTTCGTTGACCTAACTTATGAAACAGGTCAGAGCGCTCAGTTTTCAAGTACGTCTTCGCGTTCTGGTAGTATTGATGTCGTCTCTCTAAAAGAAAACGAAATGCTAATTCAGGGGTGGGCACCATCCGAAAGAATAGATCTCATTGGGCAGTTTGATAAGGACGATATTTTGTTTGCCAGGAGTGTATTCAGGCCAGATGTTGCTCGAGCGTTAAATGATAAGAGGCTGGCATATTCTGGCTTTGAAATATATGTCCAAAATATAGATAAGTACCTTTCAAAACTGGATAACTCGGGGCTCTGTATTGTAAGTAAAAGTTCTTTGTTTGGTGATGTTGTATTAAATATTGGACAAGGTTTAGGCCGATATCAATGTAAGTTTTAAGTCTACTTGATTGGTTAAAGGTTAACTGAATGCTGACTTTGTAAGGTTGAAGTCTGCGTAAGGTCGCTTTATCATCGTGATGTCACATTTGCCATAAGTGAAATCTTGACCCATCCTGTAGTACTGAAATTGGTAATTTCGCCTGTTGGTGGCTTGTTATTGAGAGTTGCTCTCAATAACAAATTAAATTCAGAAGCTAGGTATATAAGAGCAAATAATGCGCATAATCATCTCAACAATTTCACACAATCATTATGAAATGATCGCGAAATTAAATTCACTTGCACAACTGGCAGAAAATGAAGATGTAACCGTTATTTGTCGAGATAATACTGGTGATGCAAGACTTCGAGAGTATTGCTCAGCACATGAAATTATCTATATTGAGAATCGTTATTCGTGTGGTTATGCAGTAAATAATAATTTGAACTTTGTTTACTATCGAGAGCACTTAGAACCACAAGATGATGATTACTTTGTGCTATTCAATCCAGACGTTGAGCTAACACCAACAACGATTCAAGAGCTTCGTAAGTCACTGACTGATAAGCCTCAAGGTATCTTGGCTGGTAATCTATTCCTCGATGAAGATTTTACTACAACCGATGACAACATCAGGCGTTATCCGCGTTTGTATCAGTTTGCAAAAACCTACCTCTTAGGCAACCGCTCAACGATGATCGACCGAAAACAAGGCTTACCTGAAGATGGGCGTTACTGGGCAAGTGGTGCTTTCATTGCTATAAACGCACCTCTATATAAGAAGCTTGGTGGTTTGGATGAGCGTTATTACATGTACTGCGAGGATATCGACTTTTGCTACCGTGCATCAAAGGCTGGTATTCCAGTAGAGTTAGTGGAAGACGTAAAGGCGATTCACTGGCGTCAACGTGACAGCAAAAAAATGTTCAGTAAGTTCTTTGTATGGCATGTTAGCAGTGTGTTTCGTTACTGTTTTAGTCGAAAGAAAGTCGCAGCAAAGCGCTCTCACCTTTACCTTCCGGCCTCAACCAGTTCAGCTCAGCCAGTTGTCGCAAACACACGTGTTGTTGTAAAGCCAATTAATGCGGTGGAGTCGATTGAAATAAGTCGCTCTCGCGCTGTAGATGAACTGTTGGAACGTGAGGCGTGTTAAACGTATTTCAAGTTCAGCCTTGTATTGATATTGTTTTAGCGACATACAACGGTGCTGTTTACCTAAAAGAGCAAATTGAATCTATCCAAAATAACCAAGCTTATTCAAGCTTGGTTAAGTCTTTCATTATCATTGATGACGGCTCTTCAGATGCGACTGAAGCGATTGTTGCCGATTACGCTAGTTCTGACTCTTTAATCAAGTGGGTGCCATCCAGCGGCAAAAGCTTGGGACCTAGCGGCAATTTTTGTCGCGGAATCGAGTTAACGTCTGCCCCTTTAGTCATGTTGTGCGATCAAGATGATGTTTGGTTTGAAGATAAAATTGTTACCAGCTATGAAAGCATAAAGCCTTACATTGGTTCAGCTATTCCTGCGCTAGCGTACAGTGAAATGCACATTGTCGATAACCGTTGCCAGTTAATTGCCGACTCTTACTTTAAGTTCAAGAACATCCCATATTCATGGCCATCAGATTGGGGCAACTTACTACAGCAAAATACGGTATCTGGTTGCACCAGTATTTTTAATCGAGCTTTGATAGATAAATCATTGCCTATCCCATCAGATGCCTACATGCATGATTGGTGGTTGGCTCTTGTGGCAAAGCAATTTGGAGTGTTGATTTTTATCGAAAAGCCCCTTATTGCCTACCGTCAGCATCAATTCAACACGATTGGAGCTAAAAAGCGCTCGCTACGCGGGATAGGGAAGCAGTTCCAACGCTTTGAGCAAAGTGTGCATGATGTGGTCAAGCAGGCGGCAGCCTTTCTCCGCATATATGGCAAAGAGATGGATGAGCTAGAGGCAAAGAAAGAACTTGAACAATTGAGGGGGATTTCCGAGCTCCCTCGATCCAGCCTAATGAAAAAAATATCGCTATATCAACATGGTATGTTAGGTCGTAGCCATGCTTTAGGCACGGTACTTCTCATGATAGTGGTTCTTTTGAAACTATAATTGGATATTTTGGCATCGATATTGCTTATTGGTTGTAGCAAAGGAAATTACGACAACTTTTTGGCGAGGCTTAATTCGATGAACAAACTGACTCCCTTAGCAATACTGACTCCATTAATTCTTGCCGGTTGTGGTGGTAGTAGCGGTGGCTCTGCACCAGCACCAAAATATAATATTGAGTTTGCTTCTTTTTATGTTGAGAAAGCGGCAAGCAGTAACTCGACATGTTCTGTTTATGCGGAAGAGGTATTCTACGAAGACCCTGATCCAGCTAAGCCTGATGAAGAGCCAGAAGTTGACTACAAAAATGTTGTCCTAGCGACAAAAGTTAGCTCGCCATCAGTTCGTGTGGCAATTCACGATGCCAACGGCCGAATGATCAAAGACTTTGTTCCTGGTGCCGCAGAATGGAAAAACGGCAAGTTGTCGTTTAACCAATCGCTTATTCCATCAAATGGTTACCTTACAACTTACCAATTGCTTCAGCGCAATAACATTGTATTCTTAGATGCAGTGTCATACCAAAAGAACGTACTAAATGGTTCAATGACATTTACAACACCGCCAGCAACACTGACGCAAGAGAAAAAATGTATTACGTCAGGAGCTAAGCCACCAACATTTACTTCTAAGAAACAAACTTTCGATGATCGTGGCGAACCAACAGGCGTATTTGGTTTTAACACGCCGGACGGCAACTACTGGTCAGTATCACCACTTAACGCTGAGTTAGAGTTGGGTAACAAACCAATGCTAGCCGTGCGTTACGACCGTCATGTTGACGATACTCAAGACAACATCAACGAATCAGAAGCAGAGTCTCGCTATCGTCCACTTCAAGAGTACCGTTTCATCACAGGTACTAACCTTGGTACTAAGCCACTAGAGTTAAAAGAAATCGGTGACTCAAATTCTGATAGCAAGCCGCAATGGTATCCACCACAAGACGCAACAATCGACAGTGCGAAGTTGTTTGTTAAGTACAGCGGCTACTCATATTTGTGGCAAGCACTGCCGAACGCTCCGGAGCAGTTTAGTTTTGCTAGCAGCATCGGTAGCAGCAACTACTACCTACAAACAGAAGGTACGTTCAATAACTGGAACTTCAGTCAAGTAGATCGCGTGTCTAATCCTGCATCGGGTATTGATGCAACCAATTCAATGAGCGCGTTAGATGTTCCTATGCACGCACCACTAGAGCTAATGGCTTGTAGTTCAAGTGCGTCTGAAGTAGGCACCTGTTTACGTGCATACCAGACTCCAGACACAGGCAATGCGCGTATTCAACGTAGTTTTGTAAACGTAGATGACAATGCTGGTGGCCAAATTCGTCACACTATTTACAGCAAGCCGAATGATATGCCAGGTATGTTCTCGTTTGGTAATAGTGTCGTCGACGCAATTTGGAGTTCTAACCTAGTTTCAGCAAGTGCGTCATTGCTTTACACATCAGATACAAGTGTTGAAGATACGTTCCTGAAAGTACATCGCGATCCAATGGCTATCGCACAGGATGATTACAACTCAGATACTAACGTAGATAGCTTCGGTTTCTTGGTGACAGACTATGATGTTAAATACCATGCTTCTACTCTAGATACCAAAGATTACCTACTGTTGGATAACACCAAAAAGTAGCAGTACTCTGACTACGAAAGCGCTCCTGTTGGAGCGCTTTTTTGTTGTGTGTAAATAATTGATAGTAATCACAAGTAAAATTAGCACTCACTTGACACATTTTCTCAAGGCTGCCTGACGGCGTTGACGCATTTCCAATTGAGTCTTTCCTCCGCAGTGGTCATGCTTTATTTTCATGGGTAGAGCCGTTATGATTACAGGTTGAGCGAAGAGACTCCGATTTTGGACGGCTTTTCGTGAAAGAGTTCATCAAGAATGCCCCTATCGATCGATTTGGGTCTTTCATATTTATCGAGGTCTCAGATACGTAGCCTAATACACGCTGCATGTTTGAAACGATCTCGCGATTGCTATTCAGTTGGCATCTAGTAATTATCAATCAAAGGAAAATCAGCTGTGCAGATAATGGTTACCGGTGGGGCAGGCTTTATTGGTTCTGCGGTTATTCGTCACCTAATTCAGAATACAGAACATAGCGTAGTAAACGTAGATAAACTGACTTACGCAGGCAACCTACAGTCTCTTGCTAGCGTTGCAGACTCAGAGCGTTACACCTTTGAGCAGGTCGACATTTGCGATGCGGACAACGTAAAACGTTTGTTTGAACAGTACCAGCCGGACGCCGTAATGCACCTTGCTGCTGAGTCACATGTTGATCGTTCAATTGACGGCCCTGCTGAATTTATCCATACCAACATCATCGGTACTTATACCCTATTGGAAGGTGCGCGTAAGTATTGGAATGAGTTGTCAGAAGATGCTCGTCAAGCATTTCGCTTCCACCATATTTCAACAGATGAAGTGTACGGCGATCTGCCACATCCAGATGAAGTTGAAGGCGGTGAACTACCACTATTCACTGAGACGACGGCTTACGCTCCGAGTAGCCCGTACTCAGCATCGAAAGCATCAAGTGACCACTTAGTTCGTGCATGGGCTCGTACTTACGGTCTGCCAGTGTTAGTGACTAACTGCTCTAACAACTACGGACCTTACCACTTCCCTGAAAAGCTAATTCCATTAGTTATCTTGAATGCCCTTGCAGACAAGCCGCTACCAATCTACGGTAAAGGCGACCAAATTCGTGACTGGCTATTCGTAGAAGACCACGCGCGTGCACTTACAGAAGTGGTTCTAAACGGTGTGGTAGGTGAAACATACAACATCGGCGGTCACAACGAGAAGCAAAACTTAGAAGTGGTTCAAACGATCTGTAAAATCCTTGATCGTTTAGTTCCTAAAGCAACGCCATACGCAGAACAAATTACTTACGTAAAAGATCGTCCAGGTCACGACCGTCGTTATGCGATTGACGCAGACAAGATCGAACGCGAGCTGGGTTGGAAGCCACAAGAGTCATTTGAGAGTGGCATCGAAAAAACCGTTCAATGGTACCTAGATAACCAAGAATGGGTGAAGAACGTTCAAAGTGGTGAGTACCAACAATGGGTTGACCAGCAATATGGAGCTAGCAAGTAATGCGAATCTTATTGTTGGGTAAAAATGGCCAAGTTGGTTGGGAGCTGCAACGCTCCCTAAGCTGTCTCGGAGAAGTAACGGCTGTCGACTTTGATAGCGCAGATTACTGTGGTGATTTTACTAACCCAGAGGGGCTAGAGCAGACAATTTTAGCGCTTAAGCCTAACGTCATCGTTAACTCTGCAGCCTACACTGCCGTAGATAAAGCCGAAGATGATCAAGCTGTTGCTTATCAAGTAAACGCGGGCAGCGTTGAAGTTATCGCTAAAGCGGCAGAAAAGCTTGGCGCATGGCTTGTACACTACTCTACAGATTACGTGTTCGACGGTTCAGGAGAGCATGCTCGTAAAGAAGAAGCTCCAACTGCTCCATTGAATGTGTATGGTGCTAGTAAACTTCAAGGTGAGCAGGTAGTCGCTCAGCACTGCAGCAAATATCTGATTTTCCGCACAAGTTGGGTATACGCAAGTCGTGGTCACAACTTTGCGAAAACCATGCTCAAGTTGGCGAAAGAAAGAGAAGCACTTTCAATCATCAACGATCAAGTGGGTGCTCCTACTGGCGCAGAATTGTTGGCAGATTGCACAGCAAATGCGTTACGTGTTGCGCTAAATAAACCAGAGGTAGCAGGTCTTTACCACCTAGTAGCATCGGGTGAAACCACATGGTACGACTACGCGCAATTCGTTTTTGACTACGCACGTCGTAGCGGTATTGAGTTGGCCGTTAAAGAAGTGAATGCAGTACCAACAAGCAGCTTCCCGACCCCTGCACAAAGACCTCATAATTCACGTCTTGATACTTCCAAGTTTGAGCAAACATTTGAGCTTAACATTCCCCATTGGAAGCACGGCGTAGAACGAATGCTTGTAGAATTAACAGAGTCTTAAAAATGCAAAATACACAAAAAAGAAAGGGTATTATCCTTGCTGGTGGTTCAGGCACACGTCTGTACCCAGTAACTATGGCCGTAAGTAAACAACTACTGCCAATTTACGATAAGCCAATGATTTACTACCCGCTAAGCACACTGATGCTAGCAGGTATTCAAGAAATCTTGATCATTAGTACGCCTCAAGACACCCCACGTTTTGAGCAATTGCTTGGTGATGGTAGCCAATGGGGTTTGTCACTGGAGTACGCAGTGCAAGAGTCACCAGATGGTCTAGCGCAAGCATTTATTATCGCAGAAGAGTTCTTAAACGGTGCTCCGAGTGCATTGGTGCTGGGTGACAACATCTTCTACGGCCACTCACTACAAAAGCAATTGGCGGAAGCGAGCAGCCAAGATTCGGGTGCAACCGTATTTGCTTACCATGTTCATGATCCTGAGCGCTACGGTGTTGTGGAATTTGATGACGAAGGTACAGCTGTTTCTCTAGAAGAAAAACCAGAAGTACCGAAGAGCAACTTCGCGGTTACTGGCCTTTACTTCTACGATGAGAAAGCGGTAGAGCGTGCGAAGAGCTTAAAACCTTCAGCTCGTGGCGAGTTAGAAATCACTGACCTAAACCGAATTTACCTAGAGTCCGGAGAGCTTTCTGTGGCTAGAATGGGTCGTGGCTATGCTTGGCTAGATACAGGTACTCACGAGAGTTTGATTGAAGCAACAAACTTTATTCAAACGATCGAGCATCGCCAAGGTTTGAAAGTTGCAGCACCGGAAGAGATTGCCTACCGTATGGGCTTTATCGATGCAGATCAAGTACGTAAATGTGCAGCGCCGTTGGCAAAAAATGCTTATGGCCAATACCTAATGCGCATGCTAGAGGAATAAGCATGAAAGTTATCCCTACTGAAATCAAAGATGTATTCATCATCGAACCGACAGTGTATGGTGATGATCGCGGTTTCTTTTTTGAGAGCTTTAACCAAGCACGCTTTGAAGAAGCGATCGGCCAAAAAGTCGAATTTGTTCAAGACAACCATTCTCGCTCAGTAAAAAACGTACTGCGTGGATTGCATTACCAAGAACAACAAGCACAAGGCAAACTAGTACGTTGTGCAGTTGGTGAAGTACTGGATGTGGCAGTTGATATTCGTAAAGACTCAGAAACGTTTGGTAAAGTTGTTACCGTAAACCTGAGTGCAGAGAACAAACGCCAGCTTTGGATTCCTGCAGGCCTTGCACATGGCTTTAGCGTTCTTTCTGAGGTCGCTGAGTTTCTTTACAAGACCACTGATTACTACGCGCCTCAGTATGAGCGCAGCATTCGTTGGGATGATCCAGACCTAGCGATTGACTGGCAGCTAGAGGGTGAGCCCGCGTTGTCAGAGAAAGACAAGCAAGGCATCAGCTTTAGCTCCCTGAAATAAGATTAGAAGTGAGGCATTGCCTCACTTTTTTCTTTTTCGTTATAGAAAAGTAGGCGAGTTATGCTTTTTGTAAATGCATCAAATACCATTGCATCTTGATACCTATCAAAACACCCGCGGATACAAAAGATAGCCGAATAAAAGTGCAAATTCTGGTTAGATTTCGTATCATGCTCGCCTCTACAGAGAACCGAACACAAAGTCGAAAACAGGCAATTAGCCAATCTCTGAACGGAACAGATTCAGACAACATTATTAATATCGACTCGCAAAATTTGGCTAAAACATGTTTCCAACCAAAGAAAACCGTCAACTTTTCCGCACTATGGTGCGTCGAGAAGTCAAAGCAAAATACCAAGGTACATTACTAGGCTTCCTATGGAATCTTGTAACGCCTTTGATGATGCTTGCCATTTACTCCACTGTTTTTCTGACCGTATTTAAAGCAAAGTGGCATTTAACAGCGACAGAGCAAGCCGATTACGGTCTGATGCTGTTTGTGGGTATTTTAACCCATACCTATATGGCAGAAGTGCTAACCACAACCAGTAATGTGATTAGAAACAACAGTAACCTAGTGAAAAAGGTACGTTTTCCAGTTGCAATGCTGCCAATGATTTCCGTTTGTAGTGCAGGCGTGAACTATTTATTTGGTTTACTGCTTGCATTTGCCTACGGTGCATTCAACCACTACATTGCCGATTATACCTACATTATTTATTTGCCACTGGTCTTGTTAGTGTACGTTTGCACTTTGACCGCAATCGCATATTTAGTGTCAGCGCTTGGCCTATTCATTCGTGATGTGTCACAAATGATGCCGGTTTTGATCACAGTATTGTTATTTACGAGTACAGTCTTCTTCTCGGCGCAATCTGCGCCAGATGAGCTGGCACAAGTTTTGTACTTCAACCCAATAAGTCCAATAGCGGATGCAATCCGCAGCATCTTGTACGGTCAAATGCCAAATATGACACACCTATTCACTTTGGGTGTCGTGAGCATTGTATGTGGCTTTATGACCTACAAATTCTTCGGTCGTTTACGTCCGAGCTTTTCAGATATTTTATAAAATAACATGTTAAATGAGGGAATCATGCTTTTAGGTGAGCGACTCAAACAGAAGCAACTCATCTCGGATGAGGACATAGAACAAATTATCGCTCTTCAGGAACAAGCCCCGATAGGAAAGCGAGCTCGCTTTGGTGAGCTATGTGTTTCGCATGGCTTGTGTTCTGAGCAAGATATCCTCGCCGCGTTAAGTGAACAGCTAGAGTTACCTTTACTTGCCGATATTCTAGAGCAGCATTATGGCAGCGATCTGCCACCGTCAGAGTTGGCATTGTCATTATATCCGGCTGAATGGTGGCAGCAGCGTCAAGCGTTCCCTCTTTTAAAAAACGACAACGAATTACTTGTTGCTCAAAGCGATATTTGGGATGACTTCGTATTTGAGTCATTGCTAAGAACGCACAACCTACATGTCATTCCAGTGTTGTGCTCGAACTACGAAATGCGTCAATTGCTCTCAACCATAGATGAGCAACAGACAACGGCAACCGCATTAACGGAGCAAGACAGCAGTTCGGCTCCTGTCGTTAAGTTTGTGAATGAATGTATTCAACGTGCAATCAAAGAGAACGCATCAGATATTCATTTTGAAGTAAACAAGCAACAATTCTCTGTGCGCTACCGTGTTGATGGGGTTTTACGTACCGTTGATCAGCCAGGAATGGCACAGCACTCAGCGATTTTATCGCGTATTAAGTTAATGGCGGGCTTGGATATTTCAGAAAAGCGTCTGCCACAAGATGGTCGTATCCGTGTTCGACTATCTGGCCTACAGGTCGATATTCGTGTTGCAACCACACCTACCGTTTACGGTGAGAATGCGGTGCTTCGTTTGCTTGCGAACGAGAAGCAAAGCCAAGATCAGCAGCGCAAAGAGCTGGATATGCTGCCTGATCAAAAAGGCATTATTCAAGATATCTTGAGCAAGAAAACCGGTATTTTCCTGATAACAGGACCAACAGGTAGCGGTAAAACCACCTCCTTGTATACACTTCTTGGCCAGCTCAATGATGATCAAACTAAAATCATCACAGTAGAAGATCCGGTGGAATACCAAATGAAGGGGTTAACTCAAATCCAAGTCAACTCAGACATTGGTTTGAGCTTCGCTCACGTATTGCGTTCTGCACTTCGTCAAGACCCAGATATCATGTTGATTGGTGAGATGCGCGATAAAGAAACCTCACAAATCGCAATTCAGTCTGCGCTAACAGGTCACTTCGTACTGTCGACGTTACACACCAATGATGCACCAAGCAGCTTTATTCGTTTGAAAGACATCGGCATTCCAGATTACTTAATTAAATCAACGGTCGTTGGCATCATGGCGCAGCGTCTTGTGCGTAAGTTATGCCCGCATTGTAAGCAAGTAGATGGACATGGTGAGCAAGCGGCTCAGTCACTTGGATACCAAGATGTTTACTCGCGTTGGGGGCACTTGTTACCACAACAGGTCACTTGGTACAAAGCGTGTGGCTGTGACCAATGTAATGGCACTGGTTACCACGGACGTCTGGCTATTTTCGAACTGTTAGGCTGGTCTGAGGAAGAAACAGCAGAGCTAGAAATGACAGAGTTACAGCAAGTCGCTAAAAAGCAGAATATGCGTAATTTACGTCAGGATGCCTTGATGCGAGCAGCATTAGGAGACACCACGCTAGAAGAAGTGCTACGTGTTGTAGGCTAAAGGATTAACCAATGAAGCAGTTTAAATACGTCGCACGCCGAAAAGACGGTTCATTGATCGACGGATGGCTACAAGCAGAAAGCGAGCAGCAAGCGAAACGGCAGTTGCAACAGCAGCAACGACAAGTTGTTATGTTGACTGAACAGCGCTCCAGTGGTGCGAAAAATCTAGGCCGTGAAACCCTGATCACCACATTGCGCGAACTCGCCACACTGCGAGAAAGTGGCATGCCGCTAGACCAGTGTATGCTTTCTTTGCTGGAAAACGTTGAAGACAAGCAAATGGAGTTAGTACTTAAGCGTTTATACAGTGACATTGAGAGTGGCTCAAGCTTGTCCGAAGCCATTAGTGCTCAGCCCGATGCCTTCCCGTTTTACGTCTCTTCAATGCTACGTTTGGGTGAAGCAAGTGGTCAGCTAGGAGAGGCGCTATTTAGCATTTCTGAACGTATCGAGCGAGAAGAGAAGCTAGTAAGTGAAGTAAAGTCGGCATTGACCTACCCAGCTTTCCTGCTGGTTGTTTGTGTGGCGACGGTATTCTTCATGTTCCTCTATGTTATCCCGAACTTTGAGAATATGGTTCAAGGTGGAGGAGACGCCGGCGCACTCGGTACATTGCTAGATATTTCAGCACTTTTGAATGATAACCTAACTATTATTCTTATTTTAATGTCTGCATTGATTGGCGGAGTTTATTACAGCGCAAAGTATGGCAACCTCAAAGATTATGCTATGCAAACCTTATGCATAATCCCCATGTTTCGTAACCTCATCGATTCATGGAACATAGTTCAATTTTCCAGTAGTATGCAAAAGCTTTTGCAATCTGGAGTGGAACTTGTTGAGTCTGTAGAAATCACACTCAATAGCATTTCTGACACGCAATTAAGAAAGCGCTTAAACCACGTCGTAGTAAAAGTACGCGAGGGTAAAGGCCTTGCAGATTCACTTGCTGAATATCATGTATTTCCACCTATGGTTATTCGCCTCATTCATACCGGCGAGGCGGGGGCTTCTCTCGTGCCATGTTTCCGAGAAATACATAATTTGTATGAGCGTCGTCTCTCTAAAGGTTTGAAACAAATCCTTACCATACTAGAGCCCTTAGTGATTGTAATCATGGGGGGGATCGTAGGTAGTATTATGATCGTGCTGATATCTGGCATTATTTCAGTGAACAATATCAGCCTATAAAGAGGTAAAAAATGAATAACCAAAAACAACGTGGCTTTACGCTGATAGAGTTGCTAGTCGTACTTGTCCTAATCTCTTTGCTAGCTGGCTTGGTTGGTCCTCAACTGTTTAACCAAGTGGGTTCATCAAAAACTAAAGTGGCAGGCGCACAAATTGAACTGCTAACTTCAGCACTGAATACTTATCGTCTTGATATGGGTGAATACCCAAGCACTGAACAAGGCCTTGATGCGCTAATGGAAAACCCAGGCGATACCACTATGTGGAATGGCCCATACCTAGCGAAAGAAATCCCGCTTGATCCATGGAACCGAGCATACCATTACGAACTAAAACCAAATTATGAGTTCGCACTATACACCTTAGGCCGAGACAATAAAGCTGGTGGTGAAGGTGAAGATCAAGACGTTGGTATTAAGTAATGCCAACTAAGGTGCTGACGGCAAAAATCAAGAGTACTCGTGGTTTTACCATGATCGAGCTACTCGTTGTTCTTGCACTGCTTGGTGCAGTCAGCACCATTGTTGTCCCACAGCTTTGGGGCCAATACACTCGCTTCGCACAGCAGCAACAAGTTGAAAAATTCTGGGGAAAAGTTCGTGATCGAGCTGTGCTGCTACGTAAACACGGGGAAAACTTCGTGTTTGAGCAGCAAAATCCTAAATGGCAAAAGCTCGCGGCTGAATACGACCTTACTTTACAAAAAAGTGACGTCATTATAGTCCGTGCGGATGGCTTTACTGCTGGTGGTACAATTAACCTTCAAGTGGAGTCAAAAGAAGCGTATTGGAAAATTGAAATAGCAACGCCAGATGGAACGGTTAACATTGCTCGCCGATAATTCACAAGCTCGTAAAACGCCTCAACGTGGCTTTACGTTAATTGAAGTTTTAGTCGCACTTGCGATTTTAGCCGCGGGTTTCTCTGTGATTTTCCAGATGTTTCAGCAATCGGGAATTACAGCAAACCGAATTCAACAAGTTCAGCATCGAGTCGATGTCGAGCAATCCATTTTTATGGAGTTGTCACATATCAACCCATCGGCGAATCAACAAGGTGTTGGCTCGCAAGGTGATATCACGTTTCAGTGGCGAGCAACACCAATTAGTCCTCTATTGAGGTTACGTAGCGAAGACAACACCAACCAGAATCATGTTCAAATATTTACGATTAATGTGGTCTATCAGGAAAAAAAAGTAGAGCGCAGTTTTGAATTTGATCAGATGGGGTGGGAGAGGAAAACCGGTGTATCCCGCTAAGCGTCATAGTAAAGGTTTCACACTGATTGAAGTACTTGTTGCACTGGTCGTATTTTCTTCAGTCGTATCACTCGTCCTAATAGGTTTGGAGCAAGGCAGAAGCCAATGGGATAGGGCAATGAGATCTACGGATCAAAGCTATCATATGTTTCAACGTAAGCAATGGTTGCAACAGCTCTTTACTCAAGCAAACAGCGCGACATTTCAAATATCGTATGGTACTGAAGCGCCACATTTTTTAGGTACAGCTAACGACGTGTCGTTCATTAGCAATGCACCAATCATATCGGGTCCGGGCACATATGCGAGTGTTAACTTAACACTCGAAAGTCAGAGTAATGGGATGAGTCAGTTAGTATTTCGTCAGTGGCCATACAGTGACCCATACCTGAGTATTCCGCAGGAGGCGGCCGAGTCCAACACATTGGTATTGCTTAAAGACATTCAAAGTTTGGAGTGGGAGTACTACCTAGCACCGCGCGATGAGGCTACGCCGTGGGAAATCAAATACAACACCTTTAGACGTAGACCCGAAGGTTTATGGTCTCAGGAATATGATGCACGTTTTGAGCAAGAAGTGCCGCAGACTGTGAAACTTCATTTTACTCAAAATGGCAAAGAATACGTATGGCAGTTTTATCTACCAACAAAAACAGCGGCTTATAGCCAAGAAACTCGATTGAGTGTGTTCTAGATGAGAATTAATCGTCATCAAACAGGCGTCGTATTGCCGTTGACTCTTATTATACTCGCTATTCTCACAGCAATGGCGAGCGTGGTAATGGTGAGAGATCGAAACAAAGTCGCTGATACGGAAAACATGCGCGATCAATGGCAAGCAAGGCTAGAGATTCACAACGCAGAGCAACGTGTGTTTTACGCGATGTTGGCGGGAGAGCAACAACCTGGAGCCTATCAATTAGGTCAAACACTGTTGTTGACGGATGGAACACCAACCAAATTATCCAATGATGTTTGGGTATCGATTCAAGATCATGCGGGTTTAATGAGCCTACGTTTTATTGATCGTAAATTGCTTAGCGAACTATTTCGAGCATATTTAGGCCCAGGTTTTGATACCAATACAACACAAGCCATCATTAACTGGCAAACGCCGGGGGGACAGCTTCCTATTGATGCTACAGTGCTGCCTAGGCAAGCTCTGTTTCGTAGTTTAGATGAGCTAATGCTGATCTCTGAAATTACACCTGAAATTTATAATGGTCGATGGAATATTGCGAGTGATGAGCCCTCACCAGAAATGGATGAGTTGAGGCCGCTACCTAAGTATGGATTAAGAGACTTGCTCACCCTTGGTGGACAAGATCAACTTAACTATGCTGCAACGCCAGATATTCTACTACAAACGCTATATGGCTTTAATGCCGATGATATTGAAAGGCTAGATCGACTCAAAGCTAATGCAAACTGGCGAGGGGTCCAAAGTACTTTTCAGTCACTAGGCATGGCTTTTGGTGAGGGAAGTATGTCCCCAAGTGTGGATTACACTATCCGCTTCCAATATAAGGGAGTCCGAGCAAGAGGTGAATATGAGATATACGCATACTCACTTCCTGTGCCTCGTATATCGTGGTATTTTCCCGACCAATATCGTTATTTCACCCATACACAACCATAGGCAATAAGGTGATACATAAATTACAAAGGCAATGGTACGTTTGGCCTGAGCAAAGTCAGTTTGAACCCAAAACGGTCGAAAATGCACGTCAATGGGATAAAGTGATTGGCTTAGTACCTCAGTCTGTATGTCTCTTTAAGGTATTTTATTACCAAACCGAGCTGATACCACAAAGCGAGATCCGTCAGTGTGTGGATAACGAGTTAGAACAGCTAGCTGACTGGCCAGAATACCAATGTCATACGTGGATCAATAAAGTCCAAGATCGCTGGCAAGTTGCAGTTTGGTTTTGGGATAAAAGCGAGATTTCTTTTGCTCAGCCTGTAACGCATATCGTTCCTGCGATGGCGTGTGAGCTTGCGAAAGTCAATACACCTGAAGGCATACTGCTTTACACAGAAGGTCAAAATACTTCGGCACAGTCGTGGGCGATCACTTGGCAAGGTGGCAAAGTCATTGAGCAACTGTATCCAATGCGTTCACCACTACACCAGCGTACCGTGGCACAGCGAATCAGTGAGCAACAGCATGTTTACTCAAACCAGGACCACCATTCATTACTTCAAGGCGTCGAGCTAGCAAGCCTGAACCTAGTCCCTCGCTCTGCAGTGCTATCGGAAGGGAAATGTAGTAACCAGTTTGATCTGGATAATCCATGGCAATATTGGCGAACGTTATTGGCACTGCTGTTGGTTCTGCTTGCTTATATGGGAGCGGATGCCACTCTAGTGAGCTTCAAGCAAGGGCAAATAGAAGACGAAATTACCCAGTTACAACAAGAAACTTTCCAGCTTCAGCGCCTACGTGGCGAAGCTCAGGACACGAGTAAAGTACTGACCCAGATAGAGCTAGCGCAACTGCGACAAAGAGTACCAGTGCAGATCATTGAAGCGCTTACTACACAGCTTGCAAAAGACGTTGTCATAGAACGCTTAACATACAAGCCGGAGCGTATTGTGTTGCAAGGTACCATCCAAGATTCTCTGGGCCTGTTAGAAACGTTGTCGTCTCTAAAAGGAGTGAAAGAAGCACGATTGCTTGGCGAAGTCGTGCCAGTGGATGATGATAGACAAGAGTTCCGTGCAGAACTGATCTTGTTGGAGGCAGACCAATGGAAAAACTAAATCAGTTGCTGCAAGACTCGAACTTAAAAGAAGAGTTATCGAGTCCGGTTGTCCAGTGGGCAGGATTTTTCTGTGCCATCATCTTTGTTTGGTGGTTAGCGATCAGCCCATACACCGAGTGGCGTTCTCAAACTGTTGGGCAACTGGAGCAAAAAACATTGCAGCTTGAAAGGCTGCAACAGTTGAAGGCGAGTAGCGATGTCATTACTGACTCTATTACGCAACTGAAGGCAAATTACAAAGCTGCGGAGCAGTCCCTGATCAAGGAGCGCACCAATAGCCGTGCGATATCGGTCCAAGTGAATGCTTTTGAAGACGTATATCGCCCATTCGGACTAAAGTTCAGCGGTCGTCGCTTTGGTGAACCAGATGTCTATCCTTGGCTAGGTGAGAAAGTAGAATCGCAATGGCGCCTAGAAGGTGCATCGGATGATATTTTGTACATGCTATATGCATTAGCAAACCAACGTACCATCATTGAGCCCACATCGATTGAAATCAAACGTGGACGCACAACGCGTAATCAAACAGTGCCGAATTACGAAGTAGCGGTAGACATTCGCAGTTATCGTCAGCTACCGATCAGAGAACTGAAAATGAGAGCAAGACAATGATAGCGCAGACCAAAATAGTACTAGGTGCGGCGTCATTGGCCGTTGCATCTTTGGGAATGACCTACGTCAGTTTAACGCCTAGTAACAGTGCCGACGACTTACTCAGTGTGTCAGCATATCAATCAAAAGTGGACGCAGATCAGCCTCAAGCTCCAAGTGGCAATATATTCAAAGTGGATCGTGTGATTCGCGCTGTCGATGCCGACAAACAAGCTGAGCTTGATGCGGCAGCGCAAGCGGCAGAGGCCGCCCGCTCCGCGAAAGCAACACTCGGGGACTTTGTGATGGTCAGTATCGTCACCCAAGGTGAGCACACCTACGCTGTCTTCGTTGGTAAAGAGCAGCGAATTGCATTAGCCGAAGGTGAGTTTAATGATGCTATCGGTACATTAAGTTCAATTACAGGAAATCAAGCGACAACAACCGGAGTTGATGGCGCAGAGAAGCAGTGGCGACTGTTCCCAGTTGGTGATCTAACACCAAAAGAAGAGTCTCCAAACCAAGAGGAAACCACCACACAATGAACGGCCTATTGATGATGGAAAGGCGACATAAAAAAGCCCTGATGGCGGTAGCGATCAGTAGCCTGATGGCTGGCTGTGCTAACTTTGCTCCTTTACCACCAAACGTTTACTCACAGCCCCCATCGGTCAATGATCAAAATTCAATCACTGTTATTGATGCTGATGCGAAAAAAGAAGACCAGCAAGAAGGTAAACTGAACGGCGGTTATGTTCAGGTTGATACCACTATTCGTTCGGCTCCTCTACTACACGCATCACAGAAAAGCAGCGCTTCTGAGAACATTTTGGGTCTGCCAAAAGAGCCCGTAAGCCTGAACGCCGATGGCCTGCCACTGAACCATTTCATCAACCTTGCATTAGGCGATGTGCTAGGCGTGAACTATGTGGTAGATACTGACTTGGCCAAAAAAACAACACCGATTACCATGCGTGTTAACCAACCTGTGGAGCCTTTGCGATTACTCGGGTTAGTTGAAGAGGTATTACAAGTTAACGGCGTCGCACTCGCACTGGAAGACAACCTAATTAAAGTTATACCGTCGAGCAAAACCAATAATCAAACGCCAAGCTTGATGAACCAAGCGGTTAAGCCTATGTTGCGTTATGGCAAGGTGGCGCAGTTGGTACCCGTTTACTATTTATCCATTAACCAAGCTGCAACCATGGCAAATAGCCTATTGCGCGAGGGTAATGGCGGAACCGTGTTGGTCCAAAACCATCTTAACTCTTTAATGGTGGTAGCTCGTCAGGATGATATTGAACGTCTTGAAAAGTTACTTGCAGAGTTGGATGTGCCTGCCAAGTCATCCAACTATATGACACTGATTAAACCAACGTACTCAACGGCAGGTGATCTTGCTAAAGAGTTAAAAGCAGCTCTAGATGCGGCCTCAATCCCTGCGACTATTGGTAGAGGTACGCATGGTGTGATTTTGTCACAAATCAGCGCCGAGCAGTTGTTGATAACCTCAAGCACCAAAGCTTGGTTGAATTATGCCAAAGAGTGGATTAAGCGTTTAGACATCCCCAAACCAGTTGAAGGCAACCAAGGTGTTTATGCGTACTACATGAAAAACACCAAAGCGGCCGATGCATGGCAGATGGTAGAAGCGATTTTTGGTGATGGTAAATCCAAGTCAAAGCAGCCAGAAACACCGACGCAAGACATTATTGCATCCGCTCAAGAGGGTGCTGTCGCTGGTAATACTGGCTATCAACCTCGCCAAAGAGCAGCACAGCAAACTATGAGCGTGGTGTCTAAAGATTACCGTGTAGTGATCGACACCAAACGTAATGCGTTGATCTTTCAAGGCCAATACGCAGAGTACCAACGTTTAATTGAGTTGTTAAAGTTTGTAGATCAACGTCCGCGTCAAGTGTTGCTGCAAGCAACAGTAGCCGAAGTTAAAGTAGAAGATGGGTTTATCTTGGGTACATCATTTACCCTGTCTGGAGGGGATATTACAGGTGGTACTGACGGGATCTTAACCAAAGCTGGTAACCTGAATCTAACGGGTGTATTTGGCGATGTGACAGCCAACCTTACTGCCGCAATGGACAACGGCAAAGCACAGATTCTGTCTAGCCCACGTGTAATCGCGATGGACCAAGAGCCCGCTCGTATCAGCATCGGTGAGCAAATTCAGGTTCGAACTGGTGAGGTGTCTGGTGGTGGAGATGACTCCAAAGCGACCATCACATATCAATATGTGGATGTAGGTATTACGCTCGATATCACGCCAACTATTAACCAAAATGGCTTGGTGGAACTCAGTATCAGCCAAGAGGTCAGCTCGCAAGGGGTGGCTTCTGGTGATAGCATCCCGATCAATAAGCGTTCACTTCAAACTCGTGTTCTCGCAGATAGTGGCGATACCATTTACATGGGTGGCTTGATATCCAAAGATAACAACAACAGTGAAAAGAAAGTCCCGATCCTAGGTGACATTCCTGTTATTGGCCATCTATTTAAGTACACTTCAGAGCTTCAAAACTCGACTGAGCTAGTGTTATTGATTACACCTTACGTGATCAATAGCCGTGATGAAGCACAGTTCTATACCAAAGAGTTTAGAAATTTGACGGGTTGGGAAATGGTAGAAAGCCTACCTTACTAAATTAGAATAAAGCCCCTAGATGGGGCTTTTTTTATACCTAAGTCAACTACTGTCTTATTTATTAATAAGACAGTAAGGAGTGTGATTTTAATAAAAGAGTCATAAATATCCTCTTTTATTCACGCAGACCAGTAACGAATTATTGTGTCAGTGTTCCCAAAAAAGAGCTCTTGTTTAGCTGCGAAGGGAAAAATCCACTATATTCTTACGGTTTCATTGGAAGAGATTTTATACGTGCCACAGGGAGTGTCGGGCTCTTTTTTATTGGTTAAGAATCGCTCTTTTGTCATATTGTTGACATTTATGTCATTCTTCTGACATAGGTTTAATATTTATGTTTAAGCGGTTTTCATTGCTGAAAGTTAATTTAAATCAGTAGTTTAAATATTTATTATTAAACGCTAATTAAAAACATCATGTTTAAAATTATGAGCAAGAAAAATGGCGAGATAAAAAACATAAAATGGCGAATATTTGAACGATTTGGGCGGTGTGTTTTTTTTTGTGATTAAAATCACTCTCATTTTTTCTTGAATTAAGAGAAAAACGTCTCACTGTCACACTTTTTCCATTGACTTTATTTGTACTTCTAATAAAAATAGCGAGTGCGCACTTCGGGGCGCGATCTTTAAACTAATGCTTCGCAAGTTGGCTGAACTTTCTACTACTTAGCGGTGGTGACAGGAAAGCGCGAAGTATGGTGCGACGAACAGTGCACCGAAGTTGATCAAAAATCACCTTCCTAAGATGTCGGTGAGAATAATATGGATCCAAACTAAGGATATAAATAACATGTTAAAGAAAACGCTTCTTGCAGCATCTGTTGCAGCTCTAGCAGCAACACCAGCAATGGCTGACGTTAACCTTTCTTACGGTGGTCTAACTTCACCATCAAACACAATCACTACTACTACGCTAGCTGCTGTAACTAAGCAAGCGGTACTAAGCTTCTCAACTGCAGAAGACCAAATCGCTGCTGAGTTCGACGTAAACGGTGACCTAAAACAAAACGGTTTCATCACTATCGAGCTAACTGGTGACGCTACGTTCAACGACAACGAAGTTCGTCAGTGGCTAACAGGCCTTGCTGCAAACGATGGTTCAATCCAAATTGATCTAGAAATTGCTACAGCTACTGCTATCAACGGCGTTGTTCAATCTGGTTCTAGCGTACCTGCTACTGAAGCTGACCTTGCTAAAGTATTCAAGTTCGTTGACGTAGCTGGTGGTGTTCAAGTTGATTACGCAATCGACCTAGATGGCAAGCGCCTACGTCTTGCTCTTAAGCAAACAGTTGGCTCTGCAGACGATATGATCCAACTAGCAACTAGCACTGCTACTGACGCTGACGTTAACACTGCTGCGATCGCTGCTGGTCTTCCAGCTGATACTGCTGCTCTAAACGTAGCTCTAGAAGCGATCAACGCTGGTGACGGTACTGCTGTTGTTGGTGATACTGCTGGTGCAGCTGGTTACGAGTTTGACGGTACAGACGCAACTACTGATGCAGAGAAAGCTGCTTACATCCGTGCTCTTAACGCTTCTGGCGTTGCGCACCTAGAAGCTCTAGCTGGCTTCGCTACTGGCGATGTTACAGAGACTCTAGTAGGTGCTGGTACTGAAATCAACTTTGACTTCAAGAACGCAAACCAAATCTTCAACCTAAAATCTGGTGCTAACAACGACGTAGCAGTTAAGATCGGTGCTCTGAAGAATGCTTCTTACTCTGCGGACCCAGTTCAATCTGGTAAAGTATTCCAACTAGGTGACCTTTTCGAACTAGGTCTAACTGAATCTGGTAAAGCAACTGCTCTAGTTTCAACTGGTTTCCTACGTGTTGATGCTAACCAAGACGGCATCATGGATGACCTTAACATCGCTGCAACTGGTTACGAGCTGTACAACCGTACTTCTAACCAAAACATCCAGCTAAACAAAGTTAACCTAACGCTAACTGGTGACCTATCTGCATTCCGTGCTGATACAGCTGGTAACCTTCTACACAAAGACGGTACTGCTTCTGGTTGGAAACTAAACGCAGACAAGACTGCAGCTACAGCTAAAGCTGGTGACGCGGTTCTTCAAGGTCAAATCACTCTAGATGCAGCAGCTTCTTCTGTGAACCCTCTATGGAACAACTTCAGCAAGCTTTACGTTGAAACAACTAACGAAACGCCAGTTGAAGCACAGAAAATCTCTGTTACAGCTGCAATCGCTGGTGCTGACCAAGATACGTTTGAAGATTTCTCTGACACTATCATGGATCTATTCATCATCACTCGTGACGGTCTGAAGTTCGATACTATCCTAACTGGTACAACTTCTTCTAACACAGTTCACATCCGTGACGTATCTGGCATCCTTCCAGAAGCTGGTGGTAAGATCTTCGTTACTGTATGGGAATACGACGCACACGAAGCTGGTGAAAACGCAGAGCGTAACGTTCTTGCAGAGCGTAAAGAGCTAACAGTTAAGCTACCTTCAAACGGTGCTGTAACTCTATCTCCAGCAACTATCGCTGCTCAACTAGGCATCGAAGTAGCTCCAGCTCGTCAAGCACGTATGCTATTCGAAGTTGAAACTAACGTTGGTGAAGTAGCTGTTAAGAAATCTGACGGTAAAGGTACTGACATCCAAGTTGGTTCTCAAGCTGCAGAAAAAGACATCGTTGACTTCACTCTATAATAGAGTTTAGTAACTTTTGTCCAAAAGGAGCCTTCGGGCTCCTTTTTTAATGTCTGCGTATCAGTAAGCTGACTCTCCCAGCGTATTTATGACGGTAAATGCGCAAATTTACTTCTCATTGACCTCACCGTTTTGCAAAGCGTTCTGTTTTTGCTCATAATACTCCCCCCTAATCGCAATAAATTACCCCGATGGTTATATCCGTTTCTCAACTCAGTAAAAGCTTTTCTCTTGCTAACCGCCCTTGGCAGCGCTTACGCCAAGCATTGTGGCCAAAAGCAAGTGACGAGCGTTTTTACGCCCTAAAAAACATTAACTTTTCTGCTAAGCAAGGGGAAACCGTTGGTATTGTTGGTCATAACGGCAGCGGGAAATCGACCTTACTGCAGCTGATTTGTGGCGTTATGCAACCCGATCAAGGTGATGTCTCTATTCAAGGTCGAGTCGCAGCGCTCCTAGAGCTAGGCTCTGGTTTTAACCCTGAATTTACTGGTCGCCAAAACGTTTATTTCAATGCGCAATTGCTAGGTTTGAGTAAGGCAGAAGTGGCCGAGAGATTTGATGATATTCTCGCTTTTGCTGACATTGGTACCTTTATCGATCAGCCAGTAAAAAGCTACTCCAGCGGTATGATGTTGCGTTTGGCCTTTTCTGTTGTCATGCACATTGATCCCGACATCCTTATTGTCGACGAGGCTCTTGCGGTGGGCGACGATGCGTTCCAACGTAAATGCCACGCTAAACTGCGTCAATTACAGGCAAAAGGGGCGACATTGCTGTTCGTTTCTCACTCTGCAGGTCAGGTTATTGAACTGTGTGATCGCGCAGTACTGCTCGATCATGGCGAGTTACTTATGGAAGGGACACCTAAGCAAGTAGTCCAGCAGTATCACAAGTTATTGCATATGCATGGCCCAGAGCGTGAAACGTATCGTCAGCAAATCAAAGATGGTTTACGTGAGCAGACAGAAACCAAACCGAAAAAGAAGCAACTTGCGGTAAGCAAAGGGGCATACGATCCAAATATTCAGCCTGTCTCTACAGTATGGTATCAAAGTCAAGGTGCCGTTATCAGTGAGCCTCATATTGAAAATCTAGATGGTGAAGCGGTCAATCTGCTCACTGCTGGCGAAGAGTACGACTACGTTTATCAGGTGTATTTCGAGCGTGAAGCGTTTGAAGTTGGTGGCGGTATGATGATCAAGACTGTTTCTGGGTTAGAAATAGCGGGTGCAACGAGCACACGCAATCATCAAATGCGTATTCCTTACGTTGCTGCAGAACAGACGATAGAGATGCGCTTCCGTTTCTCATGTAATTTGCCAAATGGATCGTACTTCCTTAACTGTGGTTGTTCTGCATTAGTTGAAGGTGAACGTCAGTTCTTACATCGTGGTGTAGATGCGGCAATGTTTACCGTGATTGAGCAAAGCAGCCATGTGACGGGAGCAGTAGACTTAGTGAAAAAGATCACGTCTAAGCCTTTGGTGACAGAGGGCTCTAATGCGTCCTAATCTATTTATTATTGGTGGACAAAAGTGTGGCACCAGTGCGTTAGCCCATTTCATCGCTCAGCATCCCGATATCTGCTTAGCTCAAGGTAAAGAGGCACATATACTTGATCATCCAGAGTACCTCAATAAAGAGGGACAAGTGTGTGTGAGCGACGCTGTTTTAGACCAAGCCTACGCCGAGAAATTTACGCATGCGAATGGAGAGCGCTACTTATGCGATGCAACGCCAATCTATGCGTACTGGAATCAGGTGTTACCAAAATTGGTGGAGTACCAGCCTCACGCAAAAGTCATTTTTATGTTGCGTGATCCAGTTGAAAGGGCGATCTCACAATATACTATGGAGAGTAAGCGAGGCTTCGAGAGTGAATCAATGCTGAAAGCCTTTCTTAAAGAGTCTTCGCGCCTTCAAGCTGCTCAACATGACTACAGTTGGCATTCACCGCTTCGCACGCACTCTTACCTAGACCGAGGTCATTTTAGCCAGCAGCTGGCGGAGATAAAGCGCCATTTTGGTGAGAGCAATGTCTTAGTTATGCACAATGATGAGCTGCGCCACCATCATCAACAGGCCATGCAGCGCATCTTTGATTTTTTACAAATTGAGAGTGTGGCGATAGCAGCGGAATCAGTGTTTGCAGGACAATACGCCTCCCCAAGCATAGGTGAAAGACTCGCCAAGTTATACGCCCAAGCCAAATTACATAAAGAGCAGAAGTTTGTACGCCAATATGCGACAAAACTGCCAAGCAAATCAGAATAACGAGTATCGAATATATGTCGAAAAACACTGAGCAAACGTCGGTAGAAACAAGCCAGAACAAATCGGTAGTGATTGTTCTAGGGATGCACCGTAGTGGTACGAGCGCACTGACTAAAGCCCTACAAGTTATTGGGGTTTCATTAAGTGAGAACTTAATGCCTGAGGGGGAATTTAACCCTAAAGGTCACTGGGAAGATATTGATGTCGTTAGTATCAACGATAAGCTTCTGGCACATTATGGCAACGTCTGGTTCAGTGCTACTCAACCAGAGATAAACCTTGATGATCAATATGTTCAATTGCTTCTGGGTGAAGCGGTTAACATGGTTCAGCAACGAGTTGAAGAGTTTGACCTTTGGGGCTTTAAGGATCCTCGTACTTCTCGTTTACTTATGTTTTGGCAAGAAGTATTCAAGCGTGCCGGTGTACAGGCTAAGTATGTCTACGCATTGCGTAACCCTTTAGATATTGCTCGCTCGTTGGCTCGTCGTGATGGGATCAGTCATCGTCAGGGCTACTTATTGTGGCTTTGGCACACACTACCAAATTTAAATTTATTGCAATCCGAGAATGTGTCTTGGGTTGGTTTTAATGAGCTACTTTCTCAACCTAGAACTGTGATTGCTAAGTTACAACAGCAATTAGAGTTAGACTCAGTATCAGCAGAAAACGTTGATAAGTTCTGCGATTCTTACATTGACCCATCCTTAAGCCATAGTAATGCCCAACTGAGCGACCTTTATCAAGATACTGAGCATTTTGAACCAGTATTGAGTCTTTACGAGGCGATGGAGAAGTTCAGCCAAGGTTCGATGACATTGGAGCAATGGCTAAATCAAGAGCAGGCAGATAACGCTCACCGAGACTTTCAAAGTGCATTCTCGGAGCAGTGGCAACGTCTAGCTGAAGAGCTGAATCAATCTGCATTTAAGAATCATGCTTTGCTGTATCATGCGAATATTCGTAACGATCAGTTAATAGATGATTCCCGCAACAAGCAAGCTGAGCTACAGAATGAGCTTGAAAAAGTTCATGCTATTGTTAACGAGAAAGAACATAGCTTAATTGAGATGAACCAAAAGCTGGTAGAAACCAGCGATGCCTTTGTTGCGCATAAGAAAGCGCTTGAAGAATTACGTCCTGAATTAAAAAAAGCCCACCAGAGTTTGCATGAGAAAGATGTTCAGATCGCGACACTCAATGAACTTAAATTTGTAGTGCGTGAGAAGGAATCGCAAATAGCGATGCAGCAAAACCAAGCTCAAGCACTAGAGCAACGAGTGGCTGAACTGGAACACCGCAATGCAAGTTCAGAGCAGTGGGCACACTCGTTGCAAGCTGCAGTCGCTGAAATGCAAAACTCAACGTCTTGGAAGCTAACTTCGCCTGTACGTGCAATTCGTCCCGTGCTTTCGATGCCAATTAAGGTAGCCAAGCGTGGGGCTAGCTTTGTTAGGCACCATGGTGGCGTTCAGAATACCTGCCGCAAAGCGTGGGGTGTTTACCAACGTGAAGGGCTGAAAGGTTTGCTTAGCCGTGGTCAATATCAAGCGGCTCAAGCCGTAGAGCCGACAGGTGAACCACTGATCGATTACGGTCAATGGCTTGAAAAGTATGGTCAGTTGTCTGCCGAGCAAACGCAACAAGTATCAGCACGTATTGCAAGCTTAGAGAATAAGCCAAAAATCTCTGTTTTGATGCCAGTTTACAATGCGCCAATAGACTATCTGCGTGAAGCGATCGAATCTGTTACTGCTCAGCTTTACCCTGAGTGGGAACTATGTATCGCCGATGATGCGTCACCAAACCAAGAAGTGCGTGATGTACTGCGTGAGTACGCGCAACAAGACAGCCGTATTAAAGTGGTGGAGCGTGAGCAAAATGGTCATATCTCTGAGGCAACCAACAGTGCGCTTGAAGTCGCAACAGGCGAATACATCGCCTTAATGGATCATGATGATAAGCTGCCAAACGATGCTCTTTACTGGGTGGCAGAAACAATTCTAGCTAACCCGGAAGCGGCATTGATTTACAGTGATGAAGACAAGATCACTGCAGATGGTGCAACCCGCTATGATCCAAACTTTAAACCTCAGTGGAATCCAGAACTGCTGCTAAACCAGAACTGTATTTCGCATTTAGGCGTTTACGAAACTGAGTTGGCAAAAGAAATCGGAGGCTTCCGTAAGGGCTTTGAGGGAGCGCAGGATTGGGATTTTGCGCTGCGTTTTACAGAGAAAGTAGAACGCGAGCACATCATCCATATTCCACGTATTCTTTATCACTGGCGTGCAATTGAAGGCAGTACAGCGGTTGATGGTGATGAAAAACCTTATGCTTTAATTGCGGGTTTGAAAGCCGTACAAGAACACTGTGACCGAATGGCGATCAAGGCCGAAGTGGTAGAACATCCAGAGCGTCACTATGCTCGAGTTAAATACGAGATCCCAACACCTCAGCCAATGGTAAGTATGATCATTCCAACACGTAATGGTTTGGACGTACTTTCTGTGTGTATCGACTCTATTTTGGAAAAGACGACTTACCAAAGCTACGAGATCATCATTGTAGACAATGGCTCAGACTGCCCAGACACCTTAGCGTACTTAGAGAAACTCCAGCAAGAGAACAGCAATGTAGTTGTGCTGCGTGACGATAGTCCATTCAACTATTCTGCGCTGAACAACAAAGCAGCAGCGATTGCGAAAGGTGAGATCTTAGCGCTGGTGAACAATGACGTAGAAGTGATTACGCCTGATTGGTTAACGGAAATGGTTGGTCATGTTATCCAACCACAAAACGGAGCGGTTGGCGCCCGTCTTTGGTACCCAGATGATACGTTACAACATGGTGGTGTGATTATGGTCGGTGGCGTTGCTGGCCATGCACATAAACACTTGCCAAAAGGTTTACCTGGCTATGCTTGTCGTGCGATTGTTTCGCAAAACTACTCTGCAGTAACGGCAGCCTGCCTACTGGTTCGTAAAGAGGTGTTTGAACAAGTCGGTGGTTTGAATGAGAAAGATCTGACCGTGGCATTTAATGACATCGATTTCTGTTTGAAAGTACAAGAAGCGGGTTATTTCAATGTGTGGACACCATATGCAGAGTTGTACCACTACGAATCGAAAACTCGTGGCTTTGAAGATACGCCAGAGAAACAAGCGCGTTTTGCCAAGGAAGTGCAGTACATGCGTGGCCGTTGGGCGAATGTCTTGGATGCAGATCCATGCTACAACCCGAACTTAACCATGGCTCGTGAAGATTTTTCACTGGCGTTTGAGCGCCGAGTTTAGATTTTCACCATAACGGAAAATAGCAAAAGCACTGCATTGGCAGTGCTTTTTTATTGCTTAGAAGTTGCGTTAAACACGGTTTACTACTGAAATGGATGTACGGCAACTATTCTATAACCCGGTACTGTTGGGTCCTAAGCAGCGTGGCGAATGCATGTTTGGCGTCATCTTCACCATGGATTAGGTGGATTTCTTCAGGAGGGGGCTCAATACCTTTAATAAAGCGCATTAGGTCATCTTGTCCTGCATGAGCCGAGTATCCCGACATAGTGTGTACTTGTGCATTGATTTCAACTTTTTCGCCATTGATATCCACTTCGATTGCGCCTGATTGTATTTGCCGTCCCAAGGTGTTTTTTGCTTGATAACCAGCAAAAATGACGTCGTTGCGCTCATCAGGAAGTAGGGCTTTCAGGTAGTTGACGATTCTGCCACCCTCACACATCCCTGAAGCGGCAACCACAATAGCAGGCTCTGCAGAGACTTTAAGCCGATTTACCAGTCGGGAGTGCTGTTTGTGATCAGAGACGGTAATGCACTGATCAAAGGCAAGCGGGTGGCGGTGAGCATCTAGCCGAGTTTTGGCTTCTTTGCCCCATAGCTTTTTAAATTGGCGATACGTTTTGGTGACTTTTTCTGCCAGTGGTGAATCAAGAATGATAGGAATGTTGGCATCAATATTATGCTGATGGATAAGCTGTTCAATATCGAACAACAACTCTTGGGTTCGGCCGACGCTAAAAGCCGGAATGAGGATGGTTCCACCATCTGTCAGAGCATGGTTGATAATTCCTGCCAGTCGCATTGCTCGTTGCTCTGCGGGATCGTGGTTCTTGTCACCATAAGTGGTTTCGATATATAGGTAGTCAGCTCTAGTTGGTGATATTGGGTCGGGTAATAGTGGTGTGTCATATTGGCCTAAGTCGCCAGAGAAAACCACAATCTTATTATCAGGAAGCTTCACTTCTAAATATGCAGAGCCAAGAATATGTCCTGCTGGTTGAAACCTTAAATAGGTTTTTGTCCCTAGACGATACCATTGCTTGAAAGGAATTGGACGAATGAGTCGCTTGATAAAACTCAGAACTTTACCTCGCTGCAACGCACTAAGGCCAAGCTGCAACTTTAAACCATCTTCAAGCATGAGAGGGATCAACTTGCTGGTCGCAGGAGTGCAATAGATAGGCTTGTTAAATCCAGACGCAATTAGCCAAGGTAATCGACCTATGTGATCGATATGGGCGTGAGTGATTGCAATGCCGATCAGGTGCTTGTATGGAAAGCGAACCACTTGTTCTGATTGAGTTGCCTCCCCGCCTTGCAGTAAGCCGCAATCAACAAGCAGGTGACCAATATCAAGGGGTATTTCGTGGCATGAGCCAGTCACGGTGTCTTTCCCGCCATGGTGAATCACTTCCATTGTTGTCTCCCTCGTCTTTTCAAATCTTCTAAGTCAATTTTCGACCTTGTCGGCTCTGAAGGAAATTCTATCAGTACCCCATAGGTAAATTGTTCAAATACTCATATTGCGCGACTGATCTCAAACAAAGTCATACTTAACATGGTTTTTAATATCGATTTAAGCGCACTAACATTTCAGTTAAAATAGGAAAGATTTTAAAATTAGTCAGTTCGCCTTCCATCGTTCTGCCGCGATTTAGGAGCCAGACCTAAGGCGGTAGCGTATTCGACAGAACATAACCATAGCCTATAAAGTGGTGTGAATTAATAATGATTGATACAAAACAAATGACGCATTTAAAGCAGCTAGAAGCGGAATCGATTCACATCATGCGTGAGGTGGCGGCTGAGTTTGATAATCCCGTGATGCTCTACTCTGTCGGTAAAGACTCTTCAGTTATGCTGCATTTAGCCAAGAAAGCCTTCGCGCCTGGCATTCCGCCCTTTCCGTTGATGCACGTAGATACCACATGGAAGTTCAAAGAGATGATTGAATTTCGTGACTATATGGCGAACAAATTGGGTATGAAGTTGCTCGTTCATCAAAACCCTGAAGGTTTGAAAATGAACATCAACCCATTTGTGCACGGTAGCTCATTGCATACAGACATCATGAAAACCCAGGGGTTAAAACAGGCGCTGGATAAACATGGTTTTGATGCTGCTTTTGGTGGTGCACGTCGTGATGAAGAGAAATCTCGCGCTAAAGAGCGAGTCTATTCCTTCCGAGATGAAAACCATCGATGGGATCCGAAGAATCAGCGCCCAGAACTATGGAATATTTATAATGGTCGTATTCATCAAGGGGAGAGCATTCGAGTTTTCCCTTTATCTAACTGGACAGAGCTAGATATCTGGCAGTATATCTATCTAGAAAATATCGAAATTCCTAGTTTGTATTTGGCCAAACCACGCCCAGTTGTCGAGCGCGATGGCATGTTGATCATGGTGGATGATGATCGGATGGAGCTAAAAGAAGGTGAGAAGGTAGAGAATAAGATGGTGCGCTTTCGAACCTTAGGTTGCTATCCATTAACAGGCGCTGTCGAATCTCAAGCCACTACACTGCCAGAAATCATCCAGGAAATGTTACTTACGACGACTTCTGAGCGACAAGGGCGCGCTATTGATCATGACAGCTCCGGCTCGATGGAGAAGAAAAAGCGTGAAGGCTACTTTTAATCACCCGCGTATATAGCCGTTACCCAGATGCTTTTCACTGCGACCGTCATTCTCGTCTTGCTTATTCTTTTAGCAACGACAAAAATCAGACCAGCCATGCTATTTATGATGGCTGTGCTGTGTCTGTATGCCTATGGAGATCTTTCTCTCGAAGAAGTCACTTCGAACATCACTAACCATTCCGTCCTGACGCTTATCTGTTTGATGTTGGCATCTTTAGCCTTGGAGAAGAGTCAGCTTTTGCCGTGGGTTTCGACAAAGGTTTTCCGCCCTAGCTATACTCAAACCATTTCTTTGCTTGGTATCAGTACAGCGCTAAGTTCTGCGTTGTTAAATAACACTGCCGTTGTCGCGACTTTGATGGGGGCGGTGAAACGCAATCAGGATCATCCAGCTCAGAAGTTGTTGTTGCCGCTTTCCTACTTTGCCATTTTGGGGGGTACGTTAACTTTAATCGGTACCTCGACAAACCTTGTGGTGAATGCATTACTTATTGATGCAGAGCTCCCAAGCCTACACTTTCTTTCATTCTTCCCTGTCGGGATTGCTCTGGTTCTTGTTGTTGGTAGCGTAGTGATATGGTCGACTAAGTCATTAACGGCAAAAGATAGAGCTCAACAAGATAAGCTGGATTACTTTATTGATGCAGAAGTCGTAGTCGGGAGTAAATTGATTGGTAAGTCAGTACAGCAAAACCGGCTGCGCGCGCTCGATGGCTTATTCTTGGTTGAGATTGTTCGACAAGGCCAACTTATTTCACCCGTTACGCCAGAAACGTTAATCTTTGCACAGGACAAGTTAATCTTTGCTGGTGATGTGAAGCAGATTAAACAGTTGCAGCTCTTTGATGGCTTAAGGTTATTTTCTGATGATATTCAGTTATTAGAGTCCAACTTGACTGAAGTGATCGTTAGCCCTGAGTCAGTGTTGGTGAGTAAGACACTAAAAGAAACCGAGTTTCGTTCACGCTTTGATGCTGCTGTGGTGGCGATTTCCCGTGACGGTGAGCGATTGTCAGGTAAACTCGGTGAACAGGTGCTCCGTGCTGGGGATAAGCTGGTTCTGGCCGTGGGTACGGATTTCGATAAAAGGCAAAACTTGTCGCGTAACTTTTTCTTCTTATCAGGGAAGACGGTGGTGCAACCGTTAACGGGGTGGCAAAACGCGTTGGTGATTTTGGGCTTTTTAGCCGCGATTGTTGCTTCTATTGTCTCTTCGATAACGTTACTTGAGTCTATGGTGGGGTATTTGATTGCGCTGGTTATTGGCAATGCATTAGATAGCTCTACTATCAGAAGGCGCTTTCCTTTTGAGTTGTGGTTAATCTTGGTTTCAGCGCTATGCCTTGCACAGGCATTTGTTAATTCGGGTCTGGCTGAGTGGATATCAACGAATTTATTTCAGATGCTCAATGGGTATTCAGCCTATACCGCGTTAATCGTTGTTTTTATTACGACTTTATTGTTGACCGAGATCATCACTAACACAGCCGCCGCAGCGATCGTACTGCCTGTAGGAATCGCTTTAGCAAAAGCGTATGGGGTGGATTCTAGCCCTTTTATTATGGCAGTAGCATACGCCGCAAGCGCTTCGTTTTTAACGCCTTATGGATACCAAACTAATCTGATGGTAATGAATGCTGGTGGCTATAAAGTAAATGATTTTATTCGAGTCGGTTGGAAGGTGTCATTAGCGTACACTTTGGTTGCATTAGTCACAATTCCCCTTGTTTTCCCGTTTTAACTGTTAAATTTAATTGAAATGAAAACATACGAAAGAAAGCAGAATGATTCCGTTAGTGATGACCTAGTTTGGCATCATACTAATGTCACTCATCAAGAGCGGGTGAAACAAAAAAATCAACGCCCTGTCGTACTGTGGTTTACTGGGCTAAGTGGTTCCGGAAAGTCGACAATTGCCAATGCACTAGAAAGAAGATTGTTAGAGCTGAATAAGCATAGCTATTTGCTCGATGGCGACAATGTTCGTCATGGACTCAATCAGGATTTAGGCTTCAGTGATGCTGATAGGGTAGAGAATATCCGCAGGGTTGCGGAGGTTGCTCACTTGTTTGTTGATGCAGGAATGATCGTACTTACGGCCTTTATCTCTCCATTTCGTAGCGATAGACAATTAGCCAGAGACAAAATTGGGTCAGAGGCATTTATAGAGGTGTTTTTAGATATCCCACTAGCAGTGTGCGAAGATCGTGATCCTAAGGGACTTTATAAAAAAGCGCGAGCAGGACAAATTAAGAGTTTTACTGGCATTGACTCTGATTATGAAGCACCAATAGAGCCAGAGATAACTCTAAACGCCAATATGTCCATTGAAGATGCTGTGGACACCATCATTGCTACCCTCACCGAAAAAGATATTATTTAGGAATATTACTTATGTCCCACAGTTCTGACTTGATTGCAAAAGACATTGAAGCCTACTTAAAAGTGCATGAGAACAAAGATCTTCTCCGCTTTTTAACCTGTGGCAATGTTGATGACGGTAAATCAACGTTAATTGGGCGTCTGCTTTATGACTCAAAGTTGATCTATGAAGATCAAATGGCAGCGATTGAGAAGGACTCGGAGAAGTTTAATACCACAAATGAAGCGTTTGACTTAGCTCTGCTTGTTGATGGGTTGCAGTCTGAACGTGAGCAAGGTATTACGATTGATGTGGCTTATCGATACTTTTCTACTGATAAGCGTAAGTTCATCATCGCAGATACTCCAGGGCATGAACAATATACGCGAAACATGGTGACAGGTGCTTCAACCTGCGACCTTGCTATTGTGATGGTTGATGCGCGTCGTGGGATTCAAACGCAAACTCGTCGCCATAGCTATATTTGTTCTTTGCTGGGCATCAAGCACGTCATTGTCGCGATTAACAAAATGGATTTAGTGGACTATGACCAAGAGATTTATCAAAGTATTAAGCGCGACTATCGTAAGATGGCAGAAAACTTTGATATCGACGACATTCGTTTTGTGCCTATATCAGCTCTCAAAGGCGACAATGTCGTAACTCCAAGTGAGCACATGGATTGGTATCCAGGAGCGACACTGATGAAGTTGCTTGAGACGGTCAAGGTTGCTAAAGACAAAAATACATCGGCATTGCGTTTTCCAGTCCAATACGTGAATCGCCCTAGCTCTGACTTCAGAGGTTATTGTGGCACTATCGCTTCAGGTACTGTTCAGGTTGGTGATACAGTTACAGTTCTTCCTTCAGGGAAGTCTTCCTCCATTGCATCTATTTACACTTTTGATGGTGAGTTAAATCAAGCATCTCCAGGCCAAGCCGTCACCTTGACTCTTGATGATGAAATCGATATATCTCGCGGTGATATGATCGTTCATTCAGAGCAATCCCCAATTGTTGCGGATAAAGCATCGGCTCATTTGGTGTGGATGGGTGAAGAGTCCATGAGGGTGCATAAAGAGTACGTTTTTAAGTTCGCAACCAAAACTTGTGTCGGTAAGGTAAGTCATATTCAACACAAAATCGACGTAAACACTCTAGAGCAGCACGCTGAAGATTCACATACATTGGATCTTAATGAGATTGCGCTAGCTTCTTTTGATTTAAATGATCAAGTGGCGATGGATTGTTACAAATCACTACCATCTACTGGTGCGTTTATTGTTATTGATCGCTTGTCAAATGTCACCGTAGGCGCAGGTATGATTACTTATGTTCACGACAATAAAAAAACAAAAGAGACTAAGCGAGAGTACACGCCAGCAGAAATTGCGCTTAATACATATATTCGAGAGCACTACCCTGAATGGGGATGTTTGGAAATAAATTAATCCAGACTCAAATATGATTAAAGAGCCTAGTAAAAAAGAAGTTGCGTTAGGGTATTTATCTCAGCTTTTAAACATTGGTAGTGGAATCTTAGTTATCCCATTGTTAGTGAGTTTTTTGAGCTCTGATGACATGGGACTTTGGTATCTGTTTTTAGCTTTTGGAGGGATGGCTCAATTATTAGAGTTTGGATTGCAGCCCACCATTGTTAGGACTATTGCATATATCTATTCAGGTGCATCAGATATTGTTCTTGATAAAGTTCCCGAGCGGAGTGGAGAAGTAAATAATTCACTATTAATAGATGTAGTTCAATCAATAAAGTATATATATAAGATTGTTTCTTCTTTAGGTTTTATTCTACTCTTTACATTAGGAACATTATATCTATTAAAGTTTGATTCATTTCAAGGAAATAATCTTCTTGCTTGGGTTCTATTTTCCTTATCTACTGTCTTGAATTTATATTTTTCTTATATTGGCGGAATATTATCTGGAAGAGGAGAACAGAGTAAGGTTTATTTATCAGTAACAATTTCCAAATTATTGATGCTCGTCACATGTGCGCCACTTCTATATCTTGGATATGGACTGTTATCGATGGGAATCGCCTTTTTTGTATCAAGTTTTTGTTCGAGATTGATCTTAGCTTACTATTATAAAAACAGTGAAAGTTATGTGGAATTTGAAAATACAGATGTAACGAGAGATTATAGGCTTATTATTTTCAAGTCTGCTAAAAAATTAGGTCTAGTGAGTATTGGGTCTTTCTTTATATCAAAAGCGAATACAATTTTGGTTTCTTCTTTTTTTGGACTTAAAGTCGTTGCAGGATATGGTCTTTCTTTGCAAGTAATAGGTATTATATCTTCAGTAAGTGGCATGTTTTTTTATATTAATATTCCTCGACTAAGTTCATTACAAGTACAAAGGAAAATTGATGAAATTAAGAGGCTTTTTTTTAGGTCAATTTATATCGTCCATCTAATATACTTCATTTCGGCATTTCTTCTTCTAGTACTTGGTGATTATTTTCTTGGGGTTATTGGTTCAGAAACAAGATTGTTGGAACTTCCCTTGTTGATTTTTATATTGGTTGTAAGTCAGTTAGATTTAAACCATTCGATGTGTGCAACATACCTTACTTCAAGAAACTCCCCACCGAGTCCGATTCCCATACTCATTTCAGGTTTGTTTGTTGTGCTATTTAGTTTAGCTACAATTAAGCTAACGTCATTAGGAGTTTTAGGCTTGATCCTATCTCAATTTATTGTCCAATTATCATTTAATAATTGGTATTGGCCTTATAAGGCAATAAAATCATTTTCAAATAATTAAGGTTATCATGAGTAAACTAGGTGAACTTACAGTTTTTGACTTACGTAATGTTGGTGTATTGGAAAAGAGACAAAGAAGTATTCCTGATCTGGTAAGAGGAAAAGATGTATTAACTATTGGCTGTGTGGATATGATAGATGTAAAAAGCTACCAAGATTTCATAGAGTCAGGTCTTCATCAATTGTACAACATCAGAAAAACAGCAAAATCACTTGTTGGAGTTGATATCAATCATGATGGTATTGATATCCTTAAAGAAGAAGGATTCAATGTTCATTATTTGGATGTGTTCAATTTCGACGAGAGTAGTGAAATAGTTCAACGCGAGTATGATGTGTTAGTCCTTTCTCATGTGATTGAACACATACCAAATGTATACTCATTCTTAGAGCGAATAATTAGCAAGTTTAAATTTAAAGAAATAATAATCGCGGTACCAAATGCATATAATTACTATTCAGTATTAAATTACTTTTTCAGAAAAAAAGAAGTTATCAGCAATGATCACTTTTATACTTTCTCACCAGTTACATTATTGAAATTGGGGGATGCTCTTGGATTGAAGCATGAGGGTATATGGTTTGATCGAGAAGAGCCAAAGATTAAAGTGGGCGAAAAGCATAAACTACTGGGTCTTTTCCATTCTATAGCAAAAAAAATGCTATTTAATAATAATGGTGACTTGATAATTAAATTCGTAAGAAAGTAGATATAGCATATGAATGCCATTAAAAGTAAGCTCATTGACATCTATAGGTTTTTGTTTGGGAAGAGAATAGAAAAACCTAAATTTGATACGATTAAAGTGAAAAAGAATCAATATGAAGGTCAACGTTGTTTTATTATTGGTGGCGGTCCATCAATAAAAGAGATGGATCTAAGCCATTTAAATGATGAATACACAGCATGTGTAAACAAAGGCTACTTACTTAGAGAGCTTGGATTAAATAGTGTTAATTTCTATGGTTGTTCAGATCACTCTGCTTTAAAAGAATATATGCACCATGTTCCGAACGATTTCTATGAAAATATGTTTATTTTTAGAGATCTAGACTATAAATCAAACAATGCTTGTACATCTTACTTTTCCGCCTATACAGGTATGGCCAAAGGTTTCTCTATGGATGAAGGTTTTTTTCAACTAGAGCCGGATCTACACCCTTGTGCGCATAGCTATACAATTGTCTTATACATGCTTCAAATTATTGTTTGGCTAGGCTTTAAAGAAGTTTACTTCATTGGTATAGATAATGATTTCAATAAAAATTCTAATAATCATTGGTACAAAGATAGTCAGAAAGAAACAGAAAATATAAAAGTTTGGTCTATCGACCCATGTTCTAGTAATGAAAAGTCTTTCGAAGTAGCAAGAGAAATTTTATTAGAAAATGGGGTTAATATTTATAATGCTGGTGTCGGAGGTAAATTGAATTGCTTGAAAAGAGTAAGTTACTCTGATTTGTTTTCTCGCAATAAGGAAAATCAATGAAGTTAGTTATTAGTCATACTGATAAAGGTGGCGCATTTCGCGTTGCAAGATTTTACGCAGATGAGTTAAATGCAAAGTTATTAGTGAGCCCATCACTATCTGAAGTAGTAAAACTAGCTTTCCATCAAAAAATAGAAGTCGTATTTTTTCATAATATTGCATTGGCTTTTAAGTATTGCCTTATTTTTAGATTGTTTAATCATAATGTTAAAGTTTTTAATGTCGAGCATTTCGTCATGTCGCAAATGCTAAAACATGAAGTTAAAACTCAGCTTAGAAGATTCTACTTTTTTTTCAGATTATATATAACAAAGGTATTGAATGTAAAAACGATATGCTTGGATGATTATAGCAAAAAAAATAGAAAGAAATTTATTAAAGGTGATTCGATTGTAATATATAACCCATTACTCAACGGTGTTTCGCAGTGTGAAGGGATGGCAAAGGGTAGTAACCATAATTATGACTTAGTGTGGTCTGGCGGGTTGAGCTATCAAAAAAAATGGCCTGAAGTACTTGATGTTCTTGCTAAACTAGCTAAAAGTGGCAAGAAAGTTGCCATCGCTTCTTATGACCAACCTAATGAGAGAGATAGGTTAGCGATAGAAACTGCAAATATTGATTTCTTTTATTCGCATTCTGATTGGACATCTCTATCTGAGAACTATCTGTTTTCTAGTAATTATGAAGGTTATCCGCTCGTGTTGATTGAAGCCATGCAAGCTAATATGAATATTATTGCTTGGTGTAATAAGGCTTGTAGCTATCAAATATTAAAATATTATAGAAACTTCAAATATTATCCAGGCAAGTTAAGTCTTGAGAACCTCGATCTTTCTTCACTTGATTTTTCTACAACGAGTGGAAAAACATTTCCTAATGTCGAAATATTAAAACGGCATAATTTAGAAGAGGTAGCTAGGAGAATCAACGAAGTTGTTGATAAGAGCTAAGTAATACAATGATAGATGTGTGTTTTGTTAAAACAGGCCGAGCATTTTTGCCTGAAATTTATGCGTATAGAGCGTACCTTAATAAAAAAGGTATCACTACCTGTATCGCAGATGATTTGAAACAGGCAAAAAAAATACAGTGTAAAGTTTACTATCGCTTCGGAGGTTTCCTTACACAAAGAGTTGCAAACGACTCTCTTGAAGTTCATGAGTATCATACGATAAGCACCGGGCGATTTGTTTCTTTAAAAAATATAGTAAAATCGTTTTTTAGTGCAAAACCTGACTACCTTTCGTTTCTCAATTCTTATGTGGAAAGTACTTACTTCTTCTCTTCTGGGATCCCTACTTTTTATAGAGATATGGGAGCGGAGTCCTCTCTTTTAGATATTAGAAAGTTATCAGATAAAAAAGATTATGATATTTGCTACTTTGGTTCGATAAGTAACCGAGAAGGGGTTTCGGACGCGATACTTCATCTAGCAAGTAAAGGATACCAACTTGTTGTTGGTGGTAACGCCAGTGAAAAGGATCAAGAGCTATTTGCTAAGCATGATGTGCACTATTTAGGGGTTTGTAGTCGAGAGGTGGTTTATGATTGCTTGTCTAGGTCCCGTTTTGGTTTGAACATCGTTCCTGATGAATATCCATTAAATAGGCAAACCGCGACAAAAGTTATCGAGTATTTGGTCGCAGGGATTCCAGTTATATCGAACAACTATCAGTGGATTCGCGAGCATTCAATGTCAACCGGATACGATTTTCTCGATCTTGATTCTGCTATTGAATTAAATAACGTTGAGCTTGGTAGATTTATTTTGAATGGGGAACAAGCTAAGCGATTCACGTGGGACTCTATTCTTGATGAATGCGGTTTCTACAAAATCATTAAGGAACTTATCGAACGTTATGAAAGTACTTCAAGTTGCCACTGTAGCAACCACGATTAACGCATTTTTATTGCCCTTCGCGAGAGAATTTCGCGATCTTGGTTGGCAAGTCGATGCGGCTGCAGAGGGAATCGAGCAGTTTCCTGATGTACAAAATGCTCATGACAAATACTATGAAATTGGTTTTTGCAGAAACCCTTTCAAAGTTCGCGCGTTAATTCAGTCATTGATTGAGATTCGGGACCTTTTAAAGCGAGAGCGCTATGACGTTGTGCATGTCCATACACCAATAGCATCATTCTTAACGCGCATTGCATCGATAGGGGTCGGTAACACGAAGCTTTTCTATACGGCTCATGGCTTTCACTATGTGAAAGGAAATCCTTTTTGGAAGAATGCAATTTATTATTTGGCAGAAAAATGTGCTGGTTTACTAACCGATCATTTATTTGTGATAAATGAGGAAGACTACCGTTTCGCTACCGAAAAGCACATCGCCTCCAAAGTCAGTAAAATTGATGGCATCGGCGTTGACATGGAATACTTTACTTTCTCTGTTGAAGACCGAAAGGTTTTACGAGATGAACTTGGTATTCAGGATGGAGAAGTAATGCTGCTTCATGTTGCTGAGTTGATACCAAGAAAACACCATAGTGTCATGTTTGAAGCATTGGCTAAGATGAAAAAGACTGAGGCGCTCGGCAATGTAAAGTATGTGGTCGTCGGAAGTGGTCCTTTGTTGACCGAGCTGGAGCAACTCAGTCGTCAATTGAAGCTGAATGAGCATATTTTGTTCTTGGGATATAGAACGGATGTAAAACGTCTTTTATCGGCTTCTGATGTATTGGTGCTAAGTTCAAAACAAGAAGGTTTACCTCGATGTGTTATGGAGGCGATGAGCGTTGGAAAGCCTGTAATCGCATCGAATATAAGAGGAAACAGTGACTTACTACAGAGTGGGGCAGGCATTCTTGTTGAGCTTAATGATGTTGAGGGGTGGCAAGTCGCTATCCAAGAGCTTGTGGATAATGAGTCTCTTAGAGAAACTATGGGCAAAGTCGGACAAGATCTGATTTGCACCCGCTTCGAAGAATCTAAGGTTATTGATCAAGTGAAAGGTGTTTACATGAATGAGGCGATAAGGTGATGAAAAGGTTATTCGATCTAATTGCATCGTCAGTAGCTTTAATTTTGCTCTCACCAATAATTATTTTGCTCTTTATAAAGGTGCGCAAGAACCTAGGCACCCCGGCTATTTTTTCCCAGACTCGGCCTGGTCTGAATGGGAAGCCATTTCGAATGTTCAAGTTTCGGAGTATGCGAGATGCTTTTGATGAAGAAGGTAATCCACTACCAGACGCTGAGCGAATAACAGACTTTGGGCTTAAGTTAAGAAATTCGAGCTTGGATGAACTGCCAGAGTTGTGGAATGTGTTAAAAGGGGATATGAGCTTAGTTGGTCCGAGGCCACTGCTGATGGATTATTTGCCCTTGTATAATACTGAACAAGCTCGCCGGCATGAGGTTCGTCCTGGTATTACTGGGTGGGCTCAAATCAACGGAAGAAATGCGATCAGCTGGAGTGAGAAGTTCAAACTTGATGTTTGGTATGTGGATAACAAATCTCTGTGGCTTGATTTGAAAGTACTTTTCCTAACAGTGAAGAAAGTGCTGGTTAAGGATGGAATTTCCGCTGAAGGACATGTCACTGTCGAGCCATTCAGAGGAAACCATGATGACTAAGATTGCGATTCTCGGTGCAAGTGGGCATGGCAAAGTTGTTGCGGAAGTTGCTGAGTTAAATGGTTATGAGAACATCGTTTTTTTCGATGATCGTTTTCCTGTGTTGAATCAACTAGAACATTGGAACGTTGTTGGTACTACTGAAGATTTATTGAAGGATGTATCAAAATTTGATGCGGTTGTTGTGGCTATCGGAAATAACGAAGTGAGATTGATTAAACAGAATCATTTGGTGGCGATGGGTGCGACACTTGTTACCTTAATACACCCTTCTGCTGTGATTAGTCGTTATGCAAAAATAGGTATTGGTACGGTGGTAATGGCGAATAGTGTTGTGAATGCTTTCTCTTATATTGGAGATGCGAACATAATTAACACAGGAGCAACCGTGGATCATGACTGTATTCTTGCTAACGGTGTTCATGTTTCACCTGGCGTGAACCTTGCTGGTGGGGTTCAAGTCGGCGAGGGCTCATGGTTAGGCATTGGATGCAAGGTCAAACAACTTATTGCTGTTGGGCGAGGTGTTGTTGTCGGCGCCGGGTCGGTGGTTGTTTCAGATATCACTGACTTCGAGACGGTCGTAGGAAATCCAGCTAAACCACTCCTTTAATATCATTACATAAAATCTAGGTGTTTCAGTGTTAAATACGTCTTTTTCTCCATGGCCTTCATTCTCACAAGAAGAAGCTGATGCTGTCAGTTCAACCTTGCTCTCCAACAAAGTCAATTACTGGACGGGTGATGAATGCCGTCAATTTGAAAAGGAGTTTGCTCTATGGGCAGACTGCCAATATGCAGTTGCATTGGCAAATGGCACTCTTGCTCTCGATTTAGCATTAAAGGCGTTAGATATTGGTGTCGGAGATGAGGTCATTACAACTCCGCGTACTTTTTTAGCGACAGCGTCATCGATTGTTACGAGTGGTGCGTCTCCTGTTTTTGCTGATGTTGACGTTAATAGCCAAGCAATAACAGCAGAGTCGATTAGTGCAGTTTTAACCGACAAAACGAAAGCTGTAATTGTAGTCCACTTGGCGGGAATGCCAGCTGAGATGGATGCGATTATGGCACTGTCAGAGCAACATGGTTTCTATGTCATTGAAGACTGTGCCCAAGCACACGGTGCAAAGTATAAAGGTCGAAGTGTCGGTTCAATTGGCCATGTCGGTGCATGGTCTTTTTGTCAGGATAAGATCATGACGACTGGCGGTGAAGGTGGCATGGTGACGACGAATGATAAGAGCCTGTGGTCCAAAATGTGGGCGTATAAAGATCACGGCAAAAGTTACGATGCCGTTTATAACCGAGAGCACCCTGCTGGCTTTCGTTGGCTGCACGAGAGCTTCGGCACGAACTGGAGAATGACTGAGATTCAAGCCGTGATTGGGCGTATTCAGCTGACGAGGATGCCAGACTGGAGCGAGCGACGACAGAGTAACGCCAAACGAATTGATGATGTAGCAAGTTTATTTAACGTTGTGCGTGTCGTGAATGTGCCTAGCTACATGATTCATGCGGAATACAAACATTATCTTTTTGTTCAACCTCAAAACTTGGCCAAAGGTTGGAGCCGAGACCGTATAGTTAACGAAATGAATAGTAAAGGAGTGCCAGTATATCAAGGGAGTTGTTCGGAAGTTTATTTAGAGAAAGCGTTTGACGGAACCTCTTGGCGACCTAATAAGCGCTTGGAAAATGCAAAAGAGCTTGGCGAGACCAGCTTGATGTTTTTAGTTCATCCTACTTTAAATGAAGCAGAGTTAGATACAACGGTTGCAGTGTTAAAAGAAGTACTTATGAAAGCACAAAAATAAGCGACTTATAACGCATATATTCTATTGGTTTTGCTTTGAAAATAACTAACTCATGATAAATCGACTATTAAATTTTTCTCGCCCGACGAAAAGGTTGATCAGTGTTGCTGCTGACAGTACTTTTATATTCGTTGCTTATTGGGCGGCTTTTTATACACGAATGAGTGAGGTGAGAGATTTCTCGCCAACAAAAGAGCATTGGTACGTTTTAGCTGGCTTAATTTTATTTACTGTAGTTGTATTTATTCGCAGTGGACTATATCGAGCCATTCTTCGCTATATGAGCGCGAATGCGGTTATAGTTGTCAGTGTTTCCTCAACCATTTCAGCCCTTACTTTGGTTTTACTCGCTTATTATTTTCAAGCGTTTTTGCCTCGATCCGTTCCGATTATCTACTTAACTTACCTGATAGCGCTGTCTGGTGGATCTCGAATGGTGATGCGCAGCTATATTGGGCGAACAAATGTGAGTGGCCGAGAAAAGGTTATTGTTTATGGGGCTGGTGCAGCTGGAAGGCAGTTAGTTAATTTAATTAAACAAGGTAGTGAATACAAAGCTGTGGCTTTGATGGATGATAATCGCACTCTGCATAAAAGTATTGTACAAGGGCTGACTGTTTATCCACGTAACCAACTCTCGTGTCTACAAGGTAAGTACGGAGTTCGAAAGGTTCTTTTAGCAATACCATCTGCAACACGCTCAGAAAGAAGAGAGATAATTGAGTATTTAGCTGAGCAGCAATGTGAAGTTCTTACTATTCCTAACTTAGATGATCTGTTAAATGGCTCTTTTGCCATCGACCAGTTAAAAGAGGTCTCTGTTGATGATCTACTAGGGCGTGACCCAGTGGTTCCCAATCAAGAGCTTTTACGTGCGAATATTGCAGGGCTAACGGTTTTGGTAACTGGGGCGGGAGGATCTATCGGTTCTGAGTTGTGTCGTCAAATCGTCCAACAATCTCCGAGTCGGTTAGTTTTATTCGAACGTTCTGAGTTTGCCCTATATAACATAGAACAGGAACTCCGCCCGGAAGCCATAAAACATGGTATTGAATTGGTGCCAATTCTCGGAAATGTTCAAACATATAGTCGATTGGTGGAGGTGTTCAAATCATTTAATGTTAATACGGTTTACCATGCTGCAGCGTACAAACATGTCCCTTTAGTTGAGTACAATGTAGCCGAAGGGATTCTGAATAACGTTCACGGAACCTATCAAACAGCATTGGCAGCGATACAGTGCGGTGTAGACTCGTTTGTTTTGATTTCTACGGATAAAGCTGTTCGTCCCACTAATGTAATGGGGACAACAAAACGGCTTGCAGAGCTGGGTCTACAAGCTTTATCTCAACAAGCAGCATCAAAAGCGGAACAATGTACTCGATTTTGTATGGTTCGATTTGGCAATGTTCTTGGTTCATCTGGGTCAGTCATCCCACTATTTAAAAAGCAGATAGAAAATGGAGGGCCTGTTACGGTAACTCACCCGGATATTACCCGCTATTTTATGACAATTCCCGAAGCTGCTCAGTTAGTTATACAAGCTGGATCTATGGGAGAGGGGGGAGATGTTTTCGTTCTTGATATGGGGCATCCCGTAAAAATCAGCCAGCTTGCGGAAAATTTGATTCACTTGAGTGGTAGAGATGTTCGAAGTCGAGATAATCCAGAAGGTGATATTGAAATTTTATATACTGGCTTGAGGCCTGGTGAAAAGCTCTATGAGGAACTGCTGATAGGGGACAATGTGAAACCTACAGCACACTCAAGAATTATGTCCGCTAGTGAGGTGTCGATAACGGTCAATGAATTTGACGAGATATTAGAGAAGCTTGTTCTCTCCTGTGAGCGTGGGGATTTAAAAGAGGTTTGGGATACCCTGTTGATGGCCCCGACAGGTTTTGCTCCCTCTGATAGTTTGTCTGATGTTGCATGGATAGCAAGAACTCGCCTAGTTAGCTAGTATCAAGATCACAAGACTATAGCTCCAACTCAATTTTACATATGAATTACATTGTAATTTGAACATAAAAAAAACCGACGCAGATGGCGTCGGTTTTTTATATCTTATCGGAACAATTAAGCTTTAGCTGCTGCCGCTGCTTTAGCGATTGCTGCGAAGCTCTTAGCGTCTAGAGAAGCGCCACCAACTAGAGCACCGTCGATGTCTGGTTGTGAGAAGTAAGCTTCTGCGTTTTCTGGCTTAACAGAACCGCCGTATTGGATGATTACTTGTGCTGCAACTGCTTCGTCTTTCGCTGCGATTAGTGCGCGGATAGAAGCGTGGATGCGTTGTGCATCTTCAGCTGTTGCTGCTTTACCTGTACCGATAGCCCAGATTGGTTCGTAAGCGATGATTGCGCCGTTTAGAGCTTCAACACCGTAAGTGTCGATAACTGCGTTGATTTGACGTGCACATACTGCTTCAGTTTCGCCAGCTTCGTTTTGAGCTTCAGATTCACCGATACAGAAAACAGGCGTTAGACCGTTTTCTTTTAGGAAGTTGAATTTCTTAGCGATGAACTCGTCAGATTCGTTGTGGTATTCACGACGCTCTGAGTGACCGATGATGATGTGAGAAGCACCGAAGTCTTTCAGCATTTCTGGAGACATGTCGCCAGTGAAAGCACCGCTGTTGTTTAGGTCAGTGTTTTGTGCACCTAGGATAACTTTGTTACCGCCTTCAGCGATTACGCGCTCAGCTAGATCGATGTAAAGAGCTGGTGGAGCTACTGCTACGTCTACACCTTCAACGCCTTCAAGCTCAGCGTTAATACCTGTTAGTAGCTCAGTTACCATTGCTTTGCTACCGTTTAGTTTCCAGTTACCCATCACTACAGGACGACGCATAGGAATATCTCCCTTATCTTTAATGTAAATAGTCTATTAATGTAAAAAATCTACGTAGGAATATAACAGAATAATGTGAACAGATCATGATTGGCGTCATGTCTTATTCGGCTTTCTTCATCTGGTCGGTGCTGCATTTGTTCTGTTATTTTTGTCAAAAGCAATCGATTGGTGATCGCGTAGACAGAATGATAGTTCATTCCTCGGAAAATGCGCCTTAGATTGGTATTACTACGGGCTAAAAGTTAGCCGTAATAAGAAAGGAATCAAAATGCCAAACTTAGTTTTAGAATATTCTAACTCCGTTGATGAGCGTGTGAATGTTCAAGGCCTATTAGAAGACTTACACAAAGTGACTTTAGACAGTGGTTTGTTTGAGCTGGCGTCCGTTAAGTCTCGTGCACTTCGTTGCCATAACTGGCTGGTCGGGGAAGAGGGCGATAGTGTGGACTTTATTCACATCAACTTTGATTTACTAACGGGAAGAAGCCCAGAACAGAAGCGAGAATTATCAAGAGCGCTGATGGTGGTGCTACAAGAACAAGCGAGCCACGTACGCAGTTTGACCGTGAATGTTCGAGATATGGATATTGATTGCTTCCAGAAGGTGGTAAATTAGACACACTAGATTTACTTAGTGCGGCCAAGGAGTTGTCGCACTTTCAATATGTTGAGTGTTTCGATGTCGATTAAAGAGCTACTGTTTTCTTTCCAAGGCCGTATAGGCCGTAAAACTTACTGGGTGTGGAATATCATCTACTACATCATGATCTTGGGCTTCGGTGCAGGCATCAGTAAGTTATTCCCTGCGTTTTCTTATATTCTTCTGCCTATCTTCCTACTAATTCTTCTTATCCCAGATTTGGCGATCACCACTAAGCGTTGGCATGACCGTAATAAGTCGATTTACTGGTTGGCGTTAAACATCCCATTGATCATTGGTCGAGTTGCAACGCCGATGACGAACCCTGCTGCACAAGACCCATCGACACCGCAAATGATGATCGCTTCTATTTCTCTGATTTGTGGTTTGTGGATTCTTGTCGAGTGTGGTTTCTTGAAAGGTACCGTTGGTCAGAACAAATACGGACCTGAGCCATTATAGGCCATGAAAAAGGAGCGTTGATGCGCTCCTTTTTAATAAAAATCACCGCGATGGAAGGGAACCACATCTGCCTTTTGCGATGGCTCAACATCTCCCTCTAGTGCCTCTCTAAACTTCACCATTTGCTTCTGGAGCTCGTTCATCAGAACGACGTTGGTATGATTGGGGTTCTTACAATTATCAATCACACGATCAATATGGCTTTGCTGAGCCCATAGTCGGTCTTGCATCTGATTCGACGCAGAGTCGATCATTTCTTTTGCCATATCATGACGAAATTGTTCAAACGCTTCTGGATCTTTCTCCGCCATTCTCACCATTTCGTCGAAGGGCGGTAAGTGCTGAGTCTTAACTGTATTTGGCATAACTTTACTTCCAATTCCATCTGGAACATTTTTAATGATAGTAAAGTAAGCGTAATTCAGTTCTGGCTGTTGTTAATGGGAACGTTTAGATAGTCTCAGTTTTAAGACAGGTTGTAGTTGAGGTGAATTGAGCTCATTTACTGGTAGATGCGATATACACAACGTCGTTGACCACTGATGATGTGTTCAGTTCGTTCTATGGTGGTATTGTCACCCAATAGAGATTGAAAGACATTGAGTTCAGATGAGCACAAACTCGGGCAACGAGTGGCTGCTTTGCAGATAGGACAATGGTTTTCTATAAGAATAAAGCCGTGTTCATCTTGTTCAAGCTCTGCCATATACCCTTCTTGTTCACGAAGAGACACTAGTGTTCTAAGCTTGCTTTCTAGTGAATCACATTGTTCGATGTGCTGTTGATAGTTCTGCTGGGTAAGTTTTTCTCGTTCTGAGGTCACTTTGTCGAGGCCGTCTTTGCCAAAAATGTGTTCAACCGCTTCGATAAACTGAATGGTGAGCTCGCCATGTCGGTCAGCAAATTGCTCGTGACCTTTTTGTGTCAAAGACCAATGGCGAGTTGGGCGACCAACTTTCACTTTCATATCATACGTGGACAGGATCCCGTCATCTTCCAAGCCTTGCAGATGCTGACGCGCACCCATGGTCGTCATACCCAGCTCAGAAGAGAGTTGTTTTGCTGTGACAGACCCGTCACGCTTAACGATTTGCAAAATCCTATCTACGGTCTTCATATACCCACCTTTATACATCCGTACATATTATGCGCGATAGGGTTAGTAAAGAAAAGTGTTGACTTAATTTGAGTGGGGATTTGTCGGGCCCATGTTCATGCGAACAAATATATATCGTCATTTTGAACAACGAGGAACGAAAGTGATTCAGAATCTATTATCCGTTGATTCTGGGGTTTTGGATGAGGAATAAAGGTTAAGAGCTTGCTGGAGCTAGATTCTTAGTCTCGTTGAGGCTCGCTAGAATGAAATAGTCTCACGATTAAAAAAGAAGCTCGAATGACTTACAAGGAAAGAAAGGCTCCAACTCAGAGTGAGTGGGAGCCTCGAACAATGCTTAAAGAATAATATCTCGCACTTCCGGATCTTTACGCTCTAGGTAGTGCGTAGATTTGATACGGCGGATAGTGCGACAGCGGCCGCGGATCAATAGAGTTTCTGTCGTTGCGATGTTGCCTTGGCGAGAGATGCCTTCTAGTAGGTCACCCTTAGTGATGCCTGTTGCTGAGAACACAACGTTGTCGCTGCGCGCCATGTCTTCCATTTTTAGAATGACATTGGCTTTAACACCCATTTCTTCACAGCGCTGAAGCTCTGCTGCGCCGTAGATGCGGTTTTCTTCCGTATCACCTTTTACTTCGTGGCGAGGAAGAAGGCGACCGTGCATGTCACCGTCTAGCGCGCGGATAACCGCAGCTGATACTACGCCTTCTGGTGCACCACCGATGCAGTACATTACGTCTACTTCGCTGTCTGGCATACACGTTAAGATAGAAGCGGCTACATCACCATCTGGCACTGCGAATACGCGAACACCCATTGCTTGCATCTCTGCGATCACGTCATCGTGACGAGGTTTAGCAAGAGTAATGACAACAAGTGTATCAAGAGACTTGTTCAGTGCTTTAGCAACGTTTTCTAGGTTTTCTTTTAGTGGTTTGCCAAGGTCGATAACGCCTTTTGCGCCAGGGCCTACAACTAGTTTCTCCATGTACATGTCAGGCGCTTTCAAGAAGCTGCCTTTCTCGCCCGCAGCTAATACAGCAAGTGCGTTCGATTGGCCCATCGCAGTCATGCGAGTGCCTTCGATTGGGTCTACTGCGATATCCACTTCATCGCCACCACAACCAACTTGTTCGCCGATGTAGAGCATTGGTGCATCATCGATCTCACCTTCACCAATAACGATTTCACCGCTGATGTCTGTTTTATTCAGTAGGGTGCGCATTACCTCAACAGCCGCACCGTCGGCTGCATTTTTGTCGCCACGGCCTAGCCATTTGTAACCAGCTAGTGCTGCACCTTCAGTAACACGGGAAAATGCCATTGCTAAATCGCGTTTCATGATGTCTCCAAGTAACAGGGGAAGAAGAATTTGCGCGGCGATTCTATCACACCACAAAGTAAACGTTTGCCTTTTTGCTGAGCTTTAACTCTATCTAAGTTGAATTTGATCAATGTAGAGTGACTTTTAGCGCTCATCATGGGCAAAAAAGAGGAGCAAAAATGCTTCGTAGATAAGAAAAGTCAAGGTTTAGTGAGATTGCGCTGATTTTTTAACCGAATGATGCGAAAGATCGAATATAGTAAGTGTTTCTGAACGCTACGCTGAGTAGAATGAAGCTATATTAGATGAACGATGACGATTCATCCCAACCGAATAATCAAGGTAGGCCCAGATGTCTTTTGAAGTACTAGAAAAACTAGAAGCGAAAATTCAAACTGCAGTTGACACAATCACTCTTCTTCAAATGGAAGTTGAAGAGCTGAAAGAAGACAAAGCAAAGCTTGAAACTGAAGCGACTGAGCTTCGTTCACAACGTGAAGAACTTGAGCAAAAATCTCAGCAGGCTCAACAAGAGCACGCACAATGGCAAGAGCGCATTCGTGCACTACTTGGCAAGATGGACGAAGTGGAATAATCCACTCTGCATCCAGATTCAAAAACACCCGCCATGTGCGGGTGTTTGTGTATTTGAGGCTGGCTAACTTAACTCTTGTTCTTCGTCATCCGCATCTAGTTCAAGATCAATGTTGAGCGGCTCTGGTGAAAGAATAATGCCGGTGCTGTCTGCGTAGATGTAATCTTCTGGTAGGAAGCTTACTCCGCCAAAGTTCACTGGTACGTCAATCTCACCGATACCTTGGTTAGCTGCACCAACAGGAATAGAGGCTAATGCTTGAATGCCTAGATTCATGTCTTCAAGTTCATCCACTTCGCGGACACACCCGTAAACGACAATCCCTTCCCATTCATTCTCTTCGGCTAGTGTTGCGATTTCTGCATCGATTAATGCTCTGCGTAGAGAGCCGCCACCATCAATCAACAATACTCGCCCGATACCATCTTGCTCTAACGTTTCGCGGATCAGAGTGTTGTCTTCAAAACACTTAATCGTTGTCACTTGTCCTGCGAAGGATGCGCGACCACCAAAGTTACTGAACATCGGTTCAACCACATCTACCTGATCAAGATAGATATCACAGAGTGCTGAGGTATTGTATTCCATAGCGTGCCTTTCTAAACAGAAACTGTTGTCTTTGAGTATATAGAGGCATTAAGTCAATGCAATGACATTCCTTTTTTAACTCACGAGAGTTTGAGCTACCACAATTGTTGCAAACAAAACGTTAGTTACCAGAGAGCATTTGACGACAACGGGCATCATCGGTGCAATTTGTGCTGGTTGCTGCGTTTGCCATACTGCTCTACCGTGCTGCGCGACTACATACACACTGACAAGGAATGGCAGGCTGATCCAAACTGGCTTGCCTTGAATCAGTAAATAGCTTGCAAAAGCTACGAGGGCAGAGCCAAGCAAAATAAAGTGGTATTGCTTCGCTTTACGTTGGCCAAGTCGAACCGCCATGGTGCGTTTGCCGCATTCACTGTCGTTTTCAATATCGCGCATGTTGTTGATGTTCAGTACCGCAACCGCTAGCAGGCCACAACCTAACGCTGGTAGGAAAAGTGTGGCATCCACATGACCAGTGTGAAGGAAGTACGTCCCCGAGACCCCCAGTAAACCAAAGAATAAGAATACTGAGAGATCCCCCAAGCCAACATAGCCGTATGGCTTGCTGCCCATGGTGTAAGCAATTGCCGCTAGGATGGCAAGAATACCTAACCCGATAAAAGTAAGGATACTTTCAAAAGAGCTTAGGGCATAAAACACCAAAGTTAAGCCAGCGATAGCGGTGAGGATGATGTTGAAGATGATCGCTTTCTTCATTTGGTCTGCGGTTACTGCACCAGATTGCATCGCGCGCTGAGGACCTAAGCGATTGTCGTTATCTGTGCCTTGCACAGCATCACCATAATCGTTCGCTAGGTTAGACAAAATTTGCAGTAGCGTGGCAGTGACAAATGCCATGATAGCGATCGTCAGAGAAAAGTGCCCCGCAGAATACGCGAGTACGCTCCCAGTAAGGATCGATACCAGTGCCAGTGGTAATGTTTTTGGACGAGCGGCTTCAAGCCAGATCTGTAAAGATTGTTTCATGGATATTTCGTGCTAGTAACCAATGTGCCCAGTATAAGCACAAAGCGTCCGTTACGCTATTGACCTGACGCAACTCAATTAAGAGTCAAAGGGTTACGGAGAAGGAACACAGTTTCCATATTTGAGGGAATAAAATGGCGCTTTTTAATAAAGAGAAGGGGACGGCGAATGTTGTTATTAGATCCTTAGTCTCGCTTGAGCTCGCTAAAGTAACTGTCATTCAGAAAGAAAAAGCCCAGAAACAAGGTTCTGGGCTTTGAGCTCTATAGTGCTAGTTAAAGAATGAAGCGACTTAGATCTTCATCTTCAATTGTATCGCCTAGGCGGTCTTTCACGTATGCCGCGTTGATGACGAATTTCTCACCGGCTTTTTCAGTCGCATCGTAAGAAATCTCATCCATCAGGCGTTCCATTACGGTGTGTAGACGACGAGCACCGATGTTCTCAGTAGTTTCGTTTACTGTCCATGCTGCTTCTGCGATTTGCGTGATGCCATCTTCAGTAAACTCTACGTCCACGTCTTCTGTCTTCATTAGCGCAATGTATTGCTCAGTTAGAGACGCTTTCGGTTCAGTTAGGATGCGTTTGAAATCGTTGCTAGTTAGCGCTTCAAGCTCAACACGAATAGGTAGACGACCTTGTAGCTCTGGGATCAAATCAGACGGTTTTGCCACTTGGAATGCACCTGAAGCTACAAACAAGATATGATCTGTTTTCACCATACCGTGCTTGGTTGATACTGTGCTACCTTCGATTAAAGGTAGTAGATCACGTTGAACACCTTCACGAGATACGTCAGGGCCAGAGCTCTCACCGCGTTTACAAATCTTGTCGATTTCGTCGATAAATACGATGCCGTTGTTCTCTACGTTGAAGATCGCAGATTCTTTCAGTTCTTCTTGGTTTACCAGTTTCGCCGCTTCTTCTTCCGCCAACGCTTTCATTGCGTCTTTGATTTTCAGCTTACGCTTTTTCTTGGTGTCACCAGCTAGGTTTTGGAACATACCCTGCAGTTGGTTGGTCATCTCTTCCATGCCAGGAGGAGCCATGATTTCCACACCCATTTGTGGCGCAGCTACGTCGATTTCGATTTCTTTATCGTCTAACTTACCTTCACGTAGTTTTTTACGGAAAATTTGACGAGTGTTTGAGCTGTCTTCAGTTTGTTCAGCTTGACCCCAAGCATCACGAGCTGGTGGCAGTAGGGCGTCAAGAATACGCTCTTCAGCCAGCTCCTCTGCACGGAACTTAACTTTTTCCATTGCTTGCTGGTGGGTCATCTTTACGGCAACATCCGTTAGGTCGCGGATAATGGTTTCCACTTCTTTACCCACGTAGCCAACTTCGGTGAACTTGGTCGCTTCTACTTTGATAAACGGCGCGTTAGCCAGTTTTGCAAGACGACGAGCAATCTCAGTTTTACCCACACCAGTTGGACCAATCATTAGGATGTTTTTTGGTGTTACTTCTACACGCAAGCTTTCTTCAAGTTGCATGCGACGCCAGCGGTTACGCAGTGCAATCGCAACCGAACGTTTTGCTTTGTCTTGACCAATGATGTGGCGGTTCAGTTCATGAACGATTTCGCGAGGAGTCATTTCAGACATATTTTTTCCTTACTTCGTTACGATTACGCTTAAGCCGTAGGCTTAGGAAGTTCTGCTGTAGATTCTAGTTCTTCTACAGTGTGATGATGGTTGGTGAATACACAGATGTCACCTGCAATGTTCAATGCTTTTTCTGCGATTTCGCGAGCATCTAGGTCTGTGTTTTCTAATAGTGCAGTGGCTGCCGCTTGTGCGTATGCACCACCTGAGCCAATCGCGATCAAGTCATTTTCTGGCTGAACCACATCACCATTACCTGTGATGATCAGTGAAGCGGTTTCATCGGCTACAGCCAGCAGCGCTTCTAGTTTTCGAAGTGCTCGGTCGCTACGCCAATCTTTAGCTAGTTCAACGGCTGCTTTAGTTAGGTGGCCTTGATGCATTTGCAACTTACTTTCAAAACGCTCGAATAGAGTGAAAGCATCGGCAGTACCACCGGCAAAACCTGCAAGTACTTGATTGTTGTACAGGCGACGGACTTTACGTGCATTGCCTTTCATTACCGTATTGCCTAATGATACTTGGCCATCACCCGCGATGACGACTTTGTTGTTTCGACGTACAGATACAATAGTAGTCACAGTCGACCTCTTAATTATTTCTCTTTGGATTTAATCATTATATGGGGGGAAGGGATTCGGGATTCAAGGGGAAGTCGTTTTTCCTTTGTCGACATTATGATTTGTCGTTTTGAACGAGGAAGAGAGTGAGATGCTTTGGAGCGTAAGTGGTTTGATGATAACTGCGGGCTCACTGAGCAATGTGAGTGGTTATGGATTACCCGAGTAGGGGATCTCGACTTACTGTTGGATAAAAGAAAAGACCAACCGATTACTTGGTTGGTCTCGACATTAATGAGATCTTTAAGAGTTAAATATTCTCTTTCCAAATCGCACACGGTTCGATCTTGGCTCGTTGCAATTTATGGCGATCTTTTTCCGCATCACGTTTGAACTTATATGGACCTAGTACGACACGGTACCAAGAGCTGCCTTCTTTCTTACGTATTCTGCTAGAAATACCTTGAAAAGCGATCGCTAGCTTACGGTCTTCTGCTTGAGCCTGAGTCTTATACGCCCCACATTGCATTATGTAAGGGATCTTTGAGACTTCAATTTCTTTCGCGACCACTTCGACTTCACGGCTAGGTAAAGACTCGACATATTCCCACTTTTCCTCAGGAGGAGGTGGAAGTTCTTTCTTTGGTTTCGGCTTGCTTGTCTTCATCGGCTCTTGTTTCGCTACTGGCTTTTCTGGCTCAGGATCGGTACTCAGTAGGTATAAGCCATAGCCAAAGCCCCCCACAAGCAAGACAGCTAGTAGGCCACTACGCCAAGGTTTTTTTCGTGATGGTTGTTTCTTGGTTGTTTTTTTCGGCGTGCCACGACCACGTCGTACATAATCTCTATTTGCCACGGTAACTTCAGGTCATCAAGGATTCTGACAGTATGGTAATCCAGAACGAGGAGAGAAAACACCCTGACAATGTAATCTTGTTAGCTACGTGCAGGAAACTGGCCACTTTAGCGATGCTAGAGTGGCTAGTTATCAGCGTAATGGTGGTGGAGCAGCACTACCTCGAACAACAAGTTTGGTCTCAAGTAAGCGAGAGCCGGAGTGTACATCATGACCTTTTAACAGCTCTAGCATCATTAGCATGGCTTGGCGACCGATCTCATAACGAGGTTGCGAGATGGTAGTTAACGGTGGATCGCAGTACTGAGCAAATTGGATATCGTCAAACCCAACAATTGAGATGTCTTGTGGAACTCTCAATCCTAGGCGTTTTGCTTCTTGGAGCGCACCAATAGCCATGGTGTCACAATGACAGAATACAGCGGTAGGTGGCTCTGGTAGTTCGAGTAGTTTACGGATTGCTTGTGCACCGCCTTCAAAGGTGAAGTCAGTAACGATACTGTATTGTGCTTCTTTAGTAATGCCCGCACGACGTAACGCCTGTTGGTAACCCTGCTGACGGAATTGGCATAGTGCAGCACTCTCTGGACCAGAGATTTGAGCGATACGCTTATGGCCTAATTGAGTTAGGTAGTTCACAGCTTCAAAAGCAGAGGTTAGGTTATCAATGTGTACGGTTGGCAGTTCTAGCTCAGGAGCAAACTCACAAGCCATCACCATCGGCGGTAAGTTTTTCTGTTCTGGCTTGCTGACATCGAATGGTAAATCGGTGCCTAGCAGTAGCATGCCATCAGCTTGTTTGGTAAAGACGAGGTTTACAAATGAGCTTTCTCGTTTTTTCTGTTGACCACTGTCGCCCAGTAGGACTAGGTAGCCATGTTCCATTGCTGCATCTTCGATACCACGAATGATTTCAGAGAAGTACGGATCGCAGATGTCGGGAACTATAGTGACAATGGTTTTTGATTCATTTCTACGTAAGTTGCGTGCTAATGAATTCGGTGAGTAGCCAGCTTCAAGTACTGCATCTTCTACTCTTTTTCGTGTCGATGATGATACTTTTTCCGGATTCATCAGAGCTCGCGACACGGTTGCGGTAGAGACTCCAGCAAGCTGGGCAACATCCTTCATTGTCGCCATAGTTTATACCCTCTCAATTGATTGCCAGATGACGTTTGTCATTGTTCTAATATCAGCCTATGTGATTGATCCACTTTAGACTTTGCTAATTTGGATAGTCTATTCATTTCTAAAGTGAAAGTTACGGCCTGATTAACAAAAATTGCAATGCGATTGTGATTTTCATCACATAAGACGGTAATTCATTACATAGTTAAACGTTTGCTAGCTGAGATCTTGTGGTTCTATGTCTAAATTCCAGCGTACTTTCTTGGAATTTGGCAACAACTCAATAGCAGGTTTCGCACTGGTTAATAACTTTTGCATCAATGAGCGATGCTGGGTTTGTAGTAATAATTGCCATCGATACTTACCCGCACGTTTTGCTAACGGTGATGGTGTCGGCCCCAATACCATGCAGGAGTCATCGAATAGCGGGTGTGATTCAAGGGTAAAACGCACTTGACGTAAAAAGTCTTCAACCACCTCGCTTTGGTTAGCCTCTGCTTTAAATAATGTTAAGAAGCTATATGGCGGTAATTGAGCCAGTTTACGTTCTTCTAATGCGGTCATGGCAAAGTGTCGGTAGTCTTTTTGCAGCAGCGCCTGTAGCAAACTATGTTCTGGATGGTGGGTTTGCAGTATCACTTCTCCCGGCTTACTTGCTCGGCCAGCGCGCCCGGCGACCTGAATGAATAACTGTGCTAAACGCTCTGATGCTCGGAAGTCACTACTATATAAAGAGCCATCCACATCTAGCAGCGCAACAAGTGTCACGTTAGGGAAGTGGTGGCCTTTTGCTAACATTTGAGTGCCGATTAAAATTTGGTATTCGCCTTTACGAATCGACTCGAGCGCATCCTCTAGGCTGCCTTTGCGGCGAGTGCTATCTCTATCAATACGAATGGCTTTGTATTCGGGAAATAGATCTGCCAATTGTAACTCGAGTTGTTCCGTGCCTACGCCCACAGTCACTAACTGTGTCGAGCCACACCCTTGGCATTGATGAATCACAGGTTGCTGTGAGCCGCAGTGATGACAGCGAATCTCATTGCTGTATTGATGGAAGGTGTAGTAAGCATCACAACGTTTACATTCCGCAATCCAGCCACATTCATGGCACATCAATGCTGGTGAAAAGCCTCGGCGGTTTAAGAACAACATGACTTGATTGCCTGCTTTTAGGTGTTTGCGCATTTCTGCAATCAAAGGCGCGGATAACCCACTGTCTAAATAAAGCCCTTTAACATCGAGTACTTTGTTGGTGGTAGGTACCGCAGAGCCAGCACGTTGAGTCAACGTTAAGTGGTGGTATTTGCCCGATAGCGCATTATGCAGCGTTTCTAAAGCAGGGGTCGCTGATCCAAGCACAATAGGTACTTGCTCTTTGTGGGCACGCATGACTGCGACATCACGAGCGTGATAGCGCAAACTGTCTTGCTGTTTATAAGACGAGTCGTGCTCTTCATCGACGATAATAATGCCGAGATTGGCGAAAGGCGTTAGCAGGGCAGAGCGGGTACCAATAATGATGCCGGCGGCTTTGTCCCGTGCAGAAAGCCAAGCATTCAGCCGCTCGGTATCATTTAGCCCAGAATGGATCAGATCAACGGGAACATTAAAGCGATGTTTAAAGCGGTTGATAGTTTGTGGTGTTAAACCTATCTCTGGCACCAAAACTAATGCTTGTTTACCTTGCTCAAGCACTGGCTTAATGAGGTTCAAGTAGACTTCGGTTTTACCTGAGCCGGTTACGCCCTCTAATAAATAGCAGGCAAAACCGGTTTGACTGTTTACGCTTGCAATAGCCAGCGCCTGTTCATGGTTGAGTTTTGGCTTCTCTACGTCGCACTCGACTTGTTGGCCCCACTTAGTGATTGTTGGCCTCTTCTCTATGCGTTCGACCCAGCCTTTCTCTTCTAAAGATTTAAGTACGCTAGACCCAATTTCATGATCAATAAACTCTTGATGCGGAACTGAGCCATTAACTAACATCTGCAAAGCACGCTGTTGTTTGACTGCGCGCCCTAAACCTTGCATCAGCTTATCTTTACCCGATGTAGTGATCTTCCACTCTTGCAGCGTAGCAAAGTCTGCAGGTTTACCTTTACGCAGTGCAGTGGGCATCGCGTTGTGTAATGTATCTCCGAGAGGGTATTGGTAAAACTGACTACACCAAGTAAGTAAGGAGTATAGTTTCTCTGGCCATAGAGGTTGGGCGTCTAAAACTGCTTTGATTGGTTTCAGTTGCTCTTTAGGAAAATCAGAATGGTTCACCATCGCAGTGACTATGCCGACAAGGGTCTGACGGCCGAAAGGAACAGACACCCTTCCTCCAATGAGCGGAAAGAGATGCCCGGGAATGATGTAATCAAACTGTTTGTCGAGTGGTACCGGTAGTGCCACTCTAGCGATGGATGGGCGCATAGAATCTTAACTATATAAAAGAGGGAAGAAGAGGGTATAGTCTATTAAAACCTTCGGTGGAATTCGAGTAATCCTCAAATAAGGTAAGAGAAAGTCCTCTATATATAAGTGCTGGTGAAAAAAGTGGCGAAAAAGTTGCCAAATGTGTTGATCCTAGCAAGGTGATTCATTACTATACTGCGCCTTGAGATATGGCTTCGGCAATTGGTCGATGCGGTATCGCATTTTTGATATTAATTACGTGTGGTGTGCGGCTTAGATTCGTATAGCGACACGGCCTACTATTGAGGTTATCCCATGAAAGCTGGTATCCACCCAGAATACAAAGCAGTAACTGCTACTTGTTCTTGCGGCAACTCTTTTGAGTTCAAATCTACTCTAGCGAAGGAATCTATCCACCTAGACGTATGTGACAAGTGTCACCCATTCTACACTGGTAAGCAACGTATCGTTGATACAGGCGGCCGTGTTGATCGCTTCAACAAGCGTTTCGGTGCACTATCAAGCAAGAAGTAATAGCCAGCGCTATTATCATTCCTGTTTAAAAAAGGACGCTACGGCGTCCTTTTTGTTTATGCGGCGGCAGAACTTTTGGATATTTCGAGTGGTTGGATTTTATTCGATTATTTTTCACTCAGCTCTTGCATCCTAAAGTGTGATCTGTATAATGCGTCGCACTGGTTAAGCCAGTTGTGAACCAATGAGCAATGAGGAGCGAGTAAATCCTAGTGATTTACGCGGTAATGTAGACTCAGCTTATGTTCGCGGTTAATACAATTAGCTATCTTTTCTTCGGAAAAACTATCCCCAGACGTGACTCTGGTATATAGGGATAGTTAATCGAAAATTAACTGACAATGTGTCCTAATCTTGGACGCTACGGTTTCACATAAATCAATCGGCATTCTCTCGTCTTGACGAGTCTGAGTGGCGATATTGTTTGTGTAATTTTTAATATTGGAGCTCTGTCTCATGCAGAACCAACGTATCCGTATCCGCCTAAAAGCATTCGATTACAAACTAATCGACGCTTCTACAGCGGAAATCGTTGAAACAGCTAAGCGCACTGGCGCACAGGTTCGTGGTCCAATCCCACTGCCAACTCGTAAAGAGCGTTTCACAGTTCTTATCTCTCCACACGTTAACAAGAAAGCACGTGACCAGTACGAAATTCGTACTCACAAGCGTCTAATCGACATCGTTGAGCCAACAGACAAAACTGTTGATGCTCTAATGCGTCTAGACCTTGCTGCGGGCGTTGACGTTCAAATTAGCCTAGGTTAAGGGAGATTAGAAGAATGATTGGTCTAATCGGTCGTAAAGTGGGCATGACCCGCGTATTTACTGAAGACGGCGTTTCTATCCCAGTAACAGTTGTTGAAGTTGAAGCAAACCGTGTTTCTCAAGTTAAAACTCTTGAGACAGATGGCTACGCTGCAATCCAGGTAACTGCTGGTTCAAAGAAAGCTAACCGTGTAAACAAAGCTGAAGCAGGTCACTTTGCTAAAGCTGGCGTTGAAGCTGGTCGTGGTCTTTGGGAATTCCGTTTGGAAAACGGTGAAGAGTTCGCAGTTGGCGCTGAGCTAACAGTTGAACTATTCAACGAAACTAAGAAAGTAGACGTTACTGGTACATCTAAGGGTAAGGGCTTCCAAGGCGCTGTTAAGCGTTGGAACTTCCGTACTCAAGATATGACTCACGGTAACTCATTGTCTCACCGTGCACCGGGTTCAATTGGCCAATGTCAAACTCCAGGTCGCGTATTTAAAGGCAAGAAAATGGCAGGTCACATGGGTGCTGAGCGTGTAACGACTCAAAACCTAGAGATCGTACGTGTTGACGCTGAGCGCAATCTGCTTCTTATTAAAGGTGCAGTACCAGGCTCAACAGGTGGCAACGTGATCGTTAAACCAGCTGTTAAAGCATAACGTCTCAGGAGTAAGTAATGGAACTAATGGTTAAAGGTGCTGATGCACTAACTGTTTCCGAAACTACTTTCGGACGTGAGTTTAACGAAGCTCTTGTACACCAAGTAGTTGTTGCATTTGCAGCAGGTGCTCGTCAAGGTACTCGTGCTCAAAAAACACGTTCAGAAGTTTCTGGCGGTGGCGCTAAGCCATGGCGTCAAAAAGGTACTGGCCGTGCGCGTGCTGGTACAATCCGTAGCCCAATCTGGCGTACAGGTGGTGTTACTTTTGCTGCGAAACCACAAGATCACAGCCAAAAAGTTAACAAGAAAATGTACCGCGGTGCTATGAAGAGCATTCTTTCTGAGCTAGTTCGTCAAGAGCGTCTAATCGTTGTTGATAACTTCTCAGTTGAAGCGCCAAAGACTAAAGAGCTAGTTGCTAAGCTTAAAGAGCTTGAGCTAACTGACGCTCTAATCGTGACTAGCGAAGTAGATGAGAATCTATTCCTAGCTGCTCGTAACCTATACAAAGTTGACGCACGTGACGTTGCTGGTATCGACCCAGTTTCACTAATCGCGTTCGACAAAGTTGTAATGACTGCTGAAGCAGTTAAGCAAGTTGAGGAGATGCTAGCATGATCACTGAAGAGCGTATCCTAAAAGTTCTACGTGCTCCGCACATCTCTGAAAAAGCAACTATGGCAGCTGAGAAAGCGAACACTATCGTTTTCAAAGTAGCTAAAGATGCAACTAAGAAAGAGATCAAAGCAGCTGTAGAAAAGCTTTTTGAAGTTGAAGTTAAGTCTGTAAATACTCTTATCACTAAGGGTAAGACCAAACGTCAAGGTCTACGCCAAGGTCGCCGCAGCGACGTTAAGAAAGCGTACGTTACTTTGAAAGAAGGTCAAGATCTTGACTTTGTTGGCGGCGCGGAATAACAGGAGTAGTTAAAAATGGCTATTGTTAAATGTAAGCCGACTTCCCCTGGTCGTCGTCACGTTGTTAAAGTTGTTAACGCTGACCTACACAAGGGCAAGCCATACGCACCTCTTCTAGAGAAAAACTCTAAGAACGGTGGTCGTAACAACAACGGTCGTATCACAGTACGTCACATCGGCGGTGGTCACAAGCACCACTACCGTGTAGTTGACTTCAAACGTACTAAAGACGGTATCCCAGCGACAGTTGAGCGTCTAGAATACGATCCAAACCGTAGCGCAAACATTGCTCTAGTTCTTTACAAAGACGGTGAGCGTCGCTACATCCTAGCACCTAAAGGTGTTAACGCGGGTGATGTTATCCAATCTGGTGTTGATGCACCGATTAAAGCTGGTAACACTCTTCCAATGCGTAACATCCCAGTAGGTTCAACTGTACACAACGTTGAACTAAAACCTGGTAAAGGTGGTCAGCTAGCTCGTTCGGCTGGTGCTTACGCTCAAATCGTTGCTCGCGACGGTGCGTACGTAACTATCCGTCTACGTTCTGGCGAAATGCGCAAAGTTCTTTCTGAAGGCCGTGCAACAATCGGTGAAGTTGGTAACTCTGAGCACATGCTACGTGAACTTGGTAAAGCTGGTGCTTCACGCTGGCGCGGCGTACGTCCAACCGTACGTGGTGTAGTAATGAACCCGGTTGATCACCCACACGGTGGTGGTGAAGGTCGTACATCTGGCGGTCGTCACCCAGTATCTCCTTGGGGTATGCCAACTAAAGGCTTCAAGACTCGTAAGAACAAACGCACTGACAAGTACATCGTACGTCGTCGTAACAAGTAATCTATATAAAGAGGAATCGCCATGCCACGTTCTCTCAAGAAAGGTCCATTTATTGACCTACACTTGCTGAAGAAGGTAGAGAAAGCGGTGGAAAGCGGAGACAAAAAGCCACTTAAGACTTGGTCCCGTCGTTCAATGATCATCCCATCGATGATCGGTTTGACCATCGCTGTCCATAATGGTCGTCAGCACGTACCTGTTTTCGTTACCGAAGAAATGATCGGTCACAAACTAGGTGAATTCGCACCAACACGTACTTACCGCGGTCACGCTGCGGATAAGAAAGCTAAGAAGCGTTAAGGAGTAAATGATGGAAGCTATTGCTAAACATAACTTTGCTCGCATTTCGCCTCAGAAAGCTCGCTTAGTTGCGGATCTAATTCGTGGTAAATCTGTTGACCAAGCTCTAGAAATCCTAACTTTCAGCAACAAAAAAGCTGCTGTTCTAGTTAAGAAAGTTCTAGAGTCTGCTATCGCTAACGCGGAGCACAACGAAGGTGCAGATATTGACGATCTGAATGTCGCAAAAATCTTTGTAGATGAAGGCCCTATCATGAAGCGTATTATGCCTCGTGCTAAAGGTCGTGCGGATCGTATCTTGAAGCGTTCAAGCCACATCACTGTTGTTGTAGCAGATCGCTAGAGACTAGGAGAGTAAGCAATGGGTCAAAAAGTACATCCTAATGGTATTCGTCTTGGCATCGTTAAGCCTTGGAATGCTACATGGTTTGCTAACACCAAAGATTTCGCTGACAACCTAGACGGCGACTTCAAGGTACGTCAGTTCCTAACTAAGGAACTACAAAAAGCGTCTCTTTCACGTATCGTTATCGAGCGTCCTGCTAAGAGCATCCGTGTGACTATTCACACTGCTCGTCCAGGCGTTGTAATCGGTAAGAAAGGTGAAGACGTTGAGAAACTACGCGCAGCTGTAGCAAAAATTGCAGGTGTACCAGCGCAAATTAACATCGCTGAAGTACGTAAGCCTGAACTTGATGCACAACTTGTTGGTGACAGCATCGCGTCTCAACTAGAGCGTCGTGTTATGTTCCGTCGTGCTATGAAGCGCGCGGTACAAAACGCAATGCGTCTAGGTGCTAAAGGCATCAAAGTGGAAGTAAGCGGTCGTCTAGGCGGCGCTGAAATCGCACGTTCTGAGTGGTACCGTGAAGGCCGTGTGCCTCTACACACTCTACGTGCAGACATTGATTACGCAACTTCTTCGGCTCACACTCAATACGGTGTGATCGGCATTAAAACTTGGATCTTCAAAGGTGAGATCCTAGGTGGTATGCCAGCAGCTAACGCTGTAGAGCCTAAAGGCGACAAGCCTAAGAAGCAGCGTAAAGGCCGTAAGTAAGGAGTCGACAGATGCTACAACCTAAACGTACTAAGTTCCGTAAGGTTCAGACAGGTCGTAACCGTGGTCTAGCTAAAGGTACTGATGTAAGCTTCGGCGAATTCGGTCTTAAAGCTGTTGGCCGTGGTCGTCTAACTGCTCGTCAAATTGAAGCGGCACGTCGTGCAATGACACGTCACGTTAAGCGTCAAGGTAAAATCTGGATCCGTGTGTTCCCAGACAAACCAATCACAGAAAAACCACTTGAAGTTCGTCAAGGTAAGGGTAAAGGTAACGTTGAGTACTGGGTAGCCCAAATCCAACCTGGTAAGGTTATGTACGAAATGGGTGGTGTACCTGAAGAATTGGCACGTGAAGCGTTCCGCCTAGCGGCTCGTAAACTGCCATTCAAGACTACATTTGTAACTAAGCAGGTGATGTGATGAAAGCACAAGATCTACGCGAGAAAAGCGTTGAAGAGCTTAACGCTGAGCTATTGAATTTGCTACGCGAACAGTTCAACTTGCGCATGCAAGCTGCAACTGGTCAGCTACAGCAAACTCATACTCTGAAAGCTGTACGCCGTGATATCGCACGTGTGAAAACTGTTTTGACTGAGAAGGCAGGCGCATAATGAGCGAAGTAAAACGTACTCAACAAGGTCGTGTAGTTAGCGACAAGATGGACAAGTCTATCGTAGTTGCTATCGAACGCATGGTGAAACACCCAATTTACGGTAAATTCGTAAAGCGTACGACTAAAGTACACGCACATGACGCGAACAACGAGTGTGGCCTAGGCGACACAGTTGAAATCGCTGAGTGTCGTCCACTGTCTAAGACTAAGTCTTGGACTTTGGTAAAAGTTCTAGAAAAAGCTAAAGGTTAATCCTAGCTAATTCTATGAAACTAAACGGCTCCAAAATTATTTTTGGGGCCGTTTATTTTTTGACTACCCAATTGAAAAAAAGGGTGGTACAATTCGCGTCCCTTTTAAAGAGGCAGCCCGACCCGAGAGGGTCTAGTTTTTTTATAATTTAGCGGAGCACTAACATGATCCAAATGCAAAGTATGCTGGACGCAGCTGATAACTCAGGCGCACGCAGCGTAATGTGTATTAAGGTTCTGGGTGGCTCTCACCGCCGTTATGCACATATCGGTGACGTTATCAAAGTTACTGTTAAGGAAGCAATTCCTCGCGGTAAAGTTAAAAAAGGTGACGTTCTGAAGGCGGTGGTAGTGCGCACCCGTAAAGGCGTACGTCGTCCTGACGGTTCTGTCATTCGCTTCGACCGAAATGCTTGCGTATTGTTGAACGACAATACAGAGCAACCAATCGGTACACGTATCTTTGGTCCTGTGACACGCGAACTTCGTGGCGATAAGTTCATGAAGATCGTTTCACTGGCTCCAGAAGTTCTGTAAGGAGCACGTAGAAATGGCAGCTAAAATCCGTCGTAATGACGAAGTAATCGTTCTTGCTGGTAAAGACAAAGGCAAGAAAGGTAAAGTAACTAAGGTCCTAGCAACTGGTAAAGTTATCGTTGAAGGCATCAACCTTGTTAAGAAACACCAAAAGCCGGTTCCGGCTCTAGGTCAACAAGGTGGTATCGTTGAACAAGAAGCAGCAATCGATGTTTCTAACGTGGCGATCTTTAACGCAGCTACTGGTAAAGCTGACCGTATCGGTTTCCGTTTTGAAGATGGTAAGAAAGTACGTTTCTTTAAATCTAACAACGAAATCGTTTCTAACTAATAGAAGTAATTTGGAGTTCTACTATGGCGAAACTGCATGATTACTACAAGTCGTCTGTAGTCGCTGAACTGACCAAACAGTTTAGCTACACAAGCGTCATGCAAGTCCCTAGAATCGAGAAAATCACCCTAAACATGGGTGTTGGTGAAGCAATCAACGATAAGAAACTGCTAGAAAACGCAGCATCTGATATGGCAACGATCTCTGGTCAAAAGCCACTTATCACTAAAGCGCGTAAATCTGTTGCTGGTTTCAAAATCCGTGAAGGCTACCCTATCGGTTGTAAAGTAACCTTGCGTGGCGAACGTATGTGGGAATTTTTAGAGCGTTTAATCTCTATCGCACTTCCACGTGTACGTGACTTCCGTGGTGTTAGCGCTAAGTCTTTTGACGGTCGCGGTAACTACAGCATGGGCGTTCGCGAGCAAATCATCTTCCCGGAAATCGACTTTGATAAAGTTGATCGAGTACGCGGTCTAGACATCACTATTACGACGTCTGCTGGTACTGATGAGGAAGGCCGTGCTCTGCTGGCTGCCTTTAACTTCCCATTCCGTAAGTAAGGTGAAGGGTTACTGTTATGGCTAAAAATTCAATGAAAGCACGTGAAGCAAAACGTGCGAAGCTAGTAGCTAAGTTCGCTGAAAAGCGTGCGGCGCTAAAAGCTATCATCAGCGATGTAAACGCATCTGAAGAAGATCGTTGGAATGCGGTTCTTACACTGCAATCTCTTCCACGTGATTCAAGTGCATCACGTCAGCGCAACCGTTGTAACCAAACTGGTCGTCCACACGGTTACCTACGTAAGTTCGGTCTAAGCCGTATTAAGGTTCGTGAAGCTTGCATGAAAGGCGAGATTCCGGGTCTTCGTAAGGCTAGCTGGTAATTGCCACTTAATCATTTGGAGTAAATCATATGAGCATGCAAGATCCGATTTCGGATATGCTGACCCGCGTTCGTAACGGTCAGGCAGCAAACAAAGTTGCTGTTAAAATGCCTTCTTCAAAGCTTAAAGTTGCAATCGCTGCACTACTAAAAGCTGAAGGTTACATCGTTGACTTCGCTGTTGAAGGCGAAGCAAAACCTGAGCTAGAAGTTACACTTAAGTACTTCCAAGCAAAACCAGTAATCGAGCAACTTAAACGTGTTTCTCGTCCAGGTCTACGTGTTTACAAGAAGAAAGATCAACTTCCTTCTGTAATGGGTGGTCTTGGTATTGCTATCGTTTCTACTTCCAAGGGTCTGATGTCAGACCGCGCTGCACGTAAAGCAGGTCTTGGCGGTGAAATCATCTGTTACGTAGCTTAATAGGAGTAGACTATGTCTCGTGTTGCAAAAGCACCTGTCGCTATTCCAGCTGGCGTAGAGGTGAAACTAAACGGCCAAGAAATCACTGTAAAAGGTGCTAAAGGCGAACTAACTCGCGTTCTTAACGACGCTGTTGTTATCGCTCAGGAAGAAAACAACCTGACTTTCGGTCCTAAAGAAGGTGTTACTAACGCATGGGCACAAGCTGGTACAGCTCGCGCTCTAGTTAATAACATGGTTGTTGGTGTTACTGAAGGCTTTACTAAGAAGCTAACTCTTAAAGGTGTTGGTTACCGTGCTGCTATTAAAGGCAACGCTGTAGGTCTAACACTAGGCTTCTCTCACCCAGTTGAGCACGAGTTGCCAGCGGGTATTAAAGCTGAATGTCCAAGCCAAACTGAAATCATCATCACTGGTTGTGATAAGCAACTAGTTGGTCAAGTTGCGGCTGACATTCGTTCTTACCGTCAACCTGAGCCTTACAAAGGCAAAGGTGTTCGTTACGCAGATGAAAATGTGCGTACTAAAGAAGCTAAGAAGAAGTAAGGTAACACTATGGATAAGAAAGCATCTCGCATCCGTCGTGCTACACGTGCACGTCGTAAGATTGCAGAACTGGGTGCGACTCGCCTAGTTGTACACCGTACTCCTCGTCACGTGTACGCACAGGTTATCGCGGCTAACGGCTCTGAGGTTATCGCAGCAGCTTCTACTGTAGAAAAAGCGATCCGTGAGCAAGTGAAATACACTGGTAACGTTGATGCAGCTAAAGCAGTAGGTAAAGCTGTTGCAGAACGCGCTCTTGAAAAAGGCGTAACTGCAGTTGCATTTGATCGTTCTGGTTTCCAATACCACGGTCGAGTAGCGGCGCTAGCAGAATCTGCTCGCGAAGCTGGTCTGAAATTCTAAGGTAGGGTTGGAAGATGGCTAAAGAACAACAAGTTCAAGCGAATGATTTGCAAGAAAAGCTAATCGCAGTTAACCGTGTTTCTAAAACGGTTAAAGGCGGTCGAATCATGAGCTTCACTGCACTAACAGTAGTTGGTGACGGTAACGGTCGCGTAGGTTTCGGTTACGGCAAAGCTCGTGAAGTACCTGCAGCGATTCAAAAAGCAATGGAAAAAGCACGTCGTAACATGACTACGATCGCGCTAAACGAAGGCACTCTTCACCACCCAGTGAAAGGTCGCCATTCGGGCTCTAAAGTTTACATGCAGCCTGCTGCAGAAGGTACTGGTGTTATCGCAGGTGGTGCGATGCGTGCAGTACTAGAAGTTGCTGGTGTACACAACGTACTATCTAAAGCATACGGTTCTACGAACCCTATCAACATCGTTCGTGCAACGATCGATGCACTAGGTAGCATGAAGTCACCAGAAATGGTTGCTGCTAAACGTGGTCTAACTGTTGAATCTATTTCGGAGTAAGAACACCATGGCAACTATTAAAGTAACTCAAACTAAAAGCTCAATTGGCCGCCTACCAAAGCACAAAGCTACTTTGCGTGGTCTAGGTCTTCGTAAAATCAACCACACAGTAGAACTTGAAGATACTCCGTGCGTACGCGGTATGATCAACAAGGTTTACTACATGGTTAAAGTTGAGGAGTAATCAGAATGCGTTTGAATACTCTTGCACCGGCTGCGGGCTCTAAGCATGCTCCTAAGCGTGTAGGTCGTGGTATCGGTTCTGGCCTAGGTAAAACTGGTGGCCGTGGTCACAAAGGTCAAAAATCACGTTCTGGCGGTAAAGTTCGTCCAGGTTTCGAAGGCGGTCAGATGCCTCTGAAACAACGTCTACCAAAATTCGGTTTCACTTCTCGTAAGAGCCTAGTGTCTGCTGAAGTTCGTCTAGCTGAGCTAGCGAAAGTTTCTGGTGACGTGGTTGATCTAAACAGCCTTAAAGCTGCTAACATCATCACTAAGAACATCGAATTCGTAAAAGTTGTTCTTTCTGGTGAAATTAACAAAGCAGTGACTGTTAAAGGTCTACGTGTGACTAAAGGCGCTAAAGCTGCAATCGAAGCTGCAGGCGGTAAAATCGAGGAATAATCTCGAGGAACGAGGTACAGATGGCTAAGAAACCAGGACAAGATTTTCGTAGTGCTCAGAGCGGCTTAAGTGAACTAAAGTCGCGCTTGTTATTCGTAATTGGTGCACTTTTAGTATTCCGAGCCGGCTCTTTTGTGCCGATTCCTGGTATTGACGCTGCTGTACTTGCCGATTTGTTCGAACAGCAAAAAGGTACCATCGTTGAAATGTTTAACATGTTCTCCGGTGGTGCTCTTGAGCGTGCATCTATATTAGCATTGGGCATCATGCCGTATATTTCGGCATCTATTGTTGTCCAATTGCTAACTGTAGTTCATCCAGCGTTAGCGGAACTCAAGAAAGAGGGTGAAGCAGGCCGTCGTAAGATCAGCCAATATACACGCTACGGCACGCTTGTACTTGCAACATTCCAAGCTATTGGTATTGCAACTGGCTTACCAAACATGGTCGACAATCTGGTTGTTATGAACCAAACCATGTTTACGCTAATTGCTACCGTAAGTTTAGTAACCGGTACCATGTTCCTAATGTGGTTAGGTGAACAAATTACAGAGCGAGGAATCGGTAATGGTATTTCCATTCTGATTTTTGCAGGTATTGTTGCTGGATTGCCTTCTGCAATCGGTCAAACAATCGAGCAAGCGCGTCAAGGTGAATTGCATGTACTTCTTCTGTTGCTAATTGCGGTATTAGCTTTTGCAGTAATTTACTTCGTTGTTTTCATGGAACGTGGTCAACGCCGTATCGTCGTTAACTACGCTAAGCGTCAACAAGGTCGTAAAGTATTTGCTGCGCAAAGCTCGCACTTGCCACTTAAAATTAATATGGCGGGTGTTATTCCAGCGATTTTCGCATCAAGTATTATCCTGTTCCCAGGAACACTGGCTCAGTGGTTTGGTCAGAACGGTGAGAGCAGCGCGTTCGGTTGGTTAACTGACGTGTCTTTGGCTCTTAGCCCAGGTCAACCGCTGTATGTAATGCTTTATGCAGCAGCGATTATTTTCTTCTGTTTCTTCTACACGGCGTTGGTTTTCAACCCGCGTGAAACAGCAGATAACTTGAAGAAGTCCGGTGCATTCGTACCCGGTATCCGCCCAGGTGAGCAGACAGCTAAGTACATTGATAAAGTGATGACACGTTTAACCCTAGCGGGTGCACTGTACATTACCTTTATCTGTCTGATTCCCGAGTTCATGATGGTCGCGTGGAACGTACGTTTCTACTTCGGCGGTACATCACTACTTATCGTAGTTGTTGTTATCATGGACTTTATGGCACAGGTACAGACTCATCTGATGTCTCAACAGTATGATTCTGTGTTGAAGAAAGCGAATCTGAAAGGCTACGGTCGTTAATTCGACGGTAGACTCAGTTTCAATTACGGAGTTTAGCAATGAAAGTTCGTGCTTCCGTTAAAAAAATCTGCCGTAACTGTAAAGTAATCAAGCGCAACGGTGTTGTTCGCGTGATTTGCAGTGAGCCAAAGCACAAACAGCGCCAAGGCTAATTAGCAGAAATTTTTACTTGAAAACGAAGGTTAGGTCGAGTATATTCCTCGGCCTACCTTTTGCGTGCAAAAGAAGTAGTACTCCGCAGCGTATCCATCACGGGCTTTGCTGCGGCTAATTCTTTTATAGAAACACTTAGGAGTGAATAATGGCCCGTATAGCAGGCATTAACATTCCTGATCAGAAACACGCTGTAATCGCTCTAACGGCGATCTACGGCATCGGTAAAACTCGCTCTCAAGCTATCCTAGCTGAAGTGGGTATTGCTGAAGATGTTAAGATCAGTGAACTAACTGAAGAGCAGATCGATCAACTGCGTGATGGTGTAGCTAAGTACACTGTAGAAGGTGATCTACGTCGTGAAGTATCTATGAACATCAAGCGTCTTATGGACCTTGGCTGTTACCGTGGTCTTCGTCATCGTCGCAGTCTACCACTACGTGGACAGCGTACTAAAACCAACGCTCGCACCCGTAAGGGTCCGCGTAAGCCGATCAAGAAATAATCGGGAAGGTAGAGTACAATGGCTAAACAACCAACTCGCGCTCGTAAGCGCGTACGCAAGCAAGTTGCAGATGGCGTTGCGCACATCCATGCTTCTTTCAATAACACAATCGTAACCATTACTGACCGTCAAGGTAACGCTCTAGCTTGGGCTACTGCAGGTGGTTCTGGTTTCCGTGGTTCTCGTAAGTCTACTCCGTTCGCTGCACAGGTTGCTGCTGAGCGTTGTGCTGAAATGGCTAAAGAATACGGTCTAAAGAACTTGGAAGTTATGGTTAAGGGTCCTGGTCCAGGTCGTGAATCTACTGTTCGCGCTCTGAACGCAGCTGGTTTCCGCATCACAAACATCGTTGATGCTACACCAATCCCTCATAACGGTTGTCGTCCACCTAAGAAACGTCGCGTATAACGTTTTTTAGATTACTGGAGAAAGATCATGGCAAGATATTTGGGTCCTAAGCTGAAGCTTAGCCGTCGTGAAGGCACTGACTTATTCCTTAAGTCTGGTGTTCGCGCGATCGATACCAAGTGTAAAATTGATAACGCACCAGGTGTACACGGCGCTCGTCGCGGTCGTCTATCTGAGTATGGCGTTCAGCTTCGTGAGAAGCAAAAAGTTCGTCGTATGTACGGCGTTCTAGAAAAACAATTCCGTAACTACTACAAAGAAGCTGCACGTCTTAAAGGCAACACAGGTGAGAACCTGCTTCAGCTTCTTGAAGGTCGTCTTGATAACGTAGTTTACCGCATGGGCTTTGGCGCAACTCGCGCAGAAGCACGTCAGCTAGTTAGCCACAAAGCTATCCTAGTTAACGGTAAAGTTGTAAACGTTCCTTCTTTCAAAGTAGCGGCTAATGACGTTGTTTCTATTCGCGAGAAAGCTAAACAGCAAGCTCGTATCAAAGCAGCTCTAGAAGTTGCTGAACAACGTGAAAAACCAACTTGGATTGAAGTAGATGGTGGCAAGATGGAAGGTACATTCAAGCGTATGCCTGAGCGTTCTGATCTATCAGCTGACATCAACGAACAATTGATCGTCGAGCTTTACTCTAAGTAAGGTTTAAACTAAAGAGAGGACACAATGCAGGGTTCTGTAACAGAATTTCTTAAGCCACGTCTAGTTGACATTGAACAAATCAGCTCGACTCACGCAAAAGTAACTCTTGAGCCATTAGAGCGTGGCTTTGGTCATACTCTGGGTAATGCACTTCGCCGTATTCTTCTATCTTCTATGCCAGGTTGTGCTGTAACAGAAGTAGAAATCGAAGGCGTACTTCATGAGTACAGCACTAAAGAAGGCGTTCAAGAAGATATTCTTGAAATTCTTCTAAACCTTAAAGGTTTGGCTGTACGCGTTGCCGAAGGCAAAGATGAAGTGTTCATTACTTTGAACAAATCAGGCTCGGGCCCTGTGGTTGCAGGTGACATCACCCATGACGGTGATGTAGAGATCGCTAACCCTGAACACGTTATTTGTCACCTAACGGATGACAACGCTGAAATCGCAATGCGTATTAAAGTAGAACGTGGTCGTGGTTATGTTCCAGCTTCAGCGCGTATCCATACTGAAGAAGATGAGCGTCCAATCGGTCGCCTACTAGTAGATGCTACTTACAGCCCTGTAGACAAAATTGCCTACGCTGTAGAAGCAGCTCGTGTAGAACAGCGTACTGATCTAGACAAGCTTGTTATCGATATGGAAACAAACGGTACTCTAGAACCTGAGGAAGCAATCCGTCGTGCAGCTACTATCCTAGCTGAACAATTGGATGCGTTCGTAGATCTTCGTGATGTACGTGTACCTGAGGAGAAGGAAGAGAAGCCAGAATTCGATCCGATCCTACTGCGTCCTGTAGACGATCTTGAACTAACAGTTCGCTCTGCTAACTGTTTGAAAGCAGAAGCGATTCACTACATCGGTGATCTAGTACAACGTACTGAGGTTGAGCTACTTAAAACGCCTAACCTTGGTAAAAAATCTCTTACTGAGATTAAAGACGTACTTGCGTCACGTGGTCTGTCTCTGGGCATGCGCCTAGAAAACTGGCCACCTGCATCAATCGCTGAAGATTAATCGATACTAGTTAGAAGGATTAGGTCATGCGCCATCGTAAGAGTGGTCGTCAACTCAACCGCAACAGCTCACATCGCAAAGCGATGTTCAGCAACATGGCTAGCTCTCTAGTACGTCATGAAGTTATCAAGACTACTTTGCCAAAAGCAAAAGAGCTACGTCGCGTAGTTGAGCCTTTGATTACACTAGCTAAGACTGACAGTGTTGCTAACCGTCGTCTAGCATTTGCACGTACTCGTGATAACGAAGTAGTTGCAAAACTGTTTAACGAACTAGGTCCACGTTTTGCTGCTCGTCAGGGCGGTTACACTCGTATCCTAAAAGCTGGCTTCCGTGCTGGTGATAAAGCTCCAATGGCTTACATTGAGCTTGTAGATCGCCCAGCTGCTGAAGAAGCTGCTGAGTAATCTCAGTTCGTAAGAACAAAAAAAGCCGAGCGTTAGCTCGGCTTTTTTGTTTTTGGAAGCTAGGGAAATAACGGCTTATGCCCTGCGAGATTTGCTCGCGAAGAGCAAGTCGGAAGTTACTGGCACTACTGGCCCATATTTGGATTTGATTATCTGAATTCAAAGAAAAAGGGTCGACACTGTGTGCCAACCCTACATAATTTTCTCGCTTCTCGCTTCTCGCTTCTCGCTTCTCGCTTCTCGCTTCTCGCTTCTCGCTTCTCGCTTCTCGCTTCTCGCTTATTTCCAGATAGCACCTAGGCTATCGAGTAGGCCAGAACTTGCACCTTGGCTTTGCAGTGCACTTAAGATTAGGGGAGTAAAAGTGGAAATCAGGGATGGGTCCATACCTAGAGCAGAGAACGCACCTTTTACTGTCTCGTTGTTTGCGATTAAAGCAGACAGGCCACTTGTCTGTAGAGAGTCAAAGCCTGGAACTAGTCCCGCTAGTTCTGAAGTCTCATTATTACCTAGAGAGCTCTGAGCTAAGGCCAATAGTGAACCTACGCCACCAATAGCTTGTTCGGATGACACGTTTGTACTTTTTTGAATGGCAGAAACTAGGTCTGTATCTGCTGCCCCCTGTTTTGACCAAGCTTTAACTGCTCCCATCAGTGCCGCGTTCGCAATTTCACTATAGCCGCTGTCAACGCCTACTTGATTCTCTTTCGATGTGCTTTGACAGCCCATCAATGCGACACTGGCAAGTGCTGCGATAGCCACTTTCTTATACATATCATCTCCTTATTACTTACTGCTAACTATTCTTTCTGAGAATTTGTCTCAGTATTATCCAAAAAAAACGGCGACACAATGTGTCGCCGTTATTAGCTTTGCTAAAAATCCAAATTAAAGGATGTCTAGTAGTTCTACTTCGAATACTAGAGCAGCAAATGGAGGGATAGCAGCACCTGCGCCACGCTCACCGTATGCTAGGTCTTGTGGGATGTATAGTTTCCACTTAGAGCCAACAGGCATTAGTTGAAGAGCTTCAACCCAACCTTTGATTACGCCAGTTACTGGGAACTCAGCAGGTTGACCGCGAGATACAGAGCTGTCGAATACAGTGCCGTCAGTTAGCTCACCGTGGTAGTGAACACGTACTTGAGACGCTGCTGTTGGGATTTCGCCAGTACCTTCAGTGATGATTTCGTACTGAAGACCAGACTCAAGAACGTTTACTTCTGGACGTAGAGCGTTGTCTTTTAGGAACGCTTCGCCGTCAGCTGCTGCTGCTTTAGCTGCTTCTTGACGAACTGCTTCTGCACGAGTGTGTAGCTCTTGCAGTGCGTTGTTGATCTCGTCGATCTCGATAGAAGGCATGTCACCAGTTAGTGCAGTTGCAATACCAGCAGCGATAGCGTCAACGCTAAGGCCTTCTAGACCAGAACCAGCCAGTTGCTGACCCATTTGCAGACCAATACCGTAGCTCGCTTTCTGTTCTGCAGTTTCAAATTTAATTTCAGACATGAATGTCGCTCTTATTAGGAGTGATAAAGGCACAGGATATCAGGTTCGAGCCTCGGTTTAAATGATTGTGCTCGAATGTCGCATTCTGGATCGGAGGGTGTGACTTATCTCTTACTCCAAGTGAAATTTCTGCTAATTTACGCCAAATTACATTTTACTTTGGCGAAAAACATATACTCTCCGCGCTGGTATTTTTATACTGAGATTAGAAGTATTAAAGGACTCATCAGAATGAATCGTCGCAGAAAGAAAAAGCAGCAAGTCGACCACGTCGAATTGATGAAACAAAAGTTCGCTGCTATCGATTGGAAGCAGCCGTTTAACAAAGAGAAGTGGCAGGAAAGAGTACAACCTGTGGCTCAGTTTTGGCAACGCTTTCCAAAACTCCATCAACGTGCACTGATGGTATTAGTGCCAGTGGTGTTGGTGCTTCTGATCATCCCTGTACCCAAAGATACTGAAGCACTTATCGATGATGCTCAAGTTGAGAGTCAACGTGTTGCCATTCAACTGAACGCGCAAAGCTTAAGTGAACAGCGCTCAGCACAGAACTCAGAACCAAAATCGGAACAGTGGAAAGAGTACACGGTTAAAAACGGTGATACGCTGGCCCAAGTATTCCGTAGCAATCAACTTTCGATGGCTGACTTAAACGCCTTGGTCAAAATTGAAGGCAGCGATAAGCCACTGAGCCGGATTAAACAAGGTCAATTGGTTCGCTTTAAGCTCGCTGACGATGGTAAGTTAGATATGCTGCAGCTTGAGAAAAGTGGCGAGTCGGTGATGTTCTTCCGCTTATCTGATGGAACATTCGGGCGCAATAAATAACGTTCATTAACAAGCATTCTGAAGGCGCGATGATTCGCGCCTTTTTTATATCCTTCTGTTTGCTAGTGATAGCATCTCAATCTGATGCCTCTCGATTGGTGAGCCGTCTTCTCTTATTCCATGGCAAGAGCGGTAATACGATCATCAGGATCCCTACCGCAGTCAGCCAATCTGGAATCTCGTCAAACCACCATATCCCAAAGAGTGTTACGAACACTAAGCCAGAGTATTCAGCTAAAGCAATTTCTCCGGCTGGAGCTTTTTGATATGCCAGTACTGCCAAGCCGTTATAGCTTAAGATGCATACTGCACTAGCGATAACTAATACCAATTCCTGCCCCGTCATCGGTTGCCAGTAAAATCCAGCCAGTACTGCAGAGATAGGTAACGAGAATAGAGTGGTCCACCAAAGTGTGGTGACGACAGACTGTTCACTGGGTAGTTTTCTTACCAATATATTGAACATTGCCAGCGTGGTTGCGGTGCCGAGTGCAAACAACGCTGCCCAATGAAAATGATCTGGCCTGAGTACCACTAAGACTCCAAGGAACCCGAAGCAAGTGAACAAGACCTTGCTCAGTGGAGGATGCTCTTTGAGGAACAATATCGACAGCGGCAACATTAAAATCGGCGCTGCGTAAAAGACGGCGTTAGCAGTCGCAAGAGGCAGGTGAGTGACTGCAACCATCATACAGCCGCTACCAATTAATATCAGGTGTGCCCGCAACAAGGTAATAGGTGCTTGCTTCAGGCTACGTTTATTCGGTTGTTGTCTGAGATAGAAAGGTAGGATGAGCAGCAGTGAAGCCAACTGGCGCACAAATATATATTGGAAAGGGCTAATGCCACCTTCAATCAGTTTGACGGCGACATCGGAGAGTGATGCCGCCAAGTTGCCGATAACCAGTAAGAATAACGCCAGGTGGTGGGGTGACATTTAGCTCACTCGGCGCATATCGACATGCGGGATGCCATCTTCAAGGTAGCTTCCGGAAATGACTTCAAAACCATGACTCGCATAGAAAGCCATCAGGTGTTCCTGTGCGCCGATATCTATCGTTTGACCTGCCCAAAGCTGTTGGCAATGTTGTAAGGCTTGCTCAAGCAGTTCATGTCCAAGGCCGCCACCACGAGCGCTTTGCTTGGTTACTACACGACCAATACTGACATTGTCGTATGTGGTACCAGCAGGCAATAGGCGAGCACAGGCAACCAGTTCATCACCTTTGTAACCCAATAGGTGAAAAACGCCTTCCAGTGTATCTTTGCCGTCCAGCTCTGGATAAGGACAGGTTTGCTCCACCACAAAGACATCTACGCGCAGGCGCAGCATCTCGTAGAGTTGTGTCGTCGTCAGTTGAGAGAAAGGTAGGGCAGTCCAGTTGATCATGTTCAATATCCATTAATGAGCGAATGCAGCTGACTTTACGTCGTTTTCTGCTATTACTCATTAACAATGGTTAATTTTCACTGGTCTTCGTGACAAATCTGGCGATAATGTGCCCTCTTTTTCATCCCACCTGAGGATATTTCCCTGTGAGCAAACAAACTTTTGACCAAGTAGGGCTTAATCCAGCGCTACTAGAGACGCTTGAATCATTGAACTACACCCATATGACGCCAATTCAAGCGTTGAGCTTACCTGCGATTTTGAATCAGCGTGATGTGATTGGTCAGGGCAAAACAGGCTCAGGTAAAACGGCGGCGTTTGGTCTTGGCGTATTGTCCAACCTAAACGTGAAGCGTTTCCGTGTACAATCTTTGGTGTTGTGCCCAACGCGTGAACTGGCTGATCAGGTGGCGAAAGAGATCCGTACGTTAGGTCGTGGTATTCACAACATTAAAGTACTGACATTGTGTGGCGGCATGCCAATGGGACCGCAAATCGGTTCACTAGAGCATGGCGCGCATATTCTGGTGGGTACGCCAGGTCGTATCCTTGATCATCTAGAGAAAGGTCGCATTAACCTAGAAGAGCTAAACACGCTGGTACTAGATGAAGCAGACCGCATGCTGGAAATGGGCTTCCAAGACGCCCTTGATGCGATCATTGATGCTGCGCCTAAACAACGTCAAACACTGCTATTCAGTGCGACTTTCCCTGAGAAGATCGAACAGATTGCTCAACGTATTATGCAATCGCCAGAGATGATCAAAGTAGAATCGACACACGATACGTCGAGCATCGCACAGTACTTTTACAACGTTGAAGGTTCAGAAGCACGCGATGAAGCTCTGGCGAACCTACTACTGACGCACCAGCCAGAGTCAGCGGTGGTGTTCTGTAATACCAAGAAAGAAGTACAGAATGTGGCTGATGAACTGCATCACAAAGGCTTCAGTGTGGTGGATCTTCATGGCGATCTAGAACAGCGTGAGCGCGACCAAGCTCTGGTCCAGTTTGCTAACAAGAGTGTCTCTATCCTTGTTGCAACAGACGTAGCGGCGCGTGGTTTGGATGTCGACAATCTTGATGCGGTATTTAACTTTGAATTGTCTCGTGACCCAGAAGTACACGTTCACCGTATTGGTCGTACTGGTCGTGCGGGCAGCAAAGGTTTGGCGTTCAGCTTCTTTGGTGAGAAAGATGGCCTACGTGTGGCTCGCATTGAAGAGTACCTAGATATGGATGTGGTACCAGCAACACTGCCAGCGAAATCAACTCAGCAGCCATACCAAGCGAAGATGGTGACGATTAACATTGATGGCGGTAAGAAACAGAAAGTACGTGCGGGTGATATCCTTGGCTGTTTGACTGGTAAAAATGGTATCACGGGTGCACAAGTGGGTAAGATCCAACTAATGGCGATGCGTTCTTATGTTGCGGTAGAGAAATCTGTGGCGAAGAAAGCACTGCAAACCATCAGCAACGGTAAGATGAAGGGTCGTCAATTCCGTGCTCGTATTCTGAAGTAAGCAGAACTTGATTTAATGCAAAGGCGCTCGACATTGAGCGCCTTTGTTTTTTCCAGCCTATCTGACCTTATTCATTACCTTTCTTTAAGCGTGACTTAATTCGGCTAAGACTGATCGCGGTAATCCCCAAGTAAGCGGCAATCTGGCTATCGGTAATGCGCTGTTCTAAGTCTGGATAATGCTGACAAAACAGTTGGTAGCGCTCTTCTGGTGAGTAGAGCAACATAAAGCGTTCTTTGTTCTCTTTATACATTAATTGAGATTCAAGCAGCTTGAGATAGATAGGGTGTTTTTCTGCACGCCATTGATGTAGCACTTCAATTGGTAAGCAAAACAGATGACAAGGTGTCAGCGTTTCTAATAAGTACGGCGATGGCTGATTCTTGATAAGCCCTTCAAAGCCAATCACCCAATCCTTTTCCCAGTAGAACTCTTTACTGAACTCCTTACCTTTGTCGGTCAGATAACTGGCATGGCACAACCCTTCCAAAACAAAGTAGATGTGCGAGCTGAACTCACCTTGGTGATTGAGAATATGGCGCGTTGGCAGTTCAAGCTGTTGCCCATGTTCAATAAGCTGATTCGCTTCATCTTCAAGGAAGCCATGGTGGATTAAGTCTGAAAAAAGATCGCTGTGCATGTGATAACTCAGAAACGGTTTTCCTCATTCTAACGGTTTTTACTGATAACAAAAAAGCGGCTCATGAGAGCCGCTTGAAATCACTGTCAAACTTGCCTTATTTATTCAGGTCGATTTGGTAAATCGCAAAACCAACTTCGTCAGTTGCGACACGTTTCATCGGGTATTGCCCTTTCTCTTTGATGAACTGCGCGGCTTTATCACTTGGTGAGGTTTCAAAACGAACATCAAGTTTTTTGTCCGATTTGATTGGTGCGAAAGACCAGTTGTTATCTGCGCTTGGTGTTACTTCACCTTGCTCTTTGCTGATGCGAGATATGTAAGCGGCAACTACTGAGCGGTTCTCGTCTGGAGAATCAAACGCGATGAAATCCGGACCAGTGCCTGGGAAGGTTGCGCTATAAGCACGGTAGTTGTTAGTTGCGATGATGAAGTCTTGTTTTGGATCAACTGGCTTACCGTTGTAAGTCAGGTTCACGATACGCTGTGAATCTGGGTTGATCACTTTACAATCCGCATCGTACTTCGGCGGTTGAGTAACATCGATTTGGTAGTTCACACCATCCATCACATCGAAGTTGTAAGTACGGAAGCTATCCCAGTTGATCAAAGACTGAGGTTTATTGCTGTTAACATCAATGTGATTGAATTGACCTGCGCTACACTCTAGCCATTCGTGAACTTCTTTGCCTTTAACCTTCATTGCTACTAGCGTGTTCGGGTAGAGGTAAAGGTCTGCGGCATTACGGAAAGTCAGCTGACCTGACTCTACTTCTGTAAAACCATTTGGATCGTCTTTACGTCCGCCGACTTTAAATGGTGCCGCTGCGCTCAATACAGGAATATCTGCAAGATCTGGGTCGCCTTGGATAAAGCGTTCCACGTAATCTTTCTGCGCTAGGTTTACGATTTGAATCGTTGGATCATCTTGTACAAGCGCTAGGAAGCTGTACATCACATCATTTGCTTTACCGATTGGCTGGTTGACGAATTCACGTGTGCCTTTATGGTCATCAACAAGTGCATCCACGATGCCTTTATCGGCTTCTGCCAAAGATTTCTTGTTAGCTTTATCGAAGATAGGGCGCGCTTCAGATTGACCTTCAACCACTTGCCACTTGCCATCTTTTTCTTTCAGCATCAAGTCCATTACGCCAACGTGGCTACCCCAGCGACCTGGCATGACTGCGGTTACGCCATTAATTGTGCCTTTTGCGTTGTCGACACCCTGCAGCTTGGCAAAGTCTTTACCTGGGAACACGGCGTGAGAGTGACCAAATGCAATCGCATCAATGCCTTCCACTTCTGTGAGATAGTAAACCGAGTTTTCAGCGCCTAGTTTGTATGGGTCAGTCGAAATGCCTGAGTGTGGGATCGCCACAATCACGTCTGCGCCTTCTTTCTTCATCTGAGGAACCAGCTTTTTCGCTGTCTCAGTGATGTCTTCAGCGAAGACTTTTCCTTCTAGATTCTTCTTATCCCATACCATGATTTGCGGTGGTACGAAGCCGATGTAACCCACTTTGATTTCGTGGCTTTGACCATCAGTGTCTTTGAACGTGTGCGTTTTAATGAGATAAGGTTTGAAGTAGTGCTCACCTGTCTTCTTGTCGAAAACGTTAGCACTAACATAAGGGAAGTTTGCACCGTCGATAGAGTTTTTCAGGAACTCAAGACCATAGTTGAATTCGTGGTTACCTATGTTACCCACATCGTAATCCAACTGGTTCATCGCTTTGTATACCGGGTGGATTTCGCCAGCGTTAATCCCTTTCGCTGCCATGTAATCGCCCATTGGGCTGCCTTGAATCAAGTCGCCATTGTCGACCAAAACACTGTTCACGGCTTCTTCACTAGCTTGCTTTACCAGTGTTGCTGCACGGCTAAAACCAATTTGTTGCGAAGGTTGGTCTTTGTAGTAGTCGTAATCCATCACATTGGTGTGAATGTCGGTGGTTTCGATAATACGTAACTTGATGGTGTCCGCCATTGCTGGGCTAGCAAGTGCTAACATGCCACCCAAAACTGCGACGGATAGAGGATTAACAGCCATTTTCATGAAGTGCTCCAATTTAATGGGATAGGGAAGTGTGGCGTACTGTAACAAACTTTTATGTGACGAAACGATTGCTGGAGAGAAAATTGTGATAATTAGATAAGAAATAGCCTAACAATATTCTAGTGTGTTTGCTTTTTGTGCAAATTAGAATGAGACCAAACCAAAGCTTCTTAGCAGTTTTTTGAATAAAAAATGAAATTTTAGAATTTCAGGTAATATAGCCAGCCAGCCATAATGCTGCTCATACCGATATCAATGGATGATGAGCAAGCACATGGCAGTGAACGATTCAGTAACGACTCTCCCAATCAATAAGCCTCGGCTGGTTTCGAATAACCAAGCTGCTGATCTTCCCCGTTTCAGCAAACAATCTCTTCAACCGGGTGAAGTTGCCCTTGTCGGTGCAGGTCCGGGCGACCCAGAGCTATTAACGCTTAAAGCGCTTAACTGCCTGCAACAAGCTGACGTTGTGCTATACGACTATCTAGTGTCTGACGAGATCATGGCGTTAATCCCAAGCGAAACCATTTTGGTATGCGTTGGTAAACGTGCGGGTCACCACAGTGTGCCGCAAGAGAAGACCAACCAACTGCTGGTGGATTTTGCTAAGCAAGGCTACAAAGTGGTACGCATTAAAGGTGGCGATCCATTTGTGTTTGGCCGTGGTGGTGAAGAGTTGGAAGTCTTGGCAGACGCCGGCGTGCGTTTCCAAGTCGTTCCGGGCATTACTGCCGCTGCAGGTGCGACCGCTTATGCCGGAATTCCGCTGACGCATCGTGATTACGCGCAATCAGCACTGTTTGTCACCGGTCATCTGAAAGAAGAAAGTGACGACATGGACTGGTCGACACTAGCTCGTGGGAATCAGACTTTAGTGATCTACATGGGGCTCATGAAATCACACTATATTCAGAATCAGCTCATCAAACATGGTAGGGCAGCCTCAACCCCTATCGCCATCATCGAGCGCGGTACGCAAATCCAGCAAAAAGTTTTCACCGGAGAACTTTCTCAACTATCTGAATTATCTAAAGAAGCTCAAGCTCCGTCTTTGATTGTTGTCGGCGAAGTTGTGCGTCTATCTCAAAAGTTGGACTGGTTTTTGTCTAGTACTGAATTCAACAAAAGTGCTATTGCCAGCTCCATATAATTTCAGACAAAAAATTAGGGACTAATGAGCCTTCAAGCTTAAAAAGGAAAGACAAAACATGGACCAACAACGTTTAACTCACCTTAAACAGCTCGAAGCGGAGAGTATTCATATCATCCGTGAAGTTGCTGCTGAGTTCGATAACCCAGTCATGATGTATTCGATTGGTAAAGATTCATCAGTCATGTTGCATCTTGCGCGTAAAGCCTTCTACCCAGGCAAAATTCCATTCCCACTACTGCACGTAGATACGGATTGGAAATTCCGCGAGATGATAGAGTTTCGTGATCGTACCGCTGAGAAATACGGCTTTGAGCTTTTGGTTCATAAGAACCCAGAAGGTCTAGCAATGGGTTGTAGCCCATTTGTGCACGGCTCTTCAAAGCATACTGACATCATGAAGACTCAAGGTTTGAAGCAAGCTCTGAACAAGTACGGTTTTGATGCAGCATTCGGTGGTGCACGCCGTGATGAAGAGAAGTCTCGTGCAAAAGAACGCGTGTACTCATTCCGTGATAAGAACCATACCTGGGATCCGAAAAACCAACGTCCGGAGCTTTGGAAAACATACAACGGTCAAGTAAACAAGGGGGAGAGCATTCGCGTGTTCCCACTTTCAAACTGGACTGAGCTGGATATCTGGCAATACATCTACCTAGAAAACATCGAGATCGTGCCTCTGTACCTTGCAGACAAGCGACCGGTTGTGGAGCGCGATGGCATGCTGATCATGGTAGACGATGACCGCATGGAGCTAGAACCAGGTGAAGTGATTGAAGAGAAGAGTGTACGTTTCCGTACTTTGGGGTGTTACCCGCTGACTGGCGCGATTGAGTCTGAAGCAAACACGCTAACAGGCATCATCGAAGAAATGCTGGTGGCAACTTCAAGTGAGCGCCAAGGTCGTGCGATCGACCATGATCAGTCAGGATCGATGGAACTTAAGAAACGTCAAGGTTACTTCTAAAGGATCTAAGGAAAGATAATGAACAGTGTAGTTGAAGCTCAATTAGCCGAGCTTGGTATTGAAGGCTATTTAAAACAACACCAGTACAAGTCGTTACTTAGATTCCTGACTTGTGGCTCGGTAGATGACGGTAAAAGTACCCTAATCGGTCGCTTACTCCACGACTCAAAACAAATTTATGAAGATCAGCTAGCGGCAGTTCACTCGGATAGCCAACGCGTAGGCACCACGGGTGAAAAGCCAGATTTGGCATTGCTGGTAGATGGTCTACAAGCAGAGCGCGAGCAGGGCATCACCATTGATGTGGCTTACCGTTACTTCTCGACGCAGAAGCGTAAGTTCATCATTGCTGATACACCAGGGCATGAGCAGTACACGCGTAACATGGCAACAGGCGCATCGACCTGTGATTTGGCTGTGATTCTGGTTGATGCACGCAAAGGTGTGTTGGACCAAACGCGTCGTCACTCATTCATTTCTAACCTACTGGGTTTGAAACATTTCGTTGTAGCGATCAACAAAATGGACTTGGTGGATTATTCACAAGAACGTTTTGAAGAGATCCGCGATGAATACTTACAGTTCTCAGAGAACCTAGCGGGTGAGACGGATATCCAAATCATTCCGTTGTCAGCGCTAGAAGGCGACAACGTAGTAGAGAAAGGACAGAACCTAAGCTGGTTCGAAGGTCCATCTCTGCTTGAGCTACTTGAGACTGTTGACGTTGACCACGAGAAAGGCGAAGGCGACTTCCGTTTCCCTGTTCAGTATGTAAACCGTCCTAACCTCGATTTCCGTGGTTTTTCGGGCACGATTTCATCAGGCTCAGTGAAAGTAGGTGATGCGATTAAGGCGCTGCCATCAGGTAAAACCTCAACCGTAGCACGTATCGTGACTTTTGATGGTGATGTACAGGAAGCACAAGCAGGTCTGGCTGTGACCTTGACTCTGAATGACGAAATCGACATCAGTCGTGGTGATTTATTGGTACTGGAAAATGCGCAAGTAGAATCAACCAACCACTTGTTGGCTGACGTTGTGTGGATGACAGAGCAACCGCTGCAACCGGGTCGTGATTATGACATTAAGATTGCTGGTAAGAAGACGGTGGGTCACGTTGAAGCGATTCGTCACCAGTACGACATCAACAACCTTTCGACTCACGGCGCAGCGGAGTTGCCGCTTAACGGCATTGGCTTGTGTGAGTGGTCGCTGAACGAATCTGTCGCGTTGGATAACTACCAAGATTGTGCTGATACCGGCGGCTTCATCATCATCGATCGTCTAACCAATGTGACAGTTGGTGCGGGCATGGTGAAAGAAAGCTTGGCTGCTGTTGAGCGTGGTCTTGCGGATGTTTCTGCGTTCGAGCTTGAACTCAATGCTCTCGTTCGTAAGCACTTCCCACACTGGGAAGCTAAAGACCTAAGCCTGTTACTGAAGAAGTAATTTGGTTCATCAAGCCTGATGGGGTTGCGAAACCCGTCAGGCTGATTTCCCCCGAATCCAGGATGCTCCGGAAGCCCAAGAAACCGAGCATTCTGGCGTTCTTTTTCGCTTGCTTTGCTTTTTTGTCTGGTTACTCGTTTGTCACTTCGTGCAGCTAAGTTTGCACGAGTTGTTGTGCCCGTATTGGGTTTATTGGTAAGGATTGGCTATGTGGGAACAAGGATTTGTATTAGCGATTTTGCTTGGCATTATCACTTGTTTACTCGTAACCAAACTTAAACCAAGTTATGTGTTTGCTGGCGCTGCCTTTATTGCTTTTATGGCTGGTATGTTAGAGCTCAATACCATTGCGGCAAACTTTACTAACTCTTCACTTCTGACTTTAGTGCTATTAATTCTTGCATCAAGCGCATTAGAAAAAACGTTATTAATTAGTTGGGTCAGTCGCAGTATTTCTGAAGGTAATCTTGGTAGTGTTATTGCCAAACTAGGCTTTTCTACTGCTTTGCTTTCTTCTTTCACTAACAATACAGCGGTGGTGGTGTCATTAATTGGTGCGATAAAACGTAACCAACAGCACGCGCCTTCTAAGCTTTTAATTCCCCTTTCTTATGCGGCGATTTTTGGTGGCACGCTGACGCTAATTGGTACCTCGACCAATTTAATCATCAACAGCTTTGTTGAGGATGCGGGCTTACCAAGCCTGAACTTCTTTACTCCGACTATGGTTGGTTTGGCGGTGCTGGTGGGCGGAGTACTTATTCTTATTCCGCTGAGTTATTTATTGCCAAACTATGATGACCAAAGCCAAGAAGATTTACCTTACTTCTTAGAATCTCGAGTTGAACCGGGATCGCCATTGGTTGGACGTACTATCACGGAAAACAACTTACGCGCACTGAGAAAACTATTCTTGGCTGAAGTGATACGCGATGGTGTCAGTGTTCCGTCGGTCGGACCTGACTTTGTCCTCAATGCCAAAGACCGACTGCTGTTTTGTGGCGATGTAGAGAGCGTGGCGACGCTACAGGAAATCCCTGGTTTAACGTTGTTTGGCCATCAACACCTCAATGGTCAGAATTTTATGGAAGTGGTGGTGAGTTCATCGGCGACTTTCTGCCATAAAACACTTAAAGAGAGTCGCTTCCGTGATCGCTTCGATGCCGTTGTCGTAGCAATTCGTCGTGGCCATGAGCGTCTTGAAGGTGGCTTAGGCAACATTACCTTAGCTGCGGGTGATACGTTAGTTTTGGTTCCCGGTAAGCGCTTTGAGACGGAACGCCGCGCGCATCGAAAAGAGTTTGTGTTGGTGAACGATCTGGATTCGAGTGCACGCTTGGATGCCAACAAATCTGCCTTGGTGTTGTTTGGCTTTGCTGCCGTGATTGGCTGTGCACTGCTGGAACTCGTACCTATTATCAAAGGTCTGGCGGCGTATTTGATTGCGCTACTTGCCTTTGGCGTGATTCAGCTTTCCGAACTTCGTCGTCGCTTCCCAATTGATATCGTGGTGATTGTGGGTTCAGCGTTATCTATTGCGCAATTGATGATTTCATCCGGCTTGTCGGTGCGTATGGGCAATATGTTTATCGAAGCCTTTAATGGCTGGGGCGTGTTTGGCGCTTTAGTCGCCACTTACATCATGACTTTGGTGTTAACTGAGCTCGTGACCAACAATGCAGCGGCGGCGCTGTCTTTCCCTATTGGCTACAGTATGGCGGTAGGTTATGGCGTTGACCCAATGCCTTTCATAATGGCGGTGCTGTTTGGCGCCAGTGCCAGCTTTATTTCTCCTTACGGATACCAAACCAACCTGTTGGTGTACAGCGTAGGGAATTACAAATTGACCGATTATGTGCGAATTGGCGTGCCGATTTCCATCGTGTATTCAGTGTTAGTACTGACGCTGATTCCGGTCTTCTTTCCGTTTTAATCTTTAAATTTACAAGGATACGTTATGACTGCCGAAACTCCGGTAAAAGATGAAAACATCGTTTGGCATCAGCACTCGGTTGATAAACAGTTTCGTGCTGGATTAAAAAAGCAGAAGCCTGCGGTACTTTGGTTTACTGGGCTATCGGGTGCGGGTAAATCAACGGTGGCGGGTGCATTGGAAAATCGCTTAGCTGAATTGGGTTATCACACTTATTTGCTCGATGGCGACAATGTGCGTCATGGCTTGTGCAGCGATTTAGGCTTTTCTGAGCAAGACCGTCGCGAGAACATTCGCCGTATTGGTGAGTTAGCAAAACTGATGGCAGATGCGGGGTTGATTGTTTTGTCAGCGTTTATTTCTCCTCACCGCGCTGAGCGTCAATTGGTGCGTGATCTACTGCCTGAGGGTGAGTTTATTGAAGTGTTCGTCAATGCGTCTCTAGAAGTATGTGAAGGTCGCGATCCAAAAGGCTTGTACAAAAAAGCACGCGCAGGTGAAATTCCTAATTTCACCGGTATTGACTCAGAATACCAAGCACCAGCAAACCCAGAAATTGACTTGCCTGCGGGCGAAAAGAGTGTCGAAGAGCTGGTGGAGTTGTGTTTAATCGACCTTAAACAACGCGGCGTGATCCGATAAAAAAGCATTTGGATCATAGGTGGCCAAAAAGTTGTTGTGCAGTTCAAAGAGCTTTTGGATCATAGGTGACCAAAAGCTCTTTTTGCTGTACTAAACAGTGTGATTTACCGTAGGTTTCGCTTCGCTATGAACACTAAATTTATGATTTAAAAGCGCTAACATCTGATCGTAGTACTGACTGTTAGTTTTGTTGCCAAGTAGCTTACACAACTCATTGCCTGTTGGAGTAAAGCGGTAGTACAGCAGGCGCACACCTTTTGTGTTCACCTGTAGTGACAAGTTCTTGCCTTGATACGTGAGCATTAACGGCGTTTCAATGCCAATCTCTCCAGACTCTAATTCGGTGCTGTGCAGTAGCCCCAATTCAATCAACACTAGCAAACTCGAATAAGGAAGCTGGAAGCTCCCCATATTCAGACTGTTGGTCGTATCTCGTTTACCAAAACTGAATATGCCACCATGCGCTTTATATCCAATAAGAAGTTTACGACTGTTATCTCCCCCAAAGCTACAGGCTAATGAAGATGCTCGTTGGAGAATTTGTGCTTCTTTAGGTGTCATGTCCTTCAGCACTTTGAGCGCTTTCATTGATGTTGAGCCTGGGTTGGTTACCTCACGTTTTAATACTTGAGCCCAGAGTTTTTGCATTGAGCTGTTATGTATATCTTGTGCCATATCAAAGAAGCGATATAACCAATCTTGGTCTGGATCCCCTGCGGTCTCATCCCGACACGATGTATGAGCAAGCTTTAATATCTGTTCTAGATTCTTTTGTCTTTGCTCTTGTCGTCTTTGTTCTCGTAGTTGGGCTCGTTCTATTGCAGACTTGGCCGGTGGATCGCTTTGTAATAACGCATCTAAGCCATAGGTCTGTGCAATTGTTTGAACTCGACTTGCACTGTCTTTGATGTAGCTTGATTTTTTATCGTGTGCTTGATGAGTTGAGGAACTCGCATCGTGCTCGATGACGACGGGTTGTTTGATGGATTCTGCCATATGCTGATGCCCTACCAAGAACTTGCGTTTTATGCCTTTGTCAATTTACACCGATAAATGTTGTGCGACCAGAGAGGCATGTCCGGTATTTACAGAATAAAGGCTATTCAAAATGATAATGACTTGTTAAAATTGTTATCGTTATTTTGGAGGGGGTGATGAAATATTCAGATGCAAGTAAACTGAAAAAACACCTGTCGATAGTGCTACTTTTGGTTTTGTATGTTGGCGTTTTAGCGTATTTATCTCGCTACATAGTGTAACTTGCAGACATAAAAAAGGCGCCGAATCGACGCCTTGGTGTATCTATTCAATTAAGTAAACAAGCTACATGTCATCGTAGGCTTCGATCGCTGTGCCTTCAATGACATAACCGGTTTCTGCCAATTCGTGGCTGATGGTCTCGGTTTTTAAGGTCCCCACCACATAAATGACATCCCATAGCTCCTGTACTGGAGCGCCTTTCGGGAATTTTACATAAATGATCTGGTTTGGCGGTGGCGGCGGAACGTGGATACAAGCGCCAAAGTACGGTACCAGTAGGAATTCTGTCACTGTATTCGCATCGCCTTCTAAAGGGATCACGAAGCCAGGAATCTTCACCTCACTACCGTTCAGTTCCGAACGAACATTGCCAATCTTTGACTGTTGAGCCGCACCACCACTGTGATCGGAGGCTGGCATACCCACACTATCAAACATTTTCCGTTCAGCTTCTGGTACAAGATCTATCCAATCAAGTGTCAGAGCTTCATCACTGGCCATGACTGGCGCAGTAAACGAAATCACTAGCAAGCAGCTAGCGAGTATTTTTTTCCACATTTTTACTAGATCCTTATTGTCATCCCATCACTGAGCGATTGTCGGTAAGCGCGGAATGCAGGGATGAAGCCAATCACAATACCGGCACATTGTACCAAGCCAAGTAGCATCCACTCATAAGGAGAGAGCGCCGTTAATGTAAGATGTATACCATAGCTTTGTTGGATTATCGGTTGCAATAGGGCAAGTATGGAATACAAACCAGCTACACCAGTAATGATGCCTGCAAAAGTCAGCAAACTTGCTTCACTGATCAGTAGTGAAAAGACATGTCTTGGCCTTGCGCCCATAGCACGTAGTATTGCCATTTCACGGCGGCGCTCTTGTAAGCTTGTCAGTAGGCTACTCAGCATCCCAAGCAAGCCCGCAACGACCACAAAGCCAGAGACCGCCATCAGCGCTTGCTCTGCAACCGACATCATGCCCCATAATTCATGCAAAGCGACACCTGGCATGATGGCGCTAAGTGGCTCTTTTGGATAAGTATTGATTTGTCTTTGTAGAGCAAAAGTTTGAATGCGTGACTTCAAGCCGACCAACATGGCAGTGATCTGCTTAGGTTGGAAGTCTCTGCTTTTGAGGTCTTCTGCTTTTGGTGTTGGTCCTAAGCGTGCTCCACTTTCCCAACCAACGTGAATTGCTTCAATCGCTTCGAGCGATACATGTACGGTTTTATCAACGGGCGTACCTGTAGGCTCCAGAATACCGACGACTTTAAATGGCAAATTATCGTGACGACTAAAACCAACATCACTGATGCCATGGGCAATGATGATTTCGCTGCCGATGTTATAGTCGAGCTGCTTCGCAACGTCAGAACCGAGAACTGTTTCAAATAAGCCATTGAATTCTTTGCCTTCAGAGAAGGTTAGTGGTTGCTTACTTCCGTACTTGTAATGCTCGAAATAACTGTGGTTGGTCCCCATAACTCGGAAGCCTTTGTGCGAATCACCCAACGAGATTGGAATTGCCCAGTCTACAGCGCGGTGGTGAGCAAACTCTTGGTAACTCTTCCAGTCAATATTGTTGGTGGCATTGCCGATTCTGAATACTGAGTACAGCAGCAAATTCACTTGCCCCGAGCGGCCTCCGACAATTAAGTCTGTGCCAGAAATGGTGTTAGCGAAGCTGTCTTTTGCTTGGGTTCGAATACGTTCAACTCCCAATAAAAGGACAACCGAAATTGCGACGGTCATGATGGTGAGAATGGCCGTCGCTTTGCGGTTCATCAGGCTTTTCCAAGCGTGCTTTACAACGGCACTCATGATTCGCCTCCTAGGGTCTTCGCTTGATTGATGTCAGGCAGATTAAGTGTTCTGTCGAACAAAGATTCTAGAGTTGGGTCATGGCTGACAAAAACCAGCGTGGCATTGGCAAGGTTGGCTTGCTCCATTAGTAGTTCAATAAATGCTTTGCGGTTGTCATGGTCCAGTGCGGATGTTGGCTCATCGGCAATCACCAGTTCAGGTTGACCGATTAGTGCTCGTGCCGCAGCGACACGTTGCTGTTGGCCAATACTCAGCTCCGAAACGGGTTTGTCATGCAGTTCTTTTGGTAAACGTAAACGCTCTAGTAGTGTTGTTGCTTGTTCTTCCAGTGATGCTATTGAAGCATTGAGAGCAACACGGTCGCGGCGAACTTTACTGAACTGACATGGAATTAGGACGTTCTCTATCACATTTAGATAAGGCAACAAATTGAATTGTTGGAAGATATAGCCAATGTGATCGGCACGAAATTTGTCTCTTTGACTTGCCCTTAGGCTAGCAATATCAGTATTTAATACCGACAGTGCACCGGATGTGAGTGTATTGATGCCTGTTAACAGAGCAAGAAGAGTTGATTTACCACAGCCGCTCGGGCCTTTGATAAATACATGCTCGCCTTGAGCAATGTGTAACTGTGGGATATGGATGGTTGCGTTTTCTGAGCCGGGCCAGACAAACTGGGCATTATGCAGCTCAACAACGTTTGACGTGGTTTCAGTCATAATAAATCACCAAAGCAATGGCGTGTAAGTGATTACTTACACGCCATATAAGTTATTTAATTGCGATCTTAGTGTTGTCTTTGCTTAGGTTGGTCGCAGACTGAGTTGTGTCAGTGAACAAGTTAACGCTGATTGTTTCTGTTGCCGGGAACAGTTTGAACCAAGTGGTATCAATGCTGTTTAGGTCAGCAACTGAATCACAGTGGTAGCGATATTCAGCCGTAAACTCACCGTGGCCGCCGTGTTCATGATCGTGACCCTCGTGCTCGTCGTGATGCTCATGGCCTTCATGATCGTGATGGTCATCATGTGCGTGTTCCTCATGCTCATGCTCGCTATGCTTTTCATGATCATGTTTGTCGTGCTCATGCCCATCGTGGTCATGTTTATCATGATCGTGGCCTTCATGGTCGTGGTGATCATGACCTTCATGAGAGTCTTGGCTAAGTGTGTGAGATACGTGAACATCTTCAATCACACATTTCGCTTGTTTGTTGATAGCAAATAGCTTGCCTGTATCTTTTAGCGCAGCAATCGCTTGTTTAAGTGCTTGCTCTTGCTCTGCATTTTCTGGTGCGTGCTCAAAGCCAACAACGTCTGCGCCTGGAGAAGTGATTTCAATCAGTAGGTCTTTACCATCTTGAGCAATATTGAATTCTACGTGACCGTGCACATGCGCTTCGTGTTGACGGTATTCCTCTGCGTTTGCAGTTGCTGTTAGTGATAGTCCGATAACAAGAGCTAGAGCGTGTTTAGAAGGCATTATCTTTTCCTAATTTGCGTAATGTATTGTTTGGTTGCTTTTTAAATCATAGGGTTAGCAACCCGTTTAATTTCTAGTATGGGGGCTTCTTAAGTTTAGGCAAATATAGGCGGTGCACGTGCAGTGTAGCGTACATCACTGACGTTAAACTGTGTTTCGATACAGTCAGAATACGTCGAACGCTGGTAAGTTGGGGGGAGAAGTTCTGGTTGAGCCTTAGCCAAGCCATGATGTGAGCCAGCAAACATCTGGCAATGATGATGGCTATGGTGCTCTGGAATGAGATCAAGTTGATGTGCGATGGTGGCAAAGTTCCATGCAAGCAGTAACGCAACACTGAGTAATACAACAGTGCGACGCCAATGATGTGTGGTTACTTGCCAGCGAGGAGACATCTTAAAACCTGAAACGATACCTGGTGTTATAATATAACACCCATTCTCGCTAAAAGTTCACTCTTTTGTTGCGACTAGAGAAATTATCTTATGTGAAATAATAGCTTACGTTCATGGAGGGGAGGTGCTCCTTGCTTATTGTCTGCAAGGAGCTGAGGTGCATTAGATGTTTTCTTGGATCAAAGCAAGTACTTGGTTGATTTCATCAGAGGTTAGAGCGCCTTCTTTGACGAACAAGATCTTACCTTGCTTGTCTTGCACTACGATTGCAGAACTCTCTTCTTGCAAAGCCCAAGTGTTTGCCACCACGCCATTTTCATCAAGTACCATTGATGACCAAGGGAATTCTTGTTTGCTGTCTTGTGCTGATGATTTTACAAATGATCCGGTACCCCAAACCGCATCATCTTGGTTGATGATGGTTGTCGTTTGGTAAGCATCTTCTGGGAATTTCGCTTCAGTTAGCGCGGTCATTAGCGGCGCGTTCATTGCTTTTGAACTGCTGCGTCCTGCGATTGCATGAATGACACGGACTTTACCTAGCATTTGTTGTGTTGCCCAAGGTTGGTAGGCTACCCCTTCACCTTGCATTACGATCTCTCCGTAAGCATCAACCTTAACGGTAGGGACGCTTTCCCCCATTGAGAGGTTGTGAGCAAGTGCTAAGCTTGGCGCAAGAGCAAAAAAAATCGGGAGGAGAGTCTTAGTTTTCATATTGTTATGTTCCGTATGGGTTGCGAGACTTTCCAAGTATATACTTACAGTGAATAAAAATGTAGAACCATTTATAACAATTATTTAACGTACGATATGCAAAATAGTTGCGATAGTGAGGATTTTTGTTAGAATGAACTCAGTCGCAAATTGCGCATAAAGATTGCCAGGAAAGAGCAATTGGTGTTTTCTCAAAAGGATGTTGAGGTGAGTTATGCTACGTGAGTTTGCTGTGTACCGTCCACGTCAGGTGGCGCGTTTCGTTAAGACTTTGTTTAAAGGTCAGTTCTCAATAGTCGGTGTGGGCGAGTTTCGTTTTGATAATGGAAAAGTGTTACTGCCAGACGTCAAAAATCCGCAACATCTTTCAATTTTTAGAGAAGTAAATCAAGCGATTCTCTCTCTCCCAATTTAAAATCAAGAATTGTAAAAGAGCGACTTTAGTCGCTCTTTTTTGTTGTCGCTATTCTTCGAGACTCGGTGGGAAACAGACTCCTGTGCCACCTAAGCCGCAGTAACCGTTTGGGTTTTTCGCTAGGTATTGCTGGTGGTATGTTTCTGCAAAGTAGTATGGTCCAGCTGGCTGAATTTCGGTCGTAATGGTCGAGCGCTGCTCTTCTTGTAATGCTTGTTGATATTGAGTTTTTGATTTTTCAGCTGCATTCTGTTGTTCTTGCGAGTAAGTATAAATGGCAGAGCGGTACTGAGTTCCTAAGTCGTTACCCTGGCGCATTCCTTGAGTCGGGTCGTGTTTTTCCCAAAATACCGCCAGCAATTGCTCTAAAGAAATCACGCGTTCATCAAATACCACGCGTACTACTTCGGTATGGCCAGTTTTGCCGGTGCACACTTCTTCGTAAGTTGGGTTTGGCGTATAACCGCCAGCGTAACCGACCGATGTTGAGAGTACGCCATCGAGTTGCCAAAAAAGACGTTCAGCTCCCCAAAAACACCCCAGGCCGAGTAATAACTGTTGCTGGTTGGCTTTTGGCTGCGCTGTTAAGCTCGATTGATTTACAAAATGCGTGTCCTCGATCTGCATTGGTGCCTCTCTACCGGGCAGCGTATCTTCTATACTGATCATTGTCTGTTTGTTGAGCATGGTATCTATCCTTTAATACATGTCTTAATTTTGCGAAAGACTCTATTCAGTCTGAATATGATGTTGTGATGACATAGACCGTGTTAAACCTATTAATATTACAGACTTAGCCTTTATTTGGCGTTATTATTGTTTACGTTTATTTAACCTCGTCCAGCTAAAAAGCATGATAAGAAAAGCTACTCCGATCATTGTCAGCCTACTTGCCTTTTCTCATAGCACTTACGCCGATGTATCCCTTACGATAAAGGGGATTGATGGCGCGCTAGAAGATAATGTGAACGCTTATTTGTCTTCCATTCCTGAAGATGATTACTCTACGTCTTTGCGTTTTCAGGCGCGATTAGAACAAAGTATCACCGAAGCACTCAATGCGCTCGGCTATTATCATGCGAAAATTTCATACACTATTACGAAAGATAATGATGAGTTGATCGTTAACGTCCAACCGGGTGAACCTGTCAGAATCAAAGTCATGGACGTGGTGATATCAGGTGAAGCGAATCAAGATGAAGAGTTTACTAAGCTGCTCAATAAGTCACCGCTCAAAGTGGGCCGTATCCTAAACCAAGGAGAGTATGATTCTCTGAAATCAAGCATTCGTAATTTGGCGCTGCAACGTGGTTATTTTAATGGTGATTTTGAGCTTAGTAAGCTTGAAGTTATTCCAGAGCTTAATGAGGCGAATGTACGCTTACATTACAACAGTGGTATCCGCTACTACTTTGGTTCAGTGGAAATTACGGGTAGCCAAATCTGGGAAGAGCGTGTGGCGTCACTTCGCCCGTTTAAGGAGGGGGAACCCTATTTAGTTTCAGAAGTCGGTCAATACAATCAAAACTTGTCCAATACTGATTGGTTCTCATCTGTGTTTGTTGAACCCGATTTAACTAAGCTTGACGATGGACGAGATTTACCGATTAAAGTGTCCCTCGCTCCTGCTGCGAAAAACCAAATTGAAACGGGTATTGGTTATTCAACCGATACTGGTGTCCGCGGGACATTAAAGTGGAAAAAACCGTGGGTGAGTGCACGAGGCCATAGTTTCGACACTGCACTTTCCCTGTCTAAGCCAGAGCAAACTGTCACCGCAGGTTATAAAATCCCACTTGATGATGTATTGCACGAGTACTACCAACTTCAGTTCGGTTTAAAGCGTCTTGATAACCGTGATACGGAGAGTTTGGAATCAAACCTGGCAGTGGAGCGCCATTGGATTACCGATGGTGGTTGGCATAAGACTCTGTACGTACGTCACTTGTATGAAAACTACTCTCAAGGCTTGCAAGAAGACGGTGTACAGTTTGTCCTTCCTGGGGCGTCTTTTTCAAGAACCCGAACTCGTGGCGGAAATATGCCAATGTGGGGAGATAAACAAAGCGTGACTATCGAGTACGGTGATCCCGCGGTGTTGTCTAACACTCGAGTGTTGCGACTACTAGGGCGTACATCGTGGATTCGCGGTATTGGAGAAAATCATCGTGGTTTGTTACGCCTAGAGGGCGGGGCAAATATTACCGATGAACTTGAAAAACTGTCGCCATCGCTGCGTTTCTTCGCTGGTGGTGATAACAATATTCGTGGTTATGGCTATGAGTCGATTTCACCAGTTGATGAGAGTGGCGCTTTGACGGGTGCTAAGTACATTGCGACCAGCACGTTGGAATATCAATATCGTGTCTATGGCAATTGGTGGTTAGCTGCCTTTTGCGATTACGGTGATGCATTCAATAAGACCCCTGATTGGAAAGCAGGTGCCGGTGTTGGTATCCGTTGGGCTTCTCCTGTTGGTCCTGTGAGTTTTGACTTCGCATGGGGCCTAGATGCTGTGCCTAAGAATGACTTCCGCATCCACTTCTCTTTGGGGCCTGAATTATGATCAAAACAACTCTGAAGTGGACGAAATGGTTCTCAATCGGCCTACTGACTCTTATTGTGTTGCTGGCGATTTTCGTCGGCACAATTTTGTTTACCCATCCAGGTCTAAAGTTGGCTCTTTGGGGGACAGAGAAAGCGTTACCGCAGCTTAAAGTCGAGCAAATTCAAGGTTCGCTATTCCCACGTTTTGCGCTGCATAACGTCAGCTTTGTGGATGAGTCTCTCCATGTTGATGCTAAGGTGGAAAGCTTAACGCTAGCGATTAATTTCCGTTGCTTCTTCGATCCTAAAGTGTGTGTGGATGAGTTGTCACTGCAAGGTGTAAACTTCCAGATGCCAGAGCTGCCGCCTTCAAACGAAGAGCAAGAAGAAGAAACACCACCGCTTCGTTCAATCAGTACTCCCGTTCCTATTTTTGTTAACAACGTTAGCTTTAACGACATCAACCTGAACATCTTGGGTAACAAGATTGATTGGCAAGATTTCTCGACTGCATTGTCGATGCAAGGTGACCGATTGGTCATTGCTCCAACTGCATTGAAAGCTATCAATGTGGCACTTGCACCAAGTGAAGGTGCGACAGAAGAGAAACCAGCGCAACCAAAAGATACGGAGCCAAAGACTAAGCAAGCAGAGAAGCAAGCTAAAGCGACGCCAGACTCTACGGAAGATCAACAAAAAGACGCGAAAACCCAAGTTACAGCAGAAGCTAAACCTGAAGGGATTGTACTGCCTGAGGTATGGATTCCGCTTACCATTGAAGCAAAGCGTCTGGATATTCATGATTTTAAATTAGCTGGCGACACTCCAGTTGTCGTTCACCATCTAGGGCTAGAAGCAACAGCAGGTGGTGACAAAGTCGATGTCAAAACGCTAGAACTTGATATGCCAGAAGTGGAAGGCCAATTAAGTACTCAAGTAACATTATCAGCCGATTATCCAATTCAAGCGCAGATTGACGCTCTGGTTAAACAAGCGGATGTAAAAGGTCAGAAACTATCGCTGTCTGCATCTGGTTCGGTTGGCGATTTATCATTGCAGGCGACGTTATCTGACTTGGTGAAAGCCAAGATTGAAGGCCAAGTTCAACCGCTCAAACCTGAGTTGCCATTTGATATCAAGCTGAAAGATGTTGCCGCGCAATGGCCATTAAGTGGTAAGAGTGATTACCAAGTTTCTGTTCCTAGCCTCGCAGCCAAGGGCTCACTAAAGGGCTATACCGTTGCGCTAGAAACTAAGGCTTCGGGTAAAGATATTCCTGATGTGGACGTGGTGTTAGACGGTAAAGGTACTCTGGAACAGATCGATTTGGACAGTCTCGTTGTCAAAACGTTAGGCGGTGAGTTAGCTGGTAAGGTGATGGCTAACTGGTCAGCACCAATTAACTGGCAAGCAGATCTGAATTTGAAGAACATTCAGCCTGGTTTGCAATGGAAAGAAGCGGAAGGTGACATCAGTGGTAGCCTATCAACTTCTGGCTCTCTAACTGAGCAAGGTGGTTGGCAAGTCAGCCTACCTACGCTGGACATCGACGGTATTTTGCGTGGTTACCCACTGAATATCGAAGGCCAACTAGAGGCATCAGATAAGACAGGAAAGGGCGAAGACATTCGGCTTAATACGCAAGGCTTGGCTTTATCTCATGGTCCAAACTCTTTGCGCGCAAAAGGTAAGATCGACAAACAGATCTTGATGGATGTTGAGGTTAACTTCCCCGATTTCGCAAAAAGTGTTCCTGATCTTGGTGGTAAGATGAATGGTACAGTTGCACTGCGTGGCAGTTTAAAGCAGCCAGACATTAGCTTAGATCTCGCGCTTAACCAAGTGAATTGGCAACAGCAGGCAAAGGTAGAAACCATCACTCTAAAAGGGGATGTGACGCCTCTGCCTGCACCAAAAGCCGATGTTAGTCTGGTTGCGAAGAGCATTACCTACGATGACATTAAAATCGATAGTGCTGATTTGGAGTTAAGTGGCGATGAGAAACTGCACCAACTGACGCTAGACGTGGTTTCAGACATCGTTTCAAGTAGTTTAGAAATCGAAGGCACTTTCAAGCAGAAACCAGAAATGATCTGGGATGGTGCATTACGCCGACTCACGTTAAGTACGCCACAAGGCCCTTGGGCACTACAGAAATCGACGGCCGTTAAAGTCAATATTGATAAGCAGATTGCGGATGTACAAGCACACTGTTGGCTACAGTCAAAATCAAGTGTGTGTTTGAGTGAAGATATCAGTGTCGGTAAGAGCGGTGAAGCGAAGTTAGCCATCACTAACTTTGATTTCGACCAAATCAAACAGTTCTTACCAGCCGAAACCAAACTGCAAGGTTCAGTGAACGCCAACGCTTTTGCAAAATGGTCTCCAGACATGAAACCGGAAGTCACGGTGAATGTGGATGTGCCGCAAGGTCAGGTAGAACAAACACTAGAACAGCCAATTAAGGTCGGTTGGGACAGTGTCAGCCTTAAAGCTAAGTTAGCCCAAGACAAACTGGATGCCGAGTGGTTATTTGACGTTACAGATAACGGCGATTTATCTGGGAAGGTGTCGTTAAATGATGTCTCGTCAGAGAAGCCAACTATCGATGGTAAGGTATCACTATCAACGTTCCATTTAGACTTCTTGGCACCACTGATCGGTGAGTACAGCCTATTTAAAGCGAACATGAACACCGACCTGGCTCTGTCTGGTGATGTGATGCATCCGAAAGTGAATGGTCAGTTCTTGATTGACCAGATGAAGTTGCAAGGTGAAGTCACGCCAATCGATATTAACTCTGGGCAAGTTGCGATTAACTTCAAAGGTCATCAAGCGGATTTAGATGCGGGTATTATTACACCTGATGGCAAGCTTGAAATTAATGGTGATGCAGATTGGAGCGACTTAGAAAACTGGCACACCAAAGCCCGAGTATTTGCCAAAGAGTTGAAAGTTGATATGCCACCAATGGTGCAAATTAAAGTTGAGCCAGATATGACCATTGATGTCACGCCAACTTTAGCCAAAGTAGAGGGGAATGTTAACTTACCTTGGGGGCGCATTTTGATTGATGAGCTGCCACCAAGTGCGGTCAGTGTGTCGAGAGACACGGTTATCTTGAACAAAGACATGCAGCCAGTTGATGAAACCCCTGCATTACCATTTAATGTTGAAACTGATATTAATATTAAAATTGGTGACGAGTTTCAGCTGTCAGCCTTTGGTCTAAAAGGTGAGCTGCAAGGTAACTTGAACGTGACGCAAAAAGATAAAGGTCCGTTTATTGTCGGTGAAGTAAACATCATTGATGGCTCTTACCGTTCATTCGGCCAAGATTTGGTGATTGAAGAAGGCAAGATCATGATGAATGGTCCTGCAGATCAGCCTTATGTTTCTATTAAGGCAATTCGTAACCCAGATAATACTCAAGATGATGTCACTGCAGGTGTTCGAGTGACGGGACCCGCGAGTGATCCTTCGGTAGAAATCTTCTCTGATCCTGCGATGCCACAAGCAAATGCATTATCTTACTTATTACGTGGTCAAGATATTGATGCGGAATCTGGCGGTAATGCGATGACTACTACGTTAATCGGTCTAAGCTTAGCAAAAAGCGGCAAAGTTGTTGGTGAGATTGGCGAAGCATTCGGTGTGCAAGACTTGCAGTTGGACACGGCAGGTTCAGGTGATGACTCTCAAGTAACGGTCAGTGGCTATATTTTACCAGGCCTTCAAGTGAAATATGGCGTTGGTATTTTCAATTCGTTAGGTGAGTTCACCGTTCGCTACCGTTTAATGAAGGATTTGTACATCGAGGCGGTGTCTGGATTAGATAGTGCTGTCGATATTCTTTACCAATTCGAGTTTGATTAGGTGCATTCGATAACAAGGAGCAGTTATGCAGCATCTCGTATTTGTCTATGGCACTCTTCGTCAAGGAGAGTCAAACCATCACTACCTGAAGTCAGCACAGTTTTTGGGGCATCATGAGACTGATGCCCAGTTTGCGCTGTTCGATCTAGGGCCTTATCCGGCATTGTCTCGCGGTGAAAAGAGGGTGTTTGGAGAGGTCTACCTTATTGATGAACAAACGTTAGAAGCTTTAGACCTGCTTGAAGATGTGCCAGTGGAGTACCGACGAGAGAGCATTGCAACACCGTTTGGCCAAGCTTGGATCTATCTTTATCAAGATACAGAACAACTTTCCGAAGAGATTGCTTCAGGAGATTGGTGCCAGCGAGTGTGAACTATACTTGAACCAGCAACGTATGCATTGACGATATATACAACAAAGACTTGGGAGGTCTGCGATGAAATATCTATCTCCAATCATACTACTGCTGCTTGTTGGTTGTTCTAATAGCACACCGCCAAGCGGTACTGACAGCATGCAATGGAATCAATACGGTATGCAGCGCGCGGAAGCGGGTGATACTAAGCTGTCTATGCAAGAGCTTAACAAAGATGATGAGCTTTACATGGCGTATAGCAACGGCTATGAAACAGGTCGTGCTAACTATTGTGCTCAAGACGCTTTCTCATTAGGTGAAAGCAGGCGTTATTACCGAGGTATTTGCGATGAGATTGACGATAGGTTTCGTCGAGAATATGAGTTGGGCAGAACCCTCAAGGGTAGTAAACGTTACTGATTTAATCGCCCCTAGTACAGCTTAGAACAAAGAGCCGCAGTTAATTAGCGCGGCTCTTTGTCTCTTTATTAGAGGCTATTTTTGGCCTTGAGCGCGTTCATAAGATTCTAAAATCTCAGCTTTCGCAGCTTCTACATCAGCCCAACCGTCGACTTTCACCCACTTGCCTGCTTCAAGCTCTTTGTAACGTTCAAAAAACTGTGTGATTTGAGCTTTGAGTAGCTCTGGAATATCTTCAACATCTTGAATGCCTTCGTACTCTTTTGAGATTTTAGAGTGCGGGACAGCGAAGACTTTCGCATCTTCACCTGATTCATCTGTCATTTTCAGTACACCGACTGGACGGCAGCGAATCACAGAACCTGGCATTAATGGGTAAGGGGTCGGGACCAGTACGTCCACTGGGTCACCGTCTAGAGAAAGAGTATCGTTCACATAACCATAGTTACATGGGTAGAACATTGGCGCAGACATGAAACGGTCGACAAATACAGCACCAGTGTCTTTATCTACTTCGTATTTGATTGGATCCGCGTTAGCAGGGATTTCGATAACGACATAGATATCGTCAGGCAGTGATTTACCTGCTGGTACGTTGTTTAAGCTCATTTGAATATTCCTTTTCATTGAGGATTAAGCGTTTAGAGGCTTAATCTGGCTAATATTTACGCAGTTCACTTTAACGACAAAAACGCGGCAGGTAAACACCCGCCGCGTTGGACAAAGGTCTGAAATTAGTCTTCTTCGCGATTCAGCTCAAGAAACTCTTCGACTTTGTTGACCATGTTCTTTGAACCCACAAAGAAAGGCACGCGCTGGTGCAGTTCAGTAGGTTTCAAATCCATAATGCGGTTTACACCGTCAGACGCCAAACCGCCAGCTTGCTCAATCAAGAATGCCATTGGGTTGCATTCGTACAACAGACGCAGTTTGCCTTGAGGGTGGCTTTGCGTGCTTGGGTACAAGTAGATGCCGCCTTTCAGCAGGTTACGATGGAAGTCTGCAACCAATGAGCCGATGTAGCGAGATGTGTATGGGCGACCATCTTCAGGCACATTCTCCTGACAGTACTTGATGTACTTCTTCACGCCCTGCGGGAAGCGGATGTAGTTACCTTCGTTGATCGAGTAGATCTTGCCGTCTTCTGGGATCATCATGTTTTCATGAGATAGACAGAAGCTGCCAATCGATGGGTCGTAAGTGAAGCCGTTTACGCCATTACCCGTGGTGTAAACCAACATAGTAGATGAGCCGTAAATCACGTAGCCCGCCGCCACTTGTTTGTGACCAGGCTGTAGGAAGTCTTCTTCTGTTGGTGGGGTACCAATAGGAGAAACTCGACGGTAAATAGAGAAAATCGTACCGACTGATACGTTCACATCGATGTTTGATGAGCCATCGAGTGGGTCCATTAGTACAACGTACTTTGCGTTTTGGTTAAGTTCTTTATTGAACGCAACCGCTTCATCTTCTTCTTCACTGGCAACGCCACACACTTGGTCGCGTGCTTCGAGCGCTGCTTTGAACTTGTCGTTCGCGTATACATCAAGTTTTTGCTGATCTTCGCCTTGTACGTTCTCTGTACCTACAGCGCCAGTGATATCACCAAGACCTGCCGCATTGATTTCGCGGTTTACGATTTTTGCAGCTAAACGAATAGAAGCTAATAGAGATGAAAGATCACCGCTAGCGTGGGGGAAATCCGCTTGTTTCTCAACAATGAATTCGCCTAGGGTGCGCAGTCCTGACATGGTTTATCCTTACATTTTTCATTTCGTTGGGGGTGTCACGCAATGGGGTCATCTCTTTATGGATGTTAAACGATTGCGTTAGATGTAAGTTTATGACGTAGATCTTATTAATGGTAATGAAGTAACCGACTGAGATCGCAAATTATTTGTCTTATTGCATAAGAAGCGAATCTCTTGGTTAATGCTTGGTCAGTCAGCCCTAAGCCCTGTCAGATTTGTGAAAGAGACTGCAAGAACACAGCGAAAGGCTCTCGCTTTTCTGGTGGTTATCACGATAATGAAAGGATTAAAGAACGCATTACAAGGTTAAGTTTATGCACATTCATATCTTGGGTATCTGCGGCACGTTTATGGGCGGTGCGGCAATTTTAGCGCGTCAGCTAGGTCATAAAGTGACGGGTTCGGATGCCAACGTTTATCCACCAATGAGTACCCTGTTGGAGTCTCAAGGTATTGAAATTATTGAAGGCTTTGACCTTTCTCAACTTGACCCACAACCTGACCTCGTGGTGATTGGTAACGCGATGAGCCGTGGTAACCCATGTGTTGAGCATGTGCTGAATACCAATATGCGTTACACCTCTGGCCCACAGTGGTTACAAGAGTTTCTATTACACGATCGCTGGGTTCTGGCGGTATCGGGTACCCATGGTAAAACCACCACTTCAAGTATGTTGGCTTGGATCCTAGAAGATTGTGGCTACCAACCGGGATTCCTTGTTGGTGGTGTGCTGGGTAACTTCGGTGTATCCGCTCGTTTGGGTGAAAGCATGTTCTTCGTCGTCGAAGCGGACGAATACGACAGTGCTTTTTTCGATAAACGATCTAAGTTTGTTCATTACCATCCACGCACGTTGATCATGAATAACCTTGAGTTCGATCATGCGGACATCTTCGATGATCTAGAAGCGATCAAGCGTCAATTCCACCACTTGGTGCGCACTGTTCCAGGCAACGGTTTGATCCTTGCACCAAAGCAAGATCAGTCGCTACAAGACGTGATCGAGCGCGGTTGTTGGACAGAAAAGCAGTTCTCAGGGGTCGATGGTGATTGGCAAGCACACAAACTGGTTGTTGATGGCTCAAAATTTGAAGTGTCACTGCAAGGTGAGAAAGTGGGCATTGTGGATTGGGACCTTGTTGGTGATCACAACGTGGATAACGCTTTGATGGCTATCGCTGCTGCGCGTCATGTTGGTGTTGCACCAGAACTGGCTTGTCAGGCTCTTGGTCGCTTTATTAATACCAAACGTCGCTTGGAGCTAAAAGGCGAAGAGCAAGGCGTGACGGTTTATGATGATTTTGCTCATCATCCAACGGCGATTGAACTGACATTGGGCGGTTTACGTAACAAGGTTGGTGAAAAACGTATCCTTGCCGTTTTAGAACCTCGTTCTGCGACCATGAAACGTGGAGTGCACAAGAATACTTTAGCGGCTTCTCTACACAGTGCCGATGAAGTGTTCCTCTTCCAACCAGATAGCATTGATTGGTCGGTACAAGAGATTGCAGACCAGTGTAAACAGCCTGCGTTTGTTGATGCAGAGATGGAAACTTTTGTCGCAAAAATCGTCGAACGAGCGCAACCGGGCGACCAAATTCTCGTGATGAGTAATGGTGGCTTTGGTGGTATCCACGGCAAGCTTCTAGAACAACTGAAACAAAAAGCTTAATGACATTTATGCAGCAAAAAGTAACCCCTAAAAAAGCCATCACATTAGCACTAACGGGTGCCTCTGGTGCCCCATATGGACTTCGTCTTCTTGAATGTTTAGTGGCAGCGGATTACCACGTCTACGTGTTGATCTCTTCGGCTGCCCGCGTGGTAATGGCGACCGAACATGACCTGAAACTGCCAAGTGGCCCTGAAGCGGCGCAAAAGGCGCTGGTTGAACACCTTAATTGCAATCCAGATAACATCACCGTTTGTGGCAAAGATGATTGGTTCTCGCCTGTGGCTTCGGGCTCTGCGGCACCTAAGCAAATGGTGGTGTGTCCATGTTCTGCAGGGAGTGTCGCGGCCATTGCACACGGCATGTCGGATAACTTGATTGAGCGTGCTGCTGATGTGGTAATGAAAGAGCGCGGACAGTTGCTGCTTGTAGTGCGTGAAACGCCATTCTCGACGTTGCATCTTGAAAACATGCACAAGCTTTCGCAAATGGGTGTCACCATTATGCCTGCAGCGCCGGGCTTCTATCATCAACCTAAAACTATCGAAGACTTGGTTGATTTCATGGTGGCGAGAATTCTTGATCACCTTGGCATTGAGCAAGGTTTAGTGCCACGTTGGGGTTATGACCAACGTTGATTGTGTAATCAATAAAAGACCTTTACAATCCATCCAACTCATCGGGGAGCAAACCCACTTGGCATTGATCTTATCAATACTATTGGGCGCTGAGACCTAATCGCTTAACGTTGTTGAGCAAACAGGGACCCGTATTACCTGAACCAGATAATGCTGGCGTAGGAATTGAGTCTGGATATTGGAAGTCCTAAATACCGTCTCAACCCTGTGCCGCTCAACTCATTTTTACTAATGCAAATGGAGAGCGAGCAGTGAAAACCACTCTTAGTCTGATTGCCCTTGCAGCCATCACTTCTACTTCAGCGTTTGCCGCTGAAAACCCTCTAACTGTCTACACGTACGACTCTTTCGCTGCTGATTGGGGACCTGGTCCTAAAGTCGAAAAAGCGTTCGAAGCCAAATGCGGGTGCGATGTTAACTTCGTTGCGCTGGACGACGGTGTTTCTATTCTTAACCGCCTTCGTTTAGAGGGAAACAATAGTAAAGCGGATATCGTGTTAGGTTTGGATAACAACCTGATGGCGGAAGCGAAAAAGACCGGGCTACTGGCTGAACATAATGTCGATACATCGAAAACGACTTTGCCTAGTGGTTGGAAAGACAAGACCTTCGTACCATATGACTACGGCTACTTTGCGTTTGTATACAACAAGGAGAAGTTGGCGAATCCTCCAAAAAGCATGAAAGAGCTGGTGGAAGAGCGTGATGATCTGAAAGTGATTTACCAAGACCCTCGTACTTCGACGCCGGGTCAAGGCTTGATGTTGTGGATGAAGTCCATCTACGGCGATGATGCGGCTCAAGCGTGGAAGCAACTGGCAACGAAAACAGTTACAGTTACTAAAGGTTGGTCAGAAGCTTACTCGATGTTTTTGAACGGTGAGTCTGATCTCGTGCTGTCTTACACGACCTCTCCCGCGTACCATTTGATTGCAGAAGATGACGCGAAATACGCAAGCGCAAATTTTGCCGAAGGGCACTACATGCAAGTGGAAGTGGCGGCTAAGGTTAAAGGCTCAAAGAATGCTGAGCTAGCAGATGAGTTCATGAACTTTATTTTGAGTGATGATTTCCAATCTGCGATGCCAACTGGTAACTGGATGTACCCAGTGACTGACGTTGAGTTGCCAAAAGGTTTTGAAACTCTGAGCGTACCTAGCAAACCACTGAGCTTTAGTGCAGACGAAGTAGCGAAAATGCGCAAGACTTGGATTCGCGAGTGGCAAAGCGCATTGACGTTCTAACATAGGTTCTACTTTTGAATTCTGTTCCGAAAATAGGGTTAGGGGTCGCGATGATTATCGCGACCTTTGTTATTTCTGCCCTCGGCGCTTTGATTGTCCAAGCGCCTTCACTTGATGTGTCTATGGTGTGGGGAGACCCATACTATCAACACGTCACCAAGTTCAGCTTCTACCAAGCTTTCCTTTCTACACTATTGAGTGTTGGCTTTGCTATTCCTGTTGCTCACGCACTTTCTCGACGTGAGTTCTTTGGGAAGTCTCTACTACTAAAGTTGTTTGCGTCTACCTTAGTTCTGCCGGTGTTAGTTGGTGTATTTGGCTTATTGGCGATTTACGGTAACAGTGGCTTATTAGCACAATGGCTGAAAAGCATCGATTCGGAGCTGCCGTTTTCCATCTATGGCCTGAACGGTATTTTACTTGCGCATGTGTTCTTCAACATGCCTTATGCGGCGCGACTCCTTTTGCAGGCATTAGAGTCGATCCCCGCAGAGCAACATAAACTGTGTGCACACCTTGGAATGAGTCATTGGGACAAGTTTCGTTGGGTGGAATGGCCACGCCTAAGGCAGCAATTACCACACGTAAGCGGCTTGGTGTTTATGCTTTGCTTTACCAGTTTTGCCACCGTGATGGCGCTGGGTGGAGGACCGAAGTCGACCACCATTGAACTCGCCATTTATCAGGCGATTAAGTTCGATTTTGATCTGCAGGCTGGGGCGCTTTTGGCACTGTGGCAAATGCTACTATGTGGCTTGTTAGCGATTGGCGTGCAGAAGTTGACGAAGCCAGTCTCAGTAAGCGCTGGTAGCACATCGGTACAGCAATATTTAACGAAGGATCATGGGGGGGCAAAAGCTTGGGATAGCTTTTGGATCATAGGTGCCTTTTTACTAGTAATTCCGCCACTTGTGATGGTGGTGTTCAGTGGTATAAACCAACAAGTTTGGTCGGTATTGACCGATGAGCGTTTTTGGTCTGCACTGCTTAATTCACTCAAAGTTGCGGCACTGGCGAGCTCTCTTGCCGTTGCAGCAGGCGTATCGATTTTACTGACCAGCCGACGTTGGCGATTGCAGTGTAAAAACACTCGCGCCGATCAAATTGAGCTTATCGGAACCATTATCTTAGTAACGCCGGGATTGGTGATCAGTACCGGATTGTTCCTGTTACTGCGATCGTTTACCGATGTTTTCAGCTTGGCGTTTTTTGTGGTTATTTTGGTCAATGGCTTAATGGCATTGCCATATGTGATTAAAACCTTGTCTCAACCCATGTTACATATTGAACAGCAGTACCAGTACGTGTGCGCCAGTTTGGGTATGCGTGGTTGGCAACGTTTTAAAGTCGTGGAGTGGCAAGCACTGCGCAAGCCATTTGCACATGCTTTTGCTATCAGCTTTATGTTTGCAATTGGCGACTTAAGTGCGATTGCTTTGTTCGGTGGGCAAGAGTTTAGAACCTTACCGCTGTATCTATTCCAACTGCTCGGCAGTTATCAAATGGATGCAGCAGCGGTCGTGTCGGTTACCTTGCTATTACTCAGCGTAGGCTGCTTTGCTGTGATTGAAAAAGTATTAAAAACAAAGGGGAAAGCATAATGTTAGTGTTGGATGATGTTCAGTACACCTATCAACGTGAGCTATTTCGCTTTGATTTAGAGATTAAGCACGGACAAATCGTGTCGCTGATGGGACCGAGTGGTGCAGGTAAATCAACGTTGCTCGCTTTAGTCGCTGGATTCATTAACCCTGACCTAGGCGATATTTTGGTTGATGGCACATCTATCGTGAGTAAAGAGCCGTATCAGCGTCCGTTTTCAATGCTGTTCCAAGAGCATAACCTGTTTGCTCACCTGCCAGTAAGGGACAATATTGGTTTGGGCTTACATCCGGGTTTAAAGCTCACGGTAGACCAAAAACTGCTTGTTGAGCAAGCGGCGAAGCAAGTCGGGGTTGCTGAGTATCTGGACCGTTTACCTGAACATCTTTCTGGTGGTCAGCGTCAGCGTGTGGCACTTGCGCGTTGTTTTGTTCAGCCGCATCCAATGTGGTTACTCGATGAACCTTTTTCTGCACTTGACCCAGTATTGAGAGAAGAGATGCTGACACTGGTTAAACAGCTTGCTGCTGAGCGTGGTATTACCGTTTTGATGGTGACGCACCATTTAAGTGACGCCAGAGCGATTGCTAGTCATTTTGCATTTGTAGCTGGTGGTCAGGTTGAAGCTGCTGGTGCGATTGGTGAGCTTAACGCTCAACATAGCAGTGAAGCATTGAAAGCCTTTGTCAAAGCGGCGGGGTAAGTCTTCTACATTGTAAAAATAAAAGGTTGATGCAAGCATCAACCTTTTTTGTTTTATGAGTTTGAATGAGCGCGTTAACCTTGAGGTTTCACTACCATTACATTGATTGGTGAGTTCTCTACCACTTTACTTGCCACAGAGCCCAGCATCACTTTGTTGATCTTTGAGCGTTTATGGCTTGGCATAATGATAAGGTCAGCACCTAAACGTTCTGCGTAATCAAGGATGGTTGCATACGCCTTGCCTTCTGCAACGTGGACTTTGTAGATCACCTCGTCATCAATATGTTGGTCTGCAAAGGCTTTGAGTTGCTGTTTTACGTCTTGCTTCATTTTCGCCGCCGCATCTTTCGGGAAGTAAGTTGCGACCATCGACATATGAATACCAGGCAAAACAGTTAACAAGTGAACTTCAGCATTGGCTTGCTTTGCCTGCCATACCGCTAACTCAACAGCGCGGTCAGAAAAGCCTTGGTCATTTAGATCAACCGGAACAAGAATTTGTTTGTACATTCAATGTCTCTCATTGAGGCCCCTTATCCTCGGGGCCAAATCGGTTATGCGCTCAACTGTTCCTTACGAGCACGACGTTTTTGGTTCAGGGCAAGTACCAGCAAGATCATTAAGCAAGGCACAAATACCCATTCTTTCATTGGACGATCTGCGTCTTGAACAATCCATTTGATCTCCCAGTCGAAGTCGACTCCGGCTGACTCTGCCGGGCTGCCAAACTCAACCATGTCTACGATCATTTTGCCGTCGTTCTCGGTCAGCATTAGGCCCATTGAAGAAATACGTTCTTCAGCGGTTGCTGCTTTATCTTCGAACGGAAGACGTACCGTTTTTTCAACGTAGTCACCTTCAAGGTTTTCACCAGCGACACGTAACTCTATGGATTCTCCTACATTTAGCCCTTCTGTTATTTGAGCTATCTCAACGCCAGGGGAAAGAACTTTCGCGGGATAAAGCATGTCCCACCAGAAACCTGGTCTAAAGAAAGAGAAAGTGAGCACTAATAGGAGAACGGTTTCCCACCACTTGTTACGTGTGAACCACCAACCTTGTGTTGCTGCTGAGAAGATCAACATCGCAATGATCGAAGAGATCACGGTTAACGCCAAATGCCACCATGTATCGATCCCCATTAATAACAGTTGCGTGTTGAAAACGAACATGAATGGCAGAATTGCGGTTCGAATATCGTAGGTAAAGCCTTGAATACCAGTACGAATTGGGTCTGATTTTGCAATAGCTGCTGCGGCGAAGGCTGCCAAACCTACTGGCGGCGTATCATCGGCAAGAATACCGAAGTAGAACACGAATAAGTGCACCGCAATCAGTGGGATGATCAAGCCGTGTGCTGCACCTAAAGTGACGATAACTGGCGCCATCAGTGTTGATACCACGATGTAGTTTGCTGTGGTTGGTAGACCCATACCCAAGATCAAGCTGATCACTGCAGTAAATAGCAACATCAGTATGATGCTACCGCCGGAGATGAACTCAACAAAGTCCGTCATTACAAGGCCAATACCAGTTAGTGTTACTACACCAACAACGGTACCCGCAGCTGCGGTCGCAACACCGATACCAATCATATTGCGCGCGCCAGAGACTAAGCTTTCAGCTAGATCGACAAAACCGTCTTTCGTTTGTTCGACAAGATCACCCTCTTTGGACAACACTGCAATCAACGGACGCTGTGTCAGCAAGATGAAGATCATAAATACCGTGGCCCAGAATGCTGATAGGCCTGGCGAAAAACGCTCAACCGTCAAACACCAAACCAATACGACGATAGGCAATAGGTAGTGCAGACCAGATTTAATCGTTGGGCCCGGATCTGGTACTTCGGTTAGCTCAGCATCAATTTCAATCGCGCCATCTTTAACGTGATTCGCTGAAATCTTCACAAGACTGACATAAGCAATCAGTAAAGCTACAGTAACGATAGGTGTTGCTGCATCGCCGAAGACGTCTTTAGTCCAACCCACACCGTAGTAAACCAAGGCGCTGATGACGCACAAGCCAAGGATAGTGCCGGTAAATGATAATAGGCTTTGTAGCATGGTTGGGTTGTGGCGACGAGGGAGGCCGGTCATGCCTGCTTTACATGCTTCAAGGTGAACGATGTAAATCAGAGCAATGTAGGAAATAAGTGCAGGAAGTAGGGCTGCTTTGATTACTTCAACGTAAGAGATACCAACATATTCAACCATTAGGAAGGCTGCAGCGCCCATGATAGGCGGCGTCAGCTGGCCATTGGTTGAAGCAGCTACTTCTACTGCGCCCGCTTTGGTACCAGGAAAGCCAACACGCTTCATTAGCGGGATGGTGAATGTACCTGTGGTTACCACGTTAGCGATGGATGAACCTGAAACGAGACCGGATAGACCGGATGCTACAACCGCCGCTTTCGCAGGACCGCCTTTCATGTGACCAAGCAGTGAGAAAGCAACCTTGATGAAGTAAGCGCCCGCACCAGCACGTTCTAGCATGGCACCGAAAAGTACAAATAAGAACACGAAAGATGTTGATACACCAAGCGCAACGCCAAATACACCTTCTGTTGTTAGCCATAGGTGCGACATCGCTTTGTTTAAGCTCGCACCTTTGTGGGCAATTACGTCGGGCATGTATGGGCCCGCGAAGGTATAAGTCAGGAACACGGCAGCCACGACCATCAGTGGTGGACCTAATGCGCGTCGTGTTGCTTCAAGTAGTAAAACCATACCTGTAACGGCAACCACGATATCCATGGTGGTTGGAGCGCCTGAACGGCCAGCCAGTTCGGTATAGAAAATAAAGATATAAGCTGCTGAAAAACTGCCCGCTAACGCCAATACCCAGTCGATTAATGGGATATGATCTCGCGGAGAATTCTTCATTGCAGGATAAGCAGTAAATGCTAAAAAAGTAGCAAATGTAAGGTGGATCGCACGGGCTTCAGTGTCATTCAGTACGCCAAAATTAAAAATAAATGGTAGTGGAGATGCATACCATAATTGAAATAGTGACCAGCACAGCGGAACGAACCATAAGATTCGGCCTTGTAGCCCAGATGGGCTGCGCGCTCCAGTATCGGCTTGAGCCACCATTTCTTGCACATCTTGTGACGGAGTGTTGTTCGTCGACATGTACTTTTCCCTTATTATTGATGGTCCTGTCTTAGATTTACTTTTCGAGAACCTTATTTCGCCTCTTTCAGTGTAGTGAATAGGGCAAAACTTGCTTCTTATTGGTGTCTGGCTGTTTCCAGTAGAACGGCAAAGCTCTGGATTAAATAAAGCCAGCTTTAATTTTTCTTGAGTAATTGAACGCGATTCTAGGAAATAGAACCGGATAATTGAATTGAACAGGCGATTAGAACTACCACCTGCTTTCAAGCAGAGAGCCATCCCTCTCTGCTTGATTTATGGCGAATTGGTTATTTAATCAAACCAATTTCTTTGTAGTATTTTTCTGCACCTGGGTGAAGAGGGATAGAAAGACCAGCTTTCACCATGTCTTCTTTTTTCAGGTTTGCGAATGCTGGGTGTAGACGTTTGAATGTGTCGAAGTTTTCGAACACAGCTTTTGCTACGTTGTATGCAACATCATCTGATACATCTGTTGTTGTTACCATCGTTGCCGCAACACCGAAGCTATTTACGTCTTTGTCTGTACCGCGGTACATGCCAGCTGGAACTGTACTGTATGCGTAGTATGGGTTGTCTGCTACGATCTTTTCGATCTGTGGACCCGTTGCAGATACTAGCTTAGCATCACAAGATGTTGTTGCTTCTTTGATTGAACCGTTCGGGTGACCAACCATGTAGATAAACGCATCGATCTTGTTGTCACATAGCGCTTGTGAACGCTCAGAGCCTTTTAGCTCAGATGCCAGTTTGAAGCTGTCGTTTGTCCAGCCCATAGCATCCATTACTACGCCCATTGTCGCGCGGTCACCAGAACCAGGGTTACCGATGTTTACACGTTTACCTTTCAGGTCTTGGACACTTTCAATACCAGAGTCTGCGCGTGCAATGATGTTAAAAGGTTCTGTGTGAAGAGAGAACATCGCGCGTAGCTTCTTGTATGGGCCTTGATCTGCAAACTTGCTTGTACCGTTGTAGCCGTGGTACTGCCAATCCGATTGCACGATACCAAAATCCAGCTCACCGGCACGAATTGTGTTCACGTTGTAAATAGAACCGCCAGTAGACTCTACAGAACAACGAACGTTGTGGTCTTTACGACCCTTGTTTACCAATTTACAAATTGCACCACCGGTAGGGTAGTAAACACCAGTTACAGAACCTGTGCCGATTGTGATGAATTCTTGAGCGTTAACAGCGCCTGCGCCCATTACAGCTGCAGCGATAGCGCCTACTTTAATAAGTTTGGTAAATGCCATGAATTTCCCTTCCTTTATTTTTTATCTACCCAAAAGTAACCATAAGCTACTTCTGAAGTTTCCTGTCTGGAAACGGCATCTTTTTCAATCCTAATGTTTGAAAAAGCGAGCGAATAATAACAAAAATTTGGCAGAAAATTATCCGATTGTTAAAACTTATAGCGAAAAAATCTAATGGGTAGTCATGGGAGTAAAAGAAAATAGAGAGTAATAGTTCTTTTATTACAGCTACTTAAGTGTTTTCTGGTGGGGTTGGTGAAAATAATTAATAGCGTGATGTGCGTCACGTTTTTTGTGGATGAAAATTAGCCTAATTAGCAAACATTTTACATAAATTATGGGCTACAAAAACTCAACTATTTTCATAGCCCATAAGTAGTTAGCATTAACCAGCGTACTCGAATAACTCACATACGGAGTTGAACAACTGTTCCGTCGTTACTGCCATTGTTGGTGTGATAAAAATGGTGTCATCACCAGCAACCACACCTAAGATGCCCTCGGACTTACCAAGTGAGTCAAGTAGACGAGCGATAAGTTGAGCTGCGCCTGGACCAGTATGGATAACAACTAAAGCTGCGTTGTGGTCGATGTCTAACACCAATTCACGCAGAGAGCTACTTACTGTTGGGACGCCTAGCTCAGCAGGAAGGCAGTAAACCATCTCCATTTTCGCATTACGTGTACGAACCGCACCAAACTTGGTTAGCATGCGAGAGACTTTAGATTGGTTAATACTTTCGAAACCTTGCTGTTTTAGTGCATCAACAATCTCACCTTGTGAGCCAAAGCTTTCTTCTTTTAATAGTGCTTTAAAAGCGCGAACTAAATTGTCTTGTTTTTCTGAATTGCGCATAGTGTTTTTTGATTCTCTTCATCTAAGTATCAGCAATGTGCATATTTTCGCATAGATATTCATCTAAAGCCAAAAGCTCCAACTAATATGTTAATTCCATCACTGTAAACCCCAAAGAGAATAGTGTTTCGTATTGTTCCAAAAACTAGGTGAAAAATGACATTGAATTTCTTGTCATTTCAGTCGAATAACAGAATAATCGAGGCCTCATTTGTAGCACGATAACAGTGAGTTGCGCGAGGTCGCAAAGATGACGTTAATTGATTGTAATCAAGTTGTGATTCCGATAGCTTTATTTTAGCTGGTTACAAAATACCCTACGAATACGTTTATAAGAGAAATACTCTCAAGGAGAACTACATGAAAGTAGCCGTTATTGGTGCCGCTGGTGGCATCGGTCAAGCTCTGGCCCTTCTACTTAAGAACCGCCTTCCTGCAGGTTCTGACTTAGCCCTATACGATATTGCTCCAGTAACTCCTGGTGTGGCAGCCGATCTTAGCCACATCCCAACTCCGGTTTCTATCAAAGGTTACGCTGGTGAGGACCCAACACCTGCACTTGAAGGTGCGGACGTAGTACTTATCTCAGCTGGTGTTGCTCGTAAACCTGGTATGGATCGCGCAGATCTATTTAACGTAAATGCTGGCATCGTTAAGTCGCTAGCAGAGAAGATCGCGGTAGTATGCCCGACAGCATGTGTAGGTATCATCACTAACCCAGTGAATACCACAGTGCCAATCGCAGCTGAAGTGTTGAAAAAAGCAGGCGTTTACGACAAGCGCAAACTATTTGGTGTTACAACGCTAGATGTTATCCGTTCAGAAACATTCGTCGCTGAACTAAAAGACAAAGATCCGGGTGACATTCGTGTGCCTGTTATTGGTGGCCACTCTGGCGTAACCATTCTTCCTCTACTTTCTCAAGTTGAAGGTGTTGAGTTTACTGCTGAAGAAGTGGAAGCGCTAACGAAGCGTATCCAGAACGCAGGTACAGAAGTTGTAGAAGCGAAAGCGGGTGGCGGTAGTGCGACTCTATCTATGGGTCAAGCAGCGTGTCGCTTTGGTCTAGCACTAGTACGTGCACTTCAAGGTGAAGAAGGTGTGGTTGAGTGTGCATACGTAGAAGGTGGTAGTGAGCACGCTCCTTACTTTGCACAACCTGTGAAGCTAGGTAAAGATGGTGTCGAAGAAGTGCTAAGCTACGGTGCTCTAAGTGACTACGAAAAGTCAGCACTTGATGGCATGCTAGAAACGCTAAATGGTGATATCAACATTGGTGTTGAGTTTGCTAAGTAAGCCTCTCTCTATATAAAGAGCATCATATAATGACAAAGCCGATCTTAAGATCGGCTTTTTTGATCCTTTTTTTGTTGGCTTACGTATCAGAGTCAGAACCAAGTAGCGTTGTGAAGGAGAAGATGATGGAAGCAAGTCGAATCCGTAAAGGTATGGTTGTAGAGTGTCAGCAGGGAGTAGGGACCATTTTGGTGGTTGACCAAGAAGCGGAAACGGTACTGTTGGCTAAGCAAGGCTCTGAAGAGCAATTAGCGGTTAGCTTCGATGAAATAGAAGATAACCCTCAACTCCATGGTAGTAGTGACCAGTATTACTAGAATGATGCTCAACGTTTAAAAACAATAGATAACAAAAAGGAAGAGCATGGCTCTTCCTTTTTACTTTTGGGTCTACTTTATTAGCTAGTACGTTTTACAGCCATATGGGCTAGTGTGATGAGTGCTTGCTTATATTCAGACTCTGGCAGGATTGCGAGCTCAGCAATGGCTTTATCTGCTTCATCCAGCGCTCTTTGCGTGGTGTATTCGAGAGAGCCTGCAGCTTGCATGACGGCAAGAATTTCTTCTAACCTGTCCATACCGTTCGCTTTTTCAATTGCTTCACGGATCATCTGCGCATTATCTGGTGTACTGTTACGCATCGCATGCAATAGAGGTAGTGTTGGTTTGCCTTCAGCTAAATCGTCACCAACATTCTTGCCCATATCCTCACCGTCTGACGTATAGTCCATCACGTCATCGATGAGTTGGAATGCGGTGCCAAGGTATTTGCCGTAGTTTTGTAACGCCACTTCTACTTCTTCTGGAGCATCATTAAGAATCGCACCAATTTGTGTTGCTGATTCAAACAGACGTGCTGTTTTCGAGTAGATGACCTGCATGTAGCTTTCTTCAGTCGTGTCAGGATCATTACAGTTCATCAACTGCTGAACCTCACCTTCTGCGATCACATTAACAGCATCACTCATTAGCTTAAGGATCTTCATTGATCCTAGCTCAGTCATCATTTGGAATGAGCGAGTATAAATAAAGTCCCCAACTAACACGCTCGCCGCGTTACCAAACGCAGCGTTCGCTGTCGCTTTACCACGACGCATGTCAGATTCATCAACTACATCATCGTGCAACAAAGTTGCTGTATGGATGAACTCGATAAACGCCGCAGCCATAGTATGACCGTTACCTTGGTAACCAAGAGCACGTGCTGACAATATTGCCAGAAGTGGTCTCAGGCGTTTGCCCCCACCACTCACGATATAGAAACCGAGTTGGTTGATTAAAGAGACATCAGAATTTAGTTGGGCTTGAATTGTTTCATTCACTTTTGCCATGTCATCGGCAGTAAGCGCTTGGATAGTTTTAAAATCCATCGTATATCCGGCTGAAGTTAGACCCTGCAAGGCTTATTCGATTTATATAATTGTCGAATAATACACTAAAAAACGTTGATTAATACATTACTAAAGGGCATGATTGCCGCACTTTTCTTTGGCGATTAGCTTTTCGCCAATTTTTTCAAAATATGGCTTGTCATAGGAGCATCTCTTCTGTAGAATCTGCGCCCTATTGATGATTAGTTTAGCGCACACCCTCATGAAAAGGCTGTGCGGAAAAAGCGGAGTAAAATATGTACGCTGTTTTCCAATCTGGTGGTAAACAACACCGTGTAAGCGAAGGTCAAACTCTTCGTTTAGAGAAATTAGACGTTGAAACTGGTGCAACTGTAGAATTTGATAAAGTTCTTCTTGTTGCTAACGGCGAAGACATCAAAGTTGGTGCTCCTCTTGTAGAGGGCGGCAAAGTTGTTGCTGAAGTTGTACAACACGGTCGTGGCGATAAAGTTAAAATCGTTAAGTTCCGTCGTCGTAAGCACTCTCGTAAGCAACAGGGTCACCGTCAGTGGTTCACTGAAGTGAAGATCACTGGTATCAACGCTTAATCTATTAGGAGAGTTTAACAATGGCACACAAAAAAGCTGGTGGTTCTACTCGTAACGGCCGCGATTCAGAAAGCAAACGTCTAGGTGTTAAGCGTTTCGGTGGTGAATCTGTTCTTGCAGGTAACATCATCGTTCGTCAACGTGGTACTAAGTTCCACGCTGGTAACAACGTAGGTATCGGTAAAGACCACACTCTATTCGCTCTTACTGAAGGTAAGGTGAAGTTCGAGGTTAAAGGTCCTAAGAACCGCAAGTTTGTAAGCATCGAAGCTGAGTAATTTTACCTTTTAGGTTAATTATTAAAGCTTTACAGCTGAATTCAAAAGCCCTGCCGATTCGGCGGGGTTTTTTATTTGTAGCAGTCGACATATCGAAGTTTCTCGTTTTAGCCCTGAGCGCTGGGTATCTGGGAGCTTAGATCTGTCATCTGCTAAAATTGTTTGATGACAAGTCAGATTTAATCCACGCACGAAGTAGTCGGAGTAAAAGATGAAGTTCGTAGATGAAGCGGTAGTAAAAGTTCAGGCTGGTGACGGCGGTAGCGGCGTTGTAAGTTTCTGGCGTGAAAAATTCATCACCAAAGGTGGCCCAGATGGTGGCGACGGTGGTGATGGTGGTGATGTATACATCCAAGCCGATGAAAACCTAAATACCCTGATCGATTACCGTTTCCAACGCTTTTACGAAGCAGAACGCGGTGAAAACGGTCGCGGCGGTAACTGTACTGGTAAACGTGGTAAAGACATCACGCTTCGCGTGCCAGTTGGTACTCGCGCAGTTGATATCCACACTAACGAAATCGTTGCAGAAGTAGCAGAACACGGTAAGAAAGTGATGGTCGCTAAAGGCGGCTGGCACGGTCTTGGTAACACGCGTTTCAAATCTTCAGTAAACCGCGCTCCTCGTCAGAGAACGTTGGGTACTAAAGGTGAAATCCGTGAAATCCGTCTAGAGCTATTGCTATTGGCTGACGTTGGTATGCTAGGTCTGCCTAACGCAGGTAAATCAACCTTTATCCGCGCAGTATCCGCAGCAAAACCAAAAGTAGCAGATTACCCATTTACTACGCTAATCCCAAGCTTGGGTGTTGTGAGTGTGGTTCCTGAGAAGAGCTTTGTGGTTGCTGATATTCCAGGTCTTATCGAAGGTGCAGCAGACGGTGCAGGTCTAGGCATTCGCTTCCTTAAGCACCTAGAGCGTTGCCGAGTGTTATTGCACATGATTGATATCATGCCTATCGATCAGTCAGATCCAATTCAAAATGCCCTAACCATCATTGATGAGCTAGAGCAGTACAGTGAAAAACTAGCAGGCAAACCTCGTTGGCTCGTTTTCAACAAAACGGATCTGATGCCGGAAGAAGAAGCGAATGAAAAGATCCAAGAGATCTTGGATGCGCTAGGTTGGGAAGACGAGTACTTCAAGATCTCGGCGATCAACCGTAACGGTACAAAAGAGCTTTGCTACAAGCTAGCAGACTTTATGGAAAACCTACCTCGTGAAGAGGAAGAAGTGGCTGAAGAAGATAAAGTTAACTTCATGTGGGATGACTACCATAAAGACGCAATGGCTGGTAAAGACGTGATCACTGAAGATGACGACGACGATTGGGATGACTGGGACGACGAAGAAGACGACGGTCACGTTGTTTACGTCCGCGACTAATCGCTAGCTAATTCATTAAGCCGCAATGTGTATTGCGGCTTTTTTTGTATCTAAATCATGTTTAGCCGATGTGATTTGCGGCACAATATCAAATTGTGCTTAATCACATATTTAGTAGGCGGCACTGTTTGCGTCTACACGCTTTTATAAAAGGAATTAGGAAGTCTCTATGTCATCAAAGCAGAGAGCGATATCTAGGTTAGTCGCTCAGTCTGGACAGATGTTATTGGCCCATGGTGCAGAAAGCACTTTGGTGAGTGACATCATGCGTCGTATCGGTCTTGCATGTGGAGTATCTGAAGTTGCTGTAGCACTCTCTGCTAATGCACTTGTTGTGACCACTGTTATGGAAGATCACTGCATCACCACTGCGCGGAGCTGTGCTGATCGCGGCATCAATATGCGTGTGATAACCCAAATTCAGCGTATCTGTATCCTAATGGAGCGTGGACTGCTGGATTTCAATATGGCGCAAAAAAAGCTCAATCATATTAGCCCTGAACGTTATAACAGATGGTTGGTGGTATTTATGATTGGCCTATCGTGCGCTGCCTTTAGTCGCCTTGCCGGAGGGGATTGGGGGGTGTTCGCTATGACGTTTATAGCCTCAGCAGTTGGTATGACTGTACGTCAAGAGATAGGTCATCGTCACTTCAACCCATTACTTAACTTTGCTGCAACGGCTTTTGTTACCACTCTTGTTTCTGCTCAAGCGGTTATCTTGGATATCGGAAATCTGCCCACGGTCGCTATGGCGTCATCAGTACTGATGCTAGTTCCGGGTTTCCCACTCATTAACTCGGTTGCTGATATGTTGAAAGGCCACATCAACATGGGGATCGCGCGATTCACTATGGCGAGCTTGCTTACTTTAGCAACCTGCCTTGGTATTGTGGCGGCAATGGAGGTGACTGGCATTTGGGGGTGGATGAGCTAATGAGTGTGTTTGAACTGGCTTTAGGTCTTTTAAATGACATGTTTTTTGCAGCGATTCCAGCTGTCGGCTTTGCTATGGTGTTCAATGTGCCACAGAGAGCTTTAGTCTATTGTGCAGTGGGTGGTGCTATTGGCCATGGCAGTCGATATTTGATGATGCATTTTGGCTTACCGATTGAGTGGGCTACTTTTTTTGCCGCTACTCTGGTTGGCATGATTGGTGTTCATTGGTCGCATCGTTTTCTTGCTCATCCTAAAGTATTCACTGTTGCAGCCTTAATCCCTATGGTTCCTGGGGTATTTGCTTATAAAGCGATGATTGCCATGGTAGAGATAAACCACTTGGGTTACTCACCTGAACTTATTGCGACGTGCATGGAAAACTTTCTTAAAGCGATGTTTATTATTGCAGGCTTAGCGGTTGGCTTGGCAGTTCCGGGGCTGCTATTCTATCGCCGTCGACCAATAGTTTAAGGACCCAATATGATCATCAGCATGATTGCCGCGATGGCAGACAATCGTATTATCGGTAAAGATAACCAAATGCCTTGGCATCTTCCTGCCGATTTTGCATGGTTTAAGCGTTGCACCATGGGTAAACCAGTAGTGATGGGACGCAAAACTTATGAATCGATTGGGCGTCCATTACCTGGTCGTTTGAACATTGTCATCAGCCGTGATGCATCGCTTACAATCGAAGGGGTAACGACTGTTACGTCGATTGAGAATGCGCTTGACGTTGTTGGCGAGGTAGACGAAGTGATGATCATTGGTGGCGGGGCGATTTATTCTGCTTGTTTACCAATGGCTAACAAGCTGTATGTCACTCATATTGAAGCCGAAATTGATGGAGATACTCAGTTCCCAGATTGGGGAAGTGAGTTCAAAGAAACATACTCTGAAGCGTACCAAGCGGATGAGAAAAACGCTTACAACATGCGTTTTACTGTCCTAGAAAAGTAATCGGATAGAATTAGAAAAGCACCGCAAATGCGGTGCTTTTTGTTTTCTAGTCCGGCAATCAGAGCCGTTAACTGAGAGCTTGTTGAGTGAAGACTTGCTTGTCTTCCCAACGAATCATGGTTAGTGAGCCACCCCAAACGCAGCCCGTATCAAGTCCGATAATGCTTTCATCGATATGACCTTGAAGGGCTGCCCAGTGCCCAAATAGAATTGCTTTTTCTAGAGGGACTCGTTGTGGCAGTTTAAACCATGGCACAAGTTCATCTTCTGACACTTCTTGTGGTGGCAGTTTACAATCCATATCCAAGCGGCCATCTGGAAAGCAAAAACGCATACGAGTAAAGGCGTTGATGGTGTAGCGGTAACGGTCGAGCCCTGATAGGGATTCATCCCATAGGTCAGGTTGGTTGCTGTACATATTTTCTAGCAGCCAAGGCAATTGCGCACTTTGAATCATTGCTTCCACTTCACGAGCGCAGCTTCTAGCGGTCACCAAGTCCCATTGTGGAGAGATGCCCGCATGACACATGACAAAGTCATCGTGTTCTGCCAATAGTGGTTGTTGTGATAGCCAAGTTAGCAGTTCATCTTTGTCTGGCGCTGAGAAGATAGGCGCGGTTTTATCCTTATCTTTGACTTTTTTTAGCCCTTGAGAGACGGCCATTAGGTGCAAGTCATGATTACCCAGTACGACTTTTGCGTTATCTCCGAGAGATTTAACAAAGCGTAGTGTTTCTAAAGATTTAGGTCCGCGAGCGACAAGGTCGCCTGCTAACCACAGTTGATCGTGGTTGGCTGAGAAGTTGACCTGCTCTAACAGTTGTAACAACTCATCGAAACAGCCTTGAATATCACCAACAATATAGGTAGCCACTGACTCTCCTGATTAATTTAAAACATTGGGAACAGCCAAGCGGAATGGATCAATTTCGGTGATAAATTCCTGCCCTTTTTCGTCCAGAAGTATGTAATGCCCTTGCATTACACCAACGGGCGTTTCAAGTGCGGTGCCACTGCTGTAGGTGTATTCGTCGCTACCGGGAATAAAAGGTTGCTGACCGACAACACCTTCGCCTTCTACGGTCATTTGCTTACCATTGGAATCGGTAATCAACCAGCGGCGGCTGATTAATTGTACGGTTTGTTGGCTGAGGTTTTTTATCGTAATGACGTAAGCAAAAACGTAGCGTTGTAGTTCAGGGTTGGACTGTTCTTCAATGTATTTGGTATGAACTTGAATCTTGATGCAAGGTTGAATGACGTCCATGTGCACTCCTCGTAAACGACTATCTCAATAATAATAAGCCAAACCGCAAAGGGTTTGGCTCATCGTTTGAGTTATTGGTGCTGCGGGTTATCCGCAAGCCAGTTTGCCATGGCAACAAACTGCTGTAGCGTCAGGTTCTCTGGGCGCATGCTTGGGTTTACGCCCAACTCTTCCAATACTTCTGTGCTCAACAGTGATTTGTAGCAGTTACGTACTGTCTTACGGCGTTGGTTGAAGCCTTCGCGACATACACGCTCCAACAAACGCAAATCTTTTGCTGGATGAGGAAGGACTTCGTAAGGAACCAAGCGAACCACTGCTGAATCTACCTTCGGTGGCGGAACAAATGCAGTCGGCGGTACTTCTAGTACGGGCACAACTTTACAGTAGTATTGAGCCATTACCGTTAGACGGCCGTAAGCCTTGCTACCAGGGCCTGCTGCCAAACGGTTTACCACTTCTTTTTGAAGCATAAAGTGCATGTCTTGAATGTCTTTATGAAATTCAAATAGGTGGAACATCAATGGTGTAGAGATGTTGTATGGCAAGTTACCGAAGATACGTAGCTTGTTGTTTGGCTTCACTAATTGAGTGAAGTCGAAGCGCATCGCATCGCCTTCGTGAATGGTCAGCTTGTCAGCCAATTCTGGATGGTTGCGTAGACGCTCTGCTAGATCGCGGTCTAACTCGATTACGGTGAACTTATCGACTTCACGGCCGACAGGTTCAGTAATTGCACCAAGACCTGGGCCGATCTCAACAAGGTTCTGACCTGGTCTTGGGTTAATTGCTGATACGATGCCATCAATAATGTATGGGTCGTTCAGGAAGTTTTGACCAAAACGTTTACGCGCTTTGTGTCCTAAATGGACATCATTTCTCATTGTTTCTTCTCTACCAATTCTATCGCATGCGTGAGCGCTGTTCGGAAGCTCCCTGTATCCGCTTGACCTGTCCCTGCCAGTTCTAATGCAGTACCGTGATCCACCGACGTTCTAATAAATGGTAGACCAAGCGTAATGTTTACTGAACGACCAAAGCCTTTGTATTTTAATACAGGCAACACTTGATCGTGGTACATGCCTAAAACAGCATCAGCATCGTTTAAATACTTTTCATTGAAAATGGTGTCTGCCGGCAAAGGGCCGATCAGATTGATTCCTTTTTCTTTTTGAATCTTTTCCAATGTCGGAGTGATGGTTTCGATCTCTTCGCGACCCAAACAGCCATCTTCTCCCGCATGTGGATTTAACCCGCAAACATAGATGTTTGGTTGAGAGATGGCAAATTTTTCTACAAGATCTTTATGAAGAATATCGATGATTTTCTCTAATCGCTCTTCCGTGACGGCTTTTGAAACATAAGCTAAAGGAATATGTGTAGTAACAAGTGCCACTCTCAGACCTTCAGTTGCCAGCATCATCACGACCAACGGTGTGTTGGACTTCTCGGCGAAGAATTCTGTATGACCGCTGAACGCAACGCCTGAGCGATTAATCACCCCCTTATGTACAGGGCCGGTGACAATAGCATCAAATTCATCATTCATACAGCCCAAAGCGGCTCTTTCTAACGTTTTTAACACGTAGTGGCCGTTGGCTTCATTAAGTTGACCGGCTACCGCAGTCTCTGCGATTTCGATGTGGTCTACAATTAAAGTGCCAGCTTGTTGCGCTTTGGGTGCTTCTTCTGGATTGTAATCAAACAGTTGAACGTCTATGCCGAGCTGATTGGCTCTTTTTGCCAATACATTTTTGTCTGCACAAACGACAATTTGGTGTGCCCAGTCTTCCTTAGATAGGGCCAGCACCAAATCAGGGCCAATCCCCGCAGGCTCACCTGCGGTGACGACGATTCTACGAATCGAGTTAGTTTTCATCATTGTCATCCACGATTTCAACGAATGCACTCGCTCGAAGCTCTTGCATCCATGCGCCTACTTCTTCATTAAACTTGCGATTAAATAGAATACGGTAAGCTTTGTTCTTCATCGCTGAGTCAGTGCGGTCTACTTGACGGCGGTCTAGCACTTCAACAATATGCCAGCCATGTACTGTTTTGAACGGTTCACTGATTGAGCCGACTGGTAATGTCTCAACTTGATGTTTGAACTCTGGCACATAAAGATCCGGAGTTTGGTAGCCCAGCTCACCATCTTGTGCTGCTGAACCAGGATCTTGGCTGTATTGTGTTGCCAGTTGAGCAAACGTTGCTTCACCAGCTTTAATACGACGAATGAACTCGTTTAGCTGTTTTTTCGCACCATCGTCACTGAGAATAACCGTTGGTTTAATAAGAATGTGGCGAGCATTTACTTCGGTGACTGCAACAGTCTCAAGACCTTTTACATCCTCAATTTTTAGGATGTGGAAACCAATGCCGCTGCGGAATGGACCGATGATGCTGCCCTTATTTTGCATTTTGATTTGGTCAGCAAAGATGGTTGGCATTTCTTCTTTACGCATCCAACCCCAATCACCACCTTGCAACGCTTTAGGGCCTTTAGAATACGCGTATGCCATTTCTGCAAAGTCGGCACCCTTGTTCAACTCTTTGACCAGTTCTTTTGCTTGCGCTTCAACTTCTGACTTTTGCTTGTCATCGGAGAATCGTAGCTGGATATGGCCAATTTTGTATTGAACCGTCGCGTTGGTTTCTTGTGCAAGTTGCTCAGCAAGACCATCTACCTCTGCTGGAAGGATATTAATTCTGCGACGGACTAGCGCGTTACGAGCTTCGGATGCAGCAATTTCTTTACGAATTTGCTCTCGGAACTCCGCGTAGCTTAAGCCGTCTTGCTGGATTGAAGTCGTTAGCTGCTCAATCGTTTGGTTGTTGTTACGCGCAATTTCCGCAATGGCTTGGTTTAGGCGGTTGTCGTCAATGCGGACACCAATACGTTCTGCTTCTTGCTCTTGCAATGTATCCATGATGAGTTTTTCAACGACTTGTTCCTTCAGTACACTTGCAGAAGGTAAGCTTTGCCCGCTCTGTCTGGCATTGGCTTGAAGTGTTTTCATCGCGGTGTTGATGTCACTTTGTAGTATCACACCATCGTTTACAATTACGGCAACCTTATCTAGCTCAACAGGTGCAGCTACAACACCACAAGATAGTAGGGTGGTGAATAAGATGGATTTCCAAATTTTCATTAAATATTCCGTTGTTAAAATTGAGCGTCATCGATATATATGACGCTTAATTTGATTAATTGTTCAGATAGAATGGTCGGCCGTATTTGATCGCGTTGTCGGCTTGAGAAAGTTCATTAAATGCGGTTACACCTTGCTGCGTCGTTGAGAAGCCTTGAATACCGAAGTTGACACTGATGTTGTTGTCATACTCCGGATCTGCACCGTCTGCACCAATGATTGCGTTGTTCCAACCCAATAACTGATTTGTGTATGTTAGGCCCACATACCAACAATCAGAGGTATATCTCAAGCTTGCTAACCACTCTAAGTCGATTTTCTCATTTAGATCGTAGTAGTACTGACCACTAGCTGACCAGTTTCTATTTATCTCATATGAGGCGATCAGACCTGCTTGAGAAATACCATCTTTGGTGATTCGATCTAAGTCGGGTAGTTCGATGGTATCTTCAATGTAATCTCTTGTAACGTAACGGTAGTTAGCCTGTACAAAACCACCTTGGAACTGGTACTCCAAGGTGCTATTAGCAAGTTGCATTGCGCTTAGATCAATGTCGTACTGGATGCCACCATGGTAAAAAAGGTAGTCATCGTAGTTAAAGTCAGCTTCAACAGCCCATGATGAATAGTTAGATGTTTCGTCTGGTAAGCTAGGGTTATTGCTTAGCTTGGTCTTCTTGTCAAAATAGTAAATTTGGCCAAAAGATATGTTTAGACGCTCTTTATAGTCATCATCAAAGAAACGAGTACTGGCACCATAGCTTAACTGGTTAGCTGAGGCAATTTTGTCTATGCCACTGTATTTACGGCTACGGAACAGTCCGTAGTAGTCGGTTTGTAGCAGGGTTGTATCGTAGTTATATATGTTGCTTTGATCTTCATCAGGTACATATAGGTACTGAATTTGGGGTTCCAAACTCTGGGTGTAGCCTTTTAACCAACTTGTGTCGCGCTCTAAATAAATGCGAGCGTGGGAACGAAACTCAGGAATCAATCGACTTACACTCTCGTCCAAAGTTTGTTTTAGATTCGCGTCGGTTAAGCTATCTAACTTCTGTGAGTAATAGGTTGAAAGTACTCGAGCTTCAGTTGTCCATGATGCCCATGTAGTCGAGAGAGGAATCGTTAAGCCCGGCTCAATGTGCACTCGTGTAGCATCAGGTTTTGCATTATCCTCAGTATCGAACTGGCTCACTTGCCCGATAATATCGAAGTTTAGGTATGACCTCCAAAGAGGTGCGTAGTAATTAGCTTCTAGCTGAGGAAGAAGGCGATAAGGTTTATTACCGTTTTCTAATAGAATCTGAAAATCACGAACAGTAAGGCTAACATCCCAGTTTTCCTCTCGGTATTGGACGAACCCTTCATGAAGCAATTGGCCATCTTCACGATTACCAATGTCTGAGTCTAAGTCTTGGAAAAAATCGATATCACTTACTTCTGAGTAGTCTGCTTTGACTAACCAGTGCTCGTTAATTATTCCATCATGTCTAAATTGGTAACCCCAACGAGAACTTTCTGACTTTTTCTTAGCATCATCCGCAAGATACTCTGCTTTTAAAGAGCCGCCTCCCCATCCATCCGTTAGGTAGCGGAAGTCTGTGTCTAGCTTTGTTCCACGTTCCTGCATGTAGAGAGCAGTGATCGTCATGTCATAGTTTGGGGCTATATTCCAGTAGAATGGTACTTCTACTTCTAAGCCATCACTTGAACCATAGGAGATCGATGGAAACAAGAAACCAGTTTTGCGTGTGTCACCAATTGGAAGAGTAAGATATGGTGAATACATCACTGGTATGTTTAGTATCTCAAAGCGAGGATTATAAAGCGTTGCCATTTCCTCATCTTGGTCAATATCAATACCTGATGCAACGAGGCGCCAAGAGTTATCACCTTCAGGACAGGCTGTCATAGAGCCATCTTCTATTTCATACAAAGATTGACCAGTTCTAGATATGTAGGCTGCTCTACCACGCTTTGATTCACATAAAAACTTGTAGTCAGTGTTCTCTAGCGAAAAAGTGTTTTGATCTATGTCGTTGGTAGCGCGTGTGGAATTCGCTTTTACTTCGCCATCATTGAACGTTACGTTGCCTTCAGCTACGACGACATTGTCTTGCTGATGTAAAGTGACATTGTCAGCTGTGATACGCTTACGGCCCTGAGTGACTTTAACATTGCCAGAATAAATTGCTTTATCACCATTTATGGCTTGGAGGTTATCGGCTTCCACTTTGACAGGAATGCTTTGCGTATCTTCATTGTCGGTTTGGACCAAGCATTGATCTGTGGTGGGCATTTCCTGCACACTATCATGCATATTAGCTTCAGCGTGAGTTGTGGGTACAAACAGAGCGGTGCTGATAGAAGCCGCTAAAAACGTGCGGGAGAAATGTTGCATGGAATTGAACTGTCCTGTGTCACTGCTGCTCGATGGCTATTGGGGTCGTTATCCCTTCGCTACATAGCCAAATGAATCTAACTATAGCGGCGCGTATCTCAGAGCTCATATAGTTATGGCATAATTGCCAAATACATAAGTCACAAAGATAAATAGGCGAAATGGCCTGGCCGAAATAAAAACAATTCCCTTATCATAAAGGAAATCATCGCGTCCAGCACTATAAGACCGTCGTCGTCGATAAAAATTCATTGATAGAGAACACATAATGCATATTTTTGGCAAAATATTAGGAGCCTTTTTTGGCTTGTTGCTTGGAGGACCATTCGGTTTATTGTTTGGCCTATTTATCGGTCATCAATTCGATAAAGCGCGCCGTTTAAGCCAAGCTGGATTTTCTACAGGTGGTTTCGGTAAAGGGCCTAGCCAAGCACAGCGGCAAGAAGAGTTCTTCAAAGCGGCGTTTGCGGTAATGGGCCACCTAGCAAAAGCCAAAGGTCAAGTGACTAAAGAAGAGATTCAATTAGCATCAGCGATGATGGACCGCATGAGTCTTCATGGCGACCAGCGCCGCGCAGCACAAGACGCGTTTCGTGAAGGGAAAGAAAGTGACTTCCCTCTAGATGATGTGTTGGTACGTGTAAAGATATCTTCAGGCGGTCGTTTCGATTTATTGCAGTTCTTCTTAGAGCTGCAGATCTCGGCAGCATTTGCTGACGGTTCGATTCATCCAAGTGAGCGAAATGTACTACATAAAATTGCACGTGGCCTCGGGTTTTCTTCGGAGCAATTAGAGCGTCGTCTGCACATGCAAGAAGCGGCGTTCCGTTTCCAAAGTCAGGGTGGATTCCAAGGACAACATCAAGGCCAGTACCAGTCATCAGGTTCAGGTTGGCAACAAGCTTCGCAAGCGGATCAATTGGCTGATGCTTATAAAATTCTGGATGTGTCTTCAGATTCAGACGGTAAAACCGTTAAGCGCGCTTACCGTAAACTGATGAATGAGCATCACCCAGACAAGTTGATGGCAAAAGGTCTACCACCAGAAATGATGAACGTAGCGAAAGAAAAGTCGCAGGAAATTCAGAATGCTTACGATCTGATTAAAAAGGTCAAAGGCTTTAAATAAGTGCGTATTCTTATCAAATCTCAATAAAAAGGGCACCTAGTGCCCTTTTTTAGTTTCTGTCTGGTCTTTGGTTTGGTGATGGTTTCGAGCTTTCGGGTTAGCATGATCCAAAAGCGTATAGACCTACCAGTCCACATCAATTGGCTTGATTTAAATTCCAATCGTATTCGTATTTTACTTTTCCAGAAAAGCCTTGGTATTGCGGAGCATATTGAGCAATGTGATTAAATACTTGCTTCTCACCACCAAAATCTTCGGCAAACCAATCATAAATGGAAGAAAGCTGTGCCGTGTTTCCTTGGATGGATACGCCTTTGCTGCTGTTGATAAATGTTTTGGCGGCACTATCCAGTAGAGCTTGTGTGTTTTCAGCAGTGAATGCTTGAGTTTGTAGGTTTGGGCAACCTAAGCTGGCACAGTTAACCGCGTAATGGGTTCTTGGGTCATTCCAAATCGGGCGCAAAATTCGATGCTCAATATCGTTTAAAGTCAGCTCCTTACCGTTGACCACGACCACATCATCTCCCCAAGGTCCAAAGCTAAACAAGCCACCCAGCTTGGTTATCGATTTGACGGGATAGTTATCCAAAATCAGATCAATCGTGATGGCGTTGTAAAGGTTCACCCAATAGGCGTATTGCTCTGCTTGGTTGTATTGTAGAGGGTCAAGTTTCGCCAATCGTTGGATGTACTGCTTCAACTTCGCTTTGTCGGAAGCTGTGACTTTGCTGTAACGAAACAAGGTATTCTCTCCTTGTTCAACTAAATAAGCATCGAGTAATTGCTGCCAATCTTGATGAGAGATTTGACTTTGATTGGCTTGATTTGATTGTTTCCAATACGGCCATAAATCCGATTTAGGTGCGGCAAATGTTGAGAAAGAAACCAGAGCACACAATAGCAATAACAGACGCTTCATAGAGAGACCTTTGGGTTAAACCTTGTTGATAGTGTAGACCTGTCTACGATGGGATTTCTTTCCTGACACAATGAATATAAAGAAAAAAGGCTGGCCAATGCCAACCTTGTATTTGCTTCAATTACGATTTGAATTAGCTCAAGAAGCTTGGGATATTCGCCTCGTACTCGGCAATCTTGTCTTCGTGTTGAAGGGTAAGACCGATATTGTCCAAACCGTTTAGCAGGCAGTGACGACGGAATGAGTCGATTTCAAAGCTGTACTCTTTGCCGTTAGCACGAACGACATTGGCTTCTAGGTTGACCTCGATTTCTGCGCCTTCATTCGCCTCAACAAACTGGAAGATTTCATCCACTTCTTGCTCAGTCAAACGAACTGGCACCATTTGGTTGTTGATCGAGTTACCGTAAAAAATATCGGCAAAGCTTGGTGCGATCATCGCTTTGATGCCGTAATCCGCTAGTGCCCACGGAGCGTGCTCACGAGAAGAACCACAACCGAAGTTTTCACGCGCTAGCAAGATAGAAGCGCCTTGGTAGCGAGGAGCATTCATCACGAACTCTGGGTTTGGTTGTTCGCCAGCATCGTCCAGGAAGCGCCAGTCATGGAATAGGTGTTTACCAAACCCTAGGCGAGAGACCTTTTGCAGGAACTGTTTTGGAATGATGGCATCAGTATCAACGTTCGCTGCATCTAGAGGAACAACTAAGCCTGTGTGTTGTTTAAACCCTGACATTTGTTTGCTCCTTAGTCTAGTTCACGGATATCTACAAAGTGACCAGCAATTGCTGCCGCCGCTGCCATCGCAGGGCTCACTAGGTGGGTACGGCCATCACGACCTTGGCGGCCTTCAAAGTTACGGTTTGAAGTAGACGCACAACGTTCATGTGGACCCAAACGGTCGTTGTTCATTGCTAGGCACATTGAACAACCTGGTAGGCGCCACTCAAAGCCCGCTTCTTTAAAGATAACGTCCAAGCCTTCCGCTTCTGCTTGCGCTTTCACTTGCTCAGAGCCAGGAACGATTAGCGCTTGAACGTGAGATGCGACTTTGCGACCTTTCGCTACTTCAGCGGCTGCGCGCATGTCTTCGATACGTGAGTTAGTACAAGAACCAACGAAGACCTTATCGACGTTGTAATCAGACAATGATTTGCCTGCTTCTAGACCCATGTACGCCAACGCTTTTTCTGCCGAGGCTTTTTCTACTGGATCGGCAAAGCTTTCTGGTGCTGGGATTGGTTGGTCTACCGCGATCACTTGGCCGGGGTTAGTACCCCAAGTGACTTGTGGTTTGATGTCTGCTGCGTTTAGCGTCACGACCGCATCAAACTGAGCATCATCGTCAGTTTTTAATGTCTTCCAGTATTCTACCGCTGCATCAAAGTCCGCACCTTGAGGTGAGAATTTACGGCCTTTAATGTATTCGAATGTGGTTTCATCTGGTGCAATCAAACCGGCTTTCGCACCTAGCTCAATCGCCATGTTACATACGGTCATGCGGCCTTCCATTGAAAGGTCGGTGATCGCTTCACCACAGAATTCAACCACGTAGCCTGTACCGCCAGCAGCTGTGGTCTCACCGATGATCGCTAGCACGATGTCTTTCGCCGTGATGCCCGGCGCCACTTTGCCTTTCACTTCGATCTTCATCGTTTTAGCGCGCGCTTGTTTTAGCGTTTGAGTTGCTAATACGTGCTCAACTTCAGATGTACCAATACCAAAAGCCAGAGAGCCGAATGCACCATGTGTAGCCGTGTGCGAGTCACCACAAACAATGGTCATGCCCGGTAGGGTAATACCAAGCTCAGGGCCCATGACGTGGACAATACCTTGGTATTTGTGGTTGATGTCGTAAAGCGTAACGCCAAATTCTTCACAGTTTTTCGATAGCGTTTCCATCTGGATACGTGCCATCTCACCGGATGCGTTGATGTCTTTGGTTGTAGTAGAAACATTGTGGTCCATGGTGGCAAAAGTTTTGCTGACCTGGCGCACTTTACGACCTTTTTCACGCAAGCCGTCAAATGCTTGCGGAGACGTCACTTCATGTACCAAGTGACGGTCGATGTACAAGATTGGGTTTTCCCCTTCTGCTGCGACGGCAACGTGTGCGTCGTAGACTTTTTCGTATAATGTTTTGCCCATTGTTTGCTTCCTTTCCTCGTTATCCTTGTCGCTTTGTTTTAGCACCAATGACTTAGAGGTAAGCCATTGGTGGATAGAGGATTTAGTATTTATTATGAATCTGTTCTGTATTATGAGTTTAAGATGTACTCAGCGATCTTATCGCCCATCTCAGACGTCGAAAGTGCTGGGTTGTCACCGGCAAGGTCGCCTGTTAGCTCACCCGCTGATAGTGCTTTTGAAACTGCCGCCTCAATGTCTTGTGCCGCCGTTTCTTCACCTAGGCTGTAACGCAACATCAGTGCCGCTGATAGGATTTGCGCCACTGGGTTAGCGATGTTCTTACCTGCGATATCTGGTGCACTGCCGCCTGCTGGCTCGTACAGACCAAATTTGCTTTCGTTTAGGCTCGCTGAAGGCAGCATGCCCATAGAGCCAGTGATCATCGCGCACTCATCAGAAATGATGTCGCCGAAGATGTTTGAACATAGCATTACGTCGAATTGTGCTGGGTCTTTGATAAGCTGCATAGTTGCGTTATCAATGTACATGTGTGACAGCTCAACATCTGGGTAGTCTTTTGCGATTTCTTCGACTACTTCACGCCATAGGATAGAGCTTTGTAGAACGTTCGCTTTGTCGATAGAGCACACTTTCTTGCGACGTAGACGAGCAGACTCAAAAGCGATTTTTGCAATACGTTCGATCTCAAAGCGGTGATACACCTCAGTGTCGAACGCTTTTTCTGTTGGACCTTCACCTTCACGACCTTTTGGTTGGCCGAAGTAGATACCGCCTGTTAGTTCACGGACAACCACGATGTCAAAGCCGCGACCTGAGATGTCTGCGCGTAGTGGTGAGAAAGCTTCAAGACCTGAGTGAATTTGTGCTGGGCGTAGATTACAGAACAGTTGGAAGTGCTTGCGCAGTGGTAGTAGGGCACCGCGTTCAGGTTGGTCATTTGGTGGCAAGTGTTCCCACTTAGGACCGCCAACAGAGCCGAATAGGACTGCATCAGACTCTTCACACGCTTTTACTGTGCTTTCTGGAAGTGGACAGCCGTGATTATCGATAGCGATACCACCTACATCGTGCTCGTCACGCTCAAACGCAATGCCGTGCTTCTTTTCGATTGCATCCAACACTTTATGTGCTTGCGCCATTACTTCTGGGCCGATGCCGTCGCCTGGTAAAACGGCAATTTTGTATGATTTGTCTGTCATGTTAATCCTTTAAATTTTCTAATTTTTTTGAGCTTGTCTAAAACGAATTTGGTTGGAGCCTGCGTTGTGGGACTCAAGCTCCTTGAATTAATGATTAAACCGTCGCAATTCTCTTTTGCTTCATCTCTTCAATCTTGTCGGCACGATGAATGCTGTTGATGACGTGTAATAGCGCTTGGCCAGATGCTTCTACAATATCGGTAGAAACGCCTGTACCGTGGTACTTACGGCCTTTGTAGTTAGCGATGATGTCTGCTTGACCAAGACCGTCTTCACCTTCGCCTTTTGCGGTTAGGTCGAACTTGTCTAGGACGATCTCGTAACCGGTCACGCGGTAGATACATTGGTATAGCGCATCAACTGGGCCATTACCGACGGCAGCTTCACACATTTCTTCATCGCCACATTGCATTTTGACGCTGGTGGTTGCCATTACGCTGCCAGATTGCACGCTTAGGTAGTTCAACTTGTAGAAGTCGTCTTCTTCGCGCAAGTTCGAGAAGTGCATTAGTGCTTCTAGATCGTAGTCGAACACCTGACCTTTGCGGTCAGCAAGCTTCAAGAAGTCTTCGTACAGCGCATCTAGGTTGTACTCTTCTTCTTTGTAGCCCATCGCGTCCATGTGGCTCTTAACCGCAGCACGGCCACTGCGACTGGTTAGGTTCAATGCTTGGTTCTTAAGGCCAATTGACTCAGGCGTCATGATCTCGTAAGTGTTTTTGTTCTTTAGCATGCCATCTTGGTGGATCCCTGAAGAATGGCTAAATGCGTTGGCACCAACGATCGCCTTGTTGCTCTGGATTGGCATGTTACAAAGCTGGCTGACCAACTTGCTGGTACGATGGATTTCGTCGTGTTTTAGACCGGTATGCACGCCCATGAATTCTTGGCGCGTTTTTAGGATCATCGCGATTTCTTCAAGAGAACAGTTACCCGCACGCTCACCGATACCGTTGATAGTGCCCTCTACCTGACGAGCGCCCGCTTGAACGGCAGCGATAGAGTTGGCAACAGACATACCCAAATCATCGTGGCAGTGAACAGAGATGATCGCTTTGTCGATGTTTGGTACACGGTTGAATAGCGTCTCAATGATGCCGCCAAATTCACTTGGTACTGTGTAGCCAACGGTATCTGGGATATTGATGGTGCTTGCGCCAGCATCAATAGCCGCTTCAACCATACGACATAGATTGTCGATAGGGGTGCGACCAGCATCTTCACAAGAAAACTCAACGTCATCGGTGTAGTTACGTGCGTGTTTTACGGCTTTCACGCCCATTTCTACAACATCGTCGTAGCTGCGGCGCAGTTTGTCTTGAACGTGAACAGTCGAAGTCGAGATGAAAGTGTGGATTCGGAATGCGTCTGCGACTTTTAGCGCTTCAGCGGCAGCATCAATGTCTTTCGCAACGGCACGCGAAAGGGCACAAACTCGGCTGTTTTTAATGTGTTTTGCGATGGTTTGTACGGACTCGAAATCACCCGGAGAAGAAACAGGAAAACCCGCTTCAATAACATCAACGCCTAGCCTTTCCAGCGCATAGGCAATCTGCAGTTTTTCTTTAACCGTCAAGCTTGCTGACAACGCTTGTTCGCCATCACGCAACGTGGTGTCGAATATAATGACCTGATCGTTCATGTTTGCTTCCTTCATGATTTCTGCACTTTTCGTGCAATTTAATCGTTTACTTCCGGTATTTAGATATAAAAAAACCCGCATTTGCATGCGGGCTTCTTAGAAATTGGTGTGGTTATTTTTCTTCCACAGCCTACCCGCGCGAATTGGTCACGATCAGGAGGAGGCTAAGCAGGATAGAAAAACGTGCTGACATAGTTGTTAAGCATTCCACAAAATTAAGTTAACAAATTAGTACCGCACTCAATGGAACACGTCAACCCTAAAGTTGATTTTTTATTCATATTGGATGAGGTTTAGCTTATCTGACATGGGCTTTGCTATTCGGATAAAGGCTATGGGAGCGCCGTATTAGTTTCATATCCTTTAAACTTTGTTACATATAGCTTTTCCATGATTACCTTAAATGATGGATGTCAGCCGAATGGGAATTCAAGTTCTTATATAGATATATCGTTTGCGACTTAGCACACAAACGTCAGATTTTATTGAGATAATTCAATCCTTGCATTTTATAGTAGGGGCGTTACCAGGCAGATAGAATTAGGCGAAGGAAGGTGCCATGGGCTTAAGAAAACAACTTGGTCACTCAATGTTAGTTTTGAGTGCATTGCTTTTAGCAGGGTGTCAGATGCTGCATTTTCAACCGAAGATACAATCCGATCAAATATCAAAAGAAAAAGCGGCGAGCCACTCTGAGAGTGTCATGATAATGACCGAACAGATGGACCTGTACTTAAGTCAGCAGGGGCGAGATTATTTTTTAAATCAGATACTAGAAGCATTAGAGTCTGATTCTAAAAGTAACTGGAAAGGTAAAGACCCGTCCACTTATGCTTGGTGGAAAATTCACGTTCAACCAGTTGAATATAAATCTAAATCTATTAGTAAGTACACTGAAGAGGAAGTGAGGGGCTATCAGAATCTAGAGTTTTTGGGGGTTTCCTACCGCTCTAAAACTGTACTGAATTTAAGATCTGAGCCGGGCAAACATGCTGATAAACTTGGTGAACTTCAAAAAGGTGAGGTTTTTAATGCACTAGCCAAAGTTGTAGGTAAACCATGGTTGTTGGTAGAGCAAAAAGGAGTGATAAGAGGTTACGTTCATCGTGATTACGTGCGAAGCAACGTCGTTCAAAGAGATATTTTATCTACTCAACCTAACCCTTTATTGTCTGTAAACTACCACACTCAAGCTAATTCCGAGATTGATTTGCCGTTGAAAGGCTTCTTTGGTAACTACACTTGCAGATTCTTAAACTATGAACTTACTAAAGAAGGAGAACAATCATCTGGTGCTATTAAGGCGTGCCGCAAAGATCGAAAACTGTGGTTTATTGCAGATCCTATCTCTTCCCAAGATATTCATAGAACTTACTAATCCCTCTCATTATTTTATCGCTTTAGCCTCTTTACACTGATGATAAAGGGGCTTTTGTCATTAATTGTCCAACTTCTCGTCATGTAGTTGTCACCTTCAACGCCTACTTTTTCATACAAAGTCGTTGTCAAAGTAAAGGACAGTTACATGCGAGCTTTAGAGACAATTACCCAGCCAATCGCAAGCATTGCCAAGTTTGATTTGGCATTTTCCAGTGTGTGTTTGCAACACCGCTTCAATCAGCAAGTCGCGAATATTAGTAAAGGTGTCTCCCACAGTGGTGATGGGCATCTCTACATAGTGTTAGGCCTATTGGCTTGGTTTCTTGATAAGCAACATGGTCATTGGTTCTTATTTGCTGGATTGACCGCATTTGCCATCGAGTTACCCATTTACTGGATGTTGAAAAATAGTTTTAAGCGACGTCGCCCTGAAGAGTTAAGTGCTTTACTGCCTGCTTTTATCACCCCTTCAGATCGTTATAGCTTACCTTCAGGTCATACCGCCGCTGGATTTTTGATGGCTACGCTTATCCACCATTTCTACCCAGAGTTAGGTATGTTTGCTGTTGCTTGGGCTAGCTTGATAGGGATATCGCGTATATTGCTCGGTGTTCACTTCTTTACCGATATCATTATTGGAGCACTGCTAGGTAGCATGTGTGGTTCGCTTGCTATTGCTATCGTAGGAGGCTAGTTCATGAAAATACTATATGGTGTTCAAGGGACGGGAAATGGTCATATCGCACGTGCAAGAGCCATGAGTGAAGCATTTAAGGTTCACGATGTGCAGGTTGATTTTTTGTTTTCTGGCCGCGCTCCAGAGAAGTACTTTTCGATGGAGTCATTTGGAGATTATCAAACTCGCCGAGGCTTTTCTTTTATTACTGAAAAGGGGTCAGTTAATTACGTTAAAACGGCATTGAACTCCAACTTTATTCAGTTCTTCAAAGAGGTGAATCAGCTTGATTTATCGCCCTATGATTTGGTTATCAATGACTTTGAACCTGTTTCGGCATGGGCGGCACGCAAGCAAAATACACCTTGCATTGGCATTAGCCATCAGAATGCATTCCGCTACCCAGTACCTTCAAAGGGTGCTAACTGGCTTGATAAGTCGATGATTAAGCATTTTGCTCCATCACAGTATCTGCTTGGATTACATTGGTATCATTTTGAGCAGCCCATCTTGCCGCCTATCGTTCATACGCTTGACTATACAGCTGATAGTCAAGATTTTGTTTTAGTGTACTTGCCATTTGAGTCAATAGAAGACATTTGCGATTTGTTATTCCACTTCAATCAACAAGCGTTCATCTGTTATCACCCTGATGTAATTGAAAGTGAACGTATTGAGAATGTTGAATTGAGGCCGCTGAGTCACACTCACTTTCAACATCACCTCCAAAGTTGTATTGGAGTGATTGCGAATGGTGGTTTTGAGTTGCCATCAGAGGCGCTCTCTTTAGGAAAGAAGCTATTACTCAAACCTTTATCCGGGCAGTTCGAGCAACAAAGCAATGTTGCAACATTGGAAGCGTTAGGCCTGGCATATTCTATGGACGCTCTAGATGTTGGGACGGTGAGGCAATGGCTATGTGAGGAACAAGCTGAAAGTATTCATTATCCGGATGTAGCCAGTGCGATTGCCGAATGGGTTGTTCAGGGCGTATGGGACTCACCTGAATCTCTTGCAAAACAGTTATGGGATAAAGTGGATTTCCCCAGTTATGCAGAAGTGTCTCTATAGCTATTTGATTAATACAATCAGTCAATATGACTTATCAGTGAGCGTTTGCCCGTGCGCTTCTAGACTTATACTCAAGTAACCTCGAGATGCTTGGTTTAGTGAGAATGATTTGGTTTGAAGGCGAGGCATTAATTTGAAGCTCGTTCTTTGATAACTAAGTCGCATCGCCAAACAACTTGGAAAGAGCGAGCTATTCCGCTTCGTTGTTTTTCTTGCTTATTTTCACTAAACAGGGAAACAGTGACAACGCTTTGAATCCTGTATCTTGAAGTGACTTGAGTATATATATTTACGCTTTCTATCATTCATCTTATTCAGCTGAAAAAGTGTCCCTTTTCTCCACCTTCTCTCAGTGGATGAGAATTACTCCTGCCTTGCATATATATCTAGGTTGAACAAATTGGTTATGATCTGGCTTAACTGTTGAGATTTGCATCGGAACCATAACCCCCAGTTTGTGAAAGTTTGTCGAATTAATAGCTGTCGTCAATTTGTATTCTTCGGCCATTCGATAGCCATAACTCTCCTCAATAGATTGCTTTACTTCCTCATTTTATCTTTTTTATGGTTTTTTATATTTTTATCAACTGGTTGATTTTTAATGATTAAATAATAAAAAGGCTAAAATATAGTGATTAAATATCAATCTAGTTGATAAACCATGATTGATTAGTTGATAGTACGGGTCGAGCCGGAATTATCCGGACGATAAATATAATAATAACTCGGTTTTCTATTCGTTAAATATGTGAGAACTCAATGAGTGCCAGTGGTGCGTAAACTTGAGTCCATATTTAATAAGAATTCACTGAACCAAATTGACGATTACACAAGAGGCGCACTCAATGTTAGACAAAAAAGACGCGATGAGCGCAATTGCAAGCTACCGTATGGAAAGTACCCTACGTGGGGTAGATTTGAACCTATTAACGGTTTTTGATGCAGTGATGCAAGAACAGAATATTACCCGCGCAGCGCATAACCTAGGTATGTCACAGCCAGCGGTTAGTAATGCCGTTGCACGTCTAAAAGTGATGTTCAACGATGAGCTATTTATGCGTCAGGGCCGTGGTATTCAGCCAACACAACGCGCTCGCCAACTGTTTGGCCCAATCCGCCAAGCACTACAGCTTATTCGTAACGAACTACCAAGCTCAGTATTCCAACCAGAGTCTTCGACTCGTCTATTTAAACTGGCGATTTGCAGCCCGTGTGATATGCGATTCGCGCCTAAAATTATGGCTAGCATTAATGAGCAGGCACCGAGTGTGCAACTTCATTTGGATGCAGAATTCGACCGCCTTCTATCTGAGCGTATGCGCTACCAAGAAATCGACTTTGTAATTGACTATGCGCGCTTCGATGATCAGGGCTTCTCAAGTACTGAGATCTTCAAAGATGAGTTGGTTGTGATTGCTTCTAAGACTCACCCTCGTATCCAAGGCGGTGTTTCTGCAGAGCTACTGATCAACGAAAAACACGCAAAACTATCACGCGTACACGGTCAACGTAGCTTCTCTGAGCAAGCATACCGTGAGCTTGATTGCCAAGCAGCATACGAAGGTTCAAGCCTAAGCAACCTACTATACGTAGTGAGCCAATCTGAGCTTGTGACTATCGCACCACGCTGGATGGCTGAGAACGCAGTAAACAGCGATCAACTACAAATCCTAGATTTCCCATTTGAAAACAAAGAAATCAGTGGTTACCTAAGCTGGCATGAATCAAGTGAGAAAGATAAAGGTCACATTTGGCTACGTGATCAACTTATGATCACTTGTGGTGAAGTGGTAGCGCTTAAATAAGCTGGATTTTTAGCCTGACTAACTGGTCAGACTGGATTTGTAATCATCAATTTTTACAATTCCTTGGCCCCGAGAGAACTTAGTCTCTCGGGGTCTTTTTATTTCTACCAATTAATAGCTGAAACAGCGACTTAACTTGATTAAACCTTCAGCAGTTAAAGGCATGCTAAGCTCTCATTAGTGATAGTGCTCTCTTAATAATGATAAGTTTGATAATGGTCAGTTGCGTTTTTAGGCGTCGAGGTTACACTTGTTCGCTCAAATAGCTTACGCCTGTAAGCCAAAAGGTAATGTAGAGAATGGCCAAGTTAGATTTTCATATCGTTAAACGTATTCGTGAACAAATTGCGAAAGGTGGTACCCGTGTTGCACTCAAACATAAAGTGGGTGATGCGTGGCAGGGTATTACTTGGGAGCAGTTTGGGCAGCAAGTAGATGCTTTGTCACTTGCTCTTTTGGCTCAAGGATTGGGCGTTCAAGATAAGATCGGTATCTTCTCAAACAACATGCCGCAATGGACCATCGCTGATTTCGCGGCGTTGCAATTACGTGGTGTGACTGTTCCTATCTACCCAACTAATACCGCTGCACAATCGGCTTATATTATTGATAACGCTGATGTAAAAGTGCTGTTTGTTGGTGAGCAGCCGCAGTTTGATGCTGCCGTCAGTATTTTCGATGAATGTAAGCAGCTTGAGCTAGTCGTAGCGATGTCTGACGATATTGAGTTGGGTGAGCATGCATTTGCCATGACTTGGCGAGACTTCGTTGCAAAAGGTGACAATTGTCATCAACCAGAACTTAATGCTCGTTTAGAGCAGGCGCAAGAAGCAGACTTGCTGACGCTGATCTATACCTCGGGTACAACGGGGCAGCCAAAGGGTGTGATGTTGGATTACGCTAACATCTCTGCTCAGCTTGAAGGCCACGATGAGCGCTTGAGTTTGACTGAAGATGACGTATCGCTGTGCTTCTTGCCACTATCACACGTATTTGAGCGTGCGTGGACATTTTACGTACTCTATAAAGGTGGCACTAACTGCTACCTACAAGACACCATGCAAGTGCGAGATGCGCTGAGCGAAGTGCGTCCGACGGTAATGAGTGCCGTTCCTCGCTTCTATGAGAAGATTTTCTCTGCGATCCACGAAAAAGTGTCGCGTGCTCCATTCCACCGTAAGATTATGTTTACTTGGGCAGTGAATATGGGCGCGAAGATGGCTGCTTGTCATCAAGAGAAGCGCAAGCCATCACTCATGCTGCGTAAGTCATACGCTTTAGCTGACAAGTTGGTTCTAAGTAAGCTACGTGCATTGTTGGGTGGACGTATTAACTTCATGCCATGTGGTGGTGCAAAGCTTGATGAAACCATTGGTCGCTTCTTCCATGCAATCGGTATTAACGTAAAACTTGGTTATGGTATGACTGAGACCACTGCAACGGTTTCATGTTGGGATGACCAGTGTTTTGACCCAAGCTCTATCGGTATGGCAATGCCGGGTGCGCAAGTTAAGATCGGTGAAAATAACGAGATCTTAGTGCGTGGTCCTATGGTGATGCGCGGTTACTACAAAATGCCGGAAGAAACCGAAAAAACGTTTGATGAGCACGGTTTCTTAAAAACAGGTGACGCAGGTTACATTGATGAAAATGGTAACTTGTTCATTACTGACCGTATCAAAGAGTTGATGAAGACCTCCAACGGCAAATACATTGCTCCGCAAGTTGTAGAAGGTGCAATCGGTAAAGATCACTTTATCGAACAAATTGCTGTGATTGCTGATACTCGTAAGTTCGTATCTGCCCTGATTGTTCCTTGTTATGACTCATTAGAAGAGTACGCAAAAGAACTGAATATCGCTTACCACGATCGTGTTGAACTTATTAAGCATCACCAGATTGTTGAGATGCTTGAGAAGCGAGTGAATGACCTACAAAAAGAACTGGCTAAATTTGAACAAGTTAAGAAATTCAAACTGTTACCAAAAGCGTTTTCGATGGATGATGGTGAGTTGACCCCAACACAAAAACTTCGTCGTAAAGTCATTAATGACAAATACCAAGATGAAATTGAAGAAATGTACAAAGAAAAGTCAGATAAAAAGTAACTTAAGCTGACTTAGATTTCAGATTGATGAAAAATTCCCCAGTTGCCTAGTATTGTGCTGCTGGGGATTTTTTATGACCGCTTTTCACACTTCTTTCCTCTCAATAAAGAGAAAAAAACACGCTACGCCGCTATTTTGAGTGAAATCATTCACTTTATTTTTGGCTTGTTTGTTCTATTGGTTCTGATTTTGCCGTTCCTAGTAGCGTCTAACCCTATCTTTGTTCTGATTTGTAGCATCTTGTTTAAAATTTGATTCAACTCTCATTAGACCCGTTGATAATAAAACGTTACATTTGTTGTGTTACCTTGCGTTTTGTTATGACAGGCGCAAGACATAGCTGAAAAAGTGGAAGTATTTCTATTAGGCTACGAATAAGACCTAGACTATGTAAAACCAGACCAAACCGTTGGCCTTACGGAGAGGAATACTGGTAAGGAGAGCAATTATGACAGCAATGTTGTCAGGTGCAGAGATGGTTGTGCAATCTCTGATTGAAGAGAGCGTAGAACAAATCTTTGGTTACCCAGGTGGTTCCGTATTAGATATCTACGACGCACTGCACGCCAAAACCGATCAAATCAAACACGTACTAGTAAGACACGAACAAGCCGCTACCCATATGGCAGATGGCTATGCACGAGCAACGGGCAAGCCTGGTGTAGTACTGGTATGTTCAGGTCCAGGCGCGACCAATACCATCACAGGTATTGCAACCGCGTATATGGACTCCATTCCAATGATCGTTATCTCTGGTAACGTACCGAACAACCTGATCGGTAATGATGCCTTCCAAGAGTGTGACATCGTGGGTGTTTCTCGCCCAGTCGTTAAACACAGCTTCCTAGTGAAAAAAGCGGAAGATATTCCTGAGACGATCAAAAAGGCGTTTTACATCTCGACAACTGGTCGTCCTGGCCCGGTTGTGATTGATTTGCCAAAAGACATTTTGAATCCGCAAATCAAGCTCCCTTACGAATATCCTGAAAGCATCTCGATGCGCTCTTATAAGCCAACGACATCTGGCCATAAAGGTCAGATCAAGAAAGCGCTGAAATCGTTGGTTGAAGCGAAGAAGCCGGTATTGTATATCGGTGGTGGTGCGGTGATTTCTGGCGCTTCTGAATATATCCAAGAGTTGTCAGAGCAACTGAACTTACCAGTAGTGAGTACATTGATGGGGTTAGGTGCTTTCCCTGGTACGCACAAGAACTCATTGGGTATGCTAGGCATGCATGGTACCTATGAAGCCAATATGGCAATGCATGAAGCGGATCTGATCTTTGGTATTGGTGTGCGTTTTGATGATCGTACCACCAACAACTTAGAAAAGTACTGTCCTAACGCGAAAGTGATGCATATCGATATCGATCCTTCTTCTATCTCGAAAAACGTAAAAGTGGATCTGCCGATCGTAGGTTCTGCCGACAAGGTTTTAGCAACCATGGTGGGCTTACTAAACGAGCAGGGTAGCAGCAGCGATCAGGATGCAATCACTAACTGGTGGGAAGAGATCCAAGTTTGGCGTGATCGTCAGTGTCTGGCCTACGAAACCTCTCCAGAGCGTATCAAGCCTCAACAGGTGATTGAAACCCTACACAAGCTGACCAATGGTGATGCTTACGTGGCGTCTGATGTTGGTCAGCACCAAATGTTTGCGGCGCTTTACTACCCATTTAATAAGCCACGCCGTTGGATTAACTCAGGTGGCCTTGGCACGATGGGCTTCGGCCTACCTGCTGGTATGGGCGTGAAATTCGCAATGCCAGAAGAAGAAGTGGTCGTGGTCACTGGTGATGGCAGTATTCAGATGAACATTCAGGAATTGTCGACGGCAATGCAATACGACATCCCTGTGAAGATCATCAACCTGAACAACCGATTCTTAGGCATGGTAAAACAGTGGCAAGACATTATTTACCAAGGTCGTCACTCCAATTCATACATGAGTTCTGTTCCTGATTTTGCAGCGATTGCAGAAGCTTATGGTCACGTCGGTATTCGTATCGAAACGCCAGATCAGCTTGAAGCGGGTCTACAAAAAGCGTTAGATATGAAAGATCGTTTGGTGTTTGTTGACATCAATGTAGATGAAACCGAACACGTTTACCCAATGCAGATCAAAGGCGAGGGTATGGACAAGATGTGGCTAAGCAAAACGGAGCGTACTTAATATGAGACACATTATTTCTTTACTAATGGAAAACCAACCTGGTGCTTTGTCTCGTGTTGTTGGTTTGTTTTCTCAGCGTGGTTACAACATTGAGTCTTTGAACGTATCACCAACCGATGACGAAACACTGTCGCGTTTAAACATTACGACTACATCCGATGAAATGCAGCTTGAGCAAATTCAAAAGCAGCTTCATAAGCTGATCGATGTACTCAAAGTTCAAGAAGTGACAGAGTTTGAGCATATCGAGCGTGAACTGATGATGGTGAAGGTAAAAGCAAGCGGTTTTGCTCGGGCTGAAGTCAAGCGCACCGCTGATATCTTCCGTGGTCAAATCGTCGATGTCACCGCTTCTCAGTATACGGTTCAGTTAGCGGGAACGAGTGAGAAATTGGATGCTTTTATCCAAGCGATTTCAGAAGTTACTGAAGTGGTGGAAGTTGCGCGAAGTGGTGTTGTGGGTATTGCGCGTGGAGAGCGTTGCCTCAAACCGTGATGTAAATGGACACATTTTAGAAAAGCCATCGCTAGTCGATGGCTTTTTGTTTAGAAATTAGTAAACAGTGATATAATTGCTGCTTTAGTAACCAGTAAGAGTAGTAGAACGCGTGAAAGTCAGGAAGTTGGTCAGTGCTTTGCTGGCAACGACGCTATTTTTTAGCGCGCTCATCTCAGTCTATTACTATCAGAAGTACCAAAATCTGCTGGCAAATAACATTGAAAATACGGCAAAAGAAGCCTTACATCAGCTAGCTTACTCTGAACGTGAGTATGAGAACGTTCAGGATCAAATCTCTTCTATCAGTGATCTTCTCGGTCACAGCCAAAGCCTATATGACTACTTACACCAGCCCAACCAAAAGAATCTTGCTATTTTGGAAGAGGTATGGAGCTCCGTTGCCGTTAACCAGAAGTGGTATCGTAAGATTCGCTTTCTAAGCCTTGAGGGGCAAGAGCGTGTACGTATCAATTATGACTTCAAAACAGGACAAGTGACATCAGCGGACAAGTTGCGAGACAGTTCTGGTCGTCGTTACTTCCAATACGCAAAAAATTTAAAAGATGGGCAAATAGGCTCATGGGGTATTGAGCTAGAAGAAATTGATGGTGTGCCAATATACCCTTATAGTCCATCTGTCCGGATCATGATGCCCGTTGCTATGGATGGAATCCGTCAGGGGTACCTTATTCTCAATATCGATGTCCAGTATTTGTCATCTCGCCTAAACTACTCTCCAGTGAAGGATTTTAATATCGAGCTGCTTAATCAAGCGGGTTATTACGTCACTAGTCCGCATAGCGAAAAGCTGTATGGCGATATTATTCCAGACCGCTCGCGCTTTAACCTTGGGTTATTTTACCCGCAGATATGGCAGCAAATGGGAACTGAGAAAATAGGTTATGAGTACATTGGTAAGCATTTGATTGTGTTCAACACAATAGAGTTTGTGCGCGGTGAGTATCTACACCTTGTTATTGATTTATCCCAAGAAAAATTGTTACAGCGTGCGGAACGCGACATAGATGATTTGGTACAAGAGGCATTATTTGTTCTTAGCTTGATGCTCGTGTTTGCTTTGCCTATTACCGGCGTCGCATTGCACTATCGTCGCTTTAGTATCGAATCTAAGCTCGCTCGTGCGGCATTGGATGGTATGACGGCTGTGATGATTACAGATACTTCTCATCGCATCATGATGATCAACCAAGAATTCGAGAATATGATGGGGTATTCCACCAAGAGGGTAGAAGGATGGAATGCTCAGAAGCTGCTCTTTTTGCCAGAAGATTTCGAATACATTCTGCAAATCTGGGGACTGCTTGGTAAGGAAAATATGTGGGAAGGAGAGGTGCGTTGTCGAACCAAGCTCAACCATGTGTTTACTGCAATTATGCGTGTGCAAGCGATCAAAGCAAAATCAGGTAAGGTTCGCTATTACATTACTTCACTTGTTGATATCTCTGAACGTAAGCAGCTCGAAGATCAGTTGCGTAAATTGAGTGAAAAAGATGGTCTCACTGGCCTTTGGAACCGCCGTAAGTTTGAAGAGCAACTGACATATAATGCGAATATGTTAGAGCGATACCCAGAGACGCCGACATCTTGCTTAGCACTGGTCGACATCGATCATTTTAAACGTATAAACGATGAACGTGGGCATGACGAAGGCGACCGAGTCATTAAACTTGTTTCGAAAGTGCTTCTTCAAGGCGTACGAAATACCGATTTTGTCGCTCGGGTCGGTGGCGAAGAGTTTGCTGTCATTATGCCGCATACCAGTGCAAAAGAAGCTGAGATCGTATTAAGTCGATTGAGAGTTGCTGTCGAAATACACGTAGAACTTAGTGTGACTATTAGTCTTGGTTATACGGATTTAACAGCGAACAGTACACGAAGCTACAAGTGTGCCGATATTGCGCTTTATGAGGCAAAAAGCAGCGGAAGAAACTGTGTCTCTTTTTGCTATAGTGGTGATGATATTGCGTAAAAAAAATCGGGCATGTGCCCGATTTATAGTCATTGTTACTACGAAGTACGCGTTACGCTATCTCAAGTACAGATTCGATGCGCTGCATCGATTTTAGTAAATGATCATCCAGTAATTGCATCGCTTCTTCGCTGTTTTTTGCTAACACGAGTTTCATGATCATCTCATGTTCATCGATATCAAATATTGCGCCGTTCTCCGAACTAAGAGTTTGCATAGCAAAGTAACGGTAACGTTTGATCTGGTGGATCAAATCACTGAAGAACTCAAACATGTTTTGTGAATCTGCACCTTCTAACAGCGATACGTGAAACTGATGATGTCGCTCTTCCCATTCTTGCCAACAAAAAGTGTCGTCAAAATTAACACGAGAAAGTTTATGGTAAGAGGTTAGTACATCTAGTTCCCAAGCTTCATCTCCAGCAAGAATCGCCTTTTTCAATAGTACTGAAGAGACGACACGCAGACTTTCATAAAGATCGTTGAGCTCTTTTTTGCATACTGGAGCGACCCAACAACCTTTTTGTGGTTCAAGTTTGACGTATTTAGTCCAAGATAGTTGTACTAAGGCTTCTCGAATTGGTGATGCCCCAACGTTGTATTTATTTTTTAGTTCGGCAACAACGAGCTTTTGACCTGGCTTTAACTCGCCTGTCAGGATGTCTTGGCGAATCATTTTCGAGACTTTATCAGTAAGAGTTGGGCTAGACACATGCACCTCATAGATTTTTATCGTGACGACAATTAAACAGTACGTAGTTCTGTTGTGGTTGATAATATAGCGTACTGAATACTAGGGCAAGTGAAATATATAAAAAAAGAGGGCCGAAGCCCTCTTTTTTATTTAACTGATGATTGAATTCTTCAGTCTTATAGAACGTGTACAGAAGCTGTGTTTGTTGTGCCTGAAGCTACTAGAGCACCAGAAACCATAACAACGATGTCGCCTTTGTTACCTAGACCAGATTCTAGAGCAAGCTCTTTACCTGTTACGTAGAACGCATCCGTGCTTTGGATAGAATCAACAACTACTGGAGTAACACCTTTAGTTAGAACTAGCTGTGCAGCAGTCTTAGTGTTAGTTGTTAGTGCTAGGATGTTTGCAGTTGGGAAGTACTTACGTACTGAACGTGCAGACTTACCACCTTCCGTTGCAACAACGATAAGTGGAGCAGCTAGTTTCTCAGCTGTGTCTACTGCGCCTTTACATACTGCTTCAGTGATGCGTAGACGTGGGCTGTCTAGACGAGAACCTAGCTCAGCTTTTAGAGCTGAATCAGTACGGTTCGCGATTTGAGCCATGATAGTTACCGCTTCAACTGGGTACTTACCTTTAGCAGTTTCACCAGAAAGCATTACTGCGTCAGTACCGTCCATTACTGCGTTAGCTACGTCGCCTGCTTCCGCACGAGTAGGACGTGGGTTGTTGATCATAGAATCAAGCATTTGAGTTGCAGTGATAACCATCTTACGTGCACGGTTACACTTCTCGATCATCATCTTCTGAGCGAAGATTACTTCTTCAGCTGGGATTTCAACACCTAGGTCGCCACGAGCAACCATGATGCCGTCAGAAAGCTCTAGGATCTCGTCGAAGTTATCAACACCTTCTTGGTTTTCGATCTTAGAGATGATGTGGATGTTCTCGCCGCCGTTTGCAGCAAGTACTTCACGGATTTCTTGAACGTCAGAAGCTTTACGGATGAAAGAAGCAGCTACGAAGTCAACGCCTTGCTCACAACCAAATTTAAGGTCGTTCTTATCTTTTTCAGATAGAGCAGGTAGGTTTACAGAAACGCCAGGAAGGTTAACACCTTTGTTTTCGCCTAGAGCACCGTTGTTAAGAACTTTACACTTAACTTCAGTTTCAGAAGTTGCAAGCACTTCCATTTCGATTAGGCCGTCGTCTACTAGGATAGTGTTACCAACGTTTAGGTCGTTAGCAAAACCAGCGTAAGTTACTGCAACTTTGTCTTTGTTACCTACAACTGAGATGTCAGTTGTGAAAGTGAATTCTTGACCAGCTACTAGATCAACGTCGTTGCCGTCTTCTAGTTTGATAGTACGGATTTCTGGACCTTTAGTGTCTAGAAGGATTGCAAGTTGCTTGCCTGTAGCTTCCATTACTTGGCGGAAGTTCGCGATACGAGTGCCGTGTTCTTCGTAGTCACCGTGAGAGAAGTTAAGGCGCATAACGTTCATGCCAGCATTTACTAGTTCAGTTAGCTTCTCTACAGATTCAGTTTTAGGGCCAATCGTACATACGATTTTGGTCTTTTTCATGGAAGATACTCTCCGGTAAGTATTGTTACAATTTGAAAGTCGGTTGTTTACTCTGAAGTTTAGGCGTTTTGACGACATTTAGAGCCTGCCATCTATCGATTTTTCGCCACATTATTGGAACTTCAGATTCTGAAAGTCTTTCACCAAGTTTAGTCATTTTATGACTAAAAGATCGGCAATTTTGGTTACCTTTTTGTGACTGATCCCACTTTATATGCAGAAAGTTGCAAAAAAATAACCGTCAATTCTGTAATTTTTTTTCTTTTCGGTGGCGAATTCTACCACTGAATGAATCCAATATCACTGTTTAAGAATTGTCTTAGGACAAGGTTTTATCGAGAAATATTAATTTTTTGGATCGAAATAAATGGACTTAAAAGTTTCGATTTGACTATAATAAATTTCAAATCGAAACTTATAGTCAAAGAAAAAATGTCGAAACGAAACACTCAACTAAGAAGACATACTATTTCTAATCTAGTAAATGAGCTGGGGGAAGTCAGTGTTGATGAACTGGCACAAAAATTCGAAACCTCAGAGGTCACGATAAGAAAGGATTTAGCCTCTTTGGAGAAAAATGGACAACTATTGCGTCGTTATGGTGGTGCAATTGCGATTCCAACGGAAGTTATCCATGAAGAAATGAGTTCAAATGTTTCGGTTCGAAAGTTGAGATTGGCAAAAGCGGCCGCATCACTGATCCGAGATCATAACCGTATTGTGATCGATAGTGGCAGTACGACAGCGGCGTTGATCCAGCAATTAAATGAAAAACGTGGTTTGGTCGTGATGACAAACTCATTGCACGTCGCCAATGCACTTAACGAATTAGAGAGCGAACCAACTCTGTTAATGACAGGCGGTACTTGGGATACGCACTCAGAATCCTTCCAAGGCAAAGTAGCCGAATCTGTATTAAGAGCTTACGACTTTGACCAGTTGTTTATTGGTGCTGATGGTATCGATTTAGAACGCGGTACCACCACGTTTAACGAATTAGTTGGCTTAAGCAAAGTCATGGCAGAAGTGTCGCGTGAAGTCATCGTCATGATTGAGTCAGAAAAAGTAGGACGCAAGATCCCGAACTTAGAACTCGCTTGGGACCAAATTAATGTGTTGGTTACTGATGCAGAGTTACAGCCAGAACACAAAATACAGATTGAACAACATGGCGTTAAAGTCATTTGCGCCTAATCTAATAATGTAAACAGTTTCATATTTCACTTCCCTCTGGATAAAGGCCTTTGCTTGCTGCCTCTATTTGAAATCATGGTCAGGGAAGAACAAAACTACAAACGGAGACAAACACATGTGTGGAATCGTAGGTGCAGTAGCACAACGAGATGTTGCAGAAATTTTAGTTGAAGGCCTACGTCGCTTGGAATACCGCGGTTACGACTCTGCGGGCGTTGCGATTGTTGATGGTGAGACGAACCTAACGCGTATTCGTCGTCTAGGTAAGGTACAAGAGCTGGCAGACGCAGTAGACGAAGCGAAAGTGATCGGTGGTACCGGTATTGCGCACACTCGTTGGGCAACACACGGTGAACCTTCAGAAGTGAACGCACACCCACACATGTCTGGTGACATCGCAGTGGTACACAATGGCATCATCGAAAACCACGAAGAGCTGCGTGAGCTACTTCAATCTCGTGGTTACGTATTTGAATCTCAAACGGATACTGAAGTTATCGCTCACATGGTTGAGTGGGAACTTCGCACTTCAGAAACGCTACTAGAAGCGGTACAGAAGACAGCAAAACAACTGGATGGCGCATACGGCACGGTAGCGTTGGATCGTAAAGATCCTTCACGCATCGTTGTAGCACGCTCAGGCAGCCCAATCGTCATTGGTTTTGGTGTGGGTGAAAACTTCCTTGCTTCTGACCAACTTGCGCTTCTTAACGTAACACGCCGTTTCATGTACCTAGAAGAAGGTGACGTAGCAGAAATCACTCGTCGTGATGTAACTGTATTTGATGCAACAGGAGAGCGCGTAGAACGCGAAATCACAGAATCAAACGCGGAACACGACGCAGGCGATAAAGGCCAATACCGTCACTTCATGCAGAAAGAAATTTACGAGCAACCAACAGCGCTGATCAACACAATGGAAGGTCGTATCACGGCTGATTCTGTTGTTACTGAGGCAATCGGTGTTAACGCGGCAGAAATCCTAAGCAAAGTGGAACACGTACAGATAGTAGCTTGTGGTACGTCTTACAACGCCGGTATGACAGCACGTTACTGGTTCGAAGACATTGCAGGTGTCAGCTGTGACGTAGAAATCGCTTCTGAATTCCGTTACCGCAAGTTTGTGACGCGTCCAAACAGCTTATTGATCACGCTTTCTCAATCTGGTGAAACCGCCGATACGCTAGCAGCACTTCGTCTAGCAAAAGAGAAAGGTTACATGGCGGCAATGACCATCTGTAACGTAGCGGGTTCTTCTTTGGTTCGCGAGTCTGACTTCGCATTCATGACTCGTGCAGGCGTGGAAATCGGCGTGGCATCAACTAAAGCGTTCACGACTCAGCTTTCAGCACTACTGATGCTGGTAACTGCTCTTGGTAAGCAACAAAACCGCATCAGCAGAGAGAAAGAAAAAGAGATCGTAGAAGCGCTTCACGCTCTACCAAAACAAATCAATGCAGCGCTGTCTTTCGAAAAAGAAATCGAAGCACTAGCACCAGACTTTGCAGATAAACACCATACTCTATTCCTAGGTCGTGGCGAGTTCTACCCAATCGCGATGGAAGCATCTCTAAAACTGAAAGAGATCTCTTACATTCACGCAGAAGCGTACGCAGCGGGTGAGCTGAAACACGGTCCTCTAGCGTTGATCGATGCAGATATGCCAGTTGTGGTTGTTGCACCAAGCAATGATCTTCTGGAGAAACTGAAATCAAACGTTGAAGAAGTACGTGCTCGTGGTGGTCTGCTTTACGTATTCGCAGATGCTGATGCAGGTTTCGAAGGCGATGAGACCATGAAGATCATCACTATGCCACACGTTAGTGAAATTACGGCGGCGATCTACTACACCATCCCAATGCAGCTACTGTCTTACTACGTAGCGTTGATCAAAGGTACGGACGTAGACCAACCTCGTAACCTAGCGAAAGCGGTAACCGTAGAATAAGCAACGCGAGGTGTGATTAAGATTACACTTGTTTATGTTGTGCTATGTAAGTAGCGAGTACCTAGAGCGAAGTCATATGACTTCGCTTTTTTTCTCGGTCCAAAATAACCTACTTCAGTCGCTGGTTATCACCCACTTAGGCTATTGCTGATAGAACTGCTAATGCTAAATGTCAATGTACCTTTTATTTTTCCAGAAGTTAAAGAGTACAAACAACATTAGTAGATGCGTTCAAGTGTTCATGTCTTGTAGGGGAGGGGCACACTATATAGTGCAAGCTCTAAAGTATCGATTTAGGTTCTTGAAGAACAATATAACTAGAGAAGTTAATCGATGTATTTGTTTATGTTTATTGTAATCAAATGGAATATGAAGTAATGCAGTTAGATGTAAAAGCGATTCAGTCGTCTTCCTTACCTTAGAAAGATAAGCCTTTAGGCTCAAAATTTCTAAAAAAAGAGGATGTTCTTGATGTCGCCGAACTAATAAGAGAGGTATAAAAAGCGCCTTCTTTAGAAGTTAGTACTTTATAATCTAAAAGTAGTTTTTCTTCTTAACTGCCCAAGTTAACCTTCTTACTCCCCTTCAGGGTTTTAACTATTACTCATAAAAAATACACCTGCTCTTTCTTGATAATTAAGTCTCTTAGTAGAAATATAGCTGTTAAATTTTGGATAAAAGTCACTATAAATGTGGCTAATTTGTTGTTATTTATATGATTTGTTGTTGTTTTTTATTGTGTTTCGTTTGTGATTTTAATATTAGTAATATCAATTATAAGAAAATCAATAAATACTTAACTTTAATTCATTTAATTAATTGACACATTACTTTATAAAATTTAATTTTTTTATTTATTAAGTATAAATATGCAATTCAATTATTAAAATTAAAGGATAAGACATGATTAAAAAATTTTCGCTTGTAGCTGTTGCTGCGTTGCTTACAGCGTTTAATGCTAACGCAGGAAGTAGTTGGTATGTCGGATTTGATGTTCACCAAAGTAAATTGGATCTTGATTCAAATATTGATTCCGCTGCTACAGTGAGTTCCGGAGTAAAAAAACTTGATGATACTGGCGCCGGTGTGAGTATTTTTCTTGGTCGTCAGATCAATTCTTGGCTTGCATTAGAATTTAGCGGTAGTAGTGATCATGTTGATCTTTTAGATTACGAAAACTACTACAATTCAGGTTCAAGCTATGAATATGCTTTGTACCGAGCGAATATATATTCGTTCGGGGTTTCAAGTAAGGTTAGCTACAATACAGCATTTCAATTAAGTTTGTATGCAAAACCTGGCCTAGGTTACACAATCACTGATCTTGAACTAAATGGCGGGGCGTCAGATCCGAACTATAAAGTAGATATTGATGAAAAAAATACAACTCTTCATTTTAACTTTGAAATCGGTGCCGAGTATTTCCTAACTGACTCATTTTCAGCAAGTGTTGCGTATGAACGTAGGTTCGATGCAGTCGATGTCCCTAACGTCGATGAGATGTCTCAAGACTTGATCAAAGGTGGCATAAGATACCACTTCTAAGCCCTCGAAAAGCGGTTCAGTGTTTGAGCCGCTTTTTTGCATCTTTTGGAAGGTGCTTATATATTAGATTAGTTGTTGGGTGACAATACAGTTTTTATTCCACGCTTTCTTATAGCGACAATATAAGAGTAAATCCTCTTTGAAAGAATGAGGAAAGTTAGTGTTATTCAGTATGACTTTAAGTTAGAGCTATTGAGTGGTCACCAACACTAACTTGGAGTGTGTCCTAGCCTAGTTAGCCAAACGGGTCTACTAGTGGAATCACTTCCTCAAGAGACGCTTTAATGATGACTTTGTCTTCGAGCTCTGGCAGAGGTGGAAGTAAATCCGGAATCATTACAGCTTGGCATTTCGCAGCGAGTGCGGCTTTGATGCCGTTGTTCGAATCTTCCAATACTAAGCACTGCTTGGCGTCCACACCTAAGTGGCGATAAGCCATCTGATAGCAATCAGGGTTTGGTTTTCCACGTTCTACATCTTCTGCGGTAATCACTAAATCGAACTGTGCAAGGTACTCGCTGCCTGAGAAATTGTGTTTTACCTCAGGAAGGTGAGAAGAGGTAACAATCGCGGTTAATAAGCCATGTTGTTTGATGGCATAAAACAGTGCGTCGAATCCGGGTTTGAGCGCAATGCCTTGGTTTCTTAGATTATGGAAGTGCTCATCTCGCACGGCTTTATAGCGTGTCATATCGATGGCGTCTTGAAAATGCTCGGCGAGTATTTTTTCACATTCAGGATCTTGGACACCGATGAACTGTTGGTAGAAATCATCGGTGATGGTTAAGCCTTGCTCGGTCGCGGCGTATTGCCAACTTTGCTTGTAGATGGATTCGGTATCGAAAATCAGTCCATCCATATCAAAAAGTACAGCTTTTAACATTGGGTAGGGCTCCTACGTTTTTGGGTGTAGAGCGGCTGACATTGTTATTTTGTTATACCTAAGCAACCTCGAATCCTTTTGAAGGTAGCTTGGGTATAAAATGTGGCGTTAGAATGGGCTCTCTTTGCCGAGTTCATTGCAGATCTCGACAATCGCAAGCGAGAGCCCTGACTTAATGATTTGTTGTTGACGTTGCAGTTGTAGCTGATAAAACTCAAGGTCGATGTCGTCATCTGGTTCGTTGACTTCCAGTTGCACCATGCCCATCTTCTTCACCAAATGCAGCTTTTTGATTGGATCTAGAATATTAGGGTCAGTGAACTCGTAGTCAGAAGCGTCGCTATTGAGATGGTTTTTGAGCTTAATGATGTCTTCGATGTCGTGGTAAATATCATCGGGAAGCACACCCAAGCCAAACAATAACTTCAAACGAACAGACAGATCGCCCAGCGGTCCCGAGTCTTGTAACAGCGGACCGACAACCGATTGAACAGCGAAGTTATCTTTACGAAAAATTCGTTGCACTAACCCGTCGATCGAATCGTTAAAAACGTCGACTGCTGCAATGAAAAAGCCTCGTACCGATGGTGCGCTGTTTAATCGCTCAATGATCTCGGTTTCGTTGATGTTATCTGCCATATACTGAATACATTTCTAATTATTAGCTATCCCAACTCTTCAATGGAGATGGATATAGAAGGGGAGCCAAGCTCCCCTAGGTAAATCAAAGTTGGTTGTAAAGTGTCTCGATTTGAGTTACTTCAGCACTGTTTTCTGCAAGACCTGTGTATGTCGCTAGCGTCTTCTTCACACCTACTTCTTTTAATGAGTTTTGTAGCTCTACAGCTTGTGGGTCAGTGTCGTTAGTGTACTTCAACGCAGCGGCAATGCCTTTCAAAAGTGTTTTATTTTCAGTGCCATACTCAATTGTACCGAGTAAAGGCTTCACTAATCTATCGTTTGCACCTAATTTACGAATTGGTTGACGACCTACGCGATCAACCTCATCCACTAAGTATGGGTTGGCAAAGCGACCTAGGATCTTTTCGATGTAAGCGTTGTGCATGTCGCGGTCAAAACCGTAGCGTTTGATCAGTACTTCTCCGCTTTCTTGCATTGCTTGTTTTACTTCTGCGTGAATGCTTGGGTCTTCAATTGCTTCGCGAATAGTGCGATGTCCTTTCAAGCAACCTAAGTAAGCGGTAATGCAGTGACCCGTATTTAGGGTGAACAGCTTACGCTCGACAAACGCCATTAGATTGTTGGTTCTTTCCATGCCTGCGATATCAGGGATTTCACCTTTGAATTGCTGTTCATCCACAATCCATTCACTAAAACTCTCTACCGTGACTTCTAGTGGGTCATCGTTCGCGGCTTCTGCTGGTGGCACGATACGGTCCACTGCGGAGTCGACGAAGCCAACTAGCTCGTCTGCTTTCGCGTGTAATGATTCATCCAAATGTTTGTACACTTCACCTTTTAGGTGAGTCGTGCCACGAACCATGTTTTCGCACGCGATGATGTTCAACGGTTTTTCGTTGCCTGCCGCAAAGCGCTTTGCAATGCCGGTCGCGATGGTTTTTGCAATGATGTCCAGTACGTTGGGACCTACGGCAGTGGTTACCAAGTCAGTTTTTACAATGCGATCGATGACATCTTCGCTGGCGGAGTTAACAGCGGTGACGTGGGTTACGGTGTCAATCTGGCATTCCGTACCGACCACTTTTACTTTGTATTCTTGTTTGTGGCTAAGTTGATCAACCAGTGGAGCATCAACGTCTGCAAATGTGACCTCGACTTCTGCATCTGCCAATAGTTTTCCGATGAAGCCACGACCAATGTTACCTGCGCCAAAATGAACTGCGTTTTTCATAATTCTTACCTACCAATGTCTGAAATGTTGACTAAAACGAATCTAGGGTGAGGCCAACCGCATAGGGGGTGACAGCTGACCTCGGTTTGCTCAGGAGCAAATTAAAAGGAGTGATTAAGCCGCTTGCTGACCACCAAGGATGTTCAGAATCTCTTCTACATCGTTGGTGCTAGTTAGCTTCTCAATTGCCTCCGGCTCATCGAGCGCGTTTGTAATGGTGGTAATCACCTGGATGTGCTCATCGTTCTTAGCGGCAATGCCGATAACCAGTTTTGCTACATCATCGTCGTCTTCAGTAAATTGGATACCCGCAGGGTATTGGCAGATTACAATGCCTGTTTTCTTCACGCGGTCTTTCGCTTCTACGGTACCGTGAGGTACTGCGATAGATTCGCCTAGGTAAGTTGGAACCAACGCTTCACGTTCAAACATCGCGTCTACGTATTCTGGTTCTGCGTAGCCAAGTTCAACCAATTTGTTGCCTGCAAAGCGAATGGCTTCTTCTTTGTTGGCTGCTTTCAAACCTAGGTGAATGTTCTCACGTTGAATTTGGAATACAGATGGTTGCTGTGGTTCAAAGCTGTCGTCGTTCGCCGCCATTACCGACACTTTTACCATTTGGTCGTCATTGGCTGCGGATTGGTTTTGTGCTGCTAGTAGTTTGGTGACTAGCTGGTTGTACATTTCGCTGTCTAGGAAGTTCGTCAATGAAATGTGGTGTGCGTTCGGAGCATGCTTACGTGCACGATCCGTTAAGTCTTTATGAGTAATCACGATATCTGCACTCTCTGGTAAGCTGTTAATAGCAAGGTTGGTTACATGGATGTTCAGACCGGCGTCTTGAACCTTTTTGCGCAGCATGCTTGCACCCATTGCGCTTGAACCCATGCCCGCATCGCAAGCGACAATGATGCTTTGTACTGTCGCTAGGTCTACGTCACCTTTGCTTTGGCTGTTTACCACCGCATCGTTTTTAGATGCAGATTTCATGTCTTTCATTTGTGATGTTGCTTTTTCTAGTGCTGCTTCATCACCGTCTTCTTCTGTTGACGTTTGTGTCTTCATTAGCAGTGCTGCTACGGCGAATGACACGCCTGTTGCTGCTGCGATAGACGCTAGAACACCAACGATTGAGCCTTTCTGAGTCATCAACAAGATTGCAAAGATTGAACCTGGTGATGCTGGAGAAACGATACCTGCGTTAAAGATAGTTAGAACGAATACGCCAGTCATACCACCTGCGATAGCCGCAAGGATTAGGCGAGGGTTCATTAGGATGTATGGGAAGTAAATCTCGTGGATACCGCCGAAGAAGTGGATGATTGATGCACCACCTGCCGTTTGACGAGCCGTACCTTTACCAAACACCATGTAAGCTAACAGGATACCTAGACCAGGACCTGGGTTTGCTTCGATTAGGAAGAAGATCGATTGACCTGTCTCAGACGCTTGTTGGATACCTAGCGGAGAGAAGATACCGTGGTTGATCGCGTTGTTTAGGAACAGGATCTTCGCAGGTTCAACGAAGATTGAAGTTAGTGGTAGTAGGTGAGCAGAAACTAGGAAGTTAACGCCTGCCGCCAAGCCACCAGAAAGAATTTTTACGAATGGACCAATAAAGATGAAAGCAAGGATCGCACATAGCATGCCGATGATGCCCGCAGAGAAGTTGTTAACCAACATCTCGAAGCCACTTTTTACTTTACCATCGATGTAGTTATCGAATTTCTTGATAGCCCAGCCGCCCATTGGGCCGACCATCATTGCACCCATAAACATTGGGATGTCTGTACCGACAATCACACCCATTGTTGTGATTGCACCGACTACCGCACCACGATCGCCACCAACTAATTTACCACCGGTGTAACCGATAAGTAGTGGCAGCAAGTAGGTAATCATTGGGCCAACCATAGAAGCTAACGTTTCGTTTGGTAGCCATCCAGTTGGGATAAATAGAGCAGTGATAAAGCCCCACGCGATAAACGCGCCGATGTTTGGCATTACCATGTTTGACAGAAAACGACCAAAATTTTGTATCTTGATCTTGGCATCTGGTGATATCATAACAATTCCCCGTTCGATGTTCTGATGAATCTTGTTGTAGTAAACGGTTCGCCAAAACCGTTTGTTTGATTGCTTAGTACCCAATCAATTTACCACACATTTTCCAATTGGAACTGACAACGGGTTTTTCGTGATCTACGCCCGCATTTCTTAGGCTGAGAAACGGTTTTTAAGTGACCAAGTTCAACTTATTAACTTGTAACTTAATAACAAAAAGCCACTTTCAAATCTGTCAATAAAAATCTTAGTGATCAATTCGATCTTCTGACAAATTTAAAATCAAAATACTTTGTGACTTTGATCACTTTTGATTTCTTTTGAAATTCAAATTAAATAACAGTGACGATCAATGTCACATTTTGTGTTGGTTTGGTCTAGATATAAAGTGTGATCTGAGTCGTTTTTGGTGTTTTGTGAAAGTTTGCGACGGGATTGGTGTGATCAATGTCATTACGACTCTTCGATAGAATGTATTTATAATAGTCTTTTCGGCGTACTTCACGAAGTGCTCTTATCTAATTGATAGAAAAGTAAAAGAGAGTCGCCACACCGCTTTTATTGACTCACAACTCCCTTCTTACTCACTGCCCTTACTTATGGTTGCTATTAGCATGGTAGGTGAGGTATTCATGAGTTTGTTCGCGTCCCATATACCTTGCCAACGTCTTTTCTTGAACATCGCGCAAATCCACCGTAATCAACCCATCTAGAGCATTATTGAATGCAGGGTCGACATTGAAGCACACCAGTTTGCCATTGAGGCTTAAGTACTGACGCAGTAACACGGGCACACCTTTTCCTTCATCGATTCTGGCAATTACGCGTGATAGTAACTGTAAATCCCCCAGAGCTGTGAGCATGCTGGTGTTCCAGTCACGGTGGTGCTCAGGAAGTGGGTTAGAAGGCGTGACGTACTCTGCGCAATTGTTGTCGTAGTGGTGCAGCGTCATTGATTGAGCCAACAGTTGGCGTGCAGTATCGCTATAGTCGTTGCTAATGCTTACCGGGCCAAATAGGTGAGTGTAATCTGGGTTTTGATGCACGAAGGTTGCGATGCCTTTCCACAGCAGCAGCAGCGCGCTCATGCTCTTTTGATATTGCTGCGCAATCACTGAGCGCCCCATTTCGATGGATTTACCCATTTGGTCGATAAAGCGTTGGTCATAGTTAAACAACGTTCGTGAATACAGACCTGCTACGCCCCGCTTTTCAATCAGTTGCTCAACCAGACCTAAACGATACGCGCCCACCAAGCATTGGTTTTCTCTGTCCCACACAAACAGATGCAGGTAATCATGATCGAAATGGTCAATGTCTATTGCTAGTCCCGTCCCTTCACCAACCTGTCGAAAATTGAGCTCACGTAGGCGACCAATTTCATGCAGTAGGGAAGGGATATTCTGCGACTCCGTGCAGTAGACATCGAACTCACCACTTGTTAGCAGCTTGGACTCTTTTGGTAAGTTGTTCAGCTCTTCAAGCAATTCGCCTACGGGTAATTCTGCCGCTATTGGAGAGAGCCGTTCTGATGAGGAAGAGGGTTTCACCGATTGGGTTTCACGATTGAGTAAGTAAGTGTTGAGCCGCAAATAGTTCACCACTTGATCATCGTTAAGCGTGTTGAGCTCTTTGAATTTGATCGCTTGGCCAAAAGACAAGTTGATAGTTTGCGCCTGTTTGTTCAGCAGTTCTCGCCCGAGCAGTAGGGTACGCAAAAGAGGATGGATTTTCCCTGCCATATAGAAGCGTTTCGAGTTTTGACCACTGATGAATACTGGAACTGTTGTTGCTTTGTTTTTGCGGATCAGGCTGCTTACGCTTCGGCTCCACGATTTGTCTTCCAAGCGTTGCTGTTTGGCATCGACTAACTGGGACACTTCACCGGCAGGAAAGACAAGCAATAAGCCGCCATTTGCGAGGTGTTTATTGGCCGCTCTCAGGGCTTTCATATTCGATTTGACGGCGTCTTTACCTTCAAACACATCAACACCAATAAAGAGCTGATCTAACTCCGGCACGGTTTTAAGGTATTGATTGGCTAGGATCTGGATATCGTCTCTGACCATCAATAGCAGTTCAGCCAAGATCACGCCTTCCACACAGCCAAGCGGGTGGTTCGCCACAATGACGGTAGCACCTTGTTTAGGAACTGAATCGAGTGAACCATGGGCAATGCGATAGTCGATACCTAAGATATCCAGCGTGAAGCGAAGAAAAGTTTTGGTATCGGAATTAACGGGGCGTTGGGCGTAGAACTTATCAAGTTGGCTTAAACCGGTTGCCCATTCAGCAACGTTTTCACCAATGCCAAACGGCGTTCTACGTGGGAGACGAAAAGGGGTCGAACTATCCATATTTACCTCAGCGTACAAGTTGCTGATTGGATAGTAGAAATTACAGATGACAGTTAAGAGGCAAAAGCATGAGCCTTTGGTGACAAACCAATGAAGCTTTATTGACCAAAGGCATTGAGGCAAGAGTTACCAACGGTTGCGTTAGGTTTTATCCCCAGCAAACATTAAAAAACTCAGCGAGTTCAGCGTTTCACCCAGGCTTTCGAGAGAGCTCAATACCTGCTTGGTTGGCTCGTTGTCTAACAGAATACGCCCATCAAAGCCCTTACCTTCGCAATGTTCCTCAGTACAAGCAATCGCTGACTCGTCTAGAGCTGCGTTTTCGACAATTTGTTCTTCATTCATCTCTTCAGAGGCAATCTCGTCAGCACTCAGACAAGACGCAGAGACGAGTAGGCCACTGAGCAACACCATCAACTTTGTTTTTAACATAGTAATGAAACTCGAAAATAAAACGCTGTTCGATTTTATGTTATTGTGATCATCATTTCGAGTGATATGACACAAATTTAGCTTTCGATCGCTATTTTTTTGCCATTAGCGAGTTATCTTATCTACATGACAAATCGTTTTGTTTAATGAAATCAGGAGGATGAATGGAGCGCATTTCTAATAAGGCGTCTATATGGTTAGGGCTATGCTTAATTATAGGTTTGGGTACTCTAGGTTATTTTATCCAGCAGACCGCAGTTAAATACAGAACATATGAGCGAGTTGTTACTGTTAAAGGTCTATCTGAAAGAGAGTACCCAGCCGATACCGTAATTTGGCCAATCCAATTTACGGTAGCGAGTAATGATGTCGGTACCATGTTTGATGAAATTGATAAACAAACTAAGTTGGTTGTTAGCTACTTAACGAGTAAAGGGCTGGATAAAGGAAACATTTCATTTTCTTCTCCAAACGTATTTGACAAGAAAGCACAACAGTATGGGAGTGAGCAAGAAGCGGAGTTCCGCTACATTGCCTCTCAAACAGTGACGGTGTTTAGCCATGAAGTAGAGCTTGTAAGAGGCGCAATAACTGAGATTGGACAGCTAGGTAAACAAGGGATTTTGCTAAATCAAGACCCATACTCAAATCGCATTGAGTATAGCTTTACTAAGCTGAATGATATCAAGCCAGATATGATTGAAGAAGCGACCAAGAACGCTCGTGAAGTGGCAGAGAAGTTTGCCAAAGATTCAGAGAGCTCACTAGGAAAAATCAAACGTGCAACGCAAGGTCAGTTTTCGATCTATGACCGTGATAGCAATACGCCTTATATCAAGAAAGTACGTGTTGTTTCGACCGTTCAGTATTACCTCTCGGATTAGGCCTTTCGCTCCTTTCCTAGTTTTATACACTTACACAAAACCAGCGCTTATGTGCTGGTTTTTATATTTAGTTAATTGCACTTTGACTGATGGGCTCTTGTGGCTTTGTGCAAGCGATTTTTTATAAAACTAAGTTCTTATTTGTTTGTCGATGAAGTTGATAAAAGTCAATTCAGCGAGTGAATTAGAGGCGTAATTTTGAGCGCACTAATTAGCTAGAAGGAATTACTACGATGACATACAAATATTACCTCAGAGAGCTTGTTGGCTTAGCCATTGTTGTTTCTGTGGTGTTTGGAGTGTTGAGTGTTTTACTTGATTTATATGCGTTGATGGCATGGTGCGAACATCAAGACAGTATTGCTCATGTCTTTTTCCATGAATCATTCTACTTTATCGCTTTTCTTATCCCACCTTACTTCTTATGGAAGTTCATCAATCGCCCTGATTTGGTTTCAGCAGCGCAGCAGTACCAAGCGAGTAAGCTTGAGTTAGAACGCTCATTATAAAAGCGTTGTGGGCAGAAACGAGAAAGGCTCGTAGATTTCTCTACGAGCCTTTCAGAATATGGTGGCCCCTCCCAGACTTGAACTGGGGACCAATCGATTATGAGTCGACTGCTCTAACCACTGAGCTAAGGGGCCTTAATAGGTCAACGATTATAGGGGAAGCGTTGCAAGCTGTCTAGACACTAGGTAGGGCAATTGCGCTTAGTTTTTATTCACTTAGCTTCACGGATAATAAAAAAGGTGACACTCGGTCACCTTTTTTGCTTTTAATCGTTGCGATTACTCGTCTAGGAAGCTGCGCAGCGTTTCTGAGCGGCTTGGGTGACGTAGTTTACGTAGTGCTTTCGCTTCAATCTGACGAATACGTTCACGAGTAACGTCGAACTGTTTACCAACCTCTTCTAGAGTGTGGTCAGTGTTCATATCGATACCAAAACGCATGCGAAGTACTTTTGCTTCACGAGGAGTTAGGCCTGCAAGAACGTCTTTTGTTGCACCTTTCAAGCTGGTCATTGTTGCTGAGTCTACTGGTAGCTCAAGCGTTGTATCCTCGATAAAGTCACCTAGATGCGAATCTTCGTCGTCACCGATTGGTGTCTCCATTGAGATAGGCTCTTTAGCGATCTTCAGTACTTTACGGATCTTATCTTCTGGCATTTGCATACGCTCTGCCAGTTCTTCCGGTAGCGGCTCACGACCCATCTCTTGTAGCATTTGACGAGAAATACGGTTTAGCTTGTTGATCGTTTCGATCATGTGCACCGGGATACGAATTGTACGTGCTTGGTCTGCGATTGAACGAGTGATTGCCTGACGGATCCACCACGTTGCGTAAGTCGAGAACTTATAACCACGACGGTATTCGAACTTATCTACCGCTTTCATCAGACCAATGTTACCTTCTTGGATAAGATCCAAGAACTGTAGACCACGGTTGGTGTATTTCTTAGCGATAGAAATTACTAGACGTAAGTTCGCTTCAACCATCTCTTTCTTAGCACGGCGAGCTTTCGCTTCACCGATAGACATACGACGGCTGATGTCTTTGATGTTTTGTACTGTCAGAGAGGTTTCATTCTCAATCATCTTTAGTTTAGCGATTGAGCGGCGAATCTCTTCTTCGTTACGTTTAATCTTTTCAGCGTATGGCTTGTCAGAAGCTAAAACTTCATCTAGCCATGCATCTGTAGATTCATTACCAGTAAACAGTGCAATAAACGATTTCTTCGGCATTTTGCCGTATTCAACCGTTGACTTCATGATCAAGCGTTCTTGAGTACGAACACGATCCATAGAAGTACGCAGTTCGTTTACTAGGTGATCAAACTGTTTTGGTGTCAGACGGAATTCTTTGAATACGTCTAGCATCAACTCGTTTGCAACGGTCGCTTTCGGGCTTTCGTAGCCGTGTTCGTTGATTGCAAGTTGAAGGTTTTGGTATGTGCTGCGTAGCTGGTTGAATTTCTCAAGCGCTAGCTCAGGGTCGATACCTACATCTTCCTCTGCATCATCATCGCTATCGTCACCATCTTCGTCTTCATCAACGTCTTCATCATCTTCATCTTCTAGCTGAGATTCAGTTAGTTCAGAACCAATGTGCGTTGCTGTCGGAGCTGTCGTATCGTCAGCATCTGGATCGACAAAACCAGAGATTAGGTCAGTAAGACGTAATTCTTCTGCTTGTACTTTATCAAACTGCTCAAGGATGTATGGGATAGTGCCTGGGTATTCAGCAACAGACGATTGAACTTGGTTAATACCTTCTTCAATACGTTTTGCGATGTCGATTTCGCCTTCGCGAGTCAACAGCTCAACCGTACCCATTTCACGCATGTACATGCGCACTGGGTCAGTGGTTCGGCCGATTTCACTCTCTACGCTTGATAGCGCAGCAGCAGCAGCTTCAGCTGCATCTTCATCGGTAATGTTGTTGTCATCGTTCAGAGCTAGGTCATCAGCATCAGGAGCAGTTTCTACTACCTTGATACCCATGTCGTTAATCATCTGAATGATGTCTTCTACCTGTTCTGAATCTACGATTTCAGCAGGTAGGTGGTCATTTACTTCGGCGTAGGTCAGATAGCCTTGTTCCTTGCCTTTAATAACAAGTAATTTTAGCTGTGACTGCGGATTTTGATCCATAGACGGTATCCAACTTCGTAATCTGGTGAAGGAATCAGTATGCGAAATGCAAACCACTTACTATAACAAATTAAATTGTTGCTGACTAATTAAACAGGGTTACGCTTTTAAATCTAGCATAAGTGCTAGCAGCTCCCTTTTCTCTTCGGCTGATAAACCGACACTTCTTGCTTTGGCCTGCAGGTTTTCAATTTGCTTTTCTACGCACTGGGCAATTATTTTGTCCAGTGAGTCTAAAAATATTTCTTCTTGGTTGTCCTCATCAAGTGGGATATCCCAACTCGCGAGACGAGACAGAAGGGTCTCATTTTGGCTATTTCGCCAATGCTCTAATAATTGGCCTGTGTTGATATGGGGATGTGCCTGACATTTATCAAGTACATCAACAAATAAACTTAGGCCTGGTATGGATAAATCTCTCACTGAGGAAAGATCCGGTACCATTTGAGCATAGCTTGGATTCTGAATAAGTAGAGCGATTACCTCACGCATTGGAGTTCGTTTGATCTCTTTGTGCGGCTGAGGTCGAGTTTCGCTTGCTTTCTTACGTGGTTGGCGTAAACGGTTATCAAAACCCGTGCGCTCATCAAGCAATTTTTCGAGTAACTCCTGAAAGTATGGATCAGGAATCTTGTCGATCAAGGCGCTAGCATAGGCACGTAGTGCCGACTTACCTTCATTGTTGCCCAAGTTAATTTGGTGCAATTCAATCAAGTTATCAAATAAGTAGCTTGATAATGGAGTTGCTTGCTCAATTTGTTGCTCGAAGGCCTGTTTGCCATATTTGCGAACATAGCTATCTGGGTCTTCACCATCAGGTAAGAACAAGAACTTCAAGGTGTTACCCGTTTTTAGGTATTGAAGTGCATTTTCTAGCGCGCGCCATGCAGCTTCTTTACCTGCGCGGTCACCATCGTAGCAACACACTACGGTATTGGTCTGACGGAACAGCATTTGGATGTGATCGCCAGTTGTTGACGTGCCCAATGAAGCGACAGAGTAATCTACGCCATATTGCGCCAACGCGACAACATCCATATAACCTTCAACCACCAAAATTCGTGGTGGTTCACGATATGCTTGTAGTACTTCGTAAAGACCATAAAGCTCTTTACCTTTATGGAAGATAGGCGTTTCTGGTGAGTTCAGATATTTTGGTGTGCCGTCACCAAGTACGCGACCGCCAAATCCAATCACTCGACCACGGCGATCACGAATGGGGAACATGATACGACCACGGAAGCGGTCATAGCGGTTACCTTTGTCGTTCTCGATCAACATGCCGCCAGTCACAAGCATGTCTTGGTTGTCTTTGTTCTGACCAAAGTTTTTACGGACTAAGTCCCATTCATCCGCCACATAGCCGATGCCAAACTTCTGTACGATTTCACCCGACAAACCGCGGTCTTTTAGGTACTCAATCGCCACTTTACTTGTTGGCTGCTTGAGTTGGTTACGATAGAACTGAGCAATGCTGCCCATGATATCGTAGAGACTACGTTTTTCGCTGCTGCTGGCTTGTGGTCCTGAGTTAAATTGACCGCCACCACCACTGCGTTGTTCGCGTGGTACATCTAATCCGAGATAAGATGCCAGTTCTTCAATGGCTTCGACAAAGTCTAGGCGTTCGAACTCCATAATGAAGTCGATGGCATTGCCATGCACGCCACAACCAAAACAGTGATAAAACTGCTTTTCTTGGCTAACGCTGAATGACGGTGTCTTTTCGTTATGGAAAGGGCAGCAAGCGCCGTAGTTTTTGCCTTTTTTCTTAAGTTTCACGCGCGCGTCGATGATATCGACAATATCGAGTCGAGCTAGGAGGTCATCAATAAAACTGCGAGGGATGTGTCCAGCCATAAAACCTAACAAAAAAAGAAAATCATGATTGGTGTGAATGGGTTACAGAGAAAAGCATGTGTGCGGCTTTTTGTTATTCCATTCTGCCAGATACAAACAAGCCGTGCGTTCCAAAGGATAGCACGGCTTGCTGCAATTGGTGGGGTATTAAGCTAATTTAGCGCGAACTAAACCGCTTACTTTACCCATATCTGCACGCCCTTGAATTTGCGGTTTCAGAACGCCCATTACTTTGCCCATGTCTTGCATGCCAGCTGCGCCAGATTCAGCAACTGCGCTCTCAATAAGAGCTGCAACTTCTTCGTCTGTCAGTGGTTGAGGCATAAAGTCCTCAAGAACGGTAATTTCAGCTTGTTCCGCATCAGCAAGATCTTGACGACCTGCTGCTTCAAATTGCGTTACAGAGTCGCGACGTTGTTTAACCATCTTGGTCAACACAGCAAGAATGTCGTCGTCGCCCAGAGTAATCTGTTCGTCAACTTCACGTTGCTTAATTGCAGATAGAGCTAAACGAATAGTACCAAGGCGCAATTTATCCTTGGCTTTCATCGCTAATTTTTGCTCTTCTTTGAGTTTATCAATCAGAGCCATAACTAAATTCCTTTCCGGAGCTCAGTTATTAGTACAGGCGAACGCGACGAGCGTTTTCGCGAGCTAGCTTCTTAGCGTGACGCTTTTGAGCTGCTGCTTTAGCGCGTTTGCGAACTGTAGTTGGTTTTTCGTAGTGCTCACGACGACGCACTTCAGAAAGGATACCTGCTTTTTCGCAAGAGCGCTTGAAACGACGTAGAGCAACGTCGAACGGTTCGTTTTCACGTACTTTAACTACTGGCATATGCCTTTCACCTCAGGGGTTATTCGTTAACGCTGGAATTTAATGAACCAAATCACAATTGTTTGGTCAGTTACCAGCTTGATCAAAAATGGTGCGGAATTTTAATCCGATCAACACAGCTTTGTAAAGCGTTTTATCGCCTATTGTCTGTACAAAATTTGTTTGAAGCACCAAGGCAGGGTAATATGACGCCCAAATTTCCTCTATATAGAAAGCACACTGAGAAAACCATGCGCATTATTGGTATTGAAACCTCTTGTGACGAGACTGGCATCGCGATTTATGACGATGAGAAGGGTCTTTTATCACACAAGCTTTACAGCCAAGTAAAACTTCACGCAGATTACGGCGGCGTGGTGCCTGAGTTGGCTTCACGTGACCATGTTAAGAAAACCATTCCTCTTATTAAAGAGGCTCTGAAAGAAGCGAATCTGACTTCCAAAGACATCGACGGTGTTGCATACACGGCAGGTCCGGGTTTGGTAGGTGCATTGCTTGTCGGTGCCACTATCGGTCGCAGTATTGCTTATGCTTGGGGTGTGCCTGCGGTGCCTGTTCACCATATGGAAGGTCACCTACTGGCGCCTATGCTAGAAGATAACCCACCACCGTTCCCATTTGTGGCGGTATTGGTATCGGGTGGTCACTCAATGATGGTTGAAGTTAAAGGCATCGGCGAGTACAAAATCCTAGGCGAATCTATTGATGATGCGGCGGGTGAAGCATTCGATAAGACTGCGAAGCTAATGGGCTTGGATTACCCTGGTGGTCCACTGTTATCTAAGTTGGCTGAAAAAGGTACTCCGGGTCGCTTTAAATTCCCACGTCCAATGACGAATGTGCCAGGTTTGGACATGAGCTTCTCAGGTTTAAAAACTTTCACGGCAAACACGATTGCTGCAAACGGTGATGATGAACAAACTCGCGCTGATATCGCTTACGCATTCGAAGAAGCGGTATGTGCTACGCTGGCAATTAAATGTAAGCGCGCACTTGAGCAAACGGGTATGAAGCGCATTGTTATTGCTGGCGGTGTAAGTGCTAACCGTCGTCTGCGTGCTGAGCTTGAAAAACTGGCGAAGAAAGTTGGTGGTGAAGTTTACTACCCACGCACTGAGTTCTGTACGGACAATGGCGCGATGATCGCATACGCAGGTATGCAACGCCTGAAAAACGGTGAAGTGGCAGATATGTCGGTAGAAGCGCGTCCGCGTTGGCCTATCGACCAGCTTACGCCAATCGCGTAATCAAACTTCTACTGAAGGTTTGAAATATATTCAACACGATAAAGGTCTCTGCTCATCAGAGGCCTTTATTTTTAACTAGCTAATTGAAAGACCTTGTGTAATTGATTGTAAGAGCCTAACTGATGCGAGCAGTTTTGTTTCGTTTCAGTGATAGGATTGTGCCGAAGAATAATAAATGGATATAACAATGAATAAGTTTGAAATTGAAGCTCAGCAGCTTGCTTACCTAGATAAGGGCGAAGGTCCTGTATTGCTGTTTGGTCACAGCTACTTGTGGGATAACCAAATGTGGGCTCCACAGATTGAAGTGTTGAGCCAATCATATCGTTGTATCGTGCCTGATCTATGGGCGCATGGTGAGTCGGACGCCGCGCCTGCTTCGACACGATCTTTAGTAGATTACGCTCAACATATGCTGGCGTTGATGGATCATTTAGAGATCGAGCAGTTTTCTATTGTGGGCTTATCTGTGGGCGGTATGTGGGGGGCTGAGCTTACTGCTCAAGCACCGCAGCGCGTGAAATCACTAGTTTTGATGGATACATTCATTGGTCTAGAGCCAGAAGTGACGCACAAAAAGTACTTTGCAATGCTAGATACTATTAGCCAAGTTCAAGCCGTGCCAGCTCCGATTGTTGAAGTCGTAACACCGCTGTTCTTTGCCAACAATGCCGAGCAAGTGAATCCGGAGTTGGTGGCTTCATTCAAACAGAGCTTAGCAGCATTGCAAGGTGAGCGCGCAGTCGAAGTGGCTCGTGTTGGGCGTATGGTGTTTGGCCGTCGTGATGTGATTGAAGATTCTGAAATGTTCGCATTGCCAACTTTGATTGCGGTTGGTCGTGAGGATAAGCCACGTCCGGTCTTTGAATCTTACTTAATGAATGATTGCATTACGGGCAGTGAGTTAGTGGAGATTCCCGAAGCGGGGCATATTAGTTCTCTGGAGCAGCCAGCTTTTGTGAACCAAATGCTATTGAGCTTTTTAAACAAAGTACACGCATAGTTCAGCTATCAGCGGCTCAAGACGAAAAACTCGGCATTAGGCCGAGTTTTTTTCTGCTAATTTTTTCTCACCGATTTTAGGTTCTTCTCCTGACAAGAGGCGACGAATGTTCTGATGGTGCTTAAGTACGATTAAGCAACAGAGCATAGCTACGGGGAGAGTATATTGCGGTTTAAACATCCAAGCATAGAAGGGGGTTACCAATACCGTGACGAGAGCCGCCAGAGAAGAATAACGAAACAGAATGGCTACTGAGAGCCAAGTCAGCATCACGAGTCCTGTCAGATCTAAACCTATCGGGGCTATCGCACCAAGTGCTGTTGCGACGCCTTTTCCACCTTTAAAATGGAAGAAGATCGGATACATGTGACCAAGACACGCTGCAATAGCGACTACGCCAAGAATGATAGGATCGATACCAAGAAAGTAACCACTCCAGACGGGGATGGTACCTTTTAGCATATCACATAATAAAACTGCTGCTGCTGCTCCTTTACCTCCAATCCTTAATACATTGGTGGCTCCGGGGTTGTTTGACCCTACATCCCTTGGGTCTGGCAATTTAAGCAGACGACAAATCAGCACCGCACTAGAGATTGACCCCAGTAAATAGGCTGCCATCGTCATTATCAGTGCCAGTGCGTCCATAGAAGTCCTTGATGGATTGGAATTTAATGCTCATATCCCCGGTTGTTGGTATCATACCGCGAATTTACATATTGCAAAAATACTCTCTGCGATTGAACTTGCATTGTGCCATGTTCTGTATATAAAGAGTTCTCGCAGATAGCTAATTTTACGATCAAAACCCTTCAGTCGGGTATCCGACCTCTGCAATAAAGGACAGAAGATGGCTCTGGATAAAGTATTTATTGAACAGTTAGAAGTAATCACCACTATCGGTGTATATGATTGGGAGCAGCAGATTAAGCAAAAGTTGGTTCTCGATATCGAAATGGCACACGACAACAAACCGGCGGGCAAAAGTGATGATGTTCAAGATGCGTTAGATTACTCTCAAGTGAGTGAAGCGGTATTGAATCACATCGAAAATGGTCGCTTTTTGTTAGTTGAGCGTGTTGCAGAAGAGGTCGCAGAGCTAATTATGCAACGCTTCTCCGTGCCTTGGGTAAAAATTCGTTTGGCGAAACCAGGCGCAGTTCCTCAAGCTCGTGCTGTTGGTGTGGTCATTGAGCGAGGCGCCGCATGATAAAAACGTATATCGGCGTGGGCTCCAATATAGATAGAGAGCATCATGCGCATGTTGCTTATCAAGAGCTGCAAAAGTTAGGATTCGATCTTTGTGTGTCGCCGATATATGAATGCGAGCCAATCGGCTTTAGCAGTCAAAATTTCTACAACTTTGTAATTAGTTTTGTTACGGAGTTGTCACTCGAAGAGTTGAGTGTTCGTTTACGCGAGATTGAATTTAAGTGGGGACGTGAGGAAAATGCGCAGAAATATCAGGATCGAACCTTAGATCTCGATATAGTCCTATTCGGTGAGAGCATATCGCAGCAAAAGCCCGAGCTGCCGCGCAGTGACATCTACAAATATCCTTTTGTCACGAAGCCTTTATATGATCTCGAACCAAATTTAGTGATCCCCGGCGATGGACGAACAATCGCAGATATTTGGCAGACCATGAAGTCAGTATCTTCGCTTAAACCCGTTTCTTTTTCGCTTTAATTTTTGAGTTGTTTACATGAGTTACTTTGAAGCCTTTATTTTGGCTCTGATTCAGGGTCTGACAGAGTTTTTGCCAATTTCCAGCTCTGCTCACTTGATCCTGCCATCAGCCATTCTTGGTTGGGAAGACCAAGGCTTGGCATTTGATGTTGCCGTTCACGTTGGTACGTTGATGGCGGTGGTGATCTATTTCCGACAAGAAGTGATCACGCTTTTCCAAGCGCTATTTGCCTCGATCTTTAAAGGCGATCGCAGTAAAGAAGCAAAACTAGCATGGATGATCGTGATTGCGACGATCCCGGCGTGTGTGTTCGGTTTGCTGATGAAAGACATCATAGAGGTTTACCTTCGCAGTGCTTACGTTATTGCGACCACTACGATTATTTTCGGCCTGCTACTTTGGTGGGTGGATAAGAATGCCAAGTTGGTTGCCGATGAGTACCAAACAGGCTGGAAGAAAGCTCTATTTATTGGTATCTCACAAGCGCTGGCAATGATCCCTGGTACGTCACGCTCTGGTGCAACAATTACGGCTGCACTTTACTTAGGCTTCACTCGTGAAGCAGCGGCGCGTTTCTCATTCCTAATGTCTATTCCAATCATCACTTTGGCTGGTGGTTATCTAGGCATGAAGTTGGTGACCAGTGGTGAACCAGTACACATCGGTTTCTTGCTGACAGGTATCGTGACTTCATTTATCAGTGCCTACATCTGTATCCACTTCTTCTTGAAAATGATTTCACGTATGGGTATGACTCCATTTGTGATTTACCGTTTGATTCTAGGTTTCGGTCTGTTTGCGTTTCTGCTAACGGCTTAAATCCAATCCAAATGAAAACGCCCGCTTTCTATAGCGGGCGTTTTTGTTTGTTCGTTATGTACCTATCGGTCTATTTTCCTAGCGTTACCCTGACCGCTTCAATGCGACGTTTCTCTTGTTCATCGCGAATCGCTGGGCCTTTGAAGCCATCTTTGATAATCACTTGTACATCGACCGCCGCTGCGGCTTGGTAAGCTTGCATAAACAGCTGTGCTTGTGGGTAAGGCTGGTTTTCTAACCCTTTACGGCCAGCGTGGTCGGCTTGGCAGCAAATCAAGATATCTTGTAAGCGTTCGTACTTACGCCATACATCAAATTTGTTAAGAATCTTAATGATGGTTTGTGGTTTGAGTTCACCAGCACGATGGATATTCGAGTGCTGCTCACACACCATTAACGCTAAGTCGCGGAACTCATTCGGTACGCGTACACGATCACATAACTTTTTAATCAGCTTCAAGCCAGTGTGACAATGCATTTTATGGCTTGGCCACTCATTCTCTGGCGTCACACCTTTACCCAGATCATGTACTTGCGCTGCAAATCTGACTGGCAGCGAGTTACTGAGCTTTGCAGCTTGTTCTGCCACCATTAAGGTATGGATTCCAGTGTCGATTTCTGGATGCCATTTTTCAGGTTGAGGTACACCAAAAAGTGCATCAATTTCAGGCAATACGACTGCTAATGCACCGCACTCTTTAAGTACAGATAAGAATACATCTGGACGTGATGTAGAAAGCGACTTGTACCATTCTTGCCAAACACGTTCTGGTGTCAGCGTGCTCAGCTCACCAGATTCGGCCATTTCGCGCATAAGCTGCATAGTTTCATCTGCTACACTGAAATCTAAGTGCGCTAACTTAGCTGCAAAACGGGCTACGCGGAGGACACGAAGAGGATCTTCGCTAAATGCGTTAGAGACGTGCCGTAACAGTTTAGCCTGTAGATCTTGCTGGCCTCCGTAGGGATCGTAAAGTTTGCCGTTATCATCCATTGCCATGGCATTAATGGTGAGGTCTCGACGGATCAGATCATCTTCTAAGGTAACACTTTGATCAAAGAAACACTCAAAGCCAGTATAGCCAGAGCCTGACTTTCTCTCAGTTCTCGCAAGGGCGTGCTCTTCTTTACTTTTGGGGTGCAAGAACACAGGAAAGTCTTTACCTACTGCTGTATAACCTTGGCTGAGCATGATTTCTGGCGTTGCTCCAACCACAACCCAGTCTTTGTCATAGCTATCAATGCCAAGTAGATGATCTCGAACCGCACCGCCAACTAAATAAACTTGCACGCATTACCTCTTAATTTATTGATATGACGTTGGACATTGTAGCAAGCAATGGTAATTTGCATTACTCCTAAAAGAACTAAAACGAAGATGTCGAGTCTCTTTTAGGTCTATGAAGGAATTTCCCGATTCAATTACGGGAGGATTTTAGCTGGAGATCCTATGTATAAGGACTTTTTCGGGTTTGTTGAACTGCCATTTTCTATTGTTCCAAACTCGCGTTATCTGTATTTGAGTCAACGTCACAAAGAGGCCATTACGCATCTTCAGGCGGGGTTAGGAGATGGTGGTGGTTTTGCCATGCTAACCGGTGAGGTAGGAACAGGTAAAACCACGGTTGCAAAAGCCATGCTCGCCAACCTGAATGAGGACACTAAAGCAGGGTTAATCCTTAACCCGACGTTCTCAAGTCGAGACTTACTAGAGGCTATTTGTGACGAATTCAACGTTGCCTATCCGCAAGAAGCGACGCTTAAGCAGCTCAATCAAGCTATCTATGAATATTTGAAGCACAACCATAAATCTGGTTGGCAAACGCTACTAGTGATTGATGAAGCACAGCATTTAGCAGCAGATGTGCTTGAACAATTGCGTCTGTTGACCAATCTAGAAACGGATACTCGAAAACTACTTAAAGTACTTTTGGTCGGTCAGCCAGAGTTGCAACGCTTATTACAAACGACACAGCTACGTCAGCTTGCGCAGCGTATTACAGGTCGTTATCACTTGCTACCACTGGATGAAAAGGAAACCGCAGACTACATCACGTTCCGACTGCATACTGCTGGTGGTGATAAACAGTTGTTTGATCGCAGTTCGACCAAGTTGATTGCAAAATACAGTCACGGTATTCCGCGTCTGATAAACCTGATTTGTGATAAGTCCCTGAACATCAGTTACCACAAAGGTAGCGTGGGCGTGGATAAACAAACGGTGCATCAAGCTTGTGAAGAGGTGATGCAGTTCCAAGCAGAGATTTATCAGCAAGATAAACCGATTCGCCGCAGTTTTGAATGGCCTGCGTGGGGCTCTGCCGCCATCGGTGTATGTGCTGCAATTGGTATTGGTTGGGTAGTGACGCAAAACGTGCCTCTGAAGCCGAGCGTGGACCCTGTGGTTGCTGAAGTCGCACAGACCACCCCTCACGCCGCCGCGCCTGTCGTGTATGAGCAATTGACTAATGATCAGCGCGATACGTTGCTAGAGCAGACACAGTCGAACCTTGCGGTGAATGAGCTTTACAAGCTTTGGGGTTATCGTGCTTCAGTGCGTGATAATTTATGCTTGTCTGAACCTCAATCGACCATGCGCTGTGAGCGTAAAATGGCGACATGGCCTTTACTGGTGCAGCAAAATCGTCCGGTTATTTTGGAGTTGAACTACCAAGGTCAAGTTGGCTATGTGATTCTTTATGCGATTGGTGATGACAAAGTTGAAGTGCTTAATGGCACTCAACGCCTTCGTTTGCCAGTTTCATGGCTCAAGCCATTGTGGCAGGGCAATATCATCGAGCTATGGCAAGCTCCGCTGAAAGATACGCTGCGCATGGATATGCAAGGACCTGCGATTGAAGTACTAGACCAGCTTTTAGCTGAGGCTGTAAGTGAACAGCCTTTAGGCACTGATATCTTTAATAGCCAGCTCAAAGAGCGGGTTGAATTGTTCCAACGTTGGCAAGGGATTGGCGTTGATGGTATTGCGGGTCAACGTACATTGGATCGCTTACAACAGAGTGTGCAGTCTAATGCTCCGGTGTTAGAACTTATCAATAAGGAGGGAGCATAATGTCAGTAATGAAGCATGTCGGACTCTTCTTATTACCTGTTAGCCTTACTGCCGTTGGTGCTGCTTGGTATTTAGATTTGTTTTCGCAACCACCTGCGGTATCTGATGCGGTAGAGACTCGAGACCCGCAGACTATAGCGGATGTAACTCAAGTGAGTCCAAGATTTGAAAGTCTGAGTTACCCCCAAGAACAACAACTAGCGCAATTGCCTCGCGAATGGCCAACGGCAGAGTGGCCACAGAACATTGGTACATTTGTTGAAGAGGGGCTCGCTGATAATGATGTGGTACAAGGTGAGAGTGAGTTATTAGCTTCGTCTATGCGTACGGAACAAACGAGCCCAACCATTCAGAGTCAAGATGATCTTGGACTATCACTTGATGATTTGGATTTGTCCTCACTATCTCCGGATTTGGCAATGAAAGTCGAAAACGCCTTGGCGAATAATCAGCAGCAAGCAATCACACAAGATGTTGCGGTTAATGACTTAGAGCGAGATGCTCAACAATGGCGTGGACGTCTTCCTGCCCTAAATCTTCAAACTCACATGTATTCCAGTGATACTCAGCGACGCTGGGTGAAGATCAATAATGTAGAGTACCACCAAGGTGATGTTGTTGATGGGCAAGTCACGCTAAAAGAAATTCAACCTCAAGCCGTCATTGTTGAGTTCCAAGGTGAACAGATTCGTATTCCGGCTCTGTATGAGTGGCAAGGTTAGTTTGGTACTTAAAACGAAAAAAGCCAGTCTAGTCGACTGGCTTTTATTTTATCTAAATAGGATGTTCTATGCCCAACCTGCTGGCGATTTCTTTCTACGTGGCATCACGTGAGGCAGAATCAAACCAAACAGAAGGCCAATACCAGCTACACCACCACCGTAAGTGAAATACTTAAGCAGCATGTCATCTTTCTGTGTATCTAGTTTTGCACGAAGTTCGCGGTTTTCAGTTTGTGCCGACGTTAGTTGGTCACTGATCTCTGAGTATTTTTTCTCTAGATCAGAGATCTGTTGATTGCGAGTTTCTAGTGACGTGACTAGACCTGCTTTTTCAGTATCTGAATTCTGACGTGCGTTTGCTAGTTGTTCTTTTACTTCTTTCAACTCTTTTTCAACACGAGGTAGGCGAATAGCCATGCTCTCTTGGTTGGTCACGAACTTGCTTTGCACCCAACCAGTACGGCCGCGTGAGTCACGAACCTGGGTGTAACCCGTGTCTTTATTTGTTTGAAGAAGTTGTACTTTAGAGCCTGCGTTAACACTACCCATAATGCGGTAGGTGTTGTTTGGACCAGAGTGCATAAAAGTGAATAGGTCATCAGAAATATAACGGTCTGCCGCTAGTGCCGCTGGCGCTGCTAGCAAAGTAAACAAAACCGTGATGATTAGTTTTTTCACAGTAAATCCCTTAACGATTTTCTTGGATACAGCTTTGGCACCGAATTATTGGAGCCGGAAATAGACGAATATTATGCAGTTTCAAACGTTGGTGCAACAAAGAAGGGAGGCAAAGCCTCCCTTTCTGTGCGTTTGAGTCAATAATGACAATACGCTAACAATCTATAGACTCGTGGTTCTTACGAGAATGCCGCTTGCAAACCGTAGAAGAATACCACCGCCAATAGTGCACCTGCTGGCAGTGTAACAATCCATGATGCCACGATGTTACGAACCACGCCTAGGTTAAGTGCTGCGATACCGCGAGCGAAACCAACACCTAGAACCGCACCAACCAGTGTTTGTGTGGTAGAGATAGGTAGGCCAGTACCTGACGCTAGAACTACTGTACATGCTGTTGCTAACTGAGCAGCAAAGCCACGGCTTGGTGTTAGTTCAGTGATACCTGTACCAACCGTCGCCATTACTTTGTGACCGAGTGTTGCAAGACCAACCACGATACCGAAACCACCTAGAGGAAGAATCCACCATGCGATTGTGCTTTTCGCTGTTACTTCACCCATGTGTTCAACAGTTGAAACAACCGCTGATAGTGGGCCGATCGCGTTCGCTACGTCGTTAGAGCCGTGAGCGAATGCCATCGCACACGCTGTGATAACCATTAGTACGCTGAAGATGCCTTCAACGCCAGCAAAGCTGCGGTCTTCTTCACGGTTTGCGAATTTCTTCTGAATGTAGATGTAGCCGCCTACCATTACTAGTGCAGAAACCGCTGCAGCCCACATCCATGCTTCACCATTGCTTAGGTGTAGACCTACGTGCTTCAGACCTTTCTTGATAGTTACTAGTGCAATCACCATGGTAGTGATGAACATGTAAACTGGAACGAAACGTTTTGCGTTGAATAGTGGGTTCTCAGTATCAAAGATCAGACGCTGTGCGCTGACAAAGATAACGTAAGCAAAGAAGCCTGAGATAACCGGAGTAATGATCCAGCTACCGACAATCCCTTGAACACTGCCCCAGTCAACCGCTTCTGTACCTACAGATACACACGCAAAACCGATGATTGCACCGATGATTGAGTGAGTAGTTGATACAGGCCAGCCCATGTAAGAAGCAAGTAGAAGCCAAGTACCAGCCGCAAGAAGCGCTGACATCATGCCGTAGACAAGAATATCAGGTTGGCTAGCAAATAGAGATGTTTCGATAACACCTTTACGGATAGTGTCGGTTACTTCACCGCCTGCAAGGTATGCACCCGCAAATTCAAAGATCATCGCAATGATGATGGCTTGTTTTACGGTTAGCGCTTTTGAACCTACAGATGTACCCATAGCATTAGCAACGTCGTTCGCGCCAATACCAATCGCCATCATGAAACCAAAAATCGCTGCAACAATAATCAGGACAGTGCCGTAGTTCGCAAGGATATCCATCGTAATACCTAGTTGTTTTATAACAAGCGGAACAAAATTTTACGCGCGTCAGACCAGAAGACGATGAATATTGTCATCGTCCACCTGACTCGCGTTAATAATGCTCTTCGTTATGTCGTTAACTTATGTTTTAAGATCGAGATAGCATGACTTCCAAACGAGCACCTACGCGCTGCGCTTGGTCGGCAATACCACCTACCCATTCAAGAATCTTGTACAAGAACATGACATCGATAGGATTCATGCTAGATTCAATCGTCATTAGCTGTTGACGAAGTTCAATCTGCATTGCATCGGTATCATCTTCAATAACGTCCAACTGATGAATCATTTCAGCAACGAGCGTTACTTCGCGGCCTTTGAAGCCGGTCTCTAGGAGTTCATCAAGTTCGTTGATTACTTTTTGCGCTTGATCAGCCGCATCAAGACAACGTTGAACGTATGCGAGGAAGTTTGGTTGGAGAACCTCAGGAATGACAAGTTGACGACCATATACACGGCCAGCAATGTCTTTTGCCAAGTTCGCAAGTTTGTCTTGTTGAGTCAGAAGCTCAAGCATGTCAGTACGATCGACTGGCATGAACAAACCGCGAGGCAGTTTTAGACGGATTTCACGTTTCAGCACGTCCGCTTCTTTCTCTAGATGAGAAATTTGAGAACGGATCTCAGATGCTTTTTCCCAGTCACCCTTTGAAGAGACTTCAAAGAACTTAACTAGGTGTGAACAACATTCGTTGACACACACAACGTGGCGCTGCAAAGGCTTAATTGGGGACTTTGCAAATAACCCCATAATTGTATTTACTGGCATGGTCATTCAACCTAATAGCTATAACCTTAAAAAAACATACACCATTTCTTGGCGAAATGTTGAACGATGGCTATAAAGGCGCGCATGTTAACGCATTAAATCGCTCATTAAAACTGTTTTAGATCATCATTCGGGTGATATTTCTTTCTTGCCGTGTGAGAAATTAGGCAATATCCTGTTTCTATCTGCTTTGAAAGGTATAGCTATGGAAACCGAGATAGAACTGAAGTTTTTTGTTTCTCCTGAATTTTCAGAAACTTTAAGAGCTAAAATTTCTGAAACAAAAGTACTTCAGCACAGTAGTCGTGACTTGGGTAACACCTATTTTGATACCGCTGACAAATGGCTAAGAAAGCACGACATTGGTTTAAGAATTCGCCGTTTTGATGATGTTTTTGTCCAGACTGTAAAAACAGCAGGACGCGTTGTAGCGGGCCTTCACCAAAGACCAGAATACAATGCCGAGCACACCAGTAATGAGCCAGACCTCACGCTTCATCCTTCTGACATTTGGCCAGCAGGTAAAGATGTCACAACACTGCAAGCGGAATTGACGCCTCTATTCTCTACTAACTTCACACGTGAACAATGGCTGATTGGCATGCCTGATGGCAGCCAAATCGAAGTTGCCTTCGACCAAGGAGCTGTGATTGCTCAAGGTACGGACGGAGAAGAAAAGCAAGACCCTATCTGTGAAGTTGAGCTTGAGCTGAAATCTGGCCAGACAGACGCACTATTTACCCTTGCTCGCAGTTTGTGCGAAGCGGGTGGTATGCGCCTTGGTAATCTAAGCAAAGCTGCGAAGGGTTACCGATTAGCGAGTGGCTACGCGGGTGATGAAGTAAAACCGCTAGCACTGGTCGACAGCAGTAAAAACGACACCGTGGAATACTGCCTGATTAACTCGTTAGAGCATGCACTATCGCATTGGCATTATCACGAGCAAATCTTTACCGAACGTGATTGTGTCGAATCTCTGCGAGAAATCGTCAATGCGATTCGCTTTATCCGCCAAACCTTCACTATTTTTGGCAGTATGGTACCGCGCCGAGCAAGTGCAATTCTGCGCCAAGAAATGAAGTGGTTAGAAGAAGAGCTTGAGTGGCTAGATGAACACGCACACTTAGAAGAGCTGCTAGATGATAAAGGCAACGTGCTGCGTAAACTGGACGCGCGTAAGTTCCTTGTATCCGAGCTGACTCAACAATTGGGTGAGTTACCAAGCCGTGAAGAAGTGTTAGAGCTACTGAGCTCGGCACGTTACACCGGTTTGCTATTGGACTTAAGCCGTTGGATCTTAACGCGTGGCTGGCAGCCATTCTTAGATGATAAAGCGCGTGAGAAGATGTCGAGTAATATCCAACCTTTCTCAGTGAAGCAACTGGATCGTACATGGGCGGAGTTGATGGAAGCGTTCCCTGCGGAGCGTGAGCTATCCGCTCAAGAGTATGTGGATCAGCGCTACCGTTTACTGCGTAACTTGTATACAGGTATTGGATTTGCGAGCTTATATGATGCAGAAGAGCGTAATACGTTCCGTCTTCCTTGGGCTGACTTGGTTCATGGCATCGATGATTTGCTAATGCTGAACCATCTACTCCCTTTAGTCGGTATGCTAGAAGGGGAAGAACAAGAGCAATTAGAACGCTGGTTGCACCGTCAGGAGCGTTCAATCTTACATGCAATGGATCAGACTCGCGCTATCGGTGTTGAAGTCGAGCCATACTGGCAAGAATAGCAACGAAAATAGGACCGCAAGGTCCTATTTTTTTGCCTGTTGTTTCTGATCATGCAGTTCATCTTCTATAGATTGCAGTCGATTTAAGATCTGTTCCTGTCTATCTAATACCTGTTCTAACAGCTTTTCTTTATTTTTCGAGCGATGGTCTTGCTGTCTGGTTGGCGCGGTAAGAATCGACGTAATCAAACCAGAAATCATACCGAAAATGCCGACACCACAAATGATGATCAGCACAGCAAGCAATTTTCCACCTGTTGTAACGGGATAATGATCGCCATAACCGACGGTTGAGATGGTAACAAATGCCCACCATAAAGCGTCTGTGCCTGTCTGGATGTTGGCGTCTGGATTTTTACCTTCAATAAACAGCATGGCGCTAGAACCAAGGGTTATCAGAACCACCATCAATAATAAAATCGAGGCTAAAGTGGTCTCTCTGCGGTTATTCTTGAGCTGATAAAGAATGAACTTTGATGATCTAAGTACCAAAATTACGCGCAAAATATGAAACAGCCTAGCAAAGCGAAGAGGCTCAATCATTGGGATGCTTGCCACAAAGTCGATCCAGTGGTGTTTGAAATATGACCAACGATCTGTGGCTCGGATCAAATCTATGGTGAGCTGTAATAGAAAAATACTACAGATTATAAAATCGAGACCGATAAGAACTTGACGGGTTTCATGTGTAATCGGCAAAAATAGTAAGCCTGAGATCACAAATAGCGCCATAAATGACAGGATCAGTGACAGCAGGCTCATCGGTTTAGTGCTGTCTTTGGTATTATTGCTTTTCATACGAAGCTCGAAATAAATAGCACAACTGTGACTATAAGTTGGCGAAATATAAAGACTATATAAGACTCGGTGGAGAACTGACAATGGAAAAGCTGGCATTCAAGCCATGGGAAAGGGTAATTTCCGATATTAAGCTCGTTCCGAAAATGGTCATGCTGATGGTATTTAGTACCGTCTTAATCGTGGCGAAACAACTTTGGGATGCGAGTACCTTCTACGATTCACTACTCGCGGCAACACAGAATGAACAAGTTGCCCAACAACATTATGAAGCTTACTTAACACAAGTTGCATGGCAAACTGCATTACTCATTGCGGTATTTGTTGTACTACTTCTAGCAGCAGCACGCGTGATGTTGCGTCAGACGCAGTATTTGAATGATGCGATTAAACTCATGGCTAGCAAAGATCTTTCCGTACCTTTCGGGATGGACTGTAAAGATGAATATGGTGACGTTGCGCGTGAACTGGAGAAAACTCGTCGCCAACTACACGACGTAATTCAAATGCAGATTAATGCATCCGATGAGCTTGCAACGCTCACTGAAGTGATGACTTTGAGCATGTCCGAAACGAAAGAGTCGGCACAAGAAGAGTTTAACGAAATAGACCAACTTGCCACGGCAATGAGTGAGATGTCTTCGACGGTCCAAACCGTTGCAGATCACGCTCAAACGGCTTCTTCCCTCACGGAACAAGCATCAACGCAAGCGATAACAGGCCAGCAGTTCCTACAAAACACTATGTCCAAGATGAGCGAACTGTCTTCAGACATTGCTTCTTCGGCAAGTGCGGTAAATCAAGTCGAAGAGCGTGTGGATGCGATCGGCAGTGTCGTGGGCACTATTCAAGGCATTTCAGAGCAAACTAACTTACTAGCACTAAATGCAGCGATTGAAGCGGCACGTGCTGGTGAAGCGGGTCGAGGCTTTGCGGTCGTTGCGGATGAGGTTCGTAACCTTGCACAGCGTACTCAACAAGCGACAGTAGAAATTCAAGAAATGATCACTCAGCTTCAAGCGAGCGCTACTTCAGCGGTTGAGCTGATGGAGAAGAGTGTGGTTGAAGCCGCTGAAGGTGTTGAACTGGTATCGAATGCTGGCTCTGAGCTAGATGGTATCGTCGGCCAAGTCACGCAAATCAACGATATGAATTTCCAGATTGCGACTGCGTCGGGTCAGCAAAGCAGCGTGGCAGAAGAGATGAGCCAGAACCTAACCAACGTTCGTGAGCTTGTAGAAGCTTCCGTCGTGGTGGTTACAGAGCTTCTTGAAACTTCTGAAATGATGCAAGGCAATGCCGAAGAGTTAGACAAGAAGATTAAATCTTTCCAGGTCTAAAGGCTGACAAGCTTTGATAAAACGCCCACAAACCTTTTGTGGGCGTTTTTATTTGTGCCAACTCTGGTATAAAAGGGTGATACCACAGTGCTTTTCACACAAGGAAGAAAAATGCAGCTGCCTTCGTCACTGATTTCTGTCGCCGATGCTGCGGTTCAAAATGCCGAGCAAGAGGGATATTTTCAACAATGGCCAACCGAGATTGCAGAGCAATTTCGTTTTGTATCAGGCCTTAGCAAGTTTGTTACCGAAGCGATTCACCGTGATGAGAAACTTGCACAAGACTTGCCCACCATGCTGGCAGAAAGCAGTCGACAACAAGCGTATCGTGCACGCCTCGCGGATCTTTTAGCTGAATGCCAAGATGAAATGGTTGGCCATCGTGTGCTGCGTCAGTTCCGCAATCGCGAAATGGTCTATATTGCGTGGAAAGACTTCACTCATAGTTGGACACTAGAAGAGTCACTTGGTCATTTGTCTCAATTGGCCGAAGCGATGATCTTCGAAACTTACCAATGGCAATACAAGATTTGCTGCAACGAATGGGGCACGCCAACCAATGCCGAAGGTGAAGCGCAACCTATGCTGATCATCGGCATGGGTAAACTTGGCGGTGGCGAGCTGAATTTCTCTTCCGATATCGATCTGATTTTCACTTATCCAGAAAACGGTGAGACGCAAGGCGCGCGCCGCAGTATTGCCAATGCGCAGTTCTTTACCCGTTTAGGCCAACGCATCATTAAAGCGCTCGATCAACAAACCTTTGATGGCTTCTGTTACCGCGTGGACATGCGTTTGCGACCGTTTGGTGAAAGTGGCCCGTTGGTAATGAGTTATGCAGCTTTAGAGGATTACTATCAAGAACAAGGACGAGATTGGGAACGTTACGCGATGATTAAAGCGCGCGTGATGGGCAGCGAAATGTATCCGCAATATCAAGAGTTGCGCCAGATGCTGCGTCCGTTTGTTTTCCGCCGTTATATCGATTTCAGTGCGATCCAATCTCTGCGCCGTATGAAATCAATGATCAGCAGTGAAGTGCGCCGTCGTGGTTTGAGTAACAACATTAAGCTTGGTGCAGGTGGTATTCGTGAGATTGAGTTTATCGCTCAAGTGTTCCAGTTGATTCGTGGTGGTCGCGAGCCATCTCTACGTGGTCGTGGCCTGCTAGAAACCTTGAATGCCATTGGTGAGCTCGCTCAGCTGACTCAACCGGAAGTCGATAACCTTGAAGCGGCTTATAAATATCTACGTCAGCTAGAAAACCTACTACAAGCGATGGCCGATAAGCAAACTCAAACTTTGCCGGATTGTGAAGATGAGCAGCTAAAACTTGCTACTGCGATGCGTTTTGAATCTTGGGATGAATTGCTTGTTCAAACGCAGCAACATATGGCAAATGTACACAAGGTATTTGAAAGCTTAATCGGTGACGATGAAGAAGATGAAACAGAAGCGGTCGCTCGTCATTTCCATGAGTTATGGGATATGGCGACTAAGCAAGATGTGTTAGAAAATGTTCTGCAGCAGGATATCAAAGTGGATAACTCTGAAGAACTCGCAAAAACCATCATGCAGTTTAAAGCAGACTTAGCTAAGAAAACGCTTGGCCCTCGCGGTCGAGAAGTGTTGACTAAGTTAATGCCAAAAGTCTTCGATGCAGTATTTGCCCACCCAGATGCGCAATTTGGCTTACCGCGAGTGTTGCACTTACTGCATAACATCTGCACCCGTACTACTTACCTTGAATTGTTAGATGAACATCCGGCAGCGTTAGTGCAATTGGTTCGCCTTTGTACTGCAAGCCCGATGATTTCTGAGCAGTTATCGCGTTATCCAATACTGCTTGATGAGCTGATAGACCCACAGCATCTTTATAACCCAATCCCCCTAGACAGTTACCAAACTGAACTGCGAGATTTCCTTGCCCGTATCCCTGAAGATGATATGGAACAGCAGATGGAAGCGCTGCGTCAGTTTAAGCAAATTTGCATCCTCCGCATTGCGGCTGCCGATATTGCTGGCGTGTTGCCTGTAATGAAAGTAAGTGATCACTTAACCTACTTGGCTGAAGCGATTGTCGAAGCGGTAGTGAACCAAGCTTGGTTGCAAGTGTCTGAAAAATATGGTGAACCAACGCATGTAAAAGATCGTGAAGGTAAAGGCTTCGCTGTGATTGGTTATGGGAAAGTTGGCGGTTGGGAGCTGGGTTATAACTCGGACCTGGATATTGTATTTATGCACGATTGTCCTGTGAACGTGTATACCGATGGTAAGAAAGAGATTGATGGCCGCCAGTTCTATCTTCGTTTGGCACAACGCATCATTCATATTTTCTCAACCCGCACTGCATCAGGCATTCTGTACGAAGTGGATACTCGCTTACGTCCGTCTGGTGCTTCAGGTTTGTTGGTAAGCCCAACCGATGCGTTTGATGATTATCAACACCAAGATGCGTGGACATGGGAGCATCAGGCGTTAGTACGTGCTCGCATGATCTATGGTGATGAGCCATTAGCGATCGCCTTCCACAACACGCGTCATGATGTGTTGTGTAAACAGCGTGACGAAGACACTCTAAAGAAAGAAGTGGTCGATATGCGTGAGAAAATGCGTGACCACTTGGGTGGGAAAAAGTCCGGTCGCTTTATGCTTAAGCAAGATAACGGCGGCATTACCGATATTGAATTTCTCGCTCAATATCTAGTGCTCAACTACAGTCACAATAAGCCGAAGCTGATTCGCTGGTGCGATAACGTACGTATTTTTGAAACCTTGATAGCGCAAGGTGTCATGGAAGAAGATCAAGCGATGCAATTGACGCGCGCATACACATCAATGCGCGATGAGATTCATCGTCGCAACTTGCTCAATTTGGATGCCGATGTGGCGGAAGAGAAATTTGTTGCAGAACGAGAGTGGGTGAAGCAAGCATGGAATCAATGGTTTGCCTAAGCAGAAGTAGTGCACAAGGTTCAGCCTAGAAAAAGGCTGTGTTAAACTCACCACGATTTAATTTTTGGAGACCAATAATGAAACCAATTCTACCTGATTACAACAGTGCGGGTGTGCTGATCATCGGCGATGTCATGTTGGATCGTTACTGGCATGGCCCAACTGGACGCATCTCCCCTGAAGCGCCAGTACCTGTTGTTAAAGTAGAAAACAATGAAGAGCGTCCGGGTGGTGCTGCGAACGTCGCAATGAATATCGCTTCACTCGGCGGTCATGCTCACATTGTTGGTCTAACAGGCATGGATGAGCCAGCGAAAGTACTGACGGAAACGCTGAACTCGCTCAAAGTAAAATGCGATTTCGTGGCATTGCCTGAATATCCAACCATTACGAAGCTACGTGTGATGAGTCGTGGCCAGCAGTTGATTCGCCTTGATTTCGAAGACAAGTTTGAAAATACCGATCCAGAGCCAGTGTTGTCTCGCATGGAAACCGCATTGCCAGCAGTGAAAGCAGTGATCATGTCTGATTATGCGAAAGGGTCTTTGGAGCACGTTCAGGCATACATCCAAAAAGCACGTGCAGCAAATATTCCTGTATTCATCGATCCGAAAGGTGCGGACTTTGAGCGTTACCGTGGCGCAACACTACTAACGCCAAACATGAAAGAGTTTGAAGACGTAGTCGGTAAAGTGAAGTCTGAGCAAGAGTTAGTAGAAAAAGCACTAGCACTGGTTGAAGAATTCGACTTTGAAGCACTATTGGTAACACGCAGCGAAAATGGCATGACACTTATTCGTCGTGGTCAAGAGCCGTTCCATTTACCTACTCAAGCGAAAGAAGTGTACGACGTGACAGGTGCGGGCGATACGGTTATCTCTGTATTGGCAGCATCGGTAGCGGCGGGTAAATCATTTGAAGAGGCATGTGCACTAGCCAATGCAGCAGCAGGTGTTGTGGTTGGCAAGCTAGGTACATCAACCCTATCTGAGATTGAATTGGCGGAAGCGATTCATGGTAGTCAAGATACCGACTACGGTGTGACTTCAGAGCAAGCACTGATCGAAGCTGTGAAGAAAGCACGCGCGAAAGGTGAGAAGGTGGTGATGACCAATGGCTGTTTCGACATCCTACACGCCGGTCATGTGTCTTACTTAAACCATGCTGCTGAGCTTGGCGATCGCCTTATCGTTGCGGTCAACACTGACGATTCCGTTAAGCGCCTAAAAGGCCCTGGTCGCCCAGTAAATCCGACAGACCGTCGTATGGCAGTATTGGCAGGTCTAGGTGCAGTTGATTGGGTTGTACCTTTCAGTGAAGACACGCCTCAGCGTTTGATTTCTGAAGTGTTGCCAAGCTTGCTAGTGAAAGGCGGTGACTACAAACCAGAAGAGATTGCTGGTGGTAAAGAAGTGATTGCCGCAGGCGGTGAAGTTCGCGTACTGAACTTCGAAGATGGTTGCTCAACCAGCGAAATCATTAACGCAATCAAAGGTGGTAAGGGGTAATACCTTTACAGCCAAACTGGCTACTACAAACTAATTACTAAAGGTCGCTTTCGAGCGACCTTTGTTGTTTTTGGAGGAGTGAATGTAACCACAAACGCATTCCAGTCCTCCCCCTTTTCAAGGGAGTTAGAGGGGCTTAATGCTCGATCTGATTGAAAACCAGTGTCGTCAATTAGATCGAGAAGCACCCCCTCCCTAACCCTCCCCTTAGAAAGGGGAGGGGAGCTTAAGCGCACTTGGCTTGGTTACTTACCCCAACAAAAAAAACGCCAGTTGAAAAATCAACTGGCGTTTTGTGTGTTACTTAGATATCGATGCTTATTTTGCTGGCTTCAGGCCTGCATCAACATCTAGGACATCTTGCTCGCTTAGTGTACCAACCGCTTGACGCAATTGAAGTACGCTTAAGATGTAATCGTAACGAGCATTAGATAGGTTTTTGTTGGCATCATATAGACGACGAGTTGAGTCTAGAACGTCTACGATGGTACGAGTACCTACATCAAAACCTGCCTCAGTCGCTTCTAGCGCAGATTTCGCAGAAACAACAGATTGCTCATAAGCTTTTAACGCACCAATTGAAGCGTTAATGTTGTTGTTTTGCGCACGAACATCTTTTACTACGCTGCGGTATTCTTTTTCTAAATCTTCACTTGCTGCAACGTATGCGAATTCAGCTTGTTTAGTTTTAGAAGTAATGTTGCCACCAGTGTATAGAGGCACAGCTAGGTTAACGCCGATGTTAAAGCCATCAGTGGTGTTGTCGTTAATACTTTCTGCTTGGTCAGAATAGTTGTAACCACCATCTAGCGATAGCGTTGGCAAGTGGCCAGAACTTGCTAGAGAGATGTTATCGCGAGCAATATCTTGTGAGATACGTGCAGACAATAGGCTCAAATTTTCAGTTTTTGCTTGGTCAAGCAAAGCTTCTGCAGTGGCGCTCGATGGGCTTGCTGAGAAACGCGCAGTATCAAGAATATTCAGGTTTTTATGTTCTTGACCAGTGATCTCACGAAGAGACTCATAGCTGTTGATCAGTGAGTTTTCTGCCAACACTTCATCAGCTAGTACTGCATCGTATTGAGCTTGCGCATCGTGTACGTCAGTAATTGCTGATAGACCTACTTCAAAGCGTTGCTTTGTTTGTTCTAGCTGACGGCCAACGGCTGCTTTTTCTGCGCGAACAAAAACTAGGTTATCTTGTGCTCGTAGCACTTCAAAGTATGCTTGAGAGACACGTAGGATTAAGCCTTGTTGTGTTGCCGCGTAAGATGCATCTGATTTACGCGCGGTTTTTTCAGCGGTATCTAATGTGATCCAAGACGCTCGGTTGTAAAGCTCTTGAGAGAAGCCAACGCCTGCAGATAGAACATTTTTATCATTTGAGATACTGCTGCCTGCGTCAGGATCAGTATCACCACGAGTTAGGTTGTATCCTGCGGTCAAGTTAATTTGAGGTAGTAGGGCACTGCGGCTAGAGTTGATTGCTTCAAAAGCAGCGTCGCGCTGTGCTGCAACACTTAGTAGTTGAGGATCATTTTGTTTTGCTAAATCGTAGATTTCTGCAAGAGAGTCTGCCAATGCAGATGTACTCATACTACCTAGCGCTGCACTGATAAAAAGTGGAAGCAGTTTTTTCATTTTCTATTCCCGCGGTCAATAGATTGGTTAATTCTCAGTAGTTTAACTCAATTTGAACGATATTTACTCTAAACTTTGCACTTTTTTACACTTAATTATCCACTCGTGCAATAAATTTTTGGGGTTTGCTTAAAATTATTTATAACTATTATATAAAAAGTTGAGCAATGTCCTTTGAGCAAGCTCAGAACAATGAGTAAACTACACGATTCACTCAAAGAGGTGTTGAATGCAACAGTGTGACAAGCAACAGAATGATTTTACTCCACAGGATGTGGAAATAATCTCAAAAGAAACCGTATTTAAAGGCTTCTTTAAAATGGTGAAATACCGTTTTAAGCATAGGTTGTTTGCTGGTGGATGGAGTGACGTTGTTGAACGAGAAATGTTCGAGCGTGGTCATGCTGCTGCTATGCTCCCGTATGATCCTGTGACTGATCAGGTTGTGATCATTGAACAGATCAGAGTGGGAGCGTTGGAACATTCACACCCATGGCAGTACGAAATTGTCGCTGGCATGATTGATCGCGATGAATCTGCTGAAGAGGTGATTCGTCGAGAAGCGGAAGAAGAAGCGGGTATTCAAGTCGAACGTGTGGCTTCGGTAACCTCTTATTATCCTTCTTCTGGCGGTTGTTCTGAAAAGCTGGATGTATTCATTGGCGAAGTGGATGCAACTAAAGCGCATGGCATTCATGGTTTAGACTATGAGAATGAAGATATTCGAGTCCATGTCCTTAGTCGTGAAACCGCGTATCAATGGGTGAAAGACGGTAAATTCGAGAATGGTGCATCTATCATTGCATTGCAATGGCTGCAATTGAACCATGAGGAACTGACGTCACAATGGGGAGTTCCCCCTACGGTGGAGAATGAGTAATGGCACAAGTAGCTGAAAAACGACGATATCATGTCGACTTAGCGGGTCTAATGAGAACATATGAGACCAACTACGCTAAGCTGAACGCGTTACTGCCTGCCTCTGCCGAAGTTGGTGATGTTCGCTGCTATCAAGCTGCGAGTATGGTCTACCAATTGACCGTGAATGAAATCACAAAATACACCACAGTTGTTGAGATATGTCAGAGTGATGAAACACCAGTGTTTCCTTTACCGACGATGTCTGTCAGGCTTTATCATGATGCGAGAGTTGCTGAAGTATGTTCAGGTGGAGAATTTTCTCGCATTAAAGCTAAATATGATTATCCCAACGACCAGTTGATGCAAAGAGATGAAAAGCATCAGCTCAATACATTCCTTGGTGAATGGCTGACGTTCTGTTTACGAAGTGGTATTAGTAGAACACCACTTGCCTTCAATTGATTGTCAGCTCATTAAGGGAAAACAACAAAGAACTATAGTGGACGAATCAGGTTTTCATTTTGCAATTATCTAGTGACAGTATAAAGCTATTACAAATCACGGATACTCATCTGTTTGCTGCAGATGAGGGCAGCTTGCTGAGCGTAAGAACTGCCGACAGCTTCTCTGCCGTGGTGCAAGAGATTCTCCATCGTCAGGTGCAGTTTGACTACATATTAGCAACTGGTGATATTTCGCAAGATCATAGTGCCGAATCTTATCAGCGTTTTGCTGAAGGTATCGCACCGTTGGAAAAAGATTGTTTCTGGCTTCCTGGTAATCATGATTACAAGCCCAACATGGGCAGTGTTCTGCCATCTCCTCAAATTCAATCTGTTGAGCATCTTATGCTCGGTGAGCACTGGCAGTTGATTCTTTTGGATTCTCAGGTCGTTGGTGTACCCCATGGGCGATTAAGCGATCAACAGCTGACACTACTTGAGGAAAAGCTCGCAGAAAATCCACAGCGACATACTTTGGTCCTTTTGCACCACCATCCTCTATTGGTTGGCAGTGCCTGGTTAGATCAGCATACATTGAAAGATGCGGAAGCGTTTTGGCAAGTTGTGAATCGTTTTTCGAACGTAAAAGGCATTTTATGCGGCCATGTCCACCAAGATATGAACGTTTTGGATAATGGCATCCGTGTGATGGCTACGCCATCAACTTGCGTGCAGTTCAAACCAGATTCCGATGACTTTGCACTTGATACTGAGTCACCAGGTTGGCGAGAACTTGAGTTGCACAGTAATGGTGACATTACGACGGAGGTCAACCGTTTACCAGATGGCCAATTTCAGCCGGACTTTACCTCAAACGGCTACTAATCATTATCATGCCCGAACCTTATGTTCGGGCTTACTTTTTTAACGTGAGGCGATCATGAGCAAACCTTCTTTGCTGCTTTATATCCATGGCTTTAACAGCTCGCCGCTTTCCATGAAAGCGAATGTAATGAAAGCGTTCTGTGAACAGCAGCGACCGGATATTAAGGTTATCGTGCCTCAGCTACCGTGTTTCCCTCAACTTGCGGCTCAATACTTACTAGATATCGTTGAGCAGCATCAAGACGACTATAACATTGGTCTCGTTGGTAGCTCATTAGGTGGTTACATGTCGACTTGGTTGAATGCAAAATTTGGCTTTCGAGCTGTGGTTGTAAACCCAGCGGTTAAGCCTTATGAATTGCTGGTGGATTACCTTGGTGAGCAAACCAACCCGTATACGCACGAAACCTATACACTTGAAGCTTGTCATATTGACGAGCTAAAAGCACTTGATGTACAAAGCATCGCGTCGCCTGAGTCTTTTTGGTTGTTACAGCAAACGGAAGACGAGGTATTGGACTATCGCCAGGCCGTAGAAAAGTTTGCGCAAGCGAGACAAACGGTAGAAGAAGGCGGTGATCACAGTTTTATCGGCTTTGAGCGTTATCCTGCTCAAATCATTGAGTTCTTAAAACTGTAATACTAACGAGACGATTGGAATAGGCTCATAGTTTTCATTGCTATATCCAACCGTTTCTTGACATAGTTGGCATGCTTTCCGACTATGTTTTGCCAAAAAGAACTTAAGGGTATGAAGCCCTGACTACTTTGTTATGCATAACCTTGCCAATGCTAAGGGGGCAGACGGGGTAGCTTTTTCGTTTTTCGAATATGGTTCGCATCATTGCGAAGCTCGGGAAACAAGTAAACTTTGAGAACAATTCCGTAATATGACTGAACAATATAATGCTGGTGCCATTGAAGTACTGAATGGCTTAGAGCCAGTACGTCGCCGACCAGGGATGTATACGGATACAGCGCGCCCAAACCACTTGGGCCAAGAAGTTATCGATAACAGTGTCGATGAAGCGCTTGCCGGACATGCCTCAAAAGTACAAGTCATCCTACATGCTGACCAATCATTAGAAGTGATCGATGATGGTCGAGGCATGCCTGTTGATATACACCCAGAAGAAAAGGTATCAGGCGTTGAGCTGATCCTATGTAAGCTTCATGCGGGTGGTAAATTCTCCAACAAGAACTATCAATTCTCTGGTGGTTTGCATGGTGTAGGTATCTCTGTAGTAAACGCGCTATCAAAGCGTGTTGAAGTGACGGTTCGTCGTGACGGTCAAATTTATGAGATTGCTTTCGAGCATGGTGACAAGGTTTCTGACCTCACTGTCACAGGTACATGCGGTCGTCGTAACCGTGGTACCAGCGTGCATTTCTGGCCAGATGCAAAGTACTTTGATTCCGCAAACTTCTCTGTTACGCGTCTGGTGAACAACCTACGTGCGAAAGCAGTACTTTGCCCGGGGCTAGAGATTACGTTTACCGATAAAGTAAACAACAAAGACTACAAATGGCACTACGAAGATGGTCTTAAAGACTATCTAGCGGAAGGTGTGAAAGGTTATCCAGTTCTACCTGAAGAACCATTTACTGGTGAGTTCTCAGCAGAAACTGAAGCGGCAAACTGGGCGGTAATCTGGCAGCCGGAAGGCGGCGAGATGATCACGGAAAGTTACGTGAACCTTATCCCTACCGCTCAAGGTGGTACACATGTTAACGGTCTACGCCAAGGTTTGCTTGATGCGATGCGTGAGTTCTGTGAATTCCGCAATTTGTTACCTCGTGGTGTGAAGCTAACTGGTGATGACGTTTTCGACCGCTGTTCTTACGTCCTGTCAGTCAAGATCCAAGACCCGCAATTTGCCGGTCAAACCAAAGAGCGTTTGTCTTCTCGTCAAACGGCTGCCTTTGTCTCTGGTGTAGTAAAAGATGCATTCAGCCTATGGTTGAACGAAAAGCCACAACTGGCTGAGCAGTTAGCGGAAGTGTGTATAGCGAATGCCCACCGCCGTATGCGTGCTAGTAAAAAGGTTGTGCGTAAGAAGGTTGCATCAGGTCCTGCTCTACCAGGCAAACTGACAGACTGTTCTGTGCAAGACCTCAACCGCACCGAAATCTTCTTCGTGGAGGGTGACTCGGCGGGCGGTTCTGCTAAACAAGCACGTGATCGTGAGTTCCAAGCGGTAATGCCACTGCGCGGTAAGATCCTAAACACGTGGGAAGTCTCTGCAGACCAAGTGCTTGCATCTCAAGAAGTGCACGATATCTCAGTTGCTCTGGGCATTGACCCAGACAGCGACAACCTAGACAGCCTTCGTTACGGTAAAATCTGTATCCTTGCCGATGCGGACTCGGACGGTTTGCACATCGCAACGCTGTTATGCGCGCTGTTCACTCGTCACTTCCGTGCGCTGGTTGAAGCTGGTCATATCTACGTGGCGATGCCGCCTCTATACCGTATCGACTGTGGCAAAGAAGTATTCTATGCCTTAGACGATGACGAAAAAGATGGTGTATTAGAGCGCTTGTCTAAGAAGAAAGCCAAAATCAACGTGCAACGATTCAAAGGTTTGGGTGAGATGAACCCACTTCAGTTGCGCGAAACGACCATGGATCCAAATACGCGTCGCTTGGTTCAGCTAACCATCGATGACTCGGCGGCGACCATGGAAATGATGGACATGCTGCTTGGTAAGAAACGAGCAGATGATCGTCGTTCTTGGCTGCAAAACAACGGCGATATGGCAGAGGTTTAACGGATGTCTACAGAAATTACTTACGATGGCGTTGAACAGTTGCCAATGCGCAAGTTCACCGAAGACGCTTATCTGAACTACTCGATGTACGTGATCATGGACCGCGCATTGCCATACATTGGCGATGGTCTGAAACCGGTTCAACGACGCATCATTTACGCAATGTCGGAGCTTGGTCTTTCGGCATCAGCAAAATACAAAAAATCCGCACGTACCGTTGGTGACGTGTTGGGTAAATACCACCCGCACGGTGACTCTGCATGTTACGAAGCGATGGTATTGATGGCGCAGCCATTCTCTTACCGTTACCCATTGGTTGACGGTCAAGGTAACTGGGGTGCGCCAGATGACCCGAAATCATTCGCAGCAATGCGTTATACCGAAGCAAAACTGTCTAAGTTTGCCGAAGTACTGTTAGGCGAATTAGGTCAGGGTACAGTTGAATGGCAACCTAACTTTGATGGCACGATGAAAGAGCCACAAATGTTGCCAGCACGTCTGCCTCATATCCTGCTAAACGGTGTTACTGGTATCGCGGTTGGTATGGCGACAGATATTCCGCCTCACAACGTTCGTGAAGTGGCGGATGCAACCATCCATTTGATCGACAACCCGAAAGCGGAACTGCCAGATGTGATGCAGTTCGTTAAAGGCCCAGACTACCCGACAGAAGCAGAAATCATTTCGCCGCAAGCGGATATCGAGAAGATTTACCGTAACGGTCGCGGCAGCATCAAGATGCGCGCGGTATGGCACAAAGAAGGCTCAGATATCGTTATCACTTCTCTGCCACACCAAGTATCAGGTGCGAAACTGCTTGAGCAAATCGCAAACCAAATGCGCGCTAAGAAGCTGCCAATGGTTGACGACCTTCGCGATGAATCGGATCACGAGAACCCAACGCGTATCGTTGTGGTTCCAAAGTCAAACCGCGTAGATTGCGATCTGTTGATGAACCACCTGTTCGCTTCAACGGATCTTGAGCGCAGCTACCGTGTTAACTTGAACATGATTGGTTTGGATAACCGTCCTCAAGTTAAAGGTCTGGTACAAATTCTGTCTGAGTGGATCGAGTTCCGTCGTACGACTGTACGTCGCCGTCTACAACACCGCCTAGACAAAGTTATGGCTCGTCTACACATCTTGGAAGGTTTGTTGGTTGCTTACCTCAACCTAGATGAAGTGATTGAGATCATTCGTACTGAAGACGATCCAAAAGCTGTGCTGATGGAACGCTTTGGCATTACCGATATCCAAGCGGATGCAATTCTAGATACCAAACTTCGTCACCTAGCCAAACTAGAAGAGATGAAGATCCGTGGTGAGCAAGACGAGCTAGAGAAAGAGCGTGAGAAGCTAGAACAGCTGCTAGGTTCTGAACGTCGTTTAAACACACTACTGAAGAAAGAAATCAAAGCAGATGCTGAGAAGTACGGCGATGATCGTCGTTCTCCAATGGTTGAACGTGCAGAAGCAAAAGCGCTGACTGAACGCGACCTAGTACCAAGTGAGCCAATCACGGTTGTGCTTTCTGAGAAAGGTTGGATTCGTCACGCGAAAGGTCACGATGTGGATGCAGAAGGCTTGAGCTACAAGTCTGGTGACCAATACTTAGCGCATGCGCGCGGTAAGAGTAATCAGCAAGCGGTGTTCTTTGGCAGTGATGGTCGAAGTTACTCACTTGAGTCGCATTCACTACCGTCAGCACGAAGCCAAGGTGAACCGATTACTGGTCGCTTGAATATCACTGCGGGCAGCAATATTCGCCAAGTGATCATGGGTGAAGAAGAGCAATTATGGCTTGTGGGTTCTGATGCAGGTTACGGCTTTGTATGTAAAGGCTCAGATTTGCTATCGAAGAACCGCAGCGGTAAAGCATTGGTGACTCTACCTGCGAACTCTGAGGTGATGACACCGAAGACAATTGCAGATTTGGATTCAGATGAAATTCTCGCGATTACCAACCTAGGTCGCATGTTGTTGTTCCCAATTAAAGACCTACCGCAATTAGCGAAAGGTAAGGGTAACAAGATCATCAACATTCCAGCGGCGAAGGCGAAAGAGCGTGAAGAGGTGCTTTCTCACTTGATGGCTCTGCCACAAGGCGCGTCTCTAACCTTGTATGCTGGTAAGCGTAAACTAGGCTTGAAACCTGCTGATCTTGAGAACTTCCGTGGTGAACGCGGACGTCGAGGCAGCTTGCTACCACGAGGTTTGCAGCGCGTTACTCGAATTGAAATCGAAATGGGTGGAAACTCAGAGGTTTCAGAAGAGTCGAGCGCTAGCGAATAACGCACAAACAAAAATCCCAGCCAATGGCTGGGATTTTTTATGCTTCTTGTTTGTCTTCGGCGATGGTGACTTTTAAGTTCATTTCTTTACCCTTGCGGATAATGCCGACATCAACGGATGTACCAGGGCGCAGGTCAGTGACGATATCCATCACGCTTTGGCGTCCTTGAACCTTAGTGCCGTTAATGCTGATGATGATGTCTTGTTTCTCAAAACCAGCAGCACTTGCCGGACCATCTGGATCGATCCCTAATACGACAATACCGCCGATGTGCTCATTCCCCAGTAAGCGAGCCGTCACAGCATTAATATCTTGTCCATCAATGCCAATATAGCCACGGATCACACGACCATCTGCGATGATCTTCTGCATGATCTTGTTTGCTAGAGGGGCTGGAATTGCAAAGGAGATACCGTAGGTTTCAAGATCGGTCGCTTGCTGGAAAGAAGCGGTATTGATGCCAACCAGTTCTCCCTGAGTGTTGACCAAAGCGCCACCGGAGTTACCCTCGTTGATTGCCGCGTCGGTTTGGATAAAGGCTTGGCGACCATCACTGATCGATGAACGACCTGTTGCTGAAATAATGCCGAAGGTAGTGGTTTGGCCTAAGTTGTAAGGGTTGCCAATTGCTAGGACGACATCACCAACTTGAGGCTGATATTCTGGGTTGAGTGGTATGACTGGGAGGTTGGAACCTTCGACACGCAAGATTGCAATGTCTGTACGTTTGTCTGTTCCAACCAATTGGGCTGCAGCAGCACGGCCATCTTGTAATGCGACTACGATTTGATCGGCTTGAGCGACGACATGGTAGTTAGTAATAATGTAGCCTTTCTCACTGACGATAACGCCAGAACCTAAGCCTTGAGTCGAAAGTTTACTGCGATCGTTTTCCACATACTTGCGGCTGTAGATATTGACCACAGCAGGGGCTGCTTTTCTGACGGCCTGATTAAAAGAGACTTCCAGTGACTTAATATTACTTGGCTGAACGTCAAGAGCCTCTGGGATGATATTGCTACGCAAAGAAGGTACGGCCAATAGAACAACCGCCGCAGTCGCGAGACCTAAAAAAACAGAACGTAACAAAAAGTTCAGCATACCCACTCCATGCTTTGTAGAACAACTCAAATTAGAGACAAGAAGAATAGCATTACATTGAAAAATAACAAAAGGGCAGTATGTAAACATACTGCCCTTTATAGACGCTACTCAAAGGATTAGCGGATAACGAGGTAAATAGTACGATCTCCTCGTTGAATGTTCAGAGCCAATACCCCTTTATGTTTCTCGGTAATTGAGCGCAGTTCAGCTAAATTCTTCACTCTTTGACGGTTTACACCAATAATGATGTCATCTTTTTGCAGCTGGTATTGAGCTGCCGGTGAGTTTTCAACTACGTTAGTAACTTTGACACCTTGAATGCTATCACTTGGTGTGGTGTTACCTAATTCTGCGCCTTTAAGGCCATCGTGTAAGGTCTCAGCCTTGGCTTTGATATTGGTGGACTCTCCCAACGTCACGTCGAAGTCCTTTTTCTTACCATCGCGGATAACGCCAAGTGTTATCTCTTTCCCGGCCCCTAAGGTGGCTACTTTTGCTCGTAACTCAGAGAAGGTATCAATCGACTTTCCGTTGACGGAAACAATCACGTCTCCCGCTTTTAGCCCAGCTTTATCTGCGGCACTGTCTGGCACAACTTGGCTAACAAAAGCACCTTTACTTGACTCATAGCCCAGAGCTTCTGCAAGTTCAGAAGTAACTTCGCCACCTTGAACGCCCAACATACCGCGTTTCACTTCGCCAAACTCTAAAATCTGGTCAGTAAGGTTTTTCATCATATTCGATGGGATAGCAAAGCCAATGCCGACATTGCCACCATTTGGACCAAGAATAGCAGTGTTGATACCGATCAGCTCACCGTTAAGGTTAACCAAAGCACCGCCTGAGTTACCGCTGTTGATGGCCGCATCGGTTTGAATGAAGTTTTCGAAGTTTTCGACATTCAATCCGCTTCGTCCCAAAGCTGATACGATGCCGGAAGTGACGGTTTGACCTAGCCCAAATGGGTTGCCAATCGCAACGCTAAAGTCTCCGACACGGAGCTTGTCTGAGTCTGCAATTTTTATCTGGGTAAGGTTTTTTGCCGTCTCAAGTTTTAGCAATGCAATATCTGACATCTCGTCACCGCCAATGAGTTTTGCATCGTATTCTCGGCCGTCATATAGACGTACTCTTATGTCGTCTGCCCCTTTAATGACATGGTAGTTGGTGACGATCTGTCCTTTTTGGGCATCAATGATGACGCCAGAACCTAAACCTCGGAAAGGGCGTTCTCTGGTTTGCTCTGTTGGAAATTCAGGACCGAAGAAGAACTGAAACTGCTCTGGTATACGACTGGTTTGAACCTGCTTGCCTTCCACGGCAATACTGACGACTGCCGGAGTCACTTTCTCCAACATTGGCGCAAGGCTAGGTAATTGCTCACCATCAACACTCAATGGAAGTGCAGCGGTAGCGGTAATTGGTGTGATGATTGAACTCAAGCTTAAAGATAGAACGGTTAGCGCAAGCAAAGGTTTTTTCATCCAATAACTCCTCTGTTTAACAGGTCTGCCAAAAGAAATATCTTCATCAAATCCATTATGGGGATTGGTGTTGATAGTCAAAAGGGGCCGGCAGGTTGTTATGGAGTTTAGAACATTGATGTTGGAAAAAAGTTCAAACTAGAGAGGAAGGAAATGACAAAAAGTACAATTATTAGGAAAAGAAAAAACCCAAGTATCACAGTTCGTGTGTGATTACTTGGGTTTACATGACGTTTATGAAGCTTTAGCTGCTACTAATTCTGGAGCTTCGATGACTTCCTTTTCTTGATCTTTAAGCAGTCCGGTTGCGCCATTAGCATAGTCTTTAGGCTGTTCATTTGCGTCTTCTTGTTGCTCTTCTGCTACATCAGTCGACATTGCTGTTTTCTTATCAAACGGGTTGTCTTGCTCCGGCAGGTCAGGAAGAAGTTCAGCAGATGTCTTCGCCATATGTTGGTATAGCTTGGTGTAGTCTTTACCTAAGGTATCCAACATTTCTGCAGTCTGTGCAAAGTGATCGACAAGCTCTTGGCGTTGTTGCTCTAATTGGAATTTCGCGGCTTCTAGCTCTTTATGAACTGATTTTTGCTTCTTATATTCTGGGGTGGTTAGTCTGCTTATGACTACGCCTACAATTGTACCGACCAGCAAACCCACAATGGCATAAATCCAAGGCATAACTGCTCCTTATAGTTGTTTTAACAAGTTTTTTACTACTTAGTTACACACGGTGCATGTCCATGTTACTATGCCTTGCACAGTCGATAAAGAAAAATAGAAGCCCTGTTTATGGAGTGCAAGCACTTCTACAGAATGATACAAACTGACTGTCGCGTGACATTATTTCTCTGTTCCTCTGATACGACATATTGCTATGACACCATTAAAACGATACGAAAAAGATATTGTAGATAATGGCTTTCAGCGTGATGAAGCCCAACATAACGCCGTTGTTGCTTTAGATAAGCTCTACCACGACATTATAGCCTTCCAAGCTGCGCCAGTTCCTCAAGTTTCTAAATGGCAAAAACTATTAGGTAAGAAGCCTGAACTTCCAGAACCTCCCAAAGGATTGTATTTTTGGGGTGGTGTTGGGCGTGGGAAAACATATCTAATGGATACCTTTTATGACTCCCTTCCAACAGAGAAGAAGATGAGAGTTCACTTCCATCGATTTATGTATCGAGTCCATGATGAACTTAAGCGTCTAGGCGAAGTGGAGAATCCGTTATCTAAAGTCGCTGATTTGTTTAAGAAAGAAGCGGATATAGTTTGCTTTGATGAGTTTTTCGTGTCTGACATTACCGATGCAATGATTCTGGCAACTTTGCTACAAGAAATGTTTAAACGCCAAATGGTATTAGTGGCAACATCGAATATCGAGCCTCAGAACCTCTATCGAAATGGCTTACAACGAGCGCGTTTTATGCCAGCAATCGCAATGATTATAGAAAGATGCGAAGTGTTGAATGTAGATAGTGGTGTTGATTATCGCCTGCGTACATTAGAGCAGGCGGAGATTTATCACTACCCACTGGATGAACAAGCGTCCGTTAACCTCAAGCACTACTACCAGCAATTGATTGGCGAAAGAAAAGTTGCAGTAAGCAGCATTGAAATTAACCATCGCGAAGTGGCGGTGATTGAAGCTAGTGATGGCGTGCTACACGCTTCTTTTGAGCAACTATGCCAAACGCCCCGCAGTCAGAATGACTATATTGAATTATCTCGTATCTACCACACGGTATTGTTGGCAGATGTAAAGCAGATGGACCGTAAGATAGATGATGCCGCGCGACGCTTTATTGCATTGGTGGACGAGTTCTACGAGCGTAACGTCAAACTGATTATTTCTGCAGAAGTGGCGATGGATTCCCTTTATGCGCAAGGGCAGTTGGAATTCGAGTTTAAACGTTGTCTGTCTCGATTGACCGAGATGCAGAGCCACGAATACCTCGCTAGAGAGCATCTGGCGTAAAAATCAGCAACTCATCTTAAAAAAGTGAAGAAAAAATTCGTGATTTAACGCAAAAAAAGGTGATTTTTTCTTCGCTCTTCTCTATAATCCTGCGACCCACCGTTACTGCAGACCTGATTATCGAAGTTATTTCGACATAGAAGGTCGAGAGAACCAACGACTCGAAGGGGTGATGACTGGGCTCTTAGACAGTGTGGGAGCACTATTGGGTGTTCCTTAAAGTTTAAATTTTAATTAACGGGTTATTATTAGCATGAAAACTTTCGTTGCTAAACCAGAAACTGTAAAACGCGACTGGTACGTTGTAGACGCAGAGGGTAAAACTCTTGGTCGTCTAGCAAGTGAAATTGCATCTCGCCTACGTGGCAAACACAAAGCTGAATACACTCCTCACGTTGACACTGGTGATTACATCATCGTTATCAACGCTGAGAAAGTTGCTGTAACTGGTAACAAAGCTAAGAACAAAGTGTACTACCGTCACTCTGAATTCCCAGGTGGTCTAAAATCTATCACTTTTGAAAAGCTGATCGATCGTAAACCTGAGATGGCTCTTGAGCTTGCAGTTAAAGGCATGCTTCCACGTGGTCCTCTAGGCCGTGCTATGTACCGTAAGCTTAAAGTTTACGCGGGCGCTGAGCACAACCATGTTGCTCAACAACCACAAGTACTAGACATCTAATTGGGGATTTCGAAAATGGCAGAGAATCAATACTACGGCACTGGCCGTCGCAAAAGCTCAGCTGCGCGTGTTTTCATCAAACCAGGCAGCGGCAACATCGTAATCAACAAGCGTAGCCTTGATGAGTACTTCGGTCGTCCAACTTCTCGTATGGTTGTTAAACAACCTCTTGAGCTAGTTGAACTAACTGAGAAGCTAGACCTATACGTTACTGTTAAAGGTGGCGGTATTTCTGGTCAAGCTGGTGCTATCCGTCACGGTATCACTCGCGCTCTTATGGAATACGATGAGTCTCTACGTCCTACTCTACGTGCAGCTGGTTACGTTACTCGTGACGCTCGTTGCGTTGAACGTAAGAAAGTTGGTCTACGTAAAGCACGTCGTCGTCCACAGTTCTCTAAGCGTTAATTTCCTCTTATCGGAAATTATGCTGGTCCAGAGTTACTCTGGATACTGTGTACCAAAGCTCGGCTATATGCCGAGCTTTTTGTTTTTCAGAAGTCGGCATTTATTCATTTTCCTCCTTTCGCACTCATTTTTACTCCTTCACTTAATATCCTCGCAACATTTACTCTCTCTAATGATGAGTTTTTACGCCTTACTCGTGCTACAAAGTTTGAGTAACAAAAGTGGCGATAACCTTCACATTCTTGAAATATCTTCCTGTCTAAGCGACGGAAAATAACCGGAATACAAGGCTTTTTCTCGAATATTCAGGCGTTCTTCGTTTCGCTTTCTTGTTACAAATCACATCTATTTTTTATAATTCTGCCGCTTTTGTGACGGCGTGAGCGATTTGCCTCACAATTGTTACAAAAAGGTAGCTTTATCTTGTCAAAAAGTAGGGTTTTCTTTATCATTTCCCTCCAATAAATAGAACTAAATTCATTATTAGTTAGCCATGCTCTTATAAGCGGAATAACAACGATCCAAAGGGAGCAAATGGGAGAATGTTTGGATGAGCAACGCGCCTTTAAATAACGGTCGCAGGCGTTTTCTAACCGCTACAACGGCAGTTGTTGGTGGATTAGGGGCAGCTGCCGTCGCCGTGCCTTTTATCAAATCATGGAATCCGAGTGCCAAAGCGAAAGCTGCGGGTGCACCGGTGGAAGTGGATATCAGCAAAATTGAAGCTGGCCAGATGGTCCGTGTTGAGTGGCAAGGTAAGCCTGTATGGGTTGTACGCCGTACTCAAGAAGTGGTCGATAACCTTAAGAACATCGATGGACAGCTTCGTGACCCACAATCAGAAATGGAACAACAACCAGTTTATGCTCAGAACGCACATCGTTCGATCAAGCCTGAGTATTTCGTGGCGGTTGGCTTCTGTACTCACTTAGGTTGTTCACCTACCTATCTACCGGATACGTTCGCAGAGCAAGTTCAAGGCGTTAAGTCTGGCTTCTTCTGTCCGTGCCACGGTTCTAAATTTGATATGGCTGGTCGAGTGTTCCAGGGTGTACCTGCACCGCTGAACCTTGTGGTTCCTAAGCACATGTATTTGAGTGATACGAAGCTCATTATCGGTGTTGATGAGGGAGACGCATAATGCAAGCACTATTAGACTGGGTTGAAAAACGACTTCCAGCGATGAATGCTTATAAAAAGCATTTGTCGGAATACCCAATGCCGAAGAACTTTAACTTTTGGTACCTTTTCGGTTCTCTGGCAATGTTGGTATTGGTTAACCAAATCCTGACGGGTATTTGGCTGACTATGAACTACGTTCCTTCTGGTGAAGGCGCGTTTGCTTCTATCGAATACATCATGCGTGACGTGGAGTACGGTTGGCTGCTACGTTACATGCACTCAACTGGCGCGTCAGCGTTTTTCGTTGTGGTTTACCTGCACATGTTCCGTGGTTTGATTTACGGTTCATACCAGAAGCCTCGTGAGCTACTTTGGATCTTCGGTATGTTGATCTTCTTAGTTCTAATGGCGGAAGCTTTCATGGGTTACCTATTACCATGGGGTCAGATGTCATACTGGGGCGCTCAGGTTATCATTTCTCTGTTCGGTGCGATTCCAGTTATCGGTGACGATTTGACGCTTTGGATCCGTGGTGACTACATCATCTCTGGTGCAACGCTGAACCGTTTCTTCGCACTTCACGTAATTGCATTACCTATCGTTCTGCTTCTTTTGGTGGTACTGCACGTATTGGCGCTACATGAAGTTGGCTCAAACAACCCTGACGGTATCGAAACTAAGCTACCAAAAGGCTCGATGGGCGACGATTACCAATCGCAATTTAAGTTCCACGATTACTACTCGAAGAAATACGACATCATCGATTCGATTCCTTTCCATCCGTACGGTACGGTTAAGGACTTGGTTGGTGTGGCTGGTTTCTTGTTCTTCTTCTGTTACGTGTTGTTCTTTAACCCTGAGATGGGTGGGTACTTCCTTGAGCCGCCTAACTTTGAAGCTGCAAACCCACTGAAGACACCTGAGCATATCGCTCCTGTATGGTACTTCACTCCGTTTTACGCAATCTTGCGTGCGGTTCCTGACAAGCTATTGGGTGTAATCCTAATGGGTGCGTCAATTGCAGTATTGTTTGTTCTACCTTGGTTGGATCGCTGTAAAGTACGTTCGTACCGTTACCGTAGCAAAATCCACCTATTGAATATTGTTCAGTTCACTATCGCCTTTATTGCTCTGGGTATTTTGGGTGCACTACCGGCAACGCCGCTTTACACGATTCTGTCTCAGATCTTTAGCTTGTGTTACTTCATGTTCTTTGTACTGCTGTTCTTCTACAGCAAAAATGAAGCGACCAAACCATTACCAGAGAGGGTGACATTCAAATGAAGAAGTGGATTGTAATTCTATTTGCTATGTTGCCATCTCTAGCGATGGCAGCGGGTGCCAATGTTCCGCTAGATAAAGCGAACGTGGACCTATCGGATAAAGCTTCGCTGCAAAACGGCGCGAAGCTATTCATGAACTACTGTTTTGCTTGTCACTCAACGCAATACCAGCGTTATGAGCGAGTAGCAACGGACTTGGATATTCCAATTGACCTAATGAAAGAAAACCTGATTTTCGACCCTGAGGCGAAAGTTGGTGATCTAATGGTTAATGCGATGCCTGCGAAGCAAGCAGGGGACTGGTTTGGTGCTCCGCCACCGGATCTAACTCTAGTAGCTCGAGTGCGTGGTGCGGATTGGTTATACACTTACCTACGTGCATTCTATGTTGATCCATCCCGCCCATTCGGCGTGAACAACATGGTATTCCCAAGTGTTGGTATGCCGCATGTTCTTGAAGAGCTTCAAGGTATTCCTACACCAGTTTACAGCACGAAAGTCGTTGACGGTGAGGAAGTACAAGTGGTCGTTGGCACTGAAACGGACGGTACAGGTGAATTAAGCTCTGGTGAGTACGATAAAGCTGTTGGTGATCTAGTTAACTTCCTAGTTTACTCAGGTGACCCAGTTAAACTTGAGCGTCATGCGATGGGTTGGTGGGTTATGGGCTTCCTAGTTCTACTAACAATAGTTGTCGTGATGCTCAAGAAAGAGTATTGGCGTGATGTGCATTAATTGTGCTATCATACCGTGCTAATTCCCAATTTTAATTGATGGATAATGGAGGCTTAGCCTCCATTATTTTTATTTGTAAGTGTACTGGAGGGCTCCATGGCTGTAGCTGCCAATAAACGTTCTGTGATGACTCTTTTCTCAAGTGCATCAGATTTGTATAGCCATCAGGTTCGCATCGTACTAGCTGAAAAAGGCGTAAGTGTTGAAGTAGAGCTTGTTGATGAAGCTAACCTTCCTGCTGAGCTTGTTGAGCTAAACCCATACAAATCAGTGCCAACTCTTGTTGACCGTGAGCTAGCTCTTTACGATTCGAAAATCATCATGGAGTACTTGGACGAGCGTTTCCCTCATCCACCTCTAATGCCTGTTTACCCAGTTGCTCGTGGTAACAGCCGTCTGATGATGTACCGTATTGAACGTAACTGGTACTCACTCGCTGAGAAAGTTATGAAGGGCAACGCAGAGGAATCAGAAAAAGCACGCATTAAACTGCGTAACGATCTTCTGACTCTAGCGCCAATCTTTGCAGAGTATGAATACTTCATGAGCGAAGAATTCAGCCTAATTGACTGCTACCTAGCTCCGTTATTGTGGCGTTTACCACAACTAGGTATTGATCTAATTGGCCCAGGCTCAAAAGAGATTAAAGTTTACATGAACCGCGTATTTGAACGTGATTCATTCCTTGCTTCTCTGACTGAAGCTGAACGTGAAATGCGCCTAGTTCGCTAAGCGATTTAGATAACACGTTATGGATATTGCAAAAATGACTGCTCGCCGTCCGTATATGCTTCGCGCATTTTACGACTGGCTGGTAGACAATGACCTAACGCCACACCTTGTTGTTGATGCAACTCTACCAGGTGTACGTGTACCGGTTGAGTTTATTCAAGATGGTCAAATTATCTTGAATATTGCTCCGCGTGCTGTCGGTCAACTTGAGCTAGGTAATGATGCCATTACCTTTCACGCAAGATTCAGTGGTCGTCCTCATTCAGTTATTGTGCCTGTTTACGCTGTACACGCAATTTATGCGCGTGAAAACGGTGCAGGTACAATGTTTGAACCAGAAGAGGCGTACACTCATATTGAAGGTGAGGAGATGGTAGAAGAAGAGCAGGCACCGGCATTTAGCACGGTAAGTGACTCTTCGGAAGTGCCTCCTACTGATTCAGAACAAACTGAAGATGAAGCTCCTCGTCCGAAAGGCCGACCAAGCTTAAGAGTGATTAAATAAAAAAAGCAGCGTTATCGCTGCTTTTTTATTGCTTGTTAATTGCCAACTATTCGGTTTCTGAGGTCGTTTCACCATACTGAAAACCTTTAATTACCTGCTTTACACCAGAGATATTTCTGGCGATATCGGTGGCTCTATTCGCTTGTTCAGCGGTCACGTATCCGAACAAGAAAACTTCACTGTCTTCAGTGATTACTTTAACTTTCACACCATTGAGCTCACTATCTGTAAGCAGTGCTGATTTAACCTTTGTGGTGATCCAACTGTCGTTACTTATTTCTGTAACGCTCAGCGGTTTTTTCAACTTAATTTGGTTGTGAACATTCTTGACGCCTTCTACGTCTCGAGCTTTAGACTCTAGATCATTCACTAGCGCTTGTGTTGGTGCTTGGCCCATTAATACAACTGTTCCGTTATAAGAACTAGCCACTACACGAACTTGACCTTTAAACGGGGCTTTATTTCCTAGAGCTGCAATCTCGAACTCGATGTTGTTGTCTTGCCATATCTCTTTAGTTGTACGGGTATCAGTTACTATATTGGCTGTTGTGGCAGCCCCAGCAATAAACAACCCTGCACAACCACTTAGGCTGAACATCGTAAGTAAGATGACAAGACATCGCATCATAGCGTAATACTCTCCGGCTAGTTATTCGTCGTGTTCAGGGAAAAGCACCTGATCGGTTAAATCACACAGGCAATGCAACGTTAACATATGAACTTCATGAATACGTGCAGTTCGATGAGAAGGAATGCGAATTTCTACGTCGTTTTCGCCAAGCAGACCTGCCATCTCACCGCCATCTTTACCCGTAAGAGCGATGATCGTCATATCACGCGTTACGGCAGCTTCCATTGCTTTGATGATGTTCTTGCTATTACCACTGGTTGAAATCGCTAGTAGGATATCGCCAGGCTGACCAAAAGCACGCACCTGTTTAGAGAAGATCTCTTGGTAGTGGTAGTCGTTGGCGACGGCAGTCAACGTCGTGTTGTCTGCTGTTAGGGCCATTGCTGGTAGGCTAGGGCGTTCAGTCTCGAATCGGTTTAAAAGGCATGAAACAAACTGCTGAGAGTTCGACGCGCTGCCACCGTTGCCACAACATAGAATTTTATTGCCATTGAGCAAACTCGAGACCATGGCTTGAGCTGCATGAGTAATGGCGTCTGGCAGTGCTTCTGCTGCCGCAATTTGAATTTGAATACTTTCTGTAAAACTGTCTTTAATGCTGTCTAGCATCGTTTATCCTTCAGAGATTGCATTTTGTATCCAGTTGATGTCTCGACCACTGTCGTGAATGGCGACCACATCAAACCGATAATCGATATTGTACGCCGAGCGCTGTTGCTGGCTTAGCCAAATTTGGGCTGTTTTGACTAGTTTACGCATTTTTGCGCGGGTGACCATTTCTGCTGCTGAGCCAAAGCTATCATTCTTACGATATTTGACCTCAACAAAGACGATAGTTTCACCTTGTTGGAAGATTAAATCAATTTCGCCGACTTTAGTCAGATAATTTTGATCTAACAAGCGCAAACCCTGGCGCTGCAAATACTGCTTCGCCAGGGTTTCGTATTGATTACCAATTTGTCGCTTACTAAAGAGCCCCACGCTCAGCCCAGCTCAACTCGCGTTGTACGACACAGTTGTTATCAATACTTAGGGTGCCTGTTTGGCCCGGTACGGAGTAGCCTGGAACCACCTTCATTTGTGGTAATTCGCCCATCAGTTTGTAAGCATCCATACCTAGAGCCTCTAGACGTTTTTCCATATTTGACTGGTTTGGCCAAAGCTCTGTCATTTCAGCTTTCACTGTTGGGTCTGCATCAATTAGCAATGGAATATCACTGTAAATAATCCCCGTGAGATCCTCATATACAGTATCACCACTATTGCTGCGCGAGTTAGAGAATAGCTGCGGCGGTTTTGCGTCAGGGTTGATTGCAACTTCGATAAATGGCTTGATGAGCGTCAACTCGGAACTGCGTGCAACAATGTATACCGCATCAACATCTCTTCGGCTGCGAGGTTGAGTTTCTAGCGGGGTGCGTAGCAGTGATTGCATTTGAGCGATACGTTGCTGGCTTTCTTGTAGACCAAAAACTCCGTTGATATTTTTTTGCAATTGGCGTTTATCACCAAAGTAGCTAGTTGCCACTTTGTTTGAACTGTACTTAGCCCATTCGGCATTAAAGGCTTCAACAACACGTTGACCAAATGAACCACTTGGCGCGAGAATCATTGGGAACTGATAACCTTGGCTGAATAGGTGTTTCGCTGCTTGTGCAACTTCTTGTTCAGGTGAGAGTGCTAGGTAGCAAATTTCATTACCAGGTTGTACATCTTCTGGGATGTTGAGTGCCAAGGCTGGAATGTGTGGGCCATTTGAGGTGCCATCCAAGCTTGTTTGTAGCAAAGTCACGTTTTCTTTTTGCAATGGTCCTACAACGAAGTCGATACGATCATCGATAAGTCTTTGCTTGATTTCATCAGCGCTGTACGCATGGGTATCAATGACTGTTAGCGTAGCGTTAGGATCACGATACTCATCATTCATCATGGCAAAAATAAAGCCATCTCGAATCAATTGAGCTTGAGGGGCGAACTTACCGGTAAGCGGAAGTAATAAGGCTGTATTGTTTGGCTTAACAATCTCTAACGCCAAAATATTTTTGATTTCCGTAGGTGTATAAACGGCTGCTGGGTGCGATGGGTTTTCGCTCAACCAGCGTTCAAGCGTGTTTTTTAATTGAGGTATATTGCCTGCAAGTGTTTTCGCGTAAATTGCTAGCTGAAGCCAGCCATCTAGAACATCTTCACTCGCTTCTGTGCGCAGTGAGGTCAGCTCATATTCTGAATAACTTGCAAAGTTCATCCAGATTCGACTTGAAATAGCGGCTTGCTCAGATGGCGATGAGTACTGACTAAGAGCAACCAGTTGTCGGTTTGCATCAAAGGGTTTGTGCAAGCTTTGGAAGGCATCCGCACGAAGGGAGTAATAATCTTTCCACTGCTCCGTTGGTAGTTTCCACCACGGCTGAAAGTTCAACTCTTGCAATAGCTGCTGGTAATTGCCCTGTTTCTGTTTCAACGTCGCACGTGTTAATTGCCACTCAGCTTGTTGTACGTCAGTAAGTTGTTGGCGTGAAAGACGTTTTAGTAGTAACTCAGCTTGATCGAATTCATTTGCCTGGATAGCAGCCTTAGAAGCCATAATAAGCCAATCATTCTGTAGGCTACCTTCAGTGCTATCTGCTTGAATCATGTAGTTTTGAACTGACTGGGTTGGCTCTAGCGTAATGTCTACGCTGTCTGGTTGCTTTGGACCAGAGGAACAAGCTGCCAACGTAATTGCCAGTGCAACAGGAGTGAGTAAGCGTGGTACACTGAGTCTCTTATGGTTCATCATTGCCGTGAGTTCTCTATAATTTTGTACAAAATTGTCTCTATATTAATCGTTGAAGTGATGCTAAACAAATGACAGATAAAAATAAGTTGCCAAATGAGGGGCCAACTCTCTACATCGTACCGACTCCAATCGGAAATTTAGCGGATATCACACAACGCGCTATCGAAGTTCTGTCGAATGTGGACATCATTGCCGCAGAGGATACTCGACATACGGGCAAATTACTGTCTCACTTCAATATCCAAACTAAAACTTTTGCTTTGCATGATCACAATGAGCAGCAAAAAGCGCAAGCCTTGGTCGAAAAACTACTTTCAGGTCAGTCTATTGCTTTAGTCTCTGACGCTGGAACGCCACTAATTAGCGATCCAGGGTACCATTTGGTAACAAAATGTCGTCAAGCGGGCGTAAGAGTTGTGCCTCTTCCTGGTGCGTGTGCAGTCATCACTGCGTTAAGTGCTTCTGGTTTACCATCAGATCGTTTCAGCTTTGAAGGCTTTCTACCACCGAAAAGCAAAGGTCGTAAAGACAAGTTCTTGGAAATTGCGTCAGTGGAACGCACTTGTATCTTCTATGAGTCACCACACCGTATTTTAGACTCTCTACAAGATATGTTAGATGTTCTTGGTCCTGAACGAGAAGTTGTCTTGGCGCGTGAGCTAACGAAAACCTTTGAAACCATTCAAGGAATGCCTCTAGGTGAACTGATTGAGTGGGTCAAGAGTGATGACAACCAACAGCGCGGTGAGATGGTGCTGCTTATCCACGGTCACCGTGATTCAACCGAAGATACCTTGCCAGATGAAGCAACCCGTACGCTGGGTATTTTGACGAAAGAGCTGCCATTGAAGAAAGCCGCAGCACTTGCCGCAGAGATCTATAGCCTCAAGAAAAACGCACTGTATAAGTGGGGTTTAGAGAATCTGGGCTAGAAGCTCTCAGAACGCTGACACTTCAGGAATGCTTCGCTTCGAGAGGCGAGGGCCGAGAAGTGGGCTTTAGTAGTTTCGTTCAAGAGTCGTTAGCTTTCAGAGTTGTTTAGATAAGATTGATAAGGGGAGTCGTTAACGCGGCTCCCCTTTTGCTTATGGAAGTTGGCGCTTCGGGAGCACTCTGCTTTTAGAGCGCTGCCTTTTTGACCACTTAACCGACCGTTTTCAGCATTTCTGTGATCTCACTAGACTCTTAGGGGATAACTCTATACAATCCGCCCTCGGAGCTGACTGGGTAGTCGCTGCTTTGTTGATGTCCTTCGGGAGACTGACGTCGAAGTCCCTTTGGGAGACTGACGTTGACGTCCTTCGGGAGACTGACAAAGGGGAGGAAAGTCCGGGCTTCATAGAGCAAGGTGCCAGGTAACGCCTGGGGGGCGCAAGCCTACGACAAGTGCAGCAGAGAGAAGACCGCCGATGGCCCTAGGGCACAGGTAAGGGTGAAAGGGTGCGGTAAGAGCGCACCGGACGACTAGTAATAGTTCGTAGCAGGGTAAACTCCACCTGAAGCAAGACCAAATAGGCCTCCACATTGCGTTGCTCGCGTAAGGAGGCGGGTAGGTTGCTCGAGCCAGTGAGTGATTGCTGGCCTAGACGAATGGCTACCGCCGCGCAAGCGGAACAGAACCCGGCTTATGTGTCGGCTCCACCTATTCGAGACCCATCATTACTTCGGTAGTGATGGGTTTTTTGCATTTTATTGACGCAAACTATGTCATTACCAATAAACTTGGCGCTGAATCACGTCTAACTTTAGACTTGTAGTGGCGATGATGTGGGAAATCAGTACACTAGGTCTACATGCCCTAGAAATCGCTTCAAGATCATTCAACGAGAAAGCTATGACCGAAACATTCCAACATATCTCTGTGTTATTAAATGAGTCCATTGATGGCTTGGCTATCAAACCCGACGGTACCTATATCGATGGAACATTTGGCCGTGGTGGTCACAGCAGAACAATCTTGTCGAAACTAGGTGAAAACGGCCGACTATACAGCATCGATCGTGACCCGCAGGCAATCGCTGAAGCGGGAAAAATCGACGACCCGCGCTTCACCATCATTCATGGCCCATTCTCAGGTATGGCGAAATACGCAGAAGAGTATGGCCTTGTTGGTAAAGTGGACGGTGTATTGCTAGACCTTGGTGTTTCTTCCCCGCAACTCGATGATGCTGAACGTGGTTTTAGCTTTATGAAAGATGGTCCGCTAGACATGCGCATGGACCCAACATCAGGTATTCCCGTATCTCAATGGCTCATGGAAGCCGACTTAGATGATATTACTTGGGTGATTCGTGAGTTTGGTGAAGATAAGCATGCTCGTCGTATTGCAAAAGCAATCGTGGCATACCGTGAAGATGAAGAGAACGAGCCAATGGTTCGTACTGGTCAGTTAGCCAAGCTGATTTCAGATGCGGCGCCAAAAAGTTTCAAAGAGAAAAAGCACCCAGCGACTCGTGCTTTCCAAGCATTCCGTATTTACATCAACAGTGAACTAGAAGAAATTGATACAGCACTGAAAGGCGCTGCGAGCATTCTGGCACCAGAAGGTCGTTTGTCAGTGATCAGCTTCCACTCGTTGGAAGACCGCATGGTAAAACGCTTCATCCGCAAAGAAAGTAAAGGCCCTGAAGTGCCACATGGGATCCCGATGACAGAAGAGCAAATTCGCGCACTTGGTAGCGCGAACATGAAGCCTATTGGTAAAGCGATTAAGCCTACCAAGCAAGAGATTGAGATGAACCCGCGCTCTCGTAGTTCAGTTCTTCGTATTGCAGAAAAACTGTAATAATCATGACGAAAACCACTCCTAACCTCGCTAAATTGATCGCAATGGATTTGATAACCGTTGGTCGATGGTCCTTATTGCTGATGTTGTTGATATTTGCATCTGCAATGGGGGTGGTTTTTGCTACTCATCACGCTCGCCAAGCGATTACTGAAAAAGATCTCACTTTAGTTGAGCGAGAACGTTTAGATAATGAGTGGCGCAACTTGATGCTAGAGGAAACCGCGCTCGCAGAGCACAGTCGTGTTCAAGACCTAGCTAAAAAAGAGTTAGAAATGAAGCGTCCTGATGGCGATAAAGAAGTGGTGATCACACTAAAATGATTGGAAAGAAAACCAAGACTAAGCAAGGGAAGACTTCCTCCTCAAAGCCAAAGGTCGATAAGAAAGACACATTGACTAAATCGAGTTCTCCTCAAGCAGTCGATAACCCGTTCTTAATTCGATGGCGATTTCACCTCTTACTATTCTTCGTTTTTTGTGCTTTTGCACTGCTGGTTGGCCGAGTTGCATACATACAGGTTGTTGAGCCAGATAACCTGATCAAACAAGGTGACTTACGCTCTGTGCGCGTTAAGTCTCTTCCATCTGCTCGAGGAATCATCTCTGACCAAAATGGAGAGCCTCTTGCTGTCAGTGTACCTGTTGAAGCCGTTTGGGCCGATCCTGCTACAATTTTCAAAGATAAAGCGCTAGACCAAGTTCAGAGCTGGTACGCCTTAGCGGACGTACTGGGTTTAGATCGTCAAGGCTTGATTGAAAAAATCAAAAAGAACGAAAAGCGCCGTTTTATCTACTTGCAACGCCAAGTGAGCCCAGCGATGGCAAACTACATTCGTGAGTTGAAGTTGCCAGGCGTTGGGCTTAAGTCAGAATCACGTCGTTATTATCCAGCAGGGGAAGTGAGTGCACACCTTGTGGGCGTTACAGGTATCGACGGACACGGCCTAGAAGGGGTTGAGCGTAGTTATGATAAATGGCTTACAGGCGAAGCTGGCAAAAAAACAATTCGAAAAGACCGATACGGACGAGTTGTTGAAAATATTTCTCTAGAGGAAAAGGAAGAAGGTAAGCCTCTACAGTTAACGATCGATCAAAGACTACAAGCCATCGCATACCGCGCAATTAAGCAAGCGGTCGCTGACCATCGGGCGACATCGGGGTCTGCAGTTATGTTAGATGTTAAAACGGGCGCAGTATTAGCCATGGTAAACGCACCGTCTTACAACCCAAACAACCGCAGTGATTGGCAGAGCTATAAGATGCGTAATCGCATTATTACCGATTCCATGGAGCCTGGTTCAACGATCAAACCATTTGTTATTCTTGCAGCGCTTGAAAACGGTGTTGCTGACAAGGATACCATTGTCGATACCGGGAACGGTATCCTTCAGCTAGGTGGTAGTCGAGTCCGAGATGTATCGAAAGTTGGCAAAGCGAGCCTGACTGAAATTCTTAAGAAGTCGAGTAACATTGGTGTGACTAAGTTGGCGATGCAGATGCCAGTAGAAGCCTTACTTGGACTGTATAGTTCGGTTGGTCTCGGTGAAGTATCAGGGCTCAACCTAGTTGGTGAGGTAACTGGTATATTTCCGACCAGAACGCGTTGGTCTCCAATTGAACGTGCCACCATTGCCTTTGGTTACGGCTTGTCGATAACTCCAATTCAACTTGCACATGCCTATGCGACATTGGGGAATTTAGGTAAGTACGAGCCTATTCATATTATCGAGAGCAACGATCGAGATATGTCTCGCCAGGTGGTCAGTAAAGAACATGCTCGTCAAGTTCTGGATATGCTCGAAACCGTAACTCAGAAAGGTGGTTCAGCTCGTCGAGCTGCGGTGCCTGGGTACCGAGTTGGAGCAAAGACAGGTACGTCACGTAAGGCCGCCGCTGGTGGTTACAGTGATGAATACATTACGTATACCGCAGGCCTCGCACCCGTGAGTGATCCGCGAGTTGCATTAGTGGTGATTGTTAACGAACCGCAAGGTGATGATTACTATGGTGGTTCAGTCGCATCGCCTGTCTTTTCGGAAATCATGAAGGGCGCATTACAAATCCTTAATGTTGCCCCAGACGAAAATAAATTCCAGCAGTAGGTGTGAACCTGCTGCGATAGCATTAAGAGTTGGGCTGTAGCTCGGAGAACAGATATGACTAAAGCCATCAGTATGGACACGCTGCTTTCAAATTGGGTTGATTGCTCCAGCCTGTCGTCGATTATTGTCTCTGAATTGGAACTCGACAGTCGTAGAGTCCAATCAGGCACTACCTTTGTTGCCATTATTGGTCACGTTGTGGATGGACGTAAGTTTATCCCAGCAGCAATTGAACAAGGTGCAAATGCGGTTCTTGCTCAGGCATGTGACCTAAAAACGCATGGCATGATTGAGATTGTTGATGACGTACCCGTGATATACCTCGACGCGTTGGACAAGTGCTTATCTGAAATTGCTGGTCATTTGTATCCTTACCCAAATATGGATTTGATCGGTGTCACCGGCACAAACGGTAAAACCACCATCACTCAGCTCATTGCACAATGGATTGATTTAATTGGTTCAAAAGCGGCAGTCATGGGCACTACTGGCAATGGCTTCCTTAATAGCCTACAAGAAGCTGCAAACACCACCGGTAATGCGGTCGAAATTCAAAAGACATTATCTTCTCTAGCGGAGCAAAATGCGCAATACACAGCGCTTGAAGTTTCTTCTCATGGTTTGATTCAAGGTCGCGTTAAAGCGTTATCTTTTGCGGTGGGCGTATTTACCAACCTAAGTCGTGATCACTTGGATTACCATGGCACGATGGAAGAGTATGCAAACGCGAAGCTCACTTTGTTTACTCAGCATCAATGCACTCACGCGATTATCAACGTCGATGACAAAGTAGGAGCTGCATGGGCGAAGCAATTGAACAACGCGCTTGCCGTATCACTTAAACCAACCACAGAATTTTCTCAGAGCGTATATGCAAACCACATCAAGTATGCGGAATCTGGCATTACGATTGAATTTGATGGCAAGTTTGGTGAAGGAACCTTGCATGCGCCGCTTATTGGCGAGTTCAATGCGGCGAACTTGATGTTGGCCTTCTCAACGCTGCTTAGCCTCGGTTTTAATAAGCAAGATTTACTAACGACAGCAAGCCAATTGCAGCCAGTCTTAGGGCGCATGGAATTATTCCAATCAAGTGGTAATGCAAAAGTGGTGGTGGATTACGCGCATACTCCAGATGCTCTAGAGAAAGCATTACAAGCTCTGCGTGTTCATTGTCAAGGTGAACTGTGGGCAATTTTTGGCTGCGGTGGCGATCGCGATGCGGGTAAACGCCCGATGATGGCGGAAATTGCCGAACGTTTGGGTGACAAAGTTGTGCTTACTGATGACAACCCACGCAGTGAAGATCCAGCGCTGATCATGAAAGACATGCTGGCTGGTCTAACGAAACCGGCTGAGGCGATTGTGCAGCATGACCGTTTTAAAGCGTTGTCTTACGCCCTTGAGCATGCTTCTTCGCAAGACATTATCCTTCTGGCGGGTAAAGGCCATGAGGATTACCAAATTCTAAATTCTGGAACCGTCCATTACTCTGACCGCGAGTCAGCCATGACACTATTGGGGCTTTCATCATGATCACAGTAATGCTTTCTCAAATTGCGGACATCACCGGCGGTGAGCTAGTTGGCAATGATCTATCTATTGAGTCTGTTTCGACCGACACTCGAGCTATCGAACAAGGCGCTTTATTTGTTGCTTTGGTTGGAGAACGTTTTGATGCTCACGATTTTTGCCACCAAGCGGTGGAGTCCGGTGCGGGCGCATTATTGGTACAAAAGCGTGTTAATGTGAATGTACCTCAAGTCGTTGTTGACGATAGTAAGATCGCGTTGGGTGATGTGGCTGCCTGGGTTCATAAGCAGTGTGGAACCCCAACCGTCGCGATCACTGGCAGTTGTGGCAAAACGACAGTGAAAGAGATGGTGGCGAGTATTCTTCAGTCAAAAGGCCAAGTGTTGTTTACTGCTGGCAATTTTAATAATGATATCGGTGTGCCATTAACACTGCTTCGTTCTCAGCCGTCAGATGATTACGCTGTGATTGAGTTAGGAGCAAACCATATTGGTGAAATTGCTTATACTACTCAACTCGTCAATCCTGACATTGCGTTGGTTAATAATGTGGCAGCTGCCCACCTAGAAGGGTTCGGGTCAATCGATGGTGTTAAGCAAGCTAAAGGTGAGATTTATCAGGGCTTGCCATCAAACGGTGTCGCGATCGTAAATTTAGACAGTCAGGGTGAGGTAATGTGGAAAGAGGTATTGTCTGACAAGCATGTCATTACATTTTCACAAAATCATTCAAATGCTGACTATTATGCGTCTAATATCGTTTTAAATACCTCAGGAGAAGCGAGCTTTGTTCTCCATGATCAACCTCGGCAGCAGAGCTGCTCAATTGAATTGGGTATTATCGGTCAGCATAACGTTGCAAATGCCATCGCTGCTTCCATCATTGCTTTTAATATGGGCGCGAAGGTCGAGGATATTCAAGCTGGTCTGAAGAACTTAAGTAAAGTAAAAGGCCGAGTTGAAGTTGAGCAACTTAATGCTCACGTTAAATTGATCGATGATAGCTATAACGCAAGTGTTCCGGCAATGAAAGCCGCCGTTGATCTTCTTGGTACGTTTCAAGGCCAACGTTGGTTGATTTTGGGCAATATGGCGGAATTGGGAGACGAAAGTCTTGCACTTCATCGTCAAGTCGGAGAACATGCTGCCCCACAAAATTTTGAACATGTGTTGACGTATGGCTGTGATGCAAAGGTTATTAGTGACCTTTGTTCCGGCGTTCATTTTGAAACACATGAAGCGATGATTGACTACATCAAGCAGCACCTTACCCTCGCTAGTTCTGACAACCATACCGTTCTGGTTAAAGGTGCAAACAGTGCGGGAATGTTTAAAATAGCGGCTGCTTTGAAGGAGTATTTTTAATGATTATTTGGCTTGCCGAGCTGCTACAGCCATACTTTTCTTTCTTTCGATTGTTCGAATACCTTTCTTTCCGAGCGATTTTAAGCGTACTAACTGCACTTGGCTTATCTCTTTGGATGGGGCCAATCATGATCAAGCGACTACAGTTGTTGCAAATCGGTCAGGTCGTACGTAACGAAGGTCCAGAATCTCACTTTAGCAAACGTGGTACTCCAACAATGGGTGGTATCATGATTTTGGCTGCAATTTCTATTACCATTCTTCTTTGGACTGACTTATCTAACCCTTACGTATGGGCGGTATTAACCGTGTTATTAGGCTATGGGGCTGTGGGTTTCGTTGATGATTATCGAAAAGTTGTTCGTAAGAACACCGATGGTCTAGTCGCTCGTTGGAAGTATTTTTGGCAGTCATTGATCGCGTTTGTTGTCGCGTTCGCACTGTACGCATACGGTAAAGACACTGCTGCTACTCAGCTGGTGGTGCCATTCTTTAAAGACATCATGCCTCAGCTAGGATTTATGTACATAATCCTGACCTATTTCGTGATTGTTGGTACGAGTAATGCCGTGAACTTGACCGATGGTCTAGATGGTTTGGCGATCTTACCTACGGTTTTGGTTTCTGCCGGCTTTGCTGTGATTGCGTGGGCAACAGGTAATATCAATTTCTCAGAGTATCTACATATTCCGTACCTTCCTCACGCCTCTGAATTGGTTGTCGTCTGTACGGCGATTGTTGGAGCTGGCCTAGGTTTCTTGTGGTTTAACACTTATCCTGCCCAGGTTTTCATGGGTGATGTCGGTTCACTAGCACTTGGTGGAGCACTCGGGACGATTGCAGTACTGGTTCGCCAAGAGCTCGTTCTGGTTATCATGGGTGGTGTGTTTGTAATGGAAACATTATCGGTAATCTTGCAGGTCGGTTCTTACAAACTGCGTGGGCAGCGTATCTTCCGAATGGCACCAATTCATCATCACTACGAGTTGAAAGGCTGGCCAGAGCCTCGTGTTATTGTACGCTTCTGGATTATTTCTATTGTTCTTGTCTTAATTGGGCTAGCAACACTTAAAGTTCGTTAATTTTTGGACAGGCTTACTGTTTGGAAAGACTATAATTTTGTGATCGAATATGGAACGTTGGCAAAACATACATAAGGTCGTCGTTGTAGGGCTCGGTATTACCGGGCTCTCTGTCGTTAAACACCTAACAAAAACACAGCCGCAACTGACGGTTAAAGTCATCGATACGCGTGCTACGCCTCCTGGTGCAGAGCGTTTACCTGAGCAAGTTCAGTTGCACAGTGGTGGTTGGAATACCGAGTGGCTTGCAGAAGCCGATTTAGTTGTGACCAACCCAGGGATCGCCTTAGCAACACCAGAAATCCAAGCGGTTCTTGCCAAAGGCACGTTGGTTGTCGGTGATATCGAACTCTTCGCTTGGACAGTCGATAAGCCTGTCATTGCGATTACTGGTTCGAACGGTAAAAGCACAGTTACCGATCTCACTGGCGTAATGGCGAAAGCTGCAGGTTTAACGGTCGGTGTCGGTGGCAATATCGGTGTTCCTGCTCTTGATTTGCTAGAACAAGACGCAGATTTGTATGTGCTTGAGCTGTCGAGCTTCCAACTAGAAACTACCTCGAGCTTGAAGCTTAAAGCGGCGGCGTTTCTAAACCTTTCGGAAGACCACATGGATCGGTATGACGGCATGGCGGACTACCGACAAGCTAAGCTGCGCATTTTTGACAACGCTGAACTGGCCATCGTGAACCGTGATGATCAAGAAACTTTTCCTGATGTTGATATGCCAATTGTCACGTTTGGCTGCGATGATCAAGCCTACGGTCTAGAGTCTGATGGTCAACGGACTTGGCTGCTTGATCATGGTCAGCGTGTTATCGCCAGCGATGAGTTGATGCTTGTCGGAAAGCATAACCTTGCTAACGCATTGGTTGTACTTGCGCTGCTGAAAGCTGCGGGCGTTGATTATTATAACGCTTTGAATGCACTGAAAACTTACACTGGTTTGACACATAGATGCCAAGTGGTTGCGGATAATCGGGGCGTAAAATGGGTGAATGACTCTAAAGCAACTAATATCGCGAGCACTATGGCTGCACTTTCTGGCCTAGAGTCGACAGGTAAACTGTACTTGCTTGTTGGCGGTGTTGGTAAAGGTGCGGATTTCACTCCACTAAAACCGATCTTCGCAACACTTAACTTGCAACTGTGTTGTTTTGGCGCAGATGGTGATGAGTTTATGCCATTGCATGAATCAGCAACTCGCTTTGACACTATGGAAGATGTGATTCAACAAATATCTTCGCAGTTAAAAACGGGTGATATGGTGATGCTGTCTCCGGCCTGTGCTAGCTTTGATCAATTCGATAACTTTATGGCAAGAGGTGATGCATTTGCAGCTCTTGCTAATAAATACGCATAATTAAAGGTTACACACTTCGTGGTTTTAGGTAACGTTAAACGCAGCATTGGCACTTGGCTTAAGCATCCTGCTCCAGAGGCGCTATTTGATCGCCAGCTTGTTTGGATTGCGCTGGGTTTGATGTTAACGGGTTTGGTGATGGTGACTTCGGCATCATTTCCAATCAGCTCGCGCCTGACTGATCAGCCTTTCCATTTCATGTTTAGACATGCCACGTTCTTGGTGCTTGCGTTGGGTGCATCATGTGTGATCCTTCAGATACCTTTAGAACAATGGTTTAAGCGCAGTCACTACTTACTAGGTATTTCATTTGCGTTACTCATCATTGTGTTACTGGCGGGTAAATCGGTCAATGGCGCATCGCGATGGATTCCTTTAGGGCTATTTAACTTACAGCCAGCGGAAGTCGCTAAGTTATCGCTGTTTATTTTTATGTCTGGCTATCTAGTACGTAAGCAAGAAGAAGTAAGGCAAACCTTCTTTGGTGGCTTTATGAAGCCAATTATGGTGTTTGCATTCTTAGCGGTATTACTGCTCGGCCAGCCAGACTTAGGCACAGTCGTCGTAATGTTGGTGACCCTCTTTGGCATGCTATTTATCGCAGGGGCTAAACTGACTCAATTCTTAGCATTGATGATTGCTGGTATTGGGGCGGTTGTCGGGTTGATTCTTATAGAACCTTACCGGATGAGACGTGTAACCTCTTTCTTAGACCCCTGGGAAGATCCATTTGGTAGTGGCTACCAGCTCACTCAGTCGCTGATGGCGTTTGGCCGCGGCGAGTGGTTTGGTCAAGGTCTGGGGAACTCAATTCAAAAACTCGAATACCTACCTGAAGCGCATACCGACTTCGTATTTGCAGTATTGGCGGAAGAGCTAGGCTTTGTTGGTGTTGTCTTGGTCCTTATGCTGATTTTTAGCTTGGTACTTAAAGCAGTTTACATTGGCAAACGTGCTTTCGAAGAAGGTGAAATGTTTGGTGGTTACCTCGCGTTTGGTATCGGTATTTGGTTTGCTTTTCAGACTTTGGTTAACGTTGGCGCCGCTGCCGGTATTGTTCCAACCAAAGGTCTTACTCTGCCGCTGATAAGTTATGGTGGCTCGAGTCTTATTATCATGTCCGTAGCAGTATCAATCTTGCTGCGAATCGATCACGAATGCCGCTTGAAGCGCGGCCAGAAAGAATCAGAACAACAAGTCGATGAAGAAAAATAAACGTTTGATGGTGATGGCCGGTGGTACTGGCGGTCACGTCTTCCCAGGTCTTGCAGTAGCGAAGCAGCTACAAGAGCAAGGCTGGGAAATTCGCTGGTTGGGTACCGCGGATAGAATGGAAGCCGATTTAGTGCCGAAACATGGTATTGAAATTGACTTTATCAAAGTAAAAGGTCTACGAGGTCAAGGTGTTAAGCGTCTTCTTGCGGCACCATTTCAGATCATCAATGCCGTCATGCAGGCTCGTGCTCATATGAAGCGCTGGCAGCCCGATGCAGTGCTTGGTATGGGCGGTTACGTTAGTGGTCCTGGTGGTATTGCTGCTTGGATGAGTGGTATTCCAGTGGTTTTGCATGAGCAAAATGCCGTGGCAGGCCTCACTAACCAATGGTTGTCAAAAATAGCGAAGAAGGTATTCCAAGCTTTCCCCGGTGCTTTCCCAAATGCGGAAGTAGTCGGTAACCCCGTTCGTGAAGATGTGACCCAGCTCGATGCTCCTGTTACACGCATGCAAGAGCGACAAGGTCCAATTCGTATTTTGGTGATGGGTGGCAGCCAAGGCGCACGCATTCTTAACCAAACTCTGCCAGAAGTAATGGCGAAATTAGGCGAAGATTACTGTATTCGTCATCAAGCAGGTAAAGGTTCTGCTGAAGAAGTGAATGCGGCATACCAAGCCAATGGTGTGGCTAATGCAGAAGTAACAGAGTTCATTGATGACGTAGCACAAGCGTATGAATGGGCTGACCTTTTGGTTTGTCGCTCAGGAGCGCTAACCGTTTCTGAAGTATCGGCGGCAGGTGTAGGTGCCATCTTTGTTCCATTTATGCATAAAGACCGTCAGCAAGCTTTGAATGCGGACCATCTGGTAGATTGCGGCGCTGCAAAAATGATAGAACAACCAGATTTAACTGTTGAGGCATTGACTCAGCAGATCCAACAATTGGATCGACAAGCTTTACTTACAATGGCTGAACAAGCGCGTAGCGCTGCAAAACTGAACGCAGACAAAGTTGTCGCACAGGCCATTGTCGCTTTGACCGAAAAGCGTTAACGAATTATTGAGAATAGAATTGATGACAATCCAACATACACAAGACTTAGCTCAGATTCGCGCAATGGTGCCAGAGATGCGCCGCGTGAAATCCATCCACTTCATCGGTATTGGTGGTGCGGGCATGAGCGGCATTGCTGAAGTGCTGTTGAACGAAGGCTACCAAATCACAGGTTCTGATCTATCAGAAAACCCAGTGACCGAGCGTCTAGTATCAAAAGGTGCGACGGTATTTATCGGCCATCAAGCCAGCAATGTAGAAAAAGCCAGTGTTGTTGTTGTATCCACCGCGATCAATGAAGAAAACCCAGAAGTGATCGCAGCGCGTGAGTTGCGTATCCCTATCGTACGTCGCGCAGAAATGCTGGCGGAGTTAATGCGATTCCGTCATGGTATTGCTGTCGCGGGTACACATGGTAAAACGACGACCACAGCTTTGGTAACTCAAATCTATTCTGAAGCAGGCCTTGATCCAACGTTTGTGAACGGTGGTCTGGTTAAGAGCGCGGGTACGAATGCGCGCCTAGGCTCTAGCCGAATTTTGATTGCAGAAGCGGACGAAAGTGACGCTTCATTCCTGCATCTACAACCTATGGTGAGCATCGTGACGAACATCGAAGCTGACCATATGGATACGTACGGTGGTGATTTTGAAACCTTGAAGCAGACCTTCATTGATTTCCTTCACAACCTACCGTTTTACGGTCAAGCGATTGTGTGTATCGATGATCCTGTGATTCGTGAATTGATTCCTCGTATCAGCCGCCAAGTGATCACTTACGGTTTCTCTGAAGATGCTGATGTGCGTATCGAGAATTACCACCAAGAAGGCCAGCAAGGCAAATTCACCGTAGTACGTGAAGGCCGTGCAAACCTTGATATCACGCTAAACATTCCAGGACGTCATAACGCACTCAACGCATCAGCGGCGATTGCGGTTGCGACAGAAGATGACATCAGTGATGAAGCGATTCTAAAAGCAATGGCAGGCACTCAAGGTACAGGCCGTCGTTTTGATCACTTAGGTGAGTTTGATACTGGTAACGGTCATGCAATGCTTGTTGATGATTACGGCCATCATCCAACAGAAGTGGATGTAACAATTAACGCGGCACGCAGCGGTTGGCAAGACAAGCGTTTGGTGATGATTTTCCAGCCGCACCGCTATAGCCGTACGCGTGATTTGTACGATGACTTTGCAAACGTACTTGAACAAGTTGATGTGTTAATCATGTTGGATGTGTACGCTGCGGGCGAAAAGCCAATTGCTGGGGCGGATGGCCGTGCTTTATGCCGTACGATTCGCAGCCGTGGCAAGGTTGATCCCATTTTTGTCCCAGAAACTAGCCAACTACCATCAGTGCTTGCTAATGTCATTCAAGAAGGTGACTTAGTTTTAACTCAAGGTGCGGGAGATGTAGGTAAAGTAGCTAAACAACTTGCAACATTAGAGTTAAACATTGAAAAGATGCAGCAGGGATAAGTGCTTTCGTTTACACATAGTGTGGAAAAAGACGCAGATCTCGATTTTGCGTCAGGATAGTTGTGATTTGTCACTATCAATGTTTGATAGTTTACAAGAGCTAAGTATAATCCCAAGGTTAAAGTCAGAGTTTTTACCACCTTGTAATAGATAAGGTAAAACACGGGACAACAGTCAGGAAACAATACCATTGTTAAATATGGCACTGAATGAAGAACCACCACAAAAGGAATTACTCCGTGGTCGTCAAGAAAAACTAATAGGTGCTCTGTTTTTCGTTTTCGTCGTGACTTTGATTAGTTCTGTGTTGTATTCGGCGATCAGTTGGATGTGGGATGACCAAAGGTTACCTCTTTCCAAAATAATACTGCAAGGTAACTTGGAGTATGTCACGGCTGAGGACGTGCAAAGTGCGTTCGGGCGAATCGATCATATCGGTACATTTATGTCTCAGGACATTGATGTATTACAGCAGAGTGTCGAAGCTTTGCCTTGGGTTGCTCATGCCGCAATTCGTAAGCAATGGCCAGATAAAGTAAAAGTATTCTTAACGGAGTATCATCCCGAAGCCATTTGGAATGGCAACGAACTACTAGATAATAGTGGGATCGTTTTTGATGGTGATGTAGGTCTGCTGAAGGAAGAAAAAGTAAAATTATATGGACCAGCAGCAAGTGGGCCGGAAGTCTTAGAGACCTACCGAACATTACAGCCTCAATTTGCAAAACTTGGTCTTGCGATTTCTTCACTCGTATTGAATGAACGTCGTGCTTGGCAAATTATCCTCGATAACGGCATACGTTTAGAATTAGGTAAAGAGTCTCTTGACGAGCGTATACAGCGTTTTTTTGAGTTGTATCATCAGCTTGGCAGTGACACCCAAAGAATCAGTTATATCGACTTAAGGTACGATACAGGAGCCGCAGTCGGTTGGTTTCCTGAACAAGAGTTAGAACAAGAGAGTACAGATGACTAAGGCCGCTGATGACAACATTATTGTTGGTCTTGATATAGGCACTGCAACCGTGTCAGCTCTAGTGGGTGAAATTTTACCTGATGGCCAAATAAATATTATTGGTGCAGGTAGCAGCCCGTCACGTGGCATGGATAAAGGTGGCGTAAACGATTTGGAGTCGGTAGTTAAATCCGTCCAAAGAGCCATTGATCAAGCCGAACTAATGGCTGAATGCCAAATTAGCCGAGTGTTTATCTCATTATCGGGTAAGCATATTGCGAGCCGTATTGAGAAGGGCATGGGAACTATTTCCGATGAGGAAGTATCCCAAGAAGATATGGATCGCGCTATCCATACTGCAAAATCGATTAAAATCGGTGATGAACAACGAATCCTTCATGTGATTCCACAGGAGTTCACCATCGACTACCAAGAAGGCATTAAAAACCCGCTTGGTTTATCTGGAGTAAGAATGGAAGTAAGTGTCCATTTGATCTCATGTCATAATGATATGGCACGCAATATTATTAAGGCAGTAGAGCGCTGTGGCCTTAAAGTAGAGCAACTTGTATTTTCTGGGCTTGCTGCAAGTAACGCAGTAATCACCGAGGATGAAAGAGAGCTCGGGGTTTGTGTGGTTGATATTGGTGCTGGCACGATGGATGTATCTATCTGGACTGGTGGTGCGCTACGTCACACTGAAGTGTTTTCTTACGCAGGAAATGCTGTAACAAGCGATATTGCTTTTGCTTTTGGTACGCCTGTAAGCGATGCTGAAGAGATAAAAGTTAAATATGGCTGTGCCCTAAGTGAACTGGTCAGTAAGGATGACACGGTTAATGTCCCAAGTGTAGGAGGTCGACCTTCTCGTAGTCTGCAACGCCAGACGTTGTCAGAAGTGATTGAACCTCGTTACTCTGAGCTTATGGGACTGGTTAACCAAACTATCGACTCTGTACAAGCAAAACTGCGCGAAGAGGGCATCAAACATCATTTAGCCGCAGGTGTGGTTTTAACTGGTGGTGCTGCGCAAATTGACGGAGTGGTAGAGTGTGCGGAACGCGTATTCCGCAATCAAGTTAGGGTTGGCAAGCCACTTGAAGTTAGTGGTTTAACTGACTATGTAAAAGAGCCGTATCATTCTACGGCAGTTGGATTACTTCATTACGCAAGAGACATGCAGTCCAGTGATGATGGCGAGTATAATGAACCGAAACGTTCATCTGTTACTGGCTTCTTCGGTAAATTGCGTAATTGGATACAAAAAGAGTTTTAACCTGAGTTGCAGGATAAACGGAGACAACACATGTTTGAACCGATGATGGAAATGTCTGACGATGCAGTAATCAAGGTCGTTGGGGTTGGTGGCGGCGGTGGTAACGCTGTTGAACACATGGTGCGTGAATCCATCGAAGGTGTGGAATTCATCAGCGTTAATACTGATGCGCAAGCACTTCGTAAGACAAGCGTTGGCAATGTGATCCAGATTGGTGGTGACATCACTAAAGGTCTGGGTGCTGGTGCGAATCCACAAGTTGGCCGTGACGCAGCTCTCGAAGATAGAGAAAGAATTAAAGAGTCCATCACTGGTGCCGATATGGTATTTATCGCAGCTGGTATGGGTGGCGGTACAGGTACTGGTGCAGCACCTGTTATTGCTGAAGTAGCTAAAGAGCTTGGCATTCTTACTGTTGCGGTAGTAACAAAACCGTTCAGCTTTGAAGGCAAAAAGCGTTTGGCATTTGCGGAGCAAGGTATCGATGAGCTATCTAAGCACGTTGACTCTTTGATCACGATTCCAAACGAAAAGCTACTTAAAGTACTTGGTCGTGGTGTAACGCTACTAGAAGCTTTCGCAAGTGCTAACGATGTTCTTAAGAACGCGGTTCAAGGTATCGCAGAGCTAATCACTCGTCCTGGCATGATCAACGTCGACTTTGCGGATGTACGCACTGTGATGTCTGAGATGGGACATGCAATGATGGGTAGCGGTATCGCGAAAGGTGAAGATCGTGCAGAAGAAGCTGCTGAAATGGCAATTTCTAGCCCACTTCTAGAAGATATCGATCTAGCAGGTGCACGTGGCGTTCTTGTGAACATCACTGCAGGTCTGGATATGCGTCTTGACGAGTTTGAGACAGTGGGTAACACAGTGAAAGCTTTTGCTTCTGATAACGCAACTGTGGTTATTGGTACTTCACTAGATCCAGATATGACAGATGAAATCCGAGTAACTGTTGTAGCTACTGGTATTGGCAATGAGAAAAAGCCAGATATCACGCTAGTTGCTGGTGGTAAAGCGAAAGTGGCTCCAGCGCCACAAGCTGCTCAACCACAAGCTCAAAGCGTAGCACCACAAGCTGAAGAGAAACCGGCACAAACTTTGCAGACAAATCCTGTACAAGAGAAGCCACAAGTAACTCCTCAGCCGACAAACACAGTTTCTTCTTCTCCTGCAGCTGGTGGCCAAAGCGCTGCTCCTAAGCAAGAGAAGGAAAGCGGTTATTTAGATATTCCGGCATTTTTGCGTCGTCAGGCTGATTAATTATTAACCCGTAAATTTGACACAGCTCAAAATTATGGTAGCATTCACGGTCGACGTTACAATCGGCCGTGTTTTGTAGCACTTTTTAAGAGGCAAGCAGATGATCAGACAACGTACTCTGAAAGAAATAGTGAAAACAACTGGTGTGGGTCTCCACTCTGGTCGTAAAGTTACGCTTACTCTGCGCCCGGCAGCTGCAAATACAGGCATTATTTACCGTCGTACAGACGTAAATCCTCCTGTAGATTTCCCAGCAGATCCAGAATCGGTTCGCGATACAATGCTTTGTACAGCATTGGTGAATGATGAAGGCGTACGTATTTCAACTGTTGAGCATTTGAATGCGGCACTTGCTGGTATGGGTATCGATAACATTATTGTTGAAGTTGATGCTCCTGAAATCCCAATTATGGATGGTAGCGCAAGTCCTTTTGTTTACCTGCTTCAACAAGCGGGTGTTGAAACACAAAATGCACCTAAGCGTTTTATCCGTATTAAGAAGCCAGTTCGTTTTGAAGATGGTGATAAATGGGCAGAGTTTGTTCCATTTAACGGCTTCCGTATGGATTTCGAAATCGACTTTAATCACCCAGCGATCGAATCAGACGAGCAACGTCTTTTGTTTGATTTCTCATCTCAAGGTTTTGTTCGTGAGATTTCTCGCGCACGTACGTTCGGCTTCATGCGAGATATCGAATACCTACAATCCCAGAACCTAGTTCTTGGTGGTAGCTTTGACAACGCAATCGTACTGGATGATTACCGCATTCTTAATGAAGAAGGTCTTCGCTTTGAAAATGAGTTTGTTACTCACAAAGTATTGGACGCAATTGGTGATCTTTACATGTGTGGTCACGCAATTATCGGTGAGTTCCGAGCGTACAAGTCAGGTCATGGCCTGAACAACCAACTTCTGCGTGCGGTTCTTGCTGATCAAGAAGCATGGGAATGGACAACATTCGAAGAAGAAGCGGGTTCTCCGGTTGCTTTTGCAGAACCAAATATGGTTCTAGCGTAATACCCAACACTCAGACGCAATAAATTAAAAAAGCCAGGCAATGCCTGGCTTTTTACTATTTGCAGATTAGGATTCTTTGCTTTTCTTTTCTGCCATATCAGCAAGACGTTTTAAGCGTTCTTGGATTTTTGGCGGAGCCATGTCAGCAATGATCAACAGCGAGTTTGCTGCCGCTTCTGTCAACGGTGGCCGCTTTGGCTTTTGTTCTTGCTCGTAGTGATTACGGTAGAGAGATGGATTAATCCTTACTTCTACGCTCATCAGTTTTGCATGTCCTTGACTTCTTAGTTTGTTTAAGATCATCAAACGATCATAATCGATCTTCATTTTGATCGCGGCACTAGATACATCGATCAATAAATGGCCGCCTCGCACGTTTGCCACACGGCAATGATCAGCCGTTCCTTTCGGTAAGATCTCTTGTAACGCTCTGTTCAGTAGTAAGATCTCGCCTGCGTGTTCTTGAAGCTGACTAAGCCGGGATTCAGCGATGAGATCTTCAGTAGAGGTAGGACGGTGGTCGCGCATAGGTAAAAACTAATTTTGTTGAGATAAAGCTATTCTAGAGCAGCTTTCTGCTCAGGTATAGTTTACATTATGGGCTTTAATCTATAGTTGCATATCTCTGATGGATATTTCTGATTGCTTGAGACACAAAGCTTTGGGGATTTTGCATGAGAATATTGGCTAATCCATCATCAGTTTGGATAAAAACTTCCGAGTGCTTCAAACAAATTGGGCTATTTATGGTTGGATTGAAGAAAAATCCTTACACTATGCCACATTGTTTCAAATTTAAGCCTTGAAAATTGGACGTTTGAACTCAATATCTTTGATAAATGATTTATCTCAGTATTCTTAGTTCCAAACTGGTAGAGACTGAAGGCATTCAAGTAGATCGGGAACGGTCTGATAAACGAGAGATTTACATAAAATGATAACTAAGCTACTGACAAAAGTAATTGGCAGTCGCAACGACCGAACACTGCGCCGCCTTAGAAAAATTGTAAAAGAAATAAATAACTACGAACCGACGTTCGAAGCACTATCAGATGAAGAACTAAAAGCGAAAACGGTTGAGTTTCGTGAACGCCTAGAACAAGGTGAAACGCTTGATAAGCTGCTTCCAGAAGCATTTGCTACGGTTCGTGAAGCATCTAAGCGTGTGTACGGTATGCGTCACTTCGATGTTCAGCTTATCGGTGGTATGGTACTGAACGGCGGTCAAATTGCGGAAATGCGCACTGGTGAAGGTAAAACTTTAACTGCAACCCTTCCTGCTTACCTAAACGCACTTCCAGGTAAAGGTGTGCACGTAGTCACAGTGAACGACTACCTCGCGACACGTGATGCTGAGACTAACCGTCCATTATTTGAATTCCTAGGTATGACTGTTGGCGTGAACGTGCCAAACATGCCACCTCAAGCGAAGAAAGAAGCTTATCAAGCCGACATCCTGTACGGCACAAACAACGAGTTTGGTTTTGACTACCTACGTGACAATATGGCTTTCCGCAACGAAGACCGTGTTCAACGCGCACGTTTCTTTGCTGTAGTCGATGAGGTGGACTCAATCCTTATCGATGAAGCTCGTACTCCTCTGATTATCTCTGGTCCAGCAGAAGATAGCTCTGAGCTATACACTCGTATTAATCTATTGATTCCAAATCTGCAAAAACAAGATAAAGAAGATTCTGAAGAATACCGCGGTGATGGTCACTACACAGTAGATGAGAAATCCAAACAGGTTCACTTAACTGAAACGGGCCAAGAGTTCGTTGAAGAGCTGATGGTGAAAAACGGCCTGATGGAAGAGGGTGACACGCTTTACTCTCCAACTAACATCAGCCTGCTGCACCACGTAAATGCAGCACTTCGTGCACACGTATTGTTCGAACGTAACGTAGATTATATCGTTAACGAAGACGGCGAAGTGGTTATCGTTGATGAACACACTGGTCGTACAATGCCGGGTCGTCGTTGGTCTGAAGGTCTTCACCAAGCGGTTGAAGCGAAAGAAGGCGTTAAGATCCAAAACGAAAACCAAACGCTGGCTTCGATTACTTTCCAGAACTACTTCCGTTTATACGAAAAACTGTCAGGCATGACAGGTACAGCGGATACAGAAGCATTCGAATTCCAATCGATTTACGGTCTAGAAACGGTTGTTATCCCAACTAACAAACCTATGATTCGTGACGATATGCCAGATGTTGTTTACCGTACTGAAGCAGAAAAATTTGCTGCCATCATCGAAGACATCAAAGAGCGTGTAGAGAAAGGTCAACCATCTCTAGTGGGTACGGTTTCAATCGAGAAATCAGAGCTGCTATCTAATGCGCTTAAGAAAGCTAAGATCAAGCACAACGTACTGAATGCGAAATTCCACGAGAAAGAAGCTGAAATCGTTGCAGAAGCTGGTAAACCTGGCGCAGTAACCATCGCGACCAACATGGCTGGTCGTGGTACCGATATCGTGTTGGGTGGTAGCTGGCAAGCGAAAGTAGAAGCACTACAAGATCCAACCAAAGAACAGATCGACGCTATCAAAGCTGAGTGGAAACAGGTTCACGATCAAGTACTAGAGTCAGGTGGTCTACACATCATCGGTACTGAGCGTCACGAATCTCGTCGTATCGATAACCAGCTACGTGGGCGTTCTGGTCGTCAAGGCGATGCGGGTTCATCTCGTTTCTACCTATCGATGGAAGATTCACTGCTGCGTATCTTCACTTCAGATCGTATGGCTAGCCTTATCCAAAGTGGTATGGAAGAAGGTGAAGCGATCGAATCTAAGATGCTGTCTCGTTCAATCGAAAAAGCACAGCGTAAAGTGGAAGGTCGTAACTTCGATATCCGTAAACAACTTCTTGAATACGATGACGTGGCGAACGATCAACGTAAAGTGGTTTACGAATTGCGTGATGAGCTAATGAGCGTTGACGACATTAGCGACATGATCGAGCAAAACCGTGAAGATGTTATTACGGCGATCATCGACGAATACATTCCACCACAATCTCTAGAAGATATGTGGGATGTGGAAGGTCTACAAGAGCGCTTGAAAGCAGACTTCGATCTAGATGCGCCAATCAAGCAATGGCTTGAAGAAGACGACAAGCTATACGAAGAAGCGCTACGTGAGAAGATCACTAACCTAGCGGTTGAAGTTTACAAAGCGAAAGAAGAAGTGGTTGGCGCACAAGTGCTACGTAACTTCGAGAAGTCAGTTATGCTTCAAACGCTAGATACGCTATGGAAAGAACACCTAGCAGCGATGGATCATCTACGTCAAGGTATTCACCTGCGTGGTTACGCGCAGAAGAACCCGAAACAAGAGTACAAGCGTGAGTCGTTTGAACTGTTTGAAGGTCTACTAGAAGCGCTGAAAACAGACGTGATTACTGTTCTATCTCGCGTTCGTGTTCAACAGCAAGAAGAAGTTGAACGTATGGAAGAGCAGCGTCGCGCGCAAGCTGAAGAAGCGGCTCGTCGTGCACAAGCTCAACACGCGGCAGCACAGAACCCATTGTCTGAAGGTGAAGAGTCTGAAGAAGGTTCTCATCAACCAATGGTTCGCGAAGAGCGTAAAGTGGGACGTAATGAGCCTTGTCCATGTGGCAGCGGCAAAAAGTACAAACAGTGCCACGGTAAAATCGACTAATATAGTCTGAAAACATAAATAAAGAGTCGCTTAGGCGGCTCTTTTTGTATCGATAGATCTAGGAACGAATTTAATGAAAAGAATTCACATTGTTGCGGCGATCATCTTCAACCAAGACAAATCGCAAATCTTCATCACCAAACGTCCAGATGACAAACACAAAGGCGGCTTTTGGGAGTTTCCTGGCGGCAAAGTTGAGCAAGGTGAAAGTGCTGAACAAGCGATGATTCGTGAACTCGAGGAAGAGATTGGTATTACGGCGACAGAGCAAGCCTTGTTTGAACACTTGGAATACGATTATCCAGATAAGTCTCTGAAGTTTGATTTCATGACGGTCACTCAATTCAATAACCAACCTTATGGTCGTGAAGGTCAAGAAGGCCGTTGGGTCGATATTACAGCATTGCCTGATTACACCTTCCCTGAAGCGAATGTACCTATCCTTGAGCGAGTAGTAAAAGAGTTTTCTTAACTCACCGCGAACTATCTTGTGGTTAACTCGGGATATTGTTAGTTTAAAAAGATACCGCGAAACGAAAGAGAACGAGAACAAGCCTCGTTATCCAGAGAAGGAGAGAAAGCGCAATGGTTCGTATTGCAATCGCAGGAGCAGCTGGCCGTATGGGTCGCAACCTAGTAAAGGCCTCACACTTAAATCCGGAAGCCTCTGTTGCAGCAGGCTCTGAACGTCCGGAGTCTTCATTAGTTGGCGTTGATGTGGGTGAATTGTGTGGTGAGGGTAAGTTTGATGTCTTTCTGACAGATGATTTAGCAAAAGAAGTCGAGAACTTTGATGTTGTTATCGACTTTACTGCTCCAGTGAGCACGCTAGCGAATCTAGAGCTGTGTAAACAACATGGTAAGAGCATTGTCATCGGTACTACGGGCTTTAGTGAAGAAGAACGTGACCTGATTGATGAAGCAGCAAAGCAAATTCCTGTTGTTATGGCTCCGAACTACTCTGTAGGTGTGAACCTAGTCTTTAAGCTTCTTGAAAAAGCAGCCAAAGTGATGGGCGATTACTGTGATATAGAAATCGTAGAAGCGCATCACCGTCATAAAGTTGATGCTCCGTCTGGTACCGCGATTGGTATGGGTGAAGCCATTGCTGGCGCGATGGGTAACAAATTGAGTGACGTTGCGGTATATGCACGTGAAGGTATCACGGGCGAACGTACGAAAGATGAGATCGGTTTTGCCACTATTCGTGCTGGTGATATCGTCGGTGAGCATACTGCGATGTTTGCTGATATCGGTGAGCGTGTTGAGATCACACACAAAGCGACCGACCGTATGACCTTTGCTAATGGTGCCGTTAAGGCAGCTGTTTGGTTACATTCTAAACCAGCAGGCTTTTATACCATGACCGATGTCCTCGGGCTGAATGAGCTTTAAGTACATAATTATTCGCCGGCGCAAGCCGGCTTTTTTGTGTTTGAAGAAAATTATGTAAATGAAATGAGTACGTGAGATGCGCGTGTTATCGACAGTTTGGTTGGTATTTTAGGTGGTTTAACTACTTATCTTGGTGTAACGCCCAAAAGTAAGTGTTGATTTTGCTGGATGAACGTTTGCGCAAAAATCTCAGAAAATTTTGTGATCTGTAATAAGTTCAAATTTGTAAAATTCACAAAAAAGTCATGGCAGCTGATGTGTAGGTAAGTAAAACTTACTTTTTTAGGGCTTTTTCTGTTGAAATGCCCTTACTTGCTAGAAAGTGATAATTTATTTTTCAATGTGTGTTGACAGTTTCCAAGTCCGTCTTTAGAATACCGCCAATTTGTCAAAAATACCTGTTTATGTAAATAATCAAGGTAAAGGAAGGCAGATTTGCAGCTTAATTTATTTTTTATGCATTTTTATTCTGGAGGTTGTCTTGGGTAAATTAGCACTGTTAGTCCTAGAAGATGGGACAGTGTTCCGCGGTGTTTCCATTGGAGCAGATGGTATTTCCGTTGGTGAAGTTGTTTTTAATACCTCGATGACGGGGTACCAAGAAATTCTCACTGATCCTTCCTATTCTCAACAAATCGTTACTCTTACTTATCCTCACATTGGCAATACCGGAACCAATTCCGAAGACGAAGAATCCTCTTCAATCCACGCACAAGGCCTTGTGATTCGCGATCTCCCTCTTATCGCTTCTAACTTCCGTAATGAACAATCCCTTTCTGATTACCTCAAGTCGCAAAACATCGTCGGCATTGCAGACATCGACACGCGTAAGCTAACTCGTATCCTGCGTGAAAAAGGTGCTCAAAACGGTTGTATCGTAGCTGGTAACAATCTAGACGAAGCTTTGGCACTAGCGAAAGCAAAAGAATTCCCTGGTTTGAAAGGAATGGATCTTGCGAAAGAGGTTACAACAAAAGAAGCGTATCAATGGAAACAAGGTTCGTGGACGCTTGAGGGTGGACTTCCAGAAGCGAAAGACGACAGCGAATTGCCATATCACGTTGTTGCCTACGACTTCGGCGCAAAACGCAACATCCTGCGCATGTTGGTTGACCGAGGCTGCCGCCTAACGGTTGTTCCTGCTGAAACTTCAGCAGAAGAAGTTCTGGCTCTAAACCCAGATGGCGTTTTCCTATCAAACGGCCCTGGTGACCCAGAACCATGTACTTACGCGATTGAAGCGACAAAAGTATTCCTAGAAAAAGGCCTGCCAATCTTTGGTATCTGTCTAGGCCACCAAATCCTTGCGCTAGCATCGGGTGCACAAACAGTGAAAATGAAGTTTGGTCACCACGGCGCAAACCACCCAGTAAAAGATTTGGAGCGTAATGTTGTGATGATTACGTCGCAGAACCACGGTTTTGCAGCAGACGAAGCAACACTACCTGAAAATCTACGTGCTACTCACGTATCGCTATTTGATGGCTCTTTACAAGGTATTCACCGCACAGACAAGCCAGCATTTAGCTTCCAAGGTCACCCTGAAGCGAGCCCAGGTCCACACGACGCGGCACCGCTATTTGACCACTTTATCGAACTAATCAAAAAACACAGCGCTTAATTCGGAGTAGTAGATAATGCCAAAACGTACTGACATTCAAAGTATTCTTATTCTTGGTGCTGGTCCGATTGTTATCGGTCAGGCATGTGAGTTTGACTACTCTGGCGCACAAGCGTGTAAAGCACTGCGTGAAGAGGGTTACCGAGTTATCCTAGTAAACTCTAACCCTGCAACCATCATGACTGACCCAGACATGGCGGATGCAACTTACATCGAGCCAATCCAATGGGAAGTGGTTCGCAACATCATCGCGAAAGAAAAGCCGGATGCAGTACTGCCAACAATGGGTGGTCAGACTGCATTGAACTGTGCACTAGACCTAGAGAAGCACGGTGTTCTTGAAGAGTTCGGCGTTGAGATGATTGGTGCGACTGCTGACGCAATCGACAAAGCGGAAGACCGTTCTCGTTTCGATAAAGCGATGAAGTCTATCGGCCTTGAGTGTCCACGTGCAGATACTGCAAAAACGATGGAAGAAGCTTACGCTGTACTCGATATGGTTGGCTTCCCATGTATCATCCGTCCATCATTTACTATGGGTGGTACTGGTGGCGGTATCGCATACAACAAAGAAGAGTTCGAGGAAATTTGTCGTCGCGGTCTAGACCTGTCGCCAACTAACGAGCTTCTTATCGATGAGTCTCTTATTGGTTGGAAAGAGTACGAAATGGAAGTGGTTCGCGACAAAGCGGACAACTGTATCATCGTATGTGCGATTGAAAACTTTGACCCAATGGGCATCCACACGGGTGACTCAATCACGGTTGCACCAGCGCAAACACTAACAGACAAAGAATACCAGTTAATGCGTAACGCATCTCTAGCAGTACTGCGTGAGATTGGCGTTGAAACTGGTGGTTCTAACGTACAGTTTGGTATCAACCCGAAAGATGGCCGTATGGTTATCATCGAGATGAACCCACGTGTATCTCGCTCTTCTGCTCTAGCTTCAAAAGCAACAGGTTTCCCAATCGCTAAGATTGCTGCGAAACTGGCAGTTGGCTTTACGCTAGACGAGCTAATGAACGACATTACTGGCGGCGCTACGCCAGCATCATTCGAACCAACAATCGACTACGTAGTAACTAAGATTCCTCGCTTTAACTTCGAGAAATTTGCTGGTGCTAATGACCGTCTAACGACGCAAATGAAGTCAGTTGGTGAGGTAATGGCAATTGGTCGTAACCAACAAGAATCACTACAAAAAGCACTTCGCGGCTTAGAAGTTGGCGCGACAGGCTTTGACGAGATGGTTGACCTAGATGCGCCAGATGCATTGACGAAAATCCGTCATGAGCTGAAAGAAGCAGGCGCAGAGCGTATTTGGTACATCGCGGATGCATTCCGTGCAGGTATGTCAGTAGATGGCGTATTCAACCTAACGCAAATCGATCGTTGGTTCCTAGTTCAAATCGAAGACATCGTGAAGCTTGAGCAAGAGCTAAAAGCAAAAGGCTTCGCTGGTTTAAACAAAGAAGAGCTTAACAAGCTGAAGCGTAAAGGTTTTGCTGATGCACGTCTATCTAAGATTCTAGGTGTAGCGGAAAGCGAAATCCGTCGTCTACGTGACCAGTACGACATCCACCCAGTGTACAAGCGCGTTGATACGTGTGCGGCTGAGTTCTCTTCTGATACAGCTTACATGTACTCATCTTACGATGACGAGTGTGAAGCGAACCCAACAGATAAAGACAAGATCATGATTCTAGGCGGCGGTCCAAACCGTATCGGCCAAGGTATCGAATTTGACTACTGTTGTGTACACGCATCGCTAGCTCTACGTGAAGATGGCTACGAAACTATCATGGTTAACTGTAACCCTGAGACAGTTTCAACAGACTACGACACGTCTGACCGTTTGTACTTCGAACCAGTAACACTGGAAGACGTACTAGCAATCGCTCGCGTTGAGAAGCCAAAAGGCGTTATCGTTCAGTACGGTGGTCAAACACCACTGAAACTGGCTCGTGCACTTGAAGCAGCTGGCGTGCCAATCATCGGTACTAGCCCAGATGCAATCGACCGTGCAGAAGACCGTGAGCGTTTCCAAGTTGCAGTTGACCGTCTAGGTCTTCTACAGCCAGAAAACGCGACAGTAACGACGATGGAGCAAGCGGTAGAGAAATCTCGTGAAATCGGTTACCCACTGGTTGTACGTCCTTCTTACGTACTTGGTGGTCGTGCGATGGAAATCGTATACGACGAGCAAGATCTACGTCGCTACTTCAACGAAGCGGTAAGCGTATCGAACGAATCTCCAGTTCTTCTTGATAGCTTCCTAGACGACGCAGTTGAAGTCGATATCGATGCTATCTGTGATGGTGAGCGCGTGGTTATCGGCGGTATCATGGAGCACATCGAGCAAGCAGGTGTTCACTCTGGTGATTCAGCATGTTCTCTTCCTGCATACACGCTAAGCCAAGAAATCCAAGACGTAATGCGCGAGCAAGTTGAAAAGCTAGCGTTCGAGTTGGGTGTTCGTGGTCTGATGAACACGCAGTTTGCGGTTAAGAACAACCAAGTATACCTAATCGAGGTGAACCCTCGTGCAGCGCGTACAGTACCGTTCGTATCTAAAGCAACGGGTGCGCCAATCGCTAAGATTGCTGCGCGTGTAATGGCGGGTCAATCGCTTGAAGCTCAAGGCTTTACGAAAGAAATCATCCCACCTTACTACTCAGTGAAAGAAGTTGTACTTCCATTCAACAAGTTCCCTGGTGTTGACCCATTGTTAGGCCCAGAAATGCGCTCTACTGGTGAGGTTATGGGTGTTGGTGCTACGTTTGCAGAAGCTTACGCGAAAGCAGAATTGGGTTGTGGCAACATTTACCCAGAAGGTGGTCGTGCACTACTGTCTGTTCGTGCAGGTGACAAAGAGCGTGTTGTGGACCTAGCGTCTAAGTTGACAAAACTTGGTTACCAGCTAGATGCAACACACGGTACAGCAGTGATTCTTGGCGAAGCGGGTATTAACCCACGTCTAGTAAACAAAGTACACGAAGGTCGTCCTCACATTCTTGACCGTATCAAGAACAACGAGTACACCTACATCGTGAATACTGCCGCTGGCCGTCAAGCGATTGAAGATTCTAAAGTTCTGCGTCGCGGCGCACTAGCTGAGAAAGTGAACTACACGACAACACTAAACGCTGCATTCGCAACTTGTATGGCACACACTGCAGACGCGAAGAGCACGGTAACTTCGGTTCAAGAGCTACACGCAAAAGTGAAAGCTAGCCTAGAAGCGTAATAGATAAAAATCAGTAAGCCTGAAAAATAGGGCTTATATGACAACCTCATTGCCCGCTCATTTGAGCGGGCTTTTTTGTTTAATTAAGCAACTTGTTCTACTTGTTGATATTTTTCATTAGTCTTCGGTGCTCTCTACGGCTCTGAGCTAGTTCATAGTAAAAGGTCATGAAGCATTTGTAAGAAGGAGTATTCATCAAATAAAGAGCAAGAATAGGGAGAGCAAGGGCTATCACCCAGAATAGGTCTCCCATTTTTGCTTCTGAAACCCCAAAACATATCGCAATGAAAATCTGTATCGTGGCATTGAAAATATTGATGGGATTTAGAAACTTTAAACCATGAATAATGATCATCCCAAATGGAATCGTTACCAAAAGTGCACCAATACCCATCATTACCACCCAAAAGTAGAATGGACCGTAAGTGGTTGAAATATCGATTAGTTGATCCAGAAAGAAAATATTTAATCCTCCCCCCATTGTTAAAAGCATTATTGCACTTAAAGCTGTGGCGATGCTTTTAGCGGACAGAATGAAGACTTCTTTTTCTCTACTATTCAATGGAAAACTCCTCGTACACACCCACTGCAATAGCACCGACGTTGCCGGAGGTTGCACTACCCACGAAACTGATAGTTGCACCAATGGCATCTTTTAGTTGAAGTTGGATGGCATTGCTGATCTCTTGTGAAGAGAACCTTCGTTTTACGCTTCCTGAACGTACTAGTTGTTTATAGGCTTTTGAAGATAAGTTTGGGATGTTTTGTTTCGAAATTTCTTTAGTGAGCCTTGCTCGTTCGTGTCGATTTAAGCCCTTTAAAACTTCACTTAAGCTTTTTCCTGAGCTCTTCTGTAGATTACTTATGGCTTTTATTGTGGCTGTGCCTGATGCCCCAACACCTACCAGAGATATGTAATCGAGGGCTTTAGATGTATTTTGATACCAAGCTTGCGAGTCCAGTTCATCTAGCTTATCAGGAGCAAAACCTTCAGCTCCACTCCTGCCTATGCCCACCATACATTGGACTGTAGAGGCCGCCGCCGCACTGTATCCCAAATAAGTAACGGCAGCACTCGTGCCTCCCGAAATTGGAATCGCACCAACACTACCTACAACCACCATCCAACCTAAAGCTGCTGAAGCACAGCTTAAGCCTGCTCCAATAAGTTCAGAAGCTAACTTAGACTCTCTATTCGAAGACTTAAGTTCTTTGGCGTAGTTATCGGCGGACATAGAAGATGTCGGCTCTTTTAAAATAATACTGATAGGGTTGACGCGACAATTGGAATTGAACTTTCGAAGAGAGATTATTGTTGAATCACCTGCGATATAAATAACCCCAGCACCCGAAGTTTCAGGCCTAGAGTCTATAACTCTGAAGAGCTGTTTTAGATTTACGGTTTGTTCTATACGAGAGCGTAACTGTTGCTCTTTTATTGATGGGCGAATCCCTAAAGCATCCATTGTTTTCACTTTCTATGAGATTGAATTTACCAGATTAGGCCAGTGTTTTTCTTTCCCATCAAAAAAATGAAATGCTCTTGAGAGTGAATTCGATTGGAAATGTAATTGATACATTTAACGTATCATTTCTTGGACTTTTCTTATTGATGAATATTAGGAATAGGTTGATGTCTTGAGTTTCCTTTTGCGCGTTGGTGTGGTGGTGCTATCGTTGCCTTCTCTTCGTTACACATTTTTACAAGGACGCATAAGTGGAAATCACTTTTGAGATTTTAGTTGCATTGTTTTTTGTTGCATCGGCAGCGGGATTTATCGATGCAATGGCTGGTGGTGGTGGCCTATTGACTCTGCCTGCTTTATTGGCGGCGGGGCTCAGTCCCACTCAGGCGCTAGCGACCAACAAGTTACAAAGCTCATTCGGAAGTTTTTCTGCCAGTTGGTATTTTGTGCGTAATGGTATTGTTAGCCTTAAAGAGATGCGCTTAGCGATTCTATGCACCTTTATTGGGTCTGCTATTGGTGCAGAAGCTGTGCAGTTTATTGATGCCGGGATACTAACCAGCCTTATTCCAGTATTACTTATCGCGATTTCACTCTACTTTTTGCTTTCTTCAACCTCGAAAGCGGCTGAGGGTGAACCAAAGCTCTCTGAAGCTATGTTCGCTCTGTGTGTTGGTGGTGGTGTTGGTTTTTACGATGGTTTTTTTGGGCCGGGGACTGGCTCTATATTTGCGCTCTGCTTTGTCGCGCTTGGTCACTTCTCGTTAGTTGATGCAACGGCTCGAACTAAGATTCTTAACTTCACTTCGAATATTGCGGCTCTGCTGTTCTTTATTCTAGCGGGCTTACCTGTGTGGGAAATCGGTTTAACTATGGCTGTCGGTGGTTTTATTGGTGCTCAACTTGGTGCCAAAGTGGTGGTAACCAAAGGACAAAAGTGGATTCGACCTTTAGTTATAACTATGTCAATGCTGATGGCGGCGAAACTTCTTTGGCAACAACATCAACAATGGCTTCTATCACTGTTTTAACTCGTTCATTACGATAGGCGTTGTGGCGTAGGCAGATGTGTATTGGACGAATCAAGGGGGCGAGTTCCTCAAAGTTGTAACAGTACTCCTCCGCTATATTCAGTGTTTTAATGATCGACCTTGGAATTAGAGCTGGCGCCATTCCACCTAACGCTAATTGTGCTGCTGCCGTGTACGAATCCATTTCCATTAAAGGCTGGATATTGTGTTTAGAGAGCACGGCCTGCTGATAAGTGTTGGCTGGATTATTTAAGTCATTGGTCAGAATTGCTTTTGGCATCTTTGTGAGCTCATGTCTGCTTATGATAGAGAAAGGCTCATCTGCTAGATGATAACTCATCAAACCATGATGAGGAGGTAAGTAACCCGCGCAGAATCCAAGAGTGGCTTTGCCTGATTTTACGTTTTCTACGATTCGTGGCGTATGGTTGGTTGAAATTCTTAGGTATGGATCTTGGGCTAAGCGCTCTTCCATGATCAAACTGAGGTAACCTGCTACCAACGTTTCCGAACAGTCCATTTTTATCAATGACGAATCTTCGAGCTCTTGTTGGTCATGTATCTGACCACGCAACTCATTAAATGTAGGCTCGATAGTGCTTATTAGTGCTATAGCATCTGAAGTGAGCTTTATATGGCGACCACTTGGCTCTATCAACTTCTTCCCTAGTTTTTTTTCTAGGTTCGCAATCCGTTTGCTGACTGCTGATTGACTGATGTAAAGCTGACTTCCAGTACGACTCATGGTCTTTTCTTTACTTAATACCAAGAGTGTTTCGATGCCTTCTAGTAACATGCCTATCCATGAATGTTGGGAATAATAGCCTTAATATAACCAAGCTTTGTGCGAGAAGCGATAGGCGTGGGGCAAACAAAAAGAGCCGTCGATTAGGACGGCTCTTTTTAGTTAATTAGCTGAAGATTATCGATTGATGGCAAAGGTTGGCAGTGATAAGTGCCAGCGAATCGCACCAAGACGAATAATCAATGTCGAAACGACGCCAGCGAGTAGGGCGAAAGAGTGGTCATGACCCATGCTCAATGCCGTGGTGTGGAAAATACCGCCTATGATACATGCGGTTGCGTAGACTTCGCTTCTTAAAACCATTGGTACTTCACGAGCTAACACATCGCGAATGATGCCGCCACCACAGCCAGTAATGACACCCATGATCACCGCTACCATGCCGGATGCATTGTAGGCCAGGGCTTTTTCAACACCGATACCAACAAATACTGCCAAACCAATCGCGTCACATACGGGAAGCACCCACCAAGGTAGACGTTTAGGACGACGAACCAGAATCATGGTGAGCAAACAGGTAATGAAAATTACCCAAAGATAGGTAGTGTCAGTGATCCAGAATACCGGGGTTGCGCCAAGCGCCATATCACGAATAGTGCCACCACCAATAGCTGTCACACTACCGAGCACGATCACACCAAAAGGATCCATCTTTAATCGGCCTGCGAGCAAAACACCAGAAACCGCAAAGACAGCAGTACCGAATAAATCGATCATATAAAGCAGCATGGAGTCCATGTTACTTGGTACCTTATAAACAAATTGTGGGGGAACAGAAATGGGACGGAAATTGTACGGGATTTCCAACGGAAACGTTAGCGTTTTTGCCGAACGGTTTCAAAGTGTTCGCACACCTCTGTGATCGCGTTTAAGGTTCTCGGGGTTGGTCGGTTGATCCAATCGGAATTGAGTGACCAAACATGGTCATTTTTTAATGCAGGGATGTCGTTTTTCCACTCTGCCCACATACCATCATCACTCATAGCATGGCGAGAGGTAAATAGGACTTCAGGCTGGCGAGTAATCACTTGCTCGATGCTGACTTGTGGGTAAGGAGCACTTCCCTTGGCAAAGATATTTTCACCACCGCAAAAGGTGAAGACTTCACTTGGCCAATTCTTGCCAGCAACGGTGATGATCGGTTTTTCACTTAACTGATAGAAGTAGCTGACTTTATCTTCGGTATTGTACTTTTCTTTTAGTGTTTCTAGCTGTGCACGAAAATTTGCTGCGGTCTTTTGTCCTAGTTCGGGCTTTTCACTGTACTGGCTGAGCTGCTCAATATTTTGGGCAATATCTTCTAGTGTCCCAGTCGTTGAATAGTAGAGAGGGATATCAAATTGTTTGAGCTTCTCAAGTTCTTTGGTTGGATTTCCTGCCGGCCAAGCGATAACTAAGTCGGGCTGCAGGGCGATGATGCGTTCGAGTTTGATGCCTTGGTAGTTTGATACTTTTTCTAGATCTTTGGCTTGCTCCGGGTAGTCACTCATCTCACTGACCGCAATCAACTTGTTTCCAAGGCCTGCTGCATAGGCAATTTCCGTTGCGTGTGGCGCCAGACTGATGACACGTTGAACAGGCTCATTGGCAAAAGAAACGGCAGAGAAGGTAAGAGGGAGGGCAAAGCAAAGTTTTTTCATCATAGTCCTTGATAAATGAATCCGAGAATTAGGCTTTGGATAACAATCCAAGCAAAGATACGCCAAACGATTAAGGTTTGGATTTGAGCCAAGTGAATGGCGGATGGCGCAATGCGACCACCTATTTTGGCTCGTTCAGCTCGCTGTCCTTGATATAAAGCAGGACCACCTAGCGACAATTGAAGCTTGTTGCCAATTGAGCACAACAACCAAGCTGGCCCTGGAAGCGGCCAAGATTTCGCTTGTTGAAGCATAGCGGTTGAAACGCTTGATACGTTTTTACCCACACCAATAAACATAGCGAATAAGCGCAATGGAATGATTTCTAGCGCCGCTGTTAATTGAATTACAGGCTTACCAAATGGGGAATATTGACGGCGACTTGGGGACCATGCTCGAGCAAGTTCAGCGGTTAGGCGATACATCAGCGCACCAATTCCACCAGTTAATCCATACCAAAACAGCACACATACTACGTTACGTCCGTAACCCATGATGATGGTCTCTGCTCCAGCTTTACCAATGCCTAGTAGCGATAAGCTCTCTGTATCGCGATTAAGGTAAGGTTTGAGTAGTGCTCGGCACTGTGCTTTGTTCTCATTCGACATTGCGGTGACCAGTTGTTTAGCAAGTGATTCGTTGTTTCGCCAGTCGAGAGCAATAAGCAGCAATGCCAACTCAAATAACGGAGCTTGCCAAACTAAAGGCTTCATCGCGAGCAGCAATATCAAGCAAGGCACAAGCATAAGAAGAAGCGCGAGTCCGCCAGAGATGATGCTTTGCGAGTAGCTGTGGTTGTTATTGACTTTGCTTGCTAGTTGCTCGGCGAACTTATGCCAAAGCGTCACTGGATGCGCAGCGTGTGGAATAGGGATTAATAAGTGGAATAGTAATGCGCCCCACATGACGAGGAGCGCACCATTGGCATAGAGCTGTTGAAATATTTCTTCCATGAAATTCTGGGGACTTACTTAGTCAGTTCCAACATTTTGCATACCATTTCTGAAGAGCTTTTCGCTGCTAGCGGTAGGAACTCTTCGAAGCTCATTGGTGATTCTTTGTCTGCTACGTCAGAGATAGCACGAACAACAACAAACGGTGTGTTGAATTGGTGGCAAGTTTGAGCTATGGCAGATGCTTCCATTTCTACAGCGATAACTGAAGGGAAGTGTTTACGGATAAACTCTTGGCGTTCTGCTGTGCAAACAAACGCATCACCAGTACAGATCAGGCCGCGAACGGCGTGAGTGTTTTCCATCTGAGCCAGTGCTTTTTCAGCAAGGTCCATTAACTTCTCATCCGCTTTGAATGCCGCTGGTTGGCCTGCCATTTGACCCATTTCATAGCCAAATGCAGTTACGTCTGCATCATGGTGACGAACTTCTGTTGAGATTACAACGTCGCCTAGGTTTAGGCTTGAATCGAAGCCGCCCGCAGAGCCAGTGTTGATAACCACATCTGGTTGGTACTCGTCTAGCAGAATAGTTGTGCCTACTGCAGCCGCTACTTTACCGATGCCAGATTGAAGCAGTACCACATCAACGTCGTTAATCTGACCAGAGAAAAACGTACAACCTGCTTTGTTTACTGTTTGGCAGTTTGTCATTGCTTCTTTCAGGATGGTGACTTCTTGTTCCATCGCACCGATGATACCAACTTTCATAACACTCTCTTTCGATAAAAATTAAAGTTGGCGAGAGTATACCACTCTGCACCAATATGTGGTTGTTATTTGATTAATCCAGCATTCGCCAACAGTGCCCGTAATTGTTCGGCACGCTTACGGTTCACACCAAAGTCTGAATAGCCAACGCGAGATTCTGAGCGAACAATTAACTGATCGCCTTCGAGCTTGAGTTCTAAATCATCCACAAAGCGCATGATTTTAGATGTGCACTCGATTCGCAGGTAATTACCTTCTTTCACCGCTGTTTTCGCCCCCGGCAGTTCAAGTGCCACTTGCTCAATAGCATCGATGTTCGCTGAATCAGCTAGGGTGAATGGCGTTAGGTTATATTTTTCACGCGTGTCTTGGGTGGAAACGCAGTTTGGTTTGTCACCACAAGGTGATTGAGAACGATCCGTCATGGTTGTGACTCCTTGGCTACAAGCAGTTAAGCCGAGCAAAGTAATGGAAAGGAGAGCGACTTTTTTCATTGTATTTACTCTTATAATTTTGTTTCTAATTATATGGATACAAAAGAAAAAGGATCCAATAATAGGATCCTTTTTGTGATGTTAGCTGTGATTAAACTTCGAGGTAATCGAGAATGCCTTCTGCCGCTTTTCGTCCTTCATCAATTGCAGTCACGACCAGATCTGAGCCTCGCACCGCATCGCCACCCGCGAAGATCTTTTCGTTGCTGGTCTGGAATTGGAACTCTTGCTTAGCAGGGGCTTTGATACGACCCCATTGATCCAAATCGACATCAAACGGAGCTAACCAGTCCATTTTGTGTGGCTGGAAACCAAACGCCATGATCACGACGTCTGCTGGTAGAACGTGCTCGCTGCCTTCTATTGGCTCTGGACGGCGACGACCTGCTTCATCAGGCTCACCAAGGGCGGTTTCAACCACTTTGACCCCCGAGACTTTGCCAGACGCATCCACTTCAATCCCTAGTGGCTGAAGATTGAACATGAACTTCACGCCTTCTTCTTTGGCGTTTTTCACCTCACGGCGAGAGCCGGGCATATTGGCTTCATCACGACGGTAAGCACATACCACGTTTGACGCGCCTTGGCGGATAGAGGTTCGAACACAGTCCATAGCGGTATCACCACCACCCAATACCACAACGCGTTGTCTCGCCATGTCGATAAAAGGTTGGTCGTGCTCCAAGCCCATGACCTTGTAAGTATTTGAAATCAAGAATGGCAGAGCATCGTAAACGCCCGGCGCACCCTCATTTTCTAGTCCTGCACGCATGTACTTGTAAGTACCAACACCCAAAAAGACGGCATCATACTCATCAAGTAGCTCTTGCATCTGCACATCTTTACCTACTTCGACATTCATCTGGAACTCAACACCCATCTCGGTGAAGACGCGACGACGATTTTCCATCACGCCTTTTTCAAGCTTGAATGAAGGGATACCGAAAGTCAGCAGGCCTCCAATTTCAGGATAGCGGTCAAATACGACAGGTTTCACGCCATTGCGCACTAGGATATCAGCGGCAGCCAAGCCTGCAGGGCCTGCACCAATGATGGCAACCTTTTTATCGGTCCATTCCACCTTAGACATATCAGGCTTCCAGCCCATTTCGAAGGCTTTGTCGGTAATGTATTTTTCAACGTTACCTATGGTGACTGCACCAAAGTCCTCATTGAGGGTACAAGAGCCCTCACACAGGCGATCTTGCGGACAAACTCGACCACAAACTTCAGGCAAGCTGTTGGTTTGATGCGAAAGTTCAACGGCTTCGAGGATACGACCTTCATTGGCAAGCTTTAGCCATTGTGGGATGTAGTTGTGGACAGGGCACTTCCATTCACAATATGGGTTACCACAATCCAAGCAGCGATCTGCCTGTGCAGTCGCTTGTTGCTTGGTAAACGGTTCATAGATTTCAACGAATTCGATCTTACGAACTTTGATAGGCTTCTTCGCAGGATCTACGCGTTGAACATCGATAAATTGATAAACGTTCTGACTCATGATTCAAACATCCTCCATGATTACTGGGCTTGAATGCGCAGTTCTGCGGCACTGCGACTCTGGTGACCAAGTAGCGTGCGCAAGTCCGCCGCTTGTGGTTTCACCAAGTAGAACTTTGGAATCCATTCATCAAAGTTCGCCAAGATATCTTCTGCGTGGCTGGAGCCGGTTTCTTCAAGATGCTCGGCAATCAGACCACGCAAGTGCTCTTGGTGGATGTAGAGATCTGAAAGAGATATCGCTTCAACCGATTCGTTGTTCACGCGACCTTGGAAGTCTTGGTTCTCATCCAATACGTAAGCAAAACCGCCAGTCATGCCAGCGCCGAAGTTCACGCCAGTCGCGCCTAGAATGGCAACAATACCACCGGTCATGTACTCACAAGCGTTATCGCCAGCGCCTTCAATGACGGCAATCGTTCCTGAGTTACGTACGCCGAAACGCTCACCGGCTTTACCTGCCGCAAACAGCTTACCGCCGGTCGCGCCGTACAGACAGGTGTTACCAATGATGGTCGCTTCATTACACTTAAATGCAGTGCCAAGGTGAGGTTTGATAACCACCTTACCGCCAGCCATGCCTTTACCTACGTAGTCGTTTGCATCGCCAGTGAGGTAAAGCTCTACGCCACCCGCGTTCCAAACGCCAAATGACTGGCCTGCAGTGCCATCCAAGTGTAGTTTGATTGGCGTTGCCGCCATGCCTTGATTGCCGTAGCGCTGAGCGATTTCACCGGATAGGCGAGCACCAACAGAGCGGTCGGTGTTGATCACGTTGTAGAAGAAGCTGGCAGATTGACGTTTTTCAACCGCTTGCAATGCGTCTTCGATGATCTTGTTGTTTAGCTCGGCTTTATCAAATGGTGTATTTGGCTGTGTCCAGTAAAGAGGGTGTTCCTCTGGAGAGACTGGCGCCTCAAGGATATTCGACAGATCTAGCTTGGTTTGTTTCGCCGTCAGACCTTCAACGGTTTCCAACAAATCCGTGCGACCAATCAAGTCAGTCAGTTTTTCAACACCAAGTTCAGCGAGTAATCCGCGCACTTCGTCCGCCAGACCAATGAAATAGTTCATCACCATTTCCGGTAGGCCTTTGAAGTACTCTTTACGCAATGTCTCGTCTTGGGTTGCAACCCCTGTGGCACAGTTGTTGAGGTGACAAATACGTAGGAATTTACAACCCATTGCCACCATTGGCGCAGTACCAAAACCGAAGCTTTCAGCACCGAGAATTGCCGCTTTCACCACATCTAGACCCGTTTTTAGACCACCATCTACCTGTAGACGAATCTTATGACGTAGACCATTAGCAACCAGTGCTTGTTGTGTCTCTGCCAGTCCCAATTCCCAAGGGCTACCTGCGTATTTCACTGAGGTTAGTGGACTTGCTGCAGTACCACCGTCGTAGCCCGAGATGGTGATGAGATCAGCGTAAGCTTTCGCGACACCTGTTGCGATGGTGCCGACACCTGGCTCAGAAACTAACTTCACCGAAACCAATGCGTTTGGATTGACTTGTTTTAGGTCGAAGATCAGCTGGGCTAAGTCTTCAATCGAATAAATATCGTGGTGTGGAGGAGGGGAGATCAGAGTCACGCCCTGTACCGAATAACGCAGTTTTGCGATTTCTGCTGTAACTTTGTGTCCCGGTAACTGACCTCCTTCACCTGGCTTCGCACCCTGTGCGACCTTGATCTGCAGTACGTCCGCATTGGTTAGATAGTGAGGCGTAACCCCAAATCGACCTGAAGCAATCTGCTTGATACGTGAGTTACGCTCTGTACCGAAGCGACGTGGATCTTCACCACCTTCACCTGAGTTAGAGTAGCCTCCGAGACGGTTCATCGCTGTTGCAAGTGCTTCGTGTGCTTCTGGGCTAAGTGCACCAATGGACATCGCCGCAGAATCAAAGCGTTTGAAGAGCTCAGTGCTAGGCTCAATTTGCTCTAAAGGTAGCGGTGAGTCTGATTTTTTCAGCGCCATTAAGTCACGCAGCATGGCAACGGGACGTTGGTTTACCTGCTTAGCAAAGCTCTGATAATCGTTACTTTCGCCTGATTTAACCGCAGTTTGCAGTGTGCCAACCACGTCTGGGTTGTAGGCGTGATATTCACCACCGTGGACATATTTCAATAATCCACCATGCTCGATGGCTTTACGTTTCGCCCAAGCTTTACGAGAAAGGTTGTACAAGTCTTGTTGGAAGTCGTCGAAGTTTGCGCCTTCAATACGAGTTGTTACCCCTTTAAAGCACAAATCGACCACCTCTTGGCTTAAGCCAACTGCTTCAAACAATTGCGAGCAACGGTAAGAGGCGATGGTAGAAATCCCCATTTTCGACATGATCTTGTACAGACCTTTGTTGATGCCGTATTGGTAGTTTTGCATCACATCGCGATATTCTTTTTCTAGCGCTTTATCATCAATCAGCTTACCTAGCGCTTCATAAGCTAGGTATGGGTAAACTGCAGTGGCGCCAAAGCCAAGCAAGACAGCAAATTGGTGTGGGTCACGAGCTGTTGCAGTCTCAACAACAATGTTGGCATCACAACGTAAGTTGGCATCGATCAAGCGAGTTTGAACCGCACCGACTGCCATTGCTGCTGGAATTGGCAGTTTGCCTTTGACTAAAGCGCGATCTGAAAGCACGACTAGAACCGTGCCTTCACGTACGACCTGTTCCGCTTGTTCACACAGATCATCAATGGCTTGTTTGAGATCTTTCTGTTGTGGATCGTAGTTGATATCGAGAATGGTATTACGGTAGTGATCGTCACCAAGCTCAAGCAATTGCTGCATGTCTGAGTAAAGTAATACTGGCGAATCGAAGGTCACTCGGTAGGCGTGGCCATCGGTTTCACAGAAGACGTTCATCTCCTGACCAATACTGGTCGCCAGTGACATAACGTGTTTTTCACGCAATGGATCGATTGGCGGGTTGGTTACCTGAGCAAACTTTTGGCGGAAGTAATCCGTTACCAAGCGCTCTTTCGAGGACAGAACGGCCATCGGGGTGTCATCACCCATGGAGCCGACCGCTTCTTGTCCCATATCACCAAGGACACGCAGTACTTGATCGACTTCTTCATTGCTCATGGCGAATTGCTTTTGATAAGTCTTAAGCAAGTCTTCATCAAAGCTGCGCTCCCCCACTTGATCTTCAGGTAGCTGAGCAAAAGGTGTGAGTTTGCGAACGTTGTTTTCCATCCATTCGCGGTAAGGGTGGCGAGATTTCAGATCGTTATCGATCTCGCTCGATTGCCAAAGCTTCCCTTTACGAGTATCGACAACCAGCAGTTCACCCGGACCAACACGGCCTTTCTCGGCAACTTCATCGGGAGCGTAATCCCAAATCCCTACCTCTGATGCCAGAGTGATAAATTTGTCTTTAGTAATCACATAACGTGCAGGGCGCAAACCATTACGGTCTAGGTTACAGGCAGCGTAACGGCCATCGGACAGTACGATACCAGCTGGACCATCCCATGGTTCCATGTGCTTGGAGTTGAAGTCGTAAAACGCTCGCAGATCCGGATCCATATCTGGGTGGTTTTGCCATGCTGGTGGCACAAGCATGCGCATGGCACGGAAGATATCCATACCGCCAGAAAGGAATAGATCCAACATATTATCTAAGCTGGAAGAATCTGAACCTGTCTCGTTCACAAACGGTGCTGCGGTTTGTAGGTCCGGCAGTAGTGGTGACGAGAACTTGTAAGCACGCGCTCGCGCCCACTGTCTGTTACCTTCGATAGTGTTGATCTCACCATTATGTGCAAGGTAACGGAACGGTTGAGCCAGAGGCCAACGCGGTTGAGTGTTGGTAGAAAAACGCTGGTGGAACAAGCAGATAGCAGATTCCATGCGTAGATCAGCAAGATCAAGATAGAAGCGCGGTAAGTCTGCAGGCATACACAAGCCTTTATACACCAAAACTTGTGTCGACAAGCTACAGATGTAGAAATCAGGATCTTCGGTGATTTGTTTCTCGATGCGACGGCGTGCAATGTAGAGACGACGCTCAATGTCACGCTCGCGCCAACCTGCCGGAGCAGAGATAAAGACTTGTTGAATGTCTGGAAGTGAATCGGCGGCGATTGGGCCGAGTACTTCTGAATTGGTTGGTACTTCACGCCACCCTGCCACCGTCAGAGTCTCTTGTGCGAGCTCTTTGTTGATGATGTCTTTGGCGAGTTGAGCTTTCACCGGGTCTTGGTCGAAGAAAATCATCCCTACGGCGTATTGCTTGCCAAGGTTGAAGCCATTTTCTTCAGCGATAAGGCGTAAATAGGAATCGGGCTTTTGTAGAAGAAGACCACAACCATCACCGGTTTTACCATCGGCAGCGATACCACCACGGTGGGTCATTCGATCAAGTGCAGAAATTGCTGTACGTACCAGCTTGTGACTTTGCTCGCCTTCCATGTGCGCGATCAAGCCAAATCCACAGTTGTCTTTCTCAAGACTTGGATCATAAAGAGCCATTGCAATTCTCCCTTTGCTTATCTGTCATCCCGACAGATATATCAACACTGCTCAAGTTGATAATGATGACTAACTATGCGTCACTTTCTAGGTTTTATGTATATCTATTCAATAAAATTCGTCAAATATCTTAACAAAAATTGTGTGTTTTATTTTCACCAACTTCACAAGCTATAGCTTATTGTAAAAAAGGTCAAGTTATTAGTGAATCATCGCGTGAATATGCGATTTACCATTTAATTGGCTGAAATAGTTCAAGGAAAACAGTGAGATAGAAAAGTGATTGTTACAAAAAAGTAACATTTGATTCTGGCGGGAATAAAAAAGACCAGCACAAAATGCTGGTCAAAATAAAAAGATTGGAAGGAACTGTTTTCTTTCCTGACCACCAGCCATCGATAGTACTGATGGCTGGATTTATGCCTCGAAAAGAGGAAGTGAGCGCACTCCCTTTAAGCTGAAAGCATCAGTGAATCTGCTTTTGCTTCTAGGTTCGTGCCACCCATTAGGTAATCATCGATAGCACGGGCACATTCGCGGCCTTCATTGATACAACGAACCACCAAAGATTGGCCTGTTCGCATATCACCAGCAGCAAATACACCTTCTTGGTTAGTAGCAAAACCTTGAGTTGCTACGTTACCGCGATCATCTAGCGCGATATCCAGTTGAGCAAGTACGCCTGTTGGTTCAGGGTGTAGGAAGCCCATCGCTAGAAATGCCATATCACATGGAATCACACGCTCGCTACCTTCTACTTCTTTGAAGCTTGGACGCTCGCCTGGTTTCGCATCTTGCCAAACGATATCAGCTAAACGAAGGCCTGTAACTTCACCTTTGTCATTGCCGATGAACTCTTTGGTTAGGATATTCCAGTGACGATCAACGCCTTCTTCATGAGACGTAGAAGTACGTAGGATCATCGGGTACTGTGGCCATGGCATATTGGCAGGACGTTTCTCTGGTGGAATCGGCATGATTTCAACCTGAGTGATGCTTGCTGCGCCATGACGGTTAGATGTACCCACACAGTCAGAGCCGGTATCACCACCACCGATCACCACAACATGCTTACCCGCGGCGTGAAGTTCTTCACCCTTAAGATCCATGTCGTTGGCTCGGCGGTTGTTTTGACCTAGGAATTCCATTGCGAAGTGAACGCCTTTTAGTTCACGACCCGGAACTGGCAAATCACGAGGAACTGTTGAACCACCAGTCAGTAGAACCACATCGAATTCTTGACGTAGCTGCTGGGCATTCACATTAACACCAACATGTTGGTTAACTTTGAATTCAATACCTGCTTCTGCCATCAAATTGATCTTACGATCAATCACGTCCATACCCAGTTTGAAATCTGGGATACCAAAACGTAGCAGACCGCCTACTTTCTCGTCTCGTTCGAATACCGTCACAGTATGACCAGCGCTGTTTAGTTGCTCAGCAGCCGCAAGGCCTGCAGGGCCAGAACCGATGATCGCAACGGTTTTACCAGTGCGAGAACGAGGTGTTTTCGGTTTGGCGTATCCTTCACGATACGCCGTTTCTACGATGGTTTTCTCGATATTACAGATGGTGATTGGGTCTTGGTTGATGCCAAGTACACAAGCACTTTCACATGGAGCAGGGCAAACTCGACCAGTAAACTCAGGGAAGTTATTCGTCGAGCTTAGAATGTTCCATGCTTCTTCCCAGCTATCACGATAAACCGCGTCGTTAAACTCTGGGATGATGTTACCGATAGGGCAGCCGTTATGACAAAACGGCACACCACAATCCATACAACGAGAAGCCTGAGTATTGATTTTGCTACCAAACTCCTCGTTCAGAACGAACTCTTTGTTGTTCTTGATACGTTCAGCTGGGTCGATCTTCTGTGGAAGTTCACGACCATGCTCTAAAAATCCAGTAGGCTTACCCATTATACGGCCTCCACTTGAGTTTCGTTTCCTTGAGACTGTGCTTCAGCTTTACGCTTTTGAAGAACCGCTTTGTAGTCACGCGGCATTACCTTAACCATAGAGGCTAGGCTTGCTTCAAAGTTGTCTAGGAAAGACTGAGCGACTTCACTTCCTGTGAATTGAACATGCTTGGTTAGCATGTCGAGTAATAGATCTTTGTCTTCTTGCTCGATTGGGTCTAGGTCAACCAGTTCTGGGTTCAGTTTCGACTCAAAGTCGCCTGATTTATCCCATACGTAAGCAACACCGCCACTCATACCTGCGGCAAAGTTACGACCTGTTGAACCAAGGATAATGGCTGCACCGCCCGTCATGTATTCACAACCGTGGTCACCGACGCCTTCTACTACGACTTTCGCACCTGAGTTACGAACACAGAAACGTTCACCAGCCATACCGCGAATGAAAGACTCACCCGAAGTGGCACCGTAGAAACACACGTTACCAACCACGATGTTGTCTTCCGCGACAATGCTTGATTTCGCATCTGGGTAAAGTACTAAGGTACCTCCAGATAAGCCTTTACCCCAGTAGTCGTTCGCGTCGCCTTCCACTTCGAACTTCACGCCCTTAGCGAGGAATGCACCGAATGACTGACCCGCAGAACCTTTGAACTTCACGTTCATTGGTTGAGGTAGACCCGCATCTTTGTACACTTTCGAGATTTCGTTCGACAACATGGTACCTGCAGAGCGGTCCGTGTTGACGATAGGGAACTCGGCATTTACCGCTTCGCCTTTCTCGAGTGCCGGGATAGCTGCTTGAATCAGCTTGCGGTCTAGTACTTCTTCTAGGTTGTGGTTCTGCTGAGCTTGGTTAAATACGCCATCGGCTTCGCGTGGCTGTTCAACGTGGAGAACAGGAGACAGATCTAGGTTCTTGTATTTCCAGTGAGAAACGTCTTGGCGAATCTTCAGCTTCTGACCTTGACCGACCATCTCATCGATAGTGCGGAAGCCAAGTTCAGCCATAATTTCGCGTAGACCTTGTGCCATGTATTGGAAGAAGGTTACGACGTCTTCTACGCGGCCATCAAAGCGCTCACGAAGTGTCTTGTTTTGAGTCGCGATGCCGACAGGACAGGTGTTCTTATGACACTTACGCATCATGATACAACCTTCAACCACCAATGCTGCGGTTGCCACGCCCCACTCTTCTGCACCAAGTAGTGTTGCCACTGCAAGGTCGCGAGGTGTCTTCATCTGACCATCCGCTTGAACCACGATACGGTTACGTAGACCGTTCTTCAGTAGCGTTTGGTGCGTTTCTGCCAAGCCAAGTTCCCAAGGAAGACCGGTATGACGGATTGAAGACATTGGGGATGCACCTGTACCACCGTCGAAACCTGCGATAAGTACAACGTCCGCTTTCGCTTTCGCTACACCAGAAGCGATCGTACCTACGCCAGCTTCCGATACCAGTTTCACGTTTACACGTCCTGCGCGGTTCGCATTCTTCAAGTCGTAGATCAGCTGAGCCAAATCTTCGATTGAGTAGATATCGTGGTGTGGCGGTGGCGAGATAAGACCGACGCCCGGAGTTGAGTGACGTGTTGCACCGATCCAGTCGTCTACTTTATCGCCTGGTAGCTGACCACCTTCACCTGGTTTCGCACCTTGAGCCATTTTGATTTGCAGCTCTTCAGCGTTAGTTAGGTAGTAAGAGGTTACGCCGAAACGACCAGAAGCCACCTGCTTGATTGCAGAGCGTTCCCAATCGCCGTTCTCTTTACGCTCGAAACGCATAGGGTCTTCACCACCTTCACCAGAGTTCGATTTCGCGCCAAGACGGTTCATCGCAACAGCTAGTGTGGAGTGTGCTTCGTAAGAAATAGAACCGAATGACATTGCACCCGTCGCGAAGCGTTTCACGATGCTTTCAATTGGCTCGACTTCGTCGATAGAGATAGAACCTGCTGGATTCTTAATAAACTCAAGTTGGCTACGCAGAGTTACCGCGTTGTCACCTTGTTTATCTACTGCTGTCGCGTACTGCTTGAACTGATCGTAGTTCTTGTTGCGTGTAGACTCTTGCAGTAGAGAAATGGTTTCTGGGTTGAATAGATGCTTCTCACCACGCTGTTTCCATTGGTAAACACCACCAACATCCAGCATTTGAATTGGAATTTCGCGTTGTGGGTAACCGATGCGGTGACGGATCAGCACTTCTTTGGCGATATCATCAAGGGTTAGACCTTGGATACGAGAAACTGTACCTGTGAAGTATTTGTCGACCACTGATTTGTGGATGCCCAAGGCTTCGAAGATTTGCGCGCCGTGGTATGACTGTAGCGTAGAGATACCCATCTTCGAGAAGATCTTCAGAAGACCGCCATTGATCGCTTTACGATAGTTGTTGAACAGATCGCGAGGGTTCGCTTCTGGATCCAACTTCTTAGTACGTTGAAGCTCAATGATGGTTTCAATCACTAGGTATGGGTTAACTGCATTCGCACCGTAACCAAGTAGCGTTGCAAAGTGGTGCGTTTCACGTGCGTCACCGGTTTCAACCACGATGTCACACTTCGCACGCAGACCTTTACGGATCAAATGGTGGTGTACTGCACCAACCGCCAGCATTGCTGGGATCGCCGCGTGGTTTGAGTTCACTGCACGGTCAGTTAGTAGGATGATTGAGTAACCATCGATAACCGCGTCTTCTGCGTATTGGCAGATACGTTTTAGTGCTCGCTCAAGCTTGCCTTGATCTTCATTGGCTTGGAACACGATATCCAGCGTCTTCGCTTGCAGGTGCTCGTTATCGATCGCACGCAGTTTTTCAAGCTCTGAGTTCGCCAGAACAGGTGATTCTAATTCTACTTTCTGACAGTGAAGTGGTGTTTCAGTCAGAAGGTTTTGGTCTTTACCCAAGTAAGTGTTCAGCGACATAACCATACGCTCACGGATCGGGTCGATCGGTGGGTTAGTTACCTGTGCAAACAGCTGCTTGAAGTAGTTTGAAAGATGTTGAGATTGATGAGATAGAACCGCAAGAGGCCAGTCGGCACCCATTGCTGATAATGGCTCTTTTGCGTCATTCGCCATTGGAACGATGATTTCGTTCACTTCTTCAGTGCTCACACCGAAAGCTTGCTGACGATGCAGCAAACGCTCAGGAGAAGGTTGGCTAAACTGGTTGCTCGCATCTGGCAGCTTCTTCAAGCTCAGTAGGTTTTCTTCTACCCACTTCTCGTAAGGCTGCGCTGTTGCAATGGTGTATTTCACTTCTTCATCAGAGATGATGCGACCTTGCTCTAGGTCTGCAACGAAGATACGACCTGGTTGTAGACGGCCGCGGAACTCTACGTTCTCTGGCTCAATATCCACAACACCAGATTCAGATGCCATCACTAGGAAGTTGTCTTTGGTCACTGTGTAGCGAGAAGGGCGCAGACCGTTACGGTCGAGTGTCGCACCAACTTGAACACCGTCAGTAAAACATACTGAAGCAGGACCATCCCATGGTTCCATGATGTTCGCGTGGTATTGGTAGAACGCGCGACGCTTAGGATCCATGTTTTTGTTTTCTTGCCATGCTTCCGGGATCATCATCATCAACGCATGTGGCAGGCTGCGACCAGAAAGAACTAGGAGCTCAAGTGCCATATCGAAGTTAGATGAATCCGAGCTACCTTCCTGACAGATTGGAAGAAGCATGTCGATTTCAGCCTGAGTAAACAGGTCTGATTCTAGAATTGCTTCACGGGCTTTCATCCAGTTCAAGTTACCGCGAACTGTATTGATTTCACCGTTGTGGGCAATGTAACGGAAAGGCTGTGCAAGACGCCATTTCGGGAAGGTGTTGGTAGAGAAACGAGAGTGTACCAGTGCCAGTGCGGTCACCATGGTCGGATTTTGTAGATCAAGGAAGTACTGAGGTACTTGCTCTGTCGTTAACTGACCTTTGTACACCAATGTCTTGTATGACATTGAGTTAATGTAGAAGTCGTCACCAATGTTCGAAACGCTTTCTAGGCAAACTCGCACTGTGTAGTTACGAAGCACGTACAGTTTGCGCTCGAGCTCTTCAGGTGTGATGCCAGGGCCACCAGAGATAAACACATGCTCAAACTGAGGCTCTGTGCTTAGTGGGTCTGCACCGATCATTGAGTTGTCGGTTGGCAAAACACGGTAGCCGATAACTTCAAGGTCTAGACGCTGTGCGTTGCGTTCTAGAATGTCACGGCATTGTTCGCGTTTGTATTCGTCTTTCGGGAAAAGAACGACACCAACACCATACTTTTCAAACGAAGGCAGTTTAATGCCTAGCTTAACGGCTTCTTCTAATAGGAATTCATGAGGTTTTTGTAGCAAGATACCCGCGCCATCACCGCTGCATGGATCACAGCCTTGGCCACCACGGTGTTCCATGCGAGCCAGCATATCCAATGCTTGAGTCACTACTTCATGAGATTTACGGTTTTTAAGGTGAGCAACAAAACCGATACCACAAGCGTCATGCTCCAGCTCCGGAGTGTACAGACCCTGTGAATTTTGCTCTCTATCTACCATAGATACATCCTTCCAGTTCAATGTCGACGTAAGAATCCCAGACAGATCTCGGCTGTCTTAGGGACGTTCTGCACGTCTTATCCTTTATATTTATGATTCGCCACTGGCCGAGGTTGACCAGTCTTGATTCCTTTCCGTATCTCGCAGGAAAAATTTTGCGAGAAAAACAATCCTTGGTGATATCCCTTTATTTATTGCCACAATTTAGTGACTTATATAGGTGGGAGCGGGATAACACCGACAATTCCCGTCGTTGATATTGTAATAAAAGTCACAAAAACGGCGGGGTTGTGTAAGTATCCTACAATTTTGTGACTTCGGAATGCAACGAAAAGTCGCCTTTGTGACCCAAATTTTTCGTTTAAATATGCACTTTTTGTTTAACATTTACGCAACATTGCAGGTTTTGGGTTGGTTTTATGCAGTTTTATTGATTTGGCTTCGTAGCGTGTTTGTTTGAATTCACTAGAATTGTTTGTTTTTTCTTGCAGGGATGTAATTTACTTACATTAATCGTATTGAGATTCATTACGGTTTACAATTGATGAGAATCTATGCAATTACATGAATTGGTCAACACACTAGGTCAAGACCTTCAACGTCGTTACGGCGAAAAAGTCCATAAGCTGACTTTACATGGTGGCTTTAGCTGCCCAAACCGAGATGGCACGATTGGTCGTGGCGGATGTACTTTTTGTAATGTTGCCTCTTTTGCTGACGAAGATGTTCAGATCAAAAGTATCCACGATCAATTGAAAGATCGCGCCGGAGAGATCCATCGAGCGAAGAAGTACCTAGCATATTTTCAGGCGTACACCAGTACCTATGCAGAAGTACAAGTTCTCAAAAACATGTATGAAGAAGCACTTAAGGCTGCTGATATCGTCGGCCTTTGTGTGGGCACTCGTCCCGATTGCGTTCCTGATGCGGTATTAGATCTGCTGTCGGATTACGTGAACCAAGGTTACGAGATTTGGCTAGAGCTAGGTCTTCAAACTGCCAACAATGACACCCTCAAGCGTATCAACCGAGGTCATGATTTTGAGTGCTACGCAGAAATCACCAAGCGTGCTCGTGCACTTGGCATCAAAGTGTGCACTCACCTGATCGTTGGTTTACCGAAAGAAACTCGCGATGACAACGCTGAAACACTGCGTAAAGTGCTTGAAGTCGGTACTGATGGTATCAAGTTGCATGGTTTGCATATTGTTGAAGGCAGTACCATGGCAAAAGCGTGGCGTGCTGGAAAGCTGGAAGCGCCTGGGCTTGAAGAATATGTAGCGATCGCCAGTGAAATGATCCGTATGACACCGAAAGAGGTGATTTATCATCGCGTATCTTCAGCGGCGCGTCGCCCAACCTTGCTATCACCATTGTGGTGCGAGAACCGCTGGCTAGCGATGACCGAAATTGGTCGTGCATTGGATCGAGAAGGCTCACAAGGTAGCTTAACTGGCGATGCTTTCATCTATAGCAAACCAGAATTAAAGGCAGATTGATTGATTAATAACTGATATATTTCTCACTGTTATTGAAATGGAACAGAAGAATGGATCAGTTATTTACTTGGCTATGGAGTGAGCAAAATGACTATGGATACGTTATTTTGCTCACTATAGTGAGTGCGGCTGTTTTAGCACTTATCCACTATCGCTATCAGCAAACTCTCAAACAACTCATCACTGACTCTCCATATTCTGTATTTGTTATTGATGCTGGGCATGGACAGATCTTGCTTGCCAATGACTCCGCCACGCAATTCCTCGGCATTCGTGCACTAGGTGCGGGATTTCTCTATCCTGCTACTTTTCATACAAACGACTTACTTACCATAGTGTCTAGCTTTGCTAGTCGCTCTTTTCGTCAGCAACTGTTTGACTGGCACTTATCTGAAAGTGAAAGCACCAGAGTCGAGTTATCTGGGAGAAAGAGCTTTTACAACGGACATCGAGTTTGGATTCTGTATGCTCAACCTTATCAGGCTACATCAGTAGAATGCCAACAAGAGCAAGCTGAGCTGAATATGGCGCGTTCTGCTCTGGATTCACTTTCGGAACTGGTCTGTCTGCAGGATCAGCAAGGTAACTACTTGGCGACTAATCGCGCTTTTGATCTATTTTGGGAAGGGCGAAGGGAAGAAGCTGGTATCACGCCACATGACGCGTTGGCGACTAGAAAAACGGAACGGCGCTGGACTACTGATGTGAACGGGCGCAGTTGCCTCCTAGAAGTAAACCAGAGTGCGCTTGTTTCACAAGTCGGTGAACTGATTGGCACATTATCTATCAGTCATGATGTGACTGAATGGCACAAAATGCAGCAAAACCTGCGAGACGAGATGGAGCGTCGTAAAGATACCGAAGTTGCACTTGCTCAGCGCGATACCATTTTGCAGACCATTTTGGACGCAAGTCCTGATCCTATCGGTATTTTCAATGAGAACTTGGTTTATCAAGCTTGTAATAAGCCATTCGTAAATGCTCTTGGTATTTCTGATGTGTCTGAGCTAATTGGAAAGCGTCTGCAAGATGTCATTCCTGAAGAACTATACCTGCGCTTAAAGGCAAGCGATGTTCAGGCTCTCAATGATGCGGAACCCGTCAGGTATATCGATAAAATTCTCACATCGGATGGCCATTACACTTGGTTTGATGTGGTTAAGTCTCCCTTTAAAGATAAAGCTTCTGGTACCAACGGAGTGCTAATTATGGCTCGTGACATTTCTGAGCGATATTTAGCCGAGCAGAAGTTAGAAGAAGCCAACCTTGAATTAGAAAAGCTCAGTTTCCTAGACAGTTTGACCCAAGTGGCAAACCGTCGTCGATTTGATGAACAGCTGCATACATTGTGGTATCACCACGTTAGAGAAAAACTCCCATTGACCATTATGCTTTGTGACATAGACTTCTTTAAAGATTTCAACGACAGCTATGGGCACCAAAAAGGAGATGAAGCATTGGTACAGGTTGCTAATGTTTTTAAAGCTGTCGTTAACCGTTCTTCGGACTGTGTTGCGCGTTATGGTGGGGAAGAATTCGCTTTTATTTTACCCAATACGACGACACAAGGGGCGGAGCAAGTTGCGCAGCGCATCCATCAACAAGTTCACCAAGCGGCCATTGGCCACATGAGTTCAGAGGTTGCCCAAAGCTTAACAGTTAGTATTGGCTTCGTTTCTTATGTTCCTCAGCATGGGGATGAGCCAGAAATGGGCGTCGCCATGGCAGATAGTGCACTGTACCAAGCAAAAGCCGATGGTCGTGACCGCACCCGCATTCATCCCAGCTCGTTGTAGCGCTTTGTGACCGCTTACTCTAACTTGAGCGTGGGTGGTTTTAATCACCGTATTAAACACGTTAAACTGCGAACAACGTAGCATAAGTCTGTGATATCTCTTGTGACTCGCTTTAGTTACAACAATGCCGTTTTCCTTAATCTGTCTGATACGCAAGTTGAAGTCGGTTGCCTAGCTTGTTCCTTGGAGTAGTGAATGAAGCCCATGAAAAATCTCGCCCAGTATTACGTTGATCTGTTGGTCAAGCTGGGGATTGTCCGTTTCTCAATATTGCTAGCACTGGCGCTGGTTGCCTTAGCAGTCGTGGTGCAAGTCGGAATTACGCTCGCATTGAAGGGCAGTGTTGATGATATCGATATTGTACGGTCGGTTTTTTTTGGGCTGCTGATTACACCTTGGGCGGTTTATTTCTTGTCCGTTGTTGTGGACCAACTTGAAGAGTCACGTCAAAGGCTGACCAAGTTAGTCTCTAAGCTTAAAGATATGCGTTCTCGTGACCAAGAGCTCAACTTCCAACTGCAGCAAAATATTGAAAAACTTAATCAAGAGATCGAAGAGCGTATTAAAGCTGAGGAAGCTCGTGAAGAAGCAATGCAAGATTTAGAAAATGAAGTCTTCCAACGTGAGCGAACACAACTCGAATTAGCTGAGCGTACTGCACTTTTGCGATCCTTTATCGATGCTTCACCAGATCTTATTTATTACCGTAATGCTGACGGAGTTTTCTCTGGCTGTAACCGCGCGATGGAAGAGCTAACTGGTAAGAAAGAGCACCAGTTAGTCGGCTTGAGCCCGTGGGATGTCTACAGCAAAGAAGTGGCAGAGCATATCGTCGATACCGACCAAAAAGTGTTTGCTGATAACCAAGCATTAACTTACGAGCAATGGCTGGATTACCCTGACGGTCGCAAGCACTACTTTGAATTACGTAAAGTGCCGTTTTACAGCAAAGATGGTCGCCACCTCGGATTGGTTGGCTTTGGCCGTGATATTACTGAGCGTAAGCGTCATGAAGAGTCTTTAGAAAAAGCTAGCCGAGACAAAACCACCTTTATCTCTACCATCAGCCATGAACTTCGAACTCCGCTAAACGGAATTGTGGGGTTGAGCCGCATGCTACTCGATAGTCAGCTAACTGAAGAGCAGCGGAAGCATATGCAAACCATCAATGTTAGCGCTATTACCCTAGGTAATATTTTCAACGACATCATCGATATGGATAAATTCGATCGTCGTAAACTGGAGCTGCTACCTGTGCCGCTCAATTTTGAAGACTTTGTCGCGGAAATTGAGAGCATCTCGGCATTAATGGCAGAACAAAAAGGGCTGCGCTTTGACTTAGAGCGTCTAAGCTCGTTGCCGAAGGCGATTGAAGTGGATGCTACCCGTCTGCGTCAGGTTATTTGGAATCTGGTTAGCAATGCGATGAAGTTCACCAAAGAAGGTGGCGTCGTAATGACGGTAAGTGCGGACGTTGAAGAAGAGTATGCAACCATCATCATTGAGGTGGAAGACACCGGTATTGGTATACCTGAGGATGAGGTGGAAAAGATCTTTGCCATGTATTACCAAGTTAAATCGGGTAAAGACAACCTCCATGCTGTCGGTACTGGCATCGGATTAGCCGTGTCGAAGCAGTTAATCAATATGATGGATGGTGATATCACAGTGGCAAGTGAAGAGGGCTTTGGCAGTACTTTCACTGTATCGATTCATGTTCCGGTGGTTGAGCTTGAAGAGCCAATTATCGACGCGAAACGTGACAATATGCACCTTAATATCTTTATGGTTGAAGATATTGAACTTAACGTTACTGTGGCGAAGTCTTTACTTGAAAGCCTAGGCCACTCAGTCACTGTTGCCATGACAGGTGAAGAAGCGTTGGTGAACTTTGTGCCGGATGAATACGACTTGGCATTGCTTGATATCCAATTGCCGGACATGACAGGTTTTGATGTCGCTAAGTACTACCGTGAGCACTATGACAATCTACCTCCGCTGGTGGCGCTAACTGCGAATGTAATGAAAGATCGTCGAGAGTATTTAGACAATGGTATGGACGATGCAATCAGCAAGCCTCTCGCAGTACAGGCTCTTCAAGCTGTTATTGATAAATTCTTCGCTAATCGTGTTGACGGGCAAGAAGAAACAGTTGTCGACCAGAAGGTGATAGAGGACGAGGTATCTGTACCATCTCCAGTGATTGAGACGCACTTGTTGGATTTGGATATGTTAGAGTCTTATGTAGATATTGTGGGCGTGAAGCCTGTGTACGATAGCATTAAAATGTTTGAAGATATGATGCCTGATTATATTGAGGTACTGGACTCGAACATGACGGCAAAAGACCAAGATGGCATTGTCTCTGAAGCGCATAAAATTAAAGGTGCTGCAGGTTCTATTGGTCTCAAACACATTCAAAGCGTCGCCCAGAAAGCTCAGTCACCAGATATGCCTGCATGGTGGGAGAACATCTCTGACTGGGTTGAAGAGATTAAAAACGAATATCAAAATGATATTCAAGTACTGAAGAGTTGGTTGGAACAGAGGAAATAACATGAAGAAAATCGCGTCAGCAGCGTTAGCCGTCGCTCTCTTAGCTGGTTGCAGTTCTGCTCCACAGGTAGGTTGGCAAGAAGACAGTCAAATTACAATGAATCAAGTGAATGTTGAACTGAAAAGTAACCTATGGGTCAACATGATGCCGACTATTGGTGAAGTTCAAGAACAAAACGTACATGGTGCGTTGTATCTGCAAGCCGATAAAGATCTCCCTGCAAACCTTACTGTGGAATCACTGATTTTAAAGCAAGGGGATTCAGAGTGGGTGATTGATGGCGACCTTCTAGAACTAAGAACGCACAGTGAAAATCAGTGGGAAGTCGCGTTTGTATGGCAAATTGAAGCGGATACAGAAAAGCCGATAGATTTAGCGTTACTATTGGATGATGCGGGTAAAACAGGCTGGCTAGTTGAGAAAAACATTAAAATCGACAAAGTATACTGATCTTACCAAGTACCAGATAAAAAAAGGGCTTGCTCATGGAGCAAGCCCTTAATGTTTGTATTGTAGCGATTAGTCTTCTAGGTCGCCACAGAAACGGTAACCTTCACCGTGAATAGTCGCGATGATTTCAGGTGTACCTGATACTGATTCAAAATGCTTACGAATGCGACGGATGGTTACGTCTACTGTGCGGTCGTGTGGCTTAAGCTCACGACCAGTCATTTTCTTCAGTAGATCTGCACGAGTTTGGATCTTGCCTGGGTTTTCACAGAAGTGAAGTAGTGCACGGAACTCTGAGCGAGGTAGCTTGTAGCCTTCACCAGCTGGGCTCACTAGCGAGCGGCTGTTGATGTCTAGTACCCAACCATTGAACACGTACTTCTCTACTGAGCGTTTCTCTTCTTGAACAGCGTTAGTGCTCATTGAACGGCTTAGTAGGTTACGTGCACGGATAGTCAGTTCACGTGGGTTGAAAGGCTTAGTGATGTAATCATCAGCGCCGATTTCAAGACCTAGGATCTTGTCTACTTCATTGTCACGACCAGTTAAGAACATTAGCGCGATATTTGCTTGCTCACGTAGTTCACGAGCTAGCAGTAGGCCGTTCTTACCTGGAAGATTAATATCCATGATTACCAAGTTGATTGAATTTTCAGACAACACTTGGTGCATCTCTTCACCGTCGCTGGCTTCGAAAACAGCGTATCCCTCTGCTTCAAAAATACTCTTAAGAGTGTTACGAGTTACTTGCTCATCTTCTACGATAAGAATCTGCGGGGTTTGCATTGGCGGTACCTAAATTTGTGACAAAATTGTGCTAATAGAATAAATTCTAGGCAAAAATATAACATACAGGTAATGTGATTTTGATAATAAAACAAGTTGATCAAAAAAACACTTCTTTCAGTTATCCGCCTTCCTTGGAATCTTGCCAACTCACCAGTGTCCGATGGCGACTTTATTCTATAGGGTTTGTTTACCTTTCAAATCCAAGCTTTACGGGCCTGAAACGTAAACACCCTAAGATATGGAGCGAATTTTATATTGTTAACAGCATGCTAACAATGCTCAAATGTTAATTCCATTCAGTTTGTTGATTTACATCAATTGATGAAATGTAACCGTTATTAATCGTTTAAGAGATATGATAGAAAAAAGTAATACGAACATAGACGCAGCGTTATGGCATGCTTATTCAGAGTCATACTTTCGGTTTGAGCAAGAGTGGAGCTCTCATCAGTATGCTGTCATAACTGCTTGGAACCCATACAGTAAATTGCGGTCAAACAAAGAGAACTGCATAAGTAATCACGAGCTAGAGCAATGCTTGAAAGGGATGAAATATGTTCCTGTCACCGTCGGTGATAAAGGTTTTCAATGGTTTGAAGAAAGCTATGCTGTAGAAATAAAACCACAAAAGGCGATAGCTCTTGCTAAAATTTTTAAGCAAAACGCAATTTATTACGTTGTGGATGGTGAACTGTATTTAATCTCCTGTGTAGGTGAAGAAACTCGCCAAGTGCTCGGAGAGATCAGTGATAAGCTCGTATAAAAGGATAATACTTACTTAAGATGCTCTCGCTCTTGAGTAAAAAATTCACGGAGGAAATATGAGAGATATAACACCAGATATTTGTGACCAGTTTGAAGATCAGGTAACGCTATTGAGTTTACCGCTGCAGAACTTTGGTCAACGAACCGCTTTTCATGGCGAAATCGTCACAGTGCGTTGCTATCATGATAATTCTAAAGTGCGAGAAGTATTAGGTGAGGATGGTACCGGAAAAGTCCTGATTGTTGATGGCCATGGCTCATGTCAAAAAGCGTTGCTCGGAGACCAGTTGGCCATTCTTGGTATCGAAAATGGCTGGGAAGGGATTATTGTCTTCGGTGCTATCCGTGATGTCGCTCAGATGTCACAAATGGATATCGGCATTCAAGCTTTAGGTACTTGCCCATTTAAAACTGAGAAGCGTGGGGTGGGGGACGTTAATGTGACACTGACGATGCAGAATCAGATCGTGCAGCCCAAGCATCACGTGTACGCAGATTGGAATGGTGTATTGATTTCAAAAGAAGCGCTAGACTTTTAAAAGCGGAAACCTAATCCCACTTCAAAGCCTTGTTGCCAATCTTGATAGTCCAGCGTGGCATGAATATCGAGATTGTCCGTTATCTTAACGCGACTCGAAACTTCGGCAGCAAGGCTACTGTCATCTTCTTTGATGCCGTCAGCACTTTCTGCTTTGTAGGAGCGAACGGTACTTTTCAGCGTAACACGATCGTTATATTGGTAGCTTATGCCGCTTAAAAAACCGCTTTGATTTTGAGTCGGTGAGTTATTAACGCGAGCACCTACGTAAAGATCGACGGAATCAAGCAGTTCATATGCGTAACCACCATCGATATTCCAAACATCAAAACTGTCATTTTGATAATTTTCACTAGAAATGAAAAGCTTATGAGGGGAAGGTGCCGTTTTACCTGGTAGAGGAGGCAATGTGTTTGCTAGAGATATTGCAGGCAGTACAAGGACAAGCAGGCACAATAGGACTTTCATCATCACCACTCCTTGTCATTTCAATCATTATTGGTATTGCCATCGGCTTTCAAATTATTAAAGCACATATTATGAAAGCTGGCTCATTAATTTTGCTTATATTTTGATCTTCTGAACTTTGGTCATAGCCAAGCTGTCGTGAATTAAAGTACGGCATTGGCCGAATTTTGATCAACGTTACCCAGAAAATGGATCTTACTATTGGATCTCATAAGATCGAGAACTTGGGATCTAATAGTATAGAGGTAGTTTTTTACCTGTTTTGCGGAGCTGTTCAAATCTTTGTAATAAAAGTATTTTTTGAAATTTAAATCAGCACGTCTTTTCAATCTCGAACGTAAAATATACAAGTTTTTTGTTGACTCTAGTTAAGAAACTCGGTAAACGTAGAGTTAAGCAAACACATAATTATCGTTGAATATTTATTTATGACATCTCACAGCCAAGTAGTAATGACCACAACCATTATTATTACCAACACGACCAATGTTGGGGCAGGCTGCTGAGCGAAAGAAATTCACAAAGAAGGCCTGTATCCAACAAGATACAGGCCTTTTTTTATGCTTTTTTAATACAGAATTTAGACAGATCTAGAAAGATACATCGGAGGAAGGGATGCGAGTATTAAAGTTTGGCGGTTCATCATTAGCAGATGCAGATCGCTTTTTGAGAGCGGCGGATATCATCGCCAACAACGCACAACAAGAAGAAGTCGCCGTGGTACTTTCTGCACCGGGCAAAACAACCAATAAGCTGGTAGCGGTAATTGAAGGTGCACTTCGCAACGGCGAAGCAGAGCTGCAAATCAATGAGCTGGAAGCTTCTTTCAAAGCGCTGTTTGCAGATATCCAAGGTGTGTTACCAAACATCGATGGTGCTGCGTTCGATAACCAAGTTAAAACATCACTTTCTCAACTTCGCCAATTTGTTCACGGCATTAATCTTCTTGGCATGTGCCCAAACAACGTCAATGCACGCATCATCAGTAAAGGCGAACGCATTTCGATTCAGTTGATGAAAGCGGTATTAGAAGCAAAAGGCCAACCTGCGCATCTTATCGACCCAGTTGAATACCTGTACGCAAAAGGCGATCACCTAGAAGCCATGGTCGACGTTGACGTTTCAACTCAGAACTTCCGTCAGAATCCTCTTCCTCAAGGCCATGTAAACATCATGCCTGGTTTTACCGCAGGTAATGAGAAAGGTGAGCTAGTCACTCTTGGTCGTAATGGCTCTGACTACTCTGCGGCAGTTCTTGCGGCGTGTCTGCGTGCAGACTGCTGTGAAATCTGGACAGACGTTGATGGCGTGTACAACTGTGACCCACGCTTAGTGGAAGATGCTCGCCTACTCAAGTCACTTAGCTATCAAGAAGCGATGGAGCTTTCTTACTTTGGTGCTTCCGTTCTGCACCCTAAAACCATCGCACCAATCGCACAGTTCCATATTCCATGTTTGATCAAAAACAGCTTTAACCCACAAGGCGCGGGTACGCTGATTGGGCAAGATACTGGCGAAGATAATCTGGCGATCAAAGGTATCACGACGCTGAACGACCTAACTATGGTTAACGTGTCTGGCCCGGGTATGAAGGGCATGGTCGGCATGGCAAGTCGTGTATTCGGCGCAATGTCATCAGCAGGTGTGTCTATCGTATTGATCACTCAATCTTCTTCTGAGTACAGCATCAGCTTCTGTATCGAAGCGCAAGACAAAGCAAAAGCACAACAAGTATTGGCGGATGCATTTGAGCTGGAGTTAAAAGATGGCTTACTTGAGCCTGTAGACTTTATTGATGATGTTTCTATTGTGACACTTGTGGGTGACGGTATGCGTACATCACGCGGTGTTGCATCTCGCTTCTTCTCATCTCTTGCAGAAGTGAACGTAAATATTGTCGCTATCGCACAGGGGTCATCTGAGCGTGCTATCTCTGCGGTGATCCCTGAAGATAAAATCTCTGAAGCGATCAAAGCGTGTCACGAGAACCTATTCAACTCTAAGCACTTCCTAGACGTATTCGTGGTTGGTATTGGCGGCGTTGGTGGTGAGCTGGTGGACCAGATTGAGCGTCAACAGGCGAAGCTTGCAGAGAAAGGCATTGTGATTCGCGTGTGTGGTTTAGCAAACAGTAAAGGTCTTTTGCTTGATAGTGAGGGTTTACCGCTAGAGCATTGGCGAGACCGTATGTCGGCATCAACAGAAGAGTTTAGCTTAGCGCGCTTAATTTCTTTGGTTCAACGTAACCACATTATCAACCCTGTGTTGGTGGATTGTACCTCAAGTGAGGCTATCGCAAACCAATACGCGGATTTCTTGGCGGCGGGCTTCCACGTTGTTACTCCGAACAAAAAAGCAAACACAGCAAGCATGGCTTACTACCACCAACTTCGTGGTGTTGCACGTAGCTCTCGACGTAAATTGCTGTACGAAACAACGGTAGGTGCGGGTCTGCCAGTGATTGAAAACCTGCAAAACCTTATTGCCGCTGGTGATGAACTAGAGCGTTTCAGCGGTATCCTGTCGGGTTCTCTGTCATACATTTTTGGTAAGTTAGATGAAGGTATGAGCCTAAGTGAAGCGACAAACATCGCCAAGCAAAACGGCTTTACCGAACCGGATCCTCGCGATGATCTATCGGGAATGGACGTAGCGCGTAAGCTTCTTATTCTTGCGCGTGAAGCCGGTATGTCACTAGAGCTAGAAGACGTTGTGGTTGATCAAGCTCTGCCGCCAGGCTTTGACGATTCAGGTAGTGTAGATGAGTTTATGGCGCGTCTACCGGAAGCGGATGCTTACTTTAAAGAGTTGTCGGCTAAAGCTGCAGAAGAAGGCAAAGTGTTGCGTTACGTCGGTGAGATTATTGATGGCAAATGCAAAGTTAGCATTGCTGCTGTTGATGAAAATGATCCAATGTTTAAGATCAAAGACGGTGAAAACGCACTGGCATTTTACAGTCGTTACTACCAGCCAATTCCACTGGTATTACGTGGTTACGGTGCAGGTACTGAGGTAACGGCGGCGGGTGTATTCTCGGATGTGATGCGTACTTTAGGTTGGAAACTAGGGGTATAACAACAATGAGTTCAAGTGATATGGATGTAGTGGTTTATGCCCCGGCATCAATTGGCAATGTAAGCGTTGGTTTTGACGTTTTGGGGGCGGCCGTGTCCCCAGTTGATGGCACTCTATTGGGCGATCGCGTATTAGTTAAGTCTGGGGCTGAGCCGTTCAGTCTAAAGACAGCTGGTGATTTTGTTGAGAAGCTACCAACCGAGCCAAAAGAGAACATCGTTTACGATTGTTGGGTAGTGTTTGCTCGTGAGCTAGATAAAAAAGGCGTTGAGCTAAAGCCACTTGAAATGACGCTAGAAAAGAACATGCCAATCGGCTCTGGTTTAGGTTCAAGTGCTTGTTCTATCGTTGCTGCATTAGATGCATTAAACCGATTCCATGGTCAGCCGCTTAACGAGACAGAGTTGCTAGCGCTGATGGGAGAAATGGAAGGCAAGATCTCTGGTGGTATTCACTATGATAATGTGGCGCCATGTTACCTTGGCGGTGTGCAATTGATGCTGGAAGAGCTAGGTATCATTAGCCAAGAAGTGCCTTGCTTTGACGATTGGTACTGGGTGATGGCGTACCCGGGTATCAAAGTATCAACAGCAGAAGCACGTGAGATCCTACCATCTCAATACCGCCGACAAGATATCATTGCTCATGGTCGTCATCTTGCAGGCTTTATTCATGCGTGTCATTCTGGTCAGCCAGAACTTGCTGCAAAAATGATCAAAGACGTGATCGCAGAACCGTATCGTGAGAAACTGCTTCCAGGTTTTGCAAATGCACGTCAATACGCAGCGTCTGCGGGTGCATTGGCAACCGGTATTTCTGGCAGTGGGCCGACACTGTTCAGTATTTGCAAAGAGAAAGATGTCGCTGAGCGAGTTGCTCGCTGGTTAGAACAGAACTACGTACAAAACGAAGAAGGATTCGTCCACGTTTGTCGTCTAGATAAACAGGGTTCGAAAGTAACAGGAAGTGAGCTATGAAGCTTTACAATATAAAAGAAAATGATGAACAAGTTTCCTTTGGCCAAGCCGTTCGCCAAGGACTAGGCCGTAACCAAGGTCTATTTTTCCCATCGGAATTACCAAAATTTGAAGATATTGATGCGCTACTGGCAGAAGACTTTGTCTCTCGTAGCACAAAAATCCTATCAGCACTGATTGGCGATGAGTTGGCGGAAGAGCAAGTTAACGCATTGGTTGACGCTGCATTCCAATTCCCAGCTCCAATCAACCAAGTAAAAGACGGTGTTTACGCTCTGGAGCTTTTCCATGGTCCAACGCTTGCGTTTAAAGACTTTGGTGGCCGATTTATGGCGCAATCTCTTGCTGCGGTTTCGGACGGTGGCAAGATCACCATTCTGACGGCAACTTCTGGCGATACTGGCGCAGCCGTTGCGCACGCTTTCTACGGTATGGAAGACATCAACGTTGTGATTCTTTACCCGAAAGGCAAAATCAGCCCACTGCAAGAGAAGCTATTCTGTACGCTTGGTAAGAACATCCACACCGTCGCGATCGATGGTGACTTCGATGCGTGTCAGGCTCTGGTTAAGCAAGCTTTTGATGATTCTGCACTGCGTGAAGAGATCGGCCTGAACTCTGCAAACTCAATCAACATCAGCCGTTTGATGGCACAAATCTGTTACTACTTTGAAGCAGCCGCGCAAATGAGCAAGCAAGAGCGTGAAAACCTAGTGGTATCAGTACCAAGCGGTAACTTCGGTAACCTAACAGCTGGTCTACTAGCAAAAGCGCTGGGTCTGCCTATTAAACGCTTCATTGCTGCAACGAATGCCAATGACACTGTGCCACGTTACCTAGAAACGGGTCAGTGGGAGCCGAAACCAACAGTAGCGACCACGTCGAATGCGATGGATGTTAGCCAACCAAACAACTGGCCTCGTATCGAAGAGCTATGTCGTGTGAAAGAGTGGGGCTTGGAGAGACTAGGTAAAGGCGCTGTTTCAGATGAGCAAAGCGCACAGTCAGTGAAAGACCTATACGCACTGGGTTACCTGTGCGAGCCGCACGGAGCGATTGCTTACCGAGTTCTGGACGAGCAATTGCAAGACGGTGAAACCGGTCTGTTCCTATGTACTGCACACCCTGCGAAGTTCAAAGAAGTGGTGGATGACATTCTGCAATCCGACATCGACCTTCCTGCTCCATTAGCGAAGCACGCTGCGATGGAATTGTTATCGGAAGATCTCGACGCAGATTTTGATGCATTGAAACAAGTACTGCGCCGCGTGCAGTAAGCTTCAAAAATACAGTCAGTATCAAAAACACAAATAACGAGAGGTGAATGAGCAATCATTCACCTTTTTTATTGCCGATAAGTTTTAACTCTCTTTAAGATTGAGAAACGACTTAACTAAATGAGATGGAAAGAGCAGCATGCATTTTTTGATTTTTCTTGGCTCAGTGAGAGACAGTACGCCACCACGACCAGCCCGTTTAGGAATGCGAGTCAGCAGAGCGTGTGAAAAACTCATCGTGAGTCAGCATTCACAACATACGGTCGAAATCATCGACCCTTTGCATTACGACTTTGGTGATGTATTTAAGCCCGAATTTTCTTATCACCGTTCTAAAGTGCCGCAGCATCTAAGCGAGCTGGCAGATAAAATCAAACACGCGGATGGGTATGTGATGGTCAGCCCGGAATACAACCATTTGATGAGTCCTGCCTTGGCAAACATGCTTAACCACTTTGGCAGCTCGCTGTTTTCTTATAAGCCAAGTGCGATCGTGACCTATTCTGCAGGGCAATGGGGTGGCGCAAGGGCTGCAGTGTCGATGCGGACCTTCTTGTCCGAGTTGGGGTGTTTGCCCGTGTCGGCAATGATCCATATTCCGAAAGCGCAAGAAGTGTTTGATGAGCAGGGTGTGGTTGCGGATGAATCGGAGCAGGCGCAGTGGGACAGCTATATGAATCGCACCCTGCATCAATTGATTTGGTGGGCAGAAGGGGCGTCACTACAAAGAGATAGGCTTGACCCAACCTCGTTAGCGCAAGCGTTTCAAAAGGATCCTTCGCAAAGAAACGCACCTTAGAAAGGAGCGTTCGCCACTATCGGAGGGGACTCGAAGGATCCAGAAACAAAAAAAGCTTGGTCATTGCTGACCAAGCTTTTTAAATTCTAGCAAGCTAGTTTACTGATTATAGAGACTCAGTAAAAGTACGAGCGATTACGTCACGTTGCTGTTCTGGAGTTAGCGAGTTGAAACGTACTGCGTAACCAGAAACACGGATAGTTAGCTGTGGGTAGTTCTCTGGGTGTGCAACTGCATCTTCTAGAGTTTCACGTTTAAGAACGTTCACGTTTAGGTGTTGACCACCTTCGATGCGAGGAGCAGTTTCGATTGCTACTTCACGGCTTTCGTATTCACCTAGGTCGCTGATTGCGATAACTTGGTCTGCTTCGTAAGTTGATGCTGCTGCAACACAACGCGCTTCATTCTTCTCGCTATCTAGTAGCCAGATAGAGTTTAGTAGTTCGTCGTTAGCTGCTTTAGTAATTTGGATACCTTGGATCATCACTATCTCCTAGACCACTTAACGTGGTGATTATTGGTGTTAATTTTCGAATTTTTGTTGAGCTAGGTATTATATAGCCAATATCCATTATTTTAATATTGATTTAGGTCAAAAAACAACTAAAAACCTTAAATTTTTGAAGGTGATTTTGTTGAGTTAAATCAATAAAACGTTTGAAAACATACTAGTTACAATTTATTTGATAATATAAAAAATATTTAAAAGTCATTTTTGTTGTAAATTTACTACAAAATGAGTTTGAAACTTAACCTGCTTAACGCAACTGCCTGTATTTAGGTAGCCATACTGAAAGTCTAAAGTGATTAAATGACAAACATGAAAAACAAGTTTGGAAACAAGTTTATTGGTGCTCACGTGTCGGCGGCGGGCGGAGTAGATCAAGCACCTCTTCGTGCTCGTGAGATTGGTGCAAATGCGTTTGCCCTTTTTACTAAGAATCAACGTCAATGGGTCGCTAAGCCACTCGAAGAGAAAACCATCAGCGCATTCAAAGCAAACTGCAAAATGCTTGGCTTTGGCGCGGAGCACATTCTGCCCCATGACTCCTATCTGATTAACTTGGGCGCTCCAGAAGAAGAAAAGCTGAATAAATCCCGCGCTGCATTTATTGATGAGATGGAGCGTTGTAATCAATTGGGGTTAACGCTGCTGAACTTCCACCCAGGCAGTCACTTAAAGAAAGTGTCCGAGCAAGATTGTTTGGCAACGATCGCTGAGTCGATCAATCTTGCGCACAAAGCGGTGCCGAATGTGATTGCTGTAATTGAGAACACGGCTGGTCAGGGTACAAACCTAGGTTGGAAGTTTGAGCATTTGGCTGAAATCATCGATCAAGTGGAAGACAAAGAGCGTGTTGGCGTATGTCTCGATACTTGCCACACGTTTACTGCAGGTTACGATTTACGTACTAAAGAAGATTGTGAGCGCACCTTTGTTGAGTTCGACCGCATTGTCGGCATGCACTATTTAAGAGCAATGCATCTAAATGATTCAAAGGTTGAATTCGCTAGTAAGGTTGACCGCCATCATTCATTAGGTAAAGGCGAGATCGGTTGGAGCTGTTTTGAGTACATCGCAAAAGATCCTCGATTTGATGGTATCCCTCTGATTTTAGAAACAATTGATCCTGATATCTGGCAGCAAGAAATCGACACCTTACGCCGATTCCACATTGAAGAAATGGCGAATTTCTAACGGAATAGTAAAGTTGGCATCCTTCTTTCTTGATTAAAACTAATCGCGTTATTGCGTATTTGTTTTAAGCGCCTAAATTCAATGTTGTATGTGGGCGATTAAGTTAGGAGGATGACATTATGTCTCGACCAGTTTCCTTTACCCCAGTGACACACTCTCGACGTGTATTACGTTTACCAACGCCAAATCGCCATATCACTGGACAAGGGCATTTTCGAACGCCGCAGCGTAATTAGCGTCATTACTACTCGTTATTTTAGTTTAGTCAAACCAGCACGGGTTCATGCCAGTTGTCTGCGAATCAGCGTTTGAGGAGTCGTCTCAACTTGGTGCTGGTGGTAAGTTTTTGTTTGTTTGGGTTTCGCTCGTTAGAATAGAGGGAAACATTAGGACAGGAACTTTCCATGAATCAGTTACCCACTTGGCACGATGTGATCGGCGAAGAAAAACAGCAGAGCTACTTTGTCGATACCATGAATTTTGTTGACGCAGAGCGAGCAGCAGGCAAAGCCATCTATCCGCCAGCCAAAGACGTGTTTAACGCGTTCCGTTTTACTGAATTCAATGACGTTAAGGTAGTGATTCTAGGGCAAGACCCTTACCATGGTCCAAACCAAGCACATGGTTTGTGCTTCTCTGTATTACCTGGTATCAAGACACCGCCGTCTTTGGTGAACATGTATAAAGAGCTAGCGCAAGATATTGAAGGTTTCAAAATTCCTCAACATGGCTTTTTGCAAAGTTGGGCAGAGCAGGGGGTGTTACTGCTCAATACCGTCTTGACGGTAGAGCAAGGTAAAGCGCACTCGCATTCTAAAACTGGCTGGGAAACCTTTACTGACCGCGTGATTGAGGCCATCAACCAGCATCAACAAGGTGTTGTGTTCCTGTTATGGGGGGCCCATGCGCAGAAAAAAGGTCGCTTTATCGACCGCAATAAGCATCATGTATTGACCGCTCCGCACCCGTCACCATTATCTGCACACCGTGGTTTCTTTGGTAGCAAGCCATTCTCGCAAGCAAACCAAATCCTTGTCCAACAAGGCAAAGAAGCGATTAATTGGCATTTGCCGATGACGGTGTAAGTATCGACATCTTATCCGAGACATAACAGTACAGCGATCGTGACACCACGTTCGCTGTTTTTTTGAACACCGTCGAGGCTGGTCTCTGGTTTCTCATATACACTTATTAAAAGTAAGTGTTAAGGAGAGACGCTATGATGATCGAGAGAATTCGACGCGAACACGGCTATATGGTCCGTTTATTGGCAATATTGCGCCATAAATTGAATGAGATTAAGCAAGAACGCGCTATTAACTATGCGTTGGTGAGTGAGATCGTGGATTACCTCTCTAATCACTCTGAAAAGGTTCATCACCCCAAAGAAGATATCCTCTACCATTACTTTCTAGAGCACTATGGTCATTTTAAGACGATTGAAAATCTAGAGTTAGAACATCAAGAGTTATCTAAAAAGACCAAACAGTTTGCTGGCATTGTAGAGATGATTCTGCAAGATGCTGTAGTACCCCAGGAGATGTTTACCCAGCAACTCGAGGATTTCATTACCAGTCAGAAACGCCATTTGGAAATGGAAGAGCGCCAAGTTCTACCACTGATTGAAGAGTTGTTTACTTCTGAAGATTGGCTAAATGTCGAAAGCCAATGGCAGGAAAATGAAGATGATCCTGTGTTTGGCAATACTATCGCTGATCGCTACAAACAGCTCGCCGAAAGAGTGCGTCATAATGACGCTGAGTTCGTCTAAAGCGTGAAGATGACAAGGTAAACGATTGCGTTTGAGTAGTTTGTTTTGTCATTTTCTTATCTTATGAGAATTTGTTGGAAATTGATTCGCTATAAATATGAGTGAAAATGGATAGAAATTCTTAACAGGTAAGAATGGGAGTTATGCTAGTGAAATCAGCATAAAAATCCCCCATTTTTGCAGTATCTATAATAGACAAAAGGCACCATCGAGGTGCCTTTTGTGCAAATTATAATTTGATGTCATCCAAAGTGATGTCGTTGCAGACATCGAGTTCACGCAGCTCCTTAAGTAAGTTGCGTCTATCGTTCATTGCTTCAATTTCACGCCATTTACGTTTCAATGGTTTTGAGCGTGATTTAGTTGTTGAGGTAGTTTCCAGATCAAAGATGTTGTCTAGTTGAAAGCCTTCCATAAGCCACCTTACCTTTTTAAATAAACTGTTATTGCCAGTCCTTTGTGGAGTTTTTTAAGTACCACAATAGCTTTGAAGATAACTATGATTCATTTCGCATTTGTGTCGGTAACATGACAGTTTCGTTTAAAAATCCCCACAAAATCACACTTTGACTAGGGGGTAAGTGCTTATAAAATGAGCGATCGATCTCAAGAAAACGATTAAATGAAAGGGAAGAGGATGTTAATTCTCGTTACTTAATCGAAGAAATTAAACCTCGGATTAGTTGCATAAAATTGTATCGACTAAAATATAACCAGTCAGGTTGGCATTGCAGAGAAAGTTTTATTGAATGCCTTGATATCACTAGCTTGATTTGAAATTAACAGTCTGCCATACCATTATGTTTGCATTGCCTTTTGTTGTTAATCGTTGGTTGCTTGTATGTTGCTGTTTGTGGGTTTTAAATTTCCCTTTTATGTTAACTTTTAGTGATTTTCTAGTGAAAAATAACATGTATAAAAAACTAATTTCATATTGATTTTTGAGGTTTGAGGCTGCATTATCCGCCCGTCAAAAATTACGCTAGTACGTAAAATGGAAGCATGAAGCGATATTTACGATTCTAGATTGCGCATAAACACTACTCCAAAAGCTAAGCAGACTTTGACACTTAGCAAGCAATCTAGTGGAAGGCTTGGAAGCATAAACTGGCGCAACTCACTTTGAGGTACACATGACAGACTTAATCAATTTGATGAACGATCTCCTTTGGGGCTCGATTCTGGTTTATCTTCTTGTAGGTGTAGGAATCTACTTCACTGTTCGATTGGGTTTCATCCAATTCCGTCACTTCGGCCACATGTTCTCTGTTCTGAAGAACAGCCGTAAAGCAGACAAAGCTGGTATTTCTTCTTTCCAAGCGCTTTGTACTAGTCTTGCTGCACGTGTAGGTACAGGTAACATGGCGGGTGTTGCAGTTGCATTGACTGCGGGTGGCCCTGGTGCAATCTTCTGGATGTGGTTGATTGCAATGCTTGGTATGGCGACGTCGTTTGCAGAAAGCACGCTAGCACAGCTATACAAAACCAAAGATGATGATGGCAACTACCGCGGTGGTCCTGCTTACTACATGGAAAAAGGCTTGGGCATGCGCTGGATGGGCGTATTGTTCTCGGTTTTCCTGATCATCGCTTTTGGTTTGGTATTCAACGCCGTTCAAGCAAACTCAATTGCAAATGCAATGAGCACAGCATTTGGTTGGGATGATCTATACGTAGGTATCGCAGTTGTTGCTCTGTCTGCTGTGGTTATCTTCGGTGGTATCAAACGTATCGCGAAAGTAGCTGAATTGATTGTTCCAGTTATGGCTCTTGCGTATCTATTGCTAGCTCTGTTTGTCATGTTCTCTAACCTAGAGAAACTACCAGACGTGCTAATGCTGATCTTTAAGAGCGCATTTGGCCTACAAGAAGCCGCTGCAGGTGGTCTTGGTTATGCAATCGCACAGGCGATGATCAACGGTATCAAACGTGGTCTATTCTCGAACGAAGCAGGTATGGGTTCTGCGCCAAACGCGGCTGCATCTGCAACGCCTTACCCGCCACACCCAGCATCTCAAGGTTATGTACAGATGCTCGGCGTGTTCATGGATACGATCGTTATCTGTTCGGCGACAGTCGCTATCATCCTTATGTCGGGTGAGTACGTAGGCCAAGCAACTGAAGTAACGGGTATCGAGTTAACTCAGCGTGCATTGAGCTCACAAGTTGGTGATTGGGGCAGCATTTTTGTTGCGGTAGCAATCTTCTTCTTTGCGTTTACTTCGATCATTGCTAACTATTCATATGCTGAAACCAACCTAATTTTCCTAGAGCACAACCACAAAGCGGGCCTAGGTATCTTCCGTATTATCGTGTTAGGTATGGTGATGTTCGGTGCGCTAGCATCTCTACCTGTGGTTTGGTCACTTGCCGACGTATCCATGGGTTTGATGGCAATTGTGAACTTAGTAGCGATTCTGTTGTTATCAGGCATTGTGATTAAGCTGGCGAAAGACTACAACCGTCAGCTAGACGAAGGTAAAGTACCAACGTTTGATGCAAATGACTTCCCTGAGCTGAAGTCGCAACTAGAAGACGGCATTTGGTACAACGCCAAGAAAGAAGACTAAGTCGATAGCTAATCATTGTTGAAAGCTATCAACACGATTCAAAAAGCCATGCAGACAATGCATGGCTTTTTTTGTACCCTAATGGGAAACAAAAATTAGGGAAGTTAAAGTCATGCTCATCGTAGTTTCTCCAGCTAAAACGCTTGATTACGAGTCACCACTCGCTACCGAGAAGTTTACTCAACCAGACTTGGTTAGCTATTCAAAAGCGCTGATCGAGGTATGCCGTAAGTTAACACCTGCCGATGTGGCATCATTGATGAAGGTAAGTGATAAGATCGCAGACCTAAATGTAGGCCGCTTCCAAGAGTGGAGCGAAACCTTCACCACTAATAACGCGCGCCAAGCGATTCTTGCATTTAAAGGTGACGTGTACACAGGTCTTGAAGCTGAAACCCTTTCTGATGCCGATTTTGATTACGCTCAAGATCACCTACGTATGCTATCTGGCTTGTATGGTCTGTTGAAGCCGCTTGATTTGATGCAGCCATACCGTCTTGAGATGGGTACCAAGCTGGCGAATGACAAGGGGACTAACCTTTACCAGTTTTGGGGTAATGTGATTACCGATAAGCTGAATGAAGCGATTGCAGCTCAGGGCGACAACGTGCTGATCAACCTAGCGTCGAACGAATACTTCAAAGCGGTGAAGCCAAAGAACTTGGATGCACAAGTGATCACCCCAATCTTTAAAGATTGTAAAAATGGACAATACAAGGTGATCAGCTTCTACGCGAAGAAAGCGCGCGGCATGATGGCGCGCTACATTATTGAAAACCGCATCGATAGCGTGGCGGACTTAACTAAGTTTGATGTTGCGGGTTACTACTTCGTTGAAGAAGAGTCGACACCGACAGACTTGGTGTTTAAACGCGAAGAGCAAAACTGATTGAGCGAAGTTAAGTTTCAGCTCTGCTAAACAATTCAAACGAAAAGCCGGATATTTATCCGGCTTTTTTTATTTCATCGAACACTGATCTTAATTTCATTTATTACATAAAAATTTTAGTTCTTAAAAAATAGTTGAGTAAGAAGGGTTAAAGTTGTATTTTAAATGCAACTTTAAAAATAAAGGAGTTCTCCTATGTCAGACTTCAAGCTCACACACAAAAAAGCCTCTAAGTTATCGGAGTACGTTGCACTTCGTATTACCAAGTTGCTGAAATTCACTCTGAACATCTTTTACGGCAAGAAATACGCAAAGCGAGCGGTGATTCTTGAAACCATCGCAGCCGTGCCCGGTATGGTGGCGGGCATGTTCAACCACCTCAAAGCGCTGCGTCGAATGAAAGACGATGAAGGTTGGATCCGAGAACTTCTCGACGAGGCTGAGAATGAGCGTATGCACCTGATGATTTTCCTCGACATTGCCAAGCCGAGTTTGATTGAGCGTTTACTTGTACTGCTTGGCCAAGGTGTGTTTATTCTCGTGTATAGCATCATCTATCTACTGTCTTCTAAAATCGCTCACCGTGTTGTGGGCTACTTCGAAGAGGAAGCGTGCAACAGCTACACCGAGTACCTAGAGAAAATTGATAGTGGGGAAGTAGAGAATGTACCGGCTCCGACTCTGGCGATCGATTACTACAAGCTGCCTGCCGATGCGATGTTAAGAGATGTAATTTTGCGTATTCGCGAAGATGAAGCGGGACATCGAGACCGTAATCATGGTTTTGCCGATGCCTATGAAGACAAAACTCTTCCAGCCCATCATCTGTAAACATGAAAAACAAAAAGAGCCGCGGTTGCGGCTCTTTTAGGTTTGGAATTAATCAGACGTGATTACTTCTTCTTAGCGGTTTTCTTTTTCGCTACTTTCTTCTTGTCGTCTTTTTTCTTTTTCTTCTTAAACACAGGCTTTTTGTGTTTAGGGCGCATTTCTTTCACGAAACGCTCTTTGATGTCTTCTTTCACGTAACGAGCAACGCGATCCATCATTGGCTGATCGTGCGCTTCTACGATTGAGATCGCATTACCTTTTTTACCTGCACGAGCCGTACGGCCGATACGGTGAAGGTATACGTCAGCCGTGCGCGGCATATCGTAGTTAATTACGTGTGATACGTCTGGAAGGTCGATACCACGTGCCGCTACGTCTGTCGCAAGTAGCACGTTAACTGTGCCTTCACGGAAGCGAGCAATCGCGTTGTTACGACGATCTTGAGGCATTTCACCTTGAATCCAAGAACATGGAATCTGTGCGCTCTCTAGTTGTGCACGAAGCTCTGCTAAACGCTCACGAGTCTTCAAAAACACGATAGTGCGTTCTGCTTGCTCTGTAATGATGTGTTTTAGTAGGGCAAGCTTATGCTCTGCGTCATCAGCACGGTGGTACCACTGTGCAATCTTCTTACGCTCACGCAGTGGTGATTTCGCGTCGATCTCAGCTGGTTCGTTCAGTAGGTCTGCTGTGAAACCTTCTACGCCTTTGCCTTCTAGTGTTGCTGAAAACAGAAGTGTTTGTTTACGCCAGCGACATTCGTTAGACAGACGGTCAACCGTTGGAGCAAAGCCCATGTCTAGCATGCGGTCAGCTTCGTCTAGCACCAGCCATTCAATCGCACGACAGTCAAAACGTTCTGCATCGATGTATTCACGTAGGCGACCTGGTGTTGCAACCACGATATCTTGTGTTGTAGCCAAAATATCCGCATGTTCTTGGTATTGAACACCACCAGTGATGGTGAAGATGTTTAGCTTGGTGTTTTTCGCCAGTGCACGAGCTTGATCGGCAATCTGCATTGCTAACTCACGAGTTGGCGTGAGGATCAGAATACGTGCAGGTCCCGGTTTACGACGAGGGAAATCTTGCAGGTATTGCAGTGCTGGCAGGACGAATGCCGCCGTTTTACCCGTACCAGTTGGTGCTGACGCTAGAATGTCACGACCATCTAACGCTTGTGGAATCGCTTCGGCCTGAATTTTAGTTGGGCGTTCGTAGCCCATCTCATCAATGGCTTCAAGTAGGTTTTGGTCTAGATCAAGTTCAGCAAAGGTTCTGATCACAATGAGTTCTCCACAAGCAAAGCTTGGTTAATGGTTCGCCACAGCAGCATAGAATATAAAAAGGTCGCACATTATAAAGTGATTGGTGACAAGGATCACATGTTATTTCACATCTTAAGGTAAAACTCGCGAGTTAGCTGGATAAAGTTGTCGCTGTAGCCCTCGCTCGAGTGGATGATCAAGTGCGTTTCTTGAGTATCACAAGCTTGTTTGGCCAATTCAAACAGTAAACGGTGCACGGGCTTTTTCTGTGATGGTTGCACGCGACAGATACGTGATAGATACCATCCCTGTTGCTGCGCCATAGCAATAAACCGCTCGCCTTCGATAATTGGTAGGACGAAACTGGCTGTTCCCTCTTCAGTCAGCAGTTCATGACAGCGTTTAAGTAATGCTGCGTGCTGCAAACTATCTGTGTGTCGGGCGGTTGCACGTTGACTTTGCTTCGATTGCTCACCACTGTTGAAGTAGGGCGGATTACAGATGATGTGCTCAAAATGATGTGTAGGTTCAAACTGCAATACATCGGCGTGTTGGATATAAAGTCTGTCTGACCAAGGAGATTGAGTGAAGTTATGTTGCGCTGCTTCTATCGCCGATATTTCAATATCAAGAGCGGTGATCTCTACAGCCGGAAATCTCTGTGCGCACATTAATGCCAGCAAGCCTGTACCTGTACCAATGTCCAAAATTTTACTCTGTGGTGAGCAATTTGCCCAAGCGCCAAGCATGACACCATCGGTGCTGACAGGCATGCCACTTTCACCGCCGTGAATCGAAAACTGCTTGAACTTGAAGTCCTTAGTCTGAAATTTTTCACTCTTCATGATTGTTTTATTATTACTCAATATTAGAGTTAATCTCTCTGTTGTTTCTTAATTGTATAGATTGTTATCTCGTTGGTTATTAAATTGTATTTCAATTTGATCGAGATAAATATCTAGCTCTTTATTTTAGGGTAGTGGTATCCACTGCTTTTTAATCCTTTAACTAAATTAATATGGTGTTTTTTTCTTAAAGGTTGCCAAATGATGGGTACTTCGTCATTATGCGGCGGAAATTTATAGATTGAACCACAGGTACTCATTAACTTTGGGTATACAAAAAAGTGGTCGATGCATACACAACATTCATCAATTAGAGAAAAAGGGTTATCTGTGAAGCAGACGTTAAAACTAACAGATATTATCGCAGTAGGCTTTATGCTATTTGCGTTCTTTTTGGGTGCCGGCAACATCATTTTTCCACCACTAGCGGGTCAGCTAGCGGGTGATCACTTGATGCCAGCAATGTTCGGTTTCTTGCTAACAGCGGTAGGTCTACCTCTTATTACTATCGTTGCTATTGCTGTGGCAGGCGGCTCTTGGGATCACTTGACTCAAGATCTTCCTAAAAAAGCAGCAGTTCTGATGGCGGCGTTGATCTTCATCATCATCGGTCCTGCATTTGCAGCACCTCGTACAGGTCTAGTAGCCTACGAGATGGCGGTGAAACCATTCTTCCTAGATGCCTCTCAAGCGCATCTAACGTCATTCTCAATCTTGTTCTTCGCGGTAGCAATGATCTTCGCTTGGTTCCAAGGTCGCTTGATTGACTTGATTGGTAAAGTACTAACGCCAGTTCTATTCCTTGGTCTTATCGTTCTTGCGATTGCGGTGTTCGTTGATCCGCAAGGTGAAATGATGGGCGCACACGGCGAGTACTTGACTCAGCCACTGACTAAGGGCTTCCTTGAAGGTTACAACACCATGGATACGTTCGCATCGTTGATGTTCGGTATGCTAATGGTGGATGCACTTCGTAGCAAAGGTATCACTGAGCGTGCGGCAACAACGAAATACCTAATCTGTGCTGGCTGTATTGCCGCTGCAGGTCTGGCGTTCGTTTACATCTCATTGTTCTACCTAGGTGCGACGAGTTCAACTATCGCAGCAGGTGCGGACAACGGTGGTGCAGTACTGAGCCAATACGTTCAGGCGCTATTTGGTCCTTACGGTCAGGTTGTGCTTTCAATCATCGTACTTTTGGCATGTTTGACGACGGCGATTGGCCTTATCTCTGCATGTTCTGACTTCTTCAGCTCTAAGACGAAACTGACTTACAAGCAGTGGGTTATCATTAACGGCGCCGCTTGTGCACTGATTGCAAACGTTGGTCTGTCACAGCTAATCTCATTGTCAGTTCCTGTGCTGTTCGCGCTATACCCAGTAGCGGTTGCATTGGTTGCGCTAACATTTGTGCGTAACAAGCTACCAAACCCACGAGTGGCTTACCGCGCTGTACTGCTAGTATCACTGCTGTTTGCATTGATTGATGCAGCGAAAGTAGCGGGTCTAGACGTATCTGCATTCAACATGCTGCCACTATTTGAAGTAGGCATGGGTTGGGTTCTACCAACATTTGCAGCGATTGTTTGCATGTTCTTTATTGCTAAGTCTTCACAACCTGAGTTGACTGAAGAAGCGGCATAATCGCTGACTAGCAAAACAGAAAAAGCCCGGTGAAGTGATTCGCCGGGCTTTTTGTTTGTCTGTTGTTTAGCAAGTGCTGGCCTATAGTGTGTCGTGAAACTCCACCAATACTTGCTCACACCATTTCTCGATGCGTTCATCACTGAGTTCGTACTGAGAATCTTCATCCAGTGCTAAGCCCACAAACTGGCTGCCATCTTCTGTTAGTGCTTTTGATGCTTCGAACTCATAACCTTCGTTTGGCCAGTAACCGATGAACTGCGCGCCTGTAGCTTTGAGCTCATCATGCAGTAGGCCCATCGCATCAAGGTACCACTCGCCATAGCCTTCTTGGTCACCCAAGCCAAATAGGGCAACAACTTTGCCTTTTAGCGGTGTCGTTGCAATGTCTTCCCAGATTGCACTCCAATCTTCTTGGATTTCACCGAAGTCCCAAGTGGAGATACCAATCAGCAGTAAATCGTAGTCTGCCATCAGTGATAGCGGTGTCTCTTTCACGTTGTGAATGTCGACAAGGTCTTCACCAATGATGTTGCGAATTTTTTCTGCTGCCATTTCGGTGTAGCAGGTGGTTGAGCCGTAAAAGAGTCCGATTTTCATTATATTCGTCGTTTTTTGTATTGCTGTTGTGGCAGATTCTAACCATAAAACGGGGAAGATTGCAGCGATTATCCCGGGCTAGATGATTTTTTTATGGTATTGGCTGGACAGTTGTCTTACTCTCAATACTGTAAATATAAACAGATAAGGAAGCATTCATGACGGCACAACAGCCTGTCAATCAACAAGATTTTGGTCTTGTTGAGCAATTCTTAGATGCGATGTGGATGGAGCGTGGCTTGTCGGAGAACACGCTGGCTTCCTACCGAAATGATTTAATGAAACTGCTCGCGTGGATGGAGCAACATAGCTACCGTCTTGATTTTATCAGCCTGTCTGGTTTACAAGAGTACCAAAGTTACCTTGTTGATTTAGATTACAAGCAGACATCGCGCGCGCGGATGTTGTCAGCGATTCGTCGGTTGTTTCAATACATTCATCGCGAGAAAGTGCGCGGTGATGATCCGAGTGCGCTGTTAGTGAGCCCAAAGCTGCCGCAACGTCTGCCGAAAGACATCAGCGAAGAGCAAGTGGACGCACTGCTTGAGGCGCCGGATCCGAATGATCCGGTTGAATTGCGTGATAAAGCCATGCTCGAACTTCTTTACGCGACAGGTTTACGTGTGACAGAGTTGGTTAGTTTGACCATGGAAAATGTCAGCTTGCGCCAAGGCGTAGTGCGCGTCACTGGTAAGGGTGGTAAGGAACGCCTTGTTCCTATGGGGGAAAATGCGGTCGATTGGATTGAAACTTTTATTCAACAAGGCCGGTCTGCTCTATTGGGGGAGACTACCTCTGATGTGGTTTTTCCTAGTAAACGAGCCAGACAAATGACCCGTCAGACCTTTTGGCACCGTATTAAGTACTACGCTGTAATAGCGGGTATTGATACCGACCAATTGTCGCCACACGTACTGCGCCATGCTTTTGCGACGCATTTATTGAACTATGGCGCAGATCTCAGGGTCGTACAGATGCTGTTGGGGCATAGTGACTTATCGACGACGCAAATTTATACTCACGTGGCGACTGAGCGATTGAAGCAAATCCACAGTCAACACCACCCAAGAGCATAATGATGTATTGTCTCGTTGGATGAAACGATTTTATTTTAAGGTGAATTTAATGAGCGTATTACGCCGACTAACTCTGCTGACTTTACCGTTTTTTGTTACCGCTTGTGGTGCTGAAGAAAGTCAGGAAAAAATGGACACTCCTGCACAACAAGTCGCGCCGGCGGCAAAACAGAACTTTGATGAGGCTGCACTTAAAGCCAAGTTTTCTAAATTGGGTGTATCTATTCTTGATATCCAACCATCGGATGTTGCTGGATTATTAGAAATTCAAACTAATGGTGGTGTGCTGTTTGCATCAAATGATGGCAGCCATTTTATTGCTGGTACGCTTTATGCCATCGATAACAATGGTGGCTACAAAGACGTGATTGCTGAGCGTCAAGCGCCGTTAAATGCCGAGAAAATTGCAAAGTTCTCTGATAGCGTGATCGAATACAAAGCAGACAATGAGAAGTATGTGGTGACGGTATTTACTGACATCACGTGTGGCTACTGTGTGCGTCTACACAGCCAGATGCAAGGTTACAACGACTTAGGCATTACTGTTCGTTACATGGCGTATCCTCGCCAAGGCGCAACAGGTCCTGTTGCTGAACAGATGGCGACTATCTGGTGTGCAGAAGATCCTCAAACGGCTATGCACAATGCAAAAGTAGAACGCACTTTTGACAATCCAGTTAAAGATCTTAAACAGTGTAAAGAAACCATCCAGGCACATTACAACCTAGGCCGTGAACTTGGTATTTCCGGTACTCCTGCTATCTTCCTGCCAAACGGCGAGCTAGTTGGTGGGTACCTTCCACCGGCAGAATTACTAAAACGTCTAGAGCAACAATAATCCTTTAAGGAGCAGAGCCAGCATGCAACGCTGGCTCTTTTCAAACATGATAGAAATTCAACGACGTCCCGAACCGGACCTTTCTCTTCTTCCCGATTCCATTCCTTCTATTCTTAAGCGTATCTATCTCAACCGTGGTATCACGGATATCGCACAGTTAGAAACCTCTGCACGTGGTTTGCATTCTTACCAACAGCTTGGTGGTATAGATAAAGCGGTTGAACTGCTTTTCCAAGCGATCAATGAGCAAAAGCGGATTATCGTTGTTGGTGATTTTGATGCCGATGGCGCGACCAGCTCAGCGTTGTCGGTACTTGCACTACGTATGCTTGGCAGCAATAACGTCGATTACTTGGTGCCAAACCGCTTTGAAGATGGTTATGGATTGAGTCCGGAAGTGGTGGATCAAGCTTTAGAGCTTGGTGCTGAAATGATCATGACAGTTGATAATGGCGTGTCGTCGATTGAAGGTGTTCGTTACGCAAAAGAAAATGGCATTACCGTGCTGGTGACTGACCACCACTTACCGGGGCAAGTGCTCCCAGACGTCGATGCCATGGTGAACCCAAACCTAGACAGCTGTGCTTTCCCATCGAAAGCGTTGGCAGGGGTGGGAGTGGCTTTCTATCTGATGATGGCGCTGTGTGTATACATGCGCAAACAGAATTGGTTTGCGCAGCAAGGCATGCAAGAGCCTAAGTTGATGGAGCTGATCGACTTGGTTGCCCTTGGTACTGTGGCAGACGTAGTGCCACTGGATGAAAACAACCGCATTCTTGTGCACCAAGGCTTACAGCGTATTCGTGCAGGTAAAGCACGCCCGGGCATTCAAGCCTTGATAGAAGTGGCGAAACGCGATGCGCGTCGTTTGGTCGCGTCGGATTTTGGTTTTGCACTGGGTCCACGTATTAACGCTGCAGGTCGTTTGGATGATATGTCATTTGGTGTTGAGCTGCTGATGTGTAACAACATCCATGCTGCACGTCGCATGGCGAGTGAGTTGGATGGCCTCAACCAAACCCGTAAAGAGATTGAAGAAGGCATGAAGCAGGAAGCGATGGCTTTTTGTGAGCGTCTTCAGTTTGGTGAAAACACCGAACTCCCTTATGGCTTAGCCTTGTTTCAAAGAGACTGGCACCAAGGTGTGATAGGTATTCTTGCTTCGCGAATAAAAGAGAAGTACCACCGTCCCGTTATTGCGTTCGCGGATGGAGGGGAAGGAACGATCAAAGGCTCTTGCCGTTCAATTCCTGGGCTGCACATGCGTGATGCGTTGGACTTTATCGATACGCAAAACCCTGGCTTGATCATCAAATTTGGTGGCCACGCGATGGCGGCGGGCTTAACCATCAAAGAGCAAGACTTCGAGCGTTTTAGCCGTTTGTTTGATGAAGTGGTTAAAAAAGAGTTGGATGAAGCGGCGTTGAAAGGTGTGATCCTATCTGATGGTGAGTTGAAACCGGAAGAATTTTCGATGCATGTCGCTGAGCAACTTCGTGCGGGTGGTCCGTTTGGTCAAGCGTTTCCTGAACCTATCTTTGATGGTGAGTTCAAAGTTCTGCACCAGAAACTGGTGGGTGAGAAACATCTTAAGTTGATGTTAGAACCGCTTTATAAAGGCCACCCAACCAACGTAATGATCGACGGTATTGCCTTCAATATTGATTTACGTCGTTGGCCGGATGCATCAGTAAAAACAGTACGCCTTGCGTATAAGTTGGATGTGAATGAATTTAGAGGTAATCAATCACTTCAGTTGATGGTTGATTATATCGAAGCCAAGTAAATCCTCGTTTTTCGCCTACTATAGAGTACGGTCGCCTTTAAGTGGCATCAAAATTTTATGACCGTGCTCTCTCTAATTGCAATCTGATTTCCCAACCGAAATTTTCCTGTATCTCCGTCACATTTTTGAGTAGAATTTCTCGGTTAAATTCTATTCTAAAATGTTGAGCAAACATGTTTGAAATCAATCCAATTAAAAACCGTCTTCAGGATGTGTCTGAGCGCACGAATGTCCTGAGGGGGTATCTTTGACTATGACGCTAAGAAAGAGCGTCTAGAAGAAGTCAACGCAGAACTAGAACAACCGGATGTATGGAACGAGCCAGAACGTGCGCAAGCATTAGGCAAAGAACGTTCATCTCTTGAAGCGGTTGTTGAAACTATTGATCAACTAGAGCAAGGTGTAGAAGACGTTGAAGGGCTTCTAGAACTTGCTGTTGAAGAAGAAGATCAAGAAACGTTTGATGAAATCGAACCAGAACTTGCAGAACTTGAAGAAAAGCTAGAACAACTGGAATTCCGTCGTATGTTCTCTGGCGACCACGATAGCTCTGATTGCTACATTGACTTGCAAGCAGGCTCAGGTGGTACTGAGGCACAAGACTGGACCAACATGATGCTACGCATGTACCTACGCTGGGCTGAAGCAAAAGGCTTTAAAGCTGAGGTAATTGAAGTATCTGAAGGTGAGGTTGCTGGTCTTAAGGGCGCGACTGTAAGAATCTCTGGTGAGTACGCTTACGGTTGGCTACGTACTGAAACTGGTGTTCACCGCTTAGTACGTAAATCGCCATTCGATTCAGGCGGCCGTCGTCATACATCATTTGCTTCTGCGTTTATCTACCCAGAGATTGATGAAAATATTGCTATCGACATTAACCCATCTGACCTACGCATTGACGTTTACCGTGCATCAGGCGCAGGTGGTCAGCACGTAAACACCACAGAATCTGCGGTCCGTATTACGCACGTGCCAACGAACACTGTGGTTCAGTGTCAGAATGACCGTTCTCAACACAAGAACAAAGATCAGGCAATGAAACAGCTTCGAGCAAAGCTATTTGAGCTTGAATTGCAGAAGCAAAACGCGGAAAAACAAGCTAATGAAGACGCTAAGTCTGACATTGGCTGGGGTAGCCAGATCCGTTCTTACGTATTGGATGACTCACGCATTAAAGACCTCCGTACGGGCGTTGAAAACCGTAATACTCAAGCGGTTCTTGATGGCGATCTGGACAAATTTATTGAAGCTAGCCTGAAATCAGGCCTATAAAGCTTTTCACCGACAAAAACAGGATACATCGAAAATGACTGATGCTGTTCAAAACGAAACTGTACAAGAAGCCTCTACACAAGAAGAGAATAAGCTAATTGCTGAGCGCCGCGCTAAACTGGATGCAATCCGAAAGAGCTGCAAAGCAAATGGCCACCCAAACGACTTCCGTCGTGACGCACTAGCGGGCGACCTTCAAAAAGAGTTCGGTGAAAAGTCGAAGGAAGAGCTAGAAGAGCTTAACCACGTAGTTGCAATCGCTGGCCGTATCATGGCTAAGCGTGGTCCATTCTTAGTAATCCAAGAAACTTCTGGCCGTATCCAAGCTTATGCTGATAAAGCGGTACAAAAAGTACTTAAAGACCAGTACCAAGGTCTAGATATCGGTGACATCATCGGTGTTAAAGGCGCACTACATAAGTCTGGTAAAGGCGATCTATACGTGAACATGGAAGAGTACGAGTTGCTAACTAAAGCACTGCGTCCACTACCAGAGAAGTTCCACGGCCTAACTGACCAAGAGATGCGTTACCGTCAACGTTACGTTGACCTAATCGTTAACGAAGAGTCTCGTCAAGCGTTCGTAGTACGTTCTAAAGTGATGTCTGCAATTCGTAACTTCATGATCTCTAAGCAGTTCATGGAAGTTGAAACGCCAATGATGCACGTTATCCCTGGTGGTGCGAGTGCGCGTCCATTCATCACACACCACAACGCACTAGACATGCCAATGTACCTGCGTATCGCACCTGAGCTATACCTGAAACGTCTAGTGGTTGGCGGTTTTGATCGCGTATTCGAAATCAACCGAAACTTCCGTAACGAAGGTCTTTCTCCACGTCACAACCCAGAATTCACAATGATGGAATTCTACATGGCGTACGCGGACTACAAAGATCTGATGGACCTAACTGAAGAACTACTAAGCTCAGTAGCTCTAGAAGTTCTAGGTTCAACATCAATGCCTTACGGTGATGACACGGTTGAGTTTGGTGGCACTTACACTCGTATGAGCATGTTCGAAGCAATCAAGCACTACAACCCAGACCATGCGCAAATCCAAGCGCTAACAGAAGAAGACATTCAAAACCGTGACCTAATGGTTTCTATCGCGAAATCTGTTCACGTTGAAGTAGAATCTTTCTGGACATGTGGTCAGCTTCTTGAAGAAATCTTCGGTGAAACTGCAGAACCTAAGCTAATGCAGCCTACGTTCATCACTGGTTACCCAGCAGATATATCTCCTCTGGCTCGCCGTAGCGATGACAACCCATTCTTCACAGACCGCTTTGAGTTCTTCATTGGTGGTCGCGAAGTAGCAAACGGCTTCTCTGAGCTTAACGATGCAGAAGACCAAGATGCGCGTTTCAAAGCACAGGTTGAAGCGAAAGAGTCTGGTGATGATGAAGCAATGTTCTACGATGCAGACTACATTACTGCACTAGAGCACGGCCTACCACCAACAGCAGGTCAAGGTATCGGTATCGACCGCCTAGTTATGCTGCTGACTAACACGCACACAATCCGTGACGTAATCCTATTCCCAGCAATGCGCCCACAAGCGTAATTTGGCAGGATGATCAAAAAAACCACCTTCGGGTGGTTTTTTTATGTTCGAAATTTGACGTTATTCAACCATTTGAATTTGATGACGAGTAATTTAATAGAGAAATTATTCGCCAAATCGCAATCTGTTGCATAGTCTTAATATTGAGACAGACTAATCGGGTGATAGTCTCGATAATGTTACCAGTTCGCAAAGTTTGGTTTGTGGAGCGAATTTTCTATTAACAGAATTTAAGGGTTAAAGAATGGCTGGGCAGTTTAAGATGGATTCCATTCCGGGGTCGCTGGTAGTAGTTGGCGGTACTTACGAACCTTGGTTATCAGTATTAGAACAAGTCGGATGGAAGTGTCACCAAGTGGGTGACCTGCGTAAGGCTAATACGCTCCTTGAGGACATTGGCCCCTGCATAGGTATTGTAGATTTAAGTCACGATGAGTTTAGCCTTAACGGCTTAGCAAACTTAGTGAGCTCTCACAAACATGTTCGTTGGTTAGCCTTCATTCGTGAGTCACAACTCGGTACCGATACCATTTGCCAGTTCATTGTGAACTTTTGTATCGACTTTTTTACTGCGCCAATTCCAGATGCGCAGTTACTAAGTACCATTGGTCACCAGCTTGGTATGCTCAAGCTAGAGAAGAAAGTGTGGCCAAGCTTTGGTAACAGCTTAGATATGGGACTGGTGGGGGAATCAATCCCTATGAAGCGTCTACGTGATCAAGTGAAACGTATTGGTCCAACGGATGTGAGTATCCTTATCTATGGTGAAAGCGGTACTGGTAAAGAAGCGGTAGCGCGTGCTATCCATAAAGTCTCTTCTCGAGCACACAAACCATTTTTGTCAGTAAATTGCCGTGCTTTGAATGAACAGCGTTTTCAAGCGGAAGTCTTTGGGGCTAGCGATGAAGATGTGACTGAGCCAAGTATTATGGAACAGGCTGATGGCGGTACTGTTTTGTTCAACGACATTTTAACTATCTCAAAAGAGCAGCAAATGAACCTGTTGCGATTTTTGCAAGAAGGCACAATTGAGACCCGAGATGGCTTAAAAACAGTGAATGTTCGAGTTCTTGCCGCTAACTCATCAGATGTGGAAAAGGCGTTGATTGATGGTGATTTTAATGAAGAACTATACCATTACATTAATGTGCTACGTATCAATGTACCGAGCCTTAAAGAGCGTGCTAGCGATATAGGCCTACTGGCTCGTTATTATCTGCAAGAGTTTTCTAAAGAGTATAACTCTCAAGCGAAGGGCTTTTCTGAAGATGCACTTAAATCTCTGACGCGTTACTTTTGGCCAGGTAATGTTCGAGAACTAATGAACCAGATTAAGCGTGCGGTGTTAATGTCGGACAGTGTCATTATCGAAGAACATCACCTCGACTTGCCTCAACGAAATGATGCAAAGAGAAGCTTAAAGTCAATTCGCGAAAAGAGTGAGCGTGATGCGTTATTAGTGGTTCTCGAATCTCATTCAGGGCAAGTATCGAACGCGGCGAAAGAGCTAGGTGTATCTCGAGCAACCATGTATCGTTTGCTAAACAAACATAATTTGATATCAGAGCAGGTAGTTTAAGTTACTAGGTGTCAAAGGAAAAGAGGAGCGTATTGTCGCTCCTTTTTTGTACTTTGAATGCAATTATTTATAAAACTCGAAGCTTTATATATTCCACAGGTGAATATGTTATTCGAAAAACCATATGAAACCCAATTTAGGTTATTGATTTGTTTTTAATAGAAAGGACAAAAATTGTTTGAATAATATCCTGTGTTGCTTACAATTTAGCCGTAACTCAAAGAGTTATACCACATCAATCACGGATTAATTTTTAGCTAGGAGGCGCAAGATGAAACATTACGTTGTTAACACTACTGCTTGCGCTGATCGTATGCCTTCTGTTCGCTCAACCTTTGATGCGATCATAAAGGATACCACTGGCTCATTAGATATAATTAATCCGTAACCTATCTATTTTCACTAGGCTGCGGAAAAGTAGCGGCTTAGTATCAACAGAATCTTTCTGTTAAAGAATGCACTATTTTTCCCAGTCGATCATTTATCGTAATTTGGAGAAAAATTATGCGTCACTCTATCTATCTAAAACTCGCTACAGTGTTGCTAAAAGCGGATCTAAAACGTGAAGAAAAGCAATGGCAGAGTATGGTTCGTCGTAGCTCTCACAATATCCCTTGGACCAATGAACACTTGCTCAGGGATATTGGTTTAGATAAAGAAGGTCGTTCAACTCAAACTTGCATTCCTGATGCAGTCAAAGTTGAGCGCCAAGTTCGTCACCTTCGTCGTGTCTTAACATCGCGAATACCGACGTAATTCAAAGCCCAGATTGAACTCTTTAGTACATTTGATTCAATTTGGGCTTAATATAAACAAAAGAGGCTGACCATGTGGTCAGCCTCTTTTGTTTTTGGTCTATTGGGAAATGAAACGCTATGGGCACGGGTTCGAGTAAGTAGTGCCAATCGCTTGGATGTCATTGAGTAACTCTTCACTTAAATGAACATCGATACTGTCGATGTTTGATTTAAGCTGCTCTAGGTTAGTTGCGCCAATGATGTTCGAGCCAACAAACGGGCGCTGGTTCACAAACGCCAGTGCCATTTGTGAGGGATCTAAACCGTGGTCACGAGCTAGGTTGACGTATGCTTCGGTGGCTTTTATGCCTTGCGGGGTGAAGTAGCGAGCAAAGCGCTCCCAAATCGTGCAACGTGCGCCTTCAGGTTTCGCTCCGTTTAGGTATTTACCGCTCAAGCAGCCAAACGCCAGTGGTGAGTATGCAAGTAGTTGAACGCCTTCGTAATGACTGATTTCAGACAAGCCAACTTCAAAGCTACGGTTCAATAAGTTATATGGGTTTTGGATTGAAACTATCCTCGGCAGATCGTGTTTTTCTGCTAAACGCAGCAGTGACATCACACCCCATGGGGTTTCATTCGATACACCGATGTAACGTACCTTACCTGCTTTAACTAGTTCGGTCAGCGCTTCAAGGGTTTCGATCAGCGTGACTTCTTCTTGCTTATCTGGGTAGGGGTAGTTGAGTTGACCAAAGCAGTTGGTTTGGCGCTGCGGCCAGTGCAATTGGTACAGGTCTACATAATCGGTTTGCAGGCGCTTTAAGCTGTCATCAATGGCGGTATGAATATGGCGGCGGTTAAGGCTCATGTTCTCACGAATGTACGGGACGCTACGTGGGCCAGCGACCTTCGTTGCCAATACCACTTTCTCTCGCTTGCCACTTTTCGCTAACCAATTACCAATGTATTGCTCAGTGAGTCCTTGTGTCTCTGCCTTTGGTGGAACGGGATACATCTCTGCTGTATCGATAAAGTTCACCCCATGATCGAGGGCAAAGTCGAGCTGCTGAAACGCTTCTTGTTCGGTATTTTGCTCACCAAACGTCATAGTGCCAAGGCAGATCTTACTGATCTCGAGTGATGAGTGCGGTAGTTTCGTATATTGCATTTCACATCCTTGAAGAGTTACCGACTGAATAAGTTATTCCAATATAGGGGATTTTTAGTCGTGGTCGCAAATGATTTAGTTTTCGCTTTATAGTTAACTCGAAACTTATCAATACGCTAACTAGACTTAAAGGATCTTGTGAAGGAGGTGCATTATGCAGAAGCATCAACTCGACATGTGGTTGCATGGCCACCACAAGGACTCTTATAAAACACCGAAGGTCTTTGTGATAGGTTGTTCTGATGTCTCTGACTATCTATTAGCAGTGGAGTACAAACACCAACTCGAGCCGATAAAAGATGGCGAAGATCCGATTCATTTTGGATCGTTAGACTTGGTAAAAGAGGAACTGCTTAGGTTAGGGATTGATAAAGCGTACTTGAGACTGCACAACGCGTACGATGAATGTGGTAGCGATGGCGCAGCCTCATACTGTGATATTGAATTGTCACTGGTAACGCATTAGGGTCTGTTGATCTTTTGAGCTGATTTTTGCAGCACTTTGTGGGAAATTTCTACAAGGCAGAGGCTTTGAAGTGTAGCTAGCCTACATGAGAAGCCGATAACGCTGTAGAAATGAACCACAAAGGCTGCCCGAAGGGTTCGGCTAGAATCGTTTTATGCTTTGTTAAGAAGCATTTACTTAGAATGACTAAGCTACATACTTCTTGCCGCGCCTAAAACGATTCTGACTAGGCGTCCCCATCCGAACAAAATTTAACCGCAAAAGACCAACAGCCCCTAGTTACTCTGATTGAAGGTTAATATAATGCTTCAGTAGTATCTGCTCAGTAAACTGTGTTCTGAGATAGAAACCACGGGGCAGGGTTTTTATCGGCTTGCCGTTTGAACTGTATGCTTCAGTAAGTGCTTTGGCATTTGCGGCTTTAGGACGTAGATGAAGCGCTTCGCCGTGTCTGGCGGAAATTTGATCAAACTTGCCCAGTACGATCAACTCCATTAACTCTTCCCAATCGTTTTTCAGGGTCAACTCTTCTTCTTCATCCGGTGACCAAATCAACGGGCTCCCGACGCGGCGCTCAGCCAACGGAATCTCGCGCTCGCCCTCAACCGGAACCCAAAGCACGCGGGAGAGCTTGTTGCGCACGTGGCTCGTTTCCCATGTTAAACCTTGCACACCAGTCAATGGTGCGACAGAGACAAAGGTCGTTTCTAATGGCTTGCCAGAGTAGCTGATCGGTATGCTCTTTAACTCGATTCCTAGTTTGGCGAAATCTTGTTGCGGCTTACTACCTGCGGGTGCACCCAAATGCCATTCTAGTAATTGACCGACCCAACCTTTATCGCGTTTCAAGTTTTCAGGAACGGTCATACCAGCTTCTTCTGCGAGTTCAGCAAAGCTTAATCCCGCAATCTCTTGCGCACGTTCCATCAGTTCAGCTTCGGATTGTGGTTCTGGTTTCATAATGACAAAGTGGTATTGGAAAACGCCTAGTCTAACAAATTTGAATAAAATCCTCTGTCGAAGATTTCATCGAGCTGGATTAAGAATGATCAATTCATAACTTATCCACAGATTAGGAAGTGACCAATAGGATCTTTGCTTGGGCTGGATGAATAAACAGGGGTTTAAGCGATGAGTGTGACTTGATTTTATTGAGATATCATGAAGTCCTACCTGTCTAATGTGGATAAATTGCCAATTGAGCGATCTTTGACCGATCTGAGTTTGGTGAAAAGATCATCAATAAAAGTTAGATCGTTGATTAAGCTAATTTCATTTATTTGTTTTAAAAGTCAGCATCTTATGGTTACCTTTCTCTTTTGTGAATAATCTTGTTTGTGATGGTTTTGAGCAAAAAACTTTATTGATCTTGTTTTCTTCACAAAGTTATTCACAGAAAAGGTGAATAAATGTGGGCTATGTCTCAATCCTGTGTTGATAAAGTAATGATTGCTCAAAAGATATCCAAAAATGGTTCAAAGGTAATAAATCTTGCTCATATCACATCAGTAAGTTTGCTAGTAATGGGGATATGTGGAAAAATCACGGTAATAAAAAATTATTCATAGAGGTTAGCCGGTGATAGATGGCGATGGTTACCGACTGAACGTTGGTATTGTGATCTGTAATAACCATGGTCAGGTATTCTGGGCTAAACGATACGGGCAACACTCATGGCAATTTCCACAAGGTGGGATTGACGAAGGTGAAACACCTGAACAAGCGATGTTCAGGGAGTTATATGAAGAAGTCGGTCTGACGAAAAAAGACGTTAAGATCATCGCAACAAGTCGTCATTGGTTAAGATATAAACTACCAAAGCGATTGGTGCGATGGGACTCCAAGCCTGTTTGTATCGGCCAAAAACAGAAATGGTTTCTGCTGCGATTGGATTGCGATGAGTCGCACATCAATATGCAGCGTGGAAAATCCCCTGAATTTGATGGTTGGCGCTGGGTAAGTTATTGGTATCCAGTTAGGCAAGTTGTTTCTTTCAAGCGAGACGTATACCGCCGAGCAATGAAAGAGTTTGCATCTTTAGCCATGCCTTTTCGAGAGCGAAAGACGAAAGGGAAAAGAAAAAAGCAACGTAGATAGAGGATTATTATGCTCAGTCAGCTAAGGGAAATAGTTGAAAAAGTCTCCAGAGTCGATGATCTCCATCTTGCACTCGACATTCTGGTAAAAGAGACTTGTGCAGCCCTATGCACTGAGTGTTGTACTATCTATCTTGCTAACCAAGAAATGCAGCGCCTTGAGTTGATGGCAACTCAAGGCCTTATTTTTGAAGGTGATAGCATCCATATCAACTTCAATGAAGGTTTAGTTGGCTTAGTTAAGCGCAGCGCTGAACCGCTAAATTTAGCCGAAGCCTCCACTCACCCTGACTTCAAATTCTTCCCCCAATTAGGCGAGCAGGTATACCACTCCTTCCTTGGTACTCCGATTATTCATCGCAAACAAGTACTTGGCGTGTTGGTGATTCAGCAAAAAGAGCCACGTTTGTTTAGTGAGATGGAAGAATCTTTTCTGGTCACTTTGTCAGCGCAGCTTGCTGTGTTGATCGCACATGCTCAAAGCCTTGGTCATTGGCAATTAGCCTCAACACCCACAGTGATGAAAGGCTTACCTGCCTCAACGGGGGTTGCGATAGGTGAGTTCTGGTTTGATGATACTCAGCCCAATTTAAGCGATGTTTTTCCTGCCTCAGCGTTAGATAAAGAACGTGAACATGAGTTGCTTGCGGTTGCAGTGGAAAGGGCGCTCAGCGATTTTCGTCGTATGCGGAAGAAGTTCGACAGTGAAATCAACAAAGATGCTTTGGCGATTTTCGACCTTTTTACACACTTACTCAACGACCCAATGCTACGTGGTGATCTGAAGAAGCAGATCGAGAAAGGTGACCGAGCTGACTGGGCGTTACGCCAAGTGGTAGAAACTTACTCAAATCGTTTTGCTCGTATGTCAGATGTTTACCTGCGTGAGCGCGCACAAGACATTCGTGAGTTAGGGCAGCGCTTGCTGTACTTCCTGCATAACAGTGAACAAGAACATGCCTCAATCGACCGCCCAGTGATTTTGGTTGCCAATGAGCTAACGGCGACGTTACTTGCATCAATACCAAAGCAGCATTTACTTGCTGTGGTTTCTCTTGAGGGCGCGGCAAACTCTCATGCTGCGATTCTATCTCGCGCACTGGGCGTGCCAGCCATCATGGGAGCAAATGTTAATCCCCAAGAGGTAAACGGTAAGCAAGGGATTGTTGATGGGTATTCAGGGGAGATTTACCTTGAACCTAATCGACAGTTGTTACGCGAGTATCGTAGTTTAGTCAGTGAAGAATCTGAATTGTTCGCTATGGTGAACAAAGATCTCTCACTCCCGGCAATTACCCAAGATGATTATCATATTGAAGTGATGCTCAATGCGGGTTTAAGTGCAGATAGCAATATTGCCATTAACTCCGGTGTCGATGGCGTTGGTTTATATCGAACCGAAATCGCTTTTTTACTTCAGCATCACTTTCCTTCAGAAGATGAGCAGTATCATCAGTACCAAGCGATTCTCAATAGCTACCCAAATCAACGCGTCGTAATGCGTACATTGGATATCGGTGGTGATAAGCCATTACCGTACCTGCCGATTGATGAAGATAATCCGTTTTTAGGTTGGCGTGGCATTCGCTTTACTTTAGATCACCCTGATATTTTTCTGATCCAACTACGGGCGATGCTCAGAGCCAGTGCTGATAGTGGTAATTTAAGCATTTTGTTGCCAATGATATCTGGTATCAAAGAGTTCGATGATGCGATTACCTTGATTAATCAAGCCTACAGTGAGGTGGTGTTACTTGATGATCGCATTCAAGCTCCGAAGGTTGGGGTGATGATAGAAGTGCCTTCTATGGTGTACTTGCTGCCGGCAATTGCGCACCGCGTCGACTTCGTTTCGGTTGGTACTAACGATTTAACACAATATTTGTTGGCGGTGGACCGGAACAATTCTCGTGTTGCAGATGTCTATGAATCCATGCATCCAGCGGTGTTGTTAGCGTTAAAGCAAATTCATGATGTTTGCCACCAATATCAAGTCCCGGTTTGCATTTGTGGTGAGCTAGCTGGTGACCCATTTGGTGCACTGCTCCTGTTGGGCTTGGGCTATAACAGTTTGAGTATGAACACCTCGAACGTAGCGAAGGTGAAATATTTGATTCGCCATAGCCAACAAAAAGAATTAGAAAAACTCGTCGAGAAAGCCATGTCATGCTCTTACGGGCAAGAAATTCATCAAATGATGCATGATTTCTTTATTCAACAAGGCTTTGCAGGCTTTATTCGTGCAGGTAAGAAGTAGGTAACAGTGACCATCTCTTTATTTATAATATTGCTCGCGTTGGGCGCTTTTGTTGGTGTGATGGCGGGGCTTCTTGGTATCGGAGGTGGGCTAATTGTCGTACCTGCGCTACTTTATCTTCTTCCTCTTGCTGGAATTTCTCCTGAAATGAGCATGCATGTGGCGTTAGCAACGTCATTGGCAAGCATCATTGTCACATCGGGCTCCTCTGCACTTAACCATCTTAAGCTGGGCAACGTCGATATGTTCGTTGTCAAATGGCTGATGCCTGGTGTGGTTGTCGGCGGCTTTGTTGGAGCCAATATTGCCGAGTGGATTCCGACACACTATCTGCCAAAAGTATTTGGTGTGATCGTGTTGTGTCTGGCAGTTCAGATGTTTCGCTCAATTAAGACGAAAAGTGAGAAGTCAATGCCGAGCAGTCCGGTCACTATGGTGTACGGAACGGGAATTGGTGTGGTATCGAGCCTTGCTGGCATTGGTGGTGGTTCACTGTCTGTGCCGTTCTTAAACAAGCATGGTATTGAGATGCGCAAAGCCGTTGGATCTTCTTCGGTGTGTGGCTGCATGATTGCGATTTCAGGCATGATTGGATTCATCTTACATGGTTACAAAGTAGAAGGGTTACCTGACTACAGTGTTGGCTATGTTTATCTGCCAGCTTTAGCTGCGATTGCGATGACGTCGATGCTCACGACGAAAGTCGGCGCTAAGATGGCGACTAACCTTCCTACGGCAGTCTTAAAGAAGATTTTTGCTGTATTCTTGATGTTTGTTGCAGCGACCATGTTGCTGTAAGTTTATTGCCAATTTATTCCCGCTGAACCGAGCATCTTTAGGTTACTCGGGTATATTTGTTTTACTAGTAATAAGAAGAGAATGATTTATGTCTCAGGGATACTTTGAATTTCCCAATATTGATCCGGTTTTAATCTCTATTGGTCCTGTTTCTGTTCGTTGGTATGGTTTGATGTACTTAGTCGGCTTCATGTTCGCACTATGGCTAGCAAATCGTCGTGCAGATAAGCCGGGTAGTGGTTGGACGCGTGAGCAAGTTTCTGACTTGTTGTTTGCGGGGTTCCTTGGGGTCGTCATTGGTGGTCGTGTTGGCTACGTAATTTTCTACAACTTCGACTTATTCTTAGCCGATCCGTTGTACCTATTTAAAGTCTGGACTGGCGGCATGTCGTTCCATGGTGGTCTGTTAGGTGTTATCACAGCAATGTTCTGGTACGCGCGTAAAAACGGCCGTACTTTCTTTGGTGTCGCTGATTTTGTTGCGCCGCTAGTACCATTTGGTCTTGGTATGGGACGCATGGGTAATTTCATGAACAGCGAACTTTGGGGGCGTGTAACGGATGTGCCATGGGCTATCATCTTCCCGAATGGCGGTCCACTGCCTCGCCACCCATCTCAGCTTTATGAGATGTTCTTAGAGGGCATTGTACTGTTCTTCATCTTGAACTGGTTTATCAAAAAGCCTCGTCCTTTAGGTGCAGTATCAGGGCTATTTTTAGCTGGGTATGGTACATTCCGTTTCCTAGTCGAGTTTGTTCGCGAACCGGATGCACAGCTTGGTCTATTTGGTGGTTACGTTTCGATGGGACAAATCCTATCTTCACCGATGATCATTCTGGGTATTCTTATGATGGTTTGGGCGTACAAACGTGGTCTTTACCAAGACAAAGTCCAAGCAGAAACGAAGTAAGGAATTGGTGTGAAACAGTATTTAGATTTGTGTCAGCGTATCGTTGACCAAGGCACTTGGGTTGAAAACGAACGTACAGGTAAACGCTGCCTAACGGTGATCAACGCAGACTTGACCTACGATGTTGCTAACAACCAATTCCCATTAGTGACAACGCGTAAGAGCTTTTGGAAAGCAGCGGTTGCTGAACTACTTGGTTACATCCGTGGCTACGACAACGCTGAAGATTTCCGTAAGCTAGGTACGAAAACATGGGATGCGAACGCAAACCTAAATGAAGCATGGTTGAACAACCCATTCCGTAAGGGCGAAGACGACATGGGACGCGTATACGGCGTTCAAGGTCGTTCATGGGCGAAGCCAGATGGCGGTCATATCGACCAGTTGCGTAAGATTGTGGATGATTTGACGCGCGGTGTTGATGACCGTGGTGAAATCCTAAACTTCTACAACCCGGGTGAGTTCCATATGGGGTGTTTGCGTCCATGTATGTACAGCCACCACTTCTCACTGTTAGGTGACACGCTGTACCTAAACAGCACGCAGCGCTCTTGTGACGTTCCGCTAGGTCTGAATTTCAACATGGTTCAAGTGTATGTGTTCTTGGCAATCATGGCGCAAATTACAGGTAAGAAACCTGGTCAGGCTTACCATAAGATTGTTAACGCACACATCTACGAAGATCAGCTTGCACCAATGTGTGATATTCAGTTGAAGCGTGAGCCACTAAAAGCAGCGACCTTCCACATCAACCCAGAAATCAAATCTCTAGAAGATTTAGAAACATGGGTAACCCTAGATGATTTCTGGGTAGAAGGTTACGAGCATCACGATCCAATTCAGTACCCGTTCTCAGTTTAACGAGTATATTGAGCTTTCTAAGCCGCCTTTATGGGCGGTTTTTTTATGCCCGAAGGGTGGGAATAGGAGGGAACGCTTCGTCCTGTGGAACGCTTACGCTTTGAGGTATGAGGGCGTCAGTGCAGGGATGTGAGAGGAAATAAAAGATCCCCAACTCGCTCGAGCCTCGCTCTTGGGGATGACGTGCAATCACTCTGAAGTCAAACGGTGTCATTCCCTCAAGCATTGAATGACCGTAGTCTCAGTTTACTCTGGGATTAAGAGCTTGAGAAAGTTTCGCTACGAGGCTAGGGAGCGGACTTTGTCGTAAGGAACGCTTCGCTCCGAGACGTGAGAGGGAATAAAAGATCCCCAATTAGCTCGTACCTCGCTCTTGAGGATGACGTTTAATCATTCTGAACTCAAACGGTGACATTCCCGAAAGTGACAAAGGAGTGTAGTCGGGAATCTCTTTTACCGCAGCTTTCTGGATGATTAACAAATTGAGAGCGCCTTGCTTTAGGAATCGAATGAAAGCCGTTTGGATTTTAAAGGCGTTGACCGGAGTTGTTCCTAGAAAGACAAAACAAGTTCGCTTCCCCAAAACGAAAAAAGGCCCCACCGAAGTGGAGCCTAAAATAAGCGATGGTAATCTTACTATTATGCTGTCAGAGCAAGGATAGAGCCTGGTAGCACGATGAATACTGCTAGTAGGTAACCTGCTACAACCGCTTTGTTCTTAATAGCCATTTCTGAAATCACTTCTGCACATTTCACTGGAATCTCACGTAGGAACGGGATACCGAAGATGAACAGTGTCGCCAGAATGTTGAACGTTAGGTGTACTAGTGCAATTTGTAGTGCGAATACTGCGAACTCACCAGATACAGCTGTTGCTGCTAGTAGAGCCGTGATACATGTACCGATGTTTGCACCTAGAGTGAACGGGTAGATGTCACGTACTTTTAGAACACCTGAGCCAACTAGTGGAACCATTAGACTTGTTGTCGTAGAAGAAGACTGAACAAGAACAGTTACTACAGAGCCCGATACGATACCATGGATAGGACCACGACCGATTGCGTTCTTAAGGATGTCACGTGCACGACCAACCATTAGGCTCTTCATTAGCTTACCCATAACAGTGATAGCTACGAAGATAGTAGCGATACCTAGAGCGATTAGCGCTACGCCACCCATAGTGTCGCCAAACGTTGCTAGCGGCTCTTTGATTGCGCTTACTACTGGTTTAGTGATTGGCTTGATGAAGTCAAAGCCTTTCATGCTCATATCACCAGTGTTTAGTAGCGGTGATACCAACCAGTGAGAAATTTTCTCTAGGATGCCGAACATCATTTCCAATGGTAGGAAGATCAGTACAGCAAGTAGGTTGAAGAAATCGTGGATTGTTGCACTAGCGAATGCACGTTTGAATTCTTCTTTACAACGTACGTGGCCAAGCGAAACAAGAGTGTTTGTTACGGTTGTACCGATGTTTGCACCCATTACCATAGGGATAGCGGTTTCTACAGGTAGACCGCCTGCAACCAAGCCTACAATAATAGAAGTTACGGTACTTGAAGACTGGATCAGTGCCGTAGCCACCAAACCGATCATTAGACCTGCGACTGGGTGAGACGCAAATTCAAAGAGTACTTTAGCTTGATCGCCAGTCGCCCATTTGAAGCCGCTACCAACCATAGATACTGCTAGAAGAAGCAGATACAACATGAATGCCAAGTTAGCCCAGCGTAACCAGCGAGTCGTGCTCGAGATTGGTGCTGCTGTAGAAGTAGCTTGGTTCATCATAATTTTCTCCGTGGACCTTTCAGTTCGTTTATTTGGTCTGTTGTTGAAACTGAGGGCGATGTTAGAGATGAAATATTTCAGTAATATTACAGTTCGATTTCTATTGGGAATTTTTATTATTCTTTTTGATAATTAGTCGAAAAGAAAAAGCCATATAGTTTCAAGTTGTTGATTTTTAATGATTAAATTTTGTATAAATTGTCTGTAGATGATTGTGTACAGGATTGAAAAAGTGCGTTTTGCTTCAAGTTTTATGACAGTATGAATCTGATAACTTCGAAAAAACCATACTCTTTATTGATTATTGTAAGTTTTGCCGAATATCTTGTTAGTCGTTGTCACATTTGATATAAAAAAGTCATCTTTTTAGCGGGGCTGTCGATGTCACATTTAAACTATAACCACCTTTATTACTTCTGGATGGTATGTAAGCAAGGTTCAGTTACTAAGGCTGCAGATGCATTGTTCTTGACGCCACAAACAGTGACTGGCCAAATTAAAGCCCTTGAAGATCGTATGAAGGGGAAGTTGACTAAGCGAAATGGTCGTACTGTTGAGCCAACTGAGTTAGGGCAGCTAGTATTCAAGTATGCCGACCGTATGTTTGGATTGAGCTACGAAATGCTCGATATTGTTAACTATAGCCAACACTCCAATATCCTGTTCGAAGTCGGCGTTGCCGATGCCCTTTCTAAACGCCTCGTCAGTAAAGTGCTGATGACCACAGTTCCTGAGGACAACAGCATCCATTTACGTTGCTACGAGTCGACTCACGAGCTTCTATTAGAGCGTTTATCACAACACAAGCTGGATATGATTCTTTCTGACTGTCCGGTGGATTCGACACAAAGCCCAGGTTTGTACAGCAAAAAACTAGGTGAAAGTAGCATGAGCTTTTTCGCTTCGTCTGAAATAGCTGATGTGAAGTTTCCTGAAATCCTAGAGAAGAAAAAACTACTCATCCCAGCGAGTCGAACGGCAATGGGAAGAAAAGTATTGCAGTGGTTTGATCGTCAAGGTTTACAGCCAGACGTTTTGGGTGAGTTTGATGATGTTGCGCTTATGAAGGCTTTTGCTCGTTACCGTGATGATGTCATCTTCTTGGCACCGACGGTGTACATGTCTGAGATTGAAGATGATCGAAATTTGCAATTGATTGGGCATGTTGACGATCTAAAGGAAGAGTATTACGTCATCTTTGCCGAGCGGATGATACAACACCCTGCAGTAAAGAATGTGTGTGATGCAGATTTTAGCCAAATGTTTGAATGAACACGTTTCGTTGCTCAAACAAATAGATTACTATCGATAAAATTATAAGTCGAAATTATAAAATCTTTGTAACACAACAAAACAACAAACTGGCCAAAGTTGGAAAAGTAAGTTGTAGCTAGAGGTCCAACACATGAATCTACAAGAAATGGAGAAAAACTCCGCTAAAGCCGTCGTGTTGCTCAAGGCGATGGCAAATGAGCGACGACTACAAATTCTTTGCATGTTACACAATCAAGAGCTATCGGTTGGGGAACTGTGTGCGAAATTAGAGTTAAGTCAGTCTGCTCTGTCTCAGCATTTAGCTTGGCTTCGTCGTGATGAATTAGTTGCGACAAGAAAAGAAGCGCAAACGGTATACTACACATTGAAGAGCGATGAAGTAAAAGCGCTAATTCAAACACTTCATGGCCTTTATTGTGCAGAAGCAACTGCGTAATGACAGGTCACGAATCAGAAAAGCTGGCACTGCCAGCTTTTTTATTATCTTGAATTCGAGCTTTGCTGAAATTTAGATATAAAAAAACCGGCGTTAGCCGGTTTTTTCTTCACTGTATAATCAAGTTTCTATTAAAGAGCTTTGATTTGTGCAGCGAAACGAGACTTATGACGTGCTGCTTTGTTCTTATGAACAAGGCCTTTAGTCGCCATGCGGTCTAGGATAGGTGTAACTGCAGCGAATGCAGCAGTTGCAGCTTCTTTGTCGCCTGCTTCGATAGCAGCAACAGTTTTCTTCATGTAAGTACGCATCATTGAGCGACGGCTAGCATTGTGCTGACGACGTTTCTCAGCTTGGATAGCGCGCTTCTTAGCAGATTTACTATTTGCCAAGGGTCTAACTCCCAAAAACTTATTTCTATGACAATTTAAGGGCGAGGACTATCCCTCATTTGCGCCTAAATGTCAAATGATTTGTGCAAAAACCAATCGAAACCAAAACAAATTTTGGTAACAAAGGTCATCGCGGTTAAGATGGCGGGGATTCTAACAGTATTTTTAGACCATTGCTAATAATTATCCGCTTAGATCTAACAATAACTGGATATATTTTTTACGCCCATTTGGAGCTTTCAAAGGCTTAAAGGAATAGGGTTGGCTATCTTTTGGTGATATTCCGAGGTTACAGTGAGTAAACGACTGCTCAAGTCAGGCATGATCGTCAGTGCCATGACATTAATTTCGCGCGTTCTAGGTTTAGTTCGTGACGTAGTGGTAGCAAACCTGATGGGGGCCGGTGCAAGCGCTGACGTCTTCTTTTTTGCCAACAAAATTCCTAACTTTTTACGCCGCCTATTTGCTGAAGGCGCTTTTTCTCAAGCTTTTGTTCCGGTGTTGACGGAGAGCCACGCACAAGGGGACATGGATAAAACGCGAGAATTGATTGCTCGCGCTGCTGGTACGCTTGGTGTGATTGTCTCGATCGTCACTATTATAGGTGTACTGGGCTCTGGAGTGGTTACCGCTCTATTCGGTTTTGGCTGGTTCTTGGACTGGATGCATGGTGGTCCGTCAGCTGAGAAGTTTGAACTTGCCAGCGTAATGCTCAAGATTACCTTTCCTTATTTATGGTTCATCACTTTTGTTGCCTTATCGGGAGCCATTCTCAATACACTAGGTAAGTTTGCGGTTTCTTCTTTTACTCCCGTCTTCCTCAATGTAATGATCATTTTGGCGGCGTGGTTTATTTCTCCGCAGATGTCACAACCAGAGATTGGTCTTGCCATTGGTGTTTTTCTGGGTGGTTTGGTTCAGTTCTTATTTCAAATTCCTTTCCTTATTAAAGCGGGAGTTATGGTCAAGCCCAAATGGGGCTGGCGTGATCCGGGTGTAGTGAAAATCCGCACACTGATGATTCCAGCTTTATTTGGTGTGTCAGTAAGCCAAATCAACTTATTGTTTGATACCTTTATTGCTAGTTTCCTACAAACGGGTTCAATCAGTTGGCTTTACTACTCAGATCGCTTATTGGAATTCCCATTAGGTCTGTTTGGTATTGCTATTGCGACCGTAATTCTACCTGCGTTATCACGTAAGCACGTAGATGCTCACAGTGAAGGCTTTGCACACACGATGGACTGGGGTATTCGTATGGTGACCTTATTAGGTATTCCTGCAATGCTTGGTCTGATGGTGTTGGCAAAACCAATGCTGATGGTTTTGTTCATGCGTGGAGAATTCTCACCACAAGACGTACACCAAGCTTCTCTCTCTTTATTAGCGTATGCATCGGGCTTACTTAACTTTATGTTGATTAAAGTGCTTGCGCCGGGATATTACTCGCGCCAAGACACTAAAACACCGGTGAAATACGGCATCATTGCAATGCTGACCAACATGGTCTTCAACGCGATCTTCGCATACTTCTACGGTTACGTCGGTCTCGCGATAGCGACGGCCTTGTCTGCCTTTGTGAACATGGCGCTGCTCTACCGCGGTTTACATATTGCGGGTGTGTACCAAGTAACCAAACGAACGGTCTTCTTTATTATACGTTTGATGGTTGCGGGGGCTGCCATGGTTGCAGCAATTTTGTGGCAGTTAGAAGACATGTCGGTATGGCTAAATTGGAGCTTTGCTCACCGTAGTGGCGTGCTGGGAATGTTGATAGCACTGGGTGCCAGCGTTTACCTTGCCGTAGTGTTTTTACTCGGCGTACGTTTAAAAGACCTAAAAGCTGGGACAGAATAAGGTGGATTGGTATATAATCCGTCAGTTTCACACAGTGCAAAGTAAAACAGAGGCAGAAAGCAGTATCCAATGGAACTGATTAGAGGTATTCACAATATCAAGTCGCGCCATCACGGTTGCGTACTGACTATTGGCAATTTCGATGGCGTACACAGAGGCCATCAACAAGTATTGCAGCAAGTGTCAGAACAAGCGGAGAAACTTTCGTTATCTTCAGTTGTGATGACCTTTGAACCTCAGCCGATGGAGTTGTTTGCCCGAGATAAGGCACCGGCAAGGTTAACAAGACTGCGAGATAAGTTTGTTCAGTTGAGTAAGCTCAGTATTGATCGCTTGCTGTGTGTTAACTTCAATCGCCATTTTGCCGACCTAACTGCGGAAGAGTTTATCCGTGACTTGTTGGTGGAGCGATTGGGTGTTAAGTTTCTGGTCATTGGTGATGATTTTTGCTTCGGCAAAGGTCGGACTGGCAACTTCGCAATGTTACAAGAAGCTGGGAAAAAGTATGGCTTTGAGGTCGTGAGTACCCAGAGCTTTTGCCTACAGCAATTACGAGTGAGTAGCACCGCTATCCGCAAAGCACTGGCTCGTGATGATTTGCATTCCGCACATGAGATGCTGGGAAGAAACTACAGCATCAGCGGTCGTGTTTCACACGGAAGAAAGCTAGGTCGAACCATCGGGTTCCCTACCGCAAATATTCCGTTGAAACGCTGTGTATCTCCGGTTTCCGGAGTTTATGTTGTTCAAGCGCTTGGCTTAGGAGATAAGCCAGTTGGTGGTGTCGCTAACATTGGTCAAAGGCCAACAGTGAATGGTGTTCGCCAACAGTTAGAAGTACACTTATTCGACTTTCACGCTAATTTATATGGCAGACAGCTAGAAGTGGAACTTTTGCACAAACTTCGAGATGAGCAAAAGTTTGAGTCGTTTGAAGCACTTAAACAACAAATTGAATTGGATGCTGAAGCAGCAAGGGTGTGGCTGCGTCAGCTTAAGCGTTGAGCGGTTTATTCCACCGTCCAACATAATGTCTAATTTTCGCCCAATATAACGGAATTAAGAATCGATGAGTGAGTATAAAGATACCCTGAATTTACCTGAAACAGGGTTTCCAATGCGCGGCAACCTGGCCAGTCGTGAGCCAGAAATGCTTGAGCGTTGGTACAAAGAAGATCTTTACGGTGAAATCCGTAAAGCTAAGAAAGGCAAAAAGTCATTCGTATTGCACGATGGCCCTCCTTATGCGAACGGTGACATTCACATTGGTCACGCACTAAACAAGATTCTTAAAGACATTATTATTAAATCCAAAACACTTTCAGGTTTTGACGCACCATACATTCCAGGCTGGGACTGTCACGGTCTGCCAATTGAACTGATGGTAGAAAAGAAAGTAGGCAAACCAGGCCAAAAAGTGACGGCAGCTGAATTCCGCGAGAAATGTCGTGAGTACGCTGCAGGTCAGGTTGAAGGTCAGAAAGAAAGCTTCAAGCGTCTTGGTATCATGGGTGAATGGGACAAGCCATACCGCACTATGGATTTCGCTACTGAAGCGAACATCATCCGTGCACTTGGTAAGATCGCAAGCAAAGGTCACCTACTGAAAGGTTTTAAACCAGTTCACTGGTGTACAGACTGTGGCTCAGCTCTTGCTGAAGCAGAAGTTGAGTACAAAGATAAAGTATCGCCATCTATCGATGTTCGCTTTAAAGCGGCAGACGAAGCGGCACTGCTATCTAAGTTTGAACTGACTGAAGGTCATGAAGGTCAAGGTGACGTATCTATCGTTATCTGGACAACAACGCCATGGACACTGCCAGCAAACCGCGCAGTATGTCTACGTGATGATCTAGAGTACGTACTTATCCAAACAGAAGGTGACAACGCTGAGCGTATCATCGTGGCTTCTGAACTGGCGAAAGACGTAATGGATCGTGCGGGTATCGAGCACTTCCACAACCTAGGCTTCGCGAAAGGTTCGGATCTAGAGCTTTCTCAGTTCCAACACCCATTCTACGATTTCACAGTACCGGCGATCCTTGGTGATCACGTTACGACTGATTCAGGTACTGGTGTTGTTCACACTGCACCTGGTCACGGTCAAGAAGACTTCGCGGTTGGTAACAAGTACAACCTAGAAGTGGCTAACCCAGTTGGCTCAAACGGTGTTTACCTACCGGATACTGAGCTATTCGCAGGTCAGCACGTATTTAAAGCGAATGATGCAGTAGTAGAAGTACTGAAAGAAAAAGGTGCACTACTACACCACCACGCATACGAGCACAGCTACCCACATTGTTGGCGTCATAAGACTCCAATCATCTTCCGCGCAACACCACAATGGTTCGTATCAATGGACCAAGCAGGCCTACGTGCTAAAGCACTAGAGTCAATCAAGAGTGTTGAGTGGATGCCTGAGTGGGGTCAAAGCCGTATCGAAGGTATGATCGAAGGTCGCCCTGAGTGGTGTATCTCTCGTCAACGTACTTGGGGTGTGCCAATTGCTCTGTTCGTTCACAAAGAAACAGCAGAACTTCATCCAAACACATTAGAGCTTATCGAGAAGGTAGCTCAGTTGGTTGAAGAGAAAGGCATTCAAGCATGGTGGGATGTTGATTCAGCAGAACTACTAGGCGACGAAGCAGACCAGTACGAAAAAGTACTAGATACGCTAGACGTATGGTTCGATTCAGGTGTTACTCACTTCTCTGTTGTTGATGCTCGTGAAGAGTACAACGGCAACAGCGCAGACCTATACCTAGAAGGTTCTGACCAACACCGTGGTTGGTTCCAGTCTTCTCTAATTTCATCTATCGCGATGAAAGACGAAGCACCTTACAAACAAGTGCTGACACACGGTTTCGTGGTTGACGGTCACGGTCGTAAGATGTCGAAATCTATCGGTAACGTGGTTGCACCAAAAGACGTAACCAACAAGCTAGGTGCTGACATTCTTCGTCTATGGGTTGCTTCTACTGACTACACTGGTGAAGTTGCGGTTTCTGATGAAATCCTAAAACGCAGCGCAGATGCGTACCGTCGTATCCGTAACACAGCGCGTTTCTTCCTTGCTAACTTAAGCGGCTTCAACCCAGCAACGGACATCGTTCCTGCAGAGGAAATGGTGGCACTAGACCGTTGGGCAGTTGGTCGTGCACTAGCAGCACAAGAAGAGATCATCAAAGCGTACGATGAGTACAACATCCACACAGTAACTCAGCGTCTAATGCAGTTCTGTTCTATCGAGATGGGCTCATTCTACCTAGACGTAATTAAAGACCGTCAGTACACAGCGAAGCAGGGCGGTCACGCTCAACGTAGCTGTCAGACTGCACTTTACTACATCGTAGAAGCGCTAGTTCGTTGGATGGCACCAATCATGTCGTTCACTGCAGATGAAATCTGGAACGAAATGCCAGGTGAGCGCGACAAGTTCGTATTCACTGGTGAGTGGTTCGATGGACTGTTTGGTCTTGCTGAAGGCGAAGAGCTAAACAACGAGTTCTGGACTGAAATCCAAGCGGCTCGTGGTGCGGTAAACAAACTTCTAGAAGATGCGCGTAAAGAGAAAACTATTGGTGGTGCGCTTCAAGCTGAAGTGACTCTATTTGCTGATGACGCTCTAGCAGCGAAAATCAACAAACTAGAAGATGAACTACGCTTTGTGCTATTGACTTCAGCAGCGACAGTGAAGCCTCTAAGTGAGAAGACTGATGCAGCGCAAGCGACGGATATCGAAGGTTTGTTCGTTGAAGTAGCAGCAGCACAAGGCGAGAAGTGTGATCGTTGTTGGCACCACACGCCAGACGTAGGCACAATCGAAGGTCACGAGAAGATCTGTGGTCGTTGTGTGTCTAACGTTGACGGCGAAGGTGAAGTACGTAAATTCGCGTAATTGTCTCCAACGACTGAACTTTTTTTAAAATTAACAGCCCCAGTATTTACTGGGGCTGTTTGTAGGTAAAGTAATGAGTGAAAAAGCACTGACATTAAAGCAATCTGGAGTTCGCTGGTTGTGGTTAGCGATTCTGGTATTTATTGCAGATATTGGCATCAAATTGGTGGTGATGGATAACATGGGCTACGGATGGGCAAACCGAATTGAGGTGCTGCCATTCTTTAACCTACTGTACGTTCATAACTACGGTGCGGCATTCAGCTTCTTGAGTGATCAGGCTGGTTGGCAGCGCTGGTTGTTCACGGGTATTGCATTCGTTGTAACAGGTCTTTTGACCTACTGGATGAGCAAGCTCCCTGCGAAAGAAAAGTGGAACAATATCGCCTATGCATTGATTATCGGTGGTGCAGTGGGTAACGTGTTTGACCGCGTAGTTCATGGTTTTGTTGTTGATTACCTAGACTTCTTCTGGGGAAATTACCACTGGCCAGCATTTAACCTTGCAGATACGACTATCTGTATTGGTGCAGCAATGATCATTCTTGATGGCTTCCGCAAAAAGGATGCTGACAAGTAATCTTTTGCGATATATCGAATAACCCTAAGCGTCGTCGGTTGATTCTGGCGACGCTTTTTAGTATACCCGTCATATTTGAAGCTGCAGCGTTGTTGACTGCGATAATTCCCCCTAATCACATAGCGCACTATGCTCATAGGGAGGAATTATCTTGTCGCCTAGCCGCAACTCCAACTATTTAGGATATACACCAAGAAAAACAATAATGACCTCAAGGAAGCAGTAACGTGACAACAATAAATCAAGATTCAGCAGTAACGCTGCACTTCACCATCAAAATGCAAGATGGCTCTGTAGCAGACAGCACACACAACATGGGTAAGCCTGCTAAATTCGTGATGGGCGATGGCAGCTTGAGTGAGAACTTTGAGCAATGCCTACTAGGCTTACAAGTAGGTGAACAAAAGGCCATCGAACTAAAAGCTGCTGACGCTTTTGGTATGCCGAATCCAGACCATATCCACCATATGGATCGCACTAAGTTTGTTGGCGAAGCGGAAGTTGAAGTCGGCACAATCATGGCGTTCAGCGGTCCAGATGGTATGGAAATCCCAGGCATCATTACTGAGATTGCTGGTGACTCAGTAACAGTGGACTTCAACCATCCACTTGCGGGGCAAGACGTGACTTTCGAAGTCGAAATTTTGTCAGTAGAATAGCGACCCAAATAAAAGATAACTTCCATGAGCAATGAAATGAAAATCCTGTTAGCTAACCCACGTGGTTTCTGTGCTGGTGTTGACCGTGCGATTAGCATCGTAGAGCGTGCGCTAGAGATGTATCAGCCACCAATCTATGTTCGACATGAAGTGGTACACAACCGCTTTGTGGTTGAAGGTCTAAAGCAGCGTGGTGCTATCTTCGTTGAAGAATTGCACGAAGTGCCGGACGATAATATTGTGATTTTCTCTGCTCATGGTGTGTCACAAGCGGTTCGTCAGGAAGCGAAATCTCGCGACCTAACCGTATTCGACGCGACTTGTCCGTTGGTAACCAAAGTACATATGGAAGTAGCGCGCGCGAGCCGTCGAAATATGGAAGTGGTGCTGATTGGTCACGCTGGTCACCCAGAAGTGGAAGGCACAATGGGTCAGTACTCTAGCGAGACGGGCGGCATGTACCTTGTGGAAACGCCAGCCGATGTCGAGAAGCTAAAAGCGATCGTAAAAGATCCATCTGATCTGCACTACGTAAGCCAAACCACATTGTCTGTTGATGAAACCGCAGATGTGATTGAAGAGCTACGTCGCGTATTCCCAGAGATTCAAGGGCCGCGTAAAGACGATATCTGCTATGCAACACAAAACCGCCAAGACGCAGTGCGTGAGCTTGCAAACGATGTAGATGTGATGGTGGTCGTGGGTTCCAAGAATTCATCGAACTCAACGCGTCTAAAAGAGCTGGCAGAGAAACTCGGCACGCCTGGCTACCTGACTGACTGTCCAGAAGACATTAAGCCTGAATGGTTTGAAGGTAAAGGCAAGGTTGGTGTGACTGCTGGTGCATCTGCGCCTGAAGAGTTGGTTAATCAAATCCTAGATCGTATCAAAGAGTTGGTTGGGGCACAGGCAGTGGATGAAGTGCTTGGTCGTGAAGAGAGCATGTTCTTCGAAGTACCAAAAGAGCTGCAAATCAAGCAAGTCGATTAAGACAATTCGAATGCTAAAAAGGCGACCACAAGGTCGCCTTTTTTAATTGGATATTTTTACACAACTCCGTCAGAGTCAGCCCCTAGTGGCTGATACCTAGCAGCTCTTTGAGCACTTTTAGGTAACGACGGCTCACCGGGATCTCAAAGCCGGTTTTGGTGATGATTTCCGCCAGTCCATTTTCGAGTAGCTTAATCTCACTGATGGCTTTAATGCTGACCAGATACTGTCGATGGCAACGCACCAATGGGGTTTTCTCTTCCAAGATTTTTAGCGTGAGCTGTGTGCTGGCGGTTTGGCTGGTGGAGCGTACATGCACTCCGCTGATGTCGCTGTAAGCGCACTCAACCGTTTCGGTTGCCATGATCACAATGCGGTTGTGTCCAATGCAAGGTATCTGGTCTAGGCTCTCGGGCGCGATGGCTGATAGTTGTTGAGTGAGCGCGGATTGACTCATTACTTTGTTCAGGCGCTTGACGGTTTTCGTCAAACGGCATGGGTCAACGGGCTTGAGTAAGTAGTCGAACGCGTTGTCTTCAAAAGCTTGGATAGCGTATTGATCGTAGGCGGTCACAAATACCACGTAAGGCATGGTCTCTGGGTCTAACATGCCCAACAGCTCTATGCCTGTTACCTGTGGCATTTGGATGTCGAGAAACACCACATCAGGTTTGAGCTCATTGATCTTCTTCAGCCCCATGATGGCGTTTGACGCGTCGCCAATCACCTCAATCTGGCCTGTTTCATCCAATAGCTCTGCTAACTCTTCACGAGCGAACTGTTCATCATCAATGACGAGGGCGGTTAACATCCAAGACTACCTTTGTGCGTTTTCACTGTACTTATCGCGAGTGGGGAATGATAAAACTCATTTTAGTAAATTGGTGCTGCTGAGAGGTAATTTTTAGCGCTGAATCACGCCCAAATTGATTCGATAAGCGCTTATCGACAATTTCCATCCCCAAACCAGAATGATTCTCTTTTGGCGGCTCATAACTCCCAGCGTTGTCCTCTACGGTAATCAGCGCACCTTGAGGATGAGCTTGGCTGTAAATCTTCACTTTGCCGCCTTCTAACATATTGGAAATACCATGCTTGATGGCGTTCTCAACGAGCGGTTGAAGAGTAAAGCTTGGTAGCTTGATATCCAGCAGTTCTGGTTCAATATCAATCTCTATTTCTAAGCGATCGGTAAAGCGCGCCTTTTCGATCGACAAGTAGGAATTCACGTGAGCTAACTCCTCCTTTAGCGTCACGGTGTTGATGTTCTGCTTTAAGTTACTGCGGAAGAAGTGCGATAGGTTTTGGATCAGTTCTCGCGCCTTATCTGGATCTCGACGAGTAATGGCGCTGATGGTGTTTAGCGCATTAAACAAGAAGTGTGGGTTCACCTGTGCGTGCAGCAGTTTGATTTCTGCCTGAGCCAGCAGGGTTTGTTGTTGCTGATAATCGCCATACAAGATTTGGCTCGATAGAAGCTGAGCGATGCCTTCCGCCATTGACATGTTCGCAGTAGAGAACAGTTTGCGTTTTGGCTCATAGAGTTTAATGGTGCCCACTACCTCTTTACCTGCGCGCAAAGGAATGATCAACGCAGAGCCCAACTTACAATCTTTCGCTAATGAGCATTGGTAAGGGCGTTCACTGCCATCAAGGTAGATGATGTCGTTCTTCTCCATTGAATCGAGTGTACTTTGCGATGAAATTGGAGTATTTGGCCTATGGTGATCATCCCCGATACCAACGAAAGCCAGAATCTTTTCTTGGTCGGTAATGGCGACCGCGCCGACTTTGGTTTCTTCATAGATGATACGGGCAATCTTATCGGCGTTCTCACTATTAAATCCGTTGCTAAGAATGCCGACAGAGCGGTCGGCAATGCTCAATGCACGTCGAGAGAAGGTTGCTGAGTACTTTTCAAAAATGGTTTTACGATCTTGTAGGATGCTCATGAACAGTGCTGCACCGACTGAGTTGGCAATGATCATCGGAGCCGCAATTGCTGAAACGAGTTCATAGGCTTGGTCGAATGGCTTGGCTACGGCGAGTAAGACGATCATCTGCACAATCTCCGCTACAAAGGTCACGCTGAAGACTACACTGGGGTTAAACAGCATCGAGCCTTTTTTTCGCTTAATTAGGTAGACATGCAGCAGGCCGCCAATCAAGCCTTCTGCCGTGGTAGAGATTGCACAGGCTAAATCTGTAAAGCCCCCTAATGTATAGCGGTGAATGCCTCCGGTTAATCCCACTGCAAAACCCACTACAGGGCCGCCAAACAGGCCTCCCATCACTGCGCCAATAGCACGGGTGTTGGCAATGGCATCATTAATGTGCAAGCCGAAGTAGGTTCCTAGAATACAAAAGCCGGAGAAGAGTACGTAACAAATGAGCCGATGACTGAGGCGAGAAGAGATACTCAGCAAAGGTAAAATGATCGGCGTTTTACTCAGCATGTAAGCCAGCACTAAGTAGACACACATTTGTTGTAAAAGGGAGATGACCAGTTCCATAGCGAACCTAACCTAAAAATGATGTTTTTATTGTAAGTGAATTAAATCTTCGAAGAGAAACAAAAAGAGCCTACGTTGGGCAGGCTCTTGGTTTATCCAGACATTGATAATGAATCGGTTAGCAAGCGAAGGGATTCATTATGCGGTTTCTGAGGCTGTTTGTGGTTTCTCTTCATCAGCCAGTTCAGTCTCACCTTTGCCTTTAGAAATCTTGATAACGTAACCCGCCGCCGCTAGTGCGAATAGAACGCCAGCGATAGTCGAGATTTGCATCGGCAGACCAAAACCTAGTGTGCTGTTGTTTAGAATGAAAGTCACACATACGGTTGTCATAAATACGGCTGGTACTGTCGTAATCCAGTGCAGCTTGTTGTGGCGTAGTAGGTAAGCCGACGCAGTCCAAAGCATCATTACTGCTGTTGTTTGGTTTGCGAAGCCGAAGTAGCGCCAGATGATGCCGAAGTCTACTTGAGTCAGAATGCCACCGATTACGAACAGTGGTACAGCCATTAGCAGACGGTTACGCAGTGTTTTCTGTTCCATACCGAAGTATTCAGCAAGAATCAGGCGGCTAGAGCGGAACGCTGTATCACCCGATGTGATTGGTAGGATAACAACACCAAGGAAAGCAATCACACCACCGAATACACCTAGTAGACCAAATGACGCGCTGTATACCACATTGCCAGGACCGCCGTTCTTCACAGCTTCTGCTAGACCATCAAGTGTACCGAAGAAAGACAAAGCGATAGCACACCAGATTAGTGCGATAACACCTTCACCAATCATTGCGCCGTAGAATACGAAGCGCCCGTTCTTCTCGTTCTCCATACAACGCGCCATTAGTGGAGACTGAGTTGCGTGGAAGCCAGAGATTGCACCACATGCGATAGTGATAAATAGCGCTGGCCATAGAGGCATATCGTTCGGGTTCAAGTTAGTGAACATGTCGCTCACTTGGAAGTCGCCCATTACCGTGTGCTCGCTAGAGAACGCAACCGCTGTCATAAGACCAACAGACATGAAGATCAGGAGTGCGCCGAACAGTGGGTAGAAACGACCGATGATTTTATCTACAGGAACAATTGTCGCGATGATGTAGTAAGCGAAAATCAACACAACCATGGTTGTCATGCTCACGCTTAGGCTGGTTTGGTCGTTGATTAGGTTAGTGATCATGCCTGCTGGCGCTGAGACGAATACCACACCAACAAGAAGCAATAGGACGATGGCAAAGATGTTCATAAAGTGTTTTGCGCCATTACCTAGATAGCGACCGGTAATCGTTGGTACTGATGCACCGCCGTTACGAACAGAAAGCATGCCTGAGAAGTAATCGTGTACCGCACCTGCGAAGATACAACCTACAACAATCCACAACATTGCCGCTGGGCCGTATAGGGCACCCATGATTGGACCGAAGATAGGACCAACGCCAGCAATGTTAAGTAGTTGAACAAGGTAAACACGTTTGGTTGACATTGGAACGTAGTCAACACCGTCGGTTTTCGTATGGGCAGGAGTTTGGCGATTCTCATTGATACCGAAAACTTTCTCAACGAAAGCGCCGTAGATGAAGTATCCGCCGATGAGGGCTGCGACACAGGTTAGAAACCACATCATAGCAATTGTCCTTGGTTTATTAGGTAGGGTAATTTTTTAAGCTCAGGATGTATCTTATTCGCCTCTTTTGTTAAGCGCATTCGCTCTATGGGTGAGCGGTCGAATAGAGAAGCGAGTGGTCGATATAAGGATTAAGTGGTTTTATCGTTTGCTTAGTGGTCGGGGTATCCATTGAGTGGTGGAATTCGGTGGTCAATGGTCGTTATATATTGTGAGTGGTCATAGGAGAAACTCAGTGGTCAAATCGACACAGCAGCGGCAAAGCACAGGCTTTAGTGGTAAGCTTGTTTGGAAAACAACTAGTTAAGGAAGAATGATGAAAAAGGCAACGTTAGGCTTGGCGCTGGCTTTACTCGCTGGGTGCGCGGCAACCACGGAAGAATTAGCGCAATCTGGTGACTGGTATCAGATCGGTTATCAAGATGGTATTGCAGGGCATACTTCTCGCACAGTGAAAGAGCTTAATCAACTCGGTAATGCTCAGCAAGGTGACTATGACCAAGGTTATCTAGAAGGTGTGACGGAATACTGCAATCCGGATTTCGCTTACCAAATGGGCTTGTCTGGTCAGTATTATGAAGGTGTGTGTGAAGGTACGCCCCAAGCGCAGAAGTTCCGTATGGAATGGCAACGCGGTTGGAATGAATACAGCAACTAGTTCTGTTTCATAATCAAGACGGCAATCCTCCCTGTTAATCTTCTGACATTTGAATTTTATTGCTTTGGTTTACTGGTGGTATCAGATTCAATCAGAAGTGAAATAGAAATATGAAGAAGATCTTTTTGGTCGCATTGGCGCTCTTTCCCCTAACGGTTGGTGCAACCAATGTATTGAAAGAGTCGATAAAGATGAAGCGTAAGTACGATCATGACAAGCATCGTATTACCAACACCATCAATCACACTAAGCGTAATATCAAAGAGATCACCGATGGCACTTATGTGGAGAATCAGGTTAAGCGTGAAGTAAACCAAACCACGCGCAAGTACACCAACAAAGTGGATAACGTTAAGAACATAGCGAATCCCGAACACATCAAACGTAAAGCGAATGACAAGCTTAACCAAGAATTTGATGAATGGTTGTACGAAGACTAATTCTTGATACCAGAACAAAAAGGAGACCTTGAGGTCTCCTTTTTGTTTGTTTTAATTTTACCATCAGCACCGCTATTTGGGCTGGTGGCTTTCCACAGCCTTACGCAAGAAGCCATCTTGGTGATGCAGGTGCGCGCGAGCGGAATCGATATCAAGATCGGTCAGGATCATTAAGATCGCCAACTTCACTTCGTAATCCGTTTGTTTGAGTACTTCGGTTGCTTGCTCTTTGCTACAATCGGTCGCTTGCATCACGATACGTGCGGCACGCGCGACGAGCTTGTTGTTGGTCGCCTTCACATCGACCATCAGGTTTTGGTAGCTCTTACCCAAACGGATCATGCTTGCTGTGGTCAGCATATTCAGAACCAATTTCTGCGCGGTACCCGATTTCAAACGTGTTGAACCAGTCAATGCCTCTGGGCCTACAACAGGACAAATCGCGATGTTAGCGATGTCTGCAATGGGAGAATCTGGATTACAAGATAGCGCCAAAGTTGTCGCGCCAATTTCATTGGCGTACTCCAAACCGCCAATCACATAAGGTGTACGTCCACTAGCGGCAATGCCCACCACCACGTCGCGTTTGGTGAACTCGATGTCTTTCAAATCTTGTTCGCCTAGAACTGGAGAGTCTTCCGCGCCTTCTTTGGCTTTGAGAATCGCCTTAGGGCCACCTGCAATCAAACCAATCACCATTTTGTCAGATACACCAAAGGTTGGCGGACATTCTGACGCATCAAGCACGCCTAAGCGGCCACTGGTGCCCGCGCCCATGTAAACCAGACGACCGCCGACTTTAAATGCGTCGGTGATCTTATCCACCGCGAGTGCGATTTCTGGCAGCACTTTCTCTACCGCAAGCGGCACAAGTTTATCTTGCTGGTTAAGACGCTGAACAATGTCCAGAGATGGTAACAAGTCGATGTCCATCGTATCTGGGTTGCGCCCCTCTGATACAAGATGGGCAAGAGCAGCAATAAGCGCGTCATTTGTCATAGTGGTTTAAGCCTTTTGAATACTGATTTTTGTTTATCTTGTCGTTGTGTCTGGCACAACACATTTAGTTTTTAGGGTAGAGCACACCAAGCGAAGCAAGACGGCTTGCGCCAGTCACTTCAGGTAAGTTGCTCGGCTGTCCGTCGATATGTCGCTGAGCGAGCCAAGCAAACGCCATGGCTTCCATGTAGTCGCCATTGACGCCTTTGTCATCGGTTGTTGCGACTTGCCACTGCGGTAGAAGTGCCGCTAAACGTTGCATCAGCAGCGGGTTTTTTGCCCCGCCGCCACACACCAAGAGCTGGGGTTTCTCACCATAAGTGAATTTTTCCACTTCGCTTGCAATGGTTTTTGCTGAGTATTCACACAGCGTGCGTTGTACATCTTGTGCGGAGGTATTGTGGTGGGCCAACTGTTGATGTAGCCAATCGATATTGAACAGCTCTCGTCCTGTGCTCTTAGGCGCCGACATTGAGAGGTAAGGCTCTGCTAAGAGTTGAGTTAGCAGTGCTGCATCGCTGTTGCCTTGCAGAGCAAATCGCGCATCTTTGTCGAAGGCTTGTCCCGTGTGTTGTTCACACCATGCGTCCATCAACGTGTTGCCTGGGCCGGTATCGTAGCCAATCACCGCTTGCTCAGGATGCAGTACCGAGATATTGGCAATTCCACCGATGTTAAGCACCACGGTTGTGGAATCTTGCATGGCAAAAATGTTTTTATGGAAAGCTGGGACGAGTGGTGCGCCTTGACCGCCTAATGCCATGTCTTTACGACGGAAGTCTGCCACGGTATCAATGCCAGTTTTGACTGCAATGATGTTGGCATCACCCAGTTGAGTCGTGAAGGGCAGATCGCCTGTTGGCTGGTGGAACACGGTTTGACCATGATTGCCAATGGCTCGGATTTGCTCAGCAGAGTAGCCAGACTTATCTAACAACTGTAAAACCGCATCGGCAAATAGGTGCCCAAGCTGGTGGTCAAGCTCACCAATGACTTTAAGGTTCGTGCCTTGGCCGGTGCAAACCGACAGTAGCGTCTGCTTAATATGAGCGGGCATTGGATAGTCATCGTGTGCGATTAAGCGAATACGGTTATCTTCGATTTCAACCAGAGCGGTATCTACGCCGTCCATGCTGGTTCCAGACATCACACCGATATACAGTTTGTTAAGATTCACAGCCAATTCCGTCAATTCTTCGATTCACTTATTGTAAAGCAATTCTGAAGCGAATAACCTCATCGAATACGAGATATTCAGCCGATTTTGAGGAGAAAAAATGGGACCGTTATGGGTTGATGTTGCAGGCTATGAACTGACTGCAGAAGACAGAGAAATTTTGGAGCATCCAACGGTTGGTGGTTTGATTTTATTTACGCGTAATTACCACGACAGCGAGCAGCTTCAAGCTCTTACCCAATCTATCCGCAAAGCGGCGAAACGTCCGATTTTGATTGGTGTTGACCAAGAAGGCGGGCGCGTTCAGCGTTTCCGTGAAGGTTTCTCTTTGATTCCTGCGGCAGACGAATACGCCAAACACCAAAACAGTGAAGAATTGGCACGCATGGGTGGTTGGTTGATGGCCGCAGAGTTGATAGCTCATGACATCGACCTAAGCTTCGCACCTGTGTTGGATAAAGGTCATCAGTGTAAGGCGATCGGCAGCCGAGCTTTTGGTGAGGATATGGATACCATTTTGCGTCATAGCACCGCTTATATGCAGGGCATGAAGAGTGTCGGTATGGCAACAACAGGTAAGCACTTCCCGGGCCATGGCGGTGTGATTGCCGATTCACACCTAGAGACGCCGTACGACGAGCGTAGTGATATCTTTGAGCAAGATATGGCTATTTTCAAAGCGCAAATCGATGCTGGCATCTTAGATGCGATGATGCCTGCTCATGTGATTTTCCCAAATTATGATGATCAACCTGCAAGTGGTTCAGAGTACTGGCTAAAACAAATCTTGCGCCAGCAACTTGGCTTTAAAGGTTTGATCTTCTCTGATGATTTGACCATGGAAGGCGCTGCGATCATGGGCGGTCCTGCTGAGCGTGGCGCACAAGCACTAAACGCTGGCTGCGATATGCTGCTGGTTTGCAATAAGCGCGATGCGCAAGTTGAGGTGCTTGATAATCTACCAATCACTTCTGTTCCTCGAGCAGATGCCTTGTTGAAGAAGCAAAGCTTTTCTCTAAGCGAGCTAAAACTTTCGCAAGAGTGGAAAGATGCGTCTGAAGCTATGAAGCGATTGGTCGGCTAGCCATCTCACCCCTGAATAATGGTTTCTTCAGGGTGAGACGTAAACTTACTAAAACATCCATTTAAAGCCGAAGTGCTCTGCATTTCGGCTTTTTCTTTTAATGTAAAATTAAATTTACATTAAATGTTTTTTATTTTGTACGGTTGTAATTCTTTTTTAGCCTGTTATCTTGTCGGTAAAGCTTAGTTGTCTCACCAAAGAATTGGTTGGGTGTAAACAAAAATATACAGGTCAAAGTTATGCAAAGAAGTGAATTGAGCAACATCAACATCAGCGAAGAACAAGTTCTGATTACGCCAGAGGAGCTAAAAGTGAAGCTTCCTCTAAGTGAAAAAGCACGTCGTTTTATTCAAGAGTCTCGTCAAACCATCGCTGACATCATTCACAAAAAAGATCATCGTCTACTCGTTGTATGTGGACCATGTTCTATCCATGACGTAGAAGCTGCGAAGGATTACGCTAAGCGTCTAAAAGCTATTTCTGAACAACTAAGCGACCAACTGTATATTGTAATGCGTGTTTACTTTGAGAAGCCTCGAACCACAGTTGGTTGGAAAGGCCTAATCAATGACCCACACCTAGACGGCAGCTTCGACATTGAACATGGTCTGCATGTTGGTCGTGAATTGCTGGTTGAATTGGCAGAGATGGAAATTCCGCTAGCAACAGAAGCCCTTGACCCAATCAGCCCGCAATACCTTGCGGATACCTTTAGCTGGGCAGCAATCGGTGCTCGTACTACTGAGTCACAAACACACCGTGAGATGGCAAGTGGTCTTTCTATGCCTATCGGCTTTAAGAATGGTACGGATGGTAGCTTGGCTACTGCTGTTAACGCGATGCAAGCGGCTTCTTCTAGCCACCGCTTCATGGGTATTAACCGTGAAGGTCAAGTAGCGCTTCTGACTACGCAAGGTAACCCGAATGGTCATGTGATTCTGCGTGGCGGCAAGCAAACTAACTACGATTCAGTATCGGTTAACGAGTGTGAGCAAGAGATGGCGAAGTCTGGTCTTGACGCTTCACTGATGGTGGATTGTAGCCATGCAAACTCACGTAAAGATTACCGTCGTCAGCCATTGGTTGCAGAAGACGTGATTCACCAAATCCGTGAAGGCAATAAGTCGATTATTGGCTTGATGATTGAGAGCCATATCAATGAAGGTAACCAATCTTCTGACCTAGCTCTTGAAGAGATGAAATACGGCGTATCTATCACCGACGCATGTATCAATTGGGATTCAACTGAGGCACTATTACGTCATGCACACGAAGAGCTGGTGCCTTTCTTAGAGAATCGTCTAAAAGGCTAACAACACGGGATTTAAGGAACATCAATGGCAGTTGAACTTAACGCATTACGCGATCAGATTGATGCAGTCGACAAGCAAATGCTAGAGCTACTCGCTCAGCGTTTAGCGCTAGTAGAGAAAGTGGGTGAAGTAAAAAGCGAACACGGTTTGCCAATTTATGCCCCAGATCGTGAAGCCGCAATGCTGGCATCACGACGAGCTGAAGCTGAAAAAATGGGGATCCCTCCACAGCTGATTGAAGACATTCTTCGTCGAACAATGCGTGAGTCTTATGCCAGCGAGAAAGATTCCGGTTTTAAGTGTTTGAACCCAGAACTGCGCTCAGTGGTCATTATTGGTGGTAATGGTCAATTAGGTGGTCTGTTTGGTCGAATGTTCAAACTATCTGGTTACCAAGTTAAAGTACTGGGCAGCAAAGACTGGGATCAGGCCGATGACATCCTAAAAGATGCGGGGCTGGTGGTAGTTACAGTGCCGATTCACCTAACAGAAGGTGTGATTGAGAAGCTCGGTAACCTGCCACAAGATTGCATTCTTTGTGACCTGACTTCTATTAAGTCTAAGCCGCTGCAAGCAATGTTGAATGTTCACCAAGGTCCGGTTGTTGGTTTGCACCCAATGTTTGGCCCAGATGTTCCGAGCCTAGCAAAGCAGGTGATTGTCTACTGTGACGGTCGTGGTAATGAACAATACCAATGGCTATTGCAACAGTTTGGAATTTGGGGCGCAAGCTTGTGCCAAATCGATGCGCAAGAGCACGATCATGGCATGACTTTGATTCAGGCGCTGCGCCACTTCACTTCCTTTGCTTACGGCATGCACCTAAGTAAAGAGAATCCGAACATTGAACAACTATTAAAGCTGAGCTCGCCGATTTACCGTTTGGAGCTAGCGATGGTAGGGCGTCTGTTTGGCCAAGATCCAAACCTATACGGTGACATCATTCTTTCGTCGCAAGAGAACATCGACATGATTAAGCGATTCCACCAACGTTTTGGTGAAGCGCTAAGCATCTTGGATAGCAAAGACAAAGCGGAGTTTGTCGAAAGTTTTGAACAAGTGAGTGATTGGTTTGGCGAGTACTCGCAGCAATTTATGAATGAGAGTCAGAACCTACTCAAACAAGCTAACGATAATATCCATCGTGGATAAACACTGATTTTAGATGCAAAAAGAGCAGCTCACAGGCTGCTCTTTTTTATTTGGATGCCGAGAGGTGATCAGTTGGTCGATGTACCACTGCTGTCTTCACTCGATACTGTGCTAATGCTGGTATCACGGTAAGGTGAGTTAGTCAGGTTGATTTGTAGACGAACGACATTATCAATCAATTGAACCAATGGTCCCCATTTCACCTTTTTCTCTTTTTCGAACGCGTAGTTGAAGTTTTCAGGTGTCCAATCCATCAGGTATTGAGGGTTCAACGCACGACCCAAAAAGCGCACTTCATAGTGTAAGTGTGGGCCAGTTGAGTTACCGGAATTACCACATTTTGCAATCACATCGCCTTTACTGACGAATTGACCGCTCTTCACTTTAAATCTGCTTAGGTGAGCAAACGAGCTCGAGAAACCAAAAGAGTGACGTAGAGTCAGGTAGTTGCCGTAACCTCTGTTACTTGGTCGTACTGTTTCCACAACCCCATCAGCAGGGGCGAGAATCTCTTCACCACGCTTACAGGTGAGATCGATACCCGTGTGAACATGGCGTTTACCAGAAATAGGGTTAATACGACTGCCGTATGAAGATGAGATACGTTGATAGGTCATCGGGCTATCGTTTGGTATCAAGCGGAACATGGTGGCTCTTACAGCAGAGTCAATGGCGGCAGCATCAATACGCTCTTCTAGAGCGAGATTGCTTTCTTCTCCGATCAATTCTTCATCTGCGAGGCCAAGTACAGACTCAACATCAAAGACTCGTTTGCCTAGTAGTTGAATCTGGTTGTTTTTATCTGTTAGCGACTGAGATAGCGAATGATTAGTATCTAATTGCTCTTCATACAGCGCTGTTATCTGAGCTTTTTCGCTTTCTAGCTTCGCAATGGTTTGGCTCAAGTTTTCTTGGTTTTCAACTTGCTGCTGATTCAAATACCAGGCACCACCGATGACCGCAGGAAGGGCGAGTAGGGATGCAAAAAACGCGAGGACCGAAGTGCGGCCCAAATAAAAAAGCTGATCGCCGTTTTTAGTCGGGACCTGCATGGTTATTTTTTTAGACATGGCTCTTTACTGAGTTGAGTGGTGAATTACTCTGCCCCGAGATCTGAAAGATGCTCTAACTCTCGGTTCAGTAGTTCATCACTACCAACATTCAATTCTATGAAACGTCGTAATTGACTAATGCTATCAATATCAATGCTGCTAATTTTAAGCCGAATGGCATTCTGATTCAAACTAACGATGTTAGCATTTAAACATACACTCTGTTCAGACTCAGAAAATACGAAACAGATTTCAACAGGAGAGTGAAGATCTAACTCTGCCGGTGAACTTGTTTCGAGTAGCAATCCGTGCAAAGACAAATCTTGAATTGTGGTATCGAGTTGGTTTGGCCCTTGAGTGAGCGTAGCAGGTACACGATAGATAATACGAGAAAAGCGGCGTCGTTCCGTCATAGCACTTTCTTTTTTGTTCGATATGACTAACTAGTCTATCAGAAAGCGCACTAATTATTCGATCTTGGTTCAAAAACTGCGGTTTTAAAACAAGATTCTGGCTAAATATGCAACAAAGGTCGCCATGATAGCGACCTTTGAACAAATTACAAGCACAGGCGGTGTTTAGAAAACACCTGGCATATCAATACCGCGTCTAAATTACTTAGATACGCGCTTGTATTTGATGCGGTGTGGTTCAGCTGCTTCAGGACCAAGGGTCTTCTTCAGCCACTCCATGTACTCGTTGTAGTTACCTTCATAGAAGTTAACTTGACCTTCATCGCGGTAGTCGATGATGTGCGTCGCGATACGGTCTAGGAACCAACGGTCGTGCGAGATAACCATTGCACAGCCTGGGAACTCTAGTAGTGCTTCTTCAAGTGCACGTAGTGTTTCAACATCTAGGTCGTTGGTTGGTTCATCGAGTAGCAGTACGTTACCACCTGCTTTAAGCAGCTTCGCAAGGTGTACACGGTTACGCTCACCACCAGATAGCTCGCCAATCACTTTCTGTTGGTCTGAACCTTTAAAGTTAAAGCGTGAACAGTATGCACGAGCTGGGATTTCGAAGTTGTTGATCTTGATGATGTCAGCGCCTTCAGAAATCTCTTGGAATACCGTGTTCTTGTCGTTCATTGAGTCACGGAACTGCTCAACAGACGCCAATTTCACTGTTTCACCTAGCTCAATCGTACCTGAGTCTGGCTGCTCAGTGCCGCTCAGCATCTTGAATAGGGTCGATTTACCAGCACCGTTGGCACCGATAATACCTACGATTGCACCCTTAGGCATGCTGAATGATAGGTCATCAATAAGAACGCGACCGTCGAATGATTTCGTCAGGTTGTTCACTTCGATAACTTTATCACCTAGACGCTCACCTGGTGGGATGAACAGTTCGTTAGTTTCGTTACGTTTCTGGTGATCCGTGTTTTGTAGCTCTTCAAAGCGCGCCATACGTGCTTTCGATTTCGCCTGACGACCTTTAGGGTTTTGACGAACCCACTCAAGTTCTTTCTCGATGGTCTTCTGACGAGCTTTTTCTTGAGACGCTTCTTGTTGTAGACGAGCATCTTTTTGCTCCAGCCAAGAAGTGTAGTTACCTTCCCATGGAATACCTTCACCACGGTCAAGTTCTAGGATCCAACCCGCTGCGTTATCTAGGAAGTAACGGTCGTGGGTAATCGCAACTACAGTACCAGTGTAGTCAACTAGGAAGCGCTCTAGCCATGCAACAGACTCAGCATCCAAGTGGTTGGTTGGTTCGTCTAGTAGTAGCATGTCTGGCTTTTCTAGAAGTAGACGACAGATTGCCACACGGCGACGCTCACCACCTGAAAGGTGCGCGATCTTTTGATCCCATTCTGGAAGACGAAGAGCATCTGCAGCGCGCTCTAGCGCGTTGTCTAGGTTATGACCATCTTTAGCTTGGATCAGAGCTTCTAGCTCCCCCTGTTCTTTTGCAAGAGCGTCGAAGTCAGCATCTGGTTCTGCATATGCTGCATATACCGCATCCAAACGCTTAAGCGCGTCAGCAACATCTGAAACGGCTTCTTCCACGATTTCACGAACGGTCTTAGATTCGTCTAGTACAGGTTCTTGAGGTAAGTAACCTACGTTTAGACCTGGTTGTGGACGAGCCTCACCATCAATATCAGTATCGATACCCGCCATGATTCGTAGCAGTGTTGATTTACCTGCACCGTTCAGACCTAGAACACCGATTTTTGCACCTGGGAAGAAGCTTAGAGAGATGTCTTTAAGAATTTGACGCTTAGGTGGCACGATTTTGCTCACCCGCGACATGGTATATACGTATTCAGCCATTGCCGATCGTTCCTAAATTAACTGTCATTCAAAGGCTCTATTTTATACCAACTACTTGAGTTTTGTTACCGCAATGCAAGAAATTCACAGCTCGTGTGATTTCTTCTTCATTGCTGACCGGAAACTCACAACGTTAGGGTATACACTTTTCTTGTTCACCTTAAATTCAATGTACCGCGATTCATCAGGAAGAATGGATTGTTGGGAATCTATTTGTCTTGAAGGGTTCTAAAGTTTCACGAGTACAACATTTATTACATCAAGTCGCTTTACAATAAGAACTTAATACGGTGTAAATAGATGCATATGATTTATGACTTGCTGCGCCTTGTATCCACTAGCGGCAAGAAATAAAGCGATAAACGTCTGGGGAAAATGACGCACATGAGATTCAACGTATCGGAATTGGCTAAAAGAGTATGCTACGCAGCCGCTTTATGTGCGGTAAGCGTGTCAGCAAATGCTGCGCTGAGCCTAGAAAAACAGCGCCAAGTTTATGAGCAAGCTCAGGATTTATTAGACAAAAATGACATTGATGGTTACTTGTCTATCCGTTCTAAAATTGCCGACTATCCATTGACACCTTATGTGGATTATCGAGTGTTTCTGAGGCAATTGTCGAACCAGTCTCCACAGCAGGTCGATGAATTTATTAAAGACCATGAGGCTTTTCCATTTTCGCGTCGGATTCGCGCTCCTTACTTAGATAGCCTATATCGCCAGAAGGATTGGAAAACCATTACCGAGTTCCAGAAAGTGGAGCCGAGCGGTGAGCGTTATCAGTGTATTTTTTATGTAGCCCAATTAAAACAAGGCAAACAAGTCGCTGCGTTTAAGGGCGCTGAGCATATGTGGTTACGAGGTAAGAGCATCGCCGATGAATGTGACCCATTATTCTCAGCTTGGGATAAAGCGGGAGAACGCACTGATGACATGATCTTGCAACGCATGTTGTTGGCGTTCGATGCGCGCAATAGCGGTTTGATGAGTTACTTGCAAAAACTGCCTGAGTCAGCGAAAGCGCAGCAGCAAGCGAAAGCGATGAAAGTCTTGTTTGATAAACCGGAAACCGTTGCGGATTTTGCTAAGAAGCAACCTGCCAATGATTTTTATCGAGCGCAAACTGAATATGCGTTAGAAAAGTTAGCTCGAAAAGATGTTGGTAAAGCGCAGAGTGCATACGCGACGGTAGTGAAAGGGCAAAAATTCTCTCCTGAAAAGGCGCAAGCACTGGCTGACTATATCGCAATTCGCTTGATCCGCACTGAATCGGACTCTCTTGCTAAGTGGCGCGATGACAAAACGAAAAACAGTCAGAGTTTACCTCTGATCGAGAGTCGTATTCGTTTATCGATTCAAAATAGCGATTGGAAGGGCGTGCAAAAGTGGATCGCAGTACTCAATGATGAAGAGCAGTCGTCGCTTCGGTGGCAATATTGGTTAGGACGCAGTGAGATAGCGATGGGTGATGAAGTCGCAGGTAAGCAAAGACTGTCTAAGTTAGTTGGTCAACGTAACTTTTACAGTGTTGCAGCGGCCAATGCTATTGGTCAGTCGATAAAGTATCCGTCCTCGACAATTAAGCTAGAAAAGAGAGTACTCAAACAATATCAGAGCTCTTTAACGCGAATTGAAGAGCTTATCGAAACCGACAAAATTGCAGCTGCAAAGAGTGAGTGGTCTCATTTGCTTGGTCGAGTGAGTAAAGAAGAAAAAACGATGTTGGCCGCTTATGCTGCTTCTAAGCGTTGGCATAACTTAACGGTCACAGCAAGTATTCAAGCAAAAATGTGGGACAACATACCATTGCGTTTCCCGATAGCTCACCGCTGGTGGTTTAACTTCTACGCGGAGAAGCACAATATCGACCCGATCACTATGATGTCACTGGCTCGACAAGAAAGTGCTTTGGATTCAGAAGCGCGTTCACCCGTTGGTGCCCGAGGTTTGATGCAAATTATGCCAGCAACTGCGAAGTACACGGCGCGCAAGTACAAGCTCAAGTATCAAGGTACACAAGACTTGTATAACGTGGGTAAGAATATCGAAATTGGTAGCCACTACTTACAAGGTTTGATGGAGGATTACGATAATAATCGTATTTTCGCGCTCGCTGCTTATAATGCAGGGCCTAACCGAGTAAAAACATGGCGAGAGCGAACTCAAGGTAAAGTGGATGCTTATTCCTTTATCGAAGCGATTCCATTTAAAGAAACTCGCGGTTATGTGCAAAACATCTTGATGTTTGAAACCTATTACCGCGATCTTTTAGGTGTCGATGGTGCGTTCTTGACCCCAAATGAGATCAATACCAAGTATTGAGTGAGGTAACTTGATGTCACACGAACCTGAGTACAAAGACTGGCAGCAGATTGTTGAACTGATCCGTTCAAGCGTGGATAACCAGCAACATGAGATGCTGTTGACCATGTTAATGACGCCGGATGAGAGAGAGTCGCTCACTGCACGAGTGAATATTCTGAATGAATTGCTCAAAGGTGAGCTTTCTCAACGTCAAATCAGTCAAATGTTAGGGGTAGGCATTGCAACCATCACTCGTGGTTCGAATGAGTTAAAGTCGAAGTCCGATCTCGACAAAGACAAACTTAAGACATTATTAGAGCAGGGCGCTCAATAATCTTTGAGTCGAACCCTCTGAGGTACAGACGGCAAAAAGGGCGGAATCTCCGCCCTTTTTAATGCGTGCTTTACACAGTGACTACAAGTTAGCAGGGAAGTGGTCTGGATTGGTAAATGGAATTAGCGCCAGAATCAAAGCCTGGTGATAGACCGAGCTGCGAGTCAGTTGGTTTTGAGTCAGTAAACCAATAGCACCGCCTTTTTGTTTGATGTTATCAGTACCAAATACTTCGTCCATTACATCACCAAGTTCATTGGCGTGTTCCAGTTTTTGTAATACTTCAGGTGGCAACATCAGACTCGCCGAACGAGATTCACCTCGGAGTGTGTCAGACTCTATCACCATCCAAGCAAATGTAACTGACCCTTCAATTCCCGCTTCCAAGCCCACATAGAAATCTGCACTTGGTATTTCTGCTTTAGCGTTACGAACTCGGTTCAATGCGCCAAGGTAAGTTTCTTCATTCGACATCGGTTGATCTGCGACTTCACTCGGCACACTGACTCCAACAAACTCAAAACTATGTTTAGGGAGTGCACTTTGAAATGCACTCTCTACCGCTTTGATTTTTGCAGGGTTCAAGGAAGCGATAACGACTTTTTGGGTTGCCATGATCTTTTTACCTATCGTAGTCCATTAGCTAAGTTTTACTTGAGTCGGTTTCACGTTTTCACTTGGATAACAGCCCAATACTTTCAAGTGCTTAGTGATCTTTGTGAGCTCATCTAATACTTGTTGCATCTCCGTAGAACCAAGGTGGGATTCAAGGTCGACATAGAACATTTCTTCCCATGGGTTACCCATGATTGGACGAGACTCTAACTTGGTCATGTTGATACCAAAACGTTGTAGAACCAGCAGTGTTTCTACCAAAGAGCCTGCCTCTTGCGAAGTCGACATGATCAGCGTGGTCTTGGCTGGAATTTGCGTAGACACTTCAACTGGTTTACGAGCGACGACGATAAAGCGAGTGTGGTTTTCGGTTTGGTTTGCGATGTTACCTTGGATAGCTTGTAGGCCATAAAGCTTGCCACTTGAAGCGTTACCAATTGCAGCTACGTCATCGCGGTTAAGTTCTTGTACTTTTTGCATCGCATCAGCAGTACTTGCACAAGACTCTAGTTTCACACCTTTCATACGGCTAAGGAACTCGCTGCATTGCTGGTGTGGCTGCGGATGTGAGTAAAGGGTTTTGATATTCTCAAGGCGAATGTCTTTGGTTGCTACTAGGCAGTGCTCAATCGGTTGAGTCAGTTCACCAACGATGTATAACGTTGTGTGTTGTAGAAGATCGTACACTTCGTTGATAGAGCCAGAGCTGGTGTTTTCAATTGGCAGAACGCCGTAGTCAGCATGGCCAGATTCTACTGTCTGAGTCACTTCTTTGAAGTGTTCACAGTTGAGCTCAATCAGCTCTGTATTCTTGCGACTGAAGTATTCACGGCTAGCAAGGTGAGAGTAAGAGCCTTTGGCGCCAAGGAAAGCAACACGAGCAAGAGGCTTACGGCTTTGCTGTGGATTAACAAGGTTTTGCAGGTAGCTTTGTTGAAGAAGGACAGAATCTTCAATAATGGTATGGAAAAGCTTGGTGATGTACTGAGCGTCGAGTTCGTATTTATCACGGCCGTTGGTGATCAGTTTAACCAGAAGTTGTTGTTCACGGACTGCGTCACGAACAGGTTTTGAAGTTTGGACTTTGCTTTTTGCCACTTCAATGCTGAGCTTGCGGCGTTCGGACAACAGGCTCAAAAGCTCATCATCTAGCTCATTCAAACGTAAACGAATTTCATCCAGGGAAATAGGTTGGTCAGTCATCAATTCTTTCCTTATAAAAAAGCCCCCCGATTTGGGAGGCTTTCTGTTTGTTTTTGACTTTTCTTTCACAAACGAGTTAGCCCCTCCACTATGGAAGGAAAAAGAAGTCAAAAAGAAACAGCTGGGTTAAATGCATAAATAGTGCTTAATTTGTGAGTGTTTAAACACAATAAGCAAGCAGGCGGGGAGCGTCAAGCAAAAAAATAGCGCCTTTCGGCGCTACTTCCTCAATCTGGTCGTTTACTCTTCTTCTTCCACTAGCTCAGGCTTGTTCGCACGTCGAGCTTCAGGTTTGTGGGTCAGCTTATTCAGTTGTCGTTCTAGTTTTTGCTCCACTTCATTGATAGCTGCGTAAAGATCTTCGTGAGTCGCTGAGGCGATTAGCTGGCCTTTAGGAACTTTAATAACCGCTTCGAATTTCTTCTGTTTATTTGGTTCCTCACTGAATGTTGCTTGGCATCCGATGATGTCTACTTGCCATTTCTCCAGCTTTTTAAATTTGCTCTCAATATGAGCACGGATTGCAGAGGTGATTTCGATGTTTTTACCAGTGATGTTCATTGTCATAAATGTTTTTCCTCTGTTTCATCCCTCATGGGTTGAGTTCAGATTACCGCTTTGAGGAGAAAAGAATGTGATCTAGATCACCATTTTAACTTGGTTTTTTGAGATGAAAAACGAATGTGATCTCACTCAAGAACTGCTGAGATTTATGTGAAAATTGCTTGTTATCGGGTTCTAAATCATTAGATTGGATAGAGTACTGAGCTGAAAACTCCCCCGTTTTTAGGGGAGTTATACGGCCTGTAATTCTAGTTAGTTAAAAAGTAACCAGAACAAAGATGTGAATCAGATCACTCTTAAAGTGCGCAATAAGTTAGATTCAAAAACGCCGCTCAATTATTGAGCGGCGTTTTTGGTTTTTAGTCCTTGGATTAAGGAGTTTGGTTGACTCTGTGAAGCGGTGTCATAAAAACTGGATCCTCTGGAACTAATCGGACGTTATCGAGTGTCTTTGCAAGATCGAGGCTTTCTAACTGTTTGTAGATGACGTAGTAGCGGTTCACATTGGTTACGTATCTCCCCGTTTCTCCTAAACTTCTACGCGTTACGACTTCAACATTATTGAACCATACGTTAGGGTCGTAGCCTTGTTGAGCTGCGCGCTTACGCATTCTCTCAATATTTCCTGGTCCTGCATTGTACGCTGCTAGTGTTAAGTAGAGTTTGTTCTCTTTACTGATGGCATTATCACTGAAGTAATACCGGCGAAGAAACGCTAAGTATTTCACCCCTGCATGAACGTTGTTCTCTAGATTACGGACATTCTTAATGTTCACATTAGGATCACTCGCTGTGCTCGGTAAAATCTGCATAATGCCGACTGCACCACGGCTTGATACTAAGTTGTTGTCAAACCCCGATTCCTGATACGCCACTGCGGCGATGAGCAGGTAATCGAAATCATATTTCTCTCCATATTTAGAAAACAGTGAAGAGAGCTTTTCTAGTTGAGCAATCTTTTTCGGATTCAGAGCCTTGTTAAGCCAATTGGTATTATCGATGTATTTCCCGTAGATGACGTTGCCAAGTAGGGTGCCGGATTTAGCTGTACGAACAAACTTATTCACCACCTTCATTAACTCGGGGCTATCGTGGCGCATTGCCCAAGCAATTTCCCCTCCTTTACGGATTGGTATTTTAGTATGGGCTCGTATGTCATCCATAAAACTCATCCACAGCTTGGCTTTGTGGCTATCTAGAACGATAGCTTTGACATAACCATTGTTTAGCATCCCAACCAATTCGTAATCTTGTAGTGTTTCTTCGATAAAATGCACCACTATTGGCGGTAAGCCTTTCTTATTGAGTTTTTTGTTTAAGGCTTGAATGCTTTCAAAGTAGCTTGAACTCGCCCGGAGCCAAATCTCTTTCCCACTCAGTTGCTCAATCTTGGTCATCGATGGGGTGTCTTTGTTTGTGATGACCCACTCTTCTATCCCTGAAATTGCCGGATCACTAAAGTCGACCAGTTTTTTGCGCGCTTCGGTAATGGTGAGATTCGCGACGACCAAATCTCCTAAGCCTTGCTCAAGAGAAGGTAATAGCTCATCACGAGAAACCGGGATAATTTGAATATTGAGTTTTGGCTTGAGCTTACGGAGATCTTTTTCGAAATGAGCCAGTAGTTCTGCACCTATTCCTTTTGGCTCTCCACCTTCTACGTAATAGAAGCCAAGATCGGCAGAGACGAGTACGCGTAATACGTTTCTTTCTTTAATGACGTCGAGATCGCCAGTGTAAGGCGGTTGTCTGAGAGGGGAGAGCTCGAGCGCGAAACTCGAAGCGGAGACTAGGAATAACAGTCCTGTCCATAACTTTGATAGTGTCACGTTCACATCCATGCTGATGGTGAAGGAGAATCTTAAGCATATGTAGTGCTTATAAAATCATCAAGTTAGTGGATGGGGCAAAATTAAGAGGGGTAAACAAAACCGCCACAGTTTTCGCTGTGGCGGTTGGGGATTATTTTACAGGATTAAGCTTGATTAGCTCTTCTGTTCTAGCAACCGCGTCTTTTAGATCTAGCTGCTTGTAAGCTTCAAGTTGAATCTCAAGCGACTTACGAGCGGCTTCAGTATCTGGGAACGATTTTTGTAGCTCTTGTGCGCGGTTAATTGCAGCAATCCAAGCTTCACGGCGCAAATAGAAGTCAGCTGTTGCAAGGTCGTAGTTTGCTAGACGGTTCTTCAGTGCCACCATACGTTTTTGCGAATCTTCCGCGTAAGGGCTGTTCGGGTAGCGCTCTAGCAGTTTTTTGAAATCATCGAATGCTTTCTTCACCGGCTCTGGGTCACGGTCGCTACGGTCTACGTTGAATAGGTCATGCATAAAGTTACGGTCTTGCGCCATGTGGCTCAAACCACGCATGTACAATACCCAGTCCATTTTTTCATGCGTTGGGTTTAAACGCATAAAGCGAGAAATCGTTGCCAGACCGAGGGCTAGGTCGTCGTTTTTGTAGTACGCGTAGATAAGGTCAAGTTGCACCTGCTCAGAGTAGGCACCAAACGGGTAACGCGAATCTAATGCTTCTAATTTCTCGATGGCTGAAAGCCAGTTACCACTTTGAAGAGACGTTTGTGCGTCTGCATACAGTTCAGAAGGTGGCACATCAGGAACGATTTCTTCTTTGCTTGCACAGCCAAACAGAAGGGATACCGCTAAAAGGCCTATTAAAGTCTGATGTTTCATATCAGGAGTCTGTTCCTTGAATCTAAATATTTCTTAAGCTGCCGTTACTTTCTTTCCAGTAACAGATACAATGACGTAATAGTCTATTTTTCCACAGTCGTGAGCATTAGTCTCACAGTTTTTAAAAAAGTTCGATATGGCTCAGCAGATTGTTTTAACCAACACAGTAAAAGATAGCCAGTTAGGTCAACGTTTAGACCAAGCTATCGCCGAATTGTTCGCTGATTTCTCTCGCTCTCGCTTGAAAGAGTGGTTGCTTGACGGGAAAGTACAAGTGAATGGTGAAGTTATCACTAAACCTCGCACCAAAGTAATGGGTGGTGAGGAAATTACCTTGCAAGCCGAGCTGGAAGATGAAGAGCGCTGGGAAGCACAAGATATCCCGCTAGATATCGTCTACGAAGATGAAGACATCATCGTAATCAACAAACCTCGTGATTTTGTGGTACACCCTGGTGCAGGCACACCGGATGGCACAGTGCTAAACGCATTGCTGCATCATTACCCAGACATCGCTGAAGTACCTCGTGCAGGTATCGTGCACCGTTTGGATAAAGACACAACAGGTCTGATGGTGGTCGCGAAAACTGTTCCAGCTCAAACTCGCTTAGTTCGTGCACTGCAAAAACGCAATATCACTCGTGAGTATGAAGCGATTGCAATCGGCCGTATGACAGCGGGCGGTAAAGTGGATCAGCCGATTGGCCGCCACTCTACTAAGCGTACACTTATGGCGGTTGCTCCTTTGGGTAAACCAGCGGTAACACACTACCGTGTTGCGGAGCACTTCCGTGAACACACGCGTATCCGTCTTCGCCTAGAAACAGGCCGTACACACCAAATCCGTGTGCACATGTCTTACCTACAGCATCCGCTACTTGGTGATACTGCATACGGCGGCCGCGCACGTATTCCTACTGGAGCATCGGAAGAGCTTACGACAATGATCCGTGGTTTTGACCGTCAAGCGCTGCACGCGGTAATGCTACGTTTTGAACATCCTATCACTGGTGAGGAGCTAGAGTTCCATGCCCCGGTTCCTGATGACATGGTTGCGATGACAGAAGCGCTGCGTAAAGATACAGAAGAGTTCGGTCTGCCTGACGAGTTCTAATATGAAGACGATTGTCCCTAACTGGCCCGCACCAAAAAACGTTAAAGCTTTCGCCTCTACTAGAGTCGGAGGCTTTTCGAGTGCACCTTATCAAGGGCTTAACCTTGGTGCTCATGTTGGGGATGACCCGTCCATCGTAGAAAAGAACCGTGATTGGTTGGCGCAGCAAGCTAATATGCCTAGTGCGCCAATCTGGTTGAACCAAACTCACTCTACAGTGGTCGCTCAAGTGAGTGCGCCGACGACTCGAGTGCTTGATGCTGATGGTGTATTTACCTCTGCAAGCAATGTAGTCTGTTCTGCTATGACAGCGGACTGCTTGCCTGTTTTATTAACCAATACGCAAGGCACCCAAGTTGCGGCAGTTCATGCTGGTTGGCGTGGCTTAGCAAATGGTATCGTTGAAAACGCCCTCGAGTTGTTTTCTGGTGAAGTTGTGGCGTGGTTAGGTCCTGCAATTGGTCCTCAAGCATTTGAAGTCGGTGAAGATGTTCTGCAAGCCTTTGTGGATTTCGACTCACAAGCTCATCAAGCATTTACTCCGCGTGATGTTGAAGGGAAGTGGTTGGCGGATATGTCCAAGCTTGCAACTCAGCGCCTCAATAAACTTGGCATCACTCAGGTATTTGATTCTGGCCTGTGTACTTTCCAAGACAAAGAAGACTTCTATTCCTATCGCCGCGATGGTGTGACTGGTCGACAAGCGACTTTTATTTGGATCGAGGACTAACTAGTACAGCGCAAAAGTGCGAAGATGCCTATCTCCATTTTTGCAAAGCTATCTTTATTAATTTGCTCCCTTGAAATTCTCCCCTTGCGTATCCATCTTTCTAACTGTCAAAAGAATTTTCTTAAGTTGAGGTTAGGAAGAAAGATATGCGTCTTGATAGATTCACAAGTAAGTTTCAAATCGCTATCTCTGATGCTCAGTCACTGGCGTTAGGGCGCGATCATCAATATATCGAACCAGTGCACCTAATGGTGGCACTGCTTGATCAGAACGGTAGCCCAATTCGTCCACTTCTCACGATGTTAGATGTCGACGTCAGTCATCTACGCTCTAAATTGAGCGAAATGTTAGATCGACTGCCTAAAGTAAGTGGCATCGGCGGTGATGTTCAGCTGTCTAGCTCTATGGGGACACTTTTCAATTTATGCGACAAAGTGGCTCAAAAGCGTCAGGACTCCTACATCTCTTCCGAAGTCTTTTTGCTTGCGGCATTAGAAGATCGTGGCCCACTTGGTCAGCTATTAAAAGATATGGGCTTGACCGAGCAGAAAGTCAGCCAAGCGATCGAAAAGATCAGAGGTGGTCAAAAGGTCAATGACCCGAACGCGGAAGAACTGCGCCAAGCATTGGAAAAGTTCACCATAGACCTAACTGAACGCGCAGAGCAGGGTAAGTTAGACCCTGTTATCGGCCGTGATGATGAAATCCGCCGTACCATCCAAGTATTGCAGCGTCGTACCAAGAACAACCCAGTGATCATCGGTGAACCAGGTGTGGGTAAAACCGCTATCGTAGAAGGCTTGGCTCAACGCATCATTAATAATGAAGTACCAGAGGGACTACGTGGTCGCCGCGTACTTTCGTTAGATATGGGCGCACTTGTTGCAGGTGCAAAATATCGTGGTGAATTTGAAGAGCGTTTGAAATCGGTATTGAATGAACTAGCGAAAGAAGAAGGCAATGTCATTCTGTTTATCGATGAGCTTCATACCATGGTTGGCGCAGGCAAGGGCGAAGGCTCTATGGATGCGGGTAATATGTTAAAACCTGCATTGGCTCGTGGTGAGCTTCACTGTGTGGGCGCAACCACGTTGGATGAATACCGACAATATATAGAGAAAGATGCGGCACTTGAGCGTCGTTTCCAAAAAGTGCTGGTGGATGAGCCGAGTGTTGAAGATACGATTGCCATTCTGCGTGGTTTAAAAGAACGTTATGAGCTTCACCATCACGTTGAGATCACTGACCCTGCTATTGTCGCTGCGGCAAGCTTATCGCATCGTTATGTTTCAGACCGCCAGTTACCAGATAAAGCGATCGACCTAATTGATGAAGCCGCTTCTAGTATTCGTTTACAGATCGACTCTAAGCCGGAGTCGCTAGACAAACTCGAACGTAAAATCATCCAACTGAAGATTGAGCAGCAAGCACTAAGTAACGAGCATGATGAAGCTAGTGAAAAACGCTTGGATGTGCTTAATGAAGAATTGAATGAAAAAGAGCGTGAGTACGCAGAGCTAGAAGAAGTGTGGAATGCTGAAAAAGCAGCACTCTCTGGTACGCAACATATTAAAGGTGAGCTAGAGCAAGCCCGCATGGATATGGACTTTGCACGACGCGCTGGTGACCTAAACCGCATGTCTGAGTTGCAATACGGTCGGATTCCAGAACTTGAAAAGCAGTTAGACCTCGCGACTCAAGCTGAAATGCAAGAGATGACGCTACTACGTAACAAGGTGACCGACAACGAGATTGCAGACGTACTCTCTAAGCAGACGGGTATTCCTGTCTCAAAAATGCTTGAAGCAGAAAAAGAGAAACTGCTCCGCATGGAAGAGGTACTGCACAAACGTGTGATTGGTCAGGCAGAAGCAGTTGAAGTGGTATCTAATGCAATTCGTCGTAGCCGAGCTGGCTTATCGGATCCGAACAAACCGATTGGTTCCTTCTTATTCTTAGGTCCAACAGGTGTAGGTAAAACCGAACTGTGTAAGACACTCGCGAGCTTTATGTTTGATAGCGAAGATGCCATGGTGCGTATTGATATGTCTGAGTTCATGGAGAAACACTCTGTGGCGAGGTTGGTTGGTGCGCCTCCGGGTTACGTTGGCTATGAAGAAGGTGGTTACTTAACAGAAGCGGTTCGTCGTAAACCTTATTCTGTCATCTTATTAGACGAAGTAGAGAAGGCACATCCAGATGTGTTCAATATTCTGCTCCAAGTATTAGATGATGGACGATTAACTGACGGCCAAGGTCGCACAGTTGATTTCCGTAACACCGTGGTCATCATGACGTCAAACTTGGGTTCTGCTCGTATCCAAGAGAACTTTGCTACGTTGGATTACCAAGGTATAAAGAATGAGGTAATGGATGTGGTTAGCAAGCACTTCCGCCCAGAGTTCTTAAACCGTGTTGATGAAAGCGTAGTATTCCACCCGCTTGGTCAAGAGCACATTAAGTCGATTGCATCTATTCAGCTTGAGCGTCTAGCGAAACGCTTAGAAGAAAAAGGTTATCAATTAGAGGTATCCGACAAAGCCCTCGATTTGATTGCTCAAGTTGGTTTCGATCCCGTGTATGGTGCGCGACCTTTAAAACGTGCTATTCAACAGAATGTTGAGAACCCATTAGCGAAATCAATCTTGGCAGGCCAAATCTTACCAGACAAGAAAGTACAGTTGATTGTGAACAACGACCAAATCATTGCTCACCAGTAATTGCATCAATGCATTGAAAAGTGAGACCAAGTTCAAGTTTTAGGGGGCGTTAGCCCCCTTTTTAATACACTTTTATCGGGTTTTGATTGTTTTCTATACGAACAAACCAAAAAGATAAGTTTTTTTGAAAAATAGGCTTGTGTTCCTAAACTAACTCCCTATAATGCGCCTCCGTTGTCACGGGAAAGCAAGCAAAGCGAAGCCGAGATAACAAGGTCAGTGAGTTCTAAAGTAACTCACAGAGAAATAACTTAAAAAAGTGTTTGACACGATAAGTTATCTCGCTAAAATGGCCGTCCACTTTGAAGAGAAGTTCAGAGTGTGCTCTTTAAAAATAAGAACCTATCAATCTGTGTGGGCACTCGTTGATGATAATCCAATTAGAAACTTCGGTTTCAAATTAGGTTTCAATGATACGAAGTGACCATTGAGTCGAAAGACTCAGCACAGTCAATTCAAACATTACTTATGTAATGTTCAGTATTCATTGAGCCGAACAAAATCTTAAATTGAAGAGTTTGATCATGGCTCAGATTGAACGCTGGCGGCAGGCCTAACACATGCAAGTCGAGCGGAAACGAGTTATCTGAACCTTCGGGGAACGATAACGGCGTCGAGCGGCGGACGGGTGAGTAATGCCTAGGAAATTGCCCTGATGTGGGGGATAACCATTGGAAACGATGGCTAATACCGCATAATGCCTACGGGCCAAAGAGGGGGACCTTCGGGCCTCTCGCGTCAGGATATGCCTAGGTGGGATTAGCTAGTTGGTGAGGTAATGGCTCACCAAGGCGACGATCCCTAGCTGGTCTGAGAGGATGATCAGCCACACTGGAACTGAGACACGGTCCAGACTCCTACGGGAGGCAGCAGTGGGGAATATTGCACAATGGGCGCAAGCCTGATGCAGCCATGCCGCGTGTGTGAAGAAGGCCTTCGGGTTGTAAAGCACTTTCAGTCGTGAGGAAGGTAGTGTAGTTAATAGCTGCATTATTTGACGTTAGCGACAGAAGAAGCACCGGCTAACTCCGTGCCAGCAGCCGCGGTAATACGGAGGGTGCGAGCGTTAATCGGAATTACTGGGCGTAAAGCGCATGCAGGTGGTTTGTTAAGTCAGATGTGAAAGCCCGGGGCTCAACCTCGGAATTGCATTTGAAACTGGCAGACTAGAGTACTGTAGAGGGGGGTAGAATTTCAGGTGTAGCGGTGAAATGCGTAGAGATCTGAAGGAATACCGGTGGCGAAGGCGGCCCCCTGGACAGATACTGACACTCAGATGCGAAAGCGTGGGGAGCAAACAGGATTAGATACCCTGGTAGTCCACGCCGTAAACGATGTCTACTTGGAGGTTGTGGCCTTGAGCCGTGGCTTTCGGAGCTAACGCGTTAAGTAGACCGCCTGGGGAGTACGGTCGCAAGATTAAAACTCAAATGAATTGACGGGGGCCCGCACAAGCGGTGGAGCATGTGGTTTAATTCGATGCAACGCGAAGAACCTTACCTACTCTTGACATCCAGAGAACTTTCCAGAGATGGATTGGTGCCTTCGGGAACTCTGAGACAGGTGCTGCATGGCTGTCGTCAGCTCGTGTTGTGAAATGTTGGGTTAAGTCCCGCAACGAGCGCAACCCTTATCCTTGTTTGCCAGCGAGTAATGTCGGGAACTCCAGGGAGACTGCCGGTGATAAACCGGAGGAAGGTGGGGACGACGTCAAGTCATCATGGCCCTTACGAGTAGGGCTACACACGTGCTACAATGGCGCATACAGAGGGCAGCCAACTTGCGAGAGTGAGCGAATCCCAAAAAGTGCGTCGTAGTCCGGATCGGAGTCTGCAACTCGACTCCGTGAAGTCGGAATCGCTAGTAATCGTGGATCAGAATGCCACGGTGAATACGTTCCCGGGCCTTGTACACACCGCCCGTCACACCATGGGAGTGGGCTGCAAAAGAAGTAGGTAGTTTAACCTTCGGGAGGACGCTTACCACTTTGTGGTTCATGACTGGGGTGAAGTCGTAACAAGGTAGCGCTAGGGGAACCTGGCGCTGGATCACCTCCTTATACGATGATTACTCACGATGAGTGTCCACACAGATTGATACGGTTTAATATTTCAGAGCAAAAATTGGTTCTGCATAAAATGCTGAAGCGGTTTTATGTGGGGCTATAGCTCAGCTGGGAGAGCGCTTCGCTGGCAGCGAAGAGGTCATCGGTTCGATCCCGATTAGCTCCACCACTAGCTGCATTGCTTCTGCTTTTTCGCAGAACAACCTAAAGTGTCCCGTTCGTCTAGAGGCCTAGGACACCGCCCTTTCACGGCGGTAACAGGGGTTCGACTCCCCTACGGGATACCATCTTTAAACATTCTCTCTTGAGAGTTTTTAAAAATGGTTTTCATTAGAAAATCTGCTCTTTAACAATTTGGAAAGCTGACAAATCAACAATTTATTGTTGATTGTAAAGTTCTCAATGTTTGTCTTTATGACAAACACCAATAAAACACATTCAAGTGTTCTTGGCTTTTGTCTTACTTTTTAAAAGTAAGGTAGAAGAAAAATTGAGTCCGGCAAAATCGAGTCTGCATCATGTATAAAAATTGCAGACAACTTTGGTGACTTGTTCATCAACTCGAAACTCCTTCGGGTTGTATGGTTAAGTGACTAAGCGTACACGGTGGATGCCTTGGCAGTCAGAGGCGATGAAGGACGTATTAACTTGCGATAAGCCCAGATTAGGTAGTAAAAACCATTTGAGTCTGGGATTTCCGAATGGGGAAACCCACTTGCATAAGCAAGTATCCTGTTGTGAATACATAGCAACAGGAGGCGAACCGGGGGAACTGAAACATCTAAGTACCCCGAGGAAAAGAAATCAACCGAGATTCCGAAAGTAGCGGCGAGCGAAATTGGACTAGCCCTTAAGCTTTATATGCGTTAGACGAACGGTCTGGAAAGTCCGGCGATACAGGGTGATAGCCCCGTAGTTGACAACGCACATTCAGTGAAATCGAGTAGGGCGGGACACGTGATATCCTGTCTGAATATGGGGGGACCATCCTCCAAGGCTAAATACTACTGACTGACCGATAGTGAACCAGTACCGTGAGGGAAAGGCGAAAAGAACCCCTGTGAGGGGAGTGAAATAGAACCTGAAACCGTGTACGTACAAGCAGTAGGAGCACCTTCGTGGTGTGACTGCGTACCTTTTGTATAATGGGTCAGCGACTTATATTCAGTGGCAAGGTTAACCATCTAGGGGAGCCGTAGGGAAACCGAGTCTTAACTGGGCGTTCAGTCTCTGGATATAGACCCGAAACCAGGTGATCTAGCCATGGGCAGGTTGAAGGTTGAGTAACATCAACTGGAGGACCGAACCGACTAATGTTGAAAAATTAGCGGATGACTTGTGGCTAGGGGTGAAAGGCCAATCAAACCTGGAGATAGCTGGTTCTCCCCGAAAGCTATTTAGGTAGCGCCTCGGACGAATACTACTGGGGGTAGAGCACTGTTAAGGCTAGGGGGTCATCCCGACTTACCAACCCTTTGCAAACTCCGAATACCAGTAAGTACTATCCGGGAGACACACGGCGGGTGCTAACGTCCGTCGTGGAGAGGGAAACAACCCAGACCGCCAGCTAAGGTCCCAAATTATAGCTAAGTGGGAAACGATGTGGGAAGGCTTAGACAGCTAGGATGTTGGCTTAGAAGCAGCCATCATTTAAAGAAAGCGTAATAGCTCACTAGTCGAGTCGGCCTGCGCGGAAGATGTAACGGGGCTAAGCTATAAACCGAAGCTGCGGCAATGAAGTTTACTTCATTGGGTAGGGGAGCGTTCTGTAAGCCGTTGAAGGTGAGTTGTAAAGCTTGCTGGAGGTATCAGAAGTGCGAATGCTGACATGAGTAACGATAAAGGGGGTGAAAAACCTCCTCGCCGGAAGACCAAGGGTTCCTGTCCAACGTTAATCGGGGCAGGGTAAGTCGACCCCTAAGGCGAGGCCGAAAGGCGTAGTCGATGGGAAACGGGTTAATATTCCCGTACTTCTTACAATTGCGATGGGGGGACGGAGAAGGCTAGGTGGGCCTGGCGACGGTTGTCCAGGTTCAAGTGCGTAGGCTGAAGAGTTAGGTAAATCCGGCTCTTCTTAAGGCTGAGACACGACGTCGAGCTACTACGGTAGTGAAGTCATTGATGCCATGCTTCCAGGAAAAGCCTCTAAGCTTCAGATTGTAAGGAATCGTACCCCAAACCGACACAGGTGGTCGGGTAGAGAATACCAAGGCGCTTGAGAGAACTCGGGTGAAGGAACTAGGCAAAATGGTACCGTAACTTCGGGAGAAGGTACGCTCTCGACGGTGAAGTCCCTTGCGGATGGAGCTATTGAGAGTCGCAGATACCAGGTGGCTGCAACTGTTTATTAAAAACACAGCACTGTGCAAAATCGTAAGATGACGTATACGGTGTGACGCCTGCCCGGTGCCGGAAGGTTAATTGATGGGGTTAGACTTCGGTCGAAGCTCTTGATCGAAGCCCCGGTAAACGGCGGCCGTAACTATAACGGTCCTAAGGTAGCGAAATTCCTTGTCGGGTAAGTTCCGACCTGCACGAATGGCGTAATGATGGCCACGCTGTCTCCACCCGAGACTCAGTGAAATTGAAATCGCTGTGAAGATGCAGTGTACCCGCGGCTAGACGGAAAGACCCCGTGAACCTTTACTACAGCTTGGCACTGAACATTGACCCTACATGTGTAGGATAGGTGGGAGGCTTTGAAACCAGCACGCCAGTGTTGGTGGAGCCGTCCTTGAAATACCACCCTTGTAGTGTTGATGTTCTAACGTCGACCCCTTATCGGGGTTACGGACAGTGCCTGGTGGGTAGTTTGACTGGGGCGGTCTCCTCCCAAAGCGTAACGGAGGAGCACGAAGGTGGGCTAATCACGGTTGGACATCGTGAGGTTAGTGCAATGGCATAAGCCCGCTTGACTGCGAGAATGACAATTCGAGCAGGTGCGAAAGCAGGTCATAGTGATCCGGTGGTTCTGAATGGAAGGGCCATCGCTCAACGGATAAAAGGTACTCCGGGGATAACAGGCTGATACCGCCCAAGAGTTCATATCGACGGCGGTGTTTGGCACCTCGATGTCGGCTCATCACATCCTGGGGCTGAAGTCGGTCCCAAGGGTATGGCTGTTCGCCATTTAAAGTGGTACGCGAGCTGGGTTTAGAACGTCGTGAGACAGTTCGGTCCCTATCTGCCGTGGGCGTTGGAAGATTGAAGGGGGCTGCTCCTAGTACGAGAGGACCGGAGTGGACGAACCTCTGGTGTTCGGGTTGTGTCGCCAGACGCATTGCCCGGTAGCTAAGTTCGGAATCGATAACCGCTGAAAGCATCTAAGCGGGAAGCGAGCCCTGAGATGAGTCTTCCCTGATACTTTAAGTATCCTAAAGGGTTGTTCGAGACTAGAACGTTGATAGGCAGGGTGTGTAAGCGTTGTGAGGCGTTGAGCTAACCTGTACTAATTGCCCGTGAGGCTTAACCATACAACACCCAAGGGGTTTTGATGGACTCAATGTAAGAACATTGAATGTGTTAAGAACGAAAAACAGCTTTCCGAATTAAAGAATTTGCTTGGCGACCATAGCGATTTGGACCCACCTGACTTCCATTCCGAACTCAGAAGTGAAACGAATTAGCGCCGATGGTAGTGTGGGGCTTCCCCATGTGAGAGTAGGACATCGCCAGGCTTGTATTTTATTTTCACTTTTTATGAAAAAGTGAAGACAAAAACTTAGACTTAAATGTCTAACCAGTGCGGAGCGGTAGTTCAGTTGGTTAGAATACCGGCCTGTCACGCCGGGGGTCGCGGGTTCGAGTCCCGTCCGCTCCGCCACTTATTCGAGAGTCGTCTCATTAAACACGAACCACAGGGGTGTAGCTCCAATTGGCAGAGCAGCGGATTCCAAATCCGCGTGTTGGGAGTTCGAATCTCTCCACCCCTGCCATCTTCTAAAGCCTCAGCAGAAATGCTGAGGCTTTTATACGTTTGAAGAAAAGAGCATTAGCTTAGTAGCAAGTCCTATTGGTAGCAAATCCTATTGAATATCCAGAGTGCCGATCCAATCCACCCCTGCCATCTTCTGAGGCTTCAGCAATAATGCTGGGTCTTTTTTGCATCTGTAAGCTTTGCCTTAGCCTCAAACTTCATATTTCCAATAACACCTATACTCTTACCGCTAAGGTGATAAGAATTCGAGTTCCTGCTATTATCGGCGCTTAATTCTAATAATTAGGAAGCAAGTTTATGCCACATCTTCGATTTAGAGCGGTAGAGCCTCAAGCGGTTCAAGCACTATCAAAACCTCTTACTGATGAGTTACAACCATTAATGGATTGCCCTCGCGAGGACTTCACGTTTGAATACATTTACAGTACTTTTTTCAGTGAAGGTGAAGTAAGCACTGCCTATCCTTTTGTTGAGGTGCTGTGGTTCGACCGTGGTCAGGAAACACAGGACAAGGTTGCTAAAGCGATCACTCAACAAGTTCGAGGTATAGCAGGCGAAGATATCGATGTCGCGGTAATTTTCTCGGCCCTCTCTCCTAAAGGCTACTATGATAATGGTGAGCACTATTAAGGAATAATTGCGATGAAGCTGAGTCTTTCTTTTTGTTTAAGTTTATTATTCTCAGCTTTTATTTATGCTACTCCATGGGAGCAGGTTCCTGGTCCCACAAATAATTCTTCTTCTGCTATTGGTAGTTATGCTAATGGTTGTTTAGACGGCGCTTTGCCTCTCCCTTTGGATGGTGCTGGCTATCAGGTTTTGCGCAGTAAAACGAAGCGTTACTATGGGCATCCACATGCTATTCGTTTTATCGAAGACCTCGCTAGAAAAGCAAACCAAGACCTTAATACAACATTGCTCATTGGTGATTTGTCTTTGGCGCGTGGTGGACGTTTTTCTTCTGGTCATTCTAGTCATCAAACTGGCTTAGACATTGATATATGGCTTCGTTTAGCTGATGAGCCACTATCTTATAACGAGCTACAATTGCCGAAGCCAATGAGTGTTGTGGATCTAAAAAAATACCAGATCCTAGAACATCGCTGGGAGAAGCGACACTTTGAAATTATTCGTAGTGCTGCTCAAAGTGAGCGTGTCGCCAGAATCTTTGTTCATCCAGTGATTAAAGAGCAGTTGTGTAAGCAAGAAGCGAGTCGTGAGCGTGCGTGGTTACGTAAAGTTCGTCCTTGGTGGGGGCATCATTACCATTTCCATGTTCGGTTAGCTTGCCCTGCTTCCAGTCTGAACTGTGTTAATCAAGCTCCACCTCCTATGGGAGATGGCTGCGGTGCAGAACTCGCAAGTTGGAAGCCTAAATCTCCATCCCCAAAAGCGACAAATAAAAAAAGTACGCCTTCCCCAGCTAAGAAAAATAGAAAGCTCACTCCTGCCGAGTGTGCACCACTTATTACGATGAAATGAGTGGGTAAGGTACTGCCGTATCTCGGTTATGAAACTGGAGAATCATCACACTTTTGTCTACAGTGAATAATATTAGTATAAAAAACAACCTAAGTTATCTAGATGGCATTGTATGAATGTTTTTAAGAAACAGTGGTTTATGGTGGTAAATTCCATTTTCTTTGTTTTTGAATAGAACTAATTCGCACGACTCTCTGATTGCTTAGTTTCGTGTCTGTCAGTTGGTTATGGAAGTGGCTTCGCAGACAATATTAATAGGTGGGCTGAGCGGCTTGTTGCCCGTCGAAGAGTAAATCAAGGACAAGACCATGACGATGATTTGTGCAAAAGAATTTGCGGGATGGCTGAGACACAGATTTAGCGGTGAAGATACGGGTGTTTCTATTTCGAGAGATGATATCAATCATCTTACTGGTAGGCAGCGTTTGGACCCTGGGTTTGTTAGTGATGTTCATTATGAATTAATGCAGTATGGAATGGCATTCGTTACTGACACTAGCAGGGAAAATTTTTATTTAGTGCCTGTTTCAAATACTTCAGACTGGCGTTCTCGTTTGGAGTATAACTTTGAGAAAGAGATGTTTTGCAATATTTACCCTATCGAGAAGTCGGGTTAAAAAAAGGTTCAACTTTGGCTGCAAAGTTGAACCTCTTTCATTTATGCTAACCCTTGAATAATCACGAACTTTTCAAGCAGTTGCTCTTCAGTTTCAACATGATTAGGGTCGGTAATAATGCATTTTGTAATAGGACACACTGACTGACATGTTGGCTTTTCGTAGTGACCTTTGCACTCTGTACAAAGAGCAGGGTCAATCTCGAAAATGCTGTCACCCATAGTAATAGCACCGTTAGGGCATTCTGGGTCACACATGTCACAGTTGATGCACTTATCGGTAATAAGTAGTGCCATGATTACTTACCAGTTGGGTTACGGGTATCCTGACCTGCATTTAGGTTACGCATCAACAGACCGTATTCCAGATCCATATCTTCAGGTACTGGGATAAATACAAAGTGGCCATTACCTTTTGCGTCTTCAATTGATTCAGACTTACGGTTTTCCATCGCTTCTAACGTGAAGATTACGTTGCCTTTTGGCGTCATTAGCTCAAGGCTGTCACCGACGACGAATTTGTTCTTAACTTCAACTTCCGCCATGTCACCACGACGTTTGCCAGTGAATTCACCAACGAATTGCTGAGCATCAGACACAGAGTAACCGTAATCGTAGTTTTGGTAGCTGTCGTGAGTGTGACGACGTAGGAAGCCTTCTGTGTAACCGCGGTGAGCTAGGCTTTCTAGCGTACCCATTAGGCTCTCATCAAATGGTTTGCCTGCAACAGCGTCATCAATCGCCTTACGGTAAACTTGAGCGGTACGAGCACAGTAGTAGAAAGACTTGGTACGGCCTTCGATCTTCAATGAGTGAACACCCATCTTAGTTAGACGTTCTACGTGCTGGATAGCGCGTAGGTCTTTCGAGTTCATGATGTAAGTACCATGCTCATCTTCAAATGCCGCCATTTTTTCTTCTGGACGGTGACTTTCAGAAAGCAATACCACTTCGTCAGTTGGTTTGCCGCGACCGATAGTTGTTTCAGGGCGTTCGTCAGCGACTTCGATTGCTTGAGCTTCGTTTGGATCGAATGCTTCAACAATTTGGCCTGCGTCGTTTTCTTTGCCTTCTTCGACTTTATATTCCCAACGACATGCGTTAGTGCAAGTACCTTGGTTAGGGTCACGCTTGTTGATGTAACCAGACAGTAGGCAGCGACCAGAGTAAGCCATGCATAAAGCACCGTGAACGAAAACTTCTAGTTCAGTTTCAGGACAGTGCTCGCGAATTTCTTCGATTTCTTCTAGAGAAAGCTCACGAGAAACGATCACACGCTCAACACCGTTAGCTGCCCAGAACTTCACTGTTGCCCAGTTTACTGCGTTCGCCTGTACAGACAGGTGGATTGGCATTTCTGGGAACGCTTCGCGAACCATCATGATAAGACCTGGATCAGACATGATAAGTGCGTCTGGGCCCATTTCTACCACTGGCTTAAGGTCGCGGATGAAAGTCTTAAGCTTAGAGTTGTGCGGTTGGATGTTACATACCACGTAAAGCTTTTTGCCTAGGGCATGCGCTTCGTTGATACCGATTTGTAGGTTTTCGTGGTTGAACTCGTTGTTACGTACGCGAAGGCTGTAGCGAGGTTGGCCAGCGTATACTGCATCTGCGCCGTAGGCGAATGCGTAACGCATGTTTTTAAGGCTGCCTGCAGGCGATAGTAGCTCTGGTACGAATGCTTTCTCTGTTGTCATTGCTCAATTCTCTTAGTATCTGATCACAAGTCAGGCCAATTCCACCTCATGGAAATGGGGCGCAAATTTTACGTCAAAATGTGACCTGTGACTAGGAGAATTATGGTTTAGATAGACAAACGCCCTCAAAAAAAGTGAGGGCGTTATGATTAATCTTTGTACAAAATTAGGCGTTAGGGTTTGGCAGACCGCCCAATGCTTCGTATAGATTTGGTAGGAAAGCGCTGAACTCGCCACACATTAGAGAGAAGTCTGCGTCGAAGCGAGCAGCCTGATCTTCGCGTGGGATGTCATCGTTTTGATCTTTTAGTTCATCAGAGAACTTCAGACGTTTGATGCCAGAATCTTCTGCCATGATGAATTCGATACGATCTTGCCAGTTCAGTGCTAGCTTAGTTACCACTTTGTCTGCAGCGATGTGGTTGCGGATTTCATCGGTTGTCAGTTCTTGCTTCTTACAACGAATCACACCACCTTCTTCTAGCACAGACTTAAGCTCTGCTTCGTCCATCATTGTGATGCCTTGTGGTGTATCACCAGTTTTTACCCACTCAGTCAGAGTCGTTTCGATCGCAACTTCTGGGATTGCTGGTACAACAGGTAGGCTACCCATTGTCTTACGTAATAGTGCTAATACGTCTTCTGCTTTTTTGTAGCTGCTTGCATCAACAAGGATGAAACCTTCTTTTGGCATGATCAGTACGTAAGTGTGGCTGCTACGGCTAAATGCACGAGGCAGCAGATCCATTACGATGTCATCTTTCAGATTGTCTTTCTCTTTCTTTTTAAGAGGACGACCTTCTTGTGCTTCCATCGCTTCTACTTTTGCGTTTAGTGAATCTTTGATCACTGAAGCAGGTAGCATCTTCTCTTCTTTCTTAGCGCAAATCAGAATGCGGTTTTCAGAAACGTGCGTCATCATGTCGCCATTTCTACCCATCGCGCTAACCCAGCCAAACTTTTGCTTATCTTGGCTGCCACAAGGGGTGAATCGGAACTCGGCAAGTTGAGTTTCCAGTTGATCGGCGTTGAAGTTAACCTCGCGGTTAACACGGTATACCAGACAGTTTTTAAACCACATAAATCTTCTCTAGGCTTGATGACAAGAGACTAATCATAGGGAATTTTGCCGGCGTTGTCCTAATAGAATTGAAAAAGATCATGATGAATCTCAAAAGAAACTTATATGAAAATTTGTTTTCAAAGGTCACAAAAGTGTCATAATTGGTGGTAATAATGCTTATGCATAGAGGGGCGCTTTGTCCTTGAAATTCATTAGCTCAACTCACATAAGGTTATTCAATTATGTCTAGAAGGATTCTGGTTGTTGAAGACGAAGCTCCGATTCGCGAAATGCTCTGCTTCGTGCTTGAACAGAAAGGTTACCAAGCAGTAGAAGCAGAAGATTACGATACTGCGGTAACCAAACTGGCTGAACCCTTCCCAGATTTAGTGTTACTAGACTGGATGCTACCAGGCGGTAGCGGTATCAATTTCATCAAACACATGAAGCGTGAAGAGTTAACTCGTAACATTCCTGTTGTGATGCTCACCGCGCGTGGTGAAGAAGAAGATAAGGTTCGCGGCTTAGAAGTCGGCGCTGATGACTACATCACTAAACCTTTCTCACCAAAAGAGCTGGTTGCTCGTCTTAAAGCGGTAATTCGCCGCGTGACACCGACAGCGCTTGAAGATGTGATTGATGTTCAAGGTCTGAAATTAGATCCTGTTTCTCACCGGGTTACCGCAAATGATGAAGCAGTAGATATGGGACCAACAGAGTTCAAAATGTTGCACTTCTTTATGACCCATCAAGAGCGTGTATACAGCCGTGAACAACTGCTAAACAACGTTTGGGGTACTAATGTTTATGTAGAAGATCGTACCGTTGATGTGCATATCCGTCGTCTACGTAAAGCACTTGAAATGGCGGGCCATGACAAGTTGATTCAAACCGTTCGTGGTGCAGGTTACCGTTTCTCGACAAAGGCATAACATCGTTAGCAGCTTATCAATACCATTTATGGAGTAATGAGTGGTTGAAAGATTGACTTGGAAAAAGCTGGCCTGGGAGCTGGCTTTTTTTTACACCCCGTGGGTGATCATAGGTTGGATATTCGGTTATATGCCGTGGTTGCTTTTGGCTGCCACGGCTTTGCAGCTTGTATGGCATTTACATAATCAGGTGCGTTTGTCGGCTTGGTTGTGGGATGAAAAACGTCTGACACCACCATCTGGCAGTGGCAACTGGGAATCGTTGTTTAACGGTTTGTACCGCTTGCAGCAACGTCAGCGTCGCAAACGCAAAGAGCTCACCAACTTAATTCGCCGTTTCCGCAATGGTGCTGAATCACTGCCGGATGCGGTGGTGGTCTTTCGTGCTGAAGGCAATATCGTGTGGTGTAACAAGCTTGCACAGCACCTTTTGGGGTTCCACTGGCCGGAAGATTCTGGACAACCTATTTCTAACCTAATTCGTACCCCAGATTTTATTAAGTACATCAACAAGCAAGACTTCTCTGAGCCGCTAGAAATGCGTTCGCCATTGAACGTCGAACGTATGTTAGAGCTGCGTATCGTGCCTTACACCGAAGGAGAACACCTGATGGTGGTGCGTGATGTAAGCCAACTTAAACAGCTTGAAGGTATGCGTCGTAACTTCTTCGCTAACGTATCTCATGAACTTCGTACACCGATGACGGTACTGCAAGGCTATCTTGAGATGACGGAAGAGCCAGACATGATTGTTGGACCAATGTGGACCAAAGCTCATGGTGTGATGACAGAGCAGCTCAATCGCATGAACAGCTTGGTTAATCAGCTTCTGACGCTTTCTAAGATTGAAGCGGCACCAATGCATGAACTGGAAGATGTGGTCAATGTACCTAGCATGTTAGAAGTGCTAGAGAAGGAGGCCGTAAGCTTAAGTGGCGATGATCAGCATCAGTTGAAGTTCGATGTTGATTCTACTCTGCGTGTGCTCGGTGATGATGACCAACTGCGTAGTGCGATTTCTAACTTGGTGTATAACGCGGTTAAATACACACCTCCGGGGGCACATATTAACGTTCGTTGGTATCAAACTGCCCAAGGCGCTTGCCTAGAAGTAGAAGACAGCGGTGATGGTATTGAGCCACAACACTTGCATCGATTGACCGAACGTTTCTATCGCGTGGATAAAGCTCGTTCACGAGATACGGGAGGCAGCGGTCTAGGTTTAGCCATCGTGAAGCACGCGTTGAGCCACCATGATTCTCATCTCGAAATCCACAGTGAAGTTGGCGTTGGCAGTAAGTTCTCTTTCGTTCTGCCAAGTCGTTTGGTGGTGAAGTAATGAGCGTCGTATCCAAAGTAATCAAGAAAGTTACTCTAGCCACACTGGTACTCTCCAGCGTGGCCTTTGCACAAGATGAACCGCTGCCGAATTATCAAAAGACAACTGGCATAGCCGGTAACTTATTGTCTGTCGGCTCAGATACGTTAGCGGGTATGACCACGCTTTGGGTGGAAGAGTTTAAATCTATCTACCCGAATATTAATGCTCAGGTACAAGCTTCTGGCTCATCTACTGCGCCACCGGCGTTAACAGAGCAAACTGCGCAATTCGGGCCAATGAGTCGCTCAATGCGTATGCGAGAGATCGAAGCATTTGAGCGGGTGCATGGTTACAAGCCAACGGCTCTTCGTGTTGCGATTGATGCTATTGGTATTTTTGTGCACCAAGATAATCCAATCAAAGGGCTTAACTTCCATCAGCTGGACGCGATGTTTTCCGCGACATTGCGCTGCGGTGAAAGTGAGTTCATCACTAACTGGCGTGAGTTAGGCATCAAAGCTGAATGGGCAAAACGTAACTTGCAGTTGTTTGGGCGTAACTCGGTATCGGGTACCTACGGTTACTTTAAAAGTAACGCCTTGTGTGGCGGTGATTTCAAAACTCGTGTGAATGAACAGCCGGGATCAGCATCAGTGGTGCAGTCTGTGGCATCAACGATTAGCGGTGTTGGTTACTCCGGTGTGGGTTATCGAGTTGCTGGGGTTCGTTTAGTTCCTATTGCGAAAACAGGCACAGATTACGTTAGCCCAGTGCGTGAAAATATTATCTCAGGTAAGTACCCACTATCGCGCTACCTCTATGTATACGTGAATAAACATCCTGATTATCCGTTAAGCCCAATTGAATCTGAGTTCATTCGTTTTATGTTCTCTGCCCAAGGGCAAGCACTGGTCGCGAAAGACGGTTATGTTCCGATTACTGCCGATTTTGCTGCAAAGGAACTAAAAAAGGTCGGTTTGTAAGCCGACCTTTTTTGTTTCATTGAATTTGCAGTTAGAAGCTCAATACCCATCCTGCGCTTTCCCAGCGTTGTTGTTCTTCCTGCAAATCGGCATCGAGCAGTTTGTTATTCTCCAGCCAATCTTCTTCAGTGCAGGTAAGTACCCACTTATTTTCTTGTATCGACAGCGTCAGCTCTGGCAGTGGATCGTCGTTACGCTGACCGTTGACCACAATAGCTAGACGCAGAATCTTAATTAAGTTGATGATGTCACTCTCTTTGTAGAGATTGAACTCTGGGAGCTCACTCAGCTTAAGGGATTTACGTTGGAAGCGAGCTAAGGTCGCCAATACCAATTGCTGCTCGCGGTTAAAGCCCGGTAAGTTGGAGTGCAGCAGAATGTAGAATGAGTGACGATGGAAGCCGCGCAGACTGATGCTCAAGCCAACTTCATGCAGTAAAGCCGCCCATTCCAGTAAATCAAACAACTCACTCTTTTTCTTGATACCAAGTTCAGTACGAACATTGCTCAACATCTCCCTTGCATGACCTTTTACGCGTGCCGCGTGTTCAATATCAACGCGATGTTGTTTAGCTAGGTTCTCTGTGGTGCGCATACGAATATCAGACCGAGCGAAGCGCTCTTCCATCTCGTAGAGCAAGCCCTCACGTAACGCACCATCCGAGAAGAACATCTGGTTGATTTTTAGTGATTGGAAGATGGCAGATAAAATGGCTACACCTGCGGCAAAGACTGGCTTACGCTCGTCACTAAGACCAACAAGCTCGATATCATCAATGGAATCAAACTCGCATAGCGTGTCGATAAGCTTGCCTAAACGCTTATTGGTGACAAGCCCATCTTCATAACCTAAACCAATCAAGACTTCGCGTATTGCTTTGATAGTACCGGAAGATCCAAGAGCAATATCCCAGCCTTTCTTACGGTATTTTGAGGCAATGGATTCCATGCGTTGTTCTGCGGCGAGAATCGCTTTGCTGAAGTTCTTACTCGACAGTTTGCCATTATTGAAGAACTGCTCGGTAAAGCTCACGCAACCCATTTGCTTACTGTTGAGAAGTTCAGGTTCGAATTCTTGACCGATGATCATCTCGGTACTTCCGCCGCCGATGTCGACGACCAACTTGGAGTTAGATTCTGCTTGAGTGTGCGCGACGCCAAGGTAGATGAGGCGAGCTTCTTCTTCGCCCGGGATGATCTCAATTGGAAAAGGCAGCACCTCTTTGGCTCGTTTAATAAAGAGGTGGGCGTTGTTAGCGCGCCTTAAGGTGTGGGTGGCTGCAATTCTTACGTTTGAAGCTTCAAAGCCTTGTAAGCGTTCGGCGAACATTGCGAGGCACTCAAGGCCTCGCTCCATCGCGGCATGGCTGAGATTTAACTCTGAATCGAGTCCGGCAGCTAAGCGGACGCGTTGTTTATGACGGCTGACTAATTGCAGATCACTTCCCACAACTTTCGCCACTACCATATGGAAGCTGTTCGACCCGAGGTCAATTGCGGCAATATGGCGTACATCTTGTTCAAGTATTTGAGGCATCTGATTTTTGTTTTCTTATTTGCTTTTCTATATGTTTAAGATAGTCGTAGATAGCAACTTGTGAGCGAACTTTTTTACGATTACCTCGTGGTACATAGCTATTGCTCATCTCTTTATCGATTAACCGAGCCTTTACCGTATCGGTAAAGTGAATGTTAGTGATATCAATAATTCTTTGTTTCAAACGAGGATCGCGGATTGGTACAGCAACCTCAATGCGGTGGTCGATATTGCGAGTCATCCAGTCAGCTGACGAGATATAAACTTGTGGATCACCACTATTGTGGGTGATGATCACGCGAGGGTGCTCTAAGAAACGGTCAACAATACTGATAATACGAATGTTTTCACTCACCCCTTCAATACCCGGCACGAGTGAACACATACCGCGGATTATCATATTGATTTTTACCCCCGCATTACTGGCTCCATAGAGCTTGTTGATGATGCTTTTGTCAACCAAGTTATTGACTTTGATGGTCAAAATCGCTTTCTTTCCTGCTTTTGCATTCGCAATCTCACCATCGATTAGACGATATAGCTGTGTTCGAGAGTTACGTGGAGAAACAATCAAATGGCTAAACTTAACTGGGCGGTACGGGTTTTCGATATATCCGAACACATTGCGTACCTCGTCGGTGATCTCCTGATCGGCAGTGAGTAAGGAAAAATCAGTGTAGATGCGTGCTGTCTTTTCATGAAAATTCCCCGTGCCAATATGGGCATAACGAATAATCTCGCCTTCTTCTCGACGACTTATTAAGAGTAATTTGGAGTGGATCTTAAGGCCTGGCGCACCAAAGACAACGTGCACACCTGCCTCGGTCAGTATCTTAGACCACTCGATGTTAGCTTCTTCATCGAAACGAGCTTGTAACTCCACAACAACCGTGACGCCCTTGCCATTGTGTACGGCATCGATCAACGAGTTCATTAAGCGTGAGTCTTTAGCGACGCGATAGATATTGATTTTTATACTGAGGACTTTTGGGTCGAAAGAGGCTTGGCGAACTAATTCAGAAATATGATCGAAGGTGTGATAAGGGTAGTGCAGCAATATGTCTTTTGTTTTAATTGCTTCAAAGCTGTTTGCGTAACCTTCAAAGTCGGCACACTTCATTGGTGGCATCGGTTTGTTTTCTAAGTAGTCACGGCCAACGTTTGGAAAATCAATGAAGTCCTTGAAGTTATGGTAACGGCCACCAGGAATGAGGTTGTCATAGCTAGATATTCCCAGTTTATTACATAAGAAGTTCAGCATTTTCTGTGGCATATCACGTTCATAAACAAACCGAACGGGTAGTGCTGTGAGGCGTTGATTAACCCCTTCAGACATTTGCTCAAGCAGGCTATATTCTATTTCAAAGCGTAAGTCATATTCAGCATCCCGAGTCATTTTCATCGCATAACCTTTGAGTTCATCGTATTCAAAAAAGCCTTTGAATAGCTCATCGAGACAATAGCGGATTATGTTGTCGAGCAGGATGATCGTTTTACGTCGCTTACCCTTTCTTTCAGGTAGCATGACGAAACGAGGTAAGTGATCGGTTGGGATTTCAATTAAAGCATATTGAGATTGATCGCCTTTACGTAAGTCAACGGTAATGTATGCGTACTCGTCTTTGAGAAATTGCAAAACATCGATGTCATCTTTGATTAAAAGTGGTGTGATATGCGGCATGACTTCTTTACGGAAGTACTTGGTGATCCAACGCTTTTGCGTGTCATCAAGCTGATTTTCGTTCACTAAGAAAATACGGCGCCTAGCCATCTCCCGAATTAGTTCACTATATAGCTCATCGAACTGCTCGTTTAGCCTCAAAGCTTTGGTTTGCATCTTAGTTAACAAGTGCTTAGAGTTATCACTATCACCTCGATCTTGGCTAATTAAGATCCGACGTTTTACGTCTGCAAAGCGTACTTTATAAAACTCATCCAAGTTATTGGAAAAGATTCCAAGAAAGCGAATTCGCTCAATGAGAGGAACGGTTTTATCAGCGGCTTCTTGTAGTACTCGCTCGTTGAAAGACAACCAACTAAGTTCTTTTTCTATATAGAGTTTTTCTGAGCTCATAACCTTACCTAGCCTAAAATAAAGTAGATCCGTACTCACCAGTGAGATACAAAATGATGAGTCTGAACATTATGAGGTTTACGTTACAGTTTTATTTCATAATAAGATCTGTACAAGAGTTGTATTCTTTTCAGTTGTTTAATGTGATCTGTAATATAATTGTCATCTTAACGACATATTCTAGTACTAAGTAAAAAAGGGTAGAGAGATCAATGGCACAAGCCGAGTTTTCATTGCAGGAGAAAGATAAGAAACGATTGATTAAAGATCGTTTAGTCCGAATTGCAGTGACATCCGGTGGTGTAGGCGTCCTTGCTGCTCTTGTGTTGATCTTTGTTTATCTCGCGATGGTGATCATCCCTCTGTTTTCTGATGCAGAGATCGAAACCAATTATGCCGCTCGTGCAACCCAAAGCGGGAAGCCACTCGCAATTTCCGTTGATGATTACTCTCAAATCGGTTTGGTTTTAACCCAATCCGGTGAAGTTCGTTTTCTACCTCTTGATGATTCTAGCAAGCCTGCGCTTTACACTCAGCAGATAGCTAACAACCCAGTGGCGTTTTCTCAGTCTGCACCGGGACTGGGGTGGTATGGTTTAGTCGATGGCCAAGGTAAAGCACATATTTTCAAGCCGGAGTTTAACGCGACGCTGCGCGAAAACACTCGTCCACCGGAAGTGATACCTTTTAGTTCAAGCATGAACATGCAGCTGACAGATGCCAGCGACCCGGTGACAAAGTTTGTTTTTAGTACATCCCCACAATTCCCAACTCTAGTATGGCAGACTCAGAGCGGAGTGCTTAAAGCTCGTTGGCAAGAGCCCCAAGTACTAGATGCGCTACCCATAACGGTTAATTACACCTTTTCTTCCGGTTTTGACTCGCCAGACCAAATACTGTTAACACCTGATGGGCAAAACTTGTACTTGCGTAATGGCTCTGAGTTAATCGTACTTGTGAAAGATGAAAGTAAGTTCTCGGTACGTGAAGTGATCGATCTAACGCAAGGTGATACAAAGCATTCAGTGAGAACGATGGATTTGCTAGCTGGGGCGTATTCTCTGCTCGTTACGCATAATGATGGTCGTGTATCGCAATGGTTTGATACGTTGCAGGGCGACAAACGTACTTTGACTCACATTCGTGATTTTAAGTTGGCGTCTGAGCTGAAGTATTTACTTCCCGATTCACACCGCAAAGGTTTCTACAGCTTTTACACCAACGGTACGTTGCAAAGCCATTACACCACCAGTGAGAAATTGGTGTTGTTTAAGCGAGCCTACACACAAGCGCCAGCGATGGCGGGGATGTCGAATAACGAGCGCTATCTGATTACATGGCAAAACGGCGAATTGAATGTCGCGTTCGTTGATAACCCGTACCCCGAAGTCTCTCTGTCCTCCTTGTGGCAAAAGGTTTGGTATGAAGGTTACCCTGAGCCAGAATTCGTTTGGCAATCCACCTCAGCCAGTGACGATTTTGAAGCGAAATTCAGCTTAGTACCAATTGCGTTTGGTACCATTAAAGCGGCGATGTTCGCGATGCTGTTTTCGGTACCACTGGCAGTTTTAGGCGCAATTTATACCGCCTACTTTATGTCGCCACGTATGCGTCGAGTGGTGAAGCCATCAATCGAGTTAATGGAAGCTTTGCCTACGGTTATTATTGGTTTCCTTGCCGGGCTCTGGTTCGCGCCGATTGTGGAAGACCATCTGATTACCGTTGTGGTGATGCTGTTCGTTCTGCCTCTAAGCACTATGGTGATGGGCGGTCTATGGGCACTGATCCCACAGCCGATACGTAACCGCTTTCCTAATGGGTGGCATGCCTTAGTATTGATGCCTTTGCTTCTGTTGTTGATCGGGCTGGGTGTGTGGGTGTCGCCAATGCTTGAGCAAGCCTTCTTTGGCGGTGATATGCGTTTGTTCCTGACTGACCATGGTATTGGCTTTGACCAACGTAACGCGTTGGTGGTTGGTTTGGCGATGGGATTTGCGGTTATACCAACGATTTTCACCATTGCCGAAGATGCGATTTTCTCTGTACCTAAGCACTTATCGGATGGTTCATTAGCACTCGGCGCGACGCCATGGCAAACCCTGATTTATGTGGTCCTGCTGACAGCCAGTCCGGGTATCTTCTCGGCAATCATGATGGGGCTTGGTCGTGCTGTGGGTGAAACCATGATTGTATTAATGGCGACGGGTAATACGCCATTAATGGATTGGAACGTGCTAGAAGGCTTGCGCAGCTTGTCGGCGACCATTGCGGTTGAATTGCCAGAGTCGGAAGTGGGCAGTTCTCATTACCGATTGTTGTTCCTATCGGCATTAATTTTGTTTGTCTTCACCTTTGCGGTGAACGCCTTGGCAGAATGGGTTCGTCAAAGACTAAGAGATAAATATCGTGCGTTGTAATCAGTTAACGGAAGAGCGAGTAATAGCGTGTTAAATTGGATTCGTTCTGGCGCACCTTGGATTTGGTTAACCGGGGGAGCAGTGAGTATCAGTTTGCTTTCTGTCCTCGGTTTATTGCTATTGATTGGCTGGAAGGGGCTTACTTACTTCTGGCCTGCGCCACTTTATCAATGGAACGTTGCTGCGCTGACTCCGGTGCAGGGCGAAGTGCTGCATGAAAACTCGATTCTGGTTGGCCAGGTTTACGAGCGCAGTTTCGTACCAAGAAGTTACCTACCAAAAGAAGCGGCAAATAAACTCGCGGATGACGAAGAATTTGCGACACGTTTGAACATCAAAATTGCCAACCGCGAATTGTACCCAGCTGACTTTATCTCGGTACTGAAAATGCAGTTGGATGAGCCGGCGACGCCGGGCGAATGGGCAGTGATTGAGCGCAGCAGTGGTGGCTACTTTTTCGGTAAGTTTGTTGCTTTCCAAGATGGTAACACGCGCTACGAAAACAACATTCAAACGCTTTTGGATCAGAAGCTTGATGATGCAGAAACCTTGCATCACGAAATCGACATGCTGGTGGATGATCAAGTAAAAGACTTGGGTTGGAAGCTAGAACAGCTTCGCTTAGACAAGCGCAAGCACGAGCTTAATGACACTATCACCGAAGAGTTTTTGGCAAACAACAGCCAACGCAAAGCAGAAATTGAAGCAGAGTTAGCCAATCTAGACATGCAGCTTGATGGATTGCGTTTGGGCTTCTCCGATTATGCGCTCATTGTCGAAGACATGACCGGGACTCAAGTTTCGATTCCGTTAGAAGACATTTTGGACTACTGGTATCCCAACCAAATGTCACTGCCTGAAAAGGTGGCTCATTGGGGGAAACAGGTTAGGAAGTTCCTCTCAGAAGACCCACGCGAATCGAATTCTGAAGGTGGTGTTTTCCCAGCGATTTTCGGTACAGTTTTCTTGGTTATCATTATGTCGATCATCGTGATGCCATTGGGGGTGGTGGCAGCGATCTATTTGCATGAGTACGCTAAGAACAATGCGCTTACTCGAGTCATTCGCATTGCGGTTATTAACCTTGCTGGTGTTCCTTCGATTGTTTACGGTGTATTTGGTTTGGGCTTCTTTGTTTACACAATTGGTGCCTCGATCGATAACCTGTTTTACGCTGAAAGATTACCTGCTCCAACCTTTGGTACGCCGGGCTTGTTGTGGTCAGCATTGACGTTAGCTGTATTGACGTTACCGGTGGTGATTGTCACCACGGAAGAAGGTTTAACCCGTATTCCAAGCTCTGTTCGTCATGGTTCGCTAGCCTTAGGCGCAACGCAGTTTGAAACTCTGTGGCGTGTGGTTTTGCCTATGGCAACCCCTGCGATCATCACTGGTTTGATTCTAGCGATTGCTCGTGCTGCGGGTGAGGTTGCACCCTTGATGCTAGTGGGAGTTGTGAAGCTGGCTTCTAGCTTGCCAGTGGATGGGCAATTCCCTTACGTGCATTTGGACAGAAAGTTCATGCACCTAGGCTTCCACATCTACGATGTCGGATTCCAGACGTCAAATATTGAAGCCGCGCGTCCGCTGGTTTACGCGACTTCCTTCTTACTCGTGACCGTGATTGTGGGACTAAACTTAACAGCAATCAGTATTCGTAATAACCTGCGTGAGAAATACCGAACTTTAGGACAAGATTAAGCATGTTTAACTTTGATAATACATTGGGTTATGAGCCGCCGTTGGATGTTCATAATCTAACGGATGAACAAACGGCTATCTCTATCGAGAACCTTAATCTTTTCTATGGTCAGGCTCAGGCGCTGCACGATATTTCCATGCGCATTCCGAAAGGGCGTGTAACGGCATTCATTGGCCCATCAGGCTGTGGTAAATCAACACTATTACGTTGCATTAACCGTATGAACGACTTAGTGGAAGGCTGCAAGGTGACGGGTAAAGTTCGTTTGCACGGTAAGAATGTCTATAACCCAAGTGTTGACGTGGCAACATTGCGTCGCCGTGTCGGTATGGTATTCCAACGCCCTAATCCATTTCCTAAATCAATTTATGAGAATGTGGTTTACGGCCTCCGTCTGCAGGGCGTTAAGACTCGCCGAACTTTGGATGATGCGGTTGAGCGCTCGTTGCGGTCTGCGGCATTGTGGGATGAAGTTAAAGACCGTTTACATGAGAACGCATTTGGACTTTCTGGCGGACAACAGCAGCGCTTGGTTATTGCACGTGCCGTTGCGATTGAGCCAGAAGTACTATTATTAGATGAGCCGACATCAGCATTGGATCCAATATCAACTTTAACTATTGAAGAGCTTATCAATGAGCTCAAGACTCAATATACTGTGGTTATCGTTACCCATAACATGCAGCAGGCGGCGCGCGTAAGCGACCATACTGCGTTTATTCATATGGGTAAGTTGATTGAATACTCGGATGCGGATTCGATCTTCACCTCTCCAATGAAGAAACAAACCGAAGATTACATCACCGGTCGTTACGGTTAAGCCGCGACCTTTCAAGGATTAAAAAGAAAGCCATGCACTTTGGACGTCATATCTCAGGACAATTTAACGTAGAGCTAGAATCGATTCGTACCCATGTACTTACCATGGGTGGCTTAGTAGAGCAGCAACTGTCGTATGCTATTCAAGCCTTACATAAGGAAGACATCGAACTGGCACGTAAAGTTGTGCGTGATGATCATAAAGTGAACGCGATGGAAGTCTCTATTGACGACGCTTGTACCCGTATCATCGCTAAGCGTCAGCCTACGGCAAAAGATTTACGCTTGATCATGGCTATCATTAAGACCATCACAGATCTTGAACGCATTGGTGATGTTGCGACACGCATTGCCTACGTAGCGATCGAAAGCCCATCATCGCAAGAGCGCCAATTCCAAGTCTCGTTAGAGCCTTTATGTCGTCAGGCGATCCAAATGCTGCACCAAGTACTCGATGCTTTTGCTCGAATGGATGTGGAAGCGGCCGCAGAAGTACATAAGCTTGACGATAAGTTAGACGCGGAATATGAAGCAGTGATTCGCCAGTTGATGACTTATATGATGGAAGACCCGAAAAATATTCCTCACATTCTGCAAGTGATGTGGTCGGCTCGTGCCATTGAACGTGTAGGTGACCGTTGCCAGAATATATGTGAATACATTATCTACTTCGTGAAAGGGAAAGATGTACGTCATCTCGGCGATCAAAGTTTAGATGACGTTTTATCTAAAGATGAATAACAATGCCTGTTGAAAAGGTCGCACTCCAACTATTGCCTAGTAAGGTTTTCTTTTTATCAATATAGTTGAAGTCGCCTCCTACTCTAAGCCCAACATGTTCGTTCAAAAACAGAACCCACGCGCCTGAAATGCTTGCTCCTGAACCATGGGCGCTTCTTGATTTATCGGACCAGATATAGTCCCGTTGCCCTTCATACTCTACGAGGCCTGCTTCAATTTGAAAGCCAAGCTTATTCGGATGGTCTAAAAGTTGATATTGGCCTCCTATTCGGTAGGTCTTTAATCGGTCTTTATCCCATAATAACTCAGCGGATGTGTGAGAGTAGCTCATATAGAGAGCATCCAATCCGAGGACATCCGTTCCCCCAAGTTGCAAGCCTCCCCCTGAAATACCAGCCCCCCAGTATGGGCCCATTTTTATTTCAGGGGATATGTGTAGGCTCTTCGCTGAAGTGACACCTGGTAGCAAAACTAAGATGAACACTAATAAAAGGGTGTTTTTCATATTTATTGCTCCTGTAATCGCCCTCCTTGGCAACATGCAAAATTAATTTATCATCTGAAGTTAAACTGGATACCTACACCTCCAGCAACGTCAGACGATGAATATTTGCCTGATGATTCATAGTGGAATGTACCTGAAAGGCTAACTTGGTCCGTTAAGCCGTAAGCGCCGCCAATTGCTATTGCTTCTTTACTTCCCGCGAAACCAACACCAGCACCGATAGCCAGTTCACCATTTGTCGCATAAGGTCGAGCATTAGTGACAGCGTGTAAGCTTGCTCGGACTCCGTCCATTTGTTCTGCTTGCTGGTTTAAGCGGTAATCATATTCTGCCGCTAGCCCTTCCAAGTGAATCAATCGATCATCGGTGGTATCGCGCTCAATAGGTTGCTCTGGAGAAGCTGGTTGAGGTCGATTGGGTGGGGTAGAGTCTTCAATTGGGTGAACAGGCTGCTCTTCAATTGGATTAGTTGGAAGTTGTGGTTTTGGTCGCTCAGGTACACCTGGAATACCGTTGTCTGGCTCAGGAAGCGTTGGATGCTCTGGTGCAGGCTCAATCGGTGGAGCAATTGGTAGCTCTTCAATTGGGTTAGTTGGAACTTGTGGGATTGGACGATCTGGGACAACCGCGGAAACTGAGCTGAAAGAAGCCAGTAGGGTGCAAGCAGCGGTTAGCTTTACAAGTTTTTTAGTCATGTCTGAACTCTCAATAAGTAAACGAGTGACAGCATCCTTACTGTAAGCAATCGCTTTTTGTCATTTCCCTTAAAAGCAGGGCTATCTTATTGAGAAGTTTTATTTATGACCAAGTAACTGTCGTTATCTTGATGATAATCAGAACTTATTAGCTTGTAGTTTTAGACCTTGTTGGATAAGCTCTGTTAACCATTTTACTAGTGGGTTATTCCGGTTTCGAACATGCATGTGACAATGCACGGATTTCATTTGTGGTTGACCATCAATCGTGACGTCAACGGCTCTTAATCCCGGAAATTGCTCAACCGGAAGTAAATTGGAGTGAGGTAAATACATGTCAGTGTGTTTAACGACATCAAGTATTGCAGAGACCATTTCTGAGCGAAAGCCAATGCTGTGTTCAACGCCCATTTCGGTAAGAAGCTCAGACGCGTAACTGAACTTGTCGTTCCACCCAGGGGAAATCAAAGAAGCAATTGGGTATCCGCCAAGATCATGTGGTTCAACATGAGGTTTGGTGATAGGGTGATCTTCACGGACAAAAATACGTCCCTTCAAATCCAGTATTTTAGGTGTGTATATCTCTTTATTGCTAAGGAGTAATTCGTAGTTCACACCTATCAGTGTTTCACCCTTTAAGATTTCATCGACAGTGCTGTTTGACCAACCAACCAATTCAAGTTGAGCATTAGGGGCAAGAGAACGCATCTGTTCGAACAGAAACCCGGGCAGGCAAGTCATTGTGATTGGTGCCAGTGCAATTCGAATTTTGTTGTCCACTTCGGCAGGATCAAACTGATGAGAGCGATTAACTGCGGCAGCTAAACCATCGAGGTGCGGCGTAATATCGTTGGCGAGAGATTCGGCGAACGGTGTTGGTTCAAGACCTGTTTTTACTTTCACAAACAGCTCGTCATCGAAGTGGTTGCGTAGCTTTTGTAGCGCTTGACTGATGGCGGGCTGTGAGACAAACAAGCGCTGTGATGCTTTACGCATGTTTCGCTCTTGCATCAAAACCATAAAGGTCTTGAGCAGATTCAGGTCAAGGGTGTGAAACAGGTCTTTCGCCATGATACATCTCTAATATTTATCAGGAACGAAGGTTTGATCGTCGATAGGCGCACGGACATAACCTTCTTTATTCAACTCTGGCAATTCGATAACTGGATGCTCAAGTTCTTCGTATTCGACTTGACTAAGCAGATGGCTGATACAGTTCAATCGAGCTTTCTTTTTATCATCAGAAGGGACTACCCACCAAGGACAGTTTTTCGTATCTGTATAGGCAAACATCTTATCTTTTGCCTCTGAATATTCTGCCCAGCGATTGCGTGATTCCAAATCCATTGGGCTGAACTTCCAGCGTTTAATTGGGGTGTTGATGCGTTCTAGAAAGCGCTTTTCTTGCTCTTCATCGGAGACCGAAAACCAGTACTTAATTAAGATGATGCCAGAGCGCTGAAGCATGCGTTCAAACTCCGGGCAAGAACGGAGAAACTCTTCATATTGGTCTGGGGTGCAAAAGCCCATGACTTTCTCTACGCCGGCACGGTTGTACCAACTGCGGTCAAACAGCACGATTTCTCCAGCAGCAGGTAGGTGTGCTACATAGCGCTGGAAGTACCATTGTGTTTTTTCTTTTTCTGTTGGGGCGGGAAGGGCTGCGATACGGCAGATTCGAGGGTTAAGTTTTTCAGTGATGCGCTTGATGGTGCCACCTTTGCCAGCGGCGTCACGTCCTTCAAACAGTACCACGACTTTAAGCCTTTTGTGTTTGACCCACTCTTGGAGCTTAACCAACTCAATTTGCAGCTGTTCTAGTGCTTCTTCGTATTCCTTTTTCTTTAGTTTCGCCATGTTTCCTCCCGTCCTTAGTTATCAATATGTTAGCACTCAATAACTAAAGACGGGATTTGAAAGCGCTTAATTGAGAGCTGTTACCATGTTCGCGATAGCATCGGTGTTGGTGACAGGAATCGAAAAGTCATCCACATCGGCAGCGCCCATTTTGCTTTGCTCGGCAATAAAGGTCATGTGACTAGGGCGAGTTGTCTTGCCAGATAAATGCACTTCGGTGACTTTGGCTTGCTCAACGATCTGGCCAACATTGTCCGCATTCACTCCGGCGCCCGCCATTATCGCAATGCGTCCTTGCGCTTGCTCAACTAAGGTTTTAAGCACATCGATACCTTGCGGTGCCGAAGGCGCAAGACCGGAGGTTAAAATACGCTCACAACCTAAGCTGATCACTTCTTCTAACGCTTTTTCAGCGTCGCGACACTGGTCAAAGGCTCGATGGAAGGTCACGCCTAAGCCAAGCGTTTGAGCAAATTCACACAGTGTCGTTGCGTACGGCATATGAACGTCGCCGTCTTGAGTGAGCACGCCGAGCACGACACCATTCAAGCCTGCTTGTTTAGCGGCTTCAATATCCCAACGCATCATTTCGATTTCTTCCTCACTGTAGAAGAAGTCACCTTGGCGAGGGCGAATCATCGCGTAAACCGGAATAGTAGAGTGTTTAGCGGCTTGCTGCATAAAGCCATAGCTTGGGGTTAAGCCACCCAAAGCAAGTGAAGAGCAGAGTTCGATGCGGGTTGCACCACCGGCAATCGCGTTGTGGAGAGATTCAATGTTATCAATACAGACTTCAAGTTGAGTGTTCACGAGGTTGTCCTGAATTATTGTAATTACAGCAAATACTAGCAGGACGAAAGGGGAGAATCTGTACTGAGACCGAGGGAAATAGAGGTAAACTTTTTGCGTTATGCTTGCCTCTTTTGCTTTTCAAAAGCACGGATAAAAAGAAAGCCCAGAGTGAACTCTGGGCTTTTTTATGACTTTACTTAGACTGATTGGCGTTTGCGGTTTTTCCGCTATAGCTTTTGCTTTATATATACATCCAACCAACACACCCATTGAGCTTGGGCGGCAGTGTCTATTACTTGCTTAGGTCGTCTGCGTGCTCAGATAGGAACGCTGCAACACCTTTTGGAGATGCGTCCATACCTGCTTTACCTTCTTCCCATTGTGCAGGACATACTTCGCCGTGCTTCTGGTGGAAGTTTAGTGCATCAACCATGCGTAGCATTTCGTCGATGTTACGACCTAGGGGTAGATCGTTAACTACTTGGTGACGTACAAGACCGTCTTCGTCGATTAGGAAAGAACCACGGAAAGCAACGCCTGCTTCTGGGTGCTCTACATCGTACGCTTTACAGATTTCGTGCTTAACGTCAGCAACTAGAGGGTATTTAACTTGACCGATACCGCCATCTTCGATAGCAGTGTTACGCCATGCGTTGTGAGAGAACTGAGAATCGATAGAAACACCGATTACTTCAACACCTTTAGCTTGGAAATCAGCTAGACGGTTGTCGAATGCGATTAGCTCAGATGGGCAAACGAAAGTGAAATCTAGTGGGTAGAAGAATACTACTGCTTTCTTACCTTTAGTGAATTCTGCAAAGTTGAAGTTTTCAACGATTTCGCCGTTACCTAGAACAGCTGCTGCAGTAAAGTCAGGGGCTTGACGACCTACTAGTACCATTTTTTTGCTCCTAAAAATTTTGGTTTGCTCCAAACCTACATTCAGTTATTTAGGTTTGGTCCGTGTTTGTGCGAGACAAACTATAGTACAGATTGTAGTATTGAAAAAAGCGAAATAAATAGATTGAGTTCATCGAAAAAAGCGATAACACCGAAACTATTATCTCGATCACTGGAACAGCAATAGATACAAATAGAATTATGAATAAATGGCCTAGCTTGAAGCAGTTACACTATTTGGTCACTCTGCACGAAACTCGACATTTTAGTGATGCTGCTGAGCGTTGTTTTGTCAGTCAATCTACTTTAAGTAAAGGCATCCAAAACCTTGAAGAGTTGATTGGTTGCCCGCTTTACGAAAAGAAAGATAAAAAAAGCCCATTGGTTTTCACCCAAGCTGGTGAGATGGTGGTGCAGCATGGTCGAGAACTTCTCGCCAAAGGGCAAGATCTTGTTGAGTTGGGGCGTTTATGCCAAGGCGATGATATGGAAGGGCAGCTTAAAGTAGGCTGTATTCCGACCATTGCTCCTTTCTTATTGTGCGACCTTGTTCAAGAGGTGAACTACCGCTTCCCACAATTAAACCTTCTATTAAGAGAAGATACGACGACCAACTTGCTGCAAGCACTTCGCCACGGTGAGTTGGACGTGTTGATTCTGGCTCTGCCAGTAGAAATAGAGGGAATGGAAAGCCGAGTGGTGGGGCAAGACCCATTCCGCATGGTGATCAGCGCCAATCAAGCGGATTCCGTACCTGTGCCGATCCGTTATGCAGACTTGCCAGATGAATCCGTCTTCTTATTAGAGAAAGAACACTGCCTTACTGAGCACGCGGTTTCAGCATGTAAGCTAACGGACAAAGAGAAGATCAACCCATTCACCGCAACCAGTCTTCATACCTTAGTGCAGATGGTGGCGAATGGTCTGGGCACCACGTTTATCCCGCAAATGGCGATTGATCATGGTTTGCTACACAACCAGAACTTGGTGGTGATCGACCCTCCTGGTCAGCAAGCATATCGCGATATTGGTTTGGTTTGGCGTCCGAGCTCGTCACGATCAAACACTTTCAATCAATTGGCAGAAGTCGTCTCTGAACTGCTTTAGCTATTAGTATTAGCCTGCTACTCCCGATCTAATATCAAAAAGCGCACTAGAAATAGTGCGCTTTTTAGCATTTTATTCTGCGCGTGAACTTTGACTTGTAAAATTTTACAGATGAACTTTCATGAAGCTTTCATAAAATAGTGAAATTTCACAATGTTAATTTTACACAACTGCCTGTGTAACGCGTTTAAGTCGCGTTTAATTTCCTCTTCCTAGCCCTTGTGAATACAAGGATTTTTCTCCTGCCTCACTATTCATACGCTTGTTTGAATTCAAAAATAACCTGTAAATTTAATGTAATTTAGTTACGTAATAACTTACAAATTAAACTCAAAAATCAAACACTTGTTTGATACCGAATAAAACTTTGAATTTAACGTTTTGTTTACTTAAGGGGTTTCGCTTAAACCTTTGTTGGGTTAGCTTAATTAAAGGCTTGTAAGACTTATGTCTAGATTGAAAAAGCAATTCAGGTTGCGCAATGTATAGACACAACGAAGCGAAGTGAACACCAAATCGAAGGATGTAATTTGTTGTTCATAACTTACAAATGTAGCTTTAGGCGGACTGCCCAAGATGAATAAAGCACGTTAAGGATGAATGATTATGCTTGCTCAGACAGAACAAAAAACACAACAACTAAAGCAAACCCAAGGCATGCTTGAGGTGAATGGAGTCGTTGCTCCTGAACATCAAGCAATTTTCCCTGTTGAAGCCCAAACCTTTTTAACTCTACTGTGTGAAAAATTTGCCGGACGTGTTGAACAGTTGCTGGAAGCACGAGAAGAGAAGCAAGCACGCATCGACGCTGGTGAACTGCCAGACTTTCTACCAGAGACACAAGACATTCGTGAAGGAAGCTGGAAGATCCTTGGAATCCCGCAAGATCTGCAAGATCGCCGAGTGGAGATTACAGGACCGACTGATCGCAAGATGGTGATTAACGCACTGAATGCGAATGTAAAAGTGTTCATGGCAGACTTCGAAGATTCGATGTCTCCTGCGTGGAGTAAAGTTCTGGATGGTCAAATTAACTTGCGCGACGCTGTTAATGGCACCATCAGCTACACCAACCCTGGCAATGGTAAACACTATCAGCTGGCAGAAGACCCAGCGGTGTTGATCTGCCGTGTTCGCGGACTACATCTAAAAGAAAAACACGTAACGTGGCACGGTCAGATCATTCCAGGTGCGCTATTCGATTTCGCTCTGTACTTCTACAACAACTACAAAGCGCTATTGAAAAAGGGAAGCGGTCCTTACTTCTACATTCCGAAACTGCAATCGCATCATGAAGCGAAGTGGTGGAGCGAAGTGTTCCATTTCACCGAAGAGTATTTCGGTTTGGATACTGGCACCATCAAAGCGACAGTGCTGATTGAAACCTTACCAGCCGTATTCGAAATGGATGAGATTCTGTTCTCTCTGAAAGAGCATATCGTTGGTTTGAACTGCGGTCGCTGGGATTACATCTTTAGCTACATCAAAACACTGAAAAACCACCCAGACCGCGTACTTCCGGATCGCCAAGTAGTGACGATGGACAAACCATTCCTCAACGCTTACTCAAGATTATTGGTGCGTACTTGTCATAAACGTGGCGCATTTGCGATGGGCGGCATGGCAGCCTTTATTCCGGCTAAAGACCCACAAGAAAACCAAAAAGTATTGGATAAGATCCACAACGATAAATCGCTAGAAGCTAACAACGGTCATGACGGCACTTGGGTTGCTCACCCGGGGTTGGCAGACACCGCAATGGAAGTGTTCAGTGCCACACTGGGGCAGCGCACCAACCAATTGGACGTGAGCCGCTTAGAAGACGCACCAATCACCGCCGCAGAGCTGCTTGAACCGTGCGAAGGTGAACGTTCAGAAGAGGGCATGCGCCATAACATCCGCGTTGCGCTGCAATACATCGAAGCTTGGATCTCTGGCAACGGTTGTGTGCCGATTTACGGACTGATGGAAGACGCAGCAACAGCAGAAATCTCACGAGCTTCTATCTGGCAATGGATTCAACACGGTAAGTCGCTCGACAACGGATTGAAGGTCACTAAAGAGCTGTTCGAACTGTATCTGAAAGAAGAGATTGAAGTCGTGAAGCAAGAAATTGGCGAGCAGCGTTACCAAGCAGGTCGATTTGAAGAAGCGGCAGACTTGATGGCTAGGCTCACTACCAGTGATGAACTGACCAACTTTTTAACCATTCCAGGTTACGACTACCTGGATTAACCCAAAGATTTAGAACACTCAATTTATTTAACTAATACATGTTTATTTAACCAATACGTGAAGGATTCGAGGCAGATAAGGATGTACTGCCTGAGAACGGAAAACTCAACGCACATGCACAAGTGCACATTATAAGAGGGATAGACCAATGACTAACTTAACTCGCCGCCAACAAATTGAAGCTCTGGAAAAAGATTGGGCAACCAACCCACGCTGGAAAAATGTAAAGCGTACTTACACAGCAGAAGAAGTGGTAGAACTGCGTGGTTCTATGGTGCCTGCGAACACAATCGCACAACGTGGTGCTGACAAACTTTGGTCACTGGTCAACGGTAGTTCAAAGAAAGGCTACGTAAACTGTCTTGGTGCACTGACGGGTGGTCAAGCCGTACAGCAAGCAAAAGCAGGTATTGAAGCGATTTACCTATCAGGTTGGCAGGTAGCGGCGGATAACAACACCGCTTCGACGATGTACCCAGACCAATCTCTGTACCCAGTAGATTCTGTGCCGTCGGTAGTAAAACGCATCAATAACTCATTTCGTCGTGCAGACCAAATTCAGTGGTCAGCAGGCAAGTCACCAGAAGACGAAGGCGGCATTGATTACTTCCTACCAATCGTTGCGGATGCGGAAGCAGGCTTTGGTGGTGTATTGAACGCTTACGAGCTAATGAAATCGATGATCGATGCAGGTGCGGCAGGTGTTCACTTTGAAGACCAACTGGCATCCGTGAAGAAGTGTGGTCACATGGGCGGTAAAGTACTGGTTCCAACTCAAGAAGCAGTGCAAAAACTGGTCGCAGCTCGCCTAGCAGCGGACGTTGCTGGCACGACAACACTAGTAATCGCACGTACCGATGCAAACGCAGCAGACCTACTAACATCTGACTGTGACCCATACGATAAAGACTTCATCGAAGGTGAGCGTACTCAAGAAGGTTTCTACCGTGTACGTGCAGGTATCGACCAAGCTATCTCTCGTGGTCTAGCTTACGCGCCATATGCGGATCTAATCTGGTGTGAGACAGCAACGCCATGCCTAGAAGAAGCACGCAAGTTTGCAGAAGCGATTCATGCAGAGTACCCAGACCAACTGTTGGCATACAACTGTTCGCCTTCATTCAACTGGGAGAAGAACCTAGACGCAGAAACCATTGCTAAGTTCCAACAAGAGCTGGCTAACATGGGCTACAAGTACCAATTCATCACGCTAGCAGGTATCCACAACATGTGGTTCAACATGTTCGAACTGGCTCACGCTTACGCACAAGGCGAAGGCATGCGTCATTATGTTGAGAAGGTTCAGCGTCCTGAGTTTGAAGCGGCAGAAAAAGGCTACACGTTCGTAGCGCACCAACAAGAGGTTGGTACGGGTTACTTCGATAGAATGACCAACACAATCCAAGGTGGCAACTCATCAGTGACAGCACTGACAGGTTCTACTGAAGAAGACCAATTCTAATCAGCATAGAGTCCACAATTACTACGTTAGTAATGACATCTTTGAGCGGCGATTGAGCCGCTCTTTTTTTGCCTGTAATCTGGGCAACTAACGTTTCGTTGCTTATTACTCTGTTTCGATTTCTTCCGGCTCGGTTTCTTCTTGCAGTTCTAACAAGTTAATCGCAATGGTTACAAAGTCTGTATCTGTGATGATACCCACCAAATGACCTTTATTGACCACTGGCAAACAGCCGACTTTATGCTTTTGCATATAGATTGCGCTTTCCTTTAAACCAGCTCTTGGTTCAGCAGTCATGATGTTGGTGTGCATCATTTGGTAAAGCGGCGTGTCGAGGGTAAAAGATTGTTCAGCCTCATCTGGGTGCAAGCAGGATTCTTGTGCAGCAAGAATATCGCGTTGAGTCACCAAGCCTTTTAGGTGTTTATTGGCATCAACAACCGGAATATGTCGAATATCAAGCGCTTCCATCATGCTTTTTGCGTCACGTAATGTGTGCTCACGCAGCAAGGTATGAGGGTTGCGAGTCATCATGTCTTCAACCTTGATCATAGAGACCTCCAGCGGCATTGTCCTTCTCTTAAATATAGAGAATATTTTGCTGTATATCTGGGAGCTAACTCGTTTTTCACTAATAAAATAAAACGATTAGATAGAGATCAATCAGAGGTGAAAATGAACTGGTGTTTTCCATAAATCCAGCTACTCATTTAGGACGAATCTAGGATGTAAGCGCTATCATAAATAACCAAAGCTAAGGCGTTAAAACCTTAGCTTTGGTTACTCTTAACGTTGCTTGAAATGCATACAGATAAGACCATAAGCTTTCGCGTCGACACAGCGACCGATGTAGCTTTTATCTGGCAGGTTGACGGCGCATAAACGAGGTACCTGTTTTAGGTAACAGGCGTCTTGTATCACTTTGAGCCGATCATTGCTGGTGCTTGCTATTGCACCAGATGAAAACGCGAGTACGGCAGCACTCAGCGCTAGAGTTAACATCTTCATACTTACCTCAATAAATGTCTAAAGAGCAAATGCTCACTTTCAATATAGTTCATCTACTTTACTACTGATGCATTTGTTAGTTATCGCTGTTGGTTGCTGAAAAAATGCCATGCGAGCCAGTTTGCATTTTTCACTGATAAGGTATGTGGTCAGAATGTAATCTAATGAGTTGAATCGCACATTTTTACTTGCTTGATTTTACTAGATAAGCCTGTGATAGAAGATACGCGCAACCTAATTAGAACGAAGATAATTATGTATAAAACACTGAGGTACAAAAAACTCATCGCGATGGCTATTGCGACATTGGGCGTACAATCTGCTCAGGCTATCGTGCTCGGTTCGTTGGAGAGGAATCCTTCTGATCGCGTAACAATACGGGCGAGCAACATGGCGGAGTTTCCAATATGTGGGGGAACTCTTGTTGATAAGCAATGGGTACTGACTGCGGCACACTGTGTTGTTATGGGTCAAGGCACTGATGAGAGTTCATATTATGTTACAACTCCTGGTGATCTTGCGGTTACCGCCAAAGCTTACGACCTTAATAGTACCTCTATAGATAATTATTACACGGTTTCTCATGTTGTAGTTCATCCGAACTACACTCGAATTGCTAAAGCTAAATTGGATAAAAAAGGCAACGTCGTGCCAATTCAAACGGCTCTAGATAGTGATATAGCTTTACTATACCTTGATCGCCCAGTTACTAATGCCGCTGTTGCAACACTGGCTTCCATGGATGATATGATCGAGATTGAAGCAAGGTTAAACCTCGATTGGAGTCAGGAGTACACGACAAATCAGCGCTACCCAAATGTATCCGTATTTGGTTGGGGAACCACGACACCAAAAGCTGAAATTCCATCAGTTTATCTTCAAAAAACTACGAGTGCATTTTTACCAATTGATCAGTGCTATGAGCGTTTGGAAGTTGGGCATAGTTACCCTGGTGTGATTAACTCGAGAAATAATCAAACTAAACTTTGTACCTTACCAACAGAGGTTGATGTTCTCGAACCGCACGATCGGACGCAGTATGGCAATAGTGCTTGTAAAGGAGACAGTGGTGGTCCGTTAATTGATGATGCGACTGGTTTGCAAATCGGTATCGTGAGTGGGGGCCCGATTATTTTACCGACTTGTGGTTCTGTCACGATACCTAGCTTTTTTACCAAAGTAAGTCACTATTATGACTGGATACAGTCTTACGTTACCGCTGATGCGCCGCCCACGAGTTATATTATTGAGCCGAATTTTATTATTGTGGCCAGAGAAGAAGATGAAAAAGAGTGCCATGACGGTATTGCTACTAACAACTGTAACTTTAGAGGCTCTGAAGACGAGGGTGGTAGCTTAGGCGCTTGGCTATTCGGCTTACTTGTTCCACTGGTGTGGGCGCGCCGACGCAAAAGTTAAACGATCAACGACTGATAAATACATTTGGACATTTTAAAAAGCAGCGCACTTCGCTGCTTTTTTTATGTGTGCCTTTTCTGCATCTTTCACGTTTTATTACACTCTTAATGAAAGCTTTTACAGTCAATCTAGGGGGATTTGCTTGCTATTGCAGCATGTAAACATATACTAGTCTGCTGCGAAAAACTCGTCGCAATTTTATCGTCGTTCTTGACGTGATTTGACCAATAGATAAGACAAGTAACATGCAAGTATCAGATTTCCATTTCGACCTTCCAGATGAACTTATCGCTCGTTACCCTCAGCCAGAGCGTACCGCTAGCCGACTGCTGCAAATGGACGGCAATACTGGTGAGCTAATTGATGGCACGTTTACCGATGTGTTAGAACAAGTTCAAGCCGGTGACCTAGTGGTTTTCAACAATACTCGTGTAATTCCTGCGCGTATGTTTGGTCGAAAAGCCTCCGGCGGTAAGCTAGAGGTGCTGGTGGAGCGTATGCTCGATGAGAAAAGCATTCTCGCTCACGTTCGCTGTTCTAAGTCGCCTAAACCAGGCACAACCATCCTTGTTGGCGAGAACGACGAATACTCAGCTGAGATGGTGGCACGTCATGACGCGCTGTTTGAGCTGAAATTTAACTCTGATAAGACGGTACTCGAGATTTTGGAAGAAATTGGTCACATGCCACTTCCTCCATACATCGACCGCCCAGATGAAGACGCGGATAAAGAGCGTTACCAAACGGTTTATAACCAAAAGCCAGGTGCGGTTGCAGCGCCGACGGCGGGCCTTCACTTTGATGATGTTCTGCTTGCGAAAATCAAAGCGAAAGGCGCTGAGTTTGCATACGTTACTTTGCACGTGGGTGCGGGTACGTTCCAACCAGTAAAAGTGGATGACATTAGCGATCATCACATGCACGCAGAATACGTAGAAGTACCGCAGGATGTTGTGGATGCGATTAACGCAACTAAAGCGCGCGGCGGTCGAATCGTCGCAGTCGGTACAACATCAGTGCGTTCACTAGAAAGTGCAGCTCAAGACGCGCTGAAAAAAGGGACAGAATTGGTTCCATTTTTTGGCGATACTGAAATCTTTATCTACCCTGGTTACGAGTACCAGTTGGTGGATTGTTTGATCACCAACTTCCACTTACCAGAATCAACGTTGATCATGTTGGTCAGTGCGTTTGCTGGATACGAGAACACCATGAATGCTTATAAGCATGCGGTGGAAAACAAATACCGTTTCTTCTCGTACGGTGACTCAATGTTTATAAAAAAGAAGACAGCATAATGTTTTAACCCCTCCCTAGCCCTCTCCTTAAAAAGGGAAGGGGACGTGATGCGGTCTCGCCAATTAAGGCATCTGCAGAACAGTTCTTTTCTCTTGTGAAGGGGTAAGTTAGGAGGGGTTAGAAAACTAACGATTTACGAGTGCTAGCAGTACGCTAGGAAACAGAGCAGAACTTCTGCTTTGTCTCTCGCACGGAAGGCGACCGCTCCTTAAAGTGGGGGAGACCCCAAGATACATAGTCAGACTGTTTCTCTGACACTCGGAGGCATCGTGAAATTATCATTCGATCTTAAAAAGAAAAACGGCAATGCGCGTCGTGGTCAATTGACCTTCGAACGTGGCACTGTTCAAACTCCAGCATTCATGCCAGTAGGTACTTACGGTACCGTTAAAGGTATGACTCCGGAAGAAGTAAAAGGCACGGGTGCAGAAATCCTGCTAGGCAACACTTTCCACCTATGGTTACGTCCTGGTCAAGAAGTGATGAAAATGCACGGTGACCTGCACGATTTCATGAACTGGCACGGTCCTATTCTTACTGATTCAGGCGGTTTCCAAGTATTCAGCCTAGGTAAAATGCGTAAGATCACTGAAAAAGGTGTTCACTTCCGTAGCCCAGTAAACGGCGACAAGATTTTCATGGACGCTGAAAAGTCGATGGAAATCCAAAAAGACCTAGGTTCTGACATCGTAATGATCTTCGACGAGTGTACGCCATACCCAGCGACACACAACGAAGCGAAAAAATCGATGGAAATGTCACTACGTTGGGCACAACGCTCACGTGACCACTTCGATAAGCTAGAAAACCCGAACAACCTATTTGGTATCGTTCAAGGTGGTGTTTACGAAGATCTGCGTGATGTGTCTATCAAAGGCCTGACGGAAATCGGTTTTGATGGTTACGCGGTTGGTGGTCTTGCAGTAGGCGAACCGAAAGAAGACATGCACCGTATCCTTGAGCACACGTGTCCACAGCTTCCAGAAGACAAGCCTCGTTACCTAATGGGCGTAGGCAAACCGGAAGATTTGGTTGAAGGTGTTCGTCGTGGTATCGACATGTTCGACTGTGTAATGCCAACGCGTAACGCGCGTAATGGTCACCTATTTGTGACTGGTGGTGTGATCAAGATCCGTAATGCGAAACATAAAACGGATACAACTCCGCTAGATCCGCACTGTGACTGTTACACTTGTCAGCACTACAGCAAATCGTACCTTCACCACCTAGAGCGTTGTAACGAAATCCTAGGTGCTCGCCTGAACACTATCCACAACCTACGCTACTACCAGCGTCTGATGGAAAGCATTCGTAAGGCGATTGATGAAGATCGTTTCGATGAGTTCGTTACTGAATTCTATGAGCGTCGTGGTCGTGAAGTACCACCGCTAGCAAAAGAGCAGTAATTAACAGATTAAAAGAATTAAAGCCTTTGGCATGTTGCCAGAGGCTTTTGCTAATAAAGTAGGCTAACGTACGTTATTTTTGAGAAGGTGATCTCTATTACTTAATCTCAAACTTGAATCTAAATTACGAAAGCCCAACTTGTTGGATTATCAATAAAATATAATGAGGATGTTTTAATGTTTATTTCTCAAGCTCACGCAGCAGCAGAAGGCGCACCAGCAGGCGGCGGTTTTGAAATGCTAATCATGCTAGGCATGTTCGCGGTGATCTTCTACTTCATGATCTACCGCCCACAATCTAAGCGTGTTAAAGAACACAAGAACCTGATGTCTTCAATGGGCAAAGGCGATGAAGTTCTAACAAGCGGTGGTCTAGTGGGTAAAATCACTAAGATTGCTGAAGACAACGACTACATTTCAATTGAGCTTAATGCAAACAATGAAGTTGTAATCAAGAAAGACTTCGTAACTGCAGTGCTACCAAAAGGTACACTGAAGTCTCTATAAAACAGCTAAAGGATCCTCGCTGTGCTAAACCGTTATCCATTATGGAAGTACTTGATGGTATTTTTTGCCATCGTCACCGCGGCGTTATACGCGCTTCCAAATATCTACGGTGAAGATCCGGCTATTCAAGTTACAGGGGCGCGTGGCGCCTCTGTAGATATGTCAACGCTGGATGCTGTCACTAAAGCTCTTGATAAAGAGCACCTTTCTCATAAATCCATTGCTCTCGAGAATGGATCAATCCTTGTACGTTTCAATGACACTGATACTCAAATCAGTGCACGCGATATTATCAGCGAAGCGCTTGGCAAAGATAAAATTGTTGCACTAAACCTTGCTCCATCTACGCCAGATTGGCTGGAAGCAATTGGTGCGTCGCCACTGAAACTAGGTCTTGACCTACGTGGTGGTGTTCATTTCTTGATGGAAGTGGATATGGACGCAGCAATGGAGAAGCTTGTTGGGCAGCAAGAAGAAGCTTTCCGTAGTGAACTTCGTGAAGCTAAGGTTCGTTATCGCGCGATTCGCCCTTCTGGTAAAGATGGTGTCGAAGTCTTGCTACGTAACGAAGAGCAACTAGCGGAAGCGAAAGCAACGCTAGAAAAGAATCACCCAGACATGAATTTTGTCGAATCTGATTCTAATGGTCGTTACGCGTTGATTGCCACCTTTACCGAGCAACGTTTACAAGAGATACGTAACTACGCAGTTGAACAAAACATCACGATTCTTCGTAACCGTGTTAACGAACTGGGTGTTGCTGAACCATTGGTTCAACGTCAAGGTGCTAGCCGCATCGTAGTTGAACTACCTGGTGTTCAAGACACAGCTCGTGCGAAGGAAATTCTAGGTGCTACGGCAACACTAGAGTTCCGCGAAGTTGACGATAAAGCTGACCTATCAGCGGCGGCAAATGGTCGCGCGCCAGCAGGTAGCGAAATCAAGATGGACCGTGATGGTCGCCCAGTTGTGCTTAAGAAGCGCGTTATTCTTGGCGGTCAAAGCATCACGGATGCAAGCTCAAGTGTTGATGAATACGGTCGCCCACAAGTTAACATCTCGCTAGACAGCGAAGGTGGCAACAAGATGTCTGCGTTCTCTAAGAAGAACATCGGTAAGCTAATGGCTACCGTGTTTGCAGAATACAAAGACAGTGGTCGTCGTACGCCGGAAGGCAAAGTTATCCTTGATAAGCATGAAGAAGTTATCAACCAAGCAACGATTCAATCGGCTCTTGGTCGTAACTTCCGTATCACTGGTATCGACTCTGCAGCAGAAGCGCACAACCTAGCACTTTTACTACGTGCTGGTGCTCTAATCGCACCTATCTCTATCGTTGAAGAGCGTACCATTGGTCCATCAATGGGTCAGCAAAACATCGATATGGGTATCCAAGCATGTATCTGGGGTATGGTAGCCGTAATGCTGTTTACGCTGCTTTACTACCGTGGCTTCGGTTTGATTGCAAATATCGCGTTGATGGCAAACTTGGTTCTTATCATTGGTGTAATGTCGATGATTCCAGGCGCTACCATGACGTTGCCAGGTATTGCCGGTATCGTATTGACGGTCGGTATGGCGGTCGATGCGAACGTGCTGATCTTTGAGCGTATTCGTGAAGAGCTTCGAGATGGACGCAGTCCACAGCAAGCAATTCACCAAGGTTACGCAAACGCATTCAGCACCATTGCCGATGCGAACATCACAACGCTTATCACTGCGATCATTCTATTTGCAGTGGGTACAGGCGCGGTGAAAGGTTTCGCAGTAACACTTTCTATCGGTATCTTAACTTCAATGTTCACCGCTATTGTGGGTACACGTTGTATCGTGAACCTAATTTACGGTGGCAAACGCGTTGATAAATTGTCGATCTAAGGCTGGGAATTAATATGTTTCAAATTCTAAAAGCAGAAAACACGATCGGCTTTATGCGTTGGTCGAAAGTCGCGTTCGTATTCTCTATCGTTATGATCGCTGCTTCTATCTTCACGCTATCAACCAAATGGTTGAACTGGGGCCTAGATTTTACGGGCGGTACGCTTATCGAGGTGGGTTTTGAACAACCAGCAAACCTTGAAGAGATTCGTGCAGCTCTAGACTCGAAAGGCTTCGGCGATGCGACAGTACAAAACTTTGGTAGTGCTCGTGATGTAATGGTTCGTTTGCGTCCACGTGACGACGTTTCAGGTGAAACGCTGGGCAACCAAATCATCGGTGCTATTAAAGATGGTACAGGTGAAAGCGTAGAAATGCGTCGTATTGAATTCGTAGGTCCAAACGTTGGTGATGAGCTAACGGAAGCGGGTGGTCTAGCGATTCTTGTATCGCTGATCTGTATCCTGATCTACGTATCAATGCGATTCGAATGGCGCCTAGCGGCTGGTGCGGTAATGGCACTGGCACACGATATCATTATCACGCTGGGTGTCTTCTCACTTATGCAAATCGAAGTGGACCTAACCATCGTAGCGGCGCTACTCACGGTAGTTGGTTACTCGCTCAACGATACCATCGTTGTATTCGACCGGATCCGTGAAAACTTCCGTAAGATGCGTAAGGGTGAACCTTCAGACATCATGGATGCTTCAATCACTCAAACGTTGAGCCGTACATTGATTACGTCTGGTACGACATTGTTCGTGGTTATTGCACTATTCATGCAGGGTGGTGCGATGATTCATGGTTTCGCGACCGCGCTTCTACTAGGTATCACTGTAGGTACTTACTCTTCTATCTATGTAGCATCAGCACTTGCGCTAAAACTGGGTATCCAGAAAGAGCACTTGATGCCACCTCAAGTAGAAAAAGAAGGTGCAGAGTTCGACGAGATGCCATAAGGCAGATTGAGAATCGAAAACAAAGACCGCTGAGCAATCAGCGGTTTTTTTATGCCTGAAATACATGTAGTGCTATTTAATTGCTTAAGTCATATCTCGAAATTAGGATATAAAAAAGCCCCGCTCAATGAGCGGGGCTATTCAAAAGTCATCAGCGTGACGGGCTTAGTATGACTTCAGAATCTTACTTAAGGATCGCGCTGTTGCCGTTTTCGCGAACGTGCTTAAGGATAGATTTCACGCCACGAGCGCTAGAAGCAACAATGTTACCAGACTTCATGTAGTCAGTACCGCCAGCGAAGTCAGTTAGGATTGCGCCAGCTTCACGAGCGATAAGCTCACCTGCAGCCATTTGCCAAGGTTTTAGACCTAGCTCGAAGTAACCATCTACACGGCCAGCTGCCACGTAACATAGGTCAAGAGCAGAACAACCGCTACGACGGAAGTCAGCACACTCAGTGAATAGAGAACCTACGATCTTGATGTAAGACTCAGAGTGTTGCTTCTGTTTGAATGGGAAACCAGTCGCTAGAACCGTACCGTGTAGGTCTTTAAGTTGAGTAACACGGATACGAGCGTTGTTTAGCTGAGCGCCAGCACCGCGTTGTGCAGTGAATAGCTCGTTTTGCATTGGATCGTATACACAAGCCACTTCAGTTTTACCTTTGAAGCGAACCGCGATAGATACTGCGAAAGTAGGGTAACCTTTTACAAAGTTATTAGTGCCATCCAGTGGGTCGATGATCCATTGTACGTCTTTATCTTTACCTTCGATAAGACCGGCTTCTTCAGCAACGATACAGTGCTCTGGGTAAGAGTGCTTGATAGTATCGATGATGATAGCTTCTGCTTCTTTGTCTACATTAGTAACAAAGTCATTAGTGCCTTTTAGCGTAGATTCAATTTTATCTGTGTTTTCTAATGATTTAGCAATGTGATTGCCTGCCTTTCGCGCAGCGCGAATAGCAATGTTTAGCATTGGATGCATACGAATTTCCCAACGGATGTTAAAGAACAATTTAAAGCGGCGGCGAGTATACCAGAGTGAAAGCAAAAAGGAAGTGGTTATTTTTTGTTCGCAGATAAAAGTAACCGCATTAGTTTTGTCGTAAAGCTCGAAAACAATTGATGAGAATGCGAATAGAAACCTGCTTCACTCTAGGGTGTGTTAGAAAGTTATGGTAACATCTTTCGGTTTTAAATCAGGTAGCAAATACAGATGTTGGATCAAGTAAAAATCGTACTCGTCGGAACTTCTCATTCAGGCAACATTGGCTCCGCTGCAAGAGCAATGAAAGTCATGGGGCTAAGCCAACTTGTATTGGTTGATCCGCAGTGTGAAGTGGATGAGCAAACCCTTGCTCTTGCTGCTGGTGCCGGCGATATCGCTCAAAATGCCACGGTTGTAAAGACGCTCGAAGAAGCCATTGCTGATTGTGGCCTTGTGGTTGGTTCGAGTGCTCGTTCACGTACACTTGAATGGCCGATGCTTGAGCCTCGTGAGTGTGGTGAGAAGTTTGCTGTTGAAGGGCAAAAACACGCTGTAGCATTAGTTTTTGGTCGTGAGAGAACAGGTCTCACCAATGATGAGTTACAGAAGTGCCACTACCATGTTTGCATCCCTGCTAACCCTGAATACAGCTCGCTCAATCTAGCCATGGCGGTACAGACGCTGAGCTATGAAGTTCGCGTTGCGCACCTCAATTTAGAGCAAAGCCAATATGCGCCGAGTGAGCCTGAAGAGTATCCACGCCATAAAGAGCTAGAAATGTTCTTTGAACACCTTGAAAAGGTGATGGTTGAGACCCAATTTATTAGCAAAGAACAGCCTGGCCAGGTGATGAACAAGCTACGTCGTTTGTACTCACGAGCACGACCAGAAGCTCAAGAATTAAACATTCTACGCGGTGTTCTAACGGCGATTGAAAAGAAGCTCTGATTAAATAATAACCTTTTTAGGTGTATGGATGAATACCTGACTAAAATAGTCAAACAAATACTTGACCAATTTGGTCGGGTATGGAAAAATCCTAATCATTACAAACCATGTGGATACGGTGTGGTATGAAACTTACATCTAAAGGAAGATATGCGGTGACAGCCATGCTGGATGTGGCACTGCATTCGCAACAAAACCCAGTACCTCTTGCTGACATCTCAGAGCGCCAAGGGATCTCGCTCTCATACTTAGAGCAGCTTTTTTCAAAATTACGTAAAGCAGGTCTTGTTGCCAGCGTTCGTGGTCCTGGCGGTGGTTACCGACTTGGCGCCGACGCGCACAGTATTGCTATTGGTACTGTAATCGCAGCCGTTGATGAGTCAGTCGATGCGACAAAATGCCAAGGCAAAGGCGATTGCCAAGGTGGCACTCGCTGCTTAACACATACATTGTGGCGTGACCTAAGCTCTCGCATTAGTGACTTCTTAAATAACATTACGCTCGGTGAGCTAATGACAGACAACGAAGTTTTAGAAATTTCTGATCGTCAGGACATTGATCTGGTGGTCACTCATGGGTTATCAAACAAAAATACAACCACCGCGCCCATCGGTGTAAACGTCCGCTCTTAGCGGTCAGCATTTTACATTGGAGTAGAGAATGAAACTGCCGATTTATCTTGATTATTCCGCTACATGTCCAGTAGATCCACGTGTTGCTGAAAAAATGGTTCAGTACATGACAATGGATGGCACATTTGGCAACCCAGCTTCGCGTTCGCACCGTTACGGCTGGCAGGCAGAAGAAGCTGTAGATACTGCTCGTGAGCAAATTGCTGACCTTCTAAATGCAGATCCTCGCGAAATCGTATTCACATCTGGTGCGACAGAGTCTGACAACCTTGCTATTAAAGGTGCAGCACATTTTTACTCTAAGAAGGGTAAACACGTAATCACTTGTAAAACAGAGCACAAAGCGGTTCTTGACCCATGTCGTCAGCTAGAGCGCGAAGGCTTTGAAGTGACTTACCTAGAGCCAGAATCAAACGGTCTGATTGATCTAGACAAACTTCAAGCGGCAATGCGTGAAGACACTGTTCTGGTTTCAATCATGCACGTTAACAACGAGATTGGTGTCATCCAAGACATCGCAGCGATCGGCGAGCTATGTCGTGAACGTAAGATTGTGTTCCACGTGGATGCTGCACAGTCTGCGGGTAAACTGCCAATCGACGTTCAAGAATTGAAAGTTGACCTAATTTCACTGTCTGCGCACAAAGTATACGGTCCTAAAGGTATTGGCGCACTTTACGTACGTCGTAAGCCTCGCATCCGTCTTGAAGCGCAAATGCACGGTGGCGGTCATGAGCGTGGCTTCCGTTCGGGCACACTTCCAACTCACCAAATCGTGGGTATGGGTGAAGCGTTCCGCGTAGCAAAAGAAGACATGCAAAAAGATTACGATCACGCGCTAGCACTTCGTAACCGTCTTCTAGATGGCGTTAAAGATCTAGAAGCAGTAACGGTGAACGGTGACCTAGAACAGCGTGTTCCACACAACCTAAACGTGAGCTTTGCGTTTGTAGAAGGCGAATCTCTTCTGATGTCACTGAAAGACCTAGCAGTATCTTCTGGTAGTGCTTGTACATCAGCGAGTCTAGAGCCATCTTACGTTCTTCGTGCACTTGGTCTAGATGACGAGTTGGCACACAGCTCTGTACGTTTCTCATTTGGTCGTTTCACGACTGAAGCAGAAATTGATTACGCAATTGAACAAATCCGCGTTGCAGTGACTAAGCTACGCGACATGTCTCCTCTATGGGATATGTACAAGGAAGGGGTTGATCTGAGCACTGTTGAATGGGCTCACCATTAATCTCACGGACTGAATAGAGGATTCGAGGTAATTTATCATGGCATACAGCGAAAAAGTAATTGATCACTACGAGAACCCACGTAACGTTGGTTCGTTCGATAAAGAAGATCCATCAGTAGGCAGCGGCATGGTTGGCGCACCAGCTTGTGGTGACGTAATGAAGCTTCAAATCAAAGTGACGCCAGAAGGCATCATTGAAGACGCGAAATTCAAAACATACGGTTGTGGTAGTGCAATCGCTTCAAGCTCACTAGTAACTGAGTGGGTAAAAGGTAAGTCTATCGACGAAGCGGCATCTATTAAAAACTCTGAGATTGCAGAAGAGCTAGAACTTCCACCTGTGAAAGTTCACTGTTCAATCCTTGCGGAAGATGCAATCAAAGCAGCAGTTGCTGACTACAAGAAAAAACACCAGGAATAATTATTCCGTATATAATGGGAGTCCTTAAAATGCTCCCATTCCAAAACGTAATTTAGACAGACTAAGGTGCAGTATGGCCATCACAATGACAGAATCAGCGGCAAGTCGCGTAAAAGCATTCCTAGATAACCGAGGCAAAGGTATCGGTTTGCGTCTTGGAGTGAAGACGACAGGCTGTTCCGGCATGGCTTACGTCCTTGAGTTTGTGGATGATCTAAACGAAGAAGATGAAGTGTTTGAACTGTCGGATGTGAAGATCATCATTGATAAGAAAAGCCTAGTATACCTAGACGGTACTGAGTTGGATTACGTTAAGGAAGGGTTGAATGAAGGTTTTGAATTCAACAACCCTAACGCAAAAAGTGAATGTGGTTGTGGTGAAAGCTTCAACGTCTAATTGATTGTCCTTCTGGGCAAACGAGTCCAGAAGGCTTTACTAGGACCCGATCTTAATGAATCACTTTGAATTATTTGGGCTACCAAGTCAGTTTCAGCTGGATGGTAGCCTTCTTTCTTCTCAGTTCCGAGAACTACAAAAACGCTTCCACCCAGACAATTTTGCGACCGCTTCTGAGCGTGACCGCTTGATGGCAGTTCAAAAAGCAGCGCAAATCAACGATGCGTATCAAGTACTTAAGCATCCTATTTCTCGCGCTGAATACATTCTGGCAGAAAACGGCACAGAAATTCGTGGTGAGCAACAAACCATGCAAGATCCTATGTTCCTAATGGAGCAAATGGAACTGCGTGAAGAACTGGAAGACATTGCTGACAGCTCTGATCCTGAATCAGCGCTTTTTGATTTCGACTCTAAGGTCAGCAAAATGTACAAACAGCATTTGGCGAGTGTAGAACAAGAACTAGACCAAGGTCTTTGGGCGGAAGCTGCAGACCGAGTTCGTAAACTCAAATTCATTGCCAAGCTAAAGAATGAAATTGAACTGGTTGAAGACAAACTCCTCGGCTAGTTAGCGCGACAAGGACCCATCATGGCACTACTTCAAATCGCAGAACCGGGACAAAGCTCGGCACCTCATGAGCACAAGTTAGCAGCGGGTATCGACTTAGGTACCACCAACTCTTTGGTTGCATCTGTTCGCAGCGGTGACGCAAAAACACTGACAGACGACCAAGGCCGCAGTATTTTGCCTTCTGTGGTGAACTACGCTCAAGATACGGCGTTAGTTGGTTACGACGCAAAAGCAAAAGCGGAGCAAGAACCAGAAAACACCATCATTTCGGTAAAACGTCTGATTGGTCGTTCACTAAAAGATATTCAAGCTCGCTACCCATCTTTGCCTTATCAATTTAAAGAAAGCGACAACGGTCTGCCTATTCTGCAAACCGCTCAAGGTGACAAAAACCCGATTGAAGTGTCTGCCGACATTCTTAAAGCACTAGGCAAACGTGCTGAAGAGACACTAGGTGGCGAGTTGGCTGGCGTAGTTATTACCGTTCCTGCTTACTTTGATGACGCTCAACGTGCAGGTACAAAAGATGCGGCTAAATTGGCGGGTCTTCATGTGCTACGTCTGCTTAATGAGCCGACTGCCGCAGCGATCGCTTACGGTCTAGACTCTGGCCAAGAAGGCGTGATTGCGGTTTACGATCTAGGTGGCGGTACGTTCGATATCTCTATCCTTCGCCTGTCGAAAGGCGTCTTTGAAGTATTGGCAACAGGCGGTGACTCTGCGCTAGGCGGTGATGATTTTGACCACCTATTAGCGGATTACCTAATGGAGCAAGCAGGCCTAGAAGCGCCGCTTTCTGCTGAGAAAAACCGTGCACTTCTGAACATTGCAACAGCAACTAAGGTTGCTTTCTCTGAGCAAGACAGCGTTGATGTTGATGTATTTGGCTGGAAAGGCTCCGTGACTCGCGAACAGTTCGAAGATCTGATTCGTCCGCTAGTGAAGAAAACCCTAATGTCTTGCCGTCGTGCACTGAAAGATGCGGATGTGGATGCGGAAGATGTACTTGAAGCGGTCATGGTCGGCGGTTCAACACGCACATTGCTTGTACGTGAAATGGTTGGCGAATTCTTCGGCCGTACACCACTGACAAGCATTAACCCAGATGAAGTAGTTGCAATCGGTGCGGGTATCCAAGCAGACATCTTGGCAGGCAATAAGCCTGACTCTGAAATGCTGCTTCTGGACGTAATTCCTTTGTCCCTTGGTATCGAAACCATGGGCGGCTTGGTTGAGAAAATCATTCCACGTAACACCACCATCCCAGTGGCTCGCGCACAAGAATTTACGACGTTCAAAGATGGCCAAACAGCCATGAGCGTACACACCGTACAAGGTGAGCGTGAAATGGTGGACGACTGTCGCTCATTGGCTCGTTTCTCATTGAAAGGCATTCCACCAATGGCAGCAGGTGCTGCGCATATTCGCGTGACTTACCAAGTGGATGCTGATGGCCTGTTGTCTGTCACCGCGATGGAAAAGAGCACGGGTGTTCAGGCTGAAATCCAAGTGAAACCTTCTTATGGTCTAAGCGATGATGAAGTAGCAAATATGCTACGTGACTCGATGACTTACGCGAAAGAAGACATGCAGGCTCGTGCATTGGCAGAGCAGCGCGTAGAAGCGGATCGTGTCATTGAAGGTTTGATTGCAGCACTGCAAGCTGATGGTGATGAGCTACTATCAGACCAAGAGAAACAAGAACTATTAAAAGTGATTGAAGCGCTGATTGAACTGCGCAATGGCGAAGATGCTGACGCTATCGAGCAAGGCATCAAAGACACCGACAAAGCAAGCCAAGATTTTGCGTCGCGCCGTATGGATAAATCGATTCGAGCTGCACTGTCAGGTCAGTCAGTTAATGATATATAAGAGATAAGTAGTTATGCCTAAGATTATTGTATTACCACACGAAGATTTGTGCCCAGAGGGTGCAGTGTTGGAAGCAAACACTGGTGACACCGTTCTAGACGTAGCGCTAAAAAATGGCATTGGTATTGAACACGCATGTGAGAAGTCGTGTGCATGTACTACCTGCCACGTGATCATTCGTGAAGGTTTTGATTCGCTAGAAGAGAGTGAAGAGCTAGAAGATGACATGTTAGATAAAGCATGGGGTCTTGAGCCTGAGTCTCGTCTTGGTTGCCAAGCGAAAGTAGCGGATGAAGATTTGGTTGTTGAGATTCCAAAATACACGCTAAACCACGCGTCGGAAGATCACTAATACTATCTCCCCAATATAAGGGGTGAAGCAAAAGGAAGACGAGCAATGAAATGGACAGATTCTCGCGATATCGCGATTGAGCTTTGTGATAAGTTTCCCGACTTGGATCCTAAAACAGTACGTTTTACCGATCTTCATCAATGGATCATGGAGTTAGATGAGTTTGACGATGAGCCAAACCATTGTAACGAAAAGATTCTAGAAGCGGTTATCTTATGCTGGATGGACGAAGCGGATTAATGCTCGATTCGGCGGTAAAACGCAGCAGACTTAACAATTCTCACTAAAAAAAGCGGACCTTAAGGTCCGTTTTTTTATCAAGTTGACATTTTTACCCTACATAATGCTAACATCCGGTAGTTATTAAAAAAGAAGAGGCGTAGGCAACGCCGTTATAAGACAAGGAGAAACCATGTCTACACAGATGTCTGTATTTCTAAGCCAAGAACCAGCGGCACCACATTGGGGCGACAAAGCACTGCTTTCTTTCGCTGAGAATGGCACAACCATTCACCTGGGTGAAGGTCATGATCTTGGTGCAGTTCAACGTGCAGCGCGTCAGCTCGATGGCCAAGGAATTCGTTCAATTCTACTTGCAGGTGATAACTGGGATTTGGAAAGCATTTGGGCTTTTCACCAAGGTTACCGCAACCCGAAAAAACACGGCACGCTAGAGTGGGTTGCGCTTTCTGAGCAAGACCAAGCTGAGCTACATGCTCGCATCACCTCAACAGACTTTACTCGCGATATCATCAACAAAACAGCAGAAGAAGTGGCCCCTCGTCAATTGGCGACCATGGCTGCAGAATTCATCAAGTCTGTGGCGCCTCAGGGCACAGTAACAGCGCGTATCGTGAAAGATAAAGATCTGCTTTCAGAAGGTTGGGAAGGTATTTACGCTGTGGGTCGCGGCTCTGAGCGCACATCGGCAATGCTGCAACTTGATTACAACCCAACTGGCGATGAAAATGCACCAGTCTTTGCGTGTCTAGTAGGTAAAGGCATTACCTTTGATTCAGGCGGTTACAGCTTGAAGCCATCAAACTTCATGACGGCAATGAAAGCGGATATGGGCGGTTCAGGTACGATTACTGGCGGTCTTGCTCTTGCTATTTTGCGTGGTCTGAACAAGCGCGTGAAACTGATCCTTTGTTGTGCAGAGAACATGGTTTCGGGTCGTGCACTTAAGCTTGGCGACATCATCACTTACAAAAACGGTAAGACTGTAGAAATCATGAACACTGACGCAGAAGGTCGTTTAGTGCTTGCTGATGGTCTTATCTACGCAAGTGAGCAGAACCCTGAGCTGATCATCGACTGTGCAACCCTAACGGGCGCAGCGAAGAATGCACTAGGTAATGACTACCATGCACTGATGAGCTTTGATGATGAGCTTTCACATCAAGCGCTAACGGCGGCGAACCAAGAGAAAGAAGGTCTATGGCCACTGCCTCTTGCTGATTTCCACCGTGGCATGCTGCCGTCAAACTTTGCTGATCTATCTAACATCAGTTCTGGTGATTACTCACCAGGCGCAAGTACAGCTGCGGCATTCTTGTCTTACTTCGTTGAAGATTACAAGAAAGGTTGGTTGCACTTTGACTGTGCAGGTACGTACCGTAAGTCAGCTTCAGATAAGTGGTCTGCTGGCGCAACAGGTATGGGTGTGCGTACTCTTGCTCGATTCCTGAACGAACAAGCCACAAAATAAGACTTTTACCAGTGCAGACTTAGTGTCTGTGCTGGTATAACTAAGAGAGACGTAAGTCACTCATATAAAACTATTATTACAAGTACAAAAAGGAAACTTTATGGCTCTAGAAAGAACGTTTTCAATTGTTAAGCCCGACGCTGTAGAACGCAATCTGATTGGTGAGATTTACCACCGTATCGAAAAAGCGGGTTTACGTATCATTGCAGCGAAAATGGTTCACCTGACTGAAGAGCAGGCGAGCGGTTTTTATGCTGAACATGAAGGCAAGCCTTTTTTCCCTGCACTGAAAGAATTCATGACATCTGGCCCAATCATGGTTCAGGTTCTTGAAGGTGAAGATGCAATCGCACGCTACCGTGAGCTAATGGGCAAAACAAACCCAGAAGAAGCTGCATGCGGCACCATCCGTGCAGATTACGCATTGAGTATGCGTCACAACTCTGTGCATGGTTCTGACAGTCCTATCTCTGCGGCTCGTGAAATCGAATTCTTCTTCCCAGAGTCAGAGATTTGTCCTCGTTAATCTTGTTCTAATATGAATGTTAAGCCTCGGAATTTTCCGGGGCTTTTTATTATCAGAAATGGATTGAGAATTGATTACACGCATTGTCTAAATTTTAATCGGTTGGAATTTAATGCCTTAGCAAACTCAGGGTCTTACAGCCCTTGTTGTAGCTGCATAAAGGCTGTACAATTCGCGCCCTTATTCTTGTTTCAGTCATTGAGAGGCAACATGACCACTGAAAAAATCAATCTACTCGACTTTGATCGCAAGGGCATGCGTCAATTTTTCGCGGAAGAGCTAGGCGAAAAAGCGTTCCGTGCGGATCAAGTTATGAAGTGGATCTACCATTTCGGTGTTGATGACTTCGACAACATGACGAATATCAACAAGAAGCTACGTGAAAAACTGCAACACAAGTGTGAAATCAAAGCACCAACAGTAGCAGAAGCTCAACACTCTTCAGACGGCACGATTAAGTGGGCGATGAAGGTGGGTGACCAAGACGTAGAAACGGTTTACATCCCTGAAGATGATCGTGCGACTTTGTGCGTATCTTCTCAGGTAGGCTGTGCATTGGAATGTAAGTTCTGCTCAACTGCTCAACAAGGCTTCAACCGTAACCTAAAAGTATCTGAAATCATTGGTCAGGTATGGCGTGCCGCGCGTGAAATTGGTTTGCAAAAAGAAACCGGTCGTCGCCCGATCACTAACGTGGTAATGATGGGTATGGGCGAACCTCTTCTTAACATGAAGAACCTTATCCCTGCGCTAGAAATCATGCTTGATGATCTTGGTTTTGGTCTTTCTAAGCGCCGCGTAACCGTATCAACTTCAGGCGTGGTATCTGGCCTTGATCAGATGACAGGTAAAATTGACGTAGCATTGGCTATCTCTCTTCATGCGCCAAACGATAAGCTGCGTAGTGAAATCATGCCGATCAACGACCGTTGGGATATCCAAGATTTTCTAGCGTCTGTTCGTCGTTATATCGCGTCTTCAAATGCTAACCGCGGTAAAGTAACGGTAGAGTACGTGCTACTTGATCATGTGAACGATGACATGGACCACGCACGTGAACTGGCGGAACTGATGAAAGATACGCCATGTAAGATCAACCTGATTCCGTTTAACCCGTACCCAGGTTCTCCTTACAAGAAACCAAGCAACTCGCGCATCGACCGTTTCCAGAAAACACTGATGCAATACGAGCACACAGTAACGGTACGTAAGACACGTGGTGATGATATCGATGCGGCATGTGGTCAGTTGGTCGGTGATGTTATTGACCGCACGAAACGTACAGCGGCTTTAAAAGCTGCGCGTGGTGCAGACACCATTGAAGTGAAAGCGGTTTAACTCGCAACGAACTGATAAATAGCCAGAGCCTTATGCTCTGGCTATTTTTTTCTATCAGAGATCAATTAGGTAAGCAAAAAAGAGAACTTGTGTCATTTTTTGGACAAAAGCTTGAGCTATCTGTTAATTTGATAGTAAAGAGTTTTTGTCTTCCTAGAACATTCGCTTATCATGGAAGTTGTTTTATTACTATCGCTCTGACAGCACGCTAAGTTTGTCTCATAACGTTGTTTGAAATCTGCGTCTTCTAATACATTCAGATTCCAGCCTCAGAGCGTTTCAAAAAAGAATTTTGGTTAACGCGTTCAAGCTAGCTATCTTTAAGTAAGGCTTAAGAATAAGAACGAAAAATATACTGCGTTAGCCACCTAACAGATTTATTACCGCCATTATGACTGAACACGAAAAAAACAATGAAACTCCGCTGTCTATTGAAGCGGGCACTTTACTGAAGAATAAGCGCGAGTCTTTAGGCATGACTCAAAAGCAAATTGCTGATCGCCTAAGATTGCGTGTATCTGTCATCGAAGATATCGAAAACAACCAATTTGATTCTCATCAAGTCGCGACATTCATCCGTGGCTACTTACGTTCTTATGCAAAACTGGTTTCTGTTGATGAGCACTTAGTGCTTTCTGCTTTAGATACGACAGGTGAAGCGCAGCACCAAGAGCAGGAGATGCAGAGCTTCTCTCGAAAAACCAAAACAGAGAAACACAATAGCCGAATTATGTTGCTAACATGGGCTATTGCTATTGTGATTACAGGCATTTCCGCGGTGTGGTGGTGGCAAAACCAACAAGAGAACAGTTTAGCTCAAGTGGTTAATGAAGCTGCGGTTGAGACTGAAATCGTTGATGATTCTGCATTCGATACAGAGCCTACTGTGTCAACGGAAACTATTGCTGTTGAAGCTACTGCAGATGAAGCTCCAATCGTTGATGATGCGCCAGTTATGGTTTCGGAGGTTTCAACTGATACATCACCTGTTGATGCTGTGAATGAAGAAGAGACCAGTTCTACTGAAGAGTTAGCTCAACCAGTAACAAAGCCTACTGTTGTTGAAGTTGAAGAAAAGCCAGCAGTAATTCCAGCAGGTATGACACCAGTGACAATGACGTTTACCTCTGATTGCTGGATCCAAGTTAAAGATGCTAATGGCAAAACGTTAGTTTCAGGTACTCACAAGCCCGGTCAAAATGTCGAGCTTGCCGGAAAAGCACCATTTAAAGTGATTTTAGGTGCGCCAGAAGCCGTGACAATGACATTTGCAAGTGAACCTGTCGACCTTTCTGGGTATACTTCAGGCAAAGTAGCTAGATTCACTCTACCGTTATAAATATTATGCAACACGAATCTCCAATTATTCGTCGTAAATCGACGCGTATTTATGTGGGTGATGTACCAATTGGTGATGGTGCACCAATTGCTGTACAGTCAATGACAAACACTCGCACGACTGATGTGGAAGCCACAGTCGCACAAATCCGAGCATTAGAAAAAGTGGGTGCAGACATTGTACGTGTTTCTGTTCCTACCATGGATGCGGCGGAAGCCTTTAAGCTCATCAAACAGCAAGTGTCTGTGCCGCTCGTTGCAGACATTCACTTCGACTACCGTATTGCACTGAAAGTGGCAGAGTATGGTGTCGACTGTTTGCGTATTAACCCAGGTAACATCGGCAACGAAGAGCGTATTCGTTCGGTTGTTGATTGTGCCCGTGACAAAAACATCCCAATCCGTATTGGCGTCAATGGTGGCTCTTTGGAAAAAGATCTGCAGATGAAGTACGGTGAGCCGACGCCAGAAGCATTGGTGGAATCGGCGATGCGTCACGTGGACCACCTTGATCGCCTTAACTTTGACCAGTTCAAAGTGAGTGTGAAAGCGTCTGATGTTTTCCTTGCGGTGGATTCATACCGCCTATTGGCAAAACAGATCGACCAGCCACTACACCTTGGTATCACCGAAGCAGGTGGTGCAAGAGCGGGTGCTGTGAAGTCCTCTGTTGGCTTAGGTATGCTTCTAGCGGAAGGGATCGGTGATACGTTGCGTATTTCATTGGCTGCAGATCCAGTAGAAGAAATCAAAGTTGGCTTTGATATTCTTAAATCTCTACGTATTCGCTCTCGCGGCATCAACTTTATTGCTTGCCCAAGCTGTTCACGTCAGGAATTCGACGTGATTAACACAGTAAATGCATTGGAAGAGCGCTTAGAAGACATCATCACACCTATGGATGTGTCGATCATCGGCTGTGTAGTAAATGGCCCAGGTGAAGCCGAGGTTTCACATTTAGGTCTAGCAGGCAGCAACAAGAAGAGCGCATTCTACGAAGACGGTAAACGTCAGAAAGAGCGTTTCGACAATGATGATCTAGTGAACCAACTAGAAGCGAAAATCCGTGCGAAAGCGTCTGTGTTAGATCAAGCTAACCGCATCGATATCAAACAAGAAGATTAATCTCATAGCTCGAGCATGTAAGCGTGCTCGGGTTACTAAGCGACGGTAATTATTGTGGCAAAGAAAATCCAAGCAATCCGAGGCATGAACGACTGCCTTCCAACTCAATCTCCACTGTGGCAGAAACTTGAAAACGCAGTGAAAAGTACCGTGAGCGCATACGGCTACAACGAAGTGCGCATGCCTATCGTTGAAGAAACAAACCTATTCAGCCGCGCTGTTGGTGAAGAGACAGACGTCGTTTCAAAAGAAATGTACACCTTTGATGATCGTAACGGAGACAGCCTAACACTTCGCCCTGAAGGTACTGCGGGTTGTGTACGTTCATGTATTCAAAACAGCTTGATCAACCGTGACGAACAGCGTCTGTGGTACATGGGGCCAATGTTCCGCCATGAGCGTCCGCAGAAAGGTCGTTACCGTCAATTCCACCAGTGTGGTGTTGAGGTGTTTGGTCTTAATGGTCCAGATGTTGATGCTGAGCTTATCATGATGACAGCACGTCTATGGCGTGAACTGGGTATCAATGAACATGTTCGTCTTGAGCTTAACTCTATCGGTTCTCAAGAAGATCGCGCAGACTACCGTACGGCACTGGTTGCATTCCTTGAGCAACATATTGATGTGCTAGACGAAGATTGTAAGCGTCGCATGCACACTAACCCACTGCGTGTTCTGGATACAAAGAACCCTGACGTTCAGGCTATTTTAGGTGATGCACCTCGTCTTTCTGAGTACTTAGGCGAGGAATCTAAAGCTCACTTCGCAGGTCTATGTGAACTTTTAGACGCTGCAGGTATCGAATACACAGTTAACGAACGTCTAGTTCGTGGTCTGGATTACTACAACCGCACGGTATTTGAGTGGATCACTGAGAGCCTAGGTGCTCAAGGCACAGTATGTGGCGGTGGTCGTTACGATGGTCTTGTAGAGCAATTAGGTGGTAAAGAAACACCAGCAGTTGGTTTTGCAATGGGCCTAGAACGTCTTGTTCTGATGCTAGAAACACTAGAGCTAACAGACGTTCGTCGCAGTGTAGATGTTTACGTAGTAACAGCAGGCGAAGGCACCATGATGGCGGGTATGAAGCTAGCAGAGCAGCTTCGTGAAGCTGTTCCTGGCGTTCGCGTGATGAGTCACTTCGGTGGCGGTAACTTCAAGAAACAGTTTAAGCGCGCAGATAAAGTGGGTGCTGTAGTAGCATTAGTTCTGGGCGAAAACGAAGTTGCGGATAACACCGTAGTACTAAAAGACTTGGTTGGTGGTGAGCAAGAGACTTACAACCAAGCAGAAGTTGCTGAGAAGATCGCAGCACTGATTTAAGTCTTTTAATAAGCTAAAAATTAAATCCTAATTCGTAATAGTAAGGCTCCCAAGATAGGAGCCTTTCGACGAAATAGGAACAATGGCAGTCTTGCTGCCATTTACATGTTTTAAGAGGACAGGAAGTGGAACTTTACGATACTGAAGAACAACAAGTTGAAGCAATTAAAGACTGGTGGAAGGAAAACGGCAAAGCCGTAATCATCGGTGCCGTGGTTGGTTTAGGTGGCCTATTTGGTTGGCGTTACTATCAAGATTCTGTTGTTCAGGCGAGTGAAGCGGCTTCTTTGAGCTACACAACGACAATGAACGCGCTACAAGCGAAAGGTGTTGATGCTCAAGCAGACGTGCAAGCGTTTATTGATTCAAACAAAGTACAAGAGTACTCAGTGTTGGCCGCGATGCAGCTTGCTAAAGCTCAAGTTGATGCGAAAGAATTACCAGCTGCATTAACGCAACTGAAATGGGCTCAAAGCAACACTAAAGACGCAGCTCTAGCTCCACTAATTAGCTACCGTATTGCTCGAATTGAAGCTGAACAAGGTAACTTTGATGCTGCTAATGCAGAACTGAACAAAGTGACTGATACAGCGTGGGCTGGTCGTATTGCCGAGTTACGTGGTGATATTGCGCTTCGTCAAGGAAATCAAGATGCCGCTTACACAGCTTATACCGAAGCTCAACAAGCTGCAGATGCAAGCCCAACCTTGCAGATGAAGTTGGACGATCTAGCCAAATAAGGACCGCAGTGGATGAAAAGAGTCTTAAAGCATGCCTTATTGAGTGCGATGGCAGTGGGTATTCTTGCTGGCTGTGCCGGCGAGGAAGATACAATCGTTATGGCACCGCTACCGAAGGTTGATAATCAATTTACGCCAAGTACGAATTGGAGTACTTCAATTGGTGATGGCGTAGGCCATTACTTTTCAAAGCTATCTCCTGCTTTTGCTTACGACAAGTTATTTGTAGCAAGCCGTGATGGTCTGGTCAAAGCTCTGGATGCTGAAACCGGCAAAACGTTGTGGCAAACAGACTTAGAGCAAGATGTGATTGCACGCCTATCAGGTGGCCTAACTGCCGCTTATGACCATGTTTACATTGGTTCTGAAAACGGCGAAGTCATTGCTTTAGACCAAGAAACTGGTGAAGTAACATGGCGTGTTGAAGTCGGTGGTGAAGTTCTTGCTAACCCTGTTGCTGATTCTGGTTTAATTATTGTAAATACCAGCCGTGGTACTTTGTTTGCTCTTGACCAGTTAACGGGTGAGCAAAAGTGGGCGATCAGTGCTGAAGTTCCAAACCTAACCCTTCGTGGCGATAGCACACCAACAGCGGTTGCTGGTGGGGTATTTTGGGGCACGGCAAATGGTCGATTGGCAGCCGCGATTGTTGAGCGTGGTCAATTGATTTGGCAACAGCCGATCGGAACCCCTAAAGGGGCAACGGAAATTGATCGTCTTGTCGATGTAGACTCTTCACCGATTGTACTGGGCGGCACTCTTTTCACAGTTGGTTACAATGGACAGTTAATTGCCATTGATCTACGTTCAGCTAAACCTTTGTGGAAGCGTAATTACTCGTCTGCAAATGATTTAGCGACGGATGGTAGTCGTATCTTCGTTATCACTGAGAAAGATCATGTGGTTGCTGTTGATGCGCGCAGTGGTACTGAGCTGTGGGAAAATGCATCACTTGAGTATCGACAACTTACCGCACCAGTAGTAATCGATAACTACTTGGTCGTAGGTGATACTCTTGGCTATTTACATTGGATCGACCGCTCTACTGGTGAGTTCGTTGCTCAACAAGAAGTAGACAGTAGTGGCTTTGCTGTTGGTCCAGTCGCAGTTTCTGACGGTTATGTCATTACTACTCGTAATGGCGATGTAAAGAAACTGAGCATTAACGAATAATATCGTGATATAATTCACATTCGGCTCCTGGCTGGTAACAGTTAGGAGCCGTTTTGTTGTTTGAAATTTTTATTTATTAACCGTTATTCCTGACGTGGTTATAGGTAAAAAGCTTGTTTGATTTGGCATTGAGCAAGTCGTTACCTATAACTACAGAAGAAAGATTATTGTAGAGGTTGTTATGGTACCTGTTGTTGCTCTAGTAGGGCGTCCGAACGTAGGTAAATCTACACTATTTAACCGATTGACACGCACACGTGACGCGTTGGTTGCGGACTTCCCTGGCCTAACGCGAGACCGTAAATATGGCCAAGCTCGCCTTGGTGAAGAACATGAATTCATCGTTATTGATACCGGTGGTATTGATGGTACGGAAGAAGGCGTAGAAACGAAGATGGCAGAACAATCGCTAGCTGCGATTGATGAAGCTGATGTAGTACTATTCCTTGTTGATGGTCGTGCTGGATTAACGCCATCGGATGAAGCGATTGCCGCGCACCTGCGCAAAATCGAAAAACCAGCAATGCTGGTAGTAAACAAGATCGATGGTATTGATGCAGATGCAGCTTGTGCTGATTTCTGGCAGCTTGGTGTTGACGACATGTACCAAATTGCTGCGGCGCATGGTCGTGGTGTAACAGCATTGCTAGAACGCGCATTAGCGCCATTCTTTGATGATCTGCTGGCAAGTGAATCTGAAGAAGGTGAGATTGAAGATCTGACTGAATTCGAAGATGAAGAGCTAGCGATTGAAGATTACACCGAAGAAGACGCAGAAGCAGAGTTCAAACGTTTACAAGACCAGCCAATCAAACTGGCAATCATTGGTCGTCCAAACGTTGGTAAATCAACACTGACAAACCGTATTCTTGGCGAAGAGCGTGTTGTGGTATACGACATGCCAGGCACCACTCGTGACTCAATCTACATTCCAATGGAACGTGATGGTCGTGAGTATGTGTTGATCGATACTGCAGGTGTACGTCGTCGTGGTCGTATCAACGAAACCGTCGAGAAATTCTCTGTTGTTAAAACACTGAAAGCCGTAGAAGACGCAAACGTGGTTCTATTGGTTATCGACGCACGTGAAAACATTTCTGACCAAGACTTGAGTCTACTTGGCTTCGCATTGAACGCAGGCCGTTCAATTGTACTAGCGGTAAACAAGTGGGACGGTCTAGATAACGAAGTGAAAGAGAACGTGAAGAAAGAGCTCGACCGTCGTTTAGGCTTCGTTGATTTTGCACGTATTCACTTTATCTCAGCGCTTCACGGTACAGGCGTTGGCCACTTGTTCGAATCAATTCAAGAAGCGTACAAGTCGGCAACGACACGTGTTGGTACTTCTGTACTGACTCGTATTATGAAGATGGCAACAGACGATCACCAACCACCAATGGTTCGTGGCCGTCGAATCAAACTGAAGTACGCGCACGCGGGTGGTTACAACCCACCTATCGTGGTTGTTCACGGTAACATGGTTCGCGATCTACCAGATTCGTACAAGCGCTACTTGATGAACTACTTCCGTAAGTCGCTGGAAATCATGGGTACACCAATCCGTATTAACTTCCAGAACAGCGACAACCCGTACGAGAACCGTACAAACAAGCTAACGCTATCTCAAGAGCGTAAGCGCAAGCGTATGATGTCTGCAGTGAAAAACCGCAACAAATAATCGCTAAGATTTTCTGAATACCCAAGTTTCGACTTGGGTATTTTTTTATAAGCAGATTTTTACTCGAAGAAACTTATTAGAAGAACTCCAAACATGACAATCACAGCAACCAAGACCCGCTTCTGTCATCAGACATGGCAAATGGAAGCGCCAATACAACTTGTTCAGTCTACACATGAAGTCACTTACGTGATTACAGAAGTGACACCTTTCCATCCTGTGAGTCATATTTGGCCAGATCATCCTGCAGATAAAGGCACACTGACAGCAATGGGCACTGGATATGAAGTGATGGATTGCCAGGTTGGCGCGGTAGAGCTTGCAAGTGGAGAATTGCATGTCGGCACTGCAATTCCTGTAAAACGCGATACCGAAGGGTGGGTATTTGTGGTTGTCCATGTATTACCACGAACGGAAGCCCTTACTGTAGGTAATGTTGTGTCATTAGAAGTCGACAAAGAGTACCAGCTATCGCTGAGTCGTGGACATAGTGCAGGGCATATCGCATACCTTGCACTTAATAAAATATTGGCACAGAGCTACTGGCGAAAAGATGCAGACCGCAAAGACCCTCATGGGAATTACGACTTCAACAGCTACGCACAAGAAACCAGTTTTGTTACTCCAGATAAATGTCTGGACACCTATCGTTTAGGTAAAACACTCCGTAAAAGAGGTTTAAACAGTGCAGATATGTTGTCTGACTTGAAAAGCATCGAACAACAGGTGAATGTTCTGTTGGAAGATTGGCTAAAAAGAGATGCTGCGATCACCATCGATTGCCATGGTGAACGCCTTACTGATTCACGTTACTGGCAATGTGATTTAGGCGAAGGTGAAATTGCTGTCATCCCTTGTGGGGGAACGCATGCGAGCCATTTGAATGACTTTGGTTCTATTCGTGTAACACTGACGGAAATAGACTCACAGACAATTGAAATGCACACTGATGTAATAAGTTAAACTTCAAATTCGATCTTTTTATTAAATTCTGTCTATTTGCTTTTTTAATCCGAATCTTGGTGGTTTGTTCTATTTAAAATTGAGATGCAGAATATGTAACTTATGCTTTCGGTGTGTGGTTATATAAATATTCTTTTAAGGGGTGATCGCTGATCAAAAGGGAAATATCCGATGATCAGCATATGATCTTTTATAGTGCCGCATTCACATAATGTGAGTTAGTTACCTGCGTCATATTTATAGATCTATTATATTTCGGGCTGATAAACATAATAACGATATGAATACAGCACAATGGACAAAGATAGACTGTTAGATGCTCACCGAGCAGTCAATCGTCTTTTGGGTAAGCTTGCACTAGGAATGGAACGAGACAGCCTCAACCACGAGGTTATTGAGTTAAGTGAACACCTATTTGGGAAGAGGCAAGCTTCCATACTACGATTGCACCCCGATACCAATACATTGCACTTGGAATTTGCCCCACACTTACCTGATTTCTACAATCAAGCGATTGAAGGAGTTCCAATTGGACCAGAAATTGGTTCATGTGGTGCTGCTGCATTCTTGAAGCAAATCGTGGTTGTTAGCGATATTGATCATCATGCTAACTGGGCTCCTTTCCTCGAACTGACTCAACAGGCTCGACTCCGTGCATGTTGGTCTGTCCCGATCATTGCTTCGGACGGCCATGTATTGGGAACATTTGCCGTATACAGCAATGCACCTTCTGAACCTCACCCCTATGAGCTCGAAGTGCTCGAAATGTTGGCCGCTTTATATGCGGTGGCATTAGAGAAGTATCGTCTAGAAGAGCAACTTCACTTTCACGCTAGCCGCGATCCACTCACGCACTGCTTTAATCGTCGCGCTCTGTTGACAGAAGTCGACCGAAAAATTAATCACAAATGTGATCGTAATGCATTAGTCGGATGTTTCTTTGTTGATATCGATGAGTTTAAGTACATCAATGATCGCTTTGGTCATGAGACTGGTGACCAAGTCTTGGTGCTGGTAGCTGAGCACCTGAAACAGGCGTTTCGTTCTTGTTCAGTGATAGGGCGGTATGGTGGTGATGAGTTTGTTGGTTTCTGTTGTTTTCCAGATGAGCAGACCTACCTTCACTTTGTTTCTCGTTTAGCGGATGAACTTAATCAGATTTATCATCTAGAAGAATATCAAGTCAAAGCCAGCATTGGCGCTTCTTGTAGTACTGCTAGTGAGCGCTCGGTGTTACAAGAGCTTATTCAGCAAGCTGATGTGGCAATGTACCAGAACAAACGCGCCAAACGCGCCAAACGAGCGTGATTAAGATCAAAGCACCAATTTGGCTTATGATTAGACTGTAAGTCAGTAAATTGAAGTTTTTAGGGGTAGTCATGCAACCGAATATTTGCCCAACTTGCGATGTAGAGTTGGAATGGACAGGGCAATACCATTGCAATAAGTGTGAGTCGGATTATAAGAAGGTAGGGTTTTGCCCAGATTGCGATGCTGAGTTGGAGAAACTACAGGCTTGCGGCGCGGCAAACTACTTTTGCAACAGTTGTAATGAACTCAAATCGAAATCACGTGTTCGATTTGAGTTTCAAAAAATCAGTTAACGGTAGAGCGAAGCTCACCATCAGATAAGCGGGTGACCAATACGTCGCCCGTTTTTACATCTTTTGCTTGGGTAACAACCTGACCTTGCTCAGTTTGAGTAATCGAGTAGCCACGTTTTAGCGTTGCCAATGGGCTTACCGTATCTAGCTTCTCTGCCGCGATTGCCAGTTGGTGGCGCATGGTCAGTAACTTACGGTCCATCGCATCCAGCAATTTCTGCTCAACTCGATCAAGCTTCGACTTCTGCTCAGCCAAGCGTTTTACTGGTGAGTTCAGTTGTAGGCGATGATGTTTGCGTTCTACCGCTTGTTGGCGTGTCGTGATAAATCGTTGCATTGCGCGTTGTAGGCGCATGTCCAACTCATCAAGTTGTTGCGTCTGACGCTGCAATTGATAGCTTGGGTGCTGGCGCTCTAAACGGTGCATCAGTTGAGCCGATTGCTGTTTTTGTTGCGCTAGGTAGTAACGCATTGCACTGGCTAGCTTATGTTGGCGAGTCACCAAAGCTTGATCTTTGTGGCTGTTATCGCGGCTTACCAATTCAGCCGCCGCGGATGGCGTCGGCGCTCGCATGTCCGCAACAAAGTCGGCAATCGTTACGTCAACTTCATGGCCAACTGCGCTGATGATCGGAATTTGGCTTGCTGCAATGGTACGAGCAAGAATTTCGTTGTTGAAGCACCAGAGATCTTCTAACGAGCCGCCACCACGACCAACAATCAATACATCACATTCATCACGACTGTTTGCACGGCCGATTGCCTGCGCAATTTGAATAGCAGCCTCTTCACCTTGCACCATAGTTGGGTAAACCACCACGGGTAGGGAAGGATCTCGGCGTTTCAATACATCTAGGATATCGTACAGTGCGGCACCGGTTTTAGAGGTGATCACACCAACGCGTTTTGGGTGCTCAGGTAAAGGCTGCTTATTGGTTTGAGCAAACAAACCTTCTGCTGCCAGTTTCATCTTAAGTGCTTCGAACTCTTGTTGCAGACGACCATCGCCTTCTGGCTGCATACTTTCGATGATCAATTGATAGTCACCACGTGGCTCGTACAGAGACAGACGGGCTTTAACTAATACTTGATTGCCGTTAGCAGGTTTGAAAGTGACGCGACGATTGTTACCACGGAACATGGCACATTTAACTTGAGCGCGAGAATCTTTAAGAGTGAGGTACCAGTGACCAGAGACGGGAGCTGAAAAGTTGGATATCTCTCCGACAAGCCAGACGATCCCCATTTCGTTTTCGAGCAGCAGACGCACTTCGGCATTGAGACGAGAAACAGTGAAGATGTTTTGATTGGTCTGGGAGAGCACAGCTAATTCCGTAGACGTGAGTATGGAAATTAGCGGCAATATAATACATATCAAGGGGGTAATTGCAAGAAAAAAATTAAAAAACTTGTGGTCAAGCGATTGCGTTAACCGTATAATCCCTCCGCAATATCTAATCCAAATGTAGCCAACAACCTAAAACTGGTTACCCTCATTATGCGAAACGATGAGATTGGATTGTCTTTTTACTCCTCTAATTGTGAGATATTGCAAATGCTAAGAATTGCCAAAGAAGCGCTGACATTCGATGACGTACTACTCGTGCCAGCTCACTCCACCGTTCTCCCAAACACAGCTGATCTTCGCACTCAGTTGACTAAGAACATCACCCTAAACATCCCAATGATTTCAGCGTCTATGGACACTGTTACTGAAGCTCGTCTAGCTATCGCGCTAGCGCAAGAGGGTGGCATTGGCTTTATCCACAAAAACATGTCTATTGAGCAGCAAGCTGCTGAAGTTCGTAAAGTTAAGAAGTTTGAAGCTGGTGTTGTTTCTGATCCAGTAACTGTTAGCCCTGAAGCGACTATCGCTGACGTGGTTGCACTGACTGAAAAACACGGCTTCGCTGGTTTCCCTGTCATCACAGAGAACAACGAGCTTGTAGGCATTATCACTGGTCGTGATGTGCGCTTTGTTACTGACCTTTCTAAGAAAGTGTCTTCAGTAATGACAGCAAAAGAAAACCTTGCAGCAGTGAAAGAAGGTGCAACACGTGAAGAAGTGCAAGAGAAAATGCACGAAGCACGCGTTGAGAAAGTATTGGTTGTGAACGATGAGTTCCAACTAACCGGTATGATCACTGCGAAAGACTTCCATAAAGCAGAACGTAAACCAAACGCATGTAAAGATGAGCGCGGTCGTCTACGTGTTGGCGCAGCCGTTGGTGCTGGCGCTGGTAACGAAGAGCGTGTTGCTGCTCTAGTTGAAGCGGGCGTTGACGTTCTACTTATCGACTCTTCACACGGTCACTCTGAAGGTGTACTAAACCGTATCCGCGAAACTCGCGCTACTTACCCAGATTTAGACATCATCGGCGGTAACGTTGCGACAGGTGCTGGTGCTAAAGCACTTATCGAAGCGGGTGTTAGCGCAGTGAAAGTAGGTATCGGTCCTGGTTCAATCTGTACAACTCGTATCGTAACAGGTGTTGGTGTTCCTCAAGTAACAGCAATCGCAGACGCGGCAGAAGTGGCGAACTCATTCGGCATTCCAGTTATCGCTGACGGCGGTATCCGCTTCTCTGGTGACATCTGTAAAGCAATCGTGGCTGGCGCATCATGTGTGATGGTTGGTTCAATGTTTGCAGGTACAGAAGAAGCTCCGGGTGAAGTGATTCTTTACAACGGTCGCTCTTACAAGTCTTACCGTGGTATGGGTTCTCTTGGCGCGATGTCTCAAGGTTCATCTGACCGTTACTTCCAGTCTGACAATGCAGCAGACAAGCTAGTACCGGAAGGTATCGAAGGTCGTATCGCATACAAAGGTCGTCTAAAAGAAATCGTACACCAACAAATGGGTGGTCTACGTTCAAGCATGGGTCTTACTGGCTCTGCAACGATTGAAGATATGCGTACTAAAGCTGAATTTGTTCGTATCTCAGGTGCGGGCATGGCTGAATCACACGTACACGACGTTCAAATCACTAAGGAAGCTCCAAACTACCGTCGCGGTTAATTTTACTGTTGTAAAAATAAAACCTATACACTCGACGTAAACGTTTGCTTTTTTCCTTGAAGCATTAATAAGAGGCGAGTACACTCGCCTCCGTTTTAATAACCTAGCTTATAAGACTGCTCAAAATGACTAAAAATATTCATGACCAACGTATTCTGATCTTGGACTTCGGTTCTCAGTACACTCAGCTAGTAGCGCGCCGTGTACGTGAAATCGGTGTTTACTGTGAACTGTGGAGCTGGGACGTTGAAGAAGCGGATATTCGTGAATTCAATCCAGACGGTATCATCCTATCTGGTGGTCCAGAAAGCGTAACGGAAGATAACTCTCCACGCGCTCCTCAATACGTATTTGACTCTGGTGTGCCAGTACTAGGTGTATGTTACGGCATGCAAACTATGGCTGAGCAGCTAGGTGGTAAAGTAGCGGGTTCTACAGAACGTGAATTCGGTTACGCACAAGTTAAAGTTTCTGGTGAATCTGCACTATTTAAAGATCTTGAGCTAACTCAAGACGTGTGGATGAGCCACGGTGACAAAGTAGTAGAAATTCCTGCTGACTTCGTGAAAGTTGGCGAGACAGACACATGTCCGTACGCTGCGATGGCGAACGAAGAGAAGAAATACTACGGCGTTCAGTTCCACCCAGAAGTAACGCACACGAAAGGCGGCCTACAAATGCTAGAGAACTTCGTTCTTGGCGTATGTGGCTGTGAGCGTCTATGGACTTCTGAATCTATCATCGAAGACGCGGTTGCTCGTATTAAAGAGCAAGTGGGTGACGACGAAGTTATCCTAGGTCTATCTGGTGGTGTTGATTCATCGGTAGTTGCTATGCTAGTTCACCGTGCAATCGGCGACAAGCTAACTTGTGTATTCGTAGATAACGGTCTTCTTCGTCTAAACGAAGGTCAACAAGTAATGGATATGTTCGGCGACCAATTTGGTTTGAACATCATCAAAGTTGACGCTGAAGATCGCTTCCTAAAAGCACTTGAAGGCAAGTCGGATCCAGAAGAGAAGCGTAAGACAATCGGTCACGTATTCGTAGACGTATTTGATGAAGAGTCTAAGAAGCTGAAAAACGCGAAATGGCTAGCTCAAGGTACGATTTACCCAGACGTTATCGAGTCTGCTGCATCTAAGACTGGTAAAGCGCACGTGATCAAATCACACCACAACGTGGGTGGTCTTCCAGATGACATGGAAATGGGTCTTGTTGAGCCACTACGTGAGCTGTTCAAAGATGAAGTTCGTAAGATCGGTCTAGAGCTTGGTCTTCCGTACAACATGCTTTACCGCCACCCATTCCCGGGTCCTGGTCTAGGTGTTCGTGTTCTTGGTGAAATCAAGAAAGAGTACTGTGACTTGCTACGTCGTGCAGACGCTATCTTCATTGAAGAACTACACGCTGCAGACCTATACAACAAAGTATCTCAAGCGTTCACGGTATTCCTACCAGTTCGTTCTGTAGGTGTAATGGGCGATGGTCGTAAGTACGATTGGGTTGTCTCTCTACGAGCGGTAGAAACTATCGACTTTATGACTGCGCATTGGGCACACCTACCATACGACTTCCTAGGTAAGGTTTCTAACCGCATTATCAACGAAGTTGACGGTATCTCTCGTGTGGTTTACGACATCTCAGGTAAGCCACCAGCGACAATCGAATGGGAATAATATTCCCTTCATATTTGAAGTAGCAACGTTGTTGACTTCTCCATTTCACCCTAATCACATAGTAAACCTATGCTCATAGGGCTGAAATGGCTTGTCGCCTAGTTGCAACTCCAACTATTTTGGGAATTAGTTGGAGTATTTGACGTAAAGATTAAAATAGTAAAACCAGCCTTCGGGCTGGTTTTTTTATGCCTGAAAAGTGTGAACGCAGGTCTCAACTTTTTTATTAGAAAATATATACATGCGACATTGTTGAATGTATATTCATTTTTAGTGTTTAAATATTAAAGTTGGTATTGCTATGGAACAGGCAGAAGTTACCTCCCTCATCCCCATCATTATTACGTTAGTCCTCGCGCTAACTACAAGAAACGTTGTTGTCGGTCTTTTTGCCGGCGTCGTCAGTGGTGTGGCTATGCTTGAAGGCACATTCGTCGACAAAGGTCCGCTCGATTCGTTTAGTGCACTGATGAAGAGTTACCTGCTACCTCAGTTAACAGACAGCTACAACGCGGGTGTCATCCTTCTCTTGGTCTTCATTGGTGGCTTTGTTGCCTTAATGGAGAAATCTGGCGGTGGTGTGGCGTTCGCTAAAAAGGTCACTCAATGGGTTGCCAGTAAATGCCAAGCACAGATCTCTGCTTGGTTTGGCGGCGTTGTTATTTTCTTTTCAGACCTTGGTACACCGTTAATTGTTGGCCCTGTCTTTCGCCCTCTTTTTGATAAACTGAAAGTCTCTCGCCAGAAGCTTGCCTTTATCATCGATTCAACTTCATCCCCGGTGGCTATCCTGATCCCTTTCATCGGTTGGGGCGTTTACATCATGAGCCTGATTCAAAAAGAGTTTGCTGCGTTGGATGTGGGGATCAGTGATTGGGATGCCTTTATTGGCGCGATTCCTTACCAGTTTTATGCCTTTTTAGCGATCGCGATTGTGCCGATTGTCTCTTTCTTCAAACTGGATTTTGGACCAATGGCGAAAGCTGAGCAGCTTGCAGAGCAGGGTTCTGATTTTGGAAAAGTGCAAGACTCATTGAATGTGTTTGAGCATAAAAATGCAAAAACAAGTTTTGTTTGGGCACCGCTTCTCGTCATGCTTGTGGTGCTTTGTTCAATATTGGTTCCTCACGGTTTTCCATTTCAGAAAGTAGCAGGCTCAACATTCCGTGCTGCACTGTCGTCGGCGTATTTCTTTGCTGCAATTACCCTAATTAGTTTGATGGCGTTTTATGGTGTGAGAAAGCTCTCTGATGGCATTCAGGTTTACCTAAAAGGGATGTCAAACATGATGTCTGTTGCGGTGATTTTGGTGCTGGCTTGGGCATTAAGCTCAGTAGGTAAAGAGCTGGGTGCAGCGGCCTACATTGCAGAGCAAGCACAAGCTGGCTTCCCATACTGGCTATTGCCTGCCGTGGTTTTTCTATTGGCTGGTATTATCTCTTTTGCCACAGGGTCTTCGTGGGGGACTTTTGCCATCATGATGCCATTGGTCATTCCAACGGCAGTCGCGATTGATGCTCCATTGTTGGTGTGCATCGGTGCCGTGTTATCTGGCGGTTTATTTGGTGATCACTGTTCGCCAATTTCAGAAACCACCATCTTGTCCTCTACTGGTGCAGGTTGTGAGCAGTATGAGCACTTTAGAACCCAGTTGCCTTATGCGGTACTTAATGGTGCTATCGCTCTAACAAGCTTTCTTGTCGCAGGGGTAATGGCATCACCTGTAATTGTGCTGGTGGCGATTGTCGCTCAATTTGCCATTTACTTATTGCTCTCTAAACAGCAATCTTTGCAAGCTTTAGAATCGGTAACAGCAAACTAATAACAGCGAAATAAAACGGGGGAACGGTTCCCGTTTTGTTTTGAGTCAAGGTAACAGTTTTTGTGATACTCGCTGTGTAACAGTATTTATTTATAAACTTTGCGTCGCAGAATGAATGGGCTTCACTCTGCGCTTTTCCTACATGATCCACTATGTGTCTAGTTATTCCTTGTATATTGTATTGTTAAATACGGAGATTAGACATGTTTGCACTCAAACATCTGCCTCTTGCATTAAGCTGTGTGCTCGCGGCACAAGCTCATGCCAGCATGAATATCCAACCTGATCCACAAAATCCAAATGGCTACGTGATTGCTCGTGGCGATATTCAGACTGTGGAACAAAGCAAAACTTCTGACCCTATGTACGCCATCTGGGCACAAGCGTTAGAAACTCGTCCAAATACAGTGGTTGAAGCGATCGTTCCAGGAGCTGCAAGTAACCCAGAAAACGTTCAACGTGTTGAGCGTGTTTTCCCTGAATCAGAGTGGGACTTCTTAACACAGATGGCTGCACCAGAGTACACATATACTCGTTTCCTGCGCGCGATTGGTAAGTTCCCTGCATTCTGTGGTGAGTACACAGACGGGCGTGATTCAGATGCAATCTGTAAGAAATCCATCGTGACAGCATTTGCGCACTTTGCTCAGGAAACTGGTGGCCACATAGCGGTTGATAACGTATCGGACAACCCGCTCGCGCTAGAAGAGTGGCAGCAGGCACTCGTTCACGTACGTGAAATGGGGTGGTCTGAAGGTCAAGAAGGCTACACCACAGGCTGTGGTCAAAACGATTGGCAAAATAAGCGTTGGCCTTGTGAACCTGGTCAGGGGTATTTCGGTCGTGGTGCAAAACAGCTTTCTTACCACTTTAACTACGGCGCGTTCTCTGAAGTGATGTTTGATGGCGATGCATCGGTATTGCTGAAAAATCCGGGCTTAGTAGCAGACTCTTGGTTGAACTTAGCTTCTGCAATTTGGTTCTTCTTAACCCCTCAAGCGCCCAAGCCAGCGATGCTGCACGTAATTGATCGTACTTGGGTGCCATCGCAACGTGAAACTGATGCGGGCATTGGTTACGGCTTTGGTACCACGATTAACGTCATCAACGGTGGTATCGAATGTGGTGAGCAAAACAAAGACAAAGGTCAGCCAGTTAACCGTATTCGTTACTGGGAAGGTCTCGCAGCGCACTATCAAATTCCTATCGAAACCGATGAGACCAATACCTGCTGGCAGCAAACGCCTTACGGTAGCCTAAATTTAAATGGCGCGACGGACGTGCTATACACCAACTGGGATGGTAACTGGAAGTACTACTCAGATCGTCCAGGTGGCCATTCATTTGAGTGTGAATTGGTAGGGTTCCAAACTGCGTATTCGGCACTGGTAGCAGGAGATTATGAGAAATGTGTTACCAACTTCTATCAATCCCATGCTGGCTGGCCAGAAGTGCGCATTGTCGACAAATTAGACCCAGTTGATCCGGTGGATCCACCAGTGGATGGCGTTGCTGCTTGGGATTCAAGCAAGGTATACAACACGGGTGATCAAGTCTCTTACCAAGGTGCAGTGTATGAAGCGAAATGGTGGTCACAAGGTAATGAACCAACCAAAGGTGACCCTTGGAAGCTAGTTTCGGGTACGCCAACCGAGCCACCAACGATAGAGCCGCCTGTGACAGAGCCACCAGTAACTGAGCCTCCAGTAACCGAACCACCGGTGACGGAGCCTCCTGTATCGGGTGACTTTATCGCATGGGAACCGGGTGTCACTCAAGTTGCCAATGGCGACAAAGTGACTTATCAAGGTAAGTGTTTTATTGCGAAAAATGGCCCGGGAGTATGGGAAACACCAACACAGAGCAATTGGTTCTGGGATGAGATTTCTTGCCAGTAATTGAACAATAAATAGTCTAACTATCTATAAAGACTCTGCTTTTTAGTAGGGTCTTTTTTTATTCATTTAATTGCTTATTTGTGCAATCTAAGTTTCCAATAACGTCTTTTCTCTTTTGTTTTTTAGTCCATTAAAATTCGCGCGCAATTTTTATCAACATTTTTGAAAACAGGTACGCTTACATGTCTACTAAACTGGCTAACCCAGCGCCGCTAGGCCTAATGGGTTTCGGTATGACCACGATTCTGCTTAACATCCACAACGCAGGATTCTTCCCAATTGACTCAATGATCCTAGCAATGGGTATCTTCTACGGTGGTCTTAGCCAAGTTCTTGTTGGCATGATGTGCTTCAAACGTGGTGATACTTTCGGTACGACTGCATTTACGTCTTACGGTCTGTTCTGGCTAACACTGGTTGGCCTAATCGTAATGCCTTACATGGGTCTTCCTGCAAGCCCAGCACACTTTATGGGTTGGTACCTACTGCTATGGGGTATCTTCACAGGCTTCATGTTCATCGGTTCTCTATGTTACCCAGTAGCGAAGCAAGCCGTATTCGGTTCTCTTACTATTCTGTTCTTCCTACTAGCGGCACGTGACTTCACTGGTAGCGAGCTTATCGGTACTATTGCAGGCTTCGAAGGTATCTTCTGTGGCGCAAGCGCAATCTACTTCGCAATGGCTCAAGTACTTAACAATGAGTACGGTCGTACAGTGCTTCCTATCGGCGAAAAGCAAAAGCCACAAATTGCTACGCAAGAAATCGCAGCTTAATCGCTTTGAGTTGAATGCAAAAGAAAAGGGTTAGCCACTGGCTAACCCTTTTTTAATGCCCATTATTTGGACCACTGCTTTTTCTTATATACCTGCCAACCCGTTAGGGGAGGATGCTAAGTGAAGCGTTAGGTAGATGGCTGTTCTACCGTCTCTAACGTATCGCTATCTGCAGTTGGTGCTTTACCTGTTTTGCGCTTGTACTTCTCTTCCCAGTAAGTCGCGCCTTTAATACCAAGCGCTACTGGGTTGAACGTAAACTCGGTCACACCACGTTTCTGTTGCTCTTCGTAGTCAGCCAGTGCTTTTAGTGCAGGCTTCGACATGAAGAAGATGATCAGAATGCCGACAATGTTCAGCCATGCCATTAGGCCTACGCCCACATCACCCATTGCCCACGCAAGATTCGCGGTCTTAACTGTACCGTAGAATACCGCTGAGATAAGAATGACCTTCAAGATGAACATCAGACCGTTTACTTTTACCGTGCGACGGATGTACGCGATGTTGGTTTCCGCGATGTAGTAGTACGCCAGAATTGTTGTGAAAGCGAAGAAGAATAGCGCAATCGCGATGAATGGCTTACCAACGCCTGGTAGGGCACTCTCAATCGCCATTTGCGTAAACACAGGGCCATTTGCACCGATATCCGCTGGAAGGTTCTGTACTAGGAACGCGCCTTCTACTGCACCGTGAACGTTGTATGCGCCAGTGATAAGAATCATAAACGCCGTTGCTGAACACACTAGCAGTGTATCGATGTAGATTGAGAATGACTGAACAAGACCTTGCTGTGCTGGGTGATCAACGCTTGCCGCTGCTGCTGCGTGAGGACCAGTACCTTGACCTGCTTCGTTAGAGTAAACACCACGTTTTACACCCCAGCCAATCGCAGCACCGATACCAGCCATTGGTGTAAATGCGTCACCAAGGATCATACCAACGATACGTGGGATTTCACCGATGTTAAGCAGGATGATAACGAACGCTGTGATGATGTACGCCAGAGCCATGAACGGAACTACGATTTGAGTGAAGTTCGCGATTCGTTTCACACCACCAAAGATAATGAAAGCGAGAATGACACAGACAACCGTACCGGTAAAAATTTTAGCGAAACTGAAGGTACCAATAGCGGTTTCAATCATGTCACCTGAGCCAAATGCTGCTTCTACTGCGTTACCAATACTGTTCGATTGAACACCTGGAAGTAGAACACCACATGCAAAGATGGTTGCGATAGCAAAGATCCATGCGTACCACTTCTGACCCATTGCTTTTTCAATGTAGTAAGCTGGACCGCCGCGGAATTCGCCTTCGTCTTCTTCTTTATAAATTTGTGCTAGTGTTGATTCTGCGTATGCAGTTGCTGCGCCAAAGAAGGCAACGACCCACATCCAGAAAACGGCACCCGGACCACCGAAACCGATAGCGGCTGCAACACCGGCAATGTTACCTGTACCTACACGGCCAGATAGTGAAACGGCCAAAGCCTGAAATGATGAAATCCCCTTGGTTGAACTCTTACCATTAAGTAGCAAGCGCCACATTTCAAAGAAGTGACGAATCTGCACAAAGCGCGTCATGATCGAGTAGAACAAACCAGCGCCAAGGCACAAATAAATCAGTACCGGACTCCAGATAATTCCATTCAGAAAATCAACTAATGACTGCATGAGTATTTTCCCTGTTTGTTATGGTTGTGGTTGTTTTCCGTACAACACATTACCCTTTTTTGTAATGCAATTGTTAATCTTTTTAACTAAAAATCCTTTGTAGCGTGATGGCGAACACAGAATGCTTAAATATTGTTAAAAATTGGTTCTTGTTATGTATCTGAGTGGTTTTTATTGGAATTGACAATGAATTGATTGAATATGCAGCACATTGTCATGAAAATGTGCTGCAAGAGCTGGGAGTTGTATCTTCTGGTTGTTATTCAACTTGTGGAGTAATGTACTGTTTGAAATGGTTTGCAGTTGTTTAAGCGTAACGGCTCAAGCTTAATTCTGAGTGATTTGTGACTTTGGCATTTGTGTTCATCATGACGTCTGCAAGTATCTGCCCTGATCCGCAAGCCATGGTCCAACCGAGCGTTCCATGTCCTGTATTAGTGAACAAATTCTCGTAGGGTGTCGCCCCAATAACTGGCGTGCCATCTGGGGTCATCGGGCGAAAACCGGTCCAAAATTCGGCTTGAGTGAAATCGGCACTTTGTGGAAACAAATCACGAATCACCATTTCAATCGTCTTTTTGCGTTTTTGTGGTAACGAAGGATCAAAGCCAGCAAGCTCTGCAGTTCCCGCAACTCGGATGCGATCGTCAAAGCGTGTCATGGCTACTTTGTAGGTTTCATCCATGACGGTAGACCGCGGTGCAAATTGCTCACATTCAATCGGAACCGTCAGTGAATAGCCTTTGACGGGATAGACCGGAATATCGATTTCAAGCTGCTTGAGCAATGCCGTCGAATAACTGCCCGAAGCAAGCACAAACTGGTCAGCTTTAAACAAACCACGGTCCGTTTGGACACCCATGATCTTTTTGCCTACAGTAACCCAATTACTCACCTCCGTATTGAATTCAAACCTGACGCCATGGGCTTTCGCTAGCTCTGTTAACTGCTGGCAGAATTGAAAACAATCACCTGTTTCGTCATCAGGTAGATACAACCCGCCGACCAGCTTTTCTTTCACTAATGCCAACCCCGGTTCTTGTTTGATGCAGTGCTCGACATTCATTAACTGAAAGCGAGTACCGCTTTGCTCTAACAGCTTAAGGTCTTTTTCTATGGCATCGAGCTGCTGTTGAGAGCGAAATACTTGCAGGGTGCCCAATTGGCGTCCTTGGTATTCAAGCGCATGATCACGGCGTAACTGCTCCAAACACGCGCGACTATGATTGGCGATAGAGAGCATTCTTGCTTTGTTGATCTGATAGCGGGATAAGGTGCAGTTCGACACCATTTGCGTTGCCCAGCGAATTAGCTCTGGACTGAGAGATGGCTTTATTTTAAGTGGTGCATGTTCTTCAGTGAGCCACTTTATGGCTTTGAGTGGTATCCCTGGCGCAGCCCATGGTGAAGAATAACCGTAAGAGATTTGTCCCGCGTTAGCGAAGCTGGTTTCCATCGCACTATTTGCTTGGCGATCGATAACGGTGACCTGATAGCCAGCCTGAGATAAATACCAAGCTGAGGTTAAACCGATAACACCACTGCCGACTACGATGACTTCCATTGATGCGCTCCACACATTTTCAATGTTGCGCAGTGTGTATTCTTTACCTTTTATTAACAATCGATATAAATTACATCCAGTGTTTAGAAAAACTATAGGCTCAAGGATGAAAAGTAGTGTCGTTAGCGGATTGTGGTTATTCAGCCAAGTGGCAGAACACAGCAGTTTTACAAGTGCAGCAAAGGCATTGTACCTGACGACGGGCGCAATTAGTCAGCAAATCATCCAGTTAGAAGAGCTGCTTGGTTTTACTTTGTTTGAACGCCATTCGCGAGGAATTCGATTGACTCCCAAAGGAATGCAGCTATCTCAATCCACACAATTTCACTTCTCAGAGCTAGGAAAAACGCTTGAAGAGCTACAAGCTGAAAAGCTCCACAATGAAATTCGACTCAAACTGACGCCTTCTTTTGCATTTAAATGGTTGGTTCCACGCCTTGAAAGTTTCCACCTCGAAAATCCCGATCTCCAAGTGCAGATTTTTGCAGAGGGAGCGTTGGTGAATAGCGAGCTAAAAGACTACGACGTTGCGGTAGACTACGGTTCTCACCCCTATCGAGATAAAAGCGCAGAGCGGATTCTCGATGAGCAACTTTTGCCAGTAATGAGCCCAAAATACCTTGAGGATCATGGGTGGCTAAAAACTCTTAAAGCGTCACCAGAACAATGGCGAGGGGCGACGTTACTGCACGATGCTATGCCGTGGGATAAAGCTCCGCGTGACTACGAATGGCTGTATTGGGCATCAAGTATGGGGCTAGATTTCAAAACGGATTTAGGGCACTTCTTCAATCGTACTGATATGGCGATGTCTGCGGCTGAAGCTGGGGTTGGCATTGCAATGGCACGCATGGCGCTGGTGGAAGAGGAGCTTGAAAGCGGTCGCTTAGTCTCGCCATTTGAACCAGTGGATGCTAACGCTGGTTATTATCTGATTATTAATACAAAAAGCGAGCCAACTGAGCGGTTCCGACACTGGTTGATACAGCAAATTCGGCAATAACTCGAGCCTGTTCACTAAAAGAGTTGCCTGTTCACGTCCTGATACATTTAATCTACTTAAATATCAGTAACTTCCTTGATTGTACTGAATCAAGCTCCTACCATCCGGCGTGTGTTAAATATCTGTGTAGATTGCTAATGCTTTGATCTGTTTTTGACCTTCCGTGAGAGCAGAGGGTACGACAGGATTCATTTTTCTGAACATGGAGCCGTATATGAAGTTCAGTACACAAGTCAAAGGTTGGGTGGTTTTCGCGAGTATTGTACCAGTATTGGTCGCTTTGCTTGTCTCTGTTTACTCCTCTACAAATAGTCTTAATACCTTGAATGAAGAGCGTTTGGTCGCACTTCGAGATACCAAACAAGCGCGTCTTGATGAATTGTTTGACCGCTATCAAAACAACACCTCAGCGGTGGCTAACGTGGTTGCAACGAATATACATCAGCTGTTTAGCGATGACTTTCATCGGTTATTGACTGACTTAAATCGAGAACTAGATTTCTACGACATTTTTATCGTTGATGAAGCGGGTGATGTTATTTATACCGTCGCTCGAGAAGCCGATTATCAAACTAATTTGGTAGCGGGAGCTTACTCGAACTCTGGTCTTGGTGATGTTTACCGTGCCGTTCGGTCAGGCAAGCAATTTGCTGCGGTAGACTTTGCACCCTATGCCCCATCGAATGGTGATCCAGCAGCTTTTCTTGCTGTTCCTCTAAAAGTCGATGGTAAGCAGTGGATGGTAGCGACTCAGATGTCGATTGATGGTATCAACCAATTGATGAACCTTCGCAGCGGCATGGGAGAATCTGGAGAAACGTACCTTGTTGGTGCCGATTTTAGAATGCGTTCTAACTCATTCCTTGATCCTGTAGGTCGAACGATCCAAGCTTCTTTTGCGGGCACGGTAGCAAACAATGGCGTAGACAGTGACGCAGTCAAACTAGCGTTGGCAGGTGAATCTGGCGTTGAGACAATTATTGATTACAACGGCAATCCGGTCGTGTCAGCCTATTCTCCGATAGATATGTACGGACACCGCTGGGCGTTGCTGTCTGAGATAGATGTGTCAGAAGCGGAGCAACCTATCAAGGAACTGATGACACTGAATGGCATTGTATTATTTCTGGCTGTCATTGGCGGCATTGGCGTTGCGTTTATTGTTACCCGTGCAGTAATGAAACCTTTGGGCGGCGAGCCAGAAGAGATGAAACAGCTGATGAATCAGTTGGCGCAAGGTGACTTGCGACTGAATATATCTCAAGCCGAAGAGGGAAGCTTAAAACAGACGTTGAATACCACGGCGAGTAATTTAACAGTGATGATCAAGGACATCAGTGACGCTTCCTCTCAACTTGCCGCTACGTCTGAAGAGTTGAGTGTGGTCACTGAGCAATCAGAACAAAGCTTACATGTGCAAAATGACGAACTTCAGCAAGCTGTAACAGCCATTCATCAAATGACAACATCTATCACTGAAGTGGCGGGAAGTGCAAGTTCGGTGTCGGTATCAGCTGCGGACGCGAACCAAGATTGCCAGCAAGAGCTTCAGCGAATCGTTCAAACGGTAAACACCGTTTCTGGATTGGTTGAACAGGTTGATGAAGGTAACAGCAATGTTGTGCAACTGGCAGAACAAGTTCGCGAAATCAGTACGTTACTTGATGTGATTCGTGGTGTCGCTGACCAAACCAATTTACTTGCTCTGAACGCTGCGATAGAAGCAGCTCGAGCTGGCGAAAGTGGACGTGGCTTTGCTGTAGTAGCAGAAGAAGTTCGTAACTTAGCGCAGCGCACTCAAGTGTCGACGGAGCAGATTGAAGAGATGGTGCACAAGGTTAATCAACAAGCAGAGCAAACCGAGGCCATCATCGATAACTGTAAGTTAGTGGCAGGACAAACGATGGAGCAAGTACAAGAAACGGGCACCATGATTGAAGCCGTTGTTGGTACTATGGAGCAAATTCATCGCCAAACGTCCTCTGTTAGCCAAGCGACAGAAGAGCAGGCAAAGGTCTCTGGTGGCATAGACAGCAGCCTTGTGACTATCCAAGATCTAGCGACCCAAAATGTCTCGGGGGCACACGAAACTTCTGCATCCAGCCGCGAGTTAGCCCGTGTCGCCGTGAATTTAAAAGAAATCGTGGACGGTTTTAAAGTCTAACTCTACTAAACCGTCTCTATTGAGGCGGTTTTTGTTTTATGCCGTGTTTAAGAATTAATAAAAACAAATTTCTTAATTACATGATACTTCGAATTGCTTCCCACAAATTGTATTCCGTTTATTAACTCCTCTCACTCCGCTCTCTTTTTCCATATTATCCAAAAAATAATCAATGGATGAGAAAGGCTATGGCTAAAAAAATCTCTCTTATATTAGCCTTGGCTCTTTTTTCGATAGGGGCAAGTGCAATGTTTTGGCCGTTTAAAAAATACGATGTGGAAATGTCTCCAGAAGTTCGTGGTGTTATCACGCTTGATGGCGTGCCACAAGCTGGGTTAACGGTTTATCGAGACTTATTCTATGAAGGCTACAAAGATGGAGAGAAAATCTCCGATGAAGCAATAACTGACTCAAGAGGGGAGTTTTATTTCCCTAAGTTTCAGGTTCGCTCGAGAGCGCCAGAAGATGTTTTCGGGCAGAACTTCGTTGTAGCTCAAGAAATATACACTACCAAAGAAGGCAAGGAAGTTTATCTGTGGAACGCTACCAAGCATGCAAAGCCAATTCCTTTTGCATCTGAATTAATGTTGGCTCTTAACTGCGAACTGAATCATGAGGAACTCAATTATGAGTTGAGAGAGCCTCAAAGTGGAGAGCGAATATATCTACCTTTAGTCTCGGTTTGTCGTTGGGAAGGATTAAAGGGGTATACAAATGACCAGTTGATTAAAGAAACAAATGACTTACCGCCAGAGGAATAATATGAGCGTATTATCACCTACGATTGCATCAGATATTGCAACTATTGCTTATCAAGCAAGACTAAAAAGAAAAAGCATTTCTCTACAGCAAAACACAAAGGCCCACTTTAAGTTTGATGTTAGCAACGTGATATCAGGAACTTCTGGAGGCTTTTTTTAGGTTCATCGCGGATAAGCGGGAACTGAAAACAAAAACGGTAGTAAGTGATAGAGTTTTATCGCCAAACAAAACCTACACAAACTACCGTTTTCATGTCGAATCATACTTTCCTATCTTCATTCTGGGAAGGCTTTCATATAGTAAAGTCTCATCAGACTCCATCATTAATAAAGCTCACTCTCAAACCTAACTCTATCGCTAGGTGTCCGTGCGGGCTTAAAGCTCAAGCCATACATGAGTATCAATGGCGCAACGTGAAGGAAGCCACACTGCTAGGAGCTCCCGTTGAACTGTCCGTTCAAACCCGACGCATCAAGTGCAGTCACTGTGGCATTAAAACAGAACGACTATCTTGGTTGGAACCTTATGCTCGTATCACTAACCGCCTACGAAGCTATATAGAGCAGTTGTTGCCCCTGCTACCAATTAAACATATAGCCCAAGTGACAGGCGTTCATTGGCACACAATCAAAGAGATAGATAAACGTCGGCTTCAACAAGTAGTACCACAAGTTAAATGGGGTGAATTAAGGCAACTCGTCATGGACGAGTTTGCCATTTTTAAAGGGCACCGTTACGCGACAGTCATTGCAGATGCGAAAAGTCATCAGGTTATCTGGATAGGGCTAGGTCGTAGCCGCAAGGATATTCGACCGTTCTTTGAACAATTAGGCGAGCACGGAAAAAATATCGAAGCAGTAGCAATGGATATGAATACGGCTTTTGACCTTGAAGTCCAAGAGCATTGCCCAAATGCCCGTGTCGTTTATGACTTGTTCCACGTTGTTGCTAAGTTCGGTCGTGAAGTGATGGATAGAGTCAGAGTCGACCAAGCCAATAAGCTAAAACAGGATAAAAAAGCAAGGCAATGGGTCAAACGTTCGCGCTGGGTATTATTGAAAAATAGGGATAATTTAAATACACAACAGGAAAGCTACCTCACAGAAATATTGAATATGAATCAGGACTTGATGACAACCTACTTGCTGGGTGCGCAATTAAAAGAACTGTGGCGTTGCGGCTCAGAACTTCAGGCTAAAAACCTGTGGCAGGTATGGTTGGGACAAGTGAATGAGAGTGAAATTAAGCCGCTCAAAGAGTTCGCTCGAAAGCTCCGTCCATACCTTCATGGGATCACTGCTTCAGCAAGCTATCCGCTGAATACCTGTACGCTTGAAGGGATAAATAACAAGATAAAGTTAATCAAGCGGATGGGATATGGCTATCGAGATACTGATTACTTCTTCTTAAAGATAAAAGCGGCTTTCCCCGGAAAGCCGCGATGAACCTTTTTTTATCGACCTACGTCAGGTTTTGTCGTTGCAGGTGAAGGGGTTAGTGAAATTTATAAGAGAGATATCGTACTCTCATTTAGAGGTACTAAAACACTTGCTGATGGATTGACTAATGCGACGGCAAATCCTAGAGGGACACAATCTGGAGAGCTAGTGCATAATGGATTTCAAGGAACCTTCAATTCTATGGTCCCTGAAATTAGAGCTTTCGTAAAAAACAGTAAGTCAGATAAATTGATAAATATTCACTGTGTGGGCGATAGCCTTGGTGGCGCTTTAGCCACTTTAGCTGCTAACTGGCTTAAATCTTCTCCTGAAATTAAAGCAAAAGTTCACCTTTATACATTTGGTGCTCCCAGAGTAGGTGGAAAAAGCTTCTCTATGAATGCAACTCAACGTCTAGATAGTATTTTTAGATGTGTTAATGGAGCTGACCCAGTACCTAAAGTTCCTGTATGGCCTTTCTATCACGCTCCTTACAATGGCACGGAGTATTTATCGAGCAGGCAGCAGGGGTTAGATCATACAGCTCATGGTATCAAGCGTTATGCTCAATTGACGGAGTTTCAGAGTTGGGAAGAAATCTATTCTCAAAAGGTTGCCAATGCATTTGAAAGGGTAGTCTTAAATTATAACAACCGACTTGAAACCAAACAGAATGAGTTTTGGGCAGACAAAATCTCAGCAGCAATTCTGACATTGTTATTTGATGGGGGGTATGCTTCCGCAGTATTTGCGCTGCAAAATTTAGGCTCGGCGATTTCAACTATCTACGATGCTATTGCACGTTCAATGGTTAAGATCTCAGAATTATCAAGTGAATTTGCAGAACGTGTAAAAGGCTTACTTGGACATATGCTGGTATTTGCCGGTAAAGGTGCTCAGATTGCGATTAAGTTTACCTATTCATTTATCCGCTGGGTATTTGAACTGGTTTTAAGCAAATTGAATCAGGCGGTTAAAGCTGCACTTAAAACTACTTTATAATCAGCTATAAACCGTCTCAATTGAGGCGGTTTTTGTTTTACGTTAGTCACCCCTCAACAAGGCCTTTCTAAAACCTAGTTTCCTCCCTGTGACTAGAGCAGTATTTCTTTGCTGAAAAAATCGGCAATATAAAAGAATAACCATTCACTCAATAGTTCAGGGAAGATGCATGAAAGACGAAACACTCTCGATCCATTTTGGCTATGAAACAGACCCAACAACCAAATCTGTAGCAACACCGATTTACCAAACCGTGGCGTATGAATTTGATAACGCTCAACATGGAGCCGATCTCTTTAATCTGGAGGTGCCAGGCAATATTTATACACGCATTATGAACCCAACCAATGATGTGTTGGAAAAACGCATGGCAGCACTAGAAGGCGGTATTGCTGGTCTGGTTGTCAGTGCTGGCAGTGCAGCAATCAACTATGCAATTCTCACGTTAGCGCAAGCCGGAGATAACATCGTTTCGACTCCTCAGCTATACGGTGGCACTTACACTTTGTTTGCGCATATGTTGCCGAACCAAGGTATTGAGGTACGTTTTGCAAAGGATGACAAACCTGAAAGTCTCGCTGAGCTTATCGATGAGAATACCAAAGCGGTTTACTGTGAAAGCATTGGTAATCCGGCTGGCAATATCATCGATCTTGAGCGTGTTGCTGACTTGGCTCATGCGCAGGGAGTGCCTGTGATTGTCGACAATACGGTCGCAACTCCTGTGCTATGTAAACCAATCGAATTTGGTGTAGATATCGTGGTGCATTCACTGACTAAGTACGTGGGTGGCCACGGTACGACATTGGGTGGCATCATCATTGATTCGGGCAAGTTTCCTTGGGCGCAACACAAAGATCGTTTCCCAGTATTTAATCAGCCCGAACCTTCTTACCACGGCGTGGTTTATACCGAGGCGTTTGGAGAGGCAGCATTTATTGGTCGTGCTCGTACTGTCCCATTGTGTAATACCGGTTCTGCTTTGTCACCGATGAATGCGTTTATGTTGATGCAGGGGTTGGAAACGCTGTCGCTGCGCATGGAGAGACACACTGAAAATGCACTCAAAGTTGCGGAATACTTAAGCCAGCACGATAAAGTGAGTTGGGTAAGTTACGCAGGCTTGCCAGATTCCGAGTTCTATCCGTTGGCTGAGAAATACATGCAGGGTAAGCCGTCGGCGATCTTGTCGTTTGGTTTAAAAGACGGTTACGAAGCGGGTGTACGTTTTTACGATGCGCTTAAGATATTCAAGCGACTGGTAAACATTGGTGATGCGAAGTCGCTTGCTTGTCATCCTGCATCAACTACGCACCGACAGTTGAGTGAGGCGGAGCAAAAGCAAGCGGGCGTCTCTCCGGAGATGATTCGTTTGTCTGTCGGTATTGAACATATCGATGATATTCTGGCTGATTTAGAACAAGCGCTGAACGCGTAATTATACTTTTCAACAGAGCTTTGGGTTACCCATAGGCCAGCCTTGCTAAAAGCTGGCCTTATTTCTATAACGTACTTATTTATAATGATTTTTGAGTATTTGGGTTACGGTATTCCAAATGCTCATGATGGTGTACTTTTCTTACCTTGCGTATAAGTCTTATCTTACTGACTATGCTTAGAAAATAGTCACTAGGAAGGGACGCTCATGTCTTACGTGTTTCACCGTCATTGCCACGCCAAATTGCCCACTATCGCCAGAGGGGAAGGGGTTTACCTGTTCGATAATCAAGGCAACCAATACCTCGATGCTTGCGGCGGTGCTGCTGTTTCAAACCTTGGGCATAGCCACCAAGCTGTTAAACAAGCCATGCTCGACCAGATCGAAAAAGTGCCTTTTGCTCACACGGGCTTTTTTACTAGCGAAGCTAGTGAGCAGTTGGCTGAGTTGATTTGCAAGCAAATGCCATCACAATTCAATCACGTCTACTTAGTCAGTGGAGGCTCTGAAGCGGTTGAATCGGCACTAAAGATGGCAAGGCAGTACTTTGTGGAATGCGGTAAGCCAGAGAAAAAGCAGTTTATTGCCCGCCAACAAAGCTACCACGGTAATACGCTTGGTGCGTTGGCTGTTGGTGGTAATGAATGGCGGAGAGAACCTTTCAAACCCATCTTGCACCCAAGCCATCATATTGCGCCGTGTTATGCCTATCGTTATCAAAGAGAAGATGAGTCAGAACTCGATTATTCACTGAGAGCTGCCAATGATCTTGAGGCTAAAATTATAGAACTGGGTGCGGATAACGTCATGGCGTTTGTTGCAGAGCCAATTGTTGGCGCAACAGCGGGCGCAGTGCTTGCCACTCAAGGTTACTTCAAACGAATACGAGAGATTTGCGATCGCTATGATGTGCTGCTGATCATGGATGAGGTGATGTGTGGCGTTGGGCGCAGCGGTAGCTTTTTTGCTTTTGAACAAGAGCAAGCCGTCCCAGATTTAGTCTGTATGGCGAAAGGGTTAGGGGCGGGTTATCAACCTATCGGTGCCGTTGTTGCCAATGACAAAGTCTATCAAGCAATCGCGTCTGGTAGTGGATTCTTTCAACATGGGCATACTTTTATGGCGCATCCCGTCGCATGCGCAGCCGCCGTTGCAACCATTCAAACCATCGGTGCCCAAAAGCTCCTGCAAGCCGTCAATCAACAAGGAGCAATGTTAAAAAGAGAGCTCGAATCGGCGCTTTCAGACTTCCCATATATTGGGGATATTCGTGGTAAAGGGCTGTTTCTTGGCATTGAGCTTGTCGCAGACAAAGTAAGTAAAATACCTCTGCCTAATTCAATTTTGGCAGACAAAAAGATCAAGCAACAAGCGATGAAAAATGGACTGATGTGCTACCCAATGGGCGGCACGATTGATGGTGTAAATGGGCATCATATTCTCCTCGCCCCGCCTTTTATCATCGAACGAAGCCACATTGACGAGCTGGTGGAAAAGCTCTCTCGTACACTCAGAGAGGTGTCGCAAACATGGTAATAAATTCCCCAACTGAAAGAGCTCGAATCGCGATTATTGTTGCGCCCAATGGGGCGAGAAAAACCAAGCAAGACCATGCTCAATTGCCGATGAATATTGAAGAAATGGTTGCCGAGGCGAAAGCCTGTCAAACGGCAGGGTCTATGATGATCCATTTGCACGCGAGAGATGTGCAAGGCAGGCATTCTCTAGAGGTTGATGACAACTTAGAAATCTACTACGCGGTGAAAGCTGCGGTTGGGGATTCGATGATTGTTCAACTCACGACTGAGGCTGTTGGCATGTATTCACCACAACAGCAAATGGCGCTGATCAAAGCGGTAAAACCAGAAGCCGCTTCTTTTGCTTTGCGTGAACTGATTCCTGATGAGCAGAGTGAGGAGCAAGGTCTTATCTTTTTTGATTGGGTCGCTGCTCAGGGCATTCTCAGTCAAATCATTTTGTATGATCAGGCAGACATCGAACGCTATTTCTCCCTACGAGAGCGAGGCGCTTTACCGAAGCAAAACCAACACGCGTTAGTGGTACTTGGTCGATATCATGAGGCTCAACAATCTTCGCCATGGGATTTACGGACACTGCACTTAGAGCGCTTTATCGAAGAGAACGTCAGGTGTGCCGTGTGTGCGTTTGGCGCGAGAGAGCAAGATTGCTTAACCCATGCAATGTTACTGGGATTGGATGTTCGGATAGGCTTTGAGAACAACCATTTGAGTCCAGATGGTCAACTTGCAAAAAGCAATGCAGAACAAGTCCAACGACTAAAAGAGGTCAGTAAATTGCTCTATGTGCCCTTGCATGATGCGGAAAGTTTTCGAGAGTCCATTTAGTCATGGACATAAAAAAGGCTCCAATCGGAGCCTTCTTCAAATTTAATTTTAGCTTTCAGTCTGAGGTACAGGCTGACGTGCTGGATGCTTGATAAACACCGCCACGATCGCTGCAATTGCAAGCGCGAAACAGTAATAAGAGTTCGCGACGACTTCTAGTGGAGAAAGGTTAAATACCGAGCCCAACAGCAGAACTTGCGCACCGTATGGCAATACGCCTTGGATAACACACGAGAAGATGTCTAACAAACTTGCAGAGCGACGTGGTGAAACGTTGTTCTCTTCTGCCAGCTGGCGAGCCACGCTACCTGATACGATGATGGCAACCGTGTTGTTGGCGGTACAGGTATTCACCATCGAAACCAGACCTGCAATTCCTAGTTCACTTGCACGACCATTTGCTTCTTTCGAGTGGTTAGAACCAAACGTACGGATGATGCCGCTCACTAGATTAGTCAGGAACGCTAGACCACCTTGGCGACGCATAAGCTCACTCAAGCCACCAATCAGCATAGATAGCAAGAAGATCTCTTGCATGTTGCCAAAGCCTGAGTAGATGTCTTGTGCGAAGTTGGTTAGACCGTAATCATCGATAGAAGACAAGCTCACACCACCCGCTAAAACGATACCAATAGTAAGCACGACAAACACATTCATGCCTGATACAGCAAGGATAAGAATCGTCACATATGGCAGCACTTTCAGCCATTCAATAGGACCAGTTTCTGGTACTTGAGTTGCTGTGCTGTTGAAGGCAAAGATCACAAGCGCCACCAGTGCTGCTGGTAGTGCGATACGGATGTTCTCTTTGAACTTGTCCTTCATCTCACAGCCTTGAGAACGGGTTGCCGCAATGGTGGTGTCTGAGATGATCGAAAGGTTATCACCAAACATTGCGCCGCTAAGTACTACACCAGCAGTCAATGGAAGGCTCATACCTGCCGATTGAGCAATACCCAGAGCAACAGGCGCAACTGCAGCGATGGTGCCCATTGAGGTGCCCATTGCCGTCGCGATAAACGCAGAAATCAGGAAGATACCCGGCAAGATCATGCTGGTTGGAATCGCAGAAAGACCAAGGTTAACTGTCGCATCTACGCCGCCAGACGCTTTTGCTACTGCAGCAAAGGCACCGGCAAGCAGGTAGATCATACACATCGCGATGATGTCTTGATGACCAACGCCACGCATAAAGTGTTCGATAGAGCGATTGAGTTTGTCTTTGCTTAGGATGAGCGCAAGGATCACAGCAGGCAATACCGCGATAGGCGCTGGTAGTTGGTAGAAGGCGAAATCGACGCCTTGCAAGGATAAGTAAGTGCCCACGCCAATAAACAGCGCAAGGAATAGCACTAAAGGTAAAAGTGCGACCGCTGATGGTGCGATTGCTTTATTAGAATTTTTAGAACCAGACATGTGAACGACAACATAATCAACAAATAAGGCGAGCAGACTAATCTGACACCAAAGACTTGTCAACGTCTAGACGTCTAAATGGCTGGTTATTTTTAATCGAAAAGACCAAGAAAAAAGGCTCACATAACATATCTTATTGATACTGTGAGCCTTTGTAGAATTTTACTTGTGTAGAGTATTTATGCTTTTTTTCGTTTGAGGAGCGCGAAGATCATCAGTGAGAACAACAACGCTGCGCTAGACCAAACCACGTAGCGATGATCGGTATAGAACTGGCTAAGGACGCTCAAATGCTCAAACGCGAAGTTGGTGAGCAAACTGAACACGGCAACCCAAATGGTGGTTGCAAGCGCGTTACCTAATAAGAACTCTTTGCGCGGCATCTTAGCAATACCGCAAGCAAGCGGCATGAACTGCTTCATCCCTTCCACGAATCGGCTAACAACCAAACAAGCAGGACCATACTTCTGAATTGTACTTTGTAGCTTTTGCATTTTGGGACCAGAAATATAGCCTTTCTTATCTAACCAACCTTCAAAGTAATAGCCAATCAGGTAGCCACACGTGTTGCCCAAAAAGCAACTCAACCAAGAGACTATCATCACCAGGCTAAGGTTCATGACATGCTCAGATGAGATGATAGACGCCGCAATCATCAGCGATTGCCCCGGCATCGGAATACCAATACCTTCAAGAAAGATGCTGACGATAAGGGCGAGATAGCCATATTGCTCAAGCAGCGGCTTCATCGCCATCAATAGTTCATTTATGTGTTCCAAACGCTTTCCTCTAACAAAAGTGGAACGAAGCTGGAGTGATACTCCTGTTAGTTAGCTTGGTCAATCGACGTTGTTCTCAGTCAGTAAAATCTGACACGCCGTTGATAATAGTGATGCGTATTTAGTCTTTTAGGTTACGCCTTACTAAGTCGTGCATTTGCTTAATCGTCATCAATGCTAACCAGATGATCTCTTCGACAGATCGTTGACCAGCCGTTGAGGAGGGATGATCGGCATCGGTTTTATTGCTCAGTGCTGGCAGCTCATGCACGCGATTGTCACGAATCGTACTGATCAACGCATCCATCGCATCATGAATCAGGCGTTCGACTTGCGGTGAGCCTTGATAATGGGTGCCCGTTCTCACTAGAGGGATCAGCAAGCAGAGGTAGTGACTCAACAAGCGATAATGGCTCAACATATCTTCGTAATAATGCGGATCGGCGCGAGTGTGCCTTGGCTCTTGCTGCATCTCGTTGTAAATCAGCTCAAGGTCGCTTTCAGCAGTGAGCATAGCGGCACGTTGCTTAGTGAGCGCCATATGATCACGTTGCTCTGTGTCAACTTGTAACTGCTCATAGCAATACACAAATAAGCTTTTTGAACTATCGAGCGCTTTCAATGCTTGAGTGTGAATTTCTTTGCCTCGCCATTGTGGCCACAATAAGCCATAACCGAGCAAGACAATTGCGCCACCGACGACATTGTCGATCAAGCGCGGAGCGGCAAAGTCGAGCCCTTGGTGTGCCATGGTCTGATAAACCAAAATCAACAGTGCGGTAATACAGCCAATTGCCAGCGAGTAATGGCGCATAATATTGAGCATTGCGATGGGTAATAAGACTGCGATCAACACAAACATGATAGTCGTCGGAACACCAAGGTGAATCAAGGAGGTAGCGAAAAGCACCCCAAGCGCAGTACCTAAACAGCGTTGCCAAGTCTTACTGCGGGTGGCCAAGAAACTCGGCTGAATCACCATCAACATGGAAATTAATACCCAATCCGGGCGAATCAATTCAAAGTATTCGGCAATCCCAGCGCCAAGAGCAAACATCAAGCCAACGCGAGTAACGTGGCGCCAAATCGGGTTGCCTCGACTTGGTAAACGAAAAGACAGCTCGAATGGTTGCACCTCAAAGGAGCGTTCATAAGCGGGTTCATTGAGCTCAATACGACGAGAAATATGCTTGACCGCGTATGCCCAGTAGCGAAAGCGAGGTTGGTCTTCTAGCTTCACCGCCTCAATCAAATCATGGGCTTCCTGCTCTAGTGAGCTCAAGTGTTCCATCTCTTCATGCGTGTTATGCAAAAGCTGCTTGGCTTTGTGTCTTAATCTTTGCTGACAGTGTTGGCTCCAAACCAAGAGCAGATCTCGCTTCGGTTTACTGGATTGAAATTGCTTGAGCAGGTCAGGGTTGCTGGTATGGCTGCTCAAGACGACTTCAAATGTATCGAGCGCCAAAAACAAAGCCTGGCGTAGAGAGTTGGCATCTTCATGTTTAGAGCGAAAAGATTCTGATTGCAGCGCTTGTTGGAACAGTTCAATCAACTGATATTTGATGCGTCGTTTCGGAGCATCGTTTTCGCTTCCAAGCAAGAAAGCTTGGCGATATTGAATATAGTCCGCTAGCGTCTCGTAAATCGCAGAAAGACAAACACGCAGCGCGTAATGTTTCCATAAAGCAAACCAAAGCCAACTGAACAGCGAAAAAGTGAGTGGCCCCAACACCAACATAGGATAGAGACCAATTACCGCGCTGGAATTATGTAGCGATAAGCTCACGACCGCGATCAGTAAGCTCGACATGCCAAGACGTCCCCAAAACGGACCATTCACTGCTGTACTCGCCAATATTGCTCCCATCGCGCCGTAAGTCAGCCACAGTGGTAAGCCCATATTCAGCAGGGCATAACTGATGACGAGCGTAATGCTCCACGTGAAAGCGGTAATCGCAAAGCGTGTCCAGCGCCTAGGGCCGGCAGTGTCTAAACCACTGATCAATGCTGCGGGCATGGTCATTAAAGCCGTCATGGCGAGATTGATTTGGTTGAATAGCACACCCAACCCCATGAACAGAACAATCGCGCTGGTGGCACGCAGACCAAGGTTGACTGAAGGGGAGTACCAGATTTTACGCAGAAAGGCAGGAGATAACGTCATAAACCCTCATTACAGTTGGCAACACCTTCAGTGTAACGCGAATATCTTTTGATGTGCTGGCTTCAACCACAGATTGAAAAATTGAAGCGGAGTCGTTATCTAACCGACGCCTTCTCCAAGCCGAGTAAATAGCCAATCATTGAACAGCGAGACTTTTCGCGCCGCTAAACGGTAGTTCGGCACAAATACGTAATAGCCATAATGGCTAAGCATACTCAGTTGCTGGATGTGGTAGGCCTCATCTCTCGACATTGGCTGTTGCACCATAAAATCAGGCAGAAGAGCAAGCCCTTTGCCAAGCCTTACCGCTTCATAGGAAAGATAGAAATGCTCATGACCGACAGGGTGATAATGAATCGCGCTTTGCAGAGATTGTTCTAGTTTGAACTGCTCCCACAACTGCGGGCGCGTCGTTTGAGGAATAAAAGCGAAATCCGTAATGGATTGTTTGTCGTTACACGTTGAAGAACTTGATGAGCCCGTTAGCAGCAGCGTTTCTTGACGCAACAATCGACCATGTTCGTAGTGACTGGAGAGAGGAAGGCAGCGGATGGTGATGTCGCTGTCTACGTCTAACTGATTTATTGGACCATCACTGGTACGCACTTTAACGCGGATATCAGGATGGTTTTGATGGAAGGCATCAATGTTCGGTACCAACCACAAACTGGCGAAAGAAGGCGTGACATCGACCACCAATAATTCTTGCTCTGTGTCGGTTTGAATCAAGCTTGCCGTCGCATGTTGGATGATTTCCAACGCTTCGGTCACCTTGGGTAAGTAACGTTTTCCTTCTTCAGTGAGCTCAATACCATTGATACCACGCTGAATCAAAGGTAGCCCAACCAGTTGCTCTAATGTCGCAATTTGTTTGCTCACGGCGCCTTGAGTCACGCACAAACTCTCTGCCGCTTTAGAAAAACTCAGATGGTTAGCAACTGCAACAAAGGTTCGCAGCGCACGAATAGAAGGGTACTCACTGCCTTTTAGCATGATCTCATGTCCATTGGTGAATGCTTAACCACAGACTAAGAGATTTTGGCTAGGAATCAAAGCGATGAGTTGAGGGGAGATACAGATTGCAGATACAAAAAGGGCCAACCCTTTCGAGTTGGCCCTTTCCAAACGTTTGGTGGAGCTGGCGGGAGTTGAACCCGCGTCCGAAAACCTTTCATCATTGGTACTACATGCTTAGTCGATCTTTAAATTCACCACCCACCTGCGAACCGACACGCTAATGAATGACTATCCTGAATTATAATTCGCCGTTCATCTCTCAGGCGGGAGAATCCGGGCTAGCGCGTTTGGGTTTGATCTCTCGTTGGTCCCCGTCTTACGTGCGGAAGCTAGGGCGAGAGAGCTCTGAGCAGGTTATTAAGCTGCTAGTGCGTAGTTTTCGTCGTTTGCGACTATTTTTTTGCGGTTTATTAACGAGGCCTACCGCACCTCGGCATGCACCTCAGACTTCTGAATTCCCGTCGAATCCTAAATCAGCCCCAGAGGTAATATCCGCATAGTAACAGAAAAGCCTAGGCTGTCCAGTACTATGCGTTTAAGTGGTCAAGTTTAGCGCAGTGAGCTCTTCATTACGCGTGCTTTTTCACGAGCCCAATCTTTTTCTTTAAGATCGGTACGTTTATCGTGAAGCTTTTTACCTTTCGCAACACCGATTTTGATTTTCACCCAAGAGCGAGACCAGTACAGTGATAAAGCTGCTAGCGTCATACCTTCACGGTTAATGCGACCAAGTAGGTTGTCGAGTTCACGACGACTCATCAGTAATTTGCGCACGCGTGTAGGGTTTGCGACAACGTGTGTAGAGGCTTGGTTAAGAGGAGTGATGGTCATTCCGCTGACAAAAGCCTCTCCGTCACGCATGAAAACGTAGCTTTCAGCGATATTGGCTTTACCTTGGCGAAGTGCTTTTACTTCCCAGCCTTGTAGCTCCAAGCCAGCTTCAATTTCATCGTCAATGAAGTATTCGTGGCGAGCTTTTTTATTAAGCGCGATAGTGTTGCTACCCGCTTTTTGCTTTGATTTTTTCTTTACCATAATGGCCTCATTATACGGGTTGGATATGGGTTAGGAAATCCTTTTATTTGCGCTATCGTGGAATAAAAGTAAAATTGGCACAAGCCTTAAACATGTACGCGTATCGATAGGAGTGTGTATGAAGCAAATCAGCCGTTCTGCTTTAGTGTCTTTTAGTGCAGAACAGATGTTCGACTTGGTCAATGATGTTTCTAAGTATCCTGAGTTTCTACCTGGTTGTTCAGGTTCAAGAGTCATTGAGTCTTCGGACGGTGGCATGGTAGCTTCTGTCGATGTAGCAAAAGCAGGCATCAGCAAAACATTCACGACGTCCAATGAGCTTGTTCATGGTCAAGCTATCATGATGAACTTAGTTGATGGCCCATTTAAGACGTTGCGAGGTGGTTGGATTTTTACTGCCTTGGATGAACAGGCATGTAAGGTCGAGCTTAAGCTTGAGTTTGAATTCTCCAGCAAGATGATCGAAATGGCTTTCGGTAAGATTTTTAATGAACTAACCAACAATATGGTTAACGCTTTCACGAAACGTGCGAAACAGGTGTACGAGTGCTATGAGTATTGAGTCGGATATGATCCACGTTGAGGTGGTGTATGCATTGCCTCAAGAGCAGCGAGTGTTCAATTTAGTGGTGAATAACCACGCGACTGTTGAAGAGATCATCCGCCAATCTGGTGTACTTGAATTGTACTCTGAGATTGACTTGAAAAAGAACAAAGTTGGTGTTTACAGCCGTAATGTTCGATTAGATGCGACGGTTCGCGATAAAGATCGAATCGAGATTTACCGCCCGCTATTGGCAGACCCGAAAGAGATCCGTCGTAAACGTGCTGAGCAAGCAAAGGTCTCTGGTAGCGCGGATCCAGTGACAGGTGGTAAACCAAATGCTTTGCGAAAGGCAGCGGACTAGTTTGATATCGTTAAAAAGAAAAACCTCCCAACTGGGAGGTTTTTCTTTTCATAGAAGATATTATTGGATCTGCTCGTAAAAGGCGTCACTTTTCGGAAAATCGCCACTGATATCCGCGAGTGTTCCTTGATCATTAAAGTTAACGATCAGATCTTTTTGTACAGGGTCACCATGTCCAGGCGTATGATGATAAATGTAATACCATGTGTTTGGATAACCATTTTCAATAAGCATTGGTGACCCAAGAACGAAGCGAACCTGTGCTTTAGTCATCCCAAACTTCAATTTATCTACCGCACTTTGTTCTACATAGTTGCCTTGGTTGATATCAATGCGATAAACCAGTTTCTCCAATACCGAACATCCTGTCAGCAAAGTCATTGCTAATGGTACGGCAACTAACCACTTCTTTAATTGCATAATAATTTCTTAGTAACCTTCAAAATACTGCGCTGATAATAAACAAGCTCGACGCAGATGTAAAAAGCTATGCGTCGTATGGTAGGGAGTCTGACAACGATTTTTGAGTTGAGTTGCATTTATTCACTGATATTGCGCTCCAAATGACGGTTCAATACGCATTAGTGGAATGACCAAAGTCAGATTTAAATTTATAGCCTGTGGTTGGGTAAGCGCAGGCACCATGGCGATAATGAACGAGAGTAGTTATTTTGATGCAGCAAATGCGTGTAGAGCATCATCTGCGAAGCGGTAGTATTCTTTTTCACTGACTAGCTCAGCACCAATCGATCGGTAAAACTGTCCTGCTATGGGGTTGTTACTTTCAGCCGTCCAATCCAACCTTTGGCACCCTTGCTCAATTGCCAAGGAGGTGAGATGCCTCATCAATGCAATGCCTACACCACGTCCTCGGGCGTTGGAAGATACGAATAGATCTTTCAAGTACATTTGACCAGAGAGTTTTGGGCCAGGATACATCGTTGTATAGGATGCAAAACCTAATACGATGCTGTTATCGTAAGCAGCAATAATGTTTACACCAGAGTGTTCAGAGAAGACTTTCTGCTTTAGGTAATTCGTCAGTTCATGCTCTGACGCGGCTTGTTCCTTGAAGTAGTATTGTTCTAACTCAACAAAAATAGGGACGAGTTCCATGAAGTTGGTTTTGCTGATTGCTCTGATATCCATTTCTCATCCCTTGTTGAGCTTTTAAGCCGCGATAAGCAGTTCTTTTGCGTTTGCCAATGTAGAATCTGTGATTTGACTACCACCAAGTAGGCGAGCTAATTCCGCCACACGTTGCTCTTCATCTAGTGAGCGCATTTGTGTTTCAGTTTGACCACCTTTAGTGTGTTTTGCGACAAACATTTGCTGGTGACCACAACCTGCAACTTGCGGTAAATGGGTCACACACATTACTTGAGTTGATTCGCCCAGTTTGCGCAGCATCTTGCCGACAACCGCTGCTGTTGGACCACTGATACCTACATCCACTTCGTCAAAGATCAAGCTTGGTGTATCGACTTTCTGAGCGGTGATCACTTGGATTGCGAGCGAGATACGTGATAGCTCACCACCCGATGCGACTTTTGCAATAGGTTGCAGCGGTTGACCTGGGTTGGTTGAAACCAAGAAGCATACGCTGTCCATACCCAATGGCGACGGATGGGTGTTCTCGTTGTTTACTTCAATGCTGAATACCGCTTTCTCCATGCTTAATTCGTGCATGCTTTGCGTGATTAGCTTGTTCAGCTCTTTTGCGTAACGACTGCGTGATTTGTGCAGTTTTTCCGCTTGAGTTAAGAAGCTGTGGTATTTCTGTTCGACTTCTTGAGCGAGTTCATCCAAGCGTTCATCGGAGCAATCTAATGCTTCGATCTGTGCCAGCAGATCTTGGTGATGTTGGTATAACTCATCAGGCATAACGTGATGCTTACGAGCCATCGACATCACTTTAGTAAAACGTTCTTCGACATAAGCCATGCGGCCCGGATCAACATCAATACCATCAAGGTAGCTGCGAAGTTCGTTTTTAGTTTCTTCTAGCTGGATCATTGCTTCTGCCAGCATATTTGGTAGCTCTGCTAACTTCTCATCCAGTTCAGCTAATTGAATTAGGGAGTGATTGGCCGATTGCAAAATACCAAGCGCATTGACTTCTTCACCTTCGTAAATAAGTTCGATGGCTTGCTGACAGGTAGCGGCGAGTTCACCACTATTGGATAGTCGTTTGTGCTCTTGTTCGAGCTCTGCGAATTCTTCTTCACCTAGCGATAACTCATTCAGTTCTTTGATTTGGTATTCAAGCAACTGCTTTTGCGCCTGGTTTTGCTGGCTGTTTTCTTTTAGTTGCTTAAGGTTATTGTCTGCTTGACGCCAATTCTGGTAAGCACTGCGTGTACTCTTTAGTAAGTTTAAATGTCCCGCATATTGGTCAAGCATGGCCATTTGGTGCTCGCTTTTCATTAATTGATGATGTGCGTGCTGTCCATGGATATTGATCAACAGTTGCCCAAGAGATTTGAGTTGTGAAAGTGGGACGGGGCTGCCGTTGATGAAGGCTCTTGAGCGGCCTTCTTTGGTGATGATGCGACGCAAAATACATTCACTGCCATCCAGCAGGTCGTTATCTTCTAGCCAACGCGTTGCGTGTAGATTGTTATCCAGTAAAAAGGCTGCGCTGACTTCTGTTTTATCTTCGCCTTGGCGCACCATACCAGCATCGGCACGTCCACCTAAACAAAGACCTAAAGCATCAATTGCAATAGACTTACCTGCACCTGTTTCACCTGTAATGGTGGTCATGCCCTTTGAAAGCTCGAGCTGTAAAGACTTAACAATCGCAAAATTATTAACACTTAGATGAGCCAGCATTTTTATTTACCTGTATAACTGAACAATACTGTATAAGAAAACAGTATATACTGTTTCTTTATACAGTAAAGTCAGGTGCGGTATTTTTTCTTAAAGAAGCGGCTTTTTGTGATGGAGAGAGGAAAAATAGGCCGCGCAAAATGCAACGACCTATTTAAATTGAACAAGTTACGGACGAGTTGGGTTAATGGTAAGCGGTTCTAATGTGACCACTGCATTGACTCCCGCGCCAGGATGGTCGACGTAAGATGTGTCTTGCATCAGGGTGTAGTAAACATCAACGAAATCGTCATCATTGGTCAGAACCCCATCAGGAATCGCATCAATGATCTTGTTGGTGATCTGAGGAATGATGGCATATGCCTGTACTTCTGGATCTGGAATTGCTTTTAGTACTTCTTCAGCTACTTGAACGAGCAATTTTGCCAACTGTTTGTAATCCGTTCCGTCATCTTGCTCCATCAGAACAATGTCTGCTGCGCCCCAACGGTAACGAGACCAGTGAATGATGATTTGGTTCGGATAGTAGTCTTTGTTGTCGTAATCCAAATATGGCATCTCAACTAAGTCTAGCGTTGGTTCATCTCGTGTTGGGTTGACGCCAGTTACCAAAGCATAAATTTCAGCTTTGCCTGAAATCCACGGCTCCTGATCATCTGCTAAACGAATTTTTTTGAGTTGGGTGGTTTGGATTGGTTGTGTGTCTGAGGCTTCCGGTTGTGCCATGCTTTGTAGCACTTTCCCTTCTGCATAAGGTTGAATCATGGCTGCTTGACCAAGCTTTTGCATTTCAGCTTGCATTGCTTGAAGGCCCGCTTTTAGCTCTGCGGTACTGTTGTTGTCAATCACCAATACAGGCACGTCAGGTAGTTCATAGACATTTAACTCGTGAATGTTCCCATATACATCAAATGCTTCGATGTATTGCCACTGCTCATCATCACCACTAGGTTCATAAGCAAATAGCGGACTCATATCACCCGCTTGCCAAGTAGGTAACATGGCATCGTTAGCTAAACGTACTTCAAGTAACTCACTTGAGTATTCAGATACGCCCTTCCAGTTTCTTATTTGCTCGTCAGCTTGAACCAGTTGCTTACTCATTGGAGAAGTCGGGTTTTGTTCAATGAACTTTGAAACAGGAATGTTGGTTTGTTGTGCTGTAATGTCCTTGCGCAACATGGGTTCTAATGCTGCGTAGTTTTGGCTAAGTTCTAGAGCTAACGCTCGTTTGGTATTACTGATATCTTGCGCTTTATCGTTTGAGATACTTGTCACTTGGTTCTCATCAGATTGGCAGCCAACGATCGCTAAAGTACTTAGAACAGACAGAATTATTGTTTTTTTCATAGCTTGTCCTTCTTTGATTATTGTATGTTAGAGCCATTGCTCTATTCACTGCCAGAATATCACTCTGTGGCATATGAGCTATTTTCTTTTATAAAATCGTGTGGTTTTTGCCCAGAGCTTCAAATTTTCTATTGTTTTAGTAACGTGTGTAGGGTGAGTGATTGTTGTGATGAATGGTTTTGGTGTTGATAGTTTGTTCTCTGAAAAATAAAAAAGGTTGATAGAACATCAACCTTTTTTATTTTGTTTAGAACAGTTTGCTCGACCACCCAAGTTTGTTTCTTAATACGTGATAGTAGCTGTAGTCTTTCGGATGGATCAGCTTGAGCACATTCGGACTCTGGTAGATGTGTATTTCATCACCAGGAGAGACAGGTAGTGAAACTTGTCCGTCACAACTTACTTCCTGAGTGCCACGGTTTTCTGGGGAAACGACCAGTTTAATACGACGCTTGCCATCGACAACTAATGGGCGGCTAGACAATGTGTGAGGGAACATTGGTACCAGAGAAATCGCGTTTAAGCTTGGTGACAAGATAGGTCCACCACCTGACAGAGAGTAAGCCGTAGAGCCTGTTGGAGTAGAGACGATTAAACCATCGGCACGCAGCGAAAACGCAAAGCTGTCATCAATATAAACTTCAAACTCAATCATGTGCGCCACTTGTCCTGGGTGGAGCACTGCTTCGTTCAATGCCGCGTTATGGCTCTTGATTTGACCATGACGATGGATCTCTGCTTCCAATAAGAAACGCTCTTCTTCTATATATTCGCCTTTTAATACGGCTTTTAATGCTTCTTTGAAATCGTCAGGATTTAGATCCGTCAGGAAACCCAAGTTACCTCGGTTGACACCAATCACAGCAACATCGAAACGAGATAAAATGCGAGCGGCACCCAGCATGTTGCCATCACCGCCAACAACGATAGCGAGATCGGCGTTTTTGCCTAGCTCTACGAGGCTAGCAAACTGGCTTTGCGGGATTTCGTCTAAAATTGCAGCAAGGCGATCATCGATAAATACTTGGTAACCTTCGGATGTCAGCCATTCGTATAACTCTCTATGAGTTTGAATTGCCTGCTGATCTCGTGGTTTTCCGATAATCGCGATCACGTTACATGGGTTTTTCATAGCATTTCCGCATTAAAGAGGCTTGAATCAGGAATCTTCATCCCCATAATAATGGCAAGTTACCTAAATATGCGAATTTTTATGTGGTTAAAGCCCACAAAACGTGAGTGGCTTTAAGGACATTAAGTTGAATTCTGGAGATATCATGAGCAACGAAGAAAACAAAGTTACAGAAGAAGAGCTTGATCAAATCATCGAAGAAGCTGAGAAAGTAGAAGCCGCAGCGCAAGAAGCTGAAGCAGAACTTGAAGAAATTGGTGATGAGAAAGACGCTAAGATTGCTCAACTAGAAGCAGCACTACTGTCTAGCGAAACAAAAGTGAAAGATCAGCAAGATGCGGTTCTTCGCTCTAAAGCTGAAGTAGAAAACATGCGTCGTCGTACTGAGCAAGAAATCGATAAAGCTCGTAAGTACGCTCTGAACAAATTCGCTGAAGAACTACTTCCAGTTATCGATAACCTTGAGCGTGCGATTCAAGCTGCAGATGCAGAGCACGAAGTGGTTAAGCCAATTCTTGAAGGTGTTGAGCTAACACACAAGACGTTTGTAGATGCAGTATCGAAATTTGGTTTGAAAGAGATCAACCCAGAAGGTGAAGCATTCAACCCTGAATTCCACCAAGCGATGTCTATTCAAGAAAGCCCAGATCACGAATCAAACACAGTTATGTTTGTGATGCAAAAAGGCTACGAGCTAAACGGTCGAGTTGTTCGTCCTGCAATGGTTATGGTTGCTAAGTAATCAACTAAATCATTGATATAAATATATTAAAACGCCCGCCATTCAATAGCGGGCGTTTTTGTTTCAAACATTACCATCAACATATTCATCTCTCTGAATATGTGCGCAAAATGAAATTTGATCCCCTTCAAATTTTTTCTTATTGGTAAAAATTTTTCCAATAAGGGATATCCTTTCTTTATCTTGCTTACTTATGGAATGGGTGTGTCTATAAGTTCCTGTTATCACTCGCAATCAAAATTTAATTCTGAATATGAATGTAGATCTAGCGATTTACTTTTAATGTTATTTATTAACAATCTCGTAAAGAAAGTCTTTATTTTGTAACTGTGGTGTGTATTATTCGCGAGGTCTGCCGTAAAAACCAGCAGATGTAACTATAAAAGTATAAATAGCAAACACAACATTTTGGAGATTTATGATGGATAAATCGCTTTCTAGCAAGATTTTTATCGGCTTGTTTGCGGGTCTTCTGATCGGTACTGCAATTCAGTATCTTTTTAGTGGCGTTGCTCTCTTTGATACTTATTTACTTGGCGCAGCGGAAGGCGCTGGTGGTATGTTCGTATCATTGATTAAGCTGTTAGTAGTACCTCTTGTTTACGTATCTATCGTATGCGGTATCGTGGACCTAAAAGACATCACGGCTTTTGGTCGTCTTGGTGGTAAAACCTTTGCTCTATACATTATCAACACCATCATCGCGATTACTGCGGCACTCACCGTTGGTCTTATTTTCCAACCGGGTGCTGATGCAAATCTGGCAGGCACGATTTCAGAAACTGTTAACTTAACAACAACTGAAACACCTGACATTTTCTCGTTGGTTGTAAACATCGTTCCAAGCAACCCTGTACAAGCGTTTGCAAATGGCGACATGTTACAAATCATCTTTATGGCAATTTTGACAGGTCTTGCTATTCAAGCTTTGGATTCTCGAGGCGGCCCGGCAATTCGTACGTTTAAAATGGCGAACGAAATCATGATGAAGCTGGTTGGTCTAGTAATGAGCCTTGCACCTTACGGTGTATTTGCTCTGATGATTCAACTAGGTGCAACACTGGATGCAAACACGCTGATGTCTGTTGCTGGCTACGTAGCACTTGTTGTTGCAATGCTAGTGTTCTGGATTTTCTTCTTCTACCCAATGGCGGTAGGTATTGCGACGGGCACTTCACCAAAAGCGTTCCTACGTGCAACTCGAGAGCAGATCCTATTCTCACTATCAACTGCAAGTTCAAACGCAACTATCCCGGTAACAATGCGCACGCTAACTGAGAAGCTTAAGGTTTCTAAGTCGGTTGCTGGTTTCGGTGTACCGCTGGGCGCAACAATGAACATGTCTGGTGTTTCTATCTATATCGCACTAGCAACTATGTTTGTCGCAAACGCGTTTGGTCAGCCAATCAATACTGCTGATATCTTTACTCTTGGTCTAACTATCTTGCTACTTTCTATCGGTGCTGGTGGTGTTCCGGGCGGCGGCGTAGTGATGGTAGGTGTTCTATTACACCAACTAGGTCTTCCACCAGAAGGTTTAGCAATCATTGCAGCTGTAGACCGTATCAATGATATGTTCTGTACTTCATCTAACGTAGTTGGTGATACAGCAGTAAACACTATTGTTGCGAAGTCTGAAGGCGAGATTGGTAAAGAAGAAGTCGTAGACGCAGAGCCTGCACAAGCAAGCGCATAATTTGCAATACACTCTTAGTTGAAAAGCGAGGCTATATGCCTCGCTTTTTCTTTTATAGAAACGAGAATCGAGATTGAAAAGTCGAAAGGGGCAGAGTTGCGCTCGTCTCTCGCCTTTTGCGCAACTTTTTTTTGTTTTTTTTCACTCTCTCCCTTGAAAAGCCATTTGCAGCCCTTATCTATTGGGCATAAGAGAAGCAAACAACATTACTTTAGTTTGTGAGCAAGGGTTGAAACCCGATTCTAAGTCCCCACATAGGGGATATAGCAAAACAAAATAGAATTTATTCGGAGATAGCCTGATGGGTAAAATCATTGGTATTGACTTAGGTACTACTAACTCATGTGTTGCTGTACTAGACGGCGACAAACCACGTGTAATTGAAAACGCAGAGGGTGAACGTACTACTGCATCGGTTATTGCTTACACTGACGGTGAGACGCTAGTAGGTCAACCAGCGAAACGTCAAGCAGTAACTAACCCAACTAACACGCTATTTGCAATCAAGCGTCTAATTGGTCGTCGTTTTGAAGACGAAGAAGTTCAGCGTGACATCGAAATCATGCCTTACAAAATCGTTAAGGCTGACAACGGTGATGCATGGGTAGAAGCAAAGGGCCAGAAAATGGCGGCTCCTCAAGTATCTGCTGAAGTACTTAAGAAAATGAAGAAAACTGCTGAAGACTTCCTAGGTGAGGAAGTAACTGGCGCAGTTATCACAGTTCCTGCTTACTTTAACGATGCTCAACGTCAAGCTACTAAAGACGCTGGTCGTATTGCAGGTCTAGAAGTTAAACGTATCATCAACGAACCAACAGCGGCTGCTCTAGCATACGGTCTAGACAAGTCAGGTGGCGACCGCACTATCGCGGTATACGACCTTGGTGGTGGTACATTCGATATCTCTATCATCGAAATCGATGAAGTTGAAGGCGAGAAAACATTCGAAGTTCTAGCAACTAACGGTGACACTCACCTTGGTGGTGAAGACTTTGATAACCGTCTAATCAACTACCTAGTAGACGAGTTCAACAAAGAGCAAGGCATCAACCTTAAGAACGATCCACTAGCAATGCAGCGTGTTAAAGAAGCAGCAGAAAAAGCGAAAATCGAGCTTTCTTCTACTTCTCAAACTGACGTAAACCTACCTTACGTTACTGCTGATGCAACTGGTCCTAAGCACATGAACATCAAAGTGACTCGTGCGAAACTAGAATCTCTAGTTGAAGACCTAGTACAACGTTCTCTTGAGCCACTAAAAGTTGCTCTAGCTGACGCTGACCTATCAGTAAACGACATCACTGACGTAATCCTAGTTGGTGGTCAGACTCGTATGCCTATGGTTCAAGCGAAGGTTGCTGAGTTCTTCGGTAAAGAAGCTCGCCGCGATGTAAACCCTGATGAAGCAGTAGCAATGGGTGCTGCAGTTCAAGGTGGTGTACTTGCGGGTGAAGTTAAAGACGTACTTCTACTAGACGTTACTCCACTGTCTCTAGGTATCGAGACAATGGGCGGCGTAATGACTAAGCTAGTTGAGAAAAACACGACTATCCCAACTAAAGCGAACCAAGTTTTCTCTACAGCAGAAGACAACCAGAGCGCGGTAACTATCCACGTTCTTCAAGGTGAGCGTAAGCAAGCGTCTTTCAACAAATCTCTAGGTCAATTCAACCTAGAAGGTATCCAAGCTGCACCACGTGGTATGCCACAAATCGAAGTTACTTTCGACCTAGATGCGGATGGTATCCTACACGTTTCAGCGAAAGACAAGCAAACTGGTAAAGAGCAGAAGATCACTATCCAAGCTTCTGGTGGTCTAAGCGATGACGACATCGAGAAAATGGTTCAAGAAGCAGAAGCTAACAAAGAAGCGGACAAAAAGTTCGAAGAGCTAGCAACTGCACGTAACCAAGCTGACCAAATGATTCACGGTACTCGTAAGCAAGTAGAAGAAGCTGGTGAAGCTCTACCTGCAGAAGAGAAAGAGAAGATTGAAGCAGCTATCTCTGAGCTAGAAACTGCACGTAAAGGTGATGACAAAGAAGCGATCGACGCTAAAGTTCAAGCGCTAATGACTGCAGCTCAAAAGCTAATGGAAATCGCTCAACAACAAGCTCAAGCGCAACAAGCACAAGGTGCTGACGCTGGTGCACAACAGTCTCAAGAAGACGATGTTGTTGATGCTGAGTTCGAAGAAGTTAAAGACGACAAGAAATAATATTTCTTAACTAGGCGGCTTATGGTCGCCTAGAGTCGATAAGACTTTTGTGTGCGGGCGTTTGGGGTAACTCTTACGCCCGTCTGTTTGTCCAAGCTGTCTTTCTAGTTAAGTATTTTGCAATAAGTGCACTTACCTAGAACGATACAAACACCAAGCGGTAAATCATGCCGTTTGCAGTAATTAATTGGTGACGAAGAACATGTCAAAACGTGATTTTTACGAAGTATTAGGCGTAAGCCGTGATGCCTCTGAGCGCGATATCAAAAAGGCGTACAAGCGTCTAGCAATGAAATACCACCCAGACCGTAACCAGGGTGATGAATCTGCTGCGGATAAGTTTAAAGAAGTAAAAGAAGCGTACGAAATTCTCACTGACCCTCAAAAGAAAGCGGCGTACGATCAGTATGGTCATGCTGCTTTTGAACAAGGCGGTGGCGGCTTCGGCGGCGGCGGTTTTGGTGGCGGTGGTGCTGATTTCGGCGACATCTTTGGTGACGTTTTTGGCGATATCTTTGGCGGTGGTCGTCGTGGCGGTGGTCAGCAACGTGCACAACGTGGCGCAGACCTACGTTACAACATGGAACTGTCGCTAGAAGAAGCTGTTCGTGGCGTATCGAAAGAAATCGAAGTACCAACGCTTGTTCATTGTGATACCTGTGACGGTAGCGGTGCGAAGAAAGGTTCTTCAGCTGAGACTTGTGGAACCTGTCATGGTCACGGTCAAGTTCAAATGCGCCAAGGTTTCTTTGCTGTGCAGCAAACCTGTCCTACCTGTCATGGTAAAGGTAAGATCATCAAAGACCCATGTAACGAATGTCATGGTCAAGGTCGCAAACAGAAAACTAAGACACTTAACGTTAAGATCCCAGCAGGTGTTGATACTGGCGATCGCATTCGTCTATCTGGCGAAGGCGAAGCTGGAGAAATGGGTGCACCAGCAGGTGACCTATACGTACAAGTTCACGTGAAAGAGCACCATATCTTCGAACGTGAAGGCAACAACTTGTATTGTGAAGTGCCAGTTAGCTTTGCTATGGCTGCTCTAGGTGGTGAAGTTGAAGTTCCGACACTAGATGGTCGTGTGAACCTTAAAGTACCAACAGAAACGCAAACAGGACGTATGTTCCGTATGCGCGGTAAAGGGGTGAAAGGCGTTCGTGGTGGCGGTGTTGGTGACCTAATCGTTAAGCTTGTAGTAGAGACTCCAGTTAACTTGAGCGCTCGTCAGAAAGAATTGCTTAAAGAGTTTGATGAGTCTTGTGGTGGCGATGCTGCAACTAAGCACAAGCCAAAATCGGAAGGTTTCTTCAACGGTGTGAAGAAGTTCTTCGATGATCTAACTAGCTAATAGCTCGGTTCGTTGAATCCAATAAAAAGCCTGCAGTGATGCAGGCTTTTTTGTGTTTGTAGCTCAGTCAATGATGCTTACTCCCAGCAAGCACTTGGTGATGCTACGTTAGAAGACGTGAGTGTTATAGTATTTTGTCTGTTAGGGAAACACTTATCATTACTTTGGCCTCTCTCAGGCTTCGCTGTTGCTGAGATAATATATGATTCAGTTGCCGAGCTAGCTACAGAGAATGTAAAGCGGTCTCGATCAGAGTTACATACTAGGCAGCGTCCTTGGGAAATAAGAGTGCTCCAATCATATTGTCCGTTGTAGTTTGCTTCAAGTTCTAACTGAATTCTGCTGATATCGGTTAAGGCAATAGTGCGGTGTGATTTTAAAGTGTGGTTAACATATGCAGGGTATGAGACAGCGGTTACTACACCTAATATAGCCAATACCACAACTAACTCGATCAATGTCATTCCACTTAATCTAAATTTGTAACTGTTACATATAATTGTTCGAATCATTTCGAGTAGTTCCTTTTCTCTTCTCCTCCTATTTTTAATAGCTGATAGCATCACTGCAAGAATGGTTTTGAACATTTAGCTCTTTTCATAGGAATTTGGGAAATGCATCGCGGCTTTACTTTATTGGAACTAATTATTTCATTAGCGGTATTTAGTATCGTTGCTGCTGTTGCTGCGCCAAACTTACATGGTTTATTAGAGACTAGCAAAATGCAGCGCTTAGCAAAGGAGCTGCATGGCTTTGTTCTGGAGGCCAAATCTGAAGCAGTCCTTAGGCGCGAGCGTCTATGGATACATATCTATATGGTTGGAGCTAGTGATAGTAGTGGAAATTGGTGGCTTGAGTTGACTGATAATATTGACCCCAATTTAGGAAATAAATTACTGACCCTATCTGGTAAGCCATATGATGGGATTTTTATCACTTCAAATTACAATTCATCACAAATTTCTTTTGATAGTATTCATGGTCGGCCAGCCTCTGGGCATTTTAGGTTTCATCCGGTTAATAACACAAATAAAGAACTCAAACTTATTTCATTTACTCGTTCCGCTCGTTTCAAAATGTGTAGTAATAGCCAAACAGAGCAGTACTTTGGTTATGTTGGTTGCTGAGGAGTGAAAATATGAAACGATCTAATCAGCTTGGAATGGGGTTAGTTGAACTCCTTATATCCTCTGCATTTGGCTTGATTGTACTTGCAACCGTTACCTCAGTTTTTTTAAAGGGGCAGCAATTAGCAACTAAGAGAGCACAAGAGCTTGGTCTTTTACAAAATACGACGAGTGTTTTGCAAATGCTGAGGTCTGATGTTCAGAGGGCTGGCTATGATGGCTCAGATGGTCTTTCACTCAAATTGGTCGGGGCTGATAGTACGATCTTTTCAGTCAGCAATGCCAACCAAACGTTATTAGCTTACGCTTATTTATCCCAAGTCTCAGGTGGGGTCCCATATTACAAAAATGTGGTGTATGAGCAACGAGGTCAGCTTGATACTTCTTTTTATATTTGTGAAAGAGACTTAGCGAACCGAGTTATTAATATTGTTGAAGCTCAGGATTTTTCGAACCAAGTAGGCCCTTGTAATAATTTATTCGATGAGAATTGGATTCATCTAAATAGCTTTCAGGTTGCGAATGAAAAGGTCGAACATAATGGAGTAAAAAGCGCGTTCTTAACAGTAAATCTATCCGTTCAACTTGCTCATGACAGTAATGTGAACACCTCTCAGAGTTTTACTATCAAACAAAGGAATTGGCAGGAATGAATAAGCAAAGCGGTGCTGCCACATTACTGGTTACTAGCATGCTTCTAGTTGCAGCTTTAGTCGTCACCTTAGGGAGTTACAAGTCATTATTTTATCAAATAAAGCAGGCAAATAACCAAATCGTATCAAGGCAGGAGCATTGGCAAGCCGAAGGTGGCTTAGAGTGTGGATTTACCCATATAGTAGATAACAACTTATCAGGTGTTCCTGCAAATTTAGCACAGCAATGTACTAGTTATTCAATTGATATCCTTCAAGGCTCTCTTCATGAACCAGATATTTTGATTTCAGAAGTTGGCTATGCACGGGTTGCAAAAAAACTGGCGTTTGTTGGAGGAGGAGGATTTGGTGCGATCCGTTCTACAGCAGACATTATTGCTCATGGCTCCGCTGTGCTTGCACCCCCGGATCCTGGGAGATATAACAATGCTGGCTACTACGAGTGTGTCGGCGCAATTGTGAAACGAAGGTTTATTGCGTCAGGTATAACCAATAAAGGGCTAGGTGGTGCGATCCCTCCTCCTTCCGCAGGGTTCGATCAATCTAAAAACTGTGGTTCCAGTTACCAAACAGAAACTTCAGTTCACACAGGTATTTGGCAAGATGCAGATGGGAATTATCAAAGGGAGTACGCTGAGTTAGATATTCAACAAGACCCAAAGTTGGATCCATTCTTAGACTACTTTGGAGTCGAGAAAGATAAATGGCAGTCTGTTCGAGATGATCCTGCTCAAAACTTCCTGACTGTATCCATGGGCGGTGGGAAAGATATTGATTGTGTAAGTAAGTTTATCAATGAGTTAAAGGATAATAAGCCATATAAAATCTGGATCGATGGCTCGTGCCAAATAACTGATACCCAGTTAACAAGCTTAAAACAGCTACAAAGTAAAAATGACAAACTGAACTTGTTCATTTTAGTTCATAACGGAGTGTTAGGTATTAACGGTAGTGGCACGATCAGAGGTATGTTATTTCATTTCAATAGTGGGTACGCACCGACTCAAGAACAATGGGACAATTTGAAAGATATCAAGCCTTATTTAAATGCAAACTTTAATACTTATATAGATACTTTGTATGGGACTTCATCAGGTATATCGCCATTATTGGCAACTTACTTCCAGCGGGGCTCATTTTCCTTAACAGGTGGACAGATCTTTGATGCTGACGGGCAAATGGCTTTGTTTGATAACTCACTAAGGCTTGCATTTAACTCTGACGTAATTAACTCGTTTTCTACTCCAATTAATGTCAAATGGGTTAAGGGATCGTGGAATGACTTCTAAACAGAAAGGATTTAGTCTAATTGAAGTACTTGTGTCTACTTTATTGCTAGGCGGAGGGGTATTAGGCTTGACCCAACTTCAGGTATACATGGAGAAGGAGTCAGAATACGCGCTAAACAGTTTAGAGGCTTTACAGCTTGCAGAAGAGAAGCTTGAGTGGTTTCGAACTCGCGGTGCCTCTTCTGCTTCTTCTGACATTGTGGTGGCTGATTTTGATGCAGATATCATCGCAGGTAACTCAACCAATGGCGCATATACAGTTCAATGGGAGCTACTTCCTGCACCTATTGCGAATTTAAAAGTGGTAAAGGTTGAGGCAACTTGGCTTGATAGGGCAGGAGATACACAAGGTGTTGAATTGCAAACAATGATTTCGCGTTATAGTGAATTTGACTGAGTTGACATTGAATTATCAGTGTTTCGAATGCTTAAATTGCTTGTTATGTCTGGTTTTTATCTTAATCTTTCTCGGTTAACAAAACGTTGTGTTGTTGTTGTTTTTGCTGGGGTGTAACTGTTTTTATTATGTTTAATTGATATGGTAATTTTGCAAAATATGTCTCCAAATATGGAAAAAATGCCAGAACCTTGTGCTTTCTGATTTGCTATTTAATAGAATGCTCGGTTGAAAATAGGCCGTTATAATTATTCAAATAGGCCATGGCACCAACATCATTCATATGGAGTTACCATGAGTAACCAAGCTGTAAATAAGGCACCGTCACCGAAGCCGAGCGGTATGGATCGCTTCCTGAACTTTATCGAGCGAGCAGGTAACAAAATTCCTGATCCTGCGATTTTGTTCTTCTGGGCACTAATCATTACTTGGGCTGCGTCTGCACTTTTGTCGAATGTTTCTTTCGACCTTCTAAACCCTCGAACTGGCGAAGCTCTCACAATCACTAACCTTCTAACAGGCGAAGCACTAGCAAGTTTCCTTGCTAACATGGTGACAACGTTCACTGGCTTTGCACCACTTGGTATCGTTCTTGTAGCGATGTTGGGTGTAGGTGTTGCCGATTCTTCTGGCTTCATCACCACTGGTCTTAAGAAGATGCTGAACTTCACGCCAGCTAAACTTCTTACTCCAATGCTAATTCTTGTAGCAATCGTATCGCACACTGCGGCGGATGCGGGCTACGTTCTAGTTATTCCTCTTGGTGGTATCATCTTCCACGCGGCTGGTCGTCACCCTCTAGCGGGTATCGCGGCAGCGTTTGCAGGTGTATCAGGTGGTTTCTCTGCAAACTTCATCCCTTCAGGTATCGATCCTCTATTGGCTGGTTTCACGCAAACAGCTGCACAGGTTCTGGACCCTGAGTACGTGGTTAACCCACTAGCGAACATCTTCTTTACTGGTCTATCTTCAGTAATCATTGTTGCTATCGGTTGGTACGTAACTGAGAAAATCATCGAGCCACGTCTAAAGAACACTCCAATCGACGAAGACGCAGAGAAAGCACCAGATCTAGGTTCTTTCACGGAGCTTGAGTCTAAAGCGTTCCGTTACGCTGGTTGGGCAATGATGGCGGGTATCGCTCTTCTCGTTGTGGCGCTTATTCCAGAAAACTCTGCACTGCGTTCACCTGAAGGTGAGATCACTGCGTTCTCTGCGCCAATCATGAAGTCTATCGTTCCGTTGATCTTCATCCTGTTTATCATTCCAGGTTACGTTTACGGTCGAGTTTCTGGTACGTTCAAGACAAGTAACGACATCATCAAAGCGATGGCGGATACCATGTCTACTATGGGCGCATACATCGTAATGTCGTTCTTCTGTGCACAGTTCCTATCTGCATTTGCGCAATCAAACATCGGTACGATGCTAGCGCTTTACGGTGCGGAAGGTCTGAAAGCAATGAACCTACCTGGTGAAGCAACTATCATCGGTATGATTCTTCTAACAGCTTCTGTAAACCTTCTAATCGGTTCTGCATCAGCGAAATGGGCTCTTATCGGTCCAATCCTAGTTCCTATGCTAATGGCAGTGGGTATCTCTCCTGAGCTATCTCAGGCGGCTTACCGTGTAGGTGACTCTGTATCGAACATCATTTCACCTCTGATGGTATTCTTCCCTCTAGTAGTGGTTTACTGTCAACGTTACGTGAAGTCGACAGGTATCGGTACACTAGCATCGCTAATGATGCCATTCTCGATTGCAATGCTAATCGGCTGGTCTATCTTCCTAGTGGTTTACTGGATGCTTGGTATTCCTCTAGGTATCCAAGCGCCATACACTTACACAATGTAAATACCGTCATATTTGGCGCTGTAGCGTTGTTAACTGCGCAAGTTCACCGGAGCGCTGGCCGCCCTAATCACATAGAGCCTCTATGCTCATAGGGCTGAACTTGCTTGTTGCCTAGCTACAACACCAACTATTTAGGTATTGGTAATTCGAAAGCGCTGGTCGAGAGACTGGCGCTTTTTTGTTTTGGGAGGCGGGAACGGACTTTGCCCTTCGGGACACAAAATAAAGAGATCCCCAACTCGCTCGTACCTCGCTCTTGAGGATGACGAGAAGACTGTCCTGTATTTATTCAACGTCATTCCCGAAAGCGATGCAGGAGCGTTGTCGGGAATCTCTCGTCAATAATGCAACTGAAGAGCGCCTCAGTTTGCTTGTACCTCGCGCTTGAGGATGACGAGAAGACAGTCCTGTATTTATTCAACGTCATTCCCGAAAGCGACGAAGGAGCGTTGTCGGGAATCTCTCGTTAATAATGCAACTGAAGAGCGCCTCAGTTTGCTTGTGCCTCACTCTTGAAGGTGACAATCAAACTGCTTTGAATCACGGTATTTGTACCCTAACAGGTAAAATCATCCCGCTTCCACTTCCCCTCTTTGAAGGTTAAAATCCACTTTCAATCACGATCTATCCCAAATTCCGGAGCTTCCTTTTGTCAGATTCTCAGTTTTCCCCTCAAGACGAACTATTTATGCGCCGTGCGATGGAGCTTGCCGAGCAAGCTGAAGCTGAAGGGGAGGTGCCGGTGGGCGCTGTTCTGGTAAAAGATGGAGAGATTATTGCTGAAGGCTGGAACCGTTCTATTTGTGCTCATGATGCAACGGCGCATGCGGAGATCCAGACACTGCGCAAAGCCGGCGAAGCCTTGAGTAACTACAGGCTTCTTGATACCACACTGTATGTCACTTTAGAACCTTGCCCAATGTGCGCAGGTGCGTTATTACACAGCCGAGTCAAGCGTGTTGTCTATGGTGCTCCAGACTTAAAAGCAGGTGCGGCAGGGACGGTATTGAACTTATTCGCAAGCCAAGCGGCGTATCATTACGCGACGGTGGAAAGCGGATTATTAGAGGATGAATGCCGCTCTCAGCTACAAGCCTTCTTTAAGCGTCGCCGTAAAGAAATTAAAGCCAAGAAGGAAGCGCAGAAAGCGTTGGAGAACGAGCAGGAGAATAAAGAAAAGTAGGTTGAGAGGGAGGGAATGAGTTCTTTTCGCCTAGAAGTTTTTAGCAAACACCTACTCAGAAGTAGATGTTTGCTTCAAGTTTCAGTGGTTCACTAGGTGAACAAATACACGGTTACGTGCACTGACTTTTTTCTTCATTGTTGTAAGCTTGCGCTTACGGCGGTTTGCAGCCACTGTCTTATTCAAACGTTTTGACTGCACTCTGCGTTTTCTCATATTCAGAACCTCTTGCAGGCAACGAACACACTCTCCGACACTCGCACCGCAAAGCGTCTGATTCATTATCAATCGATGACATTCTGATGAAGCACGCTTACAGAGGAAGGTGGCATCAGTTCGAGGAGAGGTGACTAAAAGAGCATCTCTTTCATGCGAGCCAGTTATTGGTATGACACCAAATAGAATCACAAGCTAGATAAGCCCGAAAGACTGGATTCTAGATAACTTTATCTGTTGACTCAATAAAAAAATAGCGAGCTGAGTGCTCGCTATTTTCGAAGGGTTTATTCTGCTTTTTGAGCAGGCGTTTGCTCTGTCCCTTGAGGCGAACTCCCTTCAGTATTTGATGTGGCTTCAACCGCGCCTGAAACTTGCTCAGCGAGTGTCTCTACCGCTCCTGAAATTAGCAAATCTGGATTGAGCGGTGGTATCACTTGTAGGTCGTCGGTATCTTCATCAATCGCAGGTTTTTGGCTCACGTGGCCAATGATCGATTGGTAGTAACGACGAATACTCTCAACGTAGTTACGTGCCTCATCGCCACGAGCATAACCGTAACGAGTTTGGCTGTAGAAACGCTTCTGACGCAGTAACGGTAGACGCTCTTTCACATCTGCCCATGAATTTGGATCGCCACCTTGTGCCTTCGTTAATCTTCGAGCATCCATCATGTGACCATAACCGACATTATACGATGCTAATGCAAACCAAATCTTCTCATGCTCATTGATTGAATCTGGTACGCGGGCCACGATACGGCGTAGATACTCAACACCACCACGTACTGACTGTTCAGGATCAAGGCGGTTAGTTACGCCAACACTTTTTGCTGTCGGCAGCGTTAACATCATCATGCCTCGCACACCTGTTGGTGATTTTGCAGCAGGTTTCCAATGTGACTCTTGGTAAGCTAACGCGGCAATTAAGCGCCAATCAAACTCTTCACTGTATTTCTGGAACAGTGGTGCCCATTTGGGCAAGGTGTTGTCCAGTGCTCGAATAAAGGCTCGAGTATCTACATAATCAAACGCTTCAATATGACCAATGTACTTCTCTTCTAATGTTGCTAGTTCACCAGACTGTTTGATGCCGCCAAAGAACTCGATCAACATTGCGTACAAGCTTTCATCTTCAGATCGGCGTGTAAACCAAGACACTGGCTGGTCTTCTGTTAACTCAAAGGCTTGTGCAAGGTCAGGATAAAGTCGCTGAGCCAAAGATAACTCTACCGAATCAGTTACGGTAAATCGGAGTTCACCTGTAGATACTTGTTTTAATAGATCGCGAGTATCCGCATCACCAACAATTTCAAATTGAAGCTCAGGGTACTCTTTTTGTAGCGTAGTTAATGTTGGAACAAATTGTGATTGTTCAACGATTTGTAGCGTTTCTGCACCAGCATTGGCTTCTTTATCTTCCGCTTTGTCATCTTTAGATTCTTGATAGCTGATTAGCTGGTCAATATCGCGTGGGCGCAGTTGACCTTTCTTATACACTACTTGTTGACTGACGTAGTAATAAGCAGGTCCAGGGCGGAAGCGTTGTACCGCTTGAGAGGTTTGGTTTAAACCTGTCGCGATGATATCGATATCACCTTTTTTCAGGGCAGGGAATAACTCAGCTTGTCGGAAAGCAGGTTTGATTTCCAACTTAACACCTAACTGTTCAGCAAACTTGCGCGCCAGTTCGTAATCCAGGCCAGCAGGGCCATCAGGACCAATGTAATAGGAAAGTTGGTTGTTGAGAGTGCCAACTCGCAGAACACCACGTTCTTGGATTAGCTCAAACTCACTTTTAGGCTCCGATTCAATCTGGCAGGCAGAAAGTAGAAGCACAGAGGCGAAAAGTAGGGCGCTGCGCTTGAATCGGTTGAACTGACTTATTTGCATTAATTTGGTACGTCTCGATAAATTCTAGTTGCCTTTATATCAAAGCGTGCAAGTTGGGCAAAGTGAATCAGACAGATCGAGTGCGACATTGTGTGTTTTATCGACATTTCGGCTGTAACTCTAATTTGACAAAAAAAATGACGCAAACGGTTGCTTTTGGTGTTACATCACAAAAACAATTGCTATATAATGCGCTCGCAACGAAGAGGTGGCATCGGCATAGGTTTGAAAAACCTTCGGGAATAGCTTCGAAGTAAAACAGTCTAACCCACTGAATTTATTCCAATATCACCTCAGGTCAATAGACCTTAACCAATTGCATAAGAGACCTAAGCACATGAGAATTTTTCGTGGCTCCCCAGCTCTATCTGAATTTCGTGTTAACAAGCTTCTAGAGCTTTGTCGTGAACTAGGCTTACCTGTCACAGGTATTTACGCAGAGTTTGCTCACTTTGCTGAGCTATCAGCAGATCTAGATGATCAAGAAGTTGAGAAACTAGAGAAACTCCTGACTTACGGTCCAACAATTGAAGAGCATGCGCCAGAAGGACTTCTGCTGCTTGCGACTCCTCGTCCAGGTACGATTTCTCCTTGGTCTTCTAAGTCTACCGACATCGCGAATAATTGTGGCCTAGCTAAAGTGGTTCGCCTAGAACGCGGTACTGCTTACTATATTGAAACATCATCTGATCTTTCTGAGCTTCAACTTGTTGAGCTGAAAGCGATTCTTCACGATCGCATGATGGAAGTTATCTTTACTGATTTCGAATCAGCAGCGGCACTTTTCCAAGTGGCAGAGCCAGCACCAGTAGCAGACGTTGACTTACTAAACGGTGGCCGTGCTGCGCTTGAAAACGCAAACGTTACCCTAGGTCTTGCTCTTGCTGATGATGAGATCGAATACCTATACGATGCGTTCGTAAACAAGCTAGACCGTAACCCAACCGACATCGAACTGATGATGTTTGCACAGGCGAACTCAGAGCACTGTCGTCACAAGATCTTTAATGCAGATTGGACTATCGACGGCGTGAAGCAAGAGAAGTCTCTGTTCAAGATGATCAAAAACACATTTGAAACCACGCCAGAAAATGTTCTATCTGCCTACAAAGATAACGCAGCGGTAATGGTGGGTTCCGATGTTGGTCGTTTCTTCCCAAACCCAGAAACTCGCCAGTACGGTTACAACCAAGAGAAAGCGCACATCCTAATGAAGGTGGAAACGCACAACCACCCAACAGCTATCTCTCCTTGGCCGGGCGCTTCGACTGGTTCTGGTGGTGAAATCCGCGATGAAGGCGCAACTGGTATTGGTGGTAAGCCAAAAGCAGGTCTTGTTGGCTTCACTACGTCTAACCTACGTATTCCTGGTTTTGAACAGCCATGGGAAACAGATTTCGGTAAGCCGGGTCGCATCGTTAACGCTCTAGACATCATGCTAGAAGGCCCACTTGGTGGCGCGGCGTTCAACAACGAATTTGGTCGTCCAAATCTACTTGGTTACTTCCGTACTTACGAAGAAAAAGTGAACTCTCACGCAGGTGAAGAGGTTCGTGGTTACCACAAGCCAATCATGATTGCTGGTGGTATGGGTAACATCCGTGACGAGCACGTACAGAAGAAAGAGATCCCAGTGGGAGCAAGCCTAATCGTATTGGGTGGTCCTGCAATGAACATCGGCCTTGGTGGTGGTGCTGCTTCTTCAATGGCATCTGGTCAATCAGCAGAAGACCTAGATTTTGCCTCAGTACAGCGTGAAAACCCAGAGATGGAACGCCGCTGTCAGGAAGTGATCGACCGTTGTTGGCAGCTTGGCGAACAGAACCCAATCGCATTTATCCACGATGTGGGCGCAGGTGGTATCTCTAACGCACTTCCAGAGCTTGTAGACGATGGCGAACGTGGTGGTATCTTCCAACTACGCGATGTTCCAAACGATGAACCAGGTATGAGCCCACTTGAGATCTGGTGTAACGAATCTCAAGAACGCTACGTAATGGCAGTTGCGCCAGAGAATATGGAAGTATTCGACGCTATCTGTAAGCGTGAGCGCGCACCATACGCAGTAGTAGGTATCGCAACAGAAGAGCGTGAGCTGAAGTTAGAAGATTCACACTTCGACAATACACCAATCGACATGCCAATGGATGTTCTTCTTGGTAAGACGCCTAAGATGCACCGTGATGCGAAAACGCTTAAAGCGAACAATCCTGCAGTTAACCGTGATGGTATCGAGCTAAACGAAGCTGTGGATCGCGTTCTACGTCTTCCAACGGTTGCAGAAAAAACATTCCTAATCACCATCGGTGACCGCACGGTGACTGGCTTGGTAGCGCGTGACCAAATGGTTGGTCCGTGGCAGGTTCCTGTCGCTAACTGCGCGGTAACTGCAGCAAGCTACGACACTTACCATGGTGAAGCGATGTCAATGGGTGAGCGTACCCCCGTTGCTCTACTAGATTTCGGTGCTTCGGCTCGTTTAGCGGTGGGTGAAGCAATCACCAACATCGCTGCGACAAACATCGGTGATATCAAACACATTAAATTGTCTGCGAACTGGATGTCTCCAGCTGGCCACCCGGGTGAAGACGCAGGTCTTTACGAAGCAGTGAAAGCCGTGGGTGAAGAGCTATGTCCAGCACTTGGCCTTACTATCCCTGTGGGTAAAGACTCAATGTCGATGAAGACCAAGTGGGAAGAGAACGGTGAGCAGAAAGAAGTAACCTCTCCGCTGTCTCTGATCATCACTGCGTTTGCTCGTGTTGAAGATGTACGTAAGACAATCACACCTCAGCTTCGTACTGACAAAGGCGATACTAGCCTTGTTCTAATCGATCTAGGTAACGGCCAGAACCGTCTAGGTGCAACGGCACTAGCACAGGTTTACAAGCAGCTTGGTGATAAGCCTGCAGACGTAGACAACGCAGCACAGCTAAAAGGTTTCTACGAAGGCGTTCAAACTCTAGTTGCGAACGATCAAGTAGTGGCTTACCACGATAAGGGTGACGGTGGTCTATTCGTTACTCTTGCTGAGATGGCATTCGCGGGTCACTGTGGTGTGAAAACTGACATTGCTGACCTTGGCGAAGATACTCTAGCAGCACTATTTAACGAAGAGCTAGGCGCAGTACTTCAGGTTAAGAACTATGACCTAGACGCTGTACTTTCAACGCTAGCAGCAAACGGTCTTGAAGCATGTTCACACGTAATCGGCTCTGTAGAAGCATCTGATGAGTTAGTGATTACTTCTGGTGAGACTGTAGTTCTTGAGCGTAGCCGTACTGAACTACGTACTATCTGGGCAGAGACAACGCACAAGATGCAAGGTCTACGTGATAACCCAGCATGTGCGGACCAAGAGCATGAAGCGAAGAAAGACAACTCTGACCCAGGCCTAAACGTTAAGCTGAGCTTCGATGTAAATGAAGACATCGCAGCGCCATATATCGCGAAAGGCGCTAAGCCTAAGATGGCAATTCTGCGTGAGCAGGGCGTTAACTCTCATGTAGAGATGGCTGCAGCCTTTGACCGTGCTGGCTTTGAAGCAACGGATGTTCACATGAGCGATATCCTAACGGGTCAAGCTGTACTGGAAGAGTTCCAAGGCCTAGTGGCGTGTGGTGGCTTCTCTTACGGTGACGTTCTAGGCGCCGGTGAAGGTTGGGCTAAGTCTATCCTGTTCAATGAACAAGCTCGCAACCAGTTTGAAGGCTTCTTTAAGCGTGAAGATACGTTCTCTCTAGGTGTGTGTAACGGCTGTCAGATGCTATCGAACCTGAAAGAGCTAATCCCAGGAGCAGACCTGTGGCCACGCTTTGTTCGTAACGAATCTGAGCGTTTTGAAGCTCGCTTTAGCCTAGTTGAAGTACAAAAGTCTGACTCTGTATTCTTCGATGGTATGGAAGGCTCGCGTATGCCAATCGCGGTTTCTCACGGTGAAGGTCGCGTAGAAGTACGTGGTGCTGAACACCTAGCGGCGATTGAAGCGTCAGGCACGGTTGCAGTTCGTTACGTTGATAACCACGGTAACCCAACTCAGCAATACCCGAACAACCCGAACGGTTCGCCAAACGCAATCACAGGTCTAACGACTCAAGATGGCCGTGTGACTATCATGATGCCGCACCCTGAGCGTGTATTCCGTACAGTAGCGAACTCATGGTCTCCAGAAGGTTGGGGCGAGAATGGTGCTTGGATGCGTATGTTCCAAAATGCACGTAAGAACATCGGCTAATTACGACGTCGTTCGTCAACATTAACGAAACTGATAAGCGCTGGTTGAGAGACCGGCGCTTTCTTTATTTCAGATAATCGAGAATGGATCTCGTCCTATGGAACGCCTCGCTTCGAGATGCGAGAAAGAACAGCGGCGTCATTTCCTAGACTGACGAAGGAAGGAGTAGGAAATCTCTTTTTAACAATGAATCGTGAGAGTTCCCCAATTCGTTCATGCCTTATCTACTGTAAAAAACTTGCAGCGTTTCGGTAACTTTTATGCTCTAATACCGCGCTTACCAAGGGATGGTGTTAAACAGCTCAGCTTAGATGGAGTTATCAAGTTGACCGAATCCCTGATTAATCCCTTAGGAAATGAAAGAAATGTCTAAAAATCCAAAATTTGCTATCCGCGTAACTGAAAAACGTAACGGTTGGAGCGCAGAGATCACTCGTCAAGTGACATCTCGTAAGACTGTAGTATCAAAACGTGAAACAGGCTTTGACAGCGAAGAGAAAGCACAAGCTTGGGCTGAGCAAGAACTAGCGGGTTTTGTTCAAAACCAAGTGGTTCGTAATGAGCGTAAAGCGGTACAGCGTCAAGAGCGTGAAGCAGAGCAACTAGCGGCAAAAGTTCGCAAAGAAGAAGCTCGCAAAGCACGCGAAGTTGAAGCTGACGAAGAGTAATCTCAGCTTACTAGATGGTTGATTTGTACCATCAAATCTGAATTAAAAAATGCCCCGAGTTCATCTCGGGGCATTTTTATTTTAATGGAAATTAAGAGGTTACTGTTGAGTGTCTAACGGGATTTGCCCTGTCGTTACTTGGTCGACATCAAACTCAGTCAGCTCTTCAATGTAGCTTTCAACCGCTTGCTCTACCACTTCATCGTTTTGCTTGAAGTAAGCGATATGGAAAATAGCATCGCCTTCATTCACAAGTGGCAGTGTTTGCTGGCCAATAACGATACCACCTTTCGGTGCGACTAGTTCAAGCTCATCGTGACCCAGAGGAGAGCTGATGTATGCTAGCGTTTCGCCTTCTTCTACCTTGTCTCCTAGGTTAACCACAGTACGCAAAATACCGTTACCGGATGCACGAACCCAGCTGGTGGATTTCGCGATAATTGGTTCAGGTAGTTTCTTACGGCTCGCACGTAGCATACCGATTGCTTGCATCACACGTTGAACGCCCAGTACACCTGCGCTGATGGATAGTGGGTCAAAGCGCAGAGCTTCGCCCGCTTCATAGGTCAGTACTGGGATATCGCATTTCTCCGCTTCGCTACGCAGAGAACCGTCACGTAGAGCTGAGTCTACGATCACTGGTGTGGCAAATGCTTTTGCAATACGCAGTGTCTCAGGATTGCTCAAGTTCGCGCGGATCTGTGGCAGGTTAGTACGGTGAATCGCACCCGTGTGAAGATCCAAAATATAGTCACAACGCTTGGCGATGTTATTGAAGAAACCATGCGCCATACGTGATGCCAATGCACCTTTTTCACTGCCTGGGAAGCAACGGTTTAGGTCACGGCGGTCTGGTAGGTAGCGCGATTTATGAATAAAGCCGAACACGTTCACGATAGGCACGGCAATCACGGTACCTTTCAGCTTTGCAGGATCCAGTTGGTTGATCATCTGACGAACGATCTCTACGCCATTAAGCTCATCACCATGGATCGCGGCATTCACCATGAGTACAGGACCTTCTTGCTTACCGTGGATAATTTCCACAGGGATAGAAAGCGGTGAGTGCGTGTAAAGCTGCGCTGCTTCAAATTCAGTTTCTAATCGCTGCCCTGGTTGTACTTGATGCCCGAGTAGCTCAAATACTTTGCTTTTTTTACTTCTGGCCATAAACCATCTCTGTCAAATACGTTATCAACAATGTAACAACTGGTTCAAAATCACACTAATCATTCTTGTTGATGTGACGAAAAAAACATTTTGTTGATGTGAGTAATAAAGCGCCAGATGTACTTTGAATGTATTCCTTTTGAGGTTGTTTTTGTTTCGAATGAACTGGTTTTGATGCTGCTTTTTGTCATTATATTCACGGTATAAATGGCATTGTTTTAAATTTAATACATCAAATTTATTTGAAAAAAACTGACTTTTACCGGGCCTTTTTATCCGCTAATATCCCCGCCGAATTTTTGACCTAATACCATTTAACTAGAGGTTTTGATGAAAAAGGCGATTGCTAAAATTGGCGCACTAACTGCTGTTGCAGTTTCTCTTTCTGGCTGTGTAGGTAGTAACGCAGTAACGGGTTACGTGATGGGCTTTAACTTAAAAGCAGTAGATAACCGTTACGCTCGTGGTGGCCTAAACATGCTAATGGCGCCAGTTTACGGTGTTGCTATTGCGGCTGACTACATCGTGTTCAACTCACTAGAGTTCTGGACTGGTAAAAACCCACTAAACGGTAAACCACACATCTTTGATACCAAGATGGATACTTACATCGACGTAAACCACCAGCTAGACAAGTCTCTAACGACAGCGCCGATTGGTCCTCTAACAAACAACCGTGTTATCGAACAAGGCCAAATGCAGCAGCTTGACGAAAATACAGTTCAAATGGACATCACTTACAACAATGGTGAAAAAGCGACGCTAATGGGTGTTCGTGAAGGCGATTTCGTTACTTACTACATCGATGGTGAAGTGGTTGCTAAGACTTCTATGGATGAGCTAGCAGCCTACGCGCAAACTCGTGCATAATTTGCGAAGCGCTGATAATAAAAAGCTCGCAATAAAAAAGGGTGCCTCGGCACCCTTTTTCGTATCTGACTTGGATTACGCTTTTTCTGGAATCGCTTCCAGAAGTGCGACCATTTGATCCCAGAACAGTTGAACGGTATCAATCTTCACTTTCTCATCTGGAGAGTGAGGGAACTTGATGGTTGGACCGAAAGAAACCATATCCATGTTCGGGTAAGGTTCTTTGAACAGACCACATTCAAGACCTGCGTGAATAACCATGATGTTTGGTTTGTGACCGTAAATGCCTTCGTACATATCACGGAAGATAGCCATGATTTCAGAATCCGCATCTGGTTTCCAACCTGGGTAAGCTCCAGAGAATTCGATTTGCGCATTCGCAAGTTCAGCGACTGACTCAAGCATACCTTCAACTTGACTACGACCAGAATCGATCAGTGAGCGAATTAGGCATAGAACCGTTACTTTGTTCTCTTCAGTTGTGATAACGCCAACGTTAAGAGACGTCTCAACTACGCCTTCAACTTCATCACTCATGCGCATCACGCCGTTTGGACAAGCGTTCAATGCTGCGATGAAACGTTGTTGGTCTGCAATTGCAAACACTTGTGCATCTGTTGACACTTCTTCATTGAAAGTCACGATGTCGGTTTCAACTTTACCAAGCTCAGTTTTTAGTAACTCAGTGTAGTAGTTGAACAGTTCTGCCAGCTTATCTTGATTCTCTGCTGGTAGAGCAACGGTAACGAAGGCTTCACGAGGGATCGCATTACGTAGACTACCACCACGGAACTCAACAAGACGAAGATCCAACTCTTGTGCGTGACCTGCTAGGAAACGGCCTACAAGCTTGTTCGCGTTGCCGCGGCCAGTGTGGATGTCACAACCAGAGTGACCACCTTTTAGGCCTTTCAGCGTTAGCTGACGAGTCACAAAACCTGCTGGGATGGCATCACGAGTAATGTCGAATGTCATTGCGCCGTCGATACCGCCAGCACAACCCATGTAAACTTCGCCTTCTTGCTCTGAATCCGTGTTTAGAAGGATGTCGCCTTCTAGCCAACCTTGCTCAAGACCAAATGCGCCAGTCATGCCTGCTTCTTCATCAATTGTCAGAAGCACTTCGATAGGGCCGTGTTTGATTTCTGTAGAGGCTAAAACCGCAAGGCAAGATGCCATGCCGATACCGTTGTCAGCGCCAAGTGTTGTACCTTTTGCTGTTACCCATTCACCATCAATGTATGGTCGGATTGGATCTTTAGTGAAGTCGTGGTCAGTGTCTTCGTTCTTTTGCGGCACCATATCGATGTGCGCTTGAAGAACGACGCCTTTTTTGTTTTCCATGCCTGGCGTTGCTGGTTTTTTTATGAACACGTTGCCAGTTGGATCGCGGCGTACGTCAAAACCTTGCTCTGTCGCCCAGCTTACGATGTATTGCGCTAGAGCTTCTTCATGCTTTGAAGGGTGAGGAATTGAACAAATCTTATCGAAAAACTGCCAAAGTGGAGCAGGTGATAAGGTACTGATTTCAGAATGGAATTCAGACACGGAAGACTCCTTTTGATGTGCTTTGCCAAATTTAAACCGTAAATATATTGAGTGTTTAGCAATAAATGCTAACTGGTCTTGGCTTTTGAATTGGCACCAAGCATACCACCAGATGAGAGAGGCGAGTAGTCGAGGGAGAAAGGAAATCACTATGAGCTGTCACAGATTCTGAACAGAGCAAAATACACCTATGCAATAAGGTTTATTTGATTGTAAGTATCTTAAATTTTTAATTCACAAAACTGTAATTAACTTACAGTTTTTATTTGATGGAGATCAATTTAAATGAAAAGTGTGAGTTTAATCACTTTTATGCTTGTAATTAAATTTCTTGGTGGTATATTTGTAACCAGCTTCTGAGAGAAGAATGAAATGCTCAAAGGATGAGTCCGTTTTATCGCCTCCAAGGAACCGAGAAATCAACCAAATTTGACAGTATTAATTGATTTAGAAGGTGATATTTATGAAAGGTTTACCAAGTGCAATGTTCTGGAACAGCAAATCTGTTTACACCGGTAACTTTGTATACCCAACAAGCTTTGGTTACTAATTGAAGCCAACGCATGTGACTCGAACAAGTTTGTTCACCCCTATAAATTGGAATTTTTTTTCAGTGCATAGTGCTGACATGATTCACCGCCACTCAAATTGAGTGGCGTTTTTTTATCTGCTTTTCCTATCCTCGGCTATTTTATCGCCACCAAGCTTCCATTCTGGTATTGCTTATCTCACTTGTTTCGTTTTCAGACTAATTATTTGGGTATTGAGTGCCCGAAACTATAATTTTGCGTTTGAAAGTTTACAACATTGTTCAGTTTACATTCGTTGCAATTGACTGAACGTGAGCTTCTTAGTTCTTGTTTCATAAGACCTAAAGCTATTCTCTCTTGGAGGCATTAGCGAATAGGTTTCATATCCGAAGAAAAAAATCCTATTAGAGTGAAAATTCTATCTGGAATTTGTTATTTGATAACTTTATAATTCGAGCCAATCGATTACGCAACCGTTTACTTTTTATCTTTACAGGATTCGATCATGCTCGAAAGGCTCTTTAAACTTAGTGAAAATGGCACCAACGTGCGCACTGAGATCATCGCAGGTGTTACGACCTTCCTAACCATGGCTTACATTATCTTTGTAAACCCAGCAATCCTTGCTGATACCGGTATGGATCGTGGTGCCGTTTTTGTTGCGACGTGTCTTGCGGCGGCTATTGGCTGTTTCATCATGGGCTTAGTAGCAAACTACCCAATCGCTCAGGCCCCTGGTATGGGTCTAAACGCGTTCTTCACATATTCAGTTGTGTTGGGCATGGGGTACACTTGGCAAGTGGCGCTAGCAGCAGTGTTCGTGTCCGGTTTGCTATTTATTTTACTGAGTATTTTCAAGATTCGTGAATGGATCATTAACTCTATTCCACTTTCTCTCCGCACTGGCATCTCTGCGGGTATCGGTCTTTTCCTTGCTTTCATCGCGCTGAAAAACGCAGGTATCGTAGTAGATAACCCAGCAACGCTAGTTTCAATGGGTAACATCACGTCACTACCGTCTGTGCTTGCGGCGATTGGCTTCTTCATGACGATTGCATTGGTTCACCGTGGTGTTAAAGGCGCGGTTATGATCGCTATTCTAGGTGTGACGATTCTTGGTCTTATCTTTGGTGACGTTCAGTGGGGCGGCATCATGTCAACACCACCAAGCATCGCGCCAACCTTCATGCAGCTCGATTTCTCTGGTCTATTCGAAGTGGGCATGATCTCAGTTGTTTTTGCTTTCCTATTCGTTGACTTGTTTGATACGGCAGGCACGCTAGTTGGCGTTTCGCAAAAAGCAGGTTTGACGGACGAAAACGGTAACATTCCTCGCCTAAACAAAGCACTGCTAGCTGACTCAACAGCAACGTCAGTGGGTGCTCTACTAGGTACTTCAAACACGACTTCATACATTGAGAGTGTTTCTGGTGTGGCTGCTGGTGGTCGTACAGGTCTTACGGCAGTGGTTGTTGGCGTGCTGTTCCTCTTGGCTCTATTGTTCTCGCCACTAGCAGGAATGATCCCTGCGTACGCGACATCAGGCGCATTATTCTATGTCGCTATCCTAATGCTTTCTGGCCTTGTTGGTATCGACTGGCGTGACCTAACAGAAGCGGCTCCTGTTGTCGTAACGTGTTTGGTAATGCCGCTGACTTTCTCTATCGCAGAAGGTATCACGCTAGGCTTCATCGCTTATGCAGCGATCAAACTGTTCAGTGGTAAAGGTCGTGAAGTTTCGATGAGTGTATGGGTGATGTCCGCTATCTTCATTGCGAAGTACATCCTAGGCTAACTCTGACGATTAAAAGAAAAGCCAGTGTGGGCATACGTTCACACTGGCTTTTTGTTTGTGGGCTTTTACTGGAGGGGAATTTCTCCTTGTTTATGGAGCATTTCTTCTCGAGTTCATTCCCTTCTTTATTTTGCAGTGTTCACTGAATTCGATTTTTCTGCGTAATAGACGGAGAATTTTGATATCAGCGTTGGTATTAATCATGGGTTTCGGTAGAATAATCGTTTGCGTAGCTTGAAACCCCCATTTCCTCTGGTGTGGGAAATCTAGATTGATGAGTCCATTTCAGCGCTATCAGCTAGGTCACGGGGATGCATATTTTGAAATTATTAGGTTATTACAATGAGTAAAAAATTCATTATCACTTGGGATGCGATGCAGTCTTACTGCCGTGAACTGGCTGAGAAACAAATGCCAGCTGAGCAATGGAAAGGTATTTGGGCGGTAAGCCGTGGTGGCTTGGTACCTGGTGCTATCTTGGCTCGTGAGCTAGGTATTCGCTACGTAGATACAATTTGTATCTCAAGCTACGACCACGATCATCAACGTGACATGACAGTGCTTAAAGCACCAGAAGGTGACGGTGAAGGTTACCTAATCATTGAAGACCTAGTAGATAGCGGTGATACAGCGCGTAAACTTCGTGAAATGTACCCGAAAGCGAAACTGATTGCTGTATGTGCTAAGCCTTCTGGTAAAGAGCTACTTGATGACTACGTAGTAGACATCGCACAAGACACTTGGATCGAGCAACCTTGGGATATGTCTATCCAGTTTGCTGAGCCAGTAAATCGCAAGCAAAAATAAGTTTGCACTAAGAATATTGAGAAATGCCCCTTTATAGGGGCATTTTTTTTATTATTATTACGCTATTGCAACCAGCCTAGAGTTCTTCCTATGTCAGAAGACGTCAGTAAAAACCTCTCCGAAACTTTGTTTGTCAAACACAAACAAGCGAAAGAAACCTCTGCACTTACTCAATACATGCCGACCAGCCAAAAGATTCTTGATGAGCGAGAAGAGCATGAAGATCGTGCTTGGTATCGTCATTTGAGGCGTATTCAGTGGGCGTGGCAGGGCTTATCTCCTATCGAAATGGAAGGGGTACTTTCTAAAATCGCGTCATCGAATCATTCTCGTACCGAAGATAAATGGCTTGATACGGTCATGGGTTACCACGGTGGTAACTGGACGTTTGAGTGGATTAAGTTAGGCATGGAGCATCAACGTCGCGCGAATGAAATGAAGGGGGAGGAAGCGGCTGATGAGCTGTTTACGGCTTCATTGTGTTTTAGCATTGCAGGCTACCCACATTTAAAGAATGATAACTTAGCCATTCAAGCACAGGTATTGGCGAACAAAGCGTATTCAGAAGGCTCAGAAAAAACTAAATACGTGATCAAGCAGATCGAAGTGCCTTACCAAAAACGCAAGATTATCGCGAACCTGCATCTTCCTCGCACAGATAAACAATTACCAGTTGTAATGGTTAGTGCTGGTTTGGACAGCTTGCAAACGGATATGTGGCGCTTGTTCAGAAACCACTTAGCTCCCAAAGACATTGCGATGGTGACTATTGATATGCCGTCAGTCGGTCATAGTTCACATTGGCCGCTGACCGAAAACTCCAGTTGCCTTCATCAAGCGGTTTTGAATGAGCTGTATTCTCTGCCTTGGGTTGATCACCACAAGGTTGGATTGATTGGTTTCCGCTTTGGCGGTAATGCCATGATTCGTCTTTCGTTTGTTGAGCAAGAAAAGATTAAAGCTTGTGTGGCTTTGGGTGCACCAGTGCATGATCTGTTTACGTCTCCTAAAAAGTTGCAGCAAATGCCGAAGATGTACCTCGACCTATTAGCGTCTCGCCTTGGCAAGAGTGCTGTTGATATCAATAGCATGGCCGGACAGATGATGGCATGGTCACTCAAGGTACAAGGTTTCCTAAGTAGCCGTAAAACTAAGGTGCCAATTTTAGCATTGAGTCTCGAAGGGGACCCAGTTTCACCTCATAGTGATAACCAGTTGGTAGCACTGTTTAGCCAGTACGGACAAGCCAAGAAAATCAGTTCCAAGACAATTACAAAAGGTTATGAGCAATCCCTCGATTTAGCCATAAAGTGGTTGGAGGACGAATTATTAAGATGACAAATCTCCTAATTTAGTTAAGAGTGATATATGTGAGCGAAAAATAAGCTCATGATAATTAAAAAATAATAATCATTCTTGGATAGCTAAATATCCTTACTATGGAAACGGAGATTCTTATGTCAGAGACGACACAAGGACCGACTCACTTTCGCTTGATGTCAAAGTTGAAGGCGATAGGTCCGTACCTGCGCGAACCACAATCACAAGAAGGGCACTACTATTTTGACTGTCTATCTGTCTGTGTAGATGACAAAAAGTCACCTGAGAAACGTGAATTTTGGGGCTGGTGGATGGACTTGGAGTCCATCGAAGGTGGCTTTACGGCAAAATACCATATTGGTAAATACAACAAAGAAGGGGAATGGACCTCAGAACCATTACCAAATAAGGTAGTAGAAGAAGTGTACTTGACACAAAGTACCTTCCATCAAAAGCTTATTGATACAGTAGCTGAGCATTTCAAACTGGAAGTGGAATATCACACCGAATCGTTTGATTTCGCCTAATTTGGCTGTTTTCTTCCCTGATAAGACAAAAAGGTGCGTTTTCGCACCTTTTCTGCTTGTTAAATCCCCATTTGATTGCTAAAACATCCACTCTTTATTTGTTTTTCATTTCAGAAGACATCATGACAACGAATCAACAGAATGCAGTTGTTTCACAACCACAGACCGTCGTTGTGAAACTGGGTACAAGTGTGCTGACAGGCGGCACTTTGGCGTTAGACCGTGCTCATATGGTAGAGCTGGCTCGTCAATGTGCTGAGCTTAAAAAACAAGGCCATTCAGTAGTAATGGTTTCGTCTGGTGCGATTGCAGCAGGCCGTGAGCATCTTGGATACCCCGCACTGCCCAACGCGATGGCGAGCAAACAGTTGCTTGCAGCCGTTGGTCAAAGCCGCTTGATTCAAACATGGGAGTCTTTGTTTGGCATTTATGGCATCAAAATTGGTCAGATGTTGTTAACTCGTGCTGACTTGGATGATCGTGAGCGTTTCCTAAACGCACGTGACACCATCAATGCTCTGGTTGTAAACGACATTATTCCGATCGTGAACGAAAACGACGCAGTTGCGACAAACGAAATCAAGGTTGGTGACAACGATAACTTGTCTGCTTTGGTGGGGATTTTGTGTGGTGCAGACAAATTACTGCTCCTGACTGACCAAAAGGGCTTGTTTACCGCAGACCCACGTAAAGATCCGAATGCTGAGCTGATCAAAGAAGTGAAAACCATCGATGATACTTTGCGTAAAATTGCAGGTGGTAGTGGCACCACGCTAGGTACAGGCGGTATGGCAACCAAACTTCAAGCGGCAGATATTGCTCGTCGTGCAGGTATTGAGGTCATTATCGCTGCGGGTAGTGCGCCAAATGTTATCTTCGATTCATTGAGTTCGGAGCCACAAGGTACACGTTTCTTACCTTGTTCAGAAGCACTAGAAAACCGTAAACGTTGGATCTTAGCTGGTCCTGCGGCATCGGGTGACATCATTATCGATGATGGTGCAGTGAACGCCGTTGTGGGTAAGGGCAGCAGCCTACTTGCAAAAGGAGTGGTCAAAGTCAGTGGTGATTTTGCTCGTGGTGAAGTTGCACGTGTGACAAACGCACAGGGTAAATTGGTTGCTCGTGGTATTAGCGCCTACTCAAGTGAAGACCTAGCGAAAATTGCCGGTAAGCACAGTAAAGACATCATCTCTATTTTGGGTCATGACTACGGCTCAGAAGTGATTCATCGCGATGATCTTGTCGTCATTCAAGAATAGATTGAGGGAAGCAAAGTGGATTTAACGAATATGGGTAAAGCTGCCAAAGATGCAGCTTTCGAATTGGCGACAGCGTCAACCGCACAAAAAAACCAAGCACTAGCGATCATCGCTGATGAGCTAGAAGCAAATGCAGCAACCATTTTGGCTGCAAATGCAAAAGACATAGAACTCGGCCGTGAAGCGGGTCTAACCGATGCGCTACTAGACCGTCTTCTACTTAACGAAGAGCGTTTGACGGGCATTGCTAATGACGTTCGTAACGTGATCAGCTTAAACGATCCTGTGGGCAGCGAAATTGACAGCAAAGTGCTAGAAAACGGCATGTCTCTGTCTCGTCGTCGCGTACCACTAGGTGTGGTCGGTGTGATTTACGAAGCGCGTCCGAACGTAACCATCGATATCGCAGCACTGTGTCTAAAAACAGGCAATGCAAGCATCCTACGTGGTGGTAAAGAGACGTTCTTCTCTAACATGGAGTTGGTGAAAGTTATCCAATCAGCACTGGCGAAAGCGAACTTGCCAGCAGCTTCTGTACAATACATTGAAAAGCCAGACCGTGAGTTGGTTTCTCAACTGCTTAAGCTTGATGATTACGTTGATATGATCATTCCGCGCGGTGGGGCTGGTCTGCACAAAATGTGTAAAGAGAACAGCACAATTCCTGTGATCATTGGTGGTTTTGGTATCAGCCATATCTTCGTTGATGAATCTGCGGATTTAGAGAAATCTCTGAACGTAGTTGAAAACTCGAAAGTTCAACGCCCATCTGCATGTAACTCGCTAGATACTTTGCTAGTCCACGAAAAAGTGGCAGAGCAATTCTTATCGATGATTGTTGAGCGCATGAATGACAAAGTAACCTTCGTTGCAGAACCAAAAGCAAAAGCGCTAATGACACAAGCGAAACAAATTCGTGATGCGGGTGAAGGTGATTTTGATACGGAATGGCTAAGCTACACGTTGGGTGTAAAAGTGGTAGCTGATGTGAGAGAAGCGATTGACCACATGCGCGTTCATAACGCGAGCCACTCTGATGCGATCATGACCAATAGCTTGGTGAACTCTGAATTGTTCATCAATTCTGTCGCCTCTGCAGCGGTTTACGTAAACGCAGCAACGCGCTTTACTGACGGTGCTCAGTTTGGTCTTGGTGCAGAAGTTGCGGTATCCACTCAGAAACTGCACGCACGTGGCCCAATGGGTTTGGAAGAGCTAACCAGCTACAAATGGGTTGGTAAAGCAAACTACCTAGCACGCAGTTAACAGAAACCGTCTGATATTGATTGAAAAAGGGGCAGGAATGCCCCTTTTTGTTTTCTCTAACATAGCAATTCCGCTACACTAGTCTTGCTTTTGGGACGACCCCAATCGCACGCTATTTGGAGGTGATATGCATTGTCCTTTTTGTTCCGAGAACGATACAAAAGTAATTGATTCCCGCTTAGTTGCTGACGGCCATCAGGTGCGCCGTCGTCGCCAGTGTCTTGCATGTAGCGAGCGTTTTACTACGTTTGAAACTGCGGAATTGGTGATGCCTAAAGTAATTAAGTCTAACGGCAACCGCGAACCGTTTGATGAAGATAAAATGGTCGGTGGTATTCAACGCGCTTTAGAAAAACGCCCAGTAAGCGCTGACGCTATCGAGCTTGCTATCAGCATGATTAAGTCACAATTGCGTGCTACTGGCGAACGAGAAGTACCGAGTGAGATGATTGGTAACCTTGTTATGGACCAATTGAAAGAGCTTGATAAAGTCGCTTATATCCGTTTCGCATCGGTTTACCGCAGCTTTGAAGACATCCGTGAATTTGGCGAAGAAATTGCTCGCCTAGAAGACTGATTGAATCATGGCTCAACAAAACTCTTCTTCAGTATTTACCTCTCAAGATTTTGAAATGATGTCGCGTGCGCTCAAGTTGGCGAAACGCGGCATTTATACTACGGCTCCGAATCCTAACGTAGGCTGCGTTATTGTCCGTGACGGCGAGATTGTTGGTGAAGGTCATCATCACCGTGCCGGCGAGCCTCATGCCGAAGTCCACGCGATGCGTATGGCGGGTGACAAAGCCGAAGGGGCGACCGCATACGTCACGTTAGAACCTTGCTCCCATTTTGGTCGTACACCGCCGTGTGCTGAAGGGCTAATCAAAGCTAAAGTCGCTCGCGTTATCTGTGCGATGGAAGATCCCAACCCGAAAGTCGCCGGGCGCGGTTTTCAAATGCTGCGTGATGCTGGAGTAGAAGTTCAAGTCGGCTTGCTAGAAAGCGAAGCCATTGATCTGAACAAAGGGTTTATCAAGTTCATGCAAACGGGCATGCCTTATGTTCAGTTGAAGATGGCAGCCAGCCTCGATGGGCAAAGTGCACTTAATAATGGCCAAAGCCAATGGATCACCTCCCCAAAGGCTCGCCAAGATGTGCAGCGTTATCGCGCATTAAGTGGTGGAATTCTCTCAACCAGCAAAACCGTGATTGATGACAATGCGTCATTGAACGTACGTTGGGATGACCTGCCGTGCAGCGTACAAACTCAATATTCACAAGATGAAGTCCGTCAGCCACCTCGTGTGATTTTGGATCGCCAGTCTCAACTTAACGATGATCTAAAACTATTCAATACTGATGGTGAGCGTATTATTGTCAGCCAAGGTGGCGATATGGTACCTGAACTGGATGAAAACGGCCAAATTGACTTAGCCACGACATTAAAAGCTGTGGCGAGCGAATATCATATCAATCACTTGTGGGTAGAAGCGGGAGCTACGCTCGCGAGTTCGTTAATCAAAGCTAACCTTGTAGATGAGCTAATTATTTACCTCGCGCCTAAATTGATGGGCAGCGATGGACGAGGTTTGATTGGTGCACTTGGTTTAACTGAGATGGCACAAGTTATCGATTTAACTATTACTGACGTTCGAATGGTCGGGGTGGATATCCGCATTACCGCAACCGTCAAACGCAACCAAAGCTAGAAAGAAGCATTATGTTTACAGGAATTGTAGAAGCAGTTGGCAAACTCACTGCCATTACGCCAAAAGGCGAAGACATTACCGTAACGGTAGAAGTAGGCAAGTTGGATATGTCTGACGTTAAGTTAGGCGATAGTATCGCGACTAATGGTGTGTGCTTGACGGTCGTTGACTTTGGCAGCAACTACTACAGCGCTGACTTGTCTTTGGAAACGCTGAACAAAACTGGTTTTGCCGCGTACCAAGTCGGCGATAAAGTGAACCTAGAAAAAGCCATGCTGCCAACCACTCGTTTTGGTGGGCATATTGTGTCTGGTCACGTTGATGGCGTGGGTGTGATTGTCGAGCGTAACCAAGTGGGTCGTGCGATTGAGTTTTGGGTCGAGATGCCTGCGGAGATCGGTAAGTACGTGGCAGAAAAAGGCTCTATCACAGTTGATGGCATTAGTCTGACTGTCAACGATCTACGTAAGAATGGTTTTAAATTGACGATTGTTCCTCATACCAGTGAAGAAACCACGATTGATCAGTTCCAAGTAGGACGCAAAGTGAACCTAGAAGTGGATGTATTGGCTCGCTACATGGAACGCTTACTGCAAGGTCAAAAAGAAGAGTCGCAAGAATCACGCATTACGATGGAATTCTTACAACAGAATGGTTTTGCCTAAGCGAAACCGACCATAATCACAGAACGTTATCAGGTTAATTGACTTAATAAAGGTTGGCTTCAAACTGCTTTGCTGACTAAGCCAGTAGACGTAACTAAACGAAACGTTAAACGCATTGCTGCTGCAATAATAAATTTTTGAATAACGGGAAACAGAATATGCCTATCAGCACGCCTCAAGAAATTATTGATGACATCCGCGCGGGCAAAATGGTCATCCTGATGGATGATGAAGACCGCGAGAATGAAGGTGATTTGATCATGGCTGCCGAGCACATTACGCCGGAAGCCATCAACTTTATGGCTACGCATGGTCGTGGCTTGATCTGTCTAACCATGACAAAAACACGTTGTGAAAATCTTGGACTCCCACCAATGGTGCAAGACAACAACGCGCAATACACCACCAACTTTACCGTTTCTATTGAAGCCGCTGAAGGTGTAACAACTGGTATTTCAGCCGCTGACCGTGCTCGCACTGTGCAAGCTGCCGTGGCGTCAAATGCGAAAGCGGCTGACTTAGTACAACCAGGTCATATCTTCCCTCTTGCAGCACAAGATGGTGGTGTTCTAACTCGCGCTGGTCATACTGAAGCTGGTTGCGATTTGGCCCGTCTGGCTGGTCTTGAACCTGCTTCAGTTATTGTCGAGATTTTAAACGACGATGGCACGATGGCTCGTCGTCCAGATCTTGAAGTGTTTGCTGAAAAGCACGGTTTGAAACTTGGTACCATTGCGGATCTTATTGAGTACCGCAACAACACTGAAACAACCATTGAGCGCGTTGCTGAGTGTGCACTACCAACCGAGTTCGGTGAATTCACGCTTGTGACGTACAAAGACACCATTGATAACCAAGTGCACTATGCAATGTGCAAAGGTGACCTTAGTTCTGAAGCGCCATTAGTTCGTGTGCACTTACAAGATGTATTTACTGATGTGCTTCGTAGTGACCGTAACGCAGAACGCAGCTGGACACTTGAGAAAGCGATGAAGCGTATCGGTGAAGAGGGCGGCGTGCTGGTTGTTCTTGGCAACGAAGAGTCAACCGATCTACTTATTCATCGCGTTAAGATGTTCGAAGCGCAAGACAAAGGTGAAGCACCGACGCTTGCGAAGAAACAAGGCACGTCTCGTCGTGTTGGTGTTGGCTCGCAAATTCTTGCTGACTTAGGTGTGCATGATATGCGCCTACTTTCTTCGACCAACAAAAAGTACCACGCACTGGGTGGTTTTGGCCTGAACGTTGTTGAGTACGTCTGCGAATAACAACTGACCGACAAGTTCCTAGTCTTGCGCGTACTTATCATCGTTATGGCTAGGAACTCGTGACTGGTATCCAATTTCCATTAGATATTGCTCACAAAATTGTGCTAGAATCCGGCGATTCTCACTTGATGAACAATTTTCACTTAAAAATAGAGTTAAAGGAAAGCTTATGAAAGTGATCGAGGGTGGCTTCCCAGCGCCAAATGCAAAAATTGCTATCGTTATTTCTCGTTTCAACAGTTTTATTAACGAAAGCCTACTATCTGGTGCGATCGATACACTAAAGCGTCACGGACAAGTAAGCGAAGACAACATTACAGTAGTTCGTTGTCCTGGTGCCGTAGAACTGCCTTTGGTAGCTCAACGTGTTGCTAAGACTGGTAAATACGATGCTATCGTATCACTAGGTACAGTAATTCGTGGTGGCACACCACACTTTGACTATGTTTGTAGTGAATGTAACAAGGGTCTTGCACAAGTTTCTCTGGAATACAGCCTTCCAGTAGCATTTGGCGTACTGACTGTTGATACTATCGATCAAGCGATTGAACGCGCAGGAACCAAGGCTGGTAATAAAGGTGCAGAGGCTGCACTAAGCGCACTTGAAATGATTAACGTACTATCTGAAATTGATTCCTAATGGGGGCCAGTGTGAAACCAGCCGCACGTCGTAACGCACGTCAATTCGCTCTACAAGCGATCTACTCATGGCAGATTACTAAAGACAATGTTGCCACGATCGAAGAACAGTTTTTGTCTGGCGACAAATACGATGAAGAAGAACTTCATGCATCTGAGCCTGCACTAGCTGCTCCTGAAACAGACGTAGCTTACTTCCGTGAACTACTAAGCGGTGTTGTACTTAGCCACTCTGAGCTAGATAGCAAAATCCGTCCATACGTGTCACGTCCAATGCAAGACCTAGACATGATGGAACTTGCTCTTCTTCGCCTTGCTATGTACGAGATGACTCGTCGCGAAGATGTTCCTTACAAAGTGGTAATCAACGAAGCGATTGAACTTGCAAAAGTATTCGCAGCAGAAGACAGCCACAAGTTTGTGAATGGTGTGCTAGATAAAGCGGCACCGCACGTACGTAAGAAATAACAATTTCTTCAATAAAAAGGTCAGCATCTGCTGACCTTTTTTGTATCAATAGCTTTTACATCAAAAAGTAAGTGAATAATGTCTGGTGAATTCAATCTGATCGACAAGTACTTCGTTGGGCGTCAAAGCCAACGCAAAGACGTACACCTAGCGGCGGGTGACGACTGTGCGTTAGTGAAAGCGCCAGATAACGTACAAATTGCCATTAGTACCGATACGTTAGTGGCTGGAACCCATTTTCTTGCGGATGCGAACCCTGCTTGGGTCGCACATAAGGCGTTGGCATCAAATATTAGTGATCTCGCAGCAATGGGTGCAACGCCGGCGTGGGTGAGCTTTGCATTGACGATGCCTAAGCCTGATGAAGCTTGGCTCGCTCCTTTTTGTGATGCATTTTTTGAGCTGGCGGATTATTTTGGTATTCAACTTATTGGTGGTGATACCACAAAAGGTCCACTGAGCCTGACGCTCACCGTGCAAGGGTTTGTACCAGAAGGGAAAGCACTGACTCGCTCTGGGGCGAAAGTCGGGGACTGGGTTTACGTTACGGGCAACCTTGGAGATGCTAAAGCTGGTCTGGATGTGATTCTGGATGATTCACTGCGCTCACGTATTGCTGCGCAGGAACTAGAGACAGCGCATTATCTTAGCTCACCTCGTGTTTTGGCTGGTCAAGCGCTCGTTGGGTTGGCTTCGGCTGCGATTGATATCTCTGATGGTTTAATCTCTGATATCAAACACATCCTCAAACGTTCTGATGTTGGTGTGAGCTTAGATGTTTCCCAATTGCCAATTTCTTCAGAACTGGTTCAGTTTTTAGATGATAAGGTCATCGCACAGCAGTATGCTCTATCAAGTGGCGAAGAATACGAACTGTGTTTTACTGTGCCAGAGCAAAACCGTGGCTCATTACAAAGCGCTTTGTCTCATATCGGATGTAAAGTCACCTGTATTGGTCAGATTCGACCAAAAGGTACCTTCGAGCTGCATGATAACAATCAACCGCTTGATTGGGATCTGAGTGGCTTTGACCACTTTAAATGATATGAGCTAGGCTCTAGCCTAAGATTGAAACCAAACTTGCAGTATAGGTTTAAGGAAATGACCAACCCTCTCTCTCTGATTTCATTAAAGAACCCGTGGCATCTTTTGGCGACAGGTTTTGGTAGCGGTTTATCACCAGTAGTGCCAGGCACAATGGGCACGCTTGCTTCAATTCCGCTGTTTCTGCTTTTGGCACAACTGCCTTTCTCACTTTATGTGGTTGCGGTGTTATTCTCTTGTGTGATTGGCATTAAGATTTGCCAAGTGACATCAGATGACATGGGCGTTCATGACCATGGTTCTATTGTATGGGATGAGTTTGCGGGCTTTTGGATCACCATGAGCCTAGTACCAGCACTGAATATTCCTGTGACGGAATGGAAGTGGCTACTGACAGGTTTTATCTTGTTCCGCTTCTTTGACATGGTAAAACCATGGCCAATCGGTTGGTTGGATAAACGTGTTCACGGCGGCTTAGGTATCATGATTGATGATATCGTGGCGGGTATTATGGCGGGTATCGCGCTGTTTTTAGTGGCGAAATACGCAGGTTGGATGTAATACCTATCCTTAAGGTTTAGAATCGACAGATAAACAAAAGGGATGCCACATGGCATCCCTTTTTGGCTTCGTTGTAGGGTCTTACGTTCGCTTATTTGGCTAAGTAATCGTTGATCGACTTCTCGATGCCTTTTGCATCTAAGCCAAGCTCTTCATGTAGCTCGTCTTGTGTGCCTTGAGGAACGAAGCGATCTGGCAAGCCAAGGTTGAGTACAGGCTTGATGATCTTATCTTGCATCATAAACTCAATCACACCCGCACCCGCACCACCTGCAATCGCATTTTCTTCTAGCGTAACCAGAACATCGTGCTCTGCAGCAAGCTGACGAATCAACGTTTCATCAAGTGGCTTAACAAAGCGCATGTCTGCTACTGTCGCGTCTAGGTTTTCAGCTGCTTCTAGCGCGTTACCTAGGAAGGTGCCGAAGCTTAGAATTGCCACTTTCTCGCCTTTACGAACCACACGACCTTTACCGATTTCAAGCGCAGTAAATTCTTGTTCAATGTCTGTGCCCATGCCGCTACCGCGTGGGTAACGAACCGCACTTGGGCCTGTGTGCTTATGACCCGTGTACAGCATTTGACGACATTCGTTTTCGTCACTCGGCGCCATGATCACCATATTCGGGATACAACGCATAAAGCTAAGGTCGAACGCACCTTGGTGAGTTTGACCATCTGCACCAACCAGACCAGCACGGTCTATAGCGAACATCACTGGTAAGTCCATGATCGCAACGTCGTGAATCAGTTGATCATAACCGCGCTGTAGGAAGGTCGAGTAGATTGCCACGATCGGATGATCACCCGCAATTGCCATACCCGTTGCAAGTGTTACGGCATGCTGCTCTGCGATTGCTACGTCAAAGTATTGCTCTGGGTACTCTTTTGAAAAGCGAACCATGCCAGAGCCTTCACGCATCGCTGGTGTAATCGCCATTAGCTTAGGATCTTGCGCGGCCATATCACATAGGAAATCACCAAAGATCTTAGAGAAGGTCGGCTTGCCGCCGCTGCTCTTCGGCAAACTGTTATGTGATGGGTCGAACTTTGGTACACCGTGGTAGCCGATAGGATCTTTTTCTGCAGGTTCATAACCTTTACCTTTTTTGGTCATGATGTGCAGAAATTGTGGTCCTTTCAGTTCACGCATGTTTTTCAATGTTTTGACTAGCTCATTTACATCGTGACCATCAATAGGGCCGATGTAGTTAAAGCCTAGCTCTTCGAATAACGTGCCAGGAACAACCATGCCTTTTAGGTGCTCTTCTGTGCGACGAACCAACTCTTTAATTGGTGGAACGCCAGACAACACTTTCTTACCACCTTCTCGGATAGAGGTGTACAAGCTGCCTGAAAGCACTTTAGCAAGGTGGTTGTTCAATGCGCCTACGTTTTCTGAAATAGACATTTCGTTATCGTTCAGAATGACCAGCATATCGGGGTGAACGTCACCAGCGTGGTTCATGGCTTCAAATGCCATGCCTGCCGTGATTGCACCATCACCAATAACGCTAACAATTTTGCGGCCCTTTCCTTCTTTTTCAGCGCTGATAGCCATACCTAGGCCGGCACTGATAGAAGTGGATGAATGGCCAACAGATAGCGTGTCGTACTCGCTCTCTTCGCGCCATGGGAACGGGTGTAGTCCGTCTTTTTGACGGATGGTAGGCATTTGGTCACGACGGCCGGTCAGGATCTTATGCGGGTAAGCCTGGTGGCCTACGTCCCAGATCAACTGATCAACAGGTGTGTTGTATACATAATGTAGAGCTACGGTTAGCTCTACTGTGCCTAAGCCAGACGCTAGGTGTCCGCTAGACTGACTCACTGAATTTAGCAGATACGTGCGTAGTTCATCGCACAAAGCTGGCAATGTTTCTTTCGGAAGGAGTCGTAGCTCTTCCGGTGTATTTGCTAACGCCAGTGTTGGGTACTTTGAAATATCAAGAGTCATATAAATGCGCGCTTATTGTGTTAGTTCTTGCGCTCGATGACATATCGGGCGAACTCTTCGAGTAACTGAGTATTGTATGGGATTGCTTCTAATGCTTGAAGTGCTTCCTGTAACAGAGTGTGAGCTTTCTCCATTGCTCCCTCTAAACCCAGTAGAGACGGGTAAGTGCTTTTGTTCAGCTCTTGGTCTGAACCTTGCGGTTTCCCTAGTGTTTCTGTATCACTAATGATATCAAGAATATCGTCTTGAACTTGAAACGCCAAACCAACAGCTTGAGAGTAGCGCTCTAAGTGTGGCAAGACTTCCAGACCTTTTTCACCTGCTGCTAGCGCACCAAGTTTGACGGCACAATTAATCAGAGCGCCAGTTTTATTCCGGTGTATCTCTTCTAGCTCAGCGAGTGTGACTTGACGATTCTCTGCTCCAAGATCAAGCGCTTGGCCAACACACATGCCATTTGCGCCGGATGCTTGAGCTAAAGATTGCACCATTTTTATACGCTGGCTTTCTGCATTTGGATTCAGCTGGCCTTCTGCAATGATAGTAAAAGCTAAGGTTTGCAGCGCGTCACCTGTAAGAATTGCCGTTGCTTCATCAAATTTTATATGACAAGTTGGCTGACCGCGACGCAGTTCATCATCATCCATCGCTGGCAAATCATCATGGATAAGAGAGTAGGCGTGAATACATTCAATTGCCGATGCAGGCGTGTCGAGGTCTTGTAGTTGGCAGCCCAGCATTTGGCCTGTGATATAAACAAGGAAAGGACGAACACGTTTACCACCAAGGAGTAAGCCGTACTTCATCGCTTGAATCAATGGCTGCTGTTGGTGAGGCATTTGCTCAAGCCATTGATTGAGTTGTTGATTATTTCGTTGTTGATAAGACGTCAATGTCTCTTGCATCACATTGCTCACTACTGATTATTATTCTGACTCAGGGTTGAAGTCACTTAGTGGTGCTTCATCGTCTTCGCTAAGAAGAATGCTCACGCGTTGTTCGGCGTCACTCAGCTTCGTTTGGCCAGCACGCGCCAGAGCAATGCCTCGTTCAAATTTGCGTAAGGCATCATCTAAGGCAAGATCGCCATTTTCTAGTTGATCAACCAAGCCATCTAGCTCTTCAATGGTTGCTTCAAAGGTCATGTTTTCTGGTTTCTTGACCGCCATCTTTTATCTGCCTTAATCAAGCCTCTAATGAATGCACGCAAGTTACCTTAGCCTACTAACTTGGTCAAATTTAACCTTATATAATTGTCACAAAATTGGCTTGAGTAGACTCTGATGAGACAATCTTGATCATATAAATCGGGAATGAACGATCATTTTGTGATGTGTTAACCAAGATTCCGCTAAAAAAACTGTTCTAAGTGTCGATACAAGTAATAATCTGCTCAAGTGGCATAGTTGGATAGCATGAGGAGTGCTTTGTGGATTTAGCAACCCTAATAGGTTTGATAGGTGGATTTGCCTTCGTAATCATGGCGATGGTATTGGGTGGCAGTATCGGCATGTTCGTCGACGTCACTTCAATCTTAATCGTAGTAGGCGGTTCTGCTTTCGTAGTGTTGATGAAGTTCACATTGGGGCAATTTTTTGGAGCGGCTAAAATTGCAGGTAAAGCCTTCATGTTTAAAGCGGACGAGCCAGAAGATTTAATCGCCAAGATTGTTGAAATGGCAGATGCAGCTCGTAAAGGTGGTTTCCTAGCGCTCGAAGAAATGGAAATAGATAACAGCTTTATGCAAAAAGGCATCGATTTGTTGGTTGATGGCCATGATGCAGAAGTCGTAAGGGCGGCACTACAGAAAGATATCGCATTAACCGATGAGCGCCATACTCAAGGTACTGGTGTTTTTCGTGCGTTTGGTGACGTTGCTCCTGCGATGGGTATGATTGGTACACTAGTTGGTCTGGTTGCCATGCTTTCGAACATGGATGACCCAAAAGCGATTGGCCCTGCGATGGCGGTAGCACTTTTGACTACCCTATACGGTGCGGTGTTATCAAACATGGTTTTCTTCCCAATTGCTGACAAGCTTTCTCTGCGCCGTGATCAAGAGACATTAAACCGCCGCCTAATTATGGACGGAGTGTTGGCGATTCAAGATGGTCAAAACCCACGAGTCATCGATAGTTATCTGAAGAACTACCTGAATGAAGGTAAACGTGTTCTTGAGATTGACGAGTAATTAGGGGGCTGTGATGGATGAAGATCAAAAATGTGACTGTCCGCCACCCGGTCTCCCGCTGTGGATGGGTACCTTCGCTGACCTGATGTCACTATTAATGTGTTTCTTCGTACTTCTACTTTCGTTCTCGGAAATGGATGTTCTGAAGTTCAAGCAGATCGCAGGTTCGATGAAGTTTGCCTTTGGTGTTCAGAACCAACTTGAGGTGAAGGATATTCCCAAAGGTACCAGTATTATCGCGCAAGAATTTAGACCAGGTCGCCCTGAGCCAACGCCAATTGATGTCATCATGCAACAGACCATGGACATCACACAGCAGACGCTAGAATTCCACGAAGGGGAATCGGATCGTGCGGGTGGAACTAAGCGTGACCAAGGTAAACTTACAGGTGGTCAATCGCCAGACACCTCAACACAAACGAATCAATCTTCAGAAGCTGAAATGCAGCAACAACAGCAGCAATCAGAAGCGAAATCTCAAGAGATGGAAACCTTGATGGAAAGCATCAAGAAAGCGCTGGAACGAGAGATTGAACAAGGCGCAATTGAAGTCGAGAACCTTGGTCAGCAAATTGTGATTCGTATCCGAGAGAAAGGGGCATTTCCAGAAGGTTCCGCATTCCTACAACCTAAGTTTAGGCCTTTGGTACGACAAGTCGCAGAACTAGTCAAAGATGTTCCCGGTATTGTTCGTATTTCAGGACATACTGACAATCAAAGGTTGGACTCTGAGCTGTACCGCTCAAATTGGGATCTATCATCACAGCGAGCGGTGTCTGTTGCCCAAGAAATGGAAAAGGTGAGAGGTTTCTCACATCAACGCTTACGCGTTAGAGGGATGGCGGATACAGAGCCAGTCGCTCTGAACGATACTGATGCCAATCGTGCACTTAACCGCCGTGTTGAAATCAGCATCATGCAGGGTGAACCTCTTTACAGTGATGAAGTGCCTGTTGTGAACTAATGCTCTTCACTCTCTATTGAAGAAAAGCGAGCTGATAGCTCGCTTTTTTTGTTTTTCCAATCCGCTTGGGTGTATAATCTTGCGCCCTTAAAGTGAGCTCATACTCTTTAAACTGACCGATAAGAGAATTCCATACGTACTTTTATATGGTTGTACAGTTATGGTGAGTGTCACTCATTGTTGATTGCGAAACTAACCTGCGAATTAGACTATGAAATTTATTGTAAAGCCCCATCCAGAAATTTTTGTAAAAAGTGAATCTGTGCGTAAGCGCTTCACAAAGATTTTAGAGTGCAACATTCGTAACATCGTTAAGAGCCGTACGGAATCTGTCGCGGTATTCAACCGTCGTGATCACATTGAAGTGACCTCTGAGAGTGACGAGTTTCACGCTGAAGTTTTAGAAATCCTGACACACACGCCAGGTATTCACCACATTCTTGAAGTAAAACAAACCGAATTCAAAGACTTGCACGATATCTACGAGCAAGTGTTGGAGCTAAGCGGTTCACTGATCGAAGGCAAGACTTTCGTTGTGCGCGCTAAGCGCCGTGGTAAGCACGATTTTACTTCTATTGAACTAGAGCGTTATGTCGGTGGCGGTCTTAACCAAGCGGTAGAAAGCGCTCGAGTTAAGCTAAGCAAGCCAGACGTAACCATCAACGTTGAAGTGACCAACGACAAGCTAAATCAAGTACTGGCTCGCCATAAAGGTCTAGGTGGTTTCCCACTAGGTACGCAAGAAGACGTATTAAGCCTGATCTCTGGTGGCTTCGATTCTGGTGTTTCTAGCTACTTGCACATTAAACGTGGTTCAAAAGTACATTACTGCTTCTTTAACCTAGGCGGCCCAGCACATGAAATCGGCGTTAAGCAGGTTTCACACTACCTATGGAACAAATACGGTTCTTCGGCGAAAGTACGTTTCATCTCAGTTGATTTCGAGCCTGTAGTTGCTGAAATCCTTGAGAAAGTCGACGATGGCCAAATGGGCGTGATCCTGAAGCGTATGTTTATGCGCGCAGCGGGTATGGTCGCTCAAAGAATGAAGATCGAAGCATTGGTAACTGGTGAAGCGCTAGGTCAGGTATCTAGCCAAACACTGACGAACCTACGCCACATCGATAACGTAACAGACACACTGATTCTTCGTCCGCTTATCAACTGGGATAAAGAAGACATTATCAACCTAGCGCGTGAAATCGGCACAGAAGACTTCGCGAAGACGATGCCAGAATACTGTGGTGTTATCTCTAAGAAGCCGACAGTGAAAGCGGTGAAAGGCAAGCTAGAAGCTGAAGAAGAGAAATTTGATTTCAGCATTCTTGAGAAAGTGGTTCAAGAAGCTCGCATGATGGACATCCGTGACATCGCGAAAGAGTCAGAACAAGCTGCTCCAGAAGTTGAGCAAGTACAAGCAGTAGAAGAGCACGCAATCGTACTGGATATTCGTAGCCCTGAAGAGGAAGACGACAACCCATTAGAAATCGATGGCGTTGATGTTAAGCACATCCCATTCTACAAGTTAGGTACGCAGTTTGGTGATTTAGACCAAACTAAGACATACCTACTGTACTGTGACCGTGGTGTGATGAGCCGCCTGCAAGCACTTTACTTGCAAGAGCAAGGCTTCAACAATGTGAAGGTTTACCGACCATAACCGTGTTGTAACGCAGACAATCACAAAAGCGCAAATTGAGAAATCAGTTTGCGCTTTTTTCGTTTTAGCACGCGCAAAAAATGGCTTTATGAAGTGATAATATTGAGCTTAATCGCACGCTTCGTAATTTGTACTGATATAACGATAATTAATCCGAAGTGAGGATGAAAGAGTGATATTACTGCCAGTTTTTGAAGAAGATGGCGATGAGATATTTAGATAAAAAAACACCGCCTAAGAAGGCGGTGTAAGAAATTTGACAGACAGGTCAAAATAAATACAGGAAGTATATGTTTTGTCACAGGGAGTTGTACACAAAACATCATGGTAGAAATCTACCTAACTCGAAATACGAGTTTGCAAACACAACATCGCAACAGCAAGCCAATTGATTCTAAAAAGAATCAAGCCGTTCAGGCTCGCGTTGCGGGATGAAATATAGAATTTATCTGGCTGTTCGACAACGGACATTTTATAATGTTTCAGATAAAAAAAACTAATCCTACTTGAGGTCCCATAATGTCTCGCAGATTGCCTCCGTTGAATTCACTTCGCGTTTTTGAAGCGGCTGCTCGCCATCTTAGTTTTACCCGTGCAGCTGAAGAGCTATTTGTTACACAAGCGGCTGTAAGTCACCAGATCAAAGCCCTTGAAGAATTCCTATCTTTAAAGCTTTTCCGTCGTCGTAATCGCTCATTGTTGCTCACGGAAGAGGGGCAAAGCTACTTCCTAGACATTAAAGATATCTTCACTTCGATTGCTGAAGCGACAGATAAGGTATTGGAACGTAGCGAAAAAGGTGCACTGACCATCAGCTTACCACCAAGTTTTGCTATCCAATGGTTGGTGCCTCGGTTAGCGGATTTTAATGCCCAAGAACCGGACATTGATGTACGCATTAAAGCGGTCGATATGGATGAAGGTTCACTGACTGATGATGTTGACGTTGCTATCTATTATGGTCGTGGGAACTGGCCAGGTTTACGTGCTGATAAACTCTACCAAGAGTTTTTGATCCCACTTTGTTCACCTTCATTACTTTTAGGTAACAAACCATTAGAATCTCTAAGTGACCTTAAATTACATACCTTGTTACATGATACTTCTCGTAAAGATTGGAAGCAGTTTGCTCGCCAACAAAATATCGAAGGCATCAATGTGAATCATGGTCCAATTTTCAGCCACTCGACCATGGTGCTTCAAGCGGCTGCACACGGGCAAGGGGTCGCTCTAGGAAACAACGTACTAGCCAAACCTGAAATGGAAGCGGGACGCTTAATTGCGCCATTTGACGAAGTATTGGTGTCGAAGAATGCCTTCTACGTGGTGTGCCACGAACAGCAAGCGGATATGGGACGTATCGCAACGTTTAGAGACTGGATGTTGGCAACCGCGAGAAAAGAACAAGAGGAAGTATTGGATGAGTCATTGGATAGCTGAGGGGCCTGAAAACGGACCACTGTTTATTTTTGCTCACGGCGCAGGAGCTGGCATGGAACACGATTTTATGACTGCCGTCGCTAAGGGATTAGTTGAGCAGGGCATACGCGTGGTGCGTTTTAATTTCCCTTACATGGTTAAGCGAGCTGAAGACGGCAAGAAGCGTCCGCCTGATCGTGCACCAAAGCTTCTTGAAGCCTATGAAGAAGTGATCACTCACTTTACTTCTCAGCCAATCGTGATTGGTGGTAAGTCGATGGGCGGACGCATGTCGAGCTTGTTAGCAGATAATGAGCTGGTGGCGGGTATTGCCTGTTTAGGTTTTCCTTTTCATCCTCCTGGTAAGCCAGAGAAATACAAAGGTGAACACCTCGCGAGCATTGAAAAGCCAACTCTAATCCTACAAGGCGAGCGCGATACTTTCGGTAAGCGCGAAGAGTTCGATAGCTTTGCGTTGTCAGAGCAAGTGAAAGTGAGCTTTTTGCCAGATGGTGACCATAGCTTTAAGCCTCGTAAGAGCTCAGGCTATACAGAAGCCAGTAATATTGCATTGACGGTAGATCAGTTAGCGAGATTTGTTAAAGAGGTGTACGGTGAAAAGTAAGTGGTTACTCTCCTTTACTGGCATTTCTGGCTTAACATCAGTGGCGCTAGGTGCATTTGCTGCGCATGGTTTGAAGGCAAAGTTATCGCCTTATTTACTCGGCGTCTTTGAAACCGGCGTTTTGTACCAGTTCATCCATACTTTGGCTATCGCATTTTGTTCGATTTTGCTGTTGCTCAATTTGGGACAAAAAGCACAAAAGTATTTTTTCATTGCCGCGATTTGCTTTATCATCGGCATCTTTTGTTTTAGCGGCAGTCTTTACGCGCTGGCGCTGACGGGCATTAAATGGTTTGGACCAATCACTCCGATGGGAGGATTGTTGTTCATGATCGGCTGGTGTCTGTTCTTTTTTGCTGCGTTTAATATCAAAGAGGTCTCCAAGTGAAACAACTAATGCTCTATTGCCGTTCTGGCTTTGAGAAAGAGTGTGCTGGTGAAATTCAGGACAAAGCGACACAGTTGGAAGTGTACGGCTTCCCTCGTGTGAAGAAAAACTCAGGTTATGTTGTCTTCGAGTGTTACCAAGATGGAGACGCAGACAAGCTAGCAAAAGGCTTAGACTTTAGCGCTCTGATTTTCGCTCGCCAAATGTTTGCTGTTGCGGCTGAGTTTGAAGCGCTACCAAGCGATGACCGTATCAGCCCTATTTTGGCAGAACTGTCTGAAATCGAAGCATTCCCACGTTGTGGCGATCTGCGTATTGAAACCCCAGACACTAACGAAGCGAAAGAGCTATTGAAGTTCTGCCGTAAGTTTACAGTACCAATGCGTCAAGCAATGCGTGGTAAAGGTCTGATGTGGAATAAAGACAACGCGAAGAAGCCTGTGCTGCACATTTGTTTTGTCGCGCCGGGTCATTGTTACGTGGGTTACTCTTACCCGGGCAACAACTCGCAGTTCTTTATGGGCATTCCTCGCCTTAAGTTCCCTGCGGACGCGCCAAGCCGTTCTACGCTGAAATTGGAAGAAGCATTCCACGTCTTTATTCCTCGTGAGGAGTGGGATGAGCGTTTGGCTCCTGGCATGTGGGGTGTTGACCTAGGTGCATGTCCGGGAGGTTGGACTTACCAATTGGTGAAACGTTCGATGTTCGTTCACTGTGTCGATAACGGCATGATGGCGGATAGTCTAATGGAAACCGGTCAAATTAAGCACCACATGGTGGATGGCTTTAAGTTCGAACCAGACCGCAAGAATGTAACTTGGATTGTGTGTGACATGGTTGAGAAGCCAGCACGTGTGGCTCATCTAATGGGTCAGTGGCTGCTAAAAGGTTGGGCGAAAGAAGCGATTTTCAACCTTAAGCTTCCAATGAAAGGTCGTTACGATGAAGTGCTGCAAGATCTTGAAAACCTAAAAATGTTCCTGATTGAGAACAAGGTGAAGTTCAAGCTGCAAGCTAAGCACTTGTACCATGATCGCGAAGAGATCACGATTCACATTCAGTGTCTGTCTAATATCTCACCACACTAAGCTAAAGTTTTTATGTGGTAGAACAGAATCAAAAAAGCGCCTACAGTAGGGCGCTTTTTTATTGCGGTTTAAGAACCGTGACCGTCACTTAGTTGCTGGTAGGCCACATCTCTTCCCATTTTACTGATTCCATGTTGTCTTCGATGCTATCTGGCGTTTGAGCAAAAAAGTCTAATCCAGTTTGACGTTCAACTTCGTCAATGGTGGTAATAAAGTTGGCTAACTCTGAGCTTGAAACATCACGATGCGGGACAATGAAAGCAATGGCTTCATCAAAGCTTGGATCAAGAATGACTTTGTAAAACGCGCTCGGGATCATCACGCCATTACCGATTGTTCCTTCGTTGCCTTGGTAAATCGGTCCAGTCACCACATAAAGTTCGTTGTATTCATTGGCGAGATCACGAACATGTTCTTCTAGAACGCGCCAACCAACTCGGTTAAACCCCGGAAGTTGAGGCGACATGTTGCTCATCAAAAAGCTCTGTTTCATTGACTCTCGGGTGAAGTCCATTGTCGCTGACGGAGCAAGGTGTCCTCTGTCGTAATCTGAGCCTTTGTAGTCCGCTAGGGTAGAGCGCGCGTAATCCGGCATTTCAGTGTCTTCTTTGAAGGAGTTACTGCGCTTGTTGGTGATATTCACGCTTTCTGCGGTAATGTGATAAGCAACCCAGTCTGCGTTTTTGGTGTCGTAGTTGTACCCAACTGCATAGCCATCTCGGCAAAGGAACTGATCGCTGTTGGTTGAAGGCATGCCTTTATCAAGGTGTTGACCACAAGTTTCAGCAAGACTAGGAAAAGATAGTAGTGTGACTAAAGATACTAAGATGATGTTTTTCATTATTTTTCTCCGTTATAGGGAGATCTGAAAATAATGAAATTACTTACTAAGACTGTGAATTAGCTTATAAACTAATCAGTACCTTGTAGGTTAATAGTGGGGTAAATATCATTGCTGTGAATGTAAAGGGTTACACAACAAATTTTATAAACGTATTGTCTAACCCAAAACTGACTGCGTAAAGAGATGTACTTACTCGGCTTTATTTGGTCCGGTAAAGCGAATGTCTTGCAGGTTAAAGCCGAGCTCGATGTCGCATTTCAACGCCGCTACTCGTTTGCATAGACGTGCAGATTCAATGTGCTCATCCAGCTTCTTACGATATTTCGGTACCAGCTCTTCACTTGCGTATGCCGCTTCAATGTCCTCAAACTGAGTGAGAATTTCCTTAGCTGCTTTTGGACCTACACCGGGAACGCCCGGCACTTGGCTTGAACTGATGCCCGTTAAGCCCCAGTAGTCGGCAAGCTGAGAGGGTTTTACGCCAAACTCTTTTTCGATAAACGGCTCATCCAGCCAGCGGTGTTGGAAGTAATCACGGATTTGCAAAGTCGGGGACAGCAACTGGCAGTATCCTTTATCGGTCGAGACTATCGTGACCTTCTCTCCGTGACTGGCGACTTTGGTGGCCAGAGTTGCAACCAAGTCATCCGCTTCATCACCTTCAGATAATAACGAATCAATACCTTGTTCCCACCACGCTTGTTGAATTGCGTCTAAACCTTGCATCAGGGGCTCTGGCATAGGTTTGCGGTTTTGTTTGTAGTTTGGAAGGATTTCCGCGCGCCAACCTCGGTCTTGCTCGTGGTGATCGAATACCGCGATGATGTGCGTCGGTTGCGCTTCAGACAGGATGCGAGTCAGCGTTCTGCCTGTGGTGGTGATGGTTCTTGCTATGTCAGTTGGATCGGGTTGTGCAGAGTGCACACGGCGGATCAGGTTTAGGGCATCAATGATAACAAGATGAATAGACATAATGACTTAGCAATAAAAAAGGGGCGTAATGCCCCTAGTGTAACCAAAGCTGAGTTATCTATCGACCACCATTTTCTCGATGGGCAATACGGTAACATGGCTCGTAAGCTGTACCACCTGGTAGTTTCATGCGGTGCTGCTCTACGAAGTCTTTCAACAGCTTGTCGAGCTTTTTCATCAAGACTGGATCGCCATTGATGGTAAACGGACCTTTGCGTTCGATTTCTCGAATCCCTTCCGCTTTAACGTTACCAGCAACAATACCTGAGAAGGCTTGGCGCAGGCTTGCAGCCAGAACTTGAGGTTGTTGGTTCAAATGCAGATCTAGGCTTGCCATCGCATCATGAGTTGGTTCAAACGGAAGTTGGAACTCTGGCTCAATTTTTAGCGACCAGTTAAAGCTGTACGCGTCGCCTTTCTCTTTTCGGTGTTGACGCACTTCGTCCATTGAGCGTTTCATGATGCGGGCAACTTCTGCAGGATCATCAATCACGATTTGGTAGTGTTTCTGACCTTCTTCGCCAAGGGTATCAGCAATAAAGGCATCGATTGAGCGGAAGTAGGCTTCGCTCTCTTTCGGACCTGTAAGTACGATAGGCATTGGTTGGTCGGCATTTTCTGGGTGCATCATAATACCCAAGATGTACAGCAACTCTTCGGCGGTACCCGGACCTCCAGGGAAGATAACGATGCCGTGCGCCATGCGAACAAAGGCTTCGAGACGTTTCTCGATATCTGGCATGATCACCAGTTCATTCACGATTGGGTTTGGTGGCTCAGCTGCGATGATTGATGGCTCTGTCAAACCAAGATAGCGTTGGTCTGTGTAACGTTGCTTGGCATGACCAATAGCGGCGCCTTTCATTGGACCTTCCATCGCGCCAGGACCGCAGCCCGTACAGATATTCAGTTCACGCAGACCCAGTTCGTTACCCACTTCGCGAGTGTATTGGTACTCGGTTGGATTGATTGAGTGGCCACCCCAACACACAACAAGGTTTGGCTCGATACCAGGGGTTAGAGCGCCAGCATTACGCAAGATGCCAAATACGAGGTTGGTAATGTGAGTAGCATTAGTCAGGTTGAGGCGCTGGTTGTCCGCCAAGTGCATGTTCACGTATACGATGTCGCGCAACACAGAAAACAAGTGCTCTTGAATACCTTTGATGATCTCACCGTCAACGAACGCGTGCTCAGGTGGGTTAGCAAGCTCAAGCTTGATGCCTCGTTCACGACGCACTACATTCACATCAAACGATAGGTATTTATCTAACAGCTCTTTTGAGTTGTCGGTGTGGCTTCCCGAGTTGAGGACCGCAAGCGTACAGTTGCGATAGAGCTGATAAAGATCACTTGATGCTGTTTTCTTAAGACGCTCAACTTCGAGTTGTGATAGCAAATCCATGCTACCTGCGGGGCTTATATGGGTAATCATAAGGCCTCCTTGCTATTGCTTTCTTTGAGGGAAAAAACCAACTCACCTACTTAGCTTATACGTGTCGTTCTACTCAGCGGTTGGCAGACTTTGTTGTTTAAACAGCTTAGCAGACTGGTAATGAAGAAACGTGATAACTCGTTGAATTTTGTAGGCTATATAGTAAAACAGACTGCAATTGCAGTCTGTTTGGTGTTTTTTTGAGCAATCGGCTAGTTCCAACTTACTTGGTTGGTACCTCTTTGTTTCGTCTCTTTTAGCATACTACCTAATCGATCTAAAACGTACTCAGGGCTATCTGACTCTTTAAAGCTGGTTGAGACGGCGGTCAGCGTAATCATGATGTTCTGTTCTCGGAACTTAAATGGCAGTTGGCTCACATCTCGTTGGATCTGCTTGAGTAAATCAAGCGTGTATTCTTCGCTTTGGTCAGGGATCAACAAGATAAATTCTTCTCCACCAAAGCGTCCGACAGTATCGGTATCGGAGATGCGTTTTCTCATCGTGCGAGCAAGGATCTTCAATGCCTTGTCACCTGCTGTGTAACCATAGCTATCATTAACCGCTTTGAAGTTATCGACATCAAACAGCACGACGCGCAAATTTTGTTGAGAGCGAATCCAGCGACGGTATTCTAATTCCAAGCGATCATTGAAGGCCGCTCGGTTGTACACCTTGGTTAGTGGGTCTAGCAGCATCCGCTGAGCTTGGTCTTCCAATCGACGACGATAATCTTGGGTAGTCTCGAATACGGCTTCAAGCTGATTTTTACTGTAGCCTAGGCGCTCTTGAAGAGCTTGCTCACGCTCCTCTGTCATTTTTAACCTTTCAGTTAATGAAGCGATTTGAGCTAGCAATGGTGACATATCAGCTTTGAGAGCTTCCAGTTCCGCTGCTTGATCGAGCGTCGTTTGGGTGCGATCCACCAACGAAGAGAGCTCATAGTTTAAGTCTTGTCGGTGCTCAAAATAGGTTTGATGCTGATCGACATTTTGATGTGCAGTCTTTAAGTTGGAAGAGAGAGAAGTATTCAACTGATCGAGGAATTGCTCAGAAGACTTACGCTCAAACTTGGTTGCTTCAACAACCAGTTTTAGCGTATTCAACGTGAGTTCGATTAGTGACTCTGCGTTAACACCCAGCAGAAGCTTGGCTCGAATATCGAGTAGTTGCTCTCCAGATTCGCCTTCAAAGTCTAGTTCTGTAATTGTGTATTGCAGATCAGAGGCAAGACACTCTAGTTGTGACTTGTCAGGTGAGTTTTCAAGTTCACCTAAGTTAAGGCGTGAGTTGGAGGTGATTATTTTAAGCGCACGTTCGTAAATGCTGAGAAGCTTTACTGCTTGGTCCACTTTTTTGCCTGCGTGAACCTCTGAAAAGCTCATTAGATTCCGCAGTTCACGTTTCAGTTGCGCAGGCAAACCTGTGATTCGCTGGAGCGTTTCACCACTGTGTTTTATCTGCTCATCAAGGTAACCGTTTTGTTTTTCCATCGCCATAGACTGTTGTTTGAGTACTCGTTCCAATACTGCAAGGCGGGGGATCAGTGAGGTTATGTCTTGTTGATGTTCTAATTCTCGCTGAATTTCAAGCAAGTAGTTTGTGACTTGCGTGCTTGAGCCCTGGCATGCAGAGGTCAATGATGCCACAACTCGCTTCAGAACTTGCTGCTCTCGCTTAAATTTGAGCGAAGTATCACGATGTGCCAGCCTGAGTTGGTCAAGTTGACAACTCAGCTGATGAAGCTGCGACTGAATATCGGATTCCAAGATTCCCATGAAAAAACTGTGGCTAAGTCCATGTACTGCTGACAATTAATTGATAATAACAAAAAACTTTATAGCGTCATTAGGTATCGTGCTCAACCGCTGTTTAATTACCCACTTTTTAATATTTTTTTGAGGTTGTCCTCATTCTGGTACGAAGAGTGGATCTTTATTAGCCCTTGGTTTATGGCGTGTTGGCATGCGGTACGTATATCACCAGTTGCAAAGCTCGCTGCTGGCGCATTGTCAATGGCTTTCAAAAATACCCAGTGACTTGCTTTGTCTTTTAAGCTGACCTCTCGGGCAATGTGTGTAGCCAATAGCAGCAAATCAAGCAATTCCTCATCGTTGATTGCGGTATAAGCACGAGGTAAGAATGGGTAGTCACTAATGCCCATTCGGATAATTCGATTTACATTGTGCTGCTCGGCAAACTCATCCACCCAGCTTTGGAATTTCTCAAAAGTGGCTTCTGCGGAAGCATCACGATCAGCATTTGGCTCGATATATAGCAGGTTTGCATCTGAGAAGTGGTACAAACGAGTCGGTTTGTTAATGCGCTCCGCTAAGAACTCTCCGAATGCGCGTTCTAACTCCAAACCTGCTTTGTAGCCGTGCTGAACGTACATACTGCGCAGGAATGGTAAATCGATCATCACAAAGCGTAAGCGGTCGTTGAGAGGTTCGTGGATTAACTCTCCCATTTGCCATTGCTCGAACGTTTCACTGGATTTCTGCAGTGAGCGCGATAATTTGACGTTGAGCATACGCAAGTTGCGTAAGCGTGATCGAGAGTGGGTAAATAGGTCGTTACGTAGTTTTTCTATCTCATTCGATTGGCGTTGCATGATTACGCCACGACGCATGATAAACAAAAACATCACCAAAACAGTGATAAACAACGCGAACGATATTTTCTGAAACTTGCGATGCTCCATTTCTACTTGAGCCAAGCGATCCGCTTGGCCTACATAGTGGATACTCTGTTCGGCAAATTCTTTTTGCTGGCGGAAGGCATCCTCACTGATCTGGTTAAGTTGCTTTTGCTCTAAGCGAACTAAGCCGGTGTATTTTTTATACGCTTGCAAAGAAAGCTGATATTCGCCAGCTTGCTCATAACCTAGAGCCAATAATCGGTATGATTGCTGTTTGATGAAGCCAGTATCGTCCGGCGCTTTCTCAATGAGAACGAGCGCTTTCTGGGCATTGTTGATCACACTCTTACTGTCATTTTGGTGATACGCTAGACCGGACTTAAGCAATGACGCTTTTGCTTCCAAATAAGGTATCTTTACGTACTCGAGTAAGTCTAAAGAGCGATCGAGGTACTGTTCTGCTAGTGCGTAGTTGTACAGTTGAAGGTAAGTAGCGGCGAGGCTGAGGCGGATCTTGATGATACGTTCAATATTTTTTGCTGTGCTGTCATGGTCCAGAACATTGAAGTAATGAACGAGGGCAAGATTGAACTTGCCTTGATAGAAGTAAACATCCCCCATTTGCTCAAGAACATCCGCTAAGATAGGTGAGTTCGGGTAGCTATCATAAAAATCAGCAGCTTGCGAGAGGTACTCTATGGCTTTGTCATAGACTCGTCTCTCACGGAATAGGCGTGCTAGTAGCCGATTAACTTTTGCAAGGCGAGCACCGTTATCGCTCTCAATCGATTGCCAGTAACCAAAAAGCAGCTCTGATAATGCTAAGTTGTATTTCTTGTAGTTGAGGTAAAACTCGCCGACAGCAGTGTGGTAGTCAATTAATGTGATGTCAGAGCGGTTATCAGCCAGCATGCTTTTGGCCTCCGCATACCAACGATCCGCTTCGACAAAGTTGCCGCTGTGAGAGGCGAGCAATGCACGCTGCATTACTAAACGGTATCGTACACTGTCTGTCCGTTGCAAAACTGGGTTAGCTTGTTCGATCTGCTGCTCGACCTGATCGAGTTTATCTTCCGCCACCGCATAGTTTTTATCATTCATCCAAAGCATTTGGTTGCGCATCAGTTGCACATCTAGATTTAGGTAAGGAAGTTGATATTCGGTGGCAAGTCGTTCAGCTTCGTTTAGGTTGTCGATGGCTCCCTTAATGTTACCCATAGCATATTCAGCTTGCGCGATGATTTTATGAGCTTCAATCGTGCTACTGGGAGTGCGAATACTACGATCGGTCTCTTCACGAGACATGGCAGAAGGGCTACCGTTTTCTTTTCGGTCAGTCAACTCACGTTGTAAAAGGTAGTTTTTGGCGGCTTGTTTGGCTTGCGATGGTTCAATCTCAGCCAGTTGCTGAGCTTCATTAAGCAAAGCGGAAGATAAAATGGTCGCGTGAAGTGGCTGTGCTAACCATAAGCAAAGAAAGCCAATCAGCCTAAATAGACGCGAACTGTCCCAAAACATCCTTTTCGTTCCCTCGAACTGTGTCGTAATTTACGTGTTTTTGAATAAACAATAGTAGAGAAAAACGCCCAGCAATCCAACAGATAGCTGAGCGTTTTTGAGTATTTAAGCAATTAGTTTTTGAGTGTGGAACTCAAGCACTTTTGATTCTCAACTCAGATTACTGACGCGCCATGCGGTTATTGTGCGCGGGCTTGTCTTGTTCCGTTGAGCGGTAAGGGTTGATATCCAAACCACCACGACGTGTGTAACGTGCAAATACCGTTAGTTTTGTTGGCTGGCAGTACTTCATCAGGTCAGTGAAAATACGCTCCACACATTGCTCGTGGAACTCGTTGTGCTCACGGAATGAAACGAGGTAACGAAGTAATTTCTCACGATCAAGCTTAGCGCCTTGGTAACGAATTTCTACGCTGCCCCAGTCAGGTTGGTTGGTGATCAGGCAGTTTGATTTCAGTAGGTGGCTGTGAAGGGTTTCTTCTACTTGCTCTTCGCCTGCTGCGCCTTCAAGAAGTGCGGCGTCAAAATCGTAGCTGGTGATTTCGATATCTTGACCGTCGATGCACTCGCCTTCCATGGTTACGATAGGCTGGTTGGTGTAGTGAGTTACTGGGTTTACTTCCACAAGTACTTGCTCACCAGCGCATGCTGATAAATCTTGCGCTAAACGCTCAGTCACTTCTTCCCAAGTAGCAAAACGCGTTTGGTTGTAGCTGTTTAGGTACAACTTGAACGACTTTGACTCAATTAAGTTCGCGCTGGTCGCAGGGATGTAGACTTCGCCAACGGCAACTTGAGGCAAGCCTTTACTGTTTAGCCAAGATAGCTCGTACAGCGTCCAAATGTCGTGCCCCATAAATGGTAGGCTGTCGCCAAGTTCAAGGTCATCACGGTTTAGGCTGCGAGGTACAGGTTGCAGCAAGCTTGCGTCGTATTGATTTGCGTACTCGGTCTTTTTACCCAGAGTTAGGCCAGCAAGCTCTTTAGCGTCAGAATATTTGCTCATACTTTGTGGTCATTTTCGATTAGAATGGCGAGAATTTTACTGAATCCGCTGATTAATTGCCATCCGGCAGACACCGCGACCTGATAAAAACTAACCAGGAGACCTTCATGACCCAAACCGTTACTCAGGCTCTACAGGACTTTAGCCTGCGCTATCAACAAGCTTGGCAAGACGAGCATAACGAACTGCCACGCAGTGAAGAGCTTGCTGATCTTGTTTCTCCATGTGTAGAAGAGAAACGCGACGGGGCCGTATTGTGGAAAGCATTCCCACGTGAAGAAATGGCGGATTTCACTAACGTTGAGAACGCAATTGAGCTGACGCTGCATGAAGACATCAAAACCTTCTACGGTTCACAGTACAGTGCTGATATGGACGCAACTTGGCAAGGTAACGAACTGACGCTGCTGCAGGTGTGGAGTGACGATGATTTCACCCGTCTGCAAGAGAATATTCTTGGCCACTTAGTCACTCAGCGTCGTCTAAAGCTAAAACCGACGGTATTTATCGCCGCTACAGACGCAGAGCTGGATGTGATTTCTATCTGTAACCTAACTGGTAATGTGATTCTTGAGCGCCTAGGCTCAGACAAACGCGACATACTGGCGGAGACGCTAGCAGAGTTCCTAAGCAAACTTGAGGCAGCGGTGTAAGCATGTACGTTGTTGAGTTGCAGTTTGAGTGTTTTGATAACACCACCGTAAGCGCGGTTGATAAAGCGATTAATGGTCTGATGGACGCATTGCGCTACAACGGTCAGGTGCTTGGTCGTGAGTTTCCTATCGTGATGGGTGATGGCGAGTTTTATGTTCGCGTGGTTTGCCCAGAGCAAGACAGTTTGCATCCTCGCTACCATTCTGATTTCGTCAAAGTGTGCATGAATCGTTTGTCGGAAGCGTCGTTGCTTGCGCCGAAAATGCGTATGTTGGGTCGTGATTTGAACTCAGAAGAAGCGGCTGAAGAAGAAACACCAAGCTGGCAAGTGCTCTACACCACGTACGTTCATACTTGTTCTCCACTGCGTAGCGGCGAGACACTGTTGCCAATTCCGCTTTACCGTAATGGTGCGACATTGAATGGTGACCATAAAGCGGTAGTGAAATGGCAAACCGAATGGCAAGCGTGCGATGAAATCCAAATGGCGGGTGGTTGCCGTGCTGAACATGCGGCGCTGCACGAGATTTGCGACGCGGACAGTGTCCTGTTCCGTCGTGGTTGGGATTTACGTGGTCGGATTGAATACATCACCAAGATCCCGACTTACTACTATCAATACCGAGTTGGTGGTGAGTCGCTTGAAGCGGAAAAAGGACGCAAGTGTCCAAAATGTGGTGGTGAGTGGTTACTCGACGAACCGCTGCACGACATTTTCTATTTTAAGTGTGACGATTGCCGAATTGTCTCCAATATCTCTTGGGACCACATCAAATAGTTTTTTTAAAGCTGGCACCTATGCCAGCTTTTTTCTATCTAATGTAATTGTGTAACGGTTACTTAACAGATTTTCTTATTATTCACTCTGTCAATGCTTTGTTTTTGAAAGCATTTTTTCTGAAGATATCTCTCATCCCCTAGTTTGTGACCTGTGTTCACGTTCAAAGAAAAATGTAACACATATGCATGCTTTGTAAGCATTGAAACGTTTGCTTCTCAAAAATTTCAAATAATATCCATATCCTATTTAAGGTTTTGGGAAGAGGGCCCCTTCCGAAAATATATATAAAAATAATCTGGAAGGAATTGAGATGACTTTATTTAAACGAAGCTTAGTCTGTATTGCTGTAGTCGGCTTGATGGCTGGCTGTAACGATGATGAAACAAAATATGTAGAAGTACCGTCGGATTACAGTCCAGTTGTCGCAGAGGGTAAAACGCTAACTAACACGCCTGATGTAGTGGTAAAAGGTGAAGCAACACAAGCCGATGAAGTAACCATCGCTATTGCTGCGACGTCGGATTTACATGGTCGTTTATTTGGTTTTGATTACGCGTTGAATGCGGAAGATGACGATGCTGGTGTTACGCGTGTTGCGACTTTACTGGCAGATCAAAAAGCTGCGCACCCAAATATGATTCTGATTGATATCGGTGATACGGTTCAAGGTAACTCTGCACAGCTATTCAACGACGATCCAACTCATCCAGTAGTCGAGAGCATGAACTCGCTTGGCTTTGACGTTTGGGTACCAGGCAACCATGAATTCAACTTTGAGCGCTCGTTTATCGATCGCAACTTAAATCACTTTAATGGCGCGGTACTGTCTTCTAACATCAAATGGGAAAGCAACGATGTGAACTACATTCGTGCATTCCAAATGTTTGAAGTGGAAGGAGTGAAAGTGGCGATCGTTGGTCTAACGCCGTCGAATGTGCCGAACTGGGAAGCGTCTGCGCCGGATCACTTCAAAGGTTTGAAGTTCGAGAACGAATTGGATGCGACTAAAGAAGCCGTTGACCAATTGGTATCTAAATACAATCCAGATGTGATTGTTGGTGCGCTTCACCTTGGCCGACAAGAAGATGGTGGTGTGGGTGTTTATAAGATTGCTTCAGCAATGGCGGACAAATTTGATGTCATCCTAGCGGGGCACGAACACGCAAACTACATCGAGCAAGTGAATGCTGATGGCACGGTGACACCAATCAGCAAAGCAACGTCAGAAATTGGTGGCGATAATTCTCTAATCGAAGATAAAGCTAAATCTGGTGTATACAACCAAGAAAATCGTAAGCAAAGTGTGAAGATTATTGAGCCAGGTAAATGGGGTGCTTACCTTGCTAAAGCTGAGATTCAGCTGAAAAAAGTTGATGGCAAGTGGACCATGGCGGACACGACATTGACCAACATCGGCACTAAGAAAGTGGAAGAAGATCAAGCGATACAAGCGAAATTCCAATACGTGCATGATATTTCGGTTGAAGATGCAACACGTGAGCTCGGTCGTGTGACTGGTAACTTCACGCCAAGCGCAACGGGCTTCCAAGATGAAGCGACAGCGACGGATTACAACTACACTGCAGAGCGTTTGTACTCGACCATTCACCTTGCGAAAGTGGTTGATACGCCTTTGATGGATGTGATTAACCAGATTCAAATGCAGCAAATCGAAGCTGCTGTTGGTGAGGGCAAAGGGGCTGTTGTATCGGCAGCATCACTGTTCTCTGATCAATCTAACTTAATTGATAATGAAGTTTACACCAAAGGTAAATCGACTAACTTGTACAAGTACGACAACACCTTGCTTGGTGTTGAGATGACAGGTGCGAATCTGAAACGCTTCATCGAATGGTCTTACTCTTACTTCAACCAATATAAACCGGGTGATATTACCGTATCGTTCAAGAAAGGCGCGCCAGCTTATCTTTACGATCAGTTCGATGGTGACATCCAGTTCACGGTAGATCTAAGCAAGCCATCACTTGAGTTGGATGAAAATAACGCGGTGACGAATGAAGGTAGCCGAGTAAGCATTACTAGCATTGGTGGCGAACAGTTTGATCCAAACGCGACTTACAAAGTGGCGATGAACAGCTACCGCTTTGGTTCGCAAATTCAGAAGTTTGGTTGGGCAGACAAAGATGACGTGTTCTACGACTCTGTGAATGAGCCAGTTTACGCAATTCGCGATATGCTAACTGCATATGTTGAGAAGAACCATGGCATTGATGTTGCTGATTTCAGCGATAATGTTGGTAACTGGGCATTCACGCAATACCAACCAAGCGGAGAGATTACTACGCTGCGTGACGGTGAGGGTAAAGCACTTTTGGAGCAATTGAAGAACATGGAAATCTGTGTCTCGATTGATTTAGAGAACCCGAAATACCCAGCGATTGTTAAGTCTGTGAACATCAATGATTCGTCGAGCTACTTTGTTAACCCTAACAAAGACGCGACAACCCTTGATGAGAAGGTAGCAGGCTGTAACCCAGCTCATTAATCCTGCATGTGGGCGCGGTAGAGGTTACCGCGCCTAATTTTACTCACCAGAGGCAAAGCCTGTTGGAGTGAGTGATGTAGAAGAGTGCTTCATGATCAAAAGAATCTATAACAAGTGGGGTTTCACCCTACTGATTATCCTTATATCCACACTTATTTTTCAGTTTTCTTCTTCGTGGAGTGAAGATTTCCGTCCTAAATCTCGTCAGCAACAAGAGTTTGTTGAAGCGACTGTCATGCGTTCGATCTCGAACCATGTGGCACCTGATCCGCTGGTGCCAGATGTGATGACAGGCAAACAAGTCTTCATGGCAAAAATCCTAGAAGGTGAGAGCGAAGGATTGGAGGTGGAAGTCACCAATCCACTCAGTCGTCAGCACAATGTTTATGTCAGTGAAGGCGATACTTTCATCATGATGATCCGCGAAACTACCAATGGCACCGTTTATTGGGCGTATAACCACAAACGCTCAGACGCGATTTACCTGATGCTTGCGCTGTTCTGCGCGCTGCTGCTGAGCTTTGGTAAGAAAGAGGGCATTAACTCGATGGTCGCGCTCTATTTTACTGCGGCATTAATCGTTGGCGTGTTGGTGCCGAGTATTTTTGCTGGTTGGAATCCAATGTTGGTCAGCATCTTATTGATGGTGGTAATCATCGTAGTCAGCTTTATTCTCGTCTCTGGTTATAACCGTAAGAGTTTATGTGCCATGGGCGGCACATTATTGGGCGTGATTGCCGCGGGTGTCATGGCGCAGTGGTTCGGCGAAATGGCACACTTGTCGGGCATTTATCTCGACAAAGGCGAAGACGTAATTTACCTAACGTCGGTGAAGATGGGCATTCGTTGGTTGATGTTCGTGACGATTGTCGTGGCCGCGCTTGGTGCCGTAATGGACGTGGCAATCTCGATTGCATCGGCGTACGCGGAGCTGCAACAAACCGACCCGAAACTCAAACCAAAGCAATTGGTTAGAGCGTCTATGAATATTGGTCGAGACATCATGGGCACCATGACCAACACTTTAATTTTGGCGTTTGCTGGTGGTTCATTGACGACCATTATGATGGTGTGGGGGCTTAACATGCCGGCGAGTCAGTTTATGAATATGCCGCTGGTGGGACTCGCCGTGGTGAATGCGTTGGCGGGCAGTGTGGGGATTGTGCTGACTATTCCTTTTACTGCGTTTCTAGCGCCTTATGTGTTCAAGCATCCTCAAGTGGAAGAACAGGTGAAAAAGAACGTTGAGCAAGACGAAGTTCAGCTGTTCTAGCGGTAAAGCAGTAATCAAAAAAGATGCAAAAAGGGCGCTCGATGAGCGCCCTTTTTTGCATATTCAATTCTTGTAGAAAGGGGGGATTACCAACCTTTAACTACGCCACCTTTGAAGATGTCCTTTGCAGCTTCGTAAACTTCATCTGTTTGGTATGCTTTCACGAATTTTTGTACGTTAGCTGCCTGAACGTTGTCTTCACGAGCAACGATTAGGTTTACGTATGGAGACTCTTTGTCTTCAACGAAGATACCGTCACGCTCAGGTGTTAGGTTGATTGAGCTTGCGTAAGTCGTGTTGATGATAGAAACCGCTACGTCATCAAGAGAGCGTGGAAGCTGTGCTGCATCTAGCTCTACGATTGTGATGTTTTTCGGGTTACCTACGATGTCACGTACCGTTGCTAGCAGATCAACGCCATCACGTAGCTCGATCAGACCTTGTTGCTCAAGAAGCAGTAGAGAACGACCTAGATTCGTTGGATCGTTTGGTACCGCGATGCGTGCGCCGTCTTCGATCTCATCCACTGATTTTACTTGCTTAGAGTAACCTGCGATTGGGTATACGAAAGAGTTGCCAGCCGTTACTAGTTTGTAGCCACGATCTTTTACTTGCTGATCTAGGTATGGCTTGTGTTGGAATGCGTTCGCATCGATTGAGCCATCATCTAGTGCTGCGTTTGGTGTTACGTAATCGGTAAAGGTAACCAACTCAACATCCAGGTTGTATTTCTCTTTAGCAACTTTTGCTGCTACTTCTGCAACTTGAGCTTCCGCACCTGCCATTACGCCAACTTTTACTTTGTTCACGTCGACTTCTTTGTCCCCACAACCAGCAAGAACCAGTGCAGAAGCGGCAGTTGCAACAGTCAAAAGACTCTTAAGGCTAAATTTCATCTTTATCTCCTTATAATTGGTATTTTCAATTCTTATCTGTGGTCTACGCGGCGTACGATTGCATCACCGATAGACTGAATAATTTGTACTAGAACAATCAGCATCACGACAGTTACGGCCATGATCACTACATCGTAACGGTGGAAGCCATAACGGATAGCTACGTCACCAAGACCACCGCCGCCTACCGTACCTGCCATTGCTGAGTAGCTCACTAGCGTTACTAGAGTAATGGTTACTGAGTTAACAATAGTCGGCATTGCTTCAGGAAGCAGAACTTTTGTGATGATTTGTGTTGGCGTCGCGCCCATAGATTGCGCGGCTTCAACCAAACCTGATGGTACTTCTAGTAGTGCGCCTTCAATGAGACGCGCCACAAATGGGATAGCACCGATAGTTAAAGGAACAATCGCTGCTGTTGTACCGATGAAGGTGCCAACCAACAGTTTGGTTACTGGAATAATCGCAACCATCAGTACTAGGAAAGGAACCGAGCGACCGATGTTAACGATGGCGCCAAGCACACGATTAAGTTTGGTGTTTTCCAGCAAGCCACCTTTTTTAGTGGTATGCAAAATTACGCCGAGTGGAATACCCACTGCGAAACCAACGATGCCTGCAACGGCAACCATGTAAAGGGTTTCCCATGTTGCGCCCAAAAGTAGGTTGCTGTTTAGGCTCAGCCATTCAGAAATCGTATTAAAGGACATAGCCAAGTACCTCTACTTTCACGTTGTGCTCACGCAAGAACTCAATCGCTGCGTTATCGTCTTCTTCGTTGCCAAACAGCTCCGCAACCATCATGCCGAACTTCACGCCGCCAGCGTAATCCAGATCAGAGCTTAGGATGCTCACGTCGATGTTGTACTTACGTGCGATTTGCGTCATCAGAGGGGCATCCACGGTTGCGCCAGTAAACTCTAGGCGAACCAATGGGTAGCTGTTTTCTACGCGCGTGGTTTGTAAGCGTGCTTGGTAATCTTCTGGGATAGAAAGATCCAAAGTAGAGCGAATGAACTCGTGTGCCAGTGCAGTCTTCGGATGCGCGAAGATTTCACCAACGGTGCCTTTTTCCACTAGTTCACCATCACCGATGATCGCCACTTCGTGACAGATGCTCTTAACCACTTCCATTTCGTGAGTGATCAGAAGAATGGTGATTTCGAGCTTGCGGTTGATTTCTTTGAGTAGTTCTAAGATGGACTGAGTCGTTGCTGGATCCAGCGCGCTGGTTGCTTCGTCACACAGCAGAACGCTGGGATCTGATGCCAGTGCACGTGCAATTGCCACACGTTGCTTTTGACCACCACTTAGGTTTGCTGGGTAGCTTTCATGTTTGTCTGCAAGACCAACGAGCTTAAGAAGCTCAGTCACTTTTGTTGTGATTTGCGCTTTGTCTTTACCTGCTAGCTCAAGAGGGAGTGCGACATTGTCGAAAACGGTGCGAGACGACAGCAGGTTAAAGTGTTGGAAGATCATCCCGATGTTGCGGCGAGTTTCTCCCAATTGCTTTTTGCTTAATTTGGTTAGGTCAACGCCATCTACGATGATGGAACCCGAAGTTGGGGCTTCCAGCATGTTCACACAACGGATCAGGGTACTTTTACCCGCGCCCGATGAGCCGATAACACCAAAGATGGTGCCCTTTGCGATATCTAGATTAATGTCCTTAAGGGCAAGAATTTCCTTACTGCCTTGGTAGAACACTTTATTGACGTTTTTTATTTCTATCATGTTTCAACCTGCACAGAGATACTGGGAATTTCGCTGTTAAAAACGGCTTTTAACAGGAGTAAATTTTGAACTCTATCTCAATTCTCAGTTGATGCTATGGGTTAAGCTGGTTTAAGTCAATAGATATTTTTACGTCTAGACGTCTAGACGTCTAAATGTATAGATGTTCTGTCGGGAAAGTAAAATAGAGAATGTTAGAGGGAGAGAAGCAAATAAGAGGGATATTCAAGATTTACCGATTCTCGGGCGACAAATCAACTGTTTTGTCGCTCACTCACGCCAATTAGATAGTGTGAGTGCTTATAAGGTATGTAATAATCTGATGAAACCGAGTAAATAGAGAAATACGTTTTGGCAAAACCTGCTGTTTTTATCGATCGTGACGGCGTGATCAACGTTGACCACGGCTACGTTCATGACGAACATGATTTTGAGTACATTGACGGTGTCTTTGAAGCGACAAAAGCGCTGAAAGATAAAGGCTACCTGTTGGTGCTTGTGACCAATCAATCCGGCATTGCACGTGGTAAATTCAGCGAAGACCGTTTCTTATCTCTGACTCAGTGGATGGACTGGAACTTCGCTGATAATGGCGTTGAGTTCGATGGCATCTACTACTGCCCACATCATCCTGAACATGGCATTGGTGAGTACAAGCAAGATTGTGAGTGCCGTAAGCCAAAACCTGGCATGTTCATTTCTGCACGTGACTTCTTGAAGATCGACATGGAGAAGTCTGTGATGATCGGCGACAAAGCCGAAGATATGATGGCAGCAGAAGCGGCAGGCGTTGGCACTAAGATTTTGGTTCGCACTGGTAAGCCAGTAACGGAACAAGGCGAAGCGATTGCTACGGTTGTACTTGATAGCATTGCCGATGTGCCTGCGTACCTAAACAAGTAATCTTCATTACTGATTGAGATAAGGGAAGCCGCTGCTTCCCTTTTGTTTGATTCCTTCTTTTAGTCTGAACACTTATGAGCAAAAAACTCACCATTCTTGATATCGCGAAACTGGCTGGCGTGGGCAAGTCGACGGTCAGCCGTGTGCTTACCAATGATCCCAAGGTAAAACCGCAAACGCGTGAGAAGGTAGAGCAAATCATTCGTGAATCAGGCTACGTCCCATCAAAGTCGGCGCAGTCGATGCGTGGTGGCAGTCAAAAGGTGATCGGTGTGATCATCTCTCGTTTGGATTCGCCATCAGAAAACCGGGCCGTTGGCACCATGCTTAATGCTTTGTACTCAGCAGGGTACGATGTGGTGATCATGGAGAGCCAATTCGATCGCGCTAAAACCAATGAGCATTTGGATGTGCTTAAACGTCGCAATGTCGATGGGGTGATCGTGTTTGGTTTCACTGGGTGTGATGAACTGGCGTTAGCGGAGTGGGGCAATCGCATTGTCGTGATCGCGATGGACACGCAAATGGTTTCCTCGATCAACTACGATAACCAAGGCGTTATCGATATGGCGCTCTCTCACCTGGAACAGCAATTTATTTCTCGAATTGCCTACATCGGTGTTGACCCTGAAGACCGCACCACGGGTCTTGCTCGCCTTAATGCTTACCAAGCTTGGTGTGAGAAAAATCGCATAGAACCTTGCTTTCAAACTGGCAAGCTCAACCACGAAAGTGCTTATCAGCTAGTGGATCAAGTCCTTCAATCCGATACGCAAGCCATCGCTTGTGCCAGTGACACTATCGCTCTCGGTGTAATTAAACGTCTGCAAGAAGTGGGACGTGAAGATGTGGTGGTTACCGGTGTGGGTGGCAACGAACTACTCTCGTTCCTTTTTCCAAATGTCTTCAGCGTGGATCCTGGCTACTCTCATGCGGGTGAAAAAGCCGCTAACATGCTGATTAATCAATTAAATGGTGATGAGTCTGTGGTGCACTTTACCCAGCAGCCTATCCGTCATTAATCCACCTTTCGATGATCTGCTCTAAAATTATACTGTGATCATTCTCAATTAATGGGACTGTTCCCATTTTGTTTTTGAATGCGAAATGGCACTATTAAAATCATCAAGTGGGAATGTTCCCATTATAAAAATAAAACGATGAATTGAATGTATCCAATACAGGGTGGACAAAGTTATGAGTAAGATTGCGCGCCAAGATGTACAGCGTCTTATTGAGCTGGTCGGGGGATCGGACAATATTGCCAGTGTAAGCCACTGTTTAACTCGCTTGCGTTTCGTGTTGAATGACACTGACAAAGCCGATACAAAACAGTTAGATGCACTGCCTATGGTGAAGGGCTGCTTTACCAACGCAGGTCAATTTCAGGTCGTCATCGGCACTGAAGTTGATGAGGTTTACAAAGTTCTGATCGAGCTTAGCGGCAAAAGTGAAGCGAGCAAAGATGAATCTAAGAATGCTGCTCGTCAAAACATGAATATCGTTGAGCGTGGTATTTCCCACCTTGCTGAAATTTTTGTACCACTGCTACCAGCGATCATCACCGGTGGTTTGATTCTTGGCTTCCGTAACGTGATTGGCGACATCAAGATGTTTGATGGCCAAACGTTAACGGAAATCAGCCAGTTTTGGGCTACGGTACACTCTTTCTTATGGCTAATTGGTGAGGCGATCTTCTTCTTCCTACCGGTTGGTGTTTGTTGGTCGACAGTGAAAAAGCTCGGCGGTACTCCGATTCTGGGTATCACATTGGGTGTCACTTTGGTTTCGCCACAGTTAATGAACGCCTATCTGATTGGTAAGCAAGTGCCTGAAGTATGGGACTTTGGCTTATTCGCCATCGAGAAAGTGGGCTATCAAGCGCAAGTGATTCCAGCGATGTTAGCCGGTATTGCACTGGCATTTATTGAAACTAACTTAAAACGCATTATTCCGTCTTACCTTTACCTAGTGGTGGTACCATTTGTTTCTATCATTGTGTCTGTGATTCTTGCGCATTCTATCATTGGTCCATTCGGTCGTATGTTGGGTGACGGCGTTGCTTTCGCTGCGAAAGCTGCCATGACGGGTGACTTCGCGATGATTGGTTCAACCATCTTCGGCTTCCTATACGCGCCATTGGTGATTACCGGTATTCACCACACCACCAACGCGGTTGACCTTCAACTGATGCAAGAGCTAGGCGGCACGCCAATTTGGCCTCTGATTGCACTTTCAAACATTGCTCAAGCATCTGCAGTAGTTGGCATCATTATCATCAGTAAAAAACACGGCGAGCGTGATATCTCAGTGCCTGCGGCTATCTCTGCTTACCTTGGTGTGACTGAGCCAGCGATGTACGGCATCAACTTGAAATACAAATTCCCAATGCTGAGCGCGATGATCGGTAGTGCGATTGCCGCTGCTATCTGTGGTAGCGCAGGTGTGATGGCGAACGGTATCGGTGTGGGCGGTTTGCCGGGCATCTTGTCTATCCAACCACAGTTCTGGGGCGTATTTGCTCTGGCGATGTTGGTGGCGATTGTTGTACCAGTGGCACTGACCCTTGTGTTGTATAAGCGTGCGCAAATGAAAGGCGAGTTAGAAACCGCTAGCGCGTAATTCGAACTGAGGCAGCGATTTGGCTGCCTCGTTTATCTCTTCGTTTTTTTAAGATTTTTAAGTTTCCGTTTAATGGTAAGTGAGCGTTAGAAATGGCAATGACCAAGCATGATGAGAGCTGGTGGAAAACCGCAACCATCTACCAAATTTACCCAAAAAGCTTTTGTGACAGTGGAAGTAAAGGCACGGGCGATATTAAAGGGATCATTTCTAAACTAGATTATCTAAAACACCTTGGTGTGGATGCGATTTGGCTGACGCCGGTTTATCAATCGCCAATGATCGACAACGGTTATGACATTTCCGATTATTACGCGATCAACCCAGATTTCGGCACTATGCAAGATTTCGATACCCTGTTGGCAGAGGCTCACCAACTGGGTATTCGAATCATCATGGACATCGTGGTCAATCATACTTCGACAGAGCATCATTGGTTCCAATCGGCACTGGGTGACAAAAACAGCCCTTACCGTGATTACTACATTTGGAAAGATCCTGTTGATGGCGCAGAGCCAAACAACTGGCAATCTAAGTTTGGTGGCAATGCTTGGGCGTTGGATGAAAAAACGGGTCAGTACTATTTGCACCTTTTTGCTAAAGAACAAGCGGACTTAAACTGGGAAAATCCAGTGGTACGTGAGGAAGTAAAAGAAGTCATAGGCTTCTGGGCAGACAAAGGCGTCGATGGTTTCCGTCTTGACGTTATCAACCTGATTTCCAAGCAACAAGACTTCCCAAGTGACGATATTGGTGATGGTCGCCGTTTCTACACGGATGGTCCACGTGTGCACGAATACCTTCAAGAGATCAGTGAAGCCGTGTTCCAAAAATATGGCAGCGTGACGGTGGGTGAAATGTCGTCCACCACGCTAGAGCATTGTCAGCAGTATTCAGCGCAAGATGGCAAAGAGCTGTCGATGGTGTTCAACTTCCACCACCTGAAAGTTGATTACCCAAATGGTGATAAGTGGACGAAAGCGCCGTTTGACTTCATCCAACTGAAACAGATCTTCAACCATTGGCAAACCGGCTTAAATGGCAAAGGGTGGGGCGCGCTATTTTGGTGTAACCACGACCAACCACGCGTTGTGAGTCGATTAGGTAACGACGAACAATACCGTGTTGAATCTGCCAAAATGCTTGCGGCATCGGTACACATGATGCAAGGCACGCCTTATGTTTATCAAGGTGAAGAGATCGGCATGACCAACCCAGGCTACACCGAAATCAGCCAATATCGCGATGTTGAAAGTACGAACATGTACGACATCATGGTTAATCGCGATGGCGTATCTCACGACGATATGATGGCGATTTTGGCGCAGAAGTCGCGTGATAACTCACGTACGCCAATGCAATGGAACAGCGCGAAACACGCGGGCTTTACTGAGGGCACGCCGTGGCTAGAGGTGGCTCAGAACTATTCAGAGATTAATGCGGAAGCCGCGATTGCCGATTTGAACTCGGTGTTCTACTTCTACAAGCGCTTGATTGAACTGCGTAAACAGGTTCAAGTGATCACTGATGGTCGTTACGAGGACCTGCTGCCAGAGCACAAACGTATTTTTGCTTATGCTCGTCAGAACGATAAGCAAACGCTGTTGTGTATTAACAACTACTACGGCGAAGAGGTGGAGTGTGTGTTACCAGAGCGCTTTGATATGAGTAAAGCCAAAAACCTGCTTTCCAACTATCAAAATGCGACCAGCACGACTGCTTCCAATCACCAAGTACTGCGTCCTTACGAAACTCGCATCTTGCTGATTGAAGAATAAAAGCAAATAAAAAGTACCCCTAGGGATTTCGATCCTAAACAAAAGGCTTTGGAGTGCTCCCCAAAGCCTTTTTCTATGAGATAAGATTGCGGCTTATGCTTTCTCGATCTTGCTCAATGTTGCTTTCTCTTCACTGATTTGAGTTTGTTCAGCTTTCAACAGTTCAACTTGCTCAATCAAGCCTAGTGCAGGGTTAAACCAACGCTCTGCTGATGTTTCAAATTCCATTGAATCCATACCATCACATCTTAGGTTGTAGGTGTTCTTCTCGGTTAGGTATGCCGCTTCAATCGATTTGCCAGATACAGTGAAGGTTTTGCGCGCACCTGTCTCAGTGATTTGTTGGCTCCACCAAGCTTTGCAATCTGCGTTATCTGGCAGCTGTTCTACCCATTCGTGATCCTCAAAATCATTCAAAAGGTTAGCCACTTGTTCACCATTCAGCGATAAATCAATAGAGATGGTGTTTACGCTAATATCAATGTTCGGATCTTTCTCCTTAACCGTCGAACCTTCCACGCGAAACACAGGGCTGCTATCCATAAGCATTGCGATAGAGATACGGTTAACAAGGTAAGCATCGGTGATTTCGTGTAGTGCGCCATCGGTGCCAGTAAAGTAGATCGACTTATCGTCTTCGCCATTCTCTTCAACTTGCTCAGACAGATAAAATTGAGTGATACCGTTGTTAACCAGATCGTGGATGATTTGAATCACAGGTGCCGATTGTGGAACGTTAGACAAAGCATCAATAAGCTCCTGACTGCTCATTGCCTCAAAGTCCATCGTCACAGTACCGATTTGCTGTTCATCAGAAGCAATGTCATAGCGCAATTTTGTACTTGATACAGGTGCAAAAGATGAGTTTGAAATCGGGTAATCAAAGCTGTTTTGTGGACCTTTATTGCCGCTTGAAGAGCCAGAAGAAGAGCCGCCGCCACAGCCATAAAGTGCGATCGTAGCTGCTGCGATAAGCGTCATTTTTTTAAGCATGAGTTTACATTCCTAATTTTAGAAGGCTGATAAATCGAGCCGTTATTTGAATGTCGCCATGCTAAGTTTTGTGGCTGGAAAAGGGCAAAAAACAAAAGCTAACAGAGTCTAATGAAAGCTTAATTTTATATTTAGGTCTTTGTTTTATCTGGAGTAATTTCAGCGTCGATATTCGTGCAGTATTCTTCGATTAGCGCCTTCCAACGCATCACAATTTCTTTCTCTTTAATGCTGACACGCAGTTTTGTCCAAGGTTGTAAGCAGGTCTCTTTTGATTCTGGTTGTGACAAGCGACTGAATAATTCTTCAGAAGGCATGACGCGCAGCAGAGCCACCAAAGACTCCATGTAATTGAGGCGGAATTGGTCGAGCTTATTCTGCTTGTAAGCGATATGAGAAACGAAGGTGTACACCAAGGCGTTTTGAATTCGTGAGTCGCCAGCTGGCGTCGTCAGTAACGTTTTGGCTTTATCGAGATTACCTAACTTGTAGTGCAAGATACCAAGCCACAAACTCAGTTCGTCAGGGAGAACATCAAATTCCGATTGAGCCTGAGTGAGGTATTCCTCTAGCTCGGTTTTATCTTGTTCGTACAACGCAAGATGACGAGCGATGGTGATAGCAGTGAACTCGTCCATGTGATCAATTGGTGAGTTGGAAAACTGCTCGTCGAGCAACATCTTTTCGTGTGTGTCTGTAAAGTGCCAAGTGCTTTTTGAAGGTTCGGGCAGATTGAAGTACTGAGCAATGTCGCTGTGCAAACGGAATAAGTCTGATTGTAGGTGGTCGATACGCAGGACGTACTGATTTCGAAACGCTAACTTTCCTGTCGCTGGGTAAATCAGGTTCATCTGCGCTTTTATCATGCCCTCTGTCGGACTGTCTTTGAGTTCGATATTGAGCTGATAATCACTGGTCTGCATGTTGCGTGCACCGGGGAAATAAGGTGTCTCGTTGATTGGATCGAGAAAGTAGCTTGGAGCATCTTGGTTGGCAATATCTGTATAAGGGTATTCGACTTGCTGTTGGAGCAAGATGGCTTTCACCACGGTACGATACTCACGTGCAGCAGTGCCTATCGCATCGACACGATTTAGGAGAAGCTCGACTTTCGGGATCAGCAGTTGGTTACGCGTCTGCTGAGTGGAAATGCCTTGTTGTTGCCAGAGAGTCACACCCAGTCCAATACTGGTCAGCGCGAATAATGCACATAAGCCATAAACAACCCCAAGTTTGCGTGAAGATGGCGATTTACCCTCATTGGCGAGTTTGGCTTTGCGCTTGCTCGACTTTGCTGGTGGCAATAGTTGAACGTTCGCTGGATTGAGGAAGTAGCCTTTACGTGGATAGGTCACCAATAGCTTAGCGGCATCGTGCTCTGGTAAGTGCTCTTGTAGCAAGGCTCGAAGTGTACTGATTCGATTGGTAAGTACGTTCTTTGAGATAAACTTACTTTGCCAAATAGTCTCTATGATGGTTTCTGCAGACTGCGGGTGGCCAACACTGGTGAGCAGCAGTTCTAATAACTCGATGCTACGTGGCTCAAGATCGATAACGACCGCTTGCTTGTGAAGCGTTTGAGTCTCTGGGTTATAGATCAGCTCGCCAATAACAATCTGACTGTTGGTTTGTTTGGCTTGTTGTAGGAAGTCGCGCATACCATCATGAGTGATTAGGAAATGGCGAGATATTATATAGGCATTGGAGCGCAAAATCTTATAAATTGCGCTCCAATTATTATAGAAAGGTTATGAACCGTAGCTCACAGAATAGCGGTGTGGTTTGTGGTTCATAGCAAGCACTAGGTTCAGTGCGAATGCGCCAAGAATCGACAAGCCGATAACCCACGGAGTGACGAAGAAGAAAGAGGCAAATAAGATACAAGCGTCAATTGCCATCTGAGATTTGCCTACCGAGATACCAAACTTGTCCTGAATGAATAAGCACAATACGTTGAAACCACCCAAACTTGAGCGGTGGCGGAATAGGATCAGCATGCCCAAGCCCATCAATAGCCCACCAGCTACGGCGCAGTAAATCTCATTAATCGATTCGAGCGAAATCAGTAAATACAGATTATCAGCAAAGATAGAAACCAAAGCGCCAGAAATTGCACTATTAATCGCAAAATGACGGCCAAAGCGTTTCCATGCTAGCAAGTAAAAAGGACAGTTGGCTAAAAAGTAAAGCACACCAAACGTAAAAGGTGTAAATTGGCTAATAAGCAGAGCCAATCCAGTTGTGCCTCCGGTTAAGAGGTTAGCGGATTGGAGAAAGAAAACCCCTTGAGCTACCAAAAAGGTACCTGTAAGAATTGCCATCCAGTCTTCTTTTCTTGAGTGTTTTTCCATCTAATATGCAGTCGTTGATGATAAATCGGGCATGCATAGTAGTAAAAAGATGATCTTTTCGGTAGCTAGAGGGTAAAATTTACGGTAAACCTATGTAATTGTTGTTTTACAGGGTGTAAAGCACAAATTTGACAGTCAGTGGTTCATGGTCAAACGATTGCGATATCGTCATGATAATTCTTACTTGTCATCATGAAAAAACTGCATGAGAAAAATTACAAATTTCTCTTTATGACCTAGATCAAATTATGTAAAATGCGCGCCATTAGCTCGACGTAAACGTTTGCGTTAGGTCGTTATTCAGTTTTTTTGCAACTTTCAGTACCAATCTGAGTCAGGAGATACAGATGCTTAAGCGTGATATGAACATCGCAGATTACGATGCGGAACTGTTCGCAGCTATCCAGGAAGAGACTCTTCGCCAGGAAGAACACATTGAACTTATCGCTTCTGAAAACTACACAAGTCCACGTGTAATGGAAGCACAAGGTTCTCAGCTAACGAACAAATACGCTGAAGGCTACCCAGGCAAGCGTTACTACGGCGGTTGTGAGTACGTAGACAAAGCTGAAGCACTAGCAATCGATCGTGCATGCCAACTGTTCGGCTGTGAGTACGCGAACGTACAGCCTCACTCAGGTTCTCAAGCAAACAGCGCAGTTTACATGGCGCTTCTAAACCCAGGCGACACAGTTCTAGGTATGAGCTTAGCACACGGTGGTCACCTAACTCACGGTTCACCAGTTAACTTCTCAGGTAAGCACTACAACGTTATCCCTTACGGTATCGATGAAGCTGGTCAAATCAACTACGATGAGATGGAGCAACTAGCCCTTGAGCACAAGCCTAAGATGATCATCGGTGGTTTCTCTGCTTACTCACAAATTGTTGATTGGAAACGCATGCGTGAAATCGCAGACAAAGTTGACGCTTACCTATTCGTAGACATGGCGCACGTTGCTGGTCTAATCGCAGCAGGTGAATACCCAACGCCAGTACCACACGCTCACGTAGTTACAACGACTACGCATAAGACACTTGCAGGCCCACGTGGTGGTCTAATCCTGTCTAATGCGGGCGAAGACATGTACAAAAAGCTGAACTCAGCAGTATTCCCTGGTGGTCAAGGTGGCCCTCTAATGCACGTTATCGCTGGTAAAGCAGTAGCGTTCAAAGAGGCAATGGAACCTGAGTTCAAAGCTTACCAAGCTCGCGTAGTGAAAAACGCAAAAGCAATGGTTGGCCAATTCCAAGAGCGTGGTTACAAGATCGTATCTAACGGTACAGAGAACCACCTATTCCTAGTTGACCTAATCGACAAGGACATTACAGGTAAAGATGCAGATGCAGCACTAGGTGCAGCAAACATCACAGTAAACAAGAACTCTGTACCAAACGATCCACGCAGCCCATTCGTAACGTCTGGTATCCGTGTCGGTACACCAGCAATTACTCGTCGTGGCTTCACTGAAGATGACGCGAAAGAGCTAGCAAACTGGATGTGTGACGTTCTAGATAACATCGGCAACGAGGAAGTTATCGAAGCGACGAAACAGAAAGTTCTAGAGATCTGTAAGCGTCTACCAGTTTACGCGTAACTTTCTTCATAGAGTGCGCCGATTTCGTTGGCGAACATACTCATTTGCTAGAAGCAAACTCCGTGTGTTCTCCTAGAACTCGACCCATCTATTTCGAAAGTTCACCCAATTTAAAGGTCCTCATTTGAGGGCCTTTTGTTTTTCTAGCGTATGGAAGTATCAGCTCAGAGTACGTTGAAAGCAGATTCCTGATATCGCCTAGGCTCTTCGGAATGACGCGCTTTGGGTTTTGAGAGCCAGGTTGTTATGTGGAGGCTCGGGAGTATTTGAGTGGAAAACGAAAGAGATTATTAGATTCTGAATATACTTAGGATTTACTCAAGAGCCCAACTGCGTCATTCCCTACAAGCGAGGAACTAGCGGGATAGGGAATCTCTAATTGTCACTATTACTTAGAGAGCGCGTTGAAAGCAGATTCCTGATATCGCCTAGGCTCTTCGGAATGACGCGCTATTAGTTTAAGGATATAGGTTCGTTATCCGAATGGCAGTGGTTTAGATTCAGCAGAAACAAAAAAGGTTGGCCCTGAGCCAACCTTTCTTTTCAAAACAAGCGAGTGCTTATTTAATCTCGATACCTTGAGCCTGCATATCGGCATGGTAAGAAGAGCGAACGAATGGACCACACGCCGCGTGGGTGAAGCCAAGTTCTAGTGCGATCTCTTTTAACTCGTCAAACTCTGAAGGTGGAACGTAACGCTCTACTGGCAAGTGGTGACGGCTTGGCGCTAGGTACTGACCAAGAGTCAGCATAGTTACGCCATGTGCACGAAGGTCTTTCAGTACTTCGACGATCTCTTCTTTCGTTTCACCAAGACCCATCATCAGGCCTGATTTAGTCGGTACATTTGGGTGCTGCTCTTTGAATTTTTGTAGCAGTTGTAACGACCATTTGTAGTTCGCACCTGGGCGAGCTTTACGGTACAGACGAGGTGCCGTTTCTAGGTTGTGGTTGAAGACATCTGGCGGGTTGTCTTTCATTAGATCAAGCGCAACGTCCATGCGGCCACGGAAGTCAGGAACCAGAGTTTCAATCTTGATGTGTGGGTTCAGTTCACGGATTTCACGGTTACAGTTGGCAAAGTGCTCTGCACCACCATCACGTAAGTCATCGCGGTCAACGGAAGTGATTACAACATACTTCAGCTTCATGTCTGCGATGGTTTTCGCTAGTTTCTTTGGCTCTTCAGCTTCAACAGGAAGCGGACGACCATGGGCAACGTCACAGAAAGGACAACGGCGTGTACAGATCGCGCCTAGGATCATGAAAGTGGCCGTTCCGTGGTTAAAACATTCCGCTAGGTTAGGGCAAGACGCCTCTTCACATACAGAATGAAGGTCATTCTTGCGCATCGCTGATTTGATGTCTTGAATACGTTGGCTGTCGGCTGGTAGCTTGATCTTCATCCAATCAGGCTTACGTAGCACTTCTTTCTGCTCTGTAGGCATGTTCTTTACTGGAATCAATGCCATCTTATCGGCGTCGCGGTATTTAACGCCTTTTTCCATCTGGATTGGTTTGCTCATGCTTTGTTACCTTGAGAAGGTGCTTCTGTGCTGAAATCTACTTGCTCATAATCAAGCAAAGTAACGAGTTCTTGTATTAGTTGTTTTTCCAAGGCTTCGATGTCTTCTGGCCCGCCTACTTGGCTTACCTGAACCATCTCCATTCCTTCATGGCCGCATGGGTTTATACGTAAAAACGGACCTAAGTCCATATTCACATTTAACGCCAGACCATGGAATGAGCATCCTTTACGAATGCGAAGTCCGAGAGAACATATTTTTTTACCGTCGACATAAACGCCAGGAGCGTCAGGTCGCGCAGCTGAATCGATATTGTATGCCTTAAGAGTGTTAATAACGAGGTTCTCAATGTGCGTAACGAGATCTCGCACTCCTAATTTTTTGCGACGTAGATTGATCAAGAAGTAAGCAACCAATTGACCCGGCCCATGGTAAGTCACCTGACCGCCACGATCACTTTGTACAACAGGAATATCTCCAGTGTTAATCAGGTGCTCGGCTTTACCTGCTTGACCTTGTGTAAATACTGGATTGTGCTCTACCAACCAAACTTCATCAGGTGTGTCGTCTGTGCGTTGATCAGTAAACTCATGCATTGCCTTCCATACAGGCTCATAATCTTGGCGTCCAAGTCGTTTTACAACAAGTTGGTGTTGCATGGAAATTCCTGTCGCTAATAAATAAAGTTTTTGGATTATAAACCGGATAACCCTAATGCTCTACAGCTGAGTAACAGATTTTTAACTGATACATGGGGTGGTTTAGATTATCTGTATGATAAATAAAAAGAAAGCAGCCGAGGCTGCTTTCAAAAAAAATTTAATCTATCAAAAAATTATAGAACCATGCGCACAATTTCGATTTCACCTAGCTCTTTATATAGAGTTTCAACCTGTTCGATAGAGGTTGCAGTGATATTGATAGACACCGAGTGGTAGTTACCCTTAGCGCTTGGTTTTACTGTTGGGCTGTAGTCACCAGGAGCATGGCGCTGGATCACTTCAAGAACAAGTTCTGGAAGCTCAGGCTTTGCGTGACCCATTACCTTGTAAGTAAATGAACAAGGGAACTCAAGCAGGTCTTTCAATTTTGCATCAGAGTTGATGGTTAGCATATCGGTAACTCCAGTTGGTATTCGTTGCGGTGCGAAATAGTACAGTCAAATTAGGGTTAACTCAAGATCATACCCAAGCGTGTTGGGGTCCTTTGAGTATAGATAACAAAGCCGCCCTAGTTGGCGGCTTTGTAGATTCGTTTATTGGTCAGAAGCGACGGTTAGAAGAAGCTCTTAAACAACAACACGATGTAGTCCCACATGCGGCTAAATAGGCTGCCTTGGTCTACTGTTTCCAGTGCCATTAGTGGGTACTCAGCAATATCTTCACCATCAATTTGATAGTATAGCTTACCAACTACATCCCCTTTATTAATTGGGGCTTCTAGCTCTTTTTCAAGTACGAAGCTTGCTTTTAGGTTCTTTGCTTGACCGCGAGGTAGGGTAACATAAGTATCTTCATCTACACCGAGAGCGACGGTATCTTTGCTGCCCATCCATACTTTCTCTTCTACGAAGGTTTCACCCGCTTTATGTGGTGCCACTGTTTCGAAGAAGCGGAAACCATAGCTCAGTAGCTTTTTGCTTTCCGATTTACGCGCGTTTGCGTCTTTAGTACCCATCACTACAGCAACTAAACGCATTTGCCCTTCAGTTGCTGAACTTACTAGGCTGTAACCTGCGTTGCTGGTGTGACCGGTTTTGATACCGTCAACGTTCATGCTCTTGTCCCACAGCAGACCGTTACGGTTGTACTGTGTGATACCGTTGTAAGTAAACTTCTTATCCGAGTAAATACGGTATTCATCTGGCACATCACGAATCAGTGCTTTACCAAGTAATGCCATATCGTAAGGTGTAGAGTATAGGTTAGGGTTGTCTAAACCATGAACGTTTGCAAAGTGCGTGTTTGTCATCCCTAGCGTGTCAGCCCATGCATTCATCAAATCAACGAATGCATCTTCTGAGCCTGCGATATGTTCAGCCATCGCAACACAAGCATCGTTACCTGATTGGATGATGATGCCGCGGTTTAGGTCATGTACCTTAACGGTTGTACCCACTTCGATGAACATTTTTGAAGAATCAGGGAAGTTCTTCGCCCATGCATTTTTGCTGATGGTTACATCATCGTCTTCTGAAATATTACCACGCGCGAGTTCTTGACCAATTACGTAGCTGGTCATCATTTTCGTTAGACTTGCAGGAGATAACTTAGTGTTCATCTCTTTTTCTGCCAGTACTTTACCTGAATGGTAATCCATCAATACGTAGCCTTTCGCTGCGATTTGTGGCGCGTCTGGAACAACAATTGGTGATGCAAGTGCTGATTGAGCAAAGGTTGCAGAAAGAGCAACCGAAGAAACGAGAATAGATTTCACAAACTTATTTTTATTCATGGTAATTCAAATTTTTTGGTTAACTGTCGTCATCTTAACAGAATCCCCAGTTATATAAGAGAGGCTCTGCATAGAAATTCATGAATCGGGTCATTTAACAGTTGTGTGTTTTTTAATAAATGCTGATGGATAGCCGAGCAACTTAACTTTCTCTAACATACTTTGTGTCAGAGCATAATCAGTAAATGGCCCCACAAAGAGTCGATGTAAATCGTCTGTACTTTCTAGGAAAATTTCAGTATCCAGCTTTTGACTTATATCTGAGCCTAAAGTTCGCGTGCGATCTGCATATTTAGATGAAGCGACTTGAATGACGTACTTTGGGTGCGCAGCGAGTGCTTTCTCATCCGTAGGTTTTTCAAAACTGAGAACTTCGATTTCAACATTGGCTGTGCCAGTTTTTACGACATCTAACTTGAAAGCGGCTGCATAACTCAAGTCGATAATTCGTCCTTCGTGAAATGGTCCTCGGTCATTGACTCGAACAATCGTTGATTTGCCATTGTCTGTATTTGTTACTTTTACAAAACTTGGCAATGGCAACGTTTTATGAGCCGCTGTCATCGAATACATGTCGTAGATCTCACCGTTTGAAGTGAGATGTCCTTGGAACTTTTCACCGTACCAAGATGCTTTGCCTTTTTCTTTAAACCCTTTTGCATCACGGATGATCTTGTAGTCTTGTCCGCGTAAGGTGTAATTACTATTACCCCCTAAACTGTACGGTTCATATTTAGGGTGTGCATCTTCAATATGTTCGACAGACAAAGGTTTTTCAGGAGCGACATCTGATTCTAGTTCGTATCGGCCCTCTTGTGCTTTTTGGCTTGAGCAGCCTGCCAAAATCAAAGCAGAGAAAACTAAGCTGTATAAAGAACGGTTTTGCATGTCTAGGTAGCCTTAGAGAATGCTTTTCTGTGTGTATGAATTGACATTAAAATGCCAAAACCAGCCATCAAGGTCACCATTGAGGTGCCGCCATAACTGATCAACGGTAAAGGTACGCCTACCACAGGTAGGATGCCACTAACCATGCCAATATTTACAAAAATATACACGAAGAAGCTGAGTACAATGCTGCCTGCCATCATTCGACCAAACGCAGTTTGTGCTTGGCTAGCGAGGTAAAGACCACGACCAATGATAAATAGATAGATGGCTAATAGGCAAAGGAAGCCAATCATACCCCATTCTTCTGCAATTACTGCAAAGATAAAGTCAGTGTGTCGCTCGGGAAGAAACTCAAGTTGTGATTGGGTGCCTTGTAACCAGCCTTTGCCTGAAATACCACCAGAGCCAATGGCGATTTTACTTTGGATGATATGGTAGCCTGCACCAAGAGGGTCTGATTCGGGGTTAAACAAAGTACGGACACGTACTTTTTGGTATTCACGCATCAGGAAGAACCACAAAATAGGAATGAAGCCTCCTAACGCTATGGCGGCACCTGTGATGATTTTCCAACTGATACCAGCGAGGAAGATTACAAAGATACCTGAAGCTGCGATCAGGATGGAAGTACCTAAGTCGGGTTGTTTAGCAATGAGAATGGTGGGAATAAACACCATGACAAGCGCAACAATTAGCGTGGTCAATGTTGGTGGGAGTGGTTTTCGGCCAATATAGCGCGCAACCATCAATGGCACGGCAAGCTTCAGCAATTCTGAAGGCTGAAAACGAACAAACCCTAGGTTAAGCCAGCGCTGAGCACCTTTTGAAGCCTCACCAAAAAAGAGCACTCCAAGAAGTAGTATGACACCACCGACAAACATTAGTGGAGCGAGACTTTCATAAGTTCTGGGTGATATTTGGGCCAACACGAGCATGACAGCCAGCGATAACACCATGCGCATTGCTTGGCGATCCATCATTGCAAAGCTCTGGCCACTAGCACTGTACATAATGACCAGACCAAACCCCATTAATGCCAGAATGCCTAGCAGTAACGGTAAGTCGATGTGAAAACGCTCAAATAAAGCTCGATTCTTACCTGTAGAAGGATCCATTTTCATTAGTGCGATACCTTTTTCTTCGCTGCGTCATCATCTGTAGCAGCTACGTTGTCGTCCAAAACGACTCTGTCGAAGATCTTTCTCACCACCGGTGCACCATTACTTGAGCCACCGCCGGCGTTTTCTAGTACAACAGTTACCACCACTTTCGGATCGTCAAATGGCGCAAACCCCGTAAATAGAGCGTGGTCTCGTAAGTGTTCTGCAATTTCGTCCGCGTTGTACTCTTCATTTTCGCCAAGACCAAATACTTGTGCAGTACCTGATTTACCGGCTGTTTGGTAAGTCATGTTGTAGAACGAGCGGCGAGCTGTACCTTTGGTACCATGGTTAACCAAGCGCATACCTTCTTTGGCCATATTCCAGTATTTATCTGGCACGTTTTGGATAGGAGGGTAGGTCACATACTCAGATGTTTTTTGCTGTTCAAAATCACCACCATTGTCGATGGTTGCTTTGAGTAAGTGCGGTGCGGTTACAGCGCCTTCATTGACGAGAACCGAAGTTGCTTTGGCTATCTGCATTGGCGTTGCTGTCCAATACCCTTGGCCGATACCAACAGGAATTGTATCGCCTTTGTACCAAGGAGTCTTATGGCGAGCCATCTTCCAATCACGTGTTGGCATGTTGGCTTTACTTTCTTCGTAAATGTCGATGCCTGTGTAATCACCAAAGCCAAACATCATCATCCAGTTAGAGATACGGTCAATGCCCATGTCGTAGGCGATTTGATAGAAGAAAGTATCTACAGATTCTTCAATTGACTTGATGATGTCAACGCGACCATGGCCCCAGCGCAGCCAGTCACGGAAAGGGCGAGTATCTGAGTTTGGAATACGCCAATAACCTGGGTCATTACGAGTTGTTTTAGGTGTGACGACACCTTCTTCCAGAGCTGCCACTGCCATGAATGGTTTAATGGTCGAGGCAGGAGGATAAATGCCGAGCGTAGTTCGGTTCACCAAAGGACGATTCTTATCGTTCAGTAGAGCTCGGTAAGCTTTGCCTGAGATACCATGTACAAATGCATTTGGGTCGTAACTTGGGCTCGATACCATTGCAAGTACGCCGTTATCACGAGGATCAAGCACTACTGCACTACCACGTCGAGCATCCAACAACTGGTGTACGTACAACTGAAGGTTGATATCGAGGTTCAAGACGATATCTCTACCTGGAATTGGAGGGATATACTTTAGTGTACGGATGACGCGACCACGGCTGTTGACTTCTACCTCTTGGTAGCCTGCCGTGCCGTGCAGTAGGTCTTCGTAATATTTTTCGATACCTAACTTGCCGATATCGCGGGTTGCTTGGTAGTTGGCGTCTTTCTCTTCACGAACTAAGCGTTGCATATCGCGGTCATTAATTCGTGATACGTAACCAATGACGTGGGTCAGAACTTCGCCATATGGATAGTAACGTTTCAAGGTCGCACTGATCTCAACACCAGGGAAGCGGTATTGATTGACAGAAAATACGGCTACTTGCTTTTCATTTAATTGGGTCAAAAGTGGTACAGACTTGAAGCGACGTGTACGCTTACGCTCACGTTGAAAGCGTTCTATTTGTTCTGGGGTAATTTCCAGAATGGTTTGTAACCCTTGGATTGTCTCGTCAATGTTTTTAATCTTTTCTGGGGTTAACTCCAGGTTATAAACGGGACGGTTTTCAGCAAGTAGCACTCCGTTGCGGTCGTAGATAAGGCCGCGGTTAGGTGCGATAGGTACCACTTTAATGCGGTTATCGTTGGAACGGGTTTGATAGTCTTGAAATTGGTTGACCTGAATGTTGTACATATTAGCAACTAACAGGCCCATCAAGACAACAATACCAAGAAATGCAAAAACAGCACGACTGGCGAACAGGCGTGCTTCTGCTTGGTAATCTCGAATTTGACTGCGGCGTCTACGAATCATTAACGCTTATCTCTACTGCTAAGTCGCTATTATTCGCGGTGGTAAGGGTGGTTAGCTGTAATGCTCCACGCTCGATATAAGCTCTCAGCCATTACGATACGAACCAGTGGGTGTGGTAATGTCAGTGCCGAAAGTGACCAGCTTTGATCAGCGGCAGCTTTACATGCTGGTGCTAGACCCTCTGGGCCACCGATTAGAATCGACACATCGCGGCCATCAAGTTTCCACGCTTCTAGCTGTTCTGCTAGTTGTGGGGTATCCCATTTTTTACCCGGAATATCGAGCGTGACGATGCGGCTACCTTTTGGTACTGCAGCCAACATTGCTTCGCCTTCTTTTTGTAGAATGCGTGCGATATCTGCGTTTTTACCGCGTTTGCCTGCGGGGATTTCAACCAACTCGAGTGGCATATCATGTGGGAAGCGACGGCGGTATTCCTGAAAACCTTCTTCGACCCATTTGGGCATTTTTGTGCCAACGGCAATTAGTTGAATTTTCAAAAGATTAACCCCAGAGTTTTTCTAGTTGGTACAGCTCACGGTGTTCTTCTTGCATCACGTGAAGCATGGCGTCGCCCATGTCTAGGACAACCCATTCTCCTTCATTTTCGCCTTCCATACCTAGTGGCTCTAGACCCGCTTTCTTCACTTCAGATGCGACGTGATCAGCGATAGATGAAACGTGACGCTTAGACGTACCAGTACAAATGATCATGTAATCTGTCACGCTTGATTTGCCTTCTACATCTAGAATAACAATCTGTTCCGCTTTCATGTCGTCGGCTTTATCGGCTAAAAAGTCTTTAAGTTCTTCGCGAAGCACTCGGTTTTCCTCGGTATTTTCGTTTCTATCTGTGGGTGTTTTAACTTAACTGGGCTAAAACTGGTTGCGCACTATATCACGCTTTGAAAGCTAAATTGCCAGCTTAATATCAGGCGAGCAGGTTTCTAGGCTCAATTGATGGATAGTTGGCCACACAGATTCATCATATTGGGTTTTGGCTTTTATCTCGGCGTGTGCCAATAGAGATAAAAGCGCGCAAATTCGGGAGGCTGACAGACGAGTCAGCGCAGCATTGTAAAATGGGCGTTTGTTTTGCCACACTCGATGTTTTTCAAACACCTGAATCATACCCATTTGGGTAAGATCTCGGTGCATGTTGAGTAGTTGGTTGAACTCTTTCTGTACACTACGGATCAGAATAACGGCTTCTATACCTTCTGCTTCCAGCTGACGCAGGATGCGTTGTGCACGGTTGGCTTTACCTGCAAGTAGGGCATCAATCCAGTGGAACGTCGTAAAGTGGTTGTGGCGACTAAGTGATTCTTCGAGTCGCACAACCGTCAGTTCGCCATCTGGATAGAGCAAAGCGAGTTTCTCTAAACTTTGCGATAGTGCGAACAAATTACCCTCGTGCCACTGGGCCAACATTTGCAGAGATTGCTTATCCGCTTTTAATCCCAAGGTTCGGCAGCGTGCTTGCACAAACATCGGCAAGCGTTGTAAATCGGGTGTTAGGCAGCTGACCCAGTCACCTTTTGCACTAAGTGCTTTGAACCATTTCGCGTTCTCTTGTGCTTTGGTCAGTTTGCTACCGACGATTACCAGCATGATGTCTTCATGTAGCATGTCACACAAAGTTTGCAGCTCTTTGCTAACCGTTGTGGTCACGCCACTCTCTGGCAGCTCAAGCTCAATCAACTGACGGCTTGAGAATAGGCTTAGCGCTTGGCAACAGTCGTACACTTGATTCCAATCTAAGCTGGTATCAACTGAAAAACGATGCCTTTCTTCGAAGCCTTGTTGGCGAGCCATTTCCTGAATCGCTTGGCGGCTTTCCTGAATCAACAGCGGTTCATTACCAAAAATTAGGTAAACTTGCTTGATATGCTTAGCTAGGTGCTCGGCCAGTTTATCGGCAAAAATCCGCATAAGTTATGACTTATTTACTTCTGGCTTGAGTACGATTTCATCTGAGTTATATTCAGCCTTGATACGACCTAACTGGCGCATCATTTGTGATGCTGCTTGTTGGCGCATTTCATCTTCAATTACGTCACGCTCTACTGATTTTGCCAGTGCGGTTAGCGGGTTATCGAGGTAGTTACGGTTAACGGTTGTTGTGAAGGTTTTTGCACCGACTTCAGGAATTGTCACACGATAAACAACGTTATAAGTAAGTTCTTTTTCTGCCGCGCGGCTGTTTTGATACAGAGAAAGTGTACGCTCTCCTATGCTTTCTGAAATAAGAGTTAGGTTGGGGATTTTAGAAGATGGCATTACTAGGTTTACTTTATTGAGCTCTAGTTGAGCGTACACGTATCGTGTCAGAGGACTGTATTTGTCGTAACTTGTAAATGACATGGTGTGCAGTTCTTCTGGAACGGAATACTCGCCACGAAGGTGAAAACCACAGGCAGAAAGAAGCCCCGCTAATACCAATACCACTGGTAGTTTAATCAAAGAGAAAAAGCGCATTGATTGTATTCATCCTAAATTGAAGGGGTTATTTACCTTAAACCACTCGGCGTGAATGGTTTGAGGTAAATAAACAGGGTAGCGAACTACCCTGTTTAATGACTCCTAGCATGCGAATTGGTTCGCGTTGCTTTGAGTTATTGCAAGCTGTGTTTCGTTTTTAGCGAAAGACTAGTTTGCAACGATGTTCAGCAGTTTACCTGGTACGTAAATTACTTTACGGATAGTTAGGCCATCTGTGAACTTAGTAACGTTTTCATCGTTTAGACCAAGCTCTTCCACTTGTTCTTTCGTTGCGTCTGCTGCAACAGTCAGTTTCGCACGTAGCTTACCGTTTACTTGAACAACGATAGTTTTCTCGTCTTCAACCAGTGCTTTCTCGTCGAACGTTGGCCATACAGCGTTATCGATGTCTGCTTCACCTAGCGCAGCCCATAGCTCGTATGAGATGTGCGGAGTGATTGGGTAAAGCATTGCAACTACCGCTTTTAGCGCTTCATCAAGGATTGCACGATCTTGTGCAGATTCTTGAGGTGCTTTCGCTAGCTTGTTCATCAGTTCCATGATCGCAGCGATTGCTGTGTTGAACGTTTGACGACGAGCGATATCGTCAGTCACTTTCGCGATAGTCTTATGAACGTCACGACGAAGTGCTTTTTGGTCACCAGAAAGTGCTGCTGCATCTACTGCTTCTGCTGCGCCTTTTGATGTGTGCTCGTTCACTAGTTTCCAAACACGTTTTAGGAAGCGGTTAGCACCTTCTACGCCAGACTCTTGCCATTCAAGTGTCATGTCTGCAGGAGACGCGAACATCATGAATAGACGCACTGTGTCTGCACCGTACTTATCTACCATCTCTTGAGGGTCGATACCGTTGTTTTTCGACTTAGACATTTTGATCATGCCTGAGTGCGTAACATCGCGGCCTTCAGTGTCTTTCGCAGAAGTGATGCGGCCTTTACCGTCACGCTCAACAGCAACATCTGTTGGTGCAACCCACTCTTTACCGCCTTTCTCGTTCTCGAAGTAGAACGCGTCTGCTAGTACCATGCCTTGACATAGTAGTTGCTTGAACGGTTCGTCAGACGTTACGTAGCCTGCATCACGTAGTAGTTTGTGGAAGAAGCGAGAGTACAGTAGGTGCATACAAGCGTGCTCGATACCACCGATGTACTGGTCTACTGGAAGCCAGTAGTTTGCTTTTTCTGGATCTAGGATGTCGTCAGCTTGTGGTGAACAGTAACGCGCGTAGTACCAAGAAGATTCCATGAACGTGTCGAACGTATCTGTCTCACGTAGAGCAGGTTCGCCGTTAAAGGTTGTCTTCGCCCATTCTTTGTCTGCTTTGATTGGGCTTGTTACGCCGTCCATTACCACGTCCTCTGGAAGGATTACTGGTAGTTGGTCAGCTGGTACTGGGTGAACTTCACCGTCTTCAGTTGTTACCATTGGGATTGGTGCACCCCAGTAACGTTGACGAGATACACCCCAGTCACGTAGACGGAAGTTAACTGTCTTAGTGCCTTTGCCTTCTGCTTCTAGCTTCGCTGCGATTGCATCGAACGCCGCTTGGAACTCTAGGCCGTCGAATTCACCTGAATCGAACAGTACACCTTTCTCTGTGTATGCTGCTTCAGAGATGTCTAGCTCGCTGCCATCTACTGGCTTGATAACAGGCACGATGTCTAGACCGTACTTAGTTGCGAATTCGAAGTCACGTTGGTCATGCGCAGGTACTGCCATTACAGCGCCTGTACCGTAGTCCATCAGTACGAAGTTAGCTACGTAAACTGGTACTTCACGGCCGTTCAATGGGTGAATAGCAGTAAGGCCAGTCGCCATACCTTTCTTCTCCATTGTCGCAAGTTCAGCTTCCGCTACTTTGTTGTTCTTACACTCGTCGATGAACGCTGCAAGCTCAGGATTGTTCTCTGCTGCTACTGCTGCCAGAGGGTGACCTGCTGCGATACCCACGTAAGTCACACCCATTAGTGTGTCTGGACGTGTTGTGTAAACTTCTAGGTCTTGTTGACCCTTAACTTCAAACTTAAGCTCAACACCTTCAGAGCGACCGATCCAGTTGCGCTGCATGGTTTTAACCATTTCAGGCCAACCGTCTAGGTTATCTAGATCGTCTAGTAGCTCTTGAGCGTATTCAGTGATCTTGATGAACCACTGTGGAATTTCTTTTTGCTCTACAGGTGTGTCACAACGCCAGCAGCAGCCGTCTTCAACCTGTTCGTTTGCAAGAACAGTTTGGTCGTTTGGACACCAGTTAACAGAAGAAGTCTTCTTGTACACTAGGCCTTTGTTGTAAAGCTTAGTGAAGAACTCTTGTTCCCAACGGTAGTACTCAGGAGTACACGTTGCGAATTCACGGTTCCAGTCGTAACCAAAGCCTAGAAGCTTAAGTTGGTTCTTCATGTACTCAATGTTTTCGTAAGTCCATGGTGCAGGCGCAGTGTTGTTTTTAACTGCAGCGTTCTCTGCAGGCAGACCAAACGCATCCCAACCAATTGGTTGCATTACGTTTTTGCCTTGTAGGCGTTGGAAACGAGATACTACGTCACCGATGGTGTAGTTACGCACGTGACCCATGTGCAGTCGACCACTTGGGTATGGGAACATGGATAGACAGTAGAATTTTTCTTTATTTGGGTCTTCACTTACAACAAAGGTCTTGTTGTCATCCCAGTGCTTTTGAACTTTCTGTTCAAGGTCTTGTGGATTGTATTGTTCTTGCATCGATGGTATCCGGTTATCTTGGAATTTGTGAGTTCGGTTAGAACAGACTTTAATAGATCATCATAGAATACCTAAAGCTAGGGATCACAACAATAGCCAATCTATACCCATGTACCTTGAATTGGTGCTGGCAGTAGAAAGATGGAGGTCAGTTATGCCTAAACGTAAAGCAGGTTATGAGGAAATGCTCGAGGATGTGATTGAAACCTTGAAGCACAGTCCGGATGAAGTTAACAAAGTGTTCGAAACGTCGGGCAAAGTGGTGGATGCAGCCAACGACATGACCAAAGATGAACTCTCGTTGATCTCGGCATATGTCAAAGCGGATTTGAAAGAGTTTTCAGACAGCTATGAAGAAGGAAAGAGCGGACCTTTCTACCTCACGATTGCTGATTCAATCTGGCAAGGTCTGCTCGATATTACCGACCGAACTAAAGTGGAGTGGGTAGAGTTATTTGATGATCTAGAGCATCAAGGACTTTATGAAGCGGGCGAGGTGATTGGCCTTGGTACTTTAGTCTGTGACGAATGTGGTCATAAAACCACGTATAACCATCCAACCATCATCATTCCATGTATTAAGTGCAATCATACGGGCTTTAGTCGTCAATCTCTTAAGCCATAGTGGACGTTAGCAAACGAAATAAAAAAGAGGCTCAAGAGCCTCTTTTTTTGTTTATGATTTTTTCTTTCTTGGTAACCACCAAGCGAGCATCAAACTCAATCCAGCCCAAATATACAGCGGCCAAGTTCCCACGACTCGATATGGCGTTTGCCCATCTGTCGGAACAAGCTCTGCGCGTAGTACTGCGGTCTCAAACTGAGGAATTTGTTCGATGATCTTACCTTTATGGTCAGTTACGGCGGTTAAACCATTATTGGTAGAGCGAATCAGCGGTTTACCAAGCTCCAATGCACGCATACGAGCGATTTCCATGTGTTGCAGTGGACCAATCGAATGACCAAACCACGCGTCATTAGACAGGGTTAGGATGAAGTCGGTATCATCAGTGACGTTCTGACGCACTTGCTCACTGAAAATGATCTCGTAACACAGCGCAGGATCCATATGCTTACCATTCGCCACTATGTTTGGTTGAATGAAATCGCCACGGCTGAAGGAAGACATTGGTAAGTTAAAGAATGGTGCCAATGGGCGCAGTACATCCTCAAACGGTACAAACTCACCAAACGGAAGTAAGTGATGTTTGTGGTAGCGTTTGTCCATATCAAAGCTGTAGTCGCCGTATGGAGTTACACCTAAAGATAAAATGCTGTTGTAGAACTGGCCGTCTTCACCTTGGTTAACGACACCAGTGATGATGGCACTGTTATTCATCTTTGCAGCGGCATCAATGTTCCTTAGGAAAGATGGTACTTCGATTTCAAACGCAGGAATCGCAGCTTCTGGCCATACAATGATGTCAGCGTCCCAGTTCTCGCGAGTGAGGTCTGCGTATTTCATGATGGTTGGCCAGCGTTGGCTTGGTAGCCATTTTAGTTTTTGGTCAACGTTGCCTTGGATAAGAGCTACTTTAGTGGAGTCTCCTACGCGCGGTGTTACCCAATCGTATTGGCGAATACCAAAGCCAGTACTTAACAACACGGCAGGGATGATGACCACCAACCACTGTTTGTGAATCCAAGCATACGCTAGCGCGCCAGCACTGATCATGACGAACAGGGTTAGCAGTTCTACACCACCAATAGGCGCAAAGCTAGCGAATGGCGCGTCAATTTGGCTGTAGCCAAGCCATAGCCACGGGAAGCCTGTCATTACCCAGCCACGTAACCAGTCGGTGACTAGCCATAATGCAGGGGCAGCAAGCAGCGCTTTGCTTAGGGTAAATTCTGGGAAGAACTTGTTGCTGAGCCATGCAAACAGGCCAGTGTAAACCGACAAGTAAGCGATCAATAGGCCCATGAGGAAGACGTTTGCAATCAGCGGCATGCCGCCAAAGCCAGCAATGCTGACGTAAACCCAGCTTACACCCGTTGCAAATTGACCTAGACCCCAGGCATAACCGATCCAAAGCGCGCGCTTAGGCGATTGGTTTGCAAGAAGAATAAGCAGGATAGCAGGGCTAAGTATGGCGATTGGCCATAACTGGTAAGGGGCAAATGCTAGGGTAGTGGAGGCGCCAACAAAAGCGGCCACTAAGGGCCGCTTGAGGCGATGAAAGAGTACATTCATCATTTTATTTTTCTGATATTCCCGATGTTAGGGTATCGCGTTACTCTTGAGTGGCTTCAACCAGCTTTTCTTCGTCTGGAATCGTCACCTGAAGTTGAATGACACGACGGTTATCGGCTGCAGTTACTTTGAAGCTGTACGCTTCGATTTCAACTACTTCGCCGCGCGATGGTAGGTGACCAAAAGCAGTCATTACCATGCCGCCAACGGTATCTACTTCTTCATCGCTGAAGTCGGTACCGAATGTCTCATTAAACTCTTCAATGGTTGTCAGAGCTCTGACAGCAAACGTGTGCTTGCTTAGCTTACGGATATCGGTTTCTTCATCGTCATCGAACTCATCTTCAATATCCCCTACGATTTCTTCAAGGATATCTTCGATGGTTACGAGACCAGAAACACCGCCGAATTCATCGACAACAATCGCCATGTGATAACGTTCTTCACGGAACTCTTTTAGCAGGCGGTCGACACGTTTACTTTCCGGTACCACGACTGCTGGTCGAATTACTTCTTCGATATCAAATGGGTTACTGCCTGAGCCCAAGTATTTGAGTAAGTCCTTCGCTAGTAGAATGCCTTCCACATGGTCTTTATCTTCGCTGATCACTGGGTAGCGAGAGTGTTGAGCGTCAGTGATTAGTGCGATCAAAGTATCAAGATCGTCTGTGCGCTCAACAGTAACCATTTGCGAACGCGGGATCATAATGTCACGCACGCGCATTTCGGAGATTTCCATAACACCTTCAAGCATGTCGCGGGTGTCGTGGTCAATCAGGTCATTGATTTCAGAGTCACGGATTACATCCACAAGCTCTTGGCGGTCTTTTGGTTCGCCTTGAAATAGTTGACCTAGACGTTCAAAGAAGGACTTTCTACTCGGACCTTCTGCCTTTTCTTTCTTGCCTTCATTAGAAGAGGGAGAATTATCTTCGTTCATTGTTTCTCAATTAAGTAACGCTATCAGATGTGTGATAGCTCACATAGAAAGACGAGCACGAGATGGTTATCTGGGTGGTTCGCCTTTCCCTGTCGAGCAACCGAAGTTACTCTTTTTCAGCAATATACGGGTCTTCATAACCCATACCTTGCATGATTTCTGTTTCGAGGGATTCCATCTCTTCAGCTTCATCATCCTCGATATGGTCATAACCTAGCAGATGCAAGCTGCCATGTACAACCATATGCGCCCAATGTGCTAGTAGAGGCTTGTTCTGCTCTACTGCCTCTTTTTCAACAACTTGGCGACAGATGATCAAATCGCCTAGTAGGTCCATTTCCATACCCGGTGGCACTTCGAATGGGAAAGACAGCACATTGGTCGGCTTATCTTTACCACGGTATTCGTGGTTTAGCTCGTGACTTTCTTGCTCGTCGACAATACGAATTGTCAGTTCCGCTTGTGGTTGGAAAAGAGGGATAGTCTTATCTAGCCACAATTGGAAATTTTGCTCAGAAGGTAAGCCTTCTTCATTTTCGACTGCCAGTTGCAAATCAAGTTCAATTGCCATGGTTATTCCTTAGTTGCCGCAACTTGTGCGTTCAGTTCAGCTTTGGCTGCTTCTAGCAATTTGGCATCACGTTCTTCACGACGGCGTTTTTCGAACTCTTTACGTTCTTTCTGGTCTTGTGCTTCCCACTTCTCGTAAGCGTTAACGATGCGAGCAACCACTGGGTGGCGCACTACGTCGTCAGCTTGGAAGAAGTTAAAGCTGATGTCGTCGACTTCGCTCAGTACTTCAATTGCATGACGAAGCCCCGATTTTGCACCGCGAGGTAAGTCAATTTGAGTGACGTCACCGGTGATAACAGCACGAGAGTTGAAGCCGATACGCGTAAGGAACATCTTCATCTGCTCTACAGTGGTGTTTTGGCTCTCATCAAGAATGATGAAGGCGTCGTTTAGAGTACGACCACGCATGTAAGCAAGAGGTGCTACCTCAATCACGTTACGTTCAATCAGCTTTTCTACGCGCTCAAAGCCCAGCATTTCAAATAGGGCATCGTACAGAGGGCGTAGGTATGGGTCGACTTTCTGGCTCAAATCGCCAGGTAGGAAGCCCAGTTTCTCACCTGCTTCAACCGCAGGACGAGTTAATAGAATACGACGGATTTCTTGGCGCTCTAGTGCGTCAACGGCTGCTGCAACCGCTAGGTAAGTTTTACCAGTACCAGCAGGACCGATACCAAAGGTGATATCGTGCGTCACCATGTTCATCAGGTATTGACCCTGATTTGGTGTACGAGGCTTGATCACACCTTTTTTCGTTTTAACGAAGACTTCTTTACCGTGTTCGAAGTTCGATTCGGTATTCTGCTCCAGTACACCCGATTCTTTGATTGCCAGGTGGATCTGCTCTGGTTCGATATCAGGGGTTTCGCCGCGGACAGGAGCGGTGTCTACGTAAAGGGTTTTCAGGATATCCAGCGCAGCTGCTGCGGTATGAGGTTTACCGACAATGGTGAAAAGGTCGCTACGGTGGTTAATTTCAACGCCTAGACGACGTTCTAAATGCTTGATGTTGTCATCGAATGGACCGCACAGGCTTGCTAGTCGGCGGTTGTCTGAAGGTTCTAGATTGATTTCTAGCGTTACGATTTTATTGCTCAATGTTGCCTCTCATTTTATGCCACTTAACGAGAGCCTGATAACGACCAGGCTCTCAATGGCTATTTGTACGAGCTTATGGCGTAAAAGTAGCTACACCTAGCTCATCTTCGCGACGTGTTTTCGCCATCATTTGAGTTGGTGAAATCACACTACGAAGGTCCATGTCTTTTTCTGTACGCACTAGCTCACCACGTAGTGAGTTAGCAAATACGTCCGTAATCTTCACGTCAACGAATTGACCAATTAGGTCTGCGCTACCTTCAAAGTTTACTACACGGTTGTTTTCTGTACGAGCGCGTAGCTCCATTAGGTTCTTCTTAGAAGGACCTTCAACCAGAACGCGTTGCTCAGTGCCTAGCATTAGACGAGAGTAGCGCATTGCTTGTGCGTTTACGGTTTGTTGTAGCTCGTATAGACGCTCTTTCTTCACTTGCTCTGATAGGTCACAAGGGTAATCTGCCGCTGGCGTACCTGGACGTGGAGAGAAGATGAAGCTGAAGCTCATGTCAAAGTCTACGTCTTTGATTAGCTTCATTGTGTCTTGGAAATCTTTGTCTGTTTCACCAGGGAAACCAACGATAAAGTCTGAACTGATTTGGATATCAGGACGTGCTTTACGTAGCTTACGGATGATCGACTTGTACTCAATCCCAGTGTGAGGACGTTTCATCATAGTCAGTACGCGGTCACTACCACTTTGTACTGGTAGGTGAAGGAAGCTCACTAGTTCTGGTGTGTCTTCGTATACTGCGATGATGTCATCAGTAAACTCTAATGGGTGGCTTGTTGTAAAGCGGATACGATCAATACCATCGATAGACGCAACCAAACGAAGCAGCTCTGCAAATGAACAGATTTCACCGTCGTGCATAGGACCACGGTACGCGTTTACGTTTTGACCCAGTAGGTTTACTTCACGTACGCCTTGATCTGCTAGTTGTGCGATTTCGAACAGTACGTCATCCATTGGACGGCTTACTTCTTCACCACGAGTGTACGGTACTACACAGTAAGTACAGTACTTAGAACAGCCTTCCATGATAGAAACGAATGCCGTTGCACCTTCAGCACGAGGCTCTGGTAGACGGTCAAACTTTTCGATTTCTGGGAATGAAATGTCCATTACTGGTGCTTCATCCGATTGAGATTGTTTAATCATCTCAGGAAGACGGTGAAGAGTTTGTGGACCAAAGATTACGTCAACGTATGGAGCACGTTGACGGATGTGGTCACCTTCTTGAGTTGCTACACAACCACCTACGCCGATAACTACGCCAGGTTTTTTATCTTTTAGTGTTTTCCAACGGCCAAGCTGGTGGAAAACTTTCTCTTGCGCTTTTTCACGGATCGAACAGGTGTTAAGTAGAAGTACGTCTGCTTCCTCTGGCTCTTCGGTCAGCTCGTAGCCGTTTGCAGCATTAAGCAGGTCGGCCATTTTTGATGAATCGTATTCGTTCATCTGGCAGCCCCAGGTTTTAATTAGCAGTTTCTTACTCATCTCACTTTCGCTCGTTCAGTTGTACTTAAATCGGAGAGCTATTGCTCAAATTATAGCCGCCATCTCGGCGGTAAGCGGCGTATTGTACTGCTTTAAAAAGCACCTGACTAGTGATCTGACGAATTCTCTGCAAACCCTGATGAAATCTAGTTTTTTGCCCTATATACAGCAAGGTTTTTTGTTAAACAATTTTGTAAAAATAGCCATGGAACGTACAATTAAAAAACGCCAATTAATCAATACGATGAAGAGCAAAAAATGAACAAGTATGACATCGCCGTAATCGGTGGCGGCATGGTCGGGGCCGCCGTGGCTGTTGGGTTTGCCAAGCAAGGCAGAAGCGTTGTAGTAGTAGAAGGTGCAGAACCAAAGGCGTTTGAGGTTTCTCAAGCGTTGGATATTCGTGTATCTGCAATTTCCCATCAGTCGGTGAGGCTACTTGATTCATTAGGCGCATGGTCTGCGATTGAAAGCATGCGAGTGTGCCCTTATCGTCGTTTGGAAACGTGGGAACATCCTGAGTGCCGTACACGTTTTCACTCTGATGAGCTTTCGTTGGAGCAGTTAGGATATATTGTTGAAAACCGCCTAATCCAACTTGGCCTTTGGCAAACTTTCGCACAATACGACAACTTAACGGTAATGTGCCCAGAGCGATTGAAAGACATCGAATTTTCCGAGGTAAACCGTGTAACGCTAGAAAGTGGCGAGCAGTTTGAAGCGAGTTGGGTGATTGGTGCCGATGGCGCGAACTCGAAAGTTCGTCAATTGGCGGGTATTGGCGTAACCGCATGGGATTACCGTCAACATTGCATGCTGATCAACGTGAAAACCGAACTTCCTCAACAAGACATCACTTGGCAGCAATTTACTCCGTCAGGTCCACGCTCATTCTTGCCGTTATGCTCATTAACTGAAGATGGTAAAGAAGTCGGGCAGGGTTCGTTGGTTTGGTATGACTCGCCAAAACGCATTAAACAATTATGCGCGATGACGAAACCTCAGTTAAGAGAAGAGGTCCTACGTCATTTTCCTGCCGAGTTGGGTGATATTGAAGTTCTACAATTTGGCTCATTCCCACTCACTCGTCGCCATGCTCAAAGTTATTCAAACAAGAATTGCGTGTTAGTGGGGGATTCTGCTCATACGATTAACCCTCTAGCTGGGCAAGGCGTGAATCTCGGCTTTAAAGATGTTGATGTTCTGCTTGCGGTTACCGATCAGCAAGAGCAACTTAATGATGCATTGCTTGCCAAATATGAGCGCGCTCGTCGACCAGATAACTTGTTAATGCAAACGGGCATGGATGTGTTCTACAAAGGCTTTAGTAATGATTTAGGCCCATTGAAGTTCGCTCGTAATGCAGCATTGAAGCTGGCGGAAAACTCAGGACCGATCAAAGCCCAAGTATTAAAGTATGCGCTAGGTATGTAAAAGACTTCTGAGCACATAGAAAGCAGTCGATAGAAAAGCAATAGATAGAAAAAAAGCGAGCCATGAGCTCGCTTTTTTAATTCGATAAATCAGAGATCTACCGAGTCCAGAATCAGGAAAAAGAAAAAACCCAGCAAATTAATGCTGGGTTTTTCAAGAATGGTGCGGAAGGAGAGACTTGAACTCTCACACCTTAGCGGCGCCAGAACCTAAATCTGGTGCGTCTACCAATTCCGCCACTTCCGCAACTTATTCTGTAGTTATCAAGGTAATTGGTAAAACCTCAACAACGTTGTGTAATGGCAGGGCTACCTGGATTCGAACCAGGGAATGGCGGCATCAAAAGCCGCTGCCTTACCGCTTGGCGATAGCCCTACTAATCTTAGCCTTTCAACTAAGTGCTTTCCTATAAAGGAAAGTATGGTGCGGAAAGAGAGACTTGAACTCTCACACCTTGCGGCGCCAGAACCTAAATCTGGTGCGTCTACCAATTCCGCCATTTCCGCAAAGTATAGATTATTTTTAGATGGTGCGGAAGGAGAGACTTGAACTCTCACACCTTGCGGCGCCAGAACCTAAATCTGGTGCGTCTACCAATTCCGCCACTTCCGCATCTAAAATCTATATTAATGGTGGCTACGACGGGATTCGAACCTGTGACCCCATCATTATGAGTGATGTGCTCTAACCAGCTGAGCTACGTAGCCATTCTATATTCTTTAATCAAGTATGGTGCGGAAGGAGAGACTTGAACTCTCACACCTTGCGGCGCCAGAACCTAAATCTGGTGCGTCTACCAATTCCGCCACTTCCGCAACTTGATCTGTAGTTATTGATGTAATTGGTAAAACATCAGTAACGTTGAATATGGCAGGTCTACCTGGATTCGAACCAGGGAATGGCGGCATCAAAAGCCGCTGCCTTACCGCTTGGCGATAGACCTACAGCGCTCTAATTAAAGAGACTTTTAATAATGGTGCGGAAGGAGAGACTTGAACTCTCACACCTTGCGGCGCCAGAACCTAAATCTGGTGCGTCTACCAATTCCGCCACTTCCGCATAATTACTGAGTAAACTCAATAATCAAAATAGTGGCAGGTCTACCTGGATTCGAACCAGGGAATGGCGGCATCAAAAGCCGCTGCCTTACCGCTTGGCGATAGACCTGCAGGCGATAGTCATAAAGACTAATCAAGTTAGAAAAGTATGGTGCGGAAGGAGAGACTTGAACTCTCACACCTTGCGGCGCCAGAACCTAAATCTGGTGCGTCTACCAATTCCGCCACTTCCGCAACTTTTCTGTCGTTATAAAGGTAATTGGTAAAAACCTAAACAACGAAATAAATGGTGGCTACGACGGGATTCGAACCTGTGACCCCATCATTATGAGTGATGTGCTCTAACCAGCTGAGCTACGTAGCCAACACAATATTCTTTAAATCAAGATGGTGCGGAAGGAGAGACTTGAACTCTCACACCTTGCGGCGCCAGAACCTAAATCTGGTGCGTCTACCAATTCCGCCACTTCCGCAACTTGATCTGTAGTTATTGATGTAATTGGTAAAACATCAGTAACGTTCCTATATTTCAAGGAAAAATAATGGCAGGTCTACCTGGATTCGAACCAGGGAATGGCGGCATCAAAAGCCGCTGCCTTACCGCTTGGCGATAGACCTGCAGGCAATAGTCAAAAGACTATTCAATATATGGTGCGGAAGGAGAGACTTGAACTCTCACACCTTGCGGCGCCAGAACCTAAATCTGGTGCGTCTACCAATTCCGCCACTTCCGCATAATTACTGAGTAAACTCAATAATCAAAATAGTGGCAGGTCTACCTGGATTCGAACCAGGGAATGGCGGCATCAAAAGCCGCTGCCTTACCGCTTGGCGATAGACCTGCAGGCAATAGTCAAAAGACTATTCAATATATGGTGCGGAAAGAGAGACTTGAACTCTCACACCTTGCGGCGCCAGAACCTAAATCTGGTGCGTCTACCAATTCCGCCATTTCCGCATATATTGTTTAGAGTATTTCAAGATGGTGCGGAAGGAGAGACTTGAACTCTCACACCTTGCGGCGCCAGAACCTAAATCTGGTGCGTCTACCAATTCCGCCACTTCCGCATCTTGAACTCTATAAGCTATCAGTTAATTGGTAAAAACTAATAACTAAATTTTGTCTTTCAAAAGAAATAATGGTGGCTACGACGGGATTCGAACCTGTGACCCCATCATTATGAGTGATGTGCTCTAACCAGCTGAGCTACGTAGCCATCTTTTTGAGCGAGACAATATAAACCTTCACGCTCTAAGTGACAACCCTTTTTATCAAAGGAATCTCACTTTAAATAATGGCAGGTCTACCTGGATTCGAACCAGGGAATGGCGGCATCAAAAGCCGCTGCCTTACCGCTTGGCGATAGACCTGCAGGCAGTAGTTATAAAACTACTTAAAACATGGTGCGGAAGGAGAGACTTGAACTCTCACACCTTGCGGCGCCAGAACCTAAATCTGGTGCGTCTACCAATTCCGCCACTTCCGCATCTATTCCTAACAGCACTTTAAAAGAACAGTTAGGAATGGTGGCTACGACGGGATTCGAACCTGTGACCCCATCATTATGAGTGATGTGCTCTAACCAGCTGAGCTACGTAGCCAAAACCATGTTTTCTTGTTCTCGCCGCTAAGTTGCCTTGTCGTCGGGAACGGCGCGCATTATGCGAAGTTGAGTGAGATCCGTCAACAGTTTTTTTCAATAAATCCTGCAAAATCCATCGTTCGCTTTCTTTTTAAACAAAGAGGCGCGTTTATGATCTAAAACTGGAAATAAAATGGCTTGCAGTAAGAGACTTAATTTCTTGTCATTTATGAATGGCATAAAAAAAGCCAGCACTATGGCTGGCTTTTTATGTAAATGAAGTGTTTAGAATTCATTCACTTAATTATACGTTGAAGCGGAAGTGTATAACATCGCCATCTTTCACGATGTATTCTTTACCTTCTAGACGCCATTTACCTGCGTCTTTCGCACCGCTTTCACCGTTGAATTGGATGAAATCGTCGTAACCAACAACTTCAGCGCGGATGAAGCCTTTTTCGAAGTCAGTGTGGATCTTCGCAGCTGCTTTTGGTGCTGTTGCTCCTACAGGGATAGTCCATGCACGAACTTCTTTCACGCCAGCCGTGAAGTAAGTTTGTAGGTTCAGTAGTTCGTAACCTGCGCGGATAACGCGGTTTAGGCCAGGTTCTTCGATACCAAGGTCAGCTAGGAACTCTTCACGCTCGTCATCTTCTAGTTCAGCCATTTCTGATTCGATAGCTGCACATACAGGAACAACAACGTTGTTTTCTTTCGCTGCAAACTCACGTACCGCATCTAGGTATGCATTGTCTTCAAAACCATCTTCGTTCACGTTAGCGATGTACATCGTTGGTTTTAGCGTTAGGAAGTTCAGGTAGCCAATTGCTGCTAGTTCTTCTTTTGCAAGCTCAATAGTACGCGCCATGCCACCTTCTGTTAGTACAGGAAGTAGTTTTTCTAGAACCGTCAGTTCGAATTTCGCGTCTTTGTCGCCGCCTTTTGCTTTCTTAGCGTTACGCTGGATAGCGCGCTCACAAGAATCAAGGTCAGCCATCGCTAGCTCAAGGTTGATAACTTCAATATCTTCGATTGGAGATACTTTACCTGCAACGTGAACGATGTTGTCGTTTTCAAAACAACGTACAACGTGGCCGATTGCGTCAGTTTCACGGATGTTCGCTAGGAATTTGTTACCTAGACCTTCACCACGAGATGCACCTGCAACTAGACCAGCGATGTCTACGAATTCCATTGTGGTAGGCAGAACTTTCTGTGGGTTAACGATCTTTGCTAGAGCATCTAGACGTAGATCTGGCACAGGAACCACACCAGTGTTTGGTTCAATGGTACAGAACGGGAAGTTTGCTGCTTCAATACCCGCTTTAGTTAGTGCGTTAAACAGAGTTGATTTACCAACGTTAGGTAGACCAACGATGCCACATTTAAAACCCATGATAGTAACCTTATTCAGCTTTGAACGTGTGGAGGCGATTTTGTGCTTTTGATAGACCATCCTTAATTAGGATATCCAGACAGCGCACTGATTCGTCAGCTGCGGCGTCTAGTAGCTCTTGCTCTTTCGCTGGAGCTTTGCCTAGTACAAAACCTGCCACTTTATCTTTGTGTCCCGGATGGCCAATGCCGATACGAAGACGATAAAAATCTTTGTTATTGCCCAGTTTGCTAATGGTATCACGCAGGCCATTGTGGCCACCGTGACCGCCACCTTTCTTAAACTTAGCGACACCTGGCGGTAAGTCTAGCTCGTCGTGAGCAACCATGATCTCTTCTGGCTTAATTTGGTAAAACTTCGCAAGTGCTGCGATCGCTTTGCCAGATAGGTTCATGAAGGTGGTTGGGATTAGCAAACGGAGATCCTGGCCATTGACCATAATGCGTCCTGTTAGGCCAAAGAACTTTGGTTCATTCTTTAGGGTAACGTTGTGAACGCGAGCTAATTCTTCTACAACCCAAGCGCCCGCATTGTGACGAGTTTTGGCGTATTCTGGTCCCGGATTAGCAAGACCAACAAGAAGTTTGATTGGTTGAGTCAAGGTTAGGATCTCTCTGGAATCTCAAAAAGCGCAGTATGATAGCACAGAATTCTCGCGGTGGGCGACCAAGGGATTTTCTGCCTATCGATACAAATAAAAAAACACCCCAAAGAGGGGTGCTTTTGAAATCAGTTTAACTGAAATGTTCGGATTAGTTGAACATTGCAGAGATTGACTCTTCGTTGCTGATGCGACGAATCGCTTCAGCTAGCATGCGAGATAGGCTTAGTGTGGTTACTTTGCCAGTTGCAGCCATCTCTTTAGATAGAGAGATAGAGTCAGTTACGATAACTTGGTCAAGAACAGAGTTCTTAATGTTGTCCGCAGCGTTACCAGAGAATACAGCGTGAGTTGCGTAAGCGAATACACGCTTAGCACCGCGCTCTTTTAGCGCTTCAGCTGCTTTACATAGTGTGCCACCAGTATCGATCATGTCATCAACGATCACACAGTCACGACCTTCAACGTCACCGATTAGGTTCATTACTTCAGAAACGTTTGCACGTGGACGACGCTTATCAACGATAGCGATGTCGATGTCACCTAGTGCTTTTGCTGTTGCACGAGCACGAACAACGCCACCTAGGTCAGGAGAAACCACAACAGGGTTTTCTAGACCACGAGATTGCATGTCTTCTAGAAGTACAGGTGTACCGAAGATGTTATCAACTGGTACATCGAAGAAGCCTTGAATTTGCTCTGCGTGTAGGTCGATAGTCAGAACGCGGTCAACACCAACGTTAGATAGGAAATCAGCAACAACTTTTGCAGTGATTGGCACACGAGAAGAACGTACACGACGATCTTGGCGAGCGTAGCCGAAGTAAGGAATAACTGCAGTGATACGGCCTGCTGAAGCACGGCGCATTGCATCAATCATAACAACCAGTTCCATTAGGTTGTCGTTAGTCGGTGCACAAGTGGATTGAATGATAAAAACATCGCTACCACGAACATTCTCATTGATTTGAACTGCAACTTCGCCATCAGAAAAGCGAGAAACAGATGCATCACCTAGAGAGATGTAAAGACGATCAGCAATACGTTGGGCTAGTTCAGGTGTTGCGTTACCAGCAAATAGCTTCATATCAGGCACGGTGGAAACCTCGGGTTTGCGTCCAGTTTTAGTTAGGTCGGTGTGAGGCTGATTGGTATTCAGCCAAAGTCTCTTTTAGTGGCGAAACATTGCGCCCTTGAGCGACAAATGCCGAGACTTTATCAGAGAGTTGTGCAAGGATAGCTTCTGCTTCATATTTGCTGGAAAATTCAGCAAATACGCAAGATCCTGTCCCCGTCAATCTTGACGGCGCGTATTGTAGCAGCCAAGAAAGTTGGTTATCAACCTCTGGGTAGAGCATTCGTACAATTTTTTCGCAATCGTTTACGCTCGGTGCGTTCAAAAGCGTTTCCAAATCTCGTTTTGGCGTGTTTCGAGTTAAGTCTGGATGTCGGAATATGTCAGCTGTTGCAATAGAAACGTTCGGGCGAACGACTAAATACCATTTCTCTTCTGGATGAGCAGGAGATAGCTTCTCACCGACACCCTCGGCAAAAGCAGCGAAACCGCGTACAAATACAGGCACATCTGCGCCAAGAGCTAAGCCTATTTCTGCTAGTTCATCGTCACTGAGATTGGTTTGCCAAAGGTAGTTAAGGGCGACTAACGCCGTTGCTGCATTAGAGGAGCCCCCGCCGATTCCGCCGCCCATAGGTAAAATCTTATTTAGATCGATATGTGCACCGTATGAGCAATTTGCGTAACGCTTAAGTGCAGTTGCAGCTTTCCAGATCAAGTTATCGTGCAGTGGCACACCTTCAATCTCAGGGGAAATACTGATCTCACCCGAGTTGTTCGCTTGAATAGTGAGTTCATCGCCGTGGTCGACGAATTGGAATAGCGTTTGTAGTTCATGGTAGCCATTTTCAGTGCGACCATTGATATAAAGAAAGAGATTCAATTTCGCTGGTGATGGCCAGCGGGTTGAAAGGTCGATCATTGGGTGATGTTCCATTTTGTGATCACTAAATTAATTTTTACATCAGACGTACTTAGTTTGAGTTTACTTGGTAGAGGCAACGTCTGGTTATGCCACTCAATGTCACCGTAACGCTGGTAATCGATATTCCAATCGTTTAAGCCAATCTGTTTATCCAGAACTTGTAACGTGTTAGTGGATGAAAGTTGGAATGAGTCAGCGTTGGTGGGCAAGCCGAGTAGCCAGTCGGGCAGGTGATCAACAGGCATCATTAAGCCAGTTAAACGGTAAATCAGTTGATTAGCGTTACGCGCGGTGAGTACTTGATCGTCATAAGTTTCGACAGTCGCGCCTTGCGGAGTAATGGTGAGCTTTAATGCGGTTTGGCCTAGCACGGTAGTTAAGCGGAGTTGGCTTAATGTTGTTGATTGCTTCCAATAAAAGTTGAGGCTTTGTCTTTGGTCGGGAGCAATATAGCCAAGTTTACCTGTGGCTTGAAAGTCATTAATGGTTTTGAGTCGCTGCTCGTGTGCTTGCCACTCTACGCTAGTGATGCTGTCAGGGACAGAACTACAACCCGCGAGCAAAATGCTCGAAAAAAATAAGATGAGAAAGGAGCGTAAGGTCATGTTTGATGGCTTATTAATCAGTTTCATCGGTAATCGCTCACAACTATAGCATTGAAAAGCCGAGTGAAGGAAAACAAATCCGGCTTACCCTTTCAATAAATGCGTGCTTACAGTAAAATTCTGAACCTATTTTATAACCGATCTCAGAGATACCACGTTAGATGTCCTTGCTTGCTATTGGAATCAATCACAATACAGCGTCTGTTGACTTGCGAGAGAAAGTGGCTTTCGGACCCGATAAACTGGGCCCAGCACTTGAGCAACTCAGAGACCATGAAGCCGTTAATGGTAGTGTGATTGTTTCAACCTGTAACCGTACCGAAGTGTACTGCGACGTAAAGCAAGGAGCGCGAAATAAGCTTATCGACTGGTTAGCCCAGTTCCATCAAGTTAGTCAAGAAGACTTGATGCCGAGTCTTTATGTCCATGAAGAACAAGCGGCGATTAAGCACTTGATGCGTGTTTCTTGCGGCCTTGATTCACTGGTACTAGGTGAGCCTCAGATTTTGGGTCAGGTAAAACAAGCGTTTTCCGATTCCCGTGATCATCAGGCGGTGGATGCGTCGATTGATAAGTTGTTTCAAAAGACTTTTTCAGTCGCAAAACGCGTTCGAACAGAAACCGACATTGGTGGTAATGCGGTGTCAGTGGCGTATGCTGCATGTACACTGGCGAAACACATCTTTGAATCACTTTCTGACTCCACGGTATTGTTAGTCGGGGCAGGTGAAACCATCGAACTGGTGGCAAAGCACTTAGCGTCGAATGGCTGTACTAAGATGATTGTTGCTAACCGAACTCGAGAGCGTGCTCTTGGTTTGGCTGAAGAGTTTGGTGCAGAAGTGATCAGCTTGAATGAAATTCCAGATCATCTATCTAGAGCAGACATTGTGATTAGCTCGACAGCGAGTCCTTTGCCTATCATTGGTAAGGGCATGGTCGAGACTGCGTTGAAGCAACGCCGTCATCAGCCAATGCTATTGGTAGATATTGCCGTTCCACGTGATGTGGAAGCGCAGGTCGGTGAATTAAGTGACGCTTATTTGTATTCGGTGGATGACTTACAGTCGATCATCGATAACAACATTGAACAACGTAAAGTAGAAGCCATTCAGGCAGAAGCGATCGTTAGCGAAGAAAGTGCGGCATTTATGACGTGGCTACGTTCACTCCAAGCAGTGGACAGCATTCGTGATTACCGTAAATCTGCCAACGAGATTCGTGAAGACCTACTAAGTAAAAGCCTGCAATCACTGGCAACCGGTGCAGACCCGGAAAAAGTACTGCGCGAGCTTAGCAATAAACTCACCAATAAACTGATTCACGCTCCGACTCGTGCGCTGCAAAGTGCGGCAGAGCAGGGCGAACCAGCAAAATTAACGGTTATCCGCCAGACACTTGGTTTGGATGATCTGTAACTCACGCTTTTTATTAAGAAAACGACACTATGAAAGCCTCAATTCTGACTAAGCTAGAAACGCTAGTAGAACGTTACGAAGAAGTTCAACATCTTCTTGGTGATCCTGACGTAATTGGAAATCAGGACAAATTCCGCGCTCTATCAAAAGAGTATTCTCAGCTAGAAGAAGTTACTAAGTGCTTCCAAGCATACCAACAAGCGCAAGACGATCTTGTAGCCGCTGAAGAGATGGCTAACGAAGATGACGAAGAAATGCGTGAAATGGCGCAGGAAGAAATCAAAGAAGCAAAAGAAGCGATCGAGCGTCTAGCTGATGAGCTTCAGATCCTTCTTCTTCCAAAAGATCCAAACGATGACCGCAACTGTTTCTTAGAGATTCGAGCTGGTGCTGGCGGTGATGAAGCGGGGATCTTCGCTGGTGACCTGTTCCGTATGTACAGCAAGTACGCAGAGAAGCGTGGCTGGCGCATTGAAGTGATGTCTTCTAACGAAGCAGAACACGGTGGTTACAAAGAGATGATCGCGAAAGTGAGCGGTGACGGCGCATACGGCGTGCTGAAGTTTGAGTCAGGCGGTCACCGTGTACAACGTGTACCTGCAACAGAATCTCAAGGTCGTGTTCATACTTCTGCGTGTACCGTAGCGGTTATGGCGGAAATCCCAGAAGCAGATCTACCAGAAATTAAAGCGGCAGACCTAAAAATCGATACATTCCGTGCATCTGGCGCGGGTGGTCAGCACGTTAACACCACGGATTCTGCAATCCGTATTACCCACTTACCAACAGGTACAGTGGTAGAGTGTCAAGACGAGCGTTCACAGCATAAGAACAAAGCAAAAGCGATGGCGGTACTTGCTGCTCGTATCGTTCAAGCGGAAGAAGAACGTCGTGCAGCAGAAGTGTCTGACACACGTCGTAACCTACTGGGTTCTGGTGACCGTAGTGACCGTATCCGTACTTACAACTACCCACAAGGCCGTGTTTCTGACCACCGTATCAACCTAACCATCTACCGTTTGAACGAAGTGATGGAAGGTGACCTGCAAAGCTTGATTGATCCAGTGCTTCAAGAGCACCAAGCAGACCAACTTGCGGCGCTCGCTGAGAACAACTAATCGATGAGCCAAGTTCAATCGATTGAGCAAGCACTGAAAAGTGCAACGGCAATTCTGACAGAAGGCGGCAAAGAGTCGCCTTCTCTTGATGCTGCCGTACTTCTTTGCCATGTCCTTGGCAAACCAAGAACCTATCTACTCACTTGGCCAGAAAAAGCATTAGAAGCCGAGCAGCAAGCTCAGTTTGATGCGCTTTTAGAGCGACGTATTGCGGGCGAGCCGGTGGCGTATATCATCGGTGAGCGTGAGTTCTGGTCTTTGCCACTTAAAGTCTCCCCATCGACGCTGATACCAAGACCAGATACGGAACGTTTAGTTGAAGTCGCACTGGATAAAACGTATGGGCAGACTGGAAAAATCCTAGATTTGGGTACCGGTACAGGTGCGATTGCGCTTGCATTGGCATCTGAGATGCCGAACCGCCAAGTGATGGGTGTTGACCTAAAGCAAGAGGCTAAAGAGCTTGCTGAGTACAATGCGTCGCAGTTAAACATCAAAAATGTGACGTTTGACCAAGGTAGCTGGTTTGAACCTATTGCTAGCGGAACAAAGTTTGCTTTAATTGTCTCCAACCCGCCGTATATCGACGAAAAAGATCCGCATCTTTCTCAAGGGGATGTGCGCTTTGAACCAACGTCAGCGCTTGTCGCTGATGAAAACGGCTTGGCGGATATTCGTCATATATCTGACCATGCTCGTCAATATTTGGAAGATGGTGGGTGGCTCGCATTTGAACATGGTTATGACCAAGGAGAAGCGGTCCGGAAGATCATGGCTCACTTTGGTTTTGAACAAGTAGTCACGGAAAAAGACTACGGTGGCAATGATCGAGTGACTCTTGGTTGTTACAAGCCTCAATAATAACGAGCAAGTCAGCAGTAACTTATAAAAGAGAAGAGAAATGTACGTAGCTCTAAAACATATTCACTTGGTGACGATCGCATTGAGCGCGATGTTACTATCGATCCGATTTGTGTTGTTAATGATGGATTCTCCAAAACGCAACAATCGATTCCTGAAAGTTTTCCCACACATTGTTGATACCGCGTTGTTGTTGTCTGGTATTGGTTTGATCATGGTGACAGGCTTTATCCCTTTTACCGAATCCGCTCCATGGTTAACTAACAAAATCACTTGTGTGCTTGCGTACATCGCTCTTGGCTTTTTCGCAATGAAGATGGCGAAAAACAAGCTGCTGAGAATATTTGCGTTCTTTGGCGCGCTTGGTTGGCTAGTGATGGCGGCTAACATTGCCGTATCTAAAAATCCGAACTTATTTGGGTAATCGTCATGCTAGAGTTTTTTGACGAAGATTTTGACAATATGGCATTGGTGGAAGGGGCGTTGGTACTGAACCAATCGGTAAACCCAGACACCAATGTACATTGGGCAAAGCAAGAGCTAGAGCGCCTTTATAAAGAAGCGGAAGCGATTCTGGTTCATGAGACGGACGAAGAGCAACGATTTGATTCTTTCCTTCGCCTGTTCTTCTATGAATGGGGCTTTAAAGGCGATGAACAAGAGTACTTTATCTCTGACAATAGCTTTATCGACAAAGTGCTTGAGCGTAAAAAAGGCATTCCTGTAAGTCTTGGTGCTATCTTACTTTACTTGGGTAACCGCCTTGGTTTTCCGATGAAAGGAGTGACATTTCCTACTCAATTTCTGATCAAAGTGGATTGGATGCACAAAACACCAGACTACATTAACCCGTTCAACGGTGAGTATGTCGGTGAGAAAATCCTCCAAGCATGGTTGATTGGTCAAGAAGGCCCATTAGCAACGTTGAAGCCAGAACATTTTGAAGAGGCAGACAACCCGACCGTTATTGGTCGCTGGTTGGCTCTAATCAAGAGCGCGATGCTACGTGAAGAGCGTTATACATTAGCACTGCGGTGCACCAACCTAGCGTTGACCTTCGTACCGGATGACCCGTATGAGATTCGTGATCGTGGTTTTATCTTTCAGCAACTAGACTGTCATCAGGTAGCGGTTTCAGATTTTCAGTACTTTATTGACCAATGCCCAGACGATCCAGCATCAGAGCTACTAAAATCACAAGTTAACGCCATGAGCGAGAAGCACGTTACGCTCCACTAATTTTATCGACATGCTGAAAAAATGCGTGCCGAAGACAGAAAAAAGAGAATCAAAATGGAACAGAAAATCGTTAATATTGGTGACATTCAGGTTGCTAACGACAAGCCATTCACCCTATTCGCAGGTATGAACGTTCTTGAGTCACGCGATCTTGCTATGCAGATCTGTGAGCACTACGTAAAAGTAACCGATAAGCTTGGTATCCCTTACGTATTCAAGGCGTCGTTCGACAAAGCAAACCGCAGTTCTGTTCACTCATACCGTGGTCCTGGTCTGGAAGAAGGCATGAAAATCTTCCAAGAACTAAAAGACACATTCGGTGTGAAAATCATCACTGACGTTCATACAGAAGCGCAAGCTCAGCCAGTGGCTGACGTGGTTGACGTTATCCAGCTTCCAGCATTCCTAGCTCGTCAAACTGACCTAGTTGAAGCAATGGCGAAAACCGGCGCAGTGATCAACGTGAAGAAACCTCAGTTCATGAGCCCTGGCCAAGTGGGTAACATTGTTGAGAAGTTCGCAGAGTGTGGTAATGAAAACATTATCCTATGTGAGCGCGGCTCTTGTATGGGTTACGACAACCTAGTGGTTGATATGCTTGGTTTTGGCGTAATGAAAAATGCATCAAAAGGTAGCCCAATCATCTTTGACGTAACGCACTCACTTCAAATGCGTGATCCATCGGGCGCAGCATCTGGCGGTCGTCGTGAGCAAACTGTTGAACTTGCGAAAGCTGGCCTAGCAACAGGTATTGCTGGTCTGTTTATTGAAGCGCACCCGAACCCAGATCAAGCACGTTGTGATGGCCCATCTGCGCTGCCGCTAGACAAACTAGAGCCGTTCCTAGCGCAAATGAAATCACTAGACGATCTAATCAAGAGCTTTGCAGACATCGATATCAAATAATCGGTTGTTGTGAATGTTTAAATGAAATGGTCAGCCTATGTGCTGGCCATTTTTGTATCGACACATTGATTCTGCCTCACTATCCTTTTCTCGCTTCTCGCTTCTCGCTTCTCGCTTCTCGCTTCTCGCTTCCTTACACCACTTTGATTATGTCTATAATTTGCTTAGATTTGCGGCTATCTAGCTTGTCATAAGCAAACTGCGTCGCAGAAACATGAAATCAATACCTTAGTGATTTACACTAGCGCCAAGTTTGCGCGTTTTAGCACAATGAGAACCCTGTTTCTTGGTTGCTGAGCGTGTAATGCAGTGGACCCCAGACGATAAAAAGGTAAAACAATGAAGCAACGCCTGATTGTAAAAACCGCTTTGAGCGCAGCTATCTTGGCAACTCTTGCCGGATGTGCCACGCAACCAGCACACGAATGGAATGAAGACACAACTTACAAACTGACAGTACTGCACACCAATGACCACCATGGTCGTTTTTGGCAAAACAAGTACGGTGAGTACGGCATGGCGGCACGTAAGACGCTGATTGATGAACTGCGTGCAGAGATTCAAGCCGAAGGCGGTAGCGTGCTTCTACTATCAGGTGGTGATATCAACACTGGTGTTCCTGAGTCTGACTTACAAGATGCTGAGCCTGACTTCAAAGGCATGAGTAAGATTGGTTACGACGCAATGGCGCTGGGTAACCACGAATTCGATAACCCACTGGAAGTGTTGTTCAAACAGCAAGAATGGGCAAACTTCCCGATGCTGTCTGCCAACATTTACGACAAAGAAACCGGCGAGCGATTGTTCCAACCTTATGCCATGTTCAACAAGCAAGGCATCAAGATTGCCGTGATTGGCCTTACGACAGAAGACACGGCAAAACTGGGTAACCCAGAGTACATCGGCGAGGTTGATTTCCGCGACCCGAAAGAAGAAGCGAAAAAGCTGATTGCTGAACTAAAGCAAACTGAAAAGCCAGATCTTATCTTCGCAGTGACACACATGGGTCACTACGAAAACGGCAACCGTGGTGTAAATGCTCCGGGTGACGTGGCGTTGGCTCGCTACCTAAATGAAGGTGATTTGGACATGATTGTGGGTGGTCACTCACAAGAGCCTGTTTGCATGGAAGGCCCTAACGTCATTAAGAAGAACTTTAAGCCGGGTGATGAATGTAAGCCAGATGAGCAAAACGGTACTTACATTGTGCAAGCGTACGAGTGGGGTAAATACGTTGGTCGTGCTGATTACGAGTTCCGCAACGGCGAACTGTCGATGGTGAGCTACGATCTGATTCCGGTTAACTTGAAGAAGAAAATCAAAGTGAACGGCGAGTCTCAACGTGTCTTGGTTCAAGATGAAATTGCACAAGACTCAGCAATGCTGGATTTCCTTCGCCCTTACCAAGAAAAAGGTCAGGGCCAGTTGAATGTAAAAATTGCCGAATCTAACGGTAAGCTAGAAGGTGACCGCAACGTCGTTCGTTTCCAACAAACTAACCTTGGTCGTTTGATTGCAACAGCCCACATGGAGCGCGCTAAAGCGGACTTCGCTGTGATGAACTCAGGCGGTGTGCGTGATTCGATTGAAGCAGGCGACATCACATACAAAGACGTGCTGACGGTTCAGCCATTTGGCAACATGGTGTCTTACGTCGATATGTCGGGTAAAGAAGTACTCGATTACTTAAACGTTGTGGCGACAAAGCCAGTTGACTCAGGTGCTTACGCTCAGTTTGCAGGTATTACCATGACGGTTGAAAATGGCAAAGTATCGAATGTTTTCATCGGTGAAAAACAACTTCGCTTAGATGGTCAATACCGCTTTACTGTACCAAGCTACAATGCGTCAGGTGGTGATGGTTACCCGAAAGTGAATACTCATCCGGGTTACGTCAACACGGGCTTTACGGATGCAGAGGTACTGAAAGAGTTCTTGGAGTCACACAGTCCAATTGACGTAAATGAGTACGCGCCTTCTGGTGACATCGTTTACAAGTAAAAAGCGATTGACTCAAAGTCGCTGATACCATTAACTTAAAGCGCTGCCCCTCACTAGGTGCAGCGTTTTTTGTTTTATAAGGAGAATCTTGATGACTCCGGCCATTAATCTTGCGAAAAAGAAAAAAGTTACACACACCATTCACCAATACGAGCACGATCCAAGAGCAGACAGCTATGGATTAGAAGCGGCTGAGGTATTGGGACAAGATCCAAAGAAAGTATTCAAAACCTTGTTGTTCTGTTTGAACGGCGAGCCAAAGAACCTTGCGGTTGCGATTATCCCAGTTGATCAAAAGCTGAACCTAAAACTGGCGGCGAAAGCAGCGAAGGGCAAAAAGGCCGATATGGCCGATCCCGAAATCGCGCAAAAGACCACAGGGTATGTTGTTGGTGGGATTAGCCCATTAGGGCAGAAGAAAGCGCTGCCGACTTTTTTGCACGAAAGCGCAACAGAGCAAGACACAATCTGTGTGAGTGCAGGTAAACGTGGTTTAGAAATCGAGTTAGCACCGAAAGATTTATTGAGCTTAACTCGTGGTCAGTTTGCCCCTCTTTGTCTGTAAAGACATGACAAATAAAAAGGACGCCCATGAGCGTCCTTTTTTGATCTTGCCAGTCAGTGAAGCGTTACTTCTTCAGACTCAATGTACCACCAGTGCGTTTAGCTGGTTTGCTTGGCTTCGCGGCATTTGGATTCATGTAATGCTGCTTAGGCTTACTCGGTGATTGAGGTTTGTTTGCTGAGTGCGTATTGCTCGATGCATCTGGCTTACGGTGCGATTTACCATGCTCGCCTTGCGGTCTGCTGCGTTCACCTTGTGGTTTCGCTTTGTAATGTTCTTTTGCTGGACGTCCGCCTTCATCATCACGCTGACGACGCTGTTGGCCTTTCTTCGAGTTCGGTGCATGGCGGAACTCATCTGCGTTGTTGCCTCGGAAAGTACGTGTTTTCTGGTTGCGGCGCGCCGTTGAACCTTGGTTCTCTTCACGGCTATCGTACAGTTTCGCGTCGGTCGCTTTACGAATGTTGCGGCCTCTAGAATCTGTTTTTGATGCTTCTTCTGTGCCCACAGAGCCTTCACACATTGCTAGGATCTCTGCCACTTCGTCGTCACTTAGGTAACGCCACTTACCGTTAGGAATGCCATCAAGTGAGATGTTCATAATACGTACGCGACGCAGTTTGAAAACTTCGTAGCCTAGCGCTTCACACATACGACGGATCTGACGGTTCAAACCTTGAGTCAGTACGATACGGAAAGAGAATTTGGTTTCTTTCTCTACTTTACAAGGCAGAGTAACCGTATCAAGGATCTTCACGCCGCTCGACATCTGCTTAAGGAATTCACCGGTGATTGGCTTATCAACGCGTACTACGTATTCTTTCTCGTGGTTGTTACCGGCACGAAGGATCTTGTTTACGATGTCGCCATCGTTAGTAAGGAAGATCAAACCATCGGAAGGTTTATCCAGACGACCGATAGGGAAGATACGCTTTTTGTGACCGATGAAATCAACGATGTTGCCCGGAATATCACGCTCAGTAGTACAAGTGATACCGGTTGGTTTGTTCAACGCGATGTAAATTGGTTTTTCTTTCGCTGCAACAGGGTTGCCATCCACGCACACATCATCGCCTGGCAGTACTTTTGTGCCCATCTCTGGTTGTTGACCATTAATAGTGACGCGGCCTTGCTCGATAAGGCGGTCTGCTTCACGACGCGAGCAGAAGCCCGTTTCGCTGATGTATTTGTTTAAGCGTTTTGCGTTGTCTTGTGACATGTAAGTCTCCTAACGTTTCACAACGGCGGTTAATTGAAGTGCCTGCTGCTAATTAAAAGCAGCAAGGCGAGATAAGGTCGGGCATTCTAGCACCGAGAATCCGGTTAGCCTAAACGTTTTTGATGACGTTCACGGGTCTCCATTTTCTTTTCAGCACTCTTTCTTAATAGAACGTACACAGCACCACTGCCACCGTGGAATCGTTGAGCACTGTGAACACATTGCACTTCTCGGATCTGTTGCAACCAACTCGCGACAAAACTCTTCATTAATGCTGGTGGATTTGAACGTTCGCCACGGCCATGCACGATGACGACCGTTCGGATGTCCATCTCAATACATTGCTTGAGGAATTTAACGACTTCGTCGCGCGCTTCTTTTAGCGTTTTACGGTGCAGATCAAGTCGAGCTTGAATCGGGTACTTACCAAGGCGCAGCTTGCGGTATACGCCATCTTGTACACCATCGCGTTTGAACTCGATAAAGTCATCGGGTTTGAGCATTTCTGCATGGTCAATCGACAAGTACTCGGGATTATCTTCAGTGAGCCAAATTGCAGCTTCGCGTTTCGCTAATTGAGCACCCGTTACTTGATGCACTTTTTTATGCTCTGCAGTGTCGTGGTCGATAGGCTTTACATCGCCCATCATCTGTTGGAACAGATCAAAATCGTCGTCTTGAGACATAACGGCAATCTCATAAAGAACAAGGTCGGAATAGTAAGATTATATCAAGGAGTGGTGCATTGAGATCAAATAAAAAACCGGAGCAGGCAAATAACCAACTCCGGTGCAAAGCGTTTCTAGAGCTAAGCGAGATCTAGTGAGGAGATTTGTCGTTCATAATCTTGTAAATGAAGAAACCGCCGTAAAATAGCATCAGACCAATTGCCCCAAAGATTACTATCATTGACGATAGCCCCACCGCATTACCAAATAGGAGATCAAGCCAAAAGTCCATATGTTTCCTCCAAGATATTTCCGACATGGATAACGTTAATGGGTGGTGTTTTTTTGCACACTGATCTGGATCAATTATGTTGCCAAGGTTAATAAACTGTGTTTTATTGTGGGTTCTTAGTCACATTTTACGTGCTAGTGTTTAGTAAATAATCAAACGAATTAAGACATTACGTTTTTTTTGAAAAAGCACTTGCGTCTCTGCGGAGAATCCGTAATATACGCATCCGTTGACGGGGATAAGTCCTCAGTTAAACATCTCGGTGAATAGCGCAGCTTGGTAGCGCATCTGGTTTGGGACCAGAGGGTCGGGGGTTCGAATCCCTCTTCACCGACCATATTTAGAAAGCCTGCTCAATGAGCAGGCTTTCGTCGTTTCCACGGTCGCAAATTTGGCTTTGATAGTATCGAACCAAATGGGGTTCGCCTGAAGTTAGAATATGGCTCTTCACTGACCGTATTAGAGAAAGCCGTAGCAGAATTGCTACGGCTTTTTTGCGTTTTACGGCTTTTTGAATCGAGAGCGCTTCGCTTCGGGAACAGACTCTGCCCTTCGAGATGCGAGAGAAGGAACGCTTTGAGGCAAATCAGCTTTCATCAACTGGTAAATGAAAACGTAAGAGATCCCCAACTCGCTCGTCCCTCGCTCTTGAGGATGACGAATAAAAAGCACTGAATTCAAAGGCGTCATTCCCGAAAGCGACGAAGGAGCGCAGTCGGGAACCTCTCAGTTAGTAACGCTACGCTCCGAGAGTCGGGTGCGTTTCGCTTTTGGAATCGAGAGGTACTCGTTGAGAGTATAGAGAAAAGGTATTTTTATTAAGAAGGTGTTGACGGAACTTGCTCCTAGAAAAGCAAAATAAAGTCGAATCCCGAATCCCGAATCCCGAATCCCGAATCCCGAATCCCGAATCCCGAATCCCGAATCCCGAATCCCGAATCCCGAATCCCGAATCCCGAATCCCGAATCCCGAATCCCGAATCCCGAATCCCGAATCCCGAATCCCGAATCCCGAATCCCGAATCCCGAATCCCGAATCCCGAATCCCGAATCCCGAATCCCGAATCCCGAATCCCGAATCCCGAATCCCGAATCCCGAATCCCGAATCCCGAATCCCGTTACTTCACATCACAACTTATATCTTTAATCGGTGTTTCGGATGTCGTGAAACACACGTAGGCGGTTTTCGGATGGTTTGGACCGATTTTAATGTACCCAGCTTTTAGCTCATCTTCGTCAAAAGTAGCGGAATGAGACTGACCAGTTTTGCCATCAAAGTAGTAGGCTTCAAAGTTGTGGTTCATCATATGAGCGACGCGATTGCGAGTATGAGCGGTCGAAAAAGTGATGTTTGCACAACGCATCATCGGCTTTTGAGTAATGAGAAACTGCCCACTATCTTTATCTAAAACACCGCCTTTGGTATCTGGTGTGACATCAATAGGTTGGAAGTCTTCAACCGTACAAGAAGGTTTTGCATGAGCAAGCGATGGCAAAAGTAGCGCGCTTGCAAGACATAATAGTGAGGCTTTGAACTTCATAACGCCCTTATCAAATTTTAAATTGTTTACAGATTGACCCAATAATATCTAGATGCATAAATACAATGATATCAGTAGGAGTTAGTGCTCGATATCGCAGTCTGCTTTGCCTGTATTGCCTAATGGTTCAATCGCAAAGCCGCGTGTCTCGAGCAGTTCAATTAAGCTGTCTTTTCCGACCAAATGCAAGCTACCCACAACAATCGTGTATTGGCCTGACTTCTTCGGTAAAACTCTGCCAGAATCGAGCTGTTCAGCCCAATCTCGGTTACGGGCATACAAGAAAGCTTCGTTAAACTCATCGCTTGATTGATCACTCATGGATGCTTCTTCCAGCGAGCTGCCATCTCCTGTCTTCCAACTATCGATTAAGCACTGCACTAACTTCTCGCCTCCGTCATATTCTTCAATAGAAGAAAGTAGCAATTCTTTGCCACCGTCTTTTTGTCCAGCAATTAAGTCTATTTGAAATTGAACCGTTTCCAGTGGAAGGATGGGTACACGTTTTTTGTCCGCGATATTAATCAAGTGCATGTCGACGCCTTGGTCGGATGCATAACCCAGTTTGTTTACCAACATCAATTGAATGGTTAAAGCCGCAGACCATGGCGGCACATTGAGTAACTGTGCTTCTTGTAGGCCTAAGTCATTGGCTATCTCAGCAAGATGTTTGCGCTGGGTTCTATCTAAAACATCTTTGGCCAGAAATGCAGTTTTTGGGTAGGTCACGCCTTCGGTATTTCGAACATCGGCTTCGATGATTAAGCCATCACTGTTTTTGAGGAACTGAGTGACGGCTTTTGGCAATGGATACATGGTTTTGTCACCCACATGGACGGAGCCAATAATCATGTATTCCATATCGCCTTTCTTTGCTAGCCAATGCTGTGGCTCGGCTTGAACTGAATAAGAAGTAAAAAAGACGATCAGAGATGACATTACGGACAAGAGTCGAAACATATTTTGCTCCTCGAATTCAATATGCATCTTATCTATAACACGGTTCGGCAAAATCGTCATTTTTAAAAATATTGACGAGTTTTAACGGCGGAGAAATGAGAGCTAATTCACGAAAGCGTTTCAATTGAGTTTGTTGTTAATGGTTCACTTAATAACCAATAGTGATCAAAATCCTATAAAACCAGTCGAACCCCATCAATATTTGTGATTGAGATCGCAACAAACTCGTCAAAAAAAGTTGGTCATTTTTAACGTTTTATCTAAGTGATTGAAATTAATGTGTTTATATTTTTCTGCTTGAAGCTGAATTTGAGCTGGATCACTTCTTAGTTCCATTAATTTTACGCTTAGAAATAACTGCTTGTATGTTGAATGCAACTGTTAAGCGCCTCGCATTTAGGTGCTCACCATTTTTGATAAATGTCGTTTTGAACCACTGACTTTTTGGGGAAAGTAAGATGTTGAAACATAGTCTGATTGCTGCTTCTGTTATCGCTACATTGGCAGGTTGCTCTTCACTACAGAATTCTGAGCAACAAGTTGTAAACTCATTGGCTGACAACCTTGATATTCAATATGAAGTGTTGACTAACCACGGCGCTAACGAAGGTCTTGCGTGTCAAGATATGGGCGCAGAGTGGGCATCTTGTAACAAAGTAAACATGACGCTTGTTAACCAAGGTGAAGCGGTTGACTCAAAAGATTGGGCTATTTACTTCCACAGCATTCGTTTGATTCTGGATGTTGACAACGAGCAGTTCAAAATTTCACGAGTAACGGGTGACCTACACAAGCTAGAACCAACGGATAAGTTTGATGGCTTCGCTGCAGGTGAAGAGGTTGTTCTTCCACTGGTTGGTGAATACTGGCAACTATTTGAAACTGACTTTATGCCAGGCGCTTTCGTTGCTGCACCGAATGCAAAGCCTAAGATGATCGCTTCTCTTAACACAGAAGACGTTGCATCTTTCGTGACGGGGCTTGAAGGTAACAACCTAAAACGTACGCCAGATGACAACAACGTATTTGCAAACGCTGTGTCTCGTTTTGAGAAGAACGAAGACCTAGCAAAACAAGACGTATCAACCACGTTACTACCAACTCCGATGTTTGTTGAAGCAGGCAAAGGTATGGTAGATATCGCGGCTGGTATCGCGCTGCCTAAAGACGCATTCGATGCAGCTCAATTTGCAGCAATTCAAGAACGTGCAGAAGTGGTAGGTGTGGATGTCCGTGGTGATGTTCCTGTTAGCATCACGCTAGTTCCTGCAGACTTCACCGGTGAATTAGCAAAATCTGGTGCTTACGAAATGAGCATCAAAGGCGACGGTATTGCGATTAAAGCGTTTGACCAAGCAGGTGCTTTTTATGCCGTACAATCTATCTTTGGCCTGGTAGATAGCCAAAATGCTGATTCTCTACCACTACTGTCTATTAAAGATGCACCGCGTTTTGATTACCGTGGTGTGATGGTGGATGTGGCTCGTAACTTCCACTCTAAAGACGCAATTCTTGCAACGCTTGACCAAATGGCAGCGTACAAGATGAATAAGCTACACCTTCACCTAACGGATGATGAAGGCTGGCGTTTAGAAATCCCGGGTCTGCCTGAGCTGACAGAAGTGGGTGCTAACCGTTGTTTCGATACACAAGAGAAAAGCTGTTTACTGCCTCAGCTTGGCTCTGGTCCAACGACAGACAACTTTGGCTCTGGCTACTTCAGCAAAGCAGACTACGTGGAAATCTTGAAATACGCGAAAGCGCGTAACATTGAAGTAATTCCAGAAATCGATATGCCAGCGCACGCTCGTGCAGCGGTAGTATCCATGGAAGCGCGTTACGACCGTCTTATGGAAGAAGGTAAAGAAGCAGAAGCGAACGAGTACCGCCTGATGGATCCTCAAGATACATCGAACGTAACGACGGTTCAGTTCTACAACAAGCAAAGCTTCATCAACCCATGTATGGAATCTTCAACTCGCTTTGTTGATAAAGTGATTTCAGAAGTAGCAGCAATGCACCAAGAAGCGGGTACGCCGCTAACAACATGGCACTTTGGTGGTGACGAAGCGAAGAACATCAAGCTAGGCGCTGGTTTCCAAGATGTGAACGCTGAAGACAAAGTAAGCTGGAAAGGTACGATTGACCTGTCTAAACAAGATAAGCCATTCGCACAATCTCCACAATGTCAGACGCTAATTGCAGACGGTACGGTAAGCGACTTTGCTCATCTACCAAGCCACTTTGCAGAAGAAGTGTCTAAGATTGTGGCAGAGAAGGGCATTCCAAACTTCCAAGCTTGGCAAGATGGCCTTAAATACAGTGAAGGTGAGAAAGCGTTCGCTACAGAAAACACACGTGTTAACTTCTGGGACGTTCTTTACTGGGGTGGCACATCATCAGTGTACGAGTGGTCTAAGAAAGGTTACGACGTGATCGTTTCTAACCCAGACTACGTTTACATGGACATGCCATACGAAGTGGACCCGAAAGAGCGTGGTTACTACTGGGCAACGCGTGCAACAGACACTCGTAAGATGTTTGGTTTTGCTCCAGAGAACATGCCGCAGAACGCAGAAACTTCTGTAGACCGCGATGGCAACGGTTTTACTGGTAAAGGTGAAATCGAAGCGAAACCTTTCTACGGTCTATCAGCGCAGCTTTGGTCTGAGACAGTACGTAACGATGAGCAATACGAGTACATGGTATTCCCTCGCGTACTAGCGGCGGCTGAGCGTGCATGGCACCGTGCAGACTGGGAAAACGACTACAAAGTAGGTGTTGAGTACTCGCAAAACTCTAACCTAGTAGACAAAGCTGCGCTAAACCAAGACTACAACCGCTTTGCGAACGTGCTTGGTCAACGTGAACTGGCTAAGCTAGAGAAATCAGGTATCGACTACCGCTTACCAGTCCCTGGCGCGAAAGTCGAAGATGGCAAGCTAGCAATGAACGTTCAGTTCCCTGGTGTGAAACTTCAATACTCTCTAGACGGCAAAAACTGGCTAACTTATGCAGACAATGCTCGTCCAAATGTGAAAGGTGAGGTGTTTATCCGCTCGGTATCTGCAACAGGCGAGAAGACAAGCCGCGTGACTAGCGTGAAATAATTCCGATAATCGTTCACTAAAATCATTGTTCCTTACTCAAAGCCCTCAACTTATGTTGAGGGCTTTATTTATTTCACGGTGGAAAATAAGTGTGATCAATGTCTGATTATTTTTCAAAGATAAATAAGTTGTTTTTTTAGAATCGATATTGAAGTGTGATCTTGATTGCTGCTTGGTGTTGTTCTGGCCGTATTTTTCTGCGTGAAATCACATTTTGTTTTGTTTATCTATTTTTATGTTTTGTATAACATTCTGTTTTTAATGCAGTTTTTGTGGTTTGTTTCTTTTTGATTTGAACTGGATCACCTTTCGTTTTGAATTATTTTTCAAGGCGAATTAAATCAAGCAGTATTGCCGTCGTCAGGGAGACTCCCTAAAAAAGTGCGGTTTAAGGTCAGTGAGGACCCACGCAGCCGCCCCAAAACACAAAGGCAGTAATTATGAAAAATGTTTTCGCTCTAAGTGCACTTTCTCTTGTTTTCGCTTCTAGCGCTTTCGCGGGTTCTTCTTACGTAACAGGTAACGTTCAGTTCCACTCGGACTTCCAACCTAACGCGACTTCAACACTTGAAGCTGGCCATACGTTTGATACTGGCACAACACTACTAACTGAGTTTGATGGCATCTCACTTGGTAAATACGATAACGAGGTGATCCAAGACACAGGCTTAGGTAACTCGCCATACATTACGCTTGGTATCGAACAAAGCTACAACATTAACGACAACCTTTGGGTTGCTGTGGGTTACCACCATTTGCTAAACAACGGTGAAACTGTTCAGTACCGTCCTCTAGTAAAAATTGGCTACAACTTCGATAACGGTATTTCTATCAGCAACCGTACTCGTTACCACGCGATGGAAGACAGCAAAGCAGATGATCAAACTCGCTTTGACAACCGTATTGGTTACGCAGTGAATGAAGAGCTAGCAGTTAGCTACAACAACGTATACGTGATCAGCGACGCTGATAACACGATGGATCACGAGCTTCGTGCTACTTGGACACGTAACGGTGTTCAACCTTACTTTGAGTACCGTAACCAAGCTGACAACGCAAACAACGCATTTGTATTTGGTGCATCTTACGGTTTCTAATGAGTCCTAGTTGTTCATATAAAATGTGAGCACATCAAAGCTTAGCATTGCCCAAATGCAGTAAGCTTACGGCCTTAACATTGTTGAGGCCGTTTTTTTGTTTCTGGATCTTGAGAATACCAATTCCGTTAATTGGATGTCAGATACAAAAAAGGTCCGCTAGGGGAATAGCGGACCTTTTTCGGGAAGCACCTTAACGCTCAGGTGTTTCTAGCAGTCTAACTGCACTGTCAACCACATTGTTGATCACCTGACTACTCTCAAGCTTTCCTGAGCTAGCAGGCCCAAGTGCGCAAGCATATAGGGCTAACTGTTTATCGAAGGGCAAATCGAGTTGGTCGTATAACTGTTGCCGAATTCTCGCATGTTGCTCTGGTTCTTGGTTGGCTAGACTAACAAGCGTGTCATAAATAAGTGCTTTCATAAATTTTCCTTTTTATTGCACAGGGGTGCATAGGTATTTTATGAAGTTAAGGTCACCATTTCAGGATAGCCAGTCACACAACGACGCATCAGTTTAAGAGTTTTTAACAATAGCTCAATGAATGCCCTGATGTTAGGTTTCGTTTATTGGTCGTTACCTTTGTGATAACGGTATTCGTACACTTGGCCTTTTTCGTTGTAGGCATAAACAGCGTAGCTGTCTTTCTTGTCACCATATTCCATGCCAGGCGAACCCATTGGCATGCCAGGGACGGCCAGTCCTTTAGCATTACGAGGTGGGTTTTCTAGAAAGGCTTTAATATCGTCAGCAGGGATATGTCCTTCAAATACATAGCCATTGATCTCTGCTGTATGGCAAGAGTAGAGTTGTTCGTTCTTAATGCCCAAATCGCGCTTGATAGCATTCATGTCATCATGCAGCTTTTCCTCTACAGCAAAGCCGTTCTCTTCCATGTGTTTTGTCCATTCGCCACAACAGCCACAGTATGGCGATTTGTGGTTGATGACATCAGCGGCTAAGACGTTCGCCGATGTGGCAGCAAGCATTGTAAAGGTTAATAGTTTCAACTTCATAATATCCTCGAGAAGAAGTGTCGCTTACTTAATGGTAAACAGTCGTAGTCGGTTTGCATTACTGACGACCGTGATTGAAGACAGTGCCATTGCCGCTCCAGCAACAACAGGACTGAGCAAAAAGCCGAATGCTGGGTAAAGTACGCCTGCGGCGATAGGAATACCCAACGAGTTATAAACAAAGGCACCGAACAAGTTTTGTTTCATGTTTTTAAGTGTAGCGCGAGAAAGCTCTATCGCGTGCACAACAGCCATTGGTGATGTATTGAGAATGGTCATTTGTGAGCTTTCGATCGCCACATCACTACCGCTACCCATGGCGACGCCAAGATCCGCCAGTGCAAGCGCTGGCGCGTCATTGATACCATCACCGATCATCGCAACCGTGCGGCGTTGAGATTGCAGTAGTTCAATATGCTGCGCTTTCTCATCGGGCATCACTTGAGCAATGACTTCATCAATGCCGAGAGCTTTGCCGATGGCATTGGCAACGTGTTGGTTGTCACCTGTAAGCATGACGGTTTTTATACCTTGTAATTTTAATGCAGACACCGCCTGTTTGGCATCAGATTTAATCGGATCAGCGATGGCAATTAAACCGATCAGTTCGTTGTTAAGCGCCACAGCTACCGGTGTCCATGCGTTGCTTGCACAATCTTGAATCGCTTGCTCCATTGGGCTGATATCAACCTGCTCGGTTTGCATAAACTGCAATGAGCCAATGAATAGCGGTTGTTCTTGGTAAGTCGCAGTAATGCCACGGCCACGAATGTTTTCGAATGAGTTCAGCTCAACAGTTTCTGTATTGTATTGCTTAGCATAATCACACACGGCTTTAGCTAGTGGGTGCTCAGATTGTCGCTCAGCAGCGTAGGCCAGTGCTAATAAGTGCGCTTGGCTAGTGGCGTGAGTAAACACTTGCTGCACACTTGGTTTGCCTTGAGTGAGCGTACCCGTTTTATCGAATACGACCGTGTCAATTTTGCTTGCCAATTGCAGCGCGTCAGCATCCTTGATCAGAATGCCAAGCTCCGCGGCTTTACCGACACCAACGGTGACCGATAGTGGTGTTGCCAAGCCTAGGGCACAAGGGCAGGCGATAATCAGCACGGTTGTTGTTACGACAAGCATGTAGCTGGCTTTAGGTTCTGGACCTACGGCAAACCAAACCAAAGCGGCAAGGATGGCAATGCCCACAACAACAGGGACAAACACCGATGAAATTTGGTCTGCTAATTTGGCTATCGCGGGCTTACTGCTTTGCGCCGTGCGTACCATGCGAATAATACGTGCCAACATGGTGTTCGCACCGATGCCCGTTGCTTCAATGACTAAGCCACCATCGGTATTTAATGTACCAGCAGATACTTGCGCATCTTGTGCTTTTAATACTGGTACGGGTTCACCGGTTAGCATTGACTCATCAATGTACGATTCACCCTGAACCACTATGCCATCAACCGGCACCTTCTCGCCCGGCTTGATGCGCAGTTTCATTCCTAGCGTGATTTGCTCAACCGCAATTTGTTGATCGCCTTGGTCGGTAATTACCGTCGCTTGCTGAGGTTGTAGATTAATCAATGCCTGCAAAGAGCGCGTTGTGTTTGCTTTGGCTTTTGCTTCTATATAGTGACCAAGAGAAATCAAGCCGATGATCATTGCGCTCGCTTCAAAGTACACATGGCGGGAAGCAAGTGGGAACCATTCAGGGAAAACGACAACAAGCATTGAGTAGAACCACGCAGCACCTGTGCCCAAGGCTACTAAGGTGTCCATAGTCGCACGTTTGTGAGTGGCCGCTAACCATGCGTTAGTAAAGAAGTGCTTACCCGCTGTCGCAAGCAGTAATAAACACAGAATACCAATCGCCCCCCAAGCCAGCTGATCATTGGTATTACGAATCATCATGTTGCCGCCAAATACCCCCCACAACATCAGTGGTGCACCGACAACCAATCCTGCTATTGCATCAAGTTTGAAACGTTTTTGTTGGGCAAGTTGTTGAGTAGCTTGCTTTTCTTGCTGTGTAGCTGCGTCTTGTAGAATTTCAGCTTGGTAACCCGCTTGTTTTACCGAGTCGACAATCGCTTGGTGGAGCGACTCTGTATCTTCAGTCGCAAACACTAACGCACTTTGTTCAGCAAGGTTAACCTGTGCTTTCTCAACGCCCTCTACGCTAGTAAGTGCTTTCTCTACCGAAGAGACACAACTTGCACAGGTCATGCCTTGAATCAGCATTTGCAACTGAATACCTGCTGGTGGCCGTTGAGTGTGTTCAATATTGGTCTGCTTTTCTACGGGTTCAGTTTCCGGTGAGCTTTCTTTTTCTACTTCAATAGAATCAAGGCTGGCGGTGTAGCCGAGAGTGGCCACAAGATCGATCACTTGCTGCTCTGAGAGTAGGGTTGTGATATCGAGTTGGGTTGTCGATGCTTGAAACGCAATGACGTCTTGATTCGCTTCTAATAAAGAAGAGAGTTTCTTCACGCAGCCGCCGCAGCTCAATCCTGCTAGGTGGAACTGATATTGATGCCCGGCCTGATAACCCAATGATTCAATGGATTCAACAATAGAAGAAAGAGGGGATTCGGTTTTCACTTCAACCATGGTCGGGGACAAATTGATGATCTCAACACTGTGATTGGCATGTAAAGCTTTCTCAACTTTTCTCGCACAGCCCATGCAGTTAAGTCCCGACATAGGTACAACGAACTGATACATAATTTGTCCTCAATAATACTAATGTGGAGAGCATAAACCTTCCTGCAAGGGGAAGGTCAAGCATTCAATTGCTGAATTCATAACGTCAAAATTAGGTTAAAAACTGAACTTTTGGTCATGAATGCTTGCGAGTCACATCAAGGTTTTTTCTCTCTGTTTATAAAGTTCCATTAATCGATGTGAAATTCAGGAGTGATAAGTCACAAATTTGCCGTTTGTTTTATAAAAATAGTGTGCATAAATTCTTCTTTGACGTTTTTTTTTCTTTATGTTCGGATTCAAGTTATTGTTTTTATTTTGTTTATATTGTTTTTGTTTTTGTTAGTTTGAAGTGGCTCAGATTGCCTTGCCTTTCATTTTTTGAAGAAAAAAAAGTTTGCCATATTTGCTCCGTCCACAAGTTGTTTCAGATTCCATACCTGTCCTAGTTAATGAATTTGAAAATGGAAAAACAAATAAAATATAGGGGTTAAAAATGTCTTACCTAAAGAAAAGCTTGGTTGCGAGTGCAGTAGCCAGTTTCATGTTTGGTGGGGTTGCGGTGGCCGCCGATCCTGTTGGTCCTGAGTATGCGTCAGCAGCATCAGCCTTTTTTGAAGAGTCTACCGTTACTGGTGCGTTGAATTTTTGGATGCGCGACCGTACTCGAGCAGATGTAGACTCTAACGGAGATCAAACGTCCAAGAAGCCAAACTTAGATCATGGTTCTATGTACCTTTCACTCGGTTTTAGCTCTGGTTATATTAGTGATACTGTTGGTTTGGACCTTAATGTGTATTCGACGTTTGATATGTGGAATAACGCTTCACCAGACCATGAAATGAACTTTTGGGGGGTGGATAACCCTTACGATATGAACCCAACGGCTTCTTCTGGTTGTAGTGGCGCGTGGGATTCTGACTGTACTGACAACGGCGCAGCATTCCAAACGGCGGCATTAAAGTTCAAGTTTGGCGACTCTGTGACAGCGAAAGCGGGTTACTTCCAACCAAGTGTTCCTACAGCAATGGGAGTTAACTGGTCTTTTGCGGCTGGTACGTATACTGGTGGTGAGATCGGCGCAAACTTTGATGATCTAGCTCTTGGTTTTGTCTATGCCGTTGAATACCGTGCTCCTTGGTTTAAGAAGAGCTACGAGTTCCGTGATGGACAAAATAAAGATGCAGGCGATGCATACTCTTTCGGTGCTCGCTACAACCTAACACCAAACTCGTCTCTAGATATCGCTTATGCGGGTTTGACTGATGGTCCTCGTAAGAATGCCCACATTAAGTACAAGCACACCACGGAAAACGGTTGGTACTTATCTCCTCAAGTCTACATTATGGATGATGAAGATCAGTACGATAGCACGGCATTCCAAGCTGCATTCCTATCCTCTAAATCGGTAGGCGCATACAGCTTCCGTTTAGAAGGTACATACACGTCAGCCGATTCAACGGATACTCGTGGCAACGTAGGCAACTTTGCTTACCGTTTAACTGAGAAATACGGCGGTTCGAATGGTGCATATGATATCTGGTGGAATAACCGTTCTGACTTTAACCATGATGGTGAAATTGGCTTCTTTGGCCAAATGAGTCGTGATTTCTCAGATCTAGGCGCTCCAGGTTTCAGTGCTGGTATCAACGGTGTATACGCGTTTGGTGCAGAAGCTGAAGGATACGATGAGCTAATCGAGTACTCAGGCAGTGTATTTGCTAACTACGCTATTCAAGGTGGTCCTTTGAAAGGTGCCCACCTAGGAATGTACTACACACGCTATGTTAATGATTCAGACGCACCAAACTGGACAGGATACTCAAACGGTTTCCAAGACGAAAACGACTTGAAAGTCACTCTAGTGATTCCAATGAGCATCAAATAATTTTTGAGCTTACATAAAAGAACAAGCCCCTCAATGTAGGGGCTTTAATTGTTTTCGGGGAATAAATTGTAGTTGTCGAGTTTGGAGTGATAGAATAACGCGCAAAAATTTAGGTTGCGCTGAGTTAGTCAGCGAATGTCTTAATATTAAGGTAATAAACAATGACGGTTAAAACACGTTTTGCTCCAAGCCCAACAGGCTACCTTCACGTAGGTGGTGCACGCACTGCACTTTACTCTTGGTTATACGCAAAAAACCAAGGTGGTGAATTTGTTCTACGTATCGAAGACACTGACCTTGAGCGTAACTCTCAAGAAGCCGTAGATGCAATTCTTGAAGGCATGGAGTGGCTAGGTCTTGAGTGGAATGAAGGTCCTTACTTCCAAACTCAACGTTTTGACCGTTACAACGAGATGGTTGATAAGCTTCTTGCAGAGGACAAAGCATACAAATGTTACGCATCTAAAGAGCTGCTAGACGAAGTTCGTGCTGAGCAAGAAGCAAACAAAGAAATGCCTCGTTACGATGCAAACCATCCAAAAATCAAAGCAGCAAACGAAGCAGCAAAAGATGGCGAACCATGCGTTATCCGTTTCCGTAACCCGAAAGAAGGCAGCGTAGTATTTGATGACCAAATCCGTGGCCGTATCGAAATCCGTAACGACCAAATGGATGATCTGATCATTCGTCGTACTGACGGTTCTCCAACATACAACTTCTGTGTAGTGGTTGATGATTGGGATATGGGCATTACTCACGTAGTGCGCGGTGAAGACCACATCAACAACACGCCTCGTCAGATCAACATCTACGAAGCGCTAGGTGCACCAGTACCAACATTCGCACACTGTGCAATGATTTTGGGTGATGACGGTGCGAAACTGTCTAAGCGTCACGGCGCAGTATCTGTAATGCAGTACCGCGATATGGGTTACCTACCAGCAGCGCTAAACAACTACCTAGTGCGTCTTGGTTGGTCTCATGGTGATCAAGAGATCTTCACACAAGAAGAGATGATCAACCTATTCAGCCTAAATGCGGTATCTAAGTCAGCGTCTGCATTCAACACTGACAAACTGCAATGGTTGAACAACCACTACATCAAGAACTCCGATCCAGCGTACGTTGCAGAGCACCTACAATGGCACCTAGATCAGCAAAAACTTGACGTAGCGAACGGCCCAGCAATCACTGAAGTGATCAAGCTAGTGGGTGAGCGTTGCAACACGCTTGTTGAGCTAGCGGAGCAAATCCGTTACTTCTACGAAGACTTCGCTGAGTTTGAAGCGGGCGCTGCGAAGAAACACCTACGCGGCGTTGCAAAAGAGCCTCTAGAGCTTGCGCTAGCAAAAGCAGAAGCACTGACTGAGTGGACGACAGCGAACATCAAAGATGGCGTTATCGCAGCAGTATGTGAAGAGCTAGAAATTGGCATGGGTAAAATCGGTATGCCATTACGTGTAGCAGTTACAGGTGGCGGTCAGTCTCCTTCTGTAGACGCTGTAATGGAACTGATTGGTAAAGAGCGTTGTGTTGCTCGTATCAAGATGGCTCTTGAGTTCATCGCTGAGCGTGAAGCAAACGCATAATTACGCGAAAAAACTGTTAATGAGCCGCGGAGATTTCCGCGGCTTTTTTGTTTGTTGGGCGTTTTAAATCAATATTCCGTCTGATGATTGGCCAAAGTGCTGCTGTATGATTCGTTAAATCGCTCAATATTTAATTAGTTTTACTTATCAAAATATAGCTGATGTAAATATTACTTGGCTTGTTTTATTCAAAATATCTCTCTGAAATATAGCGTTAATTCCTAAAGTTCCTCATATTTTATCTCATAAATGAGAAATTAATTTGCTTTAGATATTCTATCTCAAACATTCGCGCAATCGTTTGCCCTCTTGTGGTGGCGGGCTTTGCTGTGCTCTGGATCACATAAATTGGAGTGTTTCGATGACATTAAATTGACAGTTTGGGGTTTTGTCTTCGGATTTCTTGGAGTTATAGTGCTCGCCGTCAGTGAAGTATTGATATGCATCATTGGACAGGAGGTATACCCAAGTGACTTTTAACCACTGAGATGGAAGTTATTTCGGTATCAAGCTCAAAGGAACTGAAAAAAGAATAGAAATACAACGTCTCAAAGACAGTGCATTTCGTTAACGAACAAAAGAACTTCTTTTAGAGGAATCAATAATGAAAAAACTAGCAGCGGTAATTTCAGCTTCTTTACTTATGGCTTCAGCAGCGCACGCAGAAGTATACGTGGGCGGTAAGATGGGTAAGTCTTGGATGGACGACGCTTGTGTAGCTGGTCAAGCTTGCGATAAAGATGGCTCTACTCTAGGTGCTTTCGTTGGTTACGAAATGAATGACTACTTCTCAGTAGAAGCTGGTTTTGACAATCTAGGTGATTTTGACCAAACGTCTTTCGGTGGTCATGTAGAAGCAATCACTCTTGCGCCAAAATTAAGCCTACCAATCACTGAAGACATCGCTCTTTACGGTAAAGTGGGTGGTGCTTACCTAATGATGAACGATGGTAAAGACGACTACTCTTACCTAGGTGCGGCTGGTGTTGAGTTTAACATTAGTCAAAACGTAACAGCACGTGCGGAATACCAAACAATCACTGACATCAACAACGATTCAGTAAAAGCAATGGGCAACTCAGCAACACTAGGCGTTGCATTCAAGTTTGGCGGCAACGATGAAGTTGTTGTTGAAGAAGAGCCAATCGTTGAAGAAGTAGTGGTAGAAGAAGTTGTTACACCCGTTGTTGTAACTAAAACGTTTGAAACTCAAACAATCGGTACTGGTAGCTTTGCGCTAAACAGCACAACGCTTAAACCAGAGAGCGCTGCTAAACTAGATAACCTAGTAGCATTCCTAAACGAGTACCCACAAGCAAACGTTGATGTAATTGGTTACACAGACACTTCTGGCCCTGCTGCATACAACCAAAAAGTTTCTGAGAAGCGTGCTGAGTCTGTGGCAAACGCTCTAGCTGAAAAAGGCATTGATGCATCACGCATCCACGCTCGTGGCGAAGGTGAAAACAACCCGATCGCTTCAAACGAGACTCGTGAAGGTCGCGAGCAAAACCGTCGCGTAGAAATCGTTGTTCCTGAGTTTGAATACCAAGTTCAACAATAAGCGCGAATCTAACGTTTAGCTGTTAGAAAGCCAAATATAATAAGCCCCAAAGAGTTTGCTCTTTGGGGCTTTTTAATATGAATGAGATACTCAAGTCGCAGAGAAAGTAAGGGTTACTTTAGGTCAATGCTGTTAAGTCGGCCCATAAACGTTAGGATCTCGAGGTTGTCCTTGTGTGCATCGAGCAGTGCTTTTTTGGTTTGCATATAAGCGGCGAGTTTCCCGTATTTATTAATCGAACGAACCACCGTTTTATACTTGTATTCGCCGGAATCATTGAACTCTCGCCATTTAGCAATATAACATGTGTCTCGGTTGTCAGGATCCTCTAGAGTAGGATTAGGTTTGTGAACAATCTTCGGTTCGACACTATGCGGCAGCCTTGTCATTAGGTAGGGATCCTTTAGCAGGCGGCGCCAAAACTTGCCCCACATTTCACGCCCAAGCTCATTACGTAGTTTAATTGCCTTTTTGAGTCCTTTCTTTTCACCAATGCGAATAAACCCAACAGAGCGATGTAACACCGTATCATCTGGGGTATGGATATGAATTTTGAAGGCGGTTTTGCCTTTTGAAATAAAGCGGTGTCCAGTATTTGTAATTAAATTGCTCTTAGACATATTGCTAAATAATATTTTTGTTAATACCTAAAGAGTAAGCAAAACTTATGGATAATTAAAGTAATAAAACACAAAACTGCAAAGAGATGACATTTCTCTCCGATAAGTTTAGGTCCTAAGAGCAAAAAGGGCGAACATTAGATATGAATGGGTGTTTTGTGCTCAAGTAACCTCGAGGTGCTTAGTTCAGCGATAATGACTTGGTTTGAAGGCGAGGCAACGATTTGAAGATCTGGCGGTTCTACATCGAAAATTGTTAACGAAGCATGCGAGCCAAGGCAACTCACCCTTATGGAGCGTGTCACCGAAGCACGCTGTTTGCTTACTTTCGGTAAACAGGGAATCGTGACAATGCTCTGGACCTTGCATCTTGAAATCACTTGAGTATATTGCCTTGGTTTCCTGCCATACAGCCAGAGCGTGGATGGCGCCCCCAGTAGGATTCGAACCTACGACCTGTCCCTTAGGAGGGGACTGCGCTATCCAGCTGTGCCATGGGGGCGTAATTAAATATGATGCGTTACCTATGATATTCAAAAGAAAGCATATAGCAATGACTTACACGTGAATCTACAACAGTTTGTTCATGACGTCGCCAATTTGTATGCTCGAAGCAAGGTTTGCTTGGTCAATTGTCAGATCTGCTTCATGTTCGTATACCCGAGAGACGGTAAGGGTAATTTCGCTCTGAGATACTTTATTGCGCGGTAACCCATTTTGGTCAATGAAAGATGCCGTGTGCCACAATTGCAGCTTGTCACCCTTTTGTACGCCATGTATGCGACCAAGATCCATTGTCACTGTATTACCAAATACGGCAACCACCTCTGGAAGCGTGATTTTGCAAGACAGCTCTGATTCTAAATCCAACATAATGTTGCGGCTAACGCGTAGCATCATTTCACCATAAGTTGATGCCCAGAAGCGTGCACTTCGTGTATCAACCTGGCTTGTTTTCGCGAATGGCCATTTTGCTACTTCGCGATAATTCTTGTTATAAACTTCATGTCCCGTTTTACCATCGTAGACTTGCATCTCCAAAGCAAACTGACGATTGATGATATCGTCCTTTAGTAACTTTGATTCAACAGTGGCGGTCAAATCGGTAATAACACCACCGATGATGTACTGCGAACCAGTATCTTGAGCGATCATTTTTACGCGCTCTGGGTAATTCTTATCGATAGCATAGTCAGTTGTCCCCACCGAGACAAAGCTGCGCGATGTTTGCTCGAGTTGTCGATCAACTACATGGCTGAAATCATCACCAACACGGTAGATTTGTCCCATGACAGCTTGTTGTGGGGAAGCAACATCAATATTACCTACGAGGACCGTCTTCTTGTATTGATCAACGTGGCAACCCGTTGCCGATGGATAGATATCAACGCGGATCTTTAGCTCCATCTTGCCACCACGTTTACGCTCTGATTCCACCAATATGTAGCGTACTTCATGGTTTGTGAACTGATATTCTCTGCGGCTCTCTTCTAATAAAGGCATTAAGTTACTGATGCTACCAATATCTGCACCTGAGAAGTTGACGGCTTTAAACAGAGCATCTTCCAACGCGTGTAATCTAGCCGCTTCTTCAGAAGAAACGATCGTGGCAACGCCTGTAACTTCATACCAAGACGCGATAGCTCGAAATGGCATGATCAAGACAAAAGCGGTTGATATTAGGCTTAAAACTATTTTTTTCATTGTGTTTGACCGTTCAGGTATAAATATTGCATTAACAATTTCAGTAACGTATTGGTGGTTTTTCTTTAGTTCAGCAAACAGAAGAAAGCAAAGACTGTTCCAGTATTACATTTCTTTCTAAATGAAGTGACAGAGAACAGTGACACCCAAGATTATCTGGAGAACGAAACCATGAAGAAATGGCTTATTGCAATATCGATGATGACGTTGTTAACATCGTGTGCATATGCACCCATATATAATGGTAAAGAACCATATTCTGGTAGCCAATTCATGTTAATGGATAGCCCTCGCCATACGATGGACTTTTTTATCGAAAGCATGACTGAAGATTTAATGGTATCAAATGTGGCGGTTTCATCACGGACGCCAATTGCCATTACATCCTTCGTCGATCTACAAAATTTGGATGCAACTAATTGGTTAGGTAATTCGGTATCAGAAGGCTTTATTCACCAGTTTCAACGTCGTGGTTTTAAAGTGGTCGACTTCAAAACGACGGGATCGATTCAAGTGACGCAGCAAGGCGATTTTGCACTGAGTCGAGATTGGCAAGAGCTTGCGCAAGAACAACAAGTTCAGTATGTGCTTACTGGTACCATGCTACGCCAAGAAGGTGGTGTATTAGTTAATGCGCGTGTTGTGGGGATGCAAAGCCGTGTTGTTGTGGCAACAGCTCAAGGCTTTTTACCGGCCGACCGTATTGGTCGTGATTTAGATACGTTAAACAGCATTCGTACCCAAGATGGCGTTCTGATTCGTTCTGACCCAACTATTCGTCAGCCTTACACTGTGATTCTCCGCCCGTAGGAAACCGAAATGAACAAGTTATTATTTATTATCGCGACATTGGTGCTGGTGGGTTGCCAGCCTTTACAGCAAATGCGCCAAGATGAAATTTTGGTAGCGGTCGGTTATGCAAGTGTTAGTGAGCAAACAGGGCGTACTATTGAAGAGAAACGTGTTCGTGCGATGCGTGCCTCCAAAATTGATGCGTATCGCGAGCTTGCAGAGCAGGTTTACGGCATGCGCGTGAGTGGTCGTGCTGAGCTAGAAGATCAAAGATTGGGTGTCGAGAGTACCTCAGGTGCGGTTGATGGCGTTATTCGTGGTGCCGAAGTAGTGCGTAGTTACCTTGTTGAAGATAGTTACGTAACAGAGCTTCGCCTTGATATCCGTAAGATGGATAAGCTACGTGACTATGGAGAAGTACAACAAGTTCCTGAGAAGCGTCAGCAGACCTTGTTTTAATTGAAACAAGCTTTGTTTATCAGATAATCTTAGCGGGCGGCTGATTGGCAACAATCGGTCGCTTTTTTATAGGCGACATTCTGAGTTGTTGTAGCCATTGGTTAGGTAAGAATTTGGGTGGTTTAGGCTTTGATATTGGTGCCTAGCGTGGAGATAGTGTGAGTCTTACCCCCAGCATTGTAAGTCATACCTACTTTACCGTGGGTACGTTGGAGCATGTTGTTGAGTTTGTTGTAGCTAGATTGTGCTCGGTTAAGAGACTCTCCATTTACGTGGTTCACTTGCTGGCAGTCTAAGACTATCGACTGTATTTGTTTGACCGTTTGGCTTAGCTGTTCATCTTCGGTAAGTTGATTGACATGCGGGTGAGAGGCAATACGCTGATCGGTTGTACGAAGTTGATCAATGAGGGTCATTTTTTCTTTGGCAACTTTTTCGATATCAGCAGATACACGAGAAGCAATTGCACGTGTTTCTTGCTGAAGTACTTGAGATAAAGCTTTCGCGTTCTCAAGTTGGAAATTAACCAAATCGACGAGTGCTGCCATACTGGAGTTACCTTACAAACTAAGCCAGTTAACCTTCGGCTTTTAGCTCATTTTCAAACTTGATCATGTTGTCAGCTAATTTCTCAGGATCAACTTTGTATGAACCATTAGCAATCGCATCTTTGATCGCAGCAACTTTAGCGCTATCGTACGCTGGCGAAGCTGCGAGGTCTTGATGCATTTGGCTTACAGCTTTGCCTTGCTTGCTAAGTGATACTGCGTCTTGAGCCACAGTGGATTTTTTCGATTCTGTACTTGTGGTGGTACTAGAATCGCTACGTGCTGGAGTACGACTTGTTGTCGTCATTATTTGTCCAGAACGTATGTTGTCTATACCTGCCATATATCAACCTTTTAGTCATGTCGTAGTATTGGTATCCACACTATCGACCGGAGCGTGTAAAACTTTAGCTTTTTTTTGCGCTATATTTGCACGGTTTGTTGCTAACGAATAGTGGCAGATTTCGGTTTAAAATGTAACCGTTATTTCTGCTGCATTAGTTACTATTCCCTCAATTATACGCTGAGACTTATCGTTTTTCACTCTCACTTGATCTCCGGTTCCACCATCTTGCAGTGAAGTACCTTGAGTGGTGATCGTCATTCCTGACTTTACTGCTCTAATGGTTACTTTTTCGTTTCGGCATACCACACAAATATCGTTACGTTCTACCACATCTCCTAAGCGAACGTTACGTTTTAGTTTGGCTCCAACAACTTGGCTAGGTTCAGAAAAGCCTTCTTTCCTAAATCTCTGAAGTTCGATCATTGTGATCCTAACGTCCGATAAGGAGATCATTTCCCCCCGAGCTAAAGGCCGAGCAGAGACGACCATCGGGATTGAAACTGACAGTCGAACTGGAACGTACACTTTCCAATCATCGGTAGGGCACTCAACAAGAACGTTGATATTGCTTCTTGTGCTACTTGTCGAAGAGGCAGAGGTCGCGAGCGGCTCGGGGCAGTCTGTTGCTTTGATACGTTGATCAATATTTGCCGCATTAACACTTAAATTCCCTCCCTCTGGGTGGGGAACCGTTGTTAGAATATGGTTCTCTGCCGCTACTTTTATCTGCTCGATCTGATTTTCTGTCGCTGAATGCGCAAAAAAACTAAACATAATGAGTAAAATGCCGATAGACTTAGCGAGATTTGTATAGAACACTCTACATATATTCATAGAAATTGGTATCCAACTAGTATTAAAATACGCCATACTGTTTTTTTGGTATCGTGCTGCCAGATGTAGAGTATCATTTAAAACCAAAAAGTTTGAGATGGAGATGAGCATATGACGGGGATTCTTGATTCGGTGAATCAACGTACGCAACTCGTCGGCCAAAACCGATTGGAGCTATTGACCTTTCGGCTAATGGGACGACAGCGTTACGGCATCAACGTATTTAAAGTAAAAGAAGTACTACAATGCCCTAAGTTGACTTCTATGCCAAACCTACACCCGCTGGTTAAAGGTGTCGCTCATATCCGTGGCCATACAGTGTCGGTTATTGATTTGAGCTTGGCTATCGGCGGTCGCCCAACCACTGATATTGAAAAATGCTTTGTTGTTATTGCAGAGTTTAACCGCACGATTCAGGCGTTTTTGGTGACTTCAGTTGAACGAATCATCAATATGCACTGGGAAGCGATTTTGCCGCCACCTGATGGTGCGGGCAAAGCAAATTATCTAACAGCTGTGACCAATATCGATAATGAGTTGGTTGAGATTCTTGATGTTGAGAAGATTCTTGCTGAGATCGCGCCTGTTGATGAAACAATGGATAGCACTATCGGTGAAGAGATTGCTCAAGCAGAGCAAGAGAAAGCAATTGTACGTCGAATCCTGATTGCTGATGATTCTACAGTGGCACGTAAGCAGGTTGAACGTGCAATTACTTCAATTGGATTTGAAGTCGTATCAGTCAAAGACGGTAAAGAAGCGTATAATAAGTTGATTGAGATGGCTCAGCAGGGCAGTATTTACGATCAAATATCTTTGGTTATTTCTGATATTGAAATGCCTGAGATGGATGGCTATACGCTGACTGCGGAAATTCGTCGCAATGCTGATCTTAAAGATCTTTATGTAATTCTCCACTCTTCACTAAGTGGAGTATTCAACCAAGCGATGGTTGAGCGTGTTGGCGCAAACTCTTTCATTGCGAAATTTAACCCGGACGAATTAGGTAACGCGGTTAAATCTGCTTTAACTAAGTAAAAGAGACATTAATGACTGCTATTACAATCAGTGATCAAGAGTATCGTGACTTTAGCCGTTTTCTAGAATCACAATGCGGTATTGTGTTAGGTGATAGTAAGCAGTATCTAGTGCGTAGTCGTTTGAGCCCTTTGGTGACAAAGTTCAAGCTAGCGTCACTTTCTGATCTGCTTCGTGATGTAGTGACTGGACGTAATCGTGAGTTACGTGTGGCTGCTGTAGATGCCATGACAACCAATGAGACATTGTGGTTCAGAGATACTTACCCGTTCACGGTTTTAGCTGACAAATTATTGCCTGAAGTGGCGGCGAACAAACGCCCAATAAAAATCTGGTCGGCAGCAAGTTCATCAGGTCAAGAGCCATATTCGATGGCTATGACGGTATTGGAAACTCAGCAACGCAAACCCGGTTTGTTGCCTAGTGTTTCTATTACAGCAACCGATATCTCAGCGAGCATGCTTGATATGTGCCGCACAGGCGTATACGACAACTTGGCTTTGGGACGAGGACTCTCACCGGAGCGTCGTCGCAACTTCTTTGAAGATGCTGGCGATGGTCGTATGAAGGTTAAAGATAACGTTAAGCGATTAGTCAACTTCCGACCGCAGAACTTAATGGATAGCTATGCCTTACTTGGTAAGTTTGACATTATTTTTTGTCGCAACGTACTAATCTACTTCTCTCCAGAGATGAAGTCTAAGGTTCTGAACCAAATGGCCAATAGCTTGAACCCTGGTGGTTACTTGCTGCTTGGCGCGTCAGAGTCGTTAACCGGTTTAACGGATCGATTTGAAATGGTGCGTTGTAATCCAGGCATCATTTACAAACTAAAATAGCGGACTGCTTTAATACTTATTAAGCCTGACTTTTTGTCAGGCTTTTCTTTTTCTAGTGTTTCATCTTCTTCTTTCCATTCTTTCCCGCGTTTTGATCTTATGCATAGGGTTCTTTTGCCTGTGCATGAATATAGGGTGTATATTTTTAGTGAGTTAGATTGATTAACTGACTTGATATGACATTTCATCATTCATTTTGGCTTGTTTATTGCAATCCATTACGTCGATAACCAAAGTGGCAAAACAGCATGTTATGCTTTTGGCACGCTAATTGCTTTTAAGTTATCAATAACGGTCAGTTCTTAATGTAGAGGCAAACATGGCTATATCTTTTGACAATGCACTAGGCATCCACCAATACACGGTGGGCGTACGTGAGCGCAACGCTGAGGTGATTTCCACCAATATCGCGCAAGCTAACACGCCTGGGTATAAATCAAGAGGTCTAGACTTTGCTAAGGAATTGCAGGCGGCAACTTCTGGGGCAAGCATTGGTCTTAGCCGCACAGATGGTCGGCACATTCCTGCCACTACTACGTTGGTCGGGGACAAGTTATATCGTTTACCTACTCAGCCAGATACGGGCGATGGCAACACGGTTGATTTGGATCTAGAGCGTAACTTGTTTATGCAAAACCAAATTCGACATCAAGCATCACTCGAATTTTTAGGTAGTAAATTTAAGAACTTAACCAAGGCAATCAAAGGGGAATAATTTAGATGAGCTTATTTAACGTTTTCAATGTAACAGGTTCTGCAATGAGCGCTGAGTCTGTTCGTCTAAATACAACTTCAAGTAACTTAGCCAATGCGGACAGTGTAAGTAGCTCAGCAAAAGATACTTACAAAGCCCGTCACGCTGTCTTTGGTGCCGAGTTAAGTCACGCGTTGCGAGGCGGTGATACTGTACCTGTTCAAGTTTTGGGTATTGTTGAAAGCGATAAACCTCTCAATGCGGAGTATAACCCTGATCACCCACTTGCAAATGACGAAGGCTATATCTATAAGCCAAACGTTAATGTGATGGAAGAAATGGCAAATATGATCTCTGCTTCTCGTGCGTACCAAACGAACGTGCAAGTAGCTGATTCAGGCAAACAAATGCTGCTGCGTACGCTGCAGATGGGTCAATAGGGATAAGGGGGTAGCGTATGGCCGGATTTAATAACGTTGGTCAAAGCGGCTTGTCCTATGTTGATCAGCTTAAGAGTTTACAAGAGAACAAAAAGCCTGACGAAACAACAGGTAAGCAGGATCTTAAACAAGAAGATTTCTTATCCCTGTTGACTAAGCAGCTTTCTCAGCAGGACCCTTTTAAGCCGGTTAGCAACGACCAGATGATTGCGCAAATGGCTTCATTTGCGACCGTAGATGGTATCGGCAAGATGAACTCTCAGTTTGAGAGCTTGAACTCGTCAATGACTTCTAACCAAGCGTTACAAGCTTCTTCATTAGTTGGGCGTGATGTATTGGTGCCTGGTGCCGCTGGTGTAAAAACAGATGATGCTGCAATGGCAGCAATGGTTAAGCTTCCTCAAGCTCTGGATAATCTATTTGTCCGTGTTGAGAATCAAGCTGGCCAACTGGTTCGTACCTTTGAGGTTGGTGCGAAGCCTGCTGGAGATACACGTGTGGTTTGGGACGGAAATGATGAAAACGGTAACCCGTTGCCTGCTGGCAAATACAATGTAAAAGCGTCTGGCTTGATTGAGGGAGAGTCACAAGAATTTCCTGTGTCAACATACGCGAATGTAAACAGTGTATTGCTTGGTAAGGGTGATGGTAACGTACTGCTCAACCTGGCTGGCTTTGAATCGCCAGTTCGACTTGCTGAAGTACTAGAGGTAGGCAAGGCGTAATTGAGCGTTAGCCAGATTAGGAGATTTTGAAATGTCATATGTATCTTTAAGTGGTTTGTCTTCAGCTCAGCTGGACTTAAACACTACCAGTAATAACATTGCTAACGCGAACACTTACGGCTTTAAAGAGTCTCGTGCAGAGTTTAGTGATGTATATTCTAATTCGCTATTTACCAATGCTAAAACCACACCTGGTGGTGGTGCTCAAGCAAACCAAGTAGCTCAGCAATTCCACGAAGGCTCAAGTATTTATACTAATAATCCAATGGACTTGCGTGTATCAGGTACTGGCTTTTTTTCGGTAGCGAAAGATCGCTTGATTCCGCAACAAAATGAGATGACACGAAATGGTGCATTTCATTTAAACAAAGACAACTACATGGTTACGGCGAATGATGAGTTTTTGCTTGGTTACCAAGTAAATCCTGAGTCAGGTGAAGTTTCATCTTATGAACCACAACCAATCAATATTCCGGCTGAATTCGGTAAACCGAAGCAGACCGCAAATATTGAGGTTGGGGTAAACTTGCCAGCAAATGGTGATCTTAAAGATCCAACTCAGTTTGATTTCTCAGACCCAGATACATATAACCGTTCAACGTCATCGACAATTTACGATTCCATGGGCCAATCTTACAAGTTGACTACGTATTACTTGAAAGATCAGACTCAGCCTAATACATGGCAAACCTACTATACCGTGACAGATAAAACGGGTGAGAAACCGTTAAGTGTTGCAAATGGTGATGCGACAACTCCTGGTGGTCACGTTGGCCATACTATGCGGTTTAACAATGACGGTACTTTGGCAAGTTTAAATAATGGCCAGCCAATAATCTCTGTTGGACTTGGGGACCCTGCGACTAACGGTTCACCTGTCGATCTTAACGGCGCTGATCCTGCTCAGACTCTGAACTTTGGTTTGGACTCAGCGACCCAATTTGCCGCACCATTTGAACTAACCAAGTTTGATGAAGATGGCGCAACAACGGGTTTCCTAACAAAGATCGATTTTGATGAAAACGGTAGTGTGCTAGGTACTTATTCTAACGGTGAAAATGTCACTTTAGGCCGTGTTGCACTTGTACGTGTACCTAACGAGCAAGGTTTGGATAAGAAAGGCGGTACTCAATGGGATTCAACACAGTTCTCTGGTGACAAGATCTGGGGTGAGTCAAACAAGGGCTCCTTCGGAACTATCGATAATGGTATGCTTGAGCAATCAAATATCGATATGACTCAAGAGCTTGTGGACCTGATTTCTGCTCAGCGTAACTTCCAAGCCAACTCGCGTGCGCTAGAAGTGCATAACCAGCTACAACAAAATATCCTGCAGATTCGCTAGAGCAGGATACTTTGTTTAATCAGACGTTACGTGCGTTTGCCGCTTCGTTTGATGACATCATGACATTCATCTGATGCTCAACCAGAATAAACCTCGATTCTGGTTGAGCATGCTTTGATCTCTCGTTTGCCGCTGTTGCCGCTAGGCGGATCAAAGTATTGCCTCTCTCTTGGTTGATTCATCCCGAATTGCCATCTGAAATTCTCATTTTATATTCAAGTTTTTGATTAATAACATTATTTTAATGTTGGCATAACTATTGCTTTTACTCCTTAGTACAGAGACTTTTGGAGTAATTTATGGATCGCGCACTGTTTCTCGCAATGAGTGGCGCTAAGCAGAATATGCAAGCCCTGCAATTGCGTGCTAATAACTTAGCTAACGTGAGCACAACAGGCTTTCGTGCTGATTTAGCACAAGCTCGTTCAATGCAAGCCTATGGTGAAGGCCACGCTTCACGTGTTTTTAGTATGACAGAACGGCCGGGGCATAACTTTGCTCAGGGCAGTGTGATTACTACCGGGCGCGACCTAGATATTACGGTTGAAGGCCAAGGGTGGATATCAGTTCTCGATCCGATGGGCAAAGAAGGTCTTACGCGCAATGGTAACCTGAAAGTTGATCAAAACGGCTTGCTAACCAATAGCTCGGGCCATGTTGTACTTGGTGAAAATGATGCGCCAATTACACTCCCTATACCATTATCCAAAATAGAAATTGGTCGTGATGGCACCATCTCTGTACTTCCACAAGGTGCTCCGGCTGAAGAATTAGAAGTGGTTGATCGTATTAAGTTAGTTCGTACTGACGATCAAGGACTTTTTAAAGATATCAATGGCTTATTTCGCCATAAAACTCCAAACCAACCTTACGAAGCAGACGCATCAGTAAGCATCCAAACAGGTGCGATTGAAGGTAGTAACGTCAATGCCGTAGGTGAGATGACCGCTTTGATTGATTTACAGCGTCAATTTGAAATGCAGGTCAAGATGATGAGCACAGCTGAAGAGATGGACAAGTCGTCCGATTCACTGCTTCGTATGAGTTAATTGAGTTAGAGGTTTACTATGCATCCAGCACTATGGGTAAGTAAAACAGGTCTAGACGCCCAGCAGACCAATATTGCAACCATTTCCAACAACTTGGCAAACGCCTCAACGGTTGGCTACAAAAAAAGTCGTGCCGTATTTGAAGATTTGTTTTACCAGAATATTAATCAACCAGGCGGTCAGTCCTCACAAAACACAGAATTACCAAGCGGCTTGATGCTGGGTGCTGGTTCTAAAGTGGTTGCTACTCAAAAAGTTCACACTCATGGCAATGCGCAAACAACTACCAACGCGCTAGATATGATGGTCGAGGGTGATGGCTTTTTCCAAGTGACTCTGCCTGACGGCAATATTGGTTACACGCGAAATGGCCAGTTCACCTTGAACGGTGAAGGTACATTAGTGACGTCGGGTTCTGGCTACCCTGTTGAGCCAGAAATTGTTATCCCAGAAGATGCGATCTCTATTACTGTTGGTACTGATGGCGAGGTATCTGTACGTGTTCGTGGTCAGCAAGATAACCAGGTCGTTGGCCAGTTAACTATTACAGACTTTGTTAACCCAGGTGGTCTAGAACCAATTGGCCAAAACCTTTACCTACCAACGGGAGCAAGTGGTGATCCTCAAGAGGGGGTTCCGGGTCTAGATGGCTTAGGTGAAATTCGTCAATCCATGCTAGAGGCTTCTAACGTGAACGTGACTGAAGAGTTGGTCAACATGATCGAAGCGCAGCGAGTTTATGAAATGAACTCTAAAGTTATCTCATCTGTCGATAAGATGATGAGCTTTGTCAACCAGCAACTATAACGACTAATTCGAATTGAGGGCCTTCAGATGAAACGTATCTCTCTCCTTACACTGATTTTAACCATGTCTGGTTGTTCAATGTTAGAGCCAATTGAAACGGATGAAGTATCGCAAGCGACAACGGTAGTTGATGCGGTTGAAGGTGATAAATCTCAAGATGAAAGTAATGGTCTGGTTGATACGCTAAGAGGTAGGACTGATCCTATAGCGGGTGATCCTGCCTGGGCACCGATTCACCCTAAACAAAAGCCAGAGCATTATGCAGCAGCAACAGGGTCGCTGTTTAGCGCAGACCACATTTCCGACTTGTACGATGACTCTAAGCCTCGTGGTGTCGGCGATATTATTACAGTCACCTTAGACGAGACAACCAGTGCAACGAAAAGTGCAAACGCAGATTTGTCTAAGTCTAACGATGCGACGATGGATCCTCTATCAGTGGGCGGTCAAGAGCTGCAAGTCGGTGGCAAATACAACTTTTCTTATGATTTAAGTAATAGTAATACATTTGCTGGTGATGCTTCTTCTAAGCAAAGTAATAGCATCAGTGGCTACATTACTGTTGAGGTGATTGAAGTTTTAGCTAACGGTAATTTGGTTATCCGAGGCGAAAAGTGGATGACTTTGAATACTGGCGATGAGTATATTCGTCTAAGCGGCACAATCCGTCCGGATGACATCAGCTTCGACAATACAATCGCATCTAATCGCGTTTCGAATGCGCGAATTCAATACTCTGGCACAGGAATCCAGCAAGATATGCAAGAGCCTGGATTTTTGGCACGATTCTTTAATGTATCGTTGTAACAAATGCAAAATTGACGGCAATTTGACTGCATAAGAAAGGTAATCATGAAAAGAATCGTACTACTGTTGATGAGTGTCGCTCTATTTTCGGCATCGACACAAGCTGCACGAATTAAAGATGTTGCACAAGTTGCTGGGGTACGTAGTAACCAGTTGGTCGGTTATGGTTTGGTTTCGGGGTTACCTGGTACAGGTGAGTCTAACCCTTTTACAGAACAAAGCTTTAATGCAATGTTGCAGAACTTTGGTATTCAATTACCACCGGGTACTAAGCCAAAAATCAAGAACGTTGCTGCCGTAATGGTGACAGCTGAACTGCCTCCATTTTCGAAACCTGGCCAACAAGTTGATGTGACGGTCTCTTCTATCGGTAGTGCGAAAAGCCTTCGTGGTGGCACGTTGCTACAGACCTTTCTTAAAGGCCTTGACGGGCAAGTTTATGCCGTAGCGCAAGGTAACCTAGTCGTGAGCGGTTTTAGTGCTCAAGGCGCGGATGGTTCCAAGTTAGTGGGTAATAACCCAACAGTAGGACTTATTTCTAGCGGAGCAATGGTTGAGCGTGAAGTCCCGACACCTTTTGGTCGAGGTGACTTTATTACCTTCAACTTATTGGATTCTGATTTTACTACAGCGCAGCGCATGGCTGACGCAGTGAACAACTTTTTAGGCCCTCAAATGGCAAACGCGGTTGATGCTACGTCAGTAAAAGTTCGCGCGCCACGTGATATTAGCCAGCGAGTGGCATTCCTCTCTGCGATTGAAAACCTTGAGTTTGATCCGGCAGATGGAGCAGCAAAAATCATTGTCAATTCTCGAACAGGTACCATTGTTGTTGGTAAGCATGTTCGACTTAAACCAGCGGCAGTGACTCATGGTGGAATGACCGTTGCAATTAAAGAGAACTTAAATGTAAGTCAGCCAAATGGTTTTTCTGGAGGACAAACCGTGGTTGTGCCTGATTCAGATATCGAAGTCACTGAAGAACAGGGAAAAATGTTTAAGTTCGAGCCTGGACTTACATTGGATGATCTTGTTAGAGCCGTGAATGAGGTCGGCGCTGCGCCTTCTGACTTGATGGCGATTCTACAAGCATTGAAACAAGCTGGTGCTATTGAAGGCCAGCTGATCATCATCTAATCGATTAGGGGGAAAACCATGGTGAACAATCCTAACGATATTGGCTTTATTCATGACATTAGCTCACTTGATACTTTGCGCCAAAAGGCCGTGAAAGAGGGCAAAGATGGTGAGCAAGAAGCGTTGCGCGCGGCAGCTCGTCAGTTTGAATCTATTTTCACCTCAATGATGTTGAAGTCGATGCGTGAAGCCAATGAAGGCTTTGAGTCTAACTTCATGAATAGCCAAAACGAAAAGTTCTACCGTCAAATGCTGGATGAGCAGATGGTGAGCAATTTAAGTGCGTCAGGCTCGATGGGACTCGCTGATATGATTGTTAAGCAATTAACGGTTGGTCAAGGTGACGACAAAACTGAAACGGCAATGCGCGATGCGGCCAACAATGCTGTTGAATATCGTCGCGTCGATCCGAAGAAAGCACGTGAAATAGAGCAGCGTCTAATAGAATCCGGTCAGTTATCGCGTCCAAGTTCAGAATCCGCACGCTTTGATACACCGGAGTCTTTTGTTAATTCAATGAAGCCATACGCTGATCGCGCAGCAAAAGCTTTGGGTGTTGAGCCATCTCTACTAATTGCACAGGCAGCGCTAGAAACTGGCTGGGGGCAAAAGATGGTTAAAAATGCTCGTGGTAGTAGTAATAACTTATTCAATATAAAAGCAGACAGAAGTTGGCAAGGGGATAAAGTTACTACCCAAACTCTGGAGTTTCATGATAACACCCCAGTAAAAGAGACCGCCGCTTTTCGCTCTTACTCAAGCTACCAAGACAGCTTTAATGACTACGTCCGTTTTTTAAACGACAACCCTCGCTATGAGACAGCACTTCAGCATCAAGGCAATTCAGAATCATTTATTCGCGGTATTCACAGTGCTGGTTACGCGACCGACCCAAATTACGCAGACAAAGTGCTGCAGGTGAAGCAAAAAATCGAAAGTATGTAATTTATAACGATTTTGAATGCACTCCTCCTCTTTGATAAGGCTTGCCATGGTGCAAGCCTTTCTTTTTCTTTCTGTTTGCCGTTTTGTCTATGCTGGCACGCCTTTTGCTAATCTTCTAATTAGGTGATTGGTCAATACCGATTTTATTTTGTTTGTTGGGGGCATTTATGGCGTCAGATCTGCTGAATGTAGGTACTCAAAGTGTACTTACCGCTCAGAGACAGCTAAATACCACAGGTCATAACATCTCGAATGTTAATACCGAGGGATATAGCCGTCAGTCTGTCATCCAAGGTACCAATGATCCTAGACAATTTGGTGGTTCGACTTATGGCATGGGCGTGCATGTGGAAAATGTTCGCCGCTCATGGGATGAATTTGCCGTTAAAGAGTTGAACCTGTCCACAACGAACTACGCGAATAAGCTAGATAAAGAAGCAGACCTCGATTTGCTTTCTAGCATGCTCTCATCTGTTGCCTCAAAGAAAATTCCAGAGAACCTTAACGAATGGTTTGACGCGGTAAAAACTTTAGCGGATACACCAAATGATATTGGTGCACGTAAAGTGGTACTTGAGAAAGCAAAACTGTTGAGTGAAACCTTAAATGGTTTTCATGAGACAGTTCGACAACAGTCTGACGTGACCAACCGTAAACTCGACATGGGTATTGAGCGTGTTAACCAGCTTGCTGTTGAGATTCGTGATGTACATCGATTGATGATGCGCTCGCCTGGTCCTCATAACGATTTGATGGACCAACATGAAAAGTTAATCAAAGAGTTATCTGACTATACCAAGGTGACAGTGACTCCGCGCAAGAATGCTGAAGGCTTTAATGTCCATATCGGTAATGGCCATACATTGGTATCTGGTACGGAAGCGAGTCAACTCAAAATGATTGATGGTTACCCTGATGTTCACCAGCGTCGACTGGCTATGGTTGAAGGTGGCGGAATAAAACCAATTAAATCAGATGACATAGATGGAAAAATAGGCGCCATGCTAAGTATGAGAGATGAGCAAATCCCATACATAATGGACGAGCTTGGTCGTCTAGCTACCGCATTTTCTCATGAAGTAAACCAGTTACAGAGCCAAGGGTTAGATCTATATGGCAACGTTGGTGAGCTGATTTTTACTGATGTAAACTCAGAATTGCTCGCAAAGTCGAGAGTGGTCACATCCGCTCAATCGACAGCTGATATGGCGGTTTATATCAATGATTTGAGCCAATTAAAAGGTGGTGAGTACGCATTACGTTACGACGGCAATAGCTATAGCATCACCAAGCCTAACGGCGAAACAGTGAAAGTTGATACAGATTCGTCAGGTAAAGCGTTTTATCTTGATGGCATGCGCGTCGAAGTTCGTAATGAGCCTAAAGTGGGTGAGCAAGTGTTAATTCGCCCAACCAGAAGCAGTGCTGCGCAGATTCAGATGGAAACTAACGATCCAAAGGCAATTGCGGCTCAAAGTTATGAAGCGTCCACGACCTTTGCACAAGGCAAAGCCACATTCGAAATTGTCGATGCTGGTGACCTGCGTGAATTTGAGGTCGTTGTTTCTCCGATGGGAGACCAATTTGCTGTAACAGATACCAGCGGCAATGTTGTGATGCCACCTCAGGCGTATCCACCATCAGGTCCGGTATCAGTAACATTACCGCCAGAACATCCGCTCTATAAAAATGGCTCGGCAACAGTATTTGAGCTGTCGTCTGGCGCTATAGCGAATGATAAATTTACGGCAAACCTCGTTCCTTCAGAGGGTGATAACGGTAACTTGAGGAAAATGCTTCATATTCAAACAGATAAAAAAATGGATGGCAAAGAAGCGACCATTTTGAATATCTATCAAAATTTGAATACCAACGTTGGACTTAAAGCCTCTACAGCAAGTCGCTTGTCTGATGTTGCTCGTCTAGAAAACGAATCTGCTCAAGAGCGATTAGCGTCTATTTCCGGTGTAAATCTGGATGAAGAAGCTGCGAATATGATGAAGTTTCAACAAGCGTATATGGCCTCCTCACGCATTATGCAGGCGGCAAACGATACGTTTAATACCATTCTTCAGTTGCGATAGGAGGAGAGAATAAATGTTAACTCGAATTTCTAGCTTCCATAACTATCAATCAGTGCAGAATGATCTTCGTCGTCAAGAAAACAAAGTTCATCATAATCAAGAACAATTAGCATCCGGTAAGAAGTTAACTAAACCGAGTGATGACCCACTAGCGACTCACTACATCCAAAGTATTGGTCAGCAAGAAGAGCAACTAAAACAGTATTTGGATGCCATTGTTTTAGTGCGTAATAGACTCGAGCATCATGAGGTTACTATCGCTAACTCCGAGCAGTTTGCCGACGATGCTAAGCGCTTAAGTATGGAAATGATCAACGGTGCGATGTCGCCAGAAGATCGTGAGGCAAAAAAGCGAGAGTTGGAAGAAGTCTCCAATAACTTCCTCGCTTTAGTTAACTCCCAAGATGAAGCAGGCAACTACGTTTTTGCTGGCACCAAGCCGAAAAACCAACCTTTTTTCCGAGACTTTGATGGCACGGTCACATATACCGGTGATGACTATCAAAGGAAAATGCGCATTTCGTCGAACATAGAAATGGCAACGAGTGATCCTGGTAGTAAGCTATTCATGGATATTCCTAACCCGTTTGGTGACTTTGAGCCTAAATACGAGTTGCAGGAAGGATCTGAGCTTTTACTAAGCAGCGCAACAACTCGCTCAAGAGATGAATCCAATTTCAAACTCACTTTTGTTGATATGAGCAATGGTAAATTTGGTTATCAATTGGAAAAGAACGGAAGTGTTGTGCAAGTTGATGACTACTCACCAATTGATGGCATTAAATATGAAGGGGTGAGCATCCAACTGAAAGGGCAAGTCACTGCCGGAGACAGCATTACGATTGAGCCGCGCAAGACTTTTAGTATCTTCGATACATTCAGAGATACCGCTAAATGGTCTGATGAATCAGTTTCCGATGCCTCGGCAACAGCACAGCTTCATCAGATGACAGAAGAGTTTCAGGCGGCGTTTATTCATTTAAACAAAGCAAGAACCGATGTTGGTGCTCGACTGAGTACGCTAGATATTCAAGAGCAGAATCATGAAGACTTCAATCTCTCTCTGGCCAAATCAAAGAGTAATTTTGAAGACTTAGATTATTCCAAGGCTGTTATTGAATTTTCGGAAAACACAAGAGCACTGCAAGCATCGCAGCAAGCTTTTGGTAAGACGAAAGACTTAACGTTATTTAACTACATCTAAATATCGATGCGTGCAGCGGCGCTTCTCTCTATGCCTTATGTGCAATGCCTTAAGTGCGAGAGATAAATAAGCGGCATGTTATTTCCCAAAGCGGCAAAGTTTGGGGGAGGTTCATCAGGAATGATGTATTTGTTGGGATGGGCAATGCCACTCAACGTATTTTTTGGCGGAATTAATGGGGCTGGCTTTATTGTAACCCTATGCTGATAAAGGCTTTTGCTGATTTTGATTATTTTTTATTAAAGTTGGCATGTATATTGTATCTATGTGGTCAGAATAGATTTACGGATTCTAAACCTTGCCTAGTAGGCAGCTTTAGCAAGTAATTTTTACGGTCAGTGCTTTTCCAAATGAGAGTAAAGCTGGCCGCTTCGCAAAGCTTGCGAACTCAAAAGGAGAGCAAAATGGCTGTAACGGTTAGTACTAACGTTTCTGCGATGACCGCACAACGTTACTTAAATAAAGCGTCAAACGAACTCAATACTTCAATGGAGCGTTTGTCATCAGGTCATAAGATTAACAGCGCAAAAGATGACGCTGCTGGTCTACAAATTTCGAACCGTCTGACAGCTCAGTCCCGTGGTCTGGACGTGGCGATGCGCAACGCGAACGATGGTATTTCCATTGCACAGACAGCAGAAGGTGCAATGAATGAAGCGACATCCATCATGCAGCGTATGCGTGACCTTGCCATTCAGTCGGCAAACGGTACGAACTCACCAGCGGAAAGACAAGCAATTAATGAAGAGTCAAATGCACTTCAGGATGAGCTTAACCGTATCGCTGAAACCACATCATTTGGTGGTCGTCGTCTACTAAATGGTACATTTGGTGAAGCGGCATTCCAAATTGGTTCAAGTTCTGGTGAAGCTATGATTGTGGGGCTAACCAGTATTCGTGCGGACGATCATCGCATGGGTGGTACAACATTCCTGACTGAAAATGGTAAAGGTAAAGATTGGGGCGTCGCAGCAGATAAAGCTGACTTAAAGATTACTTTACCAGGCATGGGGCAGGATGAAGAAGGTAACACGGTTGACCTTGATATCGAAATCACAGCAAAGGCCGGTGACGACATTGAAGAGTTAGCGACATACATCAATGGTCAATCAGATTTGATCAACGCATCTGTCGGTGAAGATGGCAAACTACAAATTTTCATTGCAGAACCAAATGTACAAGGTGATATCTCAATTTCAGGTGGTCTAGCATCTGATCTAGGATTCACTGGTGAACCTATTGCAACCACAGTGCAAGATATCGATATGACGTCGGTTCAAGGTTCTCAGAATGCGATTGGTGTTTTGGATGCCGCACTGAAGTATGTGGATTCACAGCGTGCGGATTTAGGTGCGAAGCAAAACCGTTTAAGTCACAGCATTAACAACTTGGCTAACATTCAAGAAAACGTAGATTCTTCGAATAGTCGAATTAAAGATACAGATTTTGCGAAAGAAACGACGCAAATGACTAAAGCTCAAATTTTGCAACAGGCAGGGACTTCGATTCTTGCTCAAGCAAAGCAGTTGCCAAACTCTGCAATGTCACTATTGCAGTAGTTTATCTAGCCTGTACTCAATACATTCAGACGTGGATGGGAATACAGGCTTTTGGCAAGCGACTTTACAATAGAATGTGCGGCTCTCTCATCTCTCACCTGCCAATCATTTTCAATGTAAGGTTGCACCCGGTATGTCGGATATGTGTTCATTTCTCTTGATCTCCACATAGGCTCTGGCTACCAACCTAGCCCCGGTTCTCTCAAAGGAAAAGGGGCTTTCTTTTTCTTTCCTAGTGAACCAATTCTGGTGGTTCCTTTTCTTAATCGTATATTGATCATACCTAAGAGCCATTCTCGACGTATCTTATTAAAACTTTAGTGTTTTTTTTACTATTTTTTCAAAACTGTCGTTCGAATCTCGCATTGCTATTTTTCTCTTTTTTTTTCTAAAGCTTCTCAAATTGACGTCGTTATAAGGGTAACTTTGAGAGAACTATTTGGTTTTCCGAGACGTCGGAAACCGCTTTATCGGAAAATCAATTGGAGAAATCACCATGGCAGTGAATGTAAATACAAACGTATCGGCGATGACCGCTCAGCGTTACCTAAACAATGCAAACTCAGCTCAACAAACTTCAATGGAGCGCTTGTCTTCAGGCTTCAAAATCAACAGCGCAAAAGATGACGCTGCGGGCCTTCAAATCTCGAACCGCTTGAATGTTCAAAGCCGTGGTTTAGACGTTGCGGTGCGCAACGCGAATGATGGTATTTCAATTGCACAGACGGCTGAAGGTGCAATGAATGAGACAACCAACATCCTACAACGTATGCGTGACCTATCTCTACAATCTGCTAATGGTTCTAACTCTAAAGCGGAGCGTGTTGCGATTCAGGAAGAAGTAACGGCACTAAACGATGAGCTTAACCGTATCGCTGAAACGACATCGTTCGGTGGTAACAAGCTGCTAAACGGCACACATGGTTCGAAATCTTTCCAAATTGGTGCTGATAATGGCGAAGCAGTAATGCTTGAGCTAAAAGACATGCGCTCAGACAACAAAATGATGGGTGGCAGCAGCTACGTCGCTGAAAACGGTAAAGGTAAAGACTGGTCGGTTGCTGGCGACAAAGCAGACCTTACTATCTCGCTAAAAGACAGCTTTGGTGAAGAGCAAGAGTTCACTATCAACGCAAAAGCTGGCGATGATATTGAAGAAGTAGCAACTTACATCAACGGTCAAACTGACCTAGTGAAAGCATCTGTAGGTGAAGACGGTAAGCTACAAGTATTTGCGGGTAACAACAAAGTTGACGGCGAAGTGTCATTCTCTGGTGGTCTAGCTGGTGAGCTAGGCTTAGGTGAAGCTAAAGCAGTAACCGTAGATACGATTGACGTAACATCGGTTGCAGGCGCACAAGAGTCAGTAGCTATTGTTGACGCGGCACTGAAATACGTAGACAGCCACCGTGCAGAGCTAGGTGCTTTCCAAAACCGTTTCAACCATGCAATCAGCAACTTGGATAACATTAACGAGAACGTGAACGCATCGAAGAGCCGTATCAAAGATACAGACTTCGCGAAAGAAACGACTCAAATGACCAAGTCGCAAATTCTATCGCAAGCGTCAAGCTCAATTCTTGCGCAAGCGAAACAAGCGCCAAACTCAGCGCTAAGCTTACTAGGTTAGTCAACCTAATACGACGCGATACAAAAGCCAGGCTCGCCCCTGGCTTTTTGCTTATTCAAATTACGCACTAGACAGGCCGTATAGGGCGGGGACAAGGAGTTGGTATCGATTAGATGGTCTCTTTAAATACCAATGTTACTGCGATGATGACGCAGCGACACCTCGGTCATGCAACTGAGCAAAATATAGAATCGCAGCGTAATCTTACCTCGGGTTATCGGATTAATTCTGCCAGTGATGACGCTGCTGGTCTACAGATCTCCAATACTCTTAATGTCCAAACAAGAGGGTTGGATGTCGCCTTGAGAAATGCGAACGACGCATATTCGGTGGCGCAAACCGCAGAGGGGGCTTTGCATGAGAGTAGCGATATATTGCAACGCTTACGCTCTCTGGGGCTTCAAGCTGCAAACGGCAGTAATGATTCAAGTGACCGGCAAAGTATTCAATACGAGGTCGTAGCGCTACAAGATGAGCTTGATCGTGTTGCGATCACGACGACATTTGCGGATAAAAACCTGTTTGATGGATCTTACGGCTCACAAAGCTTCCATATCGGAGCAAATGCCAACTCAATCTCTTTGACACTGCGAAATATGCGCAGCCATATCCCGGAGATGGGAGGGCAGCATTATATCGGTGATGCAGTCGAGAAAGATTGGCAAGTCTCCAAAGGTAATCAAACTCTCAAGTTTGAATACCAAGACAGCGAAGGGCAAACCCAAACAGAATCTATTAGGCTCAAACGAGGAGACCGCATCGAGCAAGTGGCCACTTACATCAATGCGCAGCAATCGATAGTGAGTGCCTCAGTGACTGAAAACAATGAACTGCAATTCTTTTCCTCGACGCTGAATGCGCCAGAAGGTGTGGAACTAAAGGGCAGTTTAGTGGATGAGCTTGATGTTACTGCTGGTGGGTTAGTCACAATGGACGACATCGATATGTCGACTGTCGGCGGAGCACAGCTTTCGGTTGGCGTGATAGATGCGGCAATTAAGTACGTTGACTCGCATCGAAGTGAAATAGGCGGCTTTCAAAACCGGGTTAGTGGCACTATGGACAACCTCAATACCGTCAATCGCAGTGTGACTGAATCTAAAGGGCGGATACGAGATACTGACTTTGCTCGAGAATCGACAGAGATGGTACGTTCACAAGTGCTGCAAGACGCAACGACAGCATTGTTGGCTCAAGCGAAACAGAGACCTAACTCGGCACTTGGCTTGCTCAGTTGAACGAGGTTCAGCGATAGAAATCGTTCGGAAGTAAAAGTTTCAGGTAATAAAAAACGCTGCCGTTGGCAGCGTTTTTTTCGTGTTAGGTTAAGTAATAATTACTTAGTTACACGTAGAACTGGAGTTTCACCAACAGTTACAGAACCAGAAAGCTTGTTCAGCTCTTTGATTTCGTCCATGTTAGAGATAACAACTGGAGTTAGCGTTGATTTCGCTTTCTCTTCTAGAAGAGCTAGGTCGAATTCAATTACAGTGTCGCCAGCTTTAACAGTTTGACCTTCTTCTGCGATACGCTTGAAGCCTTCGCCTTTCAGTTCAACAGTGTCGATACCGAAGTGAACGAATAGCTCAACACCGTCGTCAGATTCGATAGAGAACGCGTGGTTCGTTTCGAAGATCTTACCGATAGTACCGTTTACAGGAGCTACCATTTTGTTACCAGCAGGTTTGATAGCAATACCATCACCAACGATTTTCTCAGCGAAAACAACATCTGGCACATCTTCGATGTTCACGATCTCACCAGAAAGTGGTGCGATGATTTCGATTGCACCTGCGTCAGCGCTGTCGTCAGATACTAGCTTCTTAAGTTTGTCAAACAGACCCATTGTGTCATGCTCCTAACGTTTTATTTAATTCTGTCGAATTATAGTATACCAATCTTTCGAGATAGACGACTTTTTTTAACCGCCTATCTCATTGGAATTAGTTGATTATTGAGTTTTCTCTGCAATGAACTTTTCTACAACTGCTTCGATTTCTGCTGCTGTTGGTAGAGAAAGTGCTTCTTCAGCCATTGCTTTCACTTCTGCGAAGTTAGAGTTACGGATAACTTTCTTCACTTTAGGGATAGAGATACCGCTCATTGAGAACTCGTCTAGACCCATACCTAGAAGTAGAAGTGTTGCACGCTCATCACCTGCTAGCTCACCACACATACCAGTCCACTTACCTTCAGCGTGAGAAGCGTCGATAACTTGCTTGATCACAGTAAGTACAGCTGGTGATAGTGGGTTGTATAGGTGAGAAATCATCTCGTTACCACGGTCAACCGCTAGTGTGTACTGAGTTAGGTCGTTTGTACCAATAGAGAAGAAAGATACTTCCTTCGCTAGGTGGTGTGCGATAGCTGCTGCAGCTGGAGTTTCAACCATTACACCGATTTCGATGTTTTCGTCGAATGCATGACCTTCAGCGCGTAGTTCTGCTTTGTACTCTTCGATCGCTTTCTTAAGCTCACGGATTTCTTCTACAGAGATGATCATTGGGAACATGATACGCAGTTTACCGTGTGCAGATGCACGTAGGATACCACGTAGCTGGTCACGTAGGATTTCACGACGATCCAAGCTGATACGTACTGCACGCCAGCCTAGGAACGGGTTCATCTCTTTTGGAAGATCCATGTATGGAAGATCTTTGTCGCCGCCGATATCCATAGTACGGATGATCACAGACTCACCGTTCATCGCTTCAGCAACTTCTTTGTAAGCTTGGTATTGCTCTTCTTCAGTTGGAAGTGCATCGCGGTCCATGAACAGGAATTCAGTACGGTACAGACCAACACCTTCACCACCGTTACGGATGATACCGTCACAGTCTTTAACCGTACCGATGTTACCGCAAACTTCAACGCGGTGACCGTCAGTTGTCTCAGCGTGTAGGTCTTTTAGCTTCGCTAGCTCTTCTTTTTCAGCGATGAATGCAGCTTTAACTGCTTTCGCTTCTTCTAGTTCAGCGTCAGATGGGTTGATAACGATCTTGTTGTTCATCGCGTCAAGAATCAGCATATCGCCGTTCTTAACTTGTTTAGTGATGTCGTTAGTACCAACGATAGCTGGAAGCTCAAGAGAGCGAGCCATGATTGAAGTGTGAGAAGTACGACCGCCGATGTCACAAGCAAAACCAAGAACGTAGTCTAGGTTAATCTGTGCAGTTTCAGATGGTGTTAGGTCGTAAGCTACTAGGATAACTTCTTCATCGATGTCGCTTAGCGAAACGATGTTGATGCCTAGAGCGTTCTTAACAAAACGAGAACCGATATCGCGAATGTCAGTAGCACGTTCTTTTAGGTATTCATCATCTAGAGACTCAAGAGCACATGCTTGCTCTTCGATCACAGAGTGAATCGCGTGATCAGCAGTCATCTTGTCGTTTTTGATAAGTGCTAGGATTTCCTCTTCTAGCTCTTCGTCTTCAAGAAGCATGATGTGACCTTCAAAGATCGCTTCTTTTTCTTCGCCGAAAGTTTCAAGCGCTTTTTGCTTGATAGTTTCTAGCTGAGCTGCAGATTTGTTACGTGCGTCAAAAAAACGTGCAACTTCTGCTTCTACTTGATCGTCAGAAATAGTGTTTGTGTTTAGGACAATTTCATCTTCTTGAAGTAGTAGTGCTTTACCGATTGCAATACCAGGAGATGCTAGGATGCCTGAAATCATAGCCTTACCTTAAGTTGGTCAACTTTATAAAACGGGAGAATAATGGGTGCGCTAACGAATAGTATTAGCTTAGTTTTGAGCCTATTTCCAACGAAGCCATTTTGCTTTCACAAAATGGCTTCTGAAATAGGAGACCGAATTAGTGTAGTTGGTCCATTAGAGCAACTAGGTGGTCAACTGCTTGCTGAGCTTGTGGGCCTTCAGCAGAGATAGTTACTAGAGTACCTTTTACTAGGCCTAGTGTTTGCAGCTTGAATAGGCTCTTAGCGCTAGCGCTTTTACCGTTAGAAGTCACAGTGATGTCCGCGTCGAATGCTTTAGCTTCTTTAACGAACTGTGCAGCTGGACGAGTGTGAAGACCGTTTTCTGCTGTGATTTCTACTTGCTTCTCGTACATGTGATATACCCCAATAAATGTATTTTTTTGTTAGTTTGTGACTGAGTTTTAGCTTAACTGCTTTACTTCTTGTGCGCTAGCACGGGAGAGTTCAAAGCGTGTCAGAACTGATACTAGTCAAAAGTTTGGTAATTACGCAACTGTTTGCGTGCACAATTACTTAGAAAACTTTTTGGTTTAGATTCTTTATTTTGAACCTAAAAATAAAACACCCTGATATTACCAAAGGTGAGGCAGGGATCAACAAAAAAGCCCCTGAACGGGGCTTTTTTAAACGAAAAATTGATTTGACCACATATTACTGTTGGTTCTCTTTCTCGGTAAAGATACCCGCAAATAGCGCGGTACTTAGGTAACGTTCACCAGAGCTTGGTAGAACCGTAACAATAGTTTTTCCTTCAAATTCAGGGAGTTCTGCAAGTCGATTTGCTGCTACTACCGCTGCGCCCGAAGAAATGCCAGCTAGGATACCTTCTTCTTCCATTAGGCGACGAGCCATCTCGATTGCTTCTTCAGAAGTGACTTGCTCAACGCGGTCTAGAAGTTCTAAATCTAAGTTACCAGGGATGAAACCTGCGCCGATACCTTGGATTTTGTGTGGTGCTGGTTGGATTTCTTCACCTGCTAGCGCTTGGGCAATCACTGGTGATTCAGCTGGCTCTACTGCCACAGAAGTGATGGCTTTGCCTTTTTCGCCTTTGATGTAACGGCTTGTACCTGTGATAGTACCACCCGTACCTACACCCGCTACGAATACATCGATTTCACCGTCTGTTGCTTCCCAAATCTCAGGGCCAGTCGTCTTCTCGTGGATTTCTGGGTTAGCTGGGTTGTTGAACTGTTGTAGGAGAAGGTATTTGTCTGGGTTGCTTGCTACGATTTCTTCCGCTTTAGCAATCGCACCTTTCATGCCTTTTGCTGCTTCTGTTAGTTCTAGATTTGCACCTAGTGCTTTTAGAAGTTTGCGGCGTTCAAGACTCATTGACTCTGGCATGGTTAGCGTTAGCTTGTAACCGCGAGCGGCTGCTACGAATGCAAGCGCAACGCCTGTGTTACCACTGGTCGGCTCTACTAGCTCAACACCCGGCTTAAGCGTGCCAGCTTTTTCCGCTTCCCAAATCATGTTGGCACCAATACGGCACTTAACGCTGAAGCTTGGGTTACGTGCTTCGATTTTCGCTAGAACTTTGCCTTTGCTCACTTTATTAAGGCGAACTAGAGGAGTATTACCAATAGTAAGAGAGTTGTCTTCGTAGATCTTGCTCATAGTGATGTTCCTTCATTACACGTTTTGTGAATATGGGTAAAAGAATATGCGGTATGAAAAAAAGGGAAAAGGATTAAAAAGTTATATCTTATGAGGTTGGTCGAGAATTAAACAAAATGAAAGGGGGAGGTATGTGGAGCCTCCCCTAATCGGATGAAAACGCGCTTTATTGTTGATGCTTAAACTCGGTGACCCACATTGCAGTCGCACCACAGACGGCAACTGGCATCACGATGAGGTTAAGAATTGGAATGGTCGTGAATACAGAAACCAACACACCAAAGCCATATGCCTTACCTTGCTTTTGTTTCAATTTGTAACGCATGTCATTGAAAGGCACTTTATGATTATCAAATGGATAGTCACAGTACTGAATCGCCAACATCCAAGCCGTGAAGATGAACCATAGGATTGGTCCCACAGTTTGACCTAACGCCGGAATTAGTAGAAGTAAGAATAAGCCGATGGCTTTTGGTAATACATAGAGTAACTTTCGCCATTCACGCGCAAGAATTCTAGGCGTGTCTTTGAGTAAGGCTTTTAGTCCATCATCGTTAAGCTTTTTTCCAGTTAAAGACTCTTCTACTTTTTCAGCAAGCAGGCCATTGAAAGGCGCGGCGATAAAATTTGCTAGGGTGCTAAAGAAGTACGAGAAAGTAGCGAGGATGGTCAGTGCTAATAGTGGCCATAAAATGTACGTAAGCCAAGATAAGAACTCGGGTAGTTGCCCAATCCAACTCTCTATCCAGAGATTCAAATTAGAAAATAAATAATAGATAGCGCTACCAACCAACAAAATATTGGCCATTAATGGCAATACTACAAATCTTCTCAGTTGGGGAGAAAGGGCTAGTTTAAGCCCATAGAAAAAGTACCCAAATCCACTACGCTGTTTTATATCCACAGATTCCTAATCTCTTGTCATAAACGGTAAAGGCTCCATTGTAACCACCTAGTGAACAACTGCAATGTCGTAGCTCGCCCCAGCGACTCTTTGTACTAAAAGTGATAATCATGACTGAGGATTAATTTTCGTGGCAAAAATCACAACAAAAAACGGAACTTCTTGCATTAAGTTGTTCTAAACCAGCATACAGTTTTGGTAAAGTACATCTATCTATAGAATTTTTGGCGCTTAGCGTGACTGCTTCAGGATACCCAAAGGCAGTTTTACTAAGGATATTGAGAGTAAATAATGCAGGAATTGCGATTCGTACTCATCGTTGTTGGTGGTTTAGCCATTGCAGCGTTGTTGTTCCATGGTTTGTGGACAAGTAAAAAAGAAGGTAAAGCCAAATTTGGGGATAAACCATTAGGTAAGCTCGATAATGATCTGGTTGACGAGCAGAGCTTAGCTGGTGGTGACTTTGCTCCTGCGCCTGAAGATGATTTTGAGATAATCCGTAAAGACCGAAAAGAGCCGGATTTTGGTAGCAATGATCCTTTTGAGAAGAATATCGAATCGGATCCTTTGATTAACCACGATCCTCTTATTGATGGTGTTCCAGATACGGAGCCAGTAAAAAAGCCTTCAGCTATTGTAGAGCAAGAGAGTGAGTTGCCAGCGTTTAGCGCCGTTGCCGATGAAGAAGTCGAAATCGAGGCGCCAGTTGTTCAACCTAAAGAGTCGCTAAAGGAACCGCTTGAAAGTACCCTTGTAGAAGATACCGAAGAACAAGCGTTGCCAGAAGTGATTGAGCCAAACGTAGTAGAAGAACCAAAGCCAGAGCCAGAAATGCAGGTGATCATATTAAATGTGCACTGTGCTGGAGAAGACCCGTTTGTGGGAACTAAGCTGTTCGATAGTCTTCAACAAAATGGTTTGATCTACGGTGAAATGAACATTTTCCACCGTCATGTAGACTTATCTGGTAATGGCAAAGTGCTATTCAGCGTTGCAAACATGATGCACCCAGGCACGTTGGAGCACGGTGATCCAGCTGAGTTCACGACCAAAGGCATTTCATTCTTTATGACGCTACCTTGCTATGGTGAAGCGGATCAAAACTTCAACCTTATGCTGCGTATTGCACAACAAGTAGCGGATGATATGGGTGGTAACGTACTGGACGATCAACGTAACTTGATGACGCCAGATCGATTGGCATCATATCGACGTCAAATAGTTGAGTTTAATGCTGCTAACGCATAACCTTAACACCAAATAATGATAGGGCTCCGTTAGGAGCCCTTTTTCTTAGATTCCCAACCTCATTGAACAATATACACGGGGCTTTAATATGTCTGAATCAGTACATCAGCGACTAGAAGAATTAAAAGAGTCGTTGCATTACCACGCTGTTCGTTACTACGTGGAAGATAACCCAGAGATTCCAGACGCAGAATACGACCGTATGATGCGTGAACTATTGGATATTGAAGCCGAGCACCCAGAGTTGGTGACTGTTGACTCTCCAAGCCAACGTGTTGGTGGTCAGCCACTGTCTGAATTCAGCCAAGTCACTCACGAAGTGCCAATGCTGTCGCTAGATAACGCTTTTGATGATGCAGAGTTAGACGGCTTTCATAAACGTGCTCAAGACCGTGTTGTTGGTCATAGCATTAAACAATACTGCTGTGAGCCAAAGCTTGATGGCTTGGCGGTAAGCCTATTATACGAGAACGGCGTACTGGTTCAGGCAGCAACTCGTGGCGATGGTACAACAGGTGAAAACATCACTGAGAACGTGCGAACTATCAGTGCAATTCCTCTTCGACTGCAAGGCAATGATTGGCCTGCTCGACTCGAGGTCCGTGGTGAAGTGTTTATGCCCAAAGCGGGTTTTGACAAGCTTAACGAGATCGCTCGTCAAAAAGGCGAGAAAGTATTTGTTAACCCGCGTAATGCAGCGGCGGGTAGCCTACGTCAATTAGATTCACGTATTACCGCTTCGCGTCCACTGAGCTTTTACGCATACAGTGTTGGTGTTGTTGAGGGCGCTACACTTGCCAACAGTCACTACGAGCGATTCTTGCAAATCAAATCTTGGGGCTTACCAATGTGCCCTGAAACCAAGCGTGTCGACAACTTAGAAGAGGTCAAAGCTTACTACCAGTATATTCTCACGCGCCGTGAGGCTTTAGCTTACGAAATCGACGGCGTAGTAATCAAGGTTGATGACATTGCTATTCAAGAGCAATTGGGATTTGTTGCTCGTGCTCCGCGTTGGGCAATTGCCTACAAATTTCCTGCTCAGGAAGAAATTACAACGCTAAATGAAGTCGAGTTCCAAGTGGGTCGTACCGGTGCAATTACCCCTGTCGCTAAGCTTGAGCCAGTGTTCGTTGGTGGTGTGACGGTCTCTAACGCTACGCTTCATAACGCAGACGAGATCGAACGCTTACAAGTGATGGTCGGTGACCAAGTTGTTATTCGTCGCGCTGGTGATGTGATTCCACAAGTTGTATCGGTGATTAAAGAGCGCCGTCCAGAGACGGCTCGTGAGATCATCTTCCCGAATGCTTGTCCAGTATGTGGCTCTCACGTTGAGCGCATCGAAGGGGAGGCGGTAACACGTTGTACTGGCGGTTTAGTTTGTCAGGCTCAACGTAAAGAAGCGCTGAAGCATTTTGTGTCTCGTAAGGCTCTTGATGTGGACGGCTTAGGCGATAAGGTGATTGAGCAGCTGGTGGATCGTGAAATGGTGGAAACCCCAGCTGACTTATTCAAGCTCTCTGCGGGCGTATTGACGGTTCTAGAGCGAATGGGACCGAAATCGGCGACCAACGTTGTGAATGCGCTTGAGAAGTCAAAACTAACAACGTTGCCACGTTTCTTGTACTCGCTCGGTATTCGTGAAGTAGGGGAGGCGACTGCAGCCAACCTAGCACAGTACTTCAAAAACCTCGATGCCATTCAACAAGCCACAGAAGAGCAGTTGATTGAAGTTCAAGACATTGGTGTGATAGTAGCGAAACACATTACCACCTTCTTCAGCGAAGAGAAAAACCAAGTAGTTGTACAAGACTTGTTAGAACAAGGTATTCACTGGCCAGAAATTGCAGCACCACAAGAAGGGGTAGAGCTGCCTTTGGAAGGGAAAACGGTCGTGTTAACTGGCACTCTTTCTCAGTTAGGCCGCTCAGAAGCTAAAGAAGCGCTACAGAATCTAGGAGCGAAAGTGACAGGCAGTGTATCTAAGAAAACAGACATTCTGTTTGCAGGTGAGAATGCTGGTTCTAAGCTTGCAAAAGCGCAGGAGCTAGGTATTGAGATTCAAACTGAACAAGACTTACTCAATTTGATGAAATAACCCACCTAAAAAAACAAAAAATTGCCTTCAAGAGCCCAAAGCTGTTCAAGTTTTGGGCTTTTTGTTTGCGCGTAATAAGTCACACATTAGCACTAATTTACCTCGCTTTTTTTATTCAGTGATCAATGTCTCTCCTTTAAATATTGAATTAATATCCCCTACAGCCATGCGACGCACTTCAAACTAACTAATGAGTTATTTACTTAAGCTATTGTTATTCATGTATTTATTTATGGTTCCAACTAGTAGTGACAAAAATCAGATCTAGATCAATAACTTAGATGGAACTTTGGCGTGGCTCATATTTTTTTAGAAAAAAAATAAGTTCTATTTGGATGTTTTTAGCTGCGAAGTTAGTCTTAAAGTCATGGATACACGGTGTGTATGCAGGAGCTAAAAAAAACCAAATTAGAAATGATTAGGTTTAATCAGGAAATTGACTTCTTGCCTTCGGCGGCCAACTAAAGGTGAGGAAAACAAGTACAGCTATATCCATTTTTAGGAGTTTTTCCATGGACAAATTTTTTAAAGTATCTGCGATCACTGCAGCAATGATGGGCGCAATCGCTGCTGCTCCAGCAATGGCTGAAGACCCTATGGGTCCTGAGTATGCTGATGCAGTTTCTGAGTTTTTCTCAGAATCAACAATTAGCGGTAACCTTAACTTTTGGATGCGTGCTCGTGACCGCGGTAACGTAGATGCTAACGGCAACGATACCAAGAAAACGACAAACCTAGACCATGGCTCTATTTTTGCTAATCTAGGCTTTAACTCTGGTTACGTAGGTGGTGTTGCAGGTCTTGATGTTGTTATCTACAGCACTTTCGACATGTGGCAAAACGGTGGTGCTGACCACGAAATGAACTTCTGGGGTGTAAATAACCCTTATGATAAGCAACCAAAAGACAGCGCATGTTCTAACGTTTGGACTGACTGTACTGATAACGGTGTATCGTTTGCTACTGCAGCAGCTAAGTTCAAATTTGGTGAGAATGTAACTGCTAAGTTAGGTTACTTCCAGCCTTCAGTTCCTAGTTCTCTTGGTGTGAACTGGTCTTTCGCTCCAGGTTCATACTTAGGTGGTGAGATTGGTGGCTCGGTTGCTGGTTTAGATCTTGGTTTGGTTGTTGCAACTGAATACAAAGCCCCATGGTTCAAAGAAACTTATGAGTTCCAAACAACCAAAGGTGAAGATGCAGGCACATTGTACTCAATTGGTGGTCGTTACACTCTAGATAATGGTATTTCTCTTGATGCTGCATACGGTGGTCTATCTGATGGTGACCGTTGGAATGCTCATTTCAAAGTGAAAGGTACTACTGAAGGTGGTCTATACTGGTCTCCACAACTATACATCGTTGATGACAGTGAACAATATGATAGCACTGCATTCCAACTAGCTCTTTTAACTAGCTTCTCTTCAGGTCAGTACTCTTACCGTGCAGAAGCAACATACACGGGTGCAGATTCCGGCGACTCAGCAGTTGTGGGCAACATGTCTTACCGTTTAACAAGCCAATACGGTGGTTCTAATGGTGCTTACGAAATCTGGTGGAACAACCGTTCTGACTTTAACCATGATGAAGAGCTAGCGGTATTCGCATCTGTATCTCGCGACTTCTCTGACATTGGTGGCAAAGGTTTCAGCGCTGGTATTAGCGGTGCATATGGCTTCGGTTCATCTGTTCAAGGTTACGATGACCTAACAGAATACGCATACAGTGCTTTCGCTAACTACGCTATCCAAGCTGGTGCTCTTAAAGATGCACACATCAGCTTCTACTACACTAACTACTTCAATGACACTAATGCTCCAAACTGGACTGGTTACACAAACTTGTTCCAAGACGAGGAAGATTTCAAGTTAGTGTTGGCAATCCCATTCTCTGTGAAATAAGAGAACTTGTTTAGTTAACTACTGTCTATAAAGCTGAGCACTTGCTCAGCTTTTTTTATTTCTTTGGGGTGGGTTATGAATAGAAAAATATTGATTATTCCAGCTTTATTAATTGGTTTACAAGCTTGTTCGTCAAGTCCGAAAACAGCATCAGAATACTGGATGGGACAAGGTGAGAGGTTCGGTTCAAATGGTTATAGTTATCAAAATGACACTATTGAAATGTTGAAGCTGAAAGTCCCGTTTGATGAAGAAGCTTATAAGAGTGGTTATGAGCTAGGGAAAAAGGAATATTGCGATCCATTTAAGGCCTTTGAAAAGGGAATCCAAGGACTAAAATATACTGACCAATGCAGAGGGCAGCCACAAGAAGTGATGATCAAAGCAGAATGGCAAAGGGGATGGGATGCATTTATTGGTGCGGATTTCTACAGATTTCGTTGATGAATAACATTCAAAAGGGCCACTAGCTTTGCTGGTGGCCTTTTTGTGGTGGTTGCTTCGTTCTGAAATGTGTTTATGCATGAAGGACTAGTTATGACTACTTATGCTCACCACCATACATTTTGCATAATTCTCTCGGAAGGTGTTTGACTGTCCCATCGCTAAACGTACAATCTACACCAGCTCCAAATGCATGCCCTGCGCTATTTTGAGCTGAAACGCTGGTTACTGAGAATAATAGTCCCACAGCAAAAACTAGGCTTAAGATTTTCATAGTACATCCTCTTACTTACCAAAAATATAAGCATCAAAGTGAAATGCTCATGCGTTAAGTATGTATAGAGACCAAGAAAGATCAAAAATTAATTCAACAGTGTTTTATTTTTTAAAATAAATTTAGATTACGAAAAAGGAAATATATTTTTCTATGTATCTGAATTATTCGACTCGAATAATTGAATGGTAAATAGAACTGATAGAATACTAATAATATTTCTATTACTTAATTTCTATGGATAATTTAAATAAGTCGATGAAATAAAAGAGGTAGTTGGAATAAATATGAAATAGGGTGCTTTACACCCTATTATTTTGACACAAATCAGCGAGAAACAGGCTTAATCTTAAGAATAATACCTTCTACAGCCACAATCTCGACTCGAGTTCCTGCTGGTAAATCGTGCTCAGATTCTGCTGACCAAGTTGAATCCGCTATTCTTAAGCGATTCATCCCTACCTTGAAGTCTTCTTCTAAAGTGACAATGTTGCCGATTAATTGTTTGTGTTTTTGGTTGAGATCTCGGGACTCATCACCTTTGCGATCTTTTGACCATTGTTTTCTCCACCATAGCCATGTTGTTACTAAGCTAAAAGTAGCAAATGCAAGCCATTGCATCTGCCAACTGATGGGTAAGAAGGACATAATGGCGCCCACGATCAGCGCTGAGATGCCTAGCCAAAGAAAGTAGCCAGCGGTTCCCAGTAATTCAACGGCAAGCAACGCGAGGCCAAATGCAATCCAATGCCAGAATGTAACACCTTCTAATAGGCTAAATAGATCCATACGCAGGCCTTAGTCTTTACTTTGTTTGAACATTTCTGCGATACCAGCTACTGAGCCCATGAGGCCTGTTGCTTCGAGTGGCAGCATGACGATCTTACCATTTTCTGCTTGGCCGATGCTCTTTAACGCTTCGGTGTAACCTTGGGCAATGAAGTAGTTTACAGCTTGTACATCACCTTTTGCGATGGCTTCCGATACCATGTAGGTGGCTTTCGCTTCTGCTTGAGCTGCCCGTTCGCGAGCTTCAGCATGTAAAATTGCGGACTGTTTTTCACCTTCTGCTTTGAGGATTTCTGATTGCTTCTGGCCTTCTGCTCGTAAAATTTCTGCTTGTCGAACACCTTCTGCTTCTAAGATTTCGGCACGTTTGTTACGTTCAGCCTTCATTTGGGCATTCATCGCCGCAGTGAGATCTGCAGGTGGTTGAACGTCTTTGATTTCAATACGAGTAACTTTTACGCCCCAAGGGTTGGTTGCTTGGTCGACAATAGAGAGCAGTTTGGTATTGATCATGTCGCGTTGGCTGAGCATCTCGTCCAGTTCCATTGAGCCAAGCACGGTACGAATGTTAGTGAGGGTTAGGTTGCGAATGGCATGTTCTAGATCGTTAACCTCATAAGCGGCTTTTGCAGCATCGATGACTTGAACAAAACCTACCGCGTCGATGACTACATTGGCGTTATCTTTGGAAATAACTTCTTGAGCAGGAATGTCGAGAACGCGTTCCATCATATTGACCTTTTGTCCGACACGGTCGACGAAAGGAATGATTAGGTTGAGACCTGGCTTTAAAGTGTGGGTATAACGCCCAAAGCGTTCAACTGTCCAGTTATTGCCTTGTGGAACGGTTTTAATTGCAGAGGCGAGGATGACGACGGCTAAAGCAACGAAAATACCGATGGTTATCAATGAGTCAATTGGCATGTGCTATTCCCTTAAATGCATAATAATTAATCCATTCTTACGCATTTCGCTTTATTAAACAATCGTAGAAATGAGAGGTTTGATAAATTCCGAATAAAATAAAGGCCGGAGATTTTCCGGCCTTTTCTATTCAAACTCTTTAACTTTACGAAGATTTGATTAGTACAAAATCGAGTAAAGTTGACGGCGGTATTTGCTTGCCAATGCGTTACCTTGGCCAAGTGCGCTCAAGATATCCATAAAGACTTTCTTCACTTCACCGTCTTGTGCACCGAGGTTGGCTTTGAGAATGTTCCAAAGTAGCTCAAGTGCTTCTTCATCACGGCCGACTTGGTTGTATTGAACTGCAAGCTCACACGCGAGTTCTAAATTATCAGGGTTTGCGGCTAGCTCTTGTTCAAGGCGTTGAAGCTCTGGGCTATCTGCGGCTTGAAGATGTAGATCTAACTTCGCGATCAAACCTTTGTAGTAGTTGTCTTGGTATTCCAGTGGAATCGCACCCAATAGCGTTTGTGCCAATTCAAACTGCTTGGTTTCCAGTAAACAATCTGCCATCGCTAGTTTTACATCACCACGGTTTTGAAGCTCTTCCGATAACGTTTGTAGAATCGCCAAAGCTTGAGCATGTTCACCTTGTTGGAGCAGTTCGCTGGCTTGCTTCAACTGCATTTCATCTTGGCTTGGTAGATGTTTTTGCAGCATTGCCGTAATCGCGTCAATTGGCTGAGGGCCACCCATCCCATCGACTGCTTGACCATTCATAAACAATGCGATGGTCGGTAGCACTTGCACGCCGAATTGAGAAGCAAGAGCAGGCTGCTGTTCACAGTTCAATAGAGCAAGGGTGAAAGCGCCGTTGTATTGCTGAGCCAGCATTTGTAATTCAGGAATCACTTGTGCACTTTCTGGTTGAGCACTCGCCCAAAAATGAATCAACACCGGCGTGTTCATTGATCCTTCAAGCGTTTCACGGAAGTTTTGTTCTGTTAACTCAACGATAAATGGGGATTGCATCAGAGTATCCTTGCTTTTTGTTTCTTGTCGTTGATTGTAGATATGGAGTTGATATTTGGGAAATTCAAGCGATAGAAAGGAAAAACGCTGCCGAAGCAGCGTATTCCTGATAGCAAGCGAAAGTGCTATTAAATTTGGCAAGTCCAGCACGGGTTAGAGAGTCTTGTTAGACGTTATAGTTGTGTGCTGGGTGTGGTATCAAAATAGGATGAACATGGTCAACACTACACCCACACTAAGCCAGTTAAGCTGATTTAATGTCATTATTGTCTCGCGAAAATACAAAACAGAAAGGGTGGCGATACCAAATCTAAAGTGAGTATCCACATCGCGTTCAGGCTCGATGGATGAAGATACTAACCTAGAAATTGATTCGAACATTGAGGTTTTCTTAACCTACATGCTCATAATGACATCACATTGTTACGATAAAATTACATTGTGATAAAAAGTTTTTATGCTGCTTGTCGCAAAATTTTATCAAGAAGACGAGTTGGTAATAGGCGCTTTAAAACGGCAAAGACTTTAGTTGGTGTGGTGATTCTGTAGCGAATCTTTGGTTTATCACTGTTGAGTGCGTGAAGCACGGGCTCAATACAAGATTCAGCAGGAAGCACAAACTTGTTGTTCGACTTGTCGTTATCTAAACGCTGCTTCTGCCCTTCGTAAGCTGCTCTGTGGGCGCTGCTTTCCACATCAATCCACTGCTCAAACGCCTTTAAGGCATTCTGTCTAAACTGGGTCTCTATCGGCCCTGGTTCGATCAATGCAACCTTGATGTTGGTATCCATCAATTCCAAACGTAGGGTGTCTGTCCAGCCTTCTAGCGCGAACTTAGATGCGTTATAGGCGCCACGATACTTCATGGCGGCAAAGCCGAGTACGGAGCTGTTTTGGATGATGCGCCCTTCACCCTGTTTACGCATGTGCGGTAGCACTTCTCTTACGAGTTGGTGCCAGCCGAAGAAGTTGGTTTGAAATTGTGCTTGAAGGGCCTCTGTCGGCAAGTCTTCCAAAGCACCCGGCTGACCGTAAGCGCCATTGTTGAAGACGGCATAAAGTTTACCCTCAGCTAGCTCGAGCGCTTGCGCGACGCCGGATGAAATACTCTCAGGATCATTAAGGTCAAGCTTAATACACGTTAAGCCCTCGTTGGTTAGGCGTTCGATGTCTTGGTCTTGTCGGCAGGAAGCAATGACGTGGAAGCCTTCCTTTTGCAAAGCATGGGCACATACGTAACCGATGCCAGTGGAGCATCCGGTGATAAGAACTGACTTTTTCATGGTATAGGGCTCACTGAGAGGGCGTGAGCCTTATGATTCAACAACTTCGGTCTTGAAGCAAGTGTTTGAGGGCTGGGGCAACTCTAGAGTAACTGAACTTGAAGCCGAGTTCGGTTAACTTTTTCGGCTTAGCTCGCGCACTATCGAAGAGTAGGCAAGCTGCCTCGCCCATGGCTAACTCCATCACCCATTTAGGAGAACGCATGAAGTGGGGACGCTTTAAGGTTTTTGCTAATGTCTTGCTAAAAATACTGTTGGTAACTGGATGGGGAGCGCATAGGTTAAAGAGTCCATGAGCATGAGGCGTTTCTAATAGGTACATTATTGCTCGCACCATATCGAGTAAGTGTATCCAAGGCATATACTGGTTGCCGCTACCCAGTGGCCCACCCAAACCAAACTTGTAGGGAGGGATCATTTTTGCCAACGCGCCACCATTTTGGCCAAGTACGATACCAGTGCGTATTATACAAACTCTAGTTTGCTCAGATTCGGCATGTTTTGCGATTTGTTCCCATTTTTCACAAACTTGATGGGCAAAGCAGTTGCTATTCACATGCAACGCTTCATCAAAGGGGTGATCCTGTTGGTCGCCGTAGTAACCAACAGCGGAACCACTTATAAACACCGAAGGTGGCTTGGTGCTGGCATGAATCAGCTCGACAATTCGCTCCGTTATTTTCCACCTACTACTGCAGATAAGCTCTTTTTGCTGCTTGGTCCAGCGTTTATCTGCAATTGGCTCTCCTGCGAGGTTAATTACGGCATCAATGTCGTTGAGATCTTCAAGGGAGTTAAGAGAGTCTAAGTATTGAATATTTCCAACATCAGCATGCTGAAGACGCTGTTTTGCCTGTGCGGGATTGCGAGTTAACAAAAGTACTTGATGAGTTGTGAGTAACTTCATCAATTCTGAACCAATAAAACCAGTGCCGCCAGTAAGCAGTATCTTCATGGTATCCCTTTGAGTTAAAGACATATTTACTCATTATAGTCTTTTTTGACTGAGATGATCAGTGATGTGTTCAATTGATGTTGATACATTGGCACATTCCCAATTTAAGTCATTGCCCTCCCACTTAGTTCACATTTTTAACATATGTAACCAAATGTTATTTATGTCGGAATGTTGCTCACACTCGCTTGTTCAAAACTATGTCATTCTAAAAAAGCACATACAAAAAAGGGAATTGAATGGCAGCATTGTTGGCACTATTTCGCGCCTGTCTAAGCAGCGCAAGGGACTTACTTCCTATTGTTGTTGTGATTACTTTTTTCCAACTGGTTGTTTTACAAGAGCCGCTACCCAACATCGCTCCAATTCTTTTTGGTTTATTGCTGGTTGTTCTTGGCCTGACGTTTTTTATTTTTGGGTTGGAAATGGGGTTGTTTCCGATTGGAGAAAGCATGGCGCAGGCTTTTGCCAGAAAAGGCAGCGTATTCTGGTTGCTTATTTTTGCTTTTTGTCTTGGCTTTGGAACAACCATCGCAGAGCCAGCTCTGACTGCTGTTGCTGATGAAGCTTCAGAAGTGGCAGCTGAGGGCGGGATGATACTCAATACCGAAGAAGCGATGGAAGAATACGCGGATGGCTTACGTCTCACAGTTGCATTGTCGGTAGGGATTGCAATCGTGCTCGGTGTTCTACGCATTCTTAAAGGTTGGCCAATTCAGTATATGATTATTGGTGGGTATATCGGTGTTGTTATTCTAACCGGGTTTGCTCCAGAGAATATTATTGGTATTGCTTATGATTCTGGCGGCGTTACAACCTCTACTATTACCGTACCTTTGGTAACCGCTTTGGGAGTAGGGCTTGCTTCTGCGATCAAAGGTCGTAATCCGATGATTGATGGTTTTGGGCTGATTGCTTTTGCCTCTCTTCTACCGATGATGTTTGTGATGGTTTATGGGATGGTGGTGGCATGATCTCATTTGCTCAGTTTTCGGATACTTTTCTTTCCACCGTCCGTGATGTAGTGCCTATCGCGACCATTATTTTTGGTTTCCAACTTGCGGTATTGAGACGTCCTGTTACCAACCTCTCTAAAGTCATACTTGGCTTCTTCTACGTTATTTTAGGATTATCTCTTTTTTTAATCGGGCTCGAAATGGCGTTGTTTCCATTAGGTGAAACAATGGCGATGCAGCTAACAGCTCCTGACTTTTTGATCGAATTTAAAGTCTCACTGGGTAAAGCTCTGAGTTGGGTTGACTATTATTGGGTGTACCTATTCGCGTTTTGTATTGGCTTTAGTACTACGATAGCTGAACCTTCGCTTATCGCTGTTGCCATCAAGGCAAATCAAGTGTCTGGGGGAAGTATTAGTGTTAACGGACTCAGAATTGCGGTTGCGTTAGGGGTGGCCATTGGTATTGCTTTAGGTAGCTATCGAATTGTAGTGGGTGATCCTATTCATTATTACATCATAGCGGGTTATATAGTGGTGGTTATTCAAACACTATATGCACCAAAGTTAATCATTCCCTTGGCATATGACTCGGGAGGGGTGACGACATCGACGGTCACTGTCCCATTGGTTACGGCTTTGGGATTAGGGCTTGCGTCTACTGTACCTGGACGAAACCCGATGATTGATGGTTTTGGCTTAATCGCTTTTGCCAGTCTATTTCCTATGATTTCTGTGATGGGCTATGCCCAAATAACCCAGTGGTTGAATAAAGATACCGCGGAGGAGAAAGAAAATGCGCTTTAAATTAATTCTGGCCTTTGTGGAGGATAGCAAAACCGACACAGTGTTGGATGCCGCTCGCGAAGCAGGTGCAACCGGGGCGACGGTCATCAATAACGCCCGAGGGCAAGGTTTAAATCAAAAACGTACCTTCTTTGGTCTCACTCTTGAAGTACAGAAAGATGTGTTGCTATTTGTCGTTGAAGAGCATCTTTCGCGGCATATATTAGAAACGATCAGTGAGGTCGGAGAGTTTGACCAAGAATCCGGTCAGGGAATCGCGGTACAAATCGATGTGGAAGACGCAGTGGGTGTTGCGCACCAAGTCGAGACATTAGCAAAGGTTGTTGAGGATGAGCTATGAGTAATCAAGAAATCATTCGTATTAGAGATGTGATGGCATCTACCTACGTTATCGTTGATGGACTTATGACGGTTCATGAAGGTATCGGTCTGGCTCGAAAACATCAGGTCAAAGCATTAGTCGTCCAGAAACGCAATCAAGATGATGAGTTTGGTATTGTGCTGATGAACGACATTGCAAAAAAAGTGCTTGCCGTTGATCGATCTCCTCAAAGAACCAATATCTACGAAATCATGACTAAACCAGCGCTGACAGTCGACCCTAACATGAACGTAAAATATTGTGCGCGGTTATTTGAGCGTTTTGGTATTAGTCGGGCACCAGTGATTGAAAATGGCCAAGTCATTGGCATGGTTAGTTACAATAACATTGTCATGAATGGGATGGCGAAAGGGGAATAGCTGATCATTAATCTCATTCAAGCGACTGGGAGTGAACAGCATTATTTCAGCTATAAATCCCTTTGCATAACCGAAGTATGCATTTTATCCTTTTGCAAAGAGTAGAATTTTAAGGAAATAGTGAATGCCTTTAGTTGCCTGTCCTGTCTGCGAAAGACAGATTTCAAAACGAGCACACAGTTGCCCGGGGTGTGGAGAGCCAGATCCTCTAAATCATTTGGCTAAATCTAAGTTTCTGTCGATGACACTATGGCTAGCTGCATTGATTGGTTTTGGTTATGCCTTCTGGTTTTACCTTTTGCCTATGATGATTGAGTTTGCTCGTCAGCAGTAGTTGAATCCGTACTGAAGCTGAATCGCTGTTGAGGTTATATAAGAAAGCCGTAGAATGGCGTCATTCTTTTTGAGGAGACGATGTCGTGAAACTATTTTTTGCCTCAGATTTGCACGGTTCTTTGCCAGCAACAGAAGAAACCATCAAACTGTATTTAGCCTCAGGTGCAGAGCACTTGATCTTACTTGGAGATACGCTCAATCACGGGCCGAGAAACCCAGTGCCAGAAGGCTACAATCCGCCACAAGTGGCAGAGCTTCTGAATCAATACAGTGAACAGATTATTTCGGTACGTGGTAACTGTGACAGTGAAGTTGACCAGATGCTATTGAACTTTCCAATGATGACAGACTATGCGTGGATCCTTTTAGAATCCGGCAAGCGCATTTTCTTAACTCATGGTCACTTGTATCATAGTGGTAAGCGTCCACCATTGCGTGAGGGAGACATTATTGCTCACGGCCATACTCATATACCAGTGGCAGAGGAACAAGACGGGGCTGTTATTTTTAACCCTGGCTCGATGACATTTCCTCGAAACGGTTTGCCGCGCAGCTATGGTTTGATGGAAGGTAACACACTAACCGTGCAAACGCCGGAAGGTGCAGTGCTAGCTCAAACAACGATTTAATCAACGAGTCATAGAGCACATCAGATATTAAATAATAGGGAGCCATTGGCTCCCTATTTTGTATCTGAATGGCCTAAATCACGCTCTGGGTCGATGATGTCTCTTACTCGTTGTTTAAGGACTTTAGCCTCAGGAAAACCGCCGTCTTTTTTACGCTCCCAAATTTGCGTGCCGTTGCAAAAAATCTCAAAACGGCCACCTGTGTCCGGATGCAAGCTGATGGTTTCAATCTCTTCACTGAAAGTATGAAGTAGCTCTTGCGATAGCCAAGTAGAGCGCAACATCCAATTGCACTGGCGACAGTAGTAAATGTCTATGATGGCTTTATCCATTTCTTATTTCCTTTCTCTAAACACGAGGGTTTGTTGAACTTTCGTGGTTAAATTTTGTTCGAGATAAAATCGTTTTAGGTGAGGCGAGGAGTGTGTCGCCTAGTCATTCTAAGCAAATACTCCTTAACAAAGCATAAAACGATTTTAGCCGAACCCTTTGGGCAGCGTTTGTTGGTCATTTCTACTGCGTTATCGACTTCTCATGTAGGCTAGCTACACAACAAAGTCTCTGCCTTGTATAAATACCCAACAATTCGCTGCAAAAATCAGCTCGAAAGGTCAACAGACCCTAAAGTAGCAGTTTGATGCTGACAGCAAAGGTGAGGATCTCAAACGCAATCTTGATAACGCGATTGCTGTATCGAGTTGCTGCCCACGCACCTAAACTGCCACCTAAAAATGAACTCAATAACAGCACGGGTAGCCATGCCCAATGAATCGGAGCGCCTGCGTGTACGATGGCAACACCACCAATACCATTCCAAAACAGACCGACACAAATCATGGTGTAAGCCACTGCTTGCTTGTAGTCGTACCCAAACCAACGCACGAGGAACAGCGTCACAAGGAGACCTGAACCTGCGGTCAGAGAACCATTGACTATGCCTATTAACATCAACCCCAATCCGCCCAAGATCCAGCCCAATGTATCTCGGTGGGTAGCAAGCTCGACTTGGCCAAGTTCTTTTTTAAAGCGGGAATAGATGCCAAGAGCAAGGATCATCGCACCAAGCATTTTCTCAGCGATATTGTCAGGTATTTGGACAATCAGATTCGCACCAATCACGACACCAATGCTGCCGACTAGAATCAGATAAAGTGCGACTTTCGGTTTTATTGTGCCCGCTTTGAGGTGTGTGCTTGCCGCACCTAGTCCAAGTGCCACTGAAGCCACTTTGTGTGTACCAAGTGCGACAGAAAAGGGCAAGCCGAGAAAGATCAATAGCGGAAATTGCAATAAGCCAGCACCGCCACCAGAGAGGGAAGCGAGTGTATTTGCAACAAGGGAACCGAAGAAGAGAGTGAGAGTATCTAGCCAATCCATGCGTGAAAGAAAGGGGCCATCTTGGCCCCTTATCATTGAATCAAAATCAGTTTCTAAACAGTACCGTAGAACCGTGGTTCAAGCTAGTCAGTAGTAACGTTTTTTCGTTAACCACGTCGATGCGACGGCTTTGCTCGGCATCCAGTCGGAAAATCTGCGTAATTAAGCTCAGCTGTTCGTCAGTAAAATCCTTTGACTGAGATGACGAGATATCCTTGAACTCTGATGGGGTGACTAAGAGGTAATTGTCACTTACTTCCCAGCGTCCTCGTTCTGAAATGTTGATCGTGGACTCAGCAGATGAACCCTGAGCAAACAACTTAATATTTGCTACGCGAATGTAATCGCCGTTAGGTAAGTATTTGACGTTCGATTCAACGTTGACACGGCGTAATGGGCCTACTGTGTCATCCGGTAAATTATCTGTAATGACGGTAACCATAGTGGATTGCCACTCATTAGAAGTCAGAACTTGTTCTACTTTTAGGTCACTGCCCCAATAAAGCCAGCTACTAAATAATGCAGACACGGCTAACACCGCAATAGCGAGTTTAATTTTCATCATGCCTCCTATTATTTGCAGATGTCAGTTGGGTCGTTTTGACCAGCAAAAATACGCAATGTCACATTTTCATATGAATGGTCCGTATCGTGAATGTAGTTCAATACAAGCTTATTACCTTGACCTCCAGTAGCGATAACTTTCACTGGCATTACATCGTTTGTATGATTTTCTACGTATCGAGCAACACATTGCTCGATGGAAGGCATCCACTGCATCAATTGAGGGTGGTTTGCCGGAGTCATAACGGGTACACCGCTAAACTCTGCAATTTGGCGAAATTGAGATTCAGCTGGTTTAGTGAGGGTAAAGACGATGATTGGCAGCAGTACAGCAACGAATAAAATGGCACGCGTGAACCAGTTGTTTTTTGAACTTACTTTTGCCGCTGAAAGTGGTGTTGCGTTGTCGCTTACTGAGCTTGGATCTGTTGATACAGAGTCTTCAGCCTGCGGTTGCGCTTGAATCTCTTCGGTAACACTTTCAAAAGTGCTTTCTTCAGCGTCGATATCTTCAAGCTCGGCATTTGGCTCTGAGGTTGGAGTGCTCATTCTTTCGACACTACAAATCAACTGATAGCCGCGTTTAGGTACCGTTTTTACAAACTCGGGGGATTTTGTTGAGTCCTTCAACATTTTGCGCAATGTAGAAATCGCTTGAGTTAGGCTTGAGTCATCCACCTCAAAGCCTTGATCTCGCCAAACAAACTCATGGAGCTCATGGCGGGTTAATACTTCATTTGGTCTCTCTGAAAGCATAAGCAGAATTCGACTTTCATTGCTTCCTAAGCGAACAACTTCATTGCCACTTTGTTGGTCAGCGAGAGAATTGCTATTTGGGTCAAAGATAAACCTTTGAGCAAGTAGGAATTTGGTGCCGATGTTAGTCATTTAGTTCTTCTTAGATGGATGATTTTGTAATAGTGGTGATTTGCATCGCATTTATTCTGCAATAACAAGATCAAAATAGTGAATTTTAGAAGGTTTTATGCATCAAGGATAAACAAATTTTTCTAAAAAAACACCGTTTTTACCAATATTGACCTTGAATTTACATTTGTCAGCCACATGTTAAATAGCATCTCACGTTGGCATTGAATGATTAAATGCCTCTCAGGCTACGCCAGTTATGGCCGTTAATTTAGATATATGGAGCAAACATGAGCGAGACCGTATCTCAAAACAAAGAAACTCGTGGCTTTCAATCTGAAGTAAAACAGCTACTTCACCTTATGATTCATTCTCTTTATTCGAATAAAGAGATTTTCCTGCGCGAATTGATCTCAAATGCGTCTGATGCATCGGATAAACTGCGTTTTCAAGCGCTATCTAACCCAGACTTGTTTGAGGGCAATGCAGACCTTGGTGTCAAGCTTGCGTTTGATGAAAGCGCGAACACATTAACCATCTCTGATAACGGCATCGGTATGAGCCGTGATGATGTGATTGAACACTTAGGTACGATCGCAAAATCAGGGACGGCAGAATTTTTCTCAAAATTATCTGATGAGCAGAGTAAAGACTCTCAGCTAATTGGTCAATTTGGTGTTGGTTTCTACTCGGCGTTCATCGTTGCTGATGCGGTAACTGTTCGCACTCGTGCTGCGGGCCTAGCGGTTGACGAAGCGGTTCAATGGCATTCTGCAGGTGAAGGTGATTACACCATCGAGACTATCACCAAAGACACTCGTGGTACGGATATCGTGCTACACATGCGTGAAGAAGGTAAAGAATTCCTAAACGAATGGCGTCTGCGTGATGTGATCAGCAAATACTCTGATCATATCGGTATCCCTGTTTCTATCCAAACTGCGGTTCGTGATGACGAAGGTAAAGAAACTGGTGAGAAGAAGTGGGAGCAAATCAACAAAGCTCAAGCGCTTTGGACTCGCAATAAATCAGATATCTCTGAAGAAGAGTACCAAGAGTTCTACAAGCACGTTTCTCATGACTTTGCTGATCCTCTTGCTTGGAGCCACAACCGTGTAGAAGGTAAGAACGACTACACCAGCCTGCTTTACATCCCGGCAAAAGCACCATGGGATATGATGAATCGTGACCATAAATCGGGTCTGAAGCTGTACGTGCAGCGTGTGTTCATCATGGATGATGCAGAGCAATTTATGCCTTCTTACTTGCGCTTTATTCGTGGTTTGATTGATTCCAACGATCTGCCTTTGAACGTATCGCGTGAAATCCTACAAGACAATAAAGTTACTCAATCGCTACGTAATGCTTGTACTAAGCGTGTGCTTACTATGCTAGAGCGCATGGCGAAGAATGATGAAGCTAAATACCAATCATTCTGGAAAGAGTTCGGCCTTGTGATGAAGGAAGGCGTTGCAGAAGACATGGCAAACAAAGAGAAAGTTGCCGGTCTATTGCGCTTTGCTTCTACTGAAGTGGATTCTGCTGAGCAAACTGTCGGACTTGCTTCTTACATTGAACGCATGAAAGAAGGCCAAGATAAGATTTACTATCTAACGGCAGACAGCTACGCAGCCGCGAAGAACAGCCCGCACCTAGAGCAGTTCAAAGCGAAAGGCATCGAAGTTATTTTGATGTTTGACCGCATTGATGAGTGGCTGATGAACTACCTGACTGAGTTTGATGGTAAGCAGTTCCAGTCGATTACTAAAGCAGGCTTAGACCTAAGTAAGTTTGAAGACGAAGCGGAAAAAGAAAAGCAGAAAGAAACTGAAGAAGAGTTTAAGTCTGTTGTTGAGCGCACCCAGTCTTACCTAGGCGACCGAGTGAAAGAAGTTCGTACGACTTTCAAACTTGCTACTACGCCAGCGGTTGTCGTGACGGATGATTTCGAAATGGGCACGCAGATGGCGAAGCTTCTCGAAGCCGCCGGTCAAGCGGTACCTGAAGTTAAGTACATCTTCGAAATTAACCCAGAGCATGAGCTAGTGAAGCGTATGGCGGACGAAGCAGATGAAGAAGCATTCGGACGTTGGGTAGAAGTGTTACTAGGCCAAGCAATGCTGGCAGAGCGAGGTTCGATGGAAGATCCAACGCAATTTGTCGGTGCCATCAACAAGCTTTTGACTAAGGTTTAATAGTCAAATATCAGCAAAAAGCTCGCAAAATGCGGGCTTTTTGTTTGCTACCGCATAGATTCACACTTTAAGTGTTGAGTTAGTAATCAATAAGACAAGAAAGCAGGCATTGCTAACATTCTTTAGTCTTAACCTGCTCATTGCATCGTTAACCTGTGTTAGAATCGCAACACTTGAATGTGAGTAATAAGGCGTGTATTTTGGCTCGCCTAAACGTTATACCGAAACTTATCGTTGCCAGTGCTTCGCAGGATTGATTCCTGGAAGCCCAGCTATTGTGAGCTTCGGTATAAATCTTAAATATTAAAGAGGATAAATCATGCGCATCATTCTTCTAGGTGCTCCAGGTGCAGGTAAAGGCACACAAGCAAACTTCATCATGGATAAATACGGTATTCCACAAATCTCTACTGGTGATATGCTTCGTGCTGCTATCAAAGCAGGTACAGAGCTTGGTAAACAAGCTAAAGCTGTTATCGACGCTGGTCAGCTAGTTTCTGATGAAATCATCCTTGGTCTAATCAAAGAGCGTATTGCTCAAGACGATTGCGAAAAAGGTTTCCTACTAGATGGTTTCCCTCGCACTATCCCTCAAGCTGACGGCCTAAAAGAAATGGGCGTTGACGTAGACTACGTTATTGAATTTGATGTAGCGGATGACGTGATTGTTGAGCGTATGGCTGGTCGTCGTGCTCACCTTCCTTCAGGTCGTACTTACCATGTTGTTTACAACCCACCAAAAGTGGAAGGTAAAGACGACGTAACGGGTGAAGACCTAGTTGTTCGTGATGACGACAAAGAAGAAACAGTACGTGCACGTCTAGGTGTTTACCACGAGCAAACAGCGCCACTTATCAACTACTACGGTAAAGAAGCTGAAGCTGGTAACACTAAGTACCTTAAATTCGATGGTACTAAGCAAGTTGCAGAAGTAAGCGCAGATATTGAGAAAGCACTAGCATAATTTGCTAACGGCAAAATTTAATATTTTGATATATTTAAAAGCGACCTTTGGGTCGCTTTTTTATTTTTGCCTGTAAGTACGATGAACCATCTGGTTCGTTCCACCGTACAAAGCAAGCCGATCACCATGAATAGGATGTTATGAAAAACAACAATAATAAACAGGGCGTGTTATTGGTTAACTTGGGTACGCCTGATGAGCCAACTGCACCAGCTGTAAAACGCTTTTTAAGTCAGTTTCTTCATGATCATCGTGTCGTTGATATGACGCGTTGGCTTTGGTGTCCAATTCTTCACGGTGTCATCTTGCCAATTCGCTCACCGAAAGTTGCCAAGCTGTACCAGTCCGTCTGGATGGAAGAGGGCTCGCCTTTAATGGTGTACTCAAAACGACAAGCTCAGAAGTTAGCTGTTGCCCTCGATATGCCAGTTGAGTTGGGTATGACTTATGGTAACCCAAGCTTACAATCAGGCTTTGAAGCGCTGCAGGCTCAGGGGGTAGAGGAAGTGATTGTATTGCCTCTTTACCCGCAATACTCAGGCACAACGACGGCCGCCGTCTCTGATGGTATGACGAAGGCGTTCAAAAAAATGCCTGTAATGCCAGAGTTTAGCTTTATCCGTGATTACCACAACCATCCCCAATACATCGCTGCATTGGCGCAATCGGTGCGTGACCATTGGGCAGAGCATGGCCAAGGTGATTACTTGCTGTGTTCTTACCATGGTATTCCTAAACGATACGCAGATAATGGTGATATTTACCCTAAGCATTGTGAAGAGACGACACGTTTGCTTGGTGAAGCGCTAGGCTTGAATGAAGAGCAGATCGGCATGACGTATCAGTCTCGCTTCGGTCGCGAAGAGTGGCTACAGCCATACACGGATAAGACCCTAGAAGTGCTACCTGGCCAAGGTAAGAAGAAGCTGAACATTATAACTCCAGCTTTCTCGGCAGACTGTTTAGAAACGCTTGAAGAGATCTCTGAAGAGTGTCGTGAAATCTATCTAGAGGCTGGTGGCGAGAGCTTTAGCTATATCCCTTGTTTGAACGACAACGATGACCACATCGAAATGATGACTGAGCTTGTTCGTTCTAAGCTGTAAAGCTTAATCCAAATCTATCACCAACGTTGTTTGAGTGTCAGAAAACAAAAAGGGTCGCGATTGCGACCCTTTGTTTTTATTTGTACTTTATATTAAGCAACTTGAGTTTGTTGCTCTTCAATTTGTTCTGCTGTGCTGTGCGTGTTTTCAGCACCGTGCATCCAACGAACTAGCGTGTTAGAGAACAACAGTAGAATCACGCCTGAAATTGTTGCAGTAACTGCGATGCCGCTGAAGATAGCTAGCGCACCAAGTTCACCCACGTGAGAGCCTACGTAACCTGCAACGTAGTTTGCAATCGCGTTACAACCAAACCATGCACCCATCATAAGCGAAGCAAGGCGTAGCGGAGCTAGTTTCGTTACTAGAGATAGACCGATAGGAGATAGACACAGTTCACCAAGGGTATGGAAGAAGAATGCGCCCACTAGCCATAGCATTGATGTTTTAACAGCAGTGTCACCGCCTTGTTCCATAACTGCACCAACCATGCATAGGAAGCCAAGAGCTAGGAAGAACATAGCTAAGGCAAATTTCATTGGTGAGTTTGGTTCACGTTTGCCTAGTTTTACCCAAAGTACTGCTAATACAGGAGCAAGGGTGATAATGAAGAATGGGTTTAGTGATTGGAACCACGCTGCTGGAACTTCAAAGCCACCGATCATGCGATCCGTGTATTGCTGCGTGTAGATGTTCATTAGACCACCAGCTTGCTCAAAGCCAGCCCAGAAAACGATAGTAAACAAACTCATCACTAGGATAACTTTGATTCGATCCACTTCTTCTTTCGTTAGTGGCTCTTTTTTCTCTGAATTCTTGTTTGCTAGATCGCGTTTTGCTGCTGGTTCACGGCCGATATCACCAAGCCAAGACTGAGCGAATGTCATTTGCATAACAAGGCTGACAAGCATACCAATACCAGCGGCAACAAAACCTGCTTTCCAACCAAATTCGTTAGTTACTGAGCCTGATACAACGCCAGCAAGCAATGCACCGATGTTGATACCCATGTAGAAAATAGTGAAAGCACCATCACGACGGTTATCACCTTCTTGATATAGGTCACCTACCATCGTTGAGATGTTTGGCTTAAACAGGCCGTTACCAGCAATAAGAAGTCCAAGACCTAGGTAGAAAGTGTGAAGAGAACCAAGACCTAGAGCATCTGCAGGCATCGCTAGCGTGAATTGACCAACAGCCATTAACGCACCACCAATCAGAATTGAGCGGCGTTGACCTAAGTAGTTATCCGCAAGGTAGCCACCGATAAGAGGAGTGATGTAGACAAGTCCAGTATAGATGCCGTAAAGATCTAGAGCATCTTTAGTCGACCAGCCAAGACCACCGTTCATGGTTGTGTCAGTCAGGTAAAGTACTAGAATGGCGCGCATTGCGTAGTAAGAAAAGCGTTCCCATAGTTCAGTTCCGAACAATAAGAACAAGCCACGTGGGTGACCAAAGTATTGATGTTGGTTTGACATAAGCTCTTCTAATAGTAGTTATTACATTTTTTAACGAAATCTACGTATACATTGCAATTTGTGTGATGACAAATAATAAAATTTCATGTTTCGATAGTAATCCTTTGTTAAGTTGCTGTTTTTGAGCATAAATCCAGTGTTTTTGTCGGTGTAATGTTTGTATTACAAACTTACTTTTCAGTTTTGGTTATAGACTTTTGCGGCGTTGGGTTGTTTTAAGTTATTGATTTCGTGGATGTGTTTTGGTGTTACGTATATGATTTTGATCGGGAATGACTCGTTTTCTTGATAATGCTACGATAATTAAAAAAGCAGTAGGCGAATATAAAAAATGAAACGTTGGTATTTGATTTATTGTAAGCGTGGTGAGCAGGCTAGAGCGAAACTGCACTTAGAGAACCAATCGGTAGAGTGTTTCTATCCGACGGTAGAAGTCGAAAAGATTTTACGAGGGAAAAGGCAGGTTGTTAATGAGCCTCTTTTCCCTTCCTATGTTTTTGCTAAGTTTGACTATGAGCAAGGACCAACATTTACGGCAGTTCGTTCAACTCGAGGTGTCATTGACTTTGTTCGCTTTGGCTCACAACCCACAGAAGTGGATGGAGCATTGATTTCTGAACTAAGGGAATCGGAACATCAAATCGAACAAGTAACAGCCAGTTGCTTGCCAAAGCAAGGAGACATGATTCGTATTAAGAGTGGTCAGTTTGCTGGTATAGAAGCGATCTTCCAAGAAAAAGATGGCGAGAAGCGTTCAATGATGCTGGTGAAAATGATTACGCAAAGCGTACCTGTCAGTATTGAGAATAAAGATCTCGACTTGTGATGCTAGGGTCTGTTGATCTTTCGCGGTTAAATTTTGTTCGGATGGGGACGCCTAGTCAGAATCGTTTTAGGCGCGGCAAGAAGTATAAAACGATTCTAACCGAACCCTTCGGGCAGCCTTTGTGGTTCATTTCTACAGCGTTATCGGCTTCTCGTGTAGGCTAGCTACACTTCAAAGCCTCTGCCTTGTAGAAATTTCCCACAAAGTGCTGCAAAAATCAGCTCAAAAGATCAGCAGGCCCTAGTAAATAGAAAAAGAGGAGCGAAAGCACCTCTTTTTGATCGTGTTTGTCTTACCTGTATTCAAGGCTGGGGAAGCCAGCCCTAATAAAAGCTCAATAAGATTAGTATGCGTCGTTGTGAACGGTCTGTACTGCACGACCCGATGGGTCGACACAGTTTTGGAACGACTCATCCCACTCGATCGCTTTAGCCGAAGAACACGCTACTGACGGACCACCAGGAACACACTCTGCAGCAGATGGCAGTGGGAACAACTCTTCGAAGATCTCGCGGTACACATAACCTTCTTTCGTCGTTGGTGTGTTGTAAGGGAAGCGGAATTGCGCCGTTTCCATTTGTTGATCCGTTACTTTCTGTTCTGCAACTTCTTTGAGCGTATCGATCCAGCTGTAGCCTACACCATCAGAGAACTGTTCTTTTTGACGCCATGCGATCGACTCTGGAAGGTAGTGCTCAAAACATTCGCGAAGAATGTGTTTTTCCATCTTGCCGTTGCCACACATCTTGTCTGCTGGGTTCAAGCGCATTGCTACGTCAATAAACTCTTTGTCTAGGAAAGGTACACGGCCTTCTACGCCCCATGCTGCTAGTGATTTGTTAGCACGTGCACAGTCAAACATGTTCAGAGCAAGCAACTTACGTACTGTCTCTTCGTGGAATTCCTTCGCGTTTGGCGCTTTGTGGAAATATAGGTAACCACCGAAGATTTCATCTGCGCCTTCACCTGACAGTACCATCTTGATGCCCATTGCTTTGATCTTGCGACCCATTAGGAACATTGGTGTTGAAGCGCGAATCGTTGTTACGTCGTAGGTTTCAATGTGGTAAATCACATCACGAATCGCATCTAAACCTTCTTGAATGGTGTATGTCATCTCGTGGTGAACCGTACCAATCTGGTCTGCAACTTCACGAGCGGCTTTCAAGTCTGGTGCACCTTCCAGGCCAACTGCGAATGAGTGCAGTTGTGGCCACCATGCTTCAGATTTCTCATCGTCTTCAATACGCATCGCTGCAAATCGTTTTGCAACTGCTGATGTGATAGAAGAATCTAGACCACCAGAAAGAAGTACACCGTATGGCACGTCTGTCATGAGCTGACGCTTTACTGCTGCTTCTAGCGCTTCAGTTAGCTCTTCTTTGCTTGTGCTGTTGCCTTGTACGGCTGCATATTCGTTCCAGTCGCGGGTGTAGTAACGCTGAGGCTCCGCATCTGCACTGCTGTAGTGACAACCTGGAGGGAACTCACTCACGGTTTTACACACGGGTACTAGTGCTTTCATTTCTGATGCAACGTAGTAGTTGCCGTGCTCATCGTAACCTTGGTAAAGCGGAATGATACCGATGTGGTCACGACCTACTAAATACTCGTCTTTTTCTTCATCGTAAAGTACGAATGCAAAAATGCCGTTTAGTTCTTCCAGAAGGTCAGCGCCCATGTCTTGGTATAGCGCTAGGATCACTTCACAGTCTGAATCGGTTTGGAATTCGTACTTGCCTTCGTAGCGAGCACGAATCTCTTTGTGGTTGTAGATTTCACCGTTTACAGCAAGGATGAGTTTTTTATCAGGGCTGTATAGCGGTTGGGCACCACTATTTAGACCAACGATCGCCAGACGTTCATGCGCTAGGATTGCGCGCTCTGATGAGTAAATACCAGACCAGTCGGGACCACGGTGACGAAGCTTTTTCGACATCTCAAGTGCGATAGGGCGCAATGCCGCTGCATCGCTCTTAATGTCTAAAATGCCAAATACTGAACACATACAACATCCTTTTTAAACTAAACAATTTTTAATCGGTATGGATTCAATTTGCCATTCTGAGTAAAAAAAGCAACGTTTTGTGATTAAAAAAATGATAAAAAGGCTTGTTGATTAGATTTTATTTAAAAATTATCTATTTTTAATGAATGAGATCAAGGTTTGGTTTAAGAAATGTACAAAAAAGCCCTCTTATTGAAAGAGGGCTCGGTAAAAATATCCACCTCGATGCTTATTTCATCGGCGTAAATTGAGGTTGAAGTTGATCGCAAACATGACGTGCAAAACCACTACCAGCTTCGCTATAGATGTTGAATGCGGCATCGACGCCAGTCTCTAGCAAGCCTTCAAGTTGATCTGGGTATTCGGCAATCGCTGCAATTTGCCCTTTATAGTTTCGACTTTGCAGCTGCTCTAGCGCAGTTTGGTTACCTTGGTGATGCGGCATCGCCAATAGAACCAGTTTGACGTTTGCTGTATCTAAAATACGCTCCCAGAAATCTGGGTCAGTCGCATCGCCAGAGATGACATTGCGGCCTTCAGAGCGATGCTTGTGAGCGGCGTCTTCACGAACTTCTACGCCGAGCGAAATCTTACCGTAGCGAGCGCGTAATTCGTCGTAAGCACCAGTGCCAATTCGACCCATACCAAGAATTAAGACTTGGGCATGGCCGGGATTGATGAGCTGGTCGCGTTGGTTCAGTTTTTCTGCTGCAGTTTCTTGCAACCACTTGCCAGAATGTTGGTAAATCTGGTGGCCAAGTCTGTTCAGCGGGGCTGAAATGATGAATGAAATAGACACCGCAACAGCAATTGCAGCCAGCATGTCGCTAGGCATCCATCCCATCTTATAGGCCAAGCCACCAACAATCAGACCAAATTCACTGTAGTTGAAAAGTGATAACGATGTCAGCAATGAAGTACGCACACGGAACTTAAAGTGGTTGATGGTCAGGAAGTAGAGCAAGCCCTTGATTGGCAGCAGCAGAATAAATAGCAGAGCTAAGCCAACACCTGTAAAGCTCAATGACGCAGATAAACCGATGTTAAGGAAGAAACAGACTAAGAATAGCTCTTTCATATTAAAGAGCGATTTTGATAGCTCAGACGCTTTACGGTGACCAGCCAGTAGCATACCTAAGATCAAAGCCCCTAAATCTGGTTTCATACCAACCAGTTCAAATAAGCCTGCACCAACCACTAACGCGAAAAAGATGCCGAACAGAACCAGCATTTCACCGTGACCTACTTTATCGAGCAGCTTGTAGAACAATGGTCGAAGGAGCGGTAATGCAAATAAACCTATGGCGTACCACTCTGGAATCTTGCCTGTAGAAGCCGTAAGGAAGACCACAGCAAAAATATCCTGCATAACCAGAATACCAATTGCTAACGTACCGTAAGTAGCATTCATCTCACCTTTTTCTTGTAGAGTTTTAACGGCAAATACGGTACTAGAGAAAGAGAGCGCAAAGGCAAGTAATAGGATCTGACTGTGATCCATGGTGGCAAGGGATGAAAGCCCAAGCAACTTCAGCCCAACGAGAACCAGCGCAAAGAAAAGAGTCGAGAGAATATTGTGCGCTGTAGCACCGCCCCAAATTTCTTTAGAAAGCAGCGTTTTTACATCCAGCTTTAAACCAATGGTGAAAAGCAGCAAGGTCACACCAAGATCTGCGAGCGTGACAATGACGTCATTACTTTGGTAGCCAAACGCATGAAGGCCAAAACCTGCAAGTAGGAAGCCGACCAAAGGGGGGAGGTTACATTTTAGAGCGATGAAGCCGGCGAGAAACGCCGTTGTAATTAGAATAATTTCCATACTGTTGAGCTATATTCCTGATATACAAAAACGGGCTGTGAAACCACAGCCCGAGATTGTAACTCAATTGGTTGTATAAACTTAGTCTTCTAGCAACTTTTGTAACAAAACTCCGTTCAACATAGCGCGTTTGATCATCGCAAAGGCACCCATTGTCGGTTGTTTATCAATAAGAGATGCGACAATAGGCAGCTCATTGTGGAATGTTTTAAGTGACTGGTTTTCAACATTACGCTGGATTGCAGGGAAAACAATTTCTTCTGCTTCAGTAATATCGCCGGCAATGACGATTTTCTGTGGGTTAAACAAGTTAACAGTAATCGCAATGGCTTTTCCTAACTGGTTGCCCACGCGGACTAAGCTTTGTTTCGCTAATTCGTCACCGTTTATTGCATGCGTGCATACATCTTCAATGGTGATGTGCTCAAGCTGGGTAAGGCTAGATTCGTAACCTTGTGCAATCAGCTTTTTCACTCGTTGAACGATAGCTGGGTTTGCCGCTACGGTTTCTAAACAACCGAAGTTGCCACATTGGCATTGTTCGCCAAGCGGGTCGATTTGAATGTGACCAATTTCACCTACGTTGCGGTTAAAGCCGAGGAATACTTGGCCATTCACAATGATACCAGCACCGGTACCACGGTGAACACTGACAAGGATTGAGTCTTGGCAATCTTGGCTCGCACCAAAGTAGTGTTCAGCCAGTGCCATACCACGCACGTCGTTACCAACAAAACATGCGGTATTGAACTTTTCACGAATGATCTCACCCAAGGCTAGGTTATCAATATCTGTGTTTGGCATGTACTCAACTACGCCGGTGGTAGGGTTTACCAAGCCAGGAAGCGTAATGCCAATAGCAATTAATTGATCGATCTTATCGTGGCAGCGATCCACAAATTCTTTTAACAAATCGACCAAACCTGCAATGAGGTCTGCTTGATTGGTGTAGTGAAGTTCGTGTTGGTCTTCTGCTAGTGCGGTGCCACCGAGGTCATACAGACAAAACTGAACATAGTCTCGTCCTAATCGAACAGCGATGGAGTGAAAAGGTTTTACTTCAGTGGTCAGCGAGATAGCTCGTCGACCGCCGGTAGAAGCTTGTTGCGCGACTTCTTTGATTAAGCCGCGCTCTAAAAGTTGGCGGGTTATTTTGGTAACACTCGCTGGAGCGAGCTGACTAACATCCGCGACCTGAATACGGGAGATTGGACCTTGTTGGTCAATCAGCCTATATACCGCAGCGCTGTTAAGCTGTTTTACTAAATCTACATTACCAATCTGTCCGCCATTCATGCTTAATTTTGCTCGTATTGTCCGTTAACAACCGTCGCTTTTACATTGAAGTCACGATCGAAAACGGTCAGGTTAGCTACCATTCCTTTTCGAATACGACCAAGACTGTCTTCAACACCAATTGCGGTTGCTGGATACAGCGTAGCCATTCGTAGAGCTTCGTCTAAAGCGATGCCTGCGTGCTCAACTGTATTCTGAACTGCTTCAATCATAGTCAGAGCTGAGCCGCCTAGTGTGCCATTTTCATCAACACACTTACCATCTCGGTAATATACTTTCTTACCGACAAAAATAAAGTGATCAATGTTAGCACCTGCTGGAGCTGTGGCATCCGTCACCAAAACAAGCTTTTCACCTTTGATTTTATGAGCAATTCGAATGTTTGCGTAATCAACGTGGAAGCCGTCAGCAATGATACCTGCATAAACTTCAGGAGTGTCGTAAATCGCACCAACTACACCTGGTTCACGACCAACCATTGGTGTCATTGCGTTAAATAGGTGCGTAGCGAAAGTGATACCTGCGTCGAAGCCTTGACGAGCTTCTGCATAAGTCGCGTTGGTATGACCAATAGAAACCACGATACCAGCCGCTTTCAAACGAGAGATGTGCTCTGGGTCATTTTGTTCTGGTGCTAGCGTTACTTTTGCGATGATGTCAGCATTCGCACAGATCAGGTCAATCATACCGTCGTCAGAAGGGCGGATGAAGTCAACGCTGTGAATACCTTTTTTCGCTACGTTTAGGTACGGACCTTCAAGATGCAAACCTAGCGATTGGTTTTGGTATTTATTGTGGTACTCGCGGGCCGCAGCAATCGAAGCACGCATGTCTTCGTCTGAAGAAGTGATAAGAGTAGGTAAGAAGCTTGTACAACCAGACTTGAGGTTAGCTTCATGCATAATCTGCATTGTTTCTGGAGTGATTTCATCATTCAACATCACGCCGCCGCAGCCGTTTAGCTGAAGGTCAATAAAACCCGGGCTTAGGTTGGCACCTTCTAGGTTTCTAATTTCCATACCTTCTGGCAGTTCAGTAACTGGCACTACTGATTGAATCTTGTCGTTGTCGATGATGACCGCATGATCGGTAAGAACATCACTACCGGTATAGATTTTACAGTTACTTAGCGCATACATAGTCAGCTAATCCTTATACGTGAGAATTTAAATTCTTCCTCGTTATCTAATAGCGATGAATGCGAACCTAATCGGTAACTTACTTTGTGTTACTGAATTAGATAACGAGTTAAATACAGCAAGTCGCGTTTTATCGATGTCATTATCAGAGTAACCAACTGAAAAACATAAAAGTAATTGGTTTTTATGATTGTTTTTTAGAGCGAAGTTACTATGAATCATCTATTGAGATACCAAAATAACACTGATTCTGTCTTGCATAAAGTGCGAGAATCTTATCTTTAAAACGCCATTTTTTCGTATAATAAAATAAGTTTTATGATCTCGCTAGCAAAAACCTTTTGGAAAGGCAAAAACTGGTGATTATGATCACAAACAATGAGCTTTTAATTTGCGGAGCAAAATTAATATCATAAACTGAGAACGACTAAATTGAACGACTGAAATAAGTCTTTCGACAAAACATAAAATCCTATAGGGGGAACTTAAGGTGAATATTCTTGGATATGCGCAAAAGTTAGGTAAAGCTCTTATGCTTCCTATCGCAACGCTTCCAGTTGCGGCGCTTTTACTACGCTTAGGTCAAGGTGACCTATTAGACATTCCATTTATGGCTCAAGCTGGTGGCGCGATCTTCGGTCAGCTTCCACTTCTATTTGGTCTAGGTATTGCGATTGGTCTTTCTAAAGACGGTCAAGGTGCTGCAGGTCTAGCTGGTGCAGTTGCTTACTTCGTAATTACAGCAACAGCGACCACAATCAACGCTGACGTTAACATGTCATTCTTCGGCGGTATCATCGCTGGTATTATCGCTGGTCACTCTTACAACGCTTTCCATGCTACACGTCTTCCTGAGTGGTTGGCATTCTTCTCTGGCAAACGTCTAGTACCAATCATGGCAGGTCTATTCTCGCTAGTAGCTGGTGCTGTTGCTGGTGTTGTATGGCCAACAATCCAAGGCGGTCTTGACGCGCTAGCTCACGCAGTTTCTACTTCTGGTGCTATCGGTCAGTTCGTATACGGTACTCTTAACCGTGCACTTATCCCTGTAGGTCTACATCACGTACTAAACTCGTACTTCTGGTTCGGTATGGGTACGTGTCAAGAAGTTCTAGTTTCTGGCGCAACGGCTGCTGGTCAAGCTCTTCCTGCTCTACAACAGCTTTGTGTTGACCCAGCTCTAGCTAAGACTCTTGTTGTTGGTCAAACTCACACATTCGAATTTGCTAACTCTGTAACTCCAGAAATCACTGCAACAGTTAAAGAAGTAACAGAAACTGTTAAATCTGGTGACCTACACCGTTTCTTCGGCGGCGATAAGAGCGCTGGTGTATTCATGAACGGTTTCTTCCCAGTAATGATGTTCGGTCTACCTGGTGCAGCTCTAGCTATGTACCTTGCAGCACCTGCTGAAAAACGTAGCCAAGTTGGTGGTGCACTATTCTCAGTAGCATTCTGTTCATTCCTAACAGGTATCACTGAGCCACTAGAGTTCATGTTCGTATTCCTAGCTCCAGCTCTATACGCAATGCACGCAGTATTTACTGGTCTATCTCTAGTAGTTGCTAACATGTTTGGTACACTGCACGGCTTCGGCTTCTCTGCTGGTCTTATCGACTTCGTATTGAACTACGGCCTAGCAACTAAACCTCTACTATTGTTCGCAATCGGTCTAGGCTTCGGTGCTCTATACTTCTTCACATTTAGCTTCGCAATCCGCGCATTCAACCTGAAATCTCCAGGTCGTGAAGACGATGACGAAGATACATCTGCTGCTCCAGCTGGTGATGCGAAGAAAGGTGACCTAGCTCGTCAATACCTGAAAGCGCTAGGTGGTCATGACAACCTAACTTCAATCGACGCATGTATCACTCGTCTACGTCTTACTCTTAAAGACCGCTCAGTAGCAGACGAAGCTGTACTTAAGAAACTAGGTGCGAAAGGTGTCGTTAAGCTAGGCGAAAACAACCTTCAAGTTATCCTTGGTCCTCTTGCTGAAATCGTTGCTGGTGAAATGAAAGCAATCGGTGCAGGTGAAGACCTATCAGATGTAAAACTTCCTTAGTTACATCAAACTGACTCTCTATGATTGGGCCTCCTTCGGGAGGCCTTTTTTCGTTTTTAAGACGATGAACTGCTGAGCAATCAAGCTAACACGATAAATAATGGCTATTTAAAGCGAGATCTTGTTGTCTAATTACTAATAATTGTGGATCATTAGGAGCAATGCACTCTGTAAAACCATAGCGGTTAACAGAGTCTCGTTTTCTCTGACAATACTATTATTTTGAGGTGCTATAGATGAGTGAAGCTGATGCTCGTCCATCAAACTTTATTCGCCAGATCATTGATAAAGATCTAGCGGATGGTAAACACACTAGCGTGCATACTCGATTTCCGCCGGAACCAAATGGTTACCTGCATATCGGTCATGCTAAGTCTATCTGTTTGAACTTCGGTATTGCTCAGGACTACCAGGGTCAATGTAACCTACGTTTCGACGATACAAACCCTGAAAAAGAAGACATCGAATACGTTGAGTCTATCAAGAAAGATGTAAACTGGTTGGGCTTTGAGTGGGATGGTGAAGTATGTTACTCATCAAACTACTTCGACAAGCTTTACGAATATGCAATTGAATTGATTAATAAAGGCTTAGCGTACGTTGATGAGCTAAGTCCTGAGCAGATTCGTGAATACCGCGGTACGCTAACGGCTCCGGGTAAACCAAGCCCATACCGTGATCGTCCGGTAGAAGAAAACCTAGCGCTATTTGAAAAAATGCGTGCGGGTGAGTTCGAAGAAGGTAAAGCGTGTCTTCGTGCGAAGATCGACATGGGTTCTTCATTCATGGTTATGCGTGATCCAGTGATCTACCGTGTACGTTTCGCGACTCACCACCAGACTGGTGATAAGTGGTGCATTTACCCAATGTACGACTTCACACACTGTATCTCTGATGCGCTAGAAGGCATTACGCATTCTATCTGTACGCTAGAGTTCATGGATAACCGTCGTCTGTACGACTGGGTACTAGATAACATCACAATTGAATGTCGTCCTCACCAGTACGAGTTCAGCCGCCTAAACCTTGAATACACAGTGATGTCTAAGCGTAAGCTAAACCAACTAGTAACTGAGAAATTGGTTGATGGTTGGGATGACCCACGTATGCCAACCGTATCAGGTCTGCGTCGTCGTGGTTTCACATCTGCATCTATTCGTGAGTTCTGTAAGCGTATCGGCGTAACGAAGCAAGAGAACATGATTGAGTTCGGTTCACTAGAATCTTGTATTCGTGATGATCTAAACGAAAATGCACCACGTGCGATGGCCGTTCTAGATCCAGTTAAGATCGTTATCGAGAACTTTGAAGAAGGCGCGGTTGAAACTCTAACGGTAGCTAACCATCCAAACAAACCTGAAATGGGTGAGCGTGAAGTGCCATTCACTCGTGAAGTTTGGATCGAGCGCGAAGACTTCCGTGAAGAAGCAAACAAGAAGTACAAGCGTCTTGTTCTAGGTAAAGAAGTACGTCTACGTGGCGCATACGTGATCAAGGCTGAACGCATCGAGAAAGACGCAGAAGGCAACATCACAACAATCTTCTGTACTTACGATGCTGATACACTAGGTAAGAACCCAGCAGATGGACGTAAAGTGAAAGGTGTAATTCACTGGGTTTCAGCGGACAAAGCGCTGCCTGCAGAAATTCGTCTGTACGATCGTTTGTTCACAGTACCAAACCCAGCTGCTGCGGATGACTTTGCTGCGACAATCAACCCAGAATCACTAGTGATTCTAAACGGTTTTGTTGAGCCAAGTTTAGCATCATCAGAAGCTGAAAAAGGTTACCAATTTGAGCGTATGGGTTACTTCTGTGCAGATTCGAAAGACTCTTCAGCAGATAATCTAGTATTCAACCGTACGGTTGGTTTACGTGATACTTGGGCGAAAATCGAGAACCAATAATCTCAATTTATCGCCAACAAAAATGCCAGCAATTGCTGGCATTTTTTGTTTGTACGTTAGTGTTAGAGACGTCCTGGTTTTGTTGTGGAAGCGGTACCTTGTTTAGAGTCATACCAAATCACAAACTGAGCGCTGTCAGGATCATCATCATATCCCTTTACTGTATATATGTAATAACATACAGACCAGTGACCAGAGCTGTCTTTTACTCTTTTTGTAATGAAGTCGACAGCATCATGCTGGTTATTGGAGTTAGATAAACGATATTCAGCCCCCAATAACGCTTCCCATACGGCGATACAGCCTGGGTTGTTCTTGCCAATGTTAAAAGGACTACCAATCTTACCGTTACTGTTACCTTTGTTGGTTCCTAGCGGATAGCCAAATTCATTTACATCCAGGCTTCCACCACCATATCCTTGTAAATTGACCTGAGCTTCAGGTGTAGCACCATTGGCGAGCCACTGACTCTGGGTGAACTTTACCCCGGTTTGGAGGTTTGTGGCGATATCTTCGATTTTAGCTAGATATGCATCGTCTTGAATGTTGAGAAATCTTGGCGCTGCTACGACAGCAAGAATACCAAGCACAAAGATCGCGATTACAAGCTCAAGCAGTGTAAAACCATTCTGCTGAGAATTCATGGCTACCTCCAAAACAAAAAACGCCAGCTTTACGCTAGCGTTTTAACCATAAATTACATAAACATCAACAACTATTTATTTTGATGGTTTATGTGCGTCAGGGTTGTCTTTGCAAGAGCCATCACTGCACTTACCGTAAAGGTATAAGCTGTGGTTAGTCAGCTGTACGTTGTATTGAGCTGCAATCTCTTTCTGGCGTTGCTCGATAATGTCATCTGAGAATTCAATAACCTCACCACAATCAAGACACACTAGGTGGTCGTGATGGTGCTGAGTTGAAAGTTCGAATACCGACTTGCCGCCTTCAAAATGGTGGCGAGTTACGATACCCGCATCATCAAACTGGTTTAGAACTCGATAAACAGTCGCAAGACCAATTTCTTCACCTAAATCGATAAGCTTCTTGTACAAATCTTCAGCGCTGATGTGTTGGCAGTCTGGCTGTTGTAGTACTTCTAAAATTTTTAGCCTAGGAAGCGTTACTTTAAGACCCGCATCCTTTAGCGCCTGATTGTTGTCTGACATATACTTTCCCGTTGGATCATCTGCAGCGATTTAACAGAATTCAATATTCCTACCATTATAGGTTAAGCCGCGTCAACAATAAACCACGAACTTCAAAGGGTTAATAGATTATTTTTGTAAATTGGGAACGGGTCGATTATATTACAGATCAGACCAGTTACAATTGCGTAACATGGAAATGTTAGAGGCATGGAAGGCAATGAATAAGCGACTCGCCAAAATATATAAGCCGGGAATAGTGAAGTTTGCGCTCAATATTTGGCCTCCTTTTTGGGGGGCTGGAATTAAAATCTTACATATTTCCGAGGACTTTCGAACAGTTAAAGTCCGACTGAAGCTTCGGTGGTGGAACAAAAATGCAAATCGAACCCAATATGGTGGCAGTATCTTCTCTCTGACCGATCCTGTTTATTCTCTGATGCTAATGGGCATTCTGCGAGAGGAATACTATGTATGGGACAAAGAGGCGAGCATTAACTTTATTAAACCTGGTCAAAGTGATTTGTATGCAGATTTCGAAGTGACCGATGGGATGTTAGATGAGATCTATCAGATGACGCGAAATGGAGAAAAGTGTTTTCCTGAATTCATCACTTATGTGAAAGACAAAGATGGTAACGTAGTGTCTGAAGTTAAACGTAAGCTATATGTACGTAAAAAGCCTCAGTATCGAGAAGAAGAAATTGCAACAGAAGCACCATAATCATCAGAGAAAAAAAGACCTCCCAATAGGAGGTCTTTCTTCATGAATGCTGTGTTAGCCTTCAAGCTCGGCTAGGCACATCTCTTCGTAGATTTGCTTAACCCAGTTTTCAACGCGTTCGTCAGTCAATTCAGGTTGACGATCTTCATCAATACATAGACCGACGAATTGACTGTCATCGCCTTCAACAAGTGCTTTAGACGCTTCAAACTCATAACCATCAGTTGAAGTGTGGCCTAGGATAGTACCGCCTTTTGCTTCAACGATATCACGCACTGTGCCCATCGCGTCACAGAAATACTCTGCGTAATCTTCTTGGTCACCACAACCGAAGATAGCCACAAGCTTAGTTGAGAAGTCTACTTGCTCAAGCTCTGGGAAGAAGTCATCCCAATCACATTGTGCTTCACCGTAGTACCAAGTTGGGATACCTAGAAGTAGAAGATCAAAGTTATCAATGTCTTCTTTGCTGCTTTTTGCGATGTCTTGAACGTGAACTAGCTGTTTACCTAGCTGCTTTTGAATCATCTTTGCAACGGCTTCAGTATTACCTGTGTCGCTACCGAAGAAGATACCTACACTTGCCATAGAGTCTATACCTTTACATTGTATGTTACTGGCGATGGGGGAGCCGGACTTAACCTAATCCAGTACCTTCCCAGCTTAGCTGAATAATGCCTTTAGCGATAAAACCAGCACAGCCTAGGAAAAGGACTAACCATACGATACGACGACCAAAAACAGGTACATTGCCTTGCTTGAGTACATCTTTTATTGCCATCCCGATGAAAAAGAAGATAGCAGCAAAAAGCAGATCGAGTCCAATTGACTCGAGCATGTCCATATAGTCGTATAGCATTGTCGTCCTTCATGCCAAAAAATCTTGGGCGCACTATACCACTGTTAATCCGTAAAGTTAATGCACTATAAGAAGGGTTAATTCAATAATTAGGCGTAGTTTTTCGAATTTGTTAACTCGAAATATATTTCCTGATCACGCGCATCACTTCGGCCGGCTTCTCGGCATGTAACCAGTGCCCAGTATTGGCAATAATGTGTGCTTTGGCGTTATTAAACTGGCGCTGAACCGCAGGCTGGTGCTCAGGCATTAAGTAATCTGAATCACCACCTTTAACAAACAAAGTGGGAATGTTTGTCGGTGCGATTTCTTGCCAGCCAATGATGTCGTTATAGTTGTTGAACAAACTCGCAACGTTAAAGCGCCAATCCATTTTGTCGCCATTTTTATACAACGATTTCGACAGGAACTGTCTGACTCCATCGATTTCAATATGTTGAGCGAGAATATCCATTGTTTGCTGGCGATTAGCTGGTTGCTCTTTGATTACTGCTTGCAAGCCATTAAATACGTTGTCGTGACGGTTGGTTTGGTAAGCCACGGGCGCCATATCCAGCACGACAAGTCGTTTAACAAACTCAGGTGCTGCATCCACCAACTTCATAGCGACTTTTCCACCCATAGAGTGGCCGATGACAAGTGCAGGCTCAACCTTTAGATAGCGAAGTAAATCGGCCACATCTTGTGCTAGAACTTCATAATTGTGCGTGTCTGAATGGAAAGAGAGGCCATGATTTCGGAGATCGATACTGATCACCGAGTGATCCTGAACGAGATCGCGAGCCAGTAACCCTAGATTACTGAAACTTCCAAACAATCCATGAATCAAAACAACCGGTTGGCCTTGCCCTTCTTGCTTATAGTTGAGTAATGCTGACATTTTATCTTATTCGTGATGGGTTTAACGTGGAGTATCCGAGAGGATCTCGTTATAATCCCCCAGAGTTTAAACATTGAGAATGTGAAAAGCGAATGAAAACAATTGAGGTTGATGAGGATCTATACCGTTTTATTGCGAGCAAAACTCAGCATATCGGTGAAAGTGCCTCGGATATTTTACGACGCCTTTTGGACCTAGATGGTCAAAAACAGCAGCAAACAAGTGCTCCTGTATTAGAGCAGCCACAGGGAATTGTAGTAAGTAAAGATGCTGGTAAAGACGCGCAAATTGATACTGTGAAAGAAATGCGTTCGCTATTAATTTCGGATGAGTTCGCGTCACTTAAAAAAGCAATTGATCGTTTTATGTTGGTATTGTCAACATTGCATAACCTGAACCCAGAAGGGTTTGCGCAAGCAACAAAGGTTAAAGGTCGCAAACGTGTATATTTTGCAGACAACGAAGAGACACTGTTAGCAAACGGTAATACAACCAAGCCTAAAGCTATTCCGGATACACCGTTTTGGGTGATTACCAATAACAATACCAGTCGTAAAAGACAGATGGTTGAGCAGGTAATGACACACATGGAGTTCCAACCTGACTTAATCGAAAAAGTAACAGGTTCAATCTAAAGAAACCTGATAGAAGCCTCATAATGTGTAGCGTTTAGCGGATATTATGAGGCTTTTTTAATTTTATTTGTATTTAAAGAAAGGATGTCAAACATGGCTATGCACCCTCGTGCTGGGCAAAAAGCGCAGCAGGAAGATCTTCACAATATCCCAGCACTCGTTGCTAACTACTTCTTACTTCAACCAGACGCAGCAAACGCAGAACACAAAGTTCAATTTGGTACTTCTGGTCACCGCGGTACAGCAGATAAGCACACTTTTAACGAAAACCACATTTTAGCCATCGCTCAAGCGGTAGCAGAAGTTCGTGCTGAGCAAGGTACAACAGGTCCACTGTTTGTAGGTAAAGACACGCATGCGCTATCTGAACCAGCGTTTTCAAGTGTGATTGAAGTATTGATTGCAAATGGTGTGAAAGTGATTGTCCAACAAGACAACGGCTATACACCAACACCGGGTATTTCACATGCAATTCTGACTCACAACATCAAGCATGATGACAAAGCTGACGGTATTGTAATTACCCCATCTCATAACCCACCACAAGACGGCGGTATCAAATACAACCCGACGCACGGTGGCCCTGCAGAAGCAGAGCTGACTCAAGCTATCGAAGATCGTGCAAACGCGCTGATTGCAGAAGGCCTACAAGGTGTTAAACGCCTACCACTAGCAGAAGCTAAAGCTTCGGAGTTGTTCGTTGAGATGGACTTGGTGAAGCCGTACATCGATGACTTAGTGAATGTTATCGACATGGAAGCGATCCAAAAAGCAAATCTGAAGATTGGTGTAGATCCATTGGGTGGCAGCGGTATTGATTACTGGCGTCAAATTGGTCAGGCATACGACCTAGATCTAACGCTAGTAAGTGAAGCCATTGACCCATCTTTCCAATTTATGTCTCTAGATAAAGACGGCGTTGTACGTATGGACTGTTCATCTCCTTACGCAATGGCGGGTCTATTGGCGTTGAAAGATGAATACGACTTAGCATTTGGTAACGATCCGGACTACGATCGTCATGGTATCGTGACGCCAAAAGGTTTGATGAACCCGAATCACTTCTTAGCGGTTTGTATCGATTACCTATACCGTCACCGTGACGCGTGGGGTAAAGATGTCGCTGTGGGTAAAACGCTAGTTTCAAGTGCTCTGATTGACCGTGTTGTTGCGGATCTAGGTCGTGAGCTATGTGAAGTACCTGTTGGCTTCAAATGGTTCGTGGATGGCCTGTACACTGGTAAGTTCGGTTTCGGCGGTGAAGAAAGCGCTGGTGCATCTTTCCTTCGTAAAGATGGTACGCCTTGGTCAACAGACAAAGATGGCATCTTGCTATGTCTTCTAGCTGCAGAGATCACTGCGGTAACGGGTAAGAACCCTCAAGATTACTATGAAGAGCTAGCGGCGAAGCATGGTGAGTCTAAGTACAACCGTATTCAAGCTGTCGCAAATGGCCCACAAAAAGACGTATTGAAGAAGTTGTCACCAGAAATGGTTGCGGCTGAAACTCTAGCTGGTGATGCAATCACTGCTCGTCTGACGCACGCTCCAGGTAATGGTGCTGCGATTGGTGGCCTTAAAGTAACGACAGCGAATGGTTGGTTCGCTGCACGTCCATCAGGCACTGAAGACATCTACAAGATCTACTGTGAAAGCTTCAAAGGTGAAGAGCATCTGAAACAAATCGAAGCTGAAGCACAAGAAATCGTTAATCAAGTATTTGCAGCCGCTGGTTTGTAATTCAAACGATTAAAGTTCGAAAGGGTCGACATTGCGTCGGCCCTTTTTGTTTGTGAAGAGGAAACGCTGCGCTTCGAGAGTCGGGAGCGCTTCGCTTTAGGAATCGAGATTCCCGTTTCCCGCTTTAGTTCGGCCAAGTGTCCGGTACAACAAACCAAAATTGACCGTTCTTTGTTTGAGCGTGAACAAACCTATCTGATGGTTTATCGATTGGCTCTAAGAACTCCTCATTGCCTATTGCCCAAAGCGGTTTAGAAAGGGCGTAAAGCGGCTCTTCGACTTGCTCCCATTGACTTTGATAGCACCAGTAACCGGATATTTGGCTTTGGTTTAGTTCGTATCCTAAACAGCTTGTTGGGATAGGTTCTGCAGAAAAAGGGTTAACGTAAAGACGTCCCTGCATCAGGAGGTGCTCACTCGGGATATGGTCTAAAGGCAGTTGCTGATGGAACTCTTCTCTCTGGCTCATCTTTAGCTGGTGGGTGAGCATACGTTCGAGTTTCTTATGCAGTTGGTCGTGTGCATTCGGCCCATACCAAATGCCTTCATGCAGTAAGTAAAACTTGATGGCCACTTCCCAATGCTCATTCTGTTTGGTTTCTTGATTTTCGAGGACCAAATCGACGGCGCCAATTGTGCGACCGGTAGCATCATTGAGTTGAATCTCTTCGGCAACCAACTCATATCGAGAGGAGCAAGTCAGCAACTTGGTACAAAGATGTTGGTATAGAAAGCCGAGTCGTGGGTTGCCATCGTAATCTTCATTGTCTGGTAGCGGCAATGCCGGAATATCTTCAACAGTGACAAAGGGCGTTTGAAGTTTAAAAAGTGGTGGGGTGTTAGCAACCCATTGATAGAAACGTTGTAGAGAATTCATCCATTATCCTTGTTGTCACGGGCAAAGCGTCTTTATTGTATCTAAATTTATTTGACTTGGGGATGCCACAACTGGCATCTCGATTGCGGTTCGAGATACACTTTGCTCAAGCCACAAGTATTGGAAGTAAAAATGAATAATTTACAGCTGGAAAAGCTCCTTAACGAGAAACTGTCGCCGCAACTGATTAAAGACTATGCACCTAATGGTATGCAAGTAGAAGGCAAATTAGAAATCAAACGCATCGTGACAGGTGTCACTGCTTCACAAGCGCTGATCGATAAAGCCATCGAGTTAGATGCTGATGCACTGCTTGTTCACCACGGCTACTTTTGGAAAGGCGAGCCAGAGCCAATTCGTGGTATGAAAGGAAAGCGTATCCGTAGCTTGATCAAAAATGATATCAACCTATATAGCTACCATTTACCGTTAGACATTCATCCTGAACTTGGTAACAACGCAGAACTTGCACGCTTGCTAGACATTGAAGTGGAAGGCGGCTTAGAAGGAGATCCTCAATCGGTAGCGATGTTTGGTCGTTTGAAACAGGCAATGACAGGTGCCGACTTCGCGAACAAAATCAATCAAGTACTAAACCGTGAACCTTTGCATATTGCCCCTGGCAATGCAGACAAAATGATTGAGACAGTCGGCTGGTGTACTGGCGGTGGTCAGGATTTCATTGAGCTTGCTGCTCAGCATGGATTAGATGCATTTATTTCGGGTGAGATCTCGGAGCGCACCACTTACACGGCTCGTGAGTTAGACATTCATTATTTCTCAGCTGGCCACCATGCAACCGAACGTTACGGCATTAAAGCGTTGGGTGAGTGGTTAGCGCAGGAGCATGGCTTAGACGTCACGTTTATCGATATTGATAACCCAGTATAAAAGGGAAGGGCTTTGTCCTTTGCCATGAGAGACTGTTGTACTTCGGGATCTGAAGGGAGAACAGATCCCCAACTCGCTCGTCCCTCGCTCTTGAGGGTGACGAAGTACTCGGACCCCGCACGAGCGCTATCCCGCATCCATAGGGCTTCAGCTTGTTCCTGAGTTCCTTAAATAAAGAAAGGGTTGACGCTTTCACGCCAACCCTTATTTTTATTCGATTCTAACCGTTACTCACGCTCGTGCAATGGAGAGAACTCACGTTGAGTTTCACCAGTGTATAGCTGACGAGGACGACCGATTCGGTTTAGTGGGTCGCTGTGCATTTCGTTCCAGTGAGCGATCCAACCGATAGTACGAGAAATCGCGAAGATTACCGTAAACATCGATACAGGAATACCGATCGCTTTTAAGATGATGCCTGAGTAGAAGTCTACGTTCGGGTAAAGCTTCTTAGACACGAAGTATTCGTCAGAAAGTGCAATACGCTCAAGTTCCATTGCTACATCTAGTAGTGGATCTTTGATGTTCAGCTCTTTTAGCACTTCGTGACATGTTTCACGCATTACTGTTGCACGTGGGTCGTAGTTCTTGTAAACGCGGTGACCGAAGCCCATCAGACGGAATGGGTCATCTTTGTCTTTCGCACGCTCTACATACTCAGGAATGTTATCTACGCTGCCAATCTCTTCAAGCATCTTCAGACACGCTTCGTTTGCACCACCGTGTGCAGGACCCCATAGAGAAGCAATACCTGCGGCAATACACGCAAACGGGTTCGCGCCAGAAGAACCAGATAGACGAACCGTCGACGTTGAAGCGTTTTGCTCGTGATCTGCGTGAAGTGTGAAGATTTTATCCATCGCACGCGCAACAACAGGGTTTACCTCGTATTCTTCACATGGGTTTGCGTACATCATGTGTAAGAAGTTTTCTGCGTAGTTTAGGTCGTTACGAGGGTAAATAAACGGCTGGCCGATTGAGTACTTGTAACACATCGCCGCCAATGTTGGCATTTTCGATAGCAGACGGTAAGCCGCAATTTCGCGGTGCTCGTCGTTGTTGATATCTAGTGAATCGTGGTAGAAGGCCGCTAGTGCACCAACTACGCCACACATTACTGCCATTGGGTGAGCGTCGCGACGGAAGCCATGGAAGAAGCTTGCGATTTGCTCGTGCACCATAGTATGGCGAGTAACAGTTGTTTTGAATTGCTCGTATTGCTCACGGGTAGGGGCTTCGCCATAAAGCAGGATGTAACATACTTCCAAGTAATCTGCGTTATTGGCTAATTGATCAATCGGGTAACCGCGGTGCAAAAGAATACCTTTGCCGCCATCGATGTATGTGATTGATGATTCACAAGATGCAGTGGCAAGAAAACCTGGGTCAAAAGTAAAGTAACCATTGGCTCCCAGTTTACGAACATCAATTACAGGTGTACCTAGCGTACCGTCCATAATTGGCAGTTCGATCGGCGCATGACCTTCAACATGAAGGGTAGCTTTCTTATCCGCCATAACAATCTCCTTTGTTTATTATTTAATCCGTCCAGGATGTTTATGTGCCATTTTTGTACTGTTGTTAAAGCTTAAAGTCAATTTTTCTCCATTTTTGTGTGCACTTGTTATGATTTTTCTCATGAAAATCGTTAAAAATCTGTTCTATGTAGCATAATTTGTTACATCAATTGTATTAGAATGTTGCTGGTCGTATATTGGCACAGAAAATTTTAGTTAAATCCTTATAAATTCGGGGCTGGAAACAAAAGTGAGGTTTGTTTGTGGACTCCGGTTGTTAACAAAGTGTTTACAATTATCTCTAGGTATATTGCGAGTATTTGTTAATCAAATGTTAACTTTTGCACATTTGGAAGCTGAAATTAGTTATAACAATAAATGCTCAATGGAGCTGAGTGAGCAAGCCCGTGAAAGAAAGAAAGTCAAGACCTGTTAATTTAGATTTACAGACCATCCGCTTTCCCATCACAGCAATCGCGTCAATCCTACACCGTGTGTCGGGAGTGATTACGTTTGTTGCGGTGGGCATATTGCTTTGGTTACTGTCCATTTCTCTGTCATCCCCTATGGGTTTTATGGAAGCCGCTGACATTGTCGATAGCTTCTTCGTGAAATTCATTCTGTGGGGCATTCTAACTGCACTTGCCTACCACATTGCTGGTGGTGTTCGTCACCTACTGATGGACCTAGGCCACTTTGAAGAACTCGAATCCGGCGCGATGAGCGCGAAAGTCGCGTTTGGTGCTACTGCAGTGTTATCACTATTGGCGGGGATCTTGGTATGGTAAAACACGTTTCTTCATTTGGTCGTAATGGTGTCCACGATTTCTTATTGATTCGTGCATCAGCGATCATTATGACTTTATACACGATTTATCTGGTTAGCTTTTGTGCCTTCACAGATATCTCTTATGCATCTTGGACCCAATTCTTTGGTGGAACATTCACTAAAGTCTTCACCATGTTGGCACTTGTTTCAGTACTGATTCACGCGTGGATTGGTTTGTGGCAAGTATTAACCGATTACATTAAGTGCGCGAAACTTCGTGGTGCACTTCAACTTGGTGTTATTGCCGTGCTATTCGGCTATGTCTTCTCTGGTCTATTTATTCTGTGGGGTGCGTAAGTGTCTATTCCAGTTCGTGAGTTTGATGCCGTAGTAATCGGCGCTGGTGGTGCAGGTATGCGCGCTGCACTACAAATTTCGGAGCAAGGCCTTTCTTGTGCTTTGCTATCTAAAGTATTCCCAACTCGTTCACACACTGTTTCTGCTCAAGGTGGTATTACGGTTGCGCTAGGTAACGCGCACGAAGACCATTGGGAACAGCACATGTACGATACGGTTAAAGGTTCTGACTATATCGGTGACCAAGACGCAATCGAGTACATGTGTAAGAACGGTCCTGAATCTGTTATCGAGCTAGAGAAAATGGGTCTTCCTTTCTCTCGTTTTGATAACGGCACTATTTACCAACGCCCGTTTGGTGGTCAGTCAAAGAACTTTGGCGGTGAGCAAGCGGCACGTACAGCGGCAGCGGCTGACCGTACTGGTCACGCACTTCTGCACACGCTTTACCAACAGAACATCAAGCACAAAACAACGGTATTCTCTGAGTGGTATGCTCTTGATATCGTTAAAAATGAAGATGGTGTTGTTCTAGGCTGTACTGCGCTATGCATGGAAACGGGTGAAGTGTGCTACTTCAAATCGAAAGCAACTATCTTAGCAACTGGTGGTGCAGGCCGTATTTACGCATCAACAACTAACGCGCACATCAATACTGGTGATGGTGTTGGTATGGCACTTCGTGCGGGTGTTCCGATGCAAGATATGGAAATGTGGCAGTTCCACCCAACGGGTATCGCTGGCGCAGGTGTGCTTGTAACCGAAGGTTGTCGTGGCGAGGGTGGTTACCTTCTTAATAAAGACGGCGAGCGCTTCATGGAACGTTATGCACCTAACGCGAAAGACCTTGCTGGTCGTGACGTGGTTGCACGTTCAATGATGATTGAAATCCGTGAAGGTCGTGGCTGTGATGGCCCTTGGGGTCCACACATTAAACTGAAACTGGACCACCTGGGTAAAGAAACACTTGAGTCACGTCTACCTGGCGTTTGTGAACTGTCTCGTACATTTGCTCACGTTGATCCGGTCAAAGAGCCAATCCCTGTAATTCCTACTTGTCACTATATGATGGGTGGTATTCCTACTCAAGTATCAGGCCAAGCGATTCGTCAGGATGAGAATGGCGGTGACGTTGAAGTTCAAGGTCTATTTGCTTGTGGTGAGATTGCTTCTGTATCGGTACACGGTGCAAACCGTCTAGGTGGTAACTCACTACTTGACTTGGTGGTATTTGGTCGTGCGACGGGCCTTCATCTGGGTGAAACACTGCTTAAACAAGCTGACGCGAAACCTGCTACAGAAGCTGATATTGAACGTTCACTAGAGCGTTACAACCGTTGGGAAAATAGTACTGACGGTGAAGACCCAGCGCAAATTCGTAAAGACCTACAACAGTGTATGCAAAACAACTTCTCGGTATTCCGTGAAGGTGATGCAATGGCAAAAGGTCTAGTAGAGCTGAAAGCTATCCGTGAACGTCTGAAAAACGCTCACCTTGCTGATAAGTCGACTGAGTTCAACACACAACGTATTGAGTGTCTTGAACTAGAAAACTTGATGGAAACTGCTTATGCGACGGCGGTTGCGGCTAACTACCGCACAGAAAGCCGTGGTGCGCATGCTCGTTTTGACTTCCCAGACCGTGATGATGAGCAGTGGCTATGCCACTCTATCTACAACCCAGAAACGGAAGCAATGACGAAACGTGGTGTAAACATGGAGCCTATCCATCGTGAAGCATTTCCACCAAAAGCACGTACGTACTAAGGAAAGGAGGGTAATATTATGAAACTGAATTTCTCTTTGTACCGCTACAATCCTGATGTCGACCAAAAGCCGTACATGAAAGACTACACGCTTGAAGTGGAAGAAGGATCAGACATGATGCTTCTGGATGCCTTGATTCTATTAAAAGAGCAAGATCCTAGCATTGCGTTTCGTCGTTCATGCCGTGAAGGTGTATGTGGCTCTGATGGCCTAAACATGAACGGTAAGAATGGCCTTGCGTGTATTACGCCACTTTCAGCACTTCAAGGCGACCAGATTGTCATCCGTCCATTACCTGGTCTACCAGTAGTACGCGATCTTATCGTTGACATGACACAGTTCTACGATAACTATGCGAAAGTTAAGCCTTTCTTGATTGATGATGGTGCTCTACCACCATCTCGTGAAAACTTACAGTCGCCAGATGAGCGTGCCCATTTAGATGGATTGTACGAATGTATCATGTGTGCATGTTGTACAACGTCTTGTCCATCATTCTGGTGGAACCCAGATAAATTTATCGGCCCTGCTGGTCTTTTAGCGGCTTATCGCTGGCTAATTGATAGCCGAGATACAGCAACTGATGAACGTTTGTCCGATCTTGATGATGCATTTAGCGTTTTTCGTTGCCATGGCATCATGAATTGTGTAAGTGTTTGTCCTAAGGGGCTAAATCCTACGAAAGCCATCGGTCACATCAAGTCGATGCTAGTGAATCGTTCGATTTAATTAACAACAAAAATTGCCGCTCCACTTGGAGCGGCTCTTAATAGCTCGGCGCAGACCGAAGCAAACGTGAAAACTACTGGTTAAGGGAAAATATGCACAACGGCGTGATGAAGGCATGGCTCGAGTCTTCACACTTGGCTGGCGCCAATGCAACGTATGTAGAGGACCTCTACGAACTGTATCTAAGTGACCCCGATCTGGTAAGTGAGGAGTGGAAACGTGTATTCGATGAGTTGCCTAAGAACTCAGAAGAAGTGGCTGATCAGCCGCACTCGCGTGTCCGCGACTACTTCCGACGACTCGCTCAAGAAACAAAGCATTACAGTGTCCAGGTTAGTGATCCAGATGTCGACGCTAAGCAAGTAAAAGTTCTCCAGCTTATCAACGCATACCGCTTCCGCGGTCATGAAGCTGCTGAACTTGATCCTCTAGGTTTATGGCAACGCCCACCTGTGGCGGAGCTAGACCCTGCATTCCACAATCTCACCGAAGATGACTTCGCAGAAACTTTCAACGTAGGTTCTTTTGCCATTGGCCAAGAAACGATGCAGTTGAAAGACATCTACTCAGCACTGAAGAAAACCTACTGTGGTTCTATCGGTGCAGAATACATGCACATGACAGACACAGAGCAAAAGCGTTGGATCCAACAACGTCTTGAATCTGTCGTTGGTCAGCCATCTTTCGATAAAGACGAAAAACGTACATTCCTTGAGGAGCTAACGGCTGCTGAAGGGCTTGAGCGTTACTTGGGTGCGAAGTTCCCAGGTGCGAAGCGTTTCTCTCTAGAAGGTGGTGATGCACTGATTCCGATGACAAAAGAGCTGATCCGTCATGCTGGTACAAGTGGCATGCGTGAAGTGGTTATCGGTATGGCTCACCGTGGACGTTTGAACATGCTTGTTAACGTTCTTGGTAAGAAGCCGCAAGATTTGTTTGATGAGTTTGCGGGTAAGCATGATGAAACATGGGGTACGGGTGACGTTAAGTACCACCAAGGTTTCTCTGCAGACTTTGCAACACCGGGTGGTGATGTTCACCTCGCGCTAGCCTTCAACCCATCTCACCTTGAGATTGTAAACCCAGTAGTTATTGGTTCGGTTCGTGCTCGTCAAGATCGCTTAGGTGACTTTGATGGAAGCCGCGTACTGCCTATTACTATCCACGGTGACTCTGCAATCGCAGGTCAGGGTGTGGTAGCAGAGACGTTCAACATGTCTCTTGCACGTGGTTTCTGCGTTGGCGGTACGGTCCGTATTGTTGTTAACAACCAAGTTGGCTTCACTACGTCGAACCCTCGTGATACACGTTCGACTATGTACTGTACTGATATCGCGAAGATGGTTCAGGCACCAATTTTCCACGTTAATGCAGACGATCCAGAAGCGGTTGCTTTCGTAACACGCATTGCACTGGATTACCGTAACGAGTTCAAACGTGATGTTGTGATTGATTTGGTTTGTTACCGTCGTCACGGTCACAACGAAGCGGATGAGCCGAATGCGACTCAGCCGTTGATGTACCAAAAAATCAAAAAACATCCAACGCCTCGTAAGCTGTACGCTGATGTTCTGATCGACAAAAACGAATCAGACATCGAGGTGGCGACCCAGCTAGTTAATGAGTACCGTGACGCACTTGATAAAGGTGAGGTTGTGGTAAAAGAGTGGCGTCCAATGGCACTTCATTCAGTAGACTGGTCACCATACCTTGGTCACGACTGGGATGTGGAGTGGGACAACAAGTTTGATGCGACTCGCTTGAAAGAGCTAGGTCAACGTCTGATTCAATACCCAGATAGCCATAAGCTGCAAAGCCGTGTAAACAAGCTTTACAATGATCGTTCTGCAATGATCAGCGGTGAAAAGGCGATTGACTGGGGTATGGCTGAAACACTGGCATACGCAACGCTGGTTGATGATGGCAAGCGTATTCGTATCTCAGGCCAGGACTCTGGACGTGGTACTTTCTTCCACCGCCACTCAGTTCTACATAACCAGAACGATGCTAGCACCTATATCCCGCTGGCGAATATTCATGACAAACAAGGTCCATTCCAAGTCTTTGACTCAGTGTTGTCAGAAGAAGCGGTATTGGCGTTTGAATATGGTTACGCTACAGCAGAGCCAAGCGGCTTGACCATTTGGGAAGCACAGTTCGGTGACTTCGCAAACGGTGCACAAGTGGTGATTGACCAGTTCATCTCGTCAGGTGAGCAAAAGTGGGCTCGTCTGTGTGGCCTAACCATGCTGTTGCCACACGGTTATGAAGGTCAAGGTCCAGAGCACTCATCAGCGCGTCTAGAGCGTTACCTACAATTATGTGCAGAACAAAACATGCAGGTTGTAGTGCCATCTACACCAGCTCAGGTTTACCACATGATCCGTCGTCAGGTGGTGCGTCCTATGCGTCGCCCACTGATTGTTATGTCACCTAAGTCGCTACTGCGTCATCCACTTTGTACTTCAACGTTGGAAGAGTTGTCTGATGGCACATTCCAACCAGCAATTCCAGAAACTGATAATCTGGAGCCAAGCAAAGTGAAGCGTGTTGTGTTCTGTTCGGGTAAGGTTTACTTCGACTTGCTAGAACAGCGTCGCAACAACGAACAAGATGATGTGGCTATTGTGCGTATCGAGCAGCTTTATCCATTCCCGATGGATGAGGTTCAAGCCGCTATTGCACAATACACGAATGTTGAAGATTTCGTATGGTGTCAGGAAGAGCCTCAAAACCAGGGTGCTTGGTACTGTAGCCAACACAACTTCCGTGCTGCTATCCCAGCAGGCGCAGATCTTAAATACGCAGGTCGCCCAGCTTCTGCTTCGCCAGCAGTAGGCTACATGTCGGTGCACTTGAAACAACAAAAAGCGTTGGTTGAAGACGCTCTGAACGTGAACTCAAAAACTTCGAATTAAGAACTAGAAGTTAAAGGAAGAAACAGATATGACAATTGAAATTCTGGTTCCAGATTTACCTGAATCAGTTGCTGACGCAACCGTAGCGACATGGCACAAACAACCAGGCGACGCAGTAGAGCGTGATGAAGTTCTGGTTGACATCGAAACCGATAAAGTTGTGCTTGAAGTACCTGCTCCGGAAGCGGGCGTATTAGAAGCCATTATTGAAGAAGAAGGTGCAACAGTACTTTCTAAGCAGTTGATCGCCAAGCTTAAGCCAGGTGCAGTAGCAGGCGAACCAACAACAGATTCAACAGAAGACAAAGAAGCGTCTCCTGATAAGCGTCATAAAGCAACGCTAACAGAAGAGAGCAACGATGCGCTAAGCCCAGCAGTTCGTCGTCTTCTTGCTGAACACGGTCTTGAAGCTAGCCAAGTGAAAGGCTCTGGTGTTGGCGGCCGTATTACTCGCGAAGACATTGAAGCACACCTTGCAAACGCAAAAGCGGCACCGAAAGCAGAAGCTCCAGCAGCCGTTGAAGCGCCTGCAGTAGCTCGTAGCCAAAAACGTGTACCAATGACGCGTCTGCGCAAGACAGTAGCAAACCGTCTTCTAGAAGCGAAGAACAACACGGCAATGCTAACCACGTTTAACGAAGTGAACATGAAGCCAATCATGGACCTTCGTAAGCAATACAAAGACCAGTTCGAAGAGCGTCACGGCACTCGTCTTGGCTTCATGTCTTTCTACGTGAAAGCAGTAACTGAAGCACTAAAACGTTACCCAGAAGTGAATGCCTCTATCGATGGTGATGATATCGTTTACCACAACTACTTCGACATCAGCATGGCGGTTTCTACGCCACGTGGTCTAGTGACTCCAGTTCTAAAAGACTGTGACACACTAGGTTTTGCTGACATCGAGAAAGGCATCAAAGAGCTAGCAATCAAAGGCCGTGACGGCAAGCTAACGGTTGATGAGTTGATGGGCGGTAACTTCACTATCACCAACGGTGGTGTATTTGGTTCATTGATGTCTACGCCAATCATCAACCCACCACAATCGGCAATCTTGGGCATGCACAAAATCCAAGAGCGTCCAATGGCGGTTGACGGCAAAGTAGAAATCTTGCCAATGATGTACCTAGCACTATCTTACGATCACCGTTTGATTGATGGTCGTGAATCTGTGGGTTTCCTAGTAACGATTAAAGAGCTACTAGAAGATCCAGCACGTCTGTTATTAGACGTTTAATATCGCTAAAACGTCGAGTTGTCCTTGATAGCTCGACGTCCACGATATCCAAGGCTAGACTGGCTCAGCGTCTGGCCTTCACTTGAACTGCGCCCGATAAATACATAAGCAGTTGATTTGAGAAGACCCTACAGACGCACCGCATGAAGTGGTGTTATGGAAATAATAAATCCCTTGAGGGATAAACAAACGGAATATCAAAATGAATTTGCATGAATACCAAGCCAAACAGCTGTTTGCAGAATTCGGTTTGCCTGTACCGGAAGGCTACGCATGTGATACGCCACAAGAAGCTTTCGAAGCAGCGGGTCGCATCACTACTGAAAAGAAAGTTGTAAAATGTCAGGTTCACGCTGGTGGCCGCGGTAAAGCGGGCGGTGTTGAGCTACACGATACAAAAGATGGCGTAAAAGAATTCGCACAAAAATGGCTAGGTAAGAACTTGGTGACTTACCAAACAGACGCAAATGGTCAGCCTGTTACTAAAATCCTTGTAGAAGAAGCGTCTAACATCGCTAACGAACTTTACCTTGGTGCGGTTGTAGACCGTGCGACTCGTAAGATCGTTTTCATGGCTTCGACTGAAGGTGGTGTGGAAATCGAAAAAGTTGCGGAAGAAACGCCGGAGCTAATCCACAAAGCGGCAATCGATCCACTAGTGGGCCCTCAGGCTTACCAAGGTCGCGAGCTAGCGTTCAAACTTGGTCTTGAAGGTGACCAAATCAAACAATTCGTTAAGATCTTCATGGGTCTTGGCACTATGTTCTCTCAGTACGACCTAGCGCTACTAGAGATCAACCCACTGGTTATTACTGGCGAAGGCAACCTGCTGTGTCTTGACGGTAAGATCAACATCGACTCAAACGCACTATACCGTCAGCCTAAGCTTCGTGAAATGCACGATCCTTCACAAGAAGACGAGCGTGAAGCGCACGCAGCTCAGTGGGAACTGAACTACGTAGCACTAGATGGCAACGTTGGCTGTATGGTTAACGGTGCGGGTCTAGCGATGGGTACAATGGACATCGTAAACCTACACGGTGGTAAGCCAGCTAACTTCCTAGACGTAGGTGGCGGCGCGACAAAAGAGCGTGTAGCAGAAGCATTCAAGATCATCCTATCTGATGACAACGTGAAAGCCGTCCTAGTAAACATCTTCGGCGGTATCGTACGTTGTGACATGATCGCAGAAGGCATTATCGGTGCAGTGAAAGAAGTTGGTGTAACAGTACCTGTTGTTGTTCGTCTAGAAGGTACTAACGCAGACCTAGGTCGCGAAGTTCTTGCTAATTCTGATGTTGATATCATTGCTGCTGAGTCGCTAACAGATGCTGCTCAGAAAGTTGTTGCTGCTGCGGAGGCTAAATAATGTCTGTACTAATTAACAAAGACACTAAAGTAATCTGTCAGGGCTTCACTGGTGGTCAAGGTACTTTCCACTCAGAGCAGGCAATTGCTTACGGTACACAAATGGTTGGTGGTGTATCTCCAGGTAAAGGTGGTCAAACTCACCTTGGTCTTCCTGTATTCAACACGGTACGTGAAGCAGTAGAAGTGACTGGCGCAACAGCAACAGTTATCTACGTTCCAGCACCATTCTGTAAAGATGCAATCCTAGAAGCGATCGACGCAGGTATCGAGCTTATCGTAACGATCACTGAAGGCATCCCAACGACAGATATGATCGACGTAAAAGTGAAGCTAGAAGAAACTGGCGTTCGCATGATCGGTCCTAACTGTCCGGGTGTTATCACGCCTGATGAGTGTAAGATCGGCATCATGCCTGGTCACATCCACAAGAAAGGTAAAGTGGGTATCGTTTCTCGCTCAGGTACACTAACGTACGAAGCGGTTAAGCAAACGACTGACGAAGGCTTTGGCCAGTCAACGTGTGTTGGTATCGGTGGCGACCCAATCCCAGGTTCAAACTTCATTGACATCCTGAAGCTTTTCCAAGAAGACCCTGAAACAGAAGCAATCGTAATGATTGGCGAAATTGGTGGTACTGCGGAAGAGGAAGCTGCGGCTTACATCAAAGAAAACGTAACGAAGCCAGTGGTTTCTTACATTGCGGGTGTTACTGCTCCTCCTGGTAAGCGTATGGGTCACGCAGGTGCTATCATCTCTGGTGGTAAAGGTACTGCAGAAGACAAATTCGCAGCACTAGAAGCGGCTGGCGTTAAGACTGTGAAATCTCTAGCTGAGATTGGTAAAGGTCTACGCGAAGTGACAGGTTGGTAATCAACCAAACCACGTTATAAGTATTAAAAAGCCTGCGATTTCGCAGGCTTTTCTTTTTCTGGTCCATCTTGATTTGCGTCTCAAGTATGGTTTTTCTAACACTCAGTGCGATTATGCTTTGCGCCTAATCAGTTGGCTAAGCATAAACAGGGTCGTCGCGCTAATCACAACGGAAGGGCCAGCTGGAGTATCGAAATGCCAAGACAGGCTCAGACCCATCAGCACAGCGATCGAACCGATAATCGAAGCAAACAGTGCCATTTGTTCTGGCGAAGAAGAAACTTTACGCGCAGTTGCGGCTGGGATGATCAATAGCGACGTCATGATCAATGCACCAACAAATTTCATTCCGACTGCAATCACCACACCTACCATAAGCATCAGTACTAGACGCACTAAATCGGTGTTCACTCCTTCAACAGCAGCAAGCTCTTCGCTCACAGTGCTGGATAGCAATGGGCGCCAAAACAGATACAAACAAGCGCTGACTGCGACAACACCAGCATAGATGAACATCAGATCTTGAGGTGATACCGCCAATAGGTCACCAAACAAGTAGCTCATTAGGTCGACACGAACGTTGTCTAAGAAACTCACCGATACTAAACCGATAGATAGAGCACTGTGCGCTAAGATGCCCAGCAAAGTATCTGTTGCGACAAGCTGTTGCTTTTGAAGTGTCACTAGCAGTACTGCTAAAGCGAGACAGCAAACAAGCAGTGCAAGGTATAGATTTATATCTAGTAGGAAGCCAAGTGCCAACCCCATCAAAGATGCATGTGCAAGCGTATCACCGAAGTAAGCCATTTTGCGCCATACCACGAATGAGCCAAGTGGGCCTGCGATGATTGCGATACCAATACCGGCCAGAATTGAAGGCAATAAAAACTCAATCATGATGATGGTGTCCGTGAGAATGGTTTGAACAAGATGTCGCGTCACCAGTCACTGGTGCTCCAGCCAAGTCGTGATGATGGTGTTCATGGTCGTGATGGTAAAATGCTAAAGACTCACGAGCGGCGTTACCAAATAACGCAATATAAGAAGGGTGTTGAGTAATGGTGGCTGGTGAACCTGAACAGCACACATGGTGATGTAAGCAAATTACATCATCAGTTTTTGCCATGACTAAATGCAGGTCGTGCGAAACCATAAATACACCACAATCAAAGCGATGGCGAATGCTCTCTATCAGATCATATAAGTCGATTTGACCTTGTACGTCGACACCTTGAGCCGGCTCATCCAGCACTAATAACTCTGGGCGCTGTAGGAGCGCACGGGCAAGCAGTACACGTTGATTCTCACCACCAGAAAGACGGTGCATGTTGCTTGCGATGAGGTGTTCAGCACCGACAAGCTTTAATGCATCGAGGCATTCTTGCTTACTGTATTTTCCTGCTAAGTTTAAGAAGCGGATGACAGTCAGTGGTAACGAGTCATTGAGTTTCAGCTTTTGAGGTACGTAGCCAATTTTCAGTTTACGTTGTCTAATTAGCTTGCCACTAGTTGGCTTTTGGAGACCTAAAATGACTTTAACTAACGTCGATTTCCCCGCTCCATTGGGACCAATTAGGGTGGTGATCTTGCCCTTTTCTAATTCCATAGTGATATTATCGAGAACTCTGCGTTCGTCAAATTCGACGCATAACTGCTCAAGACGGACTAGTGAAGACATGAATGAAACTCATTTGCAATTCAATAATGTTATAATGTAACATTATCTCACTTTCCACGCCATACCCCAAGAAAAACTATGAAAAGAGCCATCATTCTTGCCGTTTCTACATTATTGACAGTGCCTGTTCATGCAGTAACGGTGTTAACCAGTATTAAGCCAATTCAAATGATCACAACCGAGCTGACGGAAGGCGTTACATCGCCAGATGTTTTGCTGCAATCAAATGCGTCACCTCATGACTATGCGCTTCGTCCATCAGATGTGAAGAAAGTAGCTTCCGCCGACCTTGTCATTTGGTACGGCCATGATCTCGAACCTTTCCTAGAGAAAGTGGTGACGGATAAAGGTAACACGCTAACTGTTAGCGAAATTCCGGGCCTGTCGTTACGTGCATTTAGTGGTGAGCATGATCACCATGATGGTCACGATCACGGCACACACGATCCACATTTCTGGTTGGGTGTTGAAACCGTAAAACAAGTTGCCAACGCTATCGCTCACAAACTTGCAGAAATCGATCCTACGAATGCAGACACTTACGCAGCAAACTTGAAGAAGTTTGAAGCGGAGTTAAAAGCTACGGATGCGGAGATTAAGCAACAACTGACACCAGTGCAAGACAAAGGTTATTTTGTTTTCCACGATGCTTACGGCTATTTTGAATCACGTTACAACCTAAATCAACTCGGGCACTTTACGGTTTCTCCAGATCGTAAACCGGGAGCAAAAACATTGATTCATATTCGTAAAACGTTGGGTACAGGTGATGTTGCTTGTGTGTTCTCAGAACCACAATTCACCCCTGCTGTGGTTGAAAGTGTGATGCGTGGCAGCGATGTTAATGCTGGCGTTCTTGACCCATTGGGTAGCAGTGTTGATGTTAAATCAGGCAGTTACTTTGTATTCTTGAAAGGAATTTCAAACAGTTTTGCTCAATGTTTGAGCGAAAAGTAACAATTGTGTTGTACTTGTCGGCATTGAATCTGTTTTTAACGTGATCCAGCAGTAAGATTTGACAGCAATCGTGAGTCGAAACTTTTATCGCACGGGAATTGATATATTATTAGCATAATTAGCGCTTCGAAATAACGATACTTTAAGCCTGACCATGGATTGTTGAAAGGCATATGAAGCGCAATATTATGTTATTAAGGGTTTCGACTTGCTCCGTACTATCACCCAGCTATGGTTGGGTATTTTGCTTTCCTTTCCAGTACTTGCGCTTGATAGTGCCAGTGCAATCTTCTACCCATTACCGACTCAGATAAAGGGTACGTTCATTGCTGCCCAACACCTTTTCTCTGGAGAGCAGGGCGGCTTGTGGATTCATGACGTGCATGGCCGAGTGCTTTTTTATGATGGCAGTAACCTTCAGCCCAAGTCAGGTAGTTTGCTAGATTTTTCTGTAGATCAAGTTGCTTATATTGATGGAGCGTTTTGGACTTTTTTCAATAACGAAGTCTATAGAACTAAGCCAAATCAAGAACGAAAGCTAATCTTTAGTTTGAATCCAGGTGCACAAATTAGAAAAATTGGTGCATCAGGTGACTATATCTGGGTTAGTGATGGCTCGCAGTTTTACACTTACCATGTTGCTCAAAATAAGCTCGAGGCGTACTCATTGCTTCAGTTGTATCAACATAGCAACAACAGTCATGTTTACATCAATGACGCTATTTTCGTAAAAACGCGCTGGGTATTAGCAACGAACTCAGGGGCGTACTTATCTGAAGGCAAGCGATTTAATCATGTTGTCTCTTCTAAAAAGCACTTCATTGAAAAAGTTTATTATTCAGCCTCAAGGCGTGAGATCGTCATTGGTTCCCTAAAAGGGGCGTTAGTGTTCAGTCTAGAAAATGCAGAACAACCTATTGTAAGAATTGGCGATTCGCATGTATTGGCAATAGCAGAAACGAATCAAGAGTATTGGATAGGTACAGAGCATGGGCTCTTCGTTCATTCGTTCTTATCCGGTGAGACTTCTAAGGTAACCGCTGCCAGTTTCCAAGAGCTCGATTTGAGTCAAAGTAAAATCTACTCATTGCTTAATGACAACATGGGCGGTATGTGGGTTGCGACAAATCGTGGTATTCGATATTACTCGATGTTTAGCAAAAAATTTGAGCGAATGACTTTCGATGGTGGACATCGAATTGCAGATCTCAACAAAATTACGCAAACCTACACAGGGCCAAAGGATCAGCTGTGGTTATCAAGTGGTCGGAATGTGTATCTGCGCAGTAATGATCGTACCAAACTCATCATTCAAGCTCAAAATGAGATCACACAGTTTGCTATAAGAGAGAAGCAGATTTGGATTGCTACCAATGATGGCCTTCAAGTTTATGACTTATCTACACAACAATGGGTTGAGCTTCCATATCTGAGGGCATTAGCGGGAGCGCCAATAGAGCACATTATTAATACAGATGAAGGAAAAATATGGCTTGCTCGTGGAAAAAGCCTTTTCTACATCGACCCTATTAAGCAGTTGCTACGTAACTTAGGCGGTGATTGGCTCGTTGCAAAATATCTTCCTGCGAAAATAACCCGATTATTTGCTTCTAGCTCTGAACTGATTATTGGTACTGACCATGGTTATTATCAGTATGATGGCGAAAAAATACGATTTAATCACTTTTCGGCAAGTTATGGAGAGGTGCTAGATATTGTCGAATCAACCGATGGGGCATATTGGTTTGCTTCGGCGTATGGCGTATTCAAAACTCAGCTACGTAGTAATGAACAAGTATCCATGGCGTTGCGGATTGATAATGCTCGTCCGGCCTGCATGTTGGCTGACTCTGAAGGTGTCTGGCTTTCATCATCCGTAGGTTTAAGTTATTACCGGTTATCTGGTGAATTAGTCAAACACTACTCTTCAGCTTCAGGGTTGATCAACAATGAATTTACCTCAGGGGTTTGTAATCAGATTTCTCATCCTGAGAGTAACCATAAAACATTAGTGTTTGGCTCAAAATACGGTCTGGTTAAGGCTGACTCCACAACCCTGCTTGTGTCTAAATCTCCTGAATCCAAAGTCATTATTAGCCGGGTGTCCTCGGAAAGTGGCGTGATTCAAGTTGGCGGTGGGGAGCTTAATGACACTTACATTCCGTATGGGTCTTCGGTGAGCTTTTTATTCGGTGTGATGCCAAAACCGAATACCCAAGTACTTCACTTTAGACTCAATACCTATGATGAGTGGCAAGTGCTAGAAGGCAGACAATTGAACTTAGAGCATCTGAGTTCTGGTCACTACACACTTCAAGTTAGCAGCGGTGAGCAAGTTATACGCGGTCAGGTGGGGGCTGAGTTTCAATTTACGGTATTAGAACCTTGGTATCGTACGTCATTTGCTATTTTTAGTTTTGTAATGACGCTGCTGTTCGTGTTTGGCGCTGTAGGTTACTGGCGGTCACGTTATGTCCTTCAACATAATAAAGAGTTGGCGGCGCAGGTAACATTAAAAACTAACCAGCTTCGTCATCAAAGTCGGGTATTACTTTCTAGTAATCAGCAACTACGTAAGCAAATTCAAGTGAGAAACCTGCTTGTTGATCACGTTGCAAGTTCCATAAAAACAAGTATCGACGTCTTTGCTAAGTTTGTTCCTGATGATTGCGATGAATCGACGCAAGATCATTTGAAGAAAGCATATTGGCAGCTTAATGAATTAAAAGTAGTACCGGTAGAGAACACTGGGAGTGCTCAGAGTTACGATTTGAATCAAATTACCAGTTCAGTGATTGACGTGTGGCGAGAAGACTTTAAAAAAGCAGGCTTAGAACTAGAATTTCAGGATGTTGAAAGCCACAGCAGAGTTGTACTGGAAAGCTTTAATCTTGATGTGATCTTTAATACAGTTTTCGCCAATATTATTAAACGTTCTTATCGAGGTCAGTCCGTTAGGGTTTCAATCGGGGAAGATGAGCAGCATATCACTTTAACCATGTTGGATTTTGGTAATCAACTCCCTTCTAAACTGACGTTTGGTAAGCCAATATCAATGAACCAAGTGGATCTGAGTATTGAGCAGTTATCAACGTTGGTTGAAGCTAGTGGAGGGAAGTTATCGATTATAAGCTCTGATACGCAGAATAAGTTCGACATTACGTGGCCGAAAGTTCATTTCACGGATGAACAACTCGAGCATGTAATGATGAATAGCTTCGATGACGTGTTAGAGCCGACTAGGCAAGAGCCAGTTAAGATGTCACCAGAACAAGAGTGGCTCAACAAAGTTTATCAGCTAGTGAGTGACAATTTCTCCGACGCTGAGTTTGGTACTGCCTCAGCTGCAAAATTGTTGTTTATGTCAGAAAGAAGCTTACAACGACGTTTTAAATCAGCGTCATCTCGTACTTTTAAAGATTATCTTACCGAAGTTCGCTTAGAAACAGCATGCGAGCAGCTCCTAGCTGGCGAGAAAATTAGCGAGGTCGCGTTTAATTGTGGCTTTAATGACCCTTCTTATTTTAGTCAGAAGTTTAGACTGCATTTTGGACTGCCACCGTCCAAGTTCGCAACGACTCAAGAGAGCCAAACAAGCCTATAGCTCTTAATTCGATATGACTTAGCCCAGCCTTAGCGCTGGGCTTTTTTACGCTTGCCGTGCGAGCTGCTGATAGAACAAAGCAAACTAAATGTTGGTTTGTTGGATATCCGCTTTAATTTCTACGAGATACGAGATACGAGATACGAGATACGAGATACGAGATACGAGATGTCGCCTAAAAACTAGACACAGGGCTTTAGTTAACTAGTTCAAAATCAATGGGGTGGTATGTAAGAGCGATAGGTAATAAGGGTAACAACGACTATTGACTAGTAGTAGAGATTTAAGAGGTTAGTGGAGGTTACTTAAGAAACAATAAAGAAAGAGAAGAAAAAAATATCGTGGTATAGCCGGGGGGACTATACCACGGGTGTCAATGACACCTTCGCTTGCTGCCGGAGTGACATGTTGCCATGCCACCTCTGGAATTCTTTTGAGTGGCTGTTGCCTCTCGATGGGTTAACTATACGAGACCTTACTTATTTTTCTTATAAAAATAACGACACCTTTATGTGAGAAATGCGACAAGTTGAATTTTATACCGTAAGGCATTGATAAATAGGGTTTAATTTATTTTTGGGTTTCTTTTGTTATCGGTTTGTTATTGTTTTCTGTGGGCTCATTTATTGATTTTGACGAAAATGACGGAGTTTTAATTAACGAACTTGACGACTAATAAACAGGGTAGATTCGTGGAATCTTTGATTTCACACAATGAATAGGAGGGTATTGGGGAGTAGAATCGCCCCATTGAATACTCTTAATAATAATATTTATCATTAGCAATACTCTTAAGGGCCATTATGAAGCTATCAGAGATCAAACCCGGAGAAACGGTAACTATTCGATTACTTGAAGGTCTATCCTCAGATGTTCGAAAAAAGCTCATGGTAATGGGGCTACTTCCTAACACTCTAGTAAAAGTAATTCGACGCGCACCTATGGGCGACCCTCTGCAAGTTGAAGTTCGTGGTGTTTCTGTTGCATTGCGAGAAGCGATTGCGCAAAACATTGAAGTGGAGCGAGCATAATGCAATATCAAATTCTTACTGTAGGTAACCCAAACAGCGGTAAAACAACACTTTTTAATGGCCTGACAGGTGCTAAACAGCAGGTTGGTAACTGGGCTGGTGTAACTGTTGAGAAGAAAACAGGTCAGTTTAAACATGCAGGTGATGATTTTGCACTGACTGACCTGCCTGGTATTTACTCACTCGATAGTGGTAACGACAGCAACAGCATTGATGAGTCGATCGCATCCCGTGCGGTTTTAACTCACCCAGCAGATTTGATCATCAACGTAGTAGATGCAACCAGTCTTGAACGTAGCCTATATATGACACTTCAACTACGTGAACTTGGCCGTCCAATGATTGTTGTCTTGAACAAGATGGATGCGCTTAAGCGCGAACGCCAAATCATCAATGTAGCTGAACTGGAAAAGACACTGGGTTGCCCAGTAGTAAGTCTATCTGCGACAAACAAAGCACAAGTTGCCGAGTTTAAAGAGAAGCTACACAAATCTGTGGTTCAAGGTGTTGCACTAAAAGAAATGTCTTTGAACTACGGCGAGCAAATGGAAGCGGCGATCAATAACGTTTCGGCTCTTTTTAATGATCAAACCGTTTCTAACCGTGCTCTAGCGATTCGTGCATTAGAAAAAGATGCACTTGTTCTTAACAGTATGTCAGATGCTGACCGCAATAGCGTTGAAAACACTATTACTGAGCTTGAACTGGATGTTGACCTGCATGTTGCCGACACTAAATATACGCACCTTCACGAAGAGTGTAAGAAAGTACGCCGTAGCGAAGGTAAGCTAAGTCGTAGTGTGACTGAAAAGCTCGACCAGTTCATCCTCAACAAGTGGGTGGGCATTCCATTCTTCTTCGTTGTGATGTACCTAATGTTCATGTTCTCTATCAACATTGGTAGTGCGTTCATCGACTTCTTCGATATCGGTGTTGGTGCGTTGCTAGTTGATGGCGGTCACCACTTATTGGATGGTCATTTGCCAGTTTGGCTGGTAACTGTTCTTGCTGATGGTATCGGTGGTGGTATCCAAACAGTCGCGACTTTCATTCCAGTTATCGCGTGTTTGTACCTTTTCCTAGCTGTGCTTGAAAGCTCAGGCTACATGGCTCGTGCAGCATTCGTACTAGATAAAGTGATGCAGAAGATCGGCCTACCGGGCAAAGCATTTGTTCCGCTTGTTCTTGGTTTTGGCTGTAACGTACCGTCAATCATGGCAACTCGTACTTTAGACCAAGAGCGTGAACGTAAACTGGCTGCATCAATGGCGCCATTCATGTCATGTGGTGCTCGTTTGCCTGTATACGCGCTATTTGCTGCTGCGTTCTTCCCTGGCTCAGGTCAGAACATTGTATTTGCACTTTACCTACTTGGTATTGTGGCTGCGATTTTCACTGGTCTTTTCCTTAAGCACACGCTTTACCCAGGTAGCAGTGACACGTTGGTTATGGAAATGCCAGATTACGAGCTTCCAACACTACAAAACGTTGTGATCAAAACGTGGCAAAAACTGAAGCGCTTTGTATTGGGTGCGGGCAAAACCATCGTAATCGTTGTGGCAATCCTAAGTTTCTTTAACTCACTAGGTACAGATGGCAGTTTTGGTAACGAAGACAGTGAAAATTCTGTACTTTCTAAAGCAGCACAAGTCGTGACACCAGTGTTTGCACCAATCGGCGTTCAAGAAGATAACTGGCCAGCAACTGTTGGTATTATTACGGGGATCTTCGCTAAAGAAGCTGTGGTAGGTACGCTTAACAGCCTGTACACCACACCAAGTGATGGCGAAGAAGCGGAATTTGACCTAATGGGCAGCCTAGAAGAAGCGGTAATGAGTATCCCTGATAACCTTGCTGGTTTGAGCTACTCAGATCCACTGGGCATTGAAGTCGGTGACCTTACTGATTCAAGTGCAGTAGCAGAAGAGCAAGAAGTAGATGCATCTATCTTTGGTAACATCAAAGCTCAATTTGCTTCTGGTAACGCAGCGTTTGCTTACCTAATCTTTATTCTTCTTTACACGCCATGTGTAGCAGCGATGGGTGCATACGTACGTGAGTTCGGCCATAACTTCGCGCGTTTTATTGCGGTGTGGACAATGGGCTTGGCATATCTATGTGCGACGTTCTACAACCAGTTGACACACTTTGCAGATAGCCCTATTACTAGCGGTATTTGGATGGCAGTGATTGTGGCAATCTTCTTTGGTACATACCGCGTGTTCAAGCGAGTAGGTAAGAAGCACCAAGGTGCACTAGAGGTGCAAGTAGCATGATTTTAAAAGAGCTTTATCAATACATTGCAGACAAAGGAACCGTCTCCCAGTCAGATCTGGCTAAGCAGTTTGGGATGAGTGAAGACGGAGCCGACGCGATGTTAAGCGTGTGGATCAAGAAGGGTAAAGTTAACCGCTTAGTCGACACCAATAAAGCTCATGACGTGACTCGAGTGCGCTACTCTGTAACTAAGCAAGATGGGTTATCTTTAACAGTAACCATGTAGCAGCAAGAAGTCTCAAGTAAGAACGACAAAGCCGCATCAGCAATGATGCGGCTTTTCTTTTTTGTCTATTCAATCAGTGATCTTCAGAGTGCTTGGTTGAGCCTAGTTCTAAGAACTTTAATCCAAGGCTTAGAACTAAAATCGAAATTGGTAGGGTTAAGATTGTCCAGTCTAAGCTATCGAAATTAATCAGTACGAGCTCCAAGAACTTCACAAACAAAATCACAATAATGACTTCAGCCAAAATGTTTTTTAGGTGGCCTATGTTTGGGGTTCTGATCCAATGCAAAACCGACGGTTCTTGTGTTTTCGCTTTAGCTTTGTTGGAAATAAACAGTGTGTAGATGCCGTGAGCAAAGATGAACAAAACTAGTGCGACAAGAAACGTATCCAGTGATTTGATCAAATACGCGATCGCGATGTCTGCTTTATCTAAATGTGCGAGTGCTTTTGGAGGTGTTTGATTAAGAATGAAGACCGCAAATGCCGAATAGGTTTTTGCTGCGCCCATAAGAAAAAGCAAGAATGAAGCAGCCATAGAACAGATGATGGCGATCCAGCTGACGTATCGGAATGTGTTGAAGACTTGTTTCATGATGACCCTCTCTAACTGAGCGGGCAGTCTAAACAAGTTTTATTTTAGTGATAATCCTAGAAAAATGAGAAAGATTATTACAAATACGTATTAATCTTTCTCTGTCTGTTTCAGCCATATTCAAAGGCGAATTATTTTCGCTGGCAGCGCTTATGCTTTTTGGAAAATAGAGCTCAGTGATAGCACGTTTTTAATACGGCCAAGCAATTCGTTTTGCTCTTCTTCTGTACGGAATTCACCTTTGGTGCTGCCCCAAACTGGTCCCGGCCATGCTACGTCATCTTTGAAGCGAGCAATATGGTGAATGTGTAGCTGAGGCACCATGTTACCTAGTGCGCCTAGGTTTAACTTGTCTGGACGGAATGTTGCTTCTAGTGCTTGGCTTACTGCCTGAGACTCTAGCAAAAACTGTTGCTGTTCTTTCATTGGCAAGTGGTGAAGCTCTTTTAGGTTTGCACGTTTTGGTACCAAGATAACCCATGGCACGGCATTGTCTTTATGCAGAAGCGCCACACACAGTGGGAAGTGACCGATAACGGTAGTGTCTTTTGCCAATTGAGGGTGCAGTTCAAAACTCATTATATTATCCGATTTGAATTGAATGACATCAGTATACGCCAGATAAAACAAAAGGTTGACGCTTTCACGCCAACCTTTCTAAATCGTCTCGATTCTCGATTCTCGATTCTCGATTCTCGATTCTCGATTCTCGATTCTCGATTTGCTTACATACGCTCTAGAGTATCAATACCTAGTAGAGATAGACCTTGCTTGATGGTCTTCGCTGTTAGGGCTGCTAGTTTCAGACGGCTTTGTTTCACTGCTTCGTCTTCAGCAACTAGGATAGGGCATGCTTCGTAGAAGCTAGAGAACTGACCTGCTAGTTCGAATAGGTAGCTACACATGATGTGTGGTTGACCTTCGCGAGCAACAGACTGAACTGCTTCTTCGAACTGCATAAGTTTTGCGATAAGCGCTTTTTCTTTCTCGTCAGTGATCTTAATTTCACCTTGTAGATCATCCATAGAAACGCCAGCTTTAGCGAATACAGATGCTACGCGAGTGTAAGCGTATTGCATGTACGGTGCAGTGTTACCTTCGAACGCTAGCATGTTGTCCCAATCGAACACGTAGTCCGTGGTGCGGTGCTTAGAAAGGTCTGCGTATTTAACCGCTGCCATTGCAACTGTGTTCGCGATCGCTTTCTTCTCGTCTTCTGCTAGTTCTGGGTTCTTAGATTCGATCAGCTGTGCTGCACGAACTTCTGCTTCATCTAGAAGATCAGCAAGACGAACCGTACCACCTGCACGAGTCTTGAATGGTTTACCATCTTTACCTAGCATCATGCCGAATGCGTGGTGTTCAAGAGAAACAGATTCTGGGATGTAACCCGCTTTACGAACAATAGTCCAAGCTTGCATTAGGTGCTGGTGCTGACGAGAGTCGATGAAGTAAAGCACACGATCTGCGCCTAGCTCTTCGTAACGGTATTTCGCACATGCGATATCTGTTGTTGTGTATAGGAAGCCGCCGTCACGCTTCTGAACGATAACGCCCATCGCTTCGCCGTCTTTGTTCTTGAACTCTTCAAGGAACACAACTTGCGCGCCGTCATCTTCAACCGCAAGACCTTGTGCTTTAAGGTCTGCTACGATCTTAGGTAGCATGTCGTTGTACATGCTCTCGCCCATTACGTCATCACGAGATAGAGATACGTTTAGACGATCGTAGTTACGTTGGTTTTGGATCATGGTTACGTCAACCAGCTTCTTCCACATTTCTGCGCAGAACTCGTCGCCGCTTTGCAGTTTCACAACGTAGTTACGTGCTTTAACTGCGAATTCTTCGTCTTCGTCGTAAAGTTTCTTAGACTCACGGTAGAAGCCTTCAAGGTCAGCCAGTTCCATAGAAACTTCGCCAGACTCTTGTTGTACACGCTCAAGGTTTGCGATAAGCATACCGAACTGAGTACCCCAGTCACCGATGTGGTTCGCACGGATCACTTTGTGACCTAGGAACTCAAGAGTACGTACTACCGCATCACCGATGATGGTTGAACGTAGGTGACCAACGTGCATTTCTTTTGCTACGTTTGGTGCAGAGTAGTCAGCAACGATAGTTTGAGCTTCGTCTGCAGCAACGCCAAGGCGTGAATCAGCCAGTGCTGCTTCCGCTTGCTTCGCTAGGAACTCTTCGCTTAGGAAAATGTTGATGAAACCAGGGCCAGCGATCTCTGTTTTGCTCGCAATACCGTCTAGGTCTAGAACATCCAGTACTTTCTGTGCAAATTCTCGTGGGTTAGTACCCAGTTTTTTAGCAACGCCCATTACGCCGTTTGCTTGGTAGTCACCAAATTGTGGCTTTGCTGATTGGCGAACTGCTGCAGGACTGCCTGCAGGTGCGCCAGCGGCTTCTAGAGCCTGAGATACTTTGTCATTAATAAGTGCTTGGATATTCACACGCGTTTCCTTCAATTCAAGGACGAAGAACTCGGCGATATAAGTGCCGAGTTCTGTTGGAGTTCACAAAAATGGGGCTAATGATAACAACTTTATTGCTTTTCATACAGAGAGGATTAGGGGAAATTTATACTTTTTCGATTGAATGGAAATGTGGCTTGGTTTGCGTTTACTATTGCGCTCAGAGTAATGAGATAAATCGCCCCAAAAGAGAGCCACAATGACGACTCAACTAGTTGAAAAACGCCTAGCGCCTGAATTGATGATCCAAGATCTGGATGCATTTATGGCGAAGATTGAAGAGCTTGCATCCCTGTTAAAACTGGATCTGAGCTTTGCTCAAGCTGACCATATTGCGCTGCGTATTAATGATACTGAAACAGCGAAAGCCGCGCATGAGGCTTGGATTCAATACGGCAAGGTGATTTCACAAGCGAAAATCAACGGTCGCCCAATTATTGTTATTGAGTTCGATAAAGCGTTGGAAAGCCGTGGCTGGAAGATTGAGTGTCTGGAGTTGCCATACCCTGCGGAAGGTAAAATCTACCCAACTGAAAGCTGGGAACATGTGGAGTTCGTGATTCCGTCTCATGCCGAAACCGCAGATGAGTTTCTTGCTGATTTGAAACACACTTATCCAGCGTTTGGCGCACGCTTTAGTGAGTTAGAAGAGCTGGGTGTGAAGATCAAACTATCGAGCCCGAAAGGGGAAGGCGAACGCTTGAATAACCCAACGGTGGCGTTTAAGTATCAAGGCATTTGTATCAAGCTGCATCCGCATTCACTCAAGCGTATTGTGGAGTCTGAGCAGGCTTAATTTGTTTTACGTGCGCTGTTAGCTTTGTGGGCAAACTGGAGCTGACAGTGCGCGAATATGAGATTCCTGATCTCGCTTAAGCTCGTCGGACTGACGAAGTTCAAGCCGTTTGTGTTTGGTTAAGGGATGTGCACTAATTAGCTTTCATGTTCATGCCTCATTTACGTCATTCCCGAAAGCGACGAAGGAGCGCAGTCGGGAATCTCTTACATGCACTGCCATAAAACATCCGACGACTGATACAAAAAACGCGTAACGAAAAGGCAATACCTTCTCTAATTACGCGTTTTTAATAGTTAGCAGTCAGTCACTAACTTAAAGAATAACCGTCTTATTACCGTAAACAAAAACGTGGTCATTGAGCACTTTGTTCAGTGCTTTGCTCAACACGTTCTTTTCTACATCACGACCCGCTTGCGCCATATCTTGTGCGCTGAACGTGTGATCGACAGGAATTACGTCCTGCTTAATGATTGGCCCTTCATCTAGATCATTGGTAACAAAGTGTGCGGTTGCACCAATGATTTTCACGCCACGATCAAACGCTTGTTGGTACGGTTTCGCACCGATGAAAGCGGGCAAGAAACTGTGGTGAATATTAATAATCTTGTGATGGTACTGCTCTACAAAAGCTGGGGTTAGCACACGCATGTACTTCGCCAGAACTAAAAAGTCCGCATCGTATTGAGCGATAACTTCGAGCATCTTTTGCTCATGCTCTTCGCGGCTCAGATCTTCGTGAGTAACATGGTGATAAGGGATATCGAAGCGTTCAGTAAGGCCTTGTAGCTTGTCGTAGTTACCGACAACGGCTGCGATCTCTACATCCAAACTTCCGTCGTAGTTCTTCATTAAAATATCGCCTAAACAATGCGCTTCTTTGGTTACTAAAATAACGATACGCTTACGGCGGGAACTGATGAGCTTTCGCTTCGCACCTTGAGGCAGTGCTTGGTCTAAATCTGCTAGAAAAGTCTGATCATTGAAGTAGCCTTCTAGCTCGGTACGCATAAAAAAGTGACCACTGGCATTATCTACAAACTCATTATTGTGGACGATATTCAGTTGGTGCTTATAACAAATATTGGTGATTTTTGAGATCAGGCCTGGGGCGTCTGAACAATGAGTAAGTAGTGTTTTCTTTTCCATAAATAGAATACTTCCATGTTTTATTTTTTTTAGCGTACGAAAAATTGTTTAGCCCTAATAGGGTGAACTATGCCGCAATTTGACCACCATAAATAATCTATTATCAAAATGGTTTCAACAAATTATCTAGGTGAATTTAAACAGTCACAAGTTTGTTGACGTAAGACAAAATTAAAAGGCTAAGGTGGTGCGTATGGATAAAGAACTACTAGCACGCAAACTGTACCAAGAGCGAGTAAGTGCACTAGTGGGAGAACAAGGCATTGATGAGCAGGTGCTCAGTCAAATGTGGGAAAATAAAGCCACTCCTACCGAAGCGGCGAAAGCCATGGTATCAGACGATGCATTCCAAGGACCAGCTTGGCTAAATCGCTACTTAAATCGTAAATAACTTCACAAACACCTTCCGGGGCGGGTCTTATTATTGGCTCGCCCCGGCTCACTTTCTGCACTTTTGTCACCTCGTGATCCTTTCCCGTTCTTTGGTATACTCTCGGCAATTTTTCTCGCTCAGGCAAAAAGTGGATGATCGCAAAAACCTTTTCCTCTGATGGTGCGCTAGGTAAAGCTATACCTGGTTTTCAAGCTCGTCAGCCCCAAATCGATATGGCAGAAGCCGTCAGCAGTGCGATCAAAGACCAAACTCAGCTGGTGGTTGAAGCAGGGACGGGAACAGGTAAAACCTTCGCTTACCTTGTGCCTGCGTTATTGAGTGGCAAAAAAGTCATCATCAGTACCGGGTCTAAGAACTTACAAGAGCAGCTATATCATCGTGACCTGCCGTTGATGGTGAATGCGTTGGGATTCTATGGTCAAGTAGCATTGTTAAAAGGTCGCTCTAACTACCTTTGTTTAGATCGCTTAAGCCGACAGATGGTCGAAAGCCACACCAACGAAGCAGATCCAACACTGCTGACTCAATTGGTTAAGGTACGCTCTTGGTCTTCGGAAACGAAAACGGGCGATTTAGGAGATTGTGAAGATCTGCCTGAAGACAGCATGATCATCCCAACCATTACCTCAACCAACGACAACTGCTTAGGCAAAGAGTGTCCGAGCTATACTGATTGTTTCGTCTTAAAAGCACGTAAACGTGCGATGGATTCGGACATCGTTGTCGTAAACCACCATCTGTTCCTCGCAGATCTTGCGATAAAAGAAACGGGTTTTGGCGAACTGATCCCTGAGGCAGATGTGTTCATCTTCGACGAAGCTCACCAGCTTCCAGATATCGCCAGTGAATACTTCGGACAGTCGATCTCCAGCCGTCAGATCCAAGAGCTTGCCAAAGACATTGAAATTGCCTACCGCACAGAAGCGAAAGACATGCGTCAACTGCAAAAAGTGGGGGATAAACTGATGCAAAGTGCCATGGACATGCGCATTGTATTAGGTGAACCTGGTTTTCGTGGCAACTGGCGTGAGGCTCTGCAATCGGAATCGATCAAGCGTGAACTGGTACGTTTAATTGATAGCCTAGATCTTGCCATCGATGTACTAAAACTGGCGTTGGGTAGAAGCCAATTGCTGGATACCGCGTTTGAGCGTGCCAACCTCATCAAAGGTCGGATCGACAGAGTGTGTGACGTAGACATCACCGGTTATTCCTACTGGTACGATACTTCTCCGCGCCATTTCGCCCTGCACATTACACCGCTTTCGGTGGCGGATAAATTCCATGAGCAAATCGAAATCAAACAAGGTGCGTGGATTTTTACCTCAGCAACCCTTGCTGTCTCTGGTGACTTCAAGCACTTTACTGAACGCTTGGGTCTGAAGCCAAAACAACAGTTTTCCCTGCCTTCTCCGTTTGATTACGAGCAGCAAGCGCGTTTATGTGTACCTCGTTATTTACCTGAGCCAAACAGCCCAGGCTTAGCCGACAAACTGGTGCGAATGCTCGCGCCTGTCATTGAAGAGAATGACGGACGTTGTTTCTTCTTATGTACTTCGCACAGCATGATGCGTGAGCTAGGAGAACGCTTTCGTGAAGTGCTGGATTTGCCAGTACTCATGCAAGGCGAAATGAGTAAACAGAAGACCCTAGCCGAGTTTATGGAGCTGGGTAATGCACTGCTGGTGGCCACTGGTGCATTTTGGGAAGGGATAGATGTTAGAGGTGATGCACTGAGCTGTGTTATCATCGATAAATTACCGTTTACAGCCCCTGATGATCCATTGCTTAAGGCACGTATTGAAGATTGTCGGTTACGTGGTGGTGAGCCATTTGCAGAAGTGCAAATTCCGGACGCCGTTATCACGTTAAAACAAGGGGTAGGGCGTTTGATTCGAGATCAGAAAGATCACGGTGCATTAATCATTTGTGACAACCGTTTGGTCACACGAGATTATGGTGGGATCTTTTTAGCAAGTTTACCTCCGATCCCAAGAACACGAGATCTAGAACGAATCAAAACATTCCTAAAAGCCGAACAAGATAGCCAGTCATAGAGTGGCCTTAATTACATTTAGAACAGAGTTATAGAGAGTCAAATGAGCGCAAAAATTCTTGCTATCGATACTGCAACAGAAAATTGTTCTGTTGCATTATTAGTGGGTGATAAAGTGATTTCACGTAGTGAAGTTGCACCTCGCGATCACACCAAGAAAGTGCTACCAATGGTAGATGAACTTCTGAAAGAAGCCGGTTTGACCCTTCAAGAGTTGGATGCGCTTGCATTTGGTCGTGGCCCGGGTAGCTTTACTGGTGTTCGTATCGGTATTGGTATTGCACAAGGCTTAGCATTTGGTGCGGATCTACCAATGATTGGCGTTTCAACACTCGCAGCCATGGCGCAAGGCAGTTACCGCCGACACGGCGCGACTGATGTTGCGGTTGCAATTGATGCACGCATGAGTGAAGTTTATTGGGCTCGTTATACTCGTCAAGAGAATGGTGAATGGGCAGGAGTGGATGCAGAATGCGTGATTCCACCTGCGCGTTTAGCCGAAGAAGTACAAGCTGACGATAATACATGGACAACCGCAGGTACAGGTTGGGATGCATACCAAGATGAGTTAGGTCAACTTCGATTGAATCTAACTGCTGGTGAGGTACTTTACCCTGATTCGCAAGACATTGTCATTTTGGCGAAACAAGAGCTGGAGAAAGGCAATACCGTTCCAGTAGAAGAGTCGAGCCCAGTTTATCTGCGCGACAATGTGACTTGGAAGAAGCTACCAGGTCGCGAATAATCCTTATTGAGTTAGGGCGAAGTTTACTTCGCCCTAAATAAAGATGGAGCGTTATGGCATCGATAAATGGTTTACCTCCTGCGTTGGTTCCCGGTGCAAATCGAACGACGAAAACCAACAAAAAAAGTCAGGTAAAGAAAAGTCAGCAAAAGCAACCCGTTGGCCAACCATCAAAGGTGGCGAATGCGGTCGCGCACTCCATCAAACAGGTTGATGAATCACAAATACATCGGGCTCAAATTCAATATGATTTGCCTGAAGGACGTGCTCGCAAAGCCATGGAAGAATATATGGGTGTAATGAACCAAGCGAAAAAAGAGGAACTCGCTCAATTGCTTGGTGTCGATATTTACATCTAAACTGCAACACAACCTTTAAAGGGGAAACATGAACCTATCCAAACGAATTTTATTTACCCTTCTTGTTACGATTGGCTTGTCCGCGTGTAGCTCCCTACCAGAAGAGCTTACTGCGTCAACAGAACAAGTCATAACAGATTATAAAACCTTCGCAGAATCCCAAGGTCAAGTTAAGGAAGATGTAAGACTCGGCGGCGTTATTGCTCAAGTCGACAACTTGAAAGATAAAACCCGTTTGGAAGTTGTGAACCTCCCAATTAGTAAAACTGGTAAACCAAATATTGATAAAGAACCTATTGGCCGCTTTGTTGTATATATGGATGGATATTTAGAACCAGTATCGTTTAGCAAAGGCAGGCTGATTACTGTTGTTGGTAAAAGTGCAGGGGAAGAGCAAGGCAAAATCGGTGAGCACCCTTACATTTTCCCTGTAGTGAAAGGCGATGGCTACCGCTTATGGAAGATTGAAGAGCGTGTACGCATGTACGATACGCCAACTTACTTCTACCCTTGTTACTCCATTAACTGCCGCATGATGCGAAATGATTTTCCGCAAGACGGCAAGGTGATCAAGAAGGTTAAGTAATCTGTGATTAATGAGCGCCGTTTTGAACTCCCATCTGGGAGTATGGCTGCCCTAGAGATCGGAAACGAAAAAACGACTGCTTGTTCAGTCGTTTTTCTTCATGGGTGGATGGATAATGCGGGCAGTTTTAAGGCTCTGATGAATGCTATTAACCAGAAAGCGCCTGAGCTTCACTTGTTAGCAATTGACCTATTTGGTCATGGTCTCTCCAGTCATAAATCCTCCGATAATTACTATCCTTTTCATGACTACATTGCTGATTTACACCAACTATTGGATGAATTATCGCCAAACAGACTCGTGTTAGTAGGGCATTCACTAGGCGCATTAATCGCAAGTTGCTATAGTGCTGCTTTTCCAGAGCAAGTCGAAGCATTAGTGCAAATTGAAGGGGCAGGCCCACTCGCTGAAAACCCTTCAAATAGCGTTAAACGTCTGCGTACCGGTGTCCTCAGTCGACAACGTCAACGTAACAAACCGGAGCGAGCCATCGCTTCTTTCGATCTGGCGTTAAAGCTACGCATGCAAGCGAATCACCTGACCGCCGAGCAGTTGATGCCTATCGTAGAGCGCGGAACTGAATGTCGTGATAACCAATGGTTTTGGCGACATGATGCCAAATTAAAATGCGAGTCTCTTTATCGTATGGCGCAGGATCACGCGAATGCAATAACCAGCCAAATCTGCTGTCCGCACCTGATCATTTTAGGTGACAAAGGATTTCAGCATTTACAGTCTAACCAAGTCGATTGGGGAGAAAATCCACCGAATGTGGTTTCTGTCGCAGGTGGGCATCATTGTCATTTAGAGCAAAAGCTCGAGGTCGCAAAGCGAATTCTTGGTGTAGTTAACAAAATTTAAACAAGTGTTTGAGAGTTACGTGCTCAAGCACGTTTGCTGTGCTGTAATAGTGCTCAAAATAAAAAGGACGCTATTTTTTAGCCAGTTATAAACGAGGAGTAACATCGTGGATAAACCATGGCTTTCACGTTATCCAAGTGACGTACCTGAAACCATCAATCCAGAGCAATATGAGTCTTTGGTAGAAATGTTCGAGCAGTCTGTACAAAAATACGCAGACCAACCGGCATTCATGAACATGGGCTCGGTCATGACCTTCCGCAAGTTGGAAGAGCGTAGCCGCGCATTTGCCGCATACCTACAAAACGAACTAAAGCTGAAAAAGGGTGACCGCGTTGCTCTTATGATGCCAAACCTGCTGCAATACCCTGTCGCGCTATTTGGTATTTTGCGTGCTGGTTGTATCGCGGTGAACGTGAACCCACTTTACACTCCCCGTGAGCTAGAGCATCAGCTAAACGATGCTGGCGCAACGGCGATCGTTATCGTTTCTAACTTCGCGAACACACTTGAGCAGATCGTTGAAAACACGCCTGTTAAGCACGTAGTTCTGACCAGCCTTGGTCAAATGCTGCCACGTGCGAAAGGTACGCTTGTTGATTTCGTAGTTAAGTACGTGAAAGGCATGGTACCTAAGTACGATCTGCCGGGTGCAATCTCAATGCGTAAAGCGCTGCATAAAGGTCGTCGTCTTCAGTACGTGAAGCCATTTATGTCTGGCGATGATATTGCGTTCCTTCAGTACACCGGCGGTACAACGGGCGTAGCGAAAGGCGCAATCCTGACGCACCGCAATATGATTGCGAACGTAATGCAGGCGAAAGGCGCTTATGGTCCAGTACTGTCTCCGGGGCGTGAACTGGTTGTGACGGCGTTGCCGCTTTATCACGTATTCGCACTGACGGTGAACTGTCTACTATTCATCGAAATGGGTGGCAACAACCTACTGATTACTAACCCACGTGACATTCCAGGTTTTGTGAAAGAGCTGCAGAAGCACCAGTTCACCGCTATTACCGGCGTAAACACGCTGTTTAATGCATTGGTAAATAACGAAGATTTCCATGAGCTAGATTTCAGTAACCTTCGCCTAGCAGTAGGTGGTGGTATGGCAGTACAACGCGCGGTTGCAGAGAGTTGGCAGAAAACAACAGGATGTTACCTACTTGAAGGTTACGGCCTAACAGAATGTTCTCCGCTCGTGGCGGCTTACCCGCATGACCTAGTGGAATACAACGGCTCTATCGGTCTGCCTGTACCATCAACGGAAGTACGTATCGTTGATGAAGAAGGTAACGGCTTACCAAACACTGAAACCGGCGAGCTTCAAGTTCGTGGTCCTCAAGTTATGCAGGGCTACTGGCAGCGTCCGGAAGCGACCAAAGAAGTGATCAACGAAGATGGTTGGTTATCGACCGGTGATATCGTTAAGTTTGATGAGGAAGGCTTCCTACACATCGTCGACCGCAAGAAAGACATGATTCTTGTGTCTGGCTTCAACGTTTACCCGAACGAAATCGAAGATGTGGTTGCTCTGCACGGTAAAGTGCTTGAGGTCGCTGCTATTGGTCAGCCTCACGAAGTTTCTGGTGAGTTAGTGAAGATTTACGTGGTTAAACGTGATCCAAGCTTAACTAAAGACGAAGTCATTGCACATTGTCGCCAACACCTAACTGGCTACAAAGTACCTAAGTTGGTTGAGTTCCGTGAAGATCTACCTAAGACTAACGTAGGTAAGATCCTTCGTCGCGTATTGCGTGAAGAAAACGACGCAGAGCTCGCGAAGAAGAGCGCATAAGCGGATTTCTTTGTGCAACAATCATTTATTGATAATTAATGTTAGAATGCCAGCGTTTTGCTGGCATTTTTTTATAGCGAGAAGCGTGTGAATTATCAAATTATTACTAAAAACAAAGACCTAGAACAAGTTTGCGCTCTAGCTCGAGAAGCAGATGTCGTTATGTTGGATACTGAGTTTGTCCGTGTAAGGACTTACTATCCGCAGCTAGGCTTGATTCAGCTTTTCGATGGCAAGCAACTTTCCCTAATTGACCCAACTGAACTTACCGACATGAGTTCATTTGTTGAGTTACTTAAAGACACCTCAGTACTTAAAGTTCTACACGCATGTGGTGAAGATTTAGAAGTATTCCAAAATGCCTTTGATTGCACGCCATTCCCAATGGTGGACACTCAGCTTATGGCGGCGTTTCTTGGCCACGGACTTTCAACCGGTTTTGCAACGCTAGTCGAAGAATACCTTGGTGTGGAACTGGATAAGAGTGAATCTCGCACCGATTGGATGGCACGTCCATTAACACAAAAGCAGCTTGATTATGCCGCAGCGGATGTTCACTACTTGCTGCCTCTCTATGAGAAGTTGTTCGATAAGGTGACGGAAGCAGGCTGGTGGGAAGCTGTTCAGCAAGAAAGCGACCTACTGGTTTCTAAACGTATTCGTAATACCAACCCAGACAACGCCTACCTTGATATTAAAGGCGCTTGGCAGCTAAAGCCTCGAGAGTTAGCCGTTCTTAAGCCTCTTGCAACTTGGCGCTACCGCGAAGCACTAAAGCGCGATCTTGCGCTGAACTTCATCTTCAAAGAAGGGGACTTGCTCACAGTGGCACGCCTTGGCCTGACGAGTTTCAAGAAGATGGAAGCAGAAGATATTGATATTCGCGCAATCAATCGTCATGGTGCGCGTATAGCGGCTATCGTCAAGCAAGCGAAGCTCACTCCAGCCGATGAGTACCCTGCTACTATTGAACGTTTGATGGATTACCCTGGCTACAAGCAAATCTTCAAGAACATGAAGGACGTAGTGAAAGTAGCGTCTCAAAAATCTGGCTTAGCGACCGAGTTTTTGGCGTCGAAAAAGCAGATTAACCAAATCATCAGTTGGGTTTGGAAGAAAGATCGTGATCCAGCGAGACTACCGGACGTGATGCAAGGTTGGCGTCTAGAGTTGCTCGGTGAGAAGATGGATAAGATTCTCAAGTAAGCACTACTCAAAACAAGATAAACGAAAAAGGTTGGCAAATAGGCCAACCTTTTTTTGTAACACGCATTTGTATTTTGCCTGAAGTTCTCATCTTACGACGCTAAGCTACCGAGTCGTTCCAGATAATCTAGCGAACTGTAAGAATCTAAGTGAGACTAGGAGTCTACTCACAGCTCGCTTGCTTTGAAGCCAAAGCCATACCTCAACAATCCGAGCTCGTTGGGAACAGATTCTGAATTACGCTCGTTCCTCGCTGTTCAGAATGACGAAGAGGAGGGCACTCAGGCAAAGACGAAAAGTAATTACTTCTCGTCTTCTGGCAACTTCACGTTGAGCTCAAGAACGGAAATGTCATCGTCTTTGTGCTCAAACGTCAGGTCAACCATGTTCGGGTCAATAGCCACGTACTTACTGATCACTTTAAGGATGTCTTCCTTAAGTTGCGGTAAGTATGAAGGCGCAGGATCATCTTGGCTACGACGTTCCGCCACGATGATTTGTAAACGCTCTTTCGCTAGGCTTGCTGATGCTTTCTTCTGAGGTCGGAAAAATTCCAATAGTGACATTATTAGCCTCCAAATAGTCGTTTAAAGAGTCCTTTCTTCTCCTCAGTAAGGAAACGAAATTCAACTTGCTCACCCAGTAGGCGGTCAACGGTATCTGAGTACGCCATACCAGCATCTGTATTCTCATCGAAAATAACAGGAACACCTTTGTTTGATGCATTCAATACAGCTTGGCTTTCAGGGATAACACCAAGTAGGGAAATATGTAGGATCTCTTCTACGTCTTGAACGCTCAGCATTTCACCTTGGTTTACACGGCCAGGGTTGTAGCGAGTCAGTAGAAGGTGCTGCTTCACTGGCTCTAAACCTTGCTCAGCGCGAAGTGATTTAGAATCAAGAATACCAAGAATACGGTCTGAATCGCGTACTGAAGAGACTTCAGGGTTGGTTGTTACGATCGCTTCATCTGCGTAGTAAAGCGCCATTAGAGCACCTTGCTCGATACCTGCTGGAGAGTCACAGATAATGAAATCGAAACCCATCTCACCCATCTCGTTGAACACACGTTGTACACCGTCTCTAGTCAGTGCATCTTTATCTCGAGTTTGAGAAGCAGGAAGAATAAACAGGTTATCGGTACGTTTGTCTTTGATCAACGCTTGGTTCAGCGTTGCCTCACCATTAATAACGTTAACGAAATCATAAACAACGCGACGTTCGCAGCCCATGATTAAATCGAGATTACGCAGGCCGATATCGAAATCGATCACCGCTGTCTTTTTACCCTTGAGGGCAAGACCAGAAGCGATGGCTGCGCTAGAAGTGGTTTTACCCACGCCACCCTTACCAGACGTTACAACAATAATGCGTGCCATTTTATTTCCTTTTTAAAACTTAAATCGTGAGAGTCTCAAGATGTAATGATTCTTCTGCTTTACTGATCATTACTTTTTGTTTCCAGAACTCACTCGCAATTTGATCACTAAGCCAATAGTCACCCGCTATGGAGATTAGCTCAGCTTGTAAATTGTGGCAGATAATTCGAGCTTCGCTTTGTCCGCTTGCTCCTGCGATTGCACGGCCACGTAATGTTCCGTGAATATGAATAGAGCCATCGGCAATGACTTCAGCCCCTTCGCTAACATGCGCGAGTACGACTAAATCGCCATCTTTGGCGTATACCTGTTGGCCAGAGCGAACAGGCGTGCGCACCACTTTAGTTGGTGCCATTTTCGCTGGTGCTTTTGCAGGAGATTTACTAGCAGACATAATGGCGAAGCCCGCTTCAGAGGCAAGGTTTTGTATGCGTTTGTCTTTGCAACCCGTTACGCCAACCGGAATAAAGCCGGCATCAGCAATACCTTGCTTCAATGCGTTAAAATCAATATCGCCTTCGACTTTTGCTATATTGATCACCAATGGGGCGGACGCAAAAAAAGAAGGAGCTTGAGAAACCTTTTCTTGCAAAAATTCGACAGTTTTGACGATCTCATTGTCAGAAAGGTGTAAAACAGACAATGTAAAACTGCTACCTTTAAGGTCAGGTGAATGGGTCATCGTGGACTTCTTGCCTCTGTTGAAAGAGCGTTGCCTTAAACTAGGTATGTCATGTTATATTTCATCCCTTGACGCAGCAAGTTATCTTAAAGGCAAATAAGTGATTTAATCTCATTTTTGCTATCAAGTTTGCGAGAATTTTACGTTTTTATTTAAATCCGCCCCAAAATGGCGGAAATCAGCACAAAAGGCTTGTCATGCTTTGTTCTATTTATAAAAGTTCCAAGAAAGAAGGCGCTTACCTCTACATCCCGAAAAAAGACGATTTTTCACAGGTGCCTGACACACTTATGCAGATGTTCGGTAAGCCTATGCCGGTTATGACGATCAAACTAGAAGGTCGTAGCTTAGCGCAAGTGGATGTCGAGAAAGTGAAAGCTTCATTACAAAACGAAGGCTTTTTCCTTCAGTTGCCGCCACCACCAGAAAATTTATTAGAAAAATACAAAGAACAAAAAGCTCAACAGAAAGACGAACAATAAGTCGGTTTGCTATTGAGTGATCTGCCTTGCTCAAGGAGGGCAATATGAAAAAAATACTGGCAACGATGCTTAGCTTAGGGGTTTGTACTTCGGCTTTTGCTAGTAGCGAAGGATTTGACGAATACCTTAATAAACTGCGAGCAGAAGCTCGTGATAAAGGTATCTCTGAGCAAGTCATCAGTGCCGCGTTTGCCGATGTTGAATACAAACCACGCGCGGTGAAAGCGGACCGAAACCAGCCAGAAAAAAAGCTGACGTTGGACGAGTATATCCCACGTGCAGTACCTGAGTGGAAGGTTAAACAAGCGAAGCAGTTATACAAAGAGCATTACGCAGAGCTAAAACGCATTGGTGATGAGTTTGGTGTTCAACCTCGCTTTATTGTCGCGCTTTGGGGCGTGGAAAGTAATTTCGGCAAGTTCACTGGCAACTTCCGTGTTATCGATGCGTTGTCGACCATGGCATTTGAAGGTCGACGTGAAGAGTTTTTCCGCAAAGAAACCATGGCCGCGCTACAAATTCTTGATCAAGGCCATATCGAGCTAGAAAACTTTAAAGGCTCGTGGGCTGGTGCGATGGGTCAATGTCAGTTTATGCCTAGCTCATTTTTGCGTTTTGCCGCAGATGGCAATGGCGATGGTAAGAAAGACATCTGGCAATCAGAAGCAGACGTGTTTGCCTCAACCGCTAACTACTTAGGTGAGTCTGGTTGGGACGATAAATATACTTGGGGTCGCCAAGTAAAAGTGCCGCATGGTATTGATCATAACCTTGAAGGTCGTGGTGCTGAAAAAGGCAAGTACCTACAAGAGTGGAGCAAGTTGGGCATTACTAAGTACGATGGTAGTCCGCTGCCTACACTGGATGAAGACATCAAAGCTTGGCTAATCATGCCAGATGATGAAAACGGCCGTACTTACTTGGTGTACAACAACTACAACGTATTGATGAAGTGGAACCGCTCTTACTACTTTGCACTGGCGGTAAGTCATTTAGCTGACCGCATCACTTTCTAAGTGCTTAATTCTAACTAATCAGTGAATATGAAAGGGGCTCTTCGGAGCCCTTTGTTTTCTCAAATTTTATCGAGGTTTGCGTGTTATCTGAACGTGCTGCACAAATGGTGATCTTCTCTGCGTTGATCAAACATAAGAACTTTACCGCCGCGGCTAAGAGCCTAGGTGTGTCCGTGTCTCACGTCAGTAAGCAGCTCAGTCAACTAGAGGCTTCTCTAGGCATTAAGCTTGTGCAACGCACCACACGTAGTTTCACCCCGACGGAGGCTGGACGAACTTTTTATCACCATTGTGAGCAAGTTTTACAAGCGGTGAAAAGCGCCACGCTCGAAATGGAAAGCCAAAGAGATGAAGTGGCGGGCCTCGTCCGATTGGGACTATCGCAGTCATTTGGCACCTTACATATTATTCCTGCGATTCAAGAGTTGCGAGAGCAGTACCCACAGCTACAAGTAGAAGTTCACCTATTTGATTACAAAGTGGATATGTTAGATGAGGGGTTAGACCTTTGGATCACCAACAATGAGCGCCTACCAGAAGGCTACATTGCACAGCGATTAACAGATTGCCAGTTTATTGTAGCTGCCTCACCAGAATACTTGCTAAAGCACACCACACCCACGGAACCCAATGAGCTCTCTCAACACAATTGTTTGATATATAGAAGTTGGGAGCGCGATTACACCAGTTGGGCTTTCACTAAAGGTGAGCAAGAGCTTAATGTCAAAGTATCAGGCAACTACTCGGTTGACTTAGCAGAAGCGGTTCGTGATGCTGCGATATCGGGGTGGGGAATTGCCTACTTAGCCACTTATCTGCTTGGTGATGAGTTCCGAACCGGTAAGTTGATTCAGCTGTTACCAGACTGGAAAGCAAGTCAATCAATGCCGTTTTATGCGGTCTACCCAAGCCGTCAACACATGCCGAAAAAGCTCTCCGCAGTGATCGATTTTATTAAGCAAAGGATTGGCACGCCTTGTCACTGGGATCAGAAATTAGCACCATACATCTCTTTACCAAAGTAGTGGCTACATAAGGTGATTTAAGTCACAAAATTTTTCTGGTTTCAGAAACATCTTTTCCAAATGGAAACAATATAAAGAGGCAAACGTTTAAGCTCAATAATTTCAATTGCTTACATTTGTGATTAAATAGTAGTCAGGCTGACTTTTCACACTGTTAACATACCCAACTTGCAGCTTTTTCTTCTCGCTATAGAATCCGACGCCTTTCCTATCCCCCTTTTGTCGGAACCACTTTATGAACTCAATTATTGGTATCGTAGCCATTCTATTCGTAGCATGGCTGCTTTCTACAAACAGAAAAAATATCAAGCTCAGAACGGTATCTTTAGCGTTTGCTCTTCAAGTGCTGTTTGCACTGCTAGTGCTGTATGTACCAGCAGGCAGAGAAGCGTTAAGTTCGGTAAGTGGCGTCGTCTCTAAACTGATCAACTATGGCCAAGAAGGTATCGCATTTCTTTTTGGTAATCTTGCTACTGGCGGATTCACGTTTGCGATTAATGTCCTTGGCATCATCGTCTTCTTCTCTTCATTAATCTCTGGTTTGTATCATCTAGGGGTAATGCCGAGAGTCATTAACTTCATTGGTGGTGGTATCCAAAAGCTATTGGGTATTGGCCGTGCGGAATCGCTTTCTGCAACCGCGAACATTTTTGTTGGCACGATTGAAGCTCCGTTAATGGTGAAGCCATACCTAAAGCACATGACGGATTCTCAGTTCTTCGCGGTAATGACGGGTGGTTTGGCTTCTGTTGCTGGTGGTACTCTGGTTGGTTACGCTTCTTTAGGGGTGGATTTAAACTACTTGATAGCTGCGGCATTTATGTCTGCACCAGCTGGTCTTTTGATGGCGAAAATGCTGATGCCAGAAGATGAGGTAAAAGCACCAGATATCGATATCAGCCAAGTAGAGATCCCGCGTGCAACTAACGTGGTAGAAGCTTTGGCGGATGGTGCTATGGCTGGTGTCAGTATTGCTATCTCTGTTGGTGGTACTTTGCTGGCATTCATCAGTGTGATTGCACTGCTTAACGGTGTGCTAGGCTGGGTTGGTGATTGGTTTGGTGTCCAACTGAGTTTTGAACTAGTCCTTGGTTACGTGTTTGCTCCTGTTGCTTGGTTGCTTGGTATTCCTTGGAATGAGGCCATCACTGCAGGCTCATTAATCGGTAACAAAATCGTAGTGAACGAGTTTGTCGCTTTCATTCAATTGGCTGATGTGAAGTCTCAACTGAGTGCCCATTCACAAGCGATTGTGACTTTTGCTCTGTGTGGCTTTGCTAACATCTCAAGCATGGCAATGCTAATTGGTGGCCTAGGTTCACTTGTTCCTGAGAAGCGCGCTTTCGTATCTAAACACGGTTTCCGAGCAATTATTGCAGGTGTGATGGCTAACCTGATGAGTGCATCAATCGCTGGCGTGATTTTGAGCTTATAACAGAACCCCTCCCTAACCCTCCCCTTCGAAAGGGGAGGGAACTCGGCCCGAGTGCGCTGATTGTGAAGCGTCAATCGACAGTTAATACAACTTCTGTGGCGATTGCATTAGTTGAATCGTTCTCTTTCCGGTCCTCCCCCTTTCCAAGGGGGAGTTAGAGGGGGTTGTTGCTCCAAACTAAATCCGGTTTCGGTATTTGGATAAGTTAGAAGACCAAAAGCGATCTCAGCCCGGTCCTCCCCATTTTTAAGGGGGAGTTAGAGGGGGTTACTGCTCCGAACTAAATTGAATAACCTTTCCAAAACGGACTCGGTCTGATTCATCACTTCTTCGTTGGTGAATCGCAGAACCTCAATCCCCAATGCTTCCAGAAATGCATCCCTCATTGCATCTTTCTCTTTTCCCTCATCAGAGAAATGGCTATCGCCATCAATCTCAATAACCAAGTTCAATTCCGTACAATAGAAGTCAACAATATAGCGACCAATGCCATGTTGCCTACGAAACTTTACGCCAAGCTGTTTACGCCTGATTCTTTGCCAAAGTACTTTTTCAGGTTTTGGCATATTTACACGTAATCGACTTCTGATTGGTTTTTGGTATTTTAAATTAAAAGTTCGTTGTGGCACTTGTGCTTCCTTTGCGTTCTCAACCCCTCCCTAACCCTCCCCTTAGAAAGGGGAGGGGACTAGACCTGAGCGCGCTTAGTGTGAAACACCAACCGACAATTAATATGATGTTCGCTGTAATTTCATGAGTAAAAGCGATCTCAGCCCGATCCTCCCCATTTTTAAGAGGGAGTTCGAGGGGATTGCTACTCCGAACTAAATCCAGCTTCGGCATTTGAATAAGTCAGGAAACAAAAAGCGAATGCAGCCCAGTCCTCCCCCTTTCCCAGGGGGAGCTAGAGGGGGTTGTTACTCAGAACTAAACTCAGCTTCGGTATTTGAATAAGTCAGCGAACTAAAAGCGATCTCAGTCCGGTCCTCCCCATTTTCAAGGGGGAGTTAGAGGGGGTTGTTGCTCCGAACCAAATTCGGTTTCGGTATTTGAATAAGTCAGCGAACCAAAAGCAAACTCAGCCCAGTCCTCCCCATTTTCAAGGGGGAGTTAGAGGGGGTTGCTACTCCGAACTAAATCCAACTTTGGCATTTGAATTAGTCAGGGAGCTAAAAGCAAACTCAGCCCAGTCCTCCCCATTCTCAAGGGGGAGCTAGAGGGGGTTGCTGCTCCAAACTAAATCCAGCGTCGGCATTCGAATAAGTCAGGGAGCTAAAAGCAAACTCAGCCCAGTCCTCCCCATTTTCAAGGGGGAGCTAGAGGGGGTTGCTGCTCCAAACTAAATCCGGTTTCGGTATTTGAATAAGTCAGCGAACTAAAAGCGATCTCAGTCCGGTCCTCCCCATTTTCAAGGGGGAGTTAGAGGGGGTTATTACTTCAAACAAAAAGGGCTCCTTGCGGAGCCCTTTCAGTATCGGTAATTCTTTATTTCTTCGTATGGAACTGCTCGCAAGCCAGCATCGTGTTCTCAATTAGGCTTGCTACCGTCATTGGGCCAACGCCGCCCGGTACTGGTGTAATAAAGCTCGCATTCTCACGTGCTTTATCGTATTCCACGTCACCCACTAGCTTGCCAGATTCAAGACGGTTGATGCCCACATCGACCACAACTGCGCCTTTCTTGATCCACTCACCAGGAATGAAGTTTGGTTTACCAACTGCAACGACAACTAGATCAGCTTGGCGAACGTGGCCTTCTAGGTCTTTTGTGAAGCGGTGACAAGTCGTTGTTGTACAGCCAGCAAGAAGCAGCTCAAGCGTCATTGGGCGGCCAACGATGTTCGATGCGCCAACCACAACCGCGTGCTTACCACGTAGCTCAATGTTGTAACGGTCAAGAAGAGTGATGATGCCTTTTGGTGTACAAGAGCGAAGCTTAGGAATGCGCTGCGCTAGACGGCCCACATTGTAAGGGTGGAAGCCATCTACGTCTTTTTCTGGGTGAATACGCTCAAGAACGTGTGTTGCATCGATGCCAGCAGGAAGTGGCAACTGAACAAGAATGCCGTCGATTTCTGCATCGTTGTTCAACTCATCGATAAGTGCCAACAACTCTTCTTCCGACGTTGTCGCAGGAAGGTCAAAAGACTTAGAGACAAAGCCAACTTCTTCACACGCACGGCGCTTACTGCCAACGTATACCTGAGATGCTGGGTCTTCGCCAACTAAAACCACTGCCAACCCTGGCGCACGTAGTCCTGCTTCTTTGCGAGCTTTCACTCGAGCCGCAACTTCCGAACGAACAGTTTGGGAGATAAGGGTTCCATCAATATTTTGAGCAGTCATGACTTTCCTTAATAAATTGAGAAGGCAAATTAATCGCTGCGCATTGTCGCAGAAAAACTGTGAGACATCCATACGCAAACGTTTGCTTTGTGGTGTTTTTGAACATTTCTCATTTCAGTGCCCTTTTTTTAGGCACTCAGATCAGAATGTTATGAAAACCCGTTGATTTAAGCGTTTGAACTCGTATAATCCTGTCCCTGTAGCGCGCCCTTAGCTCAGCTGGATAGAGCACGTCCCTTCTAAGGATGTGGTCATAGGTTCGAATCCTATAGGGCGTGCCATTTATTTAGAAACCCCGATAGCTCCTCGAGTTATCGGGGTTTTGTCGTTTTGGAACCATTAAAATCAGGAGCTTGCAATATGAATCAAGTCATCACGTTGACTGGCGGCAATATCCGAAACTCTCATATGTATTTGACTGGCTTTATGGACCAGTTTCCTAAATCAACAGTTGGTGGAAAGAACCGCTCATTGATTGCTCCCGAATTGCTGACGATAGAGTTTGCTGGCGTCGGTGCAGTGACAACAGACATCGATGGGACAAAGCGAATTTTCAGAGAGCGAGCGATCCAAAAACAATTCTTCGAAAAGCACTCTTTAGAAGAAGGCGCTCAGGTCAGAATCACCTCCATCAATGACTTTTTATACCGCATTTCTGTTGTTTGATATTGAAACTGATGCCCCATGTTGTAAAGGGGCAATCAATTACAAAAGCCAACGTTTAACCACGTGAGGGTTAGCGACTGTTAGTTGGTATTTTTTCGGAGAGGATTTTAGTTTTCTCTGATCTACGCATATATCTAATCGCTTAACCAAGTACTTAATCAGTGCTCTTCGGCAACTGATAGTAAAAGATGACTCATCCATTCCGTAATCTGCTTTCACAATGGCTTGTTGTTCCGGTGTTAAGTGCGGATTTGGAATGATTTGGATGGTTTCTTCAATCATCCAGTCTTCATCCGCATCCATTCCAATGTTCGACTTGTCGAGCAGTTCTGGCTCTCCTCGGAAGCGGCTTAAAACAAAATCTAAGAACATTTGTCTATCTTCGCAGTAAGCGCGTACATGCCAGCGAAAGCCGTCAAATACGATAGTGTGAGGAACAATGTTTCTACCACGGCCTTTTGGGCTATCCATTGAAACGTACTCAATATCCACTCGACGCTTTTCTCTAGCAGCCTGCAGCAAGCCGCGAACAATGATCGGAGCGACGTGCCTATCTGGAACAGAGAGAACGATAGAATCGGCATGACCTAAGTTTTGTATGTCGAAACCATCGACGTGCTCATTGCTGTATTTGTGCAGCAGTGACAAGTATTCGTTTGGTGTGCCTTTTGTAAAGCGAGGGACGAAGTCTTCTGACGGGCGATAACCTTTAATACTTCTATCGTGGATAAGAGGGGGGAACTCAAACTGCTCTTGGAATGCTTTGATGTCTCGAGATGCTTGTTGTCGCTTTATATTGAATGAGTTACACAAATGATTAGTGGTAACTCGACCTTCCCACAACGCGACTACTTCAATCAGTTTGAAGCGAAGAAGTTGATCCCATTTGATAGTCATTGTGCTGTTTTAATGCCTGAAAATGATACATGTTGATGTATACAGAATATACGTACATTTTTCTTGGGGGTATAGTGCTTACGTCATACGAAAGTTGAAAATTCTGACTCATAGCAATGTCAGTTGGCTCAAATTTTATTAAGGTCAGAATTCAACTTTTGTGTGAGAAGAGTAATATGAACTGGTTGCATAAATGGTGGTTATAAATTACCCATTTAAACTAGATGCATTTCATATACGGTATCGTGTGTTTTCTTCGTTTGGTAGTATTCAATCCCACAAAGAAAGTCCGTTTAATCAACCTTTGAAGAGAAAGAACCTTGAATTTAGCACAAGCCCTCAGCATTCTCTCCAAGTCCTCACCCTATGCGGTAAGTACCGAAAGAGAGCAAAATCAAGACCTTTTGGCTGAATATAAAAGTCATATCTACATCAAAACCGACATTGAAGCTGATTTTAAGCAAGCGCTTCTGTCTGCAAAAAAAGATGAGATCATCTTTTTGTGTGGCAGTAGTGGTGACGGCAAGTCGGAGATTTTGACTCAATACAGCCAAAAGCATAAAGCAACGCATGATTTTCATCTTGATGCGACACATAGCTTCAACCCGAGCCAAACAGCTATTCATGCGTTAGATGAGCGTTTTACTCAGTTCAAAGGAAATGACAAGCCACTCGTTGTTGGCATTAATATTGGTATGTTGGGTAACTATGCTGAGGAAGGTGCTGACCAACATAACGATGTTAAAGCGTCGATAAAGGCTTTTCTGGATAATCAAACGGACGACATTCCAGCAAACCATACATTTCTAGATTTCGAACAGTATCCGAAATTTACTCTTGGCCACGAAGTGAGCACATCCGATTTTGCCGCTCAATTTCTAGCTCGCTTAACTGAGCCAACTTTAGATAACCCGTTTTATGCGCTCTACGACAGTGAAGTGAAAAAGTCTGGTCACAGCGTACTGACTGCAAACTACGCTTTATTGGGTCTGGAGTCCGTTCAAAAGAACATTATCGCTCTGTTACTCAAAGCGCGTTTGATCAAAGACCAATTTTTAACAGCACGTGCTCTACTGGATTTTGTATTCCAGATCTTAGCAATGGAAGAAGGTTACCTGTTCGACAACTTGTTCTCCGGTGCGGATAACGAGTTGCTAGAGCATATTCAGAGCTTTGACCCAAGCAATATTCATACTCGCAAGATTGATGAGTTTGTTCTGCAATTTGGTTTGGGCATTGAAGAAGAAGGCTTTACTCAGTTGAAAGAACAAGTGAAGCCACTAGGTGTATTTGATGTATCAAATGCTGCTTCTTACCTTCGCATGGTTTACTTGCTCAAAGATGAAGAGCAGTTTGCAAATAATTATATCAACGAGCTGAAAGTCGACTTCGATAACTCTTTAGTGAATCAGTACGCGAATACTTGGCTGCTTCACCGTGAGTTTGATGGTTCTGGTAAACAGAAAAAAGAGCTAAACAAGTTCTATAAAGACATCCTAATTTCGGCGATTCATCGTTACTGTAATCGTAACTCTCCAACGCTCGATAAAGACCAATTTTTTATCTCAGAATACAACGGGTTTAAAACCGCAGCAGAGCTTGAGGTGAAACCTGATTTTACCGCTATCAAAACTCAAGGTGTTGGCAAAATTGGTTCTTTCAATGCGCACATCCGTGCTGATGATAACGCTCTGCTTCCAATGCCAATCAGTATTAACTTACTTGAGTTGCTAGAAAAGATTAATCAGGGGTATCGACCTAACAAGCACGATAAAAACGCGGTGCTTTTGTTGGATGAGGTGATTGAACAGCTCATCGCTGTTGCAAACGAGAAGAACACCCTGTTTATCCTGAAAAATGATAAGCGCTACAAGATCGTCAATGAAGATGACGAGTATTTCGAAGTGAGTGGTATTTAAGATGACAATGGATAAATACATCAAACCGTTTAATCAGAAATTGCCACAAACGGCGGAAGACGTACCCAATAAAAACAGCTTGAACAGCTATTTGCCAATTCGTACTAAAGGCAATGACTTTGATAGCGATGCGGTGATTGGTCTTGTATTGCGTGGATTATTACGTAAGAAGATTGAAGGCTACAAATACGAGGATTTTGTCTCTGACTGTCAGTCTGCATTTGAAGAGAAGTTAGGCGAAGAAGAGTTTTGGGCAGTACTACGAGAGATGTACTTTGACAACAAAGATATCTTCTCTGTGAGCCCTGAGCTTTTACTATTTCGTGCGCAAAAAGGTGAGTTTGCAGCAGGCGATTCTCGTGTTGCTTCTATGTTTACCAACTTACTTCAGAACATGCGTGTCGAAGAGTTTGATGCAAAACTCAACTTTATCGAACGAGAGATGCTTTCAACTCTGCGTGGCAAGATGAAGAGTGATTCATCAATGCAAGCAAGTGAGCATCCATACTTGCCATACCTATCCAAAGCATTTCGTGATGATTTGAAGTTTTTGGCAAGTCGACCTAAGTACCTGTTAAGTGAAATCGAATCGTTTTTGTCTTTTTACGGTTTCGCTTACACCGCTCAGTTAAGCCTATCGCTCACAGATTGGCGCTCTGGTGAGGAGCCAACAGCGAAGCCGTTGTACTTCATCATGGATCATGAGCGTGCTAGCAATGAACGTACACACATCAAAAATCACGGTTACAAGCTTTTCAATGAATCGGCGACTCGTTTGTTCCCAATGTTGACAATGCTAGAACTTCTCCAGCCTGGCATGGGTGACAAGAGTGCTGCCAAAGTACCATTGTGGGCGATTTCAAAGGGGATTCAAGAGTCCCGCTATGAACACCTAAAGAGTGACTTAGAGAACTTTGCGCGAGCATTTAAAGCTCAGCGTGGACTTGATACATCGCTTGATGAATCGGAATCTGCGCTGGACTGGCTTGGCAACATCATGAAGTTAGCCATGGCACAGTTTAGTATCGGTGAGCGATTCAACATCAACAAAAAATACGTTTCTGAAGTAGAAAAGTATCTTGCTGCTCACTTTATTCAAAGCCGAGGTCGCAGTGGCCGAGTGTTGGTACTTAACCAAGACTACATCATTTTATTAACCAACCTTGTTGTTGGAGAAAAGGACAAACTCCGTTTCCACGAACTAATTGCCGCATTTAAACAACGTGGCATTTTCGTTGATAAACAAACCGAACAAGAACTAATTAAATTCTATGAGCGCATTGGTAACGTTGAGCGCATGAGTGATAGTGGAGACGCAGTTTATGTCCGTAAAACAATTTGAGACCTTTCTAGTTGAGCAGTTTCTAGCTGATGCTGAAGCTCACATCAAGGCAGGCTTCCGTTATCAGTTCAAGTCACCAGATAGCGAAAACAGTGTGCGTTTGTACCAAGCGATGATCGCACATTCGCAAAGTAGTATTAGTGCGAGTAACGGTATCGAGCTGCCATTTATTCAGTTGTCTAACTGTAAGATCGTACCTGTTATTCATAGTGAAGATCCTGCTGAGTACCAAGGCTTTACAGAAAACTATATCTCTCACCTACGTGATGAAGTTGCAAGCCAGTCAGGCTACTTGAAGGGCTGCGCGCTGGTGGTCATTCACAATAGCTTGTTGGATACCTTGATTAACTCAGCAGAAGATCTGGCTCAGCTTGGTCAGGTGTGGAGCCCAAGCAAGATCAAAGCGGCGATGAAAGGGCTGATTGATCAACAAGACAAAGGCCGTGATGTGTCTAATTGTCTTTTGGATGACCAGTTTGATGCGATCCTTGAAGATGGCGCGACCATGTTCGGTTTCGAATCACTATACAAAGCTGTGGAAGATGGTGATCTGCGCTTCAATGAGCTTGGTATGTTTGAAGATCCGCTCGTTGCAGAGATGAGTGGTAACCCAAAACAAATTAAAAAACGTTTGGAAGACAACCGTGCACTCTATGAAGAACTTTCTTTTGAAGTGGAACACTTCGGTGATCAGCTTCAGGATCGTTTGAAGTCGTTTGGTGAAAAATTCATTAACGAAAACTTCTCTGAAACTGATGCGTGGAAAGATGTCGAGTTTGAAGCGTTTCTGCAAGAGAAAAAACGCAATGCGCAGCAGCAACTTGTCCTTGAAGAAGAGCAAGCGAGCGAAGGCATGACCATTACTGCGCGCAACCGTGCAGAAACCAAAGCGGGCATGCGTGATCGACATATAATCATCGAATTAGACGAGGGCGTTGACGAATTCGAACTGAAGCTCTTGTTTGTAGGCGCGCCCGATCTTGCAAAAAATCAATTCAAAATTGTTCCTAAAAATGCGCTTCGTAGCGAAGAAAAAGTAAAAGTTGACCCTACGAAGTTTGGAGCAAATGCTAAGTTAAGAGCTAGATACCACAACGAGCCATTGTATTTTAATTTAAAACTCGAACGTGAGAATAAATCTGAGGTTTATAACTTCCGTTGTTTAGTGGTTCGTAAAGGCGAGTTCTATATTGAGCCATTCAAAAACATCTTCTTGATAGAGCCTGCACCAGCGAAGCAGCGTTTAACCTTGAACATGGAAGAGAACAAACTGCAAATCAGAGCCAACGAAGGCAGCGCATGTTCACTGCTTGATGCCAAGCAGGTTGTTGATGCGGCTGATTACGCCTTCGTGGATTTTGAAGCTCTCGCCAATGAAGCTGACGAAATAGATTTTGCCGTTAAATCAGGTGATAACCAGCTCAAATTTAATGTTGAAGGTGCAGTAGCGACTGATTCATTGAGTTTACCTTTGCTGCTGAATAGAGGTCGTTATCACAAGCTTTTCAAAGATGAATATAACGGTGAGTTTTATTCTCAAAAAGGCAAAGTAGGCATCGATAACAGTGAGTTTGTTGTTCCAGGTGTTCGTTTAAAACTACTGCGTTGGGAAGAAGAGTTCATCAACAACAAAGTAGTGTCTATTGCGGATTCTGGGGCAATTAAGCTCGATGATCTGCAAGCGATTGATGATGCGATTCATGGTTCTTATGTTGAGCTTTTTGATTACCTAGAACAGCGCCGCAGTACACCATCTCTAGCCTCTTGGGGGGATGATTTTACGACGCTTGTACAAAATGTAGTCGATGCAAGTCTTGCGTATTTTGAAGCGATTCCAACGGGCAGTATGCTGACCAAAGAGCAAAAAGCTGCGCTGCAAATTGGTTTGGTTAAATCTGAAGGCGAAGAATATTACTCTCCGTTCCATCCGTTAATCTTGGCTTACTACCTAAATCTACGCAAAGTGATTCGTGAAGATGAAAGCTTTGCTAGCTTGCCAGATGTGACGTTTGAGCGCCTATCACCAAAAGGGTTGTTGCCATATGTTTATCATCCTCAGCACGAGTTTGCTTACAACCAACAGGTGAAAGAAAACGCATTTTGGATCAAGAGCGTCCCTCAGGAGAAGAGCTCACTGACGTTCGTTCGTAAACTCGTTAAAGAAAAAATCGACGAGTTCCAGACCGCATTTAGTCAACTATTCACAGGTTCTGAAAAGAGCATCATCATTAACGCAGTGAATCAAGACAGCGCTGAAGAACTGTTCATGGGGCTAGTGGATTACATCCGCAGCAATCAAGAGCAAGCAGCTTCGATTCACATCAACCTTTATGATGACAAACTGACGTTCAATGCGTTTGACCGATTTGCGGAAACCGCCAATTACGACGAACTGAAAGAGTGGTTAGAGCTGAACAAAGGTAAAGTACGTGAAGTGGCGGATACCATCATTGATATCCTTCGCACTCGTTTAACCTACAGTAAGTTTACCAATGAGCAGGCGAATAAAGACGGCCAGTCATACGCACATCTCTCGTTCTTCCGTAATAACGACAAAGTGGATTGCTCAGACATTGCAATCGAAGACATGGCTTCTGGTATTGCATGTGATGGTCTATTAACGGGTGACGCGTCTGAGAGTAAATCTGGCTCTTACTTTACTGGCTTTGGTTTGAAGGGAACGGATTATCAAGACCATCCACACCTGATGATGGCCAAATACGTTGGTGCTTTACTCAAGCCAGCGTTAAAGCCGAATACGCAATATCACGGTGCAAACGCAGTTGCGCTTGCAGTGAGTGAAGATTTTAAAGGTTTGCTAGAGCGCTCATACGATAGCTCTATTTGGACAACCATTATTGATCCAAAAGTGACATTAGATTTCTTCCATAGCAATGAAGATGTAGTGCTGATTCACTATTCCGATCAGTACACCAGCTCTTCTAGCTACGATGCAATCACTGTTACTGCGCAGCGTGGTCTGTTCGAAAAAGTCATTAAGCAGGGTGATGGGGGGCAAATTAACGAGTTCAATGCCTTTAATGGCGACTGGCTGTTGAAGATGATGACCTGCGCGCCAACCATCAACAAAGAGCGTAAAGGTGTCATTGGTGCTTATAAGTTTGTTACCAGCTTAGTGCATAACTCAGACATCACTTGGGTTCCGCTTTCTGTGGCAGAAATGATCCGTGTCTCAGGAAACATTGGCCTGAAAATGTCGGACAGTGAATTCTCACGTAACGTTCATGGCTACAAAAAAGGCGAGATTTCTGATGATGTATTGCTCGTAGGCTTTAAAGGGCAAGACATGTACTTGCTTCCAGTGGAAGTAAAAACGGGTTCAATTCCGGACTACAAAAAAGCAGTTAAGCAATCAAAAGAGTTGTTGCGTTACCTGAGCGACGATCTGCTTGGCAATGACAATCTTGCAAGCAAACTTTACCGCGGCCTGTTTATGCGTCAAGTGCTCATGCAGGTAGACAAGTACCGCTTGTACAACGTGTTCGCTCCAAACTACTTTGACGTACTGCTAGACAACAAAGAAGAGTGGCTGAAAGGCGATTACTCGCTAGCAAAAGTGGCTGATTATCCAGATGGATTTGTTGTCAGCCATCTTGAGGGCGCAAGTTGCTTGCAACCAGAATACCAAATGTTGGAAGGCGTGCTAAAAGTCGACCTTCCGATGGGCTTGCTTCCTCGTTTGGTCGAAACGCCACTGCAAGAAGTGCTTAACGAGTTAGATATCGTCAAGTTATGTCACGTACCGACCGAATATGTCCTAGGTGGAAAAACGCAAGCAGAAGCGCTCGAAGCCGACAGCCAAGTTAATGTTACGAGTAATAACGTACACCAAGAAACAGATGACTCAGGGATTGAGCTAAACACCGAAGCTGAAGCGTGTTGCTCTGAGGTCGAAGAAGGACAAACAGCTCCAGATAAAGACGTTTCGGTGCAAGGTGCTGACGCAGTAGATACCTTCAAGTCACAACCGTCCGGCACTAACTTAAATGTGCTCTTTGGTCATAATGCTCTAACACAAGCCCCATTGAACTGGGAACCAACTAATACCGCCAAGTTTATGAATACCAACACCGGTATCATAGGCACCATGGGTACGGGTAAAACTCAGTTCACTAAATCGGTGATTACACAGCTTTATCGTAATCGGGCAGACAACGTAAACGGTGCGCCAATTGGCATGCTTATTTTCGACTACAAATCTGATTATGTAGACGATAAGTTCCAACAAGCGACAGCGGGTAAGAAGTTTAACCTTCATAAACTGCCATATAACCCATTGAGTTTGTTTGGTGATACGCCAATGCTGCCTGTGCACACCGCACGTGGTTTTTCTGAAACCATGGGTAAAGCTTTTGGCTTAGGACAAAAACAGCAACTGCGTTTACGTAAGCTGGTGGGTGAAGCTTATGAGTTAGCTGGTATTCGCAAAGCGGATCCAAGCACTTGGACAAAACCAGCACCGACAATCTCACAGGTGTGGGACTTGTTTATTGAAACTGACCCAGACGAAGATTCGTTATACGCGGCACTTGAAAGCCTGTACGAACTAGAGATTTTCGAAGACGATAATACCAACTGTATGAGCCTTTACGATCTTGTTGATGGCATTACAGTTGTTGAATTGGCAGGTTATCCGTCAGAGATCCAAAACCTCGTTGTAGCATTAACACTGGATTTGTTCTACTCACAAATGCAGAAGAAAGGTAAGCCAGAAGTTCAAGGCGATTTCCGACAAATCACTAAGATGATCTTGGTGGACGAAGCCGACAACTTTATGTCTCAGAACTTCCCGAGTTTGCGCAAGATTCTGAAAGAAGGTCGTGAGTATGGCGTTGGTGTGATTCTGTCTACTCAAGACATTACACACTTCCAAACCGGTGAGAACGACTACTCAAGCTATGTGCTTACGTGGGTAATTCACCGCGTTGCCAAGATTCGCCCGCAAGAGCTTAAAGCCATGTTTGGTGTAAACGAAAAAGCCGAACAAGAGAAGCTGATGGAGACCATCAACAAGCTAGAGAAGCACTATAGCTTATACATCGATGGTGCTAAGAAGATAGTCAAGATGCGAGATAGAGCATTTTGGGAGCTTGTTAACTAGACACCATTAAGGTGTTCCAACAATACAATGTAATCTAATTAACCTAAGAAGAAAAAAGAATGATGAAGACTCATGAATATGACGCAATAGCTTTCAAGCAATCAAGTAGTAGTGAATGGATAGTTTCTTTTAACGCTTTGGCTGAAGAAATCGATGCGTGGGGAGGTATACCCCAAAAGAAAAGCTTCGACTCTGTAGAGTCCTCGGGTTTTCAACGAGTTGTAAAAGAAGAACGAATGAAAAGCCTTGTTAACTTCTACAGCGATAGCAAGAACATTATCCAGAACCCACTATTATGTGCATCTCGCAATTCTCAGGATAGAGAACTGCCAGGGGTTTTCTTTACCACCGAGTCTCAAGATGAATACACTAGATTTGGAAGGTTAACAGTTGTTAGTGAAGACTTTAGTTCTTACACCTTAACTGATTTGCTCAAACAGTTTAAGTCATCTTTAGAAGCCCGTGTAACGGAACTTAGGGAGCTGGTTCTAGATCAGAGCTTGTTGGAACAGTTAAAGCTCCAATTTAGTGAGAGTGAAGGTGTTGCAGATGCCAATTCTGAGCAAAAAGAAGAATTAGGGTTAGAAACTTCGCATATGCAAGATCTCTGGCAAGAAGTGTCATGCCGAATTGCTATTTTAGAGGAGAATCAATCCTTTGAAGAGGATTCAATCTTGGGCTTTGACCGAGAGTCGATAACTTCTTACCTTCAACCTGTCAATATTGTAGATGGGCAACATAGACTGAAAGGTGCTTTAGCCTATTTGGAAGATATGATGTCATCCCCAGAAGCTGTTCGAAAGACAGAAGAGCTAATATCTAGTGGTACGGAACCAGATATAGCTGACAGCGAAGTTAAAAAACACTACGAGAGAAGACTTCCTGTGTCTTTGGTTTTATGTGATGACCCTGCTGAACATGTATTTCAGTTCGTAGTCGTAAATCAAAAAGCAACGCCAATAAACAATGCCCTTTTAGGCACAATTGTATCCACTACTTTATCTGAGGGAGAATTGGAGAGAGTTTCCCAAAGGTTAAAGAATGCGGATATTCCTTTGGATGATTCTAGGGCTGTCTCTTTTGCTACAAGGAATACTCGAAGCCCATTTTATCAACTGGTTCAAACTGGTATTAGTGGAGAACAGTCAGGTAAACTTCCTTGGACCGTAATGAAAAGTTTAGTCACAATTTTCAAAGAACTTAAGGGAGCTAAGTTTTTTGGTAGCCCTTATAAAAATGACTTTGCTGATGTATGGAAGAAAAAGCTATTAGTTAAGTCTGATATCGTTGATGCTGACTCGCTTGATTCTGCATACGCAAGATGGAGAGATGAAGATGGAGTTTGGAAAGAGGTATTTGTAACGTTTTGGACAAAAGTTAGAGATTACTTTGGCTCTCTTGAGGACGAGTATCGCTCAAACTATTGGGGGCACACTCGTTCAAATTTGTACAATAAAATATCTTTGACTATATTAGCAGCGGACTTTTTCAAGTTTATTTCTGATGGCCGAGGAATTGCAATTTCAGATATTCAAGATTTAGAAGAAATTATCGATGATTGGCTACTCGATGTAGACAGAAGTTATTTTGATCGAGATTGGTTGCTAAAAGGCGAAAAGAAAGACTCGCCTATGATTCGAGAGCAATGGTCAACACTTTGGGTTACTTACAGAACCAATCCACAAAGACTTCCAAGTGTCAGCAGCTACGCATCTAAGTTTGGGAAGTAGAATGGAACTAACTAAGGCTTACTTAAATAAGTCTATTCCTATAATCGATAGCTTATGGGATAGAGATGACTTATGTTCTGTCGCTATATCTCAGGAGCCAGATAATATACTAGGTAACAATATCGCTGTACTAAAAGCAGATCGCTCCATTATTTCGCTATCTTGGTTTATTGAATCTGTATATGATTATAATATGGCTAACGAGTCTATTAGTTATGCTCAAGTTTTTAATCATGTACGTCGAGGATTGAGTAACTTAGGTTTTGATAATAATGATTCTAGTTATATGGATGTTACGCTAGAAATATCACGATTGTGTTTTTCTTATATTTGTAATACTTCAGGTCGTAATCGTAGCAGAGTGACAAAATCTATAAAGTTAGATCTTTTAGAAAATTGTAATAACGATCCTAGATGTTGGATATGTGGGCATAAGTTCTGTAACGAAGCAATAAATAAGTTCTTGGGTAAACCTCATAATATTCAGTTGCCAAACTCAGTCGACATGTATTTTCCATCAGGCCTGACAGAAAGAGACTATGTAATAGAAGTTGAACATAAAAAGCCTTTTTCCTCCGGTGGTGCTGATGTAGATGATCTGAGTAATATTGCGCTTAGTTGTGGCTTTTGCAATAGGCATAAGTGGAAATTCATTTCTTTATATGACGTGAACAGAAGCTTGAGAGGGTATGTACACCCTAGGCTAGGAGTTGTGAGTATTCCTCAACCTTATTGGTCAATTAGGTTGTTAGCTCTAAGTGAACGGTGCAGTGAGCCCGGATGTACTGCAAAAAAAAGTAGTACCCGACTTTATATTGATAAAGTAAACCCCATTGGAAGTATGACTCCTACAAACATGAAAGTTGTTTGTAAGAGGCATAGATCTAACTCTGGGGACCGAGTTGTGCCCTCTTCAGATTATAAAAGCAGGCTTAAATACACTAGGTCTAGTATTATTTAACTTGGCTCTTATGAGTCAATGAAAATAAAGTGTCAATGTTACTTGTTTTTTTAAGTAAATAAGAAACACCACGATGAAGGTGAAGCTTAAAGTGATAGCTAAGCTCATCTTCATCGATTTTACCAAAGTCTGTTTTTATTCTCTGGCGTAGTAGTGCTATATAGATATCTGAAAACTCACCACCAAATACCTTCCACGTCATTTCAACATTACTATTAGTTATAATATCTTCATGTGGTGGAATACTCTCTTCTTTTAGAGAAAGCATAAGCGCCCATCGGCAAAGAACATTCCAATTATCAATTTTTGTATTTTTCTTTACCGTGATTAGTTGCCCTTTGGCTTTTTCTGATAAGCGAACCGTTTCTATGCTCATGCTGATTCTCCAAAGTAGCCTTCAGTAATGGTTGATGTCTTTGCTAGTTCGTCGTAGCTAATATGGTATTCCTTGGCTACAGAACGTTTTAGTTTCTTGTAATATTGTCCAGCAATTTCTTCATCCGTTGATAGTAGGATGACTTGCCCTGCAGCCTCTGGGAAATAGTTCTCGACAAGCTTCGTTCTGTGTTTACCATCCAGTCGCCCCATAGGTGTATCGATAATGGTTGGAATTTCTTTTCTGGAAGCTTCCGCTAATGCCCAAAGGATAGCAACTGACAATAGTTGGCGCTCACCAGCCGAAAGGCGCTTAGTGTCCAAAGCTAAACCATCTAAGCCCCAAAGTGTTAGATTGAACGTTTCAGGGTTAATTTTTACTTTCGCAACTAGCTCAGACTTTCTCTCAAGTGAATCAAACTTGCTTTTGATGCGGTTTTCTAGTCTTGCAATGTTTTCTTTAATAAGTTGTGCTTTGAACTCGTCAACAATAGCTCTCATTTCTATTAAGTGTTCTGCGACTTGCTGATTACGTTTACCTTCAAAGTCTTCAGCATTTTGTTGAATCAAAGTGGCATCTAGACGAGCTTCATTTTCATTAATTTGTGTTTTACATTGAGCCATTTCTTCCATTAGAGAATCTAATGTTGTTTTAGAATGAGCAATCAATGCTTCAATTCTGGCTTTTTCCTCAATTTGGTCTTTAACGGACTCAGAATCTGGAATTGCATCTAGCTTTTTATCTAACAGAGCTAGTGTCTCTTGTAGTTCGCTTTTCTGCTTTAATAGCTCTGTACTTTCCGTTTTATCTGACTCTATTGCGCTCTCGGCAAAGTCAAATATAACAGGGGCAACGTTTAGATAATTTTCTTGGTTTAAACTATCTTCAGACTCTTGCCATATTGAATTAAGCAGCTTGTTTACCTGCTCTGCCACATCATCTGTTGTTGAAGCTTTTAAACGTTTAATAAGCTCGTCATTGTTAGCCTTGATATGTTTCTGCGCTTTATCAAAGCCAATAATTTCATCTTCTAATGAGGCTTGTTCTTTTGTTTCTTTCAGTAAGTTGTGCGCAATAGCCAGTGGCATTGCACCAGCTGCCAGTTTGATAAGGTTGTGATCGATCGCCTCTAATTTGGAAACTACTGCCTTTCTTTCGAGCTGAATGTCATTAACATCATCTAACAAACTTGCGCCAGAGGTCTGCATTTGTATCTCGATGTCTTTTAGCTGATTCGCTAGAGAGTTATCAGTATCTAGAACTTTCTGAATGTTCTCTTCGATACTTAGAAGGTTGCAATCTAGAAGCTCTTTTCTTTGTTTCAGCTCATCAACTTTTTTACTCGCAGAGCTATCTAAGTTACGTTCTTGACGGCGACGTTTTTGGCTATTTAAGTCTTTAGATAATTGAGTAAATAGCTCTAATCCCAGCAAAGCTTCAACACCCGTTTTTAAGAGCTGTGCGGAGCGAACGGGATCTGCCAAGTCTTCAATTTTTTCGCCATCAAAAAAGAATAACTCAGACATACTCTGAGGAATAAATTCGGATACAAAGTCGTTCCAATTGTCTGTTAATAAGTTATCAAGCTCTCCGTTTACCAGAACTTGAACTTTGTCCGTAATTTCTTTATTTGAACTTGCGCCCCATGAGCGAATTACTTCATATCGCTTTGTTTGGGTTCTTTGAGTGTGACGGAAAGATAGAGCCACAGAGGCGAATTTATTCTCGCTATATCTATTGATCGCTTGTTTTAAATAATCACTGTAGGACAACTTACCACGATTGGAACATTTTGCGTTTTTTCCGTATAGAGCAAGCTGTAGGGAGTCTAAAAAGGTAGTTTTACCTCCTCCGTTCAGACCACCAAATAAGACAACAGGCTTAGTGTGATCTGTTACATCAAGGTCTACGGTATGTTCCCCTTGGTAGATACCAAAGTTATGTAGTTTTACTTGTTCAAAAATCACTATTTGCCTCCCGTTGCAATCAAGTTGTCGGCAGATAGTAATTTGTTATTGCGTTTATTCATTTCTAGATTTTCTTGAGCTTTGCGATCTAATAGGGCGAAAGACTTATCGATTTGATGAATATAGTATTCGTACAATTTAATCAGGCCTTTTACCAATTTAACTTCGAGCGTAAATGACCCATCAGGTTGATAGGTATCTGAAGCTATCTCAGCATAATAAGCTTTGTATTTTTTTACCTTACTTAGCTCTTTCTTGGCATCTAAGATCTGAAGGTTCGAGACAATGTTCTTTAAAAATTCGTGATCACTTCCAACACTTTGCAGGCGGTGTAGTTTTACGAGTGCTTCATTTTTTACTTTATCTAAAGCAAAGCGGCGAGCATGATCGATGCTCTCAAATGCGCCTTTGTCGATAGCAGATTCTAGGTCGTCTGAAATTTTTGCTCTTCGAAGTTGGTGCTTATATCTATCTTCGATAGAAAGTAGAGTTCTAAGCTGCTGATATTTAAGTTCATCAGGGTCGTCATGTTTTGCACAAAACTCTTTTAGTTTGCTTAGAATGTCGTGATTAACGACAGGGCTGTATGCTCTAGGAGCTCCCTGATATTTTTCGCCAGTGACTTCTTTATAAATTAGAGGGACGTTATCTTCCGCTTCATTTTTTTCGTCGACCCAAATGCGACGAATTTCCTCTAAGTCATCAAGAGTCAGAAGTTCAAGGTTTTCTACGTCTACGGGACCGCATTCTCGAACTTCCATTTGTGCTTGTAGAACTTTACGAAGCATTGATTCCCTGAACGCCTGTTTATATGGCCCGCGAACAATATCAGCCGGTAAGTTTTCGTACTTGAAATCAGTGTTGTCTTCATACTGTGCTAAAAGCTCAAACATATCTTCGCTATCAGCTAAGTCTTTTTGTTCACTGAACTCTTTCATGCTGATATGAACTGTAAGGCTGCCGTTCATTCTTCGGAAGTCTCGGTTATGCTTATCTCTTGCGATCTTATTAGCTTTCGCGTCTTGGTTTGCATCATTGATATCGATTTCATTGCGAAGAGCTAGTAATGGTAGCATCCATTCTTTTTCTTCGTCATTGGCAATCATTGCTGACATAGACTTATCTTCGCCAACCATAGTACAAACGTAACAACCAAAACGGCTATCACCACAGCTTGGTGTTGATTTGTCAACGACTAGCGGGCACTCTCCACCATCGGTAGCACCTTGATACATACCAAGTAAGTCAGCATTTCTGTAACCCCATGGGTTCTTCTGCTGAGTTAAAAAGGACCAGACATCATCATTAGTCCAATCTTCAATTGGTGTATATACCCAGACACGGTCTAGTTGTGTGTTAACGTTGAGCCCGTCGTTTTTACGTGTATTGTCGGAGCGGTTTTCGATATTTTCCATACTCGTCGCTCGAACAGTGCTTTCATGCTTACGAGTCCCCAATACTAAGATAGCTTCTCCATTCTTTTTCACGACATTCTGGATGAACGTATTGGAAGGGCTAATCTTTAGTCTGTCTGTACACCAACGGAACTTGTAGCGTGGAGCTGGATAACCTTTACCAATTAGGTTTACCCAGAATCTATCTTCGGTTTTTGGAGTTAAACGATGGGGCTGAATTGGTAAGCCTTGCTCATCCACTGCTTTTTTCATTTGCTTGAGAGAGCGATCAACCCAAAGGGCAACAATCGGGTTTTCTACCAAGGTATCGGTACTAATGACATGTACAGGTTTAGTTGCTTTACCTTCAGTTTGTAGTTCAGAGACAGCATTCCAAATGATTTGTAAAATAGCTGTAGAATCTTTACCACCACTGTAGCCAATTACCCATGGGATGTCGTCTTTCAGGTAAAGTTCTTTTGTTTTTGTAACTAAACGTTGAATTGTCTCTTTGAATCCAAGTTGATTGAATGCAGAGTAACGCTTTTGTTGAGTGTTTACTGTCATAATGTGGTTAACCCGAAAGCTATTTGCTTTGTTTTGCTTTCTTAAATTTATTTTCTTCGTCTTTCTCTTTCACACTCAATGGTATGCTGAGATAGTGTTTGATTCTGTTAGCTGTTAGTTTCATAGCAACGGAAGAGTTTCGCATTGCGCCATTGACAACACATCTACCATCCCAGTCTTTTTTATTTGTCCTTGACCAGTCTATTTCTTTGAGTGCTAATGTTGTATTTTTCCAGTTTGGATCATTTTTTAAGAGCCAATTTCCTACAATCCCAAGAGCTTGAAAAGTAACTGAATACGCATGGATTGAGTCTTCCCTTACTTCTCCGCCAGAAACTTGCTCTCTATATACTAGCTGCCAAGCTGGGATTACTTCTACCAAGTGCTCCCAGAACTCTCTAGCGATTAGAATTTGAGCTTGGTAGGTGTCCTCGTTAATGAGATCGAATAGTTCTCTAGTCGCTTTGTTCAATGCGCTATGACTTACCAGTTTTTTTGAGCGTTTACCTAAGTTGCTATTTTCCATATGGATAAGCTTCGAAAGGGTTTTGCTCTCAAAGACGACATTTTTGGATAGGAGCGCATCGGGGCTGCCATCGTAAGTAATACTCAGGGAACTATCTGTTTTGACTGGGTACAAGTTGAGGTCTTTAAATATTTTTTGTCTTTCTGGTAAAGACTTTCCGACAAAAAATACAACGGAGATATTCTCATCTCCGAGAGATGGATCTTGTTTGAGAGCCTCATTGATTGCGGCATTGCGATGCTGACCATCGGTAATATACACCTCAGCGTCATCATCAATGGTTAAGGTGCCTATTTTCTGTTGATGCTTACCTTGCCCGATTGGCGTGAACTCAGTTTCGCCATCGATACATGCAGTCAAAGCTGAGAACACATAGCGATCTCTATTTTCTAAGATGTAATTGCTAATCTCAGGTATTCGATCTGGGTTTAGAAGCCTTTGCGCTCGCTCATTGACGGGTAAAGCACTTTCATCAAACGTAAATATCCTTTTTAGCCTTTTGAGTGGACACATCACCGTGTAAAATTCAGTGTCTGCTTGTATGCCTTTAATGGCTGGGAATGAGGTCCCGGAAATTACATCAGTCATATCTTCATCTATATCGGTGTTTTTACGAACAATTTATTTTGTTCGTACGAACAATGACGTGTACTATACGCTAGTCACTTGTTAATGTCTCCCAATTTGTTAAGGCTCTTGAATGACTACATACCTAGATTGCAACGCAACAACTCCAATTGCTCCTGAAGTCGCTGAGATTGTTTGTAAATATATGATTGATGAGTTTGGTAACTCAGGAAGCAGGACTCATGAGTTTGGAATGAGAGCTAAACAAGCGACGGAGTTAGCTAGAGAGCAAGTTGCCAATGTTATTGGTGCTGAGAAAAATGAAGTTCTTTTTACTAGTGGTGCCACTGAAAGCAATAATATCGCGATTTTAGGGCTTAGGAAGTGGGCTCAGGAACAAAACAAGAAACATATCATAACGACTCGAATTGAACATAAAGCGGTTTTAGAGCCTGTTGAGGTGCTAGAGTCAGAAGGGTTTGAAGTTACTTATCTCGATTGTGATGAATCAGGTTTGGTATCAAAAGAGTCATTGGAAGAAGCACTGAGACCTGATACTTGTCTTGTCAGTATCATGCACGTCAATAACGAGACCGGCTCAATTCAGGATATCAGCGGATATATTTCTGTTTTGGAAGAGCATGATGCTTACTTTCATGTCGATGCTGCACAAGGTTTTGGAAAATACAGCGAAAGCTTGAAGCATAGTCGAATCGATATGATCAGTGTGAGTGGGCATAAGCTTTATGGGCCGAAAGGAGTAGGTGCCCTTATTGTGAGGCGTCGAGGGTTTAAAAAAGTTCCATTGCAACCGTTGATGTATGGTGGTGGTCAGGAGCGTGGCTTAAGACCTGGTACATTACCAGTTGCCTTGATTGCAGGTTTAGGTGAGGCATGTTCTTTAGCATATAAAAACTCAGAAATGTGGTCTCAGCACTGCCAATCTCTAAAAAATGAAGCTTTGAGCGCTTTTTCTGAGATTGGCATAAAGGTTAATGGCCAAAATACGGCACCACACGTACTCAACTTCTCTATCCCAGAAGTTAATTCAGAGGCTGCTATGGTGGCCTTAAAGGGGATCGCTGCTGTTTCAAATGGTTCTGCTTGCACATCTTCAAGTTATACTCCGAGCCACGTTTTGACAGCAATGGGGTTTGATGAAGATCGTATCGATAGTGCGATACGCATGTCTTGGTGTTACCAAACAAAAGAGTTACCATTGGCGGAAATGATTGAAAAGATTAAGCAATACTTATAAATCGCCATGAAAATTTATGAAGCTGCTGTAAGTGCTTTAAACATTGTTGGTAAGCCAGCAAAAGTAGATGTTATCTACTCAACTATTGTTGAGAATAACTTCTATATATTTGGTTCGAAGACGCCTTTGTCTGCTCTGCGAGTTACTTTAGATCGACATTGCTCAAATAAAAGTATTTCGCAGATGCACAAAGATCGTTTTTTCTATAAACACTCTGATGGTTCTTATGAGTTGCTTGATGAGTATCGAATAGACCAATTGCGTAACTATGAAATAAAAGAACCTTCTCCTGAAGCTGTTCAAGCTGACTCTGCACTAGAGAAAATTTTAGACTTAGCAGCTCAACAAAAAGAGAAATGTAAAGCAGAGATCCTGACTTATCTCAGATCTTTAACACCTTATCAGTTTGAAGAGTTTAGCGAACAATTCTTGACGTGTTACGGTTTTAAGAATATGTCGGTTACATCAACTAGTCGAGATGGCGGGATTGATGTCAAAGGAGCACTGAAAATAGGTATTGCCGACATGGGAGTTGCTGCTCAATGTAAGCGATATGCGGAAAACAACAAGGTTGGGAGACCTGATGTTTCGCAGTTTCGCGGCGATATTACTGGTGAGTTTGAGCAAGGTATTTTCATTACGACCAGCAGCTTTACGAAAGAGGCAATGGAGATTTCCTTTAAACCAGGCTGTGTACCTATTATATTGATTGATGGGGAGCAACTTGCGGAAATTATGATTGATAAAGGCATTGGCATTCAGAAGCAACAAGTAGAAGTTTATGATTTTGACGCTGATCTTATTTATAGCTGATTGAGCTCCTTTGTTGAGCCTTGACTGTAAACCCTCTGATTTCCTTATTGTGTTTGCCTAAAAGTACCTCAAATTCTGCTCGAACCATCTGAGTCTCTTCAGTTGGTTCAAACTCCATTAACTTCCCTAATCGCTTATCAAAGCTCAGCTGTTTTTTGTAGTTCTCGTGTTCGGATGGCACATAAAGATGCTTGTTGAGCAGTGGCGGTCTGCGCTTCTCATCTACATAATCAAAGAAGTCGATATCTTGTTCTGCCATTTTTATTTTGATGCGCTCGACCAGAAATGGTACGGAGTGCTCGAAGTTGTCATAAGCAGTTAAGGTTATCTTGCCTGACGTGATATGGATTTTGATTAAATCGATTTCTTCATCCAGTTCGCCATACATTTGTAAACCCGCACCTACGTATGTGCGCAGTAAGAGTGGTAAATCATCGATGTAGTCACGGTGTAGTATGAGTGAGTGTCCCTCGTTCAATAAACTTGCAGGTAATTGCTTGTGGGCCTTTTCACATTGCGTGTTGATTAGGTCTGTATCGGCTATCGCGAACAGTAACTCCGAAGCTAGGTTAAGTGCGGTTTTATAATCATCAAATAGAGCTTTAATATCGCGCTTGAGTGTCTCTGGTTGCTGCGTGTAAGGTTTTCTCTTCTCAAACAGTCCCATCGCAAAGTAAAGCAACAGGTCTTCTTTGCGGCGCTTTTCTGCTTTTTCGAACTCTCCGGTGTCGAACATTTCTTGCAACAGGCCAAACACTTTTTTGTGCGAGCCAATAAGCGCTCTTACTTCGTCTGATTGCTCAAGTTCTTCGTTAGCAGGTATACGGCCTAGCGTTAAGCATGTGTTCCAAAATGCGTCGAACAGTTCTTGGTTTTGGGTGATGAGGAGCTTGGCTTTATCTTTTGCTTCGACAGGCTCTGGAGAGGTGAGTTGCTGCCATTTATGGTGGCGCTTGTATTTGCTTTGTAAGTACTGCTGCTCTTCGAGTTTATCTTTGAAGATGTAAAAAATGCCCGGTGCAACGGTAATGGCATCCTCTTGCAAACTGCGTTCAATATAAGCTTTTATCTCTGACTGAGCGTAATACTTTTGAAAGGTATTACGGGAAGTAATCACACCATCTTTGTAGGGTTTGAACTGGGCGATATAGCTCTCGTTAGCAAGCATGACAGAAACAACGAGAAGCTTATCCGCCAGCTCCCAAGCGCCTAACAAAGCATCTAGACGTTCATCTTGGTCTTCAATCACGTTTAGAACAAAGCCAAGGTTGACGATGTCTGAACTCACTTTGTCGTTATCAGGCTGAAAGTTAGGATCCCAGCCAAGCGCGTCTAGTCCATGCGCCTCCAGTTCTCGCAAGTCATCACCACGTCCGCAGCCATAATCAAAAATGGAATGAGAGCCTTCTAGGAAACCATGCTTTACCAGTGTTTTCATAGGTGCAGACAGTTCATGGCGAACGAGTGCCGTTTTGTGTCTATCAATTCCAGTTTCTTCGACTTGAGTGATAGCAGAGCTGCGGAACAAACGCCCGTCGACCAGTTCATAGCCATGGCGCGCAATGAGGTTTTCCCAAGAACGCTTAAACCCAATCAGTCGGCTATTCTCATACAGCCCCGCGTTTTCACCTTCTTGAGTAAGTGAAGTGAAATGATCAAAGTGCTCACATTCCGGCAAGATCATGGTCTCTTTGCGATGAAGGATCGGTGGGTTGTCAGAATCCGAGTAGCTTGTGATTTTATGGCTTAACTTAGATAGGTCGACGTTTAAGCTCTGTCTTAGCGCAGGGTAGGAGTCAGTGTAAAAGTCAGGGTAGTGAAGCAAAGATAGACGGAATTCTTTTTTAAACAGTTTCACTAGATTCCAGTGTTCATCATCTAGGCTAACGGCTTTTGCTACCGCAGGTATGAATTGAGAGAGTACTGTCGGTAGGGCGCTAAAGGCATCTTTATGAAGGTAGATAGCATCCGGCAATTGTTTCCCTACTTTGATCTGCGCAATAAGCTCAGCAAACTGTTCTTCATTCATTCCATGTCCTCGATGATGTTTCCTCGATTATAAGTTATCGAATAAGGTCCGTGTGGCGCTGCCTTTTGCACTTTTCTTGTTTACGCGAAGTCCATCACTGCGTTTTTCTCGAATCAGTGCATAGCGTGTGTTTTCAGAGCCGACACTGATGTGAATAGGGCGGTCTTTTCCGTAGAAGTAGAGACGGTCGAATTCGAGGTTCGTGCAAATGTATTTTGCGACTTCATCCATTCGCTGCTCATAACCTTGTACATAGAAGTCACAGGCAGCGCCATCTCGCTTACAAATTCGATTTCCTTGGCTGTTGAGCTCCATGGAAGCATGTTGATCTATATCTGGGCCCATGTCTCTTGGGCTGTTTCTCAACAAAAAGCGAAGAAGCTTGTGGTTGGTAAAGCCGTAGGTGATAGTGAGCTCCCCAAGTTGGCTAAGCGGTTCTAATATGTGAGCTTGCAGCAACATCAGCTGTTCTTGAGAGGCGTTCGATGGTGCATTCTCGCCAACAAATGCGTGATGTTTTTGTCGATACCAATTGATCAGTGCGTCTTGCATATCAGCTTTTATCTTAGGGCCTGTTAGGGAAAGGTTACTGACTGACAAAATAGTTGCAGATTAGGTTGAAGTCGACTCTATTTTCCGTTTTCTGCACCAAAGGTTTAGCGAATTTTTAGTAGTTTCACGTCATCAATCATCAGTGGAGGGTGACGATGAAACTTTCTCATTCTGTCGGCTTAAAAGGCATTAACAAAAAGGCCGATGTTAAGTTAGTGCAAGAAGCGCTTAATCGAGCAACCATAGGCCCATTGAGGTTGCTGTCGGTAGATGAATTATGTGGTGCGAACACACGGCAACGTATTTACTGGTTTCAAAAAGAGGTTTTGAAGTTTCGAAGGCCAGACTCTTTAATTGATGTGAAAGGTAAAACGTGGAAAGCGTTGTCGTTGTTTCTTGTCAAACCAAAAGAGCAGGCGAAGAGTTTTGCTTCTTTATTTTCTACTTCACACAAGCAAGTCGTTGAGAAAGCGGAGCCAAGCATTCAGTCCATTCAAACTATTGCTTGGGGGGCGAAAGTCTCGCCAGAGTTTAAGCAGAAGGTTCTTTTGGTGTGTAAGGAGTTGGATATTCACCCTGACTTTTTAATGGCTTGTATGGCGTTTGAAACTGGCGAGACGTTTAGCCCGAAAATAAAGAATGCCGCAGGAAGTGGGGCTACGGGTCTTATTCAGTTTATGCCAGCAACAGCCAAAGGGCTTGGGACAACGACCGAAAAATTGGCCAAAATGACTGCTGTTAAACAGCTTGATTATGTTAAGAAGTACTTTTGGCCGTATCGAAAGCGTATTAATAAGTTGGAAGATGTGTATATGGCCATTCTTTACCCCGCAGCAATTGGTAAATCAACTTCTCACGCGTTGTTCAAAAGAGGCACTATTGCTTACAAGCAGAACTCAGGCTTTGATAAAGACAAAGATGGCAACATCACATTAAGTGAAATTTCGAGCAAAGTGACAAGCAAGTACCACAAGGGATTAAAAGCAGGGTATATAGGCTAGGATATGAACGGATTATTAAGTACGCTTTTGTTGAGTTTTGCTGCATCGGTTTCGTTACCACCTTCTTGGGATGGCAATTACCGATGTGAGTTAGATTTAGGGGAGAATGCAGCAGGTCAGAGTACATGGGCGGAATACGAACTGAGCATTTCGAAAGATTCTTGTTCTCTTGAGGCAAAAGGTTTTCAGTTGGATGAGTCGATTGTGTGTTCGACGAAAGCTCAAGGCGATCGTTTAGATGTACGGTTTAAATCCTACTCCAATGGGGAGCTCAGTAACCAGTTTGTTGTTCAAGTTTACAGGGTTAAGGAGACACTATTCTCGTTGGAGAGGGGACAAAAAGGGCTCTTAACGCATTGGTTGTCGTACTGGCCTGGAGAGCCCGCACCGAAGTCTCAATCGTGTTTTGAAAAGAAGTAACAGTTCAGCATCCTCAAATCACTCTCTTATCTTGGCGTTAAAATTCTCAAGCCATCAACTCGTGAGCTATGACGCCAATTCCCCTCTCTAAATGCGTTGATTTCCAAAACTGTGTCTATAGTTTTAATAATGTAATCATCAATTATTCTCCAACACGCCTCTAAAAAATGATCAATAAGGAGGGCGTTATGTTGTTTTTTCTCTCTTTGATTTGTATTGCGATCTTAGGCTATTTGGCTCAAACCACAGGGTTATGTATGGTGAGAGGGGTTAAAGAAGCTTCATCTGGTAAGCCAATGTTTCTACTGGCGATTACACTAAGCGGTACTTTATGTTGGATGGCAGTAGGCTTTGCTTATTTCTTCGATGAAGGTCGCCACTTTACGGCATTTCAACCTACGCTTTACTCTGCCCTTGGCGGTTTCTTGTTTGGTCTAGGGGCGGCATTCAACAGTGGATGTGGTGTTTCAACAGTAAGTCGCCTTGCTCGTGGCGAGTTGGTCATGGTCTCAACGATACTTGGATGGTTTATCGCTTGGGTGTTCTTTTCTAGTCTGCTTCCGTCTAATGTGATTGGCCGAGAGATCACTCTCCCTCATTTGTATCGATATACCGCTTTAATTGGTTTATCTATTTTGTTGGTTGTGTTCGTTTGGAGACTAAATCGAGAAGACAAAGTGTTGTGGGCATCGATGCTTGGAATTGGTGTGATGGCAGGATTGGTGTTTGTTTATGAGCCTCACTGGACACCGAGTGGGCTGCTTAAAGACATGAGTCTTTCTTTTTGGCATCAAAATGAGATGAAGTGGCCTCAGTTTGAACGTTTTGCGTTAATGGCGGCATTAATCGGGGGCATGGTGATAGCGGCAATCGCTAAAAAATCTTTTGAATTTAGGCCTTCTGCAATTAAACGCTACATGCGCCACTTGGCTGCTGGGATCTTGATGGGATTGGGTGCGGTGATGGCTGGTGGCGGTAATGATTCACAACTGTTGGTTGCATTACCAGCACTTTCTCCCGCCGGAATTGTTGCGGTATTGAGCATTATTGCCGGGATCTTTGTTGGGGTTAGAGCGGGAAGATAAATGGCACTCAAAAGTGTGACAGTAATTGCATATTATATTACATGAATAAAGTATAACACTGGCTTTATATCATTATAAATCATGGGTTTATTTTGATTTTGGTTTTATGTTCAGAGTTTGAGATTATTTATGAGCAAAAATGTCGCATTACTGGTTGCTGAAGCCCCTTGGTTTTCTTTTAAATCGAACCACGATCAGGCAAGCAGCTTGCCTTTTTTTGAAGGCGTGAAAAGGTTGGTTAATGATGGTACCGATAAGCCACAACTTAATATCTATCATTGCAACTACTACGATAATAAATCCCTTGAGCAAGCGCTAAACCATCTAGTGGATACCAGAGAAGACATTCAGATCTTATATATTGGTGGGCATGGCGATGGTAAACGCGTAGCCAATGCAACAATTAAAAAAACGACCGATCTTATTCGCGAAAGAGGGAAGAAGTTAAAAGGCTTGATAGTGAGTTCTTGCATGGCAGGTTTAACAGATTCTATAGCGGAAGCAACTCGCTATGGAATTGATTGTTCCAATAACTCAGTAGAGTGGGTTAACGGGCCAAACTGGATTGTGACGTATAAGCACTCTGTCGGTTGGTTCCAGTCCGCGATGCTAGAAACGGCAATACTTAAAGAATTTACTGAGCATTACCATCATGAAGGAAAGCTCAACTCAAAAGAGAAAATTCTGCAGTGTTTAGAAGCTGCGTTGATGCCTTTTGATTTGCACCAAGATGGCTTTGCAACGGACAAAAACAATCAACCTCAACCTATAGGTGATACATTACGTGTATGGGTTCGCGCACAAGGTGCAAGTTATCCTACAGAAGTCACTGAAGAGCTTTTTGAATCAATGGGTTACCAAATTAAGAAGACTTGAGTTTGCGTCAAAATCGTAAGATTTTTAGATTTGATCCGTGTATAAGGCATATTCGTAGCATTCGCTACACCATCCCTTCATAAAAGACAGAGACCTCACTCGATTTCGGGTGAGGTCTTTTTCGATCCAAAAATTCAATAAAGGAAATAATTATGGCCGTTATTACACGACGCACGATCACGCCTGAAAAACTGACTTTCAAGCAATTAGCCAAGGTGATTTTACTGTTTAAAGGTATCTCTCCGGAATACAAAGAGGAGTGTTGCCCTAGTTTCAGAATTCGTGAAACTGCTATCCAACAGCTGATTGGGCAATCGCTATCGTTGGAAAACCGTGCAGATTTAGTCAGGGAGTTCAACCTATTGGGGTGGGAAGTTGCCATTAACCCTGAATATTGGTTGGTGTTGACAGTGCCAAATGTCCATAACTGGCATGAAGTTGGACAATGGCTACCGTACAGCGTGACTGAGAACTTCCAGCGCGGCATTGCTCCTTGCTCACGAGACTTGTGCCAAAAGTTAGGCATATCTGTGAATGAAGTTGCTAAGTTCTATGGCTACAGCGAGGAAAAGATTCGTGATGAGCTAGTTTGTGAGGCTTATGACTGTGCAGATGAAGAAACACAAGAAGAGTTTGATGAAACAGGTGATGAGTCCCTGTTCGATATCGAAGAAGGTACGCAGTTACCGATAGATACCTTTTCATATTGGCAGTATTTGGACTTCTATTTGGCCACTAAGGGCTTAAACAGAAAAGCGCCATTGTTCTAATTGTCGATAGCCCCGCTAGTCGGGGCTTATTGTGGAGATAAGCGATGAACATTAATCACATATTGGGTATTCCAGAAGAAGTAAAACACCATTTGGAGAATATAAATGCGATGTTTGAGCAAGGAAAGTACAACGCTGAGTACTTACATGAACAGGTTTTGATACTGGAGTGGCAGTTGGAGTTGCTCGCTATCAGTCATTTAGCTCGTGATATTCAATTGCTGCCAAGCAACAAACGATCGATGAAAAGAGAGCAATTTATCAGGCGATTGCTATTGATGCGTCGGCAGATCGAAGACGTCATTCAAAACAATAAATGGACGGCGGTAACACTCGCATCGGATATATGCAGGTTGTTAGCGAGGTTAGCAATAGAGCTAAGAGAAAGTCCGTCAGCATTTACCAAATAGGTGATTGTATATTCAACTGTCCGATTACTTTTAATTGTTTGAATTACCGAAGAAATTATTTTTGTAAATAAAAATGATTTGGTTTATCGTTTTCCTTTTTCAAGGATGAAGTAATGAAGCTCAATGGACTACTCTCTCACAGAATTTTGACCACCTTTCTTGCTGGGGCTGTCTTACAAGGATGCGAATATTTACCTCACTCAGCCAAGGTTGATTTAACTCCAGAGCAAATAGAAAAGGTGATCGACAAGGCGCAACCTGCGAACTCTGCCATCATGCGAGCTTTTGCGACGCATCAGGTTGTTGGGTTGGGAGATTATCATTGGAATGATGCTTTTATTTTTCAAGCGATTGAGCTGATCCGTGATCCTGAGTTCGCTAAAGAAGTGCAGCATGTTGTGGTGGAGTTTGGTAACGCCAAACATCAGGAACTTCTCAACCAATACCTTCGTGGTGAGGACGTGCCGGATTATGAGTTGCAACAAGTGGTGCGTGACTCTATTTATTTTATGGCCTGGACTCCTGAAGTGTATCTGAGCTTTTTTAAAGCAGTAAGAGAGCAAAATAAAACCCTACCTTTAGAACAACAGATTATTGTCCACTTGGCTGAGGCGCCATTTGATTGGACGACAGTTAAGAGTAAAAAGACTTGGAAGAAAGCGGCTAAATCTAAAACGGATTACTTCTACAAGGTGACAGAGGAGATTCTCAATCAGGGAGATAAAGCGTTACTTATTTTTGGTGCATTCCACTTAGTCCAAGCCCCCGCTCAATACGTGACAGAAAATAGCGAGGCAATGTGGCCTTTGGCAACTCGTTTAGAGACGCATTTTCCAGAGCAAGTGTATTTGGTTTGGCCAATGACAGAACCCGTTGTGCTAGAGCGTTTTTCAAGTGCTTCTTCGCCATCCATCTTACCAGTATCAACAACACCATTGGCATCGACTCGCTTCATTGATCTATTGCCTAAATCTCGCTTCAAGTTAGCAGACATGGGGGAGATGAACGCTAAAACGGGCGATCTGTTCGATGCTTTTTTGTATGTTAGTGAAAACAAACGTAGCGAAGTGTTCCCTAAAGCCATGATGGAAGATAAAGCTTGGCTTGATGAAATGGACCGTCGATTAGAGATTATCGGTGGGAAGATGCAAGAAAAGTTTGTGTCTATCAAAGAGCAAAGTGAAGCGCATTATGGGCTCTAAGCTCGACTTGTAAGGTCTGATATGAATTGAAACAGCCTCCAAAACTGGAGGCTGTTTTAGTAATAATACTATCCACCAATCAACACGGTTGGCATCCCCATCACTATGGTTCCGCCATGGGCCGTTAGATCGCCCATGCGCGCTGCGGGCTTATTGTTAATCAGTACGGTTGCACTTCCTTTAACTACGCTATCTGGAGGGCCAACACAAACACATATCTGCCCTAGAGTGGCGGCTGGTAGGTTGCCGATCAATACTGTTGTTGGTAGAGGGAGCAATGGCCCACCCACGTGAGGGATTGGCACCACTGCTGGTGTTTGCATCGGACACATGTGCATGTCTGTTGCTCTGGCTGCTGGTAGCATGTTTTTTCCCTATTGTTGACCGTTCCCGCCAGAGGCGATGTTTAGACCCATTTCTACAAACTGTTGATAGCGTTCTTTTGCTTCTTCACCATCAGGCAAAACGGCTGAAAGGTTAATGCTTCCTGCGACCGCTTGCGCGTACAAGTATGGGGGAGGGGGAACGGCAGGGTCCTCTGGCTTAATCATACTGCCACCACTCCAAAAAGCCGCTTGAGCTGCCCAGCCTGCACCGGTTTCTAATCCTGCTTTTTCTGCCATTTGTTCTGCAAATCGGCGGCTCGTTTCATCAGGGGTATAAACCCAAGCCTTTGCTGCGCGAATGGCATTGGCTTCGTCTTCTTTCCAGTGCTGCAGAGATGCGGCGCAGGTTACGCTCCACCAAATAGATTCACGAACTGGGAGAGCATGCGCAAGAAAAGTCACAGCATCGGCAAACAGCTCTTCTTCCATCGCGACAGAAATCAAATCAACAGGCGTAGTGTTCGCGTCTGCTAACTCTGCGAATGCGGCATTTGGCTCGTAGACACTCAAGATGTCTTGCGCGGATTGGTGAGGAACCTTTATCAACATCATCAATTTACCTTTGTAATTGCGCCTTGAATTTGCACCATGGCCCCGGCTTTTATTTGTGTCATGGCACTGCCGTTAACCGACACTAACGCTGCTTTTACGTCGGCCTTACCTTGGCCTTCAATATTGATCATTGCGGCTTTCATCTCTGCTTTTGCTTTACCTGAAACTGAGACTTGAGGAGCGTCGATCTTAATACCACTAGCGCTGATCTCGATTTTACTCGCGCCCACTTTGAGTTCGATCTTCGATTTACCGCAGATCGATACTTGGTTGCCATCAACGCTGACTGTCGATTTAGCCTCAATATTGATGTTGGAAGCGGCACTGAGGTTTAGATCTTTATCACTGTCACCCGTCCAGTTGTCTTTACTTTTGGCGGTAAGCGTTTTTTCACTTTCGACTTTTATGTCTTCTTTAACGTTTAGGGTGGCACTCTTCTCAACTTGGGTCTTTTTCATGCCTTTAATCGTTGACTGGCTGTCGTTATTTACGTCCAGCAGCCAATCTTTTTCAGCATGTAAATACACTTGTTCTTTGTCTTTTTGATCTTCAAAACGCAGCTCGTTTCCTTGCTTGCTGCTGCCCTTAGGCGTTGAACGAGTTTTGATGCCATTTTGAGTATCCGAGCTGTAAGGCGCTGCGCTGTTCTTGTTGTATAAAGAGCCGGTCACGATAGGGCGATTGGGATCACCATCAATGTACTGAACGATCACTTCATCACCAATGCGTGGTGTGAACTGAGAACCGAACCCCTTACTGGCGAACCCTTGCGAAACTGGCAACCAACATGAACTGTTCTCGTCATTTTTGCCGCCTCTATCCCAGTGAAATTGCACTTTTACTCGACCCAATTTATCTCGGTAAATCTCTTCTCCCTTAGGCCCGGTCACGGTTGCGGTATGCAAGCTATGGACACGCGGTTTATCTAGTATTTCTGGACGAAAGACCAGTGACGAAGGGATGCAAGAAAACTGATTCTGATAAGCGACATCGTTGTTCGACTCTTCTCTGGATATGCGGTGTGATAGATGAGTGACGATGTACTCTTGGTTCATTGAACCGAGAGGATGGTTCGTTAGTTCAAATTTATAGCCACAAGCAAGCGTCGCTAAATTCGATGATGAGTGAGAGGCTGACTTCTTAAGATCTAACGCTTCCATATGCATTTTTGCAGCGTCACGGACTTCATTTTTATTTTCGTGACCAAATGCAAAGAGTTCTTGCGTCAATGAAGCTGACGCGTAACTTTCGGTGCTTTTTCGGGTGCCGCTATCAAAAAATTCAGCCAGATCTTGAGTATGATCGGCGACAGATACCTTTCCGCTGCCAACATGATGGGATTGACTCCACGTTGTCAGCACGTGTTGCTGATTGTTGCCACCTATTTGATAGCTTAACTTTGGATCAGATATTTTCTCAAATCGTTGATTCGAATCGCCAATGCAGATTGTCGACTTATTAGATTGATGGCGCATGTGGTAGTGCCACCCTTCGCTTGCTAACAAGCGCTGTATAAAAGCTTGGTCGGTTTCATCAAGTTGAACACAATACTCATGCTTTTTCCCGTTTCCGGAAAGGGAAAAGTGAAAATAGCTTTTGAGATCAGCTTGTTCTAGCAGCTTTTCAATGATCTGTTTCGTCGTCATGTTTTGAAAAATCTGACGACTGCGTTTGTATTGCAGCAAGCTAAGCGGATCCAATATCTCTACTTGGTAATAAAACTGGTGCTTATCTTTGTTATATCCAGTGAATTGCAGAGTGCTACATATGCCTGAAAAAAAGCGCTTTCCAGAATCAAACTCATAAGACACACAAACGGCTTTGCCTAGGTTTTTGGTATCGATCTCCATGTTGGCTGCGATGGAAACGGAAAACTGACAACCGCCGGATACGCTTTCTTCCCCAATTAATTGGGTAACGATATAACTTTTGTTATCTGAAAGCTTAATGGTGAGGGAGCGGGTTTGGTGCTTTAATTCGTTACTGCTCATATTCACTTAATTCACTATTAAATAAACAGTTCTAAAAGTCTGTTTATTGGATGAACATTCGAAATTATTACATAATAATTGATATTATTATTACTTGATGTGTTGGTATCAACTTTCATGCTCTGTACATTTAATCTATTTCGAGTTAGACCTTAATTCAAGGTAATTTGTTTATTTAATTACTATCTGAATAAGATGTAATCGATTACTTTGCGGTTATTTTTAATCTCAAATTTGTTTCATTTTTAAGACGCCGCGCTTGGGCGTTCATGTTTTTATGATGGCTATATCTTTGAGGGGATATTTAAGACATTGTTAATATATAAACCCTCATTGTGCTTTATTTATTTTAATTTAAATTAAATCAGTAACTTATCGAATTTCATTTCTTTTTGTAGTGCTATTTTTAAGAGGTTGGATGACCTAAAAATCACCTAAATATGGCGTGAATAGGTCTTTCTATAATTCATCTCAAAGATATACTCTTGGCAATTAATAAATGTGTCACTTCGTATGAGACAATATTAGTAAAATGTTATTTTTGCTGCGCAAATAAGAATTTGGCAGGTTGAACTAACTCAATGCCTCTACCGTTTTTCCTTATCTAAAAATACAGAAAATAGCGATTGAACTTAATTAGCACTTAAGCGAATAGTCGGCTGATTAACCCAATAGAGCAGGAACCTATGCCTTTTTCAAAGCATCAAATTGAGCAACTTTCTACACCTCTGAGTGATGATTCTATCTGTGGCGTTTACCTTAAACTGGATAAAGGTGCTTTTCGCCCATTACGTAATGAATTTAATGTCGCGCAAACAGCGCTGCGTAAGCTAAGTCAAAACCCCAGTGCTGACGAGAAAGACGCGTTACAAGAGGCATGTCTAAATAGCTGGAAGACTCTTTCAGACAGCTTGTTCGAACAGTTTTCAAATACAACCAGAGATATCGAGCTCATCTCATGGTTTGTTGCCGCTCAATTCCTTCTCGACACCACGTTAGAAAGTGCTGCGAATAGCCTTGAGTGGTTAGCCGATTTAAGTGAGAAGTACTGGGATCACCTCAACCCTGTACTGCCAGTTGAAAAGCTCAAATCTGATGATGATAAGGGCAAAGAGAGAGAGCAAGCTGATGCGAAAGTTAAAGCATTTTTCCAATTAGTTGGTGATAGCGAGGAAAGCTCGATTCTCTATGCACCGATGCTGCAACTGCCCTTAGTTGGGGACGTAACGTTTTTTGATTTCCAAAGTGCAGAGAGAAAAGGCGAAATTAGCCAACTGAAATCTACGCTTACCACCACGGTGGCTCAAGAGCGTTCCGCGATTCAATTCAAGATGGAAAATGCCAAACGTTGTATCTCCCAGTTGGAGCGTTTGTCTGCGTTAGTGAGCACTCATTGTCAGTCTGTAGGCAGTCAAACTACCAACTTTGGATTTGCGAAGTCACTGCTTACCCGTGTTGAAAACGCTTTGGTTCATTTAAGCGGAATTAAGTTGGCCCCGAAAGCGGAGGCCAAGGCAGTAGAGCAAGAGGTTGCCGAAAGTTCAGTTTCTGAAGGTCATCAGCCAAGCGATATGGATGCAAAACAGATAGAGCCAATACCTATGGCATCGGAGCAGGCTCAGACCGTAAGCCAACACTTACACGCAGGAAATCTCTCTGAACTGGGTAACTTAAACAACATGAACCGAGACTTAGCTTTCCATTTGCTGAGAGAAGTCTCTGATTATTTTCGCCAGAGCGAACCGCATAGCCCAATTTCATTCTTGTTAGAAAAAGCGATTCGATGGGGATATTTATCCTTACCTGAGTTGCTGCAAGAAATGATGTCGGAACAAAACGGTGACGCTCTTAGTACGATTTTTAATGCCGCCGGATTGAATCATCTCGATCAGGTTTTGCTGCCGGAGGTGAGTACTCCAACGGTGGACATTGAAAGCCCCCAGACACCTCAAGCGACGCCTCCCGTTTCGGAGCCGCCAAGTGTCGAAGAGCATGTATCTCAGACTTCCCCTGTAGATACCCAATCTAAGCAAGATGAAAAACCACAATCATCCGCTACGTCGGCTCTGAGTTGGTAATTGTGTTTAAAAAATAAGGAAAAATCATGGCAAGTATTTACATGCGTGTAAGCGGTCTTCAAGTTGAGGGCGCAGCGACTATCGGTCAGCTAGAAACGGCTGAAGGTAAAAATGACGGTTGGTTTGCAATCAACTCTTACTCTTGGGGTGGCGTTCGTAACGTTGCTATGGACATCGGTAACGGCACCAATGCGGATTCAGGCATGGTTGGCGTAAGCGAAGTTAGCGTAACTAAAGAAGTCGATGGTGCTTCTGAAGATCTACTGTCTTACCTATTCAACCCAGGTAAAGAAGGTAAAACAGTTGAGATTGCATTTACTAAGCCTTCTAACGATGGCCAAGGTGCAGACGTTTACTTCCAAGTTAAGCTAGAAAAAGCACGTCTAGTTTCTTACAACGTGAGCGGCACTGACGGTTCTCAACCGTACGAAAGCCTATCTCTTTCTTACACTTCTATTTCTCAGAAACATCACTACGAGAAAGAAGGTGGTGAACTACAAAGCGGTGGTGTTGTGACTTACGACCTACCGACCGGAAAAATGACTTCTGGTAAGTAATTCTTTCATTAGACATGCCACGTTCAGTGGCATGTCTATTTCATGAATATCTCATTTTAGGACACCGTTATGGCATTGAACTCACAACATAAGCGCGTTAGTAAGAACCGTGTCAGCATCACTTATGACGTTGAAACGAACGGCGCTGTAGAGACGAAAGAGCTGCCGTTTGTTGTTGGCGTAATTGGCGACTTTTCAGGCCACAAACCAGAATCAGAAAAAGTTGATTTAGAAGAGCGAGAGTTCACGGGTATCGATAAAGACAACTTCGATACAGTGATGGGTCAAATTCACCCGCGTCTTTCGTACAAGGTTGATAACAAGCTAGCTAATGATGATAGCCAGTTTGAAGTGAACTTAAGCTTCCGTTCGATGAAAGATTTCCACCCAGAGAACTTAGTTGATCAAATTGAGCCGCTTAAGCAGTTGGTTGAAACACGTAACCAGCTAAAAGTACTGCTAAGCAAAGCCGATCGTTCGAGAGATCTTGAGCGTCTACTGAAAGAAGTTCTGCAAAGCGCAGATGCCATCAATGGTTTAGCTCAAGAACTAGGTTTGAGCAAAGAGGGAGCGGAATAATGTCTGTAGAACAACAAGCAGTACAAGGTGCTACCGAAGCAGAAGCAACGCAGAGCTTTCTTGACCGAGCGATCAACGCAACAGCACAAACACCAGTAGATACGACAAAAGAGCTATTGAGCATCATGGCTTCTCAAGCGCTGGAAGGTACAGTGACTTGGGATAAGAACCTAACGTTGACGATTGAAAAAGCAATCAGCGCGCTAGACAGCAAAATCTCTGAGCAGCTGTCAACGGTGATGCAAAACGGTGAGTTCCAAAAAATGGAAGGCTCATGGTTAGGTTTGCAAAAGCTTGTGAAAAACAGCGAGCTAGGCCCAGATCTGAAAATCAAACTGGCGGATTACACCAAAGACGAATTGCTAGAGCAGTTTGAAGATGCACCAGCGATCGATCGCAGCCGTTTCTTCAATATGGTTTATCAAGAAGAATTTGGTACAGCGGGTGGTCAGCCATACGGTGCACTGCTAGGTGACTACGAGTTTGGTTACGGTGATGAAGACGTTGCTCTGCTACGTTACATGGGTGAAGTTGCTTCAGCGTCTCACGCCCCTTTCGTTGCTGCCGCGAATGCAAGCATGTTCGACTTCAACGCATTCAGTAGCTTTTCTGAAGGCAAGCCAGTTGCGGCAGGCTTTGATTCGCCAGCATACGCAAGCTGGAATGCATTCCGTGAAAGCGATGACTCACGCTACGTTGCTCTGACTCTACCGAAAACGATGGCTCGCCTTCCTTACGGTGCAGAAACTGTTCCAGTTAAATCATTTGCATTTGAAGAGCTTCAAACTCGCGACAATGGTCAGCAAGTTGTGTCTTCAGACAGCGATTTTGTATGGAGCAATGCGGCGTATGAGTTTGGTCTTCTAATGACTCAAGCTTACACCAAGTACGGTTGGTGTACGGCGATCCGCGGTACTGAGAACGGCGGTAAAGTTGAGAACCTGCCAAACTTCACTCACTACTCTGATGCCGGTGACTTGCTACAGCAATGTCCGACAGAAGTTAACCTAACGGATGAGCGTGAGAAAGAGCTGAGTGATCTTGGCTTCTTGCCACTGGTTCACTACAAAAACACCAACTACGCGGTGTTTATGGGTGCTCAGACTGCGCATAAACCAAAAACGTACACAGACCCAGATGCAACGGCAAACGCGGCAATTTCAGCACGTCTTCCATACACAATGGCAAGCAGCCGAATCGCACAGTACCTAAAAGTAATGGGCCGTGATCGTATTGGTTCAAACCTAGATCCAAACGACGTTGAGAAAGAGTTGAACTCTTGGATCAACCAATACGTTAACCCAAATGCGATTGGTAACGATGCGAAAGCAACACATCCATTGGTTGAAGCGAAAGTGACAGTAGAAGAGCAAGCTGGACGCCCAGGTGCTTACTCTGCAGTGGCTTACTTACGCCCTTGGCTGCAAATGGAAGAGCTAACCACTTCACTACGAATGGTTGCGAACATTCCGGGCTAATTCTATTCGGGGGCGCAGTCCCCGAATGTTTTGAACTGAGTCGCTGATGTATACAGATTCCGAATTTGACCGCATTTTAGCTGAGAATCCTGCCTGGCAGGAGCTGTTACTGTGCGCGAAAAGTCAGTCGGTGGCTCAATTCAAAGCATTGTTGGTTCGTTTGATCTCCGAGATTGATACGTCAATAAGTGAACAGTTGTCGGACGTTATCCAACACCCTAACTATAAGCAGTTAGAAGCCTCTTGGACGGGGCTCAAATCGTTAGCGCAGCTGCAAGTATCCCAACGTCGAGTCAAAATCAAAATGCTCGACTTAAGTTGGAGTATGGTTTCGGCAGATCTCAATTACTCTTTCGATCTAAAGCAGTCATCCCTATACCGAAAACTGTATTCAAATGAGCTGGATACCGCCGGTGGTAGTCCATTTGGCATGGTGATGGTCGATCACAAGGTCTCGGCTGATTACGCCGATGATCAGGAGTATGACGATCTCTACACCCTTCAACTGCTCTCTGAGCTAGGGGAGCTCTCTTTTTGCCCAATGGTGCTCGGAACCGACGAGTTTTTCTTTGGTGATGAACCGAGAAGGCTGCTTCACGACAGTGCGAGGATTGATCGCATTCTTACTAGTCGAGATTTTGTTTCTTGGCAGCTGCTACGAGAAAAAAGCTCATCACGATTTTTGCACTTGGTGATGCCAGAGCATTTGATTCGTCAACCATATCGTCAATATCAGGCTGGGTTTGTTTTTAACGAACGCCAGCAAGAGAAATATGCCTTATGGGGCAGCAGCGCTTACCTCTTGCTCGGTAATGTGATGCGGGAGTTTGACCGAATCAGCTGGTTTGGATTCCTGCGTTCTTACGATGAGACAGGTTCGTATGGGGCGATCGTTCAGGACTCAAAAGAGCTTAAGACCAAGGTAGACATCTACAGTGAAGATGATGGCTTTTGGTCGTCTCAAGGGTTCATGCCTTTAACCAGTATTTACTTGAGTGGCCATAAAGGTTTCTTTAGCAATCAATCTGTTTGGCAAGCGCCTGATGAAGCTCAACGTCAGCTCGGTATGCTCCAAACCAACCTAATGGCTTGCCGATTTGCCCATTACATCAAGGTTCAAATTCGTGACCAAGTTGGTCGATATGACAGCGCAGAAAGTTGTCGACGCAGTCTAGAGCGATGGCTAGAGCAGTTCATTAGCAACGTCAATTATGGTGAGGATGCCGTACTTGCCCGATACCCGCTGAGGTCTTGCTATGTACGTATTGAAGAGGCTCCTCATGATATAACCCGCTACTTATGCGAGATCATGCTTCAGCCTCAATATCAATACGAAATGATGGATGCGAAAGTGGTGTTAACTACCTCGGTATCTGGCAGTGAGGTTGGAGAGACATCATGAGCTTAATGGCTAAGTTAACCCAAAGCTGGAATGACGATATCGACAGTGTTCGAGATGCGATTGTCGATAACGTCTGTGATCTTATTTCCAGCCGAGCACCTCTGTGCTCAGAGATGTTTTTATCGGAAAAAGGAACGATTGCCGAGTTCGGTATGCGCAACATGGCTCGCGCTAAAAGTAAAAACAACACCAGTGACATTGTCGCAGAAATTGAAGTGCTGATCCGAAACTTCGAACCTCGCCTGAGCCAGGTAGAGATTGATGTTCAAGAAGGGGAATTGGGTAGCAACCAATTGAGTTTTCGCCTTTCCGCCGTGGTGCATTCAGAGCTCGGTGATGAGGCGATCGTACTGGATTCTTTTTTGGATTTGAGCAGCAACAAACTAGATGTAAGGAAGTCGAATTTTGTCTGATTCATTGCTTTCCTATTTTGAACAGGAACTGCGCTTTATTCGCAATGAAGCCTCTCAGTTCGCGGAACGTCATCCGGGGACGGCTCGTGCGTTGGGAATGCGTAAAGACAGTATTGATGATCCTCAGATCGCGCGTTTAATTGAAAGTGTTGCCTTGATGAACGGCAAACTGCAACAGCGCTTGGATGAGTCTTACCCAGAGCTGACAGAAAGCTTGGTGAACTTGTTGTTCCCGCATTATCTAAGGCCAGTGCCGTCATACAGCATGTTGGACTTCGCTATTTTTGAAGAAGCGAATGCAAAGCACAGTATTCCTAAAGGCACAGAATTCGATATCGCGAGCGAATCTGGTGAGCCAGTGGTGTTTCGCACTTCCGAAGATATAGCGCTGCTTCCAATTCAAGTTGCTTCGGCTGAAGTGCTGTTTGCGCCATTTGAACTGGCTAAGCCTGCGGGTGCAGAAAACGCAAAAGCGATGTTGGAGCTGACGATTAAGGCAACCGACAGCGGCATCGAGTTGCGTGATCTGGATATTGACCAGTTGAAACTGCATCTCAAAGGTGAAAGCCACTTTGCGTTGCGTTTGTATGATGTACTCGCCCACGGGCGCTGTCAGGTGTGTATCCAGAATAATGGCAAGAGCTACTCATTAGGTAAGTCTGCACTACAGCCAATTGGCTTCGATGTGAATGACACTATTTTACCGTATCAAGCAGCAAGCTTTGGCGGCTTTAAGTTGCTGACCGAGTTCTTCATGTTCCCTGAAAGATTTCAAGGATTCAAATTAGACCTTGGCAATGTCATGCAACATGCAATCGGCTCAGAGTTTCGTATTCAGATTTTCTTGAATGAGATGAGTGTGGTGCAAGCTCGTAGCATTCAAGCACAACATTTTTCTCTGTTTTGTACACCATTGGTGAACCTGCAAACTAAAGTGTCAGAACCTCTGCAAATCGACTTCACTCAAAAGCAGTACCCAATTTATCTTGATGCAAGCCAGGGTAATGATTTGGAAGTGTTTTCTGTTGATGAAGTGCTAGACGTAACGGAAGGTGAACCGTTTAAGGTTTGTCAGATCTACGGAGACAAGTACAACAGCACAGAGACTGCACTTCGTTGGCAGCTCGTACAGGATACCCACGAAAGAGGCGTGCTTCGCAGTGGCTTAAAAGTGGCTGATATTGGGCATGTTAGTGCCACGATGTCGTCCAGAGTTTGGTCGGTGACGACAACCGCGACTGACGGCATTCGAGCAGGCTCATTGCCTGTAAACAGCCAAGTGACATGTCGGGAATCTCTTACGATTCCAGCGGCTATGAACTTGCTGCGCCGCCCAACCTTGCCAGTGCGTAGTCGTGACGCAAATAAGAATGTATGGGCACTGCTTTGCCATTTGCACTTTAACTATCACGCGATTCTAGGGACGGATGACCCAACCGCTACGCTGAAAAATGTGTTTGATTTGTATAACCACAACCAAGCGGTGCAAAACCACATCTATATCGAGTCCCTACAAAATATCGAGCAGGAGCAAGTGGTGGCTCCGATCCGTGTGTCAGGAAAAACATGTTTTGCTTACGGCACAAAAATTTCGGTGACGTTAGACGCAAGCAATGTCAACGGAGGCGTGTCGCTCTTTGGTCATTTGCTTGACCACTTCTTTGCTTATTTCGCAGGCTTCAACAGCTTTACTCAAGTGGATATTTATTTGGAAGGCCAAGACGGTGTTTACCTGTCCTTCCCGAGGAGAACTGGGTGCAAGAGTTTGTTGTAAGCCGTTTCGCTTATGGTGCGTTTGAAGGGCAGCTAGAAAAAGCGTGGCAGATCTTCAAGCATCAGGCTCATTTAAAGGGTCAGCGACCTGAGGTGAGGTTCAGTGCGGAAATTCTCCCAGCTTACTATCAAGCAGAAGTTTCTATGGTTACTTCGGAGCGAGAGGGTGAATTTACGGTAAAGACATCATTGGCGGCTTTGTCTGGTAACTCTGGTTCGATGCCAAGAGCGATGTATGGCGATGCACTAAAAGCGCGTTTTGAACTTGGTGATGAAGCACCACTCGACTTCTTCGACATGTTTAATAACCGTTACTACCGCTTGTACTGCGAAACAAAGCAAAAGCACGAGCTGACGTATCAGATTGAGGAAGAGGCGTTTCATTGGAATCGTGACCGTCAATCTATTACTGAAATGCTTTCCAGTTTGGCTGGACAGACTGGAGATAAGGCACCAATGCCGGAATCTCATTTGGTGCAATACACCGGCTTATTAGGGTTGAAATTAACCTGCCCATTGGCGCTTAAGTCGATGCTAGAAGATTACTTCGAGTCGGAGTTTGAGGTTGAACGCAGTGGCCTAGAGTATTTGCCTCTAACAGAGTGTTCGTTAACTCAAATTGGCCAAGCTGGAAACAATCATCAATTGGGAATGGGCGCATTGGTCGGGATGTCGACGCCAATGACGGGGCAGAAACTCAACATAAAAATTTGCCCCCAAGACTATCAGCATTACTTAAAAATACGCAGTGACAAAGAGATGGTTCTTGCGCTGGACCATATGGTTAGAAGCTATATGGGAGTGAATACCAAGTATGCACTCTATATGAAGGTAAATAGCCAGTATCTGCCGAGAGTGAGGCTATCAGGCAGTCACCAAAAAGCGTTAAGAATTGGCCAATCCGCGTGGATGAGTCATCAATCAGGTCATCAACAGTTTGTTGAAATGCCACTGACGAAAAGTTAGGAAACAGAATGATAAATATTGAACTACAAAGCTTGGTCAAAAGGCTTACTCCGTTACTAAAAAGTGCCCTGGAAACGGCTGCTGGAGACTGTGTAAGTAAAGGACACTTTGCGATAGAAGCTGAGCATTGGTTTGTTCAGTTGTTACAGCAGTCCAAAGGCTGGGAGGCCGCTTTGCAGCAAGCATCAATGGCCAAAGAGTCGATGTTGGAGCGTTGCAATGACCGTCTGATGCACTTGGCTCGTGGTAATGACTCTTCACCTTCTTTGTCGCCTGAGTTGGTTGAGTTGCTTAAAGATGCATGGATGCTTGCTTCATTAAACAATCAGCAATCGGTGGTGAATGAATTTCATCTGTTGATGGTGCTGAAGCAGCGTCTGGACCAAAGTGCGTACAACGGCGTGTTGAGCTCGTGGGTGTCAGTATTGTCTTCTGAATGGTTACGCAGTCAGTCGATGGTGATCAGCGGACCCAGTGAAGTCTCATCGTCTACCGAGAGCATGGTCCCAACCCGTGGTGACTCAGCGACGCCAGCTTTGGACAAGTTCTCGCAAAACCTGACAGAGGCCGCGCGTAATGGCGAGTTGGATCCTATTACAGGGCGCGGAGATGAAATTCGCATATCCATTGATATTTTGTGCCGCCGCCGTCAAAACAGCCCGATCCTCGTTGGTGACCCAGGTGTAGGTAAAACGGCCATTGTTGAAGGTCTTGCCCAAGAAATCGTGAATGGCAATGTCCCACCTGCGCTTGCGAACGTTGAGCTGCGCAGCCTTGATTTGTCCCTTTTGCAAGCTGGTGCGAGCATCAAAGGTGAGTTTGAAAACCGCCTTAAAGATGTGATCAATGAGATCAAGCAGTCAACGACGCCAATCATCATGTTTATCGATGAAGCACATACGCTGATTGGGGCGGGGGGCACAGCGGGCCAGAATGATGCAGCTAATATTCTGAAACCAGCACTTGCGCGTGGCGAGTTTCGTTCACTTGCAGCGACCACATGGGCAGAATACAAACAGTACTTTGAATCGGATGCCGCGCTGACTCGTCGTTTTCAAGTTGTTGCGGTTAATGAACCTAATGAAGAAGATGCTATCCACATGCTTCGCGGCGTGAAGCGCAGCCTTGAAAAGCACCATGGCGTTAAAGTCATGCAAGAAGCCATCGATGCCGCCGTCGCTCTCTCTATTCGTTACCTTCCTGAGCGTAAGTTACCTGATAAAGCAATTAGTCTGTTAGATACAGCGTGTTCACGCATTGGATTGAGCCAAAGTGCGGCACCAAGACAGTTGGAAGCCATTGCAGAAAAAATCCGCTATACCAACAACGAGATCGAAACGTTACATCATGAGTCGGCATTGTGGTCGATTGAAAACGTACGCTTGGAAGAAGCAAAACAACGATTGGCGGCTTTAGAACAAGAGCATCAGTCACTTGAGTGCTCTTGGAACGCAGAGCGCCTCTTGGTGGAAGAGATCATTGAGTTGCAGTCTGGCTTAGACACTGAGCTAAAAGAAAATGGCTCGGTGATATCGCATGAAGCGAAAATCCTGTTAGCAGACAAAATGGCAGCCCTGCGAGAGCTCCAGGGTGAGCAACCATTAGTCCTGCCACAGGTAACAGAGCAAACCATCGCTGAAGTGGTGGCGCTATGGACGGGGATTCCAGTGGGCAACATGCTTAGCCAAGAAGTTGAGAAGTTGATGCACCTAGAGACTCGTATCGGTGAGCGAGTGATTGGTCAGACAACGCCGATAGCAGAGCTTTCACAAGCAATTCGCTTGTCGCGTGCAGGTTTAACCGACCCACGCAAACCTGTTGGGGTATTTCTGATGTGTGGTCCAAGTGGTGTGGGTAAAACCGAAACTGCATTGGCGCTTACCGACTTGCTATACGGTGGTGAGCGAAATATCACCACCATCAACATGACGGAGTTTAAAGAAGAGCACAAGGTGTCGATGCTTTTAGGCTCTCCTGCAGGTTATGTTGGCTACGGTAAAGGCGGTGTCTTAACAGAAGCGGTACGTAAGAACCCATATTCTGTACTGCTGCTGGATGAAATGGAAAAAGCCCACCCTGGTGTGCACGACATCTTCTATCAAATCTTTGATAAAGGCTCTATCTCGGACAGTGAAGGTCGACACATCGATTTTCGTAATACGATCATCATCATGACATCAAACGCGGCAGACAGCGCTGTTGTTAATGCATGTGAAAATGGTCGACCGGATGTTCCGACTCTGACTCAGTCTATTTTCCCTGAGCTGCAAAAACACTTTAAACCAGCATTTCTTGGCCGTGCGACCATCGTGCCTTACTTCCCTTTGAACGATGAAGAAATGGCGCAAATTGCAACCTTGTCTCTGAACCGCATTCGCAAGCGCGTTCAATCCCACTACAAAGCAAGTTTTGAATTTCACCCTGATGTGATTGATCTGCTGGTCAATATGAACGATTCACCTGAAACAGGCGCTCGTGCCGTTGAGCAACTGATCAATCGTCAACTTATGCCGGATTTAGCGAATCAATGCATTGTTCGCATGAGTGAGAACAAGCCGGTAGAAGCGGTCACTGTTCACGTTGAAGAAGGCAAATTTAAGATTCAGATTCAATAGCATTAAGAGGCAATAGACCTCAAAAAAACAATGGGTTGTATGTCAACCCAACTAAAACAATAACGTAATTTTATTAACGCTTTTTGTTGCGGGCCGTGTTTAACGCGACCTTTTCGCAGCACAACATTATGAGTACTAACAGATGATGCATTCAGTCTTTTCTACGCAACAATTGGAATGGATTCGCAAGAACTTAAAAATCGCAGTGATTCACGGTGGGGATAAAGAGCAGGACGGCAGTTTTATCTTTGAAAACTTGAGCCCTCGCTCAACCAAAACGTATGCACCTGTTGCACACGATATTGCTAATGCACTGCGTGAATCTAATTTCCAGTTCGTTGAGGTGTTAGCTGAAGACATCAACTTAGCGCAGTGCCTGAAAGATAAAGGTATTGACTTGGTGATCACGAACAGTGGTGGTTTGCAAGGTTTTGACTCCATGTGTCATTTGCCTTCTACATTGGAAATGCTGGGCGTGCCTTATGTTGGGCACTCGCCAATGACGGCAGGGATCTTGGATAACAAGCACCTGTTTAAGCATGAAATTAAAGCCGCTGGACTGCCGACTGCACCATTTATCACCATTGGTATTGATGAACATTTTGAAGATGTAGCAAAGCAAGATGCGATCGATCAAATTGAAGCGCAGTTCAAAGATGGTTTCATTGTTAAGCCAGTGTCTGGCCGAGCTTCAATCCATGTTTATCCTGTTTTTAATCGTAGTGATCTCGCGGGTGTTGTAGAGCATGTACGTCAAGCGACGGGGAACACTGTAATGATTGAACCTTTCCTTGGTGGCCGAGAGTTTGTTGTTGCTGTTGCGGGAGAGTACGTGTTTAAAGAAGGCAAACTGACGCAGTCTGAAATGCCGATGGCTTTCTCAATTACTGAACGTGTACTGGACGCTGACGAGCCGATTTTTACTTCTATGGATGTAAAGCCGATCACTCAAGACCGTTTGGTTGCTGTTAATGAAGAGGGGCTACGCAATCAGTTAGCACTGATCGGTCAGAAGATTTATCGCCAGCTTGGCCTTCAAACCTTAGTGAGAGTGGACTTACGAATGGACAAAGAAGGCAACCTTTATGTGCTGGAAACCAATCCAAAACCGGATCTAAAACGTCCGGAGGGAGAAAAGGTAAGTTTGGTTTGCCATGATCTGGCTCGTGAAGGTATGGATTACACAGACCTAGTTCAGTCGTTGGTGTTTAACCGATTATCTTTCCTCAAGCAAAAACGACCAATGTCGGTTGCGCATTGCCTCAATGAGCAATTCGACGCTCTAAGCGTGGGTTAGGAGTGAACTTTGAACTCTTTTAAGCAATATAGCCGCTTGTTGCTCGGAGCATTACTGGTTCTGTTATCGCTAATGCTGATCTTTGTTGTTGGGTATGCACAAGCATTGAAAAGCTATCAACAGCAGAGCCGTGATGCGATTTTAGCCCAAACAGAAGCCGCTCGAATCGGTATAGAACAAGTTCTGAGTTCGGGTGTGCCGCTTCAGGACTTTGCTGGTCTTGAGAAAGTGCTATCGCCAATCGCGAAAGCGGATTCTTCTGTGGTTGATATCCGAGTGATTTCTGGGCAGCAAGAGCTATATCGCTACACCGATGACAACTTTGTTGGCAGCTTAGTCACCATCCCTTTGAACAATAAATTTGCTCAAGTTGGTGCTTTGGAGATTTGGCTGAGTGATGAAGAAATCGAAAGGAGCATCGATAGGCACTTCCAGCCGATGGTGCTGCTGGTGGTTTTACTGACCGCTGCGTTTATTTTCTTTGTGTTGCGTAGCCAAAACCCCAAGATTTACTTCACTGCATTTGGTGGGGTGTTCTTAGCCATGTCGGCGAGCGTGCTGTTGATGGTCGGTGCACTGTACAAATCCGGCTTGGAGCACAAGGCGGATTCCATGGCGAACATTGTTACTCAACGTTTGGCACCAGTACTGAATGCAGGGATCAGCTATCGTCAAGTGAGTGGCATCGATGAGATGCTAGACAGTTTTCGTCAGTCAAACCCAGAAGTCTCTTCCATTTCTGTTGCTCAGGGATCTGAGTTGATCGCCAAAAGTAAAGCGCAGAACAGTATGTCAGTCGATGAGATGGCCGAATTTCTGGTCAGCGATCCGAAAGGGAACGAGGTGACGGTCGCTTTTTTCCCTAAAGTACTGTTTGCGCAGCTGGTACGTACACTAAAGAACTTTGCCATTCTATTTGCTGGTTGTGCGTTCATTTGCTTTGCTTTTATTCGCTTGCTGAGCCACTCAGAGCAACAGCCAAAAAACGATATCGTACTGGCACAGGTTAAGCCGTTGCTTTTGGTTACGGTGCTGATGGAATCGTTAATGGCGCCGGTTTTACCTCAGTACTTAACGCAAATCGCGGTAGAGAATGGCGCGGGTGAAAGTTGGTCGTCTTACTTCTTTACACTCTACTTTGTCGGCTTTGCTGCAACGCTATTGCCTGTTTCGCGTCTAGTTGAAGTGTTTGATATTCGAAAAGTACTTGGCGTGGGTATTCTGTTATCTGCGGCTGGCTGCCTGTTGCTAGCGTACGAGTCCCAGTTAGCGATGGTGCTGATTGCGCGATTCACCTCTGGCGTTGGGCAAGCGACGATCTTTATTGCCGTTCAAGGTTATATTCTGCGTTGCAGTGATCAATCTAACAAGACACAAGCCGCAGGCATCATCGTATTTTGCTTTAATGCTGGATTTATCTCTGGTGCGGCAATCGGTGCCTTGTTGGCTGATACCGTAGGCGTGCAAGGTATCTTCATGTTGTCAGCCTTAGTTGGTGGCCTGATGTATCTGTTCGCGTTGTCGCTACCGTCGATGATTCCTCAGGGGAATGCTCAAGGCTCACTCAAAGATAACCTGACGATGATGCTAAAAGATTCCGCTGCTTTGATGCGTGTACCGTCATTCATGCGCACCATGTTGCTTGTTGGTATCCCAACCAAAATGATGCTAACAGGTGTCGTATTCTTTGCTGTGCCAATCCTTCTTTCAGATGTCGGTGTCGAGCGTGAAAGTATCGGTCAGGTGCTGATGGCTTATGCATTCTCTGTGCTTTTCATTAGTGGCAAGGTCTCGCCAATGATTGACCGTATTGGCTCTGCAAAATGGGCGCTTTGCTTAGGAAGCATCGTTGGCGCTGTTGCTTTGGCCATTCTTTCTGCTGCCTTCTTATTTGAAGACATAACCTATCTTGTCCTCGTCGCAACGTTCGCAATGCTAGTCATGGGCGTTTCACACGGCTTTATTAATGCCCCAGTTGTTACTCATGTGGTGACCACCACTCAAGGTGTGAATGCCAACTCAGTTGCTTCTACTTATCGCTTTTTGGAAAGGCTAGGTCATGTGTTGGGTTCGGTCGTTGTCGGTGCTTTGCTTACTCACCTTGGAACGGACTACGCATTCTTTGCGCTTTCAGCATTCTTTACCTTAGCTGGCTTGTTGATGTGGTTGTTTGACCGTGGTGCACAAAAGGAGGCGAAAGCATGATTCGATTGATTTTACTTTTGTTACTGGCTGCATCCTCATCGGTGAGTTTGGCGGATTGGCCTGAGTGGTTGGGTGAACACTTACAAGCTGAGAAGGCGGTACAGTGGGAAATTAATGCTAATGACAGCGATGTATTGTTCGCCCCACGTGGTGAACATCCGATGGTTTGGGTTTTAGTTTCTCGAAAAGCGGACTCGTATGATGTCGCGTTGTCGACCATCTTAAAAGTGTTTCGCAGAGAAATGCCTAACGTTTCATTTCGCGCTTTCCTTTTACCTAAAAGCCAAGAGGAACTGGTCGCTTGGACGAAAGCTGCCGATATAAAGGCGAACATGGTCTACACGGTTGGATCTCGTGCGACCGTCTCACTGCATAAGGTTTACGCTGGAGGTAAGCTGCCGGTTGTATCGGTGAACGCAAAAGATCCGGTGTTACTGGGCCTGACGGATAACTATCACTCAAGCGGCAACAACTTTGCTTACACCTCCTTGAATTTGCCTGCTGATATTACGCTGAGCTTTTTACGTCGCTTTAAACCAAGTCTGACTCAAATTGGTGTGTTGTACGCTAAGTCGAACACCAGTGCTTATCTCACTCAGTTTTTGCCACTTCAAAAAGAGGCTGAGAAGCAAGGAGTGACAGTCTTTCCTATCGAAGTTGACGAGAATAATCCTGAGCTTGCCCTTCAGCACGTGATGCAAACCACCGTTGAATCGATGAAGGTCAACGATGGCAATTTACATCAATCCTTGCTGTGGCTAACGGGTAGCTCAAGTCTTCTTAACCGACTTGATGAGATCAACCTGTATTCAGAGCAGCTTCCTCTGCTAACCGCAGTGCCTGATGCGGTTAATGGCACGCAACAAAGTGCGCTGATGTCTGTTGGCGTAGGGTTTGAGAACAACGCTCACCAAGCGGCACTTTACGGCATTGAAGTACTTAAAAAGGGCGCAGCACCTGCCTCTCTGCCTGTGGGCGTGCTGTCGCCACCAGACATCTCGATTAGCTTTAAACAAGCAGGCCGCGTTGATACGCAGCTTCCGTTTGTATTGATTGAAATGGCCAGCGATATCTATTCGCAAGATGGCAAGCTAGTGCGTTCTGCTGGCATGAGCATGGAGAGCCATTAACCATGATTCGTGTCGTTTTCATTGCCGTTATGTTGACCGTGCTTAGCCAACCTGCTTTGGCCTATCAGCGCCCTGAGCGGTTACTACTCGCAACCCAAGAATGGTTTCCTTATCAGTACCAAGAAAACGGGGAAATGAAAGGGCCGGGGATAGAACGAGTGAAGTGTGTCATGAGAGTGATGGACCAGCCGTATCAGCTCACGATGACTAAGTGGGATAGAGCTCAGCTCATGACAGAGGTTGGCTCACAACATGGTTTCTTCCTTGCGTCTCGTAACAGTAAGCGTGATGAGTATGCCGATTATTCTGCGCCACTTGATCAACAGAATTGGAGTTGGTTCTCGCTCTCTGATTCAACAGAGTTAGACAACGCTATGTTCAAATCTCAGGTCGAAGTTGCGGCACTATTTGGCTCAAATAAATGGTTTTGGCTACAGAAAAACGGTTACCGCGTGAGTAAAAAACCAAGGACGCCAAAAGCCCTCATTGAGTTAATGCTGAACGGGGAAGTCGGAGCGGTATTGGGCAATGACGCTGTCATTGACGAGACGATAAAAAAAATGGGTATCAGTTATCGAGCGATTTCTCGAACACGGGTCAAATCGAATCCATTGGGGGTGTATTTCTCCAAAGCATTTACTAAGAAATACCCCAACTTTCTAAATGAATTTAACGAGGCGGTTTCTCAGTGTCGTTAACTCCAAATATTGAATTTATTGAAGGTCAGTCAAATGCCTCTATCGATTAGAATTATTAGCTCTCCAGATGGTGAAAGCATCGCCCAATGGAATCAAGCATTTCCAGAAGATGGTGGAGATATCGGGCGTGCGTTTGGCGCGACGCTACAACTTAATGACGCAAGTCGTGAGATTTCAAGTACCCATGCGACGATTCGTAAGACCTCGCGTGGATACCAAATCATGGACAACAGCACTAATGGCCTTTACATCAATGGCTCTGATGCGCCTTTGGGCAATGGTAACCAATCGACATTAAGTGATGGTGATGTTCTTGATATTGGCCGTTACCGATTGCTGGTTTCTTGTTTCTTCCCTGAATCAGCGAAAGCGCAAACCCAGCAGCATCACTCTGATAGCTCTCGACTAGGTGATGATCCGTTTAGTGCTGAATCAACACCTTTTATTCAAAGTATTCCTGAAGTCGACGAAGCGCCAGAGTTCACCATCTCGGCAACAGATGTGGTGGGGGATGACCCATTTGCGAATGATGCTTCAGTTAAGCAAGAGCAAGCGCCTCACTTTAATCTTGATTTTCAGACGGATGAGGATGACCCGCTGAAAGACAGTGATTTTCGTGCGTCATTTCCAAACCATGAAGTGATGGCGCCTCCCTCTTTCGCTCAAGAAGAGTCACCAGTTAACCAATCTCAGTTTGCGGTTACTGAGTTTAAGAAGCATGAGCAGCGCTTACAGGAATGCACGGACAAAGCATTAGAAATGGCATTGGCAAGGTTGCTGTCTGACATTTCTCCGAATGCGATGGAGTCGATGTTTGATGATTTGTCGGGCAACGGCTTTTGGTCTCGTAAACCGAAGTACTGGGATATGTACAAACGCTATTTCAACCGACAAGTGGAGAATCGCGATTGGCAAATTAAGTTTCAAGCGTACTTCAGAGATGCAATGCGTATGCAAAAAAACTTCGAAGGGGATCAGTAATGGTACGTCGTTTATGCCTAATGTGTATCGCCCTTATGATGTCAGGGTGCAGTTTATGGAGCGATGAGCTGGTTGAGCCAAAACTGGTCGTTGATATTAAAGCTGCGACCAATATTAACCCTAATGTTGAAGGTAAGCCTTCTCCGGTAGAGCTCCGAATCTATCAATTGACGAATAATAATGCGTTTGAACTCTCTGATTTTATTCAAATTTATAATGATGACCAAGGCGTATTGAAGGCCGAGTTGGCCGTTTCTCGCCAGTTACCAAGCATTTTGCCGGGTGAAACTCGTCAGGAAATTATCCCACTTGGTAGTGGCGTTAAGTACATCGGTGTGATTGCGGGTTTTGCTGATTACAGAGAGGCGAAGAACAAGGTGATTTATAAGCCGCTAATTGTGAATTCAGCGGTTATCAGTATTGAAATTGATGGCATTAATCTGTCTGTGTCAGGGGAAGAAGAATAATAATGGATAATAATAAAGTCGTGTGGAGTGAGGGGATGTTCCTTTCCCCTCAGCACTTTCAACAGCAAGAGCGCTATGTTGAACATTTTACTCGCGAGTTCGCCGGACAAATTAGCCCTAATGCTTATGGATTGACCTCGCTAGAGCTTGACCGCTCGATGTTGAACATTGGTAAGGTTTCGGTGCGTCGTGCTAAAGGTATTTTCCCTGATGGAACGCCATTTGAAATTGAGCAAGCACTCGTGCTCGATGTGCCGAAAAATACCAGTCATAAGAAAGTGTATCTGGCCCTTCCGGTTTCAAGACCGGGCACTATTGATGTTGGAGAAGATGCGCGTCTTAGACACTCTTCACAAGAACACCCCGTTTACGATACCAGCCGAGAGCACAGTGACCCAGTTCAGTTAGAGCTAGCAACATTGAACATTCAGCTGCGTTTAGAAGGTGACGAGCTAAAAGATTTTGTATTGATATCCGTTGCTGAAATCAGTGAACACAAGTCTGAAGGTGTTGTTGTGTTGAACCAAGCATTCGTTCCCCAATGCTTGCAGTTTGCCGTATCTAGCTACCTAACCGATAACGTTGCTGATCTATTTGCACAAGTACAATACCGTTCCCGAGCGATACATACTCGTTTACAAGCGGAGTCCAGCAGTAAAAGCTATCAGTCGTTGATGCGTGACTACTTGTGGCTGCAAGTACTGGGTGCTTGGATGCCAAAGCTTGAACAATGGAGCCTAGATGGCTCGTTGCTGACACGTCACCTCTATTTAGAGTGCGTTTCGATGGCGGGGCAGATGCAGGGTTTAGAAGGGAAGATGCCAAAGTCTTTCCCAGCATGGAACCAAGATGCGCTATACAGCATTTTCTCGACCGTGTTTTCTGAGTTATTGGTGTTACTGCGTGAGGTTCAGATAGACAACGTATCAACATTGAACTGGGACAAACAGCTGTTCGTGAGCCGTCGCTTGCTACGCACACTGGTCGATGATCGCAGCCTATACAATCAAGGGCGCTTTGTGTTGGCCGTTTCCTCGTCTATCGGTGCTACTCGACTTAGTGAAGAGTTTCCTCGTGCTGCGAAGCTAGCAGGGAACAGTGATATTGCCGGTTTAGTACGTAATGCACTTTCAGGTGTTCCTTTGCGCCATCTTCCTTATGCACCTTCTGAGCTGAAGTCTTTGAATGACGCCGCTTACTTCGAAATCGATACTAAGTCTGAATTGTGGCAAGCGTTGATCAAACGTGATGAGGCGATCGCTCTTCATATTGATGAAAGAATTGATGATATCCACGTCGATTTTCATGTGATCAGGTAGGTAACGGATGGGCGGATTATTTAACGAAGAACCGACGGTTCAAATTCGACGAGTGACATCGACCGAATCACCTCAAAAGCAGCATCAGTTGCCACCCAAAGCGGACACTTCGGGTACAGAGCGATTGATTGAGAATCTTGCCATTTATGGTAGCCCTTTGATGAATGCGGCAACGGAACTGTTGGGTATTTTAGTGACGATTAAGCGTCAAGGTGCACCGAGAGACATCAACCGTTTTCGTCAAAAACTTTTGTACGCCATTGATGCGTTTCGTTTGCGTGGTCTGCACTTGGATTACCACCCAAGCGTGATTGAAAAAAGCTGCTTTGTGTTGTGCGCAGCATTTGATGAAGCTGTGCTGTACACCGCTTGGGGAGAGCGTGCCCGTTGGGAAAATCATTCGTTGTTGAGCAAGGTGTTTTCACAGCGCGATGGCGGAGAGGCCTTTTTTGTGTTGCTAGATAAGGCCAGCCAGCAGCCGAATAAACTTGTTGATTTTATTGAGCTTCAGTACGTGCTTTTGGCTTTGGGTTTCAAAGGGCGCTTTCGCCATGAAGACGAGAGCCAATTGCATGATATTACCGCTCGTGCGTACGGCCTCATTCGCCACTATCGCAGTGAAAGTCCTTTTCCGGTACCGCAAACACCAACGTTAATCGAAGGTAAACGCCCGTGGCTAATGATCAGTATGGGCAAAACGTTAGGCTTGGCTTGTTTGGTTCTGGCATCCGGGTATGGCTTTACTGAATATTGGTACAACAGCCGCGTGCAGCCGTTGTTGGCACAGTTTAGCGCGATCGATATGTCAGACGTTAACCTGAAGAAAAACAGCAGTGACTTAGTGTACTTAAGTTCCGATGCGGATTTGGGGCGACAGAGTGAAAGCCTAGAGGAAGAAACGGGAATGAAAGGAAAAGTGGTCACTCAGCAATGGGAGATCATTCTCGCGGTATTTTCTCGGGCGAGCGACGCACTTCGTTTATCGACAGAACTCAAACAAGCAGGCTATGAGTCTTTTACTCGTGAGACGGAACATGGTGTTGAGCTTTATCTTCACGCAGGTGACGACTTAAACACCATTCGTAAGTTGAAAAATGAACTCAATGTTCGCTTTGGTTTGAACGCCACGATTAAAAGAGCGCTGAAATAAGATGTTTAAAAAGATATTTTCTATTTTCTTGGTGATTACTGCCATTTTAGGGACGCTCGCATTTTGGATAACGGCATCAGAAGAGCAACCAGTCTGGATAAAGTGGGGAATGCTCGCTGTCACCGTCGTTATTGTCTTCTTTACATGTGTTTGGTGGTGGAAACAACGCAAGCTTAATCAAACAGAGAAAGAAGAGCATGATCAACACGTACTGCTTAAACAAGACACACGCGTGATCCAGCAGCTGTTTCGTATCGCAACGAAAAAGATACAAGGACAAGCTCGTAACAAGCTAGAAAGTCTTTACAGTCTGCCTTGGTACCTAGTTCTAGGTGGTGAAAAAGACGCGAAAAGTGCCATATTGCTACAGAATGGTTTTGAGCCAGTTAACGAGCGCTACTTGGATGAAAGTGATACGGAACAGTACCTACGCTTTTGGAGCAACGATAACGCAGTCGTTGTGGAAGTCGGCCATCGTATATTTGATAACGACGGTATTGACGAGTCGCTTTGGCAAGTACTGGCGAAGCAACTACTTAAATACCGTCCGAGGCAAGGGCTGAACGGCATTGTGACGGTTATTGGGTGTGATCGCCTAATGACAGGAGACAAAAAAGAACGCACTAGGCTCTCAGGCATCTATCAGGAGGCTGTGTTGTCGATGGGCGCAGAGCTTAGCTTAAACTTGCCTGTTTACGCCGCTTTCTCTAAAGCTGACTCGATTGCAGACTTCACTGGTTTCTTTGAGAGCTTCACTGCATGTGACTCAGAAAATCCTTTTGGTATCACCTTTGAGTGCGATGTTTCGCGCCGTTATGACAAACAGCAGTTTGAGGCAGAAAGCCACGCGTTGATTCAATCCATTGCGGGGCAGCAGTTTGAGTTACTGAGAAACGTCAGCAGTGACAAGTCGGGCTCTATAATCGCTTGGCCTTATCAGTTAAGAATTTTCCTAGAGCGGGTCAACGAGTTTTTGAGCGACATTGGTCGCGAGAACCGTGTCCGAGAAGCCGTATGGATCCGCGGCGCTTATTTAATGTCATCCGGACAAAAAGGCATTGAGCATGATCTACTAACGCAGGTTGTGGCCGAACGTGCTGAGTTCAACACCAATAACCAAGTTGAACAGCAGCCAAATCGTCGTGGTTTCTTTACTCAACGTTTGTTCAATAAGGTCATCTTGCCGGAGAAGAATATCGTCGGTGTCAATGAATGGCGTCATGCGGGTTATCTTGTATTTCGAACCGCTGTTTTAGTATCCGTAGTTGGGCTGATTTCTGTTGCAGGTCTGAAGTTACAGGAAAACTGGAATGTTGATGAAGATTGGCGCACAACGGCTCTATCTCAAATTCGTTTTTATCAAAACGATGTTCAAAAGCTGAGCAATGACAATTCTATGTCGGAGGTTGTGGCGGTATTAAGAGAACTTGGCGATGTGGTTGTTGAGGGCGTTCAACCTAAACCGTGGCATGAGAAAGTCAGTATTAAGCAAACAGATACGGCCGAGAGTGTTTACTCTGCTTATGAAAAACAGTTGCACCAGATAATGCTACCAAAGCTCGAAGAGCTGATCAGCAGCGAGCTGTATGTTTATGTGAACCTTGGTAATCCAAGCCGAATCTTTGAGATTTTGCGTTACTACCAGATGTTGTTTGACCGAGAGCAACTGAACTTTGCGGAACTACAAACTTACTTGCTTGATAACTTGAAAGACCAAGGTGAGCTTTCACCAGACGAGCTTTACTCTTTTTCTCTTTTAATCGAAGACTTGTTTAAAAGTCAGTACGACAAGCAGCTACAACCGAACCTAGACCTTATAGCTGTTGCAACGAACAACCTTGAAGGCTTGTCACCAGAGCGACTGATTTATGCGCGTATTAAAGAGATGCCAGAGTACCGTACTCAAGTGGATCTCCGAAGCCAGCTCGGTGAGAAGTTCGATAGCTTGTTTGAATTTACTAATGATTTCCATGGCTATCTGATCCCTGAAATCTTTACTAAGCAGGGCTACAGCCAAATTGATTTGACGGCAAAGTCGCCTCTGCTTAGAAGCTTGATGAGCGAGTTTAAAGCGATTCAAGGTGATATGTCTGGCGCATCAGTCATTGAGCTTAGAGAACTGAGCAAACAGGTTCAACGTCTGTATTTTGCTGATTACATCTACTACTGGAAAGACCTAGTCAACAACATTCAAATCAAACAGTTTGGCGATGCTTCGGTACTTAGCTATGCGCTAAGAAACACACGTTCTCCGGCTACGAGTCCACTACTTGATGTATTAGATGCGGTTGTGGTGAACACAACATTGGCTGTCGCCGATCAACCGGATACGAAAGGACAGAAGCGTGCAGCCGGTCAACTAGGACTGAAGAAAGCGAAAAAGGTGTTGAACAAAGCCGACAAAGTGAATCGAGCAGTTGGCGATAACCTGTTGAGGCTGCAACCTTCATTCGTCGTAAATGAAGCATTTTTGCCTTTTTCTAGGTTTGTGAATGGGAATGGTAAAGACAAGGATACACCACTGGAGCAGTTGATCGTTCAAGTTGATGAGGTTAACTCGTTTTTCGATGCCGCATTGTCTAGTTCAAACCCCGGTAAATCATTCCATGCTTATGCCATCGCCCATGCGCAAGGTAGTAGCGACCCTATCGTGAACTTCCGTCAAGCAGGCAGCAAGGCTCCGAACATCGTCGCGTCTTGGACGAAGAGTCTCAGTGAACAAGTGTGGAAACAAGTGGTGAATGGCAGCGTGGTGTATCTAAATACACAGTGGGATGAGCAAGTTTACCAGTTTTATGTGTCTGCCATTGAAGGGCGATTCCCATTTGATCAACATGGTCGTGGAGAAGTGAGCTTAGATGACTTTTCTCAATTCTTTAAACCAAGTGGCCGTGTGGCTCGCTACATAGAAGAAACCTTGAAGCCGTTTGTTTACTGGGATAACGGCAGGCTCAAGCTAAACGAAGTTGACGGCCTAACGCTACCAATAAACTCAAACACTCGTAAGCAACTTGAATTAGTTCAAAAGCTGAGTGGCATTTTCTTTGGTTCTTCAGGGGATGATCTTGGGTTAAGGCTTGAAGTAAAAGCGAGCTCAATGAGTACCGACGTGACGGAATTCCGCCTACGAGAGGCTGAAACGATTTACGACTACAAACATGGTCCAAGAGTGTGGCGCGAGATAACTTGGCCAACCGCAGGAGTGGATGGCTATTTGAGTGCAGAATTCTACAGCGGTCAGAATCGAGTCGCACAACAATCATTTACCGGTCAGTGGGCGTTGTTGCGCGCTATTTTTGCGAACAAGAGCAGTGCTACATCGAGCCGCTTGATTCGTAAGCTCAACTACAAAATTAACCAAAACAACATCGTATTGGATTACACGCTGCGTGATTCCAATCAACCATTGGATAAATCTTTATTTGTTCAATTCTCGTTGCCTAAGCAGCTTTAAGGTTGTCGATGTTGAAAGCAGTGATTGAACCGCAGGAACGAGTGTGTTGCCAAGTTTTGGCGACTCACTCCCGTGTGCACGAAATCAGTAACGACTTGACCCACTACACTAAGCATTTTGATTCGGCAGAGAGCCTGCAAAGAGAATGGGTTGCTTTGCAAGAGTGTCAGGGTGCTCAAATACAAAAAGTAGTGGATGTCGACTGGAGCAAATTGCAGCTAACGCTGGACTTTGATCAAAGTGCGATACCGCTGATTGAGTTTGAGCCTAAGGATCTAGCGTTATTTGCTTCGCTTTTGCCTAGTGTGGTTCAGGCGATCAAACACTGTCATAGCAAGGGGTGGGTACATGGCGATATCAAGCCATCTAACCTGCTTTATGTGCCTCAATTACAACATATTCGATTGATCGATTTCGGTGCCAGTTGTCGGACTGGAACTTCTCGGGAAGCACTCTCCGAGTGGCAAGCAACGCCTATGTTTGCTTCGCCAAATCAAAAGGGTGGGGAAGGTCTGGTCGAAACGGGGGACGACTGGTTTTCACTGATTAAAATCATCGATCAGGTCATGCCATGTGCGCATGACTACTCAATAAACTCAACGCTTATCCAGTGGCGAAAAGCCCTGAGCCTTGAGATTTAGATAGAAGGAAAGCTAATGAATAAAAAACAGCTTGCTGCGGCCAATCTCGACTTCGATGTGTCATCAATCAAAGGGACGGATGGAAAATTAATCCCTAACTTAGGATGCGCGATAGAAATTGAGCAATGGTTGAAAAAACTGTCTCTCGCATGCGGGAGAAGGCACTCGAACAGAGCCTTACCTTATTTAGAAAAAGCGATAGATGTTATCTATTCTGAGGTTGAGGCGGAATTGTATCGCCAGTCGGGAAACAACAGTAGCGCCTACGAAGCTAGCGCAGTGACTAAGCATCCAGTATGGCAGTTTTTTGTAGAACGAGTGACGAAAAAGTTTGGTAGTGTCGTTAAGGTGATTCAACCACACCGTTCACCAACGGAATCTGTCCGTTCGAAACTGATTAACCGTACTTTCTTCCAAATGCTGCATAACAAGCATGAAGTTTTGAAGCGTTCTCATAGCAGTATCTTAGCATCCGGTGAGCTTGGCCAAGCCAAGGTGGAAATTCTTGATGCGCAAGTTAATGCTTTGCGAGATGCTTACTTTAATCATGCAAAATGCAATGCTGAACTTTGGCCTGCTATCAATGATCTGTTCCAAAAAGGAAATACCCGCTCTGTTGAGGGCAAAGTAAACCTTGAAGACGGTTCACTGACATTTGAAGCCTCACAAGCACTATTTGCCGAAGCAAAAGTCGAGTTTGAAAAAACTTGGGACTTCGGAAAAATGAAAAACCAAATCAAAGCATCCGCTGAAATTGGTGCCCGTGAGAGCAGCAAATTTAGTGCTCATGCTAAATTTGGACAAGGTGGTGCTGCTGGTTTCCGCGAGAAGAAGCTTGGAGAGGAAGCAGGTAAGAAGACCAGTACGAAGTTCACTCTAGATAAGTCACCAGGTAAAGCTTGGGAGACTAATAAAAAAGAGGAAGCGGACGACGGATCGTTTGCTGCAATGCAACTGATACCGGGTATTGATTTAGAAATTGATGCGGTACTTGCTGCTCAAATGGGTATGAAGCTAACGGTCTCTCACGAGCTTTCTGTGGCCGAGTTTATGGCCCTAAAGAGTGAAGGTGAGCTATTTGTTGGTGCGACCGCTAAAGTGCAATTTACCAGCACACTAAACAGTGCCAATATCTTTGCCGGTGATGAAGTCATTAAAACTAAAATTGGTGCAAGTGCCTTTGTTGGTGCTAAGGCTAGTGGAACAAGCACTTTTACCCTGAAAGCTCGCGGCATGAATATGTTGTCTGGTAGTGTGACTGGTTCTGCGTCAGTTGGCTTGGGCGCATCCGCTGCTTTGGAAGCCATTGTTAAAGGCTCTGGAGACTTCACATTTAAAGCGGGTGCAGGTGCAACGATGGGGGTAGGAACCAACGTAGAGTTTGGAACTATGGTTAACCCGATGCTACTCAAAGTGCTGCTGTGGGATTCGTTTGGTAAGCACCTACGTTCGAAGCAGACTAAACGTAGAACGGGCATTAAATACAACAGAAACGTTAACCAGGTTGCATTGAGTCGTTGTGAAGAGAGCATCATGTCGTCGTTGAACATGATAGAAGCGGACTACCGAGTCTTAGCGGAAGAGATCTGGCGTATTCCAACTTTTACCAACATGTCTACGAAGGATGAAGTCACCACGATGCATGATCGTATCGCTAGTCCTGATAGAAATGTGATGGATAAGTACCTAGAAACGCTTGGCGTCAATGATGCTATCAATATGAGCCCTGAGGACATTACTCAAGCCGCTGTTGATATTGATAATCAAGCGCGCTTTAATCAATCGCAAGAGAGGCTTCTAAAGCAAGCGAAGAAAGCGGCTTCGAAGAGAGGAACTAAATCACTCTCTGGTGGGCTAGCTTTAGCAGGAATGAATGTTATGAATCCAACGATGGGATTACTAGCGGTCAAACCTTAATAACTAAGCTAAACAACCAAGAATGGCGGGATGTCCCGCCATTCTTGATATTGCTATAAGTCAAACTTAATGTTGATACCTTTTGCGATATTCTAGCGGAGTCATATCCACAAACTTCTTAAACAACTCTCTAAAGTAACGCACATCTTCATATCCAACGACTCTAGAAATTTCCTCGACAGTCTGTTTGGTCGTTTCTAATTTATCTTTCGCTGCTGAAAGACGAATCTGTTGAATATACTGTATCGGTGTCTGTCCCGTTGCCAGTTTAAATCTGCGTTTCATTTGTCTTTCGCTCAAATGAATACGTTCACTTAACTCAAATACAGAAAACTGTAAGCTATGATGATTATGCATCCAGTCCTGCAACTGATGAATAAGAGCATCACTGTGCTGACGATATGGGAGAAATTTTGCCAATGATTGTTGCTGCACTTTATCGGTATTGCCAAAAATATGCTGCTGGCATCTATCACGTACAGATAAACCAAATAATTGCTCCACGACGAGCATCATGACGTCATTGTAGCCGTTGGTGCATGAGGTACAATAATAATTTCCGTCACAGGTCACTTTTCTCTCAACACGCAATTTTGTATCGGGATACATATCTCGAAATAGGTTAGCGTAACGCCAGTGTGTTGTTGCATTTCGCTTAGAAAGTAAATTAGCTTTAGCTAACGCAAATGATCCTGTACTAATAGAAATAATGGGGATATCTGTATCTGCAAAATCCTCTAACCACTTAAGCGCTTTCTCTGAACAGGCAGTCAGCTCGCTATCAGGTTCTCCCAAAGATCCTATCAGTAAGATATCCGTACTTTTAATGCTCTCTATTTTTGCTGTAGGAGTGAGAGTTATTCCTCCATGTGCAACAACAGGATTATTGTCCTGGGTTACGATATTAATTTCAGGAGGAGTGACCCCTGCAAGGTAGGCTGCTGTAGTCAACACTTCAATTGGCCCAGTAATTGAAGTGGCCGGCCCCCCGGGAAATGCAAGCGCAGTTAAAGTTATGGTCGTTTGTTCCATAAAACGCCTTTGTATAGTGATAGCTATCGTTAAGGCTCTGCGACCATTAATTCAATTCCTTTTGGATCGATATCTATTCTTATGGTTATTTTTTTAAATTAAATAAGGTCCGTCTTTATTTTAGTTAATTCTTATTTAGCCAGAAGTGGCCATAATTATAGAACGTTATTATATTTGTAAAATTTCGTATTGCTACAAATAAATTTTTGAGTGTTTGAAATGGGAGTGGTGATTATTAGTAGATAAGTAGGAGGAGTAGATAACTACTAACAGATAAAAAGCAAAGTAAGGGAGGGAAATATTTTTGATGCCCAGCTGGATAATAAGTACATTTATAATTATGAGATCGCATTCTTTATCTAATCTCTACGACCTCATAATATTTACTGTAAGTCACAATGAGTTTTTAAGCCTATTCTTTCACTTTTGTCACTTTAACTTGCATAATACGATTGCTTTTTACGTGCAGAATTTCAAACCGCCAGTATTGATATGTCATGATTTCTCCTTGAGTGGGTACACGACCAATTAACCACGTCAAAAAGCCGTTTAAGGTTTGAAAACCTTCGCTCTCTTCTCCTTCAATGGTATTGAGCTCAAGCTTGTATTTCAGCTCGTTAAGCGGGATAAGCGCATCCATCAACCAACTGTCATCTTTTTGCTTTTTCGCCCAGACATGCTGGGGTGCCATACCTAATTCACCGGCGATGGATTTGAGTAAATCGTGGTGAGTCACTAAGCCTTGCACATCTCCATACTCATCGACAATGAAGACCATTTCTGTACTGGTTTGCTGCATGTAATTGAGCAGCGGTAAGCCTTTCATAGACTCTGGTACAAAGCGTGAACGTTTGAGCAACTTGGCCAAGCGAGAAATCGACAGCTCGTCATATTCATCCAACAAGACCTTGGAAGAAATCGTACCTATGATGTTATCCAGCCCGCCTTTACACACTGGCCAAACGGAATGCTGCGTTTGGCGCAAGTTTCTAAGCGTTTCTTCAAGGGGTAAATCGAGGTCGAGGTAATGCATATCGCAGCGAGGCGTCATCAGCGAAAGCGCAAGGCGATCATTAAGGTGCAGTAAATTGCGAATCATCAGTTGTTCTTGCGGTTCGATAGCGCCGCATTCAGACCCTTCGCTCATCACGGCAAAAATGTCTTCCTCTGTGACGACTTCCCCTGTGTTGTTCTGACGCAATAGCTTGAGTAAAGCATCGGTCGATAAGGTCAGCAATAGAACAAACGGCGTGGTCAGTTTGGCTAACCAATGAATAGGGTAGGCAACGATAACGGCAATGCGCTCGGCATTGTTCTGAGCAAAGCGTTTTGGGACCAATTCGCCTATCACAATGGCGAAGTAGGTGATGACGACAACGACAATCGCGGTTGCGAGTACAGTTGCAACTTCGCGCTCAATACCTTGAGTCACGAGCCAGTGTTTAAACGGAACCGAAAGCGTAGCTTCACCAAAGATACCGCTAAGGATACCGATCACTGTGATGCCGATTTGGATAGTAGAGAGGAATTGCGTGGGATTATTTTTCAGTTGTAGAGCGAGGCGGGCAGAAGCGCTGTGTTCGGCAAACTTTTTCAGTCGGCCGCTTTTGGCGGTGACTAACGCAATCTCAGACATGGCAAACACGCCATTGAGAGCGATTAATCCAACCAGTAATAAAATGTCCATGAAGTTTTCCAGTGATGCACACGCTAGCAGCATAACGAGCTTTGCAGGAGAGAAACGTGAAGTGGCGAATAATTCATCACGCTGTAACAATGAAATACGTAATGAAAAGGATAGAATTTGATTATCGAACCTGCTTTTGCCTACGCGATGATTGATTCTGTTACTTAGGGCGGATTCTGATACACTACGCGCCCATTTCTTCGTTGAGACGTTTCTATGCCATTTTCTAAGCTTGGTTTAAGCGCTCCTATCACAGATGCTGTGAAGGCGCTGGGTTATGAAAAACCGACTTCTATCCAACAAAAAGCCATTCCAATTGTTCTGCGTGGTAGCAACCTGATTGCCGCAGCACAAACCGGTACGGGTAAAACTGCCAGCTTTGTATTGCCAATCTTAGAAAAACTGAGCCAAGGTGAAACGCAACGTAAAAAGCGTGCACGTGCGATCATCCTAACGCCAACCCGTGAGCTTGCTCTTCAAGTTCACCAAAGCATTGAGGCCTACAGCAAGAACCTGTCACTTCGTTCTATGGCGATGTTTGGTGGTGTGGATTACGCACCGCAGAAACAAGCGTTGATCGAAGGTGTCGACATTGTGGTGAGCACGCCGGGACGTTTGATTGACCTATACGGCCAACGCGCGATCCATTTTGATGAAGTAGAAATGCTGGTTCTGGACGAAGCCGACAAAATGTTGGATATGGGCTTCATCGATTCAATCGATAAGATCGTCGATTGCATGCCAGAAGACATTCAAAGCTTGTTGTTCTCTGCGACGCTATCTAACCCAGTGCGTGATTTGGCGAAGAACGCGATTGTCGATCCTGAAGAAATTTCGATCGCGAAACACAGTGCATCGAAATCAAACATCAAGCAGTGGATCACTACAGTCGATAAAGACATGAAGTCTTCACTATTAAGCCACATGCTGAACGAGAACGACTGGTCACAAGTATTAGTATTCATCGAAACTAAGCACGGCGCAGCGAAACTGGTTACTCAGTTAGAGAAGCGCGGCATTGTGGCAGAAGCGTTCCACAGTGGTCGTAACCAACGCGTTCGCCAAGAGCTGATTGAACAGTTTAAAGCGGGTGAAATTCAATACTTGGTTGCAACGGGTGTTGCCGCACGCGGTATCGATATCGACAACTTGCCAGTGGTGATCAACTACGATTTGCCGTTCCCAGCAGATGAATACGTACACCGCATTGGTCGTACTGGCCGTGCTGGCGCTCAGGGTGAAGCGATCTCATTGGTATCGAAAGATGACTTCAAAAATCTGTGCATGATTGAAAGCCGTCTTGGCCATTTGCTAGAGCGTGTAGAAATTGAAGGTTTTGCACCAAGAAAACCAGTGCCGATTTCTATCTTGAACTACGTGCCGAAGAACAAGCGTAAACCGCAAGATCAGCGTCCTCGTCGTGACGACGGTGATAAGCGCAACGCGAAGTAATTACGCTTGAACCCTAGCGTATAAACTTGAATAAAAAAGAAGCCGCATTTGAATGCGGCTTCTTTGTTTTTCGCTTTAGTATATAGTGCAGTTCAGTTTAGCTCGCCTTAGCTTTGGCTAAACGTTGCTGAACATATTGAGGCTCAGTGCGCATGCCCATCACCAAGCTCACACACATCACTAATAGAATGATGGTAAAAGGTAAGCCGGTTGAAATCGTACCTGCTTGCAGGGCTTGAATCGCTTCTGTCCCGCCAATCCAAAGTAGCACCGCTGCAATTGCACCTTCTACGCTTGCCCAGAAAATACGTTGTGGAACGGGCGCATCGACTTTACCGCCAGCGGTAATACTATCAACAACCAGTGATGCAGAATCTGAAGACGTGATAAAGAACACCATGATCAAAACGATAGAGATAACCGATAGCACAGTGCTCATTGGCATCGCTTCGTATGCGTAGAACAGAGACAGCGTAATGTCTGTTAGGCCGTTTGTGCCCAGCTCACCGACTTTATTCATGACTTGCTCAATCGCGATTCCGCCAAATGCTGACATCCAAATCAAAGTAATAGTGGTTGGAATCAAGATAACTGCGGTAATGAACTCGCGTACGGTACGACCTTTAGAGACGCGCGCAATAAACATACCGACACATGGTGACCATGAAATCCACCACGCCCAGTAGAATACCGTCCAGCCGTGCATCCAAGCTTCGTCTTCACGACCATAAGGGTTGCTCAGTGGAAGAATGTTTTCTACGTATCCCATCAGTGTGGTTGGGAGCGTGCTCAATGCTGCGGCAAGGCCAGCCAGAATCACGAACACTAGTAGAGCAAATGCAACAGTGAGGTTGATGTTACTCAATACCTTTACGCCGCCATCAATACCGCGCACAACAGAGAAAATTGCCAGAGTGGTTACGAAGGCGATGACCGCCAACTGCATACCCAAGCCACTTTCGATACCAAATACATGGCCCAAACCACTTGCCGCTTGTTGTGCACCCAGACCAAGAGAAGTCGCGAGACCAAACAAGGTTGCCAGTACGGCCAACACATCGATCACGTGACCAAACCAACCCCAAGTGCGATCGCCTAAAATAGGGTAGAACACGGAGCGAATAGACAGCGGCAAACCTTTGTTAAAGGCGAAGAAGGCCATAGAGAGTGCAACCACTGCGTAAATTGCCCAAGGATGTAGACCCCAGTGGAACATGGTTGCGCCTAACGCAACTTGTTTGGCTTCTTCGGTAAATGGCGTTACGCCAAGTGGTGTTTCATACCAACCGGTAAAGTAGGCGACTGGTTCTGCGACGCCCCAAAACATCAAACCGATACCCATGCCCGCGGCAAACAACATAGCAATCCACGAGATGTTCGAGTGCTCAGGTTTGGCATCTTCACCGCCAATACGGATCTTACCAAAAGGAGAAAAAACAAGACCGATACAGAAGATCAGAAAGATATTGCCAGCCCACATGAAGAGATCATCAAAAGAACCGATGATCTGCCATTTGACGCCATCAAGGGCAGCTTTTGCCGTGGCAGGATCGACTAAAAGAAGTGCGATTAAAAAAACAATGATCAGACCCGCGCTAGTACCAAAAACAGGGTTGTGAACATCAAAGCCCCATTTTTGTACGTTGTCTTGGCCGACCGTATAGTCAGTATTCTCGATACTGTACTTATCCTTAGTTGTAGACATCATCCCTCTCAAACTACTTAGAGTACAAACTAATTTGTCGGCGCGCACTATAACAAAACTCAGATTAAATGGCTAATTTGCTGATTAATAGATCAGTAATGTCAGTTTTTATGCATATAAAAAGCAAAGAACACGAAATAATTTTTGGTGTGGATAAGCAAGCTGCACAAATCATTTGTCAAAAAAATGCATCGATAAATTTGTCGATAGGTGAAGTGTGAAGTCCGTGGCTATTCTTTTGATTTAATTGCCAATAATCAGGAAAACTTGAGAGATGTGTCTTACGCTTTACACAGATCGTACGCGAAGGTTTGAGTTAGGGTTTTGTCAATTTTTTGTCGTCTTGTTTGCAGATGATGAGGAATAGGCGCAGACTTTCGCGCCTGCTATTCAACGCATAAATGAGGCACGAATGAAAACTGGTGATAAGCAATTTGCTGTAATTGGCTTGGGTCGTTTTGGCTTGGCCGTTTGTAAAGAACTGCAGGATTCCGGTTCACAAGTTTTGGCGGTAGACGTTAATGAAGACCGTGTGAAAGAAGCGGCAGGATTTGTTAGCCAAGCCATCGTGGCGAACTGTACTCAAGAAGATACGGTAGCTGAATTAAAACTCGACGATTATGACATGGTCATGATCGCCATTGGTGCCGATGTGAATGCCAGCATCCTCGCAACGCTGATCGCAAAAGAGGCGGGTGTGAAATCGGTTTGGGTAAAAGCGAACGACCGCTTCCAAGCCCGAGTGCTGCAAAAAATCGGCGCAGACCACATCATCATGCCTGAGCGTGATATGGGTATTCGTGTTGCACGTAAGATGCTCGATAAACGTGTTCTTGAGTTTCACCCACTAGGCAGCGGCTTGGCGATGACAGAGTTTGTTATCGGTTCTCGTTGGATGGGTAAAACCTTGGGCGATTTGGCTTTGTGTAAAGTCGAAGGCGTACAGGTACTTGGCTTTAAGCGCGGCCCAGAAATCACTAAAGCACCTGATTTAAATTCAACGCTAGAAATCGGCGACCTCATCATTGTCGTTGGTCCTCAAGACAAACTTGCGAGCAAGTTGAAATCACTATGAAGCAATTTCATCAGAGAGGCGTTTTTTACGTCCCAGATGGCAAGCGAGATAAAGCGAAAGGCGGTGAGCCGCGCATTATATTGCTGAGCTTTCTCGGTGTGTTATTGCCTTCTGCTGTACTGCTTACTTTGCCTATATTTTCTGTTACCGGCTTATCACTGACGGATGCGTTGTTTACTGCAACGTCAGCCATCAGTGTGACGGGGCTTGGCGTGGTAGACACGGGCCAACATTTCACATTGGCGGGCAAAATCCTGTTGATGTTTTTGATGCAAGTGGGTGGGTTAGGGCAAATGACCCTTTCAGCCGTTTTGCTATACATGTTTGGTGTGCGGTTAAGTCTGCGCCAACAAGCACTTGCGAAGGATGCATTAGGCCAAGATCGCCAAGTGAACTTGCGTAAGTTAGTGAAGAAAATAGTCATCTTTGCCCTGATTGCAGAGGCAATTGGCTTTATCTTTCTATCGTTCCGTTGGGTTCCAGAAATGGGTTGGCAAACAGGCATGTTCTATGCGCTGTTCCACTCTATCTCGGCCTTCAACAACGCGGGCTTTGCGCTCTTCTCCGATAGCATGATGAGCTTTGTTAATGACCCAGTGGTTATCTTTACGCTGGCGGGCTTGTTCATTTTTGGCGGTTTGGGTTTTACGGTCATCGGTGATTTGTGGCTGCATTGGCGCAGAGGTTTCCACTTCTTGCACCTGCATACCAAAATCATGCTGATTGCCACACCAGCATTACTCGCTGTGGGCACAATCATGTTCTGGTTATTGGAAAGACACAATTCAAATACGATGGAGTCTCTACCAGTTGCGGGGCAGTGGCTCGCAGCCTTCTTCCAATCAGCCAGTGCGCGTACTGCGGGTTTCAACAGTGTCGATTTGGCACAGTTCACTCAACCAGCGTTACTGGTAATGATTGTATTGATGCTTATCGGTGCGGGTTCTACCTCAACCGGTGGTGGTATTAAGGTATCGACCTTTGCTGTGGCATTCATGGCAACGTGGGCATTCTTGCGTCAGAAGAAACACGTGGTGATCTTCAAACGCACTGTGAACTGGCAGACGGTAACTAAATCGTTGGCGATCATTGTGGTCAGTGGCGCTATCTTAACAACCGCGATGTTCTTACTTATGATCACTGAGAAAGCGGCCTTTGATAAGGTGATGTTTGAAACCATCTCAGCTTTTGCAACCGTAGGTTTGACTGCGGGTCTGACGGCAGAACTGTCTGAGCCGGGTAAATACATCATGATTGTGGTGATGATCATCGGACGTATTGGACCTTTGACGTTGGCGTATATGCTAGCGCGTCCTGAACCAACGTTGATCAAGTACCCAGAAGACAATGTCTTAACGGGTTAGGTTGAGAGAGCCAGTAACGCACTGTGAACAAGCGAGAGAATGTCACCATGATGTCTCTCGCTTTCTTATAGCGAACGTGTAGTGACACTCAAAAAATAGTCAATGTATTTGAAAGGTATTTAACTTTATAAATAATTGGTTACTATTCATTTGATTAATTGATGCATGAACTTGTTCTTATATTTATGCATGAGGATCGCGTGCCCAAGCGCGAAACGTCAGATGGAGCAGAATTTTGAAAATAAAAACAATAGCCTTATCCGTAATCGGTATGTTAACCGCCTCGACGGTGTTTGCAACCACTCCACCGGCACCAATTTGGCATACCGTGCAGTTAGATGATGGCAGCCAGAGTAAGGTCATCTTACGAGGTTCAGCTGATTTCCATTGGTTTGAGGACAAGCAGGGTAATGCACTTGTTAAGCAAGACAAAGATTGGTTTTTTGCCAAGATTACCCAAGATGGAAACATCCCTAAACTAGAATCAACGGGCGTCAAGAAGCTTTCCAACCAAGACGCGCCCAGTGCTTCACTAGAACGACCAGACCTCCTCTACAAAGCATCACTTGAGTCGATGCAAGCGATATCTCCGAAAGCTCGGCATAATATTCTAAAGCGAAGTTATGGAATTCAAGCCATGAGCGCTTCGTCTAATTTTGAGCAGCCGCTTTTGGTCGTACAAGTTTCATTTACTGACCAAAAAATGGAGCACGATTTTTATTCCCTTGTGTTTGGTCAGTCTGGTCAAAGCGTTGTGGACTTCTATGACAAAAACTCTGGTGGTAAATACCAAGTGGTGCCTGCTAGAGAAAGTGTTGGGACAACAAACGATGGCATTATTAACGTTTTTGTTAATCAAAAGCAGCCAAACTGTCATACAAGCACGGATTTGAGCTGTTCGACTAAAATTGACTCTGTTATTGCTGAAGCATACGGGCGTATTGAGGACTCTGTTGATTTTGCAGCGTATGACCGTAATGGAGATGGTCAGCTTGATCCCGATGAACTCTCTGTAATGTTTGTGTTTGCTGGAGGTGACCGCTCAACGGGTTATTTAGACCGTCCCGCGATATGGCCGCACAAAGGTAGCCACAGCACGGTGAAAGTTGATGGTAAAAATATCACGGAATATTGTGTCTTTGGTGATTACCAAACCACGCATCAATCGACCATGGGGGTGATTGTTCATGAACTCGGCCACTTAATGCTTGGTCTGCCGGATCTTTACTCATATCACCATGATGGTTCTATTGGTATGTGGGGAGTGATGGCTGGTGGCTCTTGGGGGAAAAAGCCAGGCGATAACTATGCTGGTGAGACCCCGGTCAACATGAGTGCTTGGAGTAAGCATGCTGCTGGTTTTACTAATCCATCGGTTTCTTTAGACGCGAATACCAATATTGTAGTGCCAAATGGTGAATCAAGTGTGGTTTATCTGGATTCATACCTAAAAGAAATGGGGCCTCGTTTATACGTAGAGAACCGCACGCTGACAGATTATGACAGAGCGCTTCAAGGAGAAGGTGTTCTCGTTAGCTCTGTGAATATTCGCAATGCCTTTAATGATGTTGGTGAAATGCAAGTTCAGATCATGCAGGCTGATGGCTTAAAAGAGCTTGAGCAAGGCTCCTACGCTGATGAAAACGATTTGTACCCGCAAGGTAACACTTCAATTGGTGATAACACTAATCCTAGCTTGAGCGCAATTGCTGGCTTTGATACCAATGTTTCTGTTACTGGAATCACAAGCACATCGTCTTCTGCTAGCTTCGTGATGAGTCGTCCTGACGAGCCAAACAAATTTGCTTGGTTGAACAACCTTAACCGTGGCTACGTTTTCCCGACTCAAGACAATGCGCTCGCACTTAAAATGAACTTGGCTAACCCAACTGAGTTAGATGGCCTTCAATTATTTGCTGTGCCTACGAGTAAAGGTGGCGCCGTTAGTTACAAAGTTTGGCGCTACAGTTCAGTTAACGAAGTGTTTTCCACCATGACGTTTGATGATGCAAACGCGGAGTTACTCCAACAAGGCAGTGTGCAGCCTCCTAATCGAGTGCTGTTCTCTCAGCCTACTAAGTTACCTGCGGGTGAACATGTTCTATTGGTTGAGATAGAAGGAGGCACTTATGAAGGCAGTGTGAATTTCGGTGCACTTCACTCGGATATTCTGCAAAGCGAGCGACCATTGTGGGTTGGTAAAAGTGCAGATAAGTCGACTGAAGGCTTAATCAATACCGCCTTTTCGACAATTCCATTTGTGGCTCTGCTGGATTTAGATGTTGCTAGTGTAGTGACGGCAAAGCCTGATGCATTTGAGACGGCAAAAAACACTGACTATTCGCTGTCTTTGATGGCCAACGACGACATTGCTCAAGGGTACTTATTTAATGTCGTTATTGCTGAGCATCCAACTTATGGCAGTGTTCAAGGTGATGTCTACTCGCCGAAGAAGAACTTTGTAGGTGAAGACCGTTTCAAATATCGTCTTGTCTCTTCAGATGGCAGCATCACCTCAAACACGGTAGAGGTAGTGGTGACAGTAACGGGAGACAATGATGAACCATTAGCGGATGCGAGCGCAGATACAGGGGATCTAGAAAACAGCGGAAAGGTAACGCTATCTGCTGCGGGGAGCTCTGATCCAGATGGTGACGATCTGGAATATTTGTGGGAGCAAATTAATGGCCTAGCGACAACCATTGAAAATGCCAATACCGCAGAAGCCAGCTTTGCGATCCCACAGGGCAGTAAACAAGGTGATGTATTGACATTCCAGCTGACCGTTACCGATCCGAGCGGCTTAACATCGACATCCCAAGTGAGTGTCGAGGTGCAAAATGCGTCACCAGAAGCGAACACAGATAGCGTAACAGTGACTGCTGGTGAGGAGGTTGTCATTGATGTTCTTGCAAATGACACTGACGCTGAAGGTCATGATTTGACAATTAAATCAGTGACCATCACGAGTGGTGGAGGCAGCGCAGTAATTGAAAATGGGAAAATCCGTTACTCAGCGCCATCAGGTACAGGGCAATCTGTAATGTTAACTTACAGCATTATGGATGAAAAAGGCTCTACAGCGGCAGCGGTTGTGAATATTAATGTGCTTTCTCAATCGTCAGGGGTTTCGTTTGGTGACTCAGGTGGTAGCACTTCATTCTGGGCGCTGGCACTTCTAGGGCTGCTAGGTTGGCGTCGCCGTAGTTAAAATTATGACTCATAAAGTTAAGCCACTCGATTGAGTGGCTTTTTTGTCGGGTTGTTCCGCCGTCTTGGTAAGCACAAATACCCATGCACAATTCATGGCTGAAGGAGACCACGTTCACGGCGTATACTCTTTAACAGGAAGTCTTCGTTAAGGAACTGCAATGTCCATTTGGGAAGGGGTGAATTTCACTCATCGATTCAGTGCGCTACCGTCAGCATTTTTCACCCATGTTGCCCCACAACCGCTAGACAACACTCGTTGGGTTGTTTGGAATGGCGAGTTCGCGCAGCAGTTTGGTTTACCAGTTGCTGCAAATGATGAGGTGTTAAATGTGTTTGCTGGGCAAGCGGACTTTGCTCCATTTGCTCCTTTGGCAATGAAATACGCGGGCCATCAGTTTGGGGTGTACAACCCAGATCTGGGTGATGGTCGCGGTTTGCTGCTGGCAGAAATGCAGCACCAAGATGGCACTTGGTTTGATATTCACCTCAAAGGGGCAGGGTTGACGCCGTATTCACGAATGGGTGATGGCCGTGCGGTGTTGCGCTCTACGGTGCGCGAATATCTGTGTAGCGAAGCGATGGCAGGGCTAGGGATTCCTACCACCAGAGCGCTAGGCATGATGGACAGTGACACGCCAGTGTATCGCGAGAAGATGGAATATGGTGCGCTGCTGATTCGTGTTGCAGAAACACACATCCGCTTTGGCCACTTTGAGCACTTTTTTTATACCAATCAACTCACTGAGCAAAAGCTGCTTGCAGACAAAGTCATTGAGTGGCATTTCCCTGAATGCTTAAAAGCGGTGAAGCCATACACAGCAATGTTCGAACTTATTGTAGACAAAACTGCCGTGATGATTGCTTACTGGCAGGCTTACGGTTTTGCACATGGCGTGATGAACACCGATAACATGTCGATACTTGGGCAAACCTTTGATTACGGGCCGTTTGGCTTCCTCGACGACTACGATCCAAATTACATCTGTAATCATTCGGACTACCAAGGTCGTTATGCCTTTGAGCAGCAACCTCGCATCGCGCTTTGGAACCTTTCTGCCTTGGCGCACTCCTTGTCGCCTCTTGTGGCGCGAGAAGATCTCGAAATGGCGCTTGGCAAATTTGAAGTGCGCCTTAGTCGAAAGTTCAGTGAGTTGATGCGTGCTAAGCTCGGCCTTCATACCAAAGTTGACGAAGATGGCCGCTTGTTTGAAGCCATGTTTGAGCTGTTGAATCAAAACAAAACAGACTATTCCCGCTTCTTCCGCGAACTCTCTAATCTTGATGCTAAACCTTCCCAAGCTGTGATAGACCTGTTTATTGACCGAGAGGCGGCAAGTGCATGGGTAGACTTATATCTTGCGCGTTGTGAGTTAGAAGTCGACGAGAACGGTGAGCATGTCACTGTGCAGCAACGTTGTGAGCGCATGCGCCAAGTGAACCCGAAGTACATCTTACGCAATTACCTTGCTCAACTTGCCATTGATAAGGCTGAGGAGGGGGATTTCAGTGAAGTCAATCGACTGGCTGAACTGCTCAAGCGTCCGTATGATGAACAGCCTGAGTTCGATGATTATGCCAAGCTGCCTCCAGGTTGGGGCAAGAAGATGGAAATCAGCTGTTCCTCTTAAATGTGTCATTTTCCACCCATCTCGTTCATTCGTATGGGTGGATTTGACCCTTTATCTTTTCAAATAACCTTTCTTTTAATTTTAAGTTGTTGATTAATAACTAATAATTAACTTGGTCTGCAACTTGCTCCTTGTAGAACATCCGTACCCATCACCCTCTACCCATTTAGGTACTCATGGAAAGGATGGGATGTGATTCAACAAGGAGAATAATAATGTTTAAGCCTCTAACCCTACTGTCTGTCTCTGCTCTGGCAATCACTAGCTTTAATGCTGCTGCAAACTGTGACCCTGGTGAAACTGTGATTAAGTTTAGCCACGTAACCAACACGGACAAACACCCGAAAGGCATTGCTGCTTCGCTACTGGAAAAGCGCGTCAATGAAGAAATGAACGGTAAAGTCTGCATGCAGGTTTTCCCTAACTCGACGCTTTACGATGACAATAAAGTACTGGAAGCGCTGCTTAACGGTGATGTTCAACTCGCTGCTCCTTCTCTTTCAAAGTTTGAGAAATTCACCAAGAAGTACCGCATTTTCGACCTTCCATTCCTATTTGAAGACGTTGCAGCTGTTGACCGTTTTCAAAACTCAGAATCTGGCGAGAAGTTGAAGAACGCAATGAAGCGACGTGGCTTGCAAGGCCTGGCGTTCTGGCACAACGGTATGAAGCAGATGTCCGCCAACAAGCCATTAATGTTGCCAAGCGATGCCGAAGGGCTGAAGTTCCGCGTGCAAGCATCGGACGTTTTGGTCGCCCAGTTCGAACAGCTTGGCGCAAACCCACAAAAAATGTCGTTTAAAGAAGTGTATGGCGGTTTACAAACCAAAGTCATCGATGGTCAGGAAAACACGTGGTCAAACATCTACGGTAAGAAGTTCTTCGAAGTACAAGACGGTATTACTGAGACCAATCACGGCATTCTGGATTACCTCGTAGTGACGTCGAATGACTTCTGGAAAAATCTACCTGATGACCAGCGTGAACAGCTAAATACCATCATTCAAGAGGTCTCCGCTCAGCGTAACGCAGAGTCAACCAAAGTGAACCTTGCTAACAAGAGCAACATTATTGAAGCAGGTGGTGTGGTTCGCTCTCTGAGTGCAGAACAGCGCCAAGAGTGGGTAACGGCGCTTCAGCCTGTGTGGAAGAAGTTTGAGAAAGACATTGGTTCTGACTTAATCGATGCTGCGCTAGCTTCTAACCAGCAATAACAACATTAGACCGGCCCTCGTACGTTCCAACATATGGAGAGGGCCTCTTTTTCCAAATAATAACGTGATGTAATTATGGAACAGACATTTTTTGCCAAGGCCGGGCGAATCACCGATGCCATAGAAGAGACGTTGATAGCGTTCTTTCTTGGTGCTATGACCCTGCTGACGTTTGCCAACGTGATCTTTCGCTACGTCTTTAATGACAATATTCTTTGGGCTCTAGAATTAACGGTATTCATGTTTGCATGGATGGTTTTGGTCGGGGCGTCTTATGGTGTGAAGAAGCACTTTCATATTGGTGTCGATGTGATTATCAATATGGTCTCAGAGCCAAAACGTAAAATCTTTGCACTTCTTGCCTCTGCTTGCTGTTTGGCGTTTTCTATTTTGCTTTTGATCGGCTCTTGGAACTACTGGTATCCATTTGTCACTGAGCGTGCTTGGTATGAAACTGATGATATTCCTATGCCTGAAGTGTTTCAGTTTTTAGCTGAATGGCTCAATGAAGGCGAACGCTACGAGAAGCTACCACGATTTATTCCTTACTTTGCTTTGCCACTTGGGATGGCGTTACTCACTTTCCGTTTTGTACAAATTACTTGGCAAATTGCGACTGGGAAGCTGGATCGTTTAATTGCTGGTCATGAAGCAGAAGAAGAGCTAGAAGCTCTGAAAGAAGAGTTGAGCGAAGCCGCCGATGCGATTCCAAGTGGTTCAACGTCATCATCAGATCGTAAGGAGCAATAAATCATGGATATTCTGTTTTTATTCTTGATGGTTATTGGCTTCATGTTGATCGGTGTGCCAATTGCTGTCTCGCTGGGTCTTTCCAGTATTCTATTTCTATTAATGCATTCAGACGCGTCTTTAGCATCCGTTGCACAAACTTTATTTAATGCGTTTGCTGGCCACTACACTTTGTTAGCGATTCCTTTCTTTATCTTGGCCTCAAGCTTTATGTCTACTGGTGGTGTTGCTAAACGCATCATTCGCTTTGCGATTGCCATTGTGGGTTGGTTCCGTGGTGGCTTAGCCATGGCGTCGGTAGTGGCGTGTATGATGTTTGCCGCGCTATCAGGTTCGTCTCCAGCGACCGTGGTCGCGATTGGTAGTATCGTTATCGCGGGTATGATCAAAAATGGTTACTCGAAAGAGTTTGCTGCGGGCGTCATTTGTAACGCCGGAACGTTGGGTATTTTGATTCCACCTTCGATCGTAATGGTAGTGTATGCTGCGGCAACGGATGTGTCGGTAGGACGAATGTTCCTTGGTGGTGTGATTCCGGGCTTGCTTGCTGGTGTCATGTTAATGATCGCCATCTACATTGCCGCGAGGATTAAGAATCTACCTAAGCAACCATTTGTGGGATGGAAAGAAACGTTTGATGCAGCCAAAGATGCGAGCTGGGGCTTGTTGCTGGTGGTGATCATTCTTGGTGGTATCTATGGCGGTATTTTCACACCAACAGAGGCTGCGGCGGTTGCGGCAGTGTACTCATTCTTTATCGCGAACTTTATCTACAAAGACATGGGACCATTTGCTGATAAACAAAATACCAAACCAGCGATAGTAAAAGTGATTCAAACCTTTGTACATAAAGACACTAAGCATACCCTCTATGAAGCGGGTAAGCTGACAATCATGCTATTGTTTATCATCGCCAATGCCTTAATTCTAAAGCACGTACTTACTGAAGAACGCATTCCGCAGATGATTACCGAATCCATGCTGTCAGCGGGTCTCGGACCAATCACTTTCTTGATCGTAGTAAACGTTCTGCTGCTGATTGGTGGTCAGTTCATGGAACCATCAGGCTTGCTCATCATCGTTGCGCCTTTGGTATTCCCGATTGCAATCGCACTCGGTATCGATCCTATTCACTTGGGCATCATGATGGTGGTCAATATGGAGATAGGTATGATAACCCCACCAGTTGGGCTCAACTTGTTTGTGACTGCTGGGGTCGCGAAAATGTCTATGATGAATGTAGTGAAAGCTGCTTTACCGTGGGTGGCCGTGATGTTCTTGTTCCTCATAATCGTTACTTATGTGCCATGGGTATCGACGTGGTTACCAACAACATTAATGGGGCCAGAGATTATTACTAAGTAAATGGAAAACTACAGATGAGGAGGTGAACTAAACCTCTTCATCTATTGATTTGTGGATCGATGAGCGAGGATCTGGGTTGACTCTTCGTTCATATCCATTCCACTTCTTATTACTTTTACGGCGTTCTTCTCCTGAACGCCTCTCCTCTTGATAGTGGCCGTCAATTATGACGGTGTCACTGATGAACGGTACTCTGATTTTTTCACTCATACTCAAAGAAACCATGATTGCTTGTTCGTCTAAAAAGTATGGTTCAATTTAGGTGAGTGAAGAAAGCTCAACTGCCATTTTCTTTATATATGTCTTTATCTATCCGATAACGTTGCATCTTGTCGTACAGAGTTTTTCGAGGCACATTCAATTGTTCCATGGTTTGCTTAATGCTACCGCTATTTTCCAGCAATGCGTTCTCTATTGCAGCCTTCTCGAACTCAGCAACTTGCTCAGATAGGCTTGAAATGGTTGGGGGGGCGGATGGTGCTTCGCTTAATTGAGAGAGTTTGCCTAGCAAAACAAATCGTTCTGCCGCATTACGTAATTCACGCACATTGCCCGGCCAGTCGTGTGCGATCAACTGGGCCAAATCTTGGGGAGATAGACTGGGTGAGGTTTTTCCGTAACGTGATGCGGCGACCAATAAGAAGTGGTGGAACAGAGCAGGGATGTCTTCTTTACGTTCCCGCATTGGCGGCAAATCGAGGGTGACAACATTAAGGCGATAATAGAGGTCTTGTCTAAATGTACCTTCTTCGGCAGCCTGCTTTAAGTCGACCTTCGTCGCAGCAATAACCCGAATGTCCAGTGGCAGAAGCTCGTTAGAACCAACACGTTCAATCACTCTTTCTTGAAGCACTCGGAGTAAACGTATTTGTGCCTGAATTGGCATCGATTCAATTTCATCTAAAAATAGAGTTCCGCCCTGAGCAAACTCAAACTTACCGATACGGCGACTTTCTGCTCCTGTGAAGGCACCTTTTTCATGACCGTACAACTCGCTCTCAATCAGGTTTTCAGGCACCGCACCGCAGTTTACCGCGACGAAGTTATGATTGCGGCGGGAGCTCTGTTCATGCAGAGAGCGGGCGATCAATTCTTTACCTGTTCCTGTTTCACCAAACAACAAGATGTCTGCATTCGTATCAGCGATGTGGCCAATGGTTTCGCGTAGCATTTGAATACTTGGAGTTTCCCCGATGATTCTTGGTCCAAGTGTTTTACTGGCTTTGAGTGATTGGCGTAACTTACGGTTTTCATTGGTTAGTTGACGTTTTTCAATGGCGCGTTTAACGGTTTCAAGCAAATGCTCAGGTGCGAAAGGTTTTTCAATAAAGTCATAAGCTCCTTGATGAAGGGCTTGAACGGCCGTAGAAATATCACCATGGCCAGTGATCATGATGACAGGCAAATCCTCATCGCGTTGACTAAGTGTGGTCAGCAAATCCATACCAGAAATGCCTGGCAAACAGATATCTGTGATTACAACACCTGCCTTTTCACCTTGTTGCATCGCAATTAGGGCCGATTCAGCGTCAGGAAAGAAGCAAGCATCGATTTCGGCTAGTTCAAAAGTTTGCTCGATTGCAAGTCTGAGATCTGCTTCGTCATCAATAAAAAACACCTGGCACATGGTCTCATCCTTCTGAAAGTTTGGCACTGGTTGATGTCATTGGTAGGCAAAGAGAGAATCGAGCACCACCTTGTTCTCGATTCTGTGCACTTAACTTACCGTTCATGCTGGCTAAAATTTGCTGTGAGATAGAAAGCCCCAAACCTAAGCCATTTTGTTTGGTGGTTAAGAATGGCTCACACAGTTCTGAAAGTGTGAACTCACCGAGTCCAGCGCCATTATCGTCAACATGAATCCATACGAGCCGGGACTCTTCGTCTTGCTCAACGGATAGCACAACCTGTTTGTCTTCTTTTTCTTTAAGGGCCTCTAACGCGTTGGTCAGTAAGTTCACCAGCACTTGTTCGAGCTGAATGGGATTAATCTGCACTTCAACATCTTGTTCTATCAAATTTGTTTCTAACGTTACGCGAGCCGATTTGAATGCAGGTTTCATTAACTCTTTGACTGAGGCCACAACAGGTAAAAGGTGAACACGAATCAGTTCATTACCACTGGTTTTCTTCGCGAAGGAGCGTAATTGTTGACTAATGTTGGCCATTCTGTCGGTGAGTGCAGAAATGCGTGTCAGGTTGTCTTCAACGCGATCAAATTTCTCTTTTTGTAGAAAGAGTTTACCGTTCTCAGCAAAGCTACGAATTGCCGCGAGAGGGTTGTTTAGTTCATGGCTAATGCTTGCTGACATTTGCCCTAATACTGCCAGTTTAGCGGCCTGTATTAGCTCATCTTGTGTGAGGCGTAATACTTGCTCTGTTTCTGCTCGTTGGGCAATTTCGGCTTGAAGCTCAGCGGTTCGTGCCATGACTTGAAACTCCAGCTTTTGATTGGCCTCTTGCTGCACTCGTTCTAGTTGGATGTGGCGTTGTTGGCGGTGGTAGATAAGCTGTCCGATGAGGAACAAGATCGTAAAGGACAGCGTGAGCACGAGCAGATAGCTCATTGTTGTCCATAACACAGAATGACGCGGAGAAATCACTCGGATTGTTAGCCCCAACTGAGGCAATGGCATAGAGGAAATAACCAGGGTTCCTTTATTGTACGGATAACCCTGTTTTGCTTCAGTATGTTGCTCTTCTAAGTTACCGACTAAATCAAGGCTGACGATTTCGGTATCTAAATACTGTTTGCTTGCCCAAACCTGTGCTTTCTGTGATTCACTGAGCGGTTTTAGGCTTTTAAATAACCAATCAGCGCGGCTACTCATAAAAATAATCCCGGCAGGATCGCTTGCAACAAATACGCTTGCCGCTTGTTGCCAGATGTCTTCTATTTTACTTAGATCCATTTTTACCACCACTACACCAATAGCACCGCCTGCATAGATAATGGGGTAGGAGTAGTAATAACCCCGCTTACCCGAGGTTGAACCAAGTGCATAATACTGACTATTACTGCCGACGATGGCTTGTTTGAAATAAGGACGAAAGGCAAAATTTCGACCGACGAATGATCGCGGTTTGCGCCAGTTACTCGCGGCAATGGTCGTGCCATACTGGTCAATTAAATAGGTATCAGCGGCTTCGATAACCTCATTTACGGATTCAAGGTAACGATTAGTGATTTCAAGCTGAGCGCTATTGTTTGGGGTGAGCAGTGCGTCAATCAGGGGGGCGTCTTTTGCTAATAAATGAGGGATATGCGCGTATTTATCGAGCTTGTTCTGAATATGACTAGAAAAGCGTTCGAGTTGTGATTGGTGTTCGTCGAGTAGGTCTTGATAACTGTGCTGCCAAACCCACCTACCGCCAAGTAGTGCGCAGAAGAAATATGAGGTGAAAAAAAACAGCAAAATACGGCGACGCTGTGACATCCTTTCATGCTCCTAATTCTTCATAAGTCCATGTAAAGAAATGTTAATGGTTTGTTTGAACGAATGGCGAAATAGTTTCCAACTCTGTGGAGTAAAACAAGAGCAAGATCTCTTTTTAGGCTTTTCGATAAAAAAACCAGTCGATTCTCTTGAAAAAGTCGCTATTGTCCCCATTCTAGATATGGCTAGCGTATATAGGCGTTAGATAAGAGCCCGATTGAGTGAAAATGAGGTCGGCGTTTGAGAATTTAGCACAGACAATGCGCAGATAGTGGCGATTGGCTCGACAGGGTTACAACAGATCGCTAGAATGTCGCGTCTAAAATTCTGTCCTGAGGCTAATAGGAGATACCTTTAGCAGGTTTGTTGAAGATATCACTGATTAGTCCGGCACTGAAATTCAGTGTCGATACTCGATTTTAAATTAAGTGTTCGGATAGAGCACTACACAAGGATGAAGCGTTAACTCCAGAGAGTTCGCTCATACGCTCGGAAACACCGAGCCACTTTAGAGGTTTATATATAATGCAAGTTACTGTTGAAACGCTAGAAGGCCTAGAGCGCCGTCTTAACATTACTGTTCCAGCTGCAAACATCGAAGATGCTGTTACAGCTGAACTACGCAACATCGCTAAAAACCGTCGTTTCGATGGTTTCCGTAAGGGTAAAGTGCCTCTAAAAATGGTTGCTAAGATGTACGGCAAAGCAGTACGTCAAGACGTTCTTGGTGAAGTTATGCAACGTCACTTCATCGAAGCGATCGTAAAAGAGAAAATCAACCCAGCTGGCGCACCAACTTTCGCTCCAGTTGAAAACAACGAAGGCGCAGACCTAGTATTTACTGCAACTTTCGAAGTTTACCCAGAAGTTGAGCTAAAAGGCCTAGAAAGCATCACAGTTGAAAAACCAACAACTGAAGTTAACGATGCAGATGTAGAAGAGATGATCGAAACTCTACGTAAGCAACAAGCTACTTGGGCTGAAGTTGAAGAAGCTGCAGAAGCTGGTAAGCGCGTAAGCATCGACTTCGTTGGCTCTATCGACGGTGAAGAGTTTGAAGGCGGTAAAGCTGAAAACTTCCCACTAGAAATGGGCGCAGGTCGCATGATCCCAGGTTTCGAAGACGGTATCGAAGGTAAAACTAAAGGTATGGAATTCGAAATCGACGTAAACTTCCCAGAAGATTACCACGCTGAAAACCTAAAAGGTAAAGCAGCTAAGTTCGCTATCAAAGTGAACAAAGTTGAAGCTCGTGAACTACCAGAACTAAACGACGAGTTCGTTTCTAAGTTTGGTGTTGCTGAAGGTGGCGTTGAAGCACTTAAAGCTGAAGTTCGTAAGAACATGGAGCGTGAGCTTAAGCAAGCTATTAAGACTCGCATCAAAGAGCAAGCTATCGACGGTCTAGTTGCACAAAACGACATTGACGTACCAGCGGCACTTATCGAACAAGAAATCCAAGTTCTACGTCAACAAGCTGCACAACGCTTCGGTGGTAACCCAGAAGCAGCTGCACAGCTTCCACGTGAACTGTTCGAAGAGCAAGCTAAACGTCGCGTAGTTGTAGGTCTTCTACTAGGTGAAGTAATCAAGTCTGAAGAACTAAAAGCTGACGACGAGAAAGTTAAAGCGCTAATCGAAGAAATGGCTACAGCATACGAAGATCCATCAGAAGTTGTTGCTTACTACGAGCAAAACGAGCAAATGATGAACAACATGCGTAACGTTGCTCTAGAAGAGCAAGCTATCGACGCGATCATCGCTAAAGCACAGGTTACTGAGAAAGAAGTAAGCTTCAACGAGCTACTTAACCAACAACCTGCTGCTTAATAAGCAATATCTTGCGTAGAAGGTTGACTTAACGTCGACTATTCTGCTAACAATGGTCCGTGTGATACTTATCATCCGGGCCATTTATTTTAGGGACATAAGAATATGAGCTACCAAGAAAAAAATGCAATGTCGCCAATTATTGACGCGCTAGTGCCAATGGTGGTTGAACAAACTTCCCGCGGCGAACGTTCTTACGACATCTACTCACGCCTATTGAAAGAGCGTGTGATTTTTCTAACAGGTCAAGTGGAAGACCACATGGCAAACCTTGTCGTGGCTCAACTACTTTTCCTAGAATCTGAAAATCCAGATAAAGACATTTTCCTATACATCAACTCACCAGGCGGCAGCGTAACTGCAGGTATGTCTATCTACGACACTATGCAGTTTATCAAACCAAATGTAAGTACTGTATGTATGGGTCAAGCTTGCTCTATGGGTGCGTTCCTGCTTGCAGGTGGTGCGCCAGGTAAGCGTTACGTTCTGCCTAATTCACGAGTGATGATCCACCAACCATTAGGTGGCTTCCAAGGTCAGGCTTCTGATATTCAAATTCATGCTCAGGAAATCCTGACCATCAAGCAGAAGCTAAACAACCTATTAGCAGAACATACTGGCCAGCCTCTTGAAGTGATTGAACGCGATACCGATCGTGACAACTTCATGTCGGCAGATCAGGCAGTAGAATACGGTATTGTGGATGCAGTGTTGAGCCACCGCGGCGAGTAATTTAGCCAGCGCATTTTGGCTAAATTTGATATACACTCATTCATAAAGAGTAAAGGCTAAGAGGTTAGCGAATGACAGATAAAAGCAAAGAAAGCGGCAGCGGCAAATTGCTGTACTGCTCTTTCTGTGGCAAAAGTCAGCACGAAGTTCGCAAGCTAATCGCAGGTCCGTCAGTTTACATTTGCGACGAGTGTGTCGACTTATGTAACGATATCATTCGCGAAGAAATTAAAGATGTTCTCCCTAAGAAAGAATCTGAAGCGTTACCAACGCCAAAACAGATCCGTGAACATCTTGATGACTATGTGATCGGACAAGATTACGCGAAAAAAGTGCTCGCAGTTGCGGTATATAACCACTACAAGCGTTTACGCAATGGTGATACAACGAGCGAAGGTGTGGAACTTGGTAAGAGTAACATCCTTCTAATCGGCCCAACGGGTAGTGGTAAAACACTGCTTGCTGAGACGCTAGCTCGATTCTTGGATGTGCCATTTACGATGGCTGACGCAACCACATTAACCGAAGCGGGTTATGTAGGTGAAGACGTTGAAAACATCATCCAGAAGCTTCTGCAAAAATGTGATTACGATGTAGCTAAGGCTGAACGCGGCATTGTATACATTGACGAAATTGACAAGATTTCTCGTAAAGCTGAAAACCCATCAATTACGCGTGACGTATCTGGTGAAGGTGTTCAGCAGGCGCTACTAAAACTTATCGAAGGTACGGTTGCATCGGTTCCACCACAAGGTGGCCGTAAGCATCCGCAGCAAGAATTCCTACAAGTGGACACGTCTAAGATCCTGTTCATCTGTGGTGGTGCATTTGCTGGCTTAGATAAAGTGATTGAACAGCGTGTAGCGACAGGCACAGGTATTGGTTTTGGCGCAGAAGTGCGTTCTAAAAACGAAACCAAAACGGTCGGTGAACTATTTATGCAGGTAGAGCCTGAAGATCTAGTGAAATACGGCCTGATTCCTGAGTTCATTGGTCGTCTGCCGGTAACAACAACACTGACAGAGCTTGATGAAGAAGCGTTAATTCAGATCCTTTGTGAACCGAAGAACGCTTTAACTAAGCAATACGCAGCATTGTTTGAGCTAGAAGACGCTGAACTTGAGTTTCGTGAAGATGCGCTACGTGCTATCGCTAAGAAAGCAATGGAGCGTAAGACTGGTGCTCGCGGTCTGCGTTCAATTCTAGAAGGCGTTCTGCTAGAAACCATGTACGAACTGCCATCAGCGACGGACGTAAGTAAAGTAGTGATTGATGAATCAGTCATTAACGGTGAATCAGAACCACTGCTTATTTACAGCAATGCCGACAACCAGGCTGCTGGAGCAGAATAAATTCAGCCATGAATAAAAAGGAGGTAAGTAATTACCTCCTTTTTTTATTTCTCTTATTGAATCCAAACAATTAGCCCCCATATACTGCCTTAAGTAATACGTTAAACGTGAAAGCGGAAGAGAGAATTATATGAACTTGGAACGTTCCGAGCGTATCGAGATCCCGGTATTACCTCTACGTGACGTAGTGGTCTACCCACACATGGTTATCCCTTTGTTTGTTGGTCGTGAGAAATCAATTAGCTGTCTAGAAACAGCGATGGAAACGAACAAACAAGTGCTGCTTGTGGCGCAAAAGCAAGCAGACACTGATGAGCCATCCGTTGATGACCTTTTTGAGGTCGGTACAGTTGCGACGATTCTTCAACTTCTAAAATTGCCTGATGGCACAGTAAAAGTGCTAGTTGAAGGCCAACAGCGTGCCAGAATCAACCATTTTAAAGAAAGCGACTTCTTCTTGGCTGAAGCTGAGTTTATCGTGACTCCTGAATTGGATGAGCGTGAACAAGAAGTGATTGTACGCAGTGCGATTAACCAGTTTGAAGGTTTCATCAAACTGAACAAGAAGATTCCGCCAGAAGTTCTTACTTCGCTGAGTGGCATTGATGAAGCAGCGCGTTTAGCCGACACTATCGCTGCGCATATGCCACTTAAGCTGGTAGATAAACAACAAGTTCTTGAAATTGTTGATATCACGGAACGTCTAGAGTTCTTGATGGGGCAAATGGAATCTGAAATCGATCTGCTTCAGGTCGAAAAGCGAATCCGTGGCCGTGTTAAGAAACAGATGGAAAAATCTCAGCGTGAGTACTACCTGAATGAGCAAATGAAAGCGATTCAGAAAGAACTTGGCGAGATGGAAGATGCGCCTGATGAGTTTGAAACACTGAAGCAAAAGATTGAAGAATCGAAAATGCCTCAGGACGCACGTGAGAAGACAGAACAAGAGCTGCAAAAGCTTAAGATGATGTCTCCAATGTCTGCAGAAGCGACAGTGGTACGTAGCTACATCGACTGGATGGTAAGCGTGCCTTGGAACAAACGTTCTAAAGTGAAGAAGAATCTAGCGAAAGCAGAAGAGATTCTAAACGAAGACCACTACGGTCTAGAGCGTGTAAAAGAACGTATTCTGGAGTACTTAGCGGTACAAAACCGTATCAACAAGCTGAAAGGTCCAATCCTTTGTCTTGTTGGTCCTCCTGGTGTTGGTAAAACATCGTTGGGTCGCTCAATCGCTGCAGCTACAGGCCGTAAGTACACGCGTATGGCACTGGGTGGCGTGCGTGACGAAGCAGAGATCCGCGGTCACCGTCGTACTTACATCGGTTCATTGCCAGGTAAGCTCATTCAGAAGATGTCGAAAGTCGGTGTGAAAAACCCACTATTCCTTCTGGATGAAATCGACAAGATGTCTTCAGATATGCGTGGTGACCCATCGTCGGCACTGCTAGAAGTTTTAGACCCAGAACAAAACAATGCGTTTAACGATCACTACCTAGAAGTAGATTACGATTTGTCTGATGTAATGTTCGTCGCGACGTCTAACTCGATGGATATTCCGGGTCCACTACTTGACCGTATGGAAGTGATTCGCCTGTCTGGTTACACAGAAGACGAGAAGCTGAACATTGCAAAACGTCACCTTGTTGATAAACAAGTGAAGCGTAACGGTCTGAAGCCAAACGAAATTACTATCGAAGATTCAGCGATCATCGGCATTATTCGTTACTACACGCGTGAAGCGGGTGTACGTAGCTTAGAGCGCGAGATTTCTAAGATCTGCCGTAAAGCAGTGAAGAACATCCTGCTTGATACAAGCTTGAAGTCTGTGACGGTTACAATGGACAACCTAAAAGAATACCTAGGTGTTCAACGTCATGACTTTGGTAAGGCGGATGACAGCAACCGTATTGGTCAAGTAACTGGCCTAGCTTGGACACAAGTTGGCGGCGATCTACTGACTATCGAAACGGAAGCGATGCCTGGTAAAGGTAAGCTGACGCAAACTGGTTCTCTGGGCGACGTAATGAAAGAGTCGATCCAAGCGGCAATGACGGTTGTACGTTCACGTGCTGAAAAGCTGGGTATTAACTCAGACTTCTACGAAAAACGTGACATCCACGTGCACGTACCAGAAGGTGCGACACCAAAAGATGGCCCAAGTGCGGGTATCGCAATGTGTACTGCACTAGTTTCTAGCTTGACGGGTAACCCAGTAAAAGCAGAGGTGGGTATGACAGGTGAAATCACACTACGTGGTGAAGTTCTACCTATCGGCGGCCTAAAAGAGAAGTTACTTGCAGCACACCGTGGTGGCATCAAAACGGTACTGATTCCGAAAGACAATGAGCGTGATTTGGAAGAGATTCCAGAAAATGTTATCGCAGATCTGCAGGTTATCCCAGTACAGTGGATCGACGAAGTTCTGAAAGTTGCACTAGAGCGAGACCCTACAGGGGTTGAGTTTGAAGCTAAAAAATAGTGATGTGCAGCAAAAATAAGTAAAACTTTACGCTGATAGGCCCAAAAAGGCTTGTCAGCGTTTTTTTTTGGCACTAAGTTAAGTTCGACAGCTGTCAGCCCTTTAGGAATAAGGCCTGAAGCTACTTTATTTTTATATGGAACGAAAAGTCATCACAAAAATAATCACAGATGACACAAAGGGGAAATCACAGTGAATAAAACTCAATTAGTAGAAAAAATCGCAGAAAATGCAGACATCTCTAAAGCGTCAGCTGGCCGTGCTCTAGATGCATTCATCGAAGCTGTTGGTGGCACACTGCAATCAGGTGACCAAGTTGCTTTAGTTGGCTTCGGTACTTTTAGCGTTCGCACTCGTGCAGCTCGCACTGGCCGTAACCCTAAGACTGGTGAAGAGATCCAAATCGCAGAAGCGAAAGTTCCTTCATTCAAAGCTGGTAAAGCTCTAAAAGACGCTTGTAACTAATACTAGCGATCTTATCTCGGTTTCTGAGCCTTCGCGTTTTGCGTGTTTTTTGTTCAAAATGCTTGTTTTGAACAAAAATTTACAAAGTCTCTGCCGAACTTTTTGAAATTATGCGCATCCTACTGATGCGCATTTCTTTTTCTGATATTATCGCGTCATTACATTTTTCTATTGGAAGCGTTTAGCTTCAATTGTGGAGAGCAGTTAAATTATGATGGATCGATTACGCGAAGGCGTGAACAGCATCGCGATCAAAATTATCCTTGGATTGATCATCCTGTCTTTCGTATTCGCAGGGGTAGGGAGCTATCTAACAAGTGGTGGCAACAACGCGGCAGCTAAAGTAGGCAACACTGAAATCAGCCGTGGCGAGTTTGAAATGGCTTACCAAAACGAGCGTAACCGTATGCAAGCTCAATTTGGTGATTCTTTCGCTCAAATGCTAGCTGACCCTGCTTATGTTGAGTCTTTCCGCAAATCTGTTTTAGATCGTATGATCAATGACGTTTTACTGGATCAGCAAGCAGAATCACTAGGTCTTCGTATTAGCGATGCCCAAATCCGTACCATGATTCTTGAACTACCTCAGTTCCAATCAAATGGTAAGTTTGACCAAGATGTTTACCAAGCATCATTACGCCGCGCAGGTTACTCTCCAGATTCATTTGCTGAGTACATGCGTAGCCAACTTGTACGTGAACAGCTTCTAAACGCACTTCAACTGAGTGAGTTTACGCTACCGGGGGAAGTACAAGCTGAAGGCAAGCTATTCACACAAACACGTGATATTCGCACAATCACAATTAATCTTGATGACTTCGCTAAGCATGTAGAACTAACAGATGAAGAAATCCAAGATTACTACAAAGCAAACCCAGATAACTTTACTCGCCCAGAGCAAGTGAAAGTTGCTTACATCGAGCTATCTGCAGAAGAGCTGAAAAAGCAAATCCAAGTTTCTGACGCAGACGTTAAGCAATACTACGACGAGCACCTAGATAAGTACTCTTCAGAAGAGCAACGTCGCGTAGCACACATCCTTGTTGAAGGTGATGATGAAGCGAAAGCGCAAGCAATTCTTGATGAGCTAAACGGTGGTGCAGACTTCGCTAAGCTGGCAGAAGAAAAGTCTGACGACTTTGGTAGTGCTGAAAACGGCGGCGACCTAGGTTGGATTGAACGTGATGTTATGGATCCTGCATTTGAAGAAGCTGCATTTGCACTTAAGAATGTTGGCGACACAACTGGTTTAGTGAAATCTGATTTTGGCTACCACATCATCAAGCTTGAAGAGCTAAAAGATTCGGTTGCTAAACCATTTACTGAAGTCGCAGCTGAGATCAAGAAAGAAATGGTTGATCAAAAAGCAGTGGATCAGTTCTACGAGTTGCAAAGCGAACTTGAAAAAGTGGCATTTGAATACCCAGACTCGCTAGACGATGCTTCACAAGCTGTTGGTCAAACAGTGAAGACAACAGACTTCATCTCTCAAGTTGATGCGCCAGAAGTTCTTAATAACCCAGCAGTAATGCAAGCGATTCTTAGCCCTGAAGTGAAAGAAGATGGCCTGAACTCTGAAGCAATCGAAGTAGCGCCTGAGCACATCATTGTTGTTCGAGTTGAAGATGCTCGTGATGAAACGGTTCTTCCTCTAGAGCAAGTAAAAGAGCAAGTTGTTACTGAACTTTCACGTGTTAAAGGTGAGCAACAAGCACTGACTCTAGGTGATAAAGTTGTTGAATCTCTACAAGCTGGCGATGACGCAATCCTAGCAGAAAACAAACTAGCGTTTGGTGAGCAGGAATCAATTGATCGCCGTTCTCCGTTAGCAAGCACAGTATTTGCGATGGCAAAACCTACTGAAGGTAAACCTGTGTTTGGTCAATCGAAAGACTTTGCTGGTAACATCGTTATCATTGAGCTAGATGCGGTAACTGCAGAGCTTGACGGTGAATTAGAACAGCAAGTTGCAATGCAAATGCTGCGTAGTTCAGCGCAACAAGATCTTGCTTCTGTCGTTTCTGTTCTTCGTGCTAACACGGATATCGAATACTTCGTTGTGAGCAACTAAACAAAACGAGTGTAATTCGCATGTTAAAAAAAACGGGTCGCAATAGCGGCCCGTTTTATTTTTGTCGCTCTTCACTTTTTTGATCTTTCTATATCCCATAGATTGCTTTTAAGCCAAAGATGAAGGAGGAGAAGGCAATGAAAATGAAGTGGATTCTATCAGTACTGTTATGCGTGCTTGCACCAGTTAGCCATGGAGTCGCAGCTGAGAGCAACAGTAAACATGAAGGTATTGAAATTACGGTTAATGTAAATACAGCTTCGGCAGAGGAGTTAGCGACGCTGCTGAAAGGTATCGGGTTAAAGAAAGCGAATGATATCGTTGAGTATCGCCAAGAGAACGGCCCATTTAAAACTGCGGCTGATTTGTCGAATGTTAAAGGTATAGGGTCAGCTACGGTTGAAAAGAATCTTCAGCGTATCTTGTTATAAACGTAGAAAATAATGTTCCTGCTATCCCGAGTCGCCTACTTTTATTGACTCGGGATTTTTTGTTTTTGTCTGACAGTTGATTACTTAACCAAACACTCGTCGGTGCAGGCCTCTTTCAATCAATGCCATACTCAAACCGCCGATGGCGCCGAACAAGTGGGCATCAACCGCTACGCGAGCACCAATCATGGCTGCTGTACTCGCTGAAGGACCGTAGAACTGCTCCCAAGCGACTTTAGCAATCAAACCACCTACGAGCACTAAACTGCTTCTCCTGCCGTCGAAAACCTCAGCCAGAGCCCAGAAACCGAATAAGCCGTGCAGCACACCAGACAGCCCGACATAAACCGACATATTGGTGAACAAGTTCATTGCACCAACGAAGGTACACAAAACCAGAAATACGATGGTGAAATTACGCACGGTAGGGCGGAAGATAAATCCGATCACCCATAAACCAGCCAGATTCATACCTAAGTGAGCAAAGTTGGTATGCGTGAGATTTCCTGTTACGATTCGCCACCATTCGCCGTGGCGTATATTGTAAGCGTGCCACTCGGTTAGGCTTGCCATTGGTTCGAATTGTAGTATTAAACAGATAACGCTGATGATGCTCAGCAATGTATAAAGGTTCACTCTATGTCTCGTTATTGTTCTCAGTGTGGAAAATCGCGCAAAGCTTGTATTTGCCAATGGATTGTACCGCTAGCAAACGAGGTTGAACTTATCATCCTTCAGCATATGAGTGAAGAACATCGTCCCCTTGGTACGGCAAGAATTCTCAATTTGAGCTTAAATCATTGTACTTGTCTGATCGGAGAAGACTTTTCTGATAATGATGCCTTAAATGCTTTACTAGAAGATGATGCTTACCAACACTTTATTCTTTACCCGTCTGAGCAGTCGTTGTGTCTTTCTACGCTATCTGCAGATGAAAGTGCTTCCGTTAAGAAAATACGTTTGATTTTGCTTGATGGTACCTGGAAGAAAGCCTACAAGATGTGGCAGCTATCGACTAACTTGCATGCTATACCAACAGTGAAGTTGCCAGAGAATCTGCAAGGTCATTATACGATTCGCAAAGCGCCATCTGAAAACAGCTTATCGACGGTTGAAGCGGGATACCATGCGCTGAGCTTGGTAGAACCAGACAAAGATTTTGAGCCATTGCTGACGGCGTTTGAGAAGATGATTGAATTTCAAATCGCCCAGATGCCTCCGGGCGTATTTGAAAAGAACTATTTGAAAGGTGAGTAGCTCTTCCTTGCGTTACAAAACGATAGAAGAGAACAATTGACGATGCAGCTTTTGCGCATGGCCATCCGTCATGGCCGAGATGTAGTCGGCAATCACGCGCATCTTGGCACTCTCATTACTTGCTGTTCGCCAAAGCTCTTGAGTGTGTTTTGGCAATAAACGCTCCGGATCAGCGCTCAGAGCTTCAAATAAATCCATGATGATTTGCTGGCCTTTATACTCAACAATTTGTACCTGATGTACTTGGATCACGTACTGGCTAACAAAGCTTTTAAGTACATCGAGTGCTTTAGCCATATGTGGCTCTAAACAAGCATTCCATGCGAGTAGCGAGTTATTAAATGGTACATCAACGACCTTGATTGAAATGCTGGTTAATAGCGCATTTACCATACCGCCAATCGCGTCTTTACGTTCATGGTGTTTACCACTAAACAGCATTTGTCCGATAGAACCTATGTGTGCTTCAAACCATGGGTCGCCACAATCTGCCAATTGACTGGCTGCACCTTCTTGCCATTGCTGACGAGTTACCATGCCAAGCACGATCGCATCTTCCAAGTCATGCACGCCATAAGCGATGTCGTCTGCGAGCTCCATAATCGAACAGTCGAGCGATTTGAATCGTGTTTTACAGTGCTCAAAATCCGATTCTGGGCGACAACGCATTTGGCTTAACAGCGCTTTGTCGCTGTCGGTTAATGGTGCAATGACCCAATCAAACAAGTCTTTATCACAATCGTAAATGCCTTTTGCTGGGCTCCAGTCTTTAGCTTTCAATTTGCGCTGATGCTCAACAGGTTCAGGTAAGCAAACTGCACGCGTGTGGCTGAGTAGAGCGGGGTATTTAATTAGCCCAAGCAATGCTCTTCGCGACAGGTTCATGCCGAAGTGCTCAGTATAGGGTTCTAGCTTGGTAACAATGCGAAAGGTTTGGGCGTTGCCTTCAAATCCACCGTGCTCACGCATCATATAGTTCAGCGCCACTTCACCACCATGACCATAGGGTGGGTGACCAATATCGTGCGCTAAACAGAGAGAGTCGATCAAGCTGTCAGACGGCAGAAGGTCTCGAAACTCAGGTTGTTTCTTCTTAAGTTGAGCGACAATGCCCGTACCCAATTGTGCTGCTTCAAGAGAGTGAGTCAGGCGAGTACGGTGAAAGTCTTCTAAGCTGTTACCATGCACTTGAGTTTTCGCCTGCAAGCGGCGGAATGCGGCGGAGTGTAAGATCCGCGCTCGGTCACGCTGGTAGGGGCTACGATGATCGTCACGGCGGATTTTGTGCTCATCATCATGGCGTTCTTGCCATAGGGCATCTAATTCAAACGACACTTTTCTCTCCATCAATTAGCTGATTTCATCCAGCGATAATTCAAAGCTTGGGGCAAAGGTATGTAAGAAGTATTCCATTTCAGGTGTTTTGCGCTCTTGTAGAGTAATGTCGAGGCGCTTTTTTGCTAAGGCAAATTCGTGATTGCCTGCACTCAACTCTTCAAGACACTTTAAGTAGGCACAAATGGAATCGGCTTGTTTTACAATTTTTGCGTCTTCTGCATGGGCTGAGTGAGAAAGCAGATAGGGTGCGAAATCATCTTGGAATTCTTCAGGTAACATCGACAGTAGTTTCTGCTCGGCAGCCGCTTCTATCTTTTTATATTCTTTGGCAATTTCCGGATTGTAGTATTTGACGGGTGTCGGCAAATCGCCAGTCAAAACCTCACTAGAGTCATGATACATGGCGAGAATTGCAATACGCTCAGGGTTAAGAGTACCGCCGAATTTTTTGTTTTTGATTAGGGCGAGTGCGTGGGCGACAAAAGCAACCTGCAAGCTGTGCTCCGAGACGTTCTCTGGTGATACGGAGCGCATCAAGGGCCAACGTTGGATCAGTTTCATTCGTGCGAGGTGGGCGAAAAAATGGCTTTCTATCATTGCTCTCTCCTGAACGCCAACTCACTAACTATTCGGTCAGCGGTTTTGGCATTTAATACGAAAAAGGAGCTCACTGGGAGCTCCTCTAAGCATATGAGAGTTCAGCAGTAATTACTACTGGCTGTATGTCGTTAAGAATCGCTCAAAGCGTCCGATCGCGGTTTCGAGCTCTTCCACGTGTGGTAAGGTCACGATGCGGAAGTGGTCTGGTTTCGGCCAATTAAAGCCAGAACCTTGCACCAACAGTACTTTCTCTTGCTTCAAGAAATCCAACACCATCTGTTGGTCATTCTTAATGTTGTACATCTTAGTATCGATTTTCGGGAACAGATACATTGCACCTTTTGGCTTCACACAGGAAACACCAGGGATCTGGTTGATCAGCTCGTAAGCGCGGTTTCGTTGTTCAAGTAGGCGACCACCCGGTAGGATTAACTCGTTAATGCTTTGGTAGCCACCCAACGCGGTCTGAATCGCATGCTGCATTGGAACGTTGGCACATAGACGCATCGAAGACAGCAGTTCAAGACCGTTAATGTAGCCTTGTGCTAAGTGCTTAGGGCCAGTTAAGAACATCCAGCCACCACGGAAACCACAAACACGGTACGCTTTTGATAGACCATTAAAGGTCATTACCAATACATCTTCGGTTAGCGTGGCAACGGAAGTGTGTGTGGCGCCGTCATAAAGCACTTTGTCGTAAATTTCATCTGCAAAAATGATCAACTTGTGCTGACGTGCAATCTCAATCACTTCCAACAAGAAGTCACGACTGTAAACCGCACCTGTTGGGTTGTTCGGGTTGATCAGAACAATGCCACGTGTTTTTGGTGTGATTTTCTTTTTGATGTCTTCTAGATCTGGGTACCAGTCTGCGCCCTCGTCACATAGGTAGTGAACCGGTTTACCGCCAGACAATGCAACCGACGCTGTCCATAACGGGTAATCCGGCGCTGGGATGAGCATTTCATCGCCATTGTTCAATAGCGCTTGCATCGCCATTACGATCAGTTCTGACACACCGTTACCAACGTAAACATCTTCAACATCAAGGGAGCGGATGCCTTTACGTTGATAGTGCTGCACCACGGCTTTACGCGCAGAGTAGATACCTTTGGAATCACAGTAGCCTTGAGAGGTCGGTAGATTGCGAATCACGTCTACCAGAATCTCATCCGGGGCGTCAAAACCAAAAGGGGCGGGGTTACCAATGTTTAGCTTTAGGATTTTATGCCCTTCTTCCTCCATGCGCTTAGCATGTTTGAGTACAGGACCCCTAATGTCGTAGCAGACATTGTCGAGTTTTGACGACATCCCGATATTTTGCATTGCTTAATTCCTAAAAAATCGTTAATTTCTTTATTAAAATACAATAATTTGATTTTTAATAGAATAAAAATCTGTAAATTATCCGTTTGCTGGCTATCTTTTGTCCGGTTGGTATCACAGGATTTTGCAAAAGATCGCATACGACCTTGATTTGCGTAAGGTCTAAACTTAGAGTAGCCGTCAGTTACCACTATCCTCACATGTTTCGAGGTTGATTTGTCACAGTTCCATCAAGCCGTAAAGAGAATTATCGAGCGAGTTCAGCAAACGGAAGGCAATCAAACACGTTTAGTCGAGCCACTCAGCGAGAAACCGAGTTTCGCGTTTATTGACTGGCTTGAAGCACAACCACTTTTTCCCAAGTTTTACTGGCAGTCCCGTGATACTCGTGAAGAAGTTGTTGCCCTAGGTCAACTCCATTCTTTTGTTGAGCCCGGCCCTGCCTATACGATCCTTGGCGAAGGCCAACGAGTATGGGGTGGTCGCTCATTTGATGGTCAGCACGAGAAGAATCGTCGCTGCATGCCGTCCTTCTTTTTCCTTCCGCAAATCGAGTTGATTCGTTTTGACGATCAATGGTCGCTTGCGGTAAACATCTCAGAAGATAAAACCCGTACATTAGCAGGCTTACAAAAGTTGGCTTGTGATGTGCCTACGCTTGCGCCGATTTCTGCTCATATCCGTTCTATTGATCATGCGCCAACTGAGCCTCAATGGAATGCATTGGTAGAAAAAGTGCTGACTGGCATCGATAACGATGACTTTAAGAAGGTGGTTTTGGCGCGTCGTTCGAAAGTGCATCTAGACTCCATGCTTTCTGCGGCACAGCTTCTGAAAGCGAGCTATTTAAATAATCACCACAGTTTTCACTTTCTACTGAGCTTGGACAGCAAACACAGTTTTATGGGGTCGACTCCCGAACGTTTGTATTCGCGTGTAGGTCATGAACTTCATACCGAAGCGTTGGCTGGCACCATTGGTCGTGGTGGCAACGCGACTCAGGATATGGAGCTTGCAAACTGGTTGTCGCAAGACACTAAGAACCTCAATGAAAACCAATATGTGGTTGATGACATCATTGACCGTTTAACTCCGCATTCGGAAGTGGTTGAAGTGGAGCAAGAGCCTCGCTTGGTTCGCCTGAGAAAAGTGCAGCACTTGAAGCGTAATATTTATGCAGAGCTCAAGGCTGGTATCAACGGCGTGCAATTGCTTTCTGCACTGCAACCGACAGCGGCTGTTGCTGGTTTGCCTCGTAAAGAATCAATGCAATTTATTCTAGACAATGAACCATTTGCACGCGGTTGGTATGCTGGCTCGATGGGCTACATCAGTCACGAACGCGCGGAGTTTTGTGTCGCAATCCGAAGTGCGTTAGTTCTTGGGGACCAAGTTCAATTGTTTGCTGGCGCTGGTATTGTTCCGGGGTCTATTGCAGAACACGAATGGGCTGAGTTGGATAAAAAAATGTCGACACTACTTTCTCTTATTTCAGACCACCCACCGCTTGGGGTTGCATCATGAGTGCAGATCAAGCTGTTTTAAATCGCATCTGGTCTGAAACCATCCTGACAGAATTGAACCGCTTTGGTGTGAACCACGTTTGTATCGCTCCGGGCTCTCGTTCAACACCATTAACGCTAGAAGCTGCAGATAACCCAAACTTTACCATTCACACCCATTTTGATGAGCGTGGATTGGGATTTATGGCGTTGGGGCTTGCAAAGGCAAGTAAAGATCCTGTGGCCGTTATCGTGACGTCTGGTACAGCGGTGGCGAACTTACTGCCAGCTATTGCAGAAGCAAAGCTAACGGGTGAAAAACTGGTGGTGCTTACCGCCGATCGCCCGGTGGAGCTGGTGGGCTGTGGCGCTAACCAAGCCATCAACCAGCTTGGCATTTTTTCGCAGCACGTTTGTGACAGTTTGAACTTGCCGAGTCCTTCGCTAACAACACCACTCAATTGGTTACTAACGTCGGTTGATGAAGTGATGTTTACTCAGCGCTTGAGAGGCAGTGCTGTCCATATCAACTTTGCTTTTCCTGAGCCTTTGTACTCCAATGGAGAAAAGGGCACGTATCAAAGCTATCTTGATGCCGTAGCATCTTGGCAGGAGAGCTCGGATACTTATTGTCGCCGTTTTATCTCACTGGCTAACGACGAGCATCCGGCATGCTTTGACAAGAAAGGTTTGGTGATTATCGGCAGCTTACCCTTAGAGCAAGCACAAGCTGCCAAGCAGTTTGCTGACAAGATGGGGTGGCCTATTTTATCTGACCCACAAAGCGGCATTAGTTCTGATTGGGCATACTACGACTTATGGCTGCAGCACTCGAAGTTTGCGAAACAAATAGAATGTTGTGATCTCATTGTTCAGTTTGGTAGCCGCATTATCTCTAAGCGCTTAAATCAGTGGGTAGAAAAACAGGCTTCGGCTTCTAAAGTTGCTTATTGGTTGATTTCGCCACGCTTGGAACGTGACAACCAAAGCCATCTGCCACAATCTCATTGGGTCATAGAGCCTTCCGATTGGGTTGCCCAATCGCCTTGTGGTGAGTCTCATCATGCGGGCTGGGCAGCGAAGTTGTCAGAAGATATTCAGCAAGTAAGCCAAAATTCGAAAGCGTTATTTGCTTCTGATCCTCATAGTGAACTTAATGAGATCGCTTTAGCCATCGATGTGGCTGAACGTGCTCGAGGTGTCGACCTGTTTATGGGGAACAGTTTGTTTGTTCGCTTGGTTGATATGTTTGGCAAGGTGGATAACACAGAGGTCTTCACTAACCGCGGTGCATCTGGCATCGATGGTCTGTTTGCAACGGCTAGCGGTGTTCAGCGTAATCGCAATAATCCAATGCTGATGTACATTGGCGACACATCTGCGCTTTATGATACGAATTCGCTCGCTTTGTTCACGCATACGCAGCAGCCAACGGTAATTGTGATTACCAATAATGATGGTGGTGCTATCTTCGATATGCTGCCAGTACCTGTCTCACATCGAGAAAAGTTCTATCAAATGCCGCACGGTTATCAGTTTGAACATGCTGCGAAGCAATTCGGTTTGCAATACTGTAAGCCTGAAACACTGGCTGAATACCAATCTTTGGTTTCTGAACATTTTGCTTCAGGGCAAGGTACGTTAGTGTTGGAAGTACAAACGCCACCAAATCAAGCGACTGATCATTTAAGAGCCTTCAATAAGAATTTGCATGCTCTATTCTGAACATTTTCCCGCAACTGAAATACACCAAGGGAGCACTTTGCCGACTCTGGTGTTTTTGCATGGTTTGCTCGGCAGTGGCGAGGATTGGCAACAGTGCTTAAGTGCTTTACCTCAGTATGACCGAGTAACGATTGACTTACCCGGGCACGGGCGCAGCCAGTCTATTTTTTGCAGCGATCTGAATGATTGCTGCAAATTACTCAATTCCGCACTATCTTTACTATTTCCCTCGCAACAACCGCTTATCCTGATTGGTTACTCAATGGGTGGACGCATTGCTATGCATGGCCTTGCTCACCAATGTTTTCCAGATCTCAATATTTGTGGAAGCATTGTTGAAGGAGGAAACTTCGGGCTTCAAAGTGAGTCAGATAAACAGGCACGGTTCGATAACGATTCGCGCTGGGCAAAGCGTTTCAAAACGGAGCCTCTTGCCTGTGTTTTGAACGATTGGTACCAACAGTTGGTCTTTTCTTCACTAAACCATGAGCAAAGACAAACATTGATTGCGAAACGAAGTGCTAATCTTGGTTCCGCGGTAGCGGATATGCTGATTGCAACGTCATTAGCGAAGCAGTCTTATTTGCTCCCGGCCCTGCAACAGCAAGCGGTTCCACTGCATTATATCTGCGGCGAAAAAGACAAAAAATTTAGCCAACTGGCTGAGACAAGCGGGTTGGCGTATCGACAAATCGAAGGTGCTGGACATAACGTCCACCAAGAGCAACCACAGCGATTTGCGAGGCAAGTTAATCAAATAATTCATTCTCACTTTGAGTGAGAGCAACGAGAACAATGGGAATCACCATGGCTAAAACAGTAGGCATTTCTGAAGAAGAACTTTACGCTCCGGTTCAATGGAAAGATTGCAGCGAGAAATACGAGGACATTCATTACCACAAGTCTGTAGATGGTATCGCGAAAATCACTATTGCACGTCCTCAAGTGCGTAACGCGTTCCGCCCTCAAACGGTGAAAGAGATGATTGATGCGTTGGCAGATGCACGCTACGACTCTGGTGTTGGCGTGATCATTCTGACAGGTCTCGGTGAAGACGCATTCTGTTCTGGCGGTGACCAGAAGATCCGTGGCGACTACGGCGGCTACAAAGACGACCAAGGTACGCACCACTTAAACGTATTGGACTTCCAACGTGATATTCGCACTTGTCCAAAACCAGTGATCGCATCGGTAGCAGGTTGGGCTGTGGGCGGTGGTCACGTATTGCACATGATGTGTGATCTAACGATTGCTGCTGACAACGCTCAATTTGGTCAAACAGGCCCTAAAGTGGGTTCATTTGATGGCGGTTGGGGCGCATCTTACATGGCCCGCATCGTAGGCCAAAAGAAAGCTCGCGAAATCTGGTTCCTATGTCGTTTCTACAATGCTCAAGAAGCGGTAGACATGGGCTTGGTTAACACGGTTGTACCACTAGCGGATCTAGAGAAAGAAACCGTTCGTTGGTGTCGTGAAGTACTGCAACACAGCCCAATGGCACTGCGTTGCTTGAAAGCTGCATTGAACGCGGACTGTGATGGTCAAGCGGGTCTGCAAGAACTTGCGGGTAACGCAACCATGATGTTCTACATGACGGATGAAGGCCAAGAAGGCCGTAACGCATTCAACGAGAAACGTCGCCCAGACTTCGACAAGTTCCCTCGTAACCCATAATCCGTATAAGAAGAGGAGCCATTGTGCTCCTCTGTTTCGTTTTTCGTCCTGAGCGTCTCGCCCTCTGGGAGACTGGCGGGTTCTCTCGTTAAAAAGCTCAGAATATACGGCATTACATAGGATTCGAATTATGCGTAAAGCGAAGATTTACCGTTACTGCCTACCAATGGACAGCGGCGTAATACTGCGTGATAACAAGCTGACGGAACGTAAAGGTTATATCCTTGAATTAACGGACGGTGACAAGTTTGGTCGTGGTGAAGTTGCCCCTTTGGTTGGCTTTAGCCTAGAAGGCACTGAGGAAGCGGGTATTCAGCTGCAAGCGCAAGCAGAGCGCTGGGTGGCAAACTTGCCTTTAGATTACAACCACATGTATCCATCGGTTGCGTTTGGTCTGTCTATGGCTCAGTTGGAGCTTGAAGGCGGTTTACCTGCACAAGGTAAGTACCAAGTCGCCCCTCTGTGTAACGGTGATCCAGACGATCTGATCCCGAAACTGAACGAAATGGAAGGCGAAAAAGTCGCGAAAGTAAAAGTGGGTTTATACGAACCGATTCGCGACGGTATGCTGGTGAACTTGTTCCTTGAGTCGATTCCCCAGTTGACGCTTCGTCTTGATGCAAACCGTGCTTGGACACCAGAAAAAGCACAGCAGTTTGCTAAGTACATTGCACCATCATTACGCCAGCGCATTACCTTCTTGGAAGAGCCATGCCGCTCTCCGGGTGATAGCCTGTCTTTTGCAATCAATACGGGTATTGCAATCGCGTGGGATGAAACATTGCAAGATGCGGTTCGCCGTGAAGACTTCAGCTTAGAAGACCTTACCGGTGTGAAGACCATCATCATTAAGCCAACGCTGATCGGCTCGGTTGATTTCTGTATTAAGCTGATTGAAAAGGCGAAGACGTTGGGTATCAAAGCGGTGATCAGTTCGAGCATTGAATCAAGCCTTGGCCTGAACCAGCTTGCTCGCTTAGCGCAATGGCAACTACCTAATGAGATCCCAGGTCTGGATACTATTGGTTTGTTCAAAGCGCAGCTAGAGCAGGGTTGGCCGAAGTGTGAACTTCCAGTTATTCCGCTTTCAGAGCAGGAGTTAGTGTGGCATTCAGCATAGATACTATTGCGATTGCACCATGGAAATACTGGGCTCAAGTGAGCCCTTTTTCTATTGCGCTTGAGACAATCAAAGAGCAAGTTAACTGGCAGCAATTGACTGCTCGTGTTGACTTGTATTCTCGCTACCTTCAACAACGAGGTGTCGCGAGTGGAGACGTGGTGACGCTAGTCGGTAAGAACCAAGTTGAAACCTTGTGGTTTTATCTTGCCGCTCAGCAGAGCGGCGCAATCACTGCGTTGACCATGCCGCAGCCTTTTGATGCGCTTTCAGGTAAGCTAACGACGCTATATAAGCCAACTCAACAACGTTTTGTGTGGTTTGCAGATGGTGCTGCCAGTGGCTACTCTGAACAGCAGTTATCGCAACTATGTATCATCCAGCTTTCGACTCTGGATAACGAATCGCAAAGTGACGTTGGCACTTCAAACGAAGGCTACGCACATGATGCTTTAGCGTCTATTGTGTTTACCTCTGGCTCGACAGGCACCCCTAAAGCCGTGGTGCATACTCATCGTCAGCACCTGGCTTCTGCTCAAGGTCTGTTAAGCGAATTCCAATTCAACCATCAAGGTACTTGGCTGCTTTCCTTGCCGCTTTACCACGTGTCAGGCTTGGCGATTGTCTATCGCTGGCTATTTGCTGGTGCAACACTCAAAGTGGGGGGCGGAAATCTTGCTGATGATATTCTTGGTGTCTCTCACGCTTCTTTAGTCGCGACCCAGCTTAAGCGTTTACTGGATGATGAAGTCAAACTGTCTCTCACGCATGTCTTACTGGGCGGTAGTCATGTAGCGCACGAACTCGCTTTGCGAGCAACGCAGCAAGGCATTGAAACTTGGCTAGGCTATGGTATGACAGAAGCGGCTTCTACTGTAACTGCAAAGCAAATCGATAGCATTAGTAACGCGGGCCACCTATTACGAAATCGCGATATTAAGCTGGTGGAAGAGCGTATTTATATCGGTGGGCAGACGCTAGCGGCGGGCTATTTCAAGCAAGGCTCAGTTACCTCACTTCTGAATGAAAATGGTTGGTTCGACAGTAAGGATCTCGGAAAGTGGCAAGGCGACGAACTCAAGATCATTGGTCGAGCAGACAATCAATTTATCTCTGGCGGTGAGAATGTTCACTGTGAAGAAATTGAAGCGGTACTGAACCAAATTGAGAGTATTTCACAGAGTATTGTTGTGCCAGTAGAGGATGTGGAGTTTGGACACCGACCAGTGGCTGTGATTCAAACAGAGTCGTTACTGGACAAAGAGCAATACGAACAACATTTGCAAACTAAGCTAGAAAAATTCAAATGGCCAGTGGCGTATTACGCAATGCCTCAAACCCTGTTGGGTGGGGGAATCAAAATCTCGCGCAAAGCGGTGAAAGACTGGTTAAAAAATGAAGTGCAAAACGGTGACTAAGCGTTATTGCACTTCAGGGGGATGTGGTGATGGTGAGTCACCACAATTCTTTAATTAGCGAGCGCGAGTTTCATCTGCTCAGCTACCTTATCTACTTTTCCTAGACCGATGATCACTTGTAAACCGCCTTTACCAATACAAACCACGCCTGCTGCGCCGAGTTGTTTCAGTTTTGCCTCGTCAGCCAGCGATGAATCCTTAACGGTTAGACGTAAACGAGTAATGCAGTTGTCCACTTCTAGGATGTTGTCTGCACCGCCAATCGCTGCAATGTAGTCTTTTGCAAGCTCGCCAACGTTCTCAGTCACTTCTTTTTCCATGTCTTCGCCACGACCTGGTGTTCGCAGGTTGAACTTGATGATTGCGAAGCGGAATACACTGTAGTAAATCGCAAAGAAGACTAAACCTTGTGGGATCAGCATGTACCATTTGGTTGCCAGTGGGTTTTGGCTTGAGAGTACGAAGTCAACAAAACCTGCTGAGAAACCAAAGCCCGCCATCCACTGCATGCTTGCTGCAATGTACATTGAGATACCAGTCAGTACCGCGTGAATCAGGTACAGCACTGGCGCTAGGAACATAAAGCTGAACTCTAGAGGCTCTGTAATACCAGTGAAGAAGGACGCCATTGCCGCAGCCAACATGATTGAGAACACTTTGGTTTTGTTTTGTTTATCAGCACAGTGATAAATCGCAAGTGCAGCGCCCGGCAGACCAAACATCATGATTGGAAAGAAACCTGCTTGGTACATACCCGTCTGGCCAACTACAGCAGTGCCGTTAGCAATAGACTGTGCGCCGCCTAAGAAGTTTGGAATGTCGTTGATACCTACCACATCAAACCAGAAGACTGGGTAAAGTGCGTGGTGCATACCGATTGTTAGCATCAGACGGTTAAAGAAACCAAATAAACCCGCGCCAACTGCCCCCATGGATTCAAGTTTGGTTCCGAAAATAATTAATGCATCGTAAATCACAGGCCATACGTAAAGCAGAACAAAAGCCAACGCCATACCTGCGATAGAGGTGAGGATAGGAACTAGGCGTTTGCCACTAAAGAACGCCAGCGCTTTTGGTAGCTCGACTCCGGAGTAACGGTTGTAGATTTCAGCGGAGATAATACCCACCAAGATACCGATGAACTGGTTGTTGATTTTGTTGAAGGCATCCGGCACTTCATCTGCAGCGACATCCATTAGCTGTGTAACGGCACCCGGCGCTAGTAGCGTAGTCAGTACCATAAAGCAGATGAAGCCAGACAGTGCTGCTGAGCCGTTTTTGTCTTTACTTAATCCAAATGCAACGCCGACGGCGAACAGTATCGCCATGTTATCGATGATGGCTCCGCCTGATTTAATGAGAAATGCCGCCAAAACACTCTCAGAACCCCAGCCGACCGGATCTATCCAGTAGCCAATCCCCATTAAGATTGCCGCAGCGGGTAAGGTCGCTACCGGAACCATTAATGCCTTACCGACTTTTTGCATGTAGCCGAGTATATTCATATTTGCCCCTATAATTTTAATGCCACCTAAAACATGATCTATGTTTGAAAGTGACGTTTTTATTAAGTTTCTAAGGGCTATTTGAAACTTAATTATCGACGCAAACAAACGAATTCACTACTATCATGAATTAATATTTTTAATGCATGGTCGATCATGGCAAACCAACAGTTACTGCTTCGAAACCTTCATACCTTTAGCATCGCAGCGAAGCATCTTAGCTTTACGCAGGCAGCAAAAGAGCTGCACTTAACTCAAGGAGCCGTAAGCCATCGCATCAAAGTCTTAGAACAGGAGCTTGGTTTCTCTCTGTTTGTTCGAGGCACCCGCAAACTCGAACTGACATCAGAAGGGCATCGATTTCAAAAAACGTTATCTACGTCACTCAGTACCATTTTTAATGAGATTGAAGAGATTAAGTCGACGGACTTGGTGGGTGAATTAAACATTGCTGCATCACCGGGGTTTTTGAATGGGTGGCTGATGCCTCGTATTGCGGATTTCCAACGTCATTTCCCGGGTTTTAACCTCAACCTTTTCGCGCAAGAAAACCAACTTGATTTGGTGACCAACCAGATTGATGTAGCCATTTTTTACGATACGGACCATTTGGTCGATGTGTATCGTCAGCGACTATTTGGCGAAAAGTACATTCCGGTCTGTACGCCTCAGTACATGAAGGAACTGAATATTCTGGAAGATGGTATGAAGTCACTCCGACGGATTAACTTTATTCATGCTCTCGGTTCGGATGTATGGCAGCGATGGGTTACTTATATGGAGCTGGATATTGATATTTTTCAGCATTTTTACTGCGTAAGTCACCGTGATATGGCGATGCTAGCGGCAAGAAATCACGTCGGGGTCGCGATGGGGCGCTATCGATTCGTGAAAGATTTTTTAGATAAAGGTGAGTTGGTCAGCCCTTATCCGATGATGGATACCCAGTTGGGTTACGACTTAATTTGCCCTTCAGGCTACGAGCACCGACCTAAAGTGAAAACCTTTATCTCTTGGATAGAAAGTCAACTTAGTTGATTTCGCAATGAATTAGTCGAAAAGGGAATTTCGTATCCTTATAACTCTGAATTATAATCATGCTCAAAGGTTAAGGAATAAAGCATAAGGTTCAGGATGATCAAATTAGCGTTAGCGGCAGCGGTGTTATTGCAAATCGGCGTTGCTGTCAGCACTGAGGGCTTAACGCGCTCGTTGGCTGAGTTAACCGCCTTTCTGGTTGCGATTGCTTTAGTGTTGGTACACAGAAGCCAAAGTGTACAAAAAGCGAAGTCAACTCAGCCAGATAAAATCAATCAAGGTTTAGCTGAAAAGAAGCCAGCCAAGCGAGGTTGTTGAAATCAGTACCCATAGCGTTACACCAAACATCAGCGGTTTTGCGCCTGCTGACTTCAGTTTCGATACTGAAATACTGCAACCAATCAAGAACAGACACACCACAAGGGCTTGCTTAGCAATGGCAAAAATGCCTTGGTACATCACTTCAAATTGTGGGAAGAAGTCGCTGAATGCAATCGCAGCGCAGTACCAGAAAATGAAGTAAGGAATCACTAACTTACTCTTGCCTTCCTCACCGTTTCCACGGGAAAAAATCACAGCACTCACTAGCGCGACAGGAATGATCCACAATGCGCGAGCAAGCTTCAATGTTGTTGCGGTAGTCAATGCTTCTTCACCGTAGGCAGATGCCGCACCCACAACGGAAGAGGTATCGTGAATTGCAATCGCGGCCCACGTTCCGAACGTGTGCTGATCCAAGCCAACAGCGTGACCAATCACAGGGAAGATAAACAGCGCCAGCGAGTTGAGCACAAAAACCGTCGCTAGAGCTAAGCCAATTTGTTCATCTTTTGCTTTGATCGCAGGCGCGACAGCGGCAATCGCGCTACCACCACAAATCGCAGTACCAGAAGCGATTAGGTAGGCTGTGGTGCGCTCTAGCTTAATGGCCTTCGCGATCATCATGCCGATCACCAGTGTTCCGAGAATGGTTGCAATGATCAGACCAATGCCATCAGAGGTGACGGCGAGAGCCTGCTCAAAGTGAATGCCGAAGCCTAAGCCAATGATCGAATAGGAAAGCAGCTTCTTAGTAAAAGAGGCAATAGGAAGTTCGGTCGGTACTAGGCTGAAGCTCGCCAATAGAAAACCGATCACAAGCGCAATAGGAGAGGACACAAAAGGGGTCAAACAAAACAGCAGTGCCAACCCAAAGGGGATATTCTTTGTATTCAAGGGTGTCGTTCGTGGTTGTGAGTTAAAGCGTGGAGTATACAGTAACGCTTTGGGTCAGAAAGTCTTAATGAATTGAACATGCGTTCACTAAAACTAAACGCATGTTCAAGAATATGAAAATACTTGTTTGAATTTAACGCCAGTCTCCGCGGAGTGCTTTTACTTTCTCAAACATGGCTTGTGCACTGGCTTGTTTTGGATCGACTGGCGTTCCCGCTTCTATTTCCAGTTTGGACCAGAAACGTGTTGGAAGCCCCTTACATGCACGACCTTTCGCTCGGCTAAAGTAACTGCCCCACAAGCCTTTCAATGCCATCGGAATGACAGGAACAGGGCTACGGCGAAGAATGATATCAATACCGCGCATAAATTCATTCATCTCTCCATCTGCTGTCAAACGTCCTTCAGGGAAGATGCAGACAATATGACCTTCGCTCAATGCTTTTTCAACATCGCTGAAAGCTCTGCGAATAGAGGTTCGATTGCTGGCTGAGATAGGAATCACTCCTGCTCGACGAAGGAAGCGTCTTAGTGGAGGGAGGTTGGCATAGTCTTCTTCCATTACAAAGCGAATTAGGCGTGGGCAAACTGCACTTAACAGTAGCGAGTCCATAAAACTGACATGGTTACAGACGATCAACGCCCCACCGTGTTCTGGAAGGTGGTGTAAGTTCTTGTGTTTTACTCGGTAAATAGTATGGGTTACCACCCACATCACGAAGCGCACTACAAAGATAGGGATCTGTAGAAAGATGTATGTTGCAACGAGGAAGTTAAGAATCGCCAGAAGTGCGAACAGTTGAGGTATGCTCATCTCAAGCACGCTCAAACAAACAATGCCTAAAACTGCACTGCCCACCATAAAGAGAGAGTTAAAGATGTTTAAGCCCGCAATGACTTGCGCTCGTTCAGTTTCTTTTGCTCTGTGTTGCATTAAGGCGTATAACGGAACGATAAAGAGACCGCCGGAGACCCCGATCATCAATAAGTAAAAGAACAGCGACCAGAATGCCTCATAGCTAACAAATTCAGCGAATGTGTGGAAGCGGGGTAAGTCGGTTGGGATCGATGTCGCCATCAAGAAACCAAATATTGTAATACCCAAAGCACCAATTGGTACTATGCCGACTTCAATACGATGATTGGAGAGCCAATTACACGCCATGGAGCCAACCGCAATACCTACAGAGAATAGCGCTAGAAGGAAAGAAACCGCACTTTCGGTGCCATTCAAATACACCTTAGTGAAGTTAGGGAACTGAGTCAGATAAGCCGCGCCTAAGAACCAGAACCAACTAATAGCCATGATACATTGGAAGACAATTCGATCAGACTTCGCAATAGAAAGTGTGAGTTTGGTTTGCTTGTAGGGTTGCCACTTAAATTGAATATCTGGTGCGCCAGCTGAGGCGAAGGGAATAAAGCGGCTAGAGAGATAGCCTAGTACAGCGAAGATAACGACGCAGAATGCGGCAAGATATTTGGCATTGTCTGCAGATGCGATAAGACCTGCGCCAAGCGTACCGACCAAAATCGCGATAAACGTACCGGCTTCGACTAAGGCGTTACCAGGAACCAGTTCTTTTTCGTTGAGTTGCTGAGGAAGCAGTGCGTATTTGACCGGACCAAAGAACGCAGATTGCGTCCCCATCAAGAACAGAAGTAAAAGGAGCACGCCGTAGCTCTCAGTAATAAAGCCAATCGCTCCCAACAACATGATGCCTATTTCGAACAGCTTTACTTTGCGGATAAACCACGACTTCTCATACTTATCTGCTAGTACCCCAGCGGATGCGGAGAATAAGAAGAAAGGCAGAATAAATAGCCCCGCAGCAAGGTTGATGAACAAGTTGCTAGAGATCGGGAGCGCGCTAGAACCAGCAAAAGCAACAAACAGCAGCAGTACATTTTTGAATATGTTGTCGTTGAAAGCGCCAAAAAACTGGGTAACAAAATAGGGAAGAAACTTTTGCTGTCTAAGTAGAGACGACTGGCTGTCAGGTGACATGAATAATCCTTTATTACCAGTTCATTAAATAATTAGAGAGCAAGTTGTCGATCAGCTCTTTTCCGTCGATAGGCTCAGAAGAGAAGAACTTATCATCCACGCTAAGTAGGGTGATACCATGTACACCAGACCATAATACTCGGCTTGCTTGTAGCACTTCTTGCTCTGTCCTTTGAGGAGCAATCGCAGCTAGCAAGGCTTCTAGCATGCCTGTCATACCGTCGATGCGTTTAGCATGCCACTCAGGGAGTTCGGCGCCATTCATATTGTGTTCGAACACTAACTGCCAGCGGTATGGGTTCTGTTGAGCAAAATCGTGATAACAATAAGCGAGCTGAAAAAGCGCCTGATGTGAATCCTTGCTGTTTTTAGTTGCCTTTGTTGCTTGTTGCTGCAGCTCATCAAGTGTTTGTGCCACTACATGCAAAAGTAGCAGGTTGTAGTTACCAAAAACATTAACTAAGGTACTCGGTACATAGCCAATCATGTTCGCGATCTTACGAAGGCTGAGATCGTGGTATGAGTTTTCCGCCAAAAATTCTTGGACAGTGGAAAGAGTTAAATTTACCAATTCTTCTCGGGTGTGATCGTTTCTGCGCGCCATAATTTAATACTACATATTGAACATTGTTCAATATGATAGACAGCTAGGTAATAGGCGTCAATAAGGCAATCGCGTCAGAAACCTATGAGTTTGGCAATATTCTGATACATGTCGGATCATGTAGATAGTTTCATTGTTTTATTATAGCGAGTATGATGATTCCATATTCATCTTTGGCGTGCTACTGCTTGAGATTACAAAGTGCTCAGACGGTCGGATGCATATACTTAGATACTTATCGTCAATTTTAAGGATAACGATGAAACGTTTATTTTCGATTGTTGCTTTACTGATGTTTACCGTTGCCGTAACGCCTATCGCGGAAGCGAAGAAGTTCGGTGGTGGTAAATCTTTTGGTAAGAGTTACAAAACCGCGCCTGCTCCTAAACAGCAGCAACAAAATACAAATACCATCGGTAAAGAACAAGGTGCTAAGACATCGAGCAAAAAAGGCTTGATGGGTGGTTTACTGGGCGGTCTTCTAGCTGGTGGTTTATTGGCCGCATTCTTTGGTGGTGCGTTCGAAGGCATCCAGTTCATGGATATCCTAATCATCGGTTTGATTGCATTTGTGATCTTCAAACTGATGCGAGGCATGCTTGGCGCAAAGCAGGGCAGTATGAATCAGCATCGTCAACAGCCAGCATTTGGCGGTAACGCTTCTAAGTTCGAGCAACCAAACATGCAGAACTTTGAGCAGCAACCAAACACAAACGCTGGTGGTTTTGGCGGTTTCGGTGCTCAAACTGATGTACCACACAACTTCCCACCGGGTTTTGACCAAGCGGCATTCATTAACGGCTCTCGTGAGCATTACCGAATTCTGCAGGGTGCATGGAACCACAACCAACTGCACACCATTGAAGAGTACGTTTCTCCAAGCTTATTTGAAGACTTGAAGGCAGAGCGTGCGAAGCTGGAAGGCGAGCAACACACTGATGTGATGTATGTAGACGCTGAAATCGTTCGTGCTGATTATGACGCGAACAAAGCACAGCTTAGCCTACAGTTCAGTGGTCGTTACCGTGATGCTGAGGAAGGTATCGAAGAAGACATCGAAGATATCTGGCACCTAGAGCGTGACCTAACCGTGCCAAACGCACCTTGGTTGATTGTTGGTATTCAAGGTTAATCACCAACAGCGTTCAATTTAGTCTTAATAAAATCCCGCTTTCGAGCGGGATTTTTTATGCCCGTAGATCAGAGAATCTAAACGTATCAAACGAATGGTGAGCGGTTGAAGTCGAACTAAATAGGGTTGGTATAAGGGAAACGAAGAGCCACGCAGTAGGGAATAGTGAAGATAGAACTAATGAAGGTGAGCAATAGCTTGATTCCATTGGCAGAAGTAAATCGACTCAGACTTGAATGCTCTCTCAAATTGAGGTAGCTAAGAGTGCTTAGGTAACGTATTACTTAACGGGAAATCACGAACCATAGCTTTTTTACTGAGACTAGAGTTTAGCTGAGATCGCCGGGATAAAGTTGAAAACGATAGCGATAGAACGAAAAAAGCCAGCTCAATGAGCTGGCTTATTCAATATGGTGGAGGGGGACGGATTCGAACCATCGAAGGCAGTGCCGGCAGATTTACAGTCTGCTCCCTTTGGCCACTCGGGAACCCCTCCAGGGTATTTTTATACTTAGATGTTAGTTTCCCAACCTAGCTTCCAAGTTGTTCTCATGTTCAAAGGATAAACATAAGAAAGAATATGGTGGAGGGGGACGGATTCGAACCATCGAAGGCAGTGCCGGCAGATTTACAGTCTGCTCCCTTTGGCCACTCGGGAACCCCTCCAGGGTATTTTTATACTTAGATGTTAGTTTCCCAACCTAGCTTCCAAGTTGTTCTCATGTTCAAAGGATAAACATAAGAAAGAATATGGTGGAGGGGGACGGATTCGAACCATCGAAGGCAGTGCCGGCAGATTTACAGTCTGCTCCCTTTGGCCACTCGGGAACCCCTCCAGGGTATTTTTATACTTAGATGTTAGTTTCCCAACCTAGCTTCCAAGTTGTTCTCATGTTCAAAGGAAAAACACAAGAAAGAATATGGTGGAGGGGGACGGATTCGAACCATCGAAGGCAGTGCCGGCAGATTTACAGTCTGCTCCCTTTGGCCACTCGGGAACCCCTCCAGGGTATTTTTATACTTAGATGTTAGTTTCCCAACCTAGCTTCCAAGTTGTTCTCATGTTCAAAGGATAAACATAAGAAAGAATATGGTGGAGGGGGACGGATTCGAACCATCGAAGGCAGTGCCGGCAGATTTACAGTCTGCTCCCTTTGGCCACTCGGGAACCCCTCCAGGGTATTTTTATACTTAGATGTTAGTTTCCCAACCTAGCTTCCAAGTTGTTCTCATGTTCAAAGGATAAACATAAGAAAGAATATGGTGGAGGGGGACGGATTCGAACCATCGAAGGCAGTGCCGGCAGATTTACAGTCTGCTCCCTTTGGCCACTCGGGAACCCCTCCAGGGTATTTTTATACTTAAGATTTGTTTTCCCAACACATCTCTCAAGTGCGGAGCGCATCATAGCAAACTCGCTCCGGCTGTAAAGCGTTTTTCTTACGTTTTTACGTTGAATGCTGCCTTTTTGGGCAAAGATGGCAGAAAGTCAGCGTTTTGTATGTCCTTTAAACAAAAAGGAAACTTACTATTTACCGGAATTTACACTACTTGACGTTATACAACGTATCTACTGATAAACTGTATGCAGTTAAGTAATATCCATTTATTCTTTAGTAGTTACGATTATGAGCATGAAAGCCACTTTATCCATTTTGACGCTTTCTATATTGATGGCCTCACCCGCAGCTTTCGCAGCAAAGCGTGGACCGTCAGCAGTAACAGTTGTTACTGAACAAGTAGAAACGCATGAAATCAATCAGTCTTTATCGTTAATCGGCAAGCTTGAAGCTGCGGAATCAGTCATTGTTGCTTCAGAGGTTGCTGGCAAGGTGAAACAGATCGCCGTTAAAGCCAATCAAAACGTTCAGCAAGACCAATTGCTTATTCTATTAAATGACGATAAAGCACAAGCGGCTTTAGTAGAAGCACAAGCTTACTTAAAGGATGAGCAACGTAAGTTAAAAGAATTTCAGCGTCTGGTGAAACGTAATGCGATCACTCAAACAGAAATTGATGCACAAAAAGCCAGTGTAGAGATTGCAGAAGCGCGCCTTGATGCTGCAAAAGCCAACTTAGCGGATCTTCATATTGCAGCTCCTTTTGCCGGTACGGTTGGCTTTATTGATTTCAGTCGAGGAAAAATGGTCAGTGCAGGTTCTGAGTTACTGACTTTGGATGACCTATCGGTAATGGAGTTGGACCTGCAAGTACCTGAGCGTTACCTATCGATGTTATCTGTTGGTATGGAGGTTCACGCGACGACCAGCGCTTGGAACGGTGTTGATTTTGTCGGTAAAGTAACAGGCATTGATACTCGTATCAGTGCTGAAACTCTGAACCTACGTATTCGTATTGAATTCGACAATCCTGAAAGCCACCTTAAACCAGGTATGTTGATGAATGCGTCTTTGGTATTCCCTGCTATTGAAGCGCCAATTATCCCTGTTCAAGCACTGGAATACTCAGGTACTAAGCGTTTCGTGTACGTTATTGATGAAGACAACAAAGCGAAGCGTCAAGAAGTACTCTTGGGTGCACGTGTAGATAATGAAGTTGTGATTGAATCTGGTGTTGATATCGGTGACAAGATCGTCGTGCAAGGCATTGTGAACATGCGTGATGGCGTAGAAGTAAAAGAGATCGTTGCACCTGGCAAAGTGAAAACCGCTGACGCAAGTGGTGAGCAAGGTGTGAAAGGCTCGCAAGGCAAAGCGGCTAAGGAAGCAAACTAATGTTACTTTCTGACGTTTCCGTAAAACGCCCCGTTGCCGCGCTGGTATTGAGCATGCTGCTATGTGTATTCGGCTTTGTGTCGTTTACCAAACTTGCAGTACGTGAAATGCCAGACATCGAAAGCCCAGTGGTCTCGATCAGTACACGTTACGAAGGTGCTTCAGCAACCATTATCGAAAGTCAAATCACTTCAGTGTTGGAAGACCAACTTTCGGGCATCAGTGGTATAGACGAAATCAGTTCGACGACGCGTAACAGTATGTCGCGTATCACTATTACTTTTGAGTTAGGTTATGACCTCAATACGGGGGTAAGTGACGTTCGTGATGCGGTTGCTCGTGCTCAGCGCTCGTTGCCAGATGAAGCTGACGACCCAGTGGTGTACAAAAACAATGGCTCTGGTGAAGCTTCCCTCTATATTAACCTTAGTTCTTCTGAGATGGACCGAACACAGCTAACGGATTATGCCGAGCGCGTACTCATGGATCGGTTTAGTCTAATCTCGGGCGTAAGTTCTATCGATCTTTCTGGTGGTTTGTACAAAGTCATGTACGTGAAGCTAAAACCAGATTTGATGGCGGGGCGCTCGGTGATCGCTTCAGATATTACGTCAGCACTTCGTAGTGAGAACTTGGAAAGCCCAGGTGGTGAGGTACGTAACGACTCCACTGTTATGTCAGTGCGAACAGCTCGTACTTACAACACGCCAGAAGATTTTCAATATCTGGTCGTAAAACGTGCAAGCGACAACACGCCAATTTACTTAAAAGACGTAGCAGATGTCTTCATCGGTGCAGAGAACGAGAACTCGACCTTTAAAAGTGATGGTGTCGTAAACATCAGTTTGGGCGTTGTCCCTCAATCAGATGCGAACCCATTAGAAGTGGCGAAAGCTGTTCGCTCAGAAGTCGATAAGATTCAGAAGTTCTTGCCGGATGGTACTCGTCTTGCGATTGACTATGACGCGACGGTATTTATCGAGCGTTCTATTGCAGAGGTATACAGTACGCTATTTATTACCGGTGGCCTGGTTATTCTGGTGCTGTACATCTTTATCGGTCAGGCTCGTGCGACATTGATCCCTGCTGTAACGGTACCAGTCTCGCTCATTTCTTCCTTTATAGCCGCTTATTACTTTGGCTTCTCTATCAACCTGATTACCTTAATGGCGCTTATCCTGTCTATCGGTCTGGTAGTGGATGATGCGATCGTTGTCGTAGAGAACATCTTCCACCATATCGAACGCGGTGAGTCTCCTCTATTGGCAGCTTACAAAGGTACCCGAGAAGTAGGTTTTGCGGTTATCGCAACTACGCTAGTTCTGGTGATGGTGTTCCTACCGATTTCTTTTATGGATGGCATGGTTGGTTTGTTATTTACCGAGTTTTCAGTATTGCTGGCAATGTCGGTGATCTTTTCTTCGTTGATTGCACTAACACTGACACCAGTGCTAGGCAGTCAAATTCTAAAAGCGAACGTAAAACCAAACCGATTCAATCAAGTGGTTGATAAGTTGTTTGCTAAGCTAGAGGCCGGCTATCGTGCTGCTCTTAAAGGAGCGTTAAAGATTCGTTGGGCAGCACCTTTGGTTATCCTTGCTTGTATGGGTGGCAGTTACTTCTTAATGAATCAAGTACCAGCACAGTTAACCCCACAAGAAGACCGTGGTGTTATCTTTGCCTTTGTTCGTGGTGCGGATGCGACTTCTTACAACCGTATGTCGGCTAACATGGACATTGTAGAAGATCGTTTGATGCCACTTTTAGGCCAAGGTTTCCTGAAATCATTCAGCATCCAAACGCCGGCATTTGGTGGGCAAGCTGGTGACCAAACGGGTTTCGTGATCATGATTCTGGAAGACTGGAATGAGCGTGATGTCACCGCTCAAGATGCCTTGAATCAAGTACGTAAATCACTAGCGGGCATTCCAGATGTGCGTGTGTTCCCATTCATGCCGGGTTTTCGCGGTGGATCGAGTGAACCCGTGCAGTTTGTATTAGGTGGTTCGGACTACGATGAGCTTTTAGTCTGGGCGGAAATGCTGAAGAACAAGGCCGAAGAATCCCCGCTGATGGAAGGTGCAGAGATCGACTATTCGGAGAAAACGCCTGAGCTCCTTGTATCGGTTGATACGCGCCGTGCCGCAGAATTAGGCGTTAGCGTAAAAGACATTTCAGATACTTTGGAGATTATGCTGGGTGGTAAAAGTGAAACTACCTATGTTGACCGTGGTGAGGAGTATGATGTCTACCTACGTGGTGACGAAAACAGCTTCAACAACGCGGCTGATTTAAGCCAGATCTACTTGCGAACTAACAGTGGTGAACTGGTGACTCTAGATACCGTTACTAAGGTAGAAGAAGTCGCGGCATCAATTCGTTTGTCTCATTACAACAAACAGAAGTCGATCACTATTACTGCAAACTTATCGGAAGGCTACACCTTAGGCGAAGCACTCGACTTCTTAGATCAACAGGCGATTGATAACCTACCAGGTGATATCTCAGTAAGTTACTCGGGAGAGTCAAAAGACTTTAAAGAGAACCAAGCCAGTGTTGCTGTTGTGTTTGCCTTGGCATTGCTGGTGGCATACCTAGTACTGGCAGCGCAGTTCGAAAGCTTCGTTAACCCACTGGTGGTAATGTTCACTGTACCTATGGGGGTATTTGGCGGCTTCCTTGGCTTAGTTGTGATGAGCCAAGGGATGAATATCTACAGCCAGATCGGCATGATCATGTTGATCGGTATGGTAACCAAGAATGGTATTTTGATCGTTGAGTTTGCTAACCAACTGCGTGACCGTGGCATTGAGTTTGAAAAAGCGATTATTGATGCGGCTGCGCGTCGCCTTCGTCCGATCATGATGACGGCGTTCACGACGCTTGCTGGTGCAATCCCTTTGATTATGTCTACAGGAGCTGGCTACGAAAGTCGTGTGGCCGTGGGTACGGTTATCTTCTTCGGCATGGGCTTCGCGACGTTAGTTACCCTGTTCGTTATTCCTGCGATGTACCGATTGATCTCTGCGAAGACTCGATCACCTGGTCATGTCGAGGCTGAGTTGAACAAAGCACTGAGTCACGATACAAAAGGGCGTATTGCGCATCCGTAGGTTATTCTTGCTAAGATTTTGAAATTAAAAGCCGAACGTTTTTTGTTCGGCTTTTTTGTATTTTTTGTCTGATGATTTATAGATCTAATGATAATTGTTGGTTATTATTTCGCCACTTCTTCGAGGGGCACAGGATTTGCTCATCGTGTTTGGCTGAGCGTTTGGTCTTTTTGGGTGCTGCATTCGCAAGGAATGATGCTGTGCCAATGATGGTATGAGGTGTTTCTTGAAAAAGTGTCGTGGTAGTTATTTGATTGAAATGGTTGCGGTAATGGGGATGGTTGTATTGTTTGCGACAACCGTTTTACCTCAGTTTGCCAACGTTCTAAAAGCAAAAAGTGAGAAAACGTTGCAATCTGTTGAGCATCGTGTCCATGTCGATCAAAAGCACGATGAGATAGTTCTTTAGAATAAAGAAAGCCGAGGTCATATGCCTTAATGCCGTTCGGATAAGCATTAATGCTTATATCTAAATGGATATTTTGTAGGGACAAAAAGGACTGAACGTGGATACGTTCGGTCCTTTCTTTTATCCGGTAAAATGAAGTGACTTATGCTTTCCCTCATTTGCTTGAGTTTGCTCGGTAGAGTTCCATCAGGACTAAGTGCCAACCAACGTAACTGGGTATCTATTAAGTTTATTGCCGCTGTAAAGCTAACTCTAGTTGGGCTTACATCGGCGTCTTGAGCAATATGAATCATCTCTAGGCGCACCAAATTGTACGCTAGCAGTATTCCCCAGAGCTCTTGTCTAACACCAACAGCAAAACGACTTCTCAAGGTAACCTCGCTTTGTAGCTGAGTTTGCTTTATCTCACCGTAACCTTCTTCTATTTCCCAGCGTTGCCAATAGACAGCTAATAAATCTTCTAATGAGTACTTCTTAGGGTCAACAAGGGAAGTTATAAAGCCTTCAATTTCACCTTTTGGGTCTTTATAGAGGATGAGGCGTGCCTGCCAATGCGTCGGTAAATTAGGGTTATTACGCTGAGCTTGTGGTGAGATAGGCATAGAAATAAGCATGTCGTTTTCAGCAAAGTGCTCTACAACTTCATATCTTAATTTCCGTTTTACGGGGGTTAGCCAGTGACTATTGGAGGCTGCTGCATTCCACGATATCAACAGGTCGGCGGAAAAGTAGCAACGATCAAACAATGTTAGCGAGTTGGCTGGCACGTCTGCTAATAACCTGCGTGCTAACGTTGCCTCGCCAACCTGACAAGCATCGAATGCAGCCCCCATCATAAAGCGTGTCTCGGTCGCCATCAGGCCGACCAAGCGAAGTTGAGGGTAAGGTTTATGTTTTTGAGAAATGAATCCAAATGCTTGCGCATTGTCTTCTGAATCTTGACAACGAAAAGTTGTACCATCCACCGCCATGATGCTTAGCCCTAGCACCTTGTCTTTTACTAGTGCGTCGCTCTCCCAAGCCGCCACAGAGGTTTTAAACAAAGCGGCAAGAGGCGCCTTATCTAAACGTCGCCTAGAGTCAGTTAGCACACTAGGTGCAACACGAGACCATTTATTCTGAGGTTCGGGTTGAAGAGCTAAGTCAAGAGAACTACACACTTCCTTAATTGATTTATTCCGCTGCAGTCCCATCCAAATAACAAGCCAAACCGCTTGTTGCGCTGGTAAACTTCGTCTCCTAATACTTGCTTTAGATGTATCAAGCAAAGCTTGCTCTATCCATTCAAGTTGAATGGCATTAACTACAGATTCGTAGTTTTTACCATCCTCTATCGTTTCATGAGCCAAAACTAACTCTTGAGCAAACATAAAAAATGGTTCATCGCGGCTTTCCGGGGAAAGCCGCTTTTATCTTTAAGAAGAAGTAATCAGTATCTCGATAGCCATATCCCATCCGCTTGATTAACTTTATCTTGTTATTTATCCCTTCAAGCGTACAGGTATTCAGCGGATAGCTTGCTGAAGCAGTGATCCCATGAAGGTATGGACGGAGCTTTCGAGCGAACTCTTTGAGCGGCTTAATTTCACTCTCATTCACTTGTCCCAACCATACCTGCCACAGGTTTTTAGCCTGAAGTTCTGAGCCGCAACGCCACAGTTCTTTTAATTGCGCACCCAGCAAGTAGGTTGTCATCAAGTCCTGATTCATATTCAATATTTCTGTGAGGTAGCTTTCCTGTTGTGTATTTAAATTATCCCTATTTTTCAATAATACCCAGCGCGAACGTTTGACCCATTGCCTTGCTTTTTTATCCTGTTTTAGCTTATTGGCTTGGTCGACTCTGACTCTATCCATCACTTCACGACCGAACTTAGCAACAACGTGGAACAAGTCATAAACGACACGGGCATTTGGGCAATGCTCTTGGACTTCAAGGTCAAAAGCCGTATTCATATCCATTGCTACTGCTTCGATATTTTTTCCGTGCTCGCCTAATTGTTCAAAGAACGGTCGAATATCCTTGCGGCTACGACCTAGCCCTATCCAGATAACCTGATGACTTTTCGCATCTGCAATGACTGTCGCGTAACGGTGCCCTTTAAAAATGGCAAACTCGTCCATGACGAGTTGCCTTAATTCACCCCATTTAACTTGTGGTACTACTTGTTGAAGCCGACGTTTATCTATCTCTTTGATTGTGTGCCAATGAACGCCTGTCACTTGGGCTATATGTTTAATTGGTAGCAGGGGCAACAACTGCTCTATATAGCTTCGTAGGCGGTTAGTGATACGAGCATAAGGTTCCAACCAAGATAGTCGTTCTGTTTTAATGCCACAGTGACTGCACTTGATGCGTCGGGTTTGAACGGACAGTTCAACGGGAGCTCCTAGCAGTGTGGCTTCCTTCACGTTGCGCCATTGATACTCATGTATGGCTTGAGCTTTAAGCCCGCACGGACACCTAGCGATAGAGTTAGGTTTGAGAGTGAGCTTTATTAATGATGGAGTCTGATGAGACTTTACTATATGAAAGCCTTCCCAGAATGAAGATAGGAAAGTATGATTCGACATGAAAACGGTAGTTTGTGTAGGTTTTGTTTGGCGATAAAACTCTATCACTTACTACCGTTTTTGTTTTCAGTTCCCGCTTATCCGCGATGAACCTAAAAAATCCCCACTAACGTTGTTAGTGGGGATTGTCATACGATCCCAAGATCATTCAAGTCTCTAAACCGATCAGCATTAAGGTCATATGCCTCGGCTTTGGTTTTCTTTGCAGAATTTTAAATCAGAAGTTCTTGCCAATACTGATTTGAAAACCGTCATACTTGTCGTAAAAATCATCCAGCTCCACATCAGCAAAGCCGTATACGTATTCTGCTTTTAGCCAAAAGTTTTGGTCAATATCCCATTGTAAACCACCGCCTACGTTGAACATCACGCCGGAATTATCATCAACGTTATCGAGTGATTCGATATACATCTCTGCTTGAGTTAGTAGTGCGCTAGCACGACCGAATAGTTTAAATGGAGTATCGCCAAGGTAAGGTGAAGTAGCTAAACCTGACACACCAAATTGGTAGTAGTGTAGATTGATTTTTTCACTGGTTGGTTGGAATTTCAGTTCGCTTTGTGTGTAACGTACGACACCTTCTACTGAAAAGTACTCATTGATATTCTTACCCCAACCGATAGTGATATGCGGGTTTGCAAGTTCGCTTTCGGTATTGCTGCCAAATTTAGGCGTTTCGTAACCAATATTACCGCTACCTAAGTAGAAGTACATGTCTTGATCTTTTGGTTGAGCTGCATAAGCAGAAGCGCTTAATGCGATTGTAGACAGCAAGAAGATGGCATTTTTCATAATATGACTATAACCTTTGGTGGTACTAGCAGTTGAGTTTAATCAATGAGATAGAGGTTGGGTATATTAACAGCCTGAATAGACGGTTAGTCAACTAGCAGTGATCTCAATTCTAAAAATAAAGGAAAGTAAAGTGGCTGAATTCAAATACAAAAATCTGACCCAAGAAGAGCAAGACAAACTTGACGCAGCAACATTTCGTCGTCTGTTGGCGCATTTGGATGCAAACAAAGATGTGCAAAACATCGATCTGATGATCCTTGCGGGCTTCTGCCGCAACTGTTTCAGTAAATGGTACAAAGCAGAAGCGGAAGATCTTGGTGTGGAGATCGATATTGATGATGCGCGTGAGCGTGTTTACGGCATGACCTACGATGAGTGGAAACAAAACCACCAACCTAAAGCAACGCCAGAGCAGTTGGCTGCATTTGAGGCTCGTCAGAAAAAGTAACGCTTCTCAGAGCAAAGATAATAAAAAACAGCCCGCTGAATGAGCGGGCTGTTTTTGTATGTGAAGTCTGATTTTATTCAGTGATTGGACCGCAGCATGCTGGCTCAACGCAGCCATTCGACTGAATAATTTCAAGCTGTGCAAGGTAAGGTTGAATGTCACCGATGTTCTCTTTTACCCACTCTGTGTTGTAGTAAGTGTCTAGGTAACGTTCACCTGAATCACACAGCAGTGTCACGATAGAACCTGTCTCACCGCGTTGCTTCATTTCACATGCAAGCTGAAGCACACCATATAGGTTAGTACCTGTCGATGCACCCACTTTACGACCGATCAAGCCAGATAGCCAATGCGCCGTTGCAACGCTTGCTGCATCAGGGATTTTGCGCATTTCGTCTACAACGCCAGCGATAAAGCTTGGCTCTACGCGTGGACGACCGATACCTTCGATCTTGCTGCCGTTTTCGCCCTTGATGTCCGCGTTGCCAGATTGGAAGTAGTCGTAGAACACAGAGTTATCAGGATCAACTACACACAGTTTTGTGTCGTATTTTTGGTAACGAATGAATCGACCAATCGTTGCAGACGTACCACCTGTACCTGGGCTCATCACAACCCAGCTTGGGATTGGGTGATCTTCTAATTGCATTTGGCTAAAGATAGAGTTCGCGATGTTGTTGTTACCACGCCAGTCTGTTGCACGCTCAGCGTAAGTAAATTGGTCCATGTAGTGACCGTTTAGCTCTTTCGCTAGACGACGAGACTCGTCATAAATTTGGTCTGAACGGTCAACAAGGTGCGCTTTACCGCCGTAGAATTCGATTTGTTCAATTTTCTTACGTGCAGTGGTTTTTGGCATCACCGCAATAAATGGTAAGCCTAGAAGACGCGCGAAGTACGCCTCAGAAACTGCTGTACTGCCTGATGACGCTTCAATCACCGTGGTTTCTGGACCGACCCAACCATTACAAATTGCATAAAGGAATAGTGAACGAGCCAAACGGTGCTTCAATGAACCGGTTGGGTGCGTGCTTTCATCTTTTAGATAGATGTCGATACCTTCCAAAGAAGGTAGATCTAATTTGAATAGGTGAGTATCTGCTGAGCGTTGAAAGTCTGCTTCGATTTTGCGTACAGCATTGTTGATCCAGTTGTGGTCAGTACACATAACGTGACTCCTCGAAATTCTGTAGGGTAGTTGTTTTTGTCTATAGGGATAATCTACCTATAACCCTAGAGAAAAACTTTGCTATTATTGTTCTGTTAATTATCAAAAGTAGAAAATTTTTCTATTTATTGGGAGTGATCTAGGAATGAGCTTAGATAAAATCGACAGGCAGTTGCTTTCTTTCCTCCAAAATGATGGAACCTTGTCTTTAAATGACTTGGCTGAGCGAGTGAACCTGACCACCACTCCTTGCTGGAAGCGTTTGAAAAAGCTGGAAGACGAAGGCTATATCGAGAAGCGCGTTGCATTGCTTAGTGCAGAGAAGCTGGATTTATCTTTTATTGCATTTGTGCAACTTAAGACTAGCGACCATTCAGAAGGGTGGTATCACCACTTTGTAACCACCGTAAGTGATTTCCCTGAAGTCATGGAGTTCTATCGGATGGCTGGGGAATACGACTATATGATGAAAGTTGTCGTAAAAGACATGAAGCGCTTTGATGAGTTCTACAAGCGATTGGTCAACAGCGTGAAAGGTTTATCCAATGTCACCTCAACCTTTGCAATGGAGCCGATTAAGTACACTACGGAACTGCCGATAAGTATTAGCTTGTAACCTTCTGCAAGTTTTGAGAAATGGCTTTACCTACCACAAGTTGAGACTACTGATATTCATTCCCCATATCATTGGTAATGAAAGTCCATTTAAACAGATGGAAAATCCACAAAAAATCGACATATCACGACTGTTTTTGTCTTAATTTTGAGAAATAATTCAGAAAAACCTCTGAGTATCTAACCAGTACTTTGTACATTTTATTTTTCTAATGGAAATAGGTAATCGTTTGCTTTTTGGTGGAATGCCGTGTTTTTGACGACGTTAGTGACCTTTGTGGGATGTTTCATCGGCTTTTCAACTATTTGTCCATCGAATAAAAGGCTGTTGATGAATAAAACATCGTATTATTATCGCTGCACCTTGGGATGTAACTGATTATTACAAAAAATGAAAAATTACTTTTTAACTGCTTGCTTTATTGCCGCTTTATCGGGTTGTGGAGGTGGAGATACTTCATCTCCTTCAGCACCGCCAGCTGCTACCGTCACCAAACAGGTTCGTCCAGCGCTTGAAAGTGAAGACTCTTCACTTATTTTCAATGGCTCTGGAACCGTAACTCATGCCATTTTACGCAATGTTCATGGGACGATTACATATCAAATTTTAGATTCGACTCCTCCAAATGTAATCGCGATTGATGAATACGATCAGCTTCAAGTGCTGCGCCCAGGAACAGCTACGGTAAAAGCAGTGGATTCCAGCTCTTATTATGAGCAATCTGAGTCAGTGTTTACATTGACTGTAGAAAGAGGTGCGAACACCGAGCTTATGGTAAATGATTTACACATTAACCCGACAGAAAGAGGCGATAACTCGCTAACTGTGCGAGGTCAGAAGGGTGATCTCACATTCTCGGTAGCTTCCGGAGATGAGCACCTTATTCGTGTAGATCAAAAAGGCTCAGTTCAGCCCGTCGGTCCAGCTGGTGTTGCTACTGTAATTGTTGCTGATAGTGGTAATGATTTTTACCAACCTAAAACCATTCACGCGCGCGTGGTTGTTCATGAAATCAGCGCAGATCAACTTCAGTATGCTTGGTTAGAAACTGAGTATCGTGAAGGAATCACATTGGAGCCAAAGAGATTAGATACAACAGATCTTGATAGTGTCTCATTTCGAATTGTAGATAGCTATCCTGATGATAATGTAGCAAAAATTTTGAACTCTGAAACTGGTTTGATTCTGGCGCGTAATACCGGGCGTGTGACTATTGAAGCTGTTGCCAACTATTCAGATTCCTACGATCATAAACAACAGACTGCTTACTTTACCTTAGATGTGCTTCAAGGTAAGCGTGAACCACTTCAGGTTAGCAACATTGCAGTAACTTATGCGGAAAATGGTTTTGTATATCCGAATGTCTCTCATGCCCGAGGAGCCCTTTCTTACCGTGTACTGAGTGGTGAAGATGCAATCACAGTCAGCGAAGATGGTAAGAAACTCAAAATCCTTGGTGTAGGTCAGGCTCAAGTGGAAGTGCGTGAGAGTAGTCTAAGAAACTATCCAAGCAGCAAAACTACATTTGATGTAGAAGTTAAACGAGCATTAAATTCTCGTATCGAAAACGTCGAATTGAAACTCATTTATCATCCAGACCTGAGAATTCCATTGGAGTTTCCGGGGCAGAAAGGCCAGATCAGTTTGGTTGAACAGCTACCTAGTGGCTTACGTTTGGTTAATGATGAAATTGCAGTTGACCAGGCCGGGCATTATTTGCTCACTCTTGAAGATAACGGTGGAAGTGAATATCAGCCAGCTAGGTTTAGTGTTGATATAGATGTTGCTAAGGCTGTGGGCGAGAAGTTGTCTGTTCACAACTATGAAGAAGTTTACAGCAAGGATTTACAACTGACCTTAGAGCGTGACTTTGAGGCTTACAAAACATTTGATCACGTTGAAGTGTTGAGTAACTCGAACCCAGAGGTAGCAAATGAGATTGCTCGAGGACTGATCCATGTATACCGTTCGGGCAGAACAACTCTTGTTTTAAGGAGAGCTGAGAGTACAAACTATACGGCAGGTCCAGAGCAAGAGGTGAAGATCAACATTTTAAATGCGCCTAGCCGAATCCATGTAGATTCAAAAATCGATGCTGTGTGGAGGCCGAACAAACCATATTTGTCTCTACCAAAGATCACAGGAACAGTCGGCGAAGTATCTTATAAGATTGCCGAAGGTGAAGATGAAGATGTCGTATCAGTCGACGTTCATTCGGGAGAAATGCGAATCTTAAACGCTGGCAGCACAATGGTCGTAGTCTCTGATACTGGTAGCGCCCAATATGACCCAGGTCATGGTAGCTTTGCGGTGAATATTACTCAAGCAGACAACCCTGTTGATATCAAATACCCAACGGTAGATTTCCAACACGGTAAGAAAGTGGTACCAGAAGTATCCGCTGTAGATATTGAGACGAGCTATAGGTTGCTTAGCCAGACTAGGCCTGTCGTTACTCTGGAGTCAAAAAACACGGGTGAAGTATCAGTTCTTCATGCTGGTAGCTATAAACTCGAAGCGACTCTTTCTGCGAGAAACTACAAAACCAAAACGCTATCTGTTAATGGCTCTATTACGAAAGCCGATCACCCTGGGTTATCGAGTACATCGCAGCCTGTTAATTTTGAGCCGTTTAAGGCTATTACTCTTGAGCTAGGTCCTGCTATTGGGATGCGTAGTTATGCGTTTGAGAATACGATCAGCCAAGAACTGGCTACGTTGAATGCTCAAACCGGCGTTGTTACTTTGAACGAATATTCACCCGCTCATTCTATCAAATTGAAGGTCTCTGAAGCAGAGTCTGAAGACTATAAGGCTATGAGCGACAAAACTATCTCCATACCAGTTACTCTTGACAAGTCTGATGCTGATCGTGAATACACGTTAACTGGTGGTCAAACGGTAGTCGTTAGTACTTTAAGTGCGCCAGAGTTTGCGAATCTGCAAGATTCCGAATTTGGTCTCATGGGTGTGCGTGGAGTAAGAGAACCTACGGATGGTGAGATAGCTTCCTACGGCAAAGGAAAGGTCGTTTTGCTGCAAATGAAATCAATCGATAACCCTGAAGCATCACCAAAAGGTATGTGGATGCATATTGCTCGTATTGATGACTGCTTGTCATTACTAGACGAAGATAATGTTAAACCGTTTCAGGCGATCAGTTATCTAGATGATGGTTATTGCAAAACCGGTAGAACCCTGCGTATGACAAGGTTTTTGGTGATTGATGATAGCCAATTGAACGATGGAGAAACCTATAAAATCGATAGTCCATTAGTTTATTACCGTAAGGGCGCTCGTAAGTTTCGAGCGGATGATTTTGGTGGCTCTTATGCGGATCCTGACGTAATTTATGGGGTATCTAAATACGGATGGCATAAATCACTCTATGAGTGGGGCGTTATTCAAATGAATTATAAAGTGAATTAAAAAAGGGGAGTGCAGCGCACTCCCCTTTTTAAATTTACGTATTCGTTATTTAGTAAAGCGCATTACGCCTTCTTGTACTGCTGTTGCAACTAGGTGACCTTGTTGGTTGTATATCTCGCCACGAACTAAACCGCGAGTGTTGCTCGCTGTTGGACTTTCAATTACATACAACAACCAATCGTCCATTTTAAATGGACGGTGGAACCAGATTGAATGGTCAATAGTAGCTACTTGGAAGTTGGGGGTCATCAGCGACACTTCGTGTGGGTGAAGTGCAGTGGTCAAGAAGCCCCAATCCGATGCGTACGCCAACAGATATTGGTGGATCAATTGATTGTCAGGCATCTCACCATTGGCTCGAATCCACAGATACTGTTTCGGCTCTGTTTTTTTGGGTTTTAGTGGATTAACTATGTTAACTGGGCGGGTTTCAATGGGTTTCTCACCACAGAACGTTTTACGTAGTCGCTCTGGTAAGAACTCGGCAATGTGGCTTGCTAGCTCCGTCTCGGAGGGGAAGTTCTCTGGCCCAGGAATGTCTGGCATGGTGTTTTGGTGATCAAAGCCCGGAGCGTCACCATGATAAGAAGCGGTCAGGTAGAAAATCGGACGACCATTCTGAATTGCCTTCACGCGGCGAGTACTAAAGCTACGGCCATCACGCAGATTCTCGACATCGTAAATGATCGGCTTTTCAGGATCGCCAGGGTATAGGAAGTAACTGTGGAATGAATGTACGGTACGTGCGTCTTCTACCGTGTATCGCGCGGCAGATAGCGCTTGTCCAATAACCTGACCACCATAAACTTGAGGTAAACCTAGGTTCTCGCTTTGTCCGCGGAACAAGCCTTCTTCTAGTTTTTCGAGTTGTAGTAGGCTGAGCAATTCTCTTAATGGTTTACTCATGATGTCTCCTCACCTTATTTTTATTGCTGCTTCAATTATGAAACAAAATCAACTGTTTGGTAATTTCTAACTTAGTCAAACTATTGTCAAATCGCTAAACGTACAGCAGACAGTTTAATAATCTCCCTCTATACTTAGCGCGAAATGATACACCCGTTGAGGAAACTATGAAAAAAACACTACTACTTGTTACTTCTTTACTATTCGGTGCTGCACTAGTGGGTTGCCAAACTTCTCAAAACACAGAAATGGAATCGGCTGAGGCGTCTATGAAGACAATTACAGGTACAGTGGCTTACCGTGAGCGTATCGCGCTTCCTCCTCATGCAGTAGTAACGGTAGCCCTAGAGGATGTGTCTTTGGCCGATGCACCAGCGAAAGTTCTTGCGAAACAGACATTCGAGACTGAGGGTAAACAAGTACCTTTATCGTTTGAACTAAGCTACAACAGCAACGATATCAAACCAAACCACCGTTACAGCCTACGTGCACGTATTGAAGTGGACGGTAAGCTACGTTTTATCAATGACACAAGCATTCCAGTTATTACTGATGCAGAGCAAACGCACGAAGCAAATATTCGTCTAGTGGGTACACGTTAATCGTTAGTCCAATTGATTGTAAAATGGCAGCCTAAGGCTGCCATTTGTATTTTTTGAGTGAGACTTTTCCGATCTCAGACACTTCAATGCCTTCCGCTTCAAGCTTCTGCTTTTGCCTCTCCAGATCACGACCTTTTAACGAAATTTTTCCTTGGCTATTAATTACTCGAAACCATGGAAGTTTGCTGCCTTCTGGTAGATTCCCTAATGCTTTACCTACGTGTCTTGCATAACCAGGATAGCCTGCCATTTTTGCGATCTCGCCGTAAGTTGAAACTCGTCCAATAGGAATTTGGTGAATTACAGCAAAGATTTGCATTAGAAATTGGTCCATACTGAAAGTGTCCACTGTTGTTTACCAAGGAATGGTAATACACAAGACTTGTACTTCGCTATCAGTTCTTGCTCCTTAACATCATTTGCCGCTCATGTTCCTTCACCGTGTTTTGTTGTTTCTTTTGTGAGCCGCAGCTGATCTCTAAGAGTAAGTTGGAAATACAAAAACAAGCTCAGTCTTAGTTTATATAGACCCGCTCAACGACGTTGAAGGCCCAGTTTGATATGCCGTTGAGTTACCAGGTTGGTTGGGGAAGCCAGGAGGCGCTATGATTTTTTCAACACTTCAATTTCTCGTTACGACTCTTCTTGCCGTGGTGTGCGCTCGTGCCATCAGTTTGAGCGAAGGAGACATTCCCGTTCTTGCTTTGATGATTCCTGCGTTGTGGATACTACCGCAAGGTGGTATCGCTGGATTAATACTTCTAGGAGCAATGACCGTTTATGGCTTGACGCTATCAATGCAGCCAATTGCTTTGTCGATTGGAGTGTTGATTCTATTCCCATTACTCATGGTCGTGTTCTCGCGGCGCAGTTCACTGGGCGTTTTGCTTACCGCAGGTCTCATTGTGCTCACGTTACAAGTTGGCATCATGGTAACGCAGCAAGCTGGTAAATTAGATGGGACTCCTTGGATTACCGTTGTTCAAACGATGGCCGTTGTCGTGATGTGGTGGGCTGCCAACCATTGGAAACCCTCAGAGAAACATAGCTGGTGGTCACTGTTGTTATTGTTGCCATTATGGTTGGCGGATTTGCCTTATGCTGTATTAGTTGCGTTAAGTGTCACCGGGATCCTAGCTTCTATGGAAGCGCTGACTAAGATTAAAAACTCAATGCGTTGGGGAAAGTTACTCTGTTGGACATTACCAACCGTAGGCTTTGCTGCGTTGGTTGTTAACCCAAATATTGATGTCCCTAATCCGGTATTTGTAGTCTGGATTTGTTTGTTGGGAACGGCTTGGATGACAGACTATATCTTGAGAAGCAGTGACGAGCAGGCAGAATTGTAACGTACAGAAATTTAACGAGAAAGAGTGATACTCTCTACAGTCTCTCCATCAATCGATGAAAAATGAAGCCGAATAGTATATGTTCGGCTTTTCATATTTACAGGGTATGTCAATTACATGTTGTTGGGTGAATGGCCCAACTAACCGTATGCATAATTAGTTGGTCATGGTTAAGATTTTTAAAGGGCTGGTATTTGCTTATTTGTTGCAGTGCAGTCCATTCCTGTTTGCTCAGTCAGTGCATCAGAAAGAATATAAAGTTGCTACAGAAGCGGATGATATTGTTACACGCGCTTTGTTTGATGCGATTTCAGCAGAGTTTGATGTATCAATACAATACGTCAATTTCTCTAGCTTTGATGCCATTCTAGATTCTGTAGCAGAAGGTAAGAGTGACTTTGCCGCCAATATAACCTTCACCGAAAAGCGAGCTAAACGCTTTAGTTATTCCCGCCCAACGAATATCGAATACACCTACCTATTCGGTCACACAGATAAAACCTTGGATGACATTCATAACGTTGGAGTGCCTCAGGATACAATATACTCAGAGCTTATCAGGCACTATTATCCGGATATCGAGCAGGTGTTTTATCAAGGCCACGATGAAGCCGTTGAACTACTGAATAGTGGTAGGGTTGATGGTGTTGTCGATGCCATCAACCAACTCAAACCCATGTTGTTAGATGGGTTTGATGCGCAGTTACTTAATGATCAAATCTCTATTAAGCCTGTTTCCATTGTTAGCCCTAAAGGTCTGCATTTACATGAGCTAGAGGCTTTTTCTGAGTATATCCATAGTGAAGAAGTACAAAAATTACTTCGGGAAAGGGTCGCAAAATATCAGTTTGATCTTCGTCAGAGCGCTTTACGGGAAGGGTTAAGTACCTTACCAATTGATTTGAAGCAGCCAATAATCATTAAGCTTGAGCCTATCTTCCCTTACGTGGTTTACAACGATGATGGAACCATTGAGGGAATGACAGCAGAGGTGGTCTACAAAAGCTGCGATATCTTGAACTTAAATTGTGAGATTGTGAGTCAAAAGGATGAAAGCTGGGAAAGTATGTATAGCCAGTTCATTCAAGGTGACATAGACATGATAGCACCGCTAACGATAAGCCGTGACCGGCGTGCATTTAGTTACTTTACCCAGCCGCATTATTCGCCAAGTTCGGTCATGGTAAGGCGCCTAGGATACAAACCTAATGTCTATTCTCATGTCTCCCAGCTAATCTCTGAACGTATTGGTGTGGTGAAAGAAGACTTTTTTGATCATCTTTTGAGCCAAATGTTGCCGCTGAAAAGTTTGAAAAGATATGAAAACCAACAAGCTCTCATCGATGCACTACTTGAGCGAGAGGTGGACTATATCGCGATGGATACCGCGATGCTCAACCATTTTCTTCGTCTAAGTGAGTTATTGCCCATCGAGCAGGACAACGCGATTGGTGAATTTTATCAATCGCAGCTTTCAGTTGGCTTAGCAAAGTCCACTAAAGGTGAATTGTTGGCGCCATATTTTTCTAGAGCGATATCTATGTTGAATTTGGACAATATTGTCGCTCGATACGATTTACGGCCAGATTGGCGTACGGCATTAGAATATGAGGTAAGGCTGGCAACCCAAACTCAAGCTGTATTCCTATTTGTACTGATATTTGCAATCTGTGTATCGATTTACCTTTATCGTCAATCCAATACCGATAATTTAACAGGGTTACGCAATCGCAGGTCATTGCAATTGCGTTTTCGCCAGGGAGTCTCACCAGAGTTAGCAATCCTCTACCTAGATATTAATCGTTTCAAGCAAATCAACGATACATATGGTCACAGAGCGGGAGATATGGTTTTGCAACAGCTCTCAAATGACATCAAAGCCTTGTGGGATGGCAGAAGCTATCGTCTTGGAGGAGATGAGTTCATTCTTATTGGTAACCCGACTCAAGCACAGCTAGGGCTGGCAATAGAAAAGCTGGCAACTATTACTTTACAAGATGGAACGTTAGATGAAGCTCACCCTATCTCTGTTTCTGTTGGTTGCTCGGTGAATCGTCAAAAGACATTGAGTCTAGAGAGCGCTCTCCATCTTGCCGATGAAGATATGTATCAAAGAAAGCAAGCATCACGACAAGAGACGAGACCGAAGCCTGCCAATGAGATTCGTGTTTAACTGTTGAATTGACCGAGTTTTGTTCAAACAGAAATGAAATGGGCAAAATCGTCGCTTTAGCCCTTGCAATCCGAGAGGCGATGCTGAATAATCCTCACATCATTTGAGACACGCTCTCAAAACAGAATTATGGGGCCCTGGTCCTCTCGCAACAATAGCTCGTGAACTCGGTCAGGTCCGGAAGGAAGCAGCCGCAGCGTGTGACTTGTGTGCCGGGATGTGGCTGGGGTCCCACCCTTTAAAAGCCTCGCTTATACAGCGAGGCTTTTTCGTTTCTGCGCTGTCAAATACTCTCTCAAACCTTTTCCCTTTCTCTCAACTGGCTATTCGTCTGGCTGGTGGTTTCTCATTACTCATAACCAAATTTGTATGCAGTGTTCAGCCGTGTCTCTTGTGATTTCTCCTTTGTTTTTGAGTGAATAAATATGCTGATTGTATAACTCGAAAATGATGCATTTCGACTAGCTAAAATTGGTCATTCTTTATTAGCAATTTTTCTATCTTCCCTAGCAAATCTTTTCGGATAGTTTGCACTTTTGTCACGCTTGTTAGCCACTCTTAATAAAATCATCTTGTAGAAAAATTACACTTTTCGGGAAAAATGAAGTGTTTGTTCAGTCTAATCGGGGTCTTATTCATGTTCATTTACACTTAATTGATCTTTTGTATGACAAAATAAAATCGAGATTGATTGGGGTCAAAGATTCGTCCGCATTCGCTATCTGCCTATCTGAAAGTTAATTACAAGTATTCATCGGTTCGGGTAGGTTATTTTTACTCGCTGGCATAACACTGAATAGATTCTTGATAAATATTCAAAATGAAAATAAACGGTGCAACGGTGACTAGCGAGGCGATTTAACTCAATTCTATTCAGCGAATGCTTTTTATCAGTTTGAAATTGTACTGATGTCGCTTGAATGCTTTTTGGAGACCCCCATGACTAAAAAGTGGTTTACTGAGTCGGTTGAAGAAACACTGACTCAATTTAATGTATCAACTGAGCAAGGTTTGACTTCGGGAGAAGTAGAGCAGCGTCAGGCTGAACACGGCAAAAACGAGTTACAAGAGCAAGAAGGCAAATCTGCCCTTGAGCTATTCCTACACCAATTTAAGAACCCATTGATCTTCATTCTGGGTATTGGTGCGATTGTTTCCTTCTTTACTGGTCACCTTGTGGATGCGATTGCCATCACTGTGATCATCTTCATCAATGCCATCATCGCATTTTGGCAAGAGTTTAAAGCTCAGAAGGGTATGGAAGCGCTGCGCGAAATGGCAGCGCCAACCGCACAAGTTCGTCGCAATGGCGAGTGGGTTGATGTGTTGGCACGTGACATTGTGCCGGGTGACATTCTAAAGATTAATACGGGCGATATCCTTGCTGCGGACGTGCGCATCATTGAAGCGAACCGTCTTGCGGTCGATGAAGCCGCGCTTACTGGTGAGTCTGAGCCGGTTGATAAAATCGTTAAGGTGATTGAAGACGAAACCGTCGGCCTTGGTGATCAGCGTAATATGGGCTTTATGACCACGATTGTGACCACTGGTACAGGCTTAGGTGTGGTTGTCAGCACAGGCATGAAGACCGAAGTTGGCCACATTGCGGACATGATGGCAAACACCGAAGAAACCAAAACACCAATGCAAGAGCGTATGGATACCATCGCGAAAACCTTGATGATCGCGGCTTTGGGTGTAGTGGCTGTGGTTTGTGGTATCGGTCTTTACCATGGTATGCCTTGGCTGGAAATTCTGAACACGGGTATTTCGTTGTCGGTAGCGGCTATTCCAGAAGGTCTGCCAACAGTTATCTCAATTGTTTTGACGATGGGCTCAACGCGCATGGTGAAGAACAACGCGTTGGCGAAGCAGCTTTCTGCGATTGAGACGCTCGGTTCAACCACGGTTATCTGTTCAGATAAAACAGGTACGCTGACACAAAACCAAATGCAGGTAATGAAAGCGTACGATGCAAGTGGTCGTTACTGGGAAGTGTCAGGCAAAGGCTTTAGCCCTGAGGGTGAATTTAAGCCGCTAGGCCACACGGTTGATGCAAAGCAAAGCCCAGAGATGATGAAAGGTTTAGTGGTTGCGACCCTATGTAATGATGCGGAATACATCAAAAATGGCGATAACTCGTCTGTGCGTGGTAACCCAACCGAAGGCGCATTGATTGTTGCAGCGGCAAAAGCGGGTCTGGAGCAATCAGACATGCTATCGACAGGCGGTTACTCTATCGTTGAGAAGTTCCCGTTCGACTCTGCACGTAAGATGGCGTCAGTGATTGTCAAAGGACCGGATGGTAAGCACTTCCTTGCTATTAAAGGTGCGCCAGATGTGGTGTTACGCAATGCCTCTGGCTTTATGGTTGATGGTGGCGAGCTACCTACAGCGCCAACGATGTCGACAGGCAGCTTAGCGTTAGCGGCAAGCCCTGCAGAAGAGGTGATTGCGAACTACGAAGCGGCAATTCAGGACTTTGCAGAGCAAGCGCTTCGCACTTTGGCAGTAGGTTATAAAGAGCTGACAGAAGATGATCTCAAGCGTGATCCTGCTGAGCTAGAGAAAGATGTGACCGTGCTTGGTTTGTACGGAATTATGGACCCACCACGTCCAGAAGTTCGCGACGCAGTAGAAAGCTGTTATAACGCGGGCGTTCGTACGGTGATGATCACTGGTGACCACGCACTTACTGCAGCGGCAATTGCACGCGAAATCGGTATTATCCGCAGTGAAAAAGACTTGGTCATCACGGGCGCACAACTGGATGAGATGGATGATGAAGCGCTACGTAAAATCTGTCCGGAAGTTGCCGTCTTTGCTCGTGTAACACCAGAACACAAGCTGCGCATTGTTCAAGCTCAGCAACACAATAATGAAGTGGCAGCGATGACAGGTGACGGCGTGAATGACGCGCCAGCTCTTCGCCGTGCGGATATCGGTGTTGCAATGGGTATCACCGGTACATCGGTAGCCAAAGATTCGGGCGATTTGATTCTACTGGATGACAACTTCAGCACGATCGTGAAAGCGGTACGCCAAGGTCGTCAGATCTTCGATAACTTGCGTAAGTTCATTCGCCAAGCACTGACGGCGAACGTGGGTGAAGTATCGGTTATCTTGTTTGCTTTCTTGATGATGGGGCCAGAAGCGATTCTGCCACTTACGCCACTGATGATTCTATGGATTAACTTAGTCTCTGACGGTCTGCCAGCGCTGGCATTGGGTGTAGAACCTGAAGAAAAAGATCTGATGGAGCGTAAGCCGCGTAAGCGTAACGAAAGTTTCTTCAGCGACCATCTGGGTACACGTATTGTGACACGCGGTTTGGCATTAGGCGGTATGAGCTACTTGGCGTTCAATTGGGCACTGAGCAGCGGTCAAAGCGCGCAGTATGCACAAACGATGGCATTCGCAATGCTGATTTTTGCTCAGCTATGGCACTTGTTTGACTCGCGTACATTTAACTCGCTATACCGTAAGAATCCATTCACCAACAAATACCTGTTGGGGGCTGTCGCGGTCTCGGCAACGCTGTCTCTTGGCGTGATTTACACCGGTCTTGGTCAGTTGATCTTTAACACAGAGGCACTAAGTGCTGGTCACCTATTTGGTGTGATTCTTGTGTCTTCACTGCCGACATTCATTTTGTCTGGCATTAAAGAGATGACGAAAACAAAAGTCGTTTAAGAATGGTGATGTCGATTCTTTCAGCATAGGGAAGCGACAGATGCCTAAAGCCCGCCGAGAGTGATAGCTTGGCGGGCTTTTCTTTTCTCTCAAGCAAGGCATCTCTTTAGCTGTGCGAAGGTTTACTCTATAATCCCCCCGTTTTCATCTGGTACTTCACCAACTTTCATCTGGGATATTTTCATGATTTCAAAAAACCAACTAAAACTGCTGCGTGCTTTAGGTCAAAAGAAGCAGCGTAAAGCGCACGGCTTATTTCTGGTTCAAGGTGAAAAGAACGTACTGGAATTGGCGAGCAGCTCACTCACGGTAAAGCAGATTTTTGCGACGGCCGAGTTTCTGAATGAGCATCGCCAAGAACTAAATGGCTTCGAATGTATTGAAGCGTCACTAGATGACCTAACTAAAGCAAGTACCTTGGTGAGCAACAATGCAGCCATTGCTGTGGTTGAAATTCCAAACGTAACAGTGCCTCAGGCAAAAGGCTTGATGATTGCATTGGATGGCGTTTCTGACCCGGGCAACCTAGGTACGATCATTCGCGTAGCAGATTGGTACGGTATCAAGCACATCATCGCGAGCACAGATTGTGCCGATCCATACAACCCAAAAACCATCAGTGCAACCATGGGCAGCTTTGGTCGCGTGCAAGTGAGCCTAGTGGATTTACCAAGCTACCTAGAAGAGGCAAACTTGCCAGTGTATGGTGCTTTCCTTGAAGGCGAGAGTGTGCACAAGACAGAATTCTCAGCAGAAGGTATTTTGTTGATGGGCAGCGAATCTCATGGTGTGCGTGAAGCCGCATCGAAGTTTGTGACCGACAAGATTACCATTCCAGCGTTTGGCGGTGCTGAGTCTCTAAACGTGGCAATGGCGACAGGTATTATTCTGGACAACATGCGTCGTCAACACAGCTAATCGCATCAACGAATCATAGATACAAAAAAAGCGTAACGAGCCAGACTTTTTCAAGTTGAGGTTCATTACGCTTTTTTCGTTTTAATGCGCTTATTTTTCTAGCATGTCTAACTTGTTTGGCACGCCGTTCCACTTTTCCGCTTCATCCATTGCTGGCTTGACCTCAGTTTGTACCGGCCAGATTTCTGCAAGTTCTGCATTGAGCTCTTTGTAGATCACTTGATCTTCTGGAAGCTCGTCTTCTTGGAAGATGGCGGCTGCGGCACATTCGTCCACGCACAAACCACAGTCGATGCACTCAATCGGGTTGATTACCATAAAGTTTGGGCCTTCGTGGAAGGCATCAGCAGGGCATACCGCGACACAGTCAGTGTATTTACATTGGATACAGTTATCGGTTACGACAAACGCCATGATAATCAGCTCTTAAGTTAGTCAAAATTGAAGAATGGGGATAATACTCATCCCAAGGCAAAATTCAACATTCGCTACGTTAATTCCGCCGTGCAACTTGGATTTAGTATGACAGACAATTCAATTTCTCGTAAAATGCGCGCCATTGTGAGCTGACCATTGTAGAACTCCTCAAAAATATGAAGAGAAATGCATGGCTTTGGCTAAGACACCTACCATAACGAGACATCACATGATTCGTATTAATGAAATTAAACTTCCTCTTGATCATGAGGAAGGCGCGCTATTGGACGCGATTACTAAAAAGCTTGGCATTGCTGCTGAGAAAGTTATCTCTTTTAATGTCTTTAGACGCGGCTACGATGCTCGTAAGAAAACCAATATCCATCTTATCTACACGCTAGACATCATCGTTGAAGGTGATGAAGAAGCGTTGCTAGCGAAATTTGAAAAAGATCCGCACGTTCGCCAAACGCCAGATATGGAATACAAGTTTGTTGCGAAAGCACCAGAGAACCTAACAGAGCGCCCAGTGGTGATCGGTTTTGGTCCTTGTGGTCTGTTTGCGGGCTTGGTTTTGGCTCAAATGGGGTTTAACCCAATCATCGTTGAGCGTGGTAAAGAAGTACGTGAGCGTACTAAAGACACGTTCGGCTTTTGGCGTAAGCGCACACTAAACCCAGAATCGAACGTGCAGTTTGGTGAGGGCGGCGCGGGTACTTTCTCTGATGGTAAGCTTTACAGCCAAGTGAAAGATCCAAACTTCTACGGTCGTAAAGTGATCACTGAGTTTGTAGCAGCAGGCGCACCAGAAGAAATTCTATACGTAAGTAAGCCGCACATCGGTACCTTTAAACTGGTTACCATGATCGAGAAGATGCGCGCGAAAATCATCGAGCTAGGTGGTGAGATCCGTTTTAGCACTCGTGTTGACGATCTGCATATGGAAGATGGTCAAATCACAGGCGTAACGCTATCAAATGGTGAAGAGATCAAATCTCGTCACGTTGTACTAGCGGTAGGTCACAGTGCTCGTGATACGTTTGAAATGCTGCACGACCGTGGCGTTTACATGGAAGCGAAGCCGTTCTCAGTTGGTTTCCGTATTGAGCACAAACAGTCGATGATCGACGAAGCACGTTTTGGTCCAAATGCAGGTCACCCTATTCTTGGGGCGGCAGACTACAAACTGGTTCACCACTGTAAGAATGGCCGTACGGTTTACAGTTTCTGTATGTGTCCTGGTGGTACTGTTGTTGCGGCAACTTCTGAAGAAGGCCGCGTGGTAACCAACGGCATGAGCCAATACTCTCGTGCAGAGCGTAACGCGAACAGCGCAATCGTAGTGGGTATCTCTCCAGAAGTTGATTACCCAGGTGATCCTCTAGCGGGTATCCGTTTCCAACGTGAACTAGAATCGGGCGCTTACACACTCGGCGGTGAGAACTACGATGCACCAGCACAGAAAATCGGTGACTTCCTGAAAGGTCGCGATCCAAGTGCACTAGGTGATGTTGAGCCATCATTCACTCCGGGTATCAAACTGACTGACCTGTCAAAAGCGCTACCTGCATTTGCTATCGAAGCGATTCGTGAAGCAATCCCAGCATTCGATCGTAAGATCAAAGGCTTTGCGTCAGAAGATGGTCTACTGACGGGTGTTGAGACGCGTACGTCTTCTCCAGTTTGCATCAAGCGTGGTAAAGACTTCCAGAGCATCAATTTGAAAGGCTTCTTCCCTGCGGGTGAAGGTGCAGGCTACGCGGGTGGTATCCTTTCTGCGGGTATCGATGGCATTAAAGTGGCTGAAGCGGTGGCGCGTGATATCGTTGAAGCGATGGAAAATGCTTAATTTATTCGAGTAATAATACTTCGAAAGCCAGCCTCATTTGAGGTTGGCTTAATTATATGGTCCGCCCCACTCTCAAGCCCTTAAGCTTAGAGTAGGCTCTCAGAATGAGGTGAACCATATGTCTTCTATTCATATTTTAGGTATCGACCTAGGCAAGCACTGTTTCCACGCTATCGCTCATAACCGTTCAGGTGCAGAAGTATTACGTCGTAAGTTTAGTCGAAACCAACTCCAACGTTTCCTTTGTAAAATCGAACCAACAACCATTGCTTTCGAAGCTTGTGGCGGTGCTCATTGGCTTGCTCGCAAGAGTGGTGAATACGGTCATCAAGTTCGACTTATTCCTCCCCAGTACGTTAAGCCTTATGTCAAAGGCAACAAAAATGATTTCATAGATGCATCAGCAATCGCAGAAGCCGCTGGTCGACCAACAATGAGGTTTATCGCGGTAAAAAGTGAAGAAGCCCAAGTTATCGCAGCGATTCATCGTGTCAGAGATGGTTATATCAAGGAGAGAACGGCCGCCATGTCTCGAATTGGGGCTATCTTGCTTGAGTTCGGCCTAAGTTTTCCAAAGGGGCATGCAAAGATGAAGGCTCTCTTCCAATGGCTAGCAGAGCAAAAAGCGTCTTTACCAGAAAGCTTACTCGTTGAATTAGTGTCTATCCACGAGCATTACAAATACCTTAATGAACGAGTCAAAGTTCAAGACAGTAAGCTTCAAGCCGTTGTTAACAATAACGAAAGTGCACAATTGCTGAAAACTATCCCTGGCGTTGGCGACCTCACATCGACGTTGTGTGTTGCCGATGTAAGTTCCCCAAGTAACTTCACCAATGGTCGGGAAATGGCTGCATGGTTAGGGCTTGTGCCGAGACAGTTCTCTACGGGAGGAAAGACCAAGCTACTTGGCATGAGTAAACGAGGCAATAAACATCTCAGAACTCTGTTTATCCATGGAGCAAGAGCAGTTCTCTCAAGGCTAGAAACGACAGGGAAAGTGTTTGGAGAGTGGCTCATCAAGCTCCGGGCGACGAAGCCATTTAATGTTGTGGTCGTAGCACTTGCCAACAAGCTAGCAAGAATAGCTTGGGCGGTGTTATACCACCGCCAAGCTTTTAAGGCTGTATAGCTATAACCAAGTTTGCAACGCCAATGAACGTGATGACAAAAACGGTCAATCGACCAGATTAAGAACCTGACACAAAAAATAGCGTTAAACGCTTTGGGCTTTTTAAGGATAATCTGGCGCAGATATCATCGTGGAGCTGGGAAGCTAGTGCTCCCAACAAGGACTCCGAATACATTAGCGCAAACCAACTCCGTTATGACTTAATTGTAGTTGCAATAACGGGGCGGACCATACATTTTTGTTTGCACTGCATAGCTAATTATTTCTAACTTGAGTTTTTATTAACTCGACTTTATCTCGACCTCTGCGCACGCTGTACATTTTCACTGTTCATCACCAGACTGAGTTTTGCACCCGAGGTAAATAAATATGCAACTGTGTATTTATTGTTTTGTCTTATGTATCAGTTCGGATAGAGATCAATAGACTAAATCTATAGATAAAATTGCTAATTTCCATTTAGTAAAATCAAGAAATTAGACGACACTTATCTTAAAGGCAGCAAAAACGTGCCGCTAAGGAGATAAGAATGCACTCACTAAAAGTTAAAGATTACATGACATTGCAAGCGGTGACGTTCACCAAAAACATGTCGCTAACAGCGGCTTTGGATAAGGTGATGCAAAGTGTTACTCTAGGTGGACCAGTTATTGACGAAAACGAGAAAGTCGTAGGGTTCCTTTCTGAGCAAGACCTTTTAGACAAACTCGTTAAAGCCAGTTACCACTGTCAGGATACACATACTGTTGAAGAGTGTATGCATGACGATGTACTTTCTGTGTCACCGGAAATGTCGATCATTGAGTTGGCCGATATGATGAAAATAGGCAAGCCAAAAATGTATCCGGTAGTGGATGACAAAGAAAAATTGGTCGGCGTGATTACAAGACGTGATGTACTTCGAGCGATAGGTAAGTCTCTAAACGAGTGCTTCCAGCATCCTGTTTAAAACCCAAATTAGATCCCCAGTTACCTCAAGATGCTCACTTCAGCTCTTGGTGTTACTTGAAGGGTAAAACTAAGACGAAAGGCGCCTCGGCGTCTTTTTGTCGTTGAGGAAGAATATGTCTACCCAAGACGCGAAGTTTGTCCAAGGTTCCACTATGCGCCACATCTTAGTGATGTCAGGTGCGGGATCAGTAGGATTGATGGCCCTGTTTGTTGTCGACTTACTCGATATGCTGTTCATCAGTATGTTGGGGCAGGTTGAGTTGGCGGCTGCCGTTGGTTTCGCAGGAACACTGATTTTCTTCTCGACTTCTGCGTCTATCGGCACGTCGATTGCGATGGGGGCTTTGGTCTCCAAGTCTATTGGGGCAAAGGACTTCGATCGTGCGAGGTTGATGAGCGGTAGTATTATGCTGACCGCCTTTATGATCAGTTTAGTGATCACTATTGGTATGTACATCCATATCCCTGAACTCTTAGCTGCAATCGGTGCAGAGGGAGTGGCCGCGGAGCGTGCCGAGGCGTATCTTAACATTCTATTGCCAAGTGCGCCGATACTGGCGTTGGGTATGTCAGCAGGTGCAGGTTTACGTGCTGCTGGAGATGCTAAACGCTCTATGTGGGCGACCTTATCAGGTGGTATTGTTAATGCGATTCTTGACCCATTGTTCATCTTCGTTTTTAAATGGAATGTGGAGGGGGCTGCTGCGGCTTCGGTTATTGCTCGTTTCACCGTGTTAGTATTCTCTCTTTATCCGTTAATCAAAGTGCACAAACTGGTTTCTCTTCCAAACTTCGATATCTTTAAAAACAACCTCAAGCCAATTTTAGCGATTGCTGTGCCTGCGATTATTACCAATACTGCAACGCCTATTGGTAATGCAATTGTGACTACTCATATCGCTCAATTTGGCGAAGACTTCGTCGCAGGGTTTGCGGTGATTGGGCGCTTAACGCCAGTTTGTTTCGCGGTGATTTTTGCGCTCTCTGGTGCGGTTGGTCCTATCATTGGGCAGAACTTTGGTGCGGAGCGTATGGATCGTGTTAAGCGTACTCTAACCGATTCTTTACTGGTGACCACGATTTACACCCTAGGTGTCTGTGCTTTGCTTTATGTGCTGCAAGATTACATCGTAGCAATGTTTAGCCTGACGGGTGATGCCGCGATTATTGTTATCGCATTTTGTACCTATATTGCCATTACATTTGTCTTCAATGGGACTTTGTTTGTCGCCAACACTTCTTTCAATAATCTCGGTAAACCGCTTTATTCCACGGCATTGAACTTAGGTAAAGCAACAATCGGCACTCTGCCTTTCGTTTACTTTGGATCGCAATGGTACGGAGCACTTGGCGTGTTATATGGACAAGCGGTGGGTACGATAGTGTTTGGGTTGCTGGCGTTAGTTGTGCTGAATAAACACATTAAAGACCTGATGCAAAACTTCGGAGAAGAAGATATAGAAGACGATCCAGCGATCACTTGCGTTAATACTCAACCTTTTTGCTCTCACGATGCGGTATTGATTGATGAAGTGGCAACCGCTTTGGAAGAAGAAAAAGCATAAATTTCGTCAATTGAACATAAATGCACTTGACCTTGGAGTTAGCTCCAAGGTTTATTCTTAGCAGTAGATAAAGGTTTATCACCAATAAGGAAAGTGAATTATGTGTACGAAACATCAAGGTTGCCAATCAGGCAAAATCAAATCTGCGGTGGCAGTAGGTGCAAGTGACTCATGCTGCGCACCAGCAAAGCCAACGCTAAACATTACCCAAGCAACCGTTGCTGTCTCAGAAGAATCTTGTTGTAGCGGCGGAAGCTGTAGCTCGGATTCTGTTGACGACGAAGGTCCTGCCGGACCCCTGGAGTCCACCATTCGTCATAGTTGGCTAGTGTCAGGCATGGATTGTCCGGCCTGTGCGCAAAAGCTAGAGAAGGCCATCTCTTCTGTTGAAGGGGTCACAAATGCCAAAGTCTTGTTCGCGACAGAAAAGTTAGTGGTCGATTTTGATAACCGAGCACTTGCGCCTGTTATCGAGCAAATTTCTCAGCAAACCGGATTCCCACTGACTTCGACAGATGCACCAAAACCAAAAGCCGAGAAAAAGGGTTGGGTTGGCGTTATCAAAGACAATGTTCAGATCCTCTCTATTGCAGGTGCGATGGCGTTTGCTGGCATCATTTCTGATTTCAATCCAACGCTAAGTACTTGGTTGTTTACTTTGACCTGTTTGCTTGGCTTGTATCCGGTTGCGATGAAAGCCATTAAGTTGGCCCGAACAGGTACGCCATTTGCGATTGAAACATTAATGAGTGTAGCGGCGTTAGGTGCGCTCTACCTTGGTGAAACCGCGGAAGCGGCGATGGTGCTATTGCTTTTCCTTATTGGTGAAAAGTTAGAAGCATATGCATCATCTCGCGCTCGCAGCGGTGTTCAAGCATTGATGGATCTCGTACCAGAGAATACAACCCTGATTGTCGATGGTGAACGTCAAGAAGTGCCAGCGTCACAGCTTCAACCAGGTGACGTGATTGAAGTTGCGCCTGGTGGCCGTATGCCTGCGGACGGTCTGCTTATGACTCAAGCAGCCAGCTTCGATGAGAGTGCATTGACGGGCGAGTCCGTTCCGGTAGAGCACAACGAAGGCGGTAAAATCATGGCGGGCGCTGTGGTTGTTGATAAAGTCGTGCAAGTGAAGGTTACCTCTCGCCAAGGTGAGAATGCAATTGACCGTATCCTACATTTGATTGAAGAAGCGGAATCACGCAAAGCACCACTTGAACGTTTCCTAGATAAGTTTAGCCGTTGGTACACACCATTGATGATGCTTGTCTCTCTATTAGTCATCATCACACCGCCATTGTTGTTTGCTCAACCTTGGGAAACGTGGGTGTACCGTGGTCTAGCATTGCTGTTGATCGCATGTCCATGTGCACTCGTCATCTCTACGCCAGCGGCGATCACTTCTGGCTTGGCGGCAGCGGCAAAACGAGGCGCACTGATCAAAGGTGGTGCAGCGCTCGAGCTATTGGGTCGTGTTGAATCTGTAGCATTCGATAAAACAGGCACATTGACACAAGGTAAACCGCAAGTAACTGATGTGGTACCGTTTGATGTGACGGAAGAACAACTGCTGAGCTTGACCGCTTCGATTGAGATTGGCTCAAGTCACCCGCTAGCAATTTCTTTGGTGAACAAAGCGCAAGAGCAGGGCATCAACATTCCTGAAGCGGCAGACAAAACGGCACAGGTTGGTTCTGGTGTGACAGGTCTTGTTGAAGGCAAATTGGTTCAAGTGATTGCGCCATCGAAAGCCGATTTTGCCATCGCGTCTGACATCGAACAGCAAGTCGTGGCGTTGGAAGACCAAGGTAAGACGGTGGTTATCGCTCGTCACGATGAACAAGTGATTGGTTTGATTGCTTGGCAAGACACGCTTCGTCAAGATGCTCAACAAGCCGTTGCTGCATTGAAGAAACTGGGTATTTCATCTGTGATGCTAACAGGTGACAATCCTCGCAGCGCCGAAGCAATTGCGAACCAAATTGGTCTTGATTACAAAGCGAGTTTGTTACCGGCAGACAAAGTGCACTACGTGGAAGAGATTTCAGCGCAGCACACCGTTGCGATGGTGGGCGATGGTATTAATGACGCCCCAGCGATGAAAGCTTCCAGCATTGGCATTGCCATGGGCGGTGGTACTGACGTTGCACTCGAAACGGCTGATGCCGCGCTGACTCATAACCGTTTGATTGAGCTAGCAGGCATGATCGAGCTATCACGTGCGACGCTCAATAATATCCGTCAGAACGTTGCGTTGGCTCTAGGACTGAAAGGCGTGTTCTTGGTAACGAGTTTGCTAGGTATAACAGGCTTGTGGGTAGCTGTGTTGGCCGACAGTGGAGCAACAGCTCTTGTTACTTTGAACGCTCTGAGATTACTTCGTTTTGAATCTAAGCAAGTAAAATAACCATTAAAGTGAAATGAAAACTGACCTGAGGCAGAAGTGTCTCAGGTTTTTTTATGCCTATTAAATCGATACAGCTTTGGTGTTTGTTTCGTTTGGCAAATCACTTATTCCTATGCAACGAAATGATCTTTAGCTCCTTAAAGTGTGATCTAAACCGTTTTTATTTGAAAGTGTGGTTTTATTACATTGTTTCATTGTGATTGCGATCACTCTATGTTGGTGAAAGGTTCGCTACAGTGCATCTGTACCCAACAACTTATTAATGAGCTTATTGTTTACAAAATAAGCCACAACAAGGAGCAACTTATGTCTCAAGCTGTATTCCATTTAGGTATTACTGAAGCTGATCTTAATGGTGCAACTCTAGCAATTATTCCTGGTGATCCAGCACGCGTACAAAAAATCGCTGAAGAAATGGAAAACCCTGTATTTCTAGCAAGTCACCGTGAATACACGCTATACCGTGCAGAGCTAGACGGTAAACCTGTTGTGGTTTGTTCTACAGGTATCGGTGGCCCATCTACTTCTATTGCAGTAGAAGAGCTAGCGCAACTTGGTGTTCGTACTTTCCTACGTGTAGGTACTACAGGTGCGATCCAACCGCACGTAAACGTAGGTGATATGATCGTTACTACAGGTTCTGTTCGCCTAGACGGTGCGAGCCTACACTTTGCTCCAATGGAGTTCCCAGCGGTAGCTGATTTTGAAATTGCTACAGCAATGAAAGCGGCAGTAGAAGAATCTGGTGCTGCAGTACACATGGGTGTGACAGCTTCAAGTGATACTTTCTACCCAGGCCAAGAACGTTACGACACTTTCTCTGGTCGTGTTGTTAAGCGTTTCCAAGGTTCTATGCAAGAGTGGCAGGACATGGGCGTTCTGAACTTCGAAATGGAGTCAGCAACACTGCTAACTATGTGTGCAAGCTCAGGCCTAAAAGCAGGTTGTGTGGCGGGTGTAATTATCAACCGTACACAAAAAGAGATTCCAGATCATTCAACTCTGAAAGAAACGGAAGCTCGCTCAATTAAGGTTGTAGTTGAAGCGGCTCGTAAGATGCTTTAATAACAACGGTTAGTTGGCATTTAAACAAACGGGAAAAGCCAGAGGTTCGCCTCTGGTTTTTTCTATCTGTCGGTTTTGTGTTGAGTGTTAAAGGCAGTGAATCTGACGCAATAAAAAAGCAGCCCGAGGCTGCTTTTTTTGATTGGTATCGACGATTAGATTTCGTCAGAACCGCCGGCGGCTTCAAACCATGCACTAAGATGTGTCTTCAGATCTTTCAGCTCATCTGGACCGATAAGTGCCAAGCCTAAGTCTTCAGCGCGTGTGATGTCATTATGGCGTAGCGGACGGAAGCTAACCAACATAGCACGTGCTTGTAGGCCACCTAGAAGGTCACGCAGTGATTCAAGCTTGTACAAGGTATCGTCACCATCATCACGCATACCTTTAGTCTTACATTCGATAATGTGCAGTTTGTTGTTTACTACGGTCGCAACATCCAGTTCATTACGAACCTCACTTTCACCTAGCTTGCGATAGACTTGAACGTTTAATGAACGATCTTGGATGGTTGGCATCGTATCTTGAATCTGCTTAACCGTGCTATGAACTAAGGTCTCTAGCCATTCACCATTTGAAAAGCGGCGGGCGTCTTCATCAGCGAATGTCAAAATGCCATTTTCATACGTAGCAATCTGAGCTTCAACCAAGTCGGTTAGTAGCATGTTCAGTTCACGGTAGCCTTGTTGCTTCTCAGAGAGCTCTACATCCAATTTTTGCTCTTTACGGCAGGTGGTTGCAAGATAGTTTAGAGTCGCAAGGCCAGGGCCAAGTTCAAGGGCATTGGAAGCCCAACGTTCGCCTAGTTCATACAGTTTTTGATCTAACTGAGGAGGGAGGTCAACGTGGTGGAATTCGCCTCGAGCACCGAAAATTGTAAGGTAGTCAGAAATCGTAATGTGGTCTTCTACTTGGCTGTCTTCTTTGCCATCAGGATATAGCCAGCAAAGCTTGTCACTATTTGGCTCTACCACAAAGATTGGCCAACGGTACGTACGGAAGACTTCATACACAGAAAGCAATCGGTGACGAAGGCCACAGCTTGCGTTCAGCTTTACTTCTTCGCCTCGGTCATGGAGGTCTTTTGCCAATTTATGAATCGATTGTTTAATCAGAGAAGTGTTTACAACAGAAGGAATTTCAAAAAACTCGGACGTAATTTCTCGCTGCTCCAACACGGCACTCAGTCGCTCATAGATGTCAGCTTGACTCTTATCACCGATAAAGACGATATGGGTACTGACAGTGCGATTATCCAATAGAGGAGTGACCAATCTAACGGGGTCTTGGTCAATAATACCAACATGAACAGCCATAGGTTTTCCTTCTTATTTGGCTTGCTCGAAAAGAGAAAGTAAAAGGGATGAGCAAGCCATAATAACCATATGTAGACAAGGTCAATAAAAAACAAGGGCGACCTTATAAAAAGTCGCCCTTGTAGAGTCAGTTGGTATCTAAAATCGTTACAAATTATATCTTAATCTATAGCTTGAAGCGGTGTACCAATTCATTTTGCTGATGAGCTAAATGCGTTAGTGATTCACTCGTCGCAGCAATGCTTGCCATCGCATGGTAGCTCTTATCTGCAATGTTATTGATGTCTTCGATATTTCGAGCAATGTCAGCAGAGGTTTCACTCTGCTCTACAGCTGCTTGCGATATATGTGTGCTCATCTGACTGATTTCGATGATTAACGCTTGAATTTCTTCCATCGAGCTGTTGGCTTTGGATGCTTGTTCAACCGACATCTCCATGTCACTCATACAACTCTCAATGACTTGGCTTGCTGATTGTGAGCTCGTTTGAAGATTGCTGATCATGGATTCTATCTCAGTCGTCGACTGAGTGGTCTTAGAGGCCAAAACACGTACTTCATCAGCAACGACTGCAAATCCACGTCCTTGTTCACCTGCTCGCGCTGCTTCTATAGCTGCGTTTAGTGCAAGTAGGTTTGTTTGTTCAGCAATGTTACGAATTACATCCAAGATCGAGCCAATTTGACCGCTCATTTTTTGCAACTCTGCAACAGCCGATACAGACTCGTTTAGTCTCGTCTCAAGTTGATTGATAGTAGAAATATTGCTGTTCATGATATTTCTACCTTGATCAGAAGCCGTTTCTACTCGCTGCACCATTTCTAGTGAACCTTGTGCACTTTGAGCGACTTCCTGAACAGAATGAGACATCTCAGTCATTGCGGTTGCTACGTTCGCTGTTTGCTCACGTTGATTATTCAACTGCATTTGTGCCTCTGATGAAGTTTGTTCATTTTCAGAAGCAGTATTGGAAAGGTTGTCAGAAGCGTCGTTTAGCTTCACAAGAATGTTGTGTAAGCTGTCTGCTAGCGTATTGATATGCCCACTGACACGACTGAATTCGTTGTTGTAACGATTATCAATGCGTTGAGTCATATCGCCTTCAGTGAGGCCTTCTAGCACCTTTAGAATACGAGTCAATGGTTCACGTACGCTATGTGCAATGTGGTAACCAATGGCGGTTGCAAACAGAACGACAACAACAGCGATAACGATGGCTTTAGTAACACCATTCGAGTAGATACTTCCAGCCTCTGACAGTGACTCTTCCAATTTATCCGTTGCTGTTGTGGTAAATTGCTCGAGGATACCCATTGTTGTATCTACTTTAGTGGCTAGGTTGGCGATGTTGTCGTACAGAGCTGAACGAGCGGTTAAGTAACTATTATGCTGATCAAGTACCCCGCCTCGTTGGCCCACATCGCGAGTAAATTGTTCAACGGATTCACCAAACGCATCTTTTAAAGCTGGTAATTGCGTAGCGAGGCCACGGAATGCGTAGTTTAAGTGTGTTACCGCTTTACGGTTTTTCGCGACAGCTTTAGTTACGAACTCGGGGTTATTGCTGGCTAAGGCATCTGAAGTGATCACTTCGGCGTCTTTTAGCTTAATGAAATAGCTCTTGGCCATGACTTTAACTGAAATACTCGATTGATCGGCAATATACTCCTTCATACCAACCGACAGTTCAGTGTTTAGCTTTTGGAAGCGACGAGAGGACTTCTGCACTTCTTCTTGTGCAGCAAACATCGCCTCATAGTTGTCCATGGCTTCTTTAGCTTCAGAGAAATAGCTCTGCTCAATTTCTTTAAGCTGGGCGAAAGGTTGTGCCAAAGAAGGGTAGATACGGCTGGCTGTCTCTAGTTTCCCTAACGTAGAGGTAAACTGTTCTTGAGATTTAGCAAACTCCTGACGCATCTCATCCATTCGTTGCTTATTCTCTGTTGTGAGAAAGTCTTTAAAAGACTTATCGGCTGACAGAAGTTCAACACTGGTTTGGTTTGATAACGAAACCAGTGGTAATGAATTCTTTGAAACGGTTTCAAACTTGTTATGAATATCACTCATCCCACTCATCATAATGGTAATCGTGATGGCAAACAGAATTATGATCAGTGCAAAGCCTGCATACATCCGTTTAATTACTGACCCACGCATAATTAGCGTCCTCTCCCAGAAACAAGACAAAAAAATAGTTATGTCTTAAAAAATTAACAAAATTCCTTGAATTGTATTGAGTTTGAGACGCACGTTTTATGACGCACACGACAAAAAAAACTTCTATGTAACAGCTTATATTGATAATGTTAAGTGAACACTGTTTTTTATTGAGCTAAGCCTAGGGTTGGCGCATACTAAAGCGGTTACACACCTTATAAATGGAGTACCCATGGCGGAAGAAACCATCTTTAGCAAAATTATCCGTAAAGAAATCCCTGCAGATGTTCTTTATCAAGACGATTTAGTAACGGCATTTCGAGATATTAACCCGCGTGCGCCGAGCCACATTCTAATCATTCCGAACAAGCTGATTCCAACAACGAATGACGTAGAAGCAGAAGATGAGGCGATGATGGGGCGTATGTTCACTGTCGCGAAAAACCTGGCTAAAGAGGAAGGCATTGCAGAAGACGGTTACCGTTTGATTGTTAACTGTAACTCACATGGTGGCCAAGAAGTTTACCATATCCATATGCACCTAGTGGGCGGGCGCCCTTTAGGCCCAATGGTTCTGAGCTAATTGGGTAAAAGTGGGTGGGTAATTCCACCCATGATTTCTCGTCTATACACATTTGCGGAGATGAATTTGAAACATGGTGTGAAGCTATTTGGATTGATGAGCTGGATCCTGCTTGCTACAGGATGTGCAAACCTATCCGCTGGCAATCTGTTCAGCCACTATAGCGACCAAAATAAACAAGTTTATCAAGCGGTGGTTGCTGGTGATTATGCCAAAGCTGAGCAACTGCAATCTAGTGATGTTGGTGGCGATATACTTGGTAATTTTGAGCAAGGTCGAATCTCATTTCTTGCACAAGATTATCCAACAAGCTTGAGTGCACTCGAAGACAGCGATCGTGCGGTACGCAAACAACAAGATCGCGCAACCATCTCTGTTACGGAAACAGCGACCAGTGTGGGTTCTTTGGCTGTTAACGACAATTTAAACGAATACCAACCCGCCGACTACGAGCTCGGTTTCTTGCATTTGTATCTAGGTTTGAATTATCTACAAAAGAACGATCTAGAGGGGGCGTTGGTTGAAATGCGCCGTGCAAACCAAGTCCAAGAGGCGGCGAAGAAAGCACGTGAAAGGGAACTAAAGCGAGCTGAGAAGGATCTTAAGAAGCAAGGTATGTCAGCAAACTTAGGTAGCGTATTAGCAAACTACCCAGACGCAGGCAAAAAGCTCAGCTCAGTACAAAATGGCTACTTGTTCTACCTTTCAGGGCTGCTTTATGAAGCATCAAGAGATTTGAATAGTGCGTACGTAGACTATCGTCGTGCACTCGCTGTGATGCCTGATAACAAGCAAGTCATTGACAGTACGATGTATGCGGCGAAGAAACTTGGCATGCGTCAAGACCTGCGTATGTTGGAAAAGCGCTATGGTAAAGCGCCTTCGGGGCTAAGCAAGTCACAAGGCCGCGTGATTGTGATTGATGAGCAAGGTGTGGTGGAAGCACTGCAAGGTTGGCGTATTGATTTACCTATTTATGACAGCCGAGGCGATGGTGCAATTTATTCTCTTGCGCTGCCATACTATCCGAAACGCGGAACGCAACGCTTTGGCGATGTTGCGCTGAATGGTAACAAGCTACCTTCAAGTACATTAGTCGACGTGAATGCGATGGCACAGAACGATTTGCAAGAGCGTCTAACCACGATTGTGATTCGCCAAGCGATTCGTGTTTGGGCAAAAGACAGAATTCGAAAAGAAGCCGCCAAAGGTGATGATGTAGGCAATCTTCTTTTCAACGTATGGAACACATTAACTGAACAACCTGATACCAGAAGTTGGCAGACCCTACCAGGAACGGTGAAAACCGCGTCAAAGGTTGTGAGTCCGGGTAAGCAGAGCTTAAATGTCGGAGATCAGGTGTATCAATTTGAAGTGCCAGCACAGCAGACAACATTGGTATGGGTTTCCCGCCAGGGATTGCATTCCACGGTTTGGCATAAACAACTAGGGAGGTTGTAATGAGAGCATGGCTTATAGGTTTGGTTGTGATCATTGGTTTGGCGGGATGTGCGGATAACACCGCCGGTATCCGAATTGATGGTCAAACACAGAAGGTTTTCTTTAACGACAATGTTTTGGGTAGTCGTTTATTGGTAGACAACATTACCACGACTTATGTCGATGACCGTCCGCGCGGTGTTGTTCAGTTGAGCAGTAACTACAAAGGTGACCAGCACATTCTTTACCGATTCTACTGGTATGACAATACTGGTTTGGAAGTAAACACGAAAGCTGGCCCGTGGCGAAAAATGATCGTTCGTGGTTTTGAGCAAGTCTCTTTGTCCGAAGTGACAGTAAATCCGAACGGGACTCAGTTCCGCGTACAAATTCGCGAAGCACAAGATAACTAACTCGGTTCGAGTAACACATTTTCGGCAGCTATGCTGCTTTACTAAGGTAGAGATACCTTGGTAAGAAATACAAATTAAGGAACTCTCATGAAAAAAAGTATTATCGCTCTTTTAGGTCTTGCCGTCATTTTGGGTGGTTGTTCAAATAAAGTTTCATATGGCGATGCTCAGGCGACAGAAACAACGACGATTGACTTTGGTTCTACGGATTTACAAAAAATAGCCGGTGAAATGGTTGATAGTATGATGATGTCAGGATCTGTTGCTGCGATTACTCGTGACCAACGTCCAATCGTATTTGTAGAGCGTATTAAAAATAAAACGAGTGAGCACATTGATACTGAGTCTATCACCGATACTATCTCTACTAAGATGCTAAACTCTGGTAAGTTTCGTTTCGTAGATATGGACCGTGTTGAGTCTGTCCGTGAGCAACTTAACTTCCAAAATAATGATGAGCTTGTGAACCAGAGTACCGCGATTCAGTTCGGTAAAATGGTGGGTGCGCAATACATGCTTTACGGTAACCTTTCTAGCATCGTGAAAAACGCGGGTAGTGACAAAGACGTGTACTACAAAATGACAATGCGCTTGATGGATCTAGAAACCGGTCTTATTGAATGGGCGGACGAAACAGAGATTCGTAAAGAGCAATCTAAGAGCTTATTTGGCCTTTAATCTTTCCCAATACCTGACTATTTACTGAGTAAGGTAGTAGGAACTTGAGTGGAGAAGTTATGAATGGCATGGTTTTCTTGGCAACAAGCAAAGCAACTTGATCCGAGTTTAAGTGTATTAGACGGCTTCTTCGCTGTCCCTCCAGTAAAGGTTCAAACGGTTACTGGGGGGCTAACTAATCGTTGTTGGCGATTGGAAACTTCAGAGGGTCTTGCATATGTCTGGCGACCAGCCAGTGTTGTGTGCAAGGCCTTTTCTATTTCTCGCCATAATGAGTATCAAGTTCTCAATACTATAGAGCCTTTGCAACTGGGTCCAAAGCCTGTTTTTGTCCATGAGCTTGGCTTGTTGGTTGAGTGGGTAGAAGGAGAGACGCTCACTCGGAAGGGGATAGAACTCAAAGAGCTGTTACCTATTGCTGCATGCATTCACCAATATCCAGCTGGCGCAATTCCTTTGGTGCCGTTTTCATATATCTCACGAGTTGACCATTATTGGATGCAGTTGGAAGGTGTTTATGAGAACACTGAGTTTGAGCAGCTATACCAAAAGTGGCGCTCTGAACCGTCTGTTGCGCCTGTGCCTGCCTCTTTATGTCACTTTGACCTTGGTTGCTACAATCTTGTTCGAGGTCAGGAAGGGGTAAAAGTGATTGACTGGGAGTATGCTGGATTAGCCGATCCGCGTTTAGACCTGACATTGGTTCTCCAATTGGCAGAGGCTCCAATTGTTCAAGGTGTTGAGAGCTACTGTGCTATTCGAGAGATAGAAGATGTTCAGCTTTGGATTGATGGCGTAAAAGCATGGCAACCGAGAACACTCATGATGGCTATGTTGTGGTATTTATTGGCTTATAAGTTATGGGGTGATGAACAATACTTAAACAGTGCGAATGAATTTAAAGACTCATTATGTATTGAAGATCACTGTTTTGAGACATAATGACATTTGTCGCTTTCACCACATGGAAATAGTGGTAGTTTAAAGTGAAGTACCAGATATACACAGGGAGAGGTACAAATGATTATTTACTTGCATGGCTTTGATAGTACAAGCCCAGGTAACCACGAAAAAGTTCTTCAACTTCAGTTTATCGATGATGATGTTCGTTTCATCAACTATAGTACACTTCATCCTAAGCATGATATGCAGCATTTACTCAAAGAAGTATCTAAAGTAATCGACCAGTCTGATGATCCAAAGCCTCTAATTTGTGGTGTAGGTCTAGGTGCATATTGGTCAGAGCGAATCGGTTTTCTTTGCGGCATTAAGCAAGTGATGTTCAACCCGAACTTGCATCCAGAGAATACAATGGCAGGGCGTATTGACCGTCCTGAAGAGTACGAAGACATTGCGACCAAATGTGTCGAGCAGTTTCGTACGAAAAACAAGGATCGCTGTTTGGTGATTTTGTCGAAAGAGGATGAAATCCACGACAACTCGAAAACCGCGGCAGAACTGGATAAACACTACGAAATCATTTGGGATGAAACCCAAACCCATAAATTCAAGAAGATCTCACATCACCTGCAAGCGATGAAGGCATTCAAAAACGCCTAACTTGCCCTAGAGAGAACAAACTTATCTTGTTTAAACAGCACTTTTCGAAGTGCTGTTTTTGTTTCTACTCGTGCTCAAACGAACGACACTGATTCTGCAAGATTTTACATTTTGTATCGATTTATCATCTTGATTTATTGATTTAACCTTTTGTGGCACGAAAACGATACCGTAAAGCAGACGAAAATTAGCCAATCCGTATCTCTAGTAAGGATTTTTGTTGCCATCAAAGTATTGCTCTATATAATGAACTTGGTAAAAATAATTTGATAAATATCAAAAAAAATTGAGAGCGAGTAAAAAACTTGCCCATTTGTTGTCTGAGATCGTGTGTATCAGGCAAGTAAACCGATAACCGTTAATCCGTAATTAAGCATAAATAATATGGTATCGGCATTTATCCAAAAGTGAGCTCACCTCTAGAGACCAAAGAATTCATCGGTTGGATGTATGACCGCAATGTGATTGTGAGTCAGCATCGAGCTGAACCCATATATTCATTTTTGTAGAGGATAACATTGTGACACGCATTATCGTTGTAGGCGGCGGTGCTGGTGGCCTTGAGTTGGCAACCAAACTGGGCCGCACTCTGGGTCGTAAGAACCGAGCGAAAATTACACTGGTAGACCGTAAAGCGAGCCACTTGTGGAAACCATTGTTGCACGAAGTAGCAACAGGTTCTTTGGATGAAGGCGTGGATGCATTGAGCTATCGTGCTCATGCGAAGAACCACAGCTTTGACTTCCAAATGGGCAGTCTTCAAGACATTGACCGTGAGCGTAAAGTGATCATTCTAAGTGAGCTTAAAGACGAGCACGGCGAACTTCTAATGCCAAGCCGTGAGCTAGAATACGACATTCTAGTGATGGCTATCGGCTCGACATCAAATGACTTCAACACACCTGGAGTTCGTGATAACTGTATCTTCCTAGATAGCCCTGAACAGGCACACCGTTTCCGTAGCGAGATGAACAATGAGTTCCTAAAGCTGCACGCGAAAAACGGTAACGGCACAGTCGATATCGCTATTGTTGGTGCGGGTGCAACGGGTGTTGAGCTATCTGCCGAGCTTCACAACGCAGTGAAAGAGTTACGTACTTACGGCTTTGGCGACTTAGATTCTAGCAAGCTAAACGTGAACTTAGTTGAAGCAGGTGAGCGCATTCTTCCAGCACTTCCACCACGTATTTCTTCTGCGGCGCATCAAGAGTTGGTTAAGCTTGGCGTAAACGTGCGCACAGCTACGATGGTGACGCAAGCGGATAAAGACGGTCTGACGACGAAAGACGGTGAGAAAATCCCAGCACAGATCATGGTATGGGCTGCGGGCATCAAAGCCCCTGATTTCATCAAAGACATCGCTGGTCTAGAAACTAACCGTATCAACCAGCTTGTGGTGAAAAACACGCTACAAACCACGCGTGACGATGACATCTTCGTTATTGGTGACTTGGCACAATGTACTCAGCCTGATGGCTCTTTTGTACCGCCACGTGCTCAAGCGGCGCACCAAATGGCCAGCCAAGCCTTCACTAATATCGTTGCTAAGCTAAATGGCCGTGAACTTAAAGCTTACGAATACAAAGACCACGGCTCTTTGGTTTCTCTAAGCCGCTTTTCTACGGTTGGTAGCTTGATGGGTAACCTAACCAAAGGTTCGATGATGGTTGAAGGTCGTATTGCTCGCGTGGTTTACATTTCGCTATATCGCATGCACCAAATGGCGCTGCATGGCGTGATTAAGACGGGCCTGATGATGTTGGTTGGCCGTATCAACCGCGTACTTCGTCCAAACTTGAAGCTACACTAATACTTTATGATTTGGCTCTTTACTCTGATTTGGTAAAGAGCGAAATAAAGGTCAAAACAAAAGCCACCGTATATCGGTGGCTTTTTTTTATTCTAAATCGCTAGGAAGCAGTGAATACACTACGCCATCTTTCGGCTTGCCATGGAAGATAAAACGGTTTCTGGCAACCGCTTCTTTCTGTGCTCCAATGGATTCAATTAACGCCTGACTAGCGGTGTTATCTAAATCGCAGACGATTTCTACGCGAGTCAAATTGAGCTTGGCGAAACAGAATTCCGCGAGTGCGCGAATGGATTCTTGCGCATAGCCTTTGCGTTGATAGCGGTCCGCTACCCAATAACCAATACTCGCCATATTGAAGGTATGGTAAAGCTCATTCACAGCGGCCATGCCAACGAGGTTGCCACTTTCACGTTCATAAACACCAAAACCGAAAGCCTCTGTCTTAACCCAGTTCAATCGTGTTGCCAGCAAAAAGTCTTGGGCTTCTTTGAGTGTGATATCTTGATTACACCAATCGAGCCAATGGTGCAGAGAAGGGGACTCAGCCAGTATACGTTGTAGGATGTGTGCTTCTTCTGAAGGAATAAGCCTGAGTGCTAAACGAGGGGTGATGATTTCAAAATCAGGGCTCATGAACCAATACAACTTCCATGCTAGATTCTAGATAAAATAAAGCGCAGCAAATGCTACGCTTTAATTTTTTAATGATTATTGAACGCGACGCACTTGGATGATCATGCCCATTAATGGGTTGTCTAGGTAGTGAGTCTCACTACTGCGCATACGACGCTTCTGATCCATACGGTAGCTCTTCAAGAACGTTTCTTCAGTCACTGTAGGTGAAATTTCAGCTAGGTTTCCTACTTGAACATTCCCTTCAACTTCACCAAACTCTTTTGATTGATCTTCTAGAGGCTGTGCCTCGAAACGAACTTCACGAACACTTGGCTCTCTAATGTCCATCGTAGTTTCTGCAAATAGATAGTGCTGAACGTAAATTTGTAGCTTTCCATCCAACTCGTATAGTGGTCCTGTAATACTTTCTTCAGTGTAACCATCAGATTGTAAAGACAGAGCGTTACCGTTTCTTTGGCTGCCATCAGAGTTGTATACTCCTGAAAAGTCTTTGCCGCCTACGATACGAAATACGGGAGCGCTTGCCTTACCACGGTCGCCTTGTCTCCAAGCTACGTGCTTAAGCACTTTAAAACCAGCGTGGTTACGTAGAGCGGCTTCCTGAGAGTTTAATTGATAAGCTGAACGAGGTAGGAGAGTAACGCCTTTAGCTTGGCGATATGAATCACTCTCTAAACTGCCAACATTATCCATCTCAATTTTTGGAAGTTGATTTGGCCAAGACTCAGTGGTGCTTTCTGCGTCTACTGCTCGCTTGAAAATAATTACTTCAATATCAAACTGACGCGCAGCCCAAGATGGCATTGAAACGCATAGAAGTAACAATGGGATCAGTATTCTCATTCGACTATTAGCTCGTTGGTAATAAATTCTGTTTAAAATCATTCAGTAAGTCTTGAACAAACTGAATGCGTTTACGTCGGTCCGTCAATGGTACGCTAAACTTGAACTTAGTTGGACCTTCCATTGCAAATTTTTGCGGCTGTGATTGCAGGAGTTTAACTAAATACGCTGGGTTTATGTCAGCATCAGGGTAAAACTCAATGAATCCCCCCTTATCATGCGCCTCAATCTTCTTCGCCTTGAGACTTCCTGCCCCAATTTTCAGTTCTGAGACAGATAGAAGGTTCTTCGCAGCATCTGGTAACAAACCGAACCGGTCAATCAATTCTACTTTTAGCTCAGACAGAGCCTCGTTATCAGTAACACTTGCAATGCGCTTGTACATGGATAGACGAGTGTTCACGTCAGGAATGTAATCATCCGGCAGTAGAGCGGGGATACGCATTTCTATCTCTGTCTGCTCGCGAAGCAGGTCATCCAGTGATGGTTCTTTACCTTCTTTCAATGCTTCAACCGCTTGTTCAAGCATCTCCATATACAGTGTAAAGCCAACTGATTGAATTTGACCACTTTGTTCGTCACCTAAAAGCTCACCAGCACCACGGATCTCAAGATCGTGTGTTGCTAAAGTGAAGCCTGCACCAAGATCCTCCAGTGAAGCAATTGCATCAAGACGTTTGATGGCATCTTTGGTGATCGCTTTCGGATGCGGTGTCAGCAGGTAAGCATATGCTTGGTGGTGTGAACGACCAACGCGACCACGAAGTTGGTGCAATTGCGCCAAGCCTAGGTTGTCAGCACGATCCATGATGATCGTGTTGGCTGTCGGAACGTCGATACCCGTTTCGATGATGGTGGTACAGACAAGCAAGTTGAATCGCTGATGATAGAAGTCATTCATGATGCGTTCTAACTCGCGCTCACGCATCTGACCATGGGCGACGGTCACTCGCGCTTCTGGAATCAGCTTTTGCAGATCTTCTGCTGTCTTTTCGATGGTTTCGACTTGGTTGTGGAGGAAGTAAACCTGGCCACCACGCATGATTTCACGTAATGCCGCTTCACGAACGACGGAATCCTCGCGTTGACGTACAAAGGTCTTGATTGCCAAACGACGGGCTGGTGGTGTCGCGATGATAGACAAGTCGCGCATACCACTCATTGCCATGTTTAATGTTCGCGGAATCGGAGTTGCGGTAAGCGTAAGGATATCCACATCGGCACGCATCGCTTTTACTTTTTCTTTCTGGCGCACGCCAAAGCGGTGTTCTTCGTCAACAATCAATAGCCCAAGGTCTTTAAACTTGATGTCGCTAGAAAGTAGCTTGTGAGTACCTACCACGATATCAACTTTGCCGTCAGCAACATCTTGGAGGATGACTTTCTGTTCTTTTGCCGATTTAAAGCGCGATAGTACTTCAACGCGAATTGGCAAGTTGGCAAAGCGGTCACGGAAGTTTTCAAAGTGTTGCTGTGCCAGCAGGGTGGTAGGCACCAATACTGCGACTTGTTTGCTGTTGTCAGTAGCAACAAATGCAGCGCGCATTGCGACTTCTGTTTTACCAAAGCCTACGTCACCACACACTAGGCGGTCCATGGCTTTCGCTTGGCACATGTCAGACAGAACAGCATTGATTGCCATCGACTGATCATCAGTTTCTTCAAACGGGAAAGTCGCTTTGAAGGTCGCGTATTGACCACGGTCGAGAGCAAACTTGTAACCCGGTTTCAACTCGCGCTTAGCGTAAACGTCGAGAAGCTCGGCAGCCACGTCACGGACTTTTTCAGCGGCCTTACGACGAGCCTTCGCCCATGCTTCACCACCGAGTTTATGTAGCGGCGCGCTCTCTTCAGCACCACCTGAGTAACGGCTGATTAGGTTTAATGAAGACACAGGAACGTAAAGCTTGGCATCGTTTTGATACTCAAGGGTCACGTACTCTGTTTTCATTCCACCGGCTTCAAGTGTTTGCAGGCCAATGTAGCGGCCGATACCGTGGTCGATGTGTACCACTGGCTGACCTGGTTTTAGCTCGGCGAGGTGGCGAATGACGGTGTCACTGTTGACGGTCTTTTTGTCTTTACGACGACGCTGAATTACGCGATCGCCCAGTAGATCACTTTCACAGATAAGTGCGAAGTTCAGCTCTTCGTGAATAAAACCATGTTCTGCTGCGCCTAAGATCAAGCTGAATCGATCTTTGGAATCCAAGGCTTGGTAAATTGATTCATGTACCACAGGGCGAATTTTGATGCCTTGTAGTAATTCAGTCAGTGCTTCTCGGCGGCCTTCGGATTCTACCGAAAAGACGATTTTTCCTGTGAATTGCTCACTAAACTGGCGTAGACGAGAAAGTGGTTCTTTGTTCTGCTGTTGTACACCCAGTTCAGCCAGAGACTGTACTGCGAGGTTTTGGCGACCAGCACGTTTTACAACTTTATCTAGACTTAACAGGGCTTGAGGCAGTTGCTTTATTTGCTTGAATAGCTCGTCCTTTTTTAGCCACAGTTCATGAGGGGCTAATAACGGGCGAAGTGGATCGATTTTCTTTTGGTCGTAACGATAGTCGACGTCATTCAAGAACGTATCCACAGCGGCTTCGATGTCGCCATAAACGATCAGTTGTGAATCATCTGGTAAGTAATCAAACAGGGTTTCTGTGTGCTCAAAGAACAGTGGCTGCCAGTATTCGATACCTGCAGGCCATGTCCCTTTGGTTACTTGCATGTAGATGGACTCGGGCTCGCGACGAGCTTCGAATTGCGTACGCCAACGAGTTCGAAAATCTTCGATTGCTTCTTTTGTGGTTGGAAACTCGTGCGCTGGCAGCAATTGGATTTGCTGAATGTCGTCGATCGAACGTTGATTTTCTGGATCAAAGGTACGGATGGTATCGATCTCATCATCGAAGAAGTCAATACGATATGGATCGGAACTGCCCATCGGGAACAAATCAAGGATTGAACCACGGCTAGCGTATTCCCCCGGCCCAAATACTTGATCCACATGACGGTAGCCAGAATTATCTAATTGAGTACGCAGTTTTTCTAGTGAGAATTGATCGCCTGTTTTCACCATCAAAGTATGTTGCAGCAAGAAGTCGCGAGGAGACTGGCGTTGTAAGATGGTACTGACAGGTACGATAGTTACACCACTGCGTTGGTTTGGCAGTTGGTATAAGCGTGCAATTCGATCAGAAATGATTTCTTGGTGCGGAGAAAAGTTATCGTAAGGCAGCGTTTCCCAATCAGGGAATAGACTGACTGGCTGATCGGTGAACTGTTCAATTTCTGCTTGAAGCTTCAACGCAATTTGTGGATCTGGTACAACAAGCAGAGAGTGGCTAGCATGCTGTTTCGCCAGCTCTGCGATTGCCATAGGTAATGCTCCGCCGGGTAGGTTGCCCAGCTGTTTTTTATCGCCACGCTCAGACGGATTCGTGACGGAGAGAATCGTTGCTTTTGTCATGGTACTTATTTGTTATCTCGCTCTAGTGAGCGCTGACGGAGTAGTTTTTGCTGCTGGTATAGCGCGGCTTTAATCAATAAATCTTGGTCTGCTTCTCTAAGTAATTTGTACTTGAGAGTGACCAGATGCCCTTGTTCTGATGGTTCGCATTCTATTACCTGAGCGTAGCAGTAAATCGCAGCGGCTGGGTGGTCTAAGAAGAGCTTCACCCGAACCAATTGCCCTACCTCTACCAAAAGGTTGGAGCGGTAGCTTAATTGACTGGCACCAAATTGCGTGGTTTGAGAGCGCTGGGCGGGGTCGTCTTGCTGAGAAAGCATAAAGCTTAGCAAAAGATTAAGCTTTGAATTTTGCGTATCCAACAAGCTGATTACGTGTTTAAGATCTTTGTTCTGTAGCTCTAACCGGGCACTATCAGCGAGCATATCCAGTTGACTAAACTCGCTAGCCACAATGAATGGTGCAGGGATTTCTGCGAGAAATGATTCTTCACTTGGCAAAAGGTAATCTTCACTCATCACCTCAACATTAATAGTTAGGTTGTGGTGTACGGTGAAGTATTCTTGCTCAGTCATATTTAGTGTCCTTTTGCCAAACGAGCACTTCTCTTTCCTATAGTGAAAGAGGAAGGTAAGGCATTGATTATCGCTAACTGACTTAACTTATCAAGTTTCCTTGCTCTGTCAGGCTGAACTTTCTTAGAGAAAAATGGACTTATTGCATGTCGTTGACAAATTTAGCGATTATCTTGTCTTCTTCATAGTAAGAGTAAGGTAAGATAACCGGTATTAATTAGCTAAGTATTGGCTCCATTATTAGAAAACCAGTTGGTTTGTCCTATATGTATCATCCTATCTCTTTGTTTATTGGCATAAGGTATCTTCGGGGACGCTCCGGGGATAGATTCAGTCGATTCGTTTCTTACATGTCGACCGCAGGTATCACGATTGGTGTGATGGCGTTGGTGACAGTACTTTCGGTCATGAATGGCTTTGAGGCTCAGCTAAAGGAACGCATCCTAGGTGTCCTTCCTCATGCGGTGATTTCCCAGCACGATGGTAAAACGCCCGTTAGCGAGACTGCGCCCCAATTTATCCAAAACATGTCGACAATCGCTGCGCCTGAACCGATTGTTCGCGGTGAGGCTGTGATCCAAAGTTCAGCGCAGCTAACCGCTGGTTACTTGATTGGTATCGAGCCTAAACTTGGCGATCCTATTTCTAATCACTTGATCGCTGGCCGTTTATCCTCGCTACAAGCGGGTGAGTATAAGGTTTTCCTTGGTCACAGCTTGGCGCGCTCTCTTAAAGTGTCGATGGGTGACAAAGTCCGCTTAATGGTGACCAATGCGACGCAATTTACCCCATTAGGTCGAATCCCAAGTCAACGTAACTTTACGGTGGCGGGCATCTTCAATACTGGCTCTGATGTTGATGGCCAGCTCATGATCGTCAATATGACCGATGCTTCTAAGCTGATGCGTTTGCCAAAAGATACGGTGTCGGGCTGGCGCGTATTCTTCTCTGACCCATTTATGGTGACCGAGTTTGCAGATAAACCAATGCCTGACGGTTGGCAGTGGAGCGATTGGCGAGCGCAGCGAGGCGAGCTTTTCCAAGCGGTGAAAATGGAAAAGAACATGATGGGCTTAATGCTAGGCCTGATTGTTGGCGTTGCGGCATTTAATATTATCTCTGCGTTGATCATGGTGGTGATGGAGAAGCAATCGGAAGTCGCGATTCTCAAAACTCAGGGTATGAAGCAATCTCAAGTGATGGCGATTTTCATGGTGCAGGGCGCGAGTAGTGGTGTGATTGGCGCGATTGTTGGTGGCGCGGTCGGCGTTGCTTTATCGCTCAATCTCAATGCCATTCTGGAAGCGGCAGGTGTTGCCTTGTTTAGCTTCGGTGGTCACTTGCCAATCGTGATTGATTCATTCCAAATTTTATTAGTGGTAGTGCTGGCGATTGCTCTGAGTCTAGCTGCCACTGTTTACCCGTCTTACCGAGCATCTTCTGTTAAACCTGCTGAGGCACTTCGCTATGAATAAGCTATTAGAATGTCGTGATATTCGTAAAGTCTACCGAGAAGGCTCGTTAGATACGGAAGTGTTGAAAGGCGTGAGTTTTGATATCGACAAAGGGGAATTGGTCTCTATTGTTGGCTCATCAGGCTCAGGTAAGAGTACGTTGCTGCATATCCTTGGCGCTTTAGATGATGCATCTCAAGGTGAGGTGGATTTTCTGGGACAGAACTTGTCTTCGCTAAGTTCAAACAAGCAAGCGGCACTGCGAAACAAACACCTCGGTTTTGTGTATCAGTTCCATCATTTGTTGGCTGATTTTACCGCAGTAGAAAACGTTGCGATGCCACTGTTGATTGGTGGCGCAAAAGTCGCGGATGCAAAAGCGGAAGCAAAAGCTCTGCTTGAAAAAGTTGGCCTAGGACACCGTATGGATCATCGTCCTTCAGAGTTGTCTGGTGGCGAACGCCAACGTGTTGCGATTGCCCGTGCTTTGGTCAACAAGCCGGATTTAGTATTGGCGGATGAGCCCACGGGCAACCTAGACCACAATACCGCATTGGCGATTTACGATTTGATGCGTGAGCTAAACCAGGAATCGAACATCGCTTTCTTGGTGGTTACCCACGATAACGAGTTAGCGGCGAAAATGGACCGTCAAATGCACATGCAAGATGGGTTGCTGGTGGATCGCTTTACTATTCAAACAGCGACAGCGGAGGGCTAATTTTGTTTTCATCTTTAGCATTGATGATCGGTGGCCGTTTTAGTCGCGCGAAAAAGCGCAACAAGATGGTGTCGTTCATTTCTCTCTCTTCCACTATTGGTATTGCGGTTGGTGTTGCGGTGATCATTATAGGTCTATCCGCCATGAACGGTTTTGAGCGTGAGCTACAGTCACGTGTTTTATCGGTAATCCCACATGGGGAGTTAGAAGGGGTAAACGGTCCGCTACATAACTACACCAAAACCATGAACCAAGCCTTGAAGCATGAACACGTTGTCGCAGCGGCGCCTTATGTTCGATTTACTGGCTTGGCAGAGAAAGGCAGTAAGCTTAAGGCGATTGAAGTGCGCGGTGTGGATCCTGCTTTTGAACAAGCGGTGTCGAGCATGTCGGAGTTCATTGACCCAGAAGCATGGCAAAACTTTTATGCGGGCCAACAGCAAGTGATTTTAGGCCGTGGTGTGGCGAATGAGCTTAAAGTAGATGTAGGTGATTACATTACTTTGATGATTCCCCAGACTGGCAGCACTAATAAGGTTCAAGCACCAAAACGAGTTCGCGTTAAGGTGGCTGGATTTTTGACTCTTAATGGTCAAATCGATCACTCATTGGCTTTAGTGCCTCTGGAGGATGCACAAGCTTATGCGCGCTTGGGTGATGGTGTCACGGGTATTTCGCTTAAGACCGATGATGTACTTAACGCGCCTTCCATTGTGCGTGAAGTGGGTAGCCTGATTGATGTGTATGTTTACCTGAAAAGTTGGCAACAACAGTTCGGCTTCTTGTACCGCGATATTCAGCTCGTTCGTACCATCATGTACTTGGTGATGGTATTGGTCATAGGTGTGGCGTGTTTCAACATCGTATCGACACTAATGATGGCGGTGAAAGATCGCGCTGCCGAGATTGCGATTCTTCGTACTATGGGCGCAAAGGATGGTTTGATTAAGCGTATCTTTGTGTGGCAAGGCGTGTTCTCGGGTGTATTTGGCAGTCTTGCTGGCAGTGTGGTTGGTGTTCTTGTTGCGTTAAATCTCACTCCAATCATCAAAGGGCTAGAAGCTTTGATTGGTCACCAATTTCTTTCGGGGGATATCTACTTTGTCGACTTCTTACCATCACAATTGCATTGGCCTGATGTTGCTTTGGTTTCAATTACGGCGATTGTGCTCAGCTTGCTAGCGACATGGTACCCTGCATCCCGCGCGGCGAAACTTAATCCAGCTGCGGTATTGAGTTCAAAGTAGTTGATAGAACTTAGCGAAGCGCTGGTAACTCACTGACACAAAAAGGACCGAATCTCGGTCCTTTCTTTTATCTGCAATCTAACTATCATCTCTGCTGTGGCTCGGTAGCTTTCATACTTGAGTTACAACACCTTTCACGCCGAACGTTAAGCATTTTCCATTCGATGCTTTGCAACCTGCCAATTGAAGAATAAGTACTTATCGTATCTTACGTTTTTGCCAGCTTCTTACTACTGAGTAACGCCAAAGTCCGCGAATACCAAAGTAGCCAATAATGGCAGAACCAACACCACAAATGGCACAACCAAGTAAAAATGGAGGCCCAATGGTGTTCATTTGCTCCATGATGAACTCCCACGACAGTTCAAAGTGGAAAGGCTGTGGTGGTACGTGCATGACCAATGCACCAAGCTTATAAGCAAAGTAGAACAGTACTGGCATTGTAATTGGGTTACTGATCCAGACAAGTGCTACGGATAGAGGCAAGTTGACACCAAGCATGATGGCAAGACCTGCAGCCATGATCATCTGACTCGGAAGCGGAACAAACGCCATAAACAGACCAACAGCAAAAGCACCTGATGCAGAGCGACGATTTAGACACCATAAGTTTGGGTTGTATAAAACGTTGCCGAAGACTTTCAGTGCTTTTTGGCGCTTGATCATTTCATGATCTGGCATGAAGCGTTTTATCAGCTTTCTAGGCATAGGACGACATGACTCTCTCAGAAAAAAGTTTGGCCTTGGCGTTATTTGTAGCAAGCGTTTTTTCATCTGCGTGGTGGCCGATGATGCCGAGTTGGCATTGGTTGCTGCTGGGTATTTTTGCCGTTGGCTCAATAATCAAACTACGTCGAGGCTTAATGTGCATTGGCGTAATTTGGGGCTGTATGGTGGTTATTGCCCATGGCAATGTCATGGAACAACAAAAACAAGCCCTGTTTAAAGCAGGGGTGAATATTACCATAAATGGCAAAGTTGACAGCCCTTTTACGCAAATAAGTCACGGATATGAAGGAATTGTCGTTGTTAGCCACGTAAATTCTCAATATCTCTTACCATTTTTTAAACCAAAAGTTCGGTTGATAACCTCAATTCCACTTGGTGTTAACAGTGAAATTAAGGCGGAAGTAGAGTTAAAGCCGATTACGGGCTTAAAAAACGAGGTTGGTTTTGATTCAGAAAACTTTTCTTTAAGTCAGGGTATTGTGGCAAGAGCGACTTCGATGAAAGACAGTCGCTGGATTGTTCGCTCAAAAAGCGCTCTCAGACAAACACTCATCGCGCGTATTAACGCCAGTATTGCAGGTTTATATAATGAACCTTTAATAAGAGCTCTGAGTTACAGCGATCGCTCATTACTTACTCCCGACTTATGGAAAAGCTTGCGAGACAGTGGACTTATTCATCTAGTATCCATTTCTGGTTTACACATTGGCATGGCGCTCTCATTTGGCTGTTTTCTTGGCTTTTTGTTTCGTCTTGCAATTCCGTGGGCTAATCATTTGCCCTACATCTTTGGGCTAGTTTTCGCTGTTGCTTATTCTTGGCTTGCTGATTTTTCGTTGCCAACTGTGCGCGCCCTAAGTGTATGCGCGATCTATTTGTTTCTTAAGTACCATAAACTGCATTGGCCAAATTGGAGGGTTTTACTGCTAGCCGTTAGTGGGCAGCTTTTAGTCGAGCCGTTTTCTTTCCTAGGTAGCAGTTTTTGGTTGTCTTACTTATCGGTAGTTGCGGTGCTTGTTGTACTTAACATTGTTTGGATGAACCAATATAGTTGGCTTAACATTTTGAAGCATATCATTGCAGTTCAACTTGCGCTGTCGCTGTTCATTTTGCCAATTAGCGGCTATTTTTTTTCAGGTTTTAGCGCAGTATCTCCCCTTTTTAATCTGATTTTTATCCCTTGGTTTAGCCTGGTTGTGGTTCCTATGATATTTATAGCGCTACTTTTCACCTGCTTGACCGCAGATGTTTTTAGTTGGATATGGATATTCGTCGATGGGGTACTTTGGCCTCTAAATTGGGCGTTAGGATTGGCTGAGGAAACTTGGTTTGCTGTTAGTGATGACTCACTTATTCTTATAACGTTGATATTGTTTTGCTCATTTGGGCTTCGTTTTCTTACTGTGAATAGCATCCTACTCATCATCGGTATTGCCACGCTCTATCTCGTCTTTCCCTTTAAACAGTACTACTGGCGTGTTGATGTTTTAGATGTGGGCCATGGTCTGTCAGTGTTGTTTGAGAAAGACGGTAAGGCATTGCTCTATGATACGGGGAAATCATGGAGTGGGGGGAGCATTGCTGAAAGAGTTATCTCGCCTATCCTACATTCAAAAGGGCACTCTCAAATTGACGCTTTGATCCTCAGTCATTTGGATGATGACCACGCAGGAGGAAGGAGGTTTTTAGAAGAGAATTTTGAACCTAATGATAAGTTCAGTAGTCAGCTTCTGCCGGATTACCTTCCTTGTATCGAGGGTGAAGTCTGGTATTGGCAAGGTTTGAAGTTTGAAGCAATCTGGCCACCTAAATTAGTAAAGCGTGCTTTTAACCCTCACTCGTGCGTCATTAGGGTCGTTGATCCTGTTTCTAATTTTCGAATTTTACTAACCGGAGATATCGAGGCCATAAGTGAATGGATTTTAATCAGACGACCAGAACTGTTAGATAGTGATATCGTGATTGTCCCCCACCATGGCAGTAAAAGTTCTTCTAATCCCAAGTTTATTGAAGCAATAAACCCTCAAATAGCCATCGCTTCTTTGGCTAAAAATAATCGGTGGGGGATGCCATCCCCACTTGTACAGCAGGCTTACACGTCTTTGGGCACATCATGGTTTGATACTGGAGAATCTGGGCAGGTGAGTATTTATGTATGGCGGGATTTTTGGCGATTAAAAACTCAACGTAACAAGATGTTTGAGCCTTGGTATAGGCAGATGCTGCGTAAGGGAGTAGAATAAGAGTCTTAATCTAAGAAAATAAAGCACTTCTATGTCGATAAATACTGATGAAACGACCTGGCAGACGTTTAAGCGTCTGTGGCAATTTATTCGCCTTTACAAATCAGGACTTGCCGTAGCCGTTGTTGCATTGGTCATCAATGCCGTTTCTGATACCTATATGATTTCATTGCTTAAGCCTCTATTAGACGAAGGTTTTGGCAGCGCAGAGTCTGACTTCTTACGCACACTTCCACTTATCGTTTTTGCGATGATGTTTATTCGTGGTGTGAGTGGGTTTGTTTCCACATATTGCTTAAGCTGGGTGTCGTCGAATGTTGTGATGCATATTCGTAGAATGGTTTTTAACCATTTTATGCATATGCCGGTCTCGTATTTCGACAAAGAAAAAACGGGTAACTTGTTGTCACGCATTACTTATGATTCTGAACAAGTGTCTGCAGCAACCAGCCAAGCATTGGTGAGCATCGTACGTGAAGGTGCGAGCATCATCGGTCTTCTTGTGTTGATGTTCTACAACAGCTGGCAGCTATCATTGGTGCTGTTTGCTGTTGCTCCCGTAGTTGCTTGGGGCATTGGTGTTGTTTCTAAGCGATTCAGAAAAATTTCAAAAAACATGCAGACCATGATGGGGCACGTGACGGCTTCCGCAGAGCAAATGCTGAAAGGCCACAAAGTCGTACTTAGCTACGGTGGCCAAGATATTGAACGTCAACGTTTTGATATTGTAAGTAATCAAATGCGACAGCAAAACATGAAGTTGGTAACGGCCCAAGCGGCGGCAAACCCAATCATTCAGATGATCGCGTCTATTGCAATAGTCGTGGTGCTATACCTAGCAAGTATTGATTCAATCAAAGAGCAACTGACTCCGGGTACGTTTACTGTTGTATTCTCAGCAATGTTTGGTCTAATGCGTCCACTTAAAGCGCTAACAAACGTAACCTCACAGTTCCAACGCGGTATGGCAGCGAGCCAAACCTTGTTTGCCCTGGTAGACCTAGAGCCTGAGAAGAACGAAGGTAAGTTCACTGTAGAACGTGCGAAAGGTGATGTTGCAGTGAAAGACGTCAGTTTTACATACGAAGGTGCGGAAAAACCAGCGCTTGACAACGTGAGCTTTGATATTCCCCGTGGTAAGACGGTGGCTTTGGTTGGTCGTTCTGGCTCAGGTAAGAGTACCATTGCGAATTTGTTCAATCGTTTCTACGACGTTAGCGGTGGTTCTATAACACTTGATGACCATGACATTCGTGACTATGAACTAAAAAATTTACGTGAGCAGTTTGCTCTGGTTTCTCAAAACGTGCATTTGTTCAACGATACGATTGCAAACAACATCGCGTATGCGACGGAAGAGCAATACACTCGTGAAGATATTGAAAAAGCAGCCAAGCTTGCCCATGCAATGGAATTTATCAGCAAAATGGAAAACGGCTTGGACACCATGATTGGTGAGAACGGTGCAAGCCTTTCCGGTGGTCAGCGTCAACGTGTAGCCATTGCTCGAGCTTTATTACGTGACGCGCCAGTTCTGATTCTTGATGAGGCAACGTCTGCTCTAGATACCGAGTCTGAACGTGCAATCCAATCTGCTCTGGATGAACTACAGAAAGACAAAACTGTATTGGTGATTGCACACCGACTGTCAACGATTGAGAATGCTGATGAAATCCTAGTGGTGGATGAAGGTGCGATCGTTGAACGTGGTAACCATGCTGATTTGATTGCTAAAGACGGAGCATACGCTCAGCTTCATCGAATCCAATTTGGTGCTTAAGCGCTGTGGTTGAAAAAATCTGGTTCGAAAACCATCCCCTAAAATACCTGCTGTGGCCACTGTTGTGGCCACTGAGTCTGTTGTTTGGAGCGATTAGCAAGTCTAAACGTCAGCAATACCAATCCGGTAAAAAGCGAGCGTATAAAGCGCCTGTACCTGTCGTCGTTGTTGGAAATATTACAGCTGGTGGTAATGGCAAAACGCCTGTTGTAGTGTGGCTGGTGGAGCAATTGCAACAGCTTGGTTTTAAACCGGGAGTGGTATCTCGAGGCTATGGTGCAAAAGCACCGCATTATCCGCTCATTCTGGATGACAATACACCAGCGAAACACTGTGGTGATGAGCCGAAGCTGATTTATCGCCGCACTGGTGCACCTGTCGCCGTAGACCCGGTTCGTGCCAATGCGGTGAAAGCATTGCTTGAAACTGGCGTTGATATCATTATTACTGACGATGGCCTCCAGCATTACGCTCTAGATCGAGATATCGAGTTAGTTATCGTTGATGGTAATCGCCGCTTTGGCAATGAAAGCCTTATTCCACTTGGTCCACTTCGTGAAGGGGTAGAGCGTCTTGCTGAAGTCGACTTTATCATCACGAATGGCGGTCAAGCTCAGCAAGGCGAAATGCCAATGTCTTTAGCGCCATCAAAGGCGATAAACCTGAAGACAAAACAACAAGTTGAGGTCAGTGAATTACGTGATCTCGTTGCGTTTGCGGGGATAGGGCATCCACCACGATTTTTTAATACACTTAATGCAATGAATGCAGACGTCAAAGTGACGAAAGGCTTTGCCGATCATCAAGACTTTGACCAGCAAGAATTACAAGCATTGGCTCAACAAGGAGCCAATGTGATTATGACAGAAAAAGATGCCGTCAAATGCGACAGTTATGCGCAAGACAATTGGTGGTATCTGCCCGTTTCTGCACAGTTTGAATCAAACGATGCAGAACGAATTTTAAATCGAATAAAAGAGGTTAAAGCGACTTATGGATCACCGTCTGCTTGAGATTGTAGCTTGCCCTGTGTGCAAAGGTAAGCTGACGTACGATAAAGATAATCAAGAGTTGATCTGCAAACTGGATCGCCTTGCTTACCCAATCAAAGAAGGTATTCCTGTTCTGCTTGAGCCAGAAGCACGAACCATGAGCATGGATGAGGGACGCTAATGTCTTTTACGGTTGTCATTCCTGCGCGCTACGCGTCGAGCCGGTTACCCGGTAAGCCATTGGCGGACATTGGTGGTAAGCCAATGATCCAGTGGGTCTATGAGCAAGCGCTACAGGCGGGTGCTGAAGATGTGATTATCGCGACGGATGATGAGCGCGTATCTGTAGCGGTAGAGCAGTTTGGTGGTAAAGTTTGTATGACCTCGCCAAACCACGAGTCTGGTACTGAGCGACTAGCAGAAGTGGTAGAAAAGATGGCGATCCCTGCAGACCACATTGTGGTTAACGTTCAGGGTGATGAGCCATTGATTCCACCGTCTATTATTCGTCAAGTGGCTGACAACTTAGCGGGTTGTGATGCGCCAATGGCAACGCTTGCGGTTGAGATCGAATCGGAAGAAGAAGTCTTCAACCCGAATGCGGTAAAAGTAGTGGCGGATGAGCGTGGCTATGCTATGTACTTTAGCCGAGCAACGATTCCGTGGGATCGTGACAACTTTGCTAAACAAGACAAAACGATCGCGAACCCATTGATGCGCCACATCGGTATCTACGCTTACCGAGCGGGTTTCATTAATACTTACGTGAATTGGCAACCAAGTGCACTTGAGCAGATTGAGTGTCTGGAGCAGCTTCGCGTGCTTTGGTATGGCGAAAAGATTCACGTTGAGGTCGCAAAAGAAGCACCAGCAGCCGGTGTGGATACTCCAGAAGATTTAGAAGCGGTATGCGCCATTGTTGCTAAGCAAGCACAATAAGCTCGGTATTGTTTTCCAAATTAGAAAGGCTCCTCATCGAGGAGCCTTTTTTGTCGGTATGTTAGCTTAGATGTCGTATAGGTTAGATATTGGTATCGTACTGATTCCGTTTTGGACAAGTTGAGAGGATCTCTCTGTGTCCGGTGTCTTTCACTTCCTCGAGAATTACGTCAAAGCCCCATAAGCGATAAACATGCTTTAATACCTCGTCATAACTGCTATCAAGAGGAATTCGGTTGTGAGGAATATATTGCAGTGTTAAAGAGCGATCACCACGAACGTCAACGTTAAAGACTTGAATATTGGGCTCCAGATTTGCCAAGTTATATTGCGCAGCGAGGGTTTCCCTAATGCGTTTGTAACCCATTTCATCATGAATAGCGGCAACTTCGATGAAGTTTTTCCGGTCATCATCATTAATCGCAAAGAGCTTAAAGTCGCGCATGAGCTTCGGTGACAAGTATTGGCTAATAAAGCTCTCGTCCTTAAAGTTATGCATGGCAAAGTGAACCGCATCTAACCAGTCTGTTCCTGCCAATTCTGGGAACCACTCTTTGTCTTCGTCTGTCGGCTCTTCACAGATGCGTTTGATATCTCGAAACATCGCAAAACCAAGTGCATAAGGGTTGATACCGTTGAAGTAAGGGCTATTGTATGGCGGTTGTGCGACCACGCTTGTATGGCTGTGTAGAAACTCGAGAATGAACCTCTCAGAAACCAAACCTTCATCATAGAGATGATTGAGAATGGTATAGTGCCAGAACGTTGCCCAGCCTTCGTTCATTACTTGAGTTTGTTTCTGTGGATAAAAGTATTGGCTTACCTTACGCACGATACGAACAATCTCACGTTGCCAAGGCTCAAGCAATGGAGCGTGTTTTTCAAAGAAGTAGAGCAGGTTCTCTTGGGGTTCACTAGGGAAGCGGACCTTCATGTCTTCTTCTTTGGTTTTGGATTGTGGCACTGTACGCCAAAGTTCGTTAACCTGAGATTGCAGGTAAGCTTCACGCTCTTCCTGGCGAGCTTTCTCCTCATTGATCGAAATCTTTTCCGGACGTTTGTAGCGGTCTACACCAAAGTTCATGAGTGCATGGCAAGAATCGAGCAATTGTTCGACTTCGTGCACGCCATATCGCTCTTCACATTCCGCAATATAATTCTTTGCGAACAGAAGATAATCAATGATCGAACTTGCATCGGTCCAAGTTTGGAACAGGTAATTGCCTTTAAAGAACGAGTTGTGCCCATAACATGCGTGAGCGATAACAAGCGCCTGCATGGTGATGGTGTTCTCTTCCATCAAGTAGGCAATACATGGGTTGGAGTTAATGACGATCTCGTAAGCCAACCCCATCTGACCGTGCTTATAGTTCTGCTCTGTTTGTATGAACTTTTTACCAAACGACCAGTGATTGTAGTTGATGGGCATACCGATACTTGAGTATGCGTCCATCATTTGCTCTGAGGTAATCACCTCAATTTGGTTAGGGTAGGTATCGAGACGGTAATGCTCCGCGACACGCTTGATCTCTTTGTGGTAACGCTCAAGCAGCTCAAAGGTCCAGTCTGGACCATCTGGCAGCATATTCTCTCTGCGCTTCTTCAAGGCTTTCCCCGAAAGGTTTGTTGTTGCAGTGTTCATTGCCCACCTCCTTACGCCGTTTCTTTTTTGAATAGTTCACGAAAGACTGGGAAGATATCCTCCACAGAGCGGATATTTTTCATGGCGAAGTTTGGAAATTCTTCTGAAAGTTTTTCATATTCATGCCACAGCGTTTGGTGCGAGCGTCGTGTGATTTCAATGTATGAGTAATACTGACAATTCGGAAGCAATTTATTCACAAGTAAATCACGGCAACGAGGCGAGTCATCAGCCCAGTTATCACCGTCAGATGCCTGGGCAGCATAGATGTTCCATTGGCCCACGGGATAGCGGTCTTGGATGATCTCGTTCATCAACTTGAGCGCGCTCGAAACAATCGTGCCCCCCGTTTCTTGCGAATAGAAGAACTCGTGCTCATCGACTTCTTTCGCTTGGGTGTGGTGACGAATGAAGACGACTTCAACGTTCTCGTAGGTACGTGTTAAGAACAGGTACAGAAGCACGTAGAAGCGCTTTGCAATATCTTTGGTGGCTTGGTCCATAGAACCGGACACATCCATCAGACAGAACATCACTGCTTGGCTCGACGGAACAGGGCGTTTCTCATAGTTCTTAAAACGTAAGTCGAAAGTGTCAATGAAGGGTACGCTTTCTATTTTCTTGCGCAGATCCTCAATTTCTTTCTTAAGACGATTTTCTTCAAGCTGTTGAGCTGGCTCGATGTTTTTGATTCGGACAAGCTCTTCTTCTAATTCATGAAGAAGGCGTTTCTTACCTGCTGTCATGGCGGTGCGACGTGCCAACGACTGTTGCAGTGAACGAACAACGGCAATGTTGGATGGAATACCTGCCGTTTGATAACCAGCTCGGTGTGTTTTCCATTCTGTGATTTTGGCAATTTGGTTTTTCTCAAGATTCGGTAGCTCTAAATCTTCAAACAAGATATCGAGGTATTCATCTTTTGAAATTTGAAAAACGAACTCATCTTGGCCTTCGCCGTCAGGGCTGGCATTGCCTTCACCAGCACCGCCGCCTTGGCCACCGCCTTTCGGGCGTTCGATCTTGTCACCAGTGATAAATTGGTCGTTACCAGGGTGTACGCGGTCGCGCACGCCTCCTTTACCCTGATGAAACATAGGTTCATTGATGTCTTTGTGCGGTATAGAGACGTCTTCGCCCGTTTCCGTGTTCGTGATCGAGCGTCGATTCACTGCGTCAGCTACCGACTCTTTAATCTGCTCTCTATGACGCTTCAAGAAGCGCTGTCGATTAACAGCGCTCTTGTTTTTGCCATTGAGCCTTCGGTCTATAAATTGCGCCATGAAATAGCCCTCTTCATGTTTCACAAGCGACCTAACTCAAACTAGTTAGGATGACTTACGTACTCGTAGGTACCACTCAGAAAGTAGGCGAACCTGTTTCTCGGTATAGCCTTTTTCCATCATGCGAGCGACAAAGTCGTCGTGCTTCTTCTGATCTTCAGAAGAGGTTTTCGCATTGAACGAGATAACCGGAAGTAGCTCTTCAGTATTGGAGAACATTTTTTTCTCGATTACCGTACGCAGTTTTTCGTAGCTGGTCCAAACTGGGTTTTGACCATTGTTATTGGCTTTCGCACGAAGCACAAAGTTGACGATTTCATTTCGGAAATCTTTAGGGTTAGAGATGCCAGCCGTTTTCTCGATCTTCTCTAGTTCTGCGTTTAAAGATGCTCGGTCGAATAGCTGACCAGTTTCTGGGTCACGGTACTCTTGGTCTTGAATCCAAAAGTCGGCATAAGTGACGTAGCGGTCGAAGATGTTTTGACCATACTCAGAGTAGGACTCGAGGTATGCAGTCTGAACTTCTTTACCAATGAACTCTACATAACGAGGTACTAGATAGCCCTTCAAGAATTCAAGGTATTTCTCAGCAATTTCAGAAGGGAATTGCTCACGCTCTACTTGCTGTTCAATTACATAGAATAGGTGAACAGGGTTCGCTGCTACTTCTGTTTGGTCGAAGTTGAATACGCGAGACAAGATCTTAAATGCAAAACGGGTTGATAGACCGTTCATTCCTTCATCAACACCTGCATAGTCACGGTATTCTTGATAACTCTTCGCTTTTGGATCGGTGTCTTTCAGCGTTTCGCCATCGTATACACGCATTTTCGAGAAGATGGATGAGTTTTCAGGGTCTTTCAGTCGTGAAAGAATACTGAATTGAGCAAGAGTTTCGAGTGTGCTTGGTGAACAAGGTGCTTTAGACAGTTCACTGTTTTCAAGCAGTTTCTGGTAGATCTTCACTTCTTCCGACACTCGTAGACAGTAAGGCACTTTCACAATGTAAACACGGTCCAAGAACGCTTCGTTGTTCTTGTTATTGCGGAAGGTTTGCCACTCAGATTCATTTGAGTGCGCCAGAATCATACCGTCGAATGGAATCGCCGATAGACCTTCAGTTCCGTTGAAGTTGCCTTCCTGAGTCGCAGTCAAGAGTGGGTGTAGCACCTTGATTGGCGCCTTGAACATCTCAACGAACTCCATTAAGCCTTGGTTCGCTTTACATAGCGCGCCAGAGTAGCTGTAGGCATCTGGGTCATCTTGTGAGTAATGCTCTAACTGACGAATATCGACCTTACCAACTAGGGACGAAATGTCTTGATTGTTTTCATCACCCGGTTCGGTTTTTGCGATACCAACTTGATCCAAGATGGATGGACGCACCTTGAGTACTTTAAACTTGGTGATGTCCCCGCCAAAGTCGTGTAAACGCTTCGCAGCCCAAGGAGACATGATTGACCGCAAGTACCGATGTTCAATACCATATTCTTTTTTCAGAATCTCCCCATCTTCAACTGGATTAAATAGACAGAATGGATGGTCGTTTACTGGGCTTCGTTCGCCATTTGCGCTCAAAACATAAATAGGCATTTTTTCCATCAATGCTTTCAGTTTTTCGGCAAGAGATGACTTACCACCACCGACAGGGCCGAGTAGGTATAGGATTTGTTTGCGTTCTTCCAGACCTTGTGCAGCATGTTTGAGATAAGAAACAATCTGCTCAATCGCATCTTCCATGCCATAGAAGTCTTTGAAGGTTTCATAACGCGAGATGACACGGTTAGAGAAGATACGGCTCAATCTTGGATCTTGGGCAGTATCAATGACTTCTGGCTCTCCGATAGCCAAAAGCAGGCGTTCTGCAGCATTAGCGTAAGCGCTTTTGTCGTCTTTACACAGGGCTAAGAAATCCTGTAACGACATCTCTTCATCTTTTGCAGCTTCATATCTTGATTGATAGTGGTCGAAAATACTCATGTCGCTTTCCCCTTTAACTAGTCAGTCTACCGACGAACGTTGACGCAGGCTTACCCACCTTCAGTATGCTCTTCGTTGTATGAGCTTATACGTCCTATTATCACGTTTGGTTTGTACTCTAGGTCAGCTAAACAACACCAAAGACTTTGCTTTATGGACAAATTTCACAACAACTGAGAACGATGGATAAGTACCTTTCAATCACTCCCTTTCTCCTTCTAAGCCTAGTCGGGGATTTCCAATTTTGCTTAACAATTATGAATTTATTGCAAAATTGACACTTGAATCACGAACACGATGAATGTCTATTCACTAGATCAATGAGAGCGGCAAGACAAAAACAATACATTGACTAGTAGTTAGTCATAGAACGAGCACTTGGTTGATTTTGTGATTGAAGGCTGAACATTTTTGTAGCAAAAGCGTAAATTGATTTTATGTACGTCGTGCGGTAACCTTGCATTGGTAATGTGAATGTATTTTTGAGGGTGGTATGGTTAAAAGGTTATCGATTGGTTGTATTTGGTTCTTATTGGCTAGTTCCGGATGGGCACAAGCGTCTCAGTGGTCATTTGGTGCGGCTGCATCATACTCACCTGCTGTCTATCAAGATACACCATCAAACCAGATAGTTATTCCAGTTATTGGCTATGAAAGTGACCGATTTTTTATGCGTGGTTTTAGTGCCGGATATCGACTTTTCCCGGTAAGATCCGCGCAAAATATTATTTTCCGATTGGTTTATGACCCTCGCACTTTGAAGCCTCAGGATTCAGGTGATGTCGGAATCCAACAGATGGATAAGAGAAAATCAACGGTTTTGGGCGGGGTTAGTTATCAACTTATTACGCTGGCAGGGTTACTCGAAGCCACAGTTGGGAGCGATGTTGGTTTTGTTCACAATGGATTGTATGCAGAAGCTGCATGGCGACTGCCAATTAGACAGAGAGGATGGACGGTCATTCCTTCAGTAGGTTATGCCTATAACAGTTCACGGCTCAATGAGCACTTATATGGCGTAAGTAAAGAAGAAGCAGTAAGAGCGCAGGCTGTGGGATCTACGATTTCTGAGTTTAATGCTGGCTGGGACGGTCAGTACTTTATCGGATTATCAGGTTTTATGAATTTGACCAACCATTTACGCGTGACAGGAGGGGTGAGGTACACAAACTATGAAGGAAACATAGAGAAGAGCCCTTTGATTGAAAGCGGTATTCATACCTCTGCAAATGTTGGTGTCACTTATTCTTTTTAAGGAAATAAAAAGGTTAAGAAAAGATAAGGGGGGAACTCCCCCCTTTGTACTAGGCGTTAAAAATTTGCGCCAATTCGTTTGCACATAAGTGGTATTGACGAGGGCAGTTACGCCATGTTTTTAACATACGGCGGTACTTTTCTAGCATTGGCATTTGGCTATTGAAGTGATGATCTGCTTTATCAAATTGAGGGTAAAGTCCTTCTGAATCCACTAGGAAGCGTACGTAATGCACTTGTTGTGCTTCCGTTGCGATATCAAAGCCAAGAAATTGAAGACGACGTTGATCTACATTACTGCGCTCTTCATCATCCAGCATTTTGTGCGACTCTTGCATTGCATGGTACATCTCCATGATGTCGATGATTTCACGACATTCAGTTTCAGTTATGCAGCCAAAATCTTTGTTCAACTCGCGCATCTGTAGCTCGTAACCACGCTCCACAATCATTTGTAGACGCTTGTATTTAGCCGCGTTGTTAGGGTCAAGCTGAGACATTAGGTTGTACTGGTTTGATAGGATCAAACGTTGAGCGTTTGACATTTCCATGGTGACCTCACTAAATAATCTAATACATTTTTAATGTGCTTAGGTTAACGTTTCGGACGAAGGTGAAACATGATCTCAACACATATTTAATATGAAAAATGGCAAGAATTATCGAATCTAGCCAGTTTACAAACACCGTATTAACGAGTGATTACAGCTTATTTATGGTAATGGTTGTATATGTAATCTCGGTCTGAGAATACCCTAAGCCATTCAGGTTTGAAAACCGTCAACACAGCCAGTGACATTCCGTTGAGAAGCCCTTCAGGGAAGGCAAGCAGTGGGACAAAAATGAAATAATTGTGCTGGATAGTTTGCCACTCGTAATGACCCATAGAAAGATGATAAAAAGAGTTTATCAGTAGGTGGAGACTGCCAGTAAGAGCGCCATTGAAAAAACCAGCGACAAAGATGAAGACAAATATGTTTCGAGGAAGGTATTGATAGCTAAGTAGAAAAATGAAGTAGCTAATTAGTATTGGCGCCAATGCTGAAAGTACCAGCGTACTCGGTAACATCAATAGTGGTATGTCATGAATCAGGTGATTAATAAACATGGCAGGAATACAGAGCAAAAATGCCATGCGCCAGCCATACATCATGGTGAGTGTGGTGAGAGCGAGAAAATGTATCTGTAGGCCTTCCTTTATGCCTGCTTGCGCAGACCATAAAACACTTAGAATGAAGAGAGTTGCAAAGACTAAGTGTTGAAATGGCTTTTCTTGTTCCATTTTAGGCCAAATGACTTTTCGCCAATCGGGTAAACAATAAACGACAGCGACCCAGCAAATAATGATGACCGAAACGAAATTAAACCAATCCATGTGTTGTCCCAACGCTTTTCCAGTGAACTTTACTTACTGTTTAATATCCCTAATACGTCTAACATGAGTTGGATAGCGCACAAAATCTGTTAGTTAGTTCGACTAGTTTGTACGACACATATGCCGACATATAGGTAAAAAAATACCAGCAAGTTGCTGGTATTTTTAATCTATTCAATAACCTGATATGACTTAGTATTTCACATTTGCGTGATATTGGGAAAGGATTGACTGGATTTCATCCATTGTCTCTTTTGATGGTGGATTTACACCCTCAAGCGGATATTCAACACCAAGCGCTTCCCATTTATGTGCACCAAGTTTGTGGTAAGGAAGAAGCTCTACCTTCTCAATATTGTCCATATCTTTAATGAACTCGCCCAGCATGTGTGCTGCTTCTGGTTCGTCTGTGTAGCCAGGAACCACTACATAACGAATCCAAGTCTTTTGACCAATCTTATGTAGGTAACGAGCAAAGTCTAAAACACGACGGTTAGACACACCGATAAAATCTTGGTGGATCTCATCTTTCATGTGTTTTAGGTCAAGCATGACTAAGTCTGTTGCATCCAGTACTTCATCGATAACGTCAGTATGCTTGCGAATGTAGCCGTTTGTATCCAAACACGTGTGGATCCCTTCGGCTTGAGCAGCTCGGAAGAAATCACGCACGAACTCTGGTTGAAGCATTGCTTCGCCACCAGAGCAAGTAATGCCACCACCTGATGCGTTCATGAAATGACGGTAGGTTTTTGCTTCAGAAATAATTTCATCAACCGTCACTTCTTTACCATCATGAGTATCCCATGTATCACGGTTATGGCAATACTTACAGCGCATTAAGCAACCTTGCAAGAAGACGATAAAACGAATACCAGGTCCGTCTACGGTACCACATGACTCAAATGAGTGAATACGACCAGTTGTTGACATCTTTTGCTCTCATTTTTAATAAATTCTGACCGTTATTTTATTACAAATTGAAGGGTTAAAACAGTCTAAGAGGGCTTTCGATAGCTATATAGTGGGGAAAGAAAGCGGCGAAAGAATGCACTCACGCCGCATCTAGAGTTTTATTTAGAAGAAGGCGAATAAGGAGAGAGAACCGGTGCCATAAACGTCGGTTTGAGCTTCTTTGTAATCAGGTGTTTTTACCGTGAACGTTAAGCTTGCGCCATAGTTTTGATTGTACCAAGTCGCGCCAGCAACCGCGCTAGCTTGCCAGTTCTGTAACGTTACATCATATTGTTCAGAGGGCTCTGGAAGAGCAGAACGGTCACCTTCAATGGTAATGTCATTGAAACGGTAGCGACCTTCGAATCCGGTAAACAAGAACCAGCTAGAGGTGCTTTTGGCCAGCATACTTGCGTGGAATGGGCTTTCAACACTGATATTCGCGGCGCCAATGCTGTTGCCTAGGTTTGTGCCCCAACGGAACATTACACCTTGAGATACATCGCTGCGGAAATTACCTGCGTTAATGTCGTTTACATTGGTGATCTCCCACTGTGTGCTTTCACCTTCACTGCGCATCAGTTTGTTGAATGCACGGTAGCCAACGCTAAAAGCAATTTCGTCATCGATTTGATACTCCCAGCCTTGAGGATCTGTTGAGCCTGTAATGCCGTGAACGATTTGTTGTGCTTTCTCAGACAGTGAGCTTTCACCTGTTGCGCCAATAGTAAAGTTATAGCGAACCGCTTGGTCAGGGGTGAGTGAGATATAGTTGATTTCAGTATGCAAGTAACCGGCGTAAGGGCGATCATTAATGAGAGGGTAGTCAGCTTCAATGTCACTTGGAGTATACATTTTGTGGCCGAGCACGATTTCAATCTTGTCTACGTTATTTTGGCTGTTGTCATTTAGTGTGAGCCACTTCCACTCTGAGTCTTCACGCAGCTTTTCGGTAGCGTACGAGAGGAATAGACCGTTGGTATAGTCTTGGTCCACACCAAATATTCCGTCGTTATCTAGCGTGAAGGAAACTGTGGATTTAGAAGAAGCGAAGGCAGGAGAAGCTATCAAAGCCACAATGATATATTTATTAAGTTTCATAGGCATTTTTGTGAGGATTTTCCGCATCATACTCAAGTTATGCTAGAAAATCTCAGGGTGGGTCACAACTTCGAACCAAGATAATAAAAAAGGCTGACGCATTGCTGCGTCAGCCTTTCAGTTATCACTCAAAGTGCTACTTCAATGAGTCTTATAGAGACTCAGTGAATGTACGTGCGATTACGTCAGCTTGTTGCTCTGCAGTTAGAGAGTTGAAGCGTACAGCGTAACCAGATACACGGATTGTTAGCTGAGGGTATTTCTCTGGGTGCTTAACAGCGTCTTCTAGAGTTTCGCGGTTAAGTACGTTCACGTTAAGGTGTTGACCACCTTCAATGCCAGATTCGTGGTGGAAGTAACCATCCATTAGACCAGCTAGGTTAGCGCGTTGTGAACTTTCATCTTTACCTAGAGCGTTAGGTACGATAGAGAACGTGTAAGAGATACCATCTTTAGCGTGAGCAAACGGTAGTTTACCTACAGACGTTAGAGACGCTACAGCACCTTTTTCGTCACGACCGTGCATTGGGTTAGCACCTGGTGCGAAAGGAGCACCTGCGCGACGACCGTCAGGCGTGTTACCAGTCTTCTTACCGTATACCACGTTTGAAGTGATAGTTAGGATAGACTGAGTTGGGATTGCATCACGGTAAGTCTTAAGCTGACGAATCTTGTTCATGAATACTTCAACAAGTTCACAAGCGATATCATCTACGCGAGCATCGTTGTTACCGAATTTAGGGTAGTCGCCTTCGATTTCGAAGTCGATTGCTACGCCATCTTCGTCACGAACTGGTTTAACTTTCGCGAATTTGATTGCAGATAGTGAGTCAGCAGCAACAGATAGACCAGCGATACCACAAGCCATAGTACGACGAACGTCACGGTCATGTAGAGCCATTAGTGCAGCTTCGTAGCTGTACTTGTCGTGCATGAAGTGAATGCTGTTTAGTGCAGTCACGTACTGCTTAGCTAGCCAATCCATGAAGTGGTCTAGTTTGCCCCAAACATCGTCGAAGTCTAGAACTTCGTCAGTGATCTTAGGCATTTGAGGACCAACTTGGATCTTCAGTTTCTCATCCACACCGCCGTTGATAACGTATAGAAGAGTCTTAGCTAGGTTAGCGCGAGCGCCGAAGAACTGCATGTGCTTACCAATGATCATTGGAGATACACAACATGCGATTGCGTAGTCATCAGACTCGAAGTCTGGACGCATTAGATCGTCGTTCTCGTACTGGATTGATGAAGTATCGATAGATACTTTCGCACAGAACTTCTTGAAGCCTTCAGGTAGTTGCTCAGACCAAAGAACAGTGATGTTTGGCTCTGGAGAAGGACCCATTGTGTATAGAGAGTTTAGGAAACGGAAGTTTGAACGCGTAACTAGCGTACGACCGTCAAGACCCATACCACCCATAGACTCTGTTGCCCAGATTGGGTCGCCAGAGAATAGATCATCGTACTCAGGAGTACGTAGGAAGCGAACCATACGTAGTTTCATTACGAAGTGGTCGATCATTTCCTGTGCGTCAACTTCAGTGATCTTACCTTCAGCGATATCACGTTCGATGTAGATATCTAGGAAAGTAGAAGTACGACCTAGAGACATTGCTGCGCCGTTTTGAGATTTAACAGCTGCTAGGTAACCGAAGTAAGTCCACTGGATAGCTTCTTGTGCAGTTTCAGCTGGACGAGAGATGTCACAGCCGTATTTAGCAGCCATAACTTTCATTTGACCAAGTGCACGGTGCTGCTCAGCAATCTCTTCGCGAAGCTGCATAGTCATCTGTAGATCTTCACCGTTCTCAAAACGCTCTTGTAGAGACTTGAATTGAGCTAGCTTGTCTTGCATTAGACGGTCGATACCGTATAGAGCAACACGACGGTAGTCACCGATAATACGACCACGACCGTACGCATCTGGAAGACCAGTTAGAACGCCTGATTTACGACATGCTAGGATATCTGGAGTGTAGATATCGAATACGCCAGCGTTGTGCGTTTTACGGTATTCTGTGAAGATTTTCTTAACTTGTGGGTCAAGCTCGCGATCGTAAGCTTTGCAAGAACCTTCAACCATACGGATACCACCGTTAGGGATGATTGCACGCTTAAGAGGAGCTTCAGTTTGTAGACCTACGATAGTTTCTAGGTCTTTTTCGATGTAGCCTGCATCGTGAGCAGTGATGGTAGAGATAACTGAAGTATCGAAATCAACAGGAGCGTGAGTCGCGTTCTCTTGTTTGATACCTTCCATTACCTTAGCCCAAAGCTTGTTAGTCGCTTCAGTACCTTCAGAAACTAGGAAAGATTCGTCGCCTTCGTACGGAGTGTAGTTCTTCTGAATGAAATCACGAACGTTTACTTCGTTTTGCCAGTCGCCTGCAGCAAAACCTTCCCAAGCTTTAGCAAATTGCTCTGCCATGACATACCTACCTTTGTAGTAGAAAAAAATACGTACTGGTTCGCCGTTGAGCCAGCTATCTCCACTGTTAGATGGAGAACAGTACACTCTTAATGAATAACAATATGTATAGTCTTAAATAAGAAAATGTGGGTCATAAAACTATAAATATTGTCACTGCTAACAATGTGGGTTCTTCCCAACCACAATTCAAGGCTACACTAAAAAAATTTTGCAAACCTTAAACTAAATCAATAAATACTAAAAAATCTCGATAAAAATTGGGTAGCGACAAGCGCTACCCACACAATTTTTGAACGAATGTCATTATAGCCAAGCTTTAATGCCATATTGTCCTTCTAGCATACCTACTGCAAGCATAGCGACTAAACAGATAACAAGTACACCTACAGGGATCACAATCTTGTCGACAAATGATAGGCGAGATGCACGCTCTTTATCACCAATTAGACCGTTGTTGTCTAGAAGCATCGTCAGTGCCCAAGCTAGAACTGGGTTAACAACTGCTGAACCAAAGATACAGATACCTGCTGCTTGAGAATCTTTTGAGTCTTTCACCATTTGCATACCTGCTTCAAGTAGAGGTAGAGATACACCTACAAGAAGAGCAACACGCATTACTGGTGGCCATACCGCGATATCCATTGGGAAACCAAGGATTGCGATGATCATTACTAGAAGACCAAGAAGGATAGCACCACCAGGGATAGGGCGTTTCGCGATCGCTGCTGGGATCATGTAAGTACCCCAAGATGAAGTGATGTTACCACCACCTACTGCTGTACCTACCATTTGGCGGATAGAACACATTGTCATTGTGTCATCAACGTCCATCAGTACTTTTTCAGTCTTTTTAGGGTAGTTCAGTTCTTGGAAGATACGGTGACCTAGGAAGTCAGGAGACCACATAGCTACAGCAAGGATTGCAAATGGTAGCGATGCGATGAAGTGTTCCATGTTAGGAAGACCTAGCATCCAACCTTCTTCAGTGCTGCCCCACCAGTAAACAGGGTTTAGGTTAGGAAGACCTGTTTCAGTTACGAACTTAATATCGAAACCGGCACCTAGTACTAAAGCGATTGCAAGGCCAGTGAAAGCACACACTGGGATTGCTAGCCAACGCTTGTTCACTTTTGCAAGGAATGCGTATAGCGCGATAGTGACTGCCAGTACAATAAGACCAACGTAGCCCATGCTGCCAGCTTCAACGGTAGAAGATTGTAGGCCAACTGCCCAATCTTGAATCGAAGTGATCTGGCTCATGGTACCCGTTAAGCCTAAAAAGATAAGCAAGCCACCAGCCGTACCTTCTGAGGTGAGGTTCACCAGTTTAGAGCCGCCTTTCAAGGCACTCAATAAAAGACCGAATACACCGATTAAAATTGCCAATGCAAGAGGGTGAGCACCAGCTAGAGCGATGGTACCAATAAGAGGGATCATTGGGCCGTGGTTACCCGCAAGGTTGGCTTTAGGGTTAATAAAACCAGAAGCAAGTACACAGAAAAGGAGTGCAGGGATAAGCATTTCTACACGCGCAACTTCGATTGCAAAATCCTTGCCTAAGTTTACGTGGTCCCATGCTGCAGTAAGGCCTTCAGCCCAAGACATCATTACCGCAGAGTACATTGCGATAATACCGATAGTACCAGCCAGTGCTGGAACAAGGTCTTCAAGCTCAAAGCGGAAATCACGACCTGGCAAGTTCAAGCCAAAGCGACGTGGCTTCATGATTTGCAGTTCGTGGTCTAGGTAGTCTGAACGGCTTGCGAACTCAGAAGATGGACGATGAAGCTCTTTGTAGCTCTTTGTCTCAATATCTGAATCAGAGTGCGCTTTATTTACTGCGTCTGACATAGATTCCTCATATGTTTAAAAAGTTATTAATTCTGAATTGAATTTTAAAATCCGCGTCCTGCGGTACTTCCTATGCTAGCTATTATTAGGATTTTGTTGCACGTATACCTCGTGCCTAAGCATAGCTAATAACCTGTTGTGTTGAGGCACAAAAAATTCCTCATCATTGAGGCGGAGTCTAACAAGATAGCCCTTTGGGGTGATTGATTTAGATCACTTTAAGAATAGATGTGAAAGAAAACTACAGAAAGTGTCCAATATGCGAATGAGCTGGTTTTTATTGATGTAATTTGATTACACAAGTTGCATAAAATTAGACTGATTGGGGGCTCATTCTAGAAGTAAATAACGAAATGGAGTGAAACATATTTTTAACGACTAAAGATGTTTCAAAAAACTATTAATGCACTTAATGTAGGGTATTGTGCCTTATTTTGAATATATATGCTTATATTGTGTTGCCTTACTCTTGGGTGGTAAAGTTAATAACTTGTTGCATGTTTTTTTGTGTGGTGATAATTTGTTCCCAAATAAGGAGGGCGGAGTCCCTCTAAGCAGTGACATTACACAGGGAGTAAAGCGCAATGAATGATGTACCAGCGCTAGATATAAAAGACCTGCACAAAACATTTGGCCAGAATGAAGTACTAAAAGGTATTTCACTTGCCGCACATAAAGGGGATGTTATCTCTATCATTGGCTCTTCTGGTTCCGGTAAGAGTACCTTCCTCAGATGTATCAACCTTCTTGAAACTCCAACTGCCGGTGAAATTTGGGTAAACGGTGAGCTTATTCAGATGAAATACAATCGAGCAGGGGAGTCCGTTCCTGCCAACGAAAAACAAGTACAACGTATTCGCTCTCGCTTAGCGATGGTTTTCCAAGGCTTCAACCTTTGGTCCCATTTAACCGTTCTAGAAAATGTGATTGAAGCACCAGTTCACGTACTTGGTGTACCTAAAGCGCAAGCGATTGAAAACGCGGAGCTACTGCTGAAGAAGGTAGGGTTGTACGAGCGTAAAGACTATTACCCTGGGCATCTTTCCGGAGGTCAGCAACAACGCGCGGCGATTGCTCGTGCACTTGCCGTTGATCCAGAAGTCATGTTGTTTGATGAACCGACTTCTGCTCTTGACCCAGAGTTGGTCGGTGAAGTTTTGGGTGTAATGAGAGATTTGGCCGATGAAGGTCGAACTATGCTCGTTGTAACCCACGAAATGGCATTTGCACGCGATGTATCTAACCATGTGATGTTTTTACATCAAGGCTTGGTGGAAGAACAGGGAGATCCAGCTAAGCTATTTACAAACCCAGATTCAGAACGATTACAGCAATTTATTTCATCGATCTACTAATCTATCGTGGTTCACACCACATAAACAAAGCAAACAAAACGATACAAAATAACAATCACAGGAGTATGGAAATGAAAAAGTGGTTATTAGCAGCGACGCTTGCTGCTACTGCGGTATCTGGTGTAGCTCAAGCAAAGGAATGGAAAACGGTCCGCTTCGGTATTGAAGGTGCATACCCTCCATTTAGCTGGACAGAAACTGATGGTTCTTTGAAAGGCTTTGATGTTGATATGGCAAACGCACTTTGTGAAGAAATGAAAGTAAAGTGTAAGATTGTTGCTCAGGATTGGGATGGCATCATTCCTTCTCTACTCGCTCGCAAATATGATGCGATCATCGCTGCAATGTCGATCACTGAAGAGCGTAAGAAGAAAGTGGACTTCACAGGTAAATATGCTCTGATTCCAAACAAATTTATTGCTAAGAAAGGTGCAAATCTAGATTTTGACAACCTCGATGGTCAAAAGATTGCCGTTCAACGCGCAACTACTCACGATAAATACCTGACAGATAACTATGGCGATAAAGTTGATATCGTTCGTTACGGATCATTCGACGAAGCCTACCTAGATCTTGCAAACGGTCGTGTCGCAGCAGTACTTGGTGATGCTTCGGCACTAGAAGAAGGTGTACTAAACAAAGCGGGTGGCGACGCTTACGAATTCGTTGGACCTTCTCTGACGGATCCTAAGTGGTTCGGTGATGGCTTTGGTATTGCGGTTCGCAAGCAAGATAAAGACCTAACTAAGAAACTAGATGCTGCTATCTTGTCATTACGTGAAAAAGGTGTTTACCAAGAAATTGCAGGTAAATACTTCAACTACGATGTTTACGGCGAGTAAGCTGTAACTAAGCGATCGTTGGCTTGTTCCTAGAAGTAGCCAACGGTCGATCTTTTGAGTTTAGGGATTAGGAACTCACCTATGCTGGATCTACAAGGATATGAAGCCTCGATCTTAAAAGGGGCTTTAGTAACTATCGAAGTCGCGGTACTTTCTCTGCTGTTAGCTGTCATTCTCGGTATGCTTGGGGCGTTGGCAAAACTAGCACCATACAAGTGGGCGAGGGCTATTGCGACACTTTACACCACCATCATTCGTGGCATTCCGGATTTAGTTCTGATGATGCTGATCTTCTTCGGTGGTCAAATTCTATTAAATAACAGTCTTTATTCGATAAATGAGACACTCAATGATTGGTTTACTGCCAGTGATCCTAACCATGAGTGGACTTCTTACTTGCCGGATTATATTGATGTCAGTCCTTTTATTGCTGGCGTGCTGACTATTGGATTTATCTTTGGCGCTTACATGGCTGAGACGTTTCGTGGCGCGATCATGGCCGTAGACAAAGGCGAATTAGAGGCGGCAAAAGCTTATGGCATGGGCCCGGTGATGTCGTTTCGCAGAATCTTATTACCTCAGATGATTCGACATGCCTTACCAGGTTTTGGTAATAACTGGTTAGTTCTACTGAAAACGACGGCATTAGTATCCATCATTGGTTTGGAAGATATGGTACGCATGAGCTCGTTGGCGGCGGGTACAACCAAAATGCCATTCACGTTTTATATGGCGGTTGCGATCATCTTTTTGTTCTTTACTAGTGTTTCAACAGGTTTACTTAAGCTGGTTGAACGAAAATTCAGTATTCACGCGAGGTAAACCATGGATTTTTCATTGATCGTTGAAAGTTTCCCGGTCTACCTTGATGGGCTGTGGACAACGGTATGGCTTGTTGCTTTAGCGCTGGTGATTGGTCTGTGTGTGTCGATCCCTCTCGCAGTTGCACGTAATAGCACAAACTACGCCTTGAGTTTACCATCATGGGCATTTATCTACTTTTTCCGTGGAACTCCTTTGCTTGTGCAGCTCTACCTTATCTATTACGGTATGGACCAATTCTTCCCGGTGAAAGACACACTATGGGAAAACGCTTGGTTCTGTGCGCTAGTGGCTTTCGTACTGAATACATCAGCCTATACGGCGGAAATTATTCGTGGGGCAATTAATGGTTTGCCTAAAGGTGAAGTGGAAGCCGCTAAAGCATACGGTATGAGCAAGTTTATGACTTATCGCCGCATTATTCTGCCAAGTGCATTGCGTCGTGCACTGCCAGCTTACTCTAATGAAGTCATCTTCATGCTCCACGGTAGTGCGGTTGCAGGTATTATTACCATTATGGACCTGACAGGGGCTGCTCGTTTGGTGAATTCTCGTTATTACGCACCATTTGAGTCATTCTTGACTGCGGGATTATTCTATATGGCACTGACCTTCATCATTTTGTGGTGCTTTAAAATGGCAGAGAAGCGCTTCTTGGCATATCTAAGACCGTTGAGCTAAATCCTTAGACAGCTAACAAGCAAAAAGAGCGCCTATTGGCGCTCTTTTTCAATTTAAAGACTTTTCGATTTGGAGAAAACCTAGAACTATTCGAATGTCGACCAGATCGGTGCGTGATCAGACGGTTTCTCAATACCACGTAGTTCGTAATCAATGTCCGATTCAACGCATTTCTTCGCAAGTGATGGTGTTGCTAGGATAACGTCAATGCGAAGGCCACGGTTGTCATCAAAACCACGAGAGCGGTAATCAAACCATGAAAAACGGTCATTGACTTCTGGATGCAAGTTGCGGAAAGTATCCTCGAAACCCCAATCTAACAACGTTTGCAACCATTCACGTTCTTCTGGTTGGAAAGAACATTTACCTGTCTTCAACCAACGTTTACGGTTTGGTTCGCCAATGCCGATATCCGCGTCAATTGGGCTGATGTTAATGTCACCCATGACAATCAATTGTTCATCGTTAGAGTGATGATCGTTTAGATAAGTCATCAAATCTTTGTAGAACTGACGTTTGTATGGGTACTTGGTTTCGTGAGCAATGTTGTCGCCTTGCGGGAAGTAACCATTTAGAACCGTTACCTTTTCTCCATGCTCATCTTCAAATGTCGCCATGATCATGCGTTTTTGATGTTCTTCATTGTCGGTTGGGAAACCTTTTTGAACGCTGATTGGCTCTTGTTTACATAGCATAGCCACACCGTAGTGCGCTTTCTGGCCGTGAAAGTAAACTTTGTAACCCATCGCTTCGACATCTTCGATTGGAAAAGCTTCGTCGTGTACTTTGATTTCTTGAAGGCCAATAACGTCTGGCTGATGCTTGTCGATAAGCGCTTGTAGTTGATGCAGACGCGCACGAAGTCCATTGATGTTAAAGCTAATTACTTTCATTTTTTATCCTTCTGAGAGGGCGTGTTTGAGCATGATGTTACCATCGCAAAGCCGAGCTGAAAACGGTTCTCATGTAATCAAATTAAGTTTAAGGAATTGTTAAATATGTAATTGCTATTGTCCCTGCGTATGGTTTAATGAGTCTCAAAAATGAGTTTGCTTGAATAAGGATGTTGTATGCGAACCCTATCTGTGCAGTGGAAAATCACGTTACTTTCCGGGCTTTGCCTGCTTGTTACTTCTTTATCTTTGATTGGCTTTTCAGTTTACAACGCGCTCGGCAACCAAAAATTGTTGCAACAAGAGAGCAGTGCGTCTGTTGTTGAAAAGTCGGAACAACTTTTACAAACCCGTGCGCTATTGAATGCGACGGAAGTGTCTGAGTACCTCAATGAAGCGACATATAGAGCCGAAATGTTGGCTGCGAACGCGTTATTCTTCAAATCTAATTCAGAGGAGAATTTTGGTGCGAGTGAAGATCTTCGGTCAGCTCTGAATGAAATGATTCGACAGGCAGTTTTGCGTTTTGATGCGATACAAGCTGCGTACTTGGTGTTTAATCCGGACATGCTAGACAGTGAAGACTCAAACTATAAAAGTGCCGACTATGTAGGTTCTAATGAAGCGGGACGATTTGCAACTTATTGGTCAAAGGCAAACAATGGCGAAAATGTGCTCGCCAAGACTCTCAGTGAGAAAGTGCTGAATCAGAATGAGAACGCTGAACGTTTTTATTGTCCTATTTCTTCTGGCCAAACGTGTGTTGCTTCACCTCGATTGAACAGCAATGATACTGGCAGTTTCCTCACGACTTCCATTTCTATTCCTTTAATTGTGGAAGGCGTTCCTATCGGCTTCTTAGGGATCGAACTTCGTTTGGATCAGCTGGCGAAGATTGCGACCAATTCTGATCAAAGTTTGTTTGCAGGAGTCGGAAGCGTGTCAATGATCAGCCTTGATGGCACGTTACTCGCGTCGGATGATTCAGCAAATACCATTGGTCAACCTTTTGTTAGTTCAAACCTATCCAATGATAAGCTAACCGATTTCTTGTTTGGGGGAGAAGCTGCAGTAGAGTGGAACGCTTCAGGTGAGTGGATGACGGTTTTCTCTCCTATTCAAGTTGCTAACCAGACTTGGGGGGTGATCTTTGAAATGCCGCGTTCGGCCGTATTGGCTGATGCAGACATGCTAGATACCTTGATCACGACGAATATGGAAGAAGGGATCATCATCGAGGTTAGTGTCGGTGTTGTTCTAGTACTAATTGGCTTAGCCACGACAGCGTTATTGGCAAAAACCATTGTAAGGCCAATTAGGGAAGTCGTGCTTCGCTTGGAAGACATTGCAACGGGAGAAGGGGATCTAACCCAACGTTTGAATGTGCAATCACAGGACGAAATTGGCCAGTTATCAAACGCATTTAACCAATTTTTAGCGCGATTACAGAGCACGATAAAACAAGTGGTTGACACTTCACGACAAATGGCGGGAAAAACCGAACATGCGAAGCTGGTGGTTGCGGCGACAAGAAGCAGTAGTGATGCACAATTCAAAGAGGTTGATCTCGTTGCCACTGCCGCTGAAGAGATGACGCAAACCGCGGCGCTGGTGGTGCAAAATGCGGAAGTTGCGGTGAATGCAGCTTCAGCAGCAAGCAAATCAGCCGAGAGAGGGCAGCAAGTGATTCAAGCGTCTGAGCAACAAATGCAAGCGCTGCTTTCTACTATGATGAAAGCCGTTCCTGTGGTGGAAGAGTTGGCAAATAACAATGCGAGCATTACAGAAATTCTGACGGTCATTGAGGGCATCTCTGAGCAAACCAATTTATTAGCGCTTAATGCTGCTATCGAAGCCGCACGAGCAGGTGAACAAGGTAGAGGTTTTGCCGTGGTTGCGGATGAGGTTCGAAATTTAGCAAGTCGTACTCAAAGCTCTGTAGGGGAAATTCGAGATGTGATCGCTAGTGTCCAAACTGGAACACAGGCGGTAGTGGGAGCTATTACAGAGGGTAATCAAAAAGCACAATCTTCAGCTGAACAAGTCCATATGGCAGTAGAAGAGTTGCAAAGTATTTTTGAGTCTATTGCTGCTATCAATGACATGAACAGTCAGATCGTCAGAGCGGCCGAAGAGCAGCAATCGGTATCAAATGAAGTGAATCAAAGTGTAGCGAATATCCGAGACCTTAGCAGCGAGATCCTCAATCAGGCTCAATCATCAGAGAGTGCTGGTTCAGAGATGGAATCGTTGTCTGACCAACAACAAGCGTTGATGGCGCAGTTCCAAGTCTAATGGCTTTTAAGCCACTTTTGTCCGCGCAATATAAAGGGGAGCATTGATGCTCCCCTTTATTGTGTTTAAGTGTTTGTTTCCAGATAACGCTTTATTCAGCTTTAAGCTTATTTTCCAAATCGCTTTGCACAATCTTAATCGCTTTCAACGCTGTTTCTGGATCGATCTCATTGGTTTCTAATAAGTAAATCAAATCCACAGCAAGTTTGATCTCCGCTGGCGCGTCATCAAGAGGGGATTTTGGTTGTTCAGGCATTACTGGTTTTTTTCCCTATGAGTAATTTGGTTTTCCAATTTAAGAAGTGCAGCTTCGCAACGTTGTAGTCGTTGTTCTGTTGCTAATAAGACTTTCTGAGCTTCAGCCCTTGCAAAGCTTGGTGCCATTTCGACGGCCCGTTCTTTTTCTAATACCATTTCGCGTAAACGACGAGCCCATTCTTGGTGCTGAGCCAGTTCTTGGTAGAGAACGTTAATTGGTTTTCTGAAATGGCTGCTGTGTTTGATTTCACCTTTACGGATTTTGGTCGTAGAAATTTCGCGTTGAATAGCTGTTATTTGAGCGACAAGTCTTTCGGTCAGGTACTCTGCACGAAGTGCTGTGAGTTTTTCTTCTTTCTGTTCACGGACAATAGAATCAAGTGTTGCAGTTGCTTCTTTAACACAAGGAACCAATAACCGAGAACGGCAGTGGAACAAACGTTCATCAAAGAGAGGGACATGATGCTCACCGCGTTGGCGATCAAGTGCCGCTGCTTGGTTAGACATCTGTTCTAAGTTTTCAGAAAGTTGTTTAATGTTCATGCTAATCCCACAAACCACGCGTCATAAGCAAGTTTAATTGCTAATACACTTACTACGGTAACAAATACGGGGCGAATGAATTTAGAGCCAAATCGAATCGCGGAATGCGCACCAACAAAAGCGCCCGCCATTAAACAGACCCCCATGGTTAAGCCCAGTACCCAGTTGATATGACCTAAAACTGCAAAAGTGATAAGAGAAGTAAAGTTGCTAGTAAAGTTCATTGCTTTGGCTAAGCCTGACGCAAGCAAGATGTTCAGTCGATAAAGAGCCATCGAACTTACCGTCCAAAACGCGCCTGTACCAGGCCCTGCTAATCCATCATAGAAGCCGATCGTAAAACCTTGCATATACTGCTTTTTATTGAGCATAGGGCAAGGTTCAGGGGTTGGGCTTTGATGTGTTGATTGCGGTGTTTTGTGGAATACGGTGTACATGGCGGCCGCAAGAATAATTAGAGGTAAAACCTTCTCTAACCACTCTGTACTAATAGCATCAACAAACAGCGTTCCTAATGTAGCACCAATGAGTGTTGCTACAAACGCTCGTCCCCAGCACTGTGGTTTGAACAAGCGCTTTCTATAATAGGTAAAAGCGGCAGTGGAAGAAGCAAAAGATGCGGCTAACTTGTTGGTACCTAATGCAATATGTGGCGGAAGGCCTAACGATAGCAAAGCAGGTACGGTTAACATGCCACCACCACCGGCTACAGCATCAATAAATCCAGCAACAAAAGCGACGAGCGCCAGCACCAACAACATGGTTGGCTCAATCATTTCCATAAATAGTTATTCTTCTAATATTCGATCTTGCGTTTAAACGGCGGAAGCGAGTCAATTAAAGCTTGCCCGTAGCGTTTTGTTACTAAGCGTCTATCAAGGATGGTCACTCTACCAGAATCGCGTTCTTTGCGCAGTAAACGACCAACACTTTGAATCAGCTTTTTGCTCGCGTCAGGCACGGTGATCTGCATAAACGGATTCCCTCCTTTCTTCTCTATGTATTCCGAGTGTGCTTGTTCTACCGGAGAAGTAGGGACACCAAATGGAATCTTAGTAATGATGAGGTTTTCTAGTAGCTCTCCCGGTAAATCAAGACCTTCCGAGAAGCTTCCTGTACCAAAAAGAATGCTAGTTTTCTGCTGATCTACGAGCTTTTTATGTTTTTTTAGAATTTCTGTGCGTGAACTTTCGCCTTGAACTTGTAGTGCCCAGCCCCGTTTTATGCAATCTGAACTTAACGCATCCGCTACTTGGTTCATTTGCCAATAAGAGGAGAATAATACTAAGTTTGCTTTGTTGTCTTCTAAATACTTAGGCAAAATTTCAATAAGATATTCGGTAAATTGCGGCGCTTGAGGCTCATACTTCATCGCTGGAATCAAAAGCTCGGCTTGGTTTTGATAGTCGAACGGAGAAGCTAATGCTAAAAATTGAGTTCCTGACTCAGGTTTCGCATCGACACCTACTTGATGACAGAAGTAATGGAAGGAGTTTAGTGCGCGCATCGTTGCTGATACAAGGACTGCACCAATGCAGCGGCTCCAGATTTGTTGATCGAGTTGCCAGCCAATCTCCAGTGGCGAAACACTAACAATATAATCGCCTTCTTGGTCTGGGTGTTTTTCTAGCCATCGAGCCAGAGGAGCGCCTTTGTCGCGGGTGGGCTCTGCCATTAGGTTCCACACCTGTGCTAGGTTTTCCAAGCGCTGAATATAAAAACCTAATTCAGCGAGGGCTGGTTCTGCTAACCTTGATGAAAGTTCACCATCTTTCACTCGCTCAGCTATAAGATCGGCGATCTTAGCCACACTTTGATTCGCTTTCTTACTTAGTTGCTTAAGATCTTTAGATTGATTTTCTAACCAAGTGGGCAGCTCGCCATGTTCAAAGCGATAAATGTTTTCTTCGAACTGTGCAGGATCGAACTGTTTGGTTAGTTGGCTCAGTGCAGGGATGAGCTCTTGCACCGATTCCTGTAAATCATTGCGAAAACGGGCGACACGCTTCTCATCAGCTAAGGATGAAAACTTACTGGTCGATTGGTTGAGCTTCTCTAGCCAAGCTGCCGCACCTTTCAAGCTCGCAGATGCGGATGCATGGTCGCGAGCTACATGGGGTAGGTGGTGGGCCTCGTCAAACACATAAATCGTGTTTTCAGGCTCAGGGAGAATCACGCCACCGCCTAAGTCTGCATCAGCCATCACTAATGAATGGTTGGCAATGATGACATCATTCTTGTCTAACTCTGCTCTAGCTTTCTGAAAAGGGCAGTTGCGATGGGCAGGTAAGCTATTATTACAGCTGTGCTTATCACTCACAATAAGCTGCCATAGACGATCATCTATTGGCTTTGGCCAAGAATCACGGTCGCCATCCCACTTACCTTGAGCAAGAGAACGATACATGGTCTCCAGAAGATCGATGTCTTTCTTTTTTGGTTTAGTCTCGAACATGGCGAGTTGGCCACCATCAACGCCGCTCGCTGTTGCAAGTTTCTCTGCGCAGCAGTAGCGCTGACGACCTTTTGCCAGAATAAAAGAGAACTCTCGATCTGTAATTCGGCGGAAAAGAGGGAGGTCTTTATTCACTAACTGTTCTTGTAAAGCCACAGTTGCAGTCGATATAACTACTTTACGGTTGTTATATACCGCAACGGGAATCGCCGCCATTAAGTAAGATAGAGATTTCCCGATCCCAGTACCAGCTTCAGCAATTAGCATACGATTTGATTTGTGGTATTGCCCGCATAGCGTTTTTGCAATCTCAGCGACTAGATAGTTTTGTGCTCGACGTGGCACAAAGTTGTCCAGTTGAGCTTGTAAGTTCTGATAGCTGTTTCGAATCGACTTTTGAATGTTACTGGTTAGCATACGGGCCTCAAATGCGTTGGTGGCGCATAGTAGCACACTTCACTAGCTGTACAGTAGTTCACAAAATGGAATGCTTTTGTATGGAATGTAGATCTTGTTCACAAAAAAATATTGAACCTAATTCAAATGAAAATAATTTCATGGAATGAAATATATAAAACTTCAAAAATACCTTTTCAGTAGCATTTTATTCTAAATTAATGGTTTTTTATATTGGTTATCAAAACTTAAGGCTGGTTATTGATGGTTAGATAAATTAATAAAAATCAAGTCGATTGTTTAGAACTTCATCGAATAATTTAAATATAAAAAATCAAGTTATTGTTTTTAAAGTGTATTTTTGTTTTTTGATGTGGATATTTAGAAAATTTGACAGGCAGAATAATCTTTTGCACTCTAGTGCCCAGATTTTGTAAACCAACATTGTTACGCTTCGATAACAAGTGGTTTCGAAAATAAAAAAAGGGAATCGGACAAGGATATCCCAAACTAAGAAAAGGCAGTGGATTAATTATGAAAAAGACTCTATTAGCTCTAGCTGTAGTTGCGTCTGCAACTTCAGTAAACGCAGCTGAAGTATACAAAGCTGAAGGCGGTTCTGTTGATTTTTACGGTCAACTACGTCCAACTCTTTTATTCCTAGATAGCAACGACCACACAGCTGAGCTAAACACTAGCTCTTCACGTATGGGTGTTAACGGCGTTTACGTTGTAAACGACAGCCTAAAAGTTCTAGGTGAAGTTGAGCTAGGTGTAGGTCTAGGTGACAACTACGGCGCTGAAGAAAACTCAAGCGAGCGTACAGACGATACAGTATACGTTCGTCGTCACATCATCGGTTTCGACATGGGTGAAATGGGTACTATCCGCTTCGGTAAAGAAGGTACTTTCGCGGATGACGTTTACGGTGCTGATTACTCATACTTCTTCGGCGGTTCTGCACTTCTTTACGGACACGCTTGGAACAACTCTTCTCAAATCAAATACGCATTCGAAAACGATGCATTCTGGCTAAAAGCTGGTTACGCACTAGGCGAAAATGACAAGAACGAAGAAGTTCGCGAAGTATTCGTAGGTAAGTCTTTCGGTGACCTATCTATGCACGCGGGTGTTCTATCTTCTGAGAACAAGATCGCTTCTAAAGGCAACAACAGCGAAAACCTATCTTTCGAAGTAACTGCTGAGTACGCTCTAGGTGAACACACTCTAGGTGCAACATACTACTACAACGAGAACGATGACAAAGCTGCAAGCGAAACAATCGACTCTCACGCTCTTTCTCTAGCGGGTATGTTCGCAGTTGCTCCTAAAACAACTCTTTACTCTGGTTACGAGCTAGTAGCATCTTCTTCTGACAAAGCTGGTAAGAAAGACGGCGACCAATCTAAGTTTTACGCTGGCGTTGAATACAAGTTCTCTAAGTGGGCTCGCGTATTCGCTGAAGCTGGTTACAACTTCGATGGTGATAAGCTAGAAGCTGGTAAAGCGACTGTAGCAACAGATTCTAAGACTGACTTCGGTGTTGGTGCACGTTTCTACTGGTAATCAAAACCCAGTTTGATATTGTAAGACCCAGCTTTATGCTGGGTCTTTTTTATTGAAGATAAGGAATATAAGTCTATGCAGTTATCACTAAAAGCAGCAATGGTATTGTCTTTGTTTGCAAGTGCAAACCTGTACGCTGCGACAACTCTGGTAGTGCCTGAGGATGTGAAATTATTGTCTGTAAATATGGAGAAGCCAAAGTTAGAGGGCGGCTTATTTTCAGGTGAGAAAACGATGGAGCTCCCGGACGGAACAAACCAGATTGTTTTCAAATATCAGCCAGAGTTTGAAATCGGTGATGACATTAAAGGCGTTTATGGTGACGTCATCATAGCCAAATTCGATGCAACAGATGAAGAACTAACGTTCGAGTTACCTAAATTCAAAACTTATCGACAAGCACAAACAAACATTTCTCCGTTGGCGTGGCAGTTACTTGATTCTAAAGGGCAGCTAATTGATTTGGTTGAAGACGTATTAGAATCTGATGGCGTTCAAATCGGTCGTAACTATTCTCAAGAGGCACGCAACTACAATATCGCTGGTGGTCTTGCTAGTGTCGCGGTTACTTACGTGACAGTTAACCAACACCAACAAGCGGTAAGCGAAATAGAGCCTAAAGCTCAGGAAATTAAGAGTAGCCAGAAACACACAACTCAAGACAGCCAAATGGTTGATCTTTTAAAGACGATGTATAACAAAGCAACGCCACAAGAAAAAGAAACATTTAAGAAGTGGGTCGCTCAACAATAATCGTTATTTGTAGTAGTAAAAGCTAAAAAAGCAGGCTAATGCCTGCTTTTATGTTTTTTGAGGTTTGAAGTTAGAGTTTGATTTCTTTCCACTCTCCGGGTGTTAAATCATTAAGCTGTATATCGCCCATTGAGTAACGAACTAAACGCAGCGTTGGGAAGCCGATATGCGCTGTCATACGCCTAACTTGACGGTTTCGACCCTCAATGATGGTAATGGATAACCAAGTCGTGGGGATATTTGCTCTAAACCGGACGGGTGGGGTTCTGTCCCAGATCGCTGGCTCAGGCATCACTTCAACTTTTGCAGGTAACGTCATGCCGTCTCTCAGTTCCACTCCCTTTCGTAGCTTCTCTAAGTCTTCTTCTTGAGGCGCACCGTCTACCTGTACCCAATAGGTTTTTGGTGATTTCGATTGAGGCTGCGTTAACTTAGCCTGCAAGATGCCATCGTTTGTTAGCACCATCAGACCTTCACTGTCTCTATCCAATCGCCCTGCAGCGTATACATCTTTCACTGGGATGTAATCCGCTAAGGTTTTGCGACCATCCCCATCAGTAAACTGGCTTAACGTGTCATATGGCTTGTTGAAGATAATCACTTTACGATCTTCAGGTGCAATGCGTTGCCTCGCGGGTTTTGAGGATCGGGTTGTGCGGCCTGGCCTATTTTTAGCTGGTCCATTTGAATGGTTTGGCTTACTTGAGCGTTTAAAATGGCTTGATTTAGATTGGTTGCTGCGGCGACCTTTCTCATGACCCGTGCGAGATGACATGTTAACTACCTTGCAAAAATGTAAATGAACTGTGTTTGAAAGTTTTAAGTTTTCTTCTGATCGGCTATCATTTGCGCGCCTAAAACTAACAAAAGCGCACAGAATAATAGACTATTTAGTGTTATTTGTTTAATGATATAGCCAAGTTGCTTTTAGGGCGGTGTTCCTACATAAGCACAGCATAAAAGTAAACTTGGCACAAAGTGTACTCATGGATAGAGAGCCATAGAGCTTCAAACTATAAAAAAGAGTGCAAACCGCATGTCGCGTTGGTGAGGAGAAATGCACTACTAACGTTTAGCAATGCGTCAATTCAACAAACTCAGTTGCTGAGTTGTTCAGCTTAGTTGAGTAAAAAATAGGGAAATTTCATGCCTACAGAAAAACCTACAATTATCTACACAATCACTGATGAAGCCCCGGCGTTAGCAACCTATTCATTACTACCAATCATTCAATCGTTTACCGCATCGTCTGGCATTAATGTAGATACACGTGATATTTCGTTAGCGGGTCGTATTATCGCTAACTTCCCAGAGCATTTAAAAGAAGAGCAGCGCATCGGTGACGCGCTAACAGAACTTGGTGAGTTGGCAAAAACACCAGAAGCAAACATCATCAAGCTTCCAAACATTTCTGCGTCTATTCCACAGTTAAAAGCGGCTATTAAAGAGCTACAAGCAAAAGGCTACGAACTACCAAACTACCCAGAAGAACCGAGCACTTACGAAGAAGAAGCGATTAAAGCGACTTACGACAAAATCAAAGGTAGTGCGGTTAACCCAGTTCTACGCGAAGGTAACTCAGACCGTCGTGCGCCACTTTCAGTAAAGAATTACGCGAAGAAGAATCCACACTCAATGGGTGCATGGTCAGCTGATTCCCAATCTCATGTCTCAAGCATGGCGGACAACGATTTCTTCGGTAGTGAAAAGTCGACAACTGTTTCTGGTGCGACTGACGTAAAAATCGAATTTGTTGCTGCTGATGGTTCGGTAAAAGAACTTAAATCAGCATTCCCTCTGCAAGACAAAGAAGTGATCGATTGTTCAGTAATGAACAAGAAAGCGCTTGTTGAGTTCTTCGAGAAAGAAATTGCAGAAGCAAAACAACAAGACGTCCTGCTTTCTCTGCATATGAAAGCGACCATGATGAAGGTGTCGGATCCAGTTATCTTCGGCCACGCAGTTAAGGTTTACTACAAAGACGTATTTGCGAAATACGGCAAGCTGTTTGAAGAGCTAGGCGTTGATGTAAACAACGGTATCGGTGACGTATATGCGAAGATCGATGCGCTACCTGCGGAACAAAAAGCAGAAATCGAAGCGGCTATTCTTGCGGTATACGAAACGCAACCAGCACTAGCGATGGTGGATTCAGATCGTGGTATTACTAACCTACACGTACCAAGCGATATCATTGTTGATGCTTCTATGCCTGCAATGCTACGTGCTTCTGGCCAAATGTGGGGACCAGACGGTAAGCAGAAAGATACCAAAGCAATGATTCCAGATCGTAGCTATGCAGGTATTTACCAAGCGGTTATCGACTTCTGTAAAGAGCACGGCGCGTTTGACCCAACAACAATGGGTAGCGTTCCAAACGTAGGCCTAATGGCTCAGAAGGCCGAAGAATACGGTTCACACGATAAAACATTCATTCTAGATGCAGCAGGTACTGTACGCGTTGTAGATGCTTCTGGTGCAGTTCTTCTTGAGCAAGCTGTAGAAGAAGGTGACATCTTCCGTATGTGTCAGGTCAAAGATGCGCCGATCCAAGATTGGGTGAAACTTGCTGTAACTCGCGCTCGTGCTTCGGGTGCACCGGCTGTGTTCTGGCTTGATGAAGCGCGTGCTCACGATGCAGAGCTTATCAAGAAAGTAAATGCATACCTTCCTGCACACGACACTTCAGGTCTAGAAATTAAGATCCTTGCACCAATCGATGCATGTAAATTCTCTCTAGAGCGTATCAAAGAAGGTCTAGATACAATCTCGGTAACAGGTAACGTACTTCGCGACTACCTAACTGATTTGTTCCCAATCTTAGAGCTAGGTACATCTGCGAAGATGCTGTCTATCGTTCCACTTATGAATGGTGGCGGCCTATTCGAAACAGGTGCGGGCGGTTCAGCTCCTAAACACGTTCAACAGGTAGAGAAAGAGAACCACTTGCGTTGGGATTCTCTAGGTGAGTTCCTTGCACTTGCTGCGTCTCTTGAGCATCTAAGTACAGTTGCTGGCAATGCAAAAGCTCAAGTTCTGGCCGACGCACTTGATAAAGCGACAGGTGAGTTCCTCGATGAAAACAAATCACCTTCTCGCAAAGTTGGTGAGTTAGATAACCGCGGTAGCCATTACTACTTGGCATCGTACTGGGCGAAAGCTTTGGCTGAGCAAGCGGTCGACGCCGATCTTGCGGCAGAGTTTGCACCAGTAGCAAAAGCGTTGGCAGAGCAAGAAGACGCGATTGTTTCTGAGCTAAACAATGCCCAGGGTGTAAAAGGAGAGTTAGGTGGTTACTACTCTCTGGATGACGCTCTAGCATCGACATTGATGCGTCCAAGCGCGACGTTGAACGCTATTATCAACAAGTAACTCTGTACGCGCTACTTAGGTAGCGCGTGTCAAAGACTGATAAAAACAATAAACCCGCTTTAAGCGGGTTTATTTTTCTCTTCATAAAAGCAAGTTATGTTGTGCTTTGACGAGAGCAAATGGTTTGTCTTTCCGACAGCGCTTTATTTATTTGGCTAGGTCTTCTATTGGTACTACGCTGCTTGCGTGTGAACCTTTTGGACCTTTTTCAACCTCGTATGAGACTTGTTGGCCTGCTTTCAGTGTACGATAACCGTCCATTTGGATAGTAGAGTAGTGGGCGAATATGTCTCCCTCTTCTTGATCCGAACAGATAAACCCAAATCCTTTGGCATTGTTAAACCACTTTACTGTACCTGTAGCCATGCGTTTACATCCCTCATGCATTTTTTACTGATGTTGTTCTTCACTTCGGCCATACCTTTAGCCAAAGTACTTCTCTTAGCAATAATGCTAATACACGTCATTGTTGCGCAAACTCTCAGCGAAGCAGTAAGCCTCCAGCTACAACACCACTGAAAAAATATGCATCAACACATTCCACTGTAGTCAAAGAGGTGAGACAGTCAATAGCAAATATGTACAAAAAACAACATATTTGAAAACAAATCACTTTTGAGATTAACAATTTTGCAATGTCTTTTGTCAATATAATCTGAGAATTAGAGTATCGGTCTATAAGTGTGATTAAGAGTGGTAAAAGATACTATCCACAAGGCTTATATTAGAAAAATGTGTGGTAAGAGTTGAAACTGCATAAATAGTGAAATTAAGAGGGTGCTCGTGGAGTAAATGTGATCTCTGCCTTTTACTAGAGAGGGGGATAAATTCCACCAACGAAAAGTACTCAGTTGCTGGTTTAATAATCGACTTTTGTCCGTATCAGAAAATCTTTTATTTGCAGCGAGTGAACTGGTGGATTAGGCTCTATGTAAGAGAAAAATTTTATCAATCAAAGTGCATTTAGGTGCCTTATCTCACTACACCGCACGGTATGCTTATGGTAGTCTGTTGCGAAGCAGGTAAAACCATCAACCCTTTGATACGATAACTTTTAGATAGCCATGAGTAAAAATTTTGAATGGGTAACTCCAGACTCCGATCTTCTGGAGAAAGAAAGTACAAAAATTCAGCCTCCTAAGCTGTATAACGTTGTACTAAATAATGATGATTATACCCCTATGGATTTCGTCATAGAGATACTTGAGCGTTTCTTTTCACATGATATCGACAAAGCGACGCAAATTATGCTCAAGGTTCACTATGAAGGAAAGGCAGTCTGCGGAACTTTTAGCGCAGAAATTGCCGAAACAAAAGTAGCGCAAGTGACGATGTACTCAAGGGAAAATGAGCATCCGCTACTATGTACTATGGAGCAAGCGTAATAAGAAGACTTGCTCGAGCAACCCAAGTTGTTCTTTCGGGAGGTACTTATGCTAAATAAAGAACTAGAGTCAAGCCTTAACGGTGCATTCGCTCGTGCACGTGATAAACGCCACGAGTTCATGACTGTCGAACACCTCCTACTTGCATTATTGGAAAATGATGCAGCTAAGGAAGCCCTTCTAGCCTGCAAAGCGGACCTTGATGCTTTGCGAAATGAACTCGATATTTTTATCGACCAAACAACGCCGCTCATCCCAGAAAGTGATGAGACGCGCGAAACCCAGCCGACATTGAGTTTCCAGCGTGTACTTCAACGCGCCGTCTTCCATGTTCAGTCGTCTGGTCGCAGCGAAGTAACAGGGGCAAACGTCCTCGTTGCCATTTTCAGTGAGCAAGAATCTCACGCAGCTTATCTGCTCAAAAAGAACGACATTTCTCGTTTGGACATTGTTAACTTTATCTCTCACGGCATCACTAAAGCATCGGGCTCAAGTGAAGATTCTTCTTCGTCTGATTCGTTTGGCTCAGAAGCACCTGAAGAAACCAACCCAGAAGAGCGTCTGGAAAGCTTTGCAACTAACCTAAACCAAGTTGCGAAAGCAGGTAATATCGACCCATTGATTGGTCGTGACAAAGAGCTAGAACGCACGATCCAAGTACTGTGCCGTCGTCGTAAGAATAACCCATTACTTGTGGGTGAAGCTGGCGTAGGTAAAACGGCTATCGCGGAAGGTCTTGCGTGGAGAATTGTGGAAGGCCAAGTGCCTGAAGTGATTCAAAATAGCGTGATTTATTCCTTAGATATCGGCTCCCTACTGGCTGGTACTAAATACCGTGGTGATTTTGAGAAACGCTTTAAATCTGTTTTGAAGCAGCTTGAAAAAGAAGAAGACGCGATTCTGTTCATCGATGAAATTCATACCATCATCGGTGCGGGTGCAGCTTCTGGTGGTCAAGTCGATGCTGCTAATCTGATTAAGCCTCTGCTAAGCAGCGGTAAGTTGCGTTGTATCGGTTCAACGACGTACCAAGAGTACAGCAACATCTTTGAGAAAGAGCGTGCATTGTCGCGTCGTTTCCAAAAGATCGATGTAGTAGAGCCTTCTTTGGATGATACGACGAAGATCTTGATTGGTTTGAAACCTAAGTACGAAGCTCACCATGAAGTGCGTTACACCAACAAAGCGTTGCGCGCAGCAGTAGAGCTATCGGCGAAATACATTAATGAACGCCATCTACCAGACAAAGCTATCGACGTGATCGATGAAGCGGGTGCTCGCAGCCGCCTAGCACCAGCAAGTCGTCGTAAGAAGACCGTTGGCGTTGCAGACATCGAATCGATGGTTGCTAAGATGGCGCGCATTCCGGAAAAATCAGTGTCGTCTTCTGATAAAGACATTCTGAAGAATCTTGATGACAAGATGAAGATGTTGGTATTCGGTCAAGACAACGCGATTGATGCACTCTCTGAAGCGATTAAACTGTCGCGTGCAGGGCTTGGTGTAGATAACAAGCCTGTAGGTTCATTCCTGTTTGCTGGTCCTACTGGTGTTGGTAAAACAGAAGTCACCGTTCAGCTTTCAAAACTACTTGGTATTGAACTACTGCGCTTTGATATGTCTGAGTACGGTGAGCGTCACTCAGTAAGCCGCTTGATTGGTGCGCCTCCTGGTTACGTAGGCTATGACCAAGGTGGTCTGTTGACCGATGCTGTGCTTAAGCACCCTCATTCAGTCGTTCTGCTTGATGAAATCGAAAAAGCGCACCCAGATATCTTTAACTTGCTACTTCAAGTGATGGATAACGGCACGCTGACAGATAACAACGGCCGTAAAGCAGACTTCCGTAATGTTATTCTTGTGATGACAACCAACGCAGGTGTGGCTGAAACTGAGAAAAAATCGATTGGTCTTATCCAACAAGATAACAGCCATGACGCGATGGCGGAAATCAAGAAAGTGTTCACACCAGAGTTCCGTAACCGTCTAGATAACATCATCTGGTTTAATAGCTTGGATGAAGCAGTTATCCATCAAGTAGTTGATAAGTTCATCGTGGAGCTTCAAGTTCAATTGGATGCTCGTGGCGTATCGATGGAAGTATCACAAGATGCTCGTCATTGGTTAGCGCACAAAGGTTACGACAAAGCGATGGGGGCTCGCCCAATGGGACGTGTTATCCAAGAGCAGCTTAAGAAACCTTTGGCGAATGAACTTCTGTTCGGCTCATTGGTTGACGGTGGTACAGTGAAGGTGACACTAGTGAAAGACGAGCTTAAGTTTGAGTACTTGAGCGAGAAAGAAGCTGCGCTTCACTAACATTATCAGTTAGTCCTGGTAAAAGCGTGCGACGAGTCGCACGCTTTTTTTTTATTCTTATAGCACGCTGACGTCGCAAACCAATTCTGTTTTAGTCATGGGTAGGATATGGACTGGAGCGTCAATTCAATGAAACGACTATTAATCGTGCTGTGCTTGCTGTTGGTTGCTTGTGACAATAGTCATTTGCATATAGAGAAAAATACCGCAGTTTTTGAGCCTATAGTCGCTCGCATAGAACGAGGTAAAGCGGCAAACATCCATAGTTTGTTAGTCTGGCAGAATGATCGTTTAGTACTCGAACTTTATCGAGAGGGAAGCGGAAGAAATGGTAATTACCACACCGCTAACTTAGCCGTAGGTCGCGATGTCCTTCATAATGTTCACTCAGTAACCAAGTCGTTTGTAGCCACCCTTATCTTCATTGCGATTGATGAAGGTAAAATAGAAAGCTTAGATGTACCAATTTTTAGCTTTTTTCCTGAATATCAAGCTAGCGATCGAGATAAGAAGCTGAACATCACACTTCGAGACGTGATGAATATGTCGACTGGCTTTGCGTTGGATGAATTGAGCTCTCCGTACAAGCAGGGCAATATTTTTGCTCGGCACTATAATGCCAAAAACTTGCTTGAGCAGTTTTTGTCTACACCTCTCTCTTTTGAACCTGGAACTCGCTTTGCCTATAGCGGGCTCTCAACCATTGGGCTTTCTAAGGTGATTGAGAAAGTCTATGAAAAGCCTTTTACAAAGGTAATGAAAGAGAAGCTATTTTCTCCTCTCGGTATTGTTCAGTATCAATGGTTAACTCAATTAGGAAGTGGAGAGCCTGGGGCAGATTGGGGCTTACGCTTAACCTCAACTGATATGGGTAAATTTGGTCTTATGTGGCTGCATAAAGGTGAATATGCGGGCAAACGAGTTGTTGGCAACAAGTGGTTTGATGAATTGAGATTGAGCCAATTTACTGGCTATGAAATGGGGTACGGTCTGCATTTTTGGCAAGTATCAAATGTCAATAACGCTGTTGCCGCGGTAGGCATTGGTGAGCAATACATTATGATGCTACCAAGTAAAAATGCGGTAATTGTCGCGACAGCAGGTAACTATGATGTCGGTAACAGGCCGGTATTGCAACTCACAAAGGAACTGGCTGAATTGCTTTAGCATTAACTAAAAAACGGAGCAATAAGCTCCGTTTTTTATTTGCATCCGAAAATCTATGATTAACGAGCGCGGAAGACGATGCGGCCTTTAGATAGGTCGTATGGAGTCATCTCTACAGTTACTTTATCACCAGTAAGAATACGGATGTAGTTCTTACGCATCTTGCCAGAGATGTGTGCAGTCACAACGTGACCGTTTTCAAGTTCAACGCGGAACATAGTGTTTGGTAGAGTGTCAAGCACAGTGCCTTGCATCTCAATTACGTCTTCTTTAGCCATTTAATCCTCTTTAGAAATTAGGCGGTATTAGCGCGCTTATTTTGCCGCTAAACAGTAATTATGTAAAGTTGGAGCGTATTCTACCCTTGCCAACGCTGATTTACTAGCCTTTGGTGTCGTTGAAAGCGAGTTTTGTAGTTCATCGCTGGACATTCATCGATCTGATAGCCCAAATATAACCAATCTTTACTCTGTTTTTGACAGTACTCCAATTGAAACAGTACGGCTAATGTACCAAGAGATAAAGGAAAGTCAGGATCAAAGAAGGTATAAAATGCGCTTGCACAATGCTCCATTATATCGGTAACAGCAACGGCTAATAAGCGATGACTTTCGTCATAAATATGAAGGAACCCAGTGGTTAACCATGTCGTTTGAGCAAATCGTTCAAACTCATCTTCTTTTGGGGGGTACATGGTTCCATTTTTGTGCCTTTGGCAAATGTAATGGCTGTAGAGCTCAAACCAACCATCGTCGAGTTTACTTTTCATTTCCCAATAAAAAGTTTGGCCTTTCTTGAGTAACCGCTTTTGACTCTTTGAGGCGACAAAATCCTGCACTGCAATACGAATGGGCTGGCAAGCATTACAGTTTTCACAATGAGGTTTATAAATCGTGTCACCGCTGCGACGGAACCCATTGGCCATCAAAATCTGATAGTTCTGTTCGTTGTGTAGACTAGCATCAAGCGCAACGGCCACGCGCTCTTCACGCTCTGGTAAGTAGCTGCATGGATGATTGTTCGTTAAACCGATACGAATTTGTTGCAGATCCGTGCTCATGATACGACGCCTTGAAGAGTTTGTGGTTCGAATGTTCCCAGATTGGTTTTCTTGTCTCTTAAAGATAGTAGTTTTTGGACGAACTCGTCACGTTCAATTTCAATTGCTCCAAGTGACTTAAGATGCGGGTTCATTACCTGGCAATCGATCAATTGACCCTGGTTTGACGCCAAATGTTCGCATAAATACCACAATGCAATTTTGGAGGCGTTGTCTTTAAGGCTGAACATTGATTCACCACAAAAAAGTTGCCCTACGCTAATACCGTATAAACCGCCAATTAATTTCTCATCGTGCCATACTTCTACAGAGTGGCAATGGCCGCGTTTTGCTAGCTCAATATATGAAGTTTGCATCTCTTCATTGAGCCAAGTTTCTTCTGCTGGGCGAGTTGAAGAGCATAGCTGAATGACGCGTTCAGTTGCGTTGTTTAATGTTACTTTATACTGTTGTTTACGCTGAAACTTTTTTAAGCTTTTGGAAGGCTTAAATGTCAAAGGAGCAAATACAGCGCGCGGTGATGGGCTCCACCAAAGAATCGGCTCTCCGGGACCATACCAAGGGAAAATACCTTGATGGTAGCCATTAAGAATACGTTCAGGATTCAGGTCACCACCAAAAGCGAGCAAACCGTTTGGATCGCTCAATGCTTCGTAAGGTGATGGAAATGAGAGCGAATCACCAAGTTCAGTTAGATAGATAGCCATAAAGATAAAATTACCAACATCAGAGCCTATAGGAGCTTATTATGAGCGGAGTAATATTTAATATAAAACGATGGGCATGGATCATACTGTTTTTGCCATTTTTCGCCAATGCAGCTTATGAAAGAAATGTAGCAAAACCCGTGAATCAAGTCGTGTATGGTAAAGTTGATTCTGTGCGATACATAACGCAGCAAGAGATAAAACAGTCACAAAGTACCGGCTGGGAAACATTGCTCGGAGCTACCATCGGTGGTTTAGTTGGTAACCAATTTGGTGGTGGTACGGGCAAAGAAGTAGCGACTGCAGTTGGTGCGCTTGCTGGCGCTGCGGTAGTCAGAAATCGCGGCAATTACGAATATACCGTGGAATACAAGTTGGTAGAACTGCTGATCAAGGTTGATGGCAACAAACTTATCAACGTAATACAAGACGTTGATAATACTATGTTGTTTTCCCGAGGTGATGATGTTCGAATCTTGTACTTTGATGATGGCGTTAGAGTCGACATTGCCTATTAAGCCAACGTTTGCGTTACAAAAGCAAGGCTGATTAATTATTCAAAAAATAGCTTAGGTTTGCTCTGGTTTTGTGGCGGTTTTTTCGTTAGTCTGAATTTACGAAGAATTGTTTAGCTCTCAAAAACGGTTAAGTTGAGAGCACAAAGGATTATCAACTTTTAATGGAAAGCCTAACGTTACAACCTATCAATAAAATTCAAGGGGAAGTGAACCTTCCTGGGTCAAAAAGCGTTTCCAACCGAGCTTTGCTTCTTGCTGCACTAGCAAAAGGCACCACTCGTTTGACCAACCTTCTCGACAGCGATGATATTCGTCATATGTTGAACGCGCTGACTAAGCTTGGCGTTCAATACAAATTGTCTGAAGACAAAACGGAATGTGTCGTAGAAGGTCTTGGCCGACCTTTTTCTGTTTCTGAACCAGTTGAGCTTTTTCTAGGCAATGCAGGTACAGCGATGCGTCCACTTGCAGCTGCTCTATGTTTAGGTGAAGGTGAGTATGTTCTTACCGGCGAGCCTCGCATGAAAGAACGCCCAATTGGTCATCTAGTTACTGCGTTGAAAGCAGCGGGTGCAGATGTAACTTACCTAGAGAGTGAAAATTATCCACCACTAAAAATCATAGGAACGGGACTTAAGTCTGGCTCTGTATCTATTGATGGTTCAATCTCTAGCCAATTCCTTACCGCATTTCTTATGTCAGCACCGTTGGCTGAAGGTGAAATTCGTATCAATATCGAAGGTGAGTTGGTTTCTAAACCTTACATCGATATCACGTTGCACATCATGAAGCAGTTTGGTGTGGAAGTGATCAACAATGATTACCAAGAATTCGTGATTCCTGCTGGCCAGCAATATGTCGCTCCGGGTGATTTCTTGGTGGAAGGTGATGCGTCATCGGCTTCTTACTTCTTGGCTGCCGCAGCGATCAAAGGTGGTGAAGTTAAAGTCACTGGTATTGGTAAAAATAGTATTCAGGGTGATATTCAATTCGCTGATGCGCTTGAAAAAATGGGTGCAGAAATCGAATGGGGCGATGATTACGTCATTTCTCGTGTTGGCCAATTGAAAGGCATCGATATGGATTACAACCATATCCCAGATGCGGCAATGACCATTGCGACGACTGCGCTGTTTGCTGAAGGCACTACCGCTATTCGTAATGTATACAACTGGCGTGTAAAAGAGACTGACCGTTTATCTGCAATGGCGACAGAGCTTCGTAAAGTTGGCGCAGAGGTGGAAGAGGGTGAAGATTACATCATCGTGAAGCCAGTATCACAGCTTACGCATGCTGCGATTGATACCTACGATGATCACCGCATGGCGATGTGCTTTTCGCTGGTGGCGCTAAGTGATACGCCGGTGACGATTAACGATCCTAAGTGTACGTCAAAGACATTCCCAGACTACTTCGATAAATTGAAAGCATTGAGCTGTTAATTAATCGTATTGAAAGAGAAAAGCCAGAGTGAGTGCTCTGGCTTTTTTATTGAATTTTAATTATTTATTCAATGTGAATTCTTTAGAAAGATGATGCGCTAGGTATTTAAACATGTTGAATACCGCGGTTGTCTTCGGTGTCGGTAGGCCTTTCTCATCCAAGAAATATTCACCTTTAAATACCAAAACATCGTCTTTTTCTTCAACACTTGTTGCACGCATCCCTTCGATAAAGTCATCGTGCTCTTGGATAATTTGGTTTGCAATCAAAAGAAGGTCAAATTCTTCAATGTGTTTTCTGTCAGACATAGCACTCTCGTCATTCAATGAAACTTGATGGGGCGCAGTATACCCTCAATTGTCTTAGGTTTGCAGGCTAAAAACTGTGATTGCGTGTTTTACGAACATCGCACGTTAATATAGAGGGAGTAGCGAAGCGATTCTCATCTGCAAATAGCCAATATTTCATTGCCATAACTTAAGGTTACGTTCTAATCGCTTATGACAAATTATTTTGTGATGAGAGACAAAATTTATTGAATTCGACTAGCGAGAGGAAACTTTGCCTGCTTAGTATATGCCGCTCAAGACCTTTTGCAGAACCCTGACTTGTCAAAGTATAAAGGCGATGAATTGTCAACCAATCGGATCTGAATTTCAAAAAAGCAGTTGATCTTCTTTTCATCTCGCACAATAGTAAAAAAAGAAGCAATGAAATAGAACATTATGCGGGTAGCTTCCTTTGGGAGTTTTAACCCGCATTATTATGAAGGACGTTAGAGTCAGTTATGGGTAAATCACTCGTTATAGTGGAGTCACCAGCCAAGGCAAAGACGATAAACAAGTACCTTGGTAAAGACTTTATTGTTAAGTCTAGTGTTGGTCACGTGCGTGATCTCCCTACGGCCGGTCAAAGCACTGGTGAGAAAAAAGCCGCGGCAATTTCTACAAAAGGAATGAGCCCAGAAGAAAAAGCGCGAGTCAAAAAAGAAAAAGACCGTAAAGCTTTGATCAAAAAAATGGGGATTAACCCATATCATGACTGGGAAGCGAACTACCAAATCCTTCCAGGTAAAGAAAAAGTTGTAAGCGAACTGCAAAAATTAGCCAAAGATGCTGACCACGTCTATCTCGCAACCGATTTGGACCGCGAGGGGGAAGCAATCGCATGGCACCTTCGTGAGATCATCGGCGGCGATGAAGAGCGATACAAACGCGTAGTTTTTAACGAGATTACTAAGAATGCAATCCAACAAGCTTTCCAAACACCTGGTGAGCTAAATATGGATGGTGTTAACGCACAGCAAGCACGTCGATTCATGGACCGCGTTGTTGGTTTCATGGTTTCGCCATTGCTATGGAAGAAAGTGGCACGTGGTCTGTCTGCTGGTCGTGTACAGTCGGTAGCGGTGAAGCTGTTGGTTGAGCGCGAACGTGAGATTAATGCTTTTATTCCAGAAGAATTCTGGGATATCAACGCAAATACGCACACTAAAGACAAGACTGCATTCAAACTTCTTGTTGCGCAAAAAGATGGCGTTGCGTTTAAGCCAGTCAACGAGACAGAGACCAAAGCAGCGCTTTCAGTACTGGAAAAAGCGAGCTACGAAGTTTGTAAGCGTGAAGACCGCCCAACAAAGAGTAAGCCGTCTGCACCGTACATCACTTCAACACTGCAACAAGCGGCAAGTACTCGTCTTGGCTACGGCGTTAAGAAGACAATGATGCTCGCGCAGCGTTTGTATGAAGCGGGTTACATCACCTATATGCGTACCGACTCAACCAACTTGAGTGCGGAAGCAGTAGATGCGGTTCGTGGATTCATCGGCTCTGAGTATGGAGACAAGTACCTTCCTGCTAAACCGCTAACGTACGGTAGCAAAGAGGGCGCACAAGAAGCGCACGAAGCGATTCGTCCTTCAGATGTTTCTGTGAAATCAGAAGACCTACAAGGTGTTGATGCGGACGCACACAAACTTTATTCATTGATCTGGAATCAGTTCGTTGCCTGTCAAATGACGCCAGCAGAATACGATTCAACGACAATCAGTGTGAAGGCGGCAGAATACACGCTAAAAGCGAAAGGCCGTATCCTCAAGTTTGACGGTTGGACTCGCGTACAACGCCCAATGGGTAAAAACGAAGATACGATTCTTCCAGCCGTTCAGTTAGGCGAAAAGCTAGACCTAGAGTCACTAGAGCCTAAACAGCACTTTACTAAGCCACCTGCACGTTTTACAGAAGCGGCATTGGTTAAAGAGCTTGAGAAGCGCGGCATTGGTCGTCCTTCAACTTACGCTTCTATCATCTCTACGATCCAAGATCGCGGCTATGTGAAAGTTGAGCAGCGTCGTTTCTACGCAGAGAAGATGGGCGAGATCGTTACAGACCGCCTAGATGACAGCTTTAACGACCTAATGAACTACGACTTCACAGCTCGTATGGAACAGAAGCTTGACCAAATCGCAGAAGGCGATGTGATGTGGAAAGATGTCCTAGACAACTTCTTCACCGACTTCACTGGCGATCTTGAGAAAGCGGAACAGGACGAAAACGAAGGCGGCATGAAGCTGAATCACATCGTGATGACAGACATCGAGTGTCCGACTTGTAGCCGTCCAATGGGTATCCGTACTGCATCTACGGGTGTATTCCTGGGCTGTTCTGGTTATGCATTACCACCTAAAGAGCGTTGTAAGACAACGATTAACTTGGGTGATGAAGATGGCATCATCAATGTTCTAGAAGAAGATGTAGAAACTGCAGCGCTGCGCGCGAAGAAGCGTTGTCCTATCTGTGAAACGGCGATGGATGCGTACCTGATCGACGATAAGCGTAAGATGCACGTTTGTGGTAACAACCCGAACTGTGAAGGCTACATCGTTGAACACGGCGAGTTCAAAGTGAAAGGCTATGATGGCCCAGTTGTTGAGTGTGACAAGTGTGGCTCTGACATGGTGCTTAAGAACGGTCGCTTTGGTAAATACATGGACTGTACGAGTGAGACGTGTAAGAACACTCGTAAGATTCTGAAGAATGGCGAAGTTGCGCCTCCGAAAGAAGATCCAGTTCATTTCCCTGAACTGCCATGCGAAAACTCAGATGCGTACTTTGTTCTACGTGATGGTGCTTCTGGCCTGTTTATGGCAGCAAGTAACTTCCCTAAATCACGTGAAACTCGTGCTCCGCTGGTATCTGAACTGGCGCGTTTTGAAGAACGTTTGCCTGAAAAGTTCAAATATTTAGCAACAGCACCGCAGGAAGATCCGGATGGTCGCCCAGCTGTAGTTCGATTTAGTCGTAAAACTAAGGAGAACTATGTGCGTTCTGAAGAAAACGGAAAACCAAGTGGGTGGACCGCTCTTTATAACGAAGGCAAGTGGGATATCACTGATAAGCGTAAAAAAGCGAAGTAATTCGATTCTATAACGACAAAGGCAGCTAACAAGCTGCCTTTTTTATTTTCAAAACCCTTCAATTTTTGATTGTCATAGAGCTTTCATCAAGACGCCGTATTTTTATTAAACACACCTATTTGTACGCTTGCTGTGTGTAAATTGTTTTCATGATGTAAACGATTGCGTTGCTTAGTGTGACCGAATTATCGTCTTGAGCAAGTAACCTCTGTACGCGACACAGAATGGCATATTTAAAATTGTAATTTAATTCCAATTCGATAATTTAATACCTAATAAGTGCAACCGATTGCTGCCAATTAGTATAAAAACAAACCGAATAAATACGGCAGTAGAAAGGAAAGCACAATAGCTTAATTTTGCTCGCTAACTCACGGTTAGAGTTGGTGGAGTAGATACTATAAGGTATCCGCTCGATTACCCCTGAGGCTTATCATGATCGAGTGGATATGGAAATCCAAGCTATAACTATATGGAGAACAACGAATGGCTGGTGTTTTGGGAATGATTCTTGCTGGCGGTGAAGGCTCTCGTCTGAGGCCTTTAACGGAATCCCGCAGTAAACCTTCGGTCCCTTTTGGCGGAAGTTACCGACTTATTGATTTCGCTTTGAACAACTTCGTGAATGCGGATTTGATGCGCATTTACGTCCTTACTCAATTTAAATCTCAATCTTTATTCCATCACATGAAAAAGGGATGGAACATCAATGGCATCACAGATCGTTTTATTGACCCGATCCCTGCCCAGATGCGTACGGGTAAGCGTTGGTATGAAGGTACAGCAGATGCTATCTACCAAAACCTGCGTTTTATGGAGTTGGCTGAGCCTGATCAGGTATGTATTTTTGGTTCAGATCATATCTATAAAATGGACATCAAACAGATGTTGGCTTTCCACGAAGAGAAAGAAGCTTCGTTAACGGTTTCCGCATTACGTATGCCACTTTCGGAAGCATCCCAGTTTGGAGTGATAGAAGTGGATGCGGAAGGGCGTATGATCGGTTTTGAAGAAAAACCAGAAAGTCCGAAATCTATCCCAGGTGATCCAGAGCATGCACTTGTATCTATGGGGAACTATGTATTCGAAGCTCAGACCTTGTTCGCTGAACTGATTGAAGATGCTGACAATGAAGCTTCAACGCATGATTTTGGCAAAGACATCATTCCTAAGATGTTCCCACGTGGCGATGTGTTTGTTTATGACTTCAGTACTAACCGCATCACTGGCGAGAAAGAAGAAGTTTACTGGCGCGATGTAGGTACGATTGATGCGTACTGGCAAGCTCATATGGATCTTCTCGAGAAAGACGCTCCGTTCTCTCTATACAACCGAAAGTGGCCACTGCATACTTATTACCCACCATTGCCACCGGCGACCTTTACTGACTCTGTTAATGGTCGAGTGCAGATCATCGACAGCTTGGTATGTAACGGCAGCTACGTGCGTGGTTCACGTATTGAAAAGTCAGTACTTGGATTCCGCAGCAACATTGCTTCAGCGTGTGACATTAGCCAGTGTATTTTGTTGGGCGATGTGAAAGTCGGGGAAGGTTGTGTGCTTCGTCGCGTGATTGTCGACAAAGACGCAGATATTGCTCCAGGTACACAAATTGGGGTAAATCTACAAGAAGATAAGAAACACTACCATGTGTCAGATGATGGCATTGTTGTAATTCCAAAAGGAGCACGTGTTGGCTACTAACAATTTGTCTGTTCTGTTTGTAGCGTCTGAAGTCGAAGGACTGATTAAAAGTGGTGGCTTGGCTGATGTAGCCAAGGCACTGCCGGAAGCCCTTCAAAATCTTCAGCAAGATGTACGAATTTCTATTCCAGCTTATACCGGTATAGAGCAACTGTCAGAAGCTGAGACGGTTCTAGAGACAGAACTAACGAGTTGGCCTCATACTGCTTATCGAGTTCTAAAACTGATGCTTGGGGACAATCTGGTTTACTTAATTGATTGTCCGCCGTATTTCAATCGTCCTTCTATGTATGCGGAGAATAACCAAGCTTATTCAGACAATGGCGAACGTTTTGCATTTTTTAGTGCTGCTTGCCTTGATATGTTACCAAAGCTAGGCTTTCAACCAGACATCGTACACGCTAATGATTGGCATACGGGCTTAGTTCCATTCCTACTCAAACATCGTTATGGCGACGACGCCTTTTTTGCAAATACTCGCAGTGTAATCTCGATTCATAATGCGGTATTTAAAGGGGTATTTAGTTACGATGATGTTCAGTGCCTCCCTGAATTTCATAGTCGAAACGTATCAGACGCAGCGGTAAGTGCGACACACATCACCATGCTCAAAGCAGGCGTGATGAACGCAGATAAAATCAATGCAGTAAGTCCGACTTATGCAGAAGAGCTTAAGACTGAACTCGGTAGCCATGGCATGGCATGGGAGTTTCAACAACGTGCTGATGATTTAGTGGGCATTCTAAATGGCTGCGATTACAGTGCATGGAATCCGGAAACAGATCCTAGTTTACCACTGAACTACAAAGCGAATCGGCAAAGTATGGTGCGTGGTAAGAATACCTGTAAGAAAGCCCTACAAGATAAGTTGGGGCTTGGTGCGTCAGATTGCGCGATGTTTGGTATGGTGTGCCGCCTAACGCAGCAAAAGGGTGTGCATTATTTGCTACCAGTATTGGCAGACTTTCTGAAACACGATGTTCAAGTCGTGGTGGTGGGAACGGGAGACCCTATTCTTGCCGCTCAATTGAAAGAAGTCGCAGCGCAGTTTGCAAATAAGTTTGTTTTTGTGGAAGCATACGATAATGAACTCGCACACCTTGTTGAGGCTGGTTCTGATTTCTTCCTGATGCCTTCAGAGTTTGAACCTTGTGGTTTGAATCAGATCTACAGTATGGCTTATGGCACCTTGCCTATCGTTCGTGGGGTTGGTGGCTTGAAAGATAGCGTTAATGACTACGATGTGGACATTGAAGAAGCCACAGGTTTTGTGTTCTATGAGCCGACACCGCAAGCATTGCTGCTGACTATGCTAAGAGCTCTATTGCTCTACGCACAGAGTCCGAACGAAGTAAAGCGTGTTCAGCTTCATGCGATGCAAAGGGATTTCTGCTGGCATAAAGCCGCAGAAGAATATTTGCAGTTGTATAGGTCTGCGTTAAATTAACGCAAAATTTTTAAAAAATGTAACTAAAGGCACCGAATGAGGTGCCTTTATTACCTTGCCCTTATAGAGTGTGGTACGATTTACTCACTCTTTTTATACAGAACGTTTTCCAGACTGATAAATGACTCAGCCACTTCTATTCCATAAAACCTATTTACACCCTACCAGTAATGAGTGGGTCGTTTTCGTGCATGGTGCTGGTGGCAGTTCTTCAATATGGTTCAAGCAACTTAAGGCTTATAAAGAACATTTTAATTTGCTCTTAATTGACCTTCGAGGACATGGAAAGTCAAACCAGTTAATCAAAGAATTGATGACAAGTCGCTACACCTTTACGGAGGTAACGCAAGACATTCTAAAAGTGTTGGATCACTTGAAAATCCAATCTGCACATTTTGTTGGTATGTCACTTGGAACGATCATCGTCCGTAACCTCGCGGAGCTTGCTTCTGAGCGTGTTCGTTCTATGGTGCTTGGTGGTGCGGTGACACGTTTGAACACGCGTTCACAAATTCTGGTGAAATTGGGTAATTTAGGCAAACACATTTTGCCTTACATGTGGCTGTATAAGTTGTTTGCCTATATTGTGATGCCACAGAAAAATCAGCGTGAGTCGCGTCATCTATTTATCCGTGAAGCGAAAAAGTTGTGCCAAAAAGAGTTCAAGCGATGGTTTATCTTGGCCGCAGACGTTAACCCGTTGATGAAATATTTTAAGGATCGTGAACTCCCGATTCCGACGCTGTATTTAATGGGTGATCGGGACTATATGTTCATCAAGCCAGTTAAGGAGATGGTCGCAGTGCATAAGCAGAGTGTATTACGCGAAATCCCCGATTGTGGCCACGTATGCAATGTAGAAAGACCAGATGATTTTAACCAACATTCCATCGAGTTCATTAAGCAGCAAAGTTTAGCTGCTTAACGCAACGCTAGGTCAAAGCAATAGAAAAAATAGGGGATATATCACTGCTCCCCGATTTGATACCCGCATTGCCAACACGCACCAAACTGCCCCTCATTTATCTCTGAACATTTTGGACACCGCCAATCTCGATAAGTCTGATTTGCTTGTTTTTGGTAATCTTCAACAATAGCAGCAGCTTTTAACTGTTGCTCTGGGTGTAAAAGCCAAATATAGGGGTCTGTATCGTCACCAAACGGCAATTCTCCCTTTAGCCCAAACATTCCTTCACCTCGAACTTCACAGCCAATTTTCTCGGTCTTGAGAAGCTCACAGACTATGTGAGCTTCAGCTGGGTTTCTCGCTATGAAGATTTTCATTGAGCGTTTCCATTTTGCTGAACTTGAGTTGGGCGAATCTTACTCATAACCCATTTGGCAATGATTGGAAACAAACCAAGTAAGGCAAATGACGCAAGTACGGTGGGTGACACAATGCCAGAAAGACTATCTATGGTGGCTAATTGAGTACCAGCGTTCAGATAAACTGCTGTACCTGGCAACATACCAACTTGGCTAGTGAGGTAGAATCGTGCAATGGTCATTGGTGTCAAACCCATCAGCAAGTTGATAAGGAAAAATGGGAAGACGGGAATAAGACGTAGTGAGAAGAGATAAAACGAGCCGTCTTTCTCAACGCCTTCGTTTATCGCACCTAGCTTATTACCAAACTTGCCTTGTACCCACTCTCGCAGTAAGTAACGGCTGCTAAGGAAAGCAATGGTCGCACCAATAGTGCTGGCAAAAGAAACCAATAAGAGACTGGTCCAGAAACCAAATAGAGCAGCACCCAGAAGCGTTACTACGGCAGCTCCGGGAATGGAGAAAGCGGTGATAGCTATATACGCAAAGAAATACGTTGCTGCAGCAAATACGAAGTTTTGGCTAATAAAAGCATTCAACGCCTCTTGCTGCGCCTTGGCATTTTCTAGGGTTAGATATTGACCAAAATTCACACCTAAAAAGATAATCGTCGCGAGTAGGATCAGTCCTAAAATCAGTTTCTTATTCATATCTATCATTCCATTTCTGCTTCTTAGATAATAAGACAGAATGGAGTGAGAAAAAATTTCAAAAAAAAAACCGCAGTGTAAAACTGCGGTTTATGAATACCTGGAGCTCAAACTTGTATTATGAGAGGTGGTTAATTAGCTCTTCTCGGCGAGACTGAGGAACAACGCTCCAATGAGTACCGTTAATAGCGCCTTCAAGGGCCCACAGTAACTCGATGCTTACAGAAGCGGTATGCGTTTCCTGGATCGCTTTATAGGCGTTTAGCGCACCTTGTTCTTCGAGCTGAGTGACAGAGTCAATACCAGCTTTTTTAAGCATTCTCTCTGTCGCTAGTCTAAGATTCGGTAGGTCTTTTAAACGCGTTGGTTTAGAACTGGCTTGCTGTTCTTTTTCAAGCTTTGCAGTTTCGAGTGAACTTTTGGCTACTTCCACTAAGTGTTGTGGTGTATCCCAAAGGTCTGGTGAAACGGCGTAGTACTTAGTAACAACAGGAAATCCACGCTTCTTGTATACGTAAGGTTTAAGTCCCTGAGTTTCAAAGTCTGAAGATGTCTTTTTATCTGCTCTGATATGAAGCTGGTTGTTAACGACTAATGCAAACATTGTTTCATCAGCAAAAAGGCCAAAGCCGCCAAACATTGAGCGTGACTTGATCGTACCAAGCACCTCAAAAAGCTTCATAGAGTCTTTGAGTATCGGTTTATCCATGATGTGTTATCTCGGTGTAATTTAAATTACGCCACCAAAAATCAGGTCCGAGAGATTAGCAAACGCATGCAGACACAATGTCATTAAAGGGTAAACTCGTCATATGCATACTTGCCATCGGTAACCCCGCTACCATGCTATCTCATGCGATAGTTTAGGCCGGAAGCTTTGCGTCCCACCCTTTAGAGTGGTTTGCCCTGTGCGTGACACTGAGAGCATACTTGCTATATTGGACTAATATCACATTTTGCGCTTATAAATGTGATCTCGGTTCAATTAATAATTATTTTTTCGTGAGTTAAGTTTCATAAATTAACAAAGTGGTCTACCCGAAAAAGGTCAGTGCTAGAGAGTTGAATACACGAAGAAATAACAAGTATGAAAAGTTTTACATACAAACTCGTTGCCGCGGATGAATTGTGAAATAAAAAAGCACCCATGTGGGTGCTTTTATGATGAGCAAACGAGTACTACCTAGAGACTACTTGAGCTTTCTAACCGTATTTCTAATCACGATCTCTGGCTGCATTTCAAACACTCGTTTTTCGTGTTCTTTATCTTTGATACGCTCTAGTAGAATCTCAAACGCGTTTTTACCCACACGACGTTTTGGTTGGTGGATAGTCGTTAGTGGTGGTGAGAAGTACTCTGCCAGCTCAATGTTGTCATAGCCGATAACAGAAACATCATCTGGTACCTTGATGCCGTTCTGCTGAAGGCGGCTCATCAAGCCAAGTGCCATAGTGTCATTGAAACAGAAAACTGCAGTAGGGCGTTTTTCCATTGCAGTAATGTTATCTGCCGCTAGCACAGCGGTATCACACTCAAAGTTGCCTTCAAGAATCCAATCTTCGTTAACCGCAAGGTTTGCTTCTGCCATTGCACGGCGATAACCCGCAATACGCTCTTGGCACGCAGCTTTTTCGAAGTGACCGCTTAAACACGCGATGTCTGTGTGACCATTGTCGATCAGATATTTTGTCGCGATGTAACCGCCTTCTTCTGAGTTATCAATGATCTTGTCTGCTTGTGAGCTTTCTGGACCCCAGTCCATCACAACTTTAGGTATGTCTGAGTGACGATCAAGCATCTCTTTTAGTTCTTCCGTCAGGTCAGAACACATTACTAGAATGCCATCTACACGCTTTTCAGCGAGCATGCGGATGTAGTCACGTTGCTTCTCGTAAATACCGCCCGTGTTACATAGGATAAGAGTGTAACCTTGACGGTAACAGTAGCTCTCAACACCATCGATCACTTCAGAGAAGAACAGGTTGGTAGATTGAGTTACTAGCATACCGATGGTACGAGTTGAGTTGCACTTTAAACTGCGCGCAACGGCACTTGGTGCGTAATTAAGTTCATCCACCGCTTTCATTACTTTTTCTTGAGTTGCTTCTGCAACAAAGCGAGTTTTATTAATTACGTGCGAAACCGTAGTGGTAGAAACGCCGGCTAAGCGAGCAACGTCTTTAATAGTGGCCATAAATGATGTCCTGTATCGAGCTACTGTAAATACCGTAGTGAAGACAACCATACGCTTAGGGTCTTGCGCAAACCGAGCAACTGCGAATAGGGGCATTGCTGAGATATTTGGCAGCGGTTGTTCCGAAATCGGTATAAAAAGGTTTGTAGCAACATTTATCGCTGAGTCTCATATTCCTTTCTTATACTAAGTGAGGAATTGGTCAGCAATCCTGTTAAGAAAACACAAAAACCGCTTTATTTCAGCGGTTTACATATAAATCATATTTAATCGTTTGCGCTCACATTTTAGACTGATGCGGGCAAGCTGGCAATGTTTTAGGTGGTTGTTTTGTGCCTCGGAGGTCACAGTTTAACGGCTAAATGGATTGTATTTCTCTGCGCCAGATTAAAAACAAACGAATAAAATAGGGAGTCTGAATGACAGACTCCCCAAAATAGGCGGCAATTATTCACCAAGAAGGTAGGTGCTGTCCAGTTTACAAAATGCAATTAATAGTTGCGCGACACTAACATAGAAGCCAAATTCATCGAATTGCTTACATTTAGCGGCAAACTGAGGTAGCCATGTCAAAAGGTGTTGCTGGATGAACTCATTTTGCTTTTCGAACGCATCTTCCATGTGTTTTTCTTGCTCGAGTTCATTTGAGCGGATAATCATATTGCCTAAAAAATCTAACTCGACTGCTAAATGATCCGCAGGCTCTTTTAGATTTTCGTCAACTTGCACACCAAAGTCTGCCATCAGCTTTTCCATCTCTTCTGCTGGTTTATCGTTTAATAAACCAGATTCACCGATGTACATTGAGGCATAAGGTAGCGCACCGTGCTTTTCTGTTTTAAGAAAAAGTTCACAGAAGTCCGCAGCTAGCTCTAACTGAGCATCTTCACGATCTTGTAGGCGATTAAGCGCATCAACAAGGGTATCAACCGATGGTTTGAGTGTTTCATTTTCACCCAAACCAGCTAAAAAGCTTCGAATTTCAACACTATGATAAGATTCCAGCTCCTTGTCTGTTAGCTCTTTTGCGAACAGGCTAGAAAACCACCAATAAATCTCAGCTCGTTTTTCGTTAAAAGCTTTCACTTCTTGCATTTTTTTGCTCCCAAATAGTTATCCCCTAAGTGTAAACAATTAAAATGAATAGCAGTAACTATAATTGTTATGGTTTATTGGGAAATATGCATGTTTATGAATGGCGGCAAATAAGCTTGTTTTGCATCAATAAATCCACAAAATCTTGCTTTTTATTGTAACTATTACTAGATATGTTACTAGTTATGAATAGAATACGTCTTGGAAGATAAAAAAGACAGAAAGTGGTGTAAATGAGCTATCACGTATTAGTCGTAGAAGATGATGTTGTAACTCGCAGTAAGCTTGCGGGCTATTTCCAAAATGAAGGTTACAAAGTTAGTGAAGCAGAAAGCGGTGCTGAAATGCGCGAAGTGCTTCAAGAAGGCGATGTAGATTTGATCATGCTGGATATTAACCTGCCGGGTGAAGATGGCCTTATGCTTACGCGTGAATTACGCAGCCAATCAGATATCGGCATCATATTAGTGACAGGACGCACGGATAGCATTGACAAAATCGTGGGCTTAGAAATGGGCGCAGACGATTATGTAACAAAGCCTTTTGAACTAAGGGAATTATTGGTTCGCGTTAAAAACTTGCTGTGGCGTATCTCAGCGGCTCGTAACGGTTCACAAAAAGCAGCAAATGATACGAATGAAGAACACATAGTGCGCTTCGGTGAGTGGACGTTTGATATTCAGCGTCGTGCTCTAAGTCGCAATGGTGAGCCAGTGAAACTAACGAAAGCAGAGTATGAGCTGTTAGTTGCCTTGTCTTCATACCCAAATCAGGTATTAAGCCGCGAACGTATTTTGAATATGATCAGCCACCGAGTGGATGCGCCAAACGACCGTACTATCGACGTTCTGATTCGACGTATGCGCGCTAAGATGGAGTTTGACCCAAAGAACCCACAAATCTTTGTGACCGTTCATGGTGAAGGCTACATGTTCGCAGGTGACTAGAGTCTGCTGACTTAAATCAACGCGTTAAAGAAAAAGGAGAGCAATGCTCTCCTTTTTTGTGCCTGTTGGTTTAGTTTTGAAGCCGGCTTAATTCGCTTCTTCGACTGGCGCCTGGCCAATATTGTCGCGTAGGTGCTGCCAGATAATACCCAGTGTTTCGTGCCAGTATCGTTCCGTTTGTTCTAGGTACTGTGCTTTTGGAGCATACCGATGCCAAGGTTGGTTGATATCGGCAACAGCCAAGAAGTTGGTTGGCGCTGGGATGGGCTTAATCCCTGCTGCACGAAACTCGTACATTGCGCGCTTCATATGGCTTGCTGAAGTCACTAGCACAATATCTTTCTGTTTTACGAATGCCGCTGCTTGCCTTGCTTCCTCCCAGGTATCTTTCGCATCTTCAAGCAAGATGATGTCAGATTTTGCCACACCAAGCGAAAGGGCTACGTTAGCCATCATACGGGCATGGCTGAGTTCTGACCCTCCAGCGTAGCCTGACAAAATGAGTTTTGCACCTGGATACATACGAAGAATACGTATACCTTCAGTGAGTCTCATTAAAGCAGCACGACTCAGTTGTGAGGTAGGTGGTATTTCGTCATCGACCACATGGCCAGCTCCTAAAACCATCACATAATCGACCGATTCTGACACGGGTAAGAACGCTTTGTATTCGCGTTCCAATGGCATGAGCAGCTTGGTCGAAATAGGTTGAAATGAGGCAAGGAAAATGCCAGCAAAAGTGAATAGAACAATGAAACAACCAGTTTTACGTTTGCTGGTAAAACTAATTAAAAATAGGCCAAATAGACCAATCAGCAGTAAGGCCGGTAAGGGCATGAGCAAGGCTGATATTACTTTTTTCAGCTCAAACATACTTAAATAGTCCGAAAAAACATCAATTGATTATAAAAATGAGGGAGACCCTCTTTATTCCTGCTTTTCTTGTGCCAGAATAGCGGCACAATCCGATATGATAACCCAGTAGACGTGACAGAAGACCGTAATTTCGACGATATCGCCCACAAATTTGCAAAAAATATTTACGGATCCGATAAAGGTGAGATCCGCCAAATCATTGTATGGGAAGATTTTCTACAGATTCTAAGTGAATTAGAGGCTGACCAGCAAGCCCTGCAGGTACTTGATGCAGGTGGTGGCTTAGCACAAATGTCGCAAAAGCTTGCTAAGCTCGGACATCACGTTGCTTTATGTGATCTATCTTCGGAAATGCTGCAACTAGCAAAGCAGGATATTGAAAAAAACGGTTTGCTTGAGCAGTATCGCCTGATTCATTCGCCTGTCCAATCCATTGGTGAACATATGGAAGCGCAGGTGGACCTTGTCATGTTCCACGCAGTGATGGAGTGGTTGGTAGACCCGAAAACCGCACTCGAAACCGTTTTGGAACAGGTCAAGCCGGGGGGCATCGCTTCGGTTATGTTCTATAACCACCACGGCTTAGTCTATAAAAATGTGGTTTGTGGCAACATTCCTCATGTTTTAGACGGCATGCCTCATCGGAAAAGATTTAAACTACAGCCACAGAAAGGTCTAAAACCTGAAGAGGTCTATCAATGGATAGAAGATTCTGGTTTTAGTATTTGTGGAAAATCTGGTATTCGTTCATTCAGTGATTACATAGGCAATATGGAATACATGGGCGATTACGAGTTTGAAGATGTGTTGGCGCTAGAAAAGCAACTTTGTCGACAAGAGCCATACCTCTCATTAGGCCGCTATATTCATGTGTGGGCTAAGAAGAACGATAAACAGGAATAACGATGAGTGAGATGACTCTCAATGCTGCAGAGCAACCAATCGATGAGTTGGTTGGCTGGGTAAAGCAGCACGATTTCTCGTTGAACCTGACCACTGAGCGACTGGCATTTTTGATTGCTATCGCTGTATTAAGTAATGAAAGGTTCGATGAAGAATTGGGTGAAGGTGAATTGCACGACGCATTTGCCATCGTCACTCGACTATTTGATGAGACGGGCGAAGCTTCGGCTTTCCGCGCAAACAATGCCATCAATGAGATGGTTAAGCAGCGTCTTATGAGCCGTTTTGTCAGTGAAATTACTGACGGAGCGAGCATTTATCGCTTATCGCCATTAGCGGTAGGAATTACTGACTACTACGTGCGTCATCGTGAGTTCTCGAAACTGCGTCTTTCTATCCAGCTATCCATGGTAGCGGACGAAATGGCGAAAGCGATTGAAGCAGCACAAAAGGGTGGCACTCCAGGCCACTGGAAGAAGAACGTATACGGGATCTTGAAATATTCTGTAGGCGAAATCTTCGATCAAATTGACCTCAACCAACGTGTGATGGATGAGCAGCAACAATCTGTGAAACAACAGATTGCTGACTTGCTTAACAAAGACTGGCGTGAAGCAATCAACAACTGTGAAGCGCTTCTGTCAGAAACATCCAGCACGTTGCGTGAACTTCAAGATACGCTGCAAGCTGCCAGTGATGAACTGCAAACTCAGATCCTAGATATCCAAGAGATTGTCTATGGTGACCCTGAGCTTGAGTTTATTGAAGAAGCCTTGTTTGGTCTGCAGATGAAGCTGGACCGAATCACAAGCTGGGGCCAGCAAGCGATCGACCTTTGGATTGGTTACGACCGACACGTGCACAAGTTCATCCGTACCGCTATCGATATGGATAAGAACCGAGCGTTTAGCTCGCGTCTGCGTCAGTCCGTTAAAGACTACTTTGATTCGCCTTGGTATCTGACTTATGCAGATGCAGAAAGGCTTTCTGACCTTCGTGACGAAGCCCTAGTGCTGCGTGATGACGAGGTAACAGGTCAAGTTCCGTTGGAAGTGGAATACGAAGAGTTTCAACAAGTCAATGATGAGTTGGCAGAGCGTATTGGTGACATGCTGAAAGCGCATAAAGACCAAGGCGTGCCAATTGACTTGAGCGTGGTACTGCGAGATTACCTTGCACAACACCCTCACACTCATCACTTTGATTTAGCTCGCATTGTCGTTGATCAGGCGGTACGTATGGGATATTCCGAATCCGACTACCAAGCCGTTCAGCCAGACTGGAAAGCAATCAACGAATTTGGGGCAAAGGTACAAGCGAATGTTATCGACCGATACTAATGAATACATGTCAGAGAATCTGGCAAAAGCAATTTCTAACCCTCTGTTCCCAGCGCTAGATAGCATGCTTCGAGCAGGGCGTCATATCTCAAGTGAAGACCTGGACAACCACGCGTTGTTGTCAGACTTCGAACTTGAGCTTTCTTCTTTTTACCAGCGCTACAACACCGAATTGGTGAAAGCGCCAGAAGGCTTCTTCTACCTGCGTCCACGTTCAACGTCTCTGATTGGTCGTAGTGTGCTTTCTGAGCTGGATATGCTGGTGGGTAAGGTACTGTGTTTCCTTTACCTAAGCCCAGAGCGTCTTGCGCATGAAGGCATCTTCACTAACCAAGAGCTGTACGACGAACTGCTTGCTCTAGCAGATGAAAACAAGCTGATGAAGCTAGTGACGAACCGTGCGACTGGTTCTGACCTTGATAAAGAAAAGCTGTTTGAAAAAGTACGTACGTCACTTCGTCGTCTGCGTCGCCTAGGCATGATCATCAACATCGGTGAAACCGGTAAATTCAGCATCAGTGAAGCGGTATTCCGTTTTGGTGCCGATGTACGTATTGGCGATGACATGCGTGAAGCGCAGCTGCGTCTGATCCGTGATGGTGAAGCGGTAGTGCACACCAAAGAGCCAAGCCAAGGCAGCCTATTGTCTGAAGAAGAGCAAGACGACCAAGCCCAAGAAGAAACAACAGAAGAGGGTGAAGCATGAGCATGATTGAACGCGGTAAATACCAATCGCTGACCATGGTCAACTGGAACGGCTTCTTTGCCCGTACGTTTGACATCGATGGTCTCGTCACCACGCTATCAGGTGGTAACGGTGCAGGTAAATCAACCACAATGGCGGCGTTCATCACCGCATTGATTCCTGACCAAACGCTACTGCACTTCCGTAACACCACAGAAGCAGGCAGCAGCCAATCGTCTCGCGACAAAGGTCTGTACGGTAAGCTACAGCCGGGCGCATGTTATGCGGCGCTAGACGTGGTGAACTCACGTAACCAACGCCTATTGTTCGCAGTAAAACTGCAGCAAGTTGCGGGTCGTGATAAGAAAGTAGACATCAAACCGTTTGTTATCCAAGGTCTTCCAAGCCATGTGAAACCAACGGATATCTTGATTGAAAGCGTATCAGCGACTCAAGCTCGTGTACGTCAAATCAACGAAGTAAAAGAATCGATCGCAGAATTTGAAGGTGTTCAATTCAAAGCGTTCTCTTCTATCGTGGATTACCACGCACAAATGTTTGAATTCGGTGTGATTCCGAAGAAACTGCGTAACTCTGGTGACCGTTCTAAATTCTACCGCCTGATCGAAGCATCGCTTTACGGTGGTATCTCAAGTGCGATTACACGCTCGCTACGTGACTACCTTCTGCCACAAAACGGCGGCGTGAAGAAAGCGTTCCAAGATATGGAATCAGCACTGCGTGAAAACCGCATGACGCTAGAAGCGATCAAAACCACGCAAGCAGACCGTGACTTGTTCAAACACTTGATCACTGAGTCGACCAACTACGTGGCTGCGGACTACATGCGTCACGCGAACGATCGTCGTAACAAGCTGGATAAAACGCTGTCACTGCGTTCAGAGCTATTTGGCTCTCGTGAAACTCTTGTTGAGCAAAACAACCTGCTTAACCGCGTTCAAGAAGAGCTAGAGCTACTGATCGAGTCGGAATCTGCTCTAGAGCAAGATTACCAAGCGGCTTCGGATCACTTGCAACTGGTGCAAAACGCACTGCGCCAGCAAGAGAAGATCGAACGCTACCAAGAAGATCTTGAAGAGCTAAGTGAGCGTCTTGAAGAACAGATGATGGTAGTGGAAGAAGCGCAAGAACGCGTGATGATGGTAGAAGAGCAAGCGACCGTTGCAGAAGAAGAGGTGGATAGCCTTAAGACGCAACTGGCGGACTACCAACAAGCACTCGACGTTCAGCAAACTCGTGCACTTCAATACCAACAAGCGGTTCAAGCGCTGGAAAAAGCGAAGCAACTACTTGGCGATGACAGCCTAACGGCAGAATCGGCACAAGCGCTTGTCTCTGAGCTTAAGAGCAAAGAATCTGAAAGCACCAATGCGTTGCTATCGGTTAAGCACAAACTGGATATGTCTTCTGCAGCAGCAGAGCAGTTCGAAACGGCGCTTAAACTGGTACAGAGCATCGTTGGTCAAGTTGAGCGTAAAGACGCGTCTGAACATGCGAAAACCGCAATTGCGAAAGCGCGTGAATCTAAGCAAGTTGCGCAAAACGAACAGCAATGGCGTGCACAGCACCGTGACCTTGACCGTAGCCTTAACCAGCAACGTCAAGCGCGCGAGCTAGTGAATGAATACCAAAAGCAATTCCATGTTGAACTGACTGACGAAATCACGTTTGAACAAGAACGTGAACGTCACGCGATGCAAATCGACTCGCTAGAAATGACGCAGGAAGACGTGCGTGAGCAACGCAGCGAACAGCGTCGTCTAGAGCAAGATGCAGCTGCGGAAATCAACAAGCTAGAAGCCATTGCTCCAACTTGGATTGCGGCGAACGATGCGCTAGAAAAATTGCGTGAACAAAGTGGCGCTGAGCTAGAAGATAGCCAGTCAGTCATGAGCCAAATGCAAGTGGTGCTTGAACAAGAGAAGACCCTTTCTCTGGCAAAAGACAAACTGGCAGAGCGTCGCAGCCAACTTGACACTGAGATTGAGCGTCTTGCTTCTCCTGGTGGTTCAAACGACCCTCGCCTGAAAGGTTTGGCAGATACTCTAGGCGGCGTATTGCTGTCTGAGATCTACGATGACATCACAATTGATGACGCGCCTTACTTCAGTGCGATGTACGGTCCGGCTCGTCACGCTATCGTTGTTTCTGACCTCTCTGGTATCGAAGAGAAACTGGTAGAGCTAGACGACTGTCCAGAAGACTTGTACATCATTGAAGGTGACATCGATGCCTTTGATGACAGCTCATTCGACGCTGAAGAGCTAGAAGGTGCGGTTTGCGTTCGTATGAACGATCGCCAAATGCGTTACTCTCGTTTGCCTGAAATCCCATTGTTTGGTCGTGCAGCACGTGAGCAGCGTTTAGAGCTACTACGTAACGAACGTGAGGAAGTGGTTGAGAAGCACGCGAAAGCAGCATTCGATTCGCAAAAAATGCAGCGTCTGTACCAAGCGTTCAACCAGTTTGTGGCAAGCCACATTCAAGTAGCATTCGAAGCTGACCCAGAGCAAGCATTGGCAACCATTCGCGACAAGCGTAACCAAATTGCTCGCGTACTGGCTGATCTGGATGCAAAAGAGCAGCAGCAACGTTCTCAACTGCAAACCAGCAAGCAAGCGTTGTCTTCTCTAGACAAGCTAGCACCAAACATGGCGTTGATTGAAGATGAGTCGCTGCAAGCGCGCTTTGATGAGTTGGAAGAGAAAATCGCTCAACTTTCAGAAGCAAAAGCGTTCCTAACCAACCACGCGAAAGCAGTGGCGGAACTAGAAAGAGTGGCGGTTGCTCTAGATGCTGATCCAGAGCAATTCGATGCGCTAGAAGCAGAATACAAAGCGGCAGACGAACAGCTACAAGATCTTAAGAAGCAAATCTTTGCACTCTCAGATCTCGTTGAACGTCGCCACTACTTTGCTTACGCAGATTCAGTAGATCTACTGAACAAGAGTAGCGAACTGAGCGAGCAGCTAAAAGCAAAACTGGTTCAAGCTGAACAAATGCGTACCCGCTCTCGTGAAGAGTTGAAACAGTCGCAAGGCCAAATGAACCAATACAACCAAGTATTGGCATCATTGAAGAGTTCGCACCAAGCGAAACTGGAAACGGTTCAAGAGTTCAAACAAGAACTTCAAGAGTTTGGCGTTAACGCGGACGAAGGTGCAGAAGAGCGTGCAATGCGTCGTCGTGATGAACTGCATGAGCGACTACACACGTCTCGTAGCCGTAAGAGCGAATACGAGCGCACAATCACCTCTACTGAACTAGAGATGAAAGGCTTGGCGAAACGTCTGAAGAAAGTTCAGAAAGAATACGTTGAGCTGCGTACCTTCGTGGTTGCAGCGAAAGCCGGCTGGTGCTCGGTACTTCGTCTGGCGCGCGAGAACGATGTTGAGCGTCGTCTACACAAACGTGAACTGGCTTACATGTCAGCGGATGAACTGCGTTCAATGTCGGATAAATCATTGGGTGCGCTGCGTCTGGCGGTTGCGAACAATGACGACCTACGTGATGCGCTGCGTCTATCAGAAGACAACGCACGACCAGAGCGTAAAGTTCTGTTCTACATTGCTGTGTACCAACACCTTCGTGAGCGTATTCGTCAGGATATCATCCGTACTGATGATCCAGTGGAAGCAATCGAGGAGATGGAAGTAGAGCTAGCGCGTCTAACGGAAGAGCTAACGCAACGTGAAAACCGCCTAGCGATCAGCTCTGAGTCAGTAGCGAGCATCATCAAGAAGACGATTCAGCGTGAGCAAAACCGTATTCGTATGCTGAACCAAGGTTTGTCGAACATCTCGTTCGGTCAGGTGAAGGGCGTACGTCTAAATGTGAAGATCCGCGAAAGTCACGAAGTGCTACTGAACGGTCTAGCGACACAACAAGAGCAGCATAAAGATCTGTTTGAATCGACTCGCTTTACCTTCTCTGAAGCAATGGCGAAACTGTTCCAACGTGTGAACCCACACATCGATATGGGTCAACGTTCTCCTCAGGTTCTGGGTGAAGAGCTACTGGATTACCGTAACTACCTAGAGCTAAGTGTAGAAGTGAACCGTGGTACAGATGGTTGGCTACAGGCTGAGTCTGGCGCGCTATCAACAGGTGAAGCGATCGGTACTGGTCAGTCAATCCTACTGATGGTAGTGCAAAGCTGGGAAGAAGAATCTCGTCGTCTACGCAGCAAAGACATTGTGCCTTGTCGTCTGCTCTTCTTGGATGAAGCAGCGCGTCTGGATGCGAAATCGATCGCGACATTGTTCGAATTGTGTGACCGTCTGGATATGCAGCTTCTTATCGCGGCACCAGAAAACATCAGCCCAGAGAAAGGTACGACTTACAAACTGGTACGTAAGGTGTTTAAAGACCACGAGCACGTACACGTAGTGGGTCTGCGTGGTTTTGGTCAAACGGACAAGCCTAAGACCGAAGCACAAGAGATGATTGAAGAGTTTGAGTCCTAAACTCCGAAGCTAATAAAACGCCCGCAAGAAACGCGGGCGTTTTTGTATTTGTAAAACGAATTAAGCCGAGTCTGTAGGGCAACAGGCTCGGCTTATTTTATTGCATGGCAGCAAAGTGCTACTCGTCTGAATAATCTTTTCCTTTTTCGATCATTTCAGCGAGTTCATTAAGTGCTTGGAATGAGATTTCTGACAAACGTTGAAGCTGCTCATCAATATCGTCATTCTCAGGGATGGTATTATTATTATCTGCATTTGTCGTATGCATTGCCCAACCTCTCTGAGTTGAGTTAGGGGAGCTATAATCATAGACAAATTTCGAGGGTAAAAAGAAATGATTAATGACTAAAATGTTAGCTTGATCATTTAACAAAGTAAAAGTGTGCAAATAAGCTCATTTGCTTTGTAAGGGTTACTGAGAGAGTTAGTAAAAAAAAGAGCCAGCTCTCAGGCTGGCTCTTAGTTAGAATTGAGATTTAACCCCAAACTGCTCTGCGGCATAGGCCACTCGCTCTTTAGGTTTTGGGTACTCGGCAGGAGTGCCTAGATTTTCGATGTGTCTTAGACGAGGAAGCAGACCAGCACCGTTTGCTATTTGGATGGCCAAGCCTGGGCGAGCATTTAGCTCCAACACCATTGGACCTTCTTCTTTGTCCAAAACCATATCGGTACCCATATATCCCAGTCCAGTCATCTCCCACGCGCTGGAAGCAAGTTCTAGTAAACGCTCCCAGTGAGGCACTTGCAGTGTAGACAAGTCTTTCCCAGTATCTGGGTGGTGAGTGACGGGTTGGTCAAACTGTACCGCACGAATGGCTTTGCCTGTCGCGATGTCGATACCAACGCCAACCGCACCTTGGTGAAGGTTAGCTTTGCCATCAGAAGCTGCTGTAGAGCAACGCATCATTGCCATCACAGGGTAGCCTTTGAACACGATGATTCGTACGTCTGGCACACCTTCATAACTGAAACCATCAAAACAGTCATCAAACTTAATCAAGTTCTCAACTACGGCTACATCGTTCTTACCACCAAGAGAGAAAAGGCCTGCTAGGGCGTTACTAATGTGACGCTCCACCTCTTCTTTATTGCAGGTAGCACCGGATGGTTTGGTATATACACCGTCTTTATGCGACGTAATGACCAAAATACCTTTACCACCACTGCCTTGTGCGGGCTTGATAACAAAGCCAGGCCATTTTTCGACCATCTTATGAATGGTCTTTACTTCTGCTTGGTTGTGGATCACGCCAATCAGGGCAGGGACAGTTGCCCCTGCGGCTTCTGCAATAATTTTGGTTTTCAGCTTGTCATCAACCAATGGGTATTTGGAACGATCATTGTAGCGACCAATGTAACTATGGTTGCGTTTGTTCATCCCCATAATACCTTTATGGCGAAGCTTGGCTGGCGAAGTAAAACGTTCAAACATCGTTTAGTCCTCCGCTAGTGGTTTAAAGCGACGTAACTCAGTTAGACGGTAACCTGTGTATGTACCTAGTAGTAGAATGCCAGCCAGTACAATAAGCTGTAGGCCGATAAAGTTAAACGTTAGGTGCTGGATGTAGGTGTTAGTCATTGCCAAGTAAACCAGTACCGCAGTTAGGAGTGAACCGCCACCTTGAAGGGCAACTTCTTTCGCACCTTCCTCTTCCCATAGAATCGACATACGTTCGATAGTCCATGACAAAATGATCATTGGGAAGAAGGTAATGGTTAAGCCTTCTGTCAGACCAATCTTAAAGGCCACAACCGTGAACACGGAGATAATCATGATTACGGTGATGATTACTGCGGATATCCGGGCTACCAGAAGTAAGTTTAGCCTCGAGAGGTAACTTCGGATTATGAGACCTGTACCAACAATCAATAGGAAGCCAACAATACCAGTCACAAGCTGCGTTTGTACAAACGCTACTGCGATAAGGACGGGCATGAAGGTACCGGATGTTTTAAGGCCGATAATCACACGTAGGAACACAACGATAAGCGCACCAATTGGAATCAGCATGATGGTCTTAAACATCGCTTGTTCTTCAAGAGGTAAGCTATGAATCGATAGGTTGAGTAGACCGTCTGCTTCGACTTTGTTGTTAGTTGCTTGTTGTGCAGTCACTTCTTGTTTGATCATCGAGAAGTGGACTTGGCTATTTTGACCACCAATGAGATCAAGCAGCGAGACGTTGGATTCATCCCATACTAGAAGGTTAGGCTGTGCTGCCGCTTGCTCGGAGTTTGGTGAGAACAGAACCCACTCCTCTCCAGACCACACTTGAACCATTTGTTGAATAGCTTGGCGACGGCGCCCATCTTCTAGCTCAATAACGCCAACAATTTTACTCTGCACTCCAGCGCTGAGTAACATTTTGTGTAGAGCATCAGTTCGGTCAAAATCATTGAGGATTAACGCAGCGTTTTGACTGTCAGGATCGTTTAATGTTTTGATCAGTTCACGAGCGAACGTAACATTGTCTGCGGAACGGCTCATTGCTCTTTCGATCAGTGCGTTGGCCGCTGCCTGCTGTGGTGCCGATAACGTAGGAGGGACAATATCACCTGTTGGTGGAATAGGAGTCACTTTCGCTTGTGGGTCAACAAGAAACTGTGCTTTATAGTAGATAGTTTGTGGCCCCGTCGCTTGACGAATCGACCACTCAGCTCGACGACCAGAATCTGTATTAACGTATGATACGCCGTAGCCTGGAGATGAGGCGGATTCACCAATAAGTGTGTAGCCGTTTTGAGTATGAGGTGCAGCTAACGAAGCTTTAACTTCATTACCATTGGCATTGAACTCGATTCGAGCCTCGACATCCCAAATTTGGCGTGTTTCTCCTGGAGTCCAAGGAACGCCGTAATTTTGGTGTCTGAAAACACTCAAAGCGATACCTGCTGCCACCAATAAGATGACAGACAGATAAAACGGTATTTTTGACGTCATAATCTACCTTATTATTTTTTATCTTCTTGTGTTTGGATGTATTTACGGCTCACATCAACAAGTGCGATGTCACGCATAAACTCTCTACCTAGTAACACAGGATGGTTCATTTGAGAGCGATCTGCCAACGTAAATTGCGCTTTTTCATGAATTTTTCCAACGCGCACCCAAAGTTCTACAACTGCGCGTCGTTCTAATTCTTCAGTGGTCGCTTGACGGATTTTTACGTAACGGATGATAGGTGCTTCAATCCAAGCTTGCTGCTCGTCTTTTGACTTAGTGCTGTCTTCTAGGTGGAAACGAACCCAGTTTTTTCCGTTTCTTTCGAATTCTTCGATATCAACGGCATTCAGTGAAGACGTGGCTGCTCCAGTGTCAACACGCGCATCGAAGGTTTGTTTAATGGAATCAATCGTAACGCGTTCAATAGAACCAAGGACGATGTCATGAGTTGGTGTAGCTTGAATTGGAGCTGGTGCTTGGACGATGATCGGATCTTTTGGCTTTCTTACTTCATCCATCGCTTCTTTGCGAAAGCTGGAAAGTTCACCTTCTAACTTGTCAACTTGACCCTCTAGGCTTTCTATATAGTCAGACTGGTTACTAAGTTGAAGCTCTAAATTACTAATTTTGTTGTTAAAGTTGGTCTCTGAGGCTTGGATGGCCGCTAATGTTTCTTGGTGGTACTGTTCACCTTTGGTAAGCGTACATCCGGATAGTAGCGCAACTACAACAATCGGAGTCAATCGTATAAACATTGAAAACCTTGGGGCTGGATTAAGTTGTTTGTTTTTTAAGAGTTTAGCGTATATCGCTAAAGGCTCACAAGTAAGAATCTTTTCGATTGTCTTATATAGTGAGGAATAGCGACAAATAGCAAAAAATTAAGGATGCGATATGCATCCTTAACTGGAATTGAAAAGAGGTTAATGTCTTAACGGAGGGAGTGAGTTAAGACAATGTCAGAAATCTCAGTTAATTATGGCTTAGTTGCCACAAGTACCGCACGGCGAGGGGCAGGGTAACCTTCAACTGTTTTGCTAGGGTCGTTTGGATCAAGGTAATCCGGTAGAGAGTTATGCGTCATCCAGTCTGTTGTGCGCTGCTCGCCAACCGAGGTCACGTTCTCATCCACAATACGTACATCTTTAAAGCCAACCAACTCTAGCCACACTTTCAGTGCTTTCGCAGAAGGGAAGAAGTACACATTACGCATTTGCGCGTAGCGAGACGTCGGAACCAATACCGCGTTCTCATCGCCTTCGATTACTAGCGTCTCTAGGACAAGTTCACCACCTGATACCAACTGGTCTTTTAGCTGTACCAAGTGATCCAGTGGCGAACGACGGTGGTAAAGCACGCCCATGCTAAATACGGTGTCGAACGCTTCTAGCTTAGGTAGCTGCTCAATACCTAGTGGCAATAGGTGCGCACGTTGATCATCACCCATTAGCTTGCGAATGGCTTCGAATTGAATAAGGAACAGATGAGAAGGGTCGATACCAACCGTTAAGCGTGCACCTTCACCCAGCATGCGCCACATGTGGTAACCGTTACCACAACCCACATCGAGTACGCTGCGGTTTTTCAGTGGTGAGATATGAGGAAGAACGCGATCCCATTTCCAGTCACTGCGCCACTCGGTATCAATATGAATACCGTGCACTGTGTACGGACCTTTGCGCCAAGGGTGGAACGTACGCAGTAGGCTCTCAAGCTTTTTAAGCTCACCTTCATGGAAAGGCGTATCGTTGCTGATGGTCACTGAATTTTTGATGTCCACTTGGTTTGGTGCACCTTGTGGGATCTTGTTCAGTGCTTTTAGCCAGCGACCAAAGTCACCATGCTCAGCATTTTGCCAATCTGTTAACTGTTGAGGTAATACGTTTAGCCACGGCTGAAGACGAGTGTCTTGAGCGATTAACTGATAAAAATTAGCAAAATTAAACATAGTTTTTCACTGAGTTTATGGAGTCAGCAGACCCTGGGTAAAAGTTAAATGTGTCATTCCCTACAGTGAGGGACGAACGTGATAGGGAATCTCGGTTTTTATCGTTTTTGATAAGGGATCCCAACTCACTCGTTCCTCGCTCTTGAGGATGACGTCCTAATGAGAGCGAACTGTGTCGCGAAGCTTATTTAATCGCAAACATCGAACCGAAGTTAAAGCATTGGAACCAAACGTCGTAGCTTGAGAAACCAATTTCTGCGAAACGCTCTTTGTGGTCTTTCTTTGAATCAGGACGCATCACGTTTTCAATCGCGCTGCGTTTTTGGCTGATTTCTAGTTCGCTGTAGCCATTCGCACGTTTAAAGTCGTGGTGAAGGTCAATCAACAGCTCGTTGGATACTTCATCTTCAAACACGAACTTTTCCGACAGAATCAAAATACCGCCTGGGCGCAGGCCCGCGTAGATTTTTTCTAGTAGCGCATAGCGATCTTCTGGAGAAAGGAACTGTAGCGTGAAGTTCAACACCACAACTGACGCATTTTCGATTTCGATATTACGAATGTCTGCCTCTACCACATCAACTGGCGTATCACTGCGGTACGCGTTGACGTGAAGCTTACAGCGCTCAACCATCGCAGGAGAGTTGTCCACTGCAATGATTTGGCAACCTTCTTGTTTGATATGACGGCGCATCGAAAGCGTAGCAGCACCCAAAGAACAACCTAGGTCATAGATGTTTGAGTGAGGCTTAACAAAACGCTCTGCCAACATACCAATTGCAGAAATGATGTTGCTGTAACCCGGCACCGATCGTTGAATCATGTCAGGGAAAACTTCCGCTACGCGTTCATCGAACGTGAAATCCCCAATTTTATCGATTGGAGCCGAAAAAATAGTATCTGGATTGCTCTTAGGGTTCATAACCAAATCTCTGCATACAAGCCGCCTGAAACATCAGGCATCAAAAAAGGCGCGTATTTTATGGGAAATTCGCGCCTCTGTCATTTGCTTAATTATAAGCTTGTCTAAAACATTTGTATTTGCGAGTTGCCATCGTTGGCAGGAAATACAGACAAATTTGGCAGTGAGAGCTTAAGTTGTAGCTGCTTATATAGCTTTTCAGCCAGTTCTGGTGCTAAGACGTTATCTGGCGTGTGAATCATCAAGTACGGTTGAATGCCTTGTTCAATCCACATCGGCAGCTTCTTTAACCAAGGTTCGAAAAAGCGCAGGTTGTCGTCCATGTCTGGATGACCGATAAAACGAATCATCGGGTGCTTGGCGGTTGCGATTGCATGAACCGGAACGCGAGGCTTTTTCTGGTGGGCATCGATTACCGCTTCAGTCGTCGGCTGCGCGGCGAATACAGGGCGGCTGTCCATAATAATTCGGTCAATGCCGCTCTCTAACAGCCACTGATTCAACGCACGTTCTTCTTCACCTTTGGAGAAAAACGCCATGTGACGAACTTCCACCCCAAGCGGGAAATTCGGCGGAAAGCTGGCACAGAACTTCTTTAATCTATCGAGGTGTTCTGGACCAAATGCCGCAGGGAGCTGAATCGTCCATTGTCCAACACGTTCATGAAGCGGTTCCATGATCGTCATAAAGTCACGTAACTGCTCGTCGCAACCTCTGAGCATCTGTTCGTGAGTAATGGCTTTTGGCAACTTAAAGGTGAATTTGAAATCGTCGTGAGTCGCGGCTTTCCAGTTTTGCACCGTGTTGAGCGTCGGTGTGGCGTAAAAGGTGGTGTTGCCTTCTACGGTGTGGAACACCTGCGCGTACTTTTCAAGTCGCTCTGCGGGTTTGGTGCCACTGCCATAAAAGCTTTGCTGCCACTGGTTGTGCGACCACATGGTCAATCCAAGTCGAAGGGGTAAATTATCCATATCTCTGCTTTACGTTTTTTCCTGAGTCCACTTTACGAGAGTTTTGCTGAAATGGGTAATTTCACGCTATAATCCCCCCCAATTTTTTCGCTTTGGTGCGCTTTTGAACATTTGTTGTACTAAAAACCACCAATGAATGATAAAACACACTTAATTGTATGTTGAGTAGTCGATTTTCATAGGCTTTCAGCGTATAAATGGATCTTTACTCTGCTCGGCAATGAGGCTGACAGAGCGTAGTTAACAATATTTGAGAGATTGGGAATTTCATTATGCGTACCCATTACTGTGGTCACCTGAACAAGTCCCTTGCAGGACAAACTGTAGAACTTTGCGGCTGGGTTAACCGTCGTCGTGATTTAGGCGGTCTTATTTTTATCGATATGCGAGATCGTGAAGGTATCGTTCAGGTAGTTGTTGATCCAGACATGGCAGATGCGTATGAAGTGGCTAACACACTTCGTAATGAATTCTGTATCAAGCTAACTGGTGAAGTTCGCGTTCGTCCAGAAAGCCAAGTAAACAAAGACATGGCAACAGGTGAAGTTGAGATCCTTGCAACAGGTCTTGAAATCATCAACCGTTCTGACGTTCTGCCTCTAGACTTCAACCAAAAGAACTCTGAAGAGCAACGTCTGAAGTACCGTTACCTAGATCTACGTCGTCCAGAAATGAGCGACCGCATCAAGCTACGAGCTAAAGCGTCTAGCTTTGTTCGTCGTTTCCTAGATGACAACGGCTTCCTAGATATCGAAACACCAGTACTAACAAAAGCGACACCAGAAGGCGCTCGTGACTACCTAGTACCTAGCCGTGTTCACAAAGGCAGCTTCTACGCGCTTCCTCAGTCTCCACAGCTATTCAAACAGCTTCTAATGATGTCTGGTTTTGACCGTTACTACCAAATCGTTAAGTGTTTCCGTGATGAAGACTTGCGTGCTGACCGTCAACCAGAATTCACTCAGATCGATATCGAAACGTCATTCATGACGGCTGATCAAGTTCGTGCAACGACTGAGAAAATGGTTCGTGAAATGTGGCAAGAGCTACTGAACGTTGATCTAGGTGAATTCCCAGTAATGCCGTTCAGCGAAGCGATTCGTCGTTTCGGTTCTGACAAGCCAGACCTACGTAACCCACTAGAGCTAGTAGACGTCGCTGACCTAGTGAAAGACGTTGAGTTCAAAGTATTCTCTGGCCCAGCAAACGACGAGAAAGGTCGCGTTGCAGTTATCCGTGTACCAGGTGGTGCTGAGCTTACTCGTAAGCAAATCGATGGCTACGCAGAATTCGTAGGTATCTACGGTGCGAAAGGTCTTGCATGGATGAAGGTTAACGACCGTGCAGCTGGCATGGAAGGTATCCAATCTCCAGTAGCTAAATTCCTAAGCGAAGACGTGATCAACGGTATTCTAGATCGCACTCAAGCGGAATCTGGCGACATCATCCTATTCGGCGCAGATAAAGCAAACATCGTTGCTGAAGCACTAGGCGCACTTCGTCTTAAACTTGGTAAAGACCTAGAGCTAACGAAAGAAGGCACTTGGGCTCCTCTATGGGTTGTTGACTTCCCAATGTTCGAAGAAGACGACGAAGGCAACCTGCACGCAATGCACCACCCATTCACATCACCTCTAGGTGTGACTGCGGAAGAGCTAAAAGCGAACCCAGCAGCGGCGAACTCAAACGCATACGACATGGTTCTAAACGGCTACGAAGTAGGCGGTGGTTCTGTACGTATTCACAACGCAGAAATGCAAGCTGCAGTATTCGATATCCTAGGTATCAATGCTGAAGAGCAACAACTGAAATTCGGTTTCCTACTGGACGCTCTGAAATTCGGTACGCCTCCGCATGCTGGTCTTGCATTCGGTCTAGACCGTCTAGTAATGCTGCTATGTGGTACAGAGAACATCCGTGATGTTATCGCGTTCCCTAAAACAACTGCGGCGGCGTGTCTACTAACAGACGCACCAAGCCTTGCAAACCCAGCGGCTCTAGAAGAGCTAGCGATTGCAGTAACAGTTGCGAAAGAAAAAGACGCAGAATAAGCGCACAACAATTAAAGAAAAAACTCCCGCACCTGCGGGAGTTTTTGTTTTAATGACATATATTCTAATACTTACAGTGAGTTATTGATTAGGACTCTTCATGTCAATTATTTTGGGCATTGACCCAGGCTCTCGCATTACTGGTTATGGCGTGATTCGCCAACAAGGTCGTCATCTGCAATATCTAGGCAGCGGCTGTATTCGTACTTCTGAAAAAGAGCTGCCAGGTCGACTCAAGCAAATCTACGCAGGTGTAACGGAAATCATCACCCAGTTTCAACCAGATGTGTTTGCGATTGAGCAAGTCTTTATGTCAAAGAACGCCGATTCTGCACTAAAGCTTGGTCAGGCTCGTGGCAGTGCGATTGTAGCGGCGGTAAATGCCGATCTTCCGGTGTACGAGTATGCTGCGCGTCTGATCAAGCAGGCGGTAGTAGGTACGGGTGGTGCGGACAAAGTGCAGGTACAGCATATGGTTCAACACATGCTTAAGTTGCCAGCCAAGCCTCAAGCCGATGCTGCCGATGCGCTAGGCGTCGCCATTTGTCATGCCAATACCAATAAGACGCTGGTGGCGCTCGCTGGTAAAGCGACCAGTGCAAGAAAAGGTCGTTACCGTTAATTGTATTATTAAAAATGAGACATCTCAGACAGATTTAAGGATTAGATTTGTTGATAAAATGTTACAAAACTATAGTGGTCAGAGGTCTAATAAGAAATCAATCAAGGAAGATTGAACATGAATCCAGCCACGCTGTGGCGCAGTACATTTATGCCGCGCCAAACTCAATGGACAAGAACACAACAACGTCAAGCTGACATCCTTTCTCTATTCACTTTCATCGCTTTTCTCGTCGGGATCTACAGCCTGATCAAATGGTCCAAACATGGACATGAAAGCTTAATCTTCACCTCAGTACTCTTAATTGCACTCGAACTGGTATCCGCTTTCAGCCTGAAGTGGTTCAAGCAACCGGCATTGTCGCTTAATCTTGGCTTTGTCGGCATGTCGGTACACGCGCTCAATATCATTTACCAAAGTGGTGGTGTGGTTGATTCTACGCAAACCTATTGGGTTCCTCTGTTAGTTGTCGCTTTCTTCTTATCTGGCACTCGCATCATAGCGATCTCTTGGAGCGCGTTAGTGATAGCGGTTTCTGCGTTCATGACATTCCAGCATGTGTCTGGTGTTAGTTTCCCTCAACTCGTGTTGTCTGAATCTGCGCAGCGTGTAGAGATATGGTCGGGTACTGTGCTACCACTGGTGGTGATTTGTATTGCACAAGCTTTTACTGCCAAGCAGCGAGATATTGCGATTGAAAGTGCAGAGAAAGCCAAAGCAGAGAGTGAGTTGGTGGCGCAAAAGGCAACAGAAGGGGAGTTGCGTTTGGCCGAGGTACTAGAGCAAGCAAATAAGAATTCGACTGAGCTCAAGCAAGTTTCCCAAGTGCTCGATAAACAATCTTCTCAGTTAGATGTTCAAGTGAATGCACTTAATGTAAACAGTGAATCCCAAGCCAGCGCGGCAGAGCAGATGAGCCAGCAAGTGCATCATATGGCGACGGGGATTGAAGAGTCGGGCAAGTTCGTTGAAGAGCTGCGTGAGAAAAGTGAAGAGGTTCACCAACAGGCAGAGAAAAGCTCTGAGTTGCTTGAAGACTCCACCCAAGCTATCAGCCAAATAATCAGCAGCCATGAAGACATCATGAAAGTGGCAGACTTAATTACGTCGGTCGCGGAACAAACCAATCTATTGGCACTCAATGCGGCGATTGAAGCGGCGAGAGCCGGTGAGCAAGGTAGGGGCTTTGCGGTCGTTGCCGACCAAGTACGCGATCTTTCTGCTAAGAGCAGTGAGTCCGCGGTTGAGATTCGCAACTTACTTGATCGCAGTGAGCAAGAAGTAAAGCATGGTCAAAGTGTTGTGACGTCAAGTACCGAGCGTATGAACACCATTATTCAGCAAGTGACCACTATTTCTCATGATGTACAGAGCCTGTCCAGTCTCATGGCAACACAAATGACGGCACTCAAAGAGTTGGATGAAGCGAGCAGTGAGGTCGCCAATGGCGTAGTTAACACCAAAACCATCGCTGAGACGGTAGCGCAATACGGTGCTGAACTGAACGGCCAAGTAGTCGCAGTGCGTAACCTTACTCAACAGCTTGATCAAGTTGTCTCAAAAATCTAAACCCACTGCATAAAGAACTGGATGTCTATCCAGTTCTTTATTATCCTGTCGCAAATTCATTTCCAAAGAGTATTTATAGTGATTGGACGTCTTCGCGGCACTCTGCTTGAAAAGCAACCACCTGAAGTTTTAATTGAAGTTAATGGCATTGGTTATGAAGTTCAGATGCCAATGAGCTGCTTCTACGAACTGCCAAATGTCGGCGAAGAAGCCATTATTTATACTCACTTTGTTGTGCGTGAAGACGCGCAATTGCTTTACGGTTTCAACACAGTAAAAGAGCGTGCACTTTTCCGTGAAGTGATTAAAGCGAACGGTGTTGGTCCTAAGCTAGGTCTAGGTATCCTTTCTGGCATGACGGCAAGCCAATTCGTTTCTTGCGTAGAGCGTGAAGACATTTCAACGCTTGTAAAACTTCCGGGTGTGGGTAAGAAGACGGCAGAACGCCTCGTAGTTGAAATGAAAGACCGCCTGAAAGGTTGGGGCGCTGGCGATCTCTTTACGCCGTTTACCGATGCTGCACCTGCAGACGCTGGTTCTGCGGCTTCTAACAACGCAGAAGAAGAAGCAATCAGTGCGCTTCTTGCTCTAGGCTACAAGCCGACTCAAGCGTCGAAAGTGGTTTCTCAGATCGCTAAACCGGATATGACCAGTGAGCAACTGATCCGTGAAGCACTAAAATCGATGGTGTAACGGAAAGTCCAAGGGAACAATATGATTGAAGCCGATCGTTTAATCGCGCCAGAAAATCCTTCGTTTCGTGAAGAAGACGTCATCGACCGCGCGATTCGTCCTAAGAAGCTGGCGGATTACCAAGGTCAGGATCACGTGCGTGATCAGATGGAGATTTTCATCAAAGCCGCGCAGCTGCGAAATGAAGCGCTCGACCACCTTTTGATTTTTGGTCCTCCAGGTTTGGGTAAAACCACGCTTGCGAACATCGTTGCCAATGAGATGGAAGTGAACATTCGCACCACATCTGGCCCTGTGCTTGAAAAAGCAGGGGACTTAGCAGCGCTGTTGACCAACTTAGAAGAAAACGACGTGCTGTTCATTGACGAGATCCACCGCTTAAGCCCAATGGTTGAAGAGGTGTTGTATCCAGCAATGGAAGACTACCAGTTAGACATCATGATTGGTGAAGGTCCTGCAGCGCGTTCTATCAAAATAGATTTGCCACCTTTCACTTTGATTGGTGCAACGACGCGCGCTGGTTCTTTGACTTCGCCACTTCGTGATCGCTTCGGTATTACGCAACGCCTTGAGTATTATAAAGTGAAAGACTTGCAAGATATCGTTCAGCGTAGTGCGGATTGCTTAGGGCTGTCGATGGAATCGGAAGGGGCGTTGGAAGTTGCTCGCCGTGCTCGTGGTACACCTCGTATCGCTAACCGCCTGCTACGCCGCGTTCGTGACTATGCCGAAGTTAAAGGCAATGGGCATATTTGTGCAGGAACGGCAGACAAAGCCTTGAACATGCTCGATGTGGATGCTGAAGGTTTCGATTATATGGACCGTAAGCTGCTATTAGCGATCATGGAGAAATTTGGCGGTGGTCCTGTCGGTTTGGACAACATGGCGGCGGCGATTGGTGAAGAGAAAGACACCATCGAAGACGTTCTTGAACCATATCTAATCCAACAAGGCTATTTACAACGCACCCCGCGTGGGAGAATTGCCACCGATCGTGCTTATCTGCATTTTGGAATTGAAAAGTAAGATTCCATATTTGACAAATGTACGCTTGATATTTCACCAAGAGTGATGAGAGTCTCATTTATCAAATCCCAACTAATACTTTTTAGGTAAGAGCATTTTATAGATTGTTAATACTATGTTCTTACCTAACTCTGACAAAACTCTCCTGATTACCTCCCGTTAACATACTCATCGAATATTGGTTGATCTGGATCAATGTGATGGATTTTTGTGCAAATTCACAGATGAAACATTGATATACATCAAAGCGGAATCCCACCATAAACCTTTTGAAACAATCTGTTTTTAGAAGTAATATTAGCCCTAGCTATATTAGCTGATGCTTAACAATTAACTAACCAATGAAGCACATTTTTGCAACAAGATGCTGTGATAATTCAACATCTTTCAAGTGTGAATAACACTTGTGTATGGAATGCAATATGTAGAGAGTGTCATTCAGCCGACACATAGGAGTTATCATGATTGACGTAGTTGATCTGTCGCGGTTGCAGTTTGCACTGACAGCGATGTATCACTTCCTATTCGTACCATTGACTCTTGGTATGGCCTTCCTTTTGGCCATTATGGAATCAATGTACGTAATGACGAACAAGCAAATCTATAAGGACATGACCAAGTTCTGGGGTAAGCTGTTCGGTATTAACTTTGCACTTGGTGTGGCTACCGGCCTAACCATGGAGTTCCAGTTTGGTACGAACTGGTCTTACTACTCGCACTACGTGGGTGACATTTTCGGTGCGCCACTGGCGATCGAAGCACTGGTTGCGTTCTTCCTGGAGTCAACTTTTGTTGGTCTATTCTTCTTCGGGTGGGATCGTCTATCAAAACGTCAACACTTAGCAGTAACCTGGCTGGTTGCGCTTGGTTCTAACTTCTCTGCACTTTGGATTCTTATCGCAAACGGCTGGATGCAAAACCCAGTTGGTGCAGAATTCAACTTCGAAACAATGCGTATGGAAATGGTGAGCTTTGCAGAAGTTGTACTAAACCCTGTAGCGCAAGTTAAGTTTGTACACACAGTAGCATCTGGCTACACGTGTGGTGCAATGTTCGTGTTGGGTATCAGCTCATACTACCTAATCAAAGGTCGTGACATCGCATTTGCTCGTCGTTCATTCGCGATTGCAGCTTCATTCGGTATGGCAGCAATCCTGTCTACTATCGTGCTAGGTGATGAATCTGGTTACGAGCTTGGTGAAGTACAAAAAGTGAAACTTGCAGCAGTTGAAGCAGAATGGCACACAGAGCCAGCGCCTGCGGCATTTACACTGTTTGGTCTTCCAAACCAAGAAACGATGAACACTGATTACGCAATCAAGATCCCTTACGTAATGGGTATTATCGCGACTCGTTCATTTGACGAGCAAGTAACAGGCCTACATGATCTGCGTGAGGAGCACGTTGACCGCATCCGCACGGGTATGTATGCGTACGAATTGCTTGAAAAACTGCGTGCAGGTGACAAATCTGAAGCAAACATGACTGCGTTTGACGAAGTGAAAGGTGATCTAGGTTACGGTCTACTTCTGAAGCGCTACACAGACAACGTCGTTGATGCGACAGAAGACCAAATCCAAGCTGCTGCGGATGACTCTATCCCGACAGTGTGGCCGCTATTCTGGTCGTTCCGTATCATGGTTGCGTGTGGCTTCATCATGCTATTCGTCTTTGGTGCTGCATTCGTTCAGACATGTCGTCAGAAAATTGAGCAGAAACAATGGATTCTTAAAGCTGCGCTATTCAGCATCCCTCTACCTTGGATTGCGATTGAAGCTGGTTGGTTTGTTGCAGAATACGGTCGTCAACCGTGGGCTGTTGGTGAAATCCTACCAGTACACGTAGCAGCGTCAGCATTAACCGCTGGTGAAATCTGGACTTCACTATTTGCAATCCTAGCGCTATACACTGCGTTCTTAATTGCAGAAGTATACCTAATGGTGAAATTCGCTCGTAAAGGTCCAAGCAGCCTGAAAACTGGTCGCTACCACTTCGAGCAGAATGCTGACTCTGTTGAAGACAAAGTTAGCCGCCAAGTAGAAGCGTAAGGCAAGGAGACAACAAGATGTTTGATTACGAAATCTTGCGATTCATCTGGTGGGTACTGATCGGTGTTCTACTAGTTGGTTTTGCAATTACTGATGGTTTCGATATGGGTGTAGGCGCGCTTGTACCTATTATCGGTAAAAACGACACTCAACGTCGTGTAATGATTAACTCAATCGCTCCGCACTGGGATGGTAACCAAGTTTGGCTTATCACCGCTGGTGGTGCATTGTTCGCAGCTTGGCCTTTGGTTTACGCAACATCGTTCTCTGGTTTCTACCTAGCGATGATCGTTACCCTAGCGGCACTTTGGCTACGTCCAATCGGTCTCGATTACCGTTCAAAGATTGAAGATAAAAAGTGGCGCAACACTTGGGATATCTGTATCTCAATCAGTGGCTTCGTTCCACCAATCATCTTCGGTGTTGCGTTTGGTAACCTTCTACAAGGCGTACCATTCCAATTGAACGATTTCCTAATGCCAACGTACCATGGTTCATTCTTTGGTCTACTAAACCCATTTGCTCTGCTATGTGGTCTAGTGAGCTTGTTTATGATCCTAATGCAAGGTGCAACTTGGCTTCAAATGAAGACAACTGGCGAAGTACATACTCGTGCTCGTAACGTAGCTCAGCTAACTGGTCTACTAACAGTGGTTGCATTTGTAGTAGCGGGTTTCTGGATCCAAAGCATCGAAGGTTACGTAATCGTAGGTGGTATCGACACAGCAGCAGCTTCTAACCCTCTAAACAAAGAGGTTATCCGTGAAGCTGGTGCTTGGATGAACAACTTCGAAGCTTACCCACTGCTATGGGCTGCACCTGTACTGGGTGTTGCAATGCCACTTCTAGCGGTATTAGCATCTCGCCTAGAGAAGTGTGGTATTGCATTCCTAACGTCAAGCCTTGGTAATGCTGGTGTTATCTTCACTGCTGGTTTTGCAATGTTCCCATTCGTAATGCCTTCAGACCTAATGCCAAACCAAAGTCTGACAATGTGGGATGCAACTTCATCTGAGCTGACGTTGAACCTAATGACAGGCGTTGCGTTTGTTATGGTTCCAATCATCCTGGCTTACACGTCTTGGACTTACTACAAGATGTTCGGTCGCTTGGATGACAAGTTTATTGAAGAAAACAAAAACTCACTTTACTAAGGAGCGATCACTATGTGGTATTTCGCATGGATTCTAGGTGTACTACTTGCTTGTGCATTCGGTATCATCAATGCTCTTTGGTTAGAGCATACTGAAATGATGGATAAAGACAGTGAGTAATCTCGCTGACAAGGTAGCAAAACTTCACGAACCAATGGACAAGACTCTGTTGAGAGTCTTGGCCTTAATCCTCGGCTTTATGCATGTTGGATTGGTGATGTGGGACCCAAATGCGTATCATCGAGAGATTGGTGGCTTTAACGCATTTATTGCACCAGCGCTGATTTGGGCATTATGCTCCAGCATGGTATATGGGGTAGGTTTCAAACCGAGAAACTGGTACTGGCAAGTGTTGTTCAGTCCTTATTTCTCACTTGCTATCTTAAGTTATCTAACTGCACTGTATTTCATGTAAGCGTTACGTTCTGAAATAAAGTCGGTTATTAAATCATCGAAATAAAAGCCAGACTTATTGTCTGGCTTTTATTTTTTCTACAAAATTCAAAAATATTCCCTTCGTTCAGTACCAATTACTGCCGCTTCAGTTATAGTAATTGCTTTAAAGAATTGAAATTACTGGTACTCCCTTGCAAGGCACATCAAATCCCTTCCGCTGGCCGATCACCGTGTATTACGAAGATACCGATGCGGGTGGCGTTGTATATCACTCTAATTATTTAAAATTCTTTGAACGTGCACGCACTGAGATGTTGCGTGCAAAAGGCATTTCTCAGCATGTGTTATTGGAACAAAACATTGGCTTTGTTGTCCGACACATGGATATCGATTTCAACCAAGGGGCGAGACTGGACGAGCATTTGACCGTTCTTACCCGAGTGTCAGAAATAAAACGTGCATCTCTGCAATTCTGTCAAGAATTAGTCAATGATGAAGGCAAAACATTGTGCAAGACAATTGTTAAGGTAGCATGTATCGATAATAAGAAAATGAAACCAATAGCTATCCCATCTTTTATCAATTCGGAGCTAACAAATAGTGACTGCTGATATTTCCATTTTAGATCTCTTTCTTCAGGCCAGTCTGTTGGTAAAGCTTGTGATGTTGACCCTGTTAGGCATGTCAATTGCGTCATGGGCGATGATCATTAAGCGCAGCAAAGTATTATCTCAAGCATCAAAAGACGCTGAGTCGTTTGAAGACAAATTTTGGTCTGGTACCGATCTTTCACAGCTATACCAGAAAGTAAAAGCTCGTAAAGACGAGATTGGCGGTACAGAAGAAATCTTTTACGCAGGTTTCACTGAGTTTGCTCGACTACGTAAGAGCAACGCTAACTCTCCTGCTTACATCATGGAAGGCACTGGCCGAGCGATGCGTGTTTCTGTAGCTCGTGAAGTCGATGAGCTAGAAACAAGCCTGCCTTTCCTTGCGACAGTCGGTTCTATTAGCCCATACATCGGCCTATTTGGTACGGTTTGGGGCATCATGCATGCCTTTATTGCTTTGGGTGAAGTAAAACAAGCGACGCTTTCTATGGTAGCACCAGGTATTGCTGAAGCTTTGATTGCAACCGCAATGGGTCTGTTTGCGGCGATTCCAGCGGTAATGGCGTACAACCGTCTAAGCAATAAAGTGAGTAAGCTTGAGCACACATACGCGACTTTCTCTGAAGAATTCCACAGTATCCTGCATCGTCAAGCAATGGCAGGCAGAGATGGCTCGGATAAGGAATAGTCGATGGCGGGCTATCAACCTAAAAAGCGTAAAATGACAGCAGAGATCAACGTCGTTCCTTATATAGACGTAATGCTCGTGTTGTTGATTATTTTCATGGCAACAGCGCCCTTTGTTACTCAAGGGGTTGACGTTGATCTTCCAAAAACGTCAACCGCAGAATCGATGCAAGAGTTGGCGGGTGACACTGACAGTAGTTTCATCATCATTGAAATCGATCGTGACGGTAATTTAGGACTGAGCGTGAATGATGAAGAAGTCCAGCGCGGTCTATCTCTGCAAGATGTCATTGTTCGAGTAAAAGCGGAGCGTGAAATCAAACCGGATTCGCCAGTTGCGGTTGGTGGTGATGCGGCAACGCCTTACGCAGACGTAGTAATTCTGCTTGATGAGCTAAGTCGTGCTGGTATTCCAAAAGTTGGTCTGATGACTGATATCAGGGAATAGACATCGAAGATCTATGAAAGATAACAAGAAAAAAGCCAAAGAATATACCAAACCGATAGCGATATCGGTGGGTTTGCATGCGCTGTTAGTCGTGGCGTTGCTTTGGGGGACGGATTTCACCATGTCCAAACCCGAGCCAACAGGGCAAATGGTTCAGGCGGTGGTGATTGATCCAAAACTTGTTCAGCAGCAGGCGAAAGAGATTCGTCAGCAGCGCGAAAAAGCCGCGAAGAAAGAGCAAGATCGTCTTGATAAGTTACGACGAGAAGCTGAGCAGCTTGAAAAAAACCGCAAAGCTGAAGAAGAACAGATTCGCAAGCTGAAAGAACAGCAGGCGAAAGACGCCAAAGCAGCTCGTGAAGCCGAAGCGGCTCGTAAGAAGAAAGAACAAGAACGCAAGGCAGAAGAAGAACGCACTCGCAAAGAGAAAGAGCAAGCTGCAAAAGCGGAGAAAGAGCGTAAGGCCAAAGAAGAGGCCGTTCGAAAAGCTGAGCAGGAGCGTATCGCCAAAGAAGCAGCAATCGCTAAGGCCGAGCAAGAGCGTGTAGCGCGTGAGAAGGCCGCGAAAGAAGCGGAAGAAAAGGCTCGACGCGAACGTGAAGCGGCAGCGAAAGCGGAACAAGAGCGCATTGCTAAAGAAAAGGCAGCCAAAGAGGCAGCTGAAAAAGCGCGTAAAGAAAAAGAGCGTCTTGAGCGATTAGAGCGTGAACGTAAAGAGCAAGAAGCTGCGCTTGACGATATCTTCTCGGGGTTAGAAAGTGAAGCGAGTCAGAATACTGCAGCTCGAAACCAGTTCGTTGATGATGAATTGGCGCGTATGTCTTCAATCTATACTCAAAACATACAGCAAAGGCTGATTAAGGATGATTACCTGTTGGGAAAGGAGTGTAGGGTAAACATCAAACTCATTCCGACAGGGACAGATATGATGGTTTCAGGAGTTACGGTCCTTGGTGGAGATTCAAGGGTGTGCGCCGCTGCAAAAAGTGCGATCGCTCAAGTGGGTACTTTCCCAAAATCTACCGAAGCTTCTGTGAACGAAAGACTTAAAGATATCAACTTAACCGTTGCTTTAGACTAGAAGGAATAAGACGTGATTAAACGCCTTTTACTAGGAATGTTTGTACTGCTTGGCAGTATAACGAACGTGGCTCACGCTGCATTAGAGCTGGTCATTACTGATGGTATTGATTCAGCACGACCAATTGCTGTTGTTCCCTTTAAATGGGAAGGAAGCCAACCACTGCCGACAGATGTTTCTGCTGTTATCGCATCAGACCTTCAGCGTAGTGGTAAATTTAGCCCGATCCCTACCAACAAGATGCCTCAAACGCCTTTTAACGAATCTGAGGTTAACTTTGATGCTTGGACCAGTCTTGGCGTTGATGCTCTGTTAACAGGTAGCATTACTCAAAATGCGCAAGGCAATTTTGTTATCAACTACCAGCTAGTTGACGTAGTTCGTGGTCAGTTGACCGGTGGGCAAAGTCGAGCGCTTGGTGAAGATGGTGAACTTGTTCTGTCTAAGGATCATGTACTGTTCAACAAGGTTGCAACGGTTGAAGCCCCACGAATGCGTGAATACGCTCACCGTATCTCCGATTTGGTATACGAGCAATTGACGGGTGAACGCGGTGCGTTTATGACGCGCATTGCGTACGTGGTGGTGAATGATAAAGATCGCTTCCCTTACCAGCTTCGAGTCGCTGATTATGATGGTTTTAACGAGCGATTAGTCCTTCGTTCAAAGCAGCCGTTGATGTCACCAGCTTGGTCGCCTGATGGTCAAAAACTAGCATACGTAAGCTTCCAGAACGGCCAAGCTGAAATCTTCATTATGAATATTTATACGGGTGAGCGTGAGAAGGTTACGTCATACCCTCGTCATAATGGTGCGCCAAGATTCTCACCGGATGGCAATAAGCTGGCGTTAGTGTTGTCTAAGACGGGATCGTTACAGGTCTACACTTTAGACCTAAAAACTCGCAAGCTGACACAAATTACGCGTGGCAGATCAAATAATACAGAACCATTCTGGCATCCGGATGGAAAATCGTTGATTTTTACGTCGGATAGGGGTGGTAAACCACAGATTTATCAAGTAAATTTGGGCGATAGTTCAATTAATCGTCTGACGTGGCAAGGTAGTCAAAACTTGGGTGGTCAAATTACTCCTGATGGCCGATTCCTTATTATGGTGAATCGAAGCAATTCAGGCTTTAATCTGGCTAAGCAAGATTTGGAAACTGGTTCATTGCAAGTACTTACTAAAACCCTACTTGATGAGTCACCGAGCATTGCCCCAAATGGTGGCATGGTGATTTACAGCTCGATTTACAACAAGAAAAATGTACTGTCGATGGTGTCTATTGATGGTCGATTTAAAGCTAGATTACCGGCAACAAATGGGCGTGTCAGAGCTCCCGCATGGTCTCCGTTTTTGTAGCAATAAGTTTGATTAATGAAGGAAAATAAGATGCAACTTAACAAGGTTCTAAAAGGACTACTAATCGCACTTCCTGTAATGGCTGTTACAGCGTGTAGTTCTAGTGACGACGCTGCTTCTAACACTGGCGCAGAAACTAACAACTCTGCGGAGACTACAGTAGTAACTCCAATTGACCCAAATGGTCAGCTAACAGAGCAAGAGCTAAAAGAGCAAGCACTACGTGAAACTCAAACAATCTACTTCGCGTTTGATAACTCAACAATCGCTGGTGATTACGAAGAGATGTTAGCTGCTCACGCTGCTTACCTAAGCAAGAACCCTGCGCTTAAAGTAACGGTTGAAGGTCACGCAGACGAGCGCGGCACTCCTGAGTACAACATCGCTCTAGGCGAGCGTCGTGCTCAAGCAGTTGCTAACTACCTACAAGCACTAGGTGTACAAGCAGATCAAATCTCTATCGTTTCTTACGGTGAAGAAAAACCACTTCTTCTAGGTCAATCTGAAGAAGTTTACGCTAAGAACCGTCGTGCGGTTCTAGTGTACTAATCTGAGGTAAACCTCATGTTCAGTAACACTAAGCGCGCTGTTACGCTTACGTTACTGGCAAGTGCAGCGAACTTCGCGTTCGCTGCACCAGCTCCAGTATCAGACCTCAACAGCACCTCATCGACCGCATCACAGACTCGCTCGGGTCCAGAAACTGATATCGAACGTCTAGAGCGTTTGCTACAAAATCGCAATCGCGTTCAAGTACAAATGCAGGGACAGATTGATCAGATGTCTCAGGAAATCAGTGATCTTCGTGGTGAGTTAGAGCGCAACAGCTATGAAATGCAGCAAATGCTTAAGAGACAGCGAGAGTTGTTTGTAGAGCTTGATCGTATTCGTGGTGAAATGAAAGCGGCTCCAGCTGCGGCAGAGAAAAAGTCAGCTGAAACAGGTGGTAAGTACAGTTCTAACGTAGATGAGCAAACCGCGTATCAAAATGCGGTTGACCTTATCCTTAAAAAACGTGACTACACCGGCGCGATTGCAGCTTTCCAGCAGTTCCAGAAAGATTATCCTGATTCTACCTATTCAGCGAACTCACACTACTGGCTAGGTCAGCTGTACTTTGCTAAGAAGCAGGACAAAGAAGCGGTGAAGAGTTTTGCGGCGGTTGTTTCTTACAAAGAATCTAACAAGCGTGCAGACGCATTGGTTAAGCTAGGTGATATCGCTGAGCGTAACAACAATGCTGCGCAGGCGAAAAAATACTATCAGCAAGTTGTGGATGAGTATCCAGGCAGTGCTTCGGCGAAAGTCGCAAGCTCTAAGCTGAAGTAAACAAAGTCAAAAGGGAGCCTAGCTCCCTTTTTCTTTGCTCGCTCTTTTCAAGGTATAACAAAGATATACGGCTAGACTGCTACAAATTCCTGTTACGGGTTGGTTTTTGAAAATCAACAAGGTTACAATACTCGGATTAAAGGAAGTTGCGTAGAGCAAGAGCAATGAGCCACATATTAGATAAAATCGATACAGTTTACCCATTCCCACCAAAACCAATCCCATTAAGCCAAGAAGAAAAAGCCGATTACATCGCGCGAATCAAAAAGCTGCTTAAGGAGAAGGACGCGGTATTAATCGCGCACTACTACACCGACCCTGAAATTCAAGCTTTAGCTGAAGAAACCGGCGGTTTTGTTGGTGACTCGCTAGAAATGGCGAAATTTGGTAACCGCCACCCTGCAAGCACACTGATCATCGGTGGTGTTCGCTTTATGGGTGAATCAGCAAAGATCCTAACGCCTGAAAAACGCATTCTAATGCCAACGCTAGAAGCGGAATGTTCGCTTGACCTTGGTTGCCCGGCGGACAAGTTCAGCGAGTTCTGTGACGCTCACCCTGACCACACGGTAGTGGTATACGCAAATACTTCTGCGGCAGTAAAAGCACGCGCAGATTGGGTTGTGACTTCTAGTATTGCTCTTGAAATCGTTGAGCACCTAGACGCGGAAGATAAACCAATCATCTGGGGCCCTGACCGTCACTTAGGTTCTTACATTGCGAACAAAACTGGCGCCGACATGTTGCTATGGCAAGGTGAGTGTGTGGTTCACGACGAGTTCTCTGCAGATGCACTACGCAAGATGAGGAGCGTATACCCAGATGCGGCAATCCTAGTTCACCCAGAGTCACCAGCAAGTGTGGTTGAGCTTGCAGATGCAGTTGGTTCGACTAGCCAGCTAATTAAAGCGGCGAAAGAGTTACCTCATCAGCAAATGATCGTCGCTACTGACAAAGGTATCTTCTTTAAGATGCAGCAGCTAGTGCCGGAAAAAGAATTGATAGAAGCGCCAACAGCAGGTGCGGGCGCGACGTGTCGCAGCTGTGCACATTGCCCATGGATGGCGATGAACGGTCTTAAAGCGATTGAAAAGGCACTGAGTGAAGGTGGTGCAGAGCACGAAATCTTCGTTGATGAAGCACTGCGTGTGAAATCACTCATCCCGTTGAACCGCATGTTGGACTTCGCAGAGCAACTAAACATGCAAGTAAAAGGCAACGCTTAGTTGTTCAGTCCTGTTTAGGCAAAAGCTTGCTAAGACAAATCGCAAAAACCAGCCGAATGTGGCTGGTTTTTTTATTTCTTACAATCAATAGGTTAGTATTTAGTTATAGCAATCAGAAAGGAATCGGAAACTTATGGCTGTATGGCTAGTACTGAAAAAGTGGCTAAGTACCCATCTTTTTAAGTTGAGCAACCGAAATCTTCTCGTCATTAGTGGCGCCTACATTGCCATCTCGTGGTTGTTGCTGGCTCTTGCAGGAGAGCATGCACTGACCGATAACTTCTCAAACTTCATTTACTACCTCATGGTGACCGCTTCAACGGTTGGCTATGGCGACTTATCACCCTCAAGTGATATGGGTAAGTGGGTAGTGGTGTTATTTATTATCCCTGGCGGTTTGAGCTTATTTGCTGCCATTTTGGGACGAGTTGCAGGCGGGGCGATTGACTATTGGCGAGCAGGCATACTGGGTAAACGGAGAGTAAGAGTGGAAAACCATATCGTATTACTGGGTTGGAATGGCGCACGCACTATGCACCTTATCCGCATGTTACAGCATGAAGAAGAGGGCAAACGCCCAATCGTGTTATGCAGTCGTTCAGATATTGAAAACCCATTACCGGGTGAAATTGGTTTTATTAAGGTGAACAGTTACACCGATGCGCAAGAGATGAAGAATGCCAACATTACCGGAGCTAACTGTATTATTGTTGATAATCTTAGCGATGATATTACTCTCTCGGCCGCCTTGTATTGTGCTTCGGTCAACCCTGATGCACACTTGCTCGCCTACTTTAAAGATGAAGCGTTGGGACGATTGCTCAGTCAGCATTGCCCTAAGGCAGAGTGCATTCCAGCGGTAGGCGCAGAGATGCTTGCCAAAGCTGCAGTGGATCCAGGTTCAAGCGCGTTACACCAAGAATTACTTGCTTCTACACGAGGTATGACGCAGTACTCAGTGATTTACCCACAAGAGCAACCGACGACCAGCGTGGAAAAGATTTTCGGATTTATCAAGAAGCATCACCAAGCAACGTTGATCGCATTCGATCTCGGCGACGGGATTGAACTCAACCCAGACTTAAATGCCCAAGTGCCGCCAAGCACTAAGCTGTTTTATATTGCCGACGAGCGAATTGATGACTTCGCTTGGACTGACATGAACAAGGATAAATAATGCATATGATTGCCGACCTGTTGGCGGGGTTCCCTAACTTTCTTCTCTACTTCTCCGTTTCGATCGTTTTCGTACTGGCGTTCAAATTCGTCTATGTAAAACTGACACCGTACGATGAATGGCATCTGATCAAAGAAGAGAAAAATACTGCGGCGGCAGTCGCATTAAGTGGGGCGTTCCTTGGCTACTGCCTCGCTATTGCGGGTGCTGCAACCAACTCAGTCAATATTGTAGATTTTATGGTGTGGGGCATCGTTGCGATGCTGGCACAGATAATTGCGTTCGGTATTGTGCGTTTTATTCTGCTGCCGAAAGTATCGGAGCGTATTGAGAATGATGAAGTACCAGCAGGCATTGTTTTAGCTGCCGTCTCTGTATCTGTCGGTGTGCTTAACGCAGCCTGCATGACCTACTAGGAGGTTCGATGAAACGCAGTTCCAATGTGAAACGCTCCTCAATGGACAAGAGTTTTAAGGTCGGGCGAATCATTCCATTCGTTGCTTTCGGTGGGATTTTTTTCCTCGCAACTCAAGAATCAGAAACGGAAGGCTATATCTACGTCGATGCTGACGAGTGTAAATCTGCCGCGCCTGAATTCAGTGAGCAGTGTGACATCGCCTACCAAGAAGCAATGGCGCGTGCAGAAGAAAATGCGCCGCGCTACAACAACAAATATGAGTGCGAAAATGACTTTTACGAGGATGATTGTTACTACAGTTCTCGTCATCACTCATATGTCCCATTTGTTGGTGGTTACTTCTTCAGTCGCGCGGTGAGTGGGCTTAAGGGTTACAACAAAAGTTATTACTCAGAGCCGATGTATCGTTATAAATCGAAGTATTACAACGGTGCAGGGCAGTTTTACGGCTCTTATCGCAATCAATCCACTAAGGTTGCTACCAGTAGCCTAAATAAGCGCGGCGGCGGTACGATTGGTCGTGCGATGTCTCGCGGTGGCTTTGGTAAAGCTGTGTCAGTCAGTCGCGGCGGTTAACTGAAATGTTTCGACGAGAAATACAAGAAAGAGAAAACTGGCGTGAATTGGCACGCCAGTTTGGTTTTGGCTTCCATTCTATGTACGACCAACCGTATTGGGATGAGAGTGCTTACTATCAATTTACCCTTGAGCAGATAGAGAAAGACATTGAAGACCCAACGGAAGAGCTTCATCAAATGTGTCTTGAAATCGTCGATCAGGTTGTACGAAGTGAGCAGTTACTGACACAGTGTGCGATTCCCGAAGCAATGTGGTCACAAGTCGCTTCCTCTTGGCAACGAAGAGAGCCTTCTCTCTATTCAAGGATGGACTTTGCTTACAACGGCTCCTCTCCTGCAAAGTTATTAGAAAACAACGCAGACACACCAACGTCATTGTTTGAGACTGGCTTTTGGCAGTGGGTGTGGTTAGAGGATGTTGTCAATAAAGGGCGTATTCACCAAAGTGCGGATCAGTTTAATATTCTGCAGGACTTTCTGATTGAACGCTTTGCTGACATTGCCAAATTGCAGCCGGGTCAAACGCTGCATTTTAGTTGTTGCAAATACACCGAAGAAGACAAAGGTACGGTGCAATACCTAGAAGACTGCGCAAGGGAGGCTGGGTTAGCAACCGCTTTTGTTTTTGTTGAAGATATTGGTGTGACACAAGATGGGCAATTTGTGGATGCTGATGGCAGAGCGATTCGCTGGATGTTCAAACTCTACCCGTGGGAGTTTATGTTCGAAGAGGAATACAGCCAGTATCTCGCAACATCGAGTGTGAACTGGTTAGAGCCAATGTGGAAATCGATTCTGTCTAACAAAGCGTTGTTGCCCTTGCTTTGGGAGAGGTTTCCAAATCATCCGAATCTTTTACCCGCGTATTTTGCCAATGATCCAAAAGCGGCTAGTTTAAAAGACTACGTTATTAAGCCTTTGTTTTCTCGCGAAGGTGCCAACATTGAGATTGTCAAAAATGGTCAGCGATTAGTGAAAACGCCGGGTCCATACGAATCGAACCAAAACATCATTCAACAATATCATCCGCTACCGAAATTTGGCTCAAGCCATACTTTGATTGGAAGTTGGCTCGTGAATGACAAAGCAGCAGGGATCTCGATTCGAGAAGACAGCAGTTTAGTGACTCAAGATATGGCGCGCTATGTTCCTCATATTATTCTTTGAGTGGTAGCGTTGGCTTGGTTTGCTCATAATATTTGTTTCGCAAAAACTAAGCCTCTCGAGTATGAGAGGCTTAGGACAGTGATTAACTACGATTCATCAGTGGCTATGTACGTGGCTATTTGCTTCTACTGCTAACTCAACCTCGATCGTTCCGGCATGTTTAAATTGCAGCGTCATCGGAAATCGTTCCCCCTTTTGGTAGGACTGCTTAGGATCGAAAATCATCAGGTGATAGCCACCTGGTTGGAACATCACGGTCTTCATTGTGCCAACTCGAACGCTGTCAATTTTTTTCATCATCATCATTCCGTCGCTCATTTCGTGGGTGTGTATTTCCACACGTTCGGCAATCGGGGTAGAAGCACCGATCAAGAAGTCATCTTTGCTTGAACCATTTTTTAGTTGGAAGAAACCAGCAATCACGGTCGCATTCGGTGGGGCTTCTCGACTCCAAGGATGATCTATTTGAATACTATCCTTTGCATATTCATGAGCACTCACGGGTGCGATGAGACAAACAGATAAAAATAGGGAGATGATTTTTAGCGCTTTTTTCATAATTATTTCCGTTAATTGTTGTTGGTTTACCAAGTGAGGTTGCCTTGGTAGACGAGCCAAAATGCAGTTTGCTTGGTTTGAAGAATGGATTCGTAGTTGGTTTGAAATCTCAAAAGTTGATGCATAGCAAAGTGCCAGTTAGCAATAGCGCTGATACGCTGTGGAGCATGACCTTTAGCATCTAAAACCTGTTCGAATTCAGCGTTGGTTTTGGTTACCTCATTGTCTGTTATTAACCAGTCATAACGTGCGCCCATCTCAATATTTTGGTACTGCCAACTTAACTGTGTAGACACACCGTGTTGAAATGCATCTAGCTCAGTTCGAATTTGCTGTGAATCCGTTAGAGTGGCATTTAGCCTTTGGCCCATCCATTCCACTTGCCAGTTTAAGTTGTTCCACTTTAGATCGGCGCCGAAGGTCAACAGGGTAGTATCACCGTCATAGGTTAAGTTGCTAGAGGCGGTGTGAGCATGACTGTGACCATCATTTTCCGCTTGCTTTCGCGAAGTCGCGTTAAAATAAGCCGCACTTGCCATCACTTGCAGTTGGTAATCCGCTCTCAGTTGATACCAATTGGCAGTCAAACCAAAGGCGGCAGGCGAAGCGGAGCTACTATCGTATCGGGCAGGGTACTCGCTGCCACGACCAAGCCAAATAGTGGTGTCGTAACGGTTTTGAGCAAAGGTCAACTGAACACTATCATCGCTGTATTGACTACCAAGAAACGCTTGCTGGGTTAGTGAAGCATCAAGAAAACGCCAGTCGTGTTCGTGAACACCGTTATATAACCCTATTGGGCTGAGTTGACGACCTATGCGTAGTGTCCAATCTTGATGCAGGTGGGGTTGCAGCCATAGTTCTTCAAGTTCTATAGACTCGCCATGGTGACTACCAATGATAAGTTTTGCCGCTAGAACGTTATCTAGGCTTGCCAAGAACCCAAGCTCGCCATGCATCAGCTGCAATCCTTCTTCGTAGTGAAAGGCTTTTGCATCCGTCACCACACCGGGAATTGAGTATGCCGTTTCTCTGTCGGTCTGATAGTAGCCAACTTGAGCAAAAAGGTTTGACTGTATATCGACCTCATCGAGCCAATCAGTTTGAGCTTGCTTGGCCTGTAAAGGGAGCGTCACCAGCAAGCTACCCATAGTAATTAGCACTTGCTTCATGACTTATCCTCTTGAGTAAACGGATTCGCATAGCGAGGGTTAGAGATAAATGTCTCATCACTCAGAGCATGTAAAAACATCAGCATGTCTTGTTTCTCTCGTGCACTGAGGGTGAAGCCTTTGACAAATTCACTCTTATTTGGGTTCTTTCTGCCATCCCCTTGATGCTCACCAGAAGTGATGTTGCGACCACCATTGGCGTAGAAATCCAACACTTCGCCGAGTGTGGCGATACTACCGTCATGCATATAAGGCGCGGTGTAGGCGATATTTCTCAGCGTGGGTGGACGAAATTTCCCTTTGTCTTTTGGATCTTGAGTGACGGTGAACAAGCCATTGTCTGCAATGGGATAGCTGCCTTTGCCATCAATGTTGTAAAGCCCTGTGTTAAAGAAAGGGCGTGAGACAAATACAGAGTCATCATGTAAGGTTGAGTCGCTAAAATTGAAGCCATTATGGCAATGGAAACATTCCATTTTCTCGCTGTTAAACAGATCCTGACCACGCATCGCTGAGCTGCTCATGGTGCCGCGATCAAAATCTGAGTCTTTAGAGATCAAGGCTCGGTTGAAGACGGCAAGCGCTTTGATCACATTAGGAAACGTGACAGCGTCTTGCTCGTTGGGAAAAGCCGCATTGAACATATTTTGATAAGCCGTTTCACGACGGAATCGGTTCAATATCTCTTCTCGGTTCGCATCATTAATGCCCATCTCGACAGGGAACTCACCAAATAAAGGGATCACCAATTGCTGTTCGATCTCTTTCAAGATGGGGTTTGCCCAAGTGTAAGAAGCGTTATAAGCGATGTTAGTGAGCGTTTGTGAGTTGCGGTGCAACACTTCTCCTGTCGAGCCCGTTGGCACTTTTACACCGTCTGAGAATGCTAACGCTTGTTGGTGACAAGATTCGCACGACATGGTTTGGTTGCCAGAAAGTTTCTTGTCATAAAAAAGATGGCGTCCAAGTTGAAACTTTTCCTCTGTCGCAGGGTTATCTGCTGGCTCTTTAGGTGGTGGAAGTGAGCCCGTTTGAAAGTCAAAGCCAAATTCATTTTCGGCGTTGGGTGGTATCACGGTGTAATCCGATTCGCTGTCACAGCCTACGATGGCAAAAATCGTGAGCGATGCCAGCAAACCGCACTTCTGGTTTACTGACATAACAATTACTCCACTGAAACCCAAGCTTGAGAGCTACTACAGTTACCAGCAGTGCATTCGCCGGTCTCCAAATCTAGACCTAAGTTGTCATAGATGCCTTGGCAATCAGGGTCTGTGCTAGACGACATACAACCAGGAGGCGTATTTGGGGTATTAAAGGTAATGTCGTTGTTAGCGACTAGGCGCTGATAATCGAACACAATCACATTGGTTGCGGCGTCGAAGTCATCAAATTGGTAGATTGGTCGATTTGGACGAGACGAGGCACAATCGATGGTTTCCTGTGTCGCATCCACGACTTCACAGCCTGTGGTTCCCAAATGAATATTCCAACCATTCACATCCATACGCAGATGCTTATGCCCGTTTTGCCAGCTCCAGTTCATGCCCATTACATCCAATGGTGAGATAGCGTCGTCGCCGTCAATCCCGTAGTGGTTGAGCGCGGCAGGAACGCCTAAGGTAAAGCGAACCCCAGTATAGTTACCTTGGGGTATTTGACCTTTGATTTGATGGTTAAGTGCTGCATTACCATTTGCACAGCTGTCCGAGCCAGTTTCAAAGTCTAACAGTGCAACGTTTTTGTATTGCCATTTGCCATCTTGAATCAGCTCAAGAGGGGTTGCTACGCCATTGTTGTCAAGTAACTCGACTTCAGAAAGGTACATACGGACATCTTTAAACTCTGGGTTTGTATTGGCAGTGCCTGCAATTGCATTTTCCATCAGTTGACACTGAATGTCTTGTTGACCAACACGAGCTTTAAATTCAAGCGTGACATTTTGTAGTGAGGTTTCTGGGGTTGTCGTTGAGTTAGAGTCAGAACCGCCACCACATGCGGCGAGTAACCCGCAACTGATTGTGGTAAATAGAGGCTTTGCAGTTGAAATACGGTTGAACATAGACTTTCCTTTCTAATTATTTTCGCAAGTCAGATTTGAATTCCAAAAAAAGTACGTGCGAATTTGTGCCGCTGTTTTGGTTAAACGCGGTCATTGATACCCAAGCATTTCGAGGCTACTTAGGTGTGTTGTTATTTGAATTATTTTTATCGACGTAGGATCGTCGAATTAAGCAAGGAAAGTCTGAGGTGGGGATTGTTTTGGCGCGAGAGCAAGGTAAAGCTTTTGCTGGCACTGAATAGGTAAATCGGTATTAAAGCGCGGAGTAACGCGACTAAGCCAAAGAATGATAGCCGCTAGAATCATCGCCATGATAGCGATAACGAACTGGCACACATCCAGTAAAGGGCAACTGAACTTTAATGGATCGTGAATCTCACTATCCGGTGAAATAGACATGGCGTTGTCGGCGATAAGCTCTTTAATGTCGACCCACTTAAAGCCTTTTGCAGTACAGAGTAGGACTTTTTCATCCTGAGCTTCAGATAACCAGTTGTTGTTATGAACTTGTGATGGGTTAAGTGCTACGGTTGCCAACAGGTAAATCTGAAACAGCAAAGCAGCAATGACATAAACTGCCATTACTTTTTGTTTTATATGCTGATTTCTTACTGTGTGCATTGCAACATTCAATTAACTAAATTCGGCGCGGATACTAACAAAGAAATTAAGGAATTGTAATGTTGTTTTTATAAAATGGTGACACCAATGGATTGTTCGAATGTTTTTGCTGCGGGTTTGAGAAAGGAAATGAGGAGAGATGAATTGATAGAATAAGCCACTGAGAGTCAGTGGCTTTAATAAATTATGATTACTCTTGTTCTGCCAATGTGACGCCACGTTGCGTTAGGCCAGAAAGCATTACTGGCATCGCATTGAAGATCTCTTCAAATTGCTCTAAGCCTTCCATGCCTTGTTCTGCAAGAGTTGTGATAGTTGTTTCTGGATCGTAAAGCATGGTTAGAGATAGCAGCACACCGCCAAGTAATGCGCTGTCTTCACTATCTTCTGGCATTAAGGTTTCCCAATCATCACGAGCCAACTGCCACCCCTGAAGAACACCCTCACAGAAATCACGAGTTGCTTCCGTCACGATTTCACCTTCGTCCAGAGCGCAGCCTTCAGGCCATTGCCAACTGCCTTCCAATAAAGCAGGACGAGTTTGGTTCCACATTTGAACAATCTCATCGATGTACTGTTCTAGCTGCTCTCCATCAGAGAAAGGTGCGGTCTCTTCACCACCCCACAGGAATGGTAGCCATTCTTGAGGGTTCAGAACATTCGGCGCAGATGCCATTGCTGTTACGAAGCCTTGAGTTTTCGCTAGGTTTAGTAGTTTTCCATCAAGTTCTGGAAGAGAAAGGATGTCTTGTAGTTTCAAAATAGAATACCATTTGTTAATGGACTGGTTGATTGCGAACATCTTACCAATCAATTTTAGATAAATCGATATTAGGGATGGATTCGTTAACTGCTATGGAAATACGCTCCTCGTTAAGAAAGAAAAGTATCCTCGCATTAACAGTGTATTTGGGGTTCTTCATCGCAACTATTGGTAGTGTGGCCTATTTAGTGGTGGAGCCTCCTGTCCGTTCCAAACTCGAACAAAATCTAGATTTAAGAACTCAATTACTCGCTTCACAAATTGAGCAGCCTCTCACTAGCTCTATTGGGTTGGTGCAAAGCTTAGTCGGCCTCGGTCAGACAGGCTCACACCAAGTCAGTCTGGTAGATACCATTCCTCAACTACTTGCCGTTAGCGATGACATTATTGTCAGCGGAGGGCTGTGGCCTAAACCATTCTTAGACAATGAAGAATGGCGTTACACCAGTCTATTTTTCAATAAAAACAATGCAGGTGGTCTCGACCAAATCCAATCTTACAATAACCCTCAAACCGGAGGGTATGACAATGAGCCGTGGTATCAATCTGTGGCAGGAGCACCAGCAGGGGCTGTGAGCTGGTCAAGCGTATATATCGATACGTTTACACAAGTACAGATGATTACGGCTTCTTCGCCTTACTATCGCAATGGTGAGTTTGCAGGCGTAGCGACTGTCGACCTCTCTTTGGAAGCGTTATTCCAATTTATCCGTGAACACACCAATCAGTACTCTTTGGGAGTCGTGATCCGTGACGCGGATGAGCAGGTGATCGTTGAGCACAACTTCAATCTATCCAAAAATATCTATATCAGTGAGCTCGATTTTGGTGAGTTCAACTGGCAGCTTGATGTTGTTAACGCCAAAGTGAAAGTGGCGGATCAGGTGTTTGAACAAGTAATGAGTGTGGAACGCGGGATTATTCCATTTCTACTTCTTTGCGTATTAGTCGGCTATTACTTGCTTAATCGGTATGTTGTGGAACCAATTGTGCGAATTGCTCAAAAGGTCGATGATTCTAAAACAGGCGGCATTATCGATATCAACTATGAAAGTGATGACGAGATTGGTCACCTGATCAGTAAGTTTAATGAAAAAACGGTTTACCTAGAGCGAGAGCGCGTGAAAGCACAAGCGTCAACCAACGCTAAAACCGCTTTTTTGGCCACCTTATCCCACGAGATTCGTACACCAATGAACGGTGTTTTGGGTACCGCTCAAATCCTGCTTAAAACGCCGTTAAATGATGAGCAGCGTAAGCACCTCAATACGCTTTACGATTCTGGTGATCATATGATGACACTGCTCAACGAGATTTTGGATTACTCGAAAATAGAGCAAGGTCATATTGAACTTGAGCACACACCATTCCCGATAGAATCCATTCTGGGCAGTATCAATAGTGTTTACCACACACTTTGCGCCGAAAAAGGCTTACAGTTCAAAATTACCTCAAACCTGCCTCATGGTCGTTGGTACAACAATGACAAAGCGCGATTAAGGCAAGTTCTGTTTAACTTGTTGAATAATGCAGTGAAATTCACCGACTCCGGGTATGTGGAAGTTGAACTTGACGAAAAGCAGGATGATGGCGCCAACAAGCTGATCATCAGCGTAAAAGATACAGGTATTGGTATTTCATCCGATGCACAAGCGAGGATCTTCCGTCCATTCGAGCAAGCAGAATCTTCCACAACTCGTCGCTATGGTGGTACTGGCCTTGGTTTAGCGATAGTGAAACAGATTGCTGAACATATGGGAGGTGGGGTCTATGTACAGAGCAGGGAAGGTGTCGGTACCAAATTCACCGTTGAGTTGAAGCTTGAGTCCTGTGAGCCCGGTAAACTTGAAACGACAAATCGACACAAAATCAACTGTGAGGGGCTTAGAGCCCTTATTGTTGAAGATAATCGAACGAACACCATTATCATGGAAAGCTTCTTAAAAGATAAAGGCTTCGAATGTACCGCTGTAGAAAATGGTCAGCAGGCAGTCGATATTACGCTGAAGCAACAGTTCGACTTAATTTTAATGGACAACCATATGCCAGTTCTTGATGGTATTGGCGCAATATCTGTCATTAGGAACTCTCAATCCGTTTCTAAGTCGGTGCTGATTTTTGGATGTACCGCAGATGTGTTCAAAGAAACTCAAGAAAGAATGATGGGGGTAGGCGCTGATCATATTATCGCGAAACCTATTGTTGAATCAGAACTGGACGACGCGCTATATCGTCACTCTCAACGGCTTTATCAATATCACCCTGAAGGCATTCAATCTTCAGAAAAACCACTAAACACGGAGTCTTTGTTGCTTGAGTTTTACGTTGCGCTAGAAGACAGTGATTTAGAGGGAGCTAGCCAAACACTGGCAAGGATTCATGCTTCTGTTCCTCAGAGCTTGCAGCTACAGCTCGCAGAATTAGCGGAAAGTATCGAGTCCTACTTGTCGCAAGCGCAGCCACCCAAGCAAGAAGATATAGACAGCTTAACCGTATTGTTAGCAGACCTGTAAGACACAAGGATGCCCGCTTTATAGTGATTATCCTGATTTCCTCATGCTAAGCAGCATGAGGCGATCTTTTTTCCGCTCACCTGCCATATTAACAACTACTTTTCTTGTGTTTTTCCTCATCTAAGTTCTTATTAAGTAATTAAATTACGTTATTTAACTCCATTTTGGTGCGGTTTTTTGGCCAGAGTTCCTGTTTTTAGTGATTTTGACTACTTTGGGTTTTGAAAGTAGTCATTAATTTACCTCTATATTTTAAAAACGAGATCATAAACTGCAATTGTTGTGCTCTAATGGCGATATGAACTGCTATGTCGCTTTTGATGTAGTGAAAGATTTTATAGATGTCACTTAAATTGGTGTTTGATTTTAGAGGTTGTAATGAAGGCTCGTGGACCATTCTGTATTCGTAATGCAGCAGCAGATACTTTCGCTATGGTGGTTTTTTGTTTTATCACTGGGATGATCATCGAGATTTTGATCTCGGGAATGACGTTCGAGCAGTCTCTGGCATCACGTACATTGTCTATTCCTGTCAATATCGCGATTGCGTGGCCTTATGGTATGTTCCGTGATTGGGTATTGCGCCAAGGTAACAAGCTTTCACCTTCATCATTTATGAAGAATGTCTCTGACTTGGTAGCCTACGTATTATTCCAATCACCAGTCTATGCTGGCATCTTATTCGCGGTAGGCGCTTCTACTGATCAAATCATTACAGCAGTAGCGAGTAATGCGGTTGTGTCTTGTGGTATGGGCGTACTTTACGGTTACTTCTTAGACCAGTGCCGTCGTTGGTTCCGCGTTCCTGGCTACTATCAAGAGGCCTAATTGTCCCTGTTTTGCACAATTTAGCTAGATAGTGAGCAAACAAACGCAAAAGGGCGCTTTTTTTCATGTTTAGCCTTGACCATCAGGCACATAATCATTAAATTAGCGCCTCGTTAGCCAATGATGCTAACCACAATTTGATTTGGTGAGTTGTCCGAGTGGCTGAAGGAGCACGCCTGGAAAGTGTGTATACGGCAACGTATCGAGAGTTCGAATCTCTCACTCACCGCCACATTCTAAGAGGTCTGATTTATCAGGCCTTTTTTCGTTTTTAAGGCTTATTGAGATAACGCTAGCCCACACTGTAGCTAGCACATGTTATCGAATCAAAGGCTATCTTCTAAAAAATCTCTTTATCTCATTATCAGTAGGACAGGCGTTTGTTCGTTCCGCTGGAATCTAAGAGTTGATGGTAAGCCTCATCTATCCCCAACTGGGCCTGACAAAGAGAGAATGATCACTTGCTATTTCTCCTATCATCTAGCCAGTAGAGTTTTTTTGGAATGCCCAGCAAGAATTTCTCAGAACATCTAAACTCTGATGCGGATCACTACTTCTTGGCGAGTAGTGATTTTGACTGTAAAGATAATTTAAGAGTGAACTGTAGTAGATTCTTAAGCAGTAGTAATTCGCCAAAAGGCAAATACTAATTAATCTATATGGTCAGTAAGTGGGCATTTTAGATGTTTAAAGTCCAGCTTATTAGCTGGACTTGCTGTACTAATATTGGCTTTGAAATTCAGAGTACTGCATTAGAAAAGCTTGGAAGTCAAAAGGAGAAACGCCACCTTGCGATTGATACCAAGATATAAGTTTCGACACATCCATATTTTCAAAACTATCTTTCAAAGCGATATTTTTCGGTACTTTGGATAAGTAAAGCCAGGATTCTAAGAGTGTTTTGTCTTCAACTTCGGCACTGTAGGCAAGGAGTGCTGATTCATACGCTAACAGTTCAGCTCCCCAACAATCCCTGTCTGCTAAGTATTGTATATACGTAGCAGCAGCGAGCTTTTCATTTTTGGGCATGTTGATGAACCAATCATCAGCTATTTTTTTTAATGGCTTTTTGTTCTCTCGACATATTGCAATCTTTCTGTCTAGAGATACGTAGGCTTTCGTTACATGAAGCTTAAGAGACTCTTCCCATGTGACAGCGTGTGTAATTTGGGGCTGTATCAGGGCTATGAAGAAGAAGAAACTAGTAGATCGCATTAGCTACGCACCTCCAAAACTCGTAATCTTTTCCACTTGAGCTATACGCCATTAATTCTGCTGTTTGATGTAATTGTCTTTTACTAGCTTCGCCAACACCATTAAAAGCCTGTGAAAATTCTTTCCAATTATAAGTAGTTATGTTGTACCCTGCGGAAGTAGCGGTAGCCATCCCGTTATAAATAAAAGAACCACTCGCTCCTCTAGAGGCAAATATCTGAAAGGCAGGTATCGAAAGAAGAACTGATTCAAGTGTTTTTGTAACATCAATGATTCTATTCATTTCTTTAATACCGTCAAGTGTCTGAGAGCTTGGCGTAAATGAATTTATGTTGCAAAAGTCACCTTTAAAATTAGCTACTGGCATGTTTAAATCTCAAGTCTAAGTGGGAAATTAAAAGGTGCAGTCTAACATACAAAAAAACAGGGCAAAAATTTGCTCGTAAATTACAAAAAATACCAACTTGGGGCAACTTTTTGCTTGAAGATAAATATCAAATATTTAGCTATTAAACAACAATACTCCAAATGCTGAAATCATATCTGATTTATTTATAGCTAAAGTTCTTTATATTCTCTTTTCCAACCTTTGGGTATTTTAAACTTCTGTTATTTTTATGTATTTCTACTCTAGCTAGCTGTACTTGGGGTACATAAATCGAGGAATATCGAGGCCTTCTTTCTTATAGGCTGCTTGAATAGAGGCATTTTTTGATAAGCGGATTAAATAGCCTAAAAGGTGAGGGTATTTGGAAGGCTCAAATTCTAAAGGGATGCACCAGCCGGCTAGCATAAAGAGAAAATAATCACATGCAGTCAGTTTTTCACAGACTAAATACGGGTTATTTTCAAGCTGCCTATCAATAGCTAAAAGTGTCTTCGCAACCTGCTTATCTTGTGCTTCTACAATGCTTGCGATCATCGTTTCGTCGGTCGTGTTTCGGTGAGGGTAAAAACGAACCATCAACTGAGCTTGGAGTGTATTCGTAAGAAATGTCAGCCATTGAAAGAACAGAGGTCGGGTTGCCTCACCGATTTTGGGAATGAGCTCGTATTCAGGAAACGTTTCTGCAATATGAATACAAATAGCGGCAGACTCACAGATAACCTGCTCACCGTCCACTAATGTTGGGATCTTTCCACTGTGGTTTAAACGCAAATACGCTTCTGATTTTTGTGCGTTCAGTTTTCTATCCACGAGAACCAACTCATAGTCCGCTTTGACATGGTGAAGCAAAAAGTGGGGCGCTAAACTGGCGTTATTAGGGTAGTAATAAAGTTTAAACATGGGGAATCCACCTTTGGTTGTTCTATTGAAGGCACCATTTACTAATGCTACTTGTCATGATTTTGATAATATTTGTTTTACGAGCAATACATCGGTTATCCGTATATGTTTTAAGGTATTGAAAATTAATCGGAATTTAAAGGCATAGAGCCTTGAAGTGGGATGAGACGCAATATATGTCGTTTTGTTGCGCTTTGTGGTTACGATTCTTAAAAAGATAGTTGAGCGTAAAAAATAATGATGAGCATGAGTGAGTTTTCAAAGCAAGTTGGGTTGTCAGCGCATACGCTTCGGTATTACGAGAAAATAGGTTTGTTGAAGAACATTCAAAGGTCGAGCAGTGGGCATCGAGTCTATAGTAGTAAAGATCTGGCTTGGATTGAGTTCGTCAAGCGCTTGAAGGAGACCGCGATGCCACTTGAGGAAATATTAAAGTATGCTGAGTTACGAGAAGCGGGAGCGAGTTCTTTAGTAGAGAGGCAAACTTTGCTTGAAAAGCATCACAAAAGCTTGGTCGAGTATTTAGGGCAACAAAAGCAAAACCTCATAGCGCTCGAAGCAAAAATAGATTTATATAAGAAAGGAAAAGTTCGTTGACTTAGAGTGAACTCTAACTAGTAAGGTACTCCTGAATCAACTAGTTAGGAGTACGGACAATGCAAACCTCTCGTTTTGATAAAGGGCTTAAATTACTTTCAGAGATAGATGGCGAAGCTGGCAGAAATGTCATTGATAGCTTACAAGATATTTGTCCTGACCTAGCTCAGTTCACGATTGAATATCCATTTGGTGATATCTATTCCCGTTCTGGGTTAGACATCAAATCCCGAGAAATTGCGACGGTGGCTGCTTTAACTGCTTTGGGGACGTGTCGACCTCAATTAAAGGTTCACCTTCACGCAGCTCTTAATGTGGGCTGCAATGAGGAAGAAGTGAAAGAGGTTATATTACAAATGTCTGTTTATGCCGGATTTCCTGCAGCATTAAATGGTATGTTCGCTTTTAAAGAAGTTCTTGAAGAAAAGAGTGAGCGTTCAAATTTACTCGATTAGACAAACAATACCCATTACCATAGTGCTAAATTCATTAGCTAGTAATTATTTATGTCTTTACCTCCTTGCCCAAACTGTAACTCAGAATACGTTTATCCAGACCAAGACCACCTTGTTTGCCCAGAGTGCGCTCACGAATGGAACCCGACTCAGGCAGCAGAAGAAGACGTCGTAAACGTGAAAGATGCCAACGGCACTTTGCTGCAGGAAGGTGATAAGGTCACGTTAGCGAAAGACTTAAAAGTAAAAGGCAGTTCGCTGGTACTTAAGATCGGCACCAAAGCAGTGATTCGTCGTATTAAAGACGGCAAAGATCATCAACTAGATTGTAAAGTCGATGGTGCTGGTGAAATGATGGTAACTGCGCAGTTTGTGAAAAAAGCGTAATTTAAAACCAGTCGAAACCCAATTTTCCAGCAGCCTTAATAGCGATATTGAGGCTGTTTTCTTTCTGTTTCATTATTCGCCATTGTGCGTCCCAAAAGCCACCCATACATTTGCGCTCTGACGTGCCATTCTTAAGCTGACTTTCTCGGTTTTTATCTTGATAGGAAAGGGCATGAAGGAATACGCGCCGCAGTACAGCAAAAAAGAAAAGATCATCAGAGTCGCGATCGCTGGCGTATTTGGCCTTCTAGTTGGCGTGCTGTTTAAGCTTAAGGGAGAGCCTCTGCTGCAAGCAGTCGTCGAAGCGCCGGAATGTTATGAAGTGTTCGGTATGTCAGGCTTAGAACTTCTGGTTCACATACTGTTCTTTTGGATGCCACTGTCCGTGTTTTTACTTGCTGCGGTATTGATGTTGCCACTTGGCGTACGTGGTTTGATCGAAGGTCAGTTCCCACCAAAAGGCGTTAAAGTATTCAGACCTACAGCGATTCAACGCGGCAAACTTGGCACGCTTAAATCCCTTATTCATCTGTTGTTCCCCTTATTGTGCTTTGGTTTTGTCGTGTGGGGTAATAGTCAAATCGAACCCATGATGGAGATGCTTAATGGTGAAGATGTGAATGTAACCTGCCAAAACGGAAAAAGAGGGGACAAGCCCCTCTAAGATAATTTATGTGGATGGTTTAAGGTCAACGTCTTTTGTTCATTATTAAAGAACCTTAGTTTTGGTGAGCTCTTTGATGGCAGACAGTACCGCGGTTGGCAATGCTGCAACGCCTAGAATTATGGCAAGATGCCTAAGCTCAATTGCCTCTGTGCTAAAAATCAGCTGACCTAAGTTGGTGTATATCACCCCCAATGACAGAATTGCTGATGCGGCGATAGCTCCCAGCAGGTACTTGTTAGTAAGAGGATTTACTCGATACAGAGACGTGAACGTTCGGCTATCAAACAAGTGCCACAACTGACCAAAAATCAGAGTAAGAAACGCTACGCTTTGTGCATACTGGGCACTGAAACCATGACTCAAAGCCATTAAGAAAGCGCCAAAACTCACACCGCCTAATGCTAAACCACGAATCACGATTCGGGCTCCTAAACCATCGGAGAAGAATCCTTGGTCACGCTTACGTGGCTTTCGCTCCATCAAGTCTTTTTCTTTTGGTTCAACGCCTAACGCTAGCGCAGGCAAACCATCCGAGACTAAGTTCACCCAAAGAATCATCAGCGGCGTTAGCGGAAGGATAGCCTCTGGTCCCATCACTAAGAATGCAAACAGAATCACCGAGACTTCTGCTACGTTTGCAGTTAGCGCTTGGCGGATAAACTTACGCAGGTTATCGAATATCTGACGACCCTGGCGTACCGCTCGGACGATGGTGCTGAAGTTGTCATCCAGCAAAATCAGATCGCCGGAATCTTTGGCGACAGAGGTTCCCGTAATACCCATAGCGACGCCGATATCGGCGCTTCTAAGTGCTGGTGCGTCATTGACACCGTCTCCGGTCATGGCGGCAATTTCGTTGTTTCTTTGCAGCGCTTGGACGATGCGCAGTTTGTGCTCTGGCGTCACTCGGGCGAACACTGCGGTTTCTTCACAGGCATATTCTAAGGTTTGCTCGCTCATATTATCGAGCTCAGTACCCGTGACAACACGTTTGTATTGTCCATTGATGATGCCGATGTCTTTGGCAATCGCCGCCGCCGTTGCTGCATGATCTCCGGTAATCATTACGGTGCGAATGCCAGCGTTGTAACACTCTTTTACCGCAGAGCGGACTTCTGGACGAGGTGGATCCATGATGCCAAATACCGCCAGCATACTAAGGTCGTTTTCCAGTTCGCTCACATCTGCGTTAAGTTCAGCTTCGTCCAATCGACGGCAACCGACCGCCATAGTACGTAAGGCTTGCTTGGCAAAGCTTTCAATCGCGCCATCAAAACGCTTACTGAGATCTTTGCCGATACACTGGGAGAGTTCATTGAATCGGTTTTGCTGCTCTTCCATCGGCACCAATCCACCTTCAACCATATAGTTGCTCGATTTCTTCAGCATAAAGTCGGGCGCTCCAGCCACGGCTAAAAAGTGCTGTCCGCTTGGATCTTGGATTATCACCGAAGACATCTTGCGCTCAGAATCAAACGGGAAGCGTTTTAGAATCTGATAGCCTTGTTTCTCTAGATTCTTTGGCGTAATTCCAAGCTTTGCGGCTGCCACTAATAACGCTCCCTCCGTTGGGCTGCCTCGTACACTCCATGCGTCTTCGACAAAGGCGAGCTCAGACTCATTCGACATCGCTGCAACGATCAACCCCATCTTCATTGCAGAGCTTTCTAGAGCATGTACTCCGTGACTCTGAGGGACAAACTTACCTTTCGGTTGGAAGCCGTTTCCGGTCACTTCCCAGTAACGCCCAAAACTGTCATACGCTTGCATCACCTGCATTTGATTTTGGGTTAATGTCCCTGTCTTATCGGAGCAAATGACAGTTGTTGAGCCTAAGGTTTCGATTGCCGAGAGTTGCTTTACCAAGGCGTTGTTCTTTGCCATTTTGGTTGAGCCCATGGTCAGCACAATGGTGAGCACGGTAGGCAAGCCTTCTGGAATGGCTGCAACAGAGAGGGAAATACCCGTCGTTAGGATATCCAGCCAATCCATGCCGTAAGCAAAACCAATCGCACAGATGACTGCGACCACACCCAAACCAATAAACAACAAGGCTTTGGCTAAGGTATCCATACGCACTTGCATCGGTGTTTTTGTGGTTTCAGTTTGCGTCATCATGTGTGCAATACGACCGACTTCCGTCTGCATGCCCGTGTTGGTGACGATCCCTAAGCCGGAGCCAGTCGTGACGATGGTCGTCATAAAGCCCATATTAATTTGGTCACCTAAACTGACTTGTTTGCTATGGATCGCACTGACTTGCTTTGTCACAGGTTCTGATTCACCAGTGAGTGCCGCTTCATCGATCGACAGGCGGTTTGCTTCGACAATGCGCACATCGGCAGGAAGAATGTCACCTGTGCTGATTTTAATCACATCGCCAGGCACTAAGGTTCGCGCTGGAACATGTATCCATTTGTTGTCACGCAGAACATCCGCTTCTGGTGCCGCCATATCGCGCAGTGCTTCCATGCCTTTCTGGGCTTTGTATTCCTGCCAAAAAGAGATGCCGGTATTAATTACGATGATGGTGCCAATCGCAATGGCGTCAATGAGGTGTCCGGTAAACCAAGACACCAAAGCTCCCACCAATAGGATGTAGATCAAAGGGTTTTTGTATTGCTCAAAATAGAGTTGCCAAGCCGATTTCGACTTGTGCGTCGCCAGTGCGTTGTCACCATACTTATTGAGGCGTTGTTGATGTTCTGTATGAGAAAGCCCTGCATTGATATCAGTAGCCAAATGCTGCACTATCTCTGACGTTGATTGCTTAAACCAAGGTTTTATAGTCATAAAAATTACTCCAAATTTCCTTCCGGTGGAGTGGTGAATGAGTGAGTTTGTGTTGTCTTCTGATGTGATCAGAACAAGATGAAATTAACGATGTTGAAATAAATCCAGATGCCCGAAATATCGACGAGAGACGCCAAAACCGGACTCACCAAGATGGCTGGGTCGAGCTTAAGCGCACGCGCAACAATGGGCAGTAAGCCGCCTAATACCGTCGATATCGTGACTTGAATAAACAGTGCAATGGCAACGGCGGTAGCGATCAGTGACAGCCCAAACCCTTCCGACGAAGCGGAGGGCGTAAACAGGGCTATTCGACCGACAATCACCAGCGCCAGAATCCCTGCGAGTAAGAGTGCAACACGGCTTTCTTTCCACATTACGGCTCGCCATTGGCGGTTTTTAATCTCTCCGGTGGCTAATGCTCTCACCACCAAAGTCGCAGCTTGAGAGCCGGTGTTACCGCCAGCAGCTGCGATCACTGGCATGTAGATCGCAAGCAAAACCAGCTGGCTGAGTAAGTCTTCGTAGCTGGCGATGATAAAGCCCGAAAAAATGCCGAAGATGGCGAGTAACACAATCCATCCCACGCGTTGCTTAACGTGTTCCAACACACTGGTTGAGAGGTAGTCGTCAGCGGGTTCTGCTTCCGAATGAACAAAGCCCAACTGAAATGAGAGATGGCTAGCGGCTTTGTCAAAGCCATATTTTTCCATCTTTACTATCCAATATTGCACGTAACCTAAAGGGCAGTAGGAGAGCAAATCGACGACTTCATCGGTATTGGTATGAGCAAGCCAATGAATTTTTTCTGCTTCGCTTAGCGCGTAAAACTTAGCCAAATGCGGTTGCTGATGCTCGCCAAGGTTGATTGGCTTACCGGACTCACTAACGGTGATCATGGTGGCGTCACTAAGCGGTTTTCATGATGATCACCGAAGCAATCACCGTAAAAATGCCGATCCAGCCAATTGGTTTGAGTTTTTGTTTAAACAAGAACCAACCACCGAGTGCGGTTCCTAAAATACCGATGGCTCCCCAACTGGCGTAGGCAATGGCGAGGTCGATTTCTTTCACGGCTTGTGCCAGTAAAGTAAATGCAGCGAGCACGAGAACGATGGCAGAAATACCCCAACCCTTGTGTTCAAATCCGCGTGATTTAGTCAGAGACATGTTCGCAGCGATATCGAGCAGTGCCGCCAAAACGACGTAACCGAAAGAGACGGTGAGAAAAGCGTTCATGGTTATACTCCAAGGCAATTAGTGAGGTTGAATTAGCATTGCGTGTTCGTCTTTCTTACTTGGCTGGTGGTGCTCTTCACCGAGTGTGACTAGCACCACTCCGACAACCACAAGCGCGAGACCAAACAGCTCTTGTGCGTTGAGCTGTGAATCGAAATAGAACATGGATACGATGGTGATTAAGGCAATGCCCAGTCCTTCCCAGCAGGCGTAAGCCACGCCAATGGAAATCTTTTTCGCTGCGAGAGAAAGGAAGTAATAAGAGAGCGAAATAAGAACGTACATGCCGAGATAACCGGCGTAGCCTTCATTGCTGCCTGCGACATTCATGAGGCTAGTGCCCGCAACTTCAGCGATGATAGCGAGTAATAAAAATAGTCGTGCTAATAACATGATTTAAAAACCTGAAAATAAAGAGTCGTTAAACAAGTCCATGTTTATTGCCACGTCACTGTGAAGAAATATTCGAAGCAATATTTATTGTCTCGAACGGTATTTATGGTGGCATAGACAATTTAAAACCTGATGCACTGAGAGTGCATTGGGCGTGATAAATATGTTGTGGAGAATGTAAGTGTTTATTTCTGTGTAGGAATTAGACGTAAAGTGACATGGCAGAAAATAGAAATGAAACCAAGAAGAGAAGATGATAGAAAACAAAAAAGACGGCTGAGAGAAGCCGTCTTTTTATAAGTAGTTTGAGAAAGAATAGGTTGAGAAAGGTTAAAACACCATGCCATCCGTGATGGAGGAGAAAGGCTCTGTTGAATTAAACGTCACTCTGGCTTTACTATTGGTGATCGCACCTTGCTCCTCCCAGTAATCGAGCGTCTTACTGACGGTGTTACGAGACATACCCAGCATGCCTGCGAGGTCTTCTACCGAGATTGGGATGGAACGTTTATTCGTTACACGGTAGAGGCTGTCTAGTGCTAAGCCGACTTTGCGATTGGAATTTCTCTCGTGGCTAATGAAGAGGATGCGGGAGGTAAATAAGAGCTTCTGTGAAAGGTGTTGTGCCGTTAACTTATTAAACTCTAGGCTTTTTTCGTACAGTTCCAACACTGTACTGATCGGCAGCACAAGGGCGGTCATGGTCTCTTGGATGTGGTAGCGCCCATACAATTTGGTTTGATTCAAAATTGCCGATTCACTGTACATAAAGCCTGGAGGAATAAAACCCGCAAAGCGTTCTGCACCATCAAAGTTCTGTCGGTAAACGCTGATGAGCCCACTAAACACAAACAGAAAGTTTTCTAACTCCTGACCTTGTACCTCAAGAATTTCTCCTGCTTCGATGGTTTGAACTTCTCCAACTTCAAGTAGCTGTGCTGCGAACTTTTCAGAAAGACCGAACAAATCCATGAGTGATTGTTTGGGTGTCATCGTTATTTAACCAAGCGCTATTAATCAACCACTTAGATCTTAGCCAGACAAAACAGGCTTTGCAAACCGATTATTTTTCCTCAAATGCACTCTGAGTGCATTAGGCTGATTGGTATTTTTGTTAGCTTAATAATTAACTTGTGAACAGTGTTCATTTAATCGTCACTGATTGAATGGAAATAGTTCATTCGAGATTCGATTAATAATTAAAGGTTAGTTATGAAAAATACGATTAACGATATTTTTGAAGTGTTGCGATGCTACTTATTATTGCATGAAGACAATCGTTCAAAAATTCTTAGCTTATACATTAATACTGACAGTAAAAATCCAGCCAACCATCGTGAACGCCCGGCTTGGCAGATCGAAGTGAGCAATCAACTGGCCGCATTGCGTGAAGAGCACGGTGAGGAAGGTATTCGACACATTGATTCCACACTTACTTGGAAAGAAGTGGAACAACGATTGGTCAACAAAGTTCTGGAAATGCGCCCGACAGGACGTTCTTTGGTGATCTTTACTGATTTGCTCGACGACATCCTGATCGAATTGCCAATGCCTGTCGAAACAAAAGCGTATTTTGGTCAACCTCAGGTAAAGCACTTACTCTCTCAGCTCCATCGATACGGCAAATATCTCGTTATCCTTTTCTCTGAAACGGAGCACCGAGTGGTTTCCATAGACGTTCCGACGAGTTTGGGAGAGGGCACGATGGAATCGAGTATTGAATCGGGTGTATTCCTTCGCCCTGGCGGAAGAAAGTCCCGAACTCAAGCCTCGGAACGTCGAGACTTGGATTCTGAGCGCCGTGTTATTCGCGAAGCGGCGAACGAAATCAATCGCTACTTTATGGGGGACCCAACGTTTGATCGCATCGTGTTCGGCGGCAACCTAAAAATCGCTCATCGCGTAAAGGGTGCGCTGCATCATACGGTTTCTGAAAAGTTGGTTTCTATCGAACCAATTCCTTTTGATGCCACCACCGAGCAGCTAGAACGCACAGTTAAACTGCTGGCGGATGAATACGAAGAGTTGCATGACAATACATTGGTATTGGAACTACTGATTCGTCGAGATACTTGTGGTCGTGGCGTAGCGGGCTTGGTAAATGTATTAGAAGCACTGGAAAACGGACAGGTAAGAAAAGTCTTTTTGCCTTACCCAATTCAATCGGATGCGTTCGATCTCATCCTTGTTGAAGCTTTGATGGCTAATGTTGAGGTTGAGTTGGTGCATGGTAAAGCGGCGGAGACACTGAATGAACTCGGTGGTGTGGGCGCATTGCTTTACTACATTATTCACTAATTCGTTTATAAGATTAAAGGCAGCGCTTCACCCTAATGATTCCTCGAACATTGATCGCTGATCACTGATCGCTTGATTGCTCATTGGACACCCCGAAAGAAGTGTTGCCGCTCTCTACTTTCCAATATCACTATGAATACCGTTACCTCTACAAATGACGTCGTTGACGATGTGTATCCTTTGTTTGATCTTAATGAAGATGAAATGTCAGCGCTCGTCGCCTTATATACGCTTGAGAAAACTGAAGGCACAGCCGCGTATGCTGTCGATGAACAAATTGGTGTTTGGCTTTCCGATCTCAAGTTCGATTTGAACCAACAGCTGCATAACGATCTCGGTATCTACACCATTGAGTGGCAGGTTCTGGAGCAACTCAAAGCAAAACGATTCGTTACTCATGAACGCTTACCCAACACAAAAGCCGATTGGCTGAAGGATGGCGTATGCCTGTACCGTCTGTGTCCGAACGCAAAACAAATGGTTGGCGCATGGCTAACAGTCTGCCAAGTCGAAATGCCGCTGTTGGTTTGCTTTAACACTTAGAAAGGGGAGAGTCTCAACGCAACTCTATGAATACATGTAATGTACATGGCTTATTTTGTTAACAAGGGTTTGCTTAGTTTTGCTATTTATAAGATCACATAATGAGATTTTACTTCACGAAAAAACCTCGTGTTAATCAATGTATTTATTGAATTTATAATGTGAGTCGTAAAGATAAAAATTATTAGAGAACGTTGATCTGTATAAATGAATTTATGAGAGATTTGTTTGATATAATCGCCCGAGATTTGAGCAACAACCGAAGGTATTCTAATCATGTTCAACAACCTCTCAATAAAGCAGAAGATAGTGCTTCCTCTATCGTTAATGATCGCATTACTAACTATCAGCTCTGTTTTGAATGTAATCACTATGTGGAAGCAGACAGAACTTAGTGAAATGTTAAATGAACAAGTCGTCCCTAATTTATTCACTATTGAAGATGCTTACCGAGATTTATACCAAGCGACTTCTGCGATTCAAGGTCTAGCCTTAGCAGAAACTCAAGAGGAAGTTGATCATCACCTATTTGAATACAAAGATAACGCTTATAAAGCTTTGCCTCGCATGAAGAAAGCTCAAGAGCTGTCTGAAACAGGAATTATGCCTCTTAGCCATGGTTCTGAAGTGCGGAAGCTTGTTGAGTTGGGTGAGCAATGGCTACAGAGTTATGAAGAGTTAATTACCAAACCGCAATCTCAATGGGCAGAGATTTATGCAGAGAACAATGTTAAATATGAGTCGCAATTTGGCGCGGTTCGAGAACAGCTAAATGTCGTTAAAGATGCTTTAGAAGCAAAACAGAAAACCTTAAAGCAACAAATATCGGATGCGACGATCCGTGCAGAAGTTATTCTTGAAGCTGGTATCGTGGTTGTTATTTTAGCGGCACTAGGCATGATGTATTTGCTGCTTCGTACTGTAATGAAACCAATCAACAATATTAAAGAGGCAATGACAGAAATTGCATCGGGTAACGGTGATTTGAGTCAGCGCATTAACATGAATGCGAAAGATGAGATTGGGCAGTTGGCTGGGGCTTTCAATGAGTTTGTTTCCAAAATCCAGGTCACTGTGTCTCAAGTTATCGAGAGTACGAACACGCTACGTAACGAAATGTCGCACCTGAACGAGCTGACTGCGACCATTGCTAATTCTACCTCTCATCAGCAAAAAGACAGCGAAGCCGTAGCGGCGGCTGTCCATGAGATGCAAGTGACAAGCAAAAATGTAAGTGACAGTGCAACGGAAGCTGCAATGGCAAGTCACACTGCAAACGAAGAGCTGACAAATACCAATATTACTTTGGATAAGACTGTTCAATCGATTCGCTTACTTGCAACAGATATTGAAAGTGCAAGTGAGGTTATCAATACACTGGATAACGACGTAAGCAACATTGCTTCAGTGTTGGATGTGATCCGCGGTATTGCAGAGCAGACGAACTTACTAGCATTGAATGCGGCGATTGAGGCAGCTCGTGCAGGTGAGCAAGGACGTGGTTTTGCGGTAGTAGCGGATGAGGTTCGATCACTGGCTAGCCGCACTCAACAAAGTACTGGAGAAATTCAATCTATGATTGAGAAGCTTCAGTCTGGCGCCAAGCAGGCAGTAGAAGTTATGCAAGGCAGTCAACTAAGCAGCGAAGAAACCATTAGTTCTGCTGGACATGCAAGTGATTCACTAGCTGAAATCCTAAACGCGATTGCGCGAATGAACGAGATGAATACCCACATCGCGACTGCAGCTAGCCAACAAAGTACCGTGAGCGATGACGTAAACAGAAACGTGCAAGGTATAGCGGACAGCAGCACTTCGATTGTAGATGTTGTGAATCAAGCACAGCAATCACTGTCTATGCTATCTGAACAAACGCGACAACTAGATAAACAAGTGAGTCAGTTCCGAGTTTAATTTATTGCTGTCGGTATTCTAATTTTTGAGCCCGCCTTGTGCGGGCTTTATTTTTGGTCATCCCCATTTCTTTGTCACGAATTCTCTTATTTTGTCCACTCTTTTTTCTTGTTTTTATTGAGAAAAAACTCACTTTGATTGCTCACAGAAAATTTATTTTTCCAATAAAAAATCACCTAAATTGAGAGTTCAATAACAGCTTTCAAACAAACATTTTTGTCTATCGTAAAGAGCGGTAAATTTTGTTGTATGTACAACATTGAGTAATTATCATCCCGACTAATATTTGCTGGCTTCAAATAAAGCCAGATTTTTTAGTTAGGAAGAGAGAATTTTCATGACACGTAGAACCACGCTATCGCTTTTGATTGCGTCGAGCCTTTTATTGGCGGGATGTGAGCAAAGCCAAGAGGGACAAGCACAAGGTGGTCCAGCGCCAACTCCTGAAGTCACCGTGATGACGGTAGCACCGACTTATCAGGCATTAACGGTAGAATTACCAGGTCGTAGCCGAGCGTTTAAAGAAGCAGAAGTTCGTCCGCAGGTAACAGGCATTATTTCAGAGCGCAATTTCGTTGAGGGTGGTGTGGTCGAAAAAGGTCAGTCGCTTTACCAGATCGATGACTCTACATTCCAAGCTGATCTGTTGAGTGCTGAAGCGGAGCTTATTCGCGCGCAAGCGTCGGAAGAATCGACATACTCAACCGTTCGTCGTTACCGAGCGTTGATCACTAAGAAGTCTATCAGTCAGCAAGATCTTGACGAGGCAGAAGCGGCTTACAAAGAAGCGAAAGCGCAAGTGTTGGTAGCAAAAGCGAAGATCAACACAGCGAAGATCAATCTGTCTTACGCACAAGTGAAAGCGCCAATCAGTGGTGTGATCAGCAAGTCAAACGTGACGGCGGGTGCGCTGGTAACGGCAAACCAAGCGGCGACGCTGACGACCATCCAACAACTAGACCCAATCAATGTTGATATCGTGCAATCTTCTGCTCAGCTACTTCGTTTGAAAGCAGCGATGTCACAAGGCCACTTGCAAAAAGACGAATCAGCTCAAGTAACACTAACACTTGAAGACGGTTCGACTTACGCGCACAAAGGTACGATGAAGTTTACCGAAGTGAACGTAGATGAAAGTACTGGCAGCGTAACGCTACGTGCAGAATTCGCGAATCCAGATGGTTTGTTGCTACCGGGTATGTTCGTGCGCGCAACGGTAACAGTAGGTGTGGATCCTGTGGCGATTCTTATCCCGCAAAACACAGTAACTCGTGACGCAACGGGCAAAGCATCGGTTATGACTGTAGGTGCAGACAATAAAGTGACGATTACTCCGGTAACGACAGCTGAATCTATCGATAACCAGTGGCGTATCACTGAAGGCTTAAAAGCGGGTGACAAAGTTATTACGACAGGGCTTCAAATGGTTCGACCTGGTAGTCCAGTAACCATTCAATCAGGTGAGCAGGCATAATCATGGCACGATTCTTTATCGATCGTCCGGTATTTGCTTGGGTTCTTGCGATTCTGACTATGTTGGCGGGCGTAATGTCCTTGTTCAACTTGCCGGTTTCTCAATACCCAACGATTTCACCGACCACGATCTCTATCAGTGCTCGTTACCCTGGTGCTTCTGCTAAAACTGTAGAAGACTCTGTGACCCAGGTTATCGAGCAAAACATGACGGGTCTGGACTATCTACGCTACCTAAACTCAAGCAGTGATGCGTTTGGTAACGCAACCATCACGCTGACGTTTGATAGCGAAGCTGATCCAGATATCGCGCAAGTTCAGGTGCAGAACAAGCTGCAATTGGCGATGACATCACTTCCGATGGAGGTACAAAGCCAAGGGATCGTTGTAAACAAATCTAACACCTCATTCTTGATGGTTGTGGCGGTTTACTCTGAAGACCCTGACTTCACGGAAAATGACATCGGTGACTTTGTTGTTACCAATATTCAAGATCCGATCAGCCGTGTAACGGGCGTAGGTCAAGTGCAAGCGTTTGGTTCTCAATACGCAATGCGTGTTTGGCTAGACCCATTCAAACTGACTCAGTTCAACCTTACTGCAATCGACGTTGCGAACGCTATTCGTGAGCAGAACGCACAGGTTTCTTCTGGTCAGTTAGGCGCAGCGCCTGCGCAGAAAGGTCAGTTGCTTAACGCGACGATCTCTTCAGCGAGCCGTCTAACCAGCGTGGCTGAATTCAGAAACATCATTCTGAAATCAGAAGCGAATGGCTCGAACGTTTATCTGAAAGACGTAGCGCGTGTTGAGCGTGGTGCAGAAAGCTACGACATCAAAGGTCAGTACAACGGCTTCCCGGCAGCAGGTCTTGGTATCTCGCTAGGTACTGGTGCGAACGCGCTAGAAACGGCAGAAGCAGTAAAAGAACGTCTTGGTCAGCTAAGTGCGACTTTCCCTGATGGCTTGAAGATCGCTTACCCGTTTGAAACAACGCCATTCGTTGATGCGTCGATCAAAGAAGTAATCAAGACACTGCTTGAAGCGATCGTATTGGTATTCTTGATCATGTACCTGTTCTTACAGAACTTCCGTGCAACGATCATCCCGACGATTGCGGTTCCGGTGGTATTGCTGGGTACGTTTGCGATCCTTTACGCGACCGGCTTTAGTGTTAACACCTTAACCATGTTTGCGATGGTTCTGGCAATCGGCTTGCTGGTGGACGATGCGATCGTAGTAGTAGAGAACGTGGAACGTGTAATGCACGAAGACGGTCTCGATCCTAAAGAAGCGACGAAGAAGTCAATGGGGCAGATCACTGGCGCACTAGTGGGTGTTGGTTTGACGCTGTCTGCGGTATTCGTACCGATGGCGTTCATGTCTGGCTCAACTGGTGTTATCTACCGTCAGTTCTCTATCACCATCGTAGCGGCTATGACGCTATCGGTATTGGTGGCGATCATTCTTACTCCTGCACTTTGTGCGAGCTTGCTGAAAAAAGGCGATGCAGAGTTTTCGGATAAGAAAGGCTTCTTCGGCTGGTTCAACCGTAAGTTTGATGCGGCAACGGCGGGTTACGAAGCGGGCGTAGCGAAAATGCTAAAACGCACTGGTCGTATGCTGTTGGTGTTCGCGGCAATGAGTGCGGGTGCAGGTTGGTTGTTCATGAACCTACCCACATCGTTCCTACCGGATGAAGACCAAGGTACGGTGTTCTCAATGGCAATTTTGCCACCGAACTCGACTCAAGAGCAGACTGAAAAGACACTAGAGAAAGTCCGTAACTACTTCCTAGAAGAAGAGAAAGACAACGTTGCGTCAGTGTTCTCGGTAGCGGGCTTCAGCTTCGCGGGGCAAGGTCAGAACATGGGTATGGCGTTTATCGGTCTGAAAGATTGGTCAGAACGTGAAGCACCGGGTTCTGATGCGGCTTCGCTGACAGGTCGTGCGATGGGTTACTTCTCAACGATTAAAGAAGCAATGGTGTTTGCGTTTGCGCCACCAGCGATTCAAGAGTTGGGTAACGCGACTGGTTTCGACTTCTACCTACAAGACTCAACCGGTAACGGTCACGAAGCGCTTGTGGCAGCTCAATACCAAATCCTAGGTATGGCAGCACAAAACCCGAAACTGGTGGGTGTGCGTCCAAACGGTCAGGCAGATGCGCCGATGTACCAAGTTCATATCGACCACGTGAAATTACGTGCGCTTGATGTGAGCATCAACGATGTAAACCAAATCCTAGCTTCGGCATGGGGTGGTGCGTACATCAACGATTACATCGACCGCGGACGTGTGAAGAAGGTAATGGTGCAAAGTGATGCTGAACACCGCATGCAGCCGAAAGACTTCGACTCATGGTATGTGCGTAACTCACAGGGCGAAATGGTGCCATTCTCGGCATTTGCAACAGGTGAGTGGACCTACGGTTCTCCGCTATTGCAACGTTTTAACGGTCTGCCTGCGATGAACATCCAAGGTGGTGCGGCTCCGGGCGTAAGTACTGGTGAAGCGATGGCAGAAATCGAAGCCATGGTAGAGAAACTGCCTCCTGGCTTTACGGTGAACTGGAACGGTATCTCTTACGAGGAACGTCTATCAGGTAACCAAGCGCCAATGCTTTACGCTCTGTCGATTCTGGTTGTCTTCCTTGTACTAGCAGCACTTTATGAGAGCTGGTCAGTACCATTCGCGGTTGTGCTTGTTGTACCTCTAGGTGTGCTAGGTGCGGTACTTGCCGTCATGACTCGCGGTATGGACAACGACGTATTCTTCCAAGTTAGTTTGTTGACCACTGTTGGTCTGGCAACGAAGAACGCGATCCTTATCGTGGAATTCGCCAAGGAATACTATGAGAAAGGCGCGGGCTTGATTGAAGCAACGTTGCACGCGGTGCGTGTCCGTCTTCGTCCGATCATCATGACCTCGCTTGCGTTTGGTCTTGGCGTAGTACCGCTAGCGATCAGTGCGGGTGTAGGCTCTGCGGGTCAGAACGCGGTAGGTACAGGTGTACTTGGCGGTATGGTCAGTGCGACCCTGCTTGGTATCTTCTTCGTGCCTGTGTTCTTCGTTGTGGTTGAGCGTTTGTTCGACCGCCGTGCAAGAAAAGAAGCACAAAAAGAGCAAGTGGAATCTACTTCACGCCCAACGGCAAGCCAAGAGTAGGACTTAGCGCCAAAGACTAAGTTATACTATTGCTAATAAGTACATGAAAAGGGCGCTTCGGCGTCCTTTATTTTTGGATTCAATTGGACAGTTTGCGTTTGAGGTTTAATTTTTACGTCATCCTGAACAGCGAGGGACGAGCGTGATTCAGAATCTGCTCACCGAGTGCTATGACTTGATGTGAAATATTGAGTGAGAGCGTGTGGCAATTAGATTCCTGATCTCGCCTAGGCTCGTCGGAATGACGGGGTGTCGCTCTCTCGGTTATGCTTCTCGTCATTCCCGAAAGCGACGAAGGAGCGTAGTCGGGAATCTCTTGTAAACGCAGTACTATCCAAATGAAAACAAAGCCGAAAGTAGAATAGGCAAGAATGAAAGATCAGAAGATTTCTCCGATATCCGTGTTGGATCAAAGCCCGATGTTTGTGTGCAGCGTGATGAACCGAACCTTCCGTAATCGTGCCCAAGCAGAGCTATCGCGTCAGGACTTGATGACGTTGGAAATGGCGAGTGCCTTGGCAGCGTTAGAAGAGTTTCAACCAATGAGTCAGCAAGAGTTGGCGGATGCGGTTCTAACGGAGCGAAGCGTCGCAAAACGCATGGTGGATAACTTAGAGAAGCGCGGCTTTGTTCAAGTATCTAAGTGCGAGACCAATCAAAGACTGAAGATTCTGACGCTCACCAAAGAAGGGGTAGAAGCGGTACGCAAAGTGCACCGTATCATGACTAACCTCAAGCAAGATTTTTTCTCTTGTCTGACGGAAGAGGAATCCGACGAATTCTTCCGTTTGGTCCGTAAAATGACCTTAGCCAATCATCCCTAGACATTTATCGAGTATATGTGTTCGTGAGGCTTTGTTGTTAGATTAAGCCATACGCTTTCAGGATCACAATCCCCACGGTACAAGTCACTGTTGAAAGCACTGTTGTCAAAGCAATGATGTTTGCTGCTAACACGGAGTTTCCTCCCATCGAGCGGGCCATCACATAGCTTGCTGCCGCCACAGGAGAGGCGTTCATAAAGAACAGAATGCCAAGCTCAATCCCTCTAAAGCCAACTAAATACGCACCTGTGGTAATCACGATAGGGGCAACGATCAGTTTGTAGCTGCTAGCAAACCAAGATGGTCCTTTCTCTTTCTTCATCAAACTTAAATCGAGTGAGCCTCCGGTACACAAAAGGGCGAGGGGAAGTGTCATTTTCGATAGATAGTTGCCAGCATCAATCGCCACATCCGGAACCGGAATCGACAGAAGGTAGAACACCATGCCAGAGACAATTGCGATGATCAGTGGGTTGCGCGTTAAGGTTCTCACCATCATTTTGGCGGCTTGAGATCCAGACGTTGCCCCTTTTGGAGACAAACAAATCACCGCTTGCACGTTATAGATAAAGGTGGTCACCGCAACATAAAGGGCGGCCAGAGCGACACCTTGTGAACCATAAGCATTCGCCACATACGCAATGCCGATGATGCCCGTATTGGCACGAAAGCCACCTTGGATTAAAACGCCTTGGTCGGGTGAAGATTTGAAGAACAGTTTGACGGAAATAAAAGTGAAGATGAAAAACGCGATGCTGGCAACAATGCCGTAATTGACGAAGCCGCTAGCCGCAGAGAAATCATGCTCGGAGACGACGATACTCAAGAACAACATCGCAGGTAGCGTGACCTGAAACACCAGTTTAGAACCGACTTCGATAAAGTTGTCGTTGATAAGCCCAATGCGTTTGAAGATAACACCCAGCACCAACATTAAGCAGATGGGGCCAGTGATCGACAACGAGAATTGCAACTGATGTAAAACAGCATCCATGAGTGTATCCGCAGCAAAAGAAAAGAGTTTTATAATTGTCATACAATTAAACCACAACTCAATCTTGGGAGACAGTAGGGTGGTGAAATTTTCTTCAGTTATTGTGGGGTTACTGGTGAAAGGAGAGGAAAACCAGTCTGGCTTGTATCACCAGACTGGAAGCAAACTCTAAAGCAGAATTACTTTTGAGCGTTTGAAAGGAGGTAATCAGGCCCTGCTGTTTCCGCCGTTACTACAGACAGCTTGCTCGTATCTGCACCAACGCCTTGGTATTGAGTAAAGCCTTTCACTCGTTCGCTTTTTGGTAGCTCTACTGAGTAAGAAGCGATTTGTTCTGCGTTAGTCACTGTGCCGATGTAAACTTCGTTGTTGTAGGTAGGATTCACCAGCGGCAACTCTTCTGTCGCGCGTACGCTGACGAATTGCTCTTGCTGGTGGTTATCAACCACGTTGCTGTCGAAGTGAACGTCCACGCCAGCGAAAATGTTCTTCACTTCACTGTTGTTGAACAGGCTCACACGGTGCGTTTGGTTGCCGTAGACAATGCCCCATTCCGTATCCACAAGGGTGTTGTTACGAATGGTGATGTTCTTTGGTGTCCATTGCTTGTTGAGCTCTTTGCCTTTCACTGCTTGGTCGAGCTTCTCACCGTTTTCTACATCAATGATGCCGGTATTGATCACGATGCCGCCGCGTAGATCCGCATTGCCTTCAATCTTGCCATCACGACCGCGTGTGCCAGTGATGTAGTTGTTCTCAATCACGTGGTCTTCATCGTAAATACGCATACCGCCAGTCAGCAGTTTTTCATTACCTAGAATCACGTTGTCTTTCACCACGTTCGCTTTACCGTGACGAAGAGAAATCAGAGAGGCACTTTCAAAGATGGTGTTGCCAGAGATTTCATTGCCGCCTGACTTAATCGAAATCAGCTCACGCTCACCATCCATATCGATCATCAGGTTGTTGGTGAACTTAGAGTTTGATGCCCATTGAGAAGATTTAGAGTCACCAATTCGAATCGCTTCCCAGCTGTTGCCGTTGTAGCGAATCGCTTCTTTGATGTCGAACTCATTGAACTGGTTTGGTTTTTGGTCCAAGAAAATGTTGTTAGCAATAAGGTGGTTATCTGGTGTGTCGTCTTTTTGTACGCCAATTAACGTGCCGCGTTTTTGCTTACCTTCAAAACGGTTATTGATCACCTTGCCATCTTTACCCCAAAGTGAAACCCACAAGTATTTCGGGTATTCAGAGCGACGTTCGTCCGGTTGGTATTCGTAAGCGTGGTTGAAGTAGTAGAACGTAGAGTTTTGCAAAGTGTTGTTGTTACCCATCATACGCACGCCGCCGAAACGTTCAGCAGGGCCGCCTTCGGTAAATACCAAACCGTCGACAGTGATGTTGTTACCTTCAAGGCGAAGCTGAGCCAAACCCGTTAGCCAAACACTGCCAGGTTGCTCCGCCTTGATGGTAATGTCGTTAGATTTCACCGTGACGATATCAAGATCCGCGTATTTACCCGCAGGAATCGTAATTGTTGTACCGTCTTCGGCATTCTCCATTTGTTGTTTCAATGCTTGCACAGCGTCTGCTGATTGCGCTTCAAGTGCGCTGCCATCCACTGTGTTTAAGCGATCCGTAGCAAGCAAGTAATCGCGAGTGATGTCATTCACTGCGGTTTCAACAACAGCTGGAGCCACAGCTTCCGGCGTTTGAGAAGGTGAAGTGTTACAACCTACCAGGGTTAGGGCAGAAATGGACGCGGCAACCACGCCAGCAAGCATTGTTTTTTTCATAATGTATCTCTTTGTAGAAGCACAAAAAGCGGTTGAATACTCAACCGCTTGTTTCTCGTTATGAGTTCTCCGTTATCGGAGCCCCCTCAGAAGCGCGCTCTGCGTTGCCATCGACTGCTCTCATCAGCGCCACGCCGACGCCAAGAACAATCACACCACAGAACACGAAAATCATGCGTCCCCAGAATGGGTTAGGCAGTAAGAACATCGCCATCACACCCACACCAGACACGGCAATCAACGAACCCAACATTTGGCGTTGTTTGTTATCCAGTTTTTTCTGTTCCGTTGAGTCAGAAACCAACGGTGTTGCTAAGTTATTGAAGAAGCGGTCAACGTCTTGTTGGCGTTTCTCTTCAAGCGGTTTGTAGAACAGTGTCGACAGAGCAAAGAAGCCTGCGGTAAACACCAAGTGACCAATCAAACCAACCGCAACTTTTAGATCTGACCATTCACGACCTGTTAGAGGCTGAAGATCAAACCAGTTTTGAATCATTTCCGGTGTGATGACAAAACCAACCGTGTAAGACACGATGCCACCTACCACCAATGTGCCCCAGCCAGCCCAGTCCGGTGTTCTCTTGATGAAGAAGCCACAGAACGCAGGAATCGTCATTGGGAAGCCAATCAACGCGCCAACGTACATCATGGTGTCGAACAGGCTCAGACCTTTTAGCGAGTTGATGAACAGAGCAATCAAGATGATCGCGATGCCGAAGAAGGTAGAGGTGATTTTCGATACGATCATCAGCTCTTTTTCTGTCGCGTTCGGGCGCAGAATCGGCAAGTAGAAGTTCATCACGAAGATGCCTGAGTTACGGTTCAAACCCGAGTCCATTGACGACATCGTCGCTGCAAACATCGCTGAAATCAGCAGACCAACCATGCCCGCTGGCATGTATTGCTCAACAAAGTACAAGTAAGCAAAATCACCCGCTTTTGAGCCTGCCTCTGGGTAGTGCGCTGATAGATCAACACCTTGGCTTGCAATGAACCAAGAAGGGGTAAACCAAATCAATACGCCCACTGTCATTAGTACACACGCAAGCAGTGCAGCTTTCTTCGCGTTCTTAGAGTCTTTTGCCGCTAGGTAACGGTGACAGTTCAACATGTTGTTGTTGATAGAGAACTGCTTTAAGAAAATGAACACTGCCCAGATACCAAAAATACTGAGGTAGTTCAGGTTGTTACCTGTTACGAAAGACCCGTTTTCTTGAACAGGGAAGTTCGCAATGATTTCTGTAATACCGCCGCCTTTTACTACTGCAACCACAGCACATGTCACTGTTACTGCCATGATGATGACCATCTGCATAAAGTCAGATGCGATAACCGCCCAAGAGCCGCCCGTTACGGACATCATCAGCACCACTAAACCCGTGATCCAAATGGTGGTTGTCATATCGAAGCCGAAAATGCCCGATGCGATGATCGCCAAACCATTCAACCAGATACCCGCAGAAATCACGCTGCTTGGCATGCCAGACCAAGTGAACACTTGCTCGTTAAAGCGACCAAAGCGCATGCGAATCGCATCAATCGGCGTGATAACGCGCAGCTGGCGGAATTTCGGTGCGAAGTACAGGTAGTTCATCAAGTAACCGAACGCATTCGCTAAGAAGATAGTCGCTACAGCGAAGCCATCGGTGTACGCTTTACCGGCCGCACCAGTAAATGTCCAAGCACTGAACTGGGTCATAAACGCCGTTGCGCCTACCATCCACCACAGCATGTTGCCGCCCCCGCGGAAGTAGTCACTGGTGGTGCTTGTAAATGTTCTAAACATCCAGCCTATCGCAATGAGGAATAGGAAATAGATGCCAACAATCAGGGTATTGAGTTCCATTTTTCGACCTTCTCATAGTCATTGATTTCTGCCAGATATATTATCCGTTCGATCATTTATTTGTACTACAATAATTCAATTGTGTGATGAGGTGATTAATACTGGAAATCTGCTTGACCCAGTACATTCTTCTGCTTCTATCTACACGAACTGATGGTTGTGAACTTAAAATCGATTATTCAATAACTTATGATGAGTTTTGTCAGTATGAAATCCCGTTAATTACATTCGCTTATCGTTTCAACAAGAAACTTTGGTTATACATTTCGCTTATTTTGTATGATTATTTCTTTGTTAAATTCGCTGGTTATTTAATGTCTCAACCGCAACGGACTTAACAAAAAAGTAAACAAATAGACCTGAGTGATAAGGGAAAAATGAAGCGGCTGAGCTCAACCGCTTCATAGGGGAGATTTAGCTTTCTGTAACCGTTTCTGAAGCTTGCTCTACTTTGTCGTCAACCGCTTTTACAAGCAGTAGACCAACAGCAAGAACAATCACACCACAGAAGACGAAGATTAGGCGTCCCCACATTGGGTTAGGCAGAACGAACATGGTCATCACGCCAACACCTGCGACCGCAATCAGTGAGCCAAGCATGCGGCGTTGTTTGTTATCCAGTTTCTTCTGTTCTGTAGACTCAGATACAAGTGGTGTCGCTAGGTTTTCGAAGAATTTGTCTACGTTCTTTTGACGTTCTTCTGAAAGCGGCTTGTAGAACAATGTCGACATCATGAAGAAGCCAGCGGTGAAGACTAGGTGAGCGATCAGACCGATAGCAACTTTCAAGTCAGACCATTCGCGACCTGTTAACGGCTCTAGGTTAAACCAGTTTTGAACCATGTCTGCTGTGATGACGAAGCCAACAAAGTAAGAAACGATACCACCCATGACTAGCGTGCCCCAGCCAGCCCAGTCTGGCGTTTTCTTAATAAAGAAGCCGCAGAACGCAGGGATGGTCATTGGGAAGCCGATTAACGCGCCCACATACATCATGGTGTCGAACAGGCTTAGCCCCTTCAGTGAGTTGATGAACAGAGCAACCAAGATGATGGCAACACCAAAGAACGTCGAGGTCAGCTTAGATACCACCACAAGCTCTTTTTCTGTTGCTTGAGGGCGAAGGATTGGCTCGTAGAAGTTCTTAACGAAAATGCCGGAGTTGCGGTTTAGACCAGAGTCCATAGAAGACATGGTCGCTGCGAACATGGCGGCAATCAGTAGACCCACCATACCTGCTGGCATGTACTCTTGTACGAAGTAAAGGTACGCGAAGTCACCAGCTTTAGAACCTGCATCTGGGTATTGTGCTGCTAGGTCAATACCTTGACCTGCAATGAACCAAGAAGGCATGAACCAAATGAGTGGACCCATTGTCATTAATAAACAAGCCAATAGAGCTGCTTTTTTCGCGTTCTTAGAGTCTTTTGCTGCAAGGTAGCGGTAAGAGTTCAGCATGTTGTTGGTGATACTGAACTGCTTAAAGAAGATAAAGAATGCCCAAATACCGAAGATGCTTAGGTAATTCAGGTTGTTACCTGAAACAAATGATGCGCCTTCTTCTACAGGGAAATTATTGATGATCTCTGTAACGCCACCGCCTTGAACGATAGCCACAACCGCACAGGTTACCGTTACTGCCATAATGATGACCATCTGCATGAAGTCAGAAGCGATAACCGCCCAAGAGCCGCCCGTTACCGACATTACAAGTACAACAAGACCTGTCACTATGATTGTGGTGGTCATATCGAAGCCGAATATGCCCGATGCGATGATTGCCAGACCATTCAACCAGATACCTGCTGAGATTACGCTGTTTGGCATGCCAGACCAAGTAAACACTTGCTCGTTGAACTTGCCGAAGCGCATACGAATTGCCTCTATAACCGTCACGACGCGTAGCTGACGGAACTTAGGCGCGAAGTAGAGGTAGTTCATTAGGTAACCGAATGCGTTAGCTAAGAAGATGACGGCCACCGCAAAGCCATCAGCATAGGCTTTACCAGCTGCACCAGTAAACGTCCATGCACTGAACTGCGTCATAAATGCGGTTGCACCTACCATCCACCAAAGCATGCTGCCGCCGCCTCGGAAGTAGTCACTGGTGGTACTGGTAAATGTTCTGAACATCCAACCTATTGCAATTAAGAATAGAAAGTAGATGCCTACAATAAGGGTATTGAGTTCCATCTTTAGACCTTTTGATAGTTATTTAATGTCTTGAGGCAATACTAACTATCAGCTTGCTTATTTGTAGTACAATAACTCAAAAGCGTGACGAATGATCCGGATTGAGTTATTTAAATAATCATACAAGTGATCGTGATCGAATATTGACATTGCACTCAAAAAGGGAAGGGTGCACCAAGTCAACATCACGACAATTTATCAATGGCTTTGGCATGCACTCGATTGGTTCAATAGCGTTTATAGCCTTAGTTAATAAGGGTTATAACGGCGTAAGAAGGTGTGAAGTATTGTCAGATTTGTATGACTATTTCAGATAAAAAAACGCCCACGACATGCCTGTAATGCGTGGGCGAAAAACGGTATTGATACCGTCTGAGCCAAGGGCTCTGTTGGATTGCAATAGAACAGTGAAACGAGGTTCTGGATGTAGCTGAAAGATACTCGAGGGGTATATCTCTCATCGCTGCTAAGCACGTTACGCTGTAAGATCTTCGACAATCATTGCAAAGTTCAACAAAGCTAGGCTCTGTAAAGTGTTGTTATGATATGGGAGCAACTATACCAATCGACACAAGTCATCATCCTCGTCTGATCGATCTCGGCGCTTTACTTATGCCGATTGGTATTAAACATTTCCCACTTAAGTAACTACTCCTAAAGACTCAATTAGTCATAACCAATTAAGCGTTTTCCTTGGCTTGCTACCTATTGATAGCGAAACCAGGCTGTTGATTTGTCTCTATAAGTGTCTGTTACAAAAGAAAAACCGCTACAGCCATTTAAGCCCAATGAGAACCACAACCGTTGGAAGTAACAATAAGCTGCTTAGAACCATCAAGACTTGAGCAACAGCGAGTAGGGATGACAAAACAGTATTCTTCAATGTTGAAAGTTTCACTGGTCGCATCCATCTTGTTCGCTGTACTTTGCTTCTATTCGCTATTTCTTCTACTTACTTAATTCTTCTACCCACTTATGTCTCAGCCTGACATAAGTGACCTCTGCTTATATAGCCTCGGCCTTTCTCATTTCATCTCTATAACCAAGCGATGCTTAACCTGTTATTGGACTCTATATAGAAAAGGACAGAGCGAAAAAGTGTGCGTCAATAGCAATTTGATGTTCTGTGTCTCAAAAACTTGAAATGATTATATTGTATGACAAATAAAAATGAACTCATTTGGTGCAAAAATATGCGGTAGAGCACATTTTTAGCCTAAATATTAAGACAATTAATGAGCTGTAAATATCAGTAATATATTTAATATCAATAAGTTAATGTCAACTTTAGTGGTTGTAACAAAGTTTGATAGCGTGGATAAATCATACAATTAGATCTAATTCACAGAACGCTCAACATCGGCTGGGTACTATATTTGTAGTATTTTAACTCAAGATATAAGGCCGATAATAATGAAACCCCTACGACCTCTACATCTAGCAACCTGCCTCAGCGCCATTCTTTTCAGTGCTAACACTCTTGCTGCAGACTTTGTGTTCCTTGATGAAGCAACGCTTGAACAAAACCGCGCTGTTTTACAGTCAGATAAAGCGAGCGATTCAATGAAAGACGCGTACGACCGTCTAATTGAAGAAGCAGAACTGGCGATGAAAGATGGCCCGTTTACGGTAACGGCGAAAGGTATGACGCCACCAAGCGGTAGTAAAAACGATTACATGAGCATCAGCCCGTACTGGTGGCCAGATGAATCGAAAGAAGATGGCCTTCCTTGGGTTCGTCACGATGGCAAAACCAACCCTGCATCGAAAACAGCTGAAACAGATTCTAAACGTATTGGTCACTTCACTCGTTCTGTTCGCGCATTGGCATTGGCTTATTACTTCAGCCAAGACGAGAAATACGCAAAACAAGGTATTGAATACGTTCGTACTTGGTTCATGAATGATGAAACTAAGATGAACCCGAACGTGAACTACGGTCAGGGTGTACCTGGTCGTGCAGAAGGTCGTCGTGGCGGCATTATTGATACGCGTACTCTGGCCGATCGCATGCTGGACTCAATCGCCATTCTCTCGCTTTCTCCTGCTTGGACGGATAAAGACGAACAGCAAATCACGCAATGGTACGGCGAATACCTAGATTGGTTGATTGTTGACGACCTATCAGGTGGCCCGAAAGGCGAAGCTGCTGCGGCAAACAACCACGGCACTTGGTATGACTTCCAAGTCGCCAGTATTGCTTATTTCTTAGGTAATGAGCCTCTCGCAAAACAGATGGTTCAAAAAGGCAAGATGCGTGTAGACACTCAGTTCGAAAAAGACGGCTCTCAACCCCATGAAATCGAACGTACTCGTGCATACCACTACCACTACTTCAGCTTAGATCCATTGGTCGGCATCGCTCAAATCGGTGACAAAGTGGGCATCGACCTATGGCACTACCAAAACAAGAAAGGTGGCTCATTAGCGCAAGGTATTCAGCTAATGGCGACTTATCAAGATCCTGCGTCTGACTGGCCATACACCGCGAAAGACAATCCACGTCGCGTAGAGCGCATGACACCGATTTACCTAAAAGCAGGTGTGGCGATGGAGAAACCTGAGTGGGTGAAACTGGCAACCGAAACTGACTTTAGCCGCTTCACAGTGAAGAAGAACTTGGCAGAAGTTTGGGCTCAGCGCGATATCGAATTGCTTTACCCAAAACAATAAAACCCTAAAAAGGGCGGCGTGTATGCGCGTCGCCACTTTGAAATACAATTTATTTACAGTGGAACATTACTATGACTTCTAAAAAACAAATTGCTTTAGCGATCGCGACAACCCTTTTTGCAGGTAGCATTTCAGCCGCGTCTCTAGACTTCCGTGAAGAATACAAACACGATTCAGAGCAGTGGGCAGGTCGAATCAAAATTGGTGGCAGCACAGGTAACCATTACTACGGCGTTGAGATGAAGCACACTGGTAACTTGAGCGAGCTTCAGCGTGGTGATAGCGAATTCGAATACGGCTACCACTTCAAATTTGATAACAACTGGCGTGTAACCACATCGATGCCAATTACCTTTGGTGACGAAGCCGTAACGTACAAACCTCAGGTTCGTGTTCAATACAAATTCGATTCTGGTATCACAACTAAGCTTCGCTACCGTCACGAGTTCCGCAACTACGCATCTGGTAAAACATCAACAGGTCTAGACGGCAAACAACACGACTCACTGAACGCGAGTAAAATCACGGGTAACATCGATTACAACTGGAACGCTTGGCAGTTTGGTTTTGAAGCAAACTACAAAGAAGACTTCTTCAGCGATGAGTGGAAGCTAGGTAACCGCGATGGCAAGTACGAATGGGACTACAACTTTAAACTAGGCTACAAAGAGAAAGGTTGGGATTGGCGTCCATACGTAGAATTCGGTAACGTTCAATGTAACAGCTCTTGCGATGACAGCTCATCACGTCAGCTACGTAGCCGTGTTGGTGTGACGTACAGCTTCTAACCCAAGCCACAAATAAATTAAGATTCTTTCCAATAGCCCGCCCCCGAAGCGGGCTATTTTTGTATGGTTTTTCCAAGATTTCAGTACAAGAGCATATCAACATGAACCTAAAAACGTCCGCATGATCGATGTTTAGTCCACTTCGGTTGGTAACTTTTCTTATTTACTGCGTTTCTTGAACGGTTTGGGGTTGTCGTTTGTTACCCAACAAACGCTGCCAATTGAGGGGCATCATCGGCAGCACAATCAGGATGATCCCGAGCGCGGTAAACAAGTCAGGTATTTCATCAAACCACATCACGCCGAACAATGTCACAAATGCCAGTCCAGAATATTCAGCCAGTGCAATCTGGCTCGCAGGTGCACGCTTAAACGCTTTGACCACCAAGGCGTGGTAAGCAAGTACAAACAAGTTAATCGCCACAATCCACATCAGGTGTTGCCAAGTAATGGCTTGCCATTGAGGGTAGGCAAACAATAAAGCTACTGGTAATGTCATTAACGTTGTCCAAAATAAGGTGCACACCAAAGGCTGCTCTTGTGGCATACGACGAATAAGGATGTTGCCCACACCGATAGCAAGCGCACTGCCGAGCGCAATGATTGCAGCCCAATGGAAATGTTCGGGACGAAGCACAATTAAGACGCCACCAAAACCAATCAAAGTACCGAAAATCTTGCCTTTGGAGGGTTTTTCTTTAAGGAAGATAACCGAGAGTGGCAGTACCAATAATGGGCCGACATAGAAAATCGCATTCGCTGTCGCCAATGGCAGATGCGTGATTGCTACCATAGCGCTGGCACTGCCTATCAGAATCAATTGCGCGCGCCAGAAGGTGATCCAATCGCATCCCATTTGACGTTCTCGTTTATCCAAACGAAGCCAAAGAGGTAAGAGCAACACCAGACTGATTAATTGACGAATAAAGACGTATTGAAAAGTGGGCACTTCGCCATTAAGCATTTTGAGGGAAACGTCGGAAAGAGACGCAACCAAGTTCGCCGCCACCAAAAGGAAGATGGCGCTAGAGACATCAGATTTTTTCATATTGGAATGGTTAGAGAGTTAGAGACTCAATCGATAAAGGGTACCGATGGTGGTTTTTCCTTGAGGAGTAATGCGAGTTTTTTGTGCTAACAACAGCTCTGCCGTCGCGACTGCATCCGCTAACGCATTGTGTCCATTGTACTCAGGCAAGCCATAGCGAGCGCGGGTGCCAGAGAGAGTGACATCAATTTCGTCACGAGGATTAATCGCTTTCTGTAGATGCTTTTCAATGCACATAGTGTCGAGCCAAACCAAAGGCGGTTCGCTGAGTTTAAACACACGATGTAGATATTGATTGATGAACTGGGTTTCGACCACACACGCGTGAGCAACCAAGATCTTGCCTTTGGCGGCGTGGAAAAACGCACGCATGGCATCATGGATAGAAACGCCTTCGGACAGCATTTGCGGCGTAATATGGTTGATCACCGCGGTTTCTGGCTTGATTTGCGAATCGCTATTGATGTACATGTGCTGGCTGGTGGCCAGATCCACTTTGCCATTCGCAATGTCTACCCAACCGATCGACAAAATCAGATCTTCTTCGCTGTCTAAGCCGGTCGTTTCCAAATCCAGCACAATGTAATTGGCGTCTTGTGCGAATTGCGCCGCTTCCAGACGTGGTGTTTGAACCAGCGCTTTGATGTGCTCTGGCATGGTTGTCTGTTTCACGTATTGCTCGCGCTTTCGATTCAGACGCGAGCAAGGATGAAAGTGTTCTAGGATTCGCTTCATTAACGGCTCCCAAAGCGCACTTTCGCCGCTTCCTGCAAATCAGCAATAATACGGAAGGCGTCTTTCAGGTGCTGGCGTTCAAAGCTACCGAACGTATTTGGATCGATGTGGTTATTTGGCTCTTCACCGCGTTTCAGTGCTTCTAACTGATGACCAAAACGGAACGACAAGATGAACTGGTAGGCGTTAAGGATGTTCTTGTAAGCATCTTCACTCAATACGCCCGCTTCATTCGCGGCCTTGAAACGCTCGTCGGTTGCCGTTAAATCACACTCAACCGCCAAACCATAAATACGCGCCAAATCGATGATCAGATTGATGGCGTACTTCTTCACATCGAGCGTCTTCTTGTTCTCACCCGACTTCTCCAAAACCAAACTGTTGAAGATGCCCAAGGGTGGGTTGGTGTTCACCGCATCGTTCACAAGCATGGAGAGGAACTCGCGATTGCTGCGAATGTTGGTATGCAGTTCATCTCGCAAGATGCTCTCATAATCTTTATTGCCGTAAAGGGTACGAATTTCCAAGAACACGCTGATGTTTAGCAAGCGCTCGTATTCTGGGTTGGCAACCCATTTTTTGTAGTACTTCTTCCAGACGCTCAGAGGTTGGCACCACTTTGGCGTTGCGGCCATAAATTTGCCTGGACACAAAGGGTAATCACAGCTTGCAAGGCCGTTACTGACGATCATAGCAAGATGCTTGAAGTAAATTCGGTCGTTCTCTGTCGCGTGGTCAGCAAGGACGATCGCGCTGTCTTGATCCGACAACATGTGGACTTCGTTACGAGCGTGAGAGCCTGCCACGATCCATGAGAACTTACATGGCGGTGGACCAAGTTTATCAATCGCGATTTGAATCAAGCGACGCGTGTAGGCATCCATGATCATCGTCATCACTTTACCGATGACTTCCGGTGAAACGTGCCCATCAACTAGCGCTTCAAAGATCGCTTGGCGCTCTGGGGTAAAGCTCGACAGGGATTTCACGCTGCCTGCGTATTTGATTTTCTCGATCAAGAAGATGGCTTGCACACGGTGGTTTTGCACAAGGTGTGTCGTAGTAAGCACGCCGACGACCTTGTTGTTTTCTACTAATGGCAGGTTGCGAATATTGTGCTGCATCATCATCGATGCGGCATGCAGGACGAGATCATCCGGTTTGATGGTTTGCGGATCGTGCGTCATCACTTCAGAAATAGGGCGGTCAGTACTTACCCCTTGTGCGATAACGCGCTTGGTCATATCGCGGTCGGTAATCAAGCCTACGATTTTGTCGTTCTCGTAAACCACGGCGCAAGGCGAGCATTTTGTTAGCATCTCGTTTGCAACGGTTTGAATCGACTGGTCGGCAGTCACCACAGCAACGCGACCGCTGGCGACCTCGCCAACGCGGCGAATGAACAAGCCTTTCTCTTTGTTTGACCACACCACATCCAGCGCAGATTTCAAACGAACTTGTGCCTGAGAAGCAAAGTGCTCTGCACATTCAGGGTGGGTTTTGAACAGTTTTTTAAGCGCCGAGTTGGGAATCACGTAAACCAGTGAGTTCTCAATCGCGATGGCACGGTAGCCTTTCGTGCTGTCGATTTGTCTGCCGAGAAAGGTAAAACCGAAGATGTCTTCTGGCCCCAGTTTCGCACGTAGCACACCATCGGACTTTCTTTGCTCCATAGAGCCTGTACGTATGATGTAGAGTGACTTTTCTTGGCCTGTTGCGCATTGGTCAATGACTTCACCTTTGCCAAGGTAGGTAATCTGCACGTGCGATGCGAGTTCACGCAAGGCAGGTTTTGGGATCTTGTCGAATGGGTCGATTTGCCCAATAAATTGCAGGATGTTTGGCAGCAAAGATTCAGTCATAGCACAGCACTTTAATAAAATTAATTTGTATTATTATATATCTAAATTAAATCAAAGTATCACTGAATAAGAAGTTTTTTGTGAGGATAGAGAGGATTCTGGCTGAAGCATGAGGGAGGCAGAGACAAAAAAGCACGCGAAGGACGCGTGCTTTCTATGGTTTGTCGCTGAACTTATTTTACTGGCGCTAAGCGGTGCTTAGAGTCTAATAAGTGATTCGCTGATGCTTGGCGTGCTTTTTCAGAGTTGCCTGCCATGATTGCATCGTAAATCTGACGGTGCTCTTTGATACAAGTACTGCCTTCTTCCGAAGAGTGCGCAATAAAGTTAACGAACATCGTCGTTAGGATATTGCCGAATGGTAGGTAGAAGTCGTTACCTGTTGCATTGAAAATCAGGCTGTGGAAGCGTGTATCCACTTCCATCCATTTTTCGTGATCAAACTCTTCCGCTTCTGCAACGTCGACCATCTGTTGGAAAGTTTCAGATAATTCAATACGTTGTTCTGCAGTCGCGTGAATAGCAGCAAGTGCACATGCTTCTGGCTCGATCGCACGGCGTAAACCAAGGAATTGACCACAGAACTGGTCAGTATCTGCAAGACCGTCCATCCATTCAATCAGTTGAGGATCTAAGAAGTTCCAGTAAGCGCGGTTGATGACGCGAGTACCAACTTTAGGACGCGACTCAAGTAGGCCTTTTGACGTTAGCAATTTCACTGCTTCACGTAGTGCAGTACGGCTTATGCCAAATTGCTCACAAAGAACCATTTCGCCAGGTAGGATAGAGCCCTGAGGGAGCTTACCAGACAAAATACCACGTGCGATTTCACGCGCTACTTGCACATGAAGGCTTCGCTTAGAGCCTGAGATAGAATGAAATTCGCCAGACATAATCTTCACTTAATTGCTAAATATGTATTATTTAAGCCGTACTATAGCACTCTTGCCCCCACCCACCAAGCAGATGTGAACGTAATATAAGAGGGTTCACAGAACGCGCGTTTTCACTAGACACAATCAGTGATTGCGTTGACTTGACCGCTTCTTCAATATCGTTTTTATCGCTATCAAGTTGTTAAATTATTCATACAAATAATAGCTGTAAAATCCTACTTGTTGTGACCCAAACCACAAATGCAACGCAAAACTGACGAATTTTGCTGGATCTCGCTCAATTGGGCGCAAATACGCTTGCGACCGAAAGATCTTATTGTATGATTTATTTCGAAAGCACGAATAACTAACATAGGTAAACCGTCATGTTTAACGATTTGAAAGGTAAGCGCGTACTTATCACTGGTTCTACGTCAGGTATGGGCCTAGCGGCGGCACGCGTGTTCGCAAAATACGGCGCTAAAATCGGCATTAACAGTCATCAAACCGGTCCTGACGCAGATGCAGCAGTGACTGAGCTAACTGCACTTGGTGGCGATGTTAAGTTTTTCCAAGCGAACCTTATGGTGACCGCAGATTGCGAAAAACTGGTTAAGGAATTTACCGATCATTTCGGTGGTATGGACGTGCTAATCAACAACGCTGGTGGTCTTGGCGGTCGTGAGAATCTAGAAAACATCGATGATGAGTTCTACAACCGCGTGATGGATCTGAACGCTCGTTCTGCGTTGATGACAACCAAATATTCAATCCCGCACCTACGTGCCTCTGCAGTGGAGTCTGGTGAGACAGCATGTGTGATCAGCACTGGTTCTATTGCAGCTCGTGAAGGCGGCGGTGTTGGTGCTGGTATCTACGCAGCATCAAAAGCGTGGTTACACGACATTCACCGTAACTGGGTGAAAGAGTTCACTAAAGACAATATCCGTTTCAACATCGTTTCACCAGGCACTATCGATACAGCATTCCACGATGGTAAATCTGACGAGTTGAAAGCAGCAATCGCAAGCGGTATCCCTATGGGTCGCTTCGGTCGAATCGAAGAAGTAGCACCAACGTTTGCTTTCTTTGCTTCACATGCATGCTCTGGTTACATCACTGGTCAAGTGCTGGATGTAAACGGCGGACAAATGGCGCCATAAGCGCTGACCTATTTCGTTTCAGACGAATACACTGACCTCAAAAAGCCAGCTTCGTCTGGCTTTTTTTGATCATTTATCAAGTGCTACGGCACTGGAAGCATAATTATAAGGAGCGTCAAATGGCAAAGTTTTCTCTTGTGGAGGATTCACACCGCAAGATCCATGTGCAAGTTGCCAGACAAATCGCCCGCAAAATACTGTCAGGTGAGCTAAACCAAAATGAAAAACTACCCAATGAGATGGATCTCTGTGATGCATTTGGCGTGAGTCGCACAGCATTACGCGAGTCAACCAAACTGCTCTCAGCAAAAGGGCTAATCGAGTCAAAGCCGAAGGTGGGGACGACCATTCGCGCGCGCAACCACTGGCATTTTCTCGATCCTCAACTCTTGGAATGGATTCAAGATTTAGAAGATACCGAGCCGTTTCTGGCTCAGTTTTTGGGGCTGCGTAAAGCGATTGAACCAGAGGCTTGTGCCTTAGCGGCGAATAACGCAACAGCAGAGCAACGCAAAGAATTGTCGGTCATTTTTCAGCGTATGACCATGGCGGCCAATCGTTTCGATTATGACGATTGGACGGTCAACGACCACCTGTTCCACCAGACAATATTCCTTGCAACAGGCAATCAATTCTACATTCCGTTTAGCAATATCTTGTCGACCATCTTCAAGCAGTTTATCGATCATTCAGCTGAAGGCGGTCGTTTTTGTATTGAAGAGCATCGCGCGATTTACGATGCCATTATGGCAGGGAATGGAGACCAAGCTCGCATCGCGTCGCATACATTGCTTAACGACGAAAACCAAAAACTGGCTCAGGTCGTCAACGGTTGATGAATCAACGTGTATTTGGCTTTGCTCTAACGGTGAAAGGATAGGGCAAGGCCAACGTTTAGCGGCAACGGCTTGCTTGCTAGTTGCGCTTGTGACAACTCCGAAAGGTCTACCATGTCTTCCCAACCCTATATAAGAAAAAATCTGTCCCTTGCTTGGCCATTGGCCTTGAACGCATTACTAATGCAGTCGATGTTAATGATCGACACCTTCCTTGTCTCACCGCTCGGTGAAGTTTCCCTTGCTGCCATGGGTATTGCTACCACCATCGTCTCCTTTGTTTTAGGTATCCAAATGGCGCTGGCAAACGGCTCACAGTTGGTACTCAGTCGTGGAGTTGGATCTGGGCAACACCTGGCGCTGAACAAAGGTTTCTGGGCGGGCTTAATTATCAACGTTTTGGTCGCGGTTGTGTTTTGGACTCTGATTACCGCCTTCGACAAAGCGTTGATCAGTAAGTTAACCGACAACGTTGCTCTTTATGCAGAGACCGAACGTTACCTCGCTGTCGCCAAGTTCATCATCATCTTCAACGCGATTACTCAAGTTATGATCGCCTTGTTTAATGCACTTGGCCGAACCAAAGTACCGTTCAAAGGGTATTTGATTGAGCTACCCGTCAACATGGCAATGTCGTACGTGTTGATTCATGGCTTTGCTGGTTTTGAGGGTATTGGTGTGCAAGGTGCGGCTGCAGGTAGCTTAATCGCTATCACCATTCGATTGCTGTACTTAACGCTTTGTATTCGATGGGATGATTCCATCGTCTTGTCGATTAAGAACCTAGATGCGTCACTGAAGGCCAACACGCTGAACCACTTTAAAGAGATATTCCCCGTTGCAGCAAACGTAACCATGTTGCAAACCGGCGCGACTATCTACATGTTGTTGTACTCACAGCTGACATTGAACGCCTACGTAGCGATGACCATCGTGATGCCTTGGATCAAAGCAGGGACACAGTTCATCACTGCTTGGGCGCATTCGTCGGCGATCACGATCAGCCAAGCGATTGGTTCACGACAAATGGATGAACTACGTAAAAATGTTGATATCAGCATCGACATGGCTGTGATGATCTCATTTGTCTCGGCGGCGTTCTTCTTAGCCTTGAGTTTTGTTCTACCGGATTTATACCCAGATTTAGATCCAAGTACCTACGTTGCCCTTGCTTCTATCGCGCCGTTATACATCTTTCTGCCGATTGTCCGTGGCTATAACACGGTACACGGTCACGTGTTACGTGCGTTGGGCAAGACCACAGAAGTCTTCAAGATCAACTTCACTGGCCAGTGGATTGTGTCCATCCCATTGTGTGCGTTGATTATTCTGCATTGGGATCTCTCTTTCTTTTGGGCATTCGCCGTTATGCCATTTGAAGAAATAGTGAAAGCACTGCCATTTAGGCACTTGGCGCGTAAATCACTCAACGAGTTTGATCTTAAGAAAGCTGAGAAGCTTATGTATGACTGACTGTTTAGGTAAAGCTAAAAGGAATCTCTACCAATCATGTGGGGAGCGGTAGGTTACTGTGAAAGGTGTGTTTGGTTTGAATCTGTTCTGAAATCGAGCCTGCAAATCACGACTAAAAAATAATTCAAAAAAGTGTGCATCCTTTTGCGACCTCAAACGTGTTAGAGGTAAATCGTTTAGAGGGTGCCACTATGTTGGACATTTTTACCCATTTTGCCGACTGGCTGACGTATTCCATTTTCAAATTGGAAGCCAGCACTTCAATGGCAAAAGGTGTTCATTTCTTTATTGAAGACACAAGTAAGATCCTAGTCTTACTGGTTGTGTTGATTTACGTTATCTCCGCACTGAGAGCCAGCCTGAGTGTGGACAAAGTTCGCCAATATCTACAAGGTAAGCACCGTGGTGTGGGTTACTTTCTTGGTTCTCTATTTGGTGCGATTACCCCATTTTGCTCGTGCAGTTCTATTCCTCTGTTCATGGGGTTTGTCTCCGCGCGCATTCCTATTGGTGTGACCATCGCATTTCTTATTACCTCGCCTCTGATCAACGAGGTGGTGGTCATCATGCTTGGCAGTGTCCTTGGTCTGAAATTCACCATCCTGTACGTCGTCATCGGTATGCTACTGGGCATTTTTGCAGGCTTTGTCTTGGATGCTTTTAAGGCCCACCGTTGGTTACAACCTTTCCTCGCCGAGGCTTATCACAAAGCCAATGAGCTAGATGCGCTGCCTCAAACGGCGATTGAGTCTCCGCCAATGACGTTGCAACAACGCCATGAATTTGCCGTGAACGAAACCAGTACCATCTTCAAACGCATTTGGATTTGGGTATTTGTTGGGGTGGGTATCGGTGCGTTTATTCATGGTTTTGTTCCGGCTGATTGGTTCGAGCAAAACCTCGCACACGGACAATGGTGGACCGTACCACTTGCCACACTCAGTGCCATTCCGATTTACACCAACGCAACGGGCATCGTGCCAATCATGGCGTCGTTGATAGACAAAGGCATGCCACTGGGAACCACGCTTGCGTTTTGCATGGGAGCGGTCGCCGTGAGCTTGCCAGAGTTCATGATGCTCAAACAAGTAATGCAATACCGATTACTTTGCGCCATCGCGGGTTACTTGCTGGTGGCGATTTCCATCACGGGTTGGTTGTTTAACTTCTTCTATTAATCACAACAGAGCAAATGCTCACAGGAGTCAGATATGAAAAGCATTCAAGTTTATGGTTCAGGTTGTAAGAACTGCATCGTCACCGCAGAACGTATTGCCGAGGTTGCGCAAGAGCTAGGGCAACAAGTCAGCATTGAAAAAGTCACCAGTTTAGAAGCCATCATGAAAGCGGGTATTATGAGCACACCGGGTGTCGCGATTAATGGCGAGTTGAAACACACAGGTTCGGTGCCATCTGTTGATCTGGTTCGCGATTTGCTCAAAGAAGATGTTGTAGCGTAAAGGCAAGGAAAGTGCGTCGCGCGTGCGGATTGTTTGAATGAGCACGCGCGACGACCAATCGAGATTCAAGAATGAAATGTTTGATGAATGCGTGGAACCATGCAGAACCGAGCCTTTATGGTTGGCTACTAAAGCAAACCCAAAATCCGCATGAAGCGGAAGACATCATGCAAGAAGTGTTTCTCAAAGCCATGGAGAACAGCGAGCGTTTCTGTACATTGCAAGACGGCAAATCATGGTTGTTTAAGATGACCAGAAACCACTTCGTCGACCAACTAAGACGGAAAATCCAATCGGTAGAAATCGAAGAGTTTGTCACGCCAACAGAAATTTCTCCCGCGATGGTTCAACTTCAACGTTGTCTTCCAAAGGTATTAGTGAAACTTACCGAGCAAGAGCGTGATGTAATAGAGCAGTGTGACCTCAACGGCATGGCACAAAAAGCTTACGCAGAAAAACACCAGCTCAGCCTGCCAGCTGTGAAGGCGCGTTTACGCCGAGCCCGAATAGAGCTCAAAAGCATTTTAGTGAGCGAGTGCAAAGTGACCCAAGACCAAACGGGCGTCTGCTGCTTTAAGTCTTTTCAAGCTGAACCTTAAATCTTTCTGACAGTAACGTTTCTGATTTAAATTCATTGATAATAATTCTCATTACGCTATGTTTGTGGTCTTAAATACACTCATTGTTGCGGAGACCAACATGGAACACTCGGATATTACTCAACTGCTTATTCCAAAGAGTGATTGGGCATCGCCTGATCTTTTTCTTTATGAAGGGGAAGACAAACTTCGTCTGAGCTTAGAAGGCGCAATTCAATACAGTGGATTGAACAGCATTGGTGGCGTAGTTCTGGGCTTTAGAATGATCCAATACGCGGTGCAACTGGCGGCGGGTGATCAGTCTTTGCAACGAGATGGCATCAGTATTTATACCGCGTTCCCAGGTCGTGGTGCTCAAGATGCTTTTGAATATACATGCCGCGCACTACGTGATAAACGTTATTGTTGCGATACCACATTGCACCACCCAGCAGCGCAAACCGGGCAACGTGGCCAGTTTCTATTTACGATTCGTTTGAATGAACAATCTATGGTGATGACACCTGCAAACGGACTACCAAGAAAAAGCTACTTTGAAGCCGACCGACATTCACAAGACAGCCGAGAAGCGGCATTGAAATGGCGAGATGAGAAGATCAACTTCGCTAACACGCTCTTGAGCTTGCCTCCGGAAGAGTGCTTGCGAGTGTTGTAACTCTTGAGTTCTTCACGGAACGAATTATAGAAGGTCGCTTTAAGTAAGCGACCTTCTTGTATCAAGCATTCGCGGGAACTAGATTACTAGTCACGCTTTAGCTTGCTGGAATGACACGGTTTAAGCTTTGAGTTAGTGGAGGACTTATTTGCTGTCGATGACCATGAACTCAAACATCGTCATTCCCTAGAGCGAAGAATGAGCGAGTAGGGAAGCTCATTTCATACTCATGCTCTAAATACCGTCATTCTGAAAAACGAGGGACGAGTGTAATTCAGAATCTACTTACCAAGTGCTGTTGAATCTTGGTGTTATCTCAAATTCACAGCTCGTTGAAACCAGATTCCTAGTCGCGCCTAGGCTTGCTGGAATGACCCAGTTTAAGTTTTGAGTTAGCGGAGGACTTATCTGCTATCGATGACCATGAACTCAAACATCGCCATTTCCCAGAGCGAAGGTGAATAAGAGGGAAGCCCATTTCACACTCATGCTCTAAATACCGTCATTCTGCAAAACGAGGGACGAGTGTAATTCAGAATCTACTTACCAAGTGCTGTTGAATCTTGGTGTTATCTCAAATTCACAGTTCGTTGAAACCAGATTCCTAGTCGCGCCTAGGCTTGCTGGAATGACCCCGTTTAAGCTTTGAGTTAGTGGAAGCCGTATTTGTTGCCTACGATCACGACCCCAAACATCGTCATTCCCTAGAGCGAAGAATGAGCGAGTAGGGAATCTCTCACTTACAGTTGCTCAGACAAACGAGCCGTTAACTCGCAAAGAACTCGCGACGAAAATCCGCCACCTCTTGTTGGTAATACTGTTGCCACTCCGAGTCCGACAAACCAGCATGGCTGGTCGCTCTTTGTGTGGCCAGTTTGGATTCAAGCTGCTGCAACTCACTCTGATAATCGCGCACTTGCTGCTTTTGCTCGGCGACTTGTTGTTCGCGAGCGTGTATATCTTCACTCTCTTGTTCAGAAAGGTAAGTTTGTTGAAGCTCTTCAATCAAAGCCTCACGCTCTGTTTGGCTTACGTTATCCGGAATTAACGCCACCGCACGCTCATACTTTGCTTGCTCGCTGGCTAATCCCAACGTTTCTTCATTGCCTTGCCACTCTTGAACTAAATCCTCAAAGGCTTGCACGTAGTCTTGAGCGGGAGTCGAATCCAACTGTTCTGCCTGCAAACTAAAATCGTAAAGGGCAAACTCATCAGCAAAAATGACTTCGGCCAGCTCACCCCATATCTTTCTCGCTTCCGCTTTGAGCAGGGCAACACGAGAGGCGAGCGGTTGCTGCTCATCAAACAACAAATCACCCACACTTTGCTGCCACAAACTATTGAGCTGATGGTAGTTCGCCAGTAAAGCAAAGCGCTCACCCGACATATAACTTTCCAGCTCGGCCAGCTTAGATTCGCAGTTATGGTCAGACATACACGTATGCCAGAACGTCTCTATTTCGGCTTTTAATGCACGACCTTTGGCGTCATTCAAACGTCCAGCAATGACTTTAATTGGAGAAGGGGTATCTTTGGCTTTCGGTACGACTTTTTTGCTGGCAGTTTGATTGGCTGGTGAAGAAGAATAGCCACTAGTATCTTGCTCAGCACGCCCTTCAATCACAGAATAAAACGGCAACAAGCTTTCACGCTTATCACCCGCCATTGAGAACCAAATCGTGCCCGCCACAACGGCGGACACAGTAACTAACGCAATACGCTTCATGGTTTGATCACAGCGCTAACAGGGAAGTGATCCGACAGATTGTAATGCTTCCACAAACTCTCTGCGGTAGAGCGCGGAACGTCGACACGGTTATCGTTAAACGACTTCACGCCATATTCATTGCTCACCATCACGTAGTCGAGGTACTCCACATTCTCGCCACCAGATAAAGCCTCTCCGGCAAAGTTGTTGATGCGAGGATCGAAGGTCGAAGCGGTATAACCTGAGTACTGCGGTTCTATCGCACTTAAATTCGCAATCATCTGCTGGTAGTCACCAGGGAACTTCAACTTGTTTACGTTAAAGTCACCGCTGTAAACCACAGTCTCGTTGGTAGGGATATTTAGAGATTGGGCCATTGTGCGCATTTGTTTGAACTGGCGCTGACGATATTCGCGCGCCGTATCCGTATCAAAAGACGCAGTATGAGTCGCGAACACATGGTAAGCCTGACCACCTTTGATGATCTCCGCATAATTCACACCCTTATCGGCAAAACAATCCGTGCCCGAGCAATCTGGGAAAACGTATTGAGCCTGATTGACGATAGGGTAGCGGCTCACAATGATCACGCCGCCGTCGTAAATATTGAAGCCATCTTTATCCAGCATCTTAGTCTGGTAAGGGTATTCTTTTGCAAGCTCACGCAAGAAAGCATCACGGCCGCTGGCAAACACCTCTTGCAGTGCCAGCACATCGTAACCTCTGACGTAATCAGGAATCAGCTCGTAACGATCGCCAATGTGAGAAGCAATCGCAGGCAGTGCCCAGATGTTATAAGTCATCAGCTTCAGGTTTTGCTCATCGGTATCGACGACTTCATCCACCTTGTTTGGCGTGATGGTGTAATACAAATCATCATAACGAGCCGTGCTGGCAGATTTGAACGCCAGTTCTGAAGTGCGGTCGCCAAATGCATCGGTACTAGAGCGGTGAATATTGCGATCGTCTTTGAGTGCTAAGCCCACATCTGTCGCAGACAAGCCATATTCAATCGTAGAGTTATACCAATGGCCTTCCATCACTTGGTTAAGCGTGATGCTCTCACCTTGTGGGTTAGACACCACGGTTTCAAAGCGGTAGTTCTGACCAGATTTCACGCCTTCCCAGCGATTAAAGCTCAGTACGGATTTGGTTTCCCAAGGGCCAAGCACTTGCACATGCTGCTGCCATTCTTCTACGTATTTCAGTAAATCACTGCCTTCGTGTTTCACTTGAATGGTTAACGGTTGGTCTGAGTTATTGGTGAGGTATACGTCCGTATCTGCCAAGCTCGGTAATGCCACTAAACCGCTTAGCAAAAGACTCCACTGCGAAAATTTCATCTTGTTTATCCATAAGTTGTGTTAGAGCAATAATTCTTATTTATAAATATGACTAGCACGTTAAATATGGATGACAGAAAGGCACTCAGCAGAAATAGTTAGCGAGTTGTGATCTTTGTTCGGATTGAATTGCAATTTGAGCGACTTTGTTTACCCAATGCTGGTCACTATCTATCTGAAAATAAACGATTGTCACCATAAAAACTTCTTGTGAAAAATGAGAGGAGTTAGGGCATATAAGTCTGGTTGAGTGTGATACCGTGAGCGTATGTTTTAGTTAGAGAGTAGTCAGTATTGCCAACTGATTTTCTAACTGAGTAGTACATATATAAGGGTTTACTATGAGAGTTTTTGGACACATACCCGATACCGAAGTCGGTGACATGTTCGAAAATCGAGCCGCGTTAGCCAAATCTGGCATCCATCCTCCAACGCAGGCTGGTATTAGTGGCGGCGCGAAAGAAGGCGCTGACTCAATCGTACTTTCCGGTGGTTATGAAGACGACGAAGATTTTGGCGACGTCATCATCTATACAGGTGCTGGTGGTCGTGACGAAAACACCAACAAACAAATTGCCGATCAAAAATTAGAACGCACCAACCTCGCTCTGGCTAGGAACAAGTTGGAGGGTTTACCCGTCCGCGTTACTCGAAGTCATAAACACCAAAGCCATTATTCTCCAACCAAAGGTTACCAATATGCGGGTTTATACCGCGTTGAAGACTATTGGTGCGAGCGAGGACTGTCTGGTTTCAAAGTATGGCGCTATAAACTTGTCCAAATTGATTCGGAACCTGCGGCAGAGGTGCAAGATACAAGCAAAGTAAGATATGAGGTGACGTCCCGCCAAGCCGTTACGGTTAACAAGATCGTCCGAGACTACAAAAAGGCAAAGCTGGTAAAAGACTGGCATCAATACCAATGCCAAGTATGCGGTTTGGCCATTGATACTGGAGCAGGGTACTACGCAGAAGCTGCACACATTCAACCGCTGGGCGAACCGCATCGCGGCCCTGATGTGGTCGAAAATATCCTGTGCTTATGTCCAAACCATCACGTGATGTTTGATAACGGAGTGTTCTCAATCGCGGATGATTTCAGTTTGATTGGTCTAGACGGACAGTTAACGTTGAGCAAAAAGCACAAGATTGAACAGGCGTTTCTTCAGTATCACCGTGAGCATTACTTTAAGATTTAGATGCCAGCCATGGATGAAGAATTTTTGCTAAAGTAACCAATACAAAATTTTGGAATGGAATCTTAGAATATGGAAATCACATGCCATTGCGGGAACATCGTTGTTCAAGCTGATGCACCGAAAGAGATAGCATCATGTAATTGCTCTATCTGCCGTCGCTATGCAGCTTATTGGGCTTACTACTCGCCAGAGCAAGTATCAGTTCGTTACGTTAAAGAGCCTTCTGTCTTTTATATCTGGGGTGATAAAGAAGTCGAGTTTCATCGCTGCAATCTGTGTGGGTGTTTGACACACTACGTAACGACAGAGAAATGCGACGCTGATATCGTCGCCATCAATATGAGGATGGCAGAAGAGGAAGTCTTGAAAGATATCCCGCTGAGACTCATAGATGGTAAGCGCTACTAACCAAAAAGCCAGACACATGTCTGGCTTTTCTCTTTTTGTTTAACTGACTTTATCTTTGATATTTCAATCAGTTGTGTAATTTTAGGAAAGAGGTGACCTGCGAAATTGAGTGTTGATTTATAAAGTGCGTGTAAATAGATAATTTCTGAACTAGCTTCATAAATATTATGCAACCTGATTCTCATTATTTATTGTAAGGAATATAACAGCAGCCCCAAACATATAACTAATTAATGAGTGTTGTTATGTCTCATACCCAACTATTCCCACGTCATCGCTTGGCTCTAGCTTGTATGCTTGCCAGTGTTTCCAGTTTCTCATTCGCTCAAGAACAGTGTGATATTCCTGATCTTCAACAGGCGCCAGATCTTGCTTTAGCCGTTTCTGAAGCGACTCATCATTGCTATGGTGCTTGGTTCTCTGCACCTGCTGATTCGCTGAACGATATCTACAGTGAAGCGAGCTTAAGCCGTATTCAAATCGCGTTAAACCAGGCCATTGCAAGTTACCGAGGTGAGGCAGAACAAGCGCGCAAACTCGAGAACCTTGGTGAGTTTGTCCGTGCGGCTTATTACGTTCGTTACAACGCGCAACAGCCGGACTTTTCTCAGGCACTAGGGCAACGTTTTGCTCAGTCGATTAATGCGTTCTTAGCGAATCCACACGCGCTAGACCAAGGACGCGAGCAAGTAGGGGCGATGAAAAGCCTGACGTTGATGGTCGACAATGTGAAGCAACTTCCTTTGACGATGGAAGCACAACTTGCGGCACTGCGTCACTTCAATCGCGAAACGGCGCAAGACACACAGTGGGTCGATGGGTTGAATAACCTTTTCCGTGCGATGGCTGGCCATGCTTCGCGAGATGATTTTTACCAATACATGGCAAGCCATACGCAACACATTGATACGTTGGCGGCGTTTGCTCGTGATAATGCTTGGGCATTGGATACGGATGCGAGCTTCTTGGTTTACAACGCTGTTCGCGAAACTGGACGTTTACTCGCCAGCCCAAACCAAGCGACTAAAGAGAAAGCGCTGCGTGTGATGCAACAAGTGATGGAGCAAAAACCGCTTGGTAGTGAACACGATAAACTTTGGCTAGCCGCAGTCGAGATGATGAGCTACTTCGCGCCAGAGGGTTTAAATGGTCTGGATTTAGATCAAGCGAAGCGTGATTTGGCGGCTCGCGTGCTACCGAATCGTCATGAGTGTGATGGTCCGGCCATCATCCGTTCTCAAGATTTAACCCAAGCCCAATCTATTGAAGCTTGTGAAGTTTTAGCCGCAAAAGAGGCCGATTTCCACCAAGTGGCGAACACAGGGCATCAACCTGTTGCGGACGACAACAACGAACGAGTAGAAGTAGCTGTGTTTGCGAACAACGGTAGCTACGTGGATTACTCGTCTTTCTTGTTTGGTAACACGACGGATAACGGCGGTCAGTACCTTGAGGGTAATCCAGCACAAGCAGGCAACGTGGCGCGCTTTGTCGCTTACCGTTACGACAATGGTGAGGCGCTTTCTATTCTCAATCTAGAGCATGAATACACCCATTACCTAGATGCGCGATTCAACCAATATGGCTCATTCAGCGATAACTTGGCACATGGTTACATTGTTTGGTGGCTAGAGGGCTTTGCTGAGTACATGCATTACAAGCAAGGTTACGATGCGGCGATTTGGCTGATTGCTGACGGTAAGATGAGCCTATCGGACGTGTTGGCGACCACTTACTCTCACGATACCAATCGAGTTTATCGTTGGGGCTACTTAGCAGTTCGCTTTATGTTGGAAGAGCATCCGCAAGAGGTAGATAGCTTACTGGCGCTTTCTCGTTCTGGTCAGTTTGCTGAGTGGGCAAAACAGGTTCAATTATTGGGTGAGCAATACAATGGCGAGTTTGACCGTTGGTTAGATTCTGTCTCTAGTGAACCTCAGCAGCCCGATCCAAATCCAGATCCAAATCCGGGTGAACCGACAGAACCTTCTGATCAAGTAACGCAGCTTGCAGCAAATCAAAGTGTGGTGCTCAGTGGCGCAGCATACAGCGAGCAACTGTTCTATGTGGATGTGCCAGAGAACACTACTCACTTTGACGTGGCGATTCATGGCAATAGCCAAGGCGATGCCGATTTGTACATGAGCTTTGAGAAAGAAGCTCATTACTATGACTTCGAGTTCAGCCAATATAGCGATGGCAGCAACGAGTTAGTGACGTTTGAGCCGGAGCAATCGGGTTACATTAAGCCGGGTCGTTACTACATCAGCATTGCGGGCCGTTCTGACTTTAATGATGTGACGCTACAGTCGTCATTAGTGACTGAAACCCCAACACCGCCAGCACAAGAGCAAGATGACTTAACCCCAGTGGTATTGGAATCTGGCCAAGCGCAAACCTTAACGGTGCACCAACAGCGTTACGCAGCGGTTTATGTTCCGCAAGGCGTACAAGAGGTGCGAGTATGGCTAACCGACAAAAACGGTAACGCAGACAATGGCAACGTTGATCTGTATGCGAGCAAAGCTTATTGGCCAACAGTAGGGCAGCACGAATACGCATCAAACTATTGGGGTAGCAATGAATACCTGCAAATTCCAGTGAGAGAAGAAGGCTATGTGCACTTCTCATTGAATGCTGATCAGCAAGGGGATGAGGTAGAGATATTGGTTTACTTCTACTAACTCGCCGTATCAAAATCAAACCCTCATGAAACCAAAGCCGGACATTAGAGTCCGGCTTTTTGCTATGCGTGCAATCCTCTTGTCATGTTTGGACCATAAGTTGAACGGCTTAAATGGCGAACAACGTAACCAGTCGATTGGAGAACCATGGCAAGAGTAGTAAACGCAGCCGATGAAGTGATCATTAAGTTGCTCCAAAACCAAGGCTTTATTAAAAGCGAAGCTGAAGCCCGCTTGAAAGAAGAAGTGTATCGTTTACACCCACACGAAATCGAAAAAGTGAAAAACTACGATCAGCACTTTGGTATCAATGCAAAAGAGAAACTGATTGATGAGATTTTAGAGCTCAGACGTGAAGCATTGATCAAGAAAATATCCCGCCCAGAGACTGCCGTTTTTAAGTAACTTGTCCTCAAAGTATCCAAGACATTTGATCGACACTCAATGTGTAAAAGTAAGTAAATAAGAGAGTCAAAGTTAGTGAGTGGTTTGACACTTATGGAAATGCGTTTTAGTTTTCGATTCAATCAATCTTTGTCATGAATGGGTATAGATAGCAGGATATGGATTCAATCACACAAGCTGCATTAGGCGCGACCGTCGCCGGTGCGATTGCTGGGAAGCGCTGTAATGCGAAGGTATTACTGATGGGTGCTGCGCTCGGCACTTTGCCGGATCTGGATGTGATTCTGGATTATGGCGACGCAGTACAAAACACAATCAAGCATCGCGGCTTTACGCATTCTCTCTTGGTGTTACCTCCTTTTGCTTTGCTAATTTCTTGGCTTTACTGCCGTTGGCGACCAGATACGTTTTGGACGCTTTCTCGTGTGTTCTTTTTAACCGTGAGTGTGTTCGTTACTCACACTTTGCTGGATGCGATGACAACGTATGGCACGCAGTTGATTTGGCCATTTGAGGGCTATTTTGAGCTGCGGAACGTGTTCATTATCGATCCGCTTTACACTCTGCCTTTGTTGCTCGCTATTGGCGTTGCACTGTTTTCTAAAACCCGCGGCGGACGTTGGTGTCAGAGTGTAGTGCTCATCTCTACGCTTTATCTCGGTTGGGGTTACGCATCGCAGAAAATGATCGCATCTCGCGTGGAGCAAAACTTAGCGGCGCAGAACTTACCGAATCAACAAGTTCTGATCACGCCAACACCGTTTAATACCTTCCTGTGGCGAGTGGTGGTGATGGATGATGGTCAATATTACGAAGGCTTGGCATCGGTACTCGATAGCGATGAGCGTATTGATTTTGTCTCGCACCCGCTAGGCAGTTGGCCTTTGGCAGATAAGCCGGAGACTTTGAAAGGGCTTAAGGCTTTCTCTCATGACTATCTGAACTATCGAGTAGAAGATGATGCACTGATTGTGTCTGACTTGCGTTTGGGAATGTCGAACAACCTTTCCTTTGAATTTATCTTTGCGGAGAAGGGCAAAGATGGCGATTGGCAGTTGTTGGAATCAACACAACGCTACCCAAGTGAGCGTAGCTTGGATTTGTTAGGCCAACTTTGGGAAAGGTTGAAAGGCGACCAGAGCATTGATGCGAATTTGGAACGTGTGGAGTTAAGCGCTCGTTCTTGAATAAGGAGTACTCCTTTCATTCTCCCATATCGTTTATAAAAAAAGCCGAACATGATGTCCGGCTTTGAATTAGTTCCCGATTTTTACATTAATTTTTAGTGACTAGCTAAAGATTAAATTTGTGCGAATGCGCCTTCCCAAGTGTAAGTCACACCGTCGAACTCAACGCGATGTGCCGCGTTTTGCTTGTCTTCTTCTAGGTTGCAGATAGCGAAGTGGTAAGCGTTGCCTGTGGTAGTTTGCAGACGAATCACGGTACCCACTTCGTTGTTGCCAACGACGGTTACTGACTCTACTAGGCCACGAGCGCCAACTGATGCTTCGATAGACTCGTTGAAGTAACCGTGTGTCTCTAGCACAGAGGCAAACACGTGGTTCTGACCAGATTGACGTAAGATCAGTGCTGGTTCGCTCTTCAAGTTGAAGTCTGGATCATTTGCACCAGTGCGAGTGAAGAACACTTTGCCGCCGTTTGTTGCGCTTGTGATTAGTGAGTAGTAGCTGTTGTCGTGCAACCAGCTTACAAGCGAGCTGCCTTGAACTTGGCCTGAGCCTACATTCCATAGGTGTTGGTAGCCGTTGTCTTCGCCCATTGGGCGCAGCGTGCTTTCTACATCGTATTCAAAATCCGTACGAATGATTTGACCAGAGTAGTGCACTGGCAGGTCGTATTGGTGCTCTTGGTCTGCTTCGATGCGGTAAACATCAATCACAAGTGGTTTTTCGAATTCTGGCAACTCAGCAAGAATGATGCTGCGCTGCATGTCTACACCGTTGTAGTAACCAGAGATACGACCGCTCATGCCTTGCAGTTTTTCGTCATCAGCTTTGAAGAAGTGCTTAGAACCGAACTTGGTTTCTGCTAGCGCTGTGTCGAAGTTGTTTTGTGTCTTTTGGTCAACCGTTACTGTGTTGTGCGCGACAGTCTGCTTACAGTAAGACTTGTTCTCTGGAATGTAACGACCGCCAAACTTAGGCTCAACGTTTACCCAGCGACCAAAGCCGTAATCGTGCAGCACTTCATGACCGCGGTTAAATACGCTCAGGTGCAGACCATCGTAGTGACCGTGGTCTAGCGCAGAGTGATACTGGTGATCGCTGCCGTGCTGACCAAACCAGATAAGCGCCATTGTGTCGTCGTCTTGCTCGTCACGGTGACGAAGAATGCTTACGCCGCCTTTTTCGCCCTCTGGACCGTCAGTTACGAATAGGCTACCCCAGTTGAATGGCTTGATGTTGTCTGTTGCTGCAACCGCGTCAGACAATGTTTTACCTGAGATATGAACCCAAACGTCTTGCTGGTGGTCTGCCATGCCAAGTAGCGTTTCAGATTGCTCGTAACGATGGAAACATACTGACGTAGCCATGATTACGCCTTCATCGTTGATCGAAATCGTCTTCGATGAATCGTTCAGTGCAGGCAAAGTACCATCTGGGAATGCCGTCTTAAATACTGCGTAAGACGTGGTCTTGATTACCGAGTCGTTGAACTCGTAAATACCAAGCTCAGGCTGACGACGCTCAATCGCTTCTGCAAATAGGTAGATTGGACGCAGCGAGAAACGGTGGTAGTAAGGACCTTCCATGTAGTAGCCGTCTGGCGAGAACAGTTGGTCTAACTGAGCTAGGAAGCCGCCGCTCACTTTGTCCAGTTTCAAGCCGTAAAGCGCTTTGTCTACTGCATCTTGATCGTTAATTGCGTAACCACAGATACCTACAGCTGCTACTGCCCACAGACCGTGGTTGTGTACGATGTCGAAGTCGTGACCGTAAGTAACTACGAACAGCTCAATCATTTGTTTGAACAGGTCGTTTTCAATCAGTGTTTTTTGCTCTTCTTCCAATGTGTGGTAAATGCAGCTGTACGCACAAGACGCGTATAGCATCCACATGTTCTCATTCAGAGTTTGGTGGAAGATCTTACCCGGAGGGTTAGAGTCACGGCTGGTGTTGCTCTCTAGCGTCGGGTATACCTTCGCGTAAGCTGTTAGCATGTCCACGATGTAATCGCGGTATTTTTGTTCGCCAGTGATAAGGAATAGGCGACCCGCTAGATCAATGTGGATGTAGTTTTGCTTGTGGCGGTTGTGCTCGTAACCGCCGCCTTCGCCGTGACCTGGAACTTCAATGCCGACCTCAGCCATGTAAGCGTCAGTTTGTTTGATGTCACGTGCTAGTGCATTTCCTAATAGGCTATCCGTGCCAAGTGCTTTGCTTAGTTCTGCCGCTTCTTCAAAGTTCATTAATAGCGGTTGGTAAGACTGGGTTTGGTAGCTCATTATTATTTCTCCTGCCCGAATGCGTTTACTTCTAGAGAGTAGAAGCCATTCCAGCTGTAGGTTTTACCGTTTAATTCTACTTGGTGTGGGGTTTGGTCGTCAGCGCCTAGCACATTGCTGATCATCACAGTAACCAGTGATTTTTCAGTCGTGATTTCTATGATGCTGCCAACGGCGTTGTAACCCACGACGCGGATATCTTTCACCTGACCACGTGCATTCACAGACTGCTCAAACTCTTCGTTGAAGTAGCCGTGTGTTTCTAGCACAGAAGCAAATAGTGTCGATTCGCCCTTGCTGCGCAGAATGAATGCTGGTTCGCTACGTAGGTTAAAGCTTGGGTCATTGGCGCCAGTGCGAGTGAAGATCACTTCATTATCGCCGTTCTGTTTCGCGCTGCTGCTTGTGCCTAACCAAGTGTAGTAGGTGTTGTTTTGTAGCCAGCTAACCAGCGCCGTATCTTGCACTTTGCCGCTTGCTACTTTCCAAAGGTGTTGGTAACCGAAGTCATCGCCAAGCGTGTTCAGTTCACCAAAGCTTTGGTAATCGAAGTTAGTACGTACGATTTGACCATCGTATTGATGAGAGTAGTCGTACTGATGTTCGCCTTCACCTTCGATGCGGTAAAGGTCTAGCAATAGCGGTGCTTCAAGCTCATCGAGGTTAAGCATGAACACACTGCGCTGCATGTCTGTGTTCGGGTAATGGTCGTTCGCAAACGCGCTCATACCGTTGATTTCAGTGCCTTCTACTTTGAAGAAGTGAGGCAAACCGTGTACTGAATCAGCGCGGTCTACATCGAAACCATTCTGACATTGCTCATCAATCGTTACCGCGTTATGCGCGATGGTTTGACGTGCGTACGATTTGTTCTCGTCTAGGTAACGACCGCCGAATTTAGGCTCAACGTTTACCCAGCGACAGAAGCCGTATTCACGCAGCACTTCTTGACCACGATTGAAGAAGGTAATGCCAAGCGTATCGAAGTTACCATGTCCCATGCCGTGTTGACCGTAGTTCATCACAAGCTGTGACACATCACCGGTTTTATCCTGCATACGGATAAAGCCTTGTGCACCGTTGTTACCAGTTGGGCCTTCGTTTAGTTCCACACTTGGCCAGAAAGGCATGCCGATTTCACGGTCAGCGATGGCTTTATCGTAAGCTTGAGAAAGCTCAAGACCACATGGGTGCATCCAAACGGCGTTTTGAATCTTCGCCATGCCTAGGATGTTGTCATCCATACCGTAGTGTTTGCTGTAAACGCTTACTGCAACTTGAACACCCATGTCGGTAATGCTCATGGTACGAGATGCGTCGTTTAGGGCAGGGAATTCACCATTCGGGTAAGCCGTTGCCAGCATCGCTTGTACTGTGTTGCCAATCACTTTGTCTTTGTAGTTGTAGATGTCTACTTCAGGCATGTGGCGGTGTACTACTTCTGCAAATACACAAGTTGGACGAATTGCATAACGATGGTAGTAAGGGCCTTCCATGTAGTAACCAGAAGGGGCGAACAGTTGCGAGATTTGCGCTAGGAAGCCGCCAGTATCATCACGGTCTTGACCGTATACCGACATCTCTAGATATTCAGGTTTGCCAATGGCTAGGCCACAAATACCAACAGCCGCAACTGCCCAGATACCGTGGTTGTGAATACGGTCGAAATCGTGCGCGTATTTCACTGTGAACATGTCTAGCATTGGTTCGAAAATGCGCTCAACAACCGCTGTGCGCTCTTCTTCTGTCATCACTGATGCCACGCAAGAGTAAGCAAGACTAGTAAACATTAACCAACAGTGTTCATTAAGGATCTGGTGGAAAAGACGACCTGTAGGGTTAGTGTTTTTCTGTACGTGGAAATCAAAAGTTAGGTACTTCTCTGCGTAAATAGCGAGAAGATCTTTAACGAACTGCGCGTACTTTTCTTCTTGAGTGATCAAGAACAAACGACCCGCTAAGTTCATGTAGGTATAGTTTTGTTTGTGGCGGTTGTGCTCGTAGCCACCCGCTTCGCCGTGACCTGGTACGTCTAGAGGCAGACGCATAAAGGCTTCAAGTTCCTTGCGATTCGCTTCAATGGATTTGCCCATTAAGCTCAGCTTTCCGACTTCCTTTCTTAGTAGTTCGACTTCTGCTTCAGTCAACAAAATCGGTTGTGTAGTCATTTCTTTACCACCCTCAGATGAAGTGTGTTGTTTTCTTAAACTTTCTATAAAGTAATACAATATTAAGTTTGAGTGTAGTTTTTGTGGCAAAAAGGGAGAGTGAAATCACGTGAATTTAGCTAACCTATTGATTTGTATTGTTGTGGTAATCCTTGTTGTGGCTGATGTTTCGACGTTATCAATCGTTAAGTGGAATGCTTTAGCGAGCACCGTTTGATGAATATCACATATTTTTAGATATATTGTATGACAATTAAAATAGATCGGATATGCTCGTTACCAATTCGACAGCAGACCCTTTCGCTTCGCGTTTCACTTTTATCAATACGACGCTTTTTTAAAGAACCTTTTAATAAAAGCATGGTTAAGAATGAAGTGCCGTAGGGTTCGCTTTAATAGAGACTTTTTAGGAGTATGACGATGAATTCTTTCTTTGTATTAGATGAGAACCCGTGGGAAGAGCTAGGCGGCGGTATCAAACGTAAAATTGTTGCTTACACAGATGACCTAATGGCGGTTCACCTATGTTTCGACAAAGGCGCGATTGGTGCTCCACATACTCACGAAATCCATGATCAAATTGGTTACGTAGTACGTGGCAGCTTTGAAGCGGAAATCGAAGGCGAGAAGAAAGTACTAAAAGAAGGCGACGCATACTTTGCTCGTAAGCACATGATGCACGGTGCGGTTGCACTAGAGCAAGACAGCATTCTTCTAGACATCTTCAACCCAGCACGTGAAGACTTCTTAAAATAATCTATAGCGCAACCTCAGTTGCTAAGGTGACAACATGAAATCATTAAACATCGCGGTCATTGGCGAATGTATGGTTGAGCTACAGAAAAAGGAAGGTCAGCTAAAGCAGTCATTCGGTGGTGATACGTTGAATACCGCACTGTATTTATCTCGTTTGACCAAAGCTCACGATATCAAAACCAGCTATGTAACGGCTCTGGGTAACGATCCTTTTAGCCAAGAAATGCTATCAGCATGGCAAGAAGAGGGCATCGATACTAGTCTGGTTCTTTCCGTTAAAGAAAAGCAACCAGGTATCTACTACATCGAAACCGATGAAACTGGCGAACGTTACTTCCACTACTGGCGTAACGAAGCGGCCGCTAAGTTCCTATTCGAGCAAAATGAGTCTCCGCAATTAGTCGACAAACTTTACTCGTACGATGCGGTTTACTTGAGCGGTATTACATTAGCGATCCTTACTGAAGAAGGTAAGACGCAACTGTTTGGCTTCCTTGAGCGCTTCAAGGAACAAGGTGGTAAGGTTATTTTCGATAACAACTACCGTCCTAAATTGTGGGAAAGCCGCGAGAATGCCATGTCTTGGTACCTTAAGATCCTTAAGCACACAGATATCGCACTGCTCACATTTGAAGATGAGCAAATGCTTTACGGTGACGAGCATCTAGAACAGTGCATCGAGAGAACCTCTGCACTGGGCGTGGATGAAATCATCATCAAACGTGGTAGCAAAGATTGCTTGGTTGTGGCGAATGGCGAAGCGCAATACGTGGCGCCAAACAAAGTCGACAACGTGATTGATACAACAGCGGCTGGTGATTCTTTCAGTGCGGGCTTCTTGGCGAAGCGTTTGACTGGCGGCAATGCAGCGGAATCGGCTTACTCTGGCCACTGTATGGCTGGCGCGGTAATTCAACATAAAGGTGCCATCATTCCACGTGAAGTGATGCCAGATCTTCCTTTGTAATTCTTTTGCGGAGCGTTGAGTAATAGGCGCTCCGCAGTGATTTATTGAACTCAAGTTAACGACGACGAGTACACTCTTATGACGACATTAAACGAACAATTAGCAAACCTAAAAGTAATTCCTGTTATTGCCATCAACAAAGCAGAAGATGCGATCCCTCTAGGCCGCACTTTGGTTGAAAACGGTATGCCTTGCGCAGAAATCACGTTCCGCACAGAGTGTGCTGCAGAAGCGATTCGTGCTATGCGCGCTGAGTTCCCAGAAATGCTGATCGGTGCAGGTACGATCCTAACTAACGAACAAGTTGACCAAGCGATCGAAGCTGGTGTGGACTTTATCGTAAGCCCTGGCTTTAACCCTCGCACGGTTCAATACTGCCTAGACAAAGGTGTGGCTATCGTACCTGGCGTAAACAACCCAAGCCTTGTTGAGCAAGCGATGGAAATGGGTCTGCGTACACTTAAGTTCTTCCCTGCTGAGCCATCTGGCGGCGTTGGTATGCTTAAAGCACTAACGGCGGTTTACCCAGTGAAATTCATGCCAACAGGTGGCGTGAGCCTAGGTAACGTAGACGAGTACTTGTCTATCCCTTCAGTATTGGCATGTGGCGGTACTTGGATGGTTCCAACAAAACTTATCGATGAAGGTAAGTGGGATGAACTGGGTACACTGGTTCGCGACGCAGTAGCTCACGTAGCATAAGTGTCGTAACACCCCGATAAAACTAGCGAAAAGAATGAAAAGCGAGCCTCTGGGTTCGCTTTTTTTGTGTTTGAAAGTTTGAAAGAAGCGAGATTGGAGAGGTAGAAATGGAAAGCGCTGAATTTTCCTCGCGTCATCCTCGAGAGCGACGAAGGAGCGAGTCGGGGATCTCAGAGAGCCAAAGAAGAAACTTCAATAGTGATTTGACCCATCAAAGTAACGACTTGGTATTTGGTATTCGGTACTTGTTGGTGAAAAGAGATTTCCTACTCAGTCGTTCCTCCTTCTAGGAAATGACGGGAAGGAGTAGGGGAAAAGCTGAGAGGTGAAGCATGAGGTTTGAGAGTTGGAAGTGGAAAGCGCTGAACTTTCCCTGCATCATTTTCGAGAGCGACGAAGGCGCGAGTCGGGGATCTTGCTTGTTACATTCATCTAAATCCCACTTTCTATCCAATTCCTTCGAAACATCTCATTACGTTTCCCTCAAAGAAATACCACGCATTTTTGATCTTCAGACAAAGCGTGAAGAAGAAAAATATTCCATACTTTAATGAATTTGCAATAGATTATTTGTATTACAATATAATTGCTTGTTGAGTGGCGGATATTCTGACTTAGAATGCCAATGGCCCAATAAAACAAAGGATTTCTCGCCAGTTTCTCAATGAAATAACTTATGTTCCAGATCACAGTTAAAGCTTATTGTAGTACAAATAAAATAATGAACAGAGTAGTCTAGGCGTTAGAAAATGATCAAACTTGAAAGGCTGAAAAAATGACTATTGATACTCTTGTTGTTCTTGCCTACTTCTTCTTCTTAGTTGCAATTGGTTGGATGTTCCGTAAGTTCACTACCTCAACCAGTGACTACTTCCGAGGGGGCGGTAAGATGTTATGGTGGATGGTAGGTGCTACCGCCTTCATGACGCAATTTTCAGCATGGACGTTTACAGGTGCCGCAGGACGCGCGTTCAATGACGGTTTCGTTGTTGTAATCCTATTCTTAGCCAACGCATTTGGCTACTTCATGAACTACCTCTACTTTGCTCCAAAGTTCCGCCAACTACGTGTAGTGACGGCGATTGAAGCAATTCGTCAACGTTTTGGTAAGACTTCAGAGCAGTTCTTCACTTGGGCTGGTATGCCAGACAGCTTGATCTCGGCCGGTATTTGGTTGAATGGTCTTGCGATTTTCGTGGCTGCGGTCTTCAACATTCCTATGGAAGCGACCATCATCGTTACAGGCTTAGTGCTAATGCTAATGGCGGTAACGGGCGGCTCTTGGGCAGTTGTTGCATCTGACTTTATGCAGATGTTAGTTATCATGGCAGTGACGATCACTTGTGCGGTGGCGGCATACTTCCACGGTGGCGGTATTGGCAACATCGTGTCGAACTTCCACGGCGACTTCATGCTGGGTAACAACCTGAACTACGTCAGTATCTTTATCCTTTGGGTAGTGTTCATCTTTGTTAAACAGTTCGGTGTAATGAACAACAGCATCAACGCTTACCGCTACCTATGTGCAAAAGACAGTGAAAATGCACGTAAAGCAGCAGGTCTTGCATGTGTGCTGATGATTGTCGGTCCTATCATTTGGTTCCTACCACCTTGGTACGTTGCGGCATTTATGCCTGATTTCGCAGAGCAATACGGCTCAGTAGGTGGTGATGCAGCTTACCTAGCATTCGTACAAAACGTAATGCCAGCGGGTATGGTGGGTCTTCTGATGTCAGCAATGTTTGCGGCGACCATGTCTTCAATGGACTCTGGACTAAACCGTAACGCGGGTATCTTCGTGATGAACTTCTACAGCCCGATTGTACGTCCACAAGCGTCACAAAAAGAGCTGGTTATTGTAAGTAAATTAACGACTATTATGATGGGCTTCATCATCATTGGTATTGGTTTATTCATTAACTCGCTACGTCATTTGAGCCTGTTCGATATCGTACTGAACGTGGGTGCATTGATAGGTTTCCCAATGTTGATTCCTGTACTGCTTGGTATGTGGATTCGTAAGACGCCGGATTGGGCTGGTTGGGCAACACTGGTTGTTGGTGGCTTTGTTTCTTACATCTTCGGTATCTCACTACAAGCTGAAGACGTAGAGCGCCTATTCGGTCTAGAGCAAGCGTTTACTGCACGCGAGTGGGCGGACCTGAAAGTTGGTTTGAGCTTAGCGGCACACGTTATCTTCACCGGTGGTTTCTTCCTACTGACAACGCGCTTCTACAAAGGTCTATCGCCTGAGCGTGAGAAAGAAGTAGACCAACTGTTCGAGAACTGGAACACGCCACTTGTGGCTGACAGTGAAGAGCAGCAGAACCTAGATACAAAACAGCGTGGCATGCTTGGTAAGCTTATCAGCGTAGCGGGCTTCGGTATCCTAGCGATGGCCCTGATTCCAAACGAGCCAACAGGTCGACTACTGTTTATCTTGTGTGGTGCGATGGTTCTCTCTGTGGGTGTTCTATTGGTGAACGCAGCACGAGGGCCTAAAAGCCCAAAGTTAGCTAATGCGAAAAGCTAACCACAATTAACAAACTCTCTATGAAAAATCCCACGGTCAATACCGTGGGATTTTTTTATGCTGCCATCAAAGGAGTTATAAGTGGTTTTTCATCATTCCAAGTGGCTTGCAATGAGTTATTCAGGAGGGGCAGGACTGATGTTTGATCTGCTTTGAAACTGTGGCGATACAGCGCATTGCCGAACCACTCACTCCAGATAATTGGAAGAATCCATGAATAACACCTAGATAACGCTCACAGTATGCGTCTACACCTTGAGACAACAGTGATCGATAAAGTTCTTCTCCCTCATCACGCAACGGGTCATATTCCGCGGTAATAATGGTTGTCATAGGTAGACCACTGAGGTCATTAGTCAAAAGATTAAGTTCTGGTTCAGCTGCGATTTCTGCGTCGTGGTTAGTATAAAGTTCAAAACCCGATAGAAGCATTCGCGCTGTAATAATGTAGTCGGTTCCATTTTCTATGTAGCTTTGTGAACTGCCTTGAGGGTCTAACATTGGGTAGATGAGGATTTGCTGATTTGGTAGCCAAGGCTGTGATTCTTTTAGCCTGAGTGATGTCGATAATGCCAATTGCGCCCCGGCACTATCCCCAACAAAAACCACATGATTGGTATCGCCACCATATTTGTGCCCGTGTTCTTTAATTCCTAATACAGCTTGATACACATCATCATGTGCTGCTGGATAGGTATGTTCTGGTGCAAGTCTGTATTTAATGCAGATCACAATTGTGTGAGATAAGACAGCGATTTGTCTTAGCTGGACTTCGTGGGTTTCAAAGCCTCCGCTGATGAAACAACCGCCGTGGAAGTAGATGGTGACAGGTAAGTTCACCTCGCTCGCTGGCTTATAAACTTTGATTTGAATGCCATTGATGACATCTAAGAACTCGCGCTCTAATGTTGGGCTCTCACCTGCTAAGACAGTACTGCCAATATAGCCGGCACGTCGTTCAGCGATGGTTTGTAGTGAAGGGCAAGGCTTCCCGTTAATTTGGAATTCTTCTACTAATGATTTGATACCAGCCTCAAGATAATCGGTCATTCTTTAACTCTATAACGAAAATAACCGCGGAATAATATACAAACACAAAACCATGTATATAAATACAGTGTAAATGTGTGATGTGAATGTCAAAGAGGGGAGACTGTGAGTTTAGGCTGCTAAGAGAGGGTATAAAAAGCCTTGCTACGGGGTTAGCAAGGCTTTGGAAGTGTGGTTGACTAAGGTATTAACCTTCTAATTCTGCGAAGTAATCAAAGATCACAGGTACGTCGTTTTGACCAAGGCCTTGGTCTACTGCTGCTTGTAGGCTCTTAGAAGTACCTTCAGCAATAAGAGACTCAGTACCTAGGTCTTTAACCATTTCTAGGAAGTAACCTAGATCTTTGTTTGCGTTTGCGATTGAGAAACCTAGCTTTTCTTCGCCGTCTACTGCGTAGAACTTACAGAACTGCATGAATGGTGAGTTTGATGGACCTGCAGACATGATGTCGAATAGTTGTTGACCATCAACGCCAGCACGTTTAGCAACAGCAAATGCCTGAGACATGGTTGCTACTGTTGTCATGCCCATGAAGTTGTTTACTAGCTTAGTCACATGACCAGAACCTAGCGCGCCAAGGTGGAATACGTTTTCACCTTGATCGTCCAGTACAGGCTTCACCTTGTTGAATGTTTCGATGTCACCTGCAGCCATGATGTTCAAAAGACCATCTTTTGCGTGAGCAGGTGTACGGCCTAGAGGCGCGTCGATCATGCCAGCGCCTTTCGCTGCAAGGTCTGCACCGATCTTGCGAGTTGAAGCTGGGATAGAAGTACCGAAGTCGATCAGAGTCGCGCCTTCTTTGATACCCGCTAGAATACCTTCTTCACCGTAAACGATCTTTTCTACAACTTCAGAAGTCGTTAGACATAGCATCACGATGTCACTTGCTTCAGCAAGTTCTTTAGGTGTGTTTGCCGCTTTAGCACCGCGAGCCACACAAGCTGCCACAGCGTCTTTATTCAAATCCATTACGTTTAATTCGTAACCACGGTTTTGTAGGTTCTCAACCATGTTTCCACCCATCAGACCAAGGCCGATGAAACCAATGACAGGTTTTGTCATATCAGACTCCAAATATCGTATTGTATGATTATATGGTCTCATCTTAAATCCTCAGTTGGATTTTGCAATCGGAAAATGCAGTGAATAAGGTTTTATCGATTTTTTTGGGCAAAAGTGAGAGGTTGGTTGGACTGTAGGTTCGATTTATCTTGGTTTTTGGTGGTTTTTAGTGTTTCAGATAATGAGTTTGTCGATACCAAATATAACTGAGATATTCGCTTTAATTACGCAAATTTTTGTCCAATGAATAATATTAATTGTATTACAATTGTTCTGTCGGGGAGAAAGGGAACAGTGGCAGTTAGGATGGAAAATAAGAGCCGAGGTCATCGGCTCTTTTGAAAGGTGAAGGATAAAGCGTTCTTTATAAGTCGAAGCGGTCGTTGTTCATCACTTTCACCCACGCGGCAACAAAATCATGTACGAACTTCTCTTTGTTGTCGTCTTGAGCGTAAACCTCGGCATAAGAGCGGAGCACCGAGTTCGAACCAAACACCAAATCCACACGTGACGCTGTCCATCTTGTTTGGCCAGAAGCACGCTCGCGGATTTCGTATTCGTTAGCACCGACTGGGTGCCAGGTGTAACTCATATCAGTGAGGTTGACGAAGAAGTCGTTAGTTAGCGCGCCGACGTTATTGGTGAGTACGCCTTGGCTCGTGCCGCCATAGTTGGTGCCCAGTACGCGCATGCCGCCGATAAGCACTGTCATCTCAACCGCAGTTAGCTGCATCAATTGACTTCTTTCAAGTAAAAGTTCCTCCGCGGTGACCACGTAATCGGATTTTAGCCAGTTACGGAATCCATCATGGATTGGCTCGAGTACATCGAACGAATCGGCGTCGGTTATTGCATCGGTAGCATCTCCACGGCCTTGGCTAAATGGTACTGAGATATCCATTCCAGCATTGGAGGCGGCCTTCTCAATACCTACGCTGCCACCGAGTACAATCATATCGGCCATGCTGATAGGTGAGTGGTGCGTAGTGCGAATCGAATCCAGCACATTGAGTACTTTCTGCAATCTTTCAGGTTCGTTACCTACCCAGTCTTTTTGTGGGGCAAGACGAATACGAGCGCCATTTGCCCCGCCGCGACGGTCAGAGCCACGGTAAGTACGTGCGCTGTCCCATGCTGTAGAAACGAGCTCAGCAATGCTCAATTCGCTATTGAGAATCGCCATCTTCAGTGCATCGATATTGTCTTCAGATAGATAGTAAGAGACAGGTGGAACCGGATCTTGCCAAATCAAATCTTCCGCTGGCACATCGGGGCCAAGGTAACGAGACTTAGGGCCTAAATCGCGGTGTGTTAGTTTGAACCAAGCGCGAGCAAAACAGTCTTCGAATTCTTTTGGATTGTCACGAAAGCGCTCCGCAATCTTGCGATATTCAGGGTCATATTTGAGTGCCATATCCGCATCGGTCATCATCGGATTGTGACGGATGTTAGCGTCTTCCACATCCACTGGCATGTCTTCTTCTTTGATGTCTACTGGTTGCCATTGGGCGGCACCTGCAGGGCTCTTGGTGATTTCCCAATCGTAGGTGAACAGCAAGTGGAAGTATCCGTTATCCCACTTCGTCGGGTTAGTAGTCCATGCACCTTCAACGCCACTGGTGACAGTATCACGCCCTATGCCACGAGAGGTCTTATTGAGCCAGCCAAAACCTTGGTCTTCAATTTCTGCGCCTTCAGGCTCTGGCCCAAGTACCGAAGCATCGCCATTACCATGAGCTTTACCCACGGTATGGCCGCCAGCTGTTAGCGCAACAGTTTCTTCATCGTTCATTGCCATTCGCGCAAAGGTGACTCGCATGTCGTGTGCGGTTTTGAGTGGGTCTGGTTTGCCATCGACGCCTTCTGGGTTCACGTAAATCAAGCCCATCATCACCGCGGCGAGTGGGTTCTCAAGATCGCGTTCGCCAGAGTAACGGTTATTTTCGCCGCCGCTCGGTTGTAGCCACTCTTTCTCTGCACCCCAGTAGATGTCTTTTTCTGGGTGCCAAATGTCTTCACGACCGCCTGCAAAACCGAACGTTTTAAAGCCCATCGATTCATAAGCCATGTTGCCAGCAAGGATCATTAAGTCTGCCCAAGAGAGCTTGTTGCCGTATTTTCTTTTGATTGGCCACAGTAAACGTCGTGCTTTGTCGAGGTTGCCGTTATCAGGCCAACTGTTGAGTGGCGCAAAACGCTGGTTCCCTCGGCTTGCGCCACCACGACCATCTGCAATTCGATACGTACCTGCAGAGTGCCACGCCATACGAATCATTAAGCCACCGTAATGCCCCCAGTCTGCTGGCCACCAGTCTTGGCTGTCGGTCATCAGATCTTTCAGGTCTTTTTTCACTTCCTCGAAATCGAGTGAGTTAAATGCGTCGGCGTAGCTAAAGTCCGCGCCCATTGGATCGGTCTTATGATCGTGCTGATGAAGAATGTCGAGGTTGAGGCTTTTCGGCCACCAATTGAACTCGCTGGCTTGTTGGTTAGTGTTCGCTCCGTGCATAACAGGGCATTTGGAGTGATGGTTTTTGTCGCTCATCTCTTGCTCCCTAACAAGGGTTAGTGTCCCAAAAGTTTAGTTATTAGTTGGGTATTTTGCTTTGATGTTTTACTACGGTGACCAAAAGCGAAAAATCTCGAGATAGAGGGAGCCATAAGCGTCAGTTTTTCTGAAATGGCTCGCAGATATAGCGATTCAGCATTTAACTTCGGTCCGCTTGCCTCGAGCCTACAGAGCAAAACTTAGTGTAGATTTATGGAGAATGTAGATGGAGCTTGATACTGCTTACTCACCGACGATAGTTGCAATCGGATTAACTGGTTTGGTTTTTCTGGTTCAGCTTCTTGTTCTGGACGTATTGGGTTTAGCCCAAAGGCATACCCCGGGACATCCCATAGAAGCAGATCATGAAAGCTTTCTATTTAGGGCGTCACGGTCACTACATAACAGTAATGAGAGTGTTGGCATCTACATCTTGTTTGTGATGTTCGCATTACTATCTAGTGCATCTGCTGATCTGCTCAATATCGCAGTTTGGGTATACTTGACTGGTCGTGTGTTGCATATGCTGTTTTACTACATCAACTTAAAAATACTAAGAAGTATTGCGTTTGTAATTAGCCTAATTGGATTAGGCGCGATTTTTATTTTAGGAGCCATTAATTGGTTCTAACTAAGGTATTCACGGATGAAAAGTAAACAGAACCGAGCGGTATTGTTTGCGTTTGTATCAGGTAGCGTGTTTGGCGCTGCACTGGTCATCGCAATGTATATCCAAATTTGATTCAGTGTTGGTTGAACCTATCAAAACTGGAAAATCAAGTTATGCAAGGGGTAGGGTTGTTTTTAGCTCTGCTCCTTGTTAGTTTAAAAAATATGAAAACGACATTTACCCCTTCATCAAACTTCTTCTGGTGGCGCTCTAATTAGAGCGGCGCGGAATCCTTACATTCTTACGCTGCTGGACGGTAGCTAAGAGTGTCTTGTCTTTTTTATCTCCAGTAGCGATCTATTTTTAGTCGGAGATAAGTCATGAACACCACACTAAGTACTCAACAACGTGAAATCATTCTTACTGGCGATCGAGCTACAGGCCCTTTGCATTTAGGCCATTACGTTGGTTCATTACAGCAACGTGTTGCGCTACAAAGTCAGCACGATCAAACCATTTTAGTTGCCGACATGCAGGGGTTAACCGATAACGCGCACAACCCTTCTAAGGTCTCTTCTAATATTCTGAACGTGGTGGCGGATTATCTTGCGGTAGGCATCGACCCGACTCAAACGACCATCTGTTTGCAGTCTCAGGTGCCAGCGCTTGCTGAACTCACCATGTACTACAGCAATCTGGTTTCAATTGCGCGGTTAGAGCGTAACCCGACGGTAAAAAACGAAATCCAAAATAAAGGCTTTGAACGTTCGATTCCGACAGGGTTTCTGACTTACCCAATCTCTCAAGCGGCAGATATAACAGGCTTTCACGCTACCTTAGTTCCTGTCGGCGATGATCAATTGCCAATGCTTGAGCAAACTAACGAAATCGTAAGAAAAATAAACCATCTCGGTGGAAAAGAGATTCTGAAGGAGTGCCGTCCGCTGCTCAGCGCCGCGCCGCGTTTGCCTAGTACCGATGGTAAAAACAAGATGTCGAAAAGCATGGGTAACGCGATTAATCTAGGGGCTAAAGAGAAAGAGATTTCAGCGGCTGTGAAGTCTATGTACACAGACCCAAACCATTTGCGCATCGAAGATCCAGGCCAAGTGGAAGGCAACATCGTGTTCACTTACCTAGATGCTTTTCATACCGATAAAGATTATGTTGAAGAGCTAAAAGCACATTATCGTCGTGGCGGGCTAGGTGACGGCACTACCAAGAAAGTATTGGAAGAATGCTTACAAGAAATGCTACGACCAATCCGAGAAAAACGCGCCATGTTCCTAGATGATAAAGCGCAGCTTGTCGATATCCTCAAACAAGGCAGCCAACGTTCACGTGAGAAAACCGAACAAGTACTGTTTGATGTAAAAGGTGTGTTTGGTTTGAACCTGTTCTGAGATTCGCGGATACAGCTACATCGAGTGCGTACTCAACGTAAAGCAGTGCGGACACTCAATAGGGGCTCTTTATCTAATGGGCCCTATTACATTCGGTAAAACCTATTGATTTAATTGATGTAAGCGATTGGACGAGTTTATTTACCCTCTGCAACAATCCTGCCATTGAAACCTTTCGCAACCCTGAAATCTCGCCCCAATTATCTTCATCCATCGTTAAATCGAGTTTCTTTTGTGATTAGGTTACCGAATTGGAACTGACTTAGCCAAAATCACATTTTATTTGTAATTTTTGCAAGGCTTGGAAGGTCTGGTTTCTTTCGTGGAAAAATAAAAATAGAGGCTACTGATCAAGTAGCCCTCAACTTTCTCGTTTGCTATCAGGAGTATGAAATGCAATACCTTGCTCAGTTGAAAGTGAGAACTCGTTTGGCGCTAGGTTTTGGTACGTTAGTAGCGCTAATGGCAGTGCTTACAATAGTTGGAATTCAAAAGGTTAACTTTATCGATATGACCTTGTCTGAGGTGACAGACATTAACTCAGTGAAACAACGATATGCGATTAACTATCGCGGCAGTGTTCATGACCGCGCGATTGCCATTCGTGATGTGGTTATGGCTCGTGATACACAAGAAATGCGTGTTTTTGAAAATGAGATCAAAAGGCTCGAAGAATTCTACCGTCAGTCGGAGTTGCGTATGCAGAAGATGATGGCTGATGGTGTTCCTTTTACGGAAAAGGAGTTAAAAATCTTGCGCAGTATTGATGAGATTCAGGCGCAGACATTGCCTTTGGTGCAAGAGGTCATTACCAAGAAAGAAAACGGTGAACCAGTCACGACAATGCTGTTAGATCAAGTTCGCCCTAGCTTTGCAATGTGGTTGAAGGTGATCAATGAGTTCATCGATTACCAAGAGGAATTGAATCAACAACTCACACCTATTGCTCGCGAACAGGCAAGTGGGTTTCAAAGCTTGATGCTTGCTTTGAGTGGAATTGCTTTACTGATTTCAATCTTAGTTGGCTTTGTTATCGAACGCAGTTTCCGACGTTCACTGGGTGGTGAACCGTTTGTCGCTCAAAGTGCGATTCAGACGATGGCAGAAGGTGAGTTAACACAAGATCATAGCGATAGTGCGCCGGGCAGTATTTTGCATTCTCTGTCTTTGATGTCAGAAAAACTAAGCTCGATTGTCAGCAATATTCGCGGAGCATCAGAACAATTGGCAGAACAAGTCGAAGAGGTGTCTCACGGTTCTCGCTCAGTATTTGATACGGCTCAACAGCAAGCCTCACTGACGGACCAAATGGCGATTAGATTGGAAACGATGCATGCTCGCATTGATGAGATTGCCAAGATCGTTCATTTATCAGAGCAAAACTCTGCTAACACATCAGAGAATGCTCGTGATGGCCGTGAGCGTATTGCTGCTGTTGCAGAGCAAATGTTGTCAGTTACCGCTGCGGTGAATGGCACTGTAGGGCAAGTGAAAGCGCTGGAAGCGAAAACGCGCGATATTGGTGGCATTGTGAATATGATCAGTGACATCTCTGAGCAGACCAACTTATTGGCGCTCAATGCTGCAATTGAAGCGGCACGAGCAGGTGAGTCTGGGCGTGGCTTTGCAGTTGTTGCAGATGAGGTGAGAAATCTAGCTAAACGTACTGGTGAAGCAACGACTCAAATTGAAAGCATGTTGAAAGAGGTTCAAGCCCAAACGGTTGCCAGCGTAAATGCGATGGAAAGCACTCAGCCACAAGTGGAAAGTTGTCAAAGGAACACCGAAGAAGCTACGCATTTATTGGTGAGTATTGAGAAACAAGCGCAGGATTCACTGGAACGAGTTCGTGACATTGTGAGTGCGACAGAAGAACAAGTTCAAGTAGTGAGCGAGCTTGTAGTGGCGATGGATCAAATTTCCAGTATGTCTAAAGACTCGATTGATTCGATGAAAAATAACGACGTTGCAAGCCAAAATCTGAATGCGCTTTCGAACAGACTAAAAGAAGAAGTCGCGTTTTTTAAAGTCTAGCCGTATTGACTTCGTGTTCTATTTATCATCAAAAAACGCACGCTAAATTAAATAGCGTGCGATTTTCATCTATTCACTCAAGTTTCTAACTATTTTGCTCGTTGTTTTTTGAAAAGCTTCGAGCTCTTCCGAAGACATATCTTGTGTCATTTTTTTGAGTATCAACTCATCAACGTGTGCGATCTTTTCCATGACTACATTGCCTTCATCTGTGACTAGGAGCCATTGGCTACGTTTGTCTTCTGGATTCGCTTCTTTAACGATTAGACGTTGATAGCTTGAGAAAGGGAAGTGGGCTAGATGAAGCTGAGGCGACAAAAGTTGGTGTAGCAATACGTTTGCTAGGCCCTGTGATGATGAAAGACAGAAAGTACCCACTGTTCATTGACTTCATGCCTGCGTTCAAAGGGTTTATGCAGAATTTAAAACGTACAGTTAAATCAGCTATTGCTGACTAGTTATTGTTATTACCACCGCTTTGTATCGAAAAAACTGAACTGTAATGGTTCGGTTTTTTTGTGTCATCATAAAAGCGTAATTGATTGATGAGGTTTTGGAAATTCGTCGTGAAATATTACGGAAAAAAATAGCTGATTATTGAAGCGGTATATATAAGTAGAGCTACGTATCAAAATCAGAAAATAGTGATAACAACTTTATCAATGGGTGGTTAAAGTGAGCGTGTAACGCCCCGGTTATAAAGAGGCGTGAAGTAGTCACATTGTTAGTAAGTATTGTTTTTTGCGTTTGATGTTGTTTCATTTTTGAGACGTCTCATTAACGCTGTCGCGAGGAAGTTTATGAGTATTAAAGACTTAAGTGTCGTAAAGAAAATATGGTTGAGTTATTTGACTGTGTTTGCCGTATTTGCAGTGGTATCTATTATGTTGGTGCTGAGCTTATCGACTCTGAATAAGAATATTGCGGTACTTACGGAGAAGAGCCTACCGTCAGTTGCTATTCTGAAGGGGATCCAAGTCGACATCACTAAAGTGCGAAAAGATGAGTTTTCGTTGCTTCCAAATGGGGATCACCCAAAGATTGGTGAATGGCTGAAAGATCTTGATCAATGGCGTGCAGATGTGCAGTCAGGGATTGCCGCTTTTGAAGCATTGAATTTAAATACGGAAGAAAAGCAATCGTTTGCTGTATTTAAGGAAACTTGGAACCAATACATAAAAGAGACTAAACCTTATAATGATTTACTTAGCCAAGGTAAGTCTGATGAAGCGAACAAAGTCGTTTTATTCAGCTTCTCAACTTACTCAAAAGCACTGAATAGTTTAGATGATACGCTGGCACTAAATGATGAGCTTGTGAACCATATTGGTGAAGAAGTGCATGCAGAGGCGCTTTCGACTCAATACAGTGCTGGCATTGGTGCGCTCGTTATTATCGTGGTCATCGCGTTGTCTTCAGTTTTACTTTCACGTGCGATTTGTCGCCCTGTAGATCGTGCATTGGCATTTGCTTCTAAGATCGCGCAGGGTCAGTTGAACAACACGATTGACGAGGAAGATCTAACCAAAGATGAACTTGGTACTTTGCTAAAAGAGCTTGTGACGATGCAAAGCAATTTGCATTCATTAGTATCTGAAATTAGTGATTCGACCATTCAATTGACCGCTGCAGTAGAAGAGGTCAGCGCAATCTCTTCTCAAACCGCTTCTGGTATGCAGAATCAACAGCTTGAATTGAGCTCCGTCGCTTCTGCAATGACAGAGATGCAAGCCGCTGTAGGGGAAGTGGCTCAAAATACCGAAGTAGGTGCGACTTCTGCTTACTCAGCTACCGAGGTAGCGAAGCAGGGTACGGAAACGCTTCAACAAACTATTGCTGTTATCGAGCGTGTATCGCAGACAATTCAAGAGTCAGATGATTTAGCACAGGAGCTTGAATCTAGTTCGAACAACATCAACCTGGTCGTAGATGTGATTCGCGGCATCGCAGAGCAAACAAACTTGCTAGCGCTCAACGCAGCAATCGAAGCGGCGCGTGCGGGTGAACAAGGGCGAGGATTTGCGGTTGTGGCAGATGAGGTTCGTTCTTTAGCTCAACGTACTCAGGATTCAACTTCGCAAATCATCGAAATCGTGAATCAACTGCAAGAGAACACCAGCAAGATGGGGCACTCAAGTCGAGATTGCCAAGCAGGCATTGCCCAGTGTGTGGAACAAGTAAATCAAGCAGGTAATCAAATCAATGAAATTGAACACTCGGTGGATAACATTGCTCAAATGAGTACTCAAATTGCGACGGCTTGTAGCGAACAGAACTCAGTCTCTGAGGAACTGAATCGTAGTGTTGAGCACATCAATAGTGCTTCAACAGAAATGGCTGAAGGGGCATCGCAAACGGCGGTGGCTTGTCAGCAGATTAGTAGTCTTGCCCATAATCTGAAATCAAGAATGGAAACCTTTAAGCTCTAAGAGACGGTAGAATAAGAAGCCCTAGCATTATTGCTAGGGCTTTGTTTTTTGGCATGGCCGATTACAGCTTAGTGGCTATTTGGTCTGTTAGATTACTTAAGCCTTCAGAAAGTGCATCAACAAGTGCGTCGTAGCCGTCGTTTTGCAAGGGAACATTGATGTTTACTGGCGCGCTGTTTGTCACTTTGCCATTCGCATCAATAATTAACCATTCGCCTTCGAGCTCCGCATTGCCTTCAAAGTTACCGTTGAACTTGCTTAGAGAAAGCTGAAGTTTGCTTTCGTGACTCTGATCGAGCAAGTTGTTGACTTCAACAGGCCAGTATTGCGTTTGTTTGGTTCGTAGTTCGTTAATCACGCGAGAAGTGATCTGCTCAGAAATGCTGTGTGCCCATTGATTGTGCTTTGCTTGAACAATCTGAGTTTCTGATGTGCGATACACAATTCCGCTATCAGCGAGATAACTGGCTAACTCGACAGGACGAACAATGAGCGGAGTGCGTTGGACTACTAGGGTGCTATTAATTTTTGCCGCGCTGAACTCTGGCAACACATAAAAGGCATCGGTGTTTTTCGGAGCGCTACTACAGCCAGCGAGTAGGGCAGAGATCAATAAAATTCTACGTTTCATTATTTTTGTCCTCTAACTGGCATTGGGTCGTTCATCTCATCTTTACCAAATACAAGTGAGTTTGGCTTATCGTTCAATTGCTGCAGGACGGGCCTGAACTCGGTCATCACTTTCTCTAGCTCTTTCAAAGTTGATTCCATTTCGCTGTACATCGTTGAGTTCGGGCCATAGCCATCAAGTGTCTTTTGTAACTGCTGCAGGCTTTGACGAATATCCGCTGGTATTGCTTTAGTGTCTTGTTGATTTAGCAACTTATCGATACTGCTCGCGACACGCTCTGCAGATGCTAATGTCTTCTCGGAGGTCTTTAGCGTCTTGTTTAGGGAAAGCAATGTATCTTCCATTGGTAAATTGTTGATCTTATTTAGGAAGTCATTAACCTGTCGTTGTACTTGAGCAAAGCCCCCTTGTTTTGTAGGAAACACATCTAAGCCCTCGAAAGTACTTGCTACGTATGGGGCTTCCTCTGGGTAGAAGTCTGTATCAATATACAATGCACCAGTCAGCAAGTTACCAGTTTTTAGCGTGCCGCGAAGGCCTTTCTTAAACTCTTCTTTTAACTTGCCTTTAAACAGCGGAAGTTTATCTACTGGAAGATTGTCATAAACTCGACCCAATTCGATACGTACTAATACTGGAATTTTCTTTGCGGAAAAATCTTCCTCAGGGGTTGGCATGCGCATAGGCACTTTCATCACAGTACCAATTCTTAGGCCTCTGTACTCAACAGGTGCTTTGCGTTTCAACCCTCGAACCGATTCTTCAAACATCATAACGAATTGAATGTACTCGTCATACATGCCTTCACGAACCTGTTTCACGTCATCGAATAAACGGAATTTTGTCATGTCTTCAGTGACTTCTGCCCCATCTCCAATTCCTGGAATCGTATCAAATGTCACACCGCCGGTGATCAACGTTTCTAAGGAGCCGAATTTGACTTCGAAGCCTTCAGCGTTTAACTGAAGATCGACGCCAGAGCTCAACCAAAAATGTGTTTTAGTTCGAATGAGACTGTCGTATGGCTTGAAGATAAACAGTTGGTACAGTGCACGGCGAGTATCAACATCAAAGCTTGTAGTTTCAACACGACCGACAGTAAAGCCTTTGTAGATAACCGGATCGCCAACGCCCAGTTTACCTGCCTCTCGGTTGGTCAGTACTACTCGTAAACCTTCCGCATCAGGAGCGGCGACAGGTGGAACATCTAACACATCAAAGTGCTCTTGCTCTATGTTTGATTTACCAGGTTGAAGCTGAATATAAGCACCGGAAAGCAGTGTTTCTAAGCCCGATACGCCTTCACGACCAATACGAGGTTTTACCACCCAAAACATCGAGTCTTCGCGAAGCATGCGCTTAGCATCTTTATTCATCTGTGCGGTGGCAATGATGTGGTCATAGTCCTTGCTCAGTTTTACATCGGTAATCACCCCAACCTTAACGTTTAGAGCTTTGATCTCGGTTTTTCCGACTTCAATACCCTCTGCGGTTGGAAGTTTTAGGTTGATTTCTGGCCCGGTACTGTTGACGTACTGAAACAGCATCCATGCGCCCATTGCCAATGCAAGAATTGGGATAATCCAAATCGCAGATATCTGCTTTTGTGGGGTTATTTGAGCGGTTATTTTGTTCTCATCACTCATATTTAGCTTTCTCAGTTAAGTTATCTGTTATTGGCTCCTGCGCTTGTTTTTGTGGAAGTTGCCACAATAAACGCGAGTCAAAAATCATTGCAGAGAGCATGGTAAAAATGACCACTGCAGCGAAAGAGAGTGCTGCAGGGCCAGGGTATATTGCCATTAAGTTCTGTAGTTGCACTAAAGCCACTAAGATGGCGACAACAAAGATATCGATCATTGACCAACGGCCAATGAACTCGGTCATACGGTACACTTTTAAACGCGAGATACTCTCTTCCGGAGGCAAGTACTGCGCTTTTTGGGCGTTGTAGTACAACCAAGCCAGCGCGAGCATTTTGGCCATCGGGATAAATACACTAGCGAAGAAGATAACTGCAGCAATCGGGTAAGAGCCCAGTTGCCACAGTAGCACGACACCTTCCATGATTGTTGAACCTTCGGAATGACCAAGGCTGACGGTATACATCATTGGGTATAAGTTGGCTGGGATATAGAAAATGATCGACGCCAACAATAGTGCCCAGGCTTTTTGCAGGTTATTTATGGGATCATACTTATGCACAGGGCTTTGGCAGCGAATACACTTCTGGTGTTTTTTATCTTCAATAGGGTTCAGTTGATGACAAGTGTGGCAGCCGATGTGATTCTCGCTGTGGTGAGTGTCGCCTTCTTTTACACTTGGTAGCTCTACCGCTGCAATGAAGTGCCCCCAGAGCCAGCTTCTATCGACCATAGAAATACATTTAACAACTAACACCGTATACACGCAGAATGCCCAGAATGAGCTGCCCATACCGACATCTGCGAGAGAGGCGATTTTAATCAGGCTAACCAATACCCCAATCAGAAATACATCGACCATTAGCCAAGGTTCCACCCGGAATAAAATCCGGCACAGCACTTTTGCCATGCGCGTTTTCTTTTTGCTTAATGGGTGCTTCGTTGATTTCAATGCTTCCAAGTGAAGGAACAATATCAGACCAACATAAATGGCAGGTAACACGACTACGGTAGCCAGTAAAAGGACACCAAGTAAAACGTTGTGAAACTCAGCCAGCATTTTGGCTGCATGCATTAACGTTATTTCTTGTGTGAGCCCTTGAACGCTAAATGACATGAATGGAAATGAAATGCTCAAAACCAACATGATCAAACTAGCGATCGATACCGCCACTACACTTTGATAGGGTTTAGCGTTAACTTTTGTTAGTGAGTGCTCGCAGCGTGGACACTGTGCTTTTTGACCTTGCTGTATATCTGGAATACGGACAACTAGGCCGCATTCTTCACAGGCGATCAATTGGCGAGAATTAGGTTGAATGCTCATTCAATTATTATTTCGTACTTTTAATAACTAAGAATAACCCTTTTTATCGATATGCGCTTGTTTTAGCGGAGATGTTTTACAAGCTTCTAACCTGTTTAAATGAAAAAACTAGCCTCGGAGACTGGTTTCATGTCTATTTGATACTGCTACGGAAGAGCACCCGACCAAAATTGGCGTGATTTACCAACGTTACTACCATCTACATGAAGGCTTCAACAAAGAAGAAGCTGAGCAACAAACTCAAGTTGAAAGCGTACCGGCACAAGCATAATCGTTGCGTTTTCACTTAAGTACCCCAACTCAATTTAGTCACTAAGATAAAGCGCCTCCAGATGGAGGCGTTTTTATTTGCTTCGATAAAGTTTTTTGATTGGCTGAAATTCAATTTTTAGACAATAATTTCAGTTGGTTAAAGGATTAAGGCGCTTGGATTACTCCAAGATAAAACGATGAAAAAACGTAAACGCATTTCGTTAAGGACAGTGCTAGGGTTGATGTTTGTCTTCTGTACCCTAGTGACAGTAGGTGTGGCGATAGTTTTGCAATACCACTTTGCAAGAAAAACTGAGCTGCAACACACCCTCACTCGATATCAAGCCATCGCGACAGGGGTATCGAGTCATCTATCGAATTTACAACACTTAGCTGAGACCGTGACACGAAGTGGTGCGCAGTTAGTGTCACTTATCGGGGTAGATACGCCCGAAGAGAGCATCATCATCCCTTTGTCTAAATTGCTGGTAAGAGAACCTAGCATTCACAGTATTTTTGTTGCCAAAGCGAATAACGATTTCTTCCAGCTGATCAACCTTTCTTCAGACGAAATACGTTCCCGTGTGGAAGCACAACCCGGCGATAAATGGTTGTTGATCGTTCACAGTGGCGTGAAGCGAGATCGTCGTAAGGTGAGTATTTACTACGATGAAAACTTTGTATCACGCCATGCTTCTGATGAGTTTAGTAACTTCATCCCGACTCAGCGCAGCTGGTTTGAAAATGCCGATTACGATGACACTTATAACACCTCTCCGTATCTGTTTAACACGCTAAAAGTCTCTGGAGAAACCTTCTCCATCAAGGTGCCAGAATCCGATACCGTAGTTGGTGTGGACATTCTTCTCTCCTCGCTTGAGGTTCAACTCACCAGCCGTTTTATCGAAAATAAGCAAGCTTCAGAAGCGGAAGCGTTTATCTACCAAGCGAATGGTCGATTGATTGCAACCAACAAGATGATCGACATCGAAGAGCGCTTGCCCTTGGTTTCTCCGGTGAACTTAACGGATGAGCAGCGAGCGCTGGTTGCACGAACACCAGAGTTGAAAGTGTCGAACCAAAATAACTGGGCTCCGGTTGATTATACCGTTGGCGGTCGGCCAAATGGCTTCTCGATTGACCTGTTTAAGATGATTTCGGAAATGACCGGATTAAAGTTTAAGTTTGTGAACGGTCGAAGTTGGAATGAGCTCGTCAACGACTTTAAAAATGGCAATATCGATATTCTTCAATCGATTGCCGACCAAGATGATCTTTCGAGCATCGGTGTAGTGGGTGAACCTCTTTATCACGCAAAGTTTGCGTTACTTACCAAAGAAGAAAACAAGCACATCAATACCTTAGAGCAAGTGAAGAACGAAAGAATTGGCTTGCTAAAAGGATGGAGCATTCAAGATGACTTGTTAGAAGCTTACCCGCAAATGACCATCGTCAATTACGCTTCTTTGCACGATGCGATCGACGGGGTATTGAACGGTGACATCGTCGCTGTGCTCGACATTCGTCAAATATTGGTCAACAAAATACGCGAAATGTTTCGTCAGAACTTAGCCATCACTTTGGTTAAGGATTCCAACCTTCCCAACGCCTTTTACTACTTGGCGAATGAGGAACAAAGACCTTTAGTTGAGATCATTAACCGCGCCATTGATGCGATTACGCCAGAGCAAAGAAAAGAGCTGCGTGAAAAATGGTTTGAGGGTAAGGAAGCACTGTCGACTTATACCTTTACGCCATACGAAGAATTGGTCAAATTTGCCCAAGAGCCTGAGTTCATCAACTCGGTTCAACTGGTGGAGATCAATGGGAAAGACAAATATGTTTTCGTCTCCAAGCTCACTCATAAGGAAGAGCGTTACTTTGCTGTCGTGATTCCGCAAGCTTATGTCATGTCTGGCGTAAATGAAGTGACGCTTTATGCTGTGGGCGCATCCTTGTTTGTTCTTGCGTTGTTGATTCCCGTTGCATGGGAGATGGCGAAACCAATCTCTCAGCCAATCAATATGTTGAGAAAGCAAGTCAGATTTGTACGCGATCGCGAATACGACAAAGTGCAGCGTGTTCACTCTCGTATTGAAGAGATTCACCAACTTGGTCTTTCAGTGATGCGAGGCAGTAACTCGCTTAAGCAGTTTGAGCAAAGGCAAAATGAGTTCTTTGAATCTGTCATTCAGCTTATCGCACGCGCGATCGATGAAAAGTCTCCGTACACGGCAGGGCACTGTAACCGCGTGCCGGAGATTGCTTTAATGCTGGCGGAAGAAGCTGAGAAGTCAGAGCAAGGGGCGTTTGAGTCGTTCGCTTTTGAAAGCGATGAAGAGCGCCGTGAGTTCCGCATCGCTGCTTGGCTTCATGATTGTGGCAAGATCGCGACGCCTGAGTATGTGGTTGATAAAGGCAGTAAGCTAGAAACCAACTACAACCGAATTCACGAAGTTCGCATGCGATTCGAAGTGCTGTGGCGAGATGCGCAGATTCAATATCTACTCAAAAAGCTAAAAACGATGGGTGTGGATGAGCAGCCCGAGCAAGCACTGGAACAAGAATTTGCGGCGCTGAAAGAAGAGTTCGAATTTGTCGCCAATGCGAACGTAGGGGCGGAGTTTATGTCGGATCAAGACATTGAACGCCTACACAAGTTGGCCGAGAAAGAGTGGACGCGTCACTTCGATTGTGGACTTGGTTTATCGCCATTAGAAGAAACGCGTTATCAACCGCAACCAACGCCGGCAATAGAGAAGCTGCTTTCTGATCGTCCTGAGCATGTGATTGAGCGTGAACAGCCGTTTGATCTTGACCCTGAGTTTGGCATCAATATGACGGTGCCAGAAAAGCTCTATAACCATGGTGAACTGTATAACTTGGCCGTGCAGCGCGGTACGTTATCAGCAGAAGAGCGCTTTAAGATTAATGAGCACATGATCAGCGGAATCAAGATGCTCGAAAGCATACCGTTCCCACCCGAACTTGAGCGCGTTCCTCGCTACGCTACTACGCACCACGAGGCGATGGAAGGCTTTGGTTATCCGAGAGGTTTGATGGGAGAGGAGCTATCGATCCCTGAACGCATTCTGGCGGTAGCGGATATTTTCGAAGCGTTAACCGCGGCTGATCGACCGTACAAGAAAGCCAAATCCTTGAGTGAGGCAATCAGCATTATGTCGAAAATGGCACTCGGTGGGCACATTGATAAAGACGTATTTAAGCTGTTGTTAACCAGTGGCACTTACCTACGTTACGCTAAGCGCTATCTGCCAGATGAGCTTATCGATGATGTCGATATTGAGGGCTATTTAGAGAAGCTATCTTAGCCTTCATCAAGTTTGAAAAGTGTGCGTAAGCGCTTCGGTTCTTACGCACTTATTTATGCGCCAAACTTAAATATTAAAGTCTTGTTCAAATTTGGTTTTGACGAAGTCGATGAAGGTACGAAGACGTTTCGGTTGGTAGCGATCACGGTGGAAAATGGCGGACAGCGGCACAGACGGGATCTCCCATTCCGGCATCACTTTAACCAGTTGGCCTTGATCGACTTCCTCGTCACAGTAACTCAATGGCACACGAATAATTCCGTTACCATGTAGTGCACCCATAACTAGCGCGCGGCCGTTCTTGCAACGCAGATTGCCTTTCACAATTACATCGCTGTGCTCTTTCGGGTTAGCAACGTTGCGGTAACTCCAGCGAGTGACTGAGCCCGTTAGCGTGCGATGTTTGGCTAACTCTTTTGGGGTGACCGGCTCGCCATAAGTCTTCAAGTATTTCGGGCTTGCTAGCGTCACCATATCAATCATCATTAGCTTGCGCGCGACAAAGCCTGCGTCTTCCAACTCGCCCATGCGAATCGCAACGTCGAACTGATCTTCAATCAAATCAATCCGCGGTGAAGAGAAGTCGAGATCGACCGTAATGTTCGGGTATTCCAACATGAACTCATTGACGTATTTAGCAATGATGTCTTCACCGATATAACCACCCACGCAGTTTACGCGAATCAAACCGCGCACTTCTTGAGTGTCGTCGACCGCGGCGATCAACGCTTGGTCGATATCGTGCAGTGCCTTTTCACATTCTTGATAGAAACGCTCTCCGGCATGAGTCAGGCGCAGGGTCCTTGTCGTACGGGTCAGCAAGGTCACGCCCATTTGCGCTTCAAGCCCACTGATTTGGCGAGACACATGAGAACGAGACACCGAAAGGGCTTCTGCCGCTTTAGTGAAGTTACCCAGTTGAGCGATCAAAACGAACGAGCGAATATCAGCAAGATTAACTTTATTGAGCATGTTGAATTATTTACGGAAACGGTAGTCATAAGACTATCATAATTAGTTACCAATGAGAGCGACGCAAAAAATCATACCACTTGAGGTTTATGCTAACTTGCGTATGATTTCCGGCGTTTCCACATTTATCGAAGTTAGAATGCATTCATCCACCTCACAATCTGCTGCGTCACGACAACAGGGCAAATGGCTCCTAGCGTTAATTGGCTGGGTGATTGTGGTGTGTCTGATGAAAAATTCTGGCTTGATGTTCAGTTGTGCAATGCAATATGACGCGAGCTCTACTTCTGCGGTCGTTGGCGATGAAGTCAAAATCGTAAAAGCAGAGAGCGGGCACAAATCTGGTAAGTGTGAGTTGTCTGAAAAGCTGATTCAATTTGCTCAGCAACAACTGGAAACCTTGGTCGTTGTTTTGTTTGTTGGCATTCTCGCGCTTGTCGTGTGGCGCTGTTGTGCGTTCGCCAGCAAAAGGCAATGGACCGAACCGATAGCCCGAAAGTATCGAGTCCATCTCACCCTGTGTGTATTCCGCGAATGACAAGTGATTTCTGACGAGTTTCGTCAGCGATTTCTTATACCCAAGTAACCTCAAGATTCTAGGTTCAGCGAGAATGGCTTGGTTTGCAGACGCGGCGACGATTTGAAGATCTAGTGGTTCTAAATCAATAATCGTCAACAAAGTATGCGAGCCAAGACAACTCGCCCTCTGGGAGCATGTCACTGATTCAATTTCAGTGTCAAACAACTTGGAAATAGCTTATTATTCCACCGCGTTGTTTTCCTTGCTCTTAAATCAGTGACATAGCTCTGAATCCTGAATTTTGAAGTCACTTGGGTATCGACTTGTTTTTAACTAGGAATAACTATGAACCACATGAAAAAAACGACTCAAGCCGCGTTGATGCTCATCATGACGTTGGCACTGAGCTTATTCTCACTGTTTGCCCAAGCACAAATGACGGACACAGGTTGGCTGACCAATCCTCAGCACCCACCTGTGCAGACACGCTTTGTCTTAACCGGACAGCAAGACCCGAATACCAACACCATCACAGGTTACCTTGATGTCAAACTGACCGGTGACTGGAAAACCTATTGGCGTTCGCCAGGTGAGGGCGGTGTTGCACCTTCCATTGATTGGGAAAAATCACAAAACCTAACTAAAGTGGATTGGCAATGGCCGTACCCGCAGAAATACGAACTGCTTGGCATTGAGACGCTAGGCTACAAAGGTGACACTGTCTTTCCAATGACGTTGCACGTCGAAGACATGAACAAGCCAGTGACGATTGATGCGACGCTGACACTATCTTCATGTACAACGATTTGTGTCCTGACGGATTACCACATTCAGCTGTCTTTCCTACCTTCCGATCTACAAGTCGATGAAGATGTGATGTTCACTTACGCGCAAGCGGTAAGCAGTGTGCCTCAAGCTTCACCATTTGTTGAAGTGACAGAAGCGAACTGGGATGCAAACCAGTCTAAGCTACAAATCAAACTGACTAACTCACAAGGTTGGCAAAAACCAGAAGTGTTGGTTGATGGTGTCGACGAAGCAACCAGCGATTACAGCTTCAAATTAGAAGGGCTGCATCAAGAGGGCAACACGCTTACTGCCAACTACCTAGTCAATACTTGGTTGGGTGACGTAGAGCTGGATAACCAGTCAGTTTATGTCTCAATCAAAGACAACAACTTATTGGCGCAAGAAACCGCGCAAGCCAAAGCAGGTTTGATTACTGAAGCCTTACCAAGTACATCACTGGTGAACATTTTCTTGTTCGCGTTACTCGGTGGTTTGATTCTCAACATCATGCCTTGTGTATTGCCCGTTCTCGGCATGAAGTTAAGTAGCATCGTAGCGGCACAAGGCGTTGAACGTCGTCAAATTCGCACTCAGTTCGTGGCGTCTTCGCTAGGTATTCTAACGTCTTTCTGGCTACTCGCTGGCTTTATCTTAGTGCTGAAGCTCACTGGTAACGCCATCGGCTGGGGCGTGCAATTCCAAAGCCCTTGGTTCTTAGGTCTAATGCTGTTGGTGACCGGATTGTTTGGTGCCAACATGCTTGGCTTGTTTGAAATTCGCTTGTCTTCGGGTACGAACACTTGGTTGGCTTCAAAAGGTGATAACTCACTGCTTGGGCATTACGTGCAAGGTATGTTCGCGACTCTGCTAGCAACGCCTTGTTCTGCACCTTTCCTAGGCACTGCGGTGGCGTTTGCACTGGGTGCAGACGTAGTGACTCTGTTTGCTATCTTCACTGCGTTAGCTATGGGTATGGCACTGCCTTGGATCTTAGTGGCTATCTTCCCGGGGATTGCACTCAAACTACCTAAGCCAGGCCAATGGATGAATGTCGTGAAAATTGTATTCGGCATCATGATGTTAGCAACCAGTGCGTGGTTGTTGTCATTGATGGCGAATCACTTGCCGGTATTTTGGGTCATTCTGATTGGCCTAGCTGCGTTCATCGTCATCATGGCGCGTGTTAAGCGTATTTATGGCAATAAAGCGTTGGCGATCTCTGGCACGGTTTCGTTGATTCTGATTGCTGGTGGTTTGGTACTAGGCAGTGTGACTGCAAATCATTGGGCGACGCCATTGCCAGAAGATTTGGCTTGGGAAAAACTGTCAAACGAAGCGATTGCAGACCACGTGAAGAATGGCCGTGTGGTGTTCGTCGATGTGACTGCAGATTGGTGTGTGACTTGTAAAGCCAACAAAATCGGCGTGATCTGGCAAGATCCGGTTTACTCACTGTTGCAAAGCCCGAACGTGGCGACACTGAAAGGCGATTGGACACATCCGAATGGCTCAGTGACCGATTTCTTGCGTGCGCACGGTCGCTTTGGTGTGCCATTTAACATCGTGTATGGCCCAGCAGCACCAGAAGGGATTCCTCTGCCAGTGATTCTGACTGACGATGTGGTGGTGAAAGCAATCGAACAGGCAAGTGGAGGCGCAATTAAGTGAACACAGTAAAAAAGCGCAAGTCGCTCAAATACTGGCTCAGTCAAGCGCTACAACTCGTCCTTATGGTGACCGTGATTTCGGTCGCCATGGATTGGTATCGCACTAAAGACATCCCTAAAGAGCAAGCACCACCTCTGAGTGCGATCATGGCCGATGGCGAATTTGTCGATATGATTGCCAAAAGCCATGAAGAACCCGTCGTGGTGTACTTTTGGGCAACGTGGTGTCCGGCATGCAAGTTTGTTAGCCCAAGCGTGAGTTGGTTGAGTGATTACTATGAGGTGGTTGCGGTATCTGGTGCGTCTGGCCCGCAAGAACGGGTGCAAAAGTTCATGCAGTCTAAAGACTACCAGTTTGACAACATTAATGACCCGAAAAGCGCCATCATGCAAGAATGGAGCATTAGCGTGACCCCGACCATCTATGTGTTAAAAGATGGAGAAGTGAGCTCAATTACCACAGGCGTCACAACGCCAATGGGCATTCTGGCAAGGATCTGGATGGCCTAAATCAATGCGTAGCACGTCGACTTTTTTCACGATTTTACAATGACATAAGTGTGCAGGTGAGTATGGCGTGCTACATTCGGACTCTTGATGTAGATAATAAACAAGGACTGTTTTTGAAGACACAAGACCTGAGTGAGTTTGCATCAGGCATGGAATACGATGCTCAGTATGATAAACATTACGAAGATGATATTGCTCTGATACAAAAGCACATTGCGGCGATGGGTGCTCGAAGTTTGCTGGATGTGTGCTGTGGTACGGGTATTGTCACCATACCTGTCGCGAAGCAACTCGATAATGCTGTCGGTATTGATATTGCCGAAGGGATGTTAAAACATGCTAAACACAAAGCGCAGGGATTAGATAACCTTTCTTTCTTGCAACAGGATGCCACTCAATTCTCTCTCGATAAACGCTTCGACATGGCGATTATGACGGGCAACGCTTTCCAAGCTTTCCTCTCCGATGAGATGCTAGTTGGCGTCCTTAATTCGATTTCTAATCACCTCAATAGAGGTGGGCGTTTCATCTTTGATACCCGCTTACCAACGCCAGATAACTTGGAAATTGATGCTGAAATGTCGCTGTGGCAAACCTATGAATTGCCAGACAAAGGCGAAGTGAAGTACATGGGAATGAGCGAACGTTATGACGCTGAAAGTACAGTACTTTATTTGAAGAAAGAACGTCACTACCAAGATGGGACAATGGTCTACTCAAGCATTGACTTGAGGTATCGAAAGTTATCTGAAATTGAAGCGTTTCTTGCTCAGGCGGGTTTATGTATTACCGAAAAATACAGCTCGTGGACAGAAGATAAGTTGTCTGAAAACTCAAACAACCTAATTTGCGTCGCAGAGAAGCTTTGATTTATTGGGAGAACGCAATGCAAGGATATCGTATTAGCACAGCCTTTGAAGAGATGGATTTGGATTGCATTCATCAGTTCATCTCACAGAGCTATTGGGCGAAAGGAGTGCCAAGGGACACGCTAGATAAAGCGATACGAAACTCTTTTTGCTTTGGTGTGTTTACCGAGTCGAATCAGCAAATCGCGTTTGCTCGCCTTATTACTGACAAAGCCACCTTCGCTTATCTCGCCGATGTTTTCGTACTCCCTGATTACCGCGGCAGTGGTATTAGTAAGTGGTTGGTTTCTGAAATTGTGTCCCACCCAGACCTTCAAGGTCTACGTAGAATGATTCTTGCGACGCGCGATGCACATGGTCTTTATGAACAATACGGCTTTAAGCCCATCGAGCCCGCCGAAAACTTTATGCAGATTTGGAATCCAAACGTGTATCAAGGTGAGAACCAATGAGGCGAGAAGCGCAAGATATAGCAATAAGATACCTTGAAGAAACTGATGCCGTTCCTTTGTTTGAAAACTACCTTGGTGATGAGCAAACGTGTTTGTATCTCAATCGACAAGCCCATCTAAGCCCAATTCAAACGCTACAAGCGATCGGTCGATGGCGAGCTCAGTACGAGTTGGCTCACCCTAATTTCTTGGTACTCGCAATTGAAGAAAGCGCAACTCAAGTTCCCATTGGTTGCTTAGTCTTAATCCCTGAAGGCAGTCATAGCGAAATTCACTTTGGGATCTCTAGAAATTATCAAGGTAAAGGGTATGCGACTCAGGCGTGTAAGCTCGGCATTGAGTATCTGAAAAGCATCGGAGTCGAAGAGATTTATACGGCTCCTCATATTGACCATCAAGCCAGTATTCGCGTGCTCGAAAAATGTGGATTTAAGAAACAAGGTGTCTTGAAAGAGTATGCGGTATTTCCTGCCCTTAGCGACGAACTTCAGGATTGTTTGGATATGCAGCTAAAAGAGTTGAAAGCATGAAATGGCTAATATGCTTAATGACTCTCATCGGATCTGAAGCAGTAGCAAATGAGAGGCTTCAAACTGCCGTTGAAGAGACTCCATACTCGGCTGTTGTGGTACTAACGGGCTTTGAGGGACCGGAGAAAGACGGTGGAGATAACTACTATAAGGTTCAAGCTAAGGTGCTGGATGGAGTTCGAGGCCACATTACTACCAACATTACTTTCGGTATGTACACAGAGATTGGAGATTCCCCTACAATTGGAATTGATCCAATAATCATCACTCTTTGTCATGATGAGCAAGGGTACTACTGGCCGGGAACGGGGGCTGAATTCACAGTTACCCAAGAACAAGTTTTGATAGCGAAAGAAGCCGCTAAGAACCTAACTGACGGGCAAATAGTTTTTGCACATTGCGACCAGTAGAATCTTATTCACCTAAGCCCAAAATATGTGTTTTGGGCTTTTGTTGCTTAGGCGTTATTGCACCTGCTCATCTGGATGACTCCACATCAATGGATCAGAAAAAGGTCCCTTGATGGGCTAAGTGGATTAAAAGTAGAGTAAGAATCGAAGGTGATTGAAACTGATGTTGTAAACCTCTGTCTAATCACACAATTACCATTACTTTTTTCTAGAAGCATCAAATCTCGTTATTGTCTCATCCACTAAAGCGGTTCAACGTCATTAGGAGACACCATGATCGTTACCACTCTCGTTGATAATTCTCGTGTTGAGGACCGAGCCGATCTCTGTGTTGAGCGCGGTTTATCGCTGCATATCGATACAGAAGGAACCAAACTGTTGTTCGATATGGGCAGTGGGCGAACGTTTTGCGACAACGCACCTTTACTAAACATCGATATCCAAGAAGTTGATCTCGCGGTTATTTCTCATCGGCATCATGACCATTGCAACGGTACTTCTCACTTTCTAGAGCAAAACGATGTAGCCAAAGTCTATTTAAAATCGTGTGGAGATCAGGACTATTACTTTCGAGCTTTTGGTTTCAAGAGTGATGTTGGTATCGACAAAGCTTTGTTAGACACAACCAATGACCGCATAGTGCAGGTAAGCGAAACGACGCAAGTTGCTCCGAATGTTCATGTGATTACCAAGATCAGCGACAAGTACCCACAACCCAAAGGAAATCAGTACCTCTATACCCAATCGAAAGATGGCGGTTATGAGCAAGATGCTTTTGAACACGAGTTACTTTTGGTGATCAAGGAAGAAGATGGCTTGGTTGTGTTCACGGGATGTGCGCACAGCGGAGTATTGAACATGATTGAAACCGCCATTGAATTATTTCCAAACTGCAGAATCAAAGCGGTAGTGGGTGGCTTTCATCTTGTGGGCTTACCTGTATTTAATGGCATCGGCGGTACTAAAGACGATATAAAAGCATTAGGTAAAGCCCTGTCTGAATACCCCATTGAGAAGTTTTACACGGGCCACTGCACGGGCATGAAAGCGTATCATTTGTTGAAAGAAGTACTTGATGAGCGTTTAGAGCATTTACCAACTGGGCGTCGTGTTGAAATCTAATCAATCACTCATTTTTATTTTGGAGAATAGATGTACAGTCCAAAAGTCTTACACGCACAAATCAAAGATGTGACTTGTGGTGAAAATGTCACCATCATCGAACCTGCAAACGTCTATGGCTGCGAGCTAAAAGAAGGCGTATTCGTTGGCCCTTTTGTTGAAATCCAGAAGAACACAGTGATTGGTGAGCGAACTAAAATCCAATCTCATACCTTTATTTGCGAATACGTGACCATCGGCAGTGATTGTTTTGTTGGTCATGGGGTAATGTTTGCCAACGACCTGTTCAAAGACGGAAAACCAGACGCGAATCCAGACAGCTGGGGGCGCACCGTTATTGGCAATAACGTAACTATAGGCTCGAATGCCACGATACTTGCCGTGAAAATTTGTGAAGGTGTGGTTATTGGCGCAGGTAGCGTGGTGACGAAAGACATCACAGAGAAAGGCATCTATGCAGGGAATCCAGCGAAGAAGTTGAGAGATTTACCCTGACGAAGAACACAAGCATCCACGGAAGAACCACGGAAAAAATGAAGTTTAGAGAAGTGACAGCGTCTGATTTAGCGCTGCAAAAAGAGCTATTGTTGGTGGCGCTTTGGACGCCGGATGATGAACCCGACCACGATCCAAAAGTGCTCGAACTGGCGCACATCAAAGCCTATTGTGAAGAATGGGGTAAAGCGGGCGACCTCGGATTATTCGCATTAAACCAATTCGATGAGCCAATTGGCATCGTTCAGATTCGCTATAAATCGAGCCAAACTGTCCAATATGCTGAGTATCCAGAATTGGCAATGGCGGTTCATGCCAGTCATCGCGGCAAAGGCGTCGCATCAGAACTCATGAAAGCACTATTACAGAGAGTCGAAGGCACTTGTGATGGTATTCGTCTTGGCGTTCATCCTAAAAACGAAGCCGCTCAAAAGCTGTATGAGAAGTTTGGATTCGTCACCTATGAAATCGCGCAAAGTGGTTTTCCTCAAATGGTACGAACGAAGTAAGCTACTCTCGCTTAACACAACACGAAAAGCAAAAACACAAGGAAGAATCGATGCCACTGACATACCGTAGCGCGACATTTGAAGACTTAACCAGCTTGGTTGCATTGCTGGCTAATGACCCGTTAGGAAGCAAGAGAGAAGACGCAAGCTCGCCACTGAATCAGGCTTACCTCTCTGCGTTTGAAGCGATTGACAAAGACCCGAACAACCAATTGCTGGTGGTAGAACTTGAAGGTGCTTTGGTTGGCATGTTACAGCTGACTTTTATCCCTTATCTGACCCACATTGGCAGTTGGCGTTGCTTGATTGAAGGCGTCCGAATTCATCAAGATTATCGCGGACGTGGCTTTGGTGAGCAGATGTTTGAATACGCGATAAAGCAGGCGAAAGACAAAGGTTGTCAACTCGTTCAATTGACCAGTGATAAACAACGCCCTGATGCGCTGCGCTTCTATGAAAAGTTGGGTTTTAAGGCCACGCACGAGGGCTTCAAACTGGCGTTGTAAATACTTACTAACCTAAAACTAGACCTCAAGTTCATTTACGCGTGAACTTGAGGTTTTCTTTATTCTGTCTCTTTATTTCTAGGTTAGCGTCATCTCTGCGAATTCCATCTTTCTCAAACAAGTACAAAATCTAAGCGTTTAACGCCGATTTCAGCTATTCATCCTGCTTATTGTCAAAGCGCCCTGACAAAACCTTACTAAATATGACAATCTTAGCGGCTTCAAACCACGATATCCTTAGAACTTAATGTTCATGAGATGGTCACAAGACTACAAAACAATAATTGGAATCAATGATGGCAAAAACTTGGCTTGTCGCTGCTGTGAGCGTTGCATTGCTTGGCGGCGGTGCGTATTTCTATCTGCAATCTTCGGCTCAACCAGAGGCATTTCCGACTCTGGCAGTGGAAAAGGGAACCATTGAGAAACAAGCGGTCGCAGTCGGCAATATTGTCCCTGCACACTCAGTTTCGATTAAGTCGCAAATTGACGGTATCGTCGGCGAGATTTACGTCCAAGTTGGCGAGAAAGTGAAACAAGGCCAGCCATTGATTAAGGTTCGTCCGAACCCAACGCCACAGGCACTTACGGATGCGTCCACGGATTTGATGCGCAGTGAAGCGGACCTCGAATCCGCTAAGCAAAAGCTTGCTAACTTAGAGAGTTTGGTGAAGCAAGACATCATTCCAAGCAACTACGATGAATACGTTAGTGCGCGCTCGACAGTGAAATCGGCTCAAGCGAACGTGCTTCAAAAACGCCAGAACCTAGAATTGATCCGCAGCGGTGAAGCATCGATTGGTAACGCACGTTTGACCTCTACCATCTACGCGCCTATTGATGGCACAGTATTGAACCGCAAAGTGGAAGTGGGTGAGCCAATCATCTCAACCGAATCCAGCCAAGCTGCAACAGAAATGATGTCTCTGGCCGACATGAACAGCCTGATCTTCAAAGGCAGCGTAAGCGAGCATGATGCAGCGCAGCTTTCTCCGGGCATGCCGGTATTGCTGACCGTTGCGCCGTATCCAGATGTAGAAATCTCCGGCGTCCTGACTAAAGTTGCAATTCAATCAGAGAACCTAAACTCGCCAGAAGGTAATGCGTCGGCAAAAAGCTTCGATAACGGTTTTGAAGTCGAAGTAGGTGAGCTGAAGATCCCACAAGAAGTGTTGCTTCGCTCAGGCTTCTCATCCAACGCGCAAATCACGCTGAAGAAATCAGAGAACGTATTAACGCTGCCTGAGCGTGCGCTGCAATTTGATGGTGATACGCCAAACGTGTTGATTCCAGATAGTTCAGAACAAGGCTTCCACAAACAGAAAGTGAAGCTTGGTTTGTCAGACGGCATCAATGTAGAAGTATTGGATGGTGTTGAGCTCAACGAAGAGATCATCGATAACAGCATGATGATGGGAGCCGCGCATGGCTAAGCTGCATTTGTCTAAAATTGGTTGCGCGATCTTAGCCGCAACACTCAGCTTACCAAGCTATGCGATTTCAATTGAACAAGCGTGGCAACAAGCGAAACAGAGTGACCCAAATTACGAGAAAGCCAAGATTGGCGTGCAACTCGGTGAAGTGGGTGTGGATGCGAGCCGCAGTTCATTACTGCCGGGTTTGAGTGCGACGGCATCAGCGGATTGGAGTGAATCTGCCGATAACACCAACAGCTACGGTGCATCACTTTCTCAAACCATTTGGGATAGCAGTTTGTGGTCCGATCTAGACCAAGCCAACGCCAATTACATCAAGGCTCAATTAGAACTGGCTCAATCACATAATGATTTAGCACAAAGACTGCTTTCATCGTATTTGGATGTCGCGAGCGCACAAGGCGATTTGCAATTGGCGCAATCCAAATTGGAAGAAGGCAACAAACTGCTGAAGATCATCGAGAAGCGTTACCGCGCTGGTAAGGTTAAATCCGTTGATGTCGAAGAGATCCGTGCGACTCAAGTGGCTGATAGAGCGGGGATCTTGAGTGCAAGGTCTGATTTGGAAGTCAAACGTGCCGAGCTTGCTGCGTTGATCAATCAGATCCCACAAAGCGTTGACCAAATTCGCACCGATTCTCTTATTCAACCGCCAATGATGGTGGACTCTCAAGAGCAATGGTTAAAGCTTGCCAAAGACAGCAGCCCCGAGTTGTTAGTGGCTGCGCAAAACGTAAAAGCCAGTGAGTTTGCCAAAGACTCAGCTCAAGGTGGTTACTACCCAACAGTAAAAGGGAACGTCGGGTATAACGATGATGACCGACGCAAAGACGGAGAGTTCAACGCTGGCATTACTCTAAGCGTGCCGATCGATCTGAATGGTGCAACGCGTGCAAGAGTCGACGAAGCATCCTTGAATATCCTCAGTGCCAAGCAAGATTTACGCAGAGTCGAAATCGACATTCAAAAGCGCGTTATCCAGCAGTTTACTCAAGTCGACATCAACTGGAACCAAGTCTTGATGGCAAACGAACTGGTTACCTCTCGTGAGAAAGTGCTGCGCAGCAAAGAGAAACTTTACGATGCGGGTATGTTAGAAGTATCGGAAGTCATTAGCGCGCACAACAACTTGTTTGAGGCCAAAAATAGCCTGCAAAGCAACTTGTACAACTACTGGCGTCAGCGCATCGGTCTACTGCAAACTGCAGGCAAGCTAGACGACGACACCATGGCACTGATCTCCCGAGCTTTTAATTCATGACCAGTTTATTGCAACAAACGTGGCAAACGCTGATGGCGCATCGCATGAAAAGCATGCTCGCCATCATTGCCATTGCTTGGGGCGTGATATCCGTGGTGGTGCTGATTGCACTGGGTGAGGGCTTTTATCGCCATCAAACTCAGCAGTTGTCGTTTATGGTCAACAACGTGCAAATCGCGTTTCCGTCGAGCACCAGCAAACCATGGCACGGCTTACCTTCAAGGCGTCAAATTCAGATCCCGCAAGACAAAGTCGATATGATCAAGCAGTCCGGCTTTGTCGAGGCTGCGTCGAGCGTTTATGCCAAATGGGATGCGAGCGTCACCAATGACAAAGGCCAGAACCTGACCAGTAACGTCAGCGGTATTGACCCGTCTTACTTCTCCCTCATTCAACGTAAGTTGGAGTCTGGCTCGCGCAACCTGTCACCAACTGATATCGCTAACCACACGCGTGTTGCCGTGCTTGGTGATCAAATTGCCAAGATGGGTGAAATCGGCATTGGGCAAATGGTCAAAGTGAACGGCATTCCCTTCTTGGTGATTGGTATCATCAAAGATGAAGACGCAGGCATTTCATTCGGCGACAGCCGCAAAGTCTTTATTCCGCAAACCACATATCTCGATTTGTGGGGTGCCAAACCGTGGATGCTATTGCTTAAGCCAACAGAAGGTATGAATGGTCCCGCTTTCCGACAAGCCATTGTCAACTTCTACGCTAAGCAATTGCACTTTGACCCAACCGATAAAGAAGCGATCAACCTACCGGACTTTAGTGAAGGTGCTGCGCTAATCACGGGCATTTTCCGAGGCATTCAAATCTTCCTTGGGGCAAGTGGCGCAATGACCATGGCTGTTGGGGCGCTCGGTGTCGCGAACATTATGTTCCTCTCAGTGACAGAGCGAACGCGAGAAATCGGCGTGCGCTTGGCAATAGGCGCGACACAAAAATCCATCCTTAGCCAGTTCATTCTGGAGGGCTTGTTCTTGGTGGCTGTCGGTACGGCACTTGGCTTATTAGTCGCGTATATGGTGGTGGCGTTGTTAGGCTCTATTACCTTACCAGAGTGGCTAGGTTTCCCTGTAATCACACCAGATTCTATTGCGTGGTCACTGTTAGTCACACTGGTTCTGGCGTTGTTAGCGTCTTACTTCCCAGCGAGACGAGCATCGCGACTCACTCCAGTAATTGCTTTGAGTGCGAGGGCATAATCATGTTGCTACCAATGAGACAAATCTTTCAGGAAATGGCGGCAGAAAAGCTTCGCTTAGGTTTAACCATTCTTGCTGTGGCGTGGGCGACCTTGTGTATCGCCGCGATGCTGGCCGTGGGCGAGGGCATTCGTCAGGGCGTATTAAGAACCGCGCAAAATGGTAACGGGAACCTGATTTACCTAACGGGTGGCATGGCGACGGTCGATTATGGCGCTTTTCACCAAGGCAAATTCTTAACCTTAAAAGTTGACGATACCGATGTGGTCAAAGCCCTTCCTGAAGTGAAGAGCGTTGCACCGACCGCAATTTGGAATGAGCGCATTACTGTGGGCGACCGAGGCTCATGGCAAGAGCCATTGGCCGTCACTACAGATTTTGCGTCAATGACCAACCTAACGCCAATGGATGGCGGACGTTGGCTAAACCCACTCGATCAAAAGCAGATGCGCAAAGTGGTCGTATTGGGTTATTCGCTCGCGGCAGACTTGTTTAACCCTGTCGATGACTTCAGCTGGTTCGCGCCAGTGACACTGCAAACCGATCCCGTGGGGGAAAAGGTCAAGATTGGCAGTGAAGAGTTCACCGTGATTGGTGTATTGAAGAAGAGCAGTGCCGAGATTGAGCAGGGCGACCAAATCAATTATTCCAGCTTTGTGCCGTTAGCAACGTGGCAGCGCTTTCATACCAATGGCGATATTGGCGGCATCAACGTGGAGCCACAAGCTAACACCGACCGCAAAAAGCTCGCAGAGACCATTCGCCAAGTCATTGCTCGCAAACATGGCGCTAGTGTCAGTGATGAGCAAGTGGTGCAAGTGGAAGACATGTTCCTCAAACAGAAAAGCATGCAGCAGTTCTTGATTGGCCTGCAAAGCTTTCTTGGCATCATCGGTTTTGTCACCCTTGCTGTTGCGGGCGTGGGGATCGCCAACGTTATGTACGCGACCGTGAAGCGTTCAACCCGAGACATCGGCGTACGAATGGCGGTCGGTGCTACACCAACGGCGATTCGCTTGCACTATTTGGTCCAATCACTGATGACCATGATGTTAGGTGGCGTATTGGGATTAGGCGTGACTTACGCGTTGGTATCGGCAATCAGCGCCATCAACCTAGAAGGTAACGTGTTCTATGAACACCTTGGTAAACCAGTCCCGGAGCTGTCGTGGATTGTCGTCGCGATTGTGATTACCACCTTGGTGATCATCGGTGTTGCATCCGCTTGGTTGCCTGCAAACCGAGCTGCCAAAGTGAGCCCGTTGGAGGCACTGCAAAGTGAATAATAATAAGAATTCTGGAGAGAAGATGTCGAACAAACCACTTGTTGAGCTAACCAACATCTGCAAATACTACTCTAGCGGAGAGGCGGAAGTACGTGCGCTAGACGGCGTTGACTTAACCATCAATCAAGGTGAGTTTCTTTCGATTCTTGGCCCGTCTGGTTCGGGGAAATCAACGCTAATGAACATGCTCGGCTGCCTAGATAAACCGACCGATGGTAAATACCAACTAGGTGGTCAAAACGTGGCAAGTTTAAGCGCGAACGACCTAGCGGGTATTCGCAACCAAAAGATAGGGTTTGTCTTCCAAAGCTTTAACTTGTTGGAATACGCGACAGCGTTGGATAACGTGGCATTACCTTTGGTTTACTCTGGCATCAAAGCCAAGGAGCGTCGCCAACGTGCCGCGAAGTTGTTAGAACAAGTGGGGCTAGGGGACCGTCTCGACCATAAACCAAACCAGCTTTCTGGCGGTCAAAAACAGAGGGTCGCGATTGCAAGAGCCTTGGTCAACGATCCGCAAATCATCTTAGCGGATGAACCAACAGGGGCATTGGATTCGAAATCTGGTGCGGAGATTGAAGCCTTGTTCAATCAACTCCACGCCGAAGGCAGAACGTTGATCATCGTAACTCACGATAACGCCCTAGCAGAGCGCACCAAACGCATCATCACCATTAAAGATGGCAAGGTGATTTCGGATAGAGTGCCGACTTAAAAAGTCTTCCTATAGACTTGAGTTCCTCTAATAAACAGCTCTAAACAAGAAGCAATTTTGGTTGGTTAAATCAGAATTGCTTAACCCTTTCTTTCTATCCTTATCGCAAAGTCCATAAATTGTCGCCTAATGATCGGCTAATCATTTTTCTTCGATTGTCTATAAATTAAACCGGTTTAAATTTCTTGCACAGTTAGAGGTGGTGATCACAATAAGTGATTGTTCTTATTGTCCTAAATTGTTCTTGGCTCTAAATTTAAACCGGTTTAAATATTTGGCGAAAATGATGACGACTATCAAAACACTTTCCGAACATCTTAAGTTATCAAAGGCGACAGTAAGTCGAGCTCTAAATGGTTACCCTGAAGTAGGAGCGAAAACTCGTGAACGCGTTCTTAAAGCAGCCAAAGAGCTTGACTACTCTGCAAACGCGAGTGCAAAACAACTGGCTACTGGCCGTTCTGGGATGATTGGAATGATTTTGAAATCAACGAACGAACTAGTCGATGCTCCAACCTATGTTGAAGAGCTTGCCTCGATCAGTTCTTACCTTGCGGAATTAAATCACCATCTACTCATCGGTTCTTCTGTGAAAGGCGACGCGCTCTCTACCATTAAACAATTTGTCTCAAAAAAAACGGTTGACGGTTTGATTTTAAAAGCGCCAGAAGTTGATGACCCGCGAATCAAATATTTATTGGAAAAAAACTTCCCGTTCGTCGTTCATGGTCGCTCAGAGGTTAAACCTAACTATGCTTTTTACGATATTGATAATGAACAAGTCGCCACACTTGCAGTAGACCATCTCATAGAGCTTGGTCACGAGAAGATCGCGTTCATAAACGCCCCAACACATTTAGCGTTTGCTCAGCAGCGTCAAGCGGCTTTTGAAAGAAGAGTCGCAAATATTAAAAGCAAGGTTGTCAACGTATCCGTTGTTGAACATGAAGGTTTTGAAGCCACAATGGCATTGCTTAACCCCAACAATCATTTCATTCCGACGGCAATCGTATGCTCAAGTGTCAGCTTGGCCTTGGGATGCTATCAAGCAATTAAACAAAGCGGACTGGAAGTTGGAAAAGACATATCTGTCGTTGCACATGATGACGTGCTAGCTCACCTTAACAGCGCCAAATTCAACCCTCCGCTCACAGTGACATTGTCTCCAATTAATGACTCTTCAAAGCCACTAGCAGAAAAAATGAAATCTCTGCTTGATGGCAAACCGATCGAAGAGCTTCAAACCATATTACCCGTCGAGCTCATTAGACGTAGTTCGACACAGCAACGATAAAAATTTTAACGTTTACACGGAGAGTTAAATTGGCAACTGTAAATACAAGCTTTCAGCATCCTGAGTGGTCAAAATCGGCCAATATTTACCAGGTCAACCTTAGACAATATTCAGAAGCAGGAGACATTCAGTCATTTAGACAAGACCTTCCGCGTCTAAAAGAGTTGGGTGTAGATATTATATGGCTAATGCCCATTCATCCTATTGGTGAAAAAGAGCGTAAGGGGAGCTTGGGAAGCCCATATTCTGTAAAAGATTATTATGGAGTTTGTCCAACGCTTGGCACTTTAGATGATTTCAAAGTTCTAGTGGATGACGTTCATGAGTTAGGAATGTACATCATTATGGATTGGGTCGCTAACCATTCAGCTTGGGATAACCGTTGGGTTACTGAGCATCCTGAATGGTACCTAAAGAATGCCCAAGGAGAGATCCATTCGTACGTCTATGATAACGGTGAAGAGCTTGAGTATTGGGATGATGTCGTGGGCTTCGATTACACTCAGAAGCCACTCTGGGACGAAATGGAAAACGCTCTTAAGTATTGGGTTCAAGAGGCTAACATTGATGGGTATCGCTGTGATGTCGCGGGTCTTGTTCCAACCCAATTTTGGGAGCGCGTAAGAGCAACGTTGGATGAAATTAAGCCAGTCTTCATGCTTGCTGAATGGTCAACGGTGGAGCTACATGAAAAGTCGTTTGATATGACTTATAACTGGGATTTCTACGACGTTATGAAATCGGTGGCTGCTGGTAAACCAATCATCACATCCTTCAAAGAGTACCTATCAAAAGAGGTGTCGCGTTACCCATATGATGCTTATCGTATGGCTTTTACTACGAATCATGACAAAAATTCCTGGGATGAGTGCGATGTGAAAATCTTCGGCGATGCATTGAAAGCGTATTTGGCGCTGACGATGACATTTCACGGCATGCCATTGATCTATAACGGGCAAGAGTCGGGATTAGGCAAAAAGCTCGCTTTTTTTGAAAAAGATACCATCGATTGGAAGACATTCGCCTTTACACCGCTAATCAAAGAACTGTTTTTCCTAAAGAAAAACAACCCAGCATTATGGAACGGCCAATATGGTTCTGTACCAGAGATTCTAGAAGCTTCAAACGGTGAAGTTATTGTTTTTTCTCGTGAAAAAGAAAAAAACAAAGTCATTATTTGCATTAATTTTTCATCGAAACAAGCTGCAGTTACGTTAAATAAAACAGTCATTACTTTGGAACCTTATGGATTTAAAGCAGTGGTTGAACAACAGTAATAATAAGGTGAAACAATGAACAAACTAAAAGCGCTTAGTATCGCTACATTATTGGCAATAACTTCTTCAAACGCTGTCGCTTTCTCAGAAGACACAATTACAGTGTGGGTGCCGAGTGACAAAGGCTACAACGGCATTATCGAAATTGGTAAGAAATTCACTGAAGAAACGGGTATTAACTTAGTTGTGGAATACCCTGACAAACTAGAAGTGAAATACGAGAGTCGTGCTGCGGTTGGTCAGGGGCCAGACATCATGATCTTTGCTCACGATCGATTTGGTGGTTACGCTCAAGCTGGCCTTGTTCGTGAAGTTAAGCCTAGCGAGGAATACAAAAGTAAATTTGAAGCCTTTACTTGGAGTGCAATGAACTTCAATGGTAAGTATTTCGGATACCCGATTTCGGCGGAAACGCTTTCACTCATTTATAACAAAGACATTATTTCAGAGCCAATTGAGAACTGGGAAGATGTTTACGCCCTAGATAAAGAGCTATCCAAACAAGGCAAGAAAGCCATTATGTGGGATATTAAATCTCCGTTCTTTACTTGGCCATTGTTAACCACTAATGGTGCTTATGCCTTTGGTATAAATGACAAAGGCTACAATGCAAAAGATGTAGGGGTAAACAACAAAGGTGCTCATAAGTCGATGGCATTTTTGAAAGAGCTCGTCGATAACAAGATCATCATCGCTGATGCCGATTATGCTAATGCTGAGTCTGCCTTCAATCAAGGCAAGGTAGCTATGACGATCAATGGCCCTTGGGCATGGGCTAACTTGGACAAAAACGGAATGAACTATGGGTTGGCTGTCCTTCCCAAACTCAACGGTAACCCATCCAAGCCATTTGTGGGTGTTTTGACCGCCGGCATTAGCTCTGCCACACCAAATGAAGATTTGGCAAGAGAGTTTATCGAAAGCTACCTTCTGACCAACGATGGTCTTCGCTACATGAATAACGATAAACCAATTGGTGTACCTGCATTGAAATCATTCAATGAAGAACTAAAGAAAGACTTTAGAGTGGCCGCAACCTATGAGAATGCAATTCGAGGTGAAGTAATGCCTAATATCCCTCAAATGATGCCATTCTGGTTTGGTCAACAAGCTGCAATTGCGGATGTACTTACAGACAGACAATCGATTGAGGATGCACTTGCAACCGTTGAAAAACGCATGTTGGCGAATAAGTAGGGCACTTATTCAATACTAGATGAGCAGGTTCCAATCTGCTTAAGTGAGTTTGAATCACATAAGATGAACGCTTGATAACAAGACGAAAATCTCAATGTCGTTATCAAGCGTTATAACAAAATTTGTCTGTCCAATAGGACAGAATCAGAACTGATTAAATAGAGGCAAGTAGGAAGATACGCCAAGAAGTCGAACTAAGCGCGGCTTTTAGCCAGTAGCTGGTCCACTTTTCCTTTCGCTGTTTTACTTACCGTCTGCATAAACTTGAAGCTTGGCGCTGCAATGCCGGATTGCTCAAGCTCTTCTACCATCAACAACCACAGCTTTGCCGTTACCTGTGCATCGGCTAACGCGCGGTGGAATACACCGTCGTTTTCAATGTTCTTATAACGAACCAACTCACCAAGCTTGTGTGACGGTGCATCTTGAATAAGGCGTCGTGCCACCAATAAAGAACACGCGAACTCGCCAGAATAACCGCAGTCGATTCGCTCTAGTTCTGCATCCAGAAATCGCTTATCGAACGACGCGTTGTGCGCAATAAGATTCTCTCCCGCAATAAACTCACTGAACGAAGCCATCACTTCATCGCAGCTCGGCGCTGTGCGCAGCATGTTATTGGTTATACCTGTGTAACCCTCAATAAATGAGCTCACACGAAAGCCAGGATTCATAAGTTGCTGAAAACTATCGACCACCTCACCATCGACGATCTTAACCGCACCGATTTCAATCGCGCGATCCCCCATATTCGGAGACAGACCTGTGGTTTCAAAGTCGAGTACGACAACGGAGTTAGCTTGAGGCATGAAGTTTTCCAACTGAACAATAAGGCGCAAGAGTATCGTTGAAAGTGGTGGAAAAGGGAAGTCGGGGGAAGCGTTAGTCGCGTGAGAGATTTGGGTAAATTGAGATAAACAATCGGTGTTAAAAAGTGCGCTGACGGGGCGTGTGATACGAAATGCCCCAAAATTGATCAGAGCTAATGCTCTATTTATTTTTAAGGCGTGCATTCCCCATCAAATCTAATCCGAGCCTAGGGGAAAAAAGCATCATCATTATGGGCTTTAGGCGGTACGTGCTCTCGATTGCGCGTTAGTATGAAAAACCTCTCCCCCAACCATCATCCCACCTTCAGTAGTGAATGGCGTTTTTCAATGGCTAAACCACGATATCTTCATGTCAATGTGTGAATCTCATTCAATAAATGCTTTTCAACTTCGATGTGCAATCTATGGCGTATCAGTTAACATGAAGTCGTAAAAATATTTAATCAGGTCAAGGTGATATGAGCTATCGAGTTGTACAGATCACAGAGTTAATGGCTTATGAGTTTGGACACGTTGAAGGTGGCTTTAATGAACTCATTGAAAGCGAGTTAAAGGCAGTCATTCCATCAGGCATGGAGTTTAAAGCTTTTATGGAGCAGTTAAGGCAAGGACACCTTGTATTACTGACAGATTCACCCTCAACACCGATGCTGCTGTCTGAATCAGGAGCGATGGGGAGTAGCAATACGTGGGCTTTGAACCCCCAAGCTACCAATAATGTTGAGCCTGCTGCACAAAGTGCATTGCTGGATAGAACTCGAATGAATGAAAGTAGTGCTGGTTACAGTCGCAGTCAGAATCTCTATCCGCCGTTACCTATGCCTACGTATATTCCTGAGCCTCCATTACCTGATTACTCAGATGAACCTCCTAAGCTAAAGTATGAATACAGCTTTGAAATTACGTGCTCTCAAGATTCGGTACGTAAAGTGGGTAACTGCCACTTTATTTTGGCCAATACAGAGAATGAAGTGGAGCTAGGTCGTTGGGTTGAAACAAAAACAGAACATGGCACCCGCTACACTATATTGACTGCATTTGATGAACCTAAACAACTTGTCGCCCAAGTTGCTTCTCGTGCTATGGGAGTTTCTCCCACGCATCTCGTCAAAGTCAGGAGTATCGGCACACAAGTCGCTGATGAAGGATTTATTCCCGTGACACCCACTGTGCAATTGGGCGAACGTTTAGGGTTCCCTACCGAAGGCTTTTATTATCACTTCCATGATTGCAAGTTGGTACAAGAGTACCGTTTACTGGGTGATAAACGTTGGGATTTTTATGCCACTCTAAGCTCGCATCAGAGTCTTGATCCTGAAAGGGGTTACAACACGGACCAATCTGCCATTCTGGTCTTTTGGAAGCTAGGTGGCAAGGTTATTGAAAATCAGTATCTTGTTTACCTACAAAGACAAATTACTCGTGATGAGTTAGATAACTTGACCGAAGAGTGGCTGAATGAGCATGGAGTGAAGTTAGATATTCCTCAATTACTTGAAGCGACCAAACATCCCATAATCAAACGAACCGTAGCAGAGAAACCAGCCGAGCAAAAACAGCCAGAGCTACTTCATCATATTGTTCAAACTGATCCCGAAACAGGATCACGAGAAACGTGGGCGAAGATTGCCAAGCAGTACGGTCTTGCTCCAAAAGCTTTGTTAGGTATCAATCCGCAGTATGACGCAGATCCGATGTCTTTATCGCTTGGTGATTCTTTGAATGTACAGAAATCGCAACCTCAACGCATTGAAAAGGAATCCGTTTACGAGATACCTCCTGAGCGTCCTAAGCGATTTAATCAACCGTTGAATACATATTATGACTATACAGATCACTATTTAGCTAATACGTCAATAGTCTCAATTAGTAACGAAAGGTTGGTCGAAAAAGACATTCCTGTAGTTAACTTGAAAAAAGTCGAAGAAAAAATACTACGAATTGGGGTGTTCTTTGATGGAACTGGGCAAAACCATCTGAATGATCTCTACAAAGAAACACGTGGGGTAAAATCACGCACCAATGTGGCACGGCTATTTGAAATTTACCCATTAGATGATGATACCAATAAAATTTATGTTGCTGGGGTCGGGACTGTGGATGGGGCGTGGCAAACTCCAACCTTGATAGATGAAGGAAAAGATGAGGTCGATTTAGCGCAAGCGTTTGGTGTTAGCCCAAACAATTTAGAGAAAACATCGACGTTCATTGACGTAGCCTACAACCTTGTCGCGGACGAAACAGGGGCATTTTACAAGTGGCAAAACTGGACAAAGCAGTATTTTAACATTATCCAGTACTTAAAAGACAACCAATTATTTCACGATATAACGCACATTGAGTTCGACGTTTTCGGCTTTAGTCGCGGCGCGGCTTTAGCTCGTCACTTTGTTAATGCCGTTAAAGATGGACTACCTGATTATGACAAGCCGCGAGATGGTGAAGCATTCGGTGAAGTTTTCCCAAACTTATTGTCACACCAAGAAGATATCAGTAGCCAACGTAAACATGGTTATTATCCTGACGAAACACGAACCTGTAGTGTTCGTTTTTTAGGGCTGTTCGATACCGTAGGCTCGTTCTATCTGGCTGGAAACAACGATGAAGGCAATTTTGAACTAGGACTTGATACTAGTTGTGCGGAGCGTGTATTCCAGATAAGTGCTCATCACGAATACAGAAAGAACTTCCCTCTAACGTCACTGCTTCCTAGCGATGGCATTCTACCATCTAACTTTTATGAGGAAGTGTTTGCTGGCTGTCACACAGACATTGGTGGCGGTTATCCTTCAAAAGAGCAGTATGCAAAGCAAGGTTTACCTGAAAGGTATGGGATGCCTCTGTCTGCAACTTATAATCGTGAGCTAATAAAAACAGAATCCATAAGAGAAGAGATACAAGCACAACAGAATGTTTATGGAGCCGCCGCTTACAGCGAACGCCTATACAAGCACGCTCAAGATGCTTGGAATTTGGAATGCCGCACTAAGGGGTTATATGGTGTTGTGACACTGGTGAATGGCATTCTCTATTATTACGAGCTTCAGCCTATTAGCAATGCTCTTTCGGCTTTGCCATTAGAAAGAATGAAACAGCAGGCAGAGGTCGCAGGTGTGAATTGGGATGACGAAAAGCTCGCCTATCCTCAAGATTTTAGCCAATTGACAGGAAATGATGTGGCTTTAAAAACGTTGAATGAAAAGTTATTAGCTCAACCGCTAGGAAGCATTGCAGCGACACATTGGCAAGGTGAGATTAGCCAATACGGAAAGGAATGGATACATCGTCCTCATGATGCACTCATCAATGCAGGGTGTGAGACTGCAATGGACAGTATTGTTAATGCGGTAACGAAAGAAGGTAACCAACTCAAGCGAGTGGTATTTGATAATGAAGTATAAATTTTTAATTGCTGTAAGCATGTGCTTTTTACTGAATGGTTGCTTTGAGAGTAAGCCTGTTTCAGTTGCGAGCATTGGCAATGCCGGGTCTTTAGGTGGTCCACATTTTATTCGTGATATGTGGGTCAGTGATATTTATGGTGGAGGTGCAAACTTTGCGTATGGGAGCGTCCAAGGCTGTTGTGCTAGTGCAAGCATTGGTATTGGTGTTCCTAGCGCTATAAAAGGCAAATGGGAAAATGGGGTTGGTGGCGGCTCATCACGTGAAAAGTGGCAAAAGCGTTGGAAGCCAGAATGGGGTAATTTCGATGAGAATTATGATACTAAATGGTTTCGAATTGATGATGTGATAGACAGTGAGCTTGCCAAACAAAAAATAGAAACAATGAACCATTACTACAAGAACCATCGTGCAAACCCAGTCATGAAGCTTCTTGTTAATGATGACAAAGTTATGCTTCTGTATTCTATTTTGTGTGTGAAATCTGCAAATGATGACTGCACGGTTAACGAAGGTGCAGACCCTAATGGATGGATAGTCCCTTCCCCCAATAGGCACCCTAAAAGCGTCGCTGTAGTTACCGTCCTATATGATGGTAAAGGGGATGTGTCAGACAAACCATTTGAGGATAAGACGCCTTAATGCGGTTTAGAGCATAGCAATAGCTGCCCTACAAAACTTTAGCCCACTGCTTCAAACCAATACGTAGGCTTCTCCCAATTTGCGGTAATCTTAGTTATTCATAATTTGCTAATTTTCGATTGTCCGAAACTAATAATTATCCAACTTTGAGCTGGTACACTCAAAGCCAATAACCTCTTCACTACAAATTCGAGACGCAGAAATCGCTGCGTCTCATCACCCCAACCTCAAGCAAACAACTGTACCGCGCAGTAAATCAGTGTCGCCGCTAAGGTCATATTGATCGCTTTGCCATATTTCTGGAATTGCGATTGAAGAAGTTTGCCTGCAATCGCCCAGATCAAGTTGCTGGCCAATGCAATAAACGCGAGTACTAGGCTGGTGGCTAAGATCCAGTAGATGTTTTGTGTGTAAGGCAACACGAATGTTGAGATGGATGTAACGCCGTACAGAATGATTTTCACATTTACGAACTGCAAACCAAAGCCCGTCAAGAAAGTGATGCCCTCAGAATCTTGTGATGCGGTTTTGATATCACTTGTCGCAATTCCCCAAGCTAACCAGATGATGTAAGCCGCACCCACCCATGTGAGCCAAGGTGTAATCACAGGAAGCAGGCTGACCATGTGGTAAGTGAAAACGCCACACAGCAGCATCAAAACAATATAGCCGCAGAACATCCCAGAAATGACGTTGGTAGATCGCTTTAGCCCGTGCTGGGTTGCAACACTGAGCGACAAAATGTTGTTGGGACCCGGCGTGATCGAAGTAATGATGACGTAGGTGAAAAATGCGGTGTAGATGGCACTCATCTCTATCTCTCCTGTTTTTTGTGCACTATACTTCGCGTTAATCAATTAAAAAATTGAATATATTTAAACTAAGAGTTTTAACTTTTCGAACTATACGGTTAGGAGTTTGGTCATGAATCTAAAGCGTTTCCTTACGTTTAAAACCATTGTTGAGGAAGGCTCGTTTCTTAAAGCATCGCAAAAGCTTTATTGCACTCAGTCGACAGTGACTTTTCAGATCAAACAGTTAGAACAAGATCTCTCATTGCAGTTGTTCGAAAAGATCGGTCGAAAAATGGTGCTGACGCAGGCAGGAGAAAAGATCCTTCCGTACGTTTATGAGCTCGCACGAGTGATGGAAAACATTGAAGGCACGGCACAACAAGAGAGCTCTGAGCCGACAGGGGAGCTGAAGGTTTTAATCGCAGAAACTCAGCTCGCTTATAAAATGGCCAATGTTTTGAAGGAATTCAGAATACGAGCGCCGAAGGTCAGGCTCTCTTTGCAATCACAAAACTGCTACAAGATTCGTGATGAATTGATTGCTGATAAAGCCGATTTGGGTGTGTTTTATCGTGTCGGTAATGATGATGCACTCAACGTACATGAGTTTGAACAAGAGCCGTTAGTCCTTGTCGCTTCGCCGTTGTTAACAGGATTGGATTTACAGAAAAGAGATCAACACATTGATTTGGGGTTCATCAGTAATGGTCCTAAGTGCCTTTTTCGTCAGACCTTTGAGAGCATCATCCAAGAGCGCAACATCAGCATCGATAACATGATTGAGCTAAGCAGTATTAACACCATCAAAAACTGTGTAGAGAGTAATATCGGTATCTCTTATCTGCCTCGCTTCACTGTAGAAAAAGAACTGCAAGAGGGCTGCCTGCAAGAGCTCACGTTTACCGACGCACCTCAAATGATCAAACCGCTGTGTGGCTACCATGCCGGGAAGTGTGTCACGCCTGCAATGGAAGTCTTTATCGACTGTATGCGTAACGCGCACTAGACAGGCTTTTTCCTCAAACCATGAAATTCCTTCATGTTCAACGTGAAGTATTACCAATGTTATTCAAATAACGAAGCAAGTATAAAAAACAGACTGCTCTGGTGTTAGCCACTGTGACAGCTGTTTTTGAACTGAATTTTCGAAGTAAACGCTGCACACACTGACGATTGGGAAAATCAAAAAACACAACCATCCCCAAGAACAGAGTTAGGAATCAGTCAGCGTTTATCTAAGGAAATAGGATACCAACTCACCATGAATAACGATTTCAACTTTGCTATTAAAAGCATCCGTTTTGATGAGAACTACCAACCATCAGACAACACGCGCATCACGACCAACTTTGCCAACTTAGCTCGTGGTGACAGCCGCCAAAATAACCTCCGCAATGCACTGCGCATGATCGACAATCGTTTTAATGCCTTGGCACATTGGGATAACCCAAATGGCGATCGTTACAGTGTCGAGTTGGAAATCATCTCGGTGGATATGGATATCCAAGGTAGTGGTGAAGCGTTCCCTTCCATCGAAGTGCTTAAAACCAACATTATTGACCGCAAAACCAACGAACGTATCGAAGGTATTGTCGGTAACAACTTCTCTTCTTATGTGCGTGATTACGACTTTAGCGTTCTACTGTTAGACCACAACAAAGACCAGCCTCGATTTAGCATCCCCGCTGATTTTGGTGAGCTACACGGCAAGCTGTTTAAAGCGTTCGTGAAGTCAGAATCGTACCAACAACATTTCCAAAAGCCGCCAGTGATTTGCTTGAGTGTGTCGGACAACAAGGTTTACCGCCGCACTGACAACCAGCATCCAGTGTTGGGTTTTGAATACCAGCCAAACGAATCGTCATTGACTGAGCAGTACTTCAAAAAGATGGGCTTACAGGTACGCTACTTTATGCCGCCAAACAGTGTCGCTCCGTTAGCGTTCTACTTCTTCGGTGACTTGTTGAATGACTACTCGAATCTAGAGCTTATCAGCACCATCAGTACCATGGAGACGTTCCAAAAGATTTATCGCCCAGAAATTTACAACGCGAACGCGGTAGCCGGTCAATGTTACCAACCGAACTTGAAGAATCTCGATCACTCGTTAACCCAAATCGTTTATGACCGCGAAGAGCGCAGCCAGCTTGCGAAAGAGCAAGGGAAGTTTGCTGAGGAGCACTTCATCAAGCCTTATCAAGCGATCCTTGAGCAATGGTCTGCAAATTACGCGTAATCAATAACGAGAATCTAGAAGGGAATAACGATGAAAACACTATTACCGACTTCAACGGCGGGCAGCTTACCTAAGCCTTCTTGGCTGGCTCAACCAGAGACGCTTTGGTCACCGTGGAAACTGCAAGGCGACGAGCTAATTGATGGCAAACGCGATGCGCTGCGTGTCTCTTTACAAGAGCAAGAACTAGCAGGGGTCGATATTGTCAGTGACGGTGAACAAACACGCCAACACTTTGTGACAACCTTTATTGAACACCTTAGCGGAGTAGACTTTGAAAACCGCAAAACCGTGACCATTCGTAATCGCTATGACGCGAGTGTACCGACGGTCGTTGGCCCAGTAAGCCGAACCAAACCTGTGTTTGTGGAAGATGCGAAGTTCTTACGTCAGCAAACCAAACAACCGATCAAGTGGGCGCTACCGGGGCCAATGACGATGATCGACACACTGTATGATGATCACTACGGGAGCCGTGAAAAACTGGCTTGGGAATTCGCAAAAATTCTTAACCAAGAAGCCAAAGAGCTTGAAGCGGCAGGCGTCGACATTATCCAATTTGATGAGCCCGCATTTAATGTGTTCTTTGATGATGTGAACGAGTGGGGCATTGCTTGTTTAGAGCGCGCTATTGAAGGGCTCAAGTGCGAAACCGCAGTGCACATCTGCTATGGCTACGGCATCAAAGCCAACACGGATTGGAAGAAAACATTGGGCACTGAGTGGCGACAATACGAAGAGGTATTTCCGAAGCTGCAGAAATCCAATATCGATATTATCTCGCTTGAGTGTCACAACTCGCGTGTACCTATCGAACTATTAGAACTTATCCGAGGCAAGAAGGTGATGGTTGGTGCAATTGATGTAGCAACCAACGAGATTGAAACACCAGAAGAAGTTGCAGAAACACTGCGCGAAGCGCTTAAGTACGTCGATGCGGACAAACTTTACCCATGCACCAACTGCGGCATGGCGCCTCTATCTCGTGAAGTTTCAACTGCGAAGCTGAATGCACTCAGCGCAGGCGCAGAGATCATTCGAAAAGAGTTGGCTGGCTAATACTAAAACTTAGGTTCGACACCATAAACTAAAGTTAGGATCATTCCAGCGAGTTTAAGCGAGACTAGGAATCTACTCACAACTCGCTGGGAAGTAGCGATAATCTTAGAACTTCACAGCTCTCAGTGGGTAGATCCTGAATCATGCTCGTCCCTCGCTGTTCAGGATGACAGATACTGGGAATTATGTCGTTCACAACAAACCCAAGAGTTAAGCTCTTGATTGTTTTTGTCTATTAAATCAACAATATAGATTGTTTTTGGTTTATAAAAGTTAGTATTAGATAAGGCATCTAATAAAATTCAGCCCCTTTGTGATTTTAATTCGGAAACAAAAAATGCCTATTTAATCCACTAGAGCTGAATATATAAAATTAGTATATTAATCACGATTCATATGAGGTGGCTAAATTATTTGTGATGAAGCCACTTGGATAGATAAGTGATTATATAGAGGAAACAATGAAAAAATTATCACTGTTGTTATCGCTTTGTTCGCTAGGTTTGGTTGCTAATGGCTGTTTTGCTGCTGAATGGTTGGAAGGGGTTTATGTTAACCAAGATGAGTCATCTTTGATGGATGAAGCTATCTTCTGTGATAGCGGTAAAGCATACGCTGGCATGGCTCCAAGACTGTACCAAATTGAGGTGAAAGACGATGGTAACTACGTCGTGTTGAACTCGAACGGCAAGTTCACTTTTAAGATCTCAGACGACAGAACAGAGTTATTTCCTGCTGATGGATTTACCTCACAGTGGTTCACTGAAACCAGCCTAAAGCTAGATCCAAAACGAAACGATACTTGTAACTGGTAATCGCGTTAACAGGTAAGTGCGTCACACTATGTTCTTACTTGCACTTGAGCCTATTGCGCTTGCAAAAAGACTTTCTGATTGCGCAAAAACAATAGCTTAATAGGCTCAAATATCTCATCTTTTATTCGACCGAATTCAAGCACCCTCAAGTTAAACCTGCATTTTCGACTCCTTCGTATTGATGCGTAACTATTGGCATTTTTATACAAAACTGGCTGGTAAGCCGCTTGATGTGTCTATAGAGTAAAGAGCAATTGCATCATTTTGTTTTTAGGGAAGTTTACTGTGATAAGAGAAATGGAAATCTCAGACTATGATCAGGTTATTGCGTTGTGGTCTGAAACAGAAGCCATGCTGCTAAGGGATGCCGATTCCAAAGAAAATATCGCCAAATATCTAGAACGCAATCCTGGTTTGAGTTTTGTTGCGTTGGATGGTGATGTGGTTGTCGGCGCCATTTTAGTCGGGACAGATGGGCGTAGAGGTTATGTTCAACATTTAGCGGTTAAGCCTGAGTGCCGAGGCTTGGGTACTGGTGCTCGACTTATCTCAAGTGCAGTGGATGCGTTGTCTCAAGTAGGGATTGCGAAAACTCACCTTTTTGTTGCTAATGAAAACCTTAATGCGCAAGCATTTTATGAGAAGTTGGGGTGGTTCCCACGTGATGAAGTCCGTATGTTTTCCTTCAATTCCTCTGAGCTAAGCAACGTTTAGGTTGCATTGCTAAGCCAATCAACAGGCGCTAAGAGCCGATCAGGAATAAAACCATGAAATATAAGGTAATCAAAGAGTACACAGATGCACCAAAGGATCCGATACAGGTGTCTGAAGGTGAACAATTACAATTTATTGAAGAGTCCGACCCAAATGGGGATTGGGCCAATTGGGTATTCTGTAAAGGCGTCGGGAAAGAAGGCTGGGTGCCAAAGCAAATACTTACAATTGAAGGCTGCGATGTTCTGGTGCGCAAAGATTACTTTGCAAAAGAACACACGCTGTCAGTGGGCGATGAACTTGTCGAAGAATATGAGCTAAATGGCTGGATATGGTGCGAGAAGGTTGGGGCGTTAGGTGAATGGGGGTGGGCTCCTTTAAATCATTTATCTAAGGGATGAGCGAGCCAATGTGATGGTATGGCTTATCTGTACCCAGAATTAGAAAACCCAAGGTGATGAGCCTTGGGTTTGGTGTTTTAAAACGCTTCCATTAGACCTTTGTATTGAGCATCGTCCTCATACATTTTGTGGAAAATTTTGTACTTCGCATCATAGAAGTGTTTTATTTTCTCTGTTTGAGGCATCACGCTTTTGCTTATCCGACTCATCGCATTCATCGCATCTGGAATATCACTGTAGAACCCTGCAGCGACGGAGCCCAACATTGCAGAGCCAAGAAGTACGGCTTCACTCTCTTCTGGTAGTAGGATCATACAGCCAGTCGCGTTGGCGTGTTCTTGTAGAAAGACACTGTTTTTCGTACCACCGCCACAGGCCATAATGGTATCGATGTCATAGCCTGAGTCGTTCATCACCTCGATAATATGGCGTGTGCCGAGTGCGATGCCTTGAATGGTCGCAAGGTACTGCAATGCCATATCATCCAACGTTTTTGACATTTTTAGTCCGGTGATTGTGCCAGTTAAATGAGCATTCGCTCTCGGTGAGCGGTTGCCATGGAAGTAAGGCAGAACATGAATGTCTTTTGTCAAAAATGCGATGTCTTCTTTATTGCCAGCAAGTTCCAACAAGCGATCGTTTAATAGTTGATAAACGGTTTTGCCTTGCTTGTCGGCTAGCTCCTTCGCGTTTTCATACAGTGGGTGAGAGGTTATGATGTGGTCGATCAAAGCACCGGTAGCTGATTGCCCACCTTCATTGAGCCAGTAACCCGGGATCATTGCACTGTAGTACGCACCCCAAACACCATCAATGAATCGAGCAGTCTTTGATGCTGCCATATGGCAAGACGAGGTTCCGCCAATCAGAGCAAGACGTTTGTTAAAGTCGGCTTTCTCACCCGTCATCCCTGAGGCACCAAGAACACCAATACCACCGGCATGGGCGTCGATGATGGATGTGCCCACGGCAGTACCTGGGGTTAAACCTAAGTCATCGGCTGCGTGCACCGTTAGACCGTCACCGACAGGCTGACCCATAGGTAGAATTCTGTCACCAATGGTTTTTGCATTATCTTCCAGTAGGTCTTCCAAACCAATCAGTTCGAAAAAGCCTCGATCCCATTTGTTTTCATGGCCAAGGTATGTCCATTTACATACGGTTGAGCAAAGGGAGCGACTGGCATCGAATGTTGCTTTCCAAGTTAAAAAGTCGGGCAGGTCGAAGAAGTAACCTGCTTTTGCCCATGTATTTGGCATGTTTTGCTTGAGCCAAAGCAGCTTAGGTGTTTGCATTTCTGGTGAGATACGGTTGCCCACATAAGCCAATACAGGATGCTGAGTTTTGTTGATCCGATCGGCTTGCGCAATAGCGCGATGGTCCATCCACATTACGACGTTTTGTTCGCTGCGCCCAGTAGGACTCACCGTTAGCGGCTGGCCACTTTTATCCAACACGACTAATGAACAAGTTGCATCGAAACCGATGCCTTTGACTTGGATAGGGTCGATGTTGGCTTGAGAAACCGCATCTTTAACCGCAAGACATACACATTGCCAGATGTCATCGGAAGATTGCTCAACGAAGTTAGCTTGAGGTTTGAACATCATGGTGTCGCGTTTGGCTTCGCCCACTTTACGACCTTCTGCGTTAAAGACACCCGCACGCGCGCTGCCACTGCCTACATCAACGCCGATAAAATAAATACTCATATACTGCTCCGTTAAGCCTTATTTTTTTGTAAGAAGATAAATAAGATCAAGATGCCGCCCCATAGCGCCATAGTGAGATAGCTGCTCACTCCCAGCAAATTAAAGCCACTTTCTAATGTTTGTAATACGATAAGTGCAAGACCAATTCCGATAATGCGTCCAAAACCACCGTCTGGGTTAATTCCCCCCAGTACTGAAGCGAGAATAGCCGTCAAAAGATAGGATTCTCCGTAGCCAGCCTTCGCGGAGTTGAATTTTGCCATCATCACAATGGCTGCGACCCAGCAAAGCACAGAAGAGATGACATAAACGTACAAGGTCGCTTTTTGTGTGTTGATACCAGAGAAACGAGTGGCTTTTTCATTGGACCCCATCAGGTAGATGGTTCGACCTAAACTGGTGTGTTCCAATAGTGCCCATAAGCCGATTGCAAAACCAACGAACAAGATCAGCGGCATAGGTACACCAAAGATAGAGCCGTTGCCGAGTACCAAAAGGATTTCGGGGAAACCAGAGATAACACTACCGCCAGAGATCAACACGTTCAGACCGTTAATCAGGGTCATTGTCCCTAAGGTTGCGAGTATTGGTGAAACGCCAACGTACGCGATCAATGCACCATTGAGCAAGCCGATAACCGTAGCGGTAATGAGGCCTCCGAAAAGCGCCAAGACAAGCATTGTTGAGCTATCAGGTGCTTGAGTAATGATGCTCGCCATTACCAAACCACACGCGTTGGTTGTTGCAATGATCGACAGGTTGATACCACCAGTCAGCATGCACACGGCCATTGCCAGTGCCAGTAGACCGAGCAGTGGCATTTGTGATGACATCGATTGTAAGTTATCAATGGAGAAGAACGCTTGCCCACTTGAGAACGCCATGACGGCGAGAATGCCAACTAAAATCACCAGTAAGTAACGAATGTTCTTGTCTGTCGGTAGCTTTAAACTATTTAGCACTTGTTCCATGGTTTATGCCTCTTGTAGCGCTTGTTTTTTCTCATTGATTGCCGTCATGCTGATGCTGCAAACAATGATTAAGCCAGTTACGACCGTGTGCCAATATGAAGGTACACCGAGCAACGTCAGGCCGTTCTTAGCAACGGCGAGCAAGATCACCCCAAGGACCACGCCAAACAGCGTACCTTTGCCTCCTGTCATACTCGTGCCACCAAGTACAACTGCAGCCAGTACCGTAAGCTCAAACCCCATAAGAGAGTTTGGAGCGACTGATTGGGTAATTTGGGTTTGAACCACTGAAGCAATGCCTGCAAGTGCCCCCATGTAGCCATAAACGAACAGATTAATACCAAAGAGGTTAATACCAATACGACTCGCCGCGTCTGCATTGCCGCCTACCGCATAAATCTGACGACCTAAGCGGGTCTTAGACATCAGGAATGAGGTGAGGGCAATCATTGCAACTAAGGTTAAGATTGGCAGTGACAAACCGTAGTCATAGCCGTCGCTACCGGTAAACGTGAACAGCTCAATACCATCCATAAACCAGTCAGGAAAACCGTACAACCATTCGCCGTTACTAAAGTAAATCAGTAAGCCAAAGAACACGTTCAATGTTGAAATGGTAATGATGATCGCTGGCACCTTGAGTTTGTATACTAGTGTGGCGTTGATCATGCCAAGTAACACACCCACAACGGTTGCAATAGCAAACGCAATCATGAAGTTACCACCAATCGTCAAAATGTACGTTGCGGTGATGTACTGCGCAATCGCAGCGGTCGCTGGGAATGAGATGTCGATGCCTCCAGCGATAAGCACGACAAACAAACCACAAGCCATGATGCCTAGCAATGCAGAGCTGACTGACATATCAAAGATGTTTCCAAGAGTGAGGAAATCTTCAGAGGTAAAAGTCAGCACTGCGACAATCAACACAATCATCAATGAGAGGTAGAATTCATGACGCTTGGTGAATGAAGATAAGGAACAACGAAACTGGTTAAGCATCGACTGCCTCCATGATTTGTTGCTCGGTAGAGTGAGCGGGTTGGAAGTCATGAGTAAAACGTCCTTCTTTCATCACAATCACGCGGTGACTGTTGTAGAACACTTCTGGGATTTCATCGCTGACCATGATGATTGCCATTCCTTTTGCGGCAAGGTCTTTTGCGATGGTGTAGATTGCTTCTTTGTTGGCAACGTCAACACCCACGGTCGGAGAGTCAAGGATGAGCACTTCTGGCTCAGCGGCTATCCATTTTGCGATAGAGATACGCTGCGCATTACCACCGGATAAACTGGTTACTGGGAGTTTTGGGTCCGCGACTTTGATGGACAATGAAGAAATCAATCTATCGACGAGCTTGTTTGCCTTTAGATGGTCAAGAAAACCTGAGGGCTTCTTCAGTCTGTGCATGACTGAGGCGGTAATGTTGTCTTGAATCGCTTGTTCCATCACCAACCCAGTCGACATGCGGTCTTCAGAGACATAACCGATGCCTTGAGAAATCGCGTCACGGTTAGATTTGAATGTAGTCGGTTGGCCGTTTATGCGGATAACGCCGCTGTCTGGTTGAGTCATGCCGAACAGTGCCATGCACAATTCGGTTCGGCCTGCGCCAAGTAAGCCGGTGATGGAGACGATCTCTCCCGCGCGAACTTGAAATGAAACATCGTCAAACTGGCCACGTTTTGACAGCTTTTCGACTTCAAGTTTGATGGCACCTTGCTGGTGGTAATCGGCAAGAGGAGTGAATTCGAATCGTTGTCCGGTCATTAGAAAAGCCAATTCGTCACTGTCTACTTCATCAGCTTGATAGGTCCCGATGGTGCGGCCATCACGAATGACAGTGATTCGGTCGGAGATCTCCATTACTTCATCAAGCTTGTGGCTCACAAATACCACTGTGACGCCTTTGGATTTAAGGTCTGCGACCACTTCGATGAGGTGATTCACTTCGGTGCGAGTGAGTGAGGCGGTTGGCTCATCCATGATCATTAATTTGGCATCAGATGCCATGGCTCGGCAAATGGCGACGAGTTGACATTCGGCAATTGAAAGCTGCTCAACGCGTTTATCCAGTGGTAATTTGACACCTACTTTTGCCATTGCTTGAGTTGCAATGCTCTGGATACGCTTTTGTTGCACCAGCCCTTTTGTCCATTCAACATGATCCTGAATGGCAATATTCTCTGCGATAGTCAAGTTTGGGAATAGGGATAAGTCTTGATAGATAACTTGAATGCCGTGTTCAATTGATTGCTGTGGAGTGAGTCGAGAGTAGCGTTTGCCCGCTAATGTGATTTCAGCGCCTTTCTCTGGTGCGTGAACGCCAGATATCACTTTAAATAATGTGCTTTTCCCACAGCCATTTTTGCCGGCTAAGCAGTGCACCTCACCCTGATTGAATGTTAGGTTTATCCCATCCAATGCCTTCACGGAACCAAAGTGCTTGGATACTTGCTTGAGGGTAATAAAAGGAGTTCCAGACATGATCATTTCCAATATGGGAGGGCGGCGTTGCACCGCCCAATTTAGAACAGAGTTTGTTTAGCTTAGAAACCAAGCTGACGTGCGTTGGTTTTATCCACTTCTAGAATCTTGTTAAACTTGATCACGCGGTTTTGCGTATCGATTTCTGCATCACCCAGCCCTTGGACATTGACCCCTTGTGATACGTCTTTGCCTTCGAGCATTTGCTTAGCAACGGCAACCATGGCGTAGCCTGCATCTGCTGGGTTCCACAAGAAGCCTTTATCAATCTCGCCACGAGCTAAGTACGGAGCAGCTTGGCTTGGCATCATAATACCCACGACGCTGATTTTGTCTTTTGCGCGTTTTTTCTTAATGGCTTCACCTGCGCCGATGCCACCTAATGAGCCGTAAGAAACGATGCCTGCCATATCTGGGTGTGCTTTCATCAGGTCATTCGTTGCGGCATAAGATTGATCGATGCTTTCAGCAACTGGCATACGGCTAGTGACTTCATACATGTCTGGGTAGGTTTTCTTTTGGTAATCGATCGCTAGATTTGCCCAGTTGTTATGCAGTGGCACTGTTAATGAGCCAACATAAACCGCGTAACCACCTTGCTTGTCCATATTTTTTGCAAGCTCATCCATGGTTGCTTTCGCGTAGGCTTGGTTATCAATCGTTTCGATATCCCAATCCGCGCCATGTCCATCTGGTGACTCATGGGTTAATACGATAATCCCTTTCTCACGAGCTTTTTTAAATACTGGCTCCAATACAGTTACATCATTCGGCACCACAGTAATTGCATCAACACCTTTGGCAATTAAGTCTTCAATAATTTTAACTTGTTGCGCTGGATCTGGAGTGGAAGGACCAAGCTGGCGAGCTGTCACGCCGAAATCCGTAGCTGCTTGCTCGATCCCTTTATTCATTTGGTTAAACCAAGGAATGCCAGACACTTTAACTACGTTTACGATTTCATAATCTTTAGCTTGAACGCCTGCAGCAGCAAGGGCTAGCGTTAAAGCTGCCGCTGTTAGTAAGACCTTTTTCATCTTCATCAATCCTTTATTCGTTATGTGTAGGGTAAGTTGAATCGATGAGGTGATCTTAAGGTGTATTTCAATAGAAGATTGAGCACCAGAGATTGAAGTGTGATTTACACACGTTAATGAAAAATTCTATAGCGATTTGTGTTAATAAATTGTGATCGTGAAAGTGTGACGTAATTTAAGGATCAGTTTTTGCCATTGTGGTTATCAAAAACATAACAATTAGATCGTATTGTTTACATATTTATTGAGTTTTGAAAATGCAGGCAGATGGTGACGAGTAGAACTGGCTCTTAATGAGAGATTAATTGATAAATAGTGACGTTCAATCACAATAAATAGCAATCAAACAGTTTGTTACATGGCTTGCAGGTGATGGTCATCACCTGCGTTCATGATAAGAAAAAGAGAGAACGCAGGCAGTTTGTAATTATATAACGAATAATAGTGCGCAGTTTTCACAAGCGGCTACTGACGTAAACCGTCCAGAACCAGAACCAGGTTCGGTTCACCATGCACAACTACATTTCCACATGTTGAATCTCTGGGTGCTTCAATAACATCACTCGAATCCAGTGGTGTACGACCCACATCACCATGGCAGTGAGCAACACCGCAATGAAGATAGAGCTAAAGCGGTACAAGATGGAAAAGAACGCGTCTTTTTGCTCGGGTACTAACGATGTTGTTAGTGGCACGGATAGAGCAGACATGGCCGAGAATGCAATGGCGGCTTTGGCTTGCCCCTTGGTGAGCCACAGACAAAATGGTCCCATCGCGATGGTAAATGCTAGCCAGAACAACAACCCGTGCCCAAACCAACTGCCCAAAATTAATTGTACTGTCATACCCGCAATACAGCCTAGTGCGGTGCCGATGATGCGTATCTTTGCCATTGCCAGTGAGCCAGCCAGTGTCATTGGCGTTAGGATAATGAGTATCGAAGCTTGTGCAGAGAGTGAGTCGTACAAATCACCCACTTGGAACACCACAAACGCTGCCATAGCGACGACCCAACCCATTGCAACTTGGCTAATGTAGTCAATATCGCTTTTCACTGGCGTGGTCATTTCTGTTTGCAGGATCTTTGATTCAGGCTCTGGGAACAGCCAGTAGGCAAGGGCGCAAACAAAGATATTGCTGAATGAGATCACCCAAAGGTTGACGTTGAACTCTTCAATATCCATGAAATCGTAGCTTGCAAAGTTAAGTACGATAGAGCCGACCAGCAATCCCATATAACCAAACAAGTAGGTTTTCTGGTTCATCATTGCAATGCATTTGAACATCATCATGATGCCAACAGCAGCAAACATCAGGGTGGGATGAAATTGCAGGTATTCAAGAACAAAGGTGGCTTGAACCGTTGTCCAAACCGCAGAGAACAGCACCATCAATACTAAGGGCAGACTGAAGTGATCCATGCGGCCAAGCACGAACAGTGGCAGCATGACGGCAAAGAAACCGTATGACCAACCAAAGATCATGCTCAATGCCAACCCCATTGAGCAGCCGAACCAAATACGTAAGGTTTTCATCGTAGCCGCCTAGTAGATAAAGTGGAACCAGCTAGCAAGATAGATTTGTACTTGTGCCATCAGCGCCCAGAACGGGCTGTTGTCTGGATAAAGCACAATGGTGGCACGAGAACCAACGAACAGAGAGGAAGGCAGTGCTTCTTCACTGGTTAGGTTCACGCGAGTGCGCTGTGCATCTCGTACCCAACGGTTGTTTACTTCGACTTTGGTTAGCGCGCCATTGGGTGTTTGTTGTGCTGCTGCGACACCGTAATCTCGGCTGGACAGATCGAAGTCGTAGACTGAGCCTGGATTAGCATCAAACGCGACCATTGCGTGATAGCTGTTATTGACGTTGGCAACCGATTTCTCGCGGAAATCAGCCGCCACCCACATTGAACCTGTTGGTACGAATGTCAGTAGTGGCATGTTAGTGTTTGCCATGGTTCCCACTTCCAACTGCAGGTTAGTCACAACACCGTCACTTGGTGCAAGTACTGAGGTATTTGCAAGATCGAGCTGTGCTTTCTCGATACCATTTTTAGCAATGCGCACAGCGGTGCTTTGGCCTTTTTTATCGCCAAGTTGGGCTTCAATCACTTTCAGGTTTTGCTGCTCAGCCTTTAGGGCTGCACGCGATACTTGGTTTTGTGCGTAGGCGTTGTCTAAGTTCGATTGTGAAATGACTTTCTGTTGAGACAGCTTCTGCAGACGGGAGTATTCACGGTGTGCGTTATTGTAGGTCGCTTCTGCTCGTGCAATGTTCGCCAATGCTGCTTCACGTTGTGAGTAGAGGGTGGCTTCTTTTTCGTAAGCCGATTGCAGTGACAACTCCGCTTGCTCTAGAGCAATTTTGTATTTGCGGTCATCGATTTTGAATAGCACATCGCCTTTGTGAACCGACTGGTTGTTGTCGATAAGCACGTCGGTCACTTTGCCAGAGACCTCTGGCGCGACTTGCACCACATAACCTTGAACTCGCCCTTCGGTGGTGATTGGCGCGTGACGGTCAGCAATGATGATGTAGAAAAAGAGTACAATGAACAGGACAATAAGTGTTCGCATCCAGTGTTTGAATTTATGATCCGCTGTCATAAGAGATACCTGAATTTATGGCGCTAACAAGCAAATAAGACAGGCGATTATAGAGAAGTTGGTCACAGTTCAGTAGAATGACATTAAGTGCATGAATGACCTAAAAGTAGGACAATGAACGTAAGTTTCGATGATCTTCACCTGTTTAGCCAAACCGTTGTACACGGAGGCATCAGTGCTGCCGCAGACGCTAACCAATTACAGCGCTCCAAAGTGAGCCGCAGACTACAGGAGTTGGAAAAAGCGCTAGGCTGCCAATTGCTGATTAGAACCACGCGAACCATTGAGTTGACCGAGCACGGCAAGCGTCTGTTTGAGCTGGTGGGGCAACCCATTGAGCACATTCAGCAAGGTTTGAATGTGATGCACGAATATCAACAAGAACTGACGGGGAAAGTACGGGTTGCTATTCCTTCTGCGTTGATGAGCTCGGCGGCGTTCAATTGGATCATCAACGAATACACCACGCGCTACCCGGAGATGTCGGTGGAGATTGAAAACCATCAAGAGAGTGTCGATCTCAAGCGCCAAGCATTCGACCTTCAGCTTCTTCCGAGCGTTGCAAAAGTCTCGGATGACAGTTATGTTCAGTTCAGTTTATTGCCGTATCGTAGTCATTTCGTGGCATCCCAAGCCTATCTTGATGCACATCCGCCGCTGAAAAACATGGATGACTTAAAACATCATCGGTTGTTGACCAATAGATACAACGCAGATTTATTGGATCCAGAATTACACGTGGCGGTTAGGTCAGATGATTTGAACTTGCTGCGTCTAATGGCGATTGCAGGAAACGGCATCGCATTCATACCTCAAGTGCATTCAAAGCCTGCCTTGGAGGACGGGCAGTTGGTCGAAGTGTTGCCAGAGTTTACTCATCCTAAACAGCATCTGACTCTGATTTATCCATCTAACCTGTTTTTACCAAACAAGGTTAAAGCCTTGATTGAGCTGTTTAGAGAAAAATTTCAATAGGAATAGCGTGAGCGGGCAATAACTTTGCGAATTTGCTCATCTGATTGTTTGGTAGTTCTGGTAGATTTATCTTAATCAAACGCTTGAATATGTTGATTCTCAAGCGACTCATAGGAGATGAGAATGTTATCGAAAAATGCCACGGGTCTGATTATTGTCGATGTACAAGGTAAGTTGGCAACGCTCATGCATGAAAGCGAAGCGCTGATTGAAAGCACCACCAAACTAGTCAAAGGAGCGAAAGCACTCAACTTACCTATCGTTTGGCTAGAGCAAAACCCAGAGCGCTTGGGGCCAACGGTAGAGCCAATTCGTGAAGTGTTGGCGAAAGATCATCTGCCGATCGCCAAGTACACGTTTGATGGTTGCAAAGAGCCGACATTCAAACTCGCTGTAGAAAATGCCAAAGTCGATACGTGGTTGGTTTGTGGCATCGAGGCACATATTTGCGTGTATCAAACTGCGGTCTCGCTGCGGCAGATGGGTTACCGAGTGGAACTTGTGACTGATTGTGTTTCTTCCCGAACACCAGCTAACAAAGCGCTGGCGCTAGCCAAACTGACCGCCAATGGTGTTGGTTTAACTGGTGTGGAAATGTGCTTGTATGAAATGGTTGAAGATTGCCGCGTGCCAGAATTTAAATCAATCCTAACACTCATTAAGTAACCAGATTCCGCTACAGCATTTATTCGAATTCTCGTTGATATCTTGGCAACATGGACTCGTTGCCAAGTAATCCACCTTGATGGATATAGATGAGAGTTTTGTCTTTATTTTCTGCCAACCACGGCTGTAAACACTGCCACATGTAAGGGTCATAAAGCAGGTCAAACTCAAGGTTAGTTTGGTCGTGCAACGCGTTCCATGTTTCGTAATCGCTTTGGTATAAACGGCCGAAGTGGTGCTTATCGCGTACGGATAAAATGGTCGGATGGTTATCCGTTTCCAAAGTATTGAATTGTTCAGTCAGGTATTGTGCGTCACCTACGCAAGCACAGGTTACTACGTCTATTCCGTGTGGTTTTAAATGCTTACTCAAATAGAGTGCGGTTGTGCCTGTTCCGGATGGTAAGGCGATGACAAACTGTTTACTGCCTTCAAAGCGCGTCCACTCAAGGATTTCCATCGCTAGCTGTTTCACACCCGGTTCGGCAATGGAAGCTCGTCCACCTTCTGGTACCACAAGGGTGGTTTCGTCCACACCACGCACTTGTTCAATATACTCCAGAGGGTGAAGCTCAGAGCCAATGTTTTGCATTGCGGTGATGGTCATTCCCAGATCAAGTGCGCCACGATAGTTACCAATCGGCGCGTCTTGGAGCCAAGAAGGAATGTGCTGAACGTAGAACTCGAAGTTCCAGCCTTTGATTTGTGCCAGTGCAGCAAGGGAATACATCGCATTGGATTGGGCTGAACCATAACTGATAAGCGTTTTGATATCGCTATTCTGCGTTTCCATCAACGCCATAAACTTACGTGCTTTATTCCCAGAAAAGTGAGAGTGCAGCATGTCATCACGCTTTAGGAAAAAGGTATGACCGTTAAAGCTGTGTTGAGTTATCGGGCTTTCAGAGAGTTTCATGCTACTGCTGACGTGTCCAACCACGTGACCTTGCCGTAAAAAGGGCGCGTAGTGTAACGCCATTAAACTCAGATAAAAAGTCCGTGTTTCAATACAACCTTTTCGATTATTCCTGATGGTCATGGGAGTCTTAAAAGGTTTCATATCCAACAAGGTTTGCAGCTTAAATGAACCAAGCGGTATCACGACTCGCGTTTCTTCTTCAAGCCACGTAAACTACGCCGCTTATTTTCATTCAATCAGAAGGCTTGGTTTTGCAGACTCTAGAACAATTACAAACAGGACAATTAGTAGGAATCAAACAACTGAAGTTGGCGGAAGGGCTAACTGAGTTTCCGATGGAAATTTTAGAGCTTGCAGAAACGCTTGAAGTATTGGATTTATCCGGCAACGCACTGTCAGATTTACCTCCAGAATTGGAACAACTGACCAAGCTGAAAATCATCTTTGCTTCGAATAACCAGTTCACCCATTTGCCAGAGGTTCTGGGCAAGCTACCAAACCTTGAGATGGTTGGGTTTAAAACCAATAAGATCAAAATGGTGAGTGAAGCCTCGCTGCCAAGCCAGTTACGTTGGTTGATTCTGACGGATAACGAGATTGAAGTTCTCCCAAACAGCCTTGGTGAAAGACCGCGCCTAAGAAAGCTGGCATTGGCGGGGAACCGCATCAAGCAACTGCCAAATAGCATGGAAAACTTGGTCAATTTGGAATTGATTCGTTTATCTGCGAACCAGTTAGAGCAGTTCCCGGACGTATTGATGAAGCTGCCTAAGCTGGCGTGGTTTGCGTTCGCAGGTAACCCATTCTGCAAACATCTATCTTCTCTAGACAGTGTGCCGAAAGTGACGACAAACAGTTACTCGCTTAACCATGTTCTCGGCCAAGGAGCGAGTGGCGTGATTTCTCATGCTAACTGGACTGACACTCAATACGACTTCCCGAGTGAAGTGGCGGTGAAAGTGTTCAAGGGCGAAGTGACAAGTGACGGTTACCCACATGATGAACTTGAAGCGTGTCTGCAAGCGGGACATCACAACAACTTGGTGAAATCCATCGCTCAAGTGGATGACGGTAATGAGTTAGCGTTGGTGATGGAGCTGATTCCAAACAGTTACTACAACTTAGGTTTGCCGCCAACTTTGGAAACCTGCACACGAGACACCTTCCCAAAAGGGTTTACCTTAACCGTCGAGCAAGTAAATGCCATTGTTGAACAGATGGTGGATGTGTTTAATCACTTGCATGACAACAAGGTATGTCACGGTGATTTGTATGCACACAATACCTTGGTGAATGAACAAGGTGAGATGATCTTCGGTGATTTTGGTGCGGCGAGCATTTACGGCTATTTATCTGAAGAGCAACAAACTGCGATTAGAACCATTGAATCCAGAGCGTTGACGTACTTTATCGAAGACTTGTTTTCTGTGTGTGAAGAGTCGGCGCCTACGTCACAAGCATTCAAACGATTAGCAGCGCTCATCGCATAGGGTGTCAATTAAGCGAATCAGAAAGAGGTATCAGATTGCCTGTGTTGATACTAAGCAAGTAAGATACCTCTCTGATTGACTCTTTTTCTTAGCAAGTTACGCCTAAGCAATTCGCGTTACTTAGGGTGGAGCTATGATCTACTCTTTATACTCTGACGCGAGATCAATCAGTGCTTCACATCCACCCTCTGGATGTGTGCCAATCTTAAATTGCCAGCCATAACGTTGGCATAAGTCATCCACAATCATCAAGCCCAAGCCATGACCATCAGAATGAGGAATACTTGAGAAGCCTTCCCCTTCGTCACGGACCGAGATGGTGTTTTTATCCATGCCTATGTGAATCGACCCTGATGGTGTTGCCGCAATACCGTTGCGAATTAGGTTGCCAAGAATAATAGTGAGCACCGCTTTGGTGGCTCGCGTTGTTGGATTACCGTTTACCTGAACATCAAATTTGAGCGCTTTTTCATCCGCTTGAGCTTGGCTTTGGGAGATGATTTGGCTGAGTTCCTCTTCGGTAATGCTTCGCATAGGAGAGTCATCTGCATTGCGCTCGTATCGCACTAAACCGAGTAGGGCGTCCACCATAGTTGACATCTGCTGCGTGGCATCCTGAATTCGATTCACTTGGCGTGTTTGGAAATCTGTATTTGCACTTCTTGCCAATAAGCTGCTTGAACCTTTCATTACCGTTAGAGGAGTACGAAGCTCGTGACTCGCATATCGAGCAAACGCTTGTTCACGCTTGATGGTTTTATTAATTTCACTTCGGTATTCGTTTAGGTGCGAAGCCAGTTTCTGGAATTCTTGTGCTGATCCGGCTGGAACTGAAAAAATCTGCGTTGGGTCACCATGATGTTGATCCAACTGGCTTTTCAATGAATTTACAGGCTCAATTAGGCTTTGAGATAGTCGCAATAAGAGACTGCCAAACAAAAAAATGAGGACCGCAACGACACTGAGTACTAAAGCGACGACGAAGATAAATTCATCGTAGGTGATTTCAATTTCATCAATGAGCGAAATGAGGATGACTGGGTACTCAACACCATTATGTGTATAAGTACTCATGTAGACCATACGTGAGGATATTTCGTCACCCACTTCATCGAGAAACTGTTTTTTTCCTACTAAGTATTCTTGATATTCGGTTGGAACTAACTCTATATCGTTGTACGCGGTGGTTAGCAGGTCGAGTTTAATGATCCCTTCATCAGGATAGAGTTGAAAGTGCTCTATGGCCTCTTTTTTGTCTATCATGATGCGACGCTCACCGACACGATCTTCAGACCATAGTAGTGACGCTGTAACTAATAGGAAGCAAAATATACCGATGACGATTGAAACCAAAGAGAAAAACAGAGCTAACCGCCCAGTCATGCTCTGTGTGTTGTCAAGCAGTCGGCGTATCATTCACCACTCTCCAATCTAAAGCCGACTTTCGGTATTGTCTTTAACAGATGTGACTCGAACGGTTTATCGAGTTGATTCCTCAGCTGGTAAATATGGCTGCGTAATACATCATTATTGGGCTCATTTTCTTGCCACAAGCTAAATGCAATATCCTCACGCGTAACGATATCCGGGGCACTCTTTACCAGCATTTCTAAGATGGTGTATGTGGTTGGATTGAGCGCCAGTAACTTGTCTTGTCTGTAAGCTTTTCGTGTTTTTTGGTCGATCGACACTTCACCGTACTCGAGTTTGGCTGAAGCCACAGTCCCACGATAACGACGGATGAGTGCTTCCATTCGAGCTTCTAAGATATCCAAGTCAAATGGTTTGGTTAGGTAGTCGTCTGCGCCATGCTGGAAGCCTTTAAGCATATCGTCACGGCTATCAAGTGCGGTCAGCATCAATACTGGGGTATTGTTGCCAGCATCTCTAAGTTTGTTGCATACCGTTAAGCCGTCCATTCGTGGAAGCATCAAATCGAGCAAAATAATGTCGAAGCTGTTTTCCATAGCAAGTTTCAATCCCAACTCACCATTATCTGCATAATCGAGATCCATTCCTGCACACTCGAAATAATCGAAAAGCATGCCGGCAATTTCTCGATTATCTTCGACTAAAAGTACGCGTTTCATGTATTGCTCTCCATTTTTTGCAGATTTTAGAAAATCGCTTTCTGTTTTAACCGAACATTATGCACTAAGGGCGTGAAAAAGATGTCGACAACAACTCTTTCACATTGCAACAAGTAGATTAGTGCAACTAAAAGATTCCAGTGGAAGAGTAGCATGTCGACTTTAAACATTCACGCCGCAACCTTTTCAAAGGTCAATCAAGACTCTGAGCTTAAACCGGTTTTGTCTGTCATTGTGCCTTTTTACAATGAACAGGAAGTCCTTCCTGAGTTTCATCGCCGCCTAACTGATGTATTAGATGCTATGCCAGAGCATTGCGAAATTATCTACGTTGATGATGGTAGCCAAGATAGCAGTTTGATGATCGCGCAAAACTTTTCTCAATCCTCTAGCGTGGTTCGTTGTATTGCTCTTAGCCGTAATTTTGGAAAGGAATCTGCCATGAGTGCAGGCCTAGAGCATTGTAAAGGTGAGGCTGTCATAGTGATCGACGCCGACCTGCAGGATCCGCCAGATTTGATTCCTAAGATGGTGTCTAAATGGCGTGAAGGCTATGACGTGGTGAACATGCAACGCAGTGAGCGTCATGGTGAGACGTGGTTTAAACGTTTCTCTGCGGCTTGCTTCTACAAACTCCTAAACAGTATGGCGAAGCTCGATGTACCGGAGAACGTAGGTGATTTCCGTCTGTTGAGTGCAAAAGTGGTAAAACACATCAACGCCTTACCGGAGCGTAACCGTTACATGAAAGGTATTTTCTCTTGGCCTGGTTTCAAGCAAGTCACGGTTCAGTTTGAACGCGATGCTCGACATTGCGGAGAAACTAAGTGGAACTATCTCAAGCTAATCGGGCTTGCTATGGATGGCATCACGTCCTTTTCAATCCGTCCTCTTCGTTTGGCGACGTTGGCGGGTGCTTTAGTTGCGTTTAGTGCATTTCTTTACGGTGCTTTCATAGTGATGAAAACCGTTGTATTCGGTGAGCCCGTCACCGGTTATCCATCCATGATGGTGGTTCAACTCGCATTGGGTGGCGTTCAACTTCTGTCTATTGGCCTCTTGGGCGAATACATCGGGCGTATTTTCGTCGAGACCAAGCAACGTCCTCTCTATCTTGTTCAGTCTGTTTACGAGCAGCCAGCAAAACATCAATCCATCCAATCTCTGAAATTTAAATTGGGAGAAACCGCGTAATCATGAGTATTAATAAAACCCACCTGTGGTTGTTATTGGCGTTTGCTCTTTTACTCCGTCTTATTTCACTAGCTACTTATCCTTTAATGGACACCACGGAAGCCCGTTATGGAGAAATGGCACGCTTAATGGTGGAAACTGGGAATTGGTTAACCCCGCAATTTGACTACGGTGTGCCTTTCTGGGGTAAGCCACCTTTATTTACTTGGATGAGTGCATACGGTATTGAGCTGTTTGGCTTGAATGAGTTTGCTGTGCGCGCGCCCCATTGGTTAGCAGGTGTAGTGACAATCGGCCTTATTGCATTTATGGCGCATCGAGCAGGTTTCAGTGCTCTGATCGCTTCTCTCGTCTTGGCGACTTGTGGCATTTTTTCTATCGCAGCGGGAGCGGTCATGACTGACATGGCTCTTACCCTTGCGATGACAATAGCTATGATAGGTTTCTATTACTGCTGGCTTGGAAAAGATAAGTACAGCCGACTTTGGGGCTATTTAGGCTTCTTTGGTTTAGCGTGCGGTCTGCTAGCTAAGGGACCAGTGGCGATTGTGATCATGGGTATCGCTGTATTCCCGTGGCTTATCATCCAACATGGTTTTGTGGGGGCTTTCAAAACGTTGTGGCAGCGTTTCCCAATTGTTTCCGGATTGGCACTGATGCTAGCAATTGCATTGCCATGGTACATCATGGCAGAGATGGCGACCCCTGGCTTTATTGATTACTTTATAGTTGGTGAACACTTTAAACGCTTTGTGGTAAGTGGTTGGGAAGGGGACTTATATGGCTCTGCCCACGACCAACCTCGCGGTATGATTTGGTTATTCTGGCTACAATCAGCTGCGCCATGGTCTATCGTTTTACCCGTTTTAGCTTTGAAGCGTAGAAAAGCACTGAAGGAGATCGAAACCGATCATCAGGGTTTATTTACCTTTTTGCTTTGTTGGCTAATTTCCCCAATGATTTTGTTTACGATGGCAGGCAACATCTTACCTGCATATGTGCTTCCAGGAGTTCCCGCGCTTGGGTTAATCATCGCGATGCTAGTCGACAAGCAAGACCTTAAGTGGCTTTCTGGGACTGCAACTGTTCTGCCGGTTCTTCTGATGATCGCGATGCTAGTTCTGAATCTTGGTAAGGCGGATAGCCGCAGCGATCGTGTGATCTTAGAGCAGGTAAAAGATGACGTTCCTGTCTTCTACGTTGGCAAGCGTCCATTCTCTGGACAGTTTTATAGCCAAGGCCAAGCGAAACAACTCGAAGATCTTGCCGTTCTAGAATCATTACCTCGTTACCATTTAGTTGGTAAAGATCATGAAGTTGATGTTCTCATCAAGAATAAATCATTAAGTTGCATGAACGAGTTTACTGCCAATTCTAAGCGCTCCCTATATAGCTGTATTACTAGTGAAGCGAATGGCTAAATTTGCTCGGTTTGCTTTTGTCGGTGGTGTTGGCTTTGTGGTCGACACCCTTATCTTTGCGTTGCTATTCCATTTTATTGGCTTGGAGCTAATGATTGCCCGTAGTATTGCCTTTTTGTTTGCGGCCACCACAACCTGGCTTGGTAATCGCTGGCTTACATTTTCCCAGTCCAGCAAAGCCAATCCTTTACGCCAATGGCAAAAGTTTATGATGAGTGCTTGTGTCAGTGCTCTACCAAATTTCATTGTTTTCAAAGGCGTCACTTTATTCTTAGGAACTCAAGGTTTCATGGTGTACGTTGCATTAGTTTTGGGAATACTGACAGGCATGGTGAGCAACTATTTTTTGAGCTCAAAGTGGGTATTTCGCCAGGAGTGAGGTATCAGCACATTCTCAGTTCTGTCTGGAATTAATCAAGCGACTTATTCTCATCACAGTTCAAGCTTTCTTATTCTCTCTTTTACTGAGTTATCGATAAACCGAGTGCGTAGTGCACTCGTTTTTTTGTCTATTCTCTTCCGTTTTTTTCTTTAATTTGCGTCTTTTTGAAATTTGCTACGTCCTACAAGTATGAATTGGGATTGATTCAATGATGCTTGGTGATGGTTTATGCACATTTAATGATCTGATGAATGCTTTAATTGGCTGGATTTTATAAATCAAATGGTGCTTCTTAGGAGTCATTACCGTATGGAGTGTTTACTGTATTTTAGAACTTGCTCTAGATCATTAAAGTGTTCAAAATTGCAATCTTTGATTTTAAATATTTAAACTTTGATGTGGTTTAAGAAATTAAACCTGACTCATATGTTTTTGGTGATCTTGTTCAACTATTGCGCGTGATTTCGATCAATTCTTCGATTTTTGTTGGTGTTTTAGACGTAAATTGATGGTTTACAGAAGTTTACTCTGTATTGCTCAACTAACCCGAAAGAAGTAATTTACAGTCATTGAGTTCAAAAATGTAAACCAAGATGAAGAGTGTAAAGCAAGTACGATTCACCGATGAAGATAGAGAATGTTTAAGCAACTACTTTCGTTTGGCAGACACGATTGCCGATTTGATCGGACCGTACTGTGAAGTGGTTATTCATTCATTTGAAAGCTTAGAAAATTCAGTCGTGAAGATCGTGAATGGTCATCATACCGGCCGCGAAATTGGCTCGCCAATCACCGATTTGGGTCTACGTATGTGGAGCACATTCGAGAAAACGGGCGAGGTCTCTCCGAAGAGTTATTTCACCAATGCAGCCGATGGCTCGCTACTGAAATCGACCACTTGCATTTTGGCTGGTCCAGAGCAAAAGCCGATAGGAATGCTGTGCATCAACATGAACTTATCTTTCCCATTCCCTGAAATCGTTAAAACACTGATGCCGCAATGCAATGTATCGCAAACCCTAGTCAGCGAAACGTTCAGCAACAACGCGAATGATGTCATCAAACAAGCGTTGAGTGCAGCGACGCAAGAAGTGGATCAAGACGAGACGATTTCAGCAAAAGGTCGTAACAAAGCCATCATTCGCTGCCTGTTTGATAACGGCGTATTCGAGCTTAAAGAGACGACAACACAAGTATCAGAGCAACTTGGGATCAGCCGTCAGGCGGTTTACAAGTTTATCCGTGAATTTAAATCAGAATAAAATTAATAACTTAGGAGTTACATTGTGAAACAGATCATTGCCACTGAACAAGCACCAGCAGCTATCGGCCCTTACTCTCAAGGTACAGCTTATGGCGAAATGGTTTACACATCAGGCCAACTACCACTGGTTCCAGAAACCATGCAGTTTGTTGAAGGCGGCATCAAAGAGCAAGCTCGTCAGTCTCTAGAGAACTTAAAAGCGGTTCTAGAAGCAAGCGGTGCGGGCCTAGACACAGTATTGAAGACAACATGCTTCCTATCAGATATGGAAAACTTCGCCGCATTTAACGAAGTGTACACAGAAGTATTTGGTACAGAAAACGCACCAGCTCGCTCTTGTGTTGAAGCAGCAAGACTACCAAAAGACGCATTGGTTGAAGTTGAAGCCATTGCATACAAAAAGTAACCGATTTTCGGACATAAATGGGTATCAATAGGAGATTCTCATGAGCGTTTCATTTATTGGATTGAGCATCCTGTTCTTTGGGTTCTACGCATTACTTGCGAACTTCAAAAAACAAAAGAAAAGCTTTAACTTCCGCGTACTGAGTGCGCTTGCTGCTGGCCTGTTATTCGGCGGTGCGATTCAGCTTGTATTCGGTGTAGGCAACGTTGCAACGGCAGGTTTTGCTGAACTGATTTCTGTGTTCGGTAAAGGTTACATCAAGCTTCTACAAATGATCGTAATCCCGCTAGTATTTGTGGCGATGATCTCTTCGATCATGAACGTAGAAGGCGGTGGTGCACTATCGCGCATCGCACCAAAAATCATCGGTATTCTACTTTTCACTTGTGCTATCTCAGCGGCAGTGGGCATCGCAAGTATTTACCTATTCGGTATCGATGCTAACGCGCTAGTCAGTACTATCGGCACTAACAGCGCTATCGAAGCACGTGGTGACTCTCTGATTGCAACACAAGATGCGATGGCGAGCAGCGGTCTGTCAGGTATGGCGCTGTCTATCATCCCAACCAACATCTTTGACATGCTAACGGGCTCTCAACGTACGTCGACGCTATCAACGGTATTGTTCGGTATGTTCCTTGGCTACTGTATCCTGCAAGTGAAAAACCGTAAGCCAGAGAAAGTGCAAAACTTCGTTGATTTCATCAACTCTGCAAAAGAAGTCGTACTTTCAATGGTACGTGAGATTCTGAAGCTGACGCCTTACGGTGTATTCGCTCTGATGACCACGTTCATGATGACAAACGATTTGTTCGCACTAGCAGAAATGGGGCGCTTCCTACTAGCAAGCTACGTGGCAATCGGTGTAATGTTCGCTATCCACTTCGTGATGGTGTCAATGTTCGGTCTGTCTCCTGCGAAGTTCATGAAGAAAATCTGGCCAGTGCTCGTATTTGGCTTCGGTTCTCGCTCAAGCATGGCGGCAATCCCACTAAACGTTGAAACTCAAACTCAACGTCTAGGTGTGGACGAAGAAACAGCAAACATGTCAGCAACGTTCGGTACCAGTATCGGTCAGAACGGCTGTGCAGGTATCTACCCAGCAATGCTCGCTATCATGGCGGCTCAAGTAATGGGTATGCCAGTTGACCTAGGCTTCATCCTACAACTGATTGCTGTCATCGCAATTGCTTCATTCGGTATCGCAGGTGTTGGTGGCGGTGCAACGTTCGCGGCGGTAGCGGTGCTGACTATCATGGGTCTAGACATTACGGTTGTGGCGATTCTGGTTTCTATCGAAGCACTTATCGACATGGCTCGTACCGCGCTTAACATCTCTGGCTCAATGTTGTCAGGTGTACTAACCGCGAAGAAGAATGGCTCACTAAACACTGAGCAATACAACGCTGATGTTGCTGCAACAGTAACAAAAGAAGCAGCAGTGTAATTTCCAAACTTAATAAAGAGCACCCAACGCGGGTGCTCTCCGTTTTTCCTGAGTTCAGGTTATTTAGGTAATAAATATGAAAGTTGTTGTCGTAGGCGGTAGTGCTGCAGGTATGAGTTTCGCAGCGAAATACAAACGTAATCAGCCATCAGATGAAGTGATTGTGCTAGATAAGCGCGATTACATCTCGTTCGGTGCGTGTGGCTTACCTTACTTTGCTGGTGGCATGTTTGATGACACTGAACGCATGATTTCTCGTACGCCAGAACAAGCGATTAAATCGGGTTTAGACGTGCGCATTGAAACTGAAATGGTGGCACTAGACCGCACTGAAAAGCAGATTAAAGTCCGTCACCAAGGTGAAGAAAGCACCATCGATTACGATATGTTGGTGATTGCCACGGGCGCGCGTCCAATCGTGCCATCGTTTGGCGAGTTCAACCCAGAACACGTATACACGCTAACCAGCATGGAAGATGGCTTGGCGGTAAAAGAAGCGCTTAAGGACAGCAACAAACAACGCGTTTGCGTTATCGGCGGCGGCTTTATCGGCCTTGAAGTGTTCGATGCTGCGCACCTACTAGGCAAACACGTCACCATTATTGAGCGTGAACAACACGTGATGAGCCGTCAGTTCAGCCCTGAGATGATTGAAGTGGTAGAAGGCGCGATTCGTGAATCTGGCGCTGAGCTAAAAACCAGTTGCAGCGTATCAGCCATTCGCGACGCAGAGCAAGGCGGTTACATCGTAGAAACCGACAACGGCAATGTGGAAGCAGACGTTGTGATCATGTCACTTGGCTTTAAACCAAACACAGAAGCGTTCGAGTTACCAAAAGCCGCGAACGGCGCACTACTAGTCGATGAGTTTGGCGCAACAGAAGATGCACACATCTACGCAGCTGGCGACTGTGCAGTGGTTCACCACATGGCGCTAGGAAAATCAGTGTATGTTCCACTTGCAACCACTGCTAACAAACAAGCGCGCATGATGGCGGATAAACTTGCAGGCAAAGACACTTACATGAGTGGTTTCTTGGGCTCGTCTTGCTTGAAAGTGCTGGACTACGAACTGGCATGCACAGGCGTATCAGAACTTCTAGCCAAAGAACACGGTTTGGAAGTGAAGGTTTCAACCATTTCAGATAAGAACCAAACCGACTACTACCCAGGTCAAGAAGACATTAAAGTGAAGCTGGTTTATCACCCAGAAACCAATGTATTGCTTGGTGGCGAAATCGTTGGTAAGAAAGGCGCAGTAGGCAGAATCAACGCACTTGCTGTTGCCATCACCGCGAAGATGACAACACAGCAACTAGGCTACATGGACTTCTGCTACGCACCACCATTCGCACGTACTTGGGATGCACTGAACGTTGCAGGTAACGTAGCGAAATAATTTAGCTATCCAGGTTCATTCAGACAAAACAAAAGGGCTCCAGAGTTATCTCTGGAGCCCTTTTTAGTATTCAAGTCATATTGAATTAACGGCGTTTCGGTTTGCGTTGACCAGCCGGTTTGCCTTGTCCTTGAGGACGACCTTGACCTTGTGAACCTGCGCCGTTTGAACGGTTTTGGTTGTTACCGCCTGGTCGAGAGCTCGAGTTAGGACGTTGACCATTTGCGCCACCATTACCGCGGTTTTGGTTTCCACGACCTTGGCCGTTTTGACCGCCTTGCGTTTTACCTGAACCGTTGCGGTTGCCAGATGGTTTGCCATCACGCGAGCCACCTTCAGAACGTTTGTTCAAGTGACCACCAAAGCCTGGTTGGTTCTTGGTGTGTTTAGTTGCGAAACGGTTTGCACCGTGACGACCAGACTTACGACGTTGTGCTGGTGTTTGCGCATCAATGTCTTCTGCTGGAACCAGACAGTTCGGCTTATCACCAATCAGGTGCTTCTTGCCCATGTTGATCAGCGCTTCACGGATCATTGGCCAGTTATCTGGATCGTGGTAGCGAAGTAGCGCTTTATGTAGACGACGTTGACGTTCACCTTTTGCTACTGGTACATCTTCACGTTGTTTGTACTTCACGCGTTTCAGAGGGTTTGTCTCTGAGTAGTACATTGACGTTGCGTTACACATCGGCGATGGGTAGAAGTTCTGTACTTGGTCACACTCGAAGTTGTTTTTCTTCAACCACAGCGCCAAGTTCAGCATGTCTTCGTCTTCGGTACCTGGGTGTGCTGAGATGAAGTAAGGGATCAGGTATTGCTTCTTACCCGCTTCCGCGCTGTACTTCTCAAACATCTCTTTAAAGCGGTCGTAAGTGCCCATGCCCGGTTTCATCATCAGGTCCAGTGGACCTTTCTCGGTATGCTCTGGAGCAATCTTCAGGTAACCGCCTACGTGGTGAGTTACAAGCTCTTTCACGTACTCTGGTGATTCAATCGCTAGGTCGTAACGTACGCCTGATGCGATCATGACTTTCTTCACGCCTTCCACTTTACGCGCGGCACGGTAAAGATCGATGGTGTGTTTGTGGTCCGTGTTTAGTTTGTTACAGATACCTGGGAACACACAAGAAGGGCGACGACAGTTTGCTTCTGCTTTCGGATCGCTACAGCCAAGACGGTACATGTTTGCTGTAGGGCCACCCAAGTCAGAGATTGTACCGGTAAAGCCAGGTACTTTGTCGCGGATCTCTTCCAGCTCATTGATGATTGAGTCTTGTGAGCGGTTTTGAATGATGCGGCCTTCGTGCTCGGTAATCGAACAGAAAGAACAGCCACCAAAACAGCCACGCATGATGTTAACCGAGGTCTTAATCATGTCGTAAGCAGGAATTTTTGCTTTGCCGTACATTGGGTGGGGAACACGTGCGTACGATAGGCCGAACACGTAGTCCATCTCTTCTGTGCTTAGCGGGATCGGAGCTTGGTTTACCCAAAGCTCACGGTCACCATGACGCTGAATCAGTGCGCGGCCAGAGTATGGGTTGGTTTCCAAGTGCATCACACGGCTCGCGTGCGCATAAAGAATACGGTCGTTGTTGAGTTTTTCAAAATGAGGCAGGCGGACAGCGGTCGTTGCTGCATCGTGACGCGATGGACGAATCGTGATCGGCTGTGCGACGGGCTCATCTTTTTTGGTATCGCACTGAGTTTCCACTTCGTAAGGGTTCTTAGGTACGAACGCTTCTTTACGAGGTTTCTCAATGCGAGAAGAATCGATAATGGTGTAGCCTTCTGGCTCTGCCGCAAGGTTTACCGCAGTACCGCGAATGTTGGTCATGGTCGAAATGTCTTCGCCATCGGCAAGACGGTGCGCGACTTCCACTAGGGCACGTTCTGCGTTACCAAAAAGAAGGATGTCCGCTTTTGCATCGAACAGAACAGAGCGGCGAACTTTATCAGACCAGTAATCGTAGTGAGCCACACGTCGCAAACTTGCTTCGATACCACCAAGAACGATAGGTGTGCCTTTATAGGCTTCACGACAACGCTGTGAATACACCAAGGTTGCACGATCAGGACGTTTACCGCCTTCGTTGTTTGGCGTGTACGCATCATCGTGACGAAGCTTTTTATCCGCCGTGTAACGGTTGATCATCGAGTCCATGTTACCCGCGGTGATCCCGAAGAACAGATTTGGCTTACCAAGCTGCATGAAAGCATCTTTGTTGTTCCATTCTGGTTGAGCAATGATACCAACACGGAAGCCTTGTGCTTCTAGAAGACGACCAATGATTGCCATACCAAAGCTCGGGTGGTCCACGTATGCGTCACCCGTGACAATGATAATGTCACAACTATCCCATCCTAGGGCGTCCATTTCTTTGCGGCTGGTCGGCAAGAAAGGTGCCGTACCAAAACACTCAGCCCAGTATTTTTTGTACTCATGAATAGGAGTAATGTCGTTGGTCATATTTTGCTCTCTGTTCCAGGGAGCGCGAATTATAGCGATTTGATGATCAGGTATCTACAGTGAAGTCGCATATCTCAGCTAGTTCAAGGCGATTTGTTCAGAGCTACGATTTTTAGGAAGAATTTTTAGGCAATTTGGCCATTTAATTCTTAAGGTTACAAGGTTTGAGGGGGATCAAACTTTACCTATAAGCATTAGTGTGCTTATAGGAAAACTTTTCTATACTCAAGGTGTTGCACAGGAGGTGCTAAAGGAGTGAGGCTAAGTTATGACTGAAATGCTTAATATGCTGCAGCAGGCAGAGCTCACACAAAGGAATGCAAGCAAAGTGATTAATTGGTCGCTTGATTTAGAAACACTTGTATTTGATTGTGATAGGCAAGCACTAAAGGATTGCTGTGCAATCGAAGAACCGATATTTAGCTTTGAGCAGTTAATTGACTATATGTCTAAACAGCAAAGAGAAGATGCTCTGAATCGTTTTAACCGAGTAAAGGCATTAGGTGGAGAGGACGGATTCTCATGCTGTATCGTTCCGAAACAGGATGTCTTAGTTCACATAGATTGTTGTTTTGAAAAGATTAATGATGCCTACATCCAAGGAACTCTGGTCCCACAGTTAAAGCTACACGGAACTGAAGAACTGGCCAAAATTCTTGAAACGATTTTTAAACTGCCGAATGTTGGTGTGCTGGTTGCCGATGAAGAAACCAAAATATTAGGATGCAACTCGGCATTTGAACGACAAATGGGTTATCAAAACCTAGATATTGTCGGACTCAAAACTCAGATATTTAGCTCTGAGCTACATAGTCGAGATTTCTACGAGAAAATTTGGGAAGAAGTCGAACGGGAAGGAAGTTGGTCTGGCAACTTACTCAGCCTCAATGCTTCGGGAGGCGACCAAGCTCATCACCTTTGTGTCTATAAGCTTGCTCTTCCAAGTCAGCAAATTCTATATTTGGGTTTTTCGACGGACATTTCCGCGTCTTTATTTAGATTAAAGAGCCGAAAAGATGGTCACTCTAATTGGATTAGTTATCTACCAAATAAGTTAGAGTTCGAAAAACAACTTAATGCCTTATGTGGCAATGATTTGAAAAAAGACATCAAGATTGTCATGACTCTTGCTCCTAAGTTCAGCTCCCAACTTATGGTTGAAGAGCAGTTAGGTTTTTCTGATTTTTTAATGCGCAGTAAACATGTCAGTATAGCGAGCCAACTTACCAAAAATGTTTTTTCTATTTGTATACAAACACCCAAATGCCGTTGGCTTAGCCCATTACGATTGATACAAATTGCAATTCGAGGGTTCTTCACTGAACTAAGGGCGGAAGTAGGCTCTGAAATGCACGATTCCGTTGTCGCAGGTCGTACAGGTGTCTCGGTCATTGGTTATGATACAGACAGTCCAACTAAAGCGGTAGTTCAAGCTGCACAAGCAATGGTTTCTGCTAAATCTGGAATTGAAAGTTACTTCAACTTTTACAACAGTGATTTGCACTCTGAACTGGTAAAACGACTTCAACTAGAAAGCCAGTTGAGAGAACAAATAGCATCAAAACAAATAGATGTTTATTTTCAACCAATTATAGAGACTAAAACAGGACGAGTTGTAAAATTTGAGGCACTCGCTCGGTTCCAACATAAAAATCAGCAGTGCAGCACTCAAGAGATGATCACTGTTATTGAAGATCTTGAGTTGGTTTCAGCGCTGGATGATTTGGTTTGCCAAATTGCTATCAAGCAGTTGCCACATTTGCAGAGTGTTTATGGAGAAGATATTGGCTTAACCATTAATCGGTCTTTGAATACTCGTCTTGACTCATTACAAGTATTGCAAAATTCATTTGAAATCATTCAGTCGAGTGGCGTTGACCCCCGCGCGGTAACCATAGAGCTAACTGAAACTGCGTACTTTGAGCAAGATGCTGAGCACGCGATGGCTCTTGAACAACTGCGTCAACATGGCATCAGGGTTGCTATTGACGATTTTGGCACGGGGTACTCTTCCTTTTCTTACCTTGAAGATGGTCAGTTTGATGTACTTAAAATTGACAGAAAGTTTGTGCAAAACCTTACAGAGGGAAGTACGAAATACAATATTGTCAAAATGATCACTCAGCTTGCCCACAGTTTAGGAGTGCAAGTTATTGCGGAAGGGGTTGAAACATTGGCTGAGCTGAAAGCGCTATCAAGAATAGGTGTAGACTTCATGCAGGGGTTTGTGTTCTCAGAGGCGCTTCCCACAGTAATGTTTGACAAGCTTGTTTCATACGAGGATCTGTTTGTTGAGGTGCAGTCAAAATTGAACCCCAACGCTTCGTTGCTCTCGATATGTCATGCGAATGTTCACCACCTCGATCCTGGCGAGCCTTTGTCCCTTGCAGTCGAGTTTATGAATTTGAATGAGGGCTCCCCGTTAGTTGTTGTTGATGAAAAGCGTTGTGTTGGCATTATTTTGAAAGAGCACATCAGTCTACATTTGACACCTTCCATGGGGACGGATTTAGAGACAGAGAGAGAAGCTAGAGTTTGGAAGAAACCCATTAATCAAGTGATGAGTACTAAGTTTCAAACGGTAGAGTCAAGCACCAAGCTCAAATATATTCCTGAGCTGCTACAAGCTAATATTAGTTTTCCTTGGGTTGTTTGCGACGAAAATCATTATTTCCGAGGTGTTATTACACAAGATGATATTTTGTACTACCTAGCAAATAGTTGAATGCCAGTAAACGTATCAATAGATTAGGGCGGTAGTAGTAGAGATCATAGTGATTTGCTATTATCGCCACCCCAAAATGACTTTTGAGTTTGCATTCAACATGATTCAACAACTGCTGTTAACTTTTCCTCCTATGCTATTTGGCGCCCAAGCGCTGTTGACCTTGCTTTTGATTAAGGGCGATATCTGTCCGGGTCAACGTGGTCGTCTGCACAAGATGTTGCCATCAATTGGCATTCTTTGGTTAGCAGTAGCATCGCTTCGTATTGAAGCATTCATGATTGTATTCGCTATCTTCTATTTTTACTCACAAGTTCAAACCAAAAAGACACGTGAAAAAGGTCCTTTATGGGCGCTGCATCTAGCGAACGGTTTGGCGTTTGCTTATGTGAGCATTCAAGTGATAGAACAACCGCACTGGGCTGCTTCCGCTTCTATGGCTCTGATGGTTTTCTTCTTAGGGGCAGTATTTGCGCAGCTTCTACTTGTGATAGCGCGTAGCCGTCTACAAGCTTTCCATCGCATTCTTCCAGTGACAGGCGTGGTATCAGGTATGCTGTTGGTTGTGATGAGCCTGTTCTCTGCCTATCAATTAGATGAAGTGACGCTTAACTCTGTTACTCAACATATCTTGGCGTCATTGGCGATGCTGATTATGGCGATCGTGGTTTGGTGCTGGCATATCTTTACCCATAAGACACCAAACAAAGTCCAAGTTGCAGCGGCATTGTTACTTGCTCTTGCTTCAATGACCAGCCTTCAAGGTCTATTCCTGCTTAGCGCATAAGCCTATCTGTTTAACACTCCTATCAGAATTCTTATTGATGAGCTCGGGATTTAGACCGAGCTCACTTTCAAATCATTAGATTAAGTCTACGCTTTAGATATAGCCTCTATTGGATTAGAGCGCGCCAAGACGCATGTGCTCAACAGAATTGAGGCAGAATACCTTGTTTTAGAGGAGTGTCGCTATGGACTTAAGCAATGTGAGTAACTGGGACAGCATTATCTTGCTGGGTATCGTGAATGAAAAGTTGCGCTTAGAGTGCGACAGCTTTGAAGAACTGGTTTCTATGTATGAGATGGACGTGGAATCGGTGGTGGGCAAGCTTGATATGCTTGGTTACCAATACGACCCACTTACCAATCAATTCAAATCCTACGAACGTTAATTTCGTTTCTATATCCCATATTTTAAGCCATCTTGATGCCGTCAAGGTGGCTTTTGCATTGTTGGCGCGCGGTGGCAAAGAAGGCTTGCAAGTAACGCTTATCCTTTTCTGAGTTGCGTGTTGCTGCAAATAAGCGACGCCACAACCCATCCCCAAATGGCTTACTGGTGATGAGCCCTTGACGCGAAAACTCCGAAATAGCCCAGTTAGGCAACGCCGCGACGCCCAATCCTGCTGACACCATTTGTACCAGCATTAGCGTGTTATCTGCTTGTTTCCATTTGGCTGGTTCCACACCTGCTGGTTGCAAAAAGTGTTTTACCACATCCAACCTCTGTTTCTGAACCGGGTAGGAGAGCATGGTTTGATCGGCAAGATCTTCTGGTTCAATGATCTCTTTATTGGCAAGCGAATGGCTGGTGGACGTGATCAGACGCATTTCGAAATCAAACAGTGGCTCATAGTGCACTTCAGAACGTGGCTGTATGTCGGATGTGATTACTAAATCAAGTTCTCCAGCGAGTAAGGCTGGAAGCGGCTCAAAACCAAAACCAGAGGAGAAATCAAGCGTGACACTTGGCCAAGTGAGCTGATATTCCTTAAGGGCAGGCATCAACCACTGGAAGCAAGAATGGCACTCAATCGCCATGTGCAAGCGGCCGTTAACGTCCTCTTTTAGGCTGGCCAGCTCGTTCTCGGATTTGGCGATCTTTGGCAATATTTCATCAGCAAGACGCAGTAGGATCTCTCCTTCAGAAGTGAATTTTACTGGGCGAGTTTTTCTCAAAAACAGCTGACCACCAATACGAGATTCTAAGTCTTTGATTTGGTGTGAAAGGGCGGATTGCGTTAAGTGCAATGCCGTCGCGGTCGCAGTGAGTGACCCAGTATCTCTTAACGAAGTGAGGGTACGTAAGTGTTTCAACTCTATCATGAATCCCTTTCATCCTTATGTGTCTTCCATGAGCCATATTAACTTACCGATAAAAAATGGATATGTAAACGTCTAGACGTCCATTTATGCCAATCTAGTGCGAGTGAGATCGCTCACTATGAATTTTTTTAATAAACAAGTTGAATAATTGGATGTTGTTCAATTCATGCATGAGAGAGATAGTTTTAGCCATCCAGACATCTTGGTGAATTTCATTCCCGATGTGCTGACCTCAATATCAGAAAATGAATAAGGAATACGGACATGGCTACGACAACGCATATTCTTGGTTACCCACGCATTGGCGAAAAGCGCGAACTGAAGTTTGCACAGGAGAAATACTGGCGAGGTGAAATCGATCAAGCTGAGCTTAAACGAGTCGGCGCGGGACTACGCGAGAAAAACTGGAACACCCAATCAGAAGCGGGATTGAGTTTCGCAACTGCCGGAGATTTTGCTTGGTACGATCACGTATTAACCACGACGTTGCTTTTGGGGCATGTTCCTAAGCGTCATGCAACTGGCTTCCCAGATCTGGATACCTTATTCAAAGTGGGTCGTGGTCAGTCTCAATCGGGGTGTGGCTGTGCAGGTGCAGCGGCCTCTGACATGACCAAGTGGTTCAATACCAACTATCACTACATTGTACCTGAGTTCAGTAAGGACGATACATTTGAAGTCAGCTGGCCACAGTTGTTTGAAGAAGTGAACGACGCAATCAAAGCGGGGCATAAAGTAAAGCCTGTGTTGCTTGGTCCTCTTAGCTATCTGTACTTGGGCAAAGAAGTAGAAGAAGACTTTGACCGCCTTACCTTACTCCCGAGATTACTAACAGCGTACCAAGCGATTTTGTCTAAGTTGGCAAGCCAAGGTGTGGAATGGGTACAAATTGATGAGCCAATTCTTTCACTTGAACTTGAAGATAAGTGGGCTGACGCGTTTAACTTGGCTTATCAAGTGATCCGAAGTGATGTGAAGGTGCTTCTCACGACCTATTTTGATTCTGTTACTGACACGATTGATAAGGTGATAGCTCTGAAAGTCGATGGCTTGCATATTGATTTGTCAACCGCTCCAGAGCAGCTAGAGGAAGTTGTCGCTAAACTACCACAAGGTTGGGTACTTTCTGCTGGTGTGATAAACGGCCGTAATGTTTGGCGCTCAGATTTAAGCTCCCAGTTAGAGCGCTTGCAACCAATCAAAGACAAACTTGGTGATAGGCTTTGGATCGCGACTTCTTGTTCACTTCTGCATAGCCCTGTGGATTTGGAATTGGAACCAGCGCTAAGTGATGAGGTGAAAAGTTGGTTTGCGTTTGCAAAACAAAAAGTGATTGAAGTAGCGCTACTTGGACGCGCACTCGATGGTGACCACAATGCGATCCTCGCTTGTGATACATATAGCCAGCCAATAAAAGCTCGTAAAACCGCGACTCACGTAAATAAGCCACATGTGCAAAATCGTTTGAAAGGGATTTCGGCTTCTTTGACGGAGCGCAGTGCTCCTTATGTCGAGCGTGCGGCGCATCAAGCCGAGGTGCTAGGTTTGCCATTGTTGCCTACTACGACTATCGGTTCTTTTCCACAAACCGGTGAAATACGTGTTCAGCGCAGTGCGTTCAGAAGCGGTCAACTTTCAGAGGCTGAGTACCATCAAGCGCTGAAAGGTCACATTGCCGACGCGGTAAAGCGTCAAGAAGCGCTCGACCTTGATGTATTGGTACACGGTGAAGCTGAACGCAACGATATGGTGGAGTATTTTGCAGAAAACTTAGCTGGCTTCCAAACCACTAAGTTTGGCTGGGTACAAAGCTATGGCTCTCGCTGCGTGAAACCTGCGATTGTGGTCGCGGACGTAGAACGCGAAAAGCCAATTACGGTAGAGTGGTCGACCTACGCGCAATCACTTACGAGTAAGCAGATGAAAGGTATGCTTACTGGCCCCGTGACGATTTTGTGTTGGACATTTCCTCGTGAAGATATTACTCGCAAAGAAATTGCAAACCAGCTCGCCCTTGCGTTGCGAGATGAAGTATCAGATTTACAAGAGGCTGGTATCAATATTATTCAAATTGATGAGCCTGCGATTCGTGAAGGCTTACCTCTGAAAAAACGCGATCATAATGAGTACCTCAACTGGGCCGTTGATGCATTTAAGATCTCGGCAGCTAGCGCGAAGCCAGAAACTCAAATTCATACCCATATGTGCTATAGCGAGTTCAATGAGATTATTGACTCTGTTGCGGCAATGGATGCGGATGTCATTACTATTGAGACGTCTCGTTCTAACATGGAACTACTCAAAGCGTTTGAGGATTTCAATTATCCAAATGAAATTGGACCTGGTGTGTACGACATTCATTCACCTAACATCCCTACAGAAGATTGGATTGAAGGCTTGATCAAAAAAGCGGCAGAGAAAATACCAGCGCAGCGCTTGTGGGTGAACCCAGACTGTGGCTTGAAAACTCGTAACTGGACAGAAACCGAAGCGGCATTGGCTAATTTAGTGTCAGCGACTAAAAAGTTGCGCGCAGAGTTAGCATAAACCAGTTATGTAAGTATCTTAGAGAAACAAAAAAGCGAGGACCGTTGTCCTCGCTTTTGTATCCCTGATTGGTTTTAGGTAAACCAATCCAGCAATTACTGTGGCTTTTGAGTCGCAGTACAAGTTTGTTCAGATACCAACTCATCCGCTATTAATTGGCCACGAGAGTTGCGGATCTTAATTCGGTACATCAATCCCATATCGATTTGCTTACGTACTGCAGGTGTATTGCAGTATGTGTAGATACTGGTGTTGAGTACTTGATTTAACGGCTTAGCACCTAGTGCATCGTCGTTATAGATCATCATCATCTCAACAACATTTTTATTGGATGAAACGCGCAAGATCTTCAGTGGCCCATACTCAACAGGCAGGCCTGCAGATAGAACGCCTGCGCGGTTTGATGCCATCAATTCAAGTTGACGTTGTTGGTCATCGTTAGATGTACAACCGGCTAACGCACCAAATACAAGGAAGAGACACAGTAATTTTTTCATAACTTAAAATACTTTCTTAAACGGTTTTACGATCACGTTTTCGTAAACACCCGCCGCAATGTAAGGGTCAGCGTCTGCCCATGCTTGGGCATCTTCCAAACTAGCAAACTCTGCTATCACGGTTGAGCCAGTAAAGCCTGCTTCACCGGGATTATCGGAATCGACCGCTGGCATTGGCCCTGCTGTAAGTAGGCGACCTTCATCTTGTAATTGTTGTAAGCGCTCAAGGTGTTGAGGGCGAACACTTAGACGTTTTTCCAACGAATTCTCAATATCCTGAGAAAAGATGACATACCACATAGCATAGTTCCTTAATTGGGAGGGTAAAGTGTTAATTTAACGCCTTTTTTATACCACGAACAAGTTTACATGCGAAATTGTGAAGCAATTCCTAGCATTTAAGTACAATAGATTACTTTTGAATCGGGCGTGGTTTACCGTCACTATCGATGGCTACGTAGTTGAATGTGGCATCACAAACCATGAAGCGGTCTTCAACACCGTGTACTTTGACTGGTTTTACCCAAACCTCTAGATCAACGCTCATTGAAGTACGACCAATTTTACTGCATACGCCGTAGCAACATACAACGTCTCCAACGCTAACCGGCTTTTTAAAGGTAATGCTGGAAACTGAAACAGTAACAACGCGGCCGGAAGATATTTCTTTGGCCAAGATTGCACCAGCTAAATCCAATTGAGACATGATCCAACCGCCAAAGATATCGCCGTTGGCATTTGTGTCAGCTGGCATAGCCAATGTACGAAGCAGTAATTGCCCTTTAGGTGAATGACCTTCTTCACTCATGATGACATCCTAATATTTCTAATATGCAAAAAATGGAGCAAACAACAAAACAGCGACCCAAGGGTCGCTGTAAATAATAAATGTGCGCGGATTATAGCAAAACTGAGTTTTTAATCATCAACCGATACATCGGATGAGTCTTCTTTCTGCTCTTTGGGCATGTGTTTGTAGATGTAGAAACCTGTCGCGATCATGTATGCAAACGTTGCAATCAACAAGCCAAATACTTTGAAGTTTACCCACACATCTAATGGTAGCTTAAATGCAACATAAACGTTTAAGCCCGCACAGAGAGAGAAGAAGCCAACCCATGCCCAGTTGATCTTCGTCCAAACGGCTTCTGGTAAGGAGATCTCTTTACCCAACATGCCTTTGATTGCCGATTTACCCATCGCATGGCTAACTGCTAGACCAATGGCGAAGATCATATAAACGATGGTGACTTTCCACTTAATGAAGTTTTCATCGTGTAGGAAGATAGTCATGCCACCGAAGATTGCGACCATAGCAAACGTAATGAGCTGCATCTTTTCTACTTTTTTGTATAAAGCGAACGTCAACACAATTTGAATCGCGGTTGCGACAATAAGCGCCCCAGTCGCAACATATATATCGTACATCTTGTACAGGGCAAAGAAGACTATGAGGGGAATAAAATCAATGATTTGCTTCATATTGCAGAAAAACCGAGTTGTTGAGTTGAGGACAGTCTAGCGGAATCTCGGGCAATGTGAACACTTGAAGGTGTTTAGAGACAAAAATTGCCACGTTTACGCGGCAATTTTCTACCTTGGCTAAGCTACGTTTTGGTACTGGGAGACCAATGATTTCACGTCTTCTAAGTAGCCCTCGTGCAATAAATTGTGGACCGTCATTTCAAGCTCTTCTTCAGACATTGTGAAGCAGGTTGATTTGCCTGTCATGATAGACAAATACTGATGGTATTCATCCTCAGTAAAGTGCCCAACTCTGTCTAACAACAGTGCTTTTATACCGTGGTGTATCAATCCGTAGTAAGTATGTCTCTGCATTAGCATATAGCCTCCTCACAGTACCAATAATTTAATGTATTAATTGGTACTGTAATGTTCCTATTGCTGACGATGTTGCATAACAAGTGCCATGTTTTATATCTTTTCTACTTCTTGTTCTCTTGTATGCTGATTATTGAGCCATCGATCAAGAATACTGTTGAGGGCAGTTATGGTCGTAGGTTTTGAAAGGCGATCATCCATCAACTCGTGAATCAGCTCTAGTTCACGATCTCCTGACTCTCCTGATAAAGCAATAATAGGGGTGTTTGGAGATAACTCTTTGATTTTTTTGCTTGCTTCAAATCCATTCATGATTGGCATCTGTACATCCATCAATACCAAGTCAATATCATTTGTTTTGAATATATTGACGGCAGTTTCACCGTTGTTTGCTTGAATAGTATTGACCTTAAGTTTATCAAGATACATCTGAACCAACGCACGTTGGACTTCTTTATCATCGACGACAAGAATTGTTGGGGCATTAACTTTGACGTTGTTAAACTGAAGCCCGTCACGATTCGTTATCGCTTTACTCGGTTGAGCTGACAGTGACGGTAGGTTGGTTATCTTCTTGTCGATAGGTTTGATAGCATTTGGTACCACTGGGAAATATAGATAAAACTCAGTGTATTGCCCTAAGACCGATTGACACTCGATTCGGCCTCCAAACGAGCGCATAACACGTTGACAGTAGCCAAGACCAAGTCCGCTACCACCGCTTTTTTGGTGGCTGAAAAAGTCCTCAAATACTCTGTGCAGAATATTTTCGTCAATGCCAGGTCCGGTATCACGAAAGACGAGAGTGTTTTCGTACTGGCCAATCTCATATTGAATCTCAATTTGACTCTGAGGGTAAGAATCGAAGTAGTAAATCGCATTTCGCAAAAGATTGAAGATGACAAAGCTAAACAGTGTTTCGTTTAAGTTGGCAATAAAATCATTATTCGCAGATAAGTGAATACGTTGACTTGTTTCTGCACTTTCAAACCCATAGCGCTGTACCGCTTGCTGAACAGCCGCCTGAATGGAGACTTGTGAGCTTGGCTCATGCTCTTGAGCGTTGTCGCTCACTTCTCGCAGAATAATATCAATAAGCTGGCGACCTCTTTGAATTGCGCCTTGTCCTTTTTCTATGTCAACTAACGTATCTGCTGTTTCTGATTTCTTTTCGATATGCTGCTTTAGCTTTTCAAACTGGAGCTGAACTTGCGCTAATGGATTTCGCATTTCGTGGGCAATCGAATTCGCCAGAGCGCGACTTTGTCTGATCTTCCTGTCGGCTTCAATGGTTGTCTGGACGCGGTTTAATAGCGTTTGCAGTGCCGAAATTTCTTCGTTGGAGAAGAGTGCATTATCGATTTTGTGAGGAGAGATAAGCAAATGAGTCACAGACTTTCCTTTTCCAAAAAGCGGTAATACGAGTGCAGTCTTATTCGAGCTCATTTTCTCATGCAGCTGTTTTAGTTCGCGTTCAGTTGAATAGGACTGCTCTAGTCGTTCCACCAACTCGTCAAAAACCAGTGCAGATTTCTTATTCGGCAAGTAGTTTTCATAAACGGTTTCGGTATAACTGCTGGTCACTAAACGAAGCTTCTCACTTGATATATTCAGTAAAAAAGCTAGTTGATGCATTGCATCATCGATTGAATCTTTAAACTCACTTTCTAGAGAAAGAATTTGCTGAACGGGGGTTAGAACTTCCCCATAGATGAGGAAGGAGGTATAGCGACTTACCTGTTTGAATACAGATTGCCAAGTTATGCCGATGAATGAACAGATGAAAGCAGCAGTGACCAATTGGTGACTTTCTGATAACGGGATGTATAAGGCAACGAGGGGAATAGAGTACATTGCTGCAGTAAACACCGCGGTGATTACCATGTATGTCAAATACCTAGCGCTGTAAAAACGTGATGTCAGCAATGCATATCCGACAAAGAGCATTTCACTGATGGATAGGGCAGGTGGAAGCCAAGTTAGCGAAAAGTCATTAAGGAAAAAAGTCATTCCAACCTGAATTGTTAGCGTAGAAAGCATAAAGATAACAATCCCGGCAATCATGTAGTTAGAGCGGACTTTGATAAGTCTAAATTTACTTCCTTTAATATAAAACAGGTTTTTTAGCGTAAGGATGATCAGCACAAAAACCAAGGTGAAAAATAAGCTAGTTAATGGGCCAAACTGAATTGAAAACTCACTAGGTGCGGCAAAAGCAACATCAATGACGGTAAGTCCTGGTACTAGATTTATTGCTATAGCGACTGTACTAAAGGCTAAGAGCACCAACTTTTGGCTGGACTTTAGTTCTGGTTTTGATACTCCGGCACTAAGTAAACACGAAAACGTATAAGCAAATGCAAATGCCGAGTAAGCAAACAAATTCGACAATACGGCTAAACCAATAGATAGTGTTTTTCCGAGCAATAATGGCAGTTCGGTGTGAAAGTACACATTGGTTAATATCCACAGGCATAGACTGAAAGAGTAGCCGATGTAATAGATATAATACCCAGATTTAAAATCATAGTGCTTACGAACTAATGAGTTGATGAAGTATCCGATCCATGCCAACACAAAGCCAGCAGTCACGACCAGTGTTATTGCTTTTGGATACGTCATTACGTCAAAGAGATTCAAAATATCCATATCAATTTTGACTCCGCTTTTCTGCTAGGACTTTCGTTTTATAGCTTCGAAAGTCCGTTGTCTCGAAGTCTCTCCGTACATTGGGCAAATACCACATACCTTTATTGATTTGCTCTGTACCGGAACTGAAAAATGCCAAGTTTGTGTAGCTTTTCTGCGACATCGATTGATAAAAATAGAGCATGGCCGGATTTTGCGTAATGATGAAAGCCGTGCAGAACTGATTCTCGTCTAGCACTTCAGCTAAACGTTTTTGGCTAAGGTACAAGAAATACAGCCCAAGTGAACGTGGGGCAGAAATTGCCAGTCTTATTATTTCGCAAATGGCATTTTTGTTCAGTGTGTGGTGATGTAATTGATGTTGTAAGGAAGCATCAGAAGTCGTTGTTTCAGAGGTCACTTTTTGTTGAACAAGAAGCTGCCCCAATTCATTAGAGTTTTCAAAATGCCACAAAGGGTTATTGAAGTAATGAGAAAAGAACAACCATTCAGAAAGTGATTTCCCGCACTGAATTCGAGCGCTTGATATAAGATGCCTATGTTCTGAATCGATACTCGGGGCGGTTAATACAAAATGTGTTTCATTTTGGGATAACTCCAAGTCCAACAAAATCTCATACCATTGCTCTTTGCGGACAAGGGTTTGTAAATTGCTCATTAGTATGGCATCAGCAAGTCTCATCGGTTGGCTGCAATATGGTGTGAAAACTAACTCGGTATTGCTGGAGACGTTTACGAGTTCGGATTTGTAATACCCATCGACTCGTGGCATGTAAGCGTAAGTTGGAGCTTGCTCTGGACAGCTATACCCTTGGTAACTCTTGCGAAGCTTATAGATGAGATAATCACACCAAAAATCGAGCCACGATGGGTAGTGTTGGTGAATTGTGCTTTCTAGCGCTTCTAGCTCAATGGCTATACTTCCAAGTGAACTCGAAAGGCATGCTTTCTCATATGCATTGGAGGTGATTATTTTGAGCAAATTACCGCTTTCTAGCGATGGGTCTATTTTTCTTGCATCAGAAATACGTTTTCGACAAACCTCTTCAATTAGGTGTTTGCCTTGAATAGTTTCAAGCCTAATAAATGCTTCAAAAGCTCTTTCTTTTTTGACTCTTGAATCAAGATGAAATTCTAGGCTCGACTCTACTTCAGTCGAGTATTGCGCCATCCTAGCCTCGTTTGACGTTTCAATCAGGTGTTTGCCAAACCACCCTTATCATTATGTTTGTGTCGAATTGATTGAGCATACTGCTAGTTGTGTCTAACGCACATTCTAAAAAGCAGTTGCTTAAGGTCTTGTTCTATATCGACTCTTATGCTGAATATACTAATCGTATTAAAACAGGTTTCATAGTGAGAAGAGGCGTAGGGCTAGGACTCTTTTGCCATATTGTGAGAGGAGGCGAAGAATTAAGGCGATAAAAAACCGGAACGAATCCCGGTTTCAATTAAATACAAAATAAAGTAGGTAATTACGCTTCTTGTTTTTGAAGCTCTACTTGTTCTGCTTCTTCTTCCACTAGCGCATCAACGATAACAGCACATGCTGCGTCACCGGTGATGTTTAGTGCCGTACGAATCATATCGAAGATACGGTCAAGAGCGAACAGCAGTGGTAAGCCTTCGATTGGAATACCAGCAGCAAGCAGTACCGCCACAACTAGAAATGAAGGGCCAGGGACACCAGCTTGGCCTACCGCACCTAGTGTAGATGTCACGATGATAGCGATGTAAGCGCCCATGCCTAGGTCAATGTTGAACAGTTGCGCGAAGAAAATGGCCACTAGGCCGTAGTAAATCGCGTTACCAGACATGTTGATGGTCGCGCCAAGAGGCAGAACAAATGACGCTGTTGAGTTGCGAACACCTAGCTCTTTCTCACACGTATCCATTGTTACTGGCAGTGTCGCCATTGAAGAAGCTGTAGACAGTGCAACCGCTTGTGGTTTCTTCATTGCAGATACGAACTTCTTCGCTGATGTTTTAGTGAACACGTGCACCATTGCTGGGTAAACCACGAAACCAAATACTAGAATTGCAGCGACGTAAACGACGAACAGTTTGAACACCACCATTAGGGCACCAAAACCAAACGTACCTACCGCTTCTGCCATCAGACCAAATACGCCGATAGGTGCGATGATCATCACTTTGTTGATCATCCAAACCATCGCGTCAACGATGCAGTTAACACCATTGATGATTGGTTCGCGGCGAGCTTTCTCTTGCTTTGAAATCGCGATGCCGAAGAACATACAGAACACTAGGATTTGAAGGATATTTGCTTCGTTTAGTGATTGGAAAACGTTAGTTGGGATCATACCAGTGATGGTTGCCCAGAAAGTAGGTAGTTCACCTTTTGAAGCGTATTCTGCCGAGAACATGCCTTCAACGCCAGAAACGTCGATACCCATGCCTGGTTGGAATACTTCACCCATAAACAGTGCCAGTGCTACTGCCAGAGCTGATGTTAGACCGAAGTAACCTAGGGTTACTAAGCCCACTTTACCAGCAGATTGACTATTGCCCAGACCTGCCGCACCTGAAATCAATGCAACAGCGACCAATGGGATCACTAACATTTTGATTAGGTTGATAAAGATAGCACCTAGTGGCGCAAATACAGTTGCACTGTGACCCATGAAGGCACCAACGGCAGTACCGACGATCATTGCAATGACGACTTGCACGCCAATGTTGTTTAGCAAACTCTTTTGTTTTAACACTTCCATAACCTCTGTGCTAATAATATGTAAAATCCTAAAATTACCCACCAATCTAAAGTTGTTATTTGGATAATTATATCGCCTTGCTTTTTACACTTATCATTCACAATTAGCAATACAATTTCAGTACAAAATGACTAGCTAATAAGTAATTTATTGACTGGTGATAATTTTTTAACCAGCAGCAAACGTTTGCTATTGGTGTTGATCATGTTCGAGCTTGGATGTGTTTATAAAATTAATGGTAAAGGAAGGGGCATTTTAGAAAGTGAATGTTAAAAAAAAGATCGATTCTTATCGCTTAATAAGGAATCGATCTCATATTGATAAAATTAGTGATACGTTATTTTTGTGTTGCAGCTTTCATTGCAGAAACGAATTCGCTTAGTTTGTCGAGCATGGTTTGTGGTTGCTCAACGTTCGCTTCGATAATTTTTACAACGGCTGAACCAGAAATTGCGCCTGCTGCTCCAGATTCTAGAGCTTGTTTTACCTGCGCTGGCTCGGAAATACCAAAACCAAGTAGCGCTGGTGGCGCGTCAAATTGATTCAGTTTATCGAGCATGTGACCAACAGGCATGTTTGCTCTGGTTTCCGCGCCAGTCACACCTGCACGAGATAGTAGGTAAGTGTAGCCACCACCTAGCTCTGATACTTGCTTCAGTGTCTCGTCACTTGCCGTTGGTGGTGCGATGAAGATTGGGTGAATACCAAACTTCTCTGCAGCAGCAACAAATTCGGCACTTTCATTGGTTGGTACGTCTGCAATCAAAACCGAATCGATGCCCGCTTTTACGCAGCGCTCATAGAAGTTTTCGATACCACGAGAGTATACAAGGTTCGCGTACATCAGAAGGCCAATAGGTAGCTCTGGGTACTTAGCTCGGATCTTACCAATTTGCTCGAAGCAGATATCAGGCGTAGCACCAGAATCTAGAGCACGAATGTTCGCACCTTGGATAGTCGGGCCATCCGCAAGAGGATCTGAGAATGGAATACCGAGTTCTAGGGCATCTGCGCCCGACTCAACCAATGTTTCCATGATTTTGTAAGACTGTTCTGCGTTTGGATCGCAAACCGTTACGAACGGTACAAACGCGCCTTGTTTTTTCTTGTTTAGGCGCTCAAACATCTTTGCATAACGGCTCATTAGATCGCTCCTTTTTCTTCTAGGATGGCATGTACAGTGAAGATATCTTTATCACCACGACCTGATAGGTTCACAACTAACAATTGTTCTTTTTCTGGATTCTCACGAGCCATACGCAGTGCATGAGCCAGTGCGTGAGAAGATTCTAGAGCAGGGATGATACCTTCGTGACGCGCAATTTCTTGGAACGCTTCTAGTGCTTCATCATCCGTCACGTTGTCATATTCAGCACGGCCAATTGCGTTTAGATGTGCGTGCTGTGGACCAACTGAAGGGAAATCAAGACCAGCAGAAACAGAGTATGACTCTTCAACTTGACCGTTTGGATCTTGCATCAATGGCGCTTTCATACCAAAGAAGATACCCGTTTTACCGTGTTTAAGTGGTGCGCCGTGTTGGTCGGTATCGATACCTTTACCAGCTGGCTCAACACCAATTAGGCGAACGCTTTCTTCTTCGATGAAGTCAGCAAACATACCGATAGCGTTTGAACCACCGCCCACACACGCGATAACTGCGTCAGGAAGACGACCTTCACGTGCCAAAATCTGATTCTTCGTTTCTTCACCAATCATGCGTTGGAAATCGCGCACGATGGTTGGGAATGGGTGAGGGCCTGCCGCTGTACCTAATAGGTAGTGCGCGTCTTCATAAGTTGCAGACCAGTCGCGTAGCGCTTCGTTACACGCGTCTTTAAGTGTTGCTGAACCCGAGTGGACAGGAATAACTTCTGCGCCCATAAGCTTCATACGGAATACGTTCGGGCTTTGACGTTCAACGTCTTTTGCACCCATGTACACGCGACACTTAAGGCCAAGTAGTGCACACGCTAGTGCGGTTGCAACACCGTGTTGGCCTGCGCCTGTTTCAGCGATGATTTCGTTTTTACCCATGCGTTTCGCAAGCAGTGCTTGACCTAACACTTGGTTGGTCTTGTGCGCGCCACCGTGAAGTAGGTCTTCACGTTTTAGGTACAGTTTGGTTTTCGTACCTTTGGTTAGGTTACGAGTTAGAGTCAAAGCCGTTGGACGGCCCGCATACTCTTGAAGAAGCGTCATGAATTCGCTGCGGAATTCTGGATCTTCTTGCGCGTCGATAAACGCTTGCTCTAGTTGCTCCAATGCTGGAACTAGAATTTGCGGAACGTACTGACCGCCGTATTCGCCAAAGTAGGCATTCAGTTTTGCCATCGTTATATTCCTTCTCGTATTTTTCGCTACGAATAGCTTTAAATTTTTTAGCTGATATCCAGCTTTAGTAGTTGCGAATGGCGGTGAAGGCCGCGAGCAACTTCTGTGAATCTTTTTTGCCTGGTGCGCTTTCTACACCAGAGTTTAAATCTAATCCCAAGCAACCTAGTGTCGCTGCTTGTTGAGCATTTTCTGGCGACAGTCCGCCCGCTAGCATAATTTGACTTGGGTCGCCGATCAGTGACCAGTCGAACACTTGACCAGTTCCGCCTGTTTGAGTGCCAACTTGCGCATCTAATAGATGGCGATCAATGTTGTCTGCTAGTAGTTCTGGCTTGGCATCAGTAACGCCGTAAGCTTTCCAAATTTCTACCGCTGCTGGCAGTTCGGCTTTGAGTTGGTTTACGTAAGCTTGGTCTTCTTGACCGTGCAGTTGCACCGCTTTTAAACCCAAAGAGGTCACGACAGAAGCAACAAAATCGATATCGTGATTTTGGAAAACGCCTACATAGTTCAGCGGAGCACCGCTCATGGTTAAGCGCGCACTCTCAAGGTCGACCGCACGCTTCGACTTCTCGACAAAAATCAGGCCACCAAATACTGCGCCAGATTGATACGCTTTTGCTGCGTCATCTGGATGAGTGAGACCACAGACTTTATTTTCGCCCAGCGTCACTTTGCGTACTGCTAGCTCTAGGTTATATTCCGCCATCAGTGAACTACCAATCAAGAAGCCGTCTGCGTATTCCGCTAAATCACGAACTTGTTGATGTGTATAAATGCCAGATTCTGAGATTACTGTTGCGTTAGGAGCCAGTTCACGAATTGTCGGTGCCAGTTCTTTCGTACGATTCAAATCAGTACTTAGGTCGCGAAGGTTACGGTTATTGATGCCGATAACGCGTGCGCCTAGCTTAACAGCACGATGAAGCTCGTCTTCGTTGCTGACTTCGGTCAGGATGCCCATGTTCAGGCTGTGTGCTGCTTCTTCTAGGGCTTTGTACTCTTCATCATTGAGGACAGACAGCATTAGCAAGACAGCATCAGCACTGTAATGACGCGCCAGGTAAACTTGGTAGGTGTCCACCATGAAGTCTTTACACAGAACGGGCTGTTTGACTTGACCTCTTACCTGAGGAAGAAAGTCAAAGTTACCTTGAAAGTATTTCTCGTCTGTTAGTACCGAAATTGCATCAGCATGGTTGTTGTAAACCGATGCAATGTAATCCAAGTCGAAGTGATCACGAATCAAACCTTTAGAAGGAGACGCCTTCTTACATTCGGTAATGAATGCCGTTTTTTCGCCACTCAGTGCATCGTAGAAGCTGCGATCCGATGGCAGCAAATCAGACTGAAATGTGCTTAGCGGTTGAGACACCTTACGGTCTGCTACCCACTGATATTTGTCGCGGACAATTTTCGCCAGTACTTCTGCCATTTCTGCTTCTTTCTTAGAAACGTGTTCAGACAGGTTGTCAGCTTGCTGAGTGTTGAAGTCAGTCATCTTCTTCAATTCCTTAAGCGTGTGCGGCAAGTTGTTGTACCAATTGGTACGCCTTGCCTGAATTCATTGCCTCAATCGCTTGTTGCGTGTTGGCTTTTAAATCTTCGTGGCCGAATAGACGCATTAGCAGAGCAACGTTCACCGCTACAGCACCCAATTGTGCGTCTGTACCTTTACCTGTCAGGATATTGGTAATGATCGCTTTGTTTTCTTCAGGATCGCCACCTTTGATCGCTTCTAACGGGTGCGCTTCTAGACCGAAGTCTGCTGGTGTTAGCGTGTACTCAGTGATCTTGCCATCTTTGATTTCTGCAACCGTTGTTTCACCGTGAATCGCCACTTCATCCAAACCACTACCGTGTACTACTGCTGCGCGCTTCATACCCATTTGTAGCATGGTTTCTGCAATAGGACGAACCAGTTCTTCACTGTAAACACCCATCAATTCGATGTTAGGACGAGCAGGGTTAATCAGTGGACCAAGAATGTTAAAGATGGTGCGTGTTTTCATAGTTTGACGCACTGGCATCGCATGGCGCACACCACCGTGGTATTGAGGTGCAAATAGGAAAGCAACACCGATATCGTCTACCGCTTTGCGCGTATCTTCTGCGCTCATGGCTAGGTTGATACCAAATGAATCAAGAAGGTCAGAAGAACCCGATTTGCTTGAAACGCTGCGGTTACCGTGTTTCGCCACTTTTAGACCACATGCTGCAGCAACAAACGCAGCAGTGGTTGAAATGTTGATGGTGTTGTGACCGTCACCGCCCGTACCTACGATATCTGCGAAATCGTAATCTGGGCGAGGGAATGGGTTTGCGTTTGCCAGTAGTGCTTTTGCCGCGCCTGCAATTTCATCTGGCGTTTCGCCTTTGATTTTTAGTGCAGTCAGTGCTGATGCCATCAAAATTGGGTCTAGCTCACCACGGATGATGATGTCGAACAGCTGTTGGCTCTCTTCCTGAGTAAGCGATTCTTGCTCGTACAGTTTGGTAATAATAGGGTTGATGATTGCTTCCATATTTCCTCTCCTAAATTTCTTATGTGCCAAGTGCTTTTTAAGCAGTGAGTGGGTTTACTGAAGTTTATTCTTCAAGCGCCCATTCAATGGCATTGGCCAACAGTGTTGCTCCGTAGGTCGTCATAATAGATTCCGGGTGGAACTGGAACCCGCAAACTTTATCTTCCTCATGAACCACAGACATCACTAAGTCATCCACTTCTGCTGTGATGGTTAGGCTCTCAGGAACCTTGGTCGCAACCAGCGAGTGGTAACGTGCAATTGCAAGTGGTGATGGTAGGTTTTGGTAAATCGCATGGTTTTGGTGCTCCATCATAGAGACCTTACCGTGAATAATTTCGCCCGCGCCAGCAACGGTGCCTCCGTATGCTTCGACAATCGCTTGGTGACCAAGACAAATGCCGATCATCGGTACTTTGCCTTTCATGCGTTGGATAAGCTCTGGCATTGACCCTGCCTCTGACGGTGCACCAGGACCTGGTGATAGCAGAACCACTGGGTTTTCAAGCTCGTTTACCGCTTGTTCGATGGTTTCTGCTGGGATGTTGTTTCGGTAAATCTTGACTGAGTGACCTAGCGAGCGGAACTGATCCACAAGGTTGTAGGTGAACGAGTCAAAGTTATCGATAAAAATGATATTAGCCATCTCTGAACCCTATTCCTTATTGTGACTTATGCGCTGCTTGGATAGCAGAGATTACCGCTTGTGCTTTACCGCGCGTTTCGTCTGCTTCCGCTTGCGGATCAGAGTCGAACACCACGCCAGCACCGGCTTGAACTTGAGCAATGCCATTTTCTACGTAAGCAGAGCGAATGACGATACATGTGTCGAGTGTGCCTTCGCCGGTAAGGTAACCCACAGCGCCGCCGTAGCTACCGCGTCGTGCGCCTTCTACATCGCGAATCAACTGCATCGCACGAATCTTTGGTGCGCCAGTGAGCGTGCCCATGTTCATACAAGCTTGGTATGCGTGCAGTGCATCTAGGTCTTCACGCAGTTGGCCAACCACGCGCGATACTAGGTGCATCACGTGGCTGTAGCGGTCAACTTTTAGTAGGTCTGCTACGTGGCGAGTGCCCGCTTGTGCAATACGAGCGACGTCGTTACGTGCTAAGTCAACCAACATCATGTGTTCTGCGTTTTCTTTCATGTCGGTGCGCAGTTCAAGTTCGATGCGGCTATCTAGGTCGAAATCGATCTCGCCGTTAGGGCGTTTACCACGGCGACGAGTGCCTGCGATTGGGTAGATTTCAATTTGGTTGGTATCGGTTTCGTACTTAAGCGCGCTTTCTGGTGATGCGCCAAACAAAGTAAACAGTTCGTCTTGCATGTAGAACATGTAAGGGCTTGGGTTACTTTGTTTAAGTTCTTTGTAGGCTGCCAATGGGGAAGGGCAAGGGAGTGTAAATCGGCGAGACGGTACTACTTGGAACACATCGCCTTTCACTACGAACTCTTTTAAGTCACGAACGATTTGGCAGAAGTCTGAATCAGATACGCTAGGTTCAACCGTGACGTCGGCGATTTGCTCTGCACTTGGCAGCAGTTTTGGCGCCGCACATTGAGAGCTGATTTCTGCGATGCGAGTTTCTAGTGTTGTTTTTTCTGAATCATCGACAAACAAAGTCGCTTGCAGCTGGCAAGATTCGGTTTGATGATCCACAACCAACAGCGTTTCCGCTACGTAGAAAACGTAATCTGGGCACTGGTTTGTTGCTTCTGCATTACCAAGAGGCTCGAAGTTTGCGACTAAGTCGTAGGCAAACAGACCACCAAGGAAAATCGCGTGTTTGTCTTGCTGTGAAATATCAAAACTATGCTGAACCAAACGCAGCGCATCGAAAGAAGAGGCTTCACGTAGGCGAGAGTCTTCATCTAGTGTGTCGCACGGTTGAGTGAATTCCAAAGTCAGCGTTTCGCCATCGAAATCACTCTCAACGTCACCACGAATGTTCTGGTTTAAATGGGAAAGTAGGTTTTTACCGTTGTTGGTCAATGCCTGCATGCTGACGCTATGACCAAAGCAGACTAGACGCACGGCCGAATCGACAATCAGTAGTGATTTTAAATCTTGCTTTGAATCGATCTCAGCGGATTCTAGTAATAGGCTGTCAGTCTTGTTCTCACATAATGTGTGGAACAAGCGAGTCGGGTCTTGAGTATAAGGGACGGAGGCCGTTAGCACTTCAAGCTGTCCAAGTTTCTGAATATCAATGGCCTTATTCACAAGACCTCCTTATAGCTGTTTTATATCTTCCTGCCGTACATAGTGGCATAAAGCAAACGTTCACCCAATCAAGTTTTGGTCATATTCGATGAATGTTTAAGCAGTTGAATGTGAGATGAACGACAAAATAAAAAGCCCGCTGAAGTAGCGGGCTTTGTGTTGTTTAATTCTATAAACTAGAAGTACACGTTCGCCCACCAAGAACTTGTCCAAGTGCGCCACCAAGCAAGATCAGCAGAATTCATCTTATTCGTATGAACTGCAACTTTCGCTTCCTGGTTTTGGTTAAATTCTTGTAACATGGTGAGCCTTAACTAGGTACTTTGTATTTGTGTACTAGTTAACTAGTGCAGAGGTGAAAAGTCAACCCCAAAACAGCATTAAAACGACAAAAAAGATGAGAATTGATTTACACAGCCACACTACGGCATCAGATGGTCGATTTGCACCACATGATTTAGTGGATAGGGCATTGAGTTTTGATATCGAGGTTTTGGCGATCACGGATCATGATACGGTTGACGGCTTAGCTCCGGCCAAGCAATACGTTGAACAGAACAATCTCCCGATAAAAATCATCAACGGTATCGAGATCTCTACCGTTTGGCAGAACAAAGACATCCACATTGTGGGGTTGAATATCGATCCAGATAGCCCAGCATTGACGGAGCTGATTGAGCAGCAGAAAACGCACCGCGTGGTTCGAGCTGAATTGATCGCGGAGCGTCTACAAAAAGCCACCCGTGAGGGCGTACTAGAAGAAGTCCAGCAAATTGCAGGTGATGCGCCCATTACACGAGCTCACTTCGCCAAATGGCTGGTGGACAATGGTTACGCCAAAAGCATGCAGATGGTGTTTAAGAAATTCCTGACGCGCTCTAACCCTGGTTATGTTCCACCGAATTGGTGTTCCATGAAAGATGCGGTTGACGCGATTCATGCCGCGGGTGGTTCTGCTGTATTGGCTCATCCGGGTCGTTATCAGCTTACCGCAAAGTGGGTAAAACGCTTGTTAGCGGCATTTGTCGAAGCAGGCGGAGATGCCATGGAAGTTGCGCAACCTCAACAAGCGCAACAAGAAAGACGCAACTTGGCTGATTATGCTATACAATACAAACTATTAGCTTCTCAAGGCAGCGATTTTCACTATCCATCACCGTGGATGGAGTTGGGAAGAAACCTCTGGTTACCTGCGGGCGTAGAACCAGTTTGGAAAGATTGGGGTATTGATCCTTCGTTGGACAACAAGCAACAAGACGAAGTCGAAACTCCCTAAAAAATATAGAGCCGAGAGGTTCGATAATGAGGAATTACAATGAGCCAGTTTTTTTACGTTCATCCAGAAAACCCACAGGCTCGCTTGATTAATCAAGCAGTAGCAATCATTCGTAATGGCGGTGTTGTGGTGTACCCAACCGATTCCGGTTACGCGCTAGGCTGTCAACTGGAGAACAAGCAGGCGTTGGAACGTATCTGTCAGATCCGTCGTCTGGATGACAAGCATAACTTTACTTTGTTATGCCGTGATTTATCGGAGCTTTCTCTGTACGCGCGAGTTGATAACACCGCGTTTCGACTATTGAAAAATAATACACCAGGGCCTTACACATTCATCTTTAAAGGCACGAAAGAAGTGCCTCGCCGTTTGATGAACGCAAAACGCAAGACCATTGGTATTCGTGTACCAGATAACCGTATTGCGCTAGACCTTTTGGAAGCGCTTGGTGAACCAATGATGTCAACGTCGCTTATCCTTCCGGGTAATGACGTGACAGAATCGGATCCAGAGGATATCCGTGACAAACTAGAGCACGCGGTAGACGTTATCCTTAACGGCGGCTATTTAGGTGAACAGCCAACGACGGTAATTGACTTTAGTGAAGGTGAAGCCGTTGTTGCACGTGTTGGCTCTGGCGACCCTGCACCATTTGAATAATTGGTTTGCTGTTAAAGAAATAAGAAAGGGAGGCGTTACCGCTTCCCTTTTTTGATTGGGGTTTAGATATTATACCCAAGTGACTTCAAGATGCAGGATTCAGAGCGTTGTCATTGATTCGAGGTCAAGGAAAACAACGCAGCGGAATAGCCAGCTCTTTCCAAGTTGTTTGACGCAGTAATCGGGTCAATGACACGCTCCCAAAGGGCGAGTTGCCTTGGCTTGTATACTTTGTTGCCGATTCTTGATTTAGACCCACTAGACCTTTAAATCGCCGCCGCGTCTACAAACCAAGTCATTCTCGCTGAACCTAGCATCTCGAGGTTACTTGGGTATATTTAGGTGAAATCAAAAATATTAATGTCGTTGTTACTCATGTAGTCAACGTACGCTTGATCAACACCTTTCAACGTTACTTCAATATTGAACTCGTCACTTGAGTAAACCGCCCATCCATATTCATTGAAGGAAAGCTCAAGCTGTTCCTCAGACTCAAGAAAGGAGTCTCTCTTGCCATCGCCATCAGTATCTCTTCCAAGATCAAAGGTCAGCTTGTCTTCGAAGATATTGAAGTCGAGCACTTCCGCCTTGATTTCAATCTCATTGCTGGTGATGATGCCCTCAGGCGTTTTGACGGAGAGGCGATTAGAGAATACAAACTCGTCGTTGCCTGAGCCTCCAGCGAGCGTGGAGTTACCATCACCCACGATAAGCTTGTCGTTTCCTAGGCCCGCATTGAGAAAGTTGTTGCCAGAGTAATCGAATAGAATGTCATCACCTTCTCCACCGTAAAGGAAGTCATCCCCTAATCCTCCAGAAAGATAGTCGTTGCCACTTCCGCCAGAAACATGATCTTCGCCCTTGCCACCCAGTAGATAATCATTACCACCTTTGCCATCGATATAATCATTTCCGCCAAAGCCGACGAACTTTTCATCTCCGCTATCGCCTACGAATACATCTGGCGTAAAAGAATCGACCGTTCCTTTAACATCATCTTCCTCAGCCGTTCCAAAAATCCAATTATAGTCGGGAGCTGTTGAGCTGCTTTCTGATCGAGACATATCTTTTCCTTTTGATTGTATGCGTCAAAGAGACTAGTGACACTGAAACACGCCCTAGCTGTGAGAAATCCTGATAATTTTATCAAGGTAAGGCTGAAGTGGTGGGTTATTAGCGTTTGAGTTTAGAGCGAATTTTTCTGATTCGTTTTAGTACTATTGGGTTATTTGCTGGAGGAATTGGAGTGGAATCCTAATCTGCAATTTCATCAACCAAAGCACGAAATGCTCTTACAATAGATTTAAGAATCTCGTATAATGTCCGACCGAAAAAATCCCATTCATGTGGGTAACTTGCAAAATGATGACCAATTCTGGTCTCGACGTCTGTGAAGACGACACATAGGTAGATAAATGAGCGAAAAGTTACAAAAAGTATTAGCACGTGCAGGTCACGGTTCTCGTCGTGAGATTGAATCGTTAATTAAATCTGGTCGCGTTAGCGTGAACGGAATCGTAGCTAAACTTGGTGAAAGACTCGAAGATGAGAACAGCGTAGTTCGTATCGATGGTCACGTTGTGTCTGCAAAGGCGCAAGAAGAAGTGATCTGTCGTGTTTTGGCTTACTACAAGCCTGAAGGTGAACTATGTACTCGTCACGACCCAGAAGGTCGTCGCACTGTTTTCGATCGTCTGCCAAAGATTCGTGGTTCTCGTTGGATTTCAGTAGGTCGTCTTGATGCGAACACATCAGGTCTACTGCTGTTTACAACCGATGGTGAGTTGGCAAACCGCCTTATGCACCCAAGTCGTCAGGTAGAGCGTGAATACCTTGTTCGTGTTTTCGGCGAAGTAACTGAACAAAAAGTGAAAAACTTGGTTCGTGGTGTTGAACTTGAAGACGGTATGGCGCGCTTTGAAGATGTGGTATATGCGGGTGGTGAAGGTATGAACCACACGTTCTATGTTGCAATCAACGAAGGTCGTAATCGTGAAGTTCGCCGTCTGTGGGAATCGCAAGATACGACGGTTAGCCGCCTAAAACGTGTTCGTTACGGTGATATCTATCTGGACAAGAAACTGCCTCGTGGCGGTTGGATGGAACTTGATCTTAAAGAAGTAAACTACCTACGAGAATTGGTAGAGCTTCGTCCAGAAAAAGAAACCATGCTTGATCTGAACAAAGATAACACTTCACGCAAACGTGAACGTGCTCGTAGCCAAAAAATCCGTCGCGCTGTTAAGCGTCACGAAGAGCGCGTAAATACGCCTAAAGGCCGCAGCAACAACCCTTCTCGCCGCAAGCCAAAGAAGAGCGCTGGTGATCAGGGTGCACGTAACAAGCATCGTTAATCGATAGCGAAAATTAGAAAGGCTTGCTTACCCGGCAAGCCTTTTTCTTGTCTGTCTTATTAAAAGAGGACAGTGACGTAAGTCGGTTTCATACATAAAAAAACACCAGCATGAAGCTGGTGTTTTTGATCATGTTGAGGGAACCGTTAATCACGTTTCCAAAGCATATGACAGAACTTATGTTCTGGGTCTCGACTGATTAGCATACGAGCAAAAACGTCATCAAGTACGTCATTTTCCTCGTTTACTAAGCCGATTCGAACTTCTGCATACACTTCTTTGTCGATGTCAAAGCCAACATGTTCAACCCAGTCATCACCAGTTTCAACAAGCTCAGCGGCACCACGATCTTCAAATTGCGCAGTAAACAGAATGACATCAGCTGGCTCTAGGTTGTCTGGAGCCATTTCAAGGAAGATGTCGTACGCAGCGTCGATAACGTCGTCGTAAGAAATCAAATCAGACATGCTTATGCTCGGCTCATGAACTTACGTTCAGTCGTGTTCACAATTACACGTTCGCCAGTTGCGATGTATTCTGGAACTTGAACAACAAGGCCAGAAGCAAAGCGAGCTGGTTTAGTACGCGCAGATGCAGATGCACCTTTGATTGATGGATCAGTTTCTTCAATCACTAGTTCAACAGACGATGGTAGTTCAATACCAACTGCAGCGCCGTTTACAAGGATAATATGGATACCTTGTGTATCTTCGTTGATGAACAGCATGTCATCTTCAACTTCAGCGTGCTTGAATGTGTATTGTGAGTAGTCTTCGTTATCCATGAAGATGTGCTCATCACCATCAGCGTATGAGTACACAACTGCACGTTTGTTCATTTCTACTGTTTCAACAACGTCATCAGACTTGTAACGCTCATCTACACGAGCACCAGTGTTTAGATCTGTACAACGCATTTTGTAGATTTTAGCGCCGCCACGACCACCAGGAGTCGTTACTTCGATGTCTTTTACTAGAAGAGTTTTACCATTAGACTCGATTGCGAAGCCTTTTTTGATTTCACTTGCCTTTGGCATTGTATTTTCCTATTTACACTTATTAAGCAAAACTTGGAGATTATAGCGCTAAGTTGTCTAGCTGACATCAAAATATTTACCTCCATATAAGCTAAACCTTAGCTTCGAAGTCATGTGGTTAGCTGAAACCTAGATGTATAGTACCGATAAACTTGATTCGTTACAGAAGCTGATCGATCATAGGCTATATTCCAATTAACTCTTTTTATTTCCTGATACATGTCTCTACCTGTTATTGATCCAAGCGAACCTTGCCAACCCCAATTTGAAGCCTTGATTCGAGAAGTTTTAATGTGCTTAAAAGGGGGCTTAGGGCCAAACCTCCATAGTGTTTATGTCTATGGCAGTGTGGCGCGTAAAACCGCAGTTGTAGGCAAATCAAACCTTGATATTGTTGTGGTGACTAAGACTGGGTTTGAAGACAACAGAGTGACTTTGCTTAATACCATCCGTTGGCGTGTGCAAAAAGGTTATCCCCAAGTGACAGGTGTTTCTATACGAACAGCTCTGACCAAAGAAGTCGCCAACCTAGATAGTATTTTTACCTGGGGTTTCATGCTCAAGCATTGTTGTGTTTGCGTCTACGGCGATGATCTTGCGGATTGTTTTGGTGACTACATTCCAAGCTGGGAGATTGCCAAGCATTGGAACATGGATGTAGAAGAGTGGGTGTCGATATATCGAACCAAAATAGTGCAAGCCAAGGACACCGACGAACTGATTAGCGCTCAGGTTACTATCGCGAAGAAGCTATTACGGGCTTCCTATTCTGTTATTATGCACAAAGACCGACGCTGGTTTGATGACCCCGTGGAGTGTGGCAATGTATTTCTTCAGTACCACCCAGAGAAAGAGACGGAAATTGCTCGATTGGGAATTTTGCTTTCTGGACGTTCGATTCCCAAACGCTCGGTGCTTGGCTTGTTGGATGGATATGGACAATGGCTAGTGAAGGAATATCAGAAGACGGAATTTCGAATCGGATAACCTTAATAAAGAACATTGGTCGTACTTTTAGAACAATCCCATTTGTGGTGCAGAGAGTTGCTCAAAATTAGTACCAATAAACGGTAATATCGCATCCGCAACAGGTTTTAACTGCTTATCAATATAGTGTTGATAGTCGATAGGACTATTACGGTATTCGTGTGGCTCTGGCCCGTTTACGGTAATCAAGTACTCGATTCGACCACGATTTTGATACTGCAATGGCCTGCCTAGTTTCGCATTGATATCATCGGCCAAGCGCGCAGCACGTACTTGTGGCGGAATGTTCTTTTGATATTCGTGCAGCTTACGGCGTAATCGCTTTTGATACACTAACTGATCATCAAACTCACCATTATTGGTTTTTTCGACCATCTCTCGCACATAGTCACTAGGGTCTTCACCATGGAAGACCATTTGATACAAGATGTTCTGGAATCGCTGTGCCAGTGGTGTCCAGTCGGTGCGTGCACTTTCTAATCCTTTGAAGATAATGCGTTCTTGTTCGCCTTCACCAATCAAACCTGCGTAGCGTTTCTTGGAGCCGGTTTCCGCGCCTCGAATGGTTGGCATTAAAAACTTGCGATAATGGGTTTCGTATTCGAGTTCAAGAATCGAGTTGAGGTTGTACTCACTGCGTAAATGGTCACTCCACCATTGGTTGATGTAGTCGACCAGTTCATTACCAATTTTATCTGCGTCTGCTTGGCTAAAGGCGCCGTTTAAAGAGACAAAAGTTGAGTCAGTATCGCCATATATAACTTGATAGCCTTTGTCTTCAATCAAGACCTTGGTCTGCTTCATGATTTCATGCCCACGCATAGTGATGCTGGAAGCTAGGCGGGTATCAAAGAAACGACAGCCAGAAGAACCAAGCACGCCATAAAATGAGTTCATGATGATTTTGATCGCTTGTGAGAACGCTTTTTCATTGTTCTTCTTTGCAACATCGCGCGCTGCCCAAAGTTTTTCGATCATTTCTGGCAAGAAGTGTTTCGAGCGATGGAACTGACCGCCACGGAATCCGGGTACCGCTTCATCGTCTGCTGTGCCGATTTGAAGCTGCAAACCTTCGACTAAGCCCATAGGGTCGATCAAGAATGAACGAATAATCGAGGGGTACAGGCTCTTAAAATCTAGCACCAATACCGAGTCGTAAAGGTTTGGGATGGAGTCCATCACATAGCCGCCCGGGCTGGCAATCCAGTTTTCTGGATGCAGGTTTGGCGCAACATACCCTGCTCGGTGGATCTGCGGCAGATACAAATTAGTAAACGCTGCCACTGAGCCTCCAACGCGATCCAGTTCCACTCCCGTTAAGCGGGAGCGTTCGATAGCGAAGTCGAGTAGGTGAGTGTGGTCAAAAATCTTGTTGACCAACACACAGTCTTGCAAGTTGTATTTAGCGAGAGACGGTTTGTCTGAACGGTACATGCGATTGATTTCGTCCATTCGATCATGAACGTTATGAATCTCTTTACCTTCGCCAAGGAGTTCTTGTGAAACAGACTCAAGTGACCAAGAGCGGAAATGGTATGTCGCGGTTTTGAGCGTATCGATACCATCGAGTACCACGCGACCAGGAATAGAGATAAAGCCCTGTTGGCTTTGCGCGGAGCTGCGGAAGAAACTCGGTTGGTCAGCGCGGCCTAGCACCAGCTTCATGTTGTGCCACTCGGCACGCTTGTGCAGTAGACGGAAATCAAAGTCGATAACGTTCCAGCCGACAATCACATCTGGGTCAAATTGCTTAAACCAAGCGATTAGCGCCTGAAGCAGCGCTTTCTCATCTTTCACCCATTGGATTGGTGTGTCTGCCGGTTCAGGTTCGCCAATCATGATCACGCGTGAATCAGCAGGGCTATCTAAACCAATCGAATAGAGGATGCCTTTCTCTGAGCACTCTAAATCGAGCGAAACGACATGCAAACTAGGAATATAGTCGCCTTGACGGCACTGGGCTTTAGATACTTTAGTATGATTCTTTTGAGCCTGAAACCGACCAGTAAACTCAATGCTTCCCTTAATGAAGCGTTCCATGAGAAAGCGATCGGCGAGTTTTATATCGGCTTCCAGTGTCATGATGTCATCTTTAGCGAGCAGATCAGACAAGGTGTATGAATCTCTGATCGTTTGACAGTAGCAAGCACTTAGGGGGATGAGTTCAAAGCTTTTTAGGTTGAGTGGTTTGATTTCTAAAGGGATATGATGTTGCTTAGCTAGCGTACTAGCATGATCTTGATGACTCTGCTCAATAAAAAAGACAGGCTTTTCGCCTTGAATGGTCAGGTTTACGGGCCCGTTATTAGTCGCGACCCAAAGATCGATTTGAGTTTGCCCTGAAAGGTCCCGAGCTTGTCTGGTGAGTAAAAAGCCTTGCTGAATCGCCAACGAATATTTCCTTTAAAAACCAAAAAGGCCACATATGGTAGCCTTTTTACTTAATCAGAGGATATTAGCAAAAACTCAGTAGTAAAAATATCCCGTGAGCTTCGCTGTGGTGTTTTCTCTAGACCAATGCTGGTACTCGACTTCGCTTCGAATTGCCCAGTTTCGACTCAACGCCCAGTTCCAACTCGCTGTTGCTTTAGCATTTTGATCTACGAGTGAGTCAAACAGATACAGATACTGACCTTGTAAGGCTAAACGATGATTGTGAGTGGCTTGCCATAAAACACCAGCTTCAACACCAGAGCCCACGGTAAGGTCGTATTCAGTGAGTTCTCCTGCGCTAACATCTAAGGAGAAGAGAGTGTATAGATGAAGCTTGTCTGACTCGCCCCAAGCTTTACCTACACCACCTTGAGCAAACCATCGACCGGCAAGTTTGCTCTCTGCCGGCATTCGGTCGAAGCCACCACGGATGTTCCACGCTAAGCTGTCAAAAACACGATTTCCCGGTGCTAAAGCCATCGCATCTAAAAGTTGAAAGTTCTCGAGTCTGGCGTTTGACGCTTGGTCGATACTCAATGTGGTATCTAGAAAGCTAATTTTCGCTCCCGGAATAAAACCCGCTTGAGAGTCGAGCAAATCATGGTAGGCAGCACGCCAATGGAAGAGTGTTCGATTTGTTGCCCCATCATTATATTGGTAGCTCAATCCAACTCGAGCAGAAGCATGGCCTTTTTCAGGGGATACTTTAGGTGCTTCCACAGGAGAGAAGGGAGAGTCAGCTTTGATTCGACTGCGCTGATAGAGAAGTTGAGTCAGCTGTTTTGCTGTTGGATCTCTTTCTAAACCGTCGTCGTAAAGCTCATAGTTTAGCCATTCGTAAGCGAACTCAAGTATCGCTGCTCGCTCTTCATCCGTAAATTTTGCAGCGCTAGGGTATTCTCCTTGCTTAGCCTTGATTGCAGCTTGAAAAAGGTCTTCGTCTATTTCGTTAGATTGATGAAGCAGTCGAGTGCCAAATGCAGCGCGATATTCAGGCTCATCTAAAAGGTGACTGTCTGCGAGTGTTGCTACCGTATCTGATGGAATTGCGTGAACTGGGAAGTCGGCAACTAAAGATAGATCATCTCTTGCCAGTTCAAGTAGCGCGAGCAATTGATAAGAGCAGTTTTCATCAATGAAGTAGTAATCGAATTCAGCAGTTTGCATTTCCCATAGGTGCAATAGCACACGATTTACTTCATCTTCTGATAGCTTGAGCTTGTACTCCCAGATATCACGAGATTCAATATCGTTGTATTCACGGACTTTGCGATAGTAGGGCATGACAGTAAATCGACCTGGATAGCTGCCTGCTAAGCCTTTGAGAGCGTATAAAGCGGCATTATCATTGGTCTGAGGCTCAGCAGCAAAATTAACAGCAAACGCCACGAGTTCCTTGTGTCTTGTTTGATCCTTTGCATCGATTCTTAGCAATGTATGGCCAAACATGGAGGAAGGGTTGTTCATAAAGGCGGTAGGAAAAACTAACGTCATGCCTGCCGGGTCTAGTACTTCTTTCCAGTCATTCATTTCTGGGCAGTTTAGTATCGCCACACGATCCTGTTGTTGTTCAAGCCAAGTAAAGCGGGCTGGGTAACGACAACGCATTTCAGCCTTTGTTGTGTCATCGGCGTTGTAAAAGGCATTAAAAGTAGCGATCAACTCAGCTTCTGGGTTTGTTTTGCCGTCCACTGATAAAAAAAAGGCTTTCGAGTCAACGGTGCTTTTATAATCACTCAAAGTCGCAGGAAGGTAATGCCCCAACTTTAACCAGTAAGGCTCCTCGGACAATTGTTGCAAGTCTATCTGGTGAACATGAGCTGAGAGTGGGGAGGCAAAGACACTTGCCGAGAGGATTAAAGCATGTGTGCAAAAAGGGAACTTCATCGAATACCGCGAAAATATAGCATTAAAAAAGTGTCCAAAAGGACACTTTCTATTAGGGGGGCCAGTGCTTAGATAGTGTAAGCAGCTAGAGCGTTGTTTTCAGCAACCAAGTCGTTTAGGTTAGCGAAGACTTCTTGTGAAGTCACATTCTCAGATTTGAATACTTTCGCAAAGTTTTCTTGAGCCATTTGGTTGAAAGCCGCTTTATCGGCTTCTTGAATGCCCCAAACTTCAGAAAGCGTAGCAAGAGTCTCACCTTCGCCTTTCGCGATATCGCGAGCTAGGTTATCCATGTTGCCATCGATAAATAGTGCTAGTTTTTGTGCTGAAGTGATAGTGCCGTTACCGTCACAACCTAGCGTACCGAAAGTGATACCGAACGTTTGGTTACCAGAAGTGCCGTTAGTTGTTGCACCTAGTACTTTAAATACTTTGCCAGACTTACCGTCGAAAATCATAGTACCTAAGCCACAACCGATGTCAGAGTCAGCCATTGCAACGTTTGAAAGAGGAAGAGTAGCTAGCGCTGCCACTGCTAAGAGCTTTTTCATTATATTTTCCTGATATTTAAGTTATATCCAATTTAGAACTGCAATATAAAATTGCGGCGGCCATAATAATGAAACAATATGCATTTGCAAATCTAATTTAATGATGAAATTGAATTAGAATTAAATATGAGACACTCGTTCCTACCCAATTTCTGTTCGAGGTTAACTTATTGATAATGTTGTTAAATTGACCAGTATCACATTGTGGCACGCTTCTTTCGGGCATTACTTGTTTACATTTTCGTTGTGAGGACAATTTGTTGTATGGCTGTCCCAATGATGTGGGAAGCGACTTGTTGATGGTTTTTTGTTCGGCTAAGGTTGTGATAAATATGCAAATTCAGCCTTACTGACCAGATATAGAAATAAGTTCTTGCTAAACTTTGCGTTTCAGCACATATTCATATAAAGCAATTTTTGCCATATACGGTATTATATAGGCACTCATACTGATATCCGCATTGAATAAACTGAATGTGGGTGCAGAGCCAATTAAAAGTGTGGAGATACAAGTTTGATAAATGTTTTCCTTGTAGATGATCACGAGCTGGTTCGCACAGGGATACGACGTATTATTGAAGACGTCCGTGGAATGAACGTAGCAGGAGAAGCTGACAGCGGTGAAGATGCAGTAAAATGGTGTCGCAGTAATCATGCTGACGTCGTTTTGATGGACATGAATATGCCAGGAATCGGTGGCTTGGAAGCTACTAAGAAGATTCTTCGAGTGAATCCTGATGTCAAAATCATCGTTTTAACCGTTCATACTGAAAACCCGTTTCCGACAAAAGTCATGCAAGCGGGAGCTTCTGGTTATTTAACGAAAGGTGCAGGACCTGACGAAATGGTGAATGCCATTCGAGTGGTTAACAGTGGACAGCGTTACATCTCACCAGAGATTGCGCAGCAGATGGCGTTGAGTCAATTCTCACCAGCCTCAGAGAATCCATTTAAAGACCTTTCAGAACGTGAATTGCAGATCATGATGATGATCACCAAAGGGCAGAAAGTAACGGATATTTCTGAACAACTTAATTTAAGTCCAAAAACAGTCAACAGCTACCGCTACCGTCTGTTTAGTAAATTGGACATCAATGGTGACGTTGAGTTAACACACTTAGCGATCCGCCACGGAATGCTGGACACCGAGACCCTTTAGTGTGAATCAACCCTTCGATTCGGCTTCCTTTCTCAAGACAGTAACTCATCAGCCCGGCGTTTACAGAATGTACAACGCCGAGGCTGTTGTGATTTATGTCGGCAAAGCCAAAGATCTAAAAAAGCGCCTCTCAAGTTATTTTCGTAAGAAAGTCGACAGTGAAAAGACCCGCGCTCTCGTAAGTAATATCGCTAAAATTGACGTCACGGTAACCCACACCGAGACGGAAGCGCTCATCCTTGAGCACAACTACATCAAGCAATATTTACCGAAATACAACGTACTTCTGCGTGATGACAAATCGTACCCTTATATTTTCATTAGCGGCCATAAACATCCGCGATTGTCTATGCATCGTGGTGCGAAAAAGCGCAAAGGTGAGTACTTTGGACCATACCCGGATTCTGGTGCGGTACGAGAAACTTTGCACCTTTTGCAGAAAACACTCCCTGTTCGTCAGTGTGAAGATACGGTTTATTCCAACCGTACTCGCCCTTGTTTGATGTACCAAATTGGTCGCTGTGCAGGGCCGTGTGTCAGCACCATAATTTCTGATGAAGAATATGCCGAGCTGGTGGGCTTTGTTCGCTTGTTTTTGCAGGGTAAAGATAAACAAGTGCTTGAGCAACTAATCGAGAAGATGGAAGTGGCAAGCCAGCAGCTCCGCTTTGAAGATGCAGCGAAATTTCGTGATCAGATTCAAGCGATTCGACGCGTACAAGAACAGCAGTACGTTTCAGAAGACAGTATGGATGATATGGACGTACTTGGTTTTGCACAAGAAAACGGTATCGCTTGTATCCATATCTTGATGATTCGTCAGGGCAAGGTGCTAGGCAGTCGCAGTCATTTTCCTAAGATTCCACAGAACACCAGTCAACAAGAAGTCTTTGATAGCTTCCTTACTCAGTACTATTTGAGCCACAACGAGGCGCGCACCATCCCGTCTCGTATTATTTTGAATCAAGAGCTAAGTGGCGATATAGAGCCGATTCAGCAGGCGCTGAGCGAGGTTGCTGGTCGTAAGGTTCAGTTCCATACCTCTCCAACAGGGTCACGTGGACGTTACCTCAAACTATCGAATACTAACGCTTTGACGGCAATCACCACCAAGATCAATCACAAGATGACCATCAATCAGCGTTTTAAAGCTCTGCGAGAAGTCTTGGGGATGGAAAGCATCGCTCGTATGGAATGTTTCGATATCTCGCACACGATGGGCGAGAGTACCATTGCCTCATGCGTGGTGTTCAACAGTGAAGGCCCTGTTAAACAGGAGTATCGTCGTTACAACATTACAGGCATTACTGGTGGTGATGATTACGCAGCAATGGGACAAGCTCTAGAGCGTCGTTATTCGAAGCAGCTTGATGTAGAGAAGATTCCTGACATCATCTTCATCGATGGTGGTAAAGGGCAGCTCAACCGAGCGCATGAAATCATATCCCACTACTGGGGAGATTGGCCGAAGCGTCCAACTATGATTGGTATTGCCAAAGGTGTGACCCGCAAGCCTGGCCTTGAAACCTTAATTACCGTAGATGGTGATGAGTTTAATTTGCCAAGTGACGCGCCAGCACTTCACCTCATTCAGCACATTCGCGACGAAAGCCATAACCACGCAATTGCGGGGCATCGGGCTAAACGGGGAAAAACCCGACGAACCAGTGCGTTAGAAGGAATTGAGGGCGTGGGTCCAAAGCGTCGTCAAGCCTTGCTCAAATACATGGGCGGTTTACAGGAATTAAAGCGCGCAAGTGTTGAAGAAATCGCCAAAGTACCGGGAATTAGTCACTCTTTGGCAGAAATTATTTTCCAAGCATTGAAACAATAAGGAAAATCCCGCAACATTAAGCCGCAATGTGTAAGAGAATAATAAAATGCGTTTGAATATCCCGAACATTCTATCTCTACTAAGACTGTTCCTAATCCCAGTTTTTGTGGTTGTCTTCTATCTACCTTACTCTTGGGCTCCTTTTGCAGCAGCAATGGTTTTCTGGGTTGCAGGTTTTACTGACTGGCTCGATGGCATGCTTGCTCGTAAGCTAGGCCAAACGTCTCGTTTTGGTGCTTTCATCGACCCAGTGGCTGATAAAGTGCTGGTTGCGACGGCGTTGATTTTGATCACTGAGCATTACCACACGATTTGGGTCACGATCCCTGCGGTTACTATGATAGCGCGTGAAATCATTATCTCTGCATTGCGCGAGTGGATGGCCGAGATCGGGAAACGAGCCAGTGTGGCGGTTTCTTGGGTGGGCAAAGTCAAGACTGTCTCACAAATGTTTGCTCTGTGGGTTCTGATTTGGCGTTATGACGATTGGATGGTGTGGTTAGGCTTTGGTGCCTTGTATGTGGCAACCTTCCTAACGTATTGGTCAATGGTTCAGTACCTGGCTGCTGCAAAGGATGATTTGCTCAATGAAGAGCACCATTAAAAGAATCCAACACAAATAGCATTTTAAGAAGCAGGCTTGATAGCCTGCTTTTTTGTGTCTCGGATTCATGATAAAGAAAAATGTGACATGAGTCTTGTTTTTAATCCTACTAAACGCGTAATGCGGTTTGTTCCTTTAATTATCGATAGTTAATACAAGAAGGAATGCCATAGGGTAGGTGAACGGCGTAGCGCAATATTCATGATAAACAAGAGTATTTGGGCTAATCTCAGTATTAAAACTAATCAATTTACCGTCTTTCGAACAAATTCTGGTCAAACGATTTAAAAAAATAAAAATAGTGTTGACTCGATCGTCCGAATCCGTAGAATGCATTCCGTACCCAAGAGAGCATAGCTTGAAAGGGTGGTGAGAGAAGTTAAGCTTCCTTCACAAATGAGGCGCCTTGGCAGAGTGGCTATGCAGCGGATTGCAAATCCGTGGACCTCGGTTCGACTCCGGGAGGCGCCTCCATTATTCTTTTGAGAGTGAAAGGCTTTCGAGAATAAATGCGACACTAGCTCAGTTGGTAGAGCGCAACCTTGCCAAGGTTGAGGTCACGAGTTCGAACCTCGTGTGTCGCTCCAAATTTAAATGATATGGCGATTGGCGGTATCAGATGGTGTTTTACTTTTCTGTAAAGGCATCACAAAGAATATTTGTGTGCCCTGGTGGTGGAATTGGTAGACACAAGGGATTTAAAATCCCTCGACGTTCGCGTTGTGCCGGTTCAAGTCCGGCCCGGGGCACCATCTCAAAATCTGCGACACTAGCTCAGTTGGTAGAGCGCAACCTTGCCAAGGTTGAGGTCACGAGTTCGAACCTCGTGTGTCGCTCCAGATTATAAGCCCAGCGTTTATGCTGGGCTTTTTCTTTTCTCGTTTGACACTATCCCAATTACTAGCACTAAACTGCAGCTTCGACGATGTTGGTCTGCTTCTAGTTCTGCTTATTTCTTTCTTCTTACACACCTCTAATGCACTTTTCTGCGAGACAGATCCATATAGTGGCAAAGCCCTTAGCACTCGGTTTATTGTTATTGTGATCTTAATCAATATGAAACTGATGAAAACGTATTGCCAGAAGATTTTATTCTGTGATAAATTCGCGCGCAATCTCGGAGCGTAATTTTACGTCATTTGATTCTCTGGGGGATACGCGCAGCGACCATTCAAGCTGATTGTGACACTGCGTAGGGTAGGTATCGACAAAGCCTTTTGTTGATAGACGGGATACTAGTGCTGTAGAAGCGGCATGTTAATGGGAAACCCAACATTGAAACCTTTAAATAAACACACACTAATCAGCTTCATACTACCGAAATGTCCTGTTTTACAAAACGGGTGCATTACGGAGCCTTGATTACTCCCCAAGCTTAATAAAAGTCACGCTTTTTGTGACGGGTTATCTGTATTTGTCGTTTAATCGATGACGAATGCGGAGGTGTATCTGTATCTCCTGTTATTTAATGCTAACGATAATAAATACAGGATAGAGAATCATTCTAATTCAAGGGGTCATGTAGTATGAGCACTGCCTTTGAAGTCGATAATACTATCGCAAACACTTTTTCTACTCAGGTTCCAGTTGTTGATGGAACGTATGATTTAACGCCAGATCAAATCCTTATTGAACAGGCGGAACATGAATCTGAGGTTCGTTCTTACCCACGTCGTTTACCAATAGCGATCAAGCAAGCCTATGGCTGTTTGGTTGAAGATACGCGTGGTCAAATCTTCCTAGATTGTCTTGCAGGGGCCGGCACTTTGGCTTTGGGTTACAACCACCCAGAAATCAACCAAGCGTTAAAAGAACAATTGGACTCTGGCCTACCGTATCAGACTCTCGATATTGCAACGTCTGCTAAAACCCATTTCATTAAGTCTGTGAAAGGCTTCCTGCCTCAAGAACTGAGTGATAATTGTGTGATTCAGTTTTGTGGCCCTTCTGGTGCAGACGCGGTTGAGGCAGCAATCAAGCTGGCCAAACAAACTACCGGTCGTAACACCATGTTTGCTTTCCGCGGTGCGTACCATGGTATGACAAACGGTACCATGGGGATGATGGGCAACTTAGGCACTAAAGCTCGCCGTACTGGTTTGATGTCAGATGTACACTTTATGCCATTCCCTTACAGCTTACGTTGTCCATTTGGTCTAGGCGGTGACGAAGGGGCGAAAGCGAGTATTCGTTACATCGAGCGTCTGCTCAACGATGATGAAGCGGGCATCATGAAGCCTGCTGCGATTATCGTGGAGCCTGTGCAAGGTGAGGGTGGTGTTATTCCTGCGCCTGCATTCTGGCTACGTGAGTTGCGCCGCATCTGTGATGAGCACGGTATCCTTCTGATCTTTGATGAAATTCAATGTGGTGTGGGTAAATCTGGTTACAACTTCGCATTCGAAGAAGCAGAGATCGTTCCTGATATTTTGTGTTTGTCTAAAGCGATTGGTGGCGGCTTACCAATGTCGCTGCTTGTGATCAATAAGCAACACGATACGTGGAAGCCAGGTGAACACACCGGTACGTTCCGTGGTAACCAACTTGCTATGGTCTCAGGTGCGAAAGCACTCGAAATCATCCAACGCGACAATCTTGTTGAGCACGCAAACGTTGCAGGCCAGTATCTACGCTTTGGTCTTGAGAGCATTCAAAAACGCGTTAACTGTATCGCAGACGTTCGCGGTAAAGGCTTAATGCTGGGTGTTGAAATTAAGAATCCAAACGGCGAATTGAACAAGTTCGGTGAGCCTCTCGCTGATGGTCAGCTTACTCTTGCTATCCAACGAGCGGCACTTGAGCGTGGCTTGATGGTAGAAAAGGGTGGTCGTGATGGTTCTGTAATTCGCTTCCTTCCTCCGCTTATCATCTCTTTCGAGCAAATCGACTTTGCTCTACGAGTTCTTGAAGATGCGATCATCGCAGCAGGCGGTAGCCATGTTGAAACATCGCAACAAGAAGAATGGAAAAAGCACTTCATTCATACCGGTGAACTTGGCAGTGCTGAATTTGCGTCTGTAATGAATCACACGACAGCGGCGATGAAGTCGGTATTCGAACAAGTGAACGCACCATACTCAGGTATGAATCCTCAGTTTCTAGAAGCTGCAATTAATGCTGTCGATCTGGATAACAAAAATGCATCGCTGAAATCGGTGATTGATGAAGCGGCAGAACTTGTCGCTAAAAACGCGATCTTCACTCAACACCCTGATTGTATTGCTCACTTGCATACGCCTCCTCTGATGCCTGCAGTCGCGGCAGAAGCGATGATTGCAGCGTTGAACCAATCAATGGATTCATGGGATCAAGCATCTTCTGCGACTTACGTAGAGCAAAAAGTGATTAACTGGCTGTGCGATAAATACGAGCTTGGTGAGAAGGCGGATGGCATCTTTACTAGCGGCGGCACACAAAGCAACCAAATGGGCTTAATGCTGGCGCGTGACTGGATTGCTGACAAGCTTAGCAGCCACTCAATCCAAAAGCTGGGTCTTCCTGATTACGCAGACAAACTTCGTATCGTATGTTCGAAGAAATCGCACTTCACGGTTCAAAAGTCAGCATCTTGGATGGGACTGGGTGAGAAAGCCGTGATGACCGTCGATGCGAACGCTGATGGCACAATGGACATTACTCAGTTAGATCACGTTCTAACTCAGGCAAAAGCAGAAGGTTTGATTCCATTCGCTATTGTTGGCACCGCGGGTACGACCGATCACGGCGCAATTGACGATCTTGATTTCATTGCTGATATGGCAGTGAAACACGAAATGTGGATGCACGTGGATGGCGCTTATGGTGGTGCACTGATTCTTAGCAGCCACAAATCGCGCCTGAAAGGTGTAGAGCGTGCGCACTCGATCAGTGTCGACTTCCACAAACTGTTCTACCAAACAATCAGCTGTGGTGCTCTACTGGTTAATGATAAGTCGAACTTTAAGTTCCTACTTCATCATGCTGACTACCTGAACCGTGAACACGATGAGCTACCAAACTTGGTGGACAAATCTATTGCAACGACGAAGCGCTTTGATGCATTGAAAGTCTTTATGACGATGCAAAACGTCGGTCCTAAGGCGCTTGGCGATATGTACGATCACTTGCTAGTACAAACGCAACAAGTAGCGGACATGGTTCGTGACCACGAGCAGTTTGAACTTCTGGCTGAGCCAGCGCTTTCTACGGTTCTATTCCGTGCAACAAACGCTTGTGCAGATTTAGATGAACTGAACAAAACATTGCGTCTTGAGGCGTTGACTCGCGGTATTGCAGTTCTTGGTGAAACCATCGTTGATGGTAAGACCGCGCTTAAATTTACGATTTTGAATCCTTGTCTAACGACAGCGGACTTTGAATCTTTGCTCTTGAAAATCAACACGCTAGCAGTTGAGCTAGTTTAATAAAGGTAACGGAAAACTATGGCAGTTCTACAGATTGGTGCAGGCGGCGTTGGCTGGGTTGTTGCACATAAAGCAGCACAAAACAACGACGTTCTGGGTGATATCACTATCGCATCACGTACTATCGGTAAGTGTGAGAAGATCATCGAATCGATTCAGAAGAAAAACAACCTGAAAGATTCAGCTAAGAAACTAGACGCGCGTGCAGTGAATGCTGACGACGTAGATTCTCTGGTTGCTCTTATTGAAGAAGTAAAACCGGATCTAGTGATTAACGCGGGTCCTCCGTGGGTTAACATGCCAATCATGGAAGCGTGTTACCGAGCAAAAGTTTCATACTTAGATACATCAGTAGCGGTTGATCTATGTTCTGAAGGTCAGCAAGTACCTGAAGCTTACGACTGGCAATGGGGTTACCGTGAGAAGTTCGAAGAAGCGGGCATCACCGGTATCCTAGGTGCGGGTTTCGATCCAGGCGTAGTATCAGTATTCGCGGCGTACGCAGTGAAGCATCTGTTTGATGAAATCGACACTATCGACGTAATGGACGTGAACGCAGGCGACCACGGTAAGAAGTTTGCGACCAACTTTGACCCAGAAACGAACATGCTTGAGATCCAAGGCGATTCGTTCTACTGGGAAAACGGCGAGTGGAAACAAGTACCTTGTCACTCTCGTATGCTAGAGTTCGATTTCCCGAACTGTGGTTCACACAAAGTGTACTCAATGGCACACGATGAAGTTCGCTCAATGAAAGAGTTCATCCCTGCAAAACGCATTGAGTTCTGGATGGGTTTCGGTGACCGTTACCTAAACTACTTCAACGTAATGCGTGATATTGGCCTACTAAGTCCAGAACCACTAACGCTACACGACGGTACAGTAGTTCAACCTCTACACGTACTAAAAGCGATGTTGCCTGATCCAACGTCTCTAGCACCTGGCTACACTGGCCTAACGTGTATCGGTACTTGGGTTCAAGGTAAGAAAGACGGTAAAGAGCGTAGCGTGTTTATCTACAACAACGCAGACCATGAAGTCGCGTACGAAGACGTAGAACACCAAGCGATCTCTTACACTACAGGTGTTCCTGCAATCACTGCTGCACTGCAATTCTTCCGTGGCAAGTGGGCTGATAACGGCGTGTTCAACATGGAACAGCTAGACCCAGACCCGTTCCTAGAAACAATGCCAACGATCGGTCTAGATTGGCATGTTCAGGAGTTGGAAGCAGGTCAGGGCTTACCGCTGATTCACGAACTGAACAAATAAGTTTTATCATTAAACTTGTTTAGATAATTCGAGCAGTCATGGCGAAAAGCCGTGGCTGCTTTTGTTGTATTTGAGGTTAACCCCTCCCAGCCTCCCCTTAAAAATGGGAGGAGCAGAAACAGATCGAGCTTAGTTTCCAATCTTCCACTTTTAAAAGGGGGGAAGCTGAGGCAAACCGAGTACAGTTTACACTCTCCCTTTTTAAGGGGGAGTTAGAGGGGGTTAATGGTTGATAAATGGTTAGTTATGAACAAAGAACAGCTTAAAACCCCGTACTTCATGATCAATGAAGACAAACTGGTTGAGAACTTAGAAAAAGCGAAGCAGCTGAAAGATATTTCTGGTGTGAAGCTTGTGTTGGCGCTTAAGTGCTTCTCAACATGGGGCGTATTCGACATCATCAAGCCTTACTTAGATGGCACTACCAGTTCAGGTCCGTTTGAAGTGAAGCTTGGCTACGAGACTTTTGGTGGTGAAACGCACGCATACAGCGTTGGCTACAGTGAAGATGACGTACGTGAAGTAGCAGATATCTGTGACAAGATGATTTTCAACTCGCAGTCACAGCTAGCGGCTTACCGCCATATCGTTGAGGGCAAAGCGTCTATTGGTCTTCGCCTTAACCCAGGCGTAAGCTACGCAGGTCAAGACTTGGCTAACCCTGCACGTCAGTTTTCTCGTCTAGGCGTACAAGCTGACCACATCAAGCCGGAAATTTTCGATGGCATTGATGGTGTGATGTTCCACATGAATTGTGAGAACAAAGACGTGGACGCGTTCATCGGCCTGCTGGACTCGATCTCCGAACAGTTTGGCGAATACCTAAATAAACTCGATTGGGTTAGCATGGGTGGCGGTGTGTTCTTCACATGGCCAGGCTATGATATCGAGAAGTTAGGCCTAGCGCTGAAAGCGTTCTCTGAAAAGCACGGTATACAAATGTACCTAGAGCCGGGTGAGGCAATCATCACTAAAACGACGGATCTTGTCGTTACCGTGGTAGATATTGTTGAGAACGTGAAGAAGACTGCAATTGTGGATTCGGCTACGGAAGCGCACCGCTTAGACACACTAATCTACAATGAACCTGCGTCTATCCTAGAAGCATCTGAAAATGGTGAACACGAGTACGTTATTGGTTCTTGCTCTTGCCTAGCGGGTGATCAGTTCTGTGTGGCGAACTTCGAACAGCCATTAGAAATTGGTCAGCGTCTACACATTCTGGACAGTGCGGGTTACACCATGGTGAAGCTAAACTGGTTCAATGGTCTGCGCATGCCATCTGTGTACTGCGAACGCTCAAACGGTGATGTACAAAAACTGAATGAATTTGATTATTCAGATTTCAAGCGTTCTTTGTCTCAATGGACAGTGAAGTAATCCTATTTCATTTGGTTGAACGTAAAAAGAGCAGCAAAACGCTGCTCTTTTTTAATTTATAAGCTAGGGCGTGTTAGCTTTCGATAATCACACGAGTATCTTCACTGAGCGACTCAAGCTCATTCACCACATCATCCACTTCAACTTCACTTGGTAGTTTGATCGCCAGTTTCGCGCTGAACAGACTTGAGCTTATACCGCCGCCGCCTGCAATGAACACCCGTTGACAGTCCATATCTAGGATAGAGATACCTTGGTTATCAAGCACATGAGTGATCTCATTGACAATACCTGCGCGGTCATTGGCGTCTAAACGTAACTGGAATATAGTTTCTTCACGATGTGAGTGTGGTTCTGAGTCAACAAACTTAACCACTAAGGTTTGACAAGCTGTGAACGCATCTTTAACGGTATCTACGTTCTCTTCAGGGAGCTCAACTTTAATTACGCCAGCGACTTGGTCTTCGATAAAGTTCACTTTACTGATTAACCATTTCCCACCATTTTCATGGGTAGCTGCGGCGAGTTGTTTGATGGTAGCTGGCGAAGCCTGACCGACAAAATTAACGATAAATACTGTGTTCATAATGTCCCCTCCCGGAATAAGGTTTGGGTGCGGCACTGTATACGTAATGCTGCAGTTGTTGGACCTTCAGTGATCGATACTTAAGTCCTTGGAATAATGCCTTTTATTTCAGTGTAGGTGTCGCTGGGAGGTTATGTTTGACTAAAGTCAATTTTTAACTCTAATTCGTGATGCAAATAATGAAAATTATGCTCAGGGCACAAAAAAAGCAGCCGTTCGGCTGCTCATTGGAGATTTTATTTTAGAAGGTAACCTTCATTTCAAAACCATAGAAGACGTTGTCATAGCTAGCGCCGGCATCCATCGCAAACTTAGCGGCGTCTTGGTTTCCGAACCAAGGAGATGAAGCAAACTGGAACTCTGCGCTGCCGCCCCAAGCATCCGATACCCAATAATGAATATGACCAACCGGGTTAAGGAAGAAAAGTGACACGTCGCCCATTGTTTCTGAGCCCATCACTTCACCACCATTGGCAACAATGTCTTGCTCAGCTGTTAGCATCATTTCACCGACAACCGCACCGAAGAAAGGTGTGATAAAAATGTCTTGCCACGATGGAACTTCTGCAAAGGCTTCTACACCGTATTCCCAAAAGAAAGTCGACATAGTTGCAGAGTACAAGAAGGATTCGAACTCGTTGTAACCTGCGTGTCGTGCTGCCGTGTAGTATACGCCACCGAAGTATGGGTGCATGATGTAGTTAAGAAAGTGTTCATCACGATCCCAAACTGGACCACTTGAAACGTTGTCTTTCCATTTGCTACCTAGCTTACTCATGTCACGATCTTCTTCGTCCCACTTAGTAATACTTTCTGGTAGAAAAGTCATCAAACCTACCGTCGCCACACTTAAACCAAGGATGGTGTAAGTTTGACCCATAAGGTAATCCCAATCTTTGTCAGTTGGAACAATAACGTGTTTTGGTTGAAGACCTGCGTCGAGGTTTAAAGAATCATCATTATCCAGTCCCATAGCAAAACGACGATTTTGTGGTTCGAAGCTATACAGAGTGGTCGTTTCGCAGTAACCTGACAAGCAATCAGGCTTGTAAGAGAACTCAATATGGTTGCTCATATCGTACTGACTTGCATTTGCCGCAGCAGATGCTGTCAGAACAAGACCACTTAAAGTTTTCTTGAACATGGATGATTTTGACACAAAGGTCTCCGAGTTGTTGGTTGGATGATCGAGTTCACAATTATCCCTCAAAAGAACAGCCATTTAAATACTTGACCTACATTTAATCTCAACGAATTGACTAAGAGATTAGTCCAATAAAATGAAAACGATTTAGGCACAATGTCGAAAAAAAGTGAATTTTGCCTAATTTCAGGAGTCAGTTGTGAAAATTGCAATGCTTAGTACCGGTGAAGAGGTGCTTCACGGTGATATTGTTGATACAAACGCAGCTTGGTTGTCGAGCTTATTTTATCAACATGGATTTGGCTTAACCAAACGATCGACAGTTGGAGATAGCCTTTCAAGCTTACTCGAAGAGTTTTTGATGCTTAGCTTCAATAACGATGTGGTTATTGTAAACGGTGGTTTAGGACCAACAACGGACGACATGAGTGCCGCAGCGGCAGCAAAAGCGGCAGAGTGTAAGTTAGTGCTATTTAAGGACTGGTTAGATTATCTAGAGGCAATGTATGCCCGTCGTGGTATACCAATGCCAGACAGTAATTTGAAGCAAGCGATGTTGCCGGAAACTGCAGAGATTGTTGATAACCCAATTGGTACGGCTTGCGGTTTTAAAATGCTGATCAATGATGCCGTGTTCTATTTTACGCCGGGAGTTCCAAGTGAATTTAAGTTGATGGCGGAAGCTCAAATTCTGCCAGACTTAAAAAAACGCTTTCCAGACGTAGAAAGCTCATCATGTAGTCGAATTTATACCTTTGGTCTTTCTGAATCCGGGATATCTGACAAACTTGACCAAATGAAGCTACCTCAAGGCTATGAACTTGGGTATCGCTCTTACTTACCTTTCATCGAAGTAAAATTGTTTGGCCCATCCAATCAATTGGAACAGCGTATGAAGCTAATGCAGCTTATTCATAAACACTTGGAAACCAATACTGTAAGTGTTGATGTACCGATGGTTGAGCATATTGGTCGCTTACTGTTAGAGAAAGGGCTTACCTTGTCCGTTTCTGAGCAAAGCAGCGCTGGGCACCTGACTTATTGGCTTAATGGCGATGAAAATGTAGGGAAGCAATTTGGTCATGGCTGGGTGCTGCCTGGGCAAAATAAGACAATAATGGATGAAGGCGATACGTTGGCTGCGACTTTTGCCCTTGCCGGAGCGACACGAGAGAAATGTGGCACAGATTTAGCGTTAGTAACGGGGAAACTTGATGATGGTGTATTTTCCGTCGCTCTTTCTACCTCTGTGGGAGAGTGGGGGGCGCTCTATAAGTTATCGAGAAAGTACCAGCGCGATGACCAAGTAAAAGTTATCAGTGCTGCAGCGTTAGATTTATTACGCCGTTACTTAGAGCGCAAGCCAATGGCAGCTCAATATGCATTTTTAGAAAAAGTCAAAGAGATGCACATTCCAAACAGTGTGCTTTAAATTCTTGATGCAAAGAAGATAAATATTTCTAGATGACAAAAAGCCAAGGCGATCGCCTTGGCTTTTTTATGTTCGGTAGGGCGGTAGTCTACGCGCGCTTTTCTCTCATCGCGTAGTTCACACCGCTAAGCGAAAGGTCAGATTTTGCCTTACAAATACAGGGTAAGATTTCGTCTGGCTGGATGTAAGCCATTGCAAAACCAACATACTCCACTTCACCCGACTCCAACTTACAACGACAAGCTCCACAGTGCCCGTCACGACAGTTGTATTCAGGTAATAAGCCTGCTTGTTCCATCGTCTCCAAAATCGTATTGGATGGGTTGGATTCAATGCTCACGAGTTTGTTGATTTTGATATTTGGCATTACAGCTCAAACCCTTCGAAGTCGTCTGCACTTACTTCATTGTCAATCTGACCAACAAGGTATGAAGAGATTTCTGCTTCTTGCGGTGCTACCTGAACGTTATCCGATGACAACCAAGCGTTGATCCATGGGATAGGGTTGGACGTCGCTTCAGGGTACGCTGCAGGCAGACCTACCGCTTGCATACGGATGTTAGTGATGTACTCAACGTATTGGCTCAGGATGTCTTTGTTCAGACCGATCATTGAACCATCTTTAAATAGGTACTCAGCCCACTCTTTTTCTTGCTCAGCCGCTTCTTTGAATAGGTCAAAACACTCTTGTTTTGCTTCTTCAGCAATTTGCATGAATGAGAAGTCATCTTGACCGTTACGTAGCAGGTTGATCATGTGTTGCGTACCGTTCAAGTGAAGTGCTTCATCACGAGCGATCAGCTTGATGATTTTCGCGTTACCTTCCATTAGTTCACGCTCTGCGAAAGCGAATGAACAAGCGAAACTTACGTAGAAGCGGATTGCTTCTAGTGCGTTTACTGACATCAAACACACGTACAGTTTCTTCTTCAGATCGTACAGGCTAACTTTAACCGTTTCGCCGTTCAGAACGTGCTCACCTTCACCGTAACGGTGGTAGTCGTTTGTCGCTTGGATCAGATCATCGTAGTAGTGTGCGATGTCTTTAGCGCGCTTTAGGATGTGCTCGTTTTCAACGATGTCGTCGAATACCACACTTGGATCATTCACGATGTTACGGATGATGTGCGTGTACGAACGAGAGTGAATTGTCTCCGAGAAAGACCATGTCTCAATCCATGTTTCTAGCTCAGGCAGAGAAACCAGTGGAAGTAGTGCTACGTTCGGGCTACGGCCTTGAATTGAGTCAAGCAGCGTTTGGTACTTCAGGTTTGAGATGAAGATGTGCTTTTCATGATCTGGTAGCTTGTTGTAATCGATACGGTCGCTTGATACGTCAACTTCTTCTGGACGCCAGAAGAAAGACAATTGTTTTTCGATTAGCTTTTCGAAGATCTCGAATTTTTGTTGGTCGTAACGAGCAACGTTCACTGATTGACCAAGGAACATTGGCTCCTTTAGTTGGTCGTTTTTGTTTTGGTTAAAAGTACTGTAAGCCATAATGCCTCAATTCCTTTTAGACCTCCCCAAAAGGGGAGGTGTTCGATTGTTTGTTTCTACAGATTGTTAGGGTGCGGGAGATTAAATCTTACAACCGCCGCCTGCACAATCGTCATCTTGTGGTTGAACTGCGTCTTTCTGGTCGTCTTTCGCACCGTCACGAGTGTTATGGTAGTAAAGCGTCTTCACACCAAACTTGTATGCAGTTAGAAGGTCTTGAAGAAGTTTCTTCATTGGAACCTTACCGCTCTCGTAACCAGAAGGGTCGTAGTTTGTGTTTGCAGAAATCGCCTGGTCAACGAACTTTTGCATGATGCCCACAAGGTGTAGGTAACCGTCGTTAGAACCGATGTTCCAAAGCAGTTCGTAGTTGTCTTTCAGTTCAGTGAAATCTGGTACAACTTGCTTCAGGATACCGTCTTTCGACGCTTTAACAGATACGAAACCGCGTGGTGGCTCAATACCGTTTGTCGCGTTAGAGATCTGAGAAGAGGTCTCAGATGGCATTAGCGCAGTCAGTGTTGAGTTACGTAGACCGTGTTCCATGATCTCTTGACGTAGGCTATCCCAATCGTAGTGCAGTTCTTCTTCACAGATTAGGTCAACGTCTTTCTTGTAAGTGTCGATTGGCAATAGGCCTTTCGCGTAGTTCGTTTCGTGGAACGAAGGACACTTACCTTGTTCTTTTGCTAGCGCTACAGACGCTTTCAATAGGTAGTATTGAATCGCTTCAAATGTACGGTGAGTTAGACCGTTTGCGCTGCCATCAGAGTATTTAACACCGTTCTTCGCTAGGTAGTATGCGAAGTTGATAACACCAACACCCAGCGTACGACGGTTCATTGTCGACTTGTATGCTGCTGGTAGTGGGTAATCTTGGTAATCAAGTAGGGCATCTAGTGCACGCACTACAAGCTCTGATAGTTCTTCGAAATCATCTAGAGATTTGATAGCACCTAGGTTGAACGCAGACAGCGTACACAGTGCGATCTCACCTGAATCATCTTCAACGTTCTTCAGAGGCTTAGTTGGCAGCGCGATTTCCAAACATAGGTTTGATTGACGAACTGGCGCTACTTCTGAATCGAATGGGCTGTGAGTGTTACAGTGGTCCACGTTCTGAATGTAGATACGGCCTGTTGATGCGCGCTCTTGCATTAGCAGAGTGAACATTTCGATCGCTTTAACCGTTTCTTTCTTGATTGAAGGATCGTTTTCGTATTTCACGTATAGACGTTCGAATTCTTCTTGGTTTTCGAAGAATGCGTCATATAGACCTGGTACGTCAGATGGTGAGAACAGCGTGATGTTGCCACCTTCTACTAGGCGTTGGTACATCAGTTTGTTCAACTGAACACCGTAGTCCATGTGACGAACACGGTTTTCTTCAACACCACGGTTGTTCTTAAGTACCATTAGCGAGCGAGCTTCGCCGTGCCATAGTGGGTAGAACACAGTCGCAGCGCCGCCACGAACACCACCTTGAGAACAACATTTCACTGCTGTTTGGAAGTATTTGTAGAACGGGATACAACCTGTGTGGAATGCTTCACCACCGCGGATCTCCGAACCTAGCGCACGGATACGACCTGCGTTGATACCGATACCTGCACGTTGAGAAACGTAACGCACAATTGAGCTTGCTGTCGCGTTGATAGAATCAAGGCTATCACCACACTCGATAAGTACACATGAGCTGAACTGGCGAGTAGGGGTACGTACACCAGACATAATCGGTGTAGGTAGTGAGATCTTGAACTTCGACGTCGCATCGTAGAAACGCTTGATGTAATCAAGACGCGTTTCTTTCGGGTAGTTAGCGAACAGGCAAGCAGACACAAGGATGTAAAGGAACTGAGCACTTTCGTAGATCTCACCCGAAACACGGTTTTGTACGAAGTACTTACCTTCTAGCTGTTTTACTGCAGCGTAAGAGAAATCGAGATCGCGCTTGTGGTCGATGTACGCATCAAGCTCATCTAATTCTGCTTTTGTGTAGTCTTCTAGGATATGTTGATCGTACTTACCCATATCAACAAGACGAGACACGTGGTTGTAAAGCGTAGGCGGCTCATATTGACCGTATGCTTTTTTACGTAAGTGGAATACCGCTAGGCGAGCAGCTAGGTATTGGTAGTCCGGAGTCTCTTCAGAAATCAAGTCTGCAGCAGACTTGATCATCGTCTCATGGATATCTGACGTGGTGATGCCGTCGTAAAACTGGATGTGAGCACGTAGTTCTACTTGTGATACTGAAACGTTGTTAAGACCTTCGGCAGCCCAAGTGATAACGCGGTGGATTTTCTCCAGATCGATATTTTCTTTGCGGCCATCACGCTTAGTGACGGTAAGTTGTTGGTTCATTCTGCTTTATTTCCCTAAGAAAACTGATAAAAGCCGTATTTTTGTTTGTTTATGTGCAAAACTTGTAAAAATTGCGGTGGCTTTGTGATCAAAGTCTATCTATATATTGTAGCTTAAACACAACATATAGGGGTTAATTTGTTTGCGGGTTACAAGATAGTGCTATTGCCCCAATTTTTCAAGGCACAGGCAGGGGATGACTTGTGGATAACTATGAGAACGAAAAAAATCAGTAAGTGAACACTAACCGATGAGAAAAGGGGGAGATTGATTGGAGAAAATTGCAGTTTTCAGATCGGTTTACAAATAACCGCATGTAAAAATATTTTCCTTGATCTTTGACAGTTTTTGTTTGTTAAAAATAGATTGGTTAAAATGGAATCTAGTGCACGAAAAATGTACCAACAGAAACTAAAAAAGGCAGTAAACCTATGCTACTGCCTCTCTAACGAACCCTTCTTTTATAGGCTCATTTGGTTGATGTGATTGCTATGTAATCAGACTAGTATTTTTGAGTATGGACAATGTAGTTTACATCGACATTACGGCCTAGTTTGTAGCTGTCGTTAAGAGGATTGTAGTGCAAGCCAGTGATACCCATTTCGGTTAGGTCTGTTTGGTCAATCATCTTCATCATTTCTGCTGGTTTGATGAATTTCTCGTGGTCGTGAGTGCCTTCCGGAACTATTTTCAATAGCTTCTCTGCGCCAACAATGGCAAATAGGTATGACTTGATATTGCGGTTTAGTGTAGAGAAGAAGACATGGCCGCCAGGTTTGACCAACGCTGCACAAGAACGAATCACAGAGAGTGGGTCAGGGACGTGTTCAAGCATCTCCATACAAGTCACGACATCGTAAGTCCCGGCATTTTCCGCTGCGTGGTCTTCGATGGTGCTTTGGATGTAAGTCAGCTTAGTTCCTGTCTCTAGTGCGTGCAGGCGAGCGACTTCTAAAGGTTCCTTACCCATATCTAGGCCAGTTACCACTGCACCTTCTTTTGCCATGCTTTCTGCAAGAATACCGCCACCACAGCCCACATCGAGCACTTTTTTGCCAAATAAACCGTCGGCTTTCTCCAGGACATAGTTCAAGCGAAGCGGGTTAATTTGGTGAAGTGGTTTGAACTCGCCTTCTAAATCCCACCAACGAGAAGCCATCTCCTCGAATTTCTTAATTTCACTTGGATCGACGTTTTGTGCTTTTGTCATGATAGTAATATCGCTTCGCTAATAGTCCTTTGGAAGGCGCGATTATACTCCAATGGTACGATACGTTAAAACTGCTTCTTTTCTCACAATCGCAATAGGGGACATTTTTGAACGATATTGGTGGAAATATAGTCAGTTTTCAGAAAGATATGGGATGAATGTGCAAATTCTCTTCATTTAACCCATAACCAAGCTCACAACCTGATAAAAGGAGCGGGAAAGTGATGCCCCGTTGATGAATTGTGTGTTATATTTTTGCACCTTACACGTATCGTAATTACGATCAGATAATAGAGGGATAATGGCTCTATGAGCGATTTAGCTAAAGAGATCACGCCCGTAAACATTGAAGATGAGCTTAGAGGTTCATACCTAGACTACGCGATGTCAGTAATCGTGGGTCGTGCTCTTCCAGATGTGCGTGATGGCCTAAAACCAGTACACCGCCGCGTTTTATTCGCGATGAACGTACTAGGCAACGATTGGAACAAACCATATAAAAAATCAGCCCGTGTTGTTGGCGACGTAATCGGTAAATATCACCCACACGGTGATAGCGCTGTGTACGACACAATCGTACGTATGGCTCAGCCGTTCTCACTTCGTTACATGCTGGTCGATGGTCAAGGTAACTTTGGCTCGATCGATGGCGACTCTGCTGCGGCAATGCGTTATACCGAAGTACGTATGGCGAAAATTGCCCACGAACTTCTGGCTGACCTAGATAAAGAAACCGTGGACTACGTACCTAACTATGATGGTACGGAGCAAATCCCAGCGGTTCTTCCAACTAAAATTCCTAACCTATTGGTAAACGGTGCCTCTGGTATCGCGGTAGGTATGGCAACCAACATCCCACCGCACAACCTTGGCGAAGTGATCGATGGCTGTCTTGCATTCATCAATAATGAAGAAATCACGATTGATGAACTAATGGATTACATTCCTGGTCCTGATTTCCCTACGGCAGCGCTAATCAGCGGTCGTAAAGGCATCGTAGACGCGTACAAAACTGGTCGCGGCAAGATCTACATGCGTTCAAAAGCGGAAATCGAAGTGGAGAAGAATGGTAAAGAAACCATCATCGTCACTGAAATCCCTTATCAGGTAAACAAAGCTCGCTTGATCGAAAAGATCGCTGAGCTAGTTAAAGATAAGAAAGTAGAAGGCATCAGTGCGCTACGTGACGAGTCTGATAAAGACGGTATGCGTATCGTAATTGAATGTAAGCGCGACGCTGTGGGTGAAGTGGTTCTAAACAACCTTTACGCACAAACTCAGCTTCAAACGACTTTCGGTATCAACATGGTTGCGCTAAACAACGGCCAGCCACAGCTATTCAACCTAAAAGACATGTTGAAGTGCTTCGTTGACCACCGTCGTGAAGTTGTCACTCGTCGTACTATCTTCGAACTACGTAAAGCTCGTGAACGTGCACATATCCTTGAAGGTTTGGCGCTTGCACTAGCGAACATCGATGAAATCATCGAACTTATTCGTAAAGCTCCAACACCTGCAGAAGCGAAAGCTGGCCTTGTAGCGCGTGGTTGGGACCTTGGCAACGTAGCGGCAATGCTAGAGCGTGCAGGCACCGATGCTGCTCGTCCAGAATGGCTAGAAGAGCAATACGGCATCCGTGACGGCCAGTACTTCCTGACTGAAACTCAAGCACAAGCTATCCTAGACCTACGTCTACACAAGCTAACTGGTCTTGAGCACGAGAAGATTCTTGACGAATACAAAGCACTTCTAGATGAAATCGCAGAGCTAATGCACATTCTTGCAAGCACTGAGCGTTTGATGGAAGTGATCCGTGAAGAGCTTGAAGCGGTTCGCGATGGTTTCGGCGATGCACGTCGTACAGAAATCACAGCAGCTAGCCATGACATTGACATGGAAGAGCTGATCGCTCGTGAAGACGTAGTAGTAACTCTGTCTCACGAAGGTTACGTTAAGTACCAAATTCTAAGCGACTACGAAGCTCAGCGTCGTGGTGGTAAAGGTAAGAGTGCAACGAAGATGAAAGATGAAGACTTTATCGAACGTCTACTTGTTGCAAATACTCACGATAACATTCTATGTTTCTCAACTCGTGGTAAGACTTACCGTCTGAAAGTTTACCAATTGCCTCATGCAACTCGTACTGCACGTGGTAAGCCAATCGTAAACATCCTTCCGCTAGAGGAAGGCGAACGTATCACCGCAATTCTTCCAGTTGATGAATTCTCACCAGAGAAATTTATTTTCATGGCGACAGGCGATGGTACGGTTAAGAAGACCCCACTGAACCAGTTTGCAAACGTACGTTCAAACGGCCTAATCGCTGTGAACCTACGTGATGATGACTCACTAATTGGCGTTGATATCACAAACGGCGATAGCGACATCATGCTGTTCTCTAAAGCAGGTAAAGTGGTTCGCTTCAGCGAAGACAAAGTACGTGCAATGGGTCGTACAGCGGCGGGTGTTCGCGGTATGAAACTAGCAGACGAAGACCAAGTTGTTTCTCTAATCGTTCCGTCTAACGAAGGCGATATCCTAACGGTTACACAAAACGGCTACGGTAAGCGTACTGAACTAGCGGAATACCCAACGAAAGGTCGTGCAACTCAGGGCGTTGTGTCTATCAAGGTTTCTGAGCGTAACGGTCCAGTTGTTGGCGCAGTACAAGTAGAAGAAGGCGACGAGATGATGATGATCACCGACGCTGGTACTCTAGTTCGTACTCGTGTAGCTGAAGTAAGCCAAGTAGGTCGTAACACTCAAGGTGTAACGCTGATCCGTACAGCAGAAGATGAGTCAGTAGTTGGTCTACAACGCATTGACGAAGTTGAAGAAGTAGAATTACCTGAGGGTGAAGAAGCGGAAGCAACAGAAGCAAATGTAGAAGGTCAAGCGCCTGAAGCACCTGCAGCGGATGACGCAGCTGAAGGTTCTGAAGAAGAATAATCTTCTCAGTCACTGCTAAATTTAAAAGCCGAGCATTATGCTCGGCTTTTTTGTACTTGTATCAACGCAATGAAGGCTCTAAACCAGTAGACTGAAACTCTCTTGTTTTATGGAATGCACTATGTCGGTTTGGTTTTTTGTCGCCATCACTTTGATGGGTTTATTCATTGTGGCTTTGTCACTGAGCGCCGCCAAAGTAAAGCCAGCGCAATGGTTTAGCTTCTGCACGTTGGTGCTCGTGCTGACGAGTGCTAGCTTTTTACTTTTTCGTCAATCTGCTCCTCAACCAATACAAGCCGAAGCATCGCGGATGATGACTGCTCATGACATCATTGAGGAAATCCAAGACCAATTGCGTGAAGACCCAAATAATGCTGAGCTATGGTTTCAGTTGGGGCAGGGATATCTGGTCGAAGGAGAGCTTGATGGAGCACTGATTTGCTTCGATTATGCCATTCAGTTGACAGACCCGGTCAATGCGACTCAACTTGCCGCTAAAGCAACCACCCTGTATTACATCCATAAACAATCGATGACGAGCGAAGTCAGTTTATTGCTTGAACAAGCGTTGCAGTTAGAGCCTCATAATGAAGCGGCCTTGTCTTTGATCGCAAATGATCATTTTTTGTCATTCCGTTTTCAGGAGGCGATTGATGCTTGGGTACTATTACTAGATTCTAACGATCCCAACTTAGATAGAGTGCAAATTATTAACTCTATCAACCAAGCGAAAGAGCTGTTGTAGACGTAGATTTTAATAAGCAGTAGACGAAAGGTAGGCGACGAATGAAGAATAAAGCGTTAGGCATTTTGGTGGTGCTGTGCGGCTCCGTACTGGCAGGCTGTACTTCTTCCGAACATTCTGGCTCCTCATCTACGGTTTATTACTCTTCCGGTTACTACGATCCATGGTGGTATGATCATGACGATTACTGGATCTACTATTATCCGGGTTGTTGTGACAATGATGATGAATACAAAGAGAAATTGGAAGAGTGGTGGAATGGCTTGGATGAAGACCAACAGCAATCCATCAAAGACAAAGTTGAAGATTGGAAGGATGATGATATGTCCACCAACATTGACAACATGAAACGCCAGCTTGACGACCATTGGCAATCTCTACCTGAAGAGCAGAAGCAGGAGATTCAAACCAAGTGGGAGAATCGTCCAGAGCGAAGCGAGCCCGCAGCTTTACAAGACAAAGCATTGAAAGAAAAGGCGCAACAAAGAAAAGCACTGCCAGAGACGAAGATTCAGCGTCCTGCGGAAAGACCTAATGTGCAAATGCCTAAAACGCGCCCAAATATTCAGTCTAGGCCGAGACTTCCTCGTCGTTAGCACATTCGATTTTTGTCTCTCGATAGAATCGAGAACGAAGAAATAAAGATAACAAAGAAATAAAGAAAGGGGCGTCCAGTACGCCCCTTGTTGTATCTATAGATTAACCTCTGTTTGTTAGACTAATACGTGGCTTCGCGTTCAGCAGCTGCCTTATCCCACTCTGGTGCTACCGTTTCTAGGAAGTGTTTCTTATCTGAGTTCATTTTCTCCATATCCATTCCTAGTGCTTGTTGTGCCTTAGCTTTGGTCGAGATATCAGGGATTTGTACTGGTTCAGTAATGCCTTTGGTTGCAAGTAAACGAACCAGCTTAGTGCGTGCGTCCGCCGCACGGTCAACCGCAGTGCCTAACACCTCAAGCGCAACTTCAGGCGCGTGCATGTGGACACCATGAGACGCAATAGCGTAGTCCCAACGCCATTGTGCATGGCGGATATCTTGCAGGATCGGCTGCATTTCATCTTCGGTTGCGCCGGCTTTCCATGCTGCACCCGCTTCAAAGTGCGCTGCTACGATTTGCTTCTCGGCTGTTAGCTTCATGTTCAGTACTTGAGCTTTACGCGTTGAAACGATGCCTTGTAGCTGCTCTTTGGTTTGGGTATGACATTGTGCACAAGTGTCTTCGAAGCGATCAAACGGATTGCCCACTTTGTGGTCGGTGTAAACGGTGCCGTCTTCTTTAGTTACTTTTGGCATGTGGCAGTCCACACATACGACTTTATTCTTGCCGTGGATGCCATCACGCCATGTTTCGTAACCTGGGTGCTGTGCTTTCAACATTGGTGCCTTCGATACTGCGTGTGTCCAATCTTTGAAGTTCAATGCATCGTAGTACTGCTCCATATCGTTCACAGTGGTCCCCATATCCCATGGGAATTTCACGGCTTTGGTTGGACCGGTAAAGTAGTATTCAACGTGGCACTGCGCGCAAACAGACGCTTGTTGATCTAGGCGAGATTGCTCATCAAACTTTTTGCCGATGGCATCGAAAGCGCGTTCTACATAAGGGCGAGTTATTGCCAGCGCTGGTTCACCGTTCTTAAACTCATCAGAGCGAGTGTCGTGACAGTCTGAACAACCAATAGGGTTAACGATCTCCGATCCTAAGCGTGCCCATTTGCCTTCGAAGTAGCCATCTTCACCGCGTTCATCAATTACGCGAGCCACATCTGGGCTTTTACAGCTCCAACACGCCATCGGCATAGGTCCGGATTTTTCGTCTGTCGGTGCGCCGGTACGTAAGGTTTGGCGAACATCATCCAATGCGTAGAAGTGACCGCGGGCTTTATTGTAATCTTTCGCAAAGCCATAGCCTGCCCATAGAATCACCATGTTTGGGTCTTCACTTAAGGCATCTTCAATATGTTCACTTTCTGATGTTGCTTTCCAAGAATGATATTGGTCAGGGTGGTTTTGTTCAAAGGCATCGTTGCGTGGATCGACGAGTCCTTTATCTTCCGCTGCCATAGGAGCGCCTACCAAAAATAATTGGCTGGCGAATAAGGTCGCAACCGTGATGGGTGCGCTCATCCAGTGTTTTATGCTCACGGTGTTATCTCCATATTTGTTTTTATAAGCAGCGTTGTGAGGAGCTATTCCAAATAAGAACCGGAGATCTAAGATTAATAATATGGCTTAATCAAATAGATGAAATAGTGAGCGATACTTGTCTTGTTTTAGATCAATTTACGCCAGTGATCTCAGTCATGTTTATATTTATATACCCCTAAAGTGGTATGGTGTAACTTGTTGTGTGCTAAGGTTTTAGCTTTCTGTCTGTTTAAAAAATAGGGTGATTAAGCTCGCTTTTTGAGCGGTTGTTTCTACCCCTTATGGAGAATAGGGGTATTATAAATATAGGTTTAGCGTTGTGGCTTTCCGAAATAAGAATTGATGTCATTTGAAGGTTTGTAAAAATATCTTCAGAGGAAATTAATTGTCGCTCAAATAAATAATTGAGAATGGTTATCAATTATTATCGAGCTAAGGAAAGAAAAATATGGGCAATATAAAATTGACCATAGAGACAATGCTGAAATTTCTCTTCATCTTTGCCTTCTATGGTTTTTCCATCGCCGCCCATGCGACTTCTTCAGAGTCAGTTGAAGGTGCTCAGGCCGAGCGTCATCAAGTCGAACTGATCCGAGACCGAGACTATAAATGTCTTCAATGTCATAAGGACGCCAAAGACACTCTGAATCTATCGCATGATCCACAAGCGTTATTGAGCCAAGGAAAGCAACTTAATTGCACCAACTGCCACAGCAATATTGGTCCTGACCACCGTGAAGGGGCGCCGGATGTTATTAAGTTTTCTGCTGCGCAATCAAAAGCAGTGCACGATAAGGTGTTCCTCGATCCGAGTTTGATCCTCAAAGCTAATAGTCAGTGCGTGGATTGCCATGCGCCTACTGAGCTAAGAGAAAGCCACTGGACGCACGATGTTCATGCAAAGAATCTTACTTGCTCAAATTGTCATGATGTTCACGCTGCAAAAACCAAAGCACTGTCTTACGACAGAAAACAGCTGATCAAGCAATGTGTCGATTGTCACTCTGAATTTGCCGTCGAACCTGAACTTGCAAAAGAAGAGGAGAGATAGCATGAAATGTTCTAGAAGAAACTTCCTAGCCGGCAGCGGCGCTTTGATATTGACCACTGGCGTTGCAGGCACTTCCGTTGTTAGCTCCTCTCTTTATGCCAGCGATAGTGAGCAAGCAAAGCGTATGGGGATGGTTCACGATGAGAATGCCTGCATTGGTTGTACCGCTTGTACTGATGCTTGCCGTGAAGTGAATAACGTTCCTGAAGGCGTTACCCGTCTTAAAATTCATCGTAGTGAGCCGATTGGGGAGTTCCCTGATGTGGAATACCAGTTCACTCGAGACTCTTGCCAGCACTGTGATAATCCGCCTTGTGTATACGTTTGTCCAACTGGCGCTGCGTATAAAGACGAAGCAACTGGTATCGTCGATGTGCACAAAGAAAAATGTGTTGGTTGTGGTTACTGCTTAGCTGCGTGCCCTTATCAAGTCCGCTTCTTTAACCCGGTCGATCACTCTGCGGATAAATGTAATTTCTGTCGTGATACCAATTTAGCGCAAGGTAAACAGCCGGCATGCGTGGAATCTTGCCCGACGAAAGCACTGATATTTGGCGATTTAAACGATCCTACAAGTGAAGTGAGCAAAGCGATAGAAAGCAACGTTGTGTACCGTGATAAATCGCATTTAGGTACACAGCCTAAGCTGTACAAAATTCCACATAGCAAAGGGGAGGTGTCATCATGAACGGCTTCGAGAGTGCTTTCCACTTTGACTCGTTAGTTTGGGATTGGATCATCGCAATATATCTGTTCTTAGCGGGTATGTCCGCGGGGGCGGTAATGATATCCATCTATTTGAAACGCAAGGTTATCGAGGGTGACCCAGCAAACAATGGCATCATGAAAGCGATGGCTTGGTTAGCACCGTTTGGCATCATTGCTGGTCTAGTTATTTTGATTTTCCACTTAACTAAACCGCTAGAGTTTTGGAAGATCATGATTTACTACAATCCGACTTCCGTGATGTCTATGGGCGTTATCTTGTTCCAAGTGTACATGATCGTACTATTTGTTTGGATTGGTGTGATTTTCCGTCACCAAATCATCAATTTCTGCGAAGGCAAGTTGCCAGGCAAGTTGCTCGATTTTGTTGATGATCTCCTGATCAAGTTCGGTAAAGGTAACAACGCGATAGAACTCTTTCTGGGATTCTTAGCGATAGTTTTAGCCGCGTATACCGGCTTCCTGTTATCGGCATTGAAGACTTACCCAATGTTGAATAACCCAGTACTGCCTATTTTGTTCTTGTTCTCTAGCTTATCTTCAGGAGCGGCGGCGTGTTTGATGTTTGGCATCTTGGTTTTCAAAGAGTCAACTAGTAGCCCAAGTGTGTCTTGGGTTCACGGATTTGAACGCCCAGTTGTATTGTTTGAGCTGTTTGTCTTGGTGACCTTCTTCACAGGTCTGATCTTTAGTGGCGGTCAGAATGAGGTTGCCGCTTGGAATGCGATATCTAACGGTTTCTGGGCGCAATGGTTCTGGGTTGGAGTCGTGCTCATCGGTATGCTCACACCGTTAACGCTGAACTGGTTAACGCCTTCTGAAGTTCGCCACAAGGGAAGCTACGTGTTTGTGGTGACGACGTTAAGCCTGGTTGGTGTATTGATGCTACGCACGTTCATTCTCTATGCCGGTCAGATGACTATAGTATAGGGAGGTGTAATGGAGGCTGAACTGGGGTTATTTTTACTCATCCTGGTGTCGATTGGCTCTACGTGTGCGGCGGTTTTGTATTGGATTCGTCGCGCAATTGGCAAAACGGTGGCGCTACCGCACCAAACTGCAACGTCATACATCATCAGTTTGGCCTCTTTCATTTGCTTATCGCTTTTGATTGTCTGTTTTGTTCAAGATAATTTCGCGCTTGAGTATGTGGTTACTCATTCCAATAGCCAGCTGCCTGTCGCATTCAAGGTGGCGGCTACTTGGGGAGGGCACCAAGGTTCGATGTTATTTTGGGTGGTGACACTCAGCATGTGGGCGTCATTGATCGCTTTTAAATCACCTGTTAATGCTCAATATACTGGTGATTGCCTAGGAATCATGAACGTTCTTATTGCGATCTTTGCATGGTTTACGCTTGCCACATCAAATCCATTTGAATATGCCCAAAGTTTCGCTCTGGAAGGACGTGACCTCAATCCTATGTTGCAGGATGTTGGGCTTATTATTCACCCGCCTTTACTTTACCTAGGTTACGTTGGTTACTCTGCAGTATTGGCTCTTGCGCTTGCTGCTTTGTTTGGAAGGCAACCACACCATGAGTGGTATGCATTTGTTCGAGGCATTGCCTATTTCGCTTGGGGTACGTTAACGGCGGGCATTTTAGTTGGCTCGTGGTGGGCTTATAACGAATTAGGTTGGGGGGGCTGGTGGTTTTGGGACCCGGTAGAAAATGCGTCTTTGATGCCTTGGCTAGTTGGCACAGCCTTACTCCATAGCATACATTTGTCAGCAAGGAATAAAGGGGCGATTTGGAGCACTTACGCATTAGCGTTTAGTACGTTTAGCCTCAGTGTATTGGGTACTTTTGTTGTCAGAAGCGGAGTTTTAACATCTGTCCACGCATTCGCTGTTGATCCAACTAAGGGATTGGCATTGCTGTGCGTATTGGTGATTATTGTCTTTGTCACTTTTGGGTCATTGATATATCGAGGTCAGCAGATTCCTCAATCGAACATTGATACCATTTTTAGTCGAGCTTATTTATGTTACATGGCGATAGGCTTGTTAGTCATTGCTACTGCTATCGTGTTTCTTGGTACGTTTTATCCGATGATATACCAAGTATTGGGGGCTGGTAGTATTTCAGTCGGACCACCATATTTTAACTCACTTATCTATCCATTATTTGTTTTTAGTCTTGTTGTACTGGCTTGTTCCACGTTTTGTTCATGGCAACATTCTCGGGCAGGTAAGGACCTGAAAGTACTATGGTTGATTGCTTCTTTGAGTGTCATTACAGCCAGCATTGTAGCAATTATGGTTAACACGGGCTTGATGCTAGGTGTAATTTTTGCGTTGGCAATTTACGTCGTTTCTAGTCATGCATTTCAGTGGGTAAGAAGTGGTGCGAAGATTAGCACTGCACCTAAACTTTTTGCCCACATTGGTTTTGTCATTGCTGGAGTAGGGGCGATAGTAAATGCCTCCTACTCTTATGAATTTAGCTACCGCATGTCTCCAAACTCTCAGCATCAGTTCCAAAACGTATCTCTCGAATATGTGGATACTCACTGGAAGGTTGGGCCGAACTATACTTCGGAAATAGCAGAGATACGCCTTAGCACAACGGAACAACACAGCTTCACTCTGCTCCCAGAGAGAAGGCATTATTCAGTACGAGTTATGAATATGACGGAGCCTGCCATTAAGTCTTTTTGGCATGGTGACTACTATATTACACTTGGGGAAAAGCTGTCAGAGCAATCTTATGCGGTGAAAGTGCAGTACAGAGCCGCAATTTGGTGGATATGGTGTGGCGGTATCGTTGCACTAATAAGTATGTTATCAGCCTTACTGCCTAAAAGATCTTGGAGTCGAGTCAGTGATGAATCCTTCGCATAAACTAGCTATTCTAGCGGGAGCTATTGCGGTATTTTCGGTAACCAGTTACCTGTCTTTAGCTGATCGTCCAAACGTCGAGACAACGAAAAATCGGGTGGTCTATGTTCCAAATTTTCAGGCTGACAGCTTAGCGACAACGGACGTACTTACGGAAAAGCTGTTTGCAGAGCATGATTTGCAAATTTTAAACGTCTGGGCGTCTTGGTGCGGTGTCTGTAAACGTGAGCATGATGAATTGTTGAGTTTATCGCTAGCTGGTGTACCAATAATAGGTTTGAACTATAGAGATCAAAGCCATGCAGCTCAAGAATACTTGGCTCGGGAGGGTAACCCATATGCCAAGGTGATATTTGATCCCAAAGGTGAACTAGGGATCGATTTAGGTATAATCGGAACGCCGGAAACGTACCTAATTGATCAAGAGGGGCAGATTTTGATCAAATATCGTGGTGAAATTAATAAGGATAAATGGAATGCTATTTTCTCTAAGTTCTTTGATATCTCGATATAATTTATCTTTTGTATTATCTTTATTATTCGCCTTACTCCCATTAAATGCGTACGCTATTCAGGATGATCAAAATGTTGATCTTTTTGAATTTAAATCAGTTGAAATGCAACAGCGTGCAATTACTTTGGCTAAGTCTCTTCGTTGCCCTCAATGTCAAAATCAAAACCTAGTCGAGTCGAATGCCTATACTGCGAAAGCGCTACGGCTGAAGGTCTACGAGATGGTGAATGAGGGATATACAGATAAAGAGATCAAGCAATACTTAGTTGATCGATATGGAAATATTGTCCTGTATGATCCGCCATTTAACCTCTCAACGGCATTATTATGGATCTTTCCAGGGCTATTTATGATCCTTTTTCTAATTATTTCGATCAAAAAACTCAAGCGTTAATAGTGTGATAATTGTTCCACTATTTAAAATTAATTGTGCATATAACAGGCAAGATGTTATCATTTTCAAGAATTTCAGATTAATTCAGTGAATAGCGAACTAAATAAAAAGATGAGCTAACGCGTATTTCGATAACGTATTATATGTAGGTGTTTGCAGTGGATTCAGTAATATCGCAATTAAAAAAGGACTTTTACTCGCAGATTCGAGCATTGCAATCACCGAAGCTGCCGCAAGTCACATCAACGCTAGCCGTTTTAAGTGATGAAGAGCTTCAAGAGCTCGAAAATGTCTGGATTGAGCTTGTTGTGTGGAAGAACAAGCAAACTCACTAAGTTACTATACAGCCAGTTTTATATAAAAAACCCCAGCCTTTGCGGACTGGGGTTTTTTATTGTACTTATTTTAAAATGTTATATTATAACATTTGTCAGCTGGGTAATGCTGTATGATTAACTAGGTACTAAAAGTGTTCTAAAAAGAATCAACCATAACTGGTTAGTTTGATTACCCTTTAAGTGAAGCAGTTGCATTCAAAGTGATCTTAAGATTGAAAAATCAGGTATCAATCCCCATAGTCTGTGATTGAGAGAGATTTCTTATGAATGCAATTACAAAAGTGCATCAAGCAATACATCAAGTGAGTATAGATATGGCGGAAGTTCGTGCCAGAGTAGATTTTAAAGTCGGGGCAAAAAGTAACATTGAAGCTGAGATTCTGTCCTTCCACGGATTGAAAACAGACAAAGAACACGTTGCAGTAATTTTCAAGCATGCAGACCAAACGCAAGACACACCGTTAGTCAGAATGCACTCTGAGTGTTTGACTGGTGACGTATTCCATTCTTCACGCTGTGACTGTGGTGAGCAACTGGAAGAGACCATTAACCGTATGGGTGAATCAGGTGGGATCATTCTATATCTTCGCCAAGAAGGTCGTGGCATTGGCCTATACAATAAGATCGATGCGTATCGTCTACAAAGCCAAGGCATGAATACTTATGAAGCCAACAACCACCTAGGCTTTGATGATGACTTGCGTGACTTTACGGAAGCTGCACAAATGTTAGAAGCATTAGGTGTGAATAAGATCCGCCTTGTGACAAATAACCCTAAGAAGATCCGTGAATTATCTGAGTATGGGATAGAAATCGCTGAAGTTGTCAATACTTCTGCACATATCAAAGATGGCAACGAAAATTATTTGAAAGCCAAGGTGTCCCACGGTAAGCACCATCTAAAGGTTTAATCTTAAAGATAAATCTAACAACAAAGATTGTTAAAAGCCTCATATTTGTGAGGCTTTTTTTGTATCTGGAGTTGCAAATAAATTGTAAATTTGTATTATCTCGGGACTAAAAGTGCAAATAAGAATAATTAGCACTACCAATACGATAATTAAAATGCTCAACAAGGATGCTTCAGATGAATGCAAAAACAGTTTTAGTCCAGTCTATTGCTGCATCACTTCTCATTGCCAGTGGTTCTACGGTTGCTGCTACAGTAACTAAACAACAAGTTGTCGAACATTATGCAGATGTTGCTCACGCGGTATTTTCTGATTCTGTGACAACAGCAAAAGCCCTCGATGTAAAAATTGACGAATTCCTTAAATCTCCATCCGCAGCAAAGCTTGAAGAAGTAAAACAAGCTTGGCTAGATTCTCGCGTACCATACCAACAGTCTGAAGTTTTCCGCTTTGGTAACGCGGTCGTTGACGATTGGGAAGGTCAGCTAAATGCGTGGCCACTTGATGAGGGCCTAATTGATTACGTTGCAACTGATTACCAATATGAACTAGGTAATGAAGGTGCTTCCGCTAACATCATTGCGAATACAAGTCTCCAGATTGGCGCGTCGAAGCTAGATGTCGCTAAAATCACACCAGAATTGCTAGCAGATCTAAACGAAGTAGGTGGTTCTGAAGCAAACGTTGCTTCGGGTTACCATGCGATTGAGTTCTTACTTTGGGGGCAAGATCTTAACGGTACTAATGCAGGTGCAGGTCAACGAGCTTACACTGACTTCGTTGTAGGTTCTGAGTGTACTAATGGCAACTGTGAGCGTCGTGGTGAGTACTTAAAAGCAGCAGCTGATCTACTGGTTCAAGACCTCGAGTGGATGGAAAAGCAGTGGTCTGCAGACGTGAAAGGTAACTACCGTGAAGAGCTTCTTAATGGCTCGGCAGACAACGGTCTTCGTAAGATGCTATTCGGTATGGGCTCTCTTTCTCTGGGTGAGCTAGCTGGTGAGCGCATGAAAGTTGCACTAGAAGCAAACTCGACAGAAGACGAACACGATTGTTTCTCAGACAACACTCATAATTCTCATTACTACAACGAGCAGGGCATTTATAACGTTTACACCGGCCTATACAAGCGTGAAGATGGAACATTGCTATCTGGTCCAAGCATTGCGGATCTTGTTGCTCAAAGAGACAAAAAAGCAGCAAAAGAAATCCAGAAGCAGTTTGATGTTACTCGCAGCCAAGTAGGTGAGCTAGTGACTTCTGCTGAGAAGAACAACCAGCACTTCGATCAGCTAATTGCGGCGGGTAACGCACAAGGCAACGCGTTAGTAAACGACACCATCATGTCGTTGGTAGCCCAAACCGGTGCGATTGAGCGAGCGGCAAACATTGTCGGCATCGATAGCCTAAGCCCTGATACTGCTGACCACGAGTTTTAATAAGAAAACCATAATAAATAAGGGCTCTTTGTGAGCCCTTTTAACGTTTGAGCTCGTTGTTATCACCCTTGTTGTATATGTAGAGCAATGATATGAAGCCATACCTAATTTCAGCGCTAGCCGCGATCCTTTCTTCTTCTGCCATGGCTTACGATGTTAAGTCTGGTGGCAAAACCAGTGTTAAAAAAGATGGCGCGAATGCCTATTCTCTTCCTGCTGCCAATCTACCAATGAGTAAGCGTCTTGATTTCAGCGTGGGCAACAGTTTTTTCCGTAATCCTTGGGTGCAAGCGCCAGCATCGACAGATGCTCGTGATGGCCTAGGCCCATTGTTCAACACCAATGGCTGTCAGAACTGTCACATCAAAGATGGCCGTGGTCATCCACCAGAAAAAGACGATTTACATGCGGTGTCTATGCTAGTGCGCTTGAGTATCCCCGCAATGACGCCAGAACAAAAGGCAGCGTTCATCAAAGACGGTGGCATACCTGAGCCAACTTATGGTGGCCAGCTTCAAGATTTCGCCCTGCAAGATCAAACCCCAGAGGGGAAAATCGAAATCACTTATACCGATGTGCCAGTGAAATTTAAAGATGGCACGACAGTGACGCTGAGAAAGCCGCACCTAAACATTACCGATTTAGGGTATGGCGACATGCACCCTGACACCGAATTTTCCGCTCGAGTCGCGCCACCAATGATCGGCCTTGGCTTGTTAGAGAGTATTCCCGATGAAACGCTGCTGGCTTGGGCTGATGAACACGATGCCAACAAAGACGGTATCTCAGGCAAAGCAAACAAGGTTTGGGATATTGAGAAGGACGACTTTTCGATTGGTCGTTTTGGCTGGAAAGCCGGACAGCCGACGCTAATGCAACAAAATGCCGCGGCATTCAATGGCGATGTCGGTTTGACGAGCCACTTATTCCCAAATGAAAACTGCACCTCAAAACAAACTATTTGTGATGACATGCCAAATGGTGGAAAGCCAGAAGTAAGCCAAAATATCCTTGATTTCGTTGAGTTTTATAGCCAACACTTAGCGGTGCCAATTCGTCGTAATGTCAATGATCCAGAAGTGAAGCTTGGTCAACAGATCTTTGCATCATCTGGCTGTGAAAGCTGTCATAAGACAAGTGTGAAGACCGCTAAACGACCAGAATTGCCAGCGCTTTCTGAGCAGCTTATCCACCCATACACAGACATGCTTTTACACGATATGGGTGAAGGCTTAGCCGATCACCGTCCGGAATACTTAGCAAACGGGCGTGAATGGCGAACTGCGCCATTATGGGGGATTGGCTACACCGAGGAGGTTAACGGTCATACTTACTTCCTACATGATGGACGTGCGCGCAACCTTATGGAAGCAGTATTGTGGCATGGTGGCGAAGCCGAAACAGCTAAGCAGAATGTCTTGGCACTGAATAAGAAAGAACGTGACGCATTGATTGCGTTTTTGAATTCTCTATAAGGCACATACCATGAAAAAAAGACTGTTAGCGAGTGCTATTGCAGCAACTCTAAGTTTGGTTGGCTGTCAGGCAACAAACGAATTGGCCTCTGCAAAGCCAGAAAAGACAAACCACCTTTCACAAAATGTGTATGAAGTGGAGTTTCAAGCGGCGCAGGCATTTTTAGTTCAAACGACAAATCTTGAGCAGACCTTTAGTGATTACTGTGCGTCAGAGAGCAAAGATTACGCGAAAGTAAAACAGCAATGGCATCAAACTATGCTGGCGTGGATGGCGTTGCAAGGTCAAGAGCGTGGTCCAGCGACGGCATTAGAGCAAAGTTGGAACGTTCAGTTCTGGCCAGATAAAAAGAACACCACAGGCCGTAAGATGTCTGTGCTGACGAAATCCGACCAAGCTTGGAGTGCAGAGGAGATTTCGACGCAAAGCGTAACTGTACAAGGTTTAGGCGCGTTGGAGTGGTTGCTTTATGATAAAGCTTCGACCTTATCTAGCGACAGCAAGACGTGTGCAACAGGTGTTGCGATTGCCGAAAATTTAGATAATAAAGCACAGATCATTGCTGATTCTTGGGCAGAAAACCCGTGGAAATCGTTAGATGTGACAGAGTGGGAGTCTGAGTATATCTCGCTGTTATCTAACCAGCTTGAATACAGCATGAAGAAGCTGAGTCGTCCATTAGCGAAGATTGGCAAACCTCGTCCTTATTTCTCAGAATCGTGGCGTTCAGAGACTTCGTTATCAAACTTAAAAGCGAACCTTGAAGGAATGGAAGCACTCTATTTTGCCAACGGTAACGGTTTGGATGCTCTGTTGAGAGATCAAGGCCATGCAGATTTGGCTGATCGTGTTGCCCATCAGTTTGAAATGGCTTTAGATACATGGCCAGAAGATAAGAGCTTGTTTGTCGCGCTGCAAAGCAAAGAAGGTTATCGTATGGTGCTAGCTCAATACAACAAGCTAGAACAATTGAAGTACTTGATCCACGAAGAAGTGGCGATCGAGCTTGGCGTGGTTATAGGATTTAATGCAACCGATGGTGACTGATCAAACCCGCCGTACCTTACTTAAAGCCGCTCTTTTTGGGGCGGCTACACCTGTTATGCCGTTTGGTTGTGCTTCAACAAACTCACGTGAGCCAGCGCTGATAGGCTGTTCAATCATTGGTCGAGATAAATACGCTGCGGTGGTGGCTGATGAGCATGGTATGCCGATCACTACGTTACCTATTCCTGAGCGTGGTCATGGCGTAGCAACAAACCAGCAGGGGCACGCAGTGGTCTTTGGCCGCAGACCTGGTACGTTCTTTATGGTGTTTGATTATCGCTCAGAGCAAATGATCAAACTGCAACTAGCAAAGTCGAATCGCCATTTCTATGGTCATGGTGTTTACTCACATGATGGCACTTTATTGTTCGCTACCGAAGGCGAAAGGGATACAAGCCGCGGAATAATTGGCGTTTATGATGTGCAAAAGCAATATCAGAAGGTCGATGAGTTAACAGGCTTTGGCCTCGGCCCTCATGAAGTGATCATGATGCCTGATGGCGCGTTAGCGATTGGCGTGGGCGGTGTACACACCAATGGTCGTGAACCACTGAACCTTGAAACGATGAAACCGAGCTTAAGTTATCTTTCACAAGATGGTGCGTTGCTGGATCAGGTTTCTTTGCCGGATCATCAGCTAAGTATTCGTCACTTAGCCCATGATGGGGCAGAAACCGTGCTTTGTGGACAGCAATACCGCGGAGAGCCGGACGAATACCCTGCACTCATTGCCATGCATACTCGTGGTGGTGAGATGCAGGAGCTTCATGCAGAGCCAGAACAATGGGCACGCTTTAACCATTATGTCGCAAGCATTGCGGCGACAGATGAATGGATTTTAGCGACGTCGCCTCCAGGTAGCTGCTACGGGATATGGTCTAAGTCTACTGGTCGACTCGTTGAATTAAATGCGCTGCCTGATGCATCGGGTGTGGTTGTCTACGGTGATGAGTTCCGTGTCAGCTCTGGGGCAGGTAAAGTTGTTGAGCAAAAGCCAATGAAGTCAAACACCTCTACTGCTACTGGCATCCAGTGGGATAACCATTGGTCGAGGATTACGTAATTGGGGGGGCATTAAGAGTCTAATGACACTTCTATCGGAGGTTTTCTGCCTAGATTCTTAATTTTAAACCTGCAAGCCGTGAGATATTTGCCATACTTTTTTTAAGGCAAGTTTTCCGAGGGATCGTGATCGTGTTTGCTAGAATTCTATTAACAACGGCGCTTATGGTGCCGTTTTTCAGCTTTTCTACTGTTGTTTCTCAAAACGCCACTGCTGATACAGAGCAGGCGGGAGCGGTTGCACAACTATCCATTGAGAAAATGATCCATTACCCAGAAGTGATTGATCGGCTCTACCAGAGCACCAGCTATCGCTTAAATTGGGAAAACGAGGATATTGCACAACAATTCTTGTTTCAATTGCAAGTATTGTCTCTTGCTGAGGTTTCTCCAGTATTTCAAGACCAAATCAGACGTGTTGCTTATGTAAAAGAAGAGGGAGATGCTCTTGATTATGATTTAGTCATGACAGATACGCTACTCATGTACCTAAGCTATTTAGAGCAAGTCCAAGAACATGGCTTACAATGGTTGTTTGGCCAAACTGAAGAAGTGTCATTGCCTGAACCTAGCATCGAAGTACTTACCGCTTTAAGCACCGAAATTACCATTGGTAAGTTAGAGCAATTTCTCATCAATTTATCTTCACCGCTGCAATCCGATCCCGCCTTCAATCAATCTTTTTATTCGCTCCAAGACTATGCCAAGCTTGATTACCCGACCTACCAGCAACAAGGTTTAGCGAGAGTCGGTGATGTGCTAGAAAATAAGCCCATACTCCTTGAGCGAATGCAGGTCGTTGGCATCGATGTCGACGATTTACTTTATAGTGGTCCACAATTTGATGAAGAGCTGGAAATGGCCATAAAAGCATTCCAGAAAATTCATGGTCTAAAGCAGGACGGAATTATCGGTCCAAACACAATTCGTTGGGTTAATTTTTCGCCTGAGCAGCGATTGCATTTACTTGCACTTAACTCAGAGCGTTCTCGTTTGTGGGCAAAAGAGCGAGACAATGTCGTGTTTGTTAACGTGCCAGGGTATGAAGTGACATACTGGCATAATGGTGAAGCATTATTTGAGTCTAAAGTCGTTGTAGGCCGAACAACTCGAAAAACACCTATCATGACGGGGACTCTTGATTCTGTCATCCTTAACCCTACATGGAATGTACCTTGGAAGATTATGGTGAAGGACATCATTCCAAAGGTTAAGAAAAACCCAATGTACCTACTTGAGCAAAATATTCAGATAATTCGCTCTTGGGATTCAAGCGAGATCATTGATCCTACGACGATACATTGGGCTTCGGTTAACCCGCGTAGCTTTCCTTATCGGATGAGACAATCTTCTGGGTCTCATAACGCGTTAGGCTTGTATAAGTTTAATATGCCAAACCCTCAGGCTATTTATTTACATGACACGCCGAGCAAAAACTTGTTTCAAGAAGATAGACGTGCTTTCAGTTCGGGTTGTGTAAGAGTAGAAAACGCTGAACAGCTGGCCGAGCTGTTGTTTAAGACCCAAGGCCTTGAAGAACGTCTAGAGAAAAAACGTGAAAGTGGTAGAGAGGCGAATACCTCGGTGCCCCTGAGTGAACGTATCCAGGTACATATTATTTATCAGACAGCTTGGTTAGAAGAAGGCATGCTGTACTATCGAGATGACATTTATCGTTACGATCATCAAGGTTGAAATTCGTTCTCAATTAAAAAAAGTTACAATTCATAAAATTCGTTTGCTGTTCAATAAGTAAACAAAAAATCCAGCCTAAAAGTGACAAGCTGGACAGATTTATGCGTTTGACGCGTTAAATTGGTTTCGGTAATGTCCGCTGCTTGTAGAGTAATTGAGCAGTATTTTCTAATGGTAAGTCGTAATTTTTCTCGTCGTGATTTTCTTAAAATGACCGCTGGTGGTGTTGTAGTTGCTTCAACTATGCCGTCTGTGTCTTGGGCGTCATTACCCGACGAGCCTCGTGTACTTACGATGAATAACCTAAATACCGGCGAATTACTTGAGTCGTGTTATTTCAACGGCTCGAGCTACGTCGATGAAGAACTCCAACGTCTTGATAAATTCTGTCGTGATCATCGCCGTAATGAAGTTCATCCAATGGATAGACGCTTGTTCGACCAAATCAGCCAAATTCAAAAGTTGCTCGGCACGGAAGCTGAAGTGATTGTGATTTCAGGCTACCGTTCACCGGTAACCAATGCGTCTTTACGAAATGGCTCTTCTGGTGTTGCGAAAAAAAGCATGCATATGGAAGGGAAGGCGATCGATTTCCGTTTGGATGGTGTGAAATTGTCTACCGTTCGTGACGCGGCGTTAAGCTTAAAGGCTGGTGGCGTTGGTTATTATCCAAGTAGTAATTTTGTCCACATCGATACGGGGACCGTTCGTTCTTGGTAGACCCGAGCTAAGGGTCACTTTAACGAGTAAGAATGCTGCGCTTTGCCATCTGAACAAAGCTTGAAGTCACTTTGGCTTAGTGTCATAGTTGCGGCAGTTTTCATGCAATTTTATTCGGTATAGGTTATTTATGGCTCTGAAGTACCAAGTTGTTCCCGTAACATCTTTCTCTCAAAACTGTTCTATCGTCTGGTGTGATGAAACCATGAAAGGCATTGTGGTTGATCCAGGTGGTGATGAAAAGCAACTTGCAATGCTAATCAAAGAGCTCGGTGTTGAAGTCGTAAATCTAGTTCTAACGCACGGTCACTTAGATCATGTTGGTGGAACTGAGCCTTTATCTGCTCTTTTAGGCGGTACTGAGATCGTTGGTCCACACAAAGCAGATAACTTCTGGTTACAGGGGTTAGAAGGTCAGAGCCAAATGTTCGGTTTTCCATTAACGGAAGCGTTTGAACCACACCAATGGTTAAATGAAGGTGACAAGGTCACTTTTGGCAATCAAACACTGAACGTGATCCACACCCCGGGTCATACCCCAGGTCACGTTGTGCTTTACAGTGAAGAAGCACGTTTGGCGTTTGTTGGTGATGTTTTGTTTAACGGTAGCGTTGGTCGTACTGACTTTCCACAAGGCGATTTCAACACGCTTATTAGCTCGATCAAAGAGAAACTATGGCCATTGGGCAATGATGTTACATTTGTACCAGGTCATGGTCCGCAATCGACGTTTGGACACGAACGTAAAACAAACCCTTTCGTTGCTGACGAAATGCCACTCTACTAAAGCATCTTTGTATTAGGTATCAGGCTCGGCGGCCGCCAAGTAACGTCGAGCCAATCCCACAAACGCATCAGCTTCTCTATCCAAGTCACTTGTTGAAATAAATACATCGTAGCCATAAAACTGCCTTTGGTACTTCATTCTATTCGCGAGCATCGCAAGTAAACCTTCGTAGAGTATGCCCTTTTGATTAATGTAAGGGGCAGGATCCAGCACCATATCCTCGAATTTTGTTTCACAATGATTTTGCCGAGCACCTAGATACAGCAGTGCGCGTTGACTTAAAAGAACGTCTGTCGCGATACGAGGGCAGATAGCATCTAGATATGGGGAGTAATGCTTTAAACGAATGCCCACCCAAGGTAGAGGCTGGTGCCATCCTTCTTGCTCATATGTACATATTCCTATGGAGTCAATGTCTTGCCAACGGACGACCCAGCCGCCTTTGAATAGGTGCTGTTGAAAATGGGATTGTGTAAGAGTAAAACCTACCTGGCTTTTTTTGATCATCATGATTGCAAAGCCAACAATGACTGCCATTAAAACCACAGATAGCATTGCTTGCTTCCACCCTGGGGCGATCAACACGAGAAACAGTGTAATGATGACCACCAAAAGCATAATCAGTTTGTTGATGGGAGAGTCGGCTTTAAACTGCGAGTTAGTAAGGTGTAACGTTTCCATGTTTCAACCTCGGGATAAAAGACAAATTAACCAAATCGCCCAATGCCTGTTGGGTTGCATATTGATTTAAGGCGAACCTCTGTTTTTATACCCAGTATTGACAAAATGCGTTCACAAATTTCTTGATTAAATAATAGACGTTCTATGCATTGAGCGCATTTTTCACAGCGTTTCGCTGCCAAAACCTACAAATTGATTGGGAATTTTGGTATAAAACGCGCTTCAAATTTTCATCCCTGCTGAGATGCAGTGAACTGGAGAAATATTCAATGAGACTTGCTCATAAGCGTAAAGTGCAGATGAAACTGCAAAAGCGCATTAAAGCGACAGTTGCAAACGTAGCAAAAGCACCAAAGACAGCTAAGCCTGTTGCGGAAAAAGTCGTTGCAGAAAAACCTGTTGTTGAGAAAGCAGTAGCTGAGAAGAAGGTAGCTGCAGTAAAAACAGACGTTGCTCTAACTCCTAAGCAACAACAAGTATTGGACATTGTTGTCGCTAATGCTGAAGGTATTAACCCTAAAGGTATTGGTCTAGCGGCAGGTCAAGAAGATACAAAAGCGGCATCATGGGCTACAGGCGCACTGAAAAAGCTTCTTGAAGAAAACCTAGTTCAAAAAGAGCAGTTAGCAGGTAACAAAGTTATCTACAAAGCAGTTTAATTACCCCTGTAATTCTATTTCTTAATTGAATACCTCGATTTCGGTCGGGGTATTTTTTTACCTGCAATTTGTCTTTCTCGATTTCTAATTGAGCATTCTAACGATACAAAGTCGTTATTTGTCACATTTTCTTAAATACTGTGTAAATTCTTCCGCAGTCAAATACTTAAGTACTTACTAATACTTCGTCTATTCCACTCCGATCTTAACTGCATGATTATTATGCTTTATCGTTTTTGGATATCAAAAAGACTACGTATTACTACGTACTACCAATGGCTAGGGCTTGCCTGGCAATACAAATTTGTTGCGTGTTCATGCCCATTTCGGTCTCCGCTGTAGTATTCCATTGTATATACGAATCCTTATGTAATGGATGACAACAATAACCTTGGTGACAAAGGACGTGAACGATGAGTCTTATCCAAAAATCTTTGAAACGAGTACTCAAAGCGACGGCGATGGTAGCAACCATGGCATTCGTAGCAACTTCTGCTAACGCTGCTGACGATAAAGTATATCGCTTGAAATTAGCGGAGACGTGGGGCCCTAACTTCCCAATCTTCGGTGATGCGACAAAAAACATGGCAAAAATGGCAGAGGAAATGTCAAATGGCCGTCTACAAATCCGTATTGACTCTGCAAATAAACACAAAGCACCACTTGGTGTGTTTGATATGGTGAAATCGGGTCAATACGATATGGGCCACTCGGCTTCTTATTACTGGAAAGGCAAAGTACCAAACACTCTTTACTTTACCTCTATGCCTTTCGGTATGCTGCCTACAGAGCAGTACGCATGGTTCTACTATGGTGGCGGTATGGAGTTGATGGAGAAGGTTTACTCACCACACAACTTACTGTCTTTCCCTGGCGGTAATACCGATACCCAGATGGGCGGCTGGTTCCAGAAAGAGATCAAATCAGTCGACGATCTGCAAGGTCTGAAAATGCGTATCCCTGGTTTTGCGGGTGAAATCCTTGCTGAGCTGGGTGCGAAGCCAACCAATATTGCACCGGGCGAACTTTACACCTCACTTGAGCGCCGCACGATCGATGCTCTGGAGTGGGTAGGTCCGTCTCTTGATTTACGTATGGGCTTCCACAAAATTGCACCTTACTACTACACAGGTTGGCATGAGCCAGGTACTGAGCTGCAATTCCTAGTTAATAAGCGCACTTGGGAACGTCTACCTGATGATCTGAAAGCGATTCTTCAAGTGGCGATGAAAGCGGCAGCGTACGACATGTACACGCAGTCTAAGCACGAAAGTGGCAAAAACTGGGCGTCGATTCAGTCTGAATACCCGGATGTTCAAGTAAAAGACTTCCCACCAGAGGTTATCTCTGCACTGCGTGAAGCGAATGAGCGTCTACTTAAACAGCACGCAGAAAAAGATGCCCTAGCGAAAGAGATTCAAGAGTCGCAAGCAAATTATATCGAGCAAGTGCGTCCTTGGTCTGACATTTCACATCGAGCTTACCTAAACAGCCAAGCTCAACAGTAACTTCATCAAGCAGGCTATCTCCAATTATTTAGGAATAGAGCCTGCTAATGAAGCCCAAGAAAAACTTCTCGAAGAGAAGACTATAAAAGTGCTCCGCGAACCAGCGGAGCCAATCCACGAGTTCCATGGAGTTCGGAATGAGAAGCCTGATTTATATTGAGCGAATCTTTAACCGCTTTGGTGATTTTTTAGGGTGGCTATCGAGCATCCTATTCATTTTGTTGTTAGCGAACGTGGTGTACGACGTTGTCATGCGTTACGTGTTTAATGACGTGTCTATTGCCTTTCAAGAGATGGAATGGCACCTATTCTCCGCTGTATTTCTACTCGGTGTCCCTTACGCAATCAAATCTGGCGGCCATGTACGAGTGGATATTTTCTACGAGCGCTTGTCCTACAAAGCTCAATCCATCATCGACATCCTAGGCACTTTACTTTTCTTGTTCCCGTTTTGCCTATTGGTTGCTTGGTTCGGTATCGACTTTGCCAAAGAGAGCTATGCCCTTGGTGAGACATCCGGTGACCCAGGCGGTTTGCCATATCGATGGATCATTAAAGGCATGATCCCATTGTCATTCTTGTTTATGGCGGTCAGCGGTGTTGGTTTGCTGCTTCACTCCATCAATAAAATTGTTAACCCTCATCTTATCTATGCCGGTAACAACGGTAAGTCGTAAAAGGAAGTCAGTATGATCGGTATAGTGATGTTTTTTGTAGCTCTATTTGCGCTACTGCTTGGTTTCCCTGTTGCCTTCACCTTTGGTGGCATCGCATTAATATTTGGCGTTTGGGCAGAGGGCATGGATATGTTTGCTTTCATGCCATATCGCATTCAGTCCATCATGGAGAACACGGTACTAATGGCGGTGCCACTGTTTGTCTTCATGGGCTTGGTGTTACAAAAGACAAGACTTGCAGAGCAGTTGCTTGAGTCTATGGGGCGCCTATTTGGTGGCGTTCGTGGTGGTATCGCTATCTCAACGGTATTGGTAGGCGCGCTACTAGCCGCATCGACAGGTGTGGTTGGTGCATCGGTTGTCGCAATGGGTCTAATCTCTTTGCCAGTGATGCTTAAGTACAACTACGACAAAGGATTGGCCTGTGGCACCATTTGTGCCTCTGGCACGTTAGGCCAAATCATCCCTCCTTCTATTGTCTTAATTTTGCTCGGTGATGTATTAGGCGTACCCGTAGGCGACTTATTCCAAGCGGCAGTATGGCCGGGCCTAATGCTGGTGGGTGCATACGTTGTCTATATTCTGATCTACGCCAAGCTCAATCCAGAAGCCGCTCAACCTATCGAGCGTGATGAGTCGATCAGCCGCAAAGAAGAAGTATTCACCGCGCTTAAAGCGGTACTACCGCCGCTTGCGCTGATCATCGTGGTGCTAGGCTCTATCTTCGCTGGTATTGCAACACCAACGGAATCCGCGGCGCTGGGAGGTGCCGGTGCGATTGTGCTTTCACTGCTCTATAAACAGTTCAGTTGGTCGATGGTGTATGAAGCTTCCAAAGAAACAGTGAAAGTGACTGCGATGGTATTTGCGATACTGCTTGGTGCGACGGCATTTTCGATGGCTTTCACATACACGGGCGGCGATTACCTGGTTGAAGAGTGGATGCTACAACTACCGGGTGAGAAGTGGGGTTTCTTGATTATTACGATGGTGGTGATTCTTATCCTTGGCTTCTTCATCGACTTCGTTGAAATCTGTTTCATCATTGTGCCTATTATTGCGCCTGTTGCAGAGCTGATGGGTATCAACATGACATGGTTTGCAATTCTCATAGCGATGAACCTTCAGACATCGTTCCTCACACCACCATTTGGCTTTAGCTTGTTCTATTTGAAAGGCGTGGCTCCAGCAGGTGTGACAACGCGCGATATCTACCGAGGTGTGATGCCATTCATCGCGATTCAAATTGTTGTGCTCGCTTCGTTGCTATTCTTCCCTGCCTTCTACGGCATGGCGTAATGCAAGTAAGAAAAGAGAATTTGTGACCTGAGAGTTTTTACCTTTTGAGACGAGTTGTTAAGCTGTTTGTCGAAATGGCAAACAGCGTTTCATTGGAGGAAAGGGATGCCTCTCAAAGCCAAGTTAATATTGCTGGCACTGATACCGGTGGTGTTAGTGTCAGCCAGCATCAGTTGGATTTCCATCTATCAAGCCAAGACTCTGGGACAACGAGAGGTGGAAATCTTTCATCAGAACCTTATTCAATCTAAAGAAGCGGCATTGAAAGATACGGTTGATCTGGCTTTTGATGCAATTTCTCATATCTATAATGATCCCACTCTTGAAGAGAGTGATGCTAAGGCGCGTGTTAAAGCAATCCTCAATCGTCTTCGCTATGGTTCAGACGGCTACTTCTTCGCCTATGATAAGCACGGTACAAACTTAGTTCATCCAATTCTTCCCGATCTTATTGGGCAAAACCTATTGCATATACAAGATGAAAACGGCGACCACTTAATTGAAACGTTACTCCATCAAGCCCAACGAGGTGGCGGGTTTCATCAGTATCTATGGCAGAAGCCATCAACTGGTGAGGTGGTTCCCAAGTTGAGCTATGCCGCTTGGTTGGATAAATGGGATTGGATGATCGGTACGGGCTTGTATATTGAAGATGTCAGTCGCGAAGTCGCGAATATGCGTGCAGCAGTAAATCAGAATATTGAAACGACATTTTTCTCTGTCGTGATCATTCTGGTGGTGACTGTCTCGGTTATTATTGTCCTAACGCTGGCGATTAACTTGCATGAACATCGCTTGGCAGACAAGCACCTTAAAGAGCTTGCCCATAAAACGGTAATGTTTCAAGAAGACGAAAAGAAACACTTAGCCAGAGAGCTACATGACGGTATCAATCAGCTATTGGTCTCCAGTAAATGCCACTTAGATTTGATGGCTCATCGTATCGAAGATGAAAAGCTCAAATCCCACCTAGATAAATCTCAACGCTCGCTAATTACCGCGATCAACGAAGTTCGTCATATTTCTCATCAACTTCGACCTAGTGCGCTGGATGATATTGGTCTTGAAGCGGCACTCACCACCTTATTACAAGACTTTCATTCACATTCTGGTATCGACATTGATAGTCACTTTGATACCAATCAGGTGAAGTTGAAATCTGAGGTTGCGACGACCTTGTATCGTGTTGCTCAAGAGTCGCTGAACAATATCGAGAAGCACGCTAAGGCGAAAAAGGTCACGGTTATTTTGCAAAAGATGGGCAATATGCTGCAATTACTGATACGAGATGACGGCATCGGGTTCCTTGTTAACCAATCGGTTCATCGTCAGGGGATTGGTTTACGCAACATGCGCGAGCGTGTTGAGTTTATTGGCGGTGAGTTTGAATTGATCAGCGAGCCAGGATTAGGCACAGAAATCACCGTATTGTTAGATTTGGATGGATTAGTTTATGGATAAACCAATTAGTGTGGTGATAGTGGACGACCATCAAGTGGTTTTGGATGGTTTTATGGCGCGCCTAGAGCTAGAGCCTGACATTGATGTGATTGGAACCGCAAGCAATGGCCTAGAAGCGATCGAAGTTTCTAAGATGCTCAACCCGGATGTGATTCTAATGGATATTAGTATGCCAATTATGAATGGCATAGAAGCGACGGGTGTGATTAAAGAGGAAAGGCCAGAGAGCAAAGTACTAATGCTGACGATGCATGATAATCGTGAATACATCATGAAGGTGATGCAGGCTGGGGCAGTGGGGTACATGCTGAAAGAAATCTCTGCAGAGAAGATGGTGCAAGCGATAAAAACCGTGAATCAAGGCTCAACGTACTTTTGTGAGTCTGTCACTCAAACTTTATTTACTCAAGATGTTGTACCGATTGCACAAAAACCAAATCCACTTAGCCGCCGTGAGGAAGCCGTTTTAAAACTGGTTGCGCAGGGACACAGTAGCAAAAAGATTGCGACACTTTTGGATATCAGCTATCGAACGGTAGAGACACACCGCCACAACATAAAACACAAGTTGGATTTGCATTCGACCGCAGAATTGGCCAAATACGCATTTGAGACAGGTTTGGTTGAGTGAGTGTTAAGCGGCAGGTGATGAAAGCGCTCATTACTGGATGAATGAGCGCCCTCGAAAGTGACTATTCAGGCTTAGTGATGCTTCCAAGCTCTAGCATTGGAGCAACATCGATATCTTCAGCATTCATCATAGTTGAAATGCGTTGAACGGAAGACAGCAGTAAGCTTTGTTCCCACTCTTCCAACTTTTGGAAGCGGCTGATGAAGTGTTCCTGTAGGGGAGTTGGCGCTTGCTTTAACGCTTCTTGCCCTTTTTCTGTTAGTACCGCATGCACTTTACGTTTGTCTTGGACACTACGACGGCGTTCAACAAGCTGATTGCGCTCTAAACGGTCTAAAATAGTGGTAGCGGTTGCCTGGCTCATATTGGTATGGCTAGACAGCTGTTTGATAGTGACATTGTCTAATTCACTAATGGCACGCATCAGAATCAGTTGTGGAGCCGTTAAACCAGACTCTTTGCTCAACTTTTTAGAATGTAAATCAATAGCGCGGATGATCTGACGAATCGAGACCAAGACTTCTTCGTACTTTTCCAATTTAGTAATCCAGTCATTAAGGGATCATGTAACGACGCGACACTAACTCAAAAGCGTTGCTATTAAAAGGGCTTAGTTAGTATTAGCGACACCATTTTTCAATTATTTGCCTTGGCTCTCCTTATTAAATTTATGGCTTTTTACGGCTCAAAAAGCATGACCTAGAATAATTATAGTAAGAAATGTTTGTGGTCTAATTATTGCTGTGGTTGTTTTCGCTTTTTTTGGTTGATTTTTCTGATTGAAAAGTAAGTTATTGGATTTTTTATCAGCAAAATATAGACAAAAATGCCTAAAATGGTAGGATCTTCCACTTTCATGGAAAATAAAATGTATCGTGTTCGAAGGTTTTTTGCGTTATGCCAAAAAAAATTAGAATGCAAAAGAGAGGAACAATGACAAAAGGTATAGATAAGTACAGTATCGACAGTACCGACTATACGGTTGGTCAAGATAACGTACAAAAATGGGGTTTTGATGTACATAATCCTGTTTTTGGTATCAGTGCAGGTTTCATTGCACTATTTCTTATTGCGGCGTTAGTTCTTGATGCGCATACAGCCAAAACCGCGTTAGACGGAATCAAATGGAAAATTATCGGTTCATTTGATTGGCTCTTCATTATCTCAGGCAACATCTTCGTTATCTTCTGTTTAGGACTTATTGTGTCGCCAATGGGCAAGATTCGCCTAGGTGGTAAAGATGCTGTCGCTGATTACTCGTTTGTTTCGTGGCTTGCAATGCTATTTGCTGCAGGTATGGGTATCGGTCTGATGTTCTGGAGTGTGGCTGAGCCAGTGGCTTATTTCACTGGTTGGTATGAAACGCCATTGGGTGTTGAAGCGAATACCCCAGAAGCTGCCAAACTCGCATTAGGTGCAACTATGTTCCACTGGGGTCTACACCCATGGGCGATTTATGGTGTCGTTGCGCTATCATTAGCTTTCTTTACTTATAACAAAGGCCTACCGCTGTCTATGCGTTCGATTTTTTACCCACTGTTGGGTGATCGTGCATGGGGCTGGGCAGGTCATATTGTAGATATCCTTGCGGTACTCGCGACACTATTTGGTCTTGCGACGTCACTGGGCCTTGGTGCACAACAAGCAGCGAGTGGTATTCACCATGTGTTTGGTGTTGAGCCTGGTCTAGGTCTGCAGATTGTTGTGATTACAGTCGTTACCTTACTAGCGGTTGTCTCAGTCGTTCGTGGTATTGATGGCGGTGTTAAAGTCATTAGTAATATCAACATGGTGATTGCATTTTTACTGTTAATCCTTGTTGGTTTGATCGGATGGGCGGTGAGCTTAGGTTCGATTCCTACCACGTTGATGGCTTATGTAGAGAACCTCATTCCACTTAGTAACCCATTTGGTCGTACTGATGAAGCTTGGTTCCAAGGTTGGACTGTATTCTATTGGGCTTGGTGGATTTCATGGTCTCCATTCGTAGGTATGTTCATTGCTCGTGTATCTCGTGGCCGTACTGTGCGTGAGTTCATCACTGCGGTATTGATTGTTCCTACGGCGGTAACACTTGTTTGGATGTCGGTATTTGGCGGTCTAGCTATCGACCAAGTGATCAATAATGTTGGCGAGCTTGGCGCAAACGGTCTTACCGATGTTTCGCTAGCAATGTTCCAAATGTTTGATGTATTGCCATTCGGTAACATGCTATCAATCATTGCAGTTGTGCTGGTATTGGTATTCTTCATTACCTCGTCAGACTCAGGTTCACTAGTAATCGACAGCATTACCGCTGGTGGTAAAGTGGATGCACCGGTTCTGCAGCGCGTATTCTGGGCCTTCATGGAAGGCGCAATTGCAGTTGCGCTACTGTGGATTGGCGGCTCGGAAGCGGTTCAAGCACTGCAAGCGGGCGCGATTTCTACCGCATTACCATTTACCCTAGTTTTACTGGCGATGTGTGTCAGTCTATTGATGGGTATGAGAACAGAGAAACACTAAGTTACTGTAAAATAAAGCTTAATTTATAAACTTAAAGCCAGCATTATTGCTGGCTTTTTTTGTGCGAAAATTCTGACGCTCGACAAAAAAATGGCGAAAAAATTTTCTTTTTTTACAATGACTTATTTGCCTATTGATAAGTGTGAAATTTGGTGCGCTTAACGTCAATTCTGTGTAAACTCGCTGCTCACTTACTGTTCTCCCAACAAAAAAATAAACTATGAAACTATCACTAAAACAAAAGCTCATTGGCGCTAGTCTGTCTGCTGTTGTTGTCATGGCAGCAGCATTGACGTGGTTGTCGGCTGGTCAATTGTTTGATCAGACGCGTGCTGGTGTATATTCACGTGCACAGAGTCTAAGCAATGCAGCATCTGAAGGTATTGCTGACTGGGTTGCCATTCGTAAAGACATCGCGACGGCTTTCAACGATTACTCTACTGAGCAAGACGTTGTCCCTTTCTTACAACAAGCACGCAAGGCGGGTGGTTTTGATGACATCTTCCTAGGTACTCCGGAAGGCGGTATGTATCGCTCTCATCCAGAGCGCAACCGTGCAGGTTATGATCCACGCACTCGTCCTTGGTACAAAGACGCTAACGCCGCTGGCAAACAAATCATTACAACGGCTTATCAAGATGCGATCACCAATGCTCTGTTAGTGACTATCGCTGAGCCTGTATACCAGAGTGGTCGTTTTGTTGGTGTGGTTGGCGCTGACGTTCTGATTGATCAGCTTATTGATGACGTAATTAGCTTAGATGCTGGTGAAAATGCGCACGCGATGCTGATCGACATGAGTGATGGCACTTTCCTTGCTCACCCAAACAAAAGCTTAACGCTTAAACCTATCGCCAACCTTTCAAGTGATTTTTCTAAAGATTCTATTGAGCGTGCAGCAAATAGCGGAACCATCGAAACTGCGACAATTAATGGTCAAGAGAAGCTGTATTATTTCAGCAAAGTTCCAGGCACACATTGGATGTTTGCAATTGAAATGGATCGCGCGACTGAAGAAGCTGGTCATTCACAATTACTAAGAGAAATGATGATTACAGCTGTACTGATTACCATCGCGGTTATTGCTGCGGTATCTTGGTTAGTCGGTTTCTTGTTCCGTGATTTGGGCCGTGTTTCACAAGCGCTAGAAGAAATCGCTTCTGGTGAAGGTGATCTTACACAGCGACTTGAACCTCGCAGTGATGATGAAGTTGGCAAGCTTGCAGAAAACTTTAACCGCTTTGTTGGTAACATGCATACCATGGTAACTAAGCTTAGCCATGTATCAGCGGCACTTTCTCAACAATCACGCCAAACCGCTCAGCAGGCGGAAGAGCGTAGTCAACGTATCGCGTACCAACAAGATGAAATCAACATGGTAGCGACTGCGGTAAATGAAATGGCTGCGGCAACGCAAGAGATTGCGGGCAATGCAGAGAATACGGCTCAAAATTCTGAAGAAGCCGTAGAAGCATGTGCACATGGTTCGAGCCAAGTAACGCAAACACAAGGTTCTATCCAGAACTTAGCGCAAGAAGTTCAAGTAGCAACCAATGTTATCCAAGAGTTGGAAGCGCATGGTAACAGCATCAATACCATTTTATCGACCATTCAAGGTATCGCTGAGCAAACTAACCTTCTTGCACTGAACGCAGCAATTGAAGCCGCGCGTGCAGGTGAGCAAGGCCGAGGTTTTGCGGTAGTTGCGGATGAAGTGCGCGTACTAAGCCAACGAACTCACGCTTCAACGCAAGAAATTCAAGAGACGATTGAAATGCTGCAAGGTACAACAGCGAAAGCTGTCGGCATTATGGATGACAGTCGTCGCTTGGCTGATACTAGCGTGGATGATGCGAACTCTGCAGCGGCAAGCCTAACGCAAATCCATTCTGCAGTAGAACGCATCAACGATATGGCTACTCAAATTGCATCAGCGGCTGAGGAGCAAGCATCAGTAACGTCCGAAATTACACGCAATACTGAAGGTATTCGTGATGTTTCAAACGAGCTGTCTTCTGAAGCACAACATGCTGCAGAGCAAGCTGCACAGTTGTCTGAGCTGTCTCATGAACTAGAGCAAGAAATCAAACGCTTTAAGTTATAGTTCAGCGAATACCGACTAAAAAGGAGCCACTTGGCTCCTTTTTTCTTTAAGCTAGAACGCTCATTGGAACTACAACCATAAGCTGCTTATAGGCTGGTCAGCACTATAGTGATGGGCGATCTGTGCTTGCAGTAGCTCTGCAGTGGCGATGGCATCTGTCAAAGCATGGTGTGGTGTGTAGTCTGGCAGCCCATAACGACGACGAGATTGTGCTAGCCGCAGTGAGCCGGGTTTATTACCTTTCAACTTGTTCCAAAGCCCCCCAGAGAGTCTCTGCTGGATGTCTTCTTCTATTTGAAGCGTATCTAAGACTGGAAACTCTATACCTTCACCAATACGTACTTGAAGAGCTTGGTTGAGAAATTCTCGCTCTATGCGGCGATAGTGAACGACCACCACCTTGCCAGCTAGGCTTGGTAGGAGCTCTTCAAGAATATCTCCAAGATCAGGCGCATCAATGAGTTCGTTGTGGGTGATACCATGGATGATGACTGACTCTTCATCCAGCTTCTCTTGTGGTCGAACTTTCCAGTGCTTGGCTTGGCGCAAAAAAATTCGATTGAGATTGAAGGGCACTAGACCAATTGTGATGATGCCATTTTTCTGTGGGTTGAGCCCCGTGGTCTCGAAATCGAGCGCGACAAACTCTACTTGAGATAATGGCGTGTCTGGCGCAGGTAGCTCTGTCCCATAAAAAGCGATTAGGCGCTCATCTGTTGCCCTTTCCAGTTTTTGCTGAAACTTCATTGGCCATTGAATGGAAGGCTTTTGAAACAACTTCTTTATCATTCCTTGCCTCACTTAAACTTGTTGCTAGCCTGATAGCGGAACTTAAGGAAGTTCTGACCATTACTTAATATTTGAAACGCATCTTTAAGGTTGCGTCTTTCAAAGTCCGATAAGTTTTCTGGCTCGATGTTGTTATCCGGCTCGGTACCTAACTCTACGTCAATCGCTTGGTGGCGAATACGAACCATAGAGATAAATTCCATCGCGTCCTTCAAGTCCTGCGCGCGTCCTTTGGGCAAAATACCTGCATCAATTATGTCATCTAACCGTTCAAAGGAGTTTCGAGCACGCGAGCCTACTGCTAGTGAGTGAACTCGAATTAGGTCGACGAGGGGAGCGGTGCCTCTTCGTTTTAAGTTGATCGAGTTTTTATGCTGGCCATCTTTCTCCATCACGAAATCTTTAAAGAACCCAAGTGGAGGCGTTCGATTAAGGGCATTTCTGGCAAGGCATGCGAGGAAGCGATTATTCTTACGCGCACGACGGACAATGAAGCTGGTTAGTTGTTCTGCCCATTTTAAACGTCCATAAACACCATCTAAGTCGAAAAAGATAGACGCATTGAGTAGCGCTTTCGGGTTTGGGTCATCAATCCAATCTGCGAAGCACGCTTCCCATTCAGAGCGCGTCATTCTCCACATAGGGTTGGTTGCCATGATGTCCCCGGTGCAGTACTTATAGCCGCACGCGTCCAAGCCGTCACTTACGAATTTGGCCAAAGCTTCAAAGTACTTGCCGTGCTTCTCTGCTTTATACGTGTCATCGAGAATGATGGCATTATCTTGGTCAGTAACAAGTAATTGCTCGTCTCGTCCCATTGAGCCAAGGGCTAAGAAGCAATAAGGGACCGGTGGTGGCCCAAGCTCTTGCTCGGCTAACTCTATTAGGCGCTGTTTGAAGCTTCTGCCTATCACAGACATAGCGCTACCAACCATATGGGAGTTGGCATCTTCATTAACAAGGCGCACAAAGCTGCTCTTCACTTCATCAGCGACGATAGCGAGGTCTTCAATGGTTTGCTGTTGGAATATGCTGCTCACAAGAAGTAGTGAGTTTTGAGATTCATAACGGACGATATCTGTTGCTTCAATAATGCCGATTGGCATTTGATCTTTCACTACTGGCAAATGGTGTACGTTGTATCGAAGCATCGTTAGCATGGCTTCATAAACATAGGCGTTGTGGTCGAGTGAGATAACCTCAGTTGTCATTACGGTTGACACTTCATCGAGAGGAGACAACCCCTCAGCTAACACTCTAGTACACAAATCTCGATCGGTAATGATGCCGACGACAGGTGATTGCGGATCTTCTTCGTCTAGTACAAAGTCAGGATCAACGATCAGTAGCGATGAGACATTGTCTTGCGCCATCAACTGAGCCGCTTCTTGAATGGTTTGTCCTCGTTCAATAGTAGGTGCATCGCGTGTTAGCAATGTCTTTACTTTTGAGGTCGTTAGGTCATTTGCATCGCTATTTTCAGATACGGCTTGTCTTAAGCGAGCGCTATTTTCAACTTCAACAAAGTCTGCAAACGAATCAAAGCTGTCGTATAGCTCTTGGAATATATCGCCAGGGATGCAGTAAAGGAGGGTGTCTTCAATCGCTTTGACTGGGAAGCGTACTTTATTGTTGGTGAGCAGGCCCATTTGGCCAAAGAGATCACCTTCGTCTAGTCGGTTATACAGTTCCCCTTTGCGTCGATAAACTTCTACCACACCGCTTCTGACCATATATAGGTCATTAATTTGATCGCCGAAGTGAATGACAGGAGTGTCCTGTCGATAGTAAGAAATCTCGATATTCTCGGTAATTTTGTTCAGCGTTTCTTCTGGTAATTCATTGAAAGGAGGGTACTTGACGAGAAAATTATAAATCTCTAACAGCTCTGCATCCATGAAGGTGCCTTTTTCTTCGCAAATGATAGGTTAATCATAACTTAGTTTTAAAACAGAATCTTATCGGATCACACAAAACCCCAGTTCGTGATAAAATTAGTAATAAACTTACGCTAAGATTGAGTAGGTTTGATTTGTGACTAGGATCATTGAGTGCGTTTTTTATCCGTTTTAACAATAAAAACACCTATAAATGGCACTCATGCAAGGAATTAAAATGGTAAGAATATTGTTAGCTGCGCCTCTTGTAGCATTACCTTTAATGAGCATTGCCTCAGAATCTGAACAAGCGGAGAAGTTTGGGTATGAGCATATCCAATTAGAGCTTGGAGCAGGAACAACAAATGAAGAATGGCTAGATAACTCCAACGCAACAACCATTGTGCTTGGCGGCAACTATTTAATTGCAGACAATTGGTTGTTCAATGTTGATTACTCCGCTCAGTTTTTCCACCCAGACGACTTCACTTTACGTATAGACCGTTTATTGTTTGGGGGTGGTTATCGTTATGGGATCAATGATGTTTTTGATGTGTATGGCATTTATGGCTTAGGTGCAATCAAAGCAAAAGCAAAAAATGACACCACAGATCGCACTATTTCATCAGAGAGCGAGTTTATTCAGGCTGCGACCTTTGGTGCAAATTACTTATTCAGTGAAAAGTTAATAGGCACTGCTGAAATAAGCATTAACCGCAGTGATATTGTAGATGAAAACAACTATAAGCTAGCGTTTAATTACCAGTGGCATAAGGTCATCGGAACGGGCGTGTATTATCAGTTAAGAGACACAGACTATCGTGGTTCAAGCTCTGAACACATCAACGAAGTTGGTATCGGATTCAAGTTTATCTACTAAAACATTATCTACTAAAACAAAAAGGTCAGCATTCGCTGACCTTTTTTAATAATCCAGTTTGCTCTACGAGCAATTAATTATAGAACCGCAGCAATGCCTTTGCACAGTGGTCCCATGTTTGATTTCGTCATACCCGCTACACTGATTCGACCTGAGCCTACGATGTAAATACCGAACTCTTCTTTCAGACGGTTTACTTGCTCTTTAGACAGACCAGAGAATGAGAACATGCCGTTTTGACGCTCGATGAAGCTAAAGTCTGCGACTACACCTTCAGCCTTCAGTGTTGCTACAAATAGCTCACGCATCTCTTGGATACGATCACGCATTTCAGCGACTTCTGCTTCCCATTCTGCACGCAATTCAGAATTGCCAAGAATGTGAGTAACCACGGCGCTACCGTGTGCTGGTGGGTTAGAGTAGATTGAGCGGATGATCGCTTTCACTTGCGAGAATGCCGTTGCTGCAACTTCTTCTGACTCAGCCACTAGCGTAAATGCACCAACACGCTCGTTGTATAGACCAAAGTTCTTAGAGAAAGAGCTCGCGACTAGGATCTCTTTGTTGTACTTAGCGAATGTACGTAGACCTGAAGCGTCTTCTTCTACGCCTTTAGCAAAACCTTGGTACGCAAAGTCGAATAGAGGCAGTAGTTTCTTCTCAGCGACCAGCTTCGCTAGCGTTTCCCACTCTTCCGCTGTTGGATCAATACCAGTAGGGTTGTGGCAGCATCCATGAAGCAAAACAACATCGCCTTCTGAAGCAGCTTGCAAATCATTTAGCATTGCATCGAAGTCTTTGTCTTTTGTTTCTGCGTTGTAGTAGCTGTATTGTGCTGTCTCGATACCTGCAGCTGTGAATACGCCGTTATGGTTAGCCCAAGTTGGGTTACTGATCCAGATCTTTACTTCGCCAAGTTGACGCTTAATGAACTCACCAGCAACGCGCAGAGCACCAGTACCACCAGGCGCCTGAGCCGTTTTCGCACGCTTGCCAGCAACGATTTCAGCATCTGCACCGAAAAGCAGTTTTTGTACAGCTAGACCATATTCCGCTGTACCTTCGATCGTTAGGTAAGATTTGGTTTTTTCCGTTTCAATCAGTGCGGCTTCGGCTTTTTTAACAGTTGCAAGAACAGGGGTTTCACCTTGCTCGTTCTTGTAAATACCAACGCCTAGGTTAATTTTTTCAGCGCGGGTATCTTTTTTAAACTCTTCAGTAAGGCCAAGAATAGGGTCAGCCGGAGCGGCAACTACTTTTTCAAACATAATCTTCATCCATGTTAATCGAAGGGGTCTGCTGACATTTATACCTTTCAGCAATATTCGTTACAACAGTTAGTGATAAGAAAACTTAAAAAAGTTTTGATTTGAAACAGAATTCTAACATAACAAGGTTTTTTGTTATGTAAACCCCTCTTAAGTTGGCGATTCAGAGGGGGATAATTGGCTAGGCGGCTATATTTTGTTCATCTTGATATTGCTGTGCAATACGCTGAAACTCAGCTTCGATCGCAAGGAAAGCATCGACAATCTGAGGATCAAAATGTTTGCCTTTTCCTTCTAAGATGATTGCTTTCGCCTTGCCATGACTGAATGCAGGTTTATATACACGTTTTGAAATTAGTGCGTCATAAACATCAGCCAGCGCCATTAGACGGCCTGAAAGAGGAATCTCTTCCCCAGAAAGTTGGTTTGGATATCCACTGCCATCCCATTTTTCATGGTGGGTGAGGGCAATCTCTTTAGCAACTCGTAAAAATGAACTACTTCCTAGTTGCTTTTCTGCTATTGATAGTGCTTCTGCACCAATTTCAGCATGACCCTTCATGATCTCAAATTCTTCGTCGGTAAGTTTACCTGGCTTCAATAGGACGCTGTCAGGCACACCGACTTTACCGACATCATGTAGCGGTGCGGATTTATAAAGCAGCTCGATGTAGTTTGGAGTCAGCAAAGATTGGTATGCGGTATTCTTGGATAGATATTCTGCTAATACTTTGACGTATTCTTGGGTTCTCAGAATATGGGCGCCTGTTTCATTATCACGAGATTCAGCAAGTGCAGAAAGGCTGACGATAGCAACGTCACGCGTTGTTTTTACCTCATTTTGAGAGACTTGCAGACTGTCTAACATTTGGTTAGTTAGACAGGCCATCGCGCCGAGTTCATCATGCTCAAATATCGGTAGTCGATGTTCTAATCTACCTTGGGTCACTTCTTTTAATGCATCCTCCTGGCTAAGGAGAATCTTCTGCATCAGTTTTGTCCACAGCACCATGATAGCTATAACATAACCACCAATGACTAATGCAATGTAGACAAGCTCTTTAATGAAGCTGATCTTTCCGAGCCCGTTGGTGATTTGCTCTGGGTTTTGCTCTAGCCAATAGATATCTTTCACAGCAACCATGGTTAATATAGTCGTCAAGGTGATGAGCAGTACGATCATCATTCCAATCATTTGTTTAATAATGGATTGACGTTGGCCAGAGAGTGCAAAATCGAAGCGCTTTTTGTGGCTTAAAGCATCAAAGTGAACGAGCTTACTTTGTAGTTGAAGGATAAGGCCAGTAAGAAAACCAAACAAGGCCATACCCAATAAAACCTTTACGTTGCTGTCCAAAGTAAAGTCATATTGCAGATTATAAAACGCAGCGAAAGGGATACTCGCAATAGTAAATAAAGAGGCGTCAAGTAGAGCTTGTCTGTTATCTGCAATGAGAGGATGTCGAGAGAGAATATAGTGTCGAACTATAAAAAGAATTGAGAAGACAACCGTACAATGCAGAATGACTTCAAATGCATTTAATGTACTAAGCATTGGGCACACACGCCCACCGTAGGTTCCAAAGAAAAATGCAGCCGCTAAATAGAGTTTAAATGTCAGTGGTGCATTGTAGTTAGTATTCACCATAGTTAGTTTTACCTTATCAAAGCGTACCGTTCACTCTATTTTTTGGCTTACTGAATAGACAGAAGCGGCTTTGGATGTGATAGATACGTAGTTGATATTAAATTTGTAAAATCAAAGACCAGGAATTTTATCGATAGATTGCACGCATTGATAGATTTTTGTTATTAATTAGCTCAATAATTAAAAAAGCCCCGACTAAGCGGGGCTTTGAAATGGATCATTAAACCTATTTCTTTAGGTTAATTTCTGATTCTACAGCATTGGTTTCAATGTCTGGTTTGCTTGACAGCTTTTCTGTCGCCCAGTCATTCATGTGTTTCAGAATTGCTTTTAAGGCATGCTTTTCAGTTGGCGCTTCAGTTGCTTCAACTTCTAGTTTTTGTTTTGGGTGCGATCCTGTCGCATCTTCAGCAACATGCAGCCAATCTGGATGCCAGTAATAAGGCTGACCGGATGCTGTGCTCCACGTATGAACACCGTTAGTCTCACCTTTGTATTTAATATCGTTTTCGTTGTACTTAGTCATTATTATCTTCTCTCATGTTCATGAGTTGAGGTATGTCACCATTACGTTATAAATGTAACAGATGCCTGCAAAAATAATGTGACAGTAATCTATTTATGTCGTCGATATTAACGCCAATAAAGTGTAAACGTCTCAATTAATAATTTTAGCACGCAAATTAACGGCTTAACTCAAGGTTTAAGGTGGTCGCTACAAGAGTAGCAGCCAACGGAGTGAACTGAATCATTCATTGTTTAGATGCTTAACAATGGCTTCTTTCGCGTGTTCTTCTGTAGCCGTTTCGCCATCCGGAACTTCTAGTTCACATTTAGGCTGTAAGCCTAACGCATCCTCTGCAATATGGAGCCAGTCGGGGTGCCAGTAGTACGGAGTATCACTATCAGGGTGATCCCAACTATGAACGCCTTTATGTGTACCCCTATAAGATAGATCGTCCATGGTAAACAGTTTCATCGTTACCTCCAGAGAGAGTGTTCATGTCATTGAAAGTATGGAACATAAAATGACACTTTGCGCTGTAAAATGCTAAGGCAAAGTTTGAGAAGTTATCTTACAACATTGGCACAAAGCGTTAGGAATTTTTGGGATGATTTATGCTATCTTGCCATTTCGGGTGCTTAAGAGGGAATTATGAATCGCTATCGACAATTGGCAGAGTTGTTTAAAACTCAGATCCAACAGAACACATGGAGAGCAGGGGAGAAATTGCCCTCAGTTCGCATAACAAGCCAGAGCCATTCGGTGAGTGCCGGAACTGTATTGCAAGCTTATCAATTGTTAGAAGCTCAAGGGTGGGTGACGGCAAAGCCGCAATCAGGGTACTTTGTTACCGCCGAGCTCGAACGATTAGAAGCTTCAAATTCAGAAAGCAGCGTTCTGCGAGTGTCAGTCAACGATGAGTTGTATGGTTTTCTTAAGCATCAAGCGTTACCAGAGGCGATAAAGCTTGGCTCAGCATTTCCTGATCCGACATTGTTTCCATTGGACGCGTTAAACCGTAATCTTGCCAGTTCTGGGCGTAAAATGGCCCCGGATTCTTTATTAGATAACCTTCCACCCGGCAGTGAAGCGCTTCGTCGCTTGATTGCACAGCGCTATATACAGCAAGGCATGAGTTTAACTCATGATGATATTGTGATCACCTCTGGTGCGTTAGAGGCTCTTAACCTTAGCCTACAAGCTGTCACTCAACCCGGTGATACCGTAGTCGTAGAATCCCCGACCTTCTATGGTGCACTGCAAGCCATCGAGCGATTGGGCTTAAACGCGATAGAAGTGTCTGTTGATGCGGAGGATGGCCATTCATTAGAGCAGCTAGCGGAAGTATTTAAAAATCACGACATCAAAGCTTGCTGGCTGATGACAAATTTTCATAATCCAACAGGAACCTCTCTCTCTGCCCAGAAAAAGCAGCGTGTCATTGAGCTTGCGAATCAACACGATGTCTATGTGATAGAAGATGATGTTTATGCTGAGCTGTATTTTTCCGATAGCAAGCCGGTGGCATTGAAAAGCTTTGATACACAAGAGCGTGTACTGCATTGCGGATCACTGTCGAAAAGCCTGTGCCCAGGTTATCGCTTAGGTTGGGTCGTGAATAAGCGCTTTAATGAAGCAATCCAAAAGCTGCAACTGATGTCGACCTTGTCAGGCAGTGCACCTATTCAGCAGGGGGTCGCACATTACCTTCAAAACGATAGCTACGATAATCACCTAAGAAAGTTGCGTAAGACGCTCCAACGGCGTCAACAACGATTTATTGAGCTTCTTGAACAGTACCTTCCTGCGCAAGTTAATTTTTATTTACCGCAAGGTGGGTATTTTCTTTGGTTAGCGCTGCCAAAAGGTGTCAGTAGTAAAACGCTCTATCAAGCATTGCTTGCCGAACAGGTGACCATTGCTCATGGCAAGTTGTTCTCTTTGGATGCACAGTTTGAAAACTATCTGCGGCTTAATACCTCATTAGCGGCAGATGAAAATGTAGAGCAAGCCATCTGTAAATTGGGTGATTTGCTTCACTAACGGAACTGTTTGATCTTTTTTCCGACTAACTGTATCAGAACGGTTTAGAAAGGTTGTGTTTCACTCTTCCATAGAGTCATCGATAAGGAGGAGTGACAATGAAAAAGCAGTTGGTAAAACATGAATTGAGGCTCATCGCCGTTGCCATTTTTAGTGCATTCTTACTTGTGTTTGCACATCTTATTTTGGCGAAGTCTTTCTCTCATATGGCGTGGACTGAGTACACCGCCGCAGTTATCCCTTTTATTATGTTTGGTTTGTGCGTATTGGGTGTTAAGTATGCCGCCCATGCAGATAAAGACGAGGATAACGACCCTTAATAGTCACATTTAAAATTAGGAATAAATTGAATGAAGAGTTCAATCTTGCTTGTGTTATCTGTGTTCACGTTTGGTTGCGCTGCTAATCAGGACGTTGAGCCTAAATCCGTCACTTTGATTTATGATCAATCTAAACTGACGGCTGAGATCCAAGCTGATGATCATTTTGAAGCTCATGTAGACAATGATAAAGAACGTATCGATTTATCGGGAACGGTGAAGAAGCTTCATCCCGACTACCTATTAGATGTCTCGGTGATTAAAGCAAGCAAGATTAAACATGCAACAAATCAGATTAACACGTCGTTGGTTATTAAGCAGAAAGACCTCGAAAAGCCGGTTTTGATTGGTGGTGTCTACCATCACACGGTTATGAGCGATGAGAATGACAATGTGGAGGTAACAGAATCTGCAAGTATCATGAGCGTGAAGTTGAGCCAATAGTTAAAAGCGCATAATCAAAGCATTACGTGCAATATTTACCGTAATTACTACAAAATAAAAGACCTCCACAAGGGAGGTCTTTTTTAATTCTTTATCACTCAGCAGTGATTAGAAGTTCGCAGAGCGAGGTGTACGTGGGAACGGGATCACGTCACGTACGTTGCCCATACCAGTCACGTAAGATACTAGACGCTCAAAGCCTAGACCAAAGCCTGCGTGTGGCACTGTGCCGTATTTACGTAGGTCACGGTACCAGCTCATGTGTTCTGGGTCGATACCCACTTCACGCATACGCTCGTCAAGGATTTCTAGACGCTCTTCACGCTGAGAACCACCGATGATCTCACCGATGCCCGGTGCTAGTACGTCCATTGCAGCTACCGTCTTACCGTCATCGTTAGCACGCATGTAGAATGCTTTGATGTCTTTCGGGTAGTTCTTTACGATTACTGGCGCTTTGAAGTGCTCTTCCGCAAGGAAACGCTCGTGCTCAGAAGACATATCGATACCCCATTCAACTGGGAATTCGAATTCACGACCTGAATCAAGAAGGATCTGGATTGCGTCAGTGTAGTCTACTTGTGCAAAGTCAGAAGATACGAATTGCTCTAGACGAGTGATTGCTTCTTTGTCGATGCGTTGAGCAAAGAACTCAAGGTCATCGCGACACTCTGCAAGAACTGCTTTAAATACGAATTTCAGCATGTCTTCAGCAAGTTTCGCTACGTCATCCAGTTCTGCAAACGCCACTTCAGGCTCAACCATCCAGAATTCTGCTAGGTGGCGGCTTGTGTTTGAGTTTTCAGCACGGAAAGTAGGGCCAAACGTGTATACCTTGCTTAGTGCACAAGCATAAGCTTCAGCGTTTAGCTGACCAGATACGGTTAGGAAAGTTTCTTTACCGAAGAAGTCTTCGTTGTAGTCCACATCGCCTTTGTCTGTGCGAGGTAGGTTTTCCATGTCTAGCGTAGAAACGCGGAACATTTCACCAGCACCTTCAGCGTCAGAAGCTGTAATTAGTGGTGCAGATACCCAGAAGTAACCTTGCTCGTGGTAAAAGCGGTGAATCGCTTGAGATAGACAGTTACGTACACGTGCTACCGCACCGATTACGTTTGTGCGCGGACGTAGGTGCGCAACTTCACGTAGATACTCGATAGAGTGACGAGTTTTTGCCATTGGGTAAGTGTCAGCGTCTTCAACCCAACCTACAACTTTAACGTCAGTTGCAGCAAGTTCGAACGCTTGACCAGCCGCTGGAGACTCAACAATCTTACCAGTTACTTCAACAGAGCAGCCTGTAGTTAGCTTAAGCACTTCGTTTTCGTAATTATTAAGATTATTAGGGACCACGGCCTGAATCGGGTCGAAACAAGAGCCGTCGTAAATGGCAAGGAAAGAGATTCCAGCTTTGGAATCACGACGTGAACGGATCCAGCCACGAACAGTAACTTCACTGTCTACTGCTAGCTGACCTTTCAAAACGTCTGATACAGGCGCGTAAGTCATGTTTTCAATATTCTCCATTGAGGTAAAAATTCAACTCAACGCTTGCAAAAGTAGTTGTCTTAAAACGGATTTGTTTAAAAAACAAGCGAAGCATTGAGCTGGATAGAATTTTTTAGATTCAACGGAACATATTACCTGTCAAATCGTCAGCTTCAACCTTTATATTGTTTTGAAGGCTAGATTTTTATCATTTGAGTCCACTTTTCTCTTCAGATAAGCAAAATTGGTTAAGTAATTGCTCTAGTCGGTCTGACAATTGTTCTAAATCCACACTGATGTCTCGCGTTAGAGTCGCTGACTCGGATGTGTCATTAGCGTGTTTGGTTATGGTATCGACTTTAGTTTGAATATGTTTACTTACTTCAGAAGTGGCTTGTGTCTGGTGCTGAATATTCTGCGCATGTTGAAGAACTTGATGCATTTCACTGACAACATTTCTCATCGCATTGGATAGCTCTTCAACATCTACGGAACGTTGGTGTGCGTGATGACAAACCGCATCCACAGAAGAAAGTGACTCTGAGCTGCCTTGTTGGAACTGAGTTATAATATTTTCGATGTTAGTCGTTGCTTCCGTTGTTCTTGAAGCCAAGTTACGCACTTCATCCGCGACAACGGCAAAGCCACGTCCTTGTTCTCCCGCACGTGCTGCTTCAATCGCCGCATTGAGTGCAAGGAGGTTAGTTTGTTCCGCCACGCCTTTGATAACGTCAAGGATTGAGGAAACTTCTTCAGTTTGTTGGTTGAGCGTCGAAATTTTCTCTCTTACATGATCGATATCGCCGACTAGATTTTTAATATCTTCACTCACGCCATGAGCCTGAGTCGCGCTTTGTGTGGCCACGTCTACCGTATGATTGATTAACCCTGTGGCGTCAACCGTCGCTTGTTCTACATTTGCTTGTTGATCCAGCATGTCATTGATGTTGCTTTGTACTTCGTTGGTTTCTACTTGCTGGTTGTCTGCGGCTTCATCGGTTGATTGCGCGACGTTTGTGAGTTTGCTTGCGGAATCTGCAAGTGAGTGAGAGGTATCTTGTACTCTTTCCAAACTATCGGAAACGGTGTCCATAAATGAGTCGATAGATTGTGAGAGTAACCCCATTTCATCCTTCTGTTTCTGCTCCAAGCGTTGCGATAGGTCTTTACTTGCGCTCACGTTAGACATAAAGCGTGAAACCTTTTGGATAGGGCGAACGATAATTTTGCGGATTAGGCCCATGGTAATGAGGAAGCCAATAAAGGCGATAGAGGACATGATGCCAATCGCAAACATGGCCTGTTTGTTGATCATTGAATTCACATGATTCATGTTGTACTCAAGACGAATCGCACCAAGCACTTCACCCTCAGGAGTAATATGGCAGGCTACACAGTTGGTTCCGCGATAATTTTCACTGGACTTCATTGGTAAAGCCACCACCATTCCCTGACCCCATTCCGCAGTAAACGGCTCAATAACGAGTTCACCAGCTAAAGCTCGGCGATCGATATCATCTTGTGGCAGTTGGTTCTCTTTGCCTGGCCCATAAAACTTTGACACGCTGTCCGCTCTTAAGACCCGAACCTGTTCGATTCCGTCTTGAGCGAGGGCTTTTTGGCGCAATGTTTCTTTTTGAACCATTGTGCCCGTCAGCATCATCATATTTAGGCTGTCAAAATAGTTACTTGCTTTGTCATGCAGTTGTTCGCTCAGTACATCATTAATAAGTGATTTTTGTTGATAGTACTGGTATCCGGTAGACACAGCTAATACACAGCTAAAGACTGCGATTAACGCGACTAAGAGCTTAAATGTTATTGTTGAGCGCATAATATTTATAAAGTTATTGGAATAAACGCCATAATTTTAGAGGCTTATGTAAGGTATAGCGATGAGGCTGACGAATGATTGTGACCATAAACATAATGTGGTTATGTAAATGTGATGTGAGTAACATGTAATCAAACGATTGGCGCTGTGCCAAATTTGCGACACTTCATCCTGCTTTATAAAAACGACACAGCTAACCGATTGCTTGGTTACCATTGTTTTTATTAACAGAAGCGACACTTGTTACTTGTGGGTGAATTACTTAGTATTGCGTGTCTTTTTTAAAGCCCGAGAACCAAAATGAGAACCGAACTATACAAAGAGTTCATGTTTGAAGCTGCACATCACCTTCCTCATGTACCAGAAGGACACAAATGTGGTCGCTTACACGGACACTCTTTCCTTGTTCGCCTTTACGTTGAAGGTGAAGTTGATCCGCACACTGGTTGGGTTGTGGATTTTGCAGAAATTAAAGCTGCGTTCAAACCGATTTATGATCGCCTAGACCATTACTACCTAAATGATATTGAAGGTCTTGAAAACCCAACAAGTGAAGTCCTTTCTAAGTGGATTTGGCAACAGCTTAAGCCAAATTTACCGCTACTAAGCAAAGTAGAAATTAAAGAGACGTGTACTGCAGGTTGTATTTATACCGGTGAGTAAGCGTACTACCAATAAAAAAGCCAGACACAGTCTGGCTTTTTTTGATCGTTGCGTATTTAGGCTAGTTTGCTACGGCTTCAATCAATTGTGTGTCTCGGCGGCGCTGACGGTTACGGTACATTACGGCAGCAATGGCAGGTAAACTGAACGCAATAAAGCCAAGAATCAATGCGTATGCACCAGTTTCTGCACTTATGCCAGCAGGGACATCAAACGACACAAAAATCGTTACAGAACAGCTTACTAAGCCGAGAGTAGCCACCAGCATCATTCCCACTTTTCCTCCCGGAACACGAAATGGGCGTTGAATATCTGCATGCTTGCGACGTGACACTAAGAAGCAGACGAAGATGCAGATGTACATCACCATGTAGAGTTGGGTCATCAGGATGTTTAGTAGCCACATGCCTTGGTTAACATTTGGCACTAAGATAAACACCAAAGAAAGGACGCTTACAATTGCCCCTTGTAAGAGCAGGAGTGGCACCGGCGCTTGGTTCTTGTTTTCTTTTGCTAATGTCATTGGCATAAAGTGGTCTTTCGCTGCCACGTGTAAGCTCTTAGTTGGCGCTATGATCCAGTTGTTCAAACTCGCTAAGCTACCAAAGACTATCGCAAGCGCGATAACTGGCAGCATGAATGACATGTTCAAATCATCGAAGAACGCTTTGAACGCCAGAATGACCCCTTCACTCAAGCTTGAATGATCGCTCGATACTACGGAAGAAATTGATAGTGAACATGCTGTTAGAGAAACTAAAATCAGCACTGTTGATACGATAAGTGCTTTCGGATAGGTCTTTTGTGGATTATCGACTTCACTCGCGTAAGAGGTTGTAATTTCAAGGCCAGTCAATGATAGTACGACAGCAGTAAATCCCGCCCCAATGCCATCTTGAGAAAAGTCTGGTAACCAATCTGACGCATGGCGCAGTGAGATATGTGATTCACTTGGATTGGTGTACGCCCAGTATCCGCCTAAACCAATGATCAGCAGGATAGGAAAGATAAGTCCCAAAGTGCCGAACACGTTAGTGATAAGTGAAGACAAACGTAGACCGAAGATATTCACCAAGGTAAGCGCCCAGAAAATCACGTTAATCATGATCAACATGAAGATGTTGTTCTGCGCCAGTTCCGGGAAGAAAGGATACGCACCCGTCGCAACAATAAAGGAGATGAGCGGAGGGTAGTAAACGATATTCTCAGCGTATTGATACCATACCGTTGTAAAACCGAAATTAGGACCTATGGTCTCTTTACCCCACAAATAGACGCCACCTTGCTGAGGGTAGGTGGTGCTGAGCTCTGCACATACCAACGCCGTAGGAACAAAGAAGCAAAAGCCAGCCAATAGGAAGAAAGAGATGGCGTGACTACCAAATAAGGCGGCACCCGGAATGTTCCTGATACTGTCGACGGATGTGACCGTAATCATGATGACAGAAAAGACACTGAGTTTGACGGCGGATTTGGCGATACTGCTCATTCGATACCTTTAGTGATTGAGCCTCGTGCCTCAATAGGAGAACACGCGTGCTACAAGTAAGACGCGCGTATTGTAGGGCTGCCAGAATCTGCGGGTATATAGCTAAAAATGGTATGTATTTACCCAAAAATGAATAGATGTGTCAGAGGCTTATTTGTAATCAATTTAAACGTTTGCTCTGGTTGGAAAACGAAATTTTGATTCAAAATTTGTATGTTAACAATAGTGTTTATATTGATTCATTTGGTACTAAAAGAAGAGAGAGCTAGGAGCCATAATGAACGTTTGACTCTCCCCTTGGGTAAGGGCCTAGGTTTAAAGCTATCAGAGTATGTGAGAAAGTGGAGGATATGATGGGATGCTGTAATCAAGCGCCAAAAGGGGGAACCGGAAAGCTCTCGTATTTACTAGGGTTAGTTGCGGTCTTGTTTGTTGGAATCTTAGTGTTGGCTGCCATTTTTGGCTAACTTAAAAGCAATAAAAACACGCTCTCGGGCGTGCTTTTTATGTCTGCCATTAGGCTCTAAAAACGAGTGTTGGCTAAACCAATGCCGAAGAAGATAAACAACCCACCACTGACATAGTTCAGCCACTTACTGGTTTTTGACGACGTCAGCAGCGTTTTCACTTTGGTGGCAAAGAAGATCACAAACAAAAACCAGCTTGCGACAATGCTTGCCTGAAGTGCACCTAATATCATGCTTTGCTCAAAAATATGTGCTGGTTGCACAAACTGAGGGAAGATTGATAGATAGAACAAAACGATTTTCGGATTCAGGAGATTGGTTAGCAACCCCTTCACAAAGGCTTGTTTAAGAGTCTGCTCTTCAATCTTACGTTCGAGCTTTAACTTCTGGTCTGCCAGCTTGAGACCGCTTTTTAAGTTATTAATCCCCAACCATACTAAGTAAGCGACGCCCATCCATTTTAGAACGTTGAATGCCAGTGCGGATTGAGAAAGCAGTAAGCTCAAACCTTTTGCGGATACAAACGCGTGAATCATAAAACCCAGAGCGACTCCGAGAATGTTAGCAACAGCAAAACGACGGCTTTGTGTAAGTGCTGTGAACAGGATTAATAGTGCATTTGGGCCAGGGACAATAGCGAGGAAAAAGACAATGCCACCGAAGGCTAAGAGGGTGTCGATGTTCATTATGATTCCAATTACGACAGATGAGTAACGTTAAAGGCAAATAAAACGAGACTTTACACGGATAAGAATAGAAAACAAAGCACATCTCCAGTCGATGTACAGAGCTATGTCTATACCCAAGCAACCTCGAGATGCTAGGTTCAGCGAGAATGCCCCGATTGCTGCGTTAAACGACTTGGAAAGAGCTGGCTATTACACTGCGTTGTTTTCCTTGCTTACTTTCGGTAAACAGGGACTCAATGACAACGCTCTGAATCCTGCACCTTGAAGTCACTTGGGAATAATAGGTCTTGGGTATAGTGGGCAGAGGCTCATAATGTGCGCGAGTTATGTGTGGTTTGTCGCGTAAATCGGTCAGCCACTCAAATTAGAAAGATTTTTATTGTGTAGTGAGTCGAAGAACCATAGAATCCGCGCGCTTTGATTTTTGATATAAGCTCAGCCAATGATAAAAAGCAAACTGATTATCATTGTTAACGTTTACTTATTAGACATTTATGTCTTGCGACACTTTCATGAATAAATACAAAAAGCCTGAGTTTAAGGCTGCTTTTCTTGCTCCAAGTTATTGGGGAACGTTGCTTATCATTGGCATCATGTACTTATTGAGCTTACTTCCATTTAAAGTTCAGTTAGCGTTAGGTAGAGGTGTTGGTCGTCTAGCTATGCGGTTAATGAAAAAACGCCAACTGACCATTAAACGTAATCTTGAGCTGTGTTTTCCTTCTATGAGCGAAGCAGAGCGTGCGGCAATACTAAAAGACAACATCGACAATACTGGTATTGCACTTTTTGAAACCGCAATGGCTTGGTTTTGGTCAGACTCTAGAGTCAACAGCCATGTCTCTATTAAAGGAATGGAGCACATAGAGGCGCTTGAAAAGCAGGGAAGAGGTGCGCTGATGTTGGCCGTACATTCTATGAACTTGGAACTCGGTGCGCGTGCATTTGGGATCAAAAAGTCGGGAACAGGTGTTTACCGACCAAATAACAACCCGTGCTTTGATTATTTTCAATACAAAGGGCGCTCTCGCTCTAACCGAACGTTAATTGACCGAAAGAATGTGAAAGGGATGCTAGAGGCTCTAAATTCTGGGGAGCGTGTATGGTACGCCCCGGATCATGATTACGGAACTCGTCGCTCTACTTTTGCTCCGTTATTTGCCGTAAAACGTGCATGTACTACAACCGGTACGAGTTTGCTGGTGGATGCTACCGATTGCGCGATCGTTCCCTTCACTATGGTTAGAGAAAGTGATGGTCACTATGCGCTAACGATCCACGCCCCAGTTGAAGGTTTTCCTAAAAATGAACCTGACCAAGCGGCAGTGTTCGTCAATAAAATTGTCGAGAAGTCGATCATGGCGAGTCCGAGCCAATACATGTGGCTTCACCGTCGTTTTAAAACGCGTCCTGATGGTGAACACTGTTTGTACAAACCACGTTTAGCAACCGCTATCTGATTCAACTGCCCAGACATTGTTCTGGGCTTTTTATTGCCTGATGCATCCGAGGTTAGAACCAGTATTTTGAGGTTACTTGGGTATCTTCCTTTAAGAAAATGGTTTGCTTATCGCTTTGCGTACTTTTAGTGAGCTTGAACACAGATAAGATAACTTTTTGGTTATGAATCATTTTTCATTGATCTAAAACTAATTTTTGCACCTCAAGTAATGCGCATAATTTCTGTTCGGATTGTTTAGAGTTGTCACTCTACTGTTCGAACTCCGCCTGTATTCGAAAGGCTAATCATCTCAGGAAGAGAAGTAGTATATGCGCCCTTATCTAAAATACATCGTCCCGACGGTCATTCCGTTAATCATTTTACTTTTGCCTCTCTCGGCATTTCCGTTTGAAGGTATTACTATCGTCCAGCAACGAGTTATCGCCATTTTCTTGTTGGCTGCGCTATGTTGGGTATTCGAGCCGATTCCTATTTACGCCACTTCCGTCGTCATTATCGTGTTGGAGCTACTGTTGGTGTCCAACAAAGGACTGGTGTTCTTTCGGCTAAATGAAGGGCAGGATCACTTTGGTCAATTGTTGCAATACAATGAAATCATGGCGACGTTTGCTAGCCCAATCATCATGCTATTTTTAGGTGGTTTCTTTCTTGCGATGGCAGCGACTAAATATCGACTGGATGTCAACTTAGCGCGCGTGTTACTAAAGCCATTTGGTCAGAACCCCAAGTACGTCATGCTAGGGTTAATGCTCATTACCGCAGTGTTCTCAATGTTTATGTCGAACACAGCCACGACAGCGATGATGCTCTCAATCTTAACTCCTGTCATTGCAGTGTTTGGCCCCAAGGATCCTGGGCGCATTGCATTCGCACTCTGCATTCCTGTCGCTGCTAACATTGGTGGTATCGGCACTCCGATTGGTACCCCTCCAAATGCGATTGCTTTGAAATATCTCGTTGGAGACAACTTGATTACGTTCGGGGAGTGGATGGTTTTTGGTGTACCATTTGTTGTGATTATGATGGCGCTAGCCTGGTTCCTGATAGGCTTTATGTACAAAGCGGAACAAACAACAATCGACTTGAATATCAAGAGTAAGTTCCTAAAGACGCCAAAGGCGATGATTGTGTACATCACTTTCGCGGGTACGATTTTGCTTTGGTTGATGGGGTCGGCTCATGGAATGAATTCATATACTGTTGCATTGATTCCAGTAGCCGTTTTCTCTCTGACGGGAATCATCAATAAAGAAGATTTGAAAAAAATATCTTGGGATGTGCTTTGGCTTGTGTCAGGTGGTATCGCATTAGGGTTAGCGCTTGATAAAACTGGCTTAGCAAGACTGGTTGTTCATAGTATTCCATTCGATGAGTTCTCTCCTTACGTTGTGCTCTTTGGGGCAGCATTCCTATGTTTGTTGATGGCGAACTTTATGTCTCACACTGCCACGGCAAACTTGTTAATGCCGATTATGGCTGCGCTTGGCACTTCAATGGCGTCACTGACACCATTAGGTGGCGAAGTTACGTTGATTCTTGTCGTCACTTTTGCGGCATCGTTAGGTATGTCTTTGCCAATCAGTACACCTCCGAACGCATTAGCGCACGCAACTGGTCATGTTCAGAGTAACCAAATGGCAAGAGTTGGTGTGGTTTTGGGTGTTGTTGGTGTGCTACTGAGTTTCTTAATGGTGTGGGTCCTCCATACTGTGGGTCATATCGGGTAATTCATGTACGAGAGTAAACTAGATGCTCTAGTAGAGCGTTACTTTAGTGATATAGAGAGACGAATAACGGTGGCTTCCGGCTCTATATTGATTGAGCAAGAGGGCTACAACGAGAGGCTTTACTATGTACTTTCCGGAGAACTCGCTGGTTTTTATTCCGAAGATGGTAAGAGCCAGACTCAAGTATTTTCAGCGTCAGTTGGGGCATTTATTGGTGTTCATAGTTTCTTCTCTGGTACTTGGACAGCTTCGTCGACAGTGATTGCGCAATCAGACGTTGAGCTTGCTTGGATTGAACGGCATACCCCGGTTGTCGCTCAAGAGGAGTTCGGGCCATTAACTGCGCAATTTATGCCGGTGATCGTTAATGAACTGTCACGTCGCCAACGACGAGCGACACAAGAAGCTCTTGAAAAAGAGAAAGCGCTACAGAAACTTCATACTGCGGAGCAAATGACTACATTAGGTCAATTGGCAGCAGGCATTGCTCATGAGCTCAATAACGCAATTGGTGTAGTGAGTAGTAAGTCTGAACGCTTAGAAACGGTGATTATGGAACTACTGGAAGAGATCCATCCTGAAGCGAGTCAGTTTTTTGATTATGGCTTGATGCAAGGGCAAAGAGTGACGTCAAGTGAAGCCCGAACTCGCGGCAGACATTTTGAAAAGCAGTACGCTTTACCAAAAGGTCTGGCAAGAGACTTGGCTCGTGCGGTTCCAACCGACTATTTGAACGAACACTGGCTTAAGCGACCTGAAGAAGCGATTCGTTTCTGGCAAATGGGAAGGGATCTTCATGATCTAAGATTGGCTTCCAAGCACACCGTTGGGATCGTTAAGTCTGTTAAGCAACTAGGTCGAACTGATATTGACCTTGATGAGGCTCTGAGTATTAATGATTCTATAAACCGAGCGCTTGCTTTGTTGCAAAGTGATTTGAGGCGAGTGAAAGTAAAGTTTAGCCCTGCAGAGCTACCAGTATTTGTTGGCTCGCAGACGGAGTTAGTGCAGATTTGGGTCAATATTTTAAAGAATGCTTGTGACGCACTTAGAGATACTGAATCTCCGGAAATTGATATACAAACCAGAGTCAATAAAAACCGTATTCTCGTCACGATTGCAAATAATGGCCCTGAAATCAGTGAGGCCACAAGACGAAAGATCTTCCAGCCAAACTTTACAACTAAAAAGGGGGGCTTATCGTTTGGACTTGGCTTAGGTCTGTCAATAGTGAAACGGATCATCGCTGGCTATAACGGTTCGGTAGCGGTTAAGAGCGACAAAGAAATCACCATATTTAGAATCAAACTACCTGTAGAGGAAGAACATGGAAAAGCTTAATTTGATTTGCGTGGATGACCAACGTGAGGTTTTAAGTGCTGTCCTACAAGATTTGCAGCCACTGACTACATGGCTAAACATTGAAGATTGTGAATCAGCAGATGAAGTTTTAGAGCTTATGGACGAACTTGATGCAGAAGGAGAAATGGTTGCATTGCTGATTTCTGATCATGTTATGCCGGGTAAGACTGGCGTCGAGCTACTCACTGAGGTATCTAAGGATTCTCGATTTGTTCACACTCGCAAAGTATTACTCACTGGTCAGGCAACTCATACGGATACCATAAACGCGATTAACTCGGCAGGCATAGATCGCTATTTTGAAAAACCATGGCAGGCTGAACAGCTCATTGAATGTGTGCGTAATTTGGTGACGCGTTATGTATTCGATATGGGCCTAGACTACAGTCAATATCACGAATATTTAGATCAAAGTGTTGTGTTTGAAAAACTAAGATAGTCATCACTCTCAGGTAGATTCGTTGGTTCGAGTGATGGATGCTAAGCGGCATCTTTCACTTGGTTTCTACCGTTGTTTTTGGCTAAGTATAGTAGGGCGTCTGCAGATTTAATGGATTGCTGGAGGCAATGCTCTACTGGGCTAACGCCACAAGAAACCGTTACTTTTGGTACTGTATTTGTATTAGCAATGTCTTTTCTGATTCGTTCAAATATGGAGTGAGCAACTTCTTTCGAGTCAGTTTTTATCATAACCACAAACTCTTCACCTCCCACTCTAAAAGCGTAATCACTGATTCGAATCCTACTCTTTATCATTGCAGAGACACGTTTAATTACTTGGTCACCAATATCATGTCCATAGGTATCATTGACTAATTTGAAATGGTCTATGTCAATCATCCCAACGAAGTAAGCATTCTCTTTTAGGGTTTGTTTTTGAACTTTCTTGAGGTAATGACGGTTATATAAGCCTGACAGCTCGTCTTGATAAGTGATCTTGCTTAGCTCACGTTTGTCGTGTCGAACAAGATATAAGTAGTACGAGATACCTATCGCGAATGCTCCAAGGAACAAGAATGCGTAAAAATAATTTGGGGTTAAGGTGTCTGAATTAACGAGTAGAATGACGAACGTTTTTTTCTCGCCCAGTGGCTCTGCCTTTTTATAAACCAGGGTGAACTCGCCAAGGTTCATCGTTCCTGCTTCTCTCCTTGTTCTTGAAAGTTGCTCGACAATACTTTGATATTCCCCTTTTAAGCTATCGAAGGCAGCGATGTTGGGATGACTACTACCGTACACAAAACCATCTTCATTCATTAAAATTGTGTTGTGACGGAAGTTTGCAACCATCTCACTCACGTTTACATCGATAAGCAGGTAGCCCGTATGCTTCTTTTCCAGGTAAATCGGAGCGATTTTGGTGACAAGGCCTTTTTTGGGGAAGAAAACAGTTTGTGTATGCTGAGCGTTTAAAGGGCTTTTATAGAAGTGATTATAAGAAGGTGGTATTTCACTGTTAGCAAATTGATGACTAGGCTCATTTGATATTATCCGAATACTCTTGAACAGTGATTGTTCAGCGAGCAACTGTTGAACAGTGTTCTCGAAAGGAATGGGATTACCGAAATAGTGACTAGCAATAATGGTATGCGATAAGTTTAAGTAGCTGCTAATCAAGTTCTTACGAAGTTTATATGATTCATATGCCGCATCTACTTGTTGTGCATGATCCTCAATTTTCTCTCGCTTAATATAGCTAATCGGCGTGTTAATAATAAAAATGATGGCTAGTACTAAGAGCAGACTCCGAATTTCAATATTGATCGAAGCATTCGTGAGTCTGTTGTAATGAAGTAGCATTCTTCCTTAGAAGTCCTTTATCCAAAAAGCAAACCAATCGCGTCACAGGATTCCATAAGATGAGGCGCGGTTGGGTGAACTTTTTGTTACAAGCACTGAAAATGAGTGGAACTACGACTGAACTAGGGTGTATCGACTAGCACTCGCGACAGATAGCGGTTTAGAGAACCAGTAGCCCTGAAGGTAATCAACACCTAGTTCTGCGAAAAACACATTCATTTTGGCATCTTCAATACCTTCAATGACGACTTCTATTTCATTTTCTTGGCACATGGCGATTAAGAACTTCAAGTACTCCCGAGAAGAGTGATTCGTCAGAGTTTTCCAAGCCATGCTCTTATCGATTTTTATTTGCGTCATTGGTAAATCAAAGAAGCAATTGAGAGAGCTATAGCCAGCACCAAAGTCATCGAGAGAAAGCGCAAAACCAATCTCACTTAACGCGTTTAGTGGTTCAATTGCGGCTTGGTTACTGTCTAAGATAAAGGTTTCTGTCAGTTCCAATACGATAGAGTTTGGTTGAACTCCAGCCTCATCGGCCATTGCTTTTATGGTCGCGGGGAAATCACGATTCAGTAACTGCAGAACTGAGACGTTCACATTAACACGAGTCTGGGTTTGATAGCGCTCTCTATACTCTTTAATAAAGGCACAAGCTTTGGCGAAAACTTGGTAACCAAGTTCGACGATAAGGCCTTTGTTTTCGGCAACTGGAATAAACTCGTCTGGGTAAATTTCGCCAAATTCTTCGCTTCGCCAGCGGACCAAGGCTTCAAAGCTGACTATCTTTGTTTTTTTAGCACAAATAATAGGTTGAAACTTAACGCTGAGGGTATGGTTGTCGAGCGCGGTTTTTAAGCCTTGCTCGATGAAGAAGTATCTATCAACAATCTGTTGGGTTTTTTGGCTGTATACCGCGATATGATTCTCTTTTTTTTCACAAGCGTATTGGCAGGTTCGCGCGGCTTTGTGAATGATTTCTTCCGCCGAAAGATCAAGATCAAAGGTAGGGTATAAGCCAATACTGATGTTACTACCAAGTAATTTTCCATCTTCACGCATCGCTTGGTGGTAATGTTGCTTGATGGTTTTTACAAACTCCATTAGCTCTTCGAGTGCGTATGCTTCATGGATGAGGATAGCAAAATCGTCGTCATGGATCCGATACACGTCACTGATTGATTGAGGAAGTTGATTTAGCGTCTCCAACAGTTTATCAACCAAGTCTTCCACTAGGTCATTACCGTAGTGATTGATAAAGGATTTGATGTCTTCGATACGAATATAAACCAGAGATGCTTGGTCATAGTTCGCTTGTTTATGTTCTTTTATGTCTAGGAGTAGCTTACTGCGATTTGCGATTCCTGATGCACTATCATGAAACGCTACTTGATGGATGTAGCTCTCCATCAGTTTTCTTTCAGAGATATCCCTATGGCTTCCGACCATGTATAAGCCATACTCGCTTTCTTTGGTCATGGCTACGCCCTCGATCCAGACATATTGCCCGTTCGGTTTGCGGAGGCGATAAGTGGTAGCGACGCGAGTATTGTTGGTGATGATGTGCGCATCGACGCGATTAGATAAGCGCTCTCGATCTAGTGGATGCACTAACTCTAACCAGCTGTCGAGGTTGATCCTTCCAGCGTTAATACCGAACTGCTCATAGAATTTTTGATTGTAAAAAACCATTGCTCCATTTTCGTCCATATAAAATAAGCCTTCATTAAAGACATCAAAAATATGGATGAACTTTTCTTCTACAATCTTAAGAAAATCCCGGTCTTGCTCTGTTACCGTAGGCTCAACGTTACTTGTCATTAGCTATCGCTCTTGTAGAAAATGCTATCTCGGCGTGATGATCTAGGGAGAACAATCGATTCAACATGATTAGTGAGTTTATCCTTTAACTCTATGTGCTTTAAATAGTAGTTATATAATTATCAATCTAATGTGTCATTGCGTTTACGCAAACAAATCTAAAAATAATGCAACAGACTGAAATTTCGAAACTCTTAGTATCAATCATGTTGATTTAAATATGATAGTCAACCTCAAATACTAATAATTTGAAGTGGTTATTGATTTGGTTATCAAATTATAACGTTACTAAATTAAATGGTGGCAAAATGAGCAAGTGTTATCCTTAATTTTCGTGTGGTGAAAGCGCGCTATTATTGACTCAAGTCTCAATAAGCTTAGTGCGCGTTAATTTATTATGACGGGGAATGGTCCGATGTCATATAATAAGTAAATTATCTAGAAAACAGATTCTTTGATTTATGCAGTACAACCCAGAAGATTCGATAAAAATAGCAATTGCAGACATGGGTGTTGGTATGTTTGTGACTGCTATAGAGCAAAATAAACGTGTAAACCTCGCCAACGCTGGACGAGTGTCGACGCAACAGGGTATCGAGAAACTAAAAGCAAGTGGCGTCAAGTTTGTTTGGGTTGATCAAAAGTTATCTTCGAGTGCTTGTGTGTTTAAACCCGTTGCTGCTGAGTCTGAAGAATTATCACCAGTAGAAGAGCAAACTAAAGTCCCTCGTGCTTTTCGCACTAGAGAAGCGCAGCACAAACGCGCGAAAAAGCTTATTGCAGAAGCTAAAGGTTTAGCTCAGAAGCTCCTAAACCAAACGTTTGAGGGTAAGGTCATTGAAGTCGACGAGATTGAATCGTGGGCCGATGATATGATCGAGAGTGTCTTTATCGACTCTGATGCGCTTCAATGTGTATCAGCCCTCCGCCAGAAAGACACTTACTTACTCGAACACTCTGTCAATGTTGCTTGTTTACTAGTGACATTCGGTAAGCATTTAGGTTTGAACAAAGAGACGCTCAAACAACTAGCGATTGGTGGCATCATTCATGATGTTGGCAAAATCAAAGTTGATGACGCGGTTTTACATAAACCAGCCCGCCTAACCCCAGAAGAGTTTGAGCACATGAAGCTGCACCAAGTCTTTGCGGGAGAAATTATTCTTGGTGTGAAAGGGTTGAGTGACGTCAGTCGTGATGTGTGTTTAATGCATCACGAGAAGCTTGATGGTAATGGTTACCCGCGTGGTTTATCTGGCGACCAAATCCCGATGCATGGTCGCATGAGCTGTATTGTGGATATTTACGATGCATTGACGGCAGATCGCGTTTACAAAAAGGGTATGAGCTCGGCAGAAGCGTTCAAAATCCTATTGAGTTTGACGCCATCCCACCTTGATCCTGATCTGGTGTATAAGTTTATCAATTGCATTGGCGTATACCCTGTGGGTTCGATCGTGCAATTGAGTGATGGTCGAGTTGGTATTGTGTGGACATCCAACGAATCTCAGCCGCTTAAACCAATCGTGAAGTGTTTCTACTCGCGTAAATACAAGCGTTATATTGACGTTGCGATGGTGGATTTAAAGAACAGTCCACACTCGGTTGAGAAGGCTGTTGCACCATCATCGTTAGAAGTGGATCCAAAACCTTTCTATGACTAACGTACAGTGACTGCTTATTTGATGCGATCTGTGAGTGATGTTGTCGAATAAGTAATCACTTTACATGGTTGCATATTACCAGTATGTTGGTTGCATAACTAAACAGCTTAAAGTGGGTTAGGGGGGAGATAAACAGAGGCGCTTTTACGCTGGCTTCTTGCTTAGACTTCTTACTCAGAACTTTTATTTAGGAGCTCGATTGACTTCGAGTTTGTTCAGTTATGACACACAATAGTGTGGTGTCTTTCTATCATTGCGTTTCATGGATAGAAACGTTGAGAAAGGCAAATAGGCTACGCGATTTATACACCCATCTACACATTGGAAAGGAGCGCCAATGCAACTCGATACTTGGATCTACTACACCCTCGCTATACTTGTCCTGACTGCCTCTCCTGGCCCTAGTTCGCTACTTTGTTTGAGCAAAGGTGTCAGTAATGGATTTCGCCATGCCTTTGCGACCGCCCTTGGCAGCCTGACGGCAATTACCATTATTCTTACCCTATCTTTTACCGGACTTGGCGTTGTCATCGCCTCTTCAGAGCTGGTATTTAACATCATTAAATGGTGTGGTGCTGCCTATCTTGTTTGGCTTGGTATCCAAGCATTGCGCTCGAAGCAAACCGATTTTTCACAAGCGCAACCAGAGCAATCTTCTTCAAATTACTTAAGCGCATTTACTAGCGGTTTTATTGTTGGTTCGAGCAACCCAAAAGCCATTGTTTTCTTTACCGCGCTGTTTCCTCAATTTATTGACCCATCTGCATCGTTATTCACTCAATATATTGTCTTTGCCAGTACCTTTGTGGTGTTCGAACTGAGTTGGCTGACCTTCTATGGCTTGCTAGGTGTGAGAACATCGGATTGGCTGTTTGCGAAAGGACGAGCGAAGTTGTTCAATCGTCTGACTGGGGGCGTCTTCATCAGCGCGGGCGTGATGCTGTCGACTGCGCATCGTAGCTGAATTGATAATTATTTCGCTAACTTATTAAAACTTAGACTAAATTAGCAAAACATTATTTCCAAAATGGAAATTAGCATTTTGGTTTTTTTCATTAGTGGAAAAGATCTCTGAGGCGTAGAATTCAACATGTCCTTTCAAACAATACTCTGAAATGAGTAAATCATTTGAAAGGGCGTATTCGTTGTATTTTCTCCAGGAACATCTTAGATGACTCAAAGCCTTTCCGATCTTCAGCAGCGTTTCCTTGCTATCGCGACAGATAGTAACTTGTCTCCAAAACAGAAATCGAACTTTCTTGCTTTGGAAGCCGAAGCCACTATTCCATATATGACCGTCTCTGACGAGGTAAGCCAAGCAATGCAGCAAGGCGTCATATGTGACATGTTTGAAGGTCACGCGCCGTTTAAGCCGCGCTATGTTTTGCCAGACTACGCAAAATTTCTTTCTCAAGGTTCTGAATACTTGGAGTTAGCTCCAGCAGAAGATTTTGATGATGCGATCAACATGTTGACCATCATTTACCATCACGTGCCTTCGGTAACCAACATTCCGGTTTACCTTGGTCAACTTGATGATGTGCTAATGCCTTACGTTGGTGACCTCACTGACGAGCAAATCTACAAAAAGTTAAAGCACTTTTGGATCATGCTGGATCGCACATTGCCAGATGCTTTCATGCACGTGAACATTGGTCCGACGGACAACATCATTTGTCGTACGATTTTGAAAGTAGACGCAGAGCTAAAACAGATCGCGCCAAACCTAACCTTCATGTACGACGAGGCGGTAACGCCAGATGACCTATTAAAACAAGCGACACAAAACATCTGTGAGTGCAGCAAGCCACACATCGCGAACTATCCGATGCACGCGAACGCGTATGAAGGTGGCCGCTTTGGAATCGTGAGCTGCTACAACTCTCTGCCATTGGCTGGTGGTTCAAACACGCTAGTGCGCATGAACCTGAAAGAAGCAGCAAACCGTGCAGATAATCGTGAAGACTTCTTCAACAACGTACTGCCGGAATACCATGGTTTGATGGTTGAGTTAATGGACGCACGCGCTTCACACTTGCATGAAAAATCAGAGTTCTTCAAAGGCTTCCTAACACAAGAAGGTTTGATTGAAGAGTCTCGCTTTGCGCCAATGTATGGCATCTACGGCATGGCAGAAGCGGTAAACGTATTGCTAGAGAAAGAGGGCAATGCAAGCCGTTATGGCCAAGATGCACCCGCAAACGAGCTAGGTCATGCGATCTCAGCAAAGTTGTCTGACTTGGTAGAAAGCACACCAGTGAAGTTTGGCCTAGAAGGCAAAGCGTTACTGCACGCGCAAGGTGGCATCAGTCTTGATTTGGATGTAACACCAGGCGTTCGTATTCCTTACGGCAACGAACCAGATCCAGTGTCTTACGTGCAGGCAACGGCAGGGCATCACCAGTACTACCGTTCTGGTATCAGCGACATTCTAACCATCGACGAAACGGTGAAATCAAACCCAGAAGCGATGTTCAACCTATGTAAAGGCGCATTGAATGCAGGTTACCGTGAGTTCACGGCAAACGTTGCGTCAAACGACTTGGTTCGCGTAACGGGTTACATGGTGAAACTGTCTGATATCGCAAAATACGATGCAGAAGGTTCACGTACCAATACCACATTCCTAGGTGCAGAAGCGGCGAAGAACACCGGTATTTTAGAGCGTTCACCACGTGTGGTGAGCCACGAAATGTCACCGACTTACGCTAAGTAATTGGTGACGGATAAGAATAAGATGGCTAGACGATCGGAAAACCTCTTGGCTAAGGTAACTCGTATCCTTCCGTTCTCTTGTGTTGATGGACCGGGAAACCGTCTAGTCATCTTTCTACAGGGTTGTAACTATCAGTGCATCAACTGCCACAACCCGCACACCATCAATCACTGCAATCATTGTGGCGATTGTGTGAGTGAGTGTCCGGCAGGCGCATTGAAGTTCGACGAAAACAACAACGTTGTTTGGCTTAAAGAGGAGTGCACCCACTGCGACCGTTGTATAGAGGTATGTCAGTACCAATCTAATCCAAAAATTACTGACTACTCTGTGGAAGCAATGCTCGATTTGATACGAAAACAGCGTTATTTCATTAGCGGTGTGACGGTATCCGGTGGGGAATCTACCTTACAGCTTCCTTTTATTATTGCGCTGTTTAAAGGCATCAAACACGATCCTGAATTGCAGCATCTCACTTGTTTCATCGATAGCAATGGTTCTTTATCCACCGCAGGTTGGGGAAGAGTCTTACCGTACATGGATGGCGCGATGATTGACCTTAAATCGTGGCAAAGCGAAACGCATCGCTGGCTGGTCGGGCGAGATAACCACCGTGTATTCCAAACCATTCAGTATTTAGCGCAAGCAGGCAAGTTGAATGAAGTGCGTTTGCTTCATATTCCGGGTAAAAGCGATTTAGATACGGAAGTTGCAACGGTGGGGCATTATCTGCAATCGTTGCCAGAATCGGTCAACATCCGTTTGAATGCCTTTCAACATCATGGTGTAACGGGTGAAGCTTTAGAGTGGGAGAGGTGTTCTCAGGATGAAATGGAACGCTTCCACACTCAGTTAAGTCAATTTGTTAGCAGACCAATGACCATGCCATCGGTCTACGTGTAGTAAAGCAAGGTAAATGAGCTTAGAGCTTATTCACTCTGGGCTTGCTGCATACCCCCAAGGTTTCACATGCCTTAAGCACTTGTTGTTGTAGCCATCTTAAAGCGGGATCGTTCAGACTCGCTTTATTCCACACCAAACTGTACGCTACTTGTCCATATTCGAATGGAAGAGATCTCTCCACTAACCCCTTCGCTTGTAATGCCACTCGCGCCCAGAGCTTAGAGCAGGTAAACAGATAATCAGAGTGGTGGCACATTACCGCTGCGGATCCAAAGTCTGCTACGTGCATCGCGATGCTGCGCTTGGCATAACGCTGAGTTAAGTTCTGTTCAAAATAAGGTTGGGATAAGTCTTTATCGTGAATGCCAATGTGTCTCGCACACAGGTAGTTCTCTACTGAGAGTTCTTCCGTCACTAACGGGTTATTACTGCCCATTAAACAGATCATTTCATCTTCTAGAATTGTCTGCCATACCAAGTCCTTATTGTGCGTTGGTGGTTGGCTAATGTCGTGGGGCAGAATCATAAAATCCACTTGCCCACGGATCAGAGAATCAAAACTCATCTGCTCTTTTGCATAGACGTTCAATTGCGCTCGGCTGCCCATCTGTTGAGATAGGTTTCGTAACATCGGTGCGAAGATCTCAAAGGTGCTTTCGCGCATCGCCAAAGAGAAGCGACCTTCGTAATACGCAGGACTAAACGAACCTTGGTAGAGCAAACCGTTCATGCTGGAAAGAATGCCGTGTACGGAAGGGCCGATGTTCAAAGCAAATGGCGTTGGGACTAAACGAGTGCCATCGCGGTAAAAAAGGTCGTCTTTTAGAATGTCGCGCAATTGGCTGAGCGTTTTACTCACGCTAGAAGGGGTCACGCAAAGTTGTTCCGCTGCTTGAGTCACGCTGTGGGTCGTGAGCAGCATGTGCAATACGGTAAGGTGTTTAAGGCTAATGCGTGAGAGTGTTATGTAATCCATTCGTAAGACTAGGGTCTGTTTATCTTTCGTGGTTAAATTTTGTTCGAGATAAAAGCGTTTTAGTCGCGGCGAGTCGATTGAAGCCTAGTGGCTCTATGTAAAATTGACTCAACAAAGAATAAAACGCTTTTAGCCGAACCCTTTGGGCAGCGTTTGTAGGTGCTTTCTACTGCGTTATCGGCTTATCAGGTAGAATAGCTACATATCAAAGCCTCTGCCTTGTATAAAACATCTACAAACTGCTGCAAAAATCATCACAAAAGGTCAACAGACCCTAACTCGTGTGATTTTTCTCAGTATATCAAAATATTATTGTGAAACATTTTTTTACGATTGTTGAAGCACGAAAAATAAGGCGTTTCAATTCGTGCTCGATGCAATAGTTTGGCTCAACTAGGCACCTGATGGGGTAAACGAAGGTAATAACCTTTAGAGTACGAAAGATGGCTGACACAACCCTGACAAAATAGGGGATTGCGAACGAATAGGAGAGGTGATTAACTCAACTTTCCTAAGTAACAGAGGTTTAAATAAACTTAATGGACGACCCCTTTAGTCGACTGAACAATTCACTGTATGGCTTCCAATCACAGGAGGCGCACTCATGTTAGAACTTTTCATGCAACCAGAAGCGTGGGCTATCTTCGCTACCTTGTTTGCTCTTGAAGTTGTCTTAGGCGTTGATAACGTCGTATTTATCTCCGTTCTGTGTGAACGATTACCACAACACCAGCGTAAACTTGCTCGAAATCTAGGTATTGGCCTAGCGGTTATGGCGCGTATTGTTTTGGTGTTCTCGATCTCTTGGATCATGCAGCTTACCCAGCCATTAATCAGCTTCAGCGACTACGCGTTTACCGGTCGTGATTTGATTATGATTGCGGGTGGTGCGTTCCTACTGGCGAAAAGCTTGAAAGAGCTGTGGAGTTGGTTAACACACACTGAACACGGTCACTCGACCCATGTTCGTACTGGCCTTGCTGTGGTTCTGCTGCAGATCGTTGCCGTTGATGCCGTGTTCTCGATGGACTCGGTGATCACTGCGGTTGGTCTAACGAGCGAAGTACCAATCATGGTGGCGGCGATCATTTCGTCAGCGATTGTGATGGTGTTGACGGCGGAGAAAATCAACAACCTAGTGACGCGTTACCCGGGCTTTAAGACCCTTGCACTGCTGTTCCTAGTATTGCTAGGTGGTCTGTTGATGGCAGAAGGTTTTGCAATTCACATCAACAAAGGTTACGTGTACTTCGCGATGGCGTTTGGTCTAGTGCTGGAAATGTGTCATATCCAGCTTAAGAAAAAACAACGCCCAGTGATTCAACGAGTTCGTCCAATCCGACCTCGTTCTATTGCGCTTCAAACTCGATAATTGAAACGCAACAATTGAACCTGTTTAAGCCGCTCTTGAGAGCGGCTTTTTTACGTCTGTACTTTGTTATTTGTGTGGATTTGTCGTGTCGATAGAAAATGGAATTTGTTGTTGTAGCACGGATTTCTTATATAGACCGCCCAAACCTACACGAGTGTACAAAATAGAATGAACAAATTGATCGACGCGTTATCGACGCACGGATACTACATCTGGGATGATTTTATTTCTCAAGAGGAAGTGGCTGAGCTGCGTGACTGTATTCCTGATGATTGGAAGAAAGCACGTATTGGTCGTAACGACGACGTGACTCGTATTGAAACCATTCGTAGTGACAAGATCCAATGGTTGAAGCGCGATATGGGCGCGCCAGTGGCGTCTTTCTTAGACAAGATGGAAGAGATCCGTTTGGAAGCAAACCGTCATTTCTTCCTTGGTTTGTTTGAGTATGAAGCGCACTTCGCGAAATACGAGAAAGGTGACTTCTACCAAAAACACCTCGATTGCTTCAAAGGTAATGAAAACCGCCGTTTAACGACCGTGTTCTACATGAATGAATCGTGGAGCGAAGAAGATGCTGGTGAATTGGTGGTATACGATTTGAACGACAACGAGATTGCAACGATTCCACCGCGTTCGGGTCGTCTGTTCGTGTTCTTATCTGAGCAATTCCCACACGAAGTATTACCGACAAACGCTGAGCGATTCAGTATTGCGGGTTGGTTCCGTATTAACGGTGTAAAAGACAACCAGCTAGATATCGCACACTAAACGAAAAGGACACGTTAGACGTGTCCTTCTGCTTCTTGCTAGAGGTTATTCCACGTCTGTGGAAATTTGGTAGCAGTATTCTAGGTGTTGAGTCAGGACGCCATAAACATCGTGGCAGAGTTGTTGACTATCAATCATTTCATCCATGAGTTGGGCGATTTGATCTTGTGTCATTCTTCCTCGATAAGGGCGATCTTGGGACAGAGCTTGGAAGACATCAGCAACCGCGATAATTCTTGATGGCATATCGAGTTCTTCTGCCGTTTTGTGGTAAGGATATCCAGAGCCATCCAGTCTTTCATGATGATTCGACGCCCATTCTGCTATCTTGGCGTTTGGAAACACTTTATGAAGTGCTAGCTCTGTGTCTATCGTATGACGTTTGATTCGAGTGTATTCCTCTTCATCTAGCGCACCTTCCTTATGCAGGATCTCATCAGGTGTTTTTAGCTTTCCGATATCGTGCACTAGACCAGCGATAAATATCATCTCTTGATGGTGTTCATCGAGCCCCATTTCTTTTGCTAGGTACCTTGAAAGCTCTGCAACCTTTTGAGAATGCTGATAAGTGAAAGGGCTTTTAGCATCAACGATCTTCGCTAGAAACAACCCAAGGCTATTGAGGTCTTCAATCGTGAGTTGTTTTTGTAACCAATCTATATTTTCGAAACTTAAACCGATGGTTTCGATGTTTTCTGACTCCATTGCAAACCAGAAACCGTCTGTCATGATGAGTTTCACCATCGCTTCGCACATGTCGGGGTTAAATAGTGTTCCTGAGTTCGCGAGTACGGCTTCGGCGATAATATTTTCATGCAGTGTCACCAAATCTGAGTGACAGTCTGTAGCGTAATGAGCTCTTAAAAAATCTAATCGGTCAGACAAGTAGAGAAGGGCAGCGATATCTTTTTCAAATGGTGAAATATCCGATTGTTCTAGGTCTTGCCAACGAGTGTGGTGATGAAGGATAGGCGTCGCAAATTGAGCGAGCAAGCTACATTGTTTTAGCGACTGATACCCTCTAATGCAATGCGCTTGAGCATCCTGAGGTACCAACTCCTCGAGTAGCATCATATGCTCTTTAGTCTCAGAAACACCACAATCATGAATCATTCCAGCGAAGTAACAAAACTCCGCTTTTTTAATATCCCATTTCATCGCGATTGCACATTTATAAGCGATATACGCCACTCTGTGACTGTGGTGCGTGTCATCCACTCCGACGTAATCGAGTGCTCTCGCTACCCAAATTAACGCATGTTTAAGATCTACTTCAAAGCCTGTTGGTGAATAGTTAGCAGGGGATTGCTTCATTACTTTGTCCGACGTTTTAATTATTATTTATATATGTGTTATCTCAGTAATGATACTTGGTGTTAATAAAAAATATTATCCTCATTTAAAGAATTAAGTCATTAATTTGAACTGGGTAATAGTTTGGTTGATAAAAATGGGAACATGAAATATCAAAGTGAGGTAATCTCCTTTTGACATGTAATTGATTACTATTACCATTAAAGGGGTGGCGATGAATAGAGTTGTAGTTTGGGGCGCAAGCAGTGGCCTTGGATTGGCAATTGCAAAGTATTTTGCAGAGAAAGGTGCTGAAGTGGTTGGCGTAGCGAGAAATCCAGAAAAAAGCCCAGAATTGAAGGGGATTTGTCAGTCTACATTTGCATGTGATGCTACGGTTGCTGAAGAGGTTGATCGCGTTGTTGAAAAGCTTAATCAAGAAGACATCATCATCAGCACAATGGGCAGTTTCCGTGCAGACATTCCGGTAGATTACCTTGGCCATCGTTACCTTATCGATGCTGCCTGTAAAGCATCGCTCAAGCGTTTTGTTCTGGTCACGTCACTTGGTTGCAGTGATAGCTGGAAATACCTTTCTGACCGTTCTAAAGCGGGTTTTGGTGGTGTCGTTCGTGAGAAATCACTGGCGGAAGCTTGGTTACAAACCAGCGATTTGGATTACACGATAATCCGCCCAGGAGGATTAAAAGATGGTGAAGCTACTGGTACTGGCGTATTGGGCGAACCCAAAGAGGTTCATGGGTTGATTTATCGCCAAGAGGTGGCGAGATTGGCTTATGAAATGCTAGAAAGAGGGGAAGGCAGCCACCAAATTTTCCATTGTGTTGACTCACAACTTGGTTAGTCGATCTGATTTATAGCGATTGAGGGGGCATACGGTGTGTTCCCATTTGTTTTTCTGAATGGAGAACAACCCGATCCCTGCCAAGTTCTTTGGCTTGATATAACGCGGCATCTGCTTTATCGAGCAGTACGCAGGTATCAATATATTCACCCTCTTGGCTCGAACAGAATGCAACACCAATAGAAATTGATAACACTCGATCTTTTGCCTGCGATGCGTGTTCAATGTTCAGATCTTTAACTTCTTTCCTGAGGGTTTCGCCCAGAATCTCACCCTCTTCTAGGCTGGTAAGGTTAACCATCAATACAAACTCTTCTCCGCCCATTCTAAAAGCATAGCCATGGTGGATATCGGCTAATTTACTGACCACTTTGCTCACATGCATTAAGGCTTCGTCGCCACAAAGGTGACCATAGTGATCGTTGTAAGCTTTGAAAAGGTCAATGTCGATATAGAAGCATGTAATATAACCTTCTTGAGATTGATAGCTCAGTAATCGGAAAGAAGAGTCGAGAGAGCGGCGATTTAACAATCCAGTTAGAGGATCATGTTTTGTGAGTTCGTTTAATCGCTTGTTTTTATCAGTGACCTTATCGACCAGTTGACTAAAAGATTTTGCTAATTCGCCAATTTCATCTGTTCTATGGCTTTCTGGCACTTGCAACACTGAAATGGATTCAAAGTTTTGTTTCATGAAATTTGATAGGCGCTTAATCGGCGAAGATAGGCGATAGGACAAAGTCAGTAGTAGTGGATACGAGATGGCTAAGCTGATAACGATTTCTTTGAATAAATCGAGGATGAATGCCTGTTTGATTTCATTAATTTGTTCAATGTCATATAAGATTTCGATAGAACCGGACACGTCAATTACCAGAGGCACTTTGACATACATAAGTCCTTTCTCAAAATCAATATGGCTCTTGTCCTCTGCACGACAAGGCGTAAGGTCTTTGATGTATTTTTGGTTGAACTCCAAACTCTGGCGATACTTTGATTTAGCATCTAATAACCGATTAATCAGGTAATCAACTTTGTCTGGAGTACTAAGGTTTGAGTCTCTAACGGAATTAAGGCGGCTGAGTCGCTGTTGGAGTGTTGATTCATAATTAGGAGGGTAGTGGCTACGCCAGACTTCGCCTATTTCTCTGCTGTAGACGATCTCCATACGATGTTGGCTTATGGAAGAATTCCCAGACACGTACAGATAGTTAAGCTCACCTTGCATATTGAGTTGAGCTTTTAATGCAGGAAGCAATAAATTCGCGTAGTTGTTGCCATGTACAGCATCACTTACATGGCTAACCAGCGCGGCTACACTATGTTCCCTGGATGTAATAGTCGTTTTTATGATGGTATCCATAGAGCTTTGATAGTTATAGATACTTAAACCACCAATCATGACTAAAACCAAAAGAAAATGTGAGATGAATATAGTACTTCTTATTGAATTTCTCACTACACCTTTCACTCATTAAATACATCAATAATCGGTACTGCACAGGTACCATTGATGCATATGTCTTTGTAGCCATTATGGCATCGATAACAGGCTTCGATATTCAAGGAGGGATGCTGTGCTGATATGTCATTACCTTCCCTATCAAAAGAGCCATACAAGGTTTCGCCAGCCAAATGTTCCGTTACAAAGATAATATTGGACTCCTCATACACAGCGACAGCTGTAATACCATCGGTATAGGGCCCATGAGCTTTATATGCTTCTAGTTTTTTTTGAGGGACATAGATAGAAAGGTTGGTTCCTTTCCCGCCATTGGTCCAATTGTACGTTTTTACTGTTTGCTGAATAAAAGTTGGGGTTTCCGGAGGTAAAACCACGTCACTTGCAGGAATAATACTTCGCTTCACAAGAACATAGTCTTCCCAGTTATTAGGAAAACTCGCCATTGAAGAAGCGTAAACAGATGAAGATACCAGTAACATTGAATACAAGACGTGTCTCATGATGAGCCCCCCAGTACATCTTGATATATAAATGGTAGTTGATTGTTCGAGGGTTTGCGGTGAAAGGTGGTATGAACACAAGTTTTTAATTGTGAGCTATAGTTCTAGAGCAAACTAGAATAATTACTCAAGTTTACGACGTTGGGCTTGGATTGCCCTGAATAAGGAAATGGAATTGATATGCTGAAACACCTTCTTTATCGTGGTTACACCAATGGACTGAAAGCGGCAGCTTACGTACTCCCTTTGCCTAAACCGACCTTGTTTTCGGGACCTGGTAGTCTTCATGAACTGACAGAAGCGATTGCTGACCTTGGATTTAAAAAGTTGCTCCTTGTGACCGATGACGGGCTGGTAAAGGTCGGTATGGCGGAACAGGTGGTGGAAAGTGCAAAAGCTAAGGGTTTAGATGTCGCGTTGTTTTCTGAAGTGAACCGCGACCCCACCTACGATCAAGTCGAGAGTGGTTTAGCGATGTATTTTGAGTCAGAGTGCGATGCGATTTTGGCGTTAGGCGGTGGATCGGCCATGGATTGTGCCAAAGTCATCGCAGCCAGAGTGACAAACAAGAAACCCATTAAGAAACTCACTGGTCTGTTTCGCGTGTGGAGAACGCCTGCACCTTTATTCGTGATTCCGACGACATCGGGTACTGGGTCGGAAGTCACAATTGCAGCGGTGGTCTCTGAACCAGATACCCACCACAAAACGCCATTAATGGATCCGAAGTTAGTGCCTTTGATGGCGGCATTGGATTCGAATTTGCTGGTTGGTTTGCCTGCGAAGATAACGGCTGATACAGGTATTGATGCGTTGACACACGCGGTAGAAGCTTACATTTCTCGCAACGCGACGATGGAAACCAAAGCGTATTCTGTTGCTGCCATCAAACTGATATTCAACTACCTACCTCGTGCTGTCGAAGAGGGCAGTGACTGTCAAGCTCGACACAAAATGGCAATGGCGTCTTACTATGCGGGTTTAGCCTTTACTAAGGCGAGTCTTGGCTACGTACATGCATTCGCTCATAACTTGGGGGCTAAGTATGGCTTGCCTCATGGCATGGCAAATGGTCTTGCTTTATTGCCTGTCCTTCGATTTTCTTTCTCTGAGATTGAGCCGCAACTGACCGCCCTAAGTGAAGCCCTGATAGGAACGCAAGGTGGGCATGTGCCTAGTGCACAAGACTTCTTCGATCGACTGGAGGGGTTGTACAACGAGATTGGCATTGAGCAAACGTCGTTACTGTTGCAAGCGTCTGACACCGACGAGTTAGTGACTTTAATTCTCAAAGAGGCGCATTGGAACTACCCAGTGCCTAAATTTATGAATGAAGAAGAGTGCGGCCAATTGCTTGCGGAAATCAGAGTTTAGATATGGGTGTATAAAATAATTTACGCGTGTGGATTTTTATCCTTACACTTTGCTTGATCTTATTAGAAAGATCCTACAAAATCGTCATCATTCCAAATATGGTGTTAGTTTTGGCGTGCCGTTGCCCGATCTGATGCTGACTAATCTTATTAAGCTGTAAAGATAAATATACAATGAGTCAATCTAAAGTGTTTGGTAGCACCCTGATTATCGCAGGGACTACGATTGGTGCTGGTATGCTGGCACTTCCTCTTGCCTCTGCAGGCATTGGTTTTTCTACCTCTTTAATTATCATGCTGGGGTTGTGGGCATTAATGGCGTTTACGGCGCTGTTGATGCTGGAGCTTCACCAGTATGCGGACAGCAGTGCAACCCTCCATACTCTGGCGAAACAAATCCTTGGTCAGAAAGGCAAGTGGGTCGCGAGCTTTGCTATGCTGTTCTTGTTCTACTCATTGTGTGCTGCTTACATCGCTGGTGGCGGTGCTCAGTTCGGTGACCGTCTAACAGAATGGTTTGGTCTGGATATTTCTGGCTCCACGTCTACCATCATCTTCACGCTTATCGTAACAATGGTTGTGACGGTTGGTACGGGTACGGTAGACAAGGTAAACCGAGTGCTGTTTGGTCTAAAGATGGTGACCATGATTGCAGTATTGTCATTCCTAGCGCCAAACGTGACCGAATCTTACTTACTGAGCATGCCAATTGAGCAAGGTCTTGTCGTTGCAGCGATTCCAGTCATCTTTACCTCTTTTGGTTTCCACGGCAGCATCCCTGCGATTGTTAACTACCTAGATGGCGACACTTCGTCTCTACGTAAAGCGATTATCGTTGGTTCGACGATTCCACTCGTGATCTACATTTTCTGGCAAATCGTAACCCTGGGTGTTGTAAGCCAAGATACCTTGATTGAAAACGGCGGTTTGAGCGCGCTGATTGGTCAATTGTCTCAAACTGTTCACCAGTCAAATCTTGGTAGTGTGGTAGGCGTATTTGCTGACCTTGCGCTTCTGACGTCTTTCCTAGGTGTGAGTTTGGGTCTGTTTGAGTTCTTGGGCGACACAATCAAAGGTGACAGTGAAAAGCCAAATCGTTTAATCGCCGCAGTGGTGACTTTTACACCGCCACTAGGTTTTGCATTGTTCTACCCACAAGGTTTCATCATGGCACTAGGTTACGCAGCGATTGCTTTGGCAATTCTTGCTATCTTCCTACCGCTAGTGATGGTGGTGAAGGTGCGTCGTTCTGATGAGTTTACTGGTGAATACCGCGTTGCGGGTGGACAAGGGGCTCTATTAGTAACGGGCATTGCCGGCACGGGCATCGTGATGGCGCAGCTACTTATTACTTTGGGCGTACTTCCTGCATTGGGTTAATCACCAAACTGATAGATAACGAACAACTCATCATGTATTGAAAAGCCAGTGTGCGAAAGTGCACTGGTTTTTTTGATCTGGATTAAATTACCGTAGAATATTCGGTGAAAATATTGGCGAAAAACTGTTTTTATTTCGTACACTTAAGTTGTGGTATGTCGATAATTTAGGTGGAGAAAAGCCGCTCTAATCACATCAAATACGCTGACTTTCATGAGCCTTTTCTTCTGGTTTCTCTACTTGGTGTGGAGGTGAAGTATGGCGCACCGGAGTTTTTACCCGTTTGCAAAGCCGCTCAATGAGCAAATGCAAACTTTGAAGAATAGGATGCAGGCACATTTACCATGTGTCGATAGGGTGTCTTTTGCGAAGTATCACCCTAAACAAGGCATGCTTAAATCTTTTGCCGAAAGTGAGTTCGACACTTGGTGTTTGGCTCATCACGAAGCGCCACTTCGAAAACTGCACAATCTGAGCATTGCCGCTGACAATGCCATCCCTCGTCTTGTTAACGATCTCTACGACATCAACCACTGTCCACGTATTCAAACCTTATTAAAAGAAGGTTACCACTCGTCTGTTGCTATCCCTTGTTACGACCAGCAAACCTTTACTGGGTTCGTGTTTCTTAATTCTATTCAGCCTAATGCGTTCAGTGTAGAAGCGTTGAATGGATTGAAACCTTACTTTGAAATGGTGCAATTCGCGGTTGAGTCTGAAGATCATGTTGTCAATGCGATTGAAATATTGGCAGAAAGAATGCAGTGCTTGATGCCGGGCTACTCGCCTGAGGTTTACTCACACACCAAGCGTATTGGTATGTACGCCCAATTGATTGCGACAGAGCTTGCCGACTCTTATCAGTTTAGCGATGAAGTTGTCGAGCAAATCGGAATGTTCACTCGTTATCATGCTTTGAGTGATATTAAGCTCCCCGCTGATGTGGTGTGCAACCGCCGCTGCGTGAATGCAGAGCAAGAAGCGTTGTTAACTGAGCACATTGAACAATGCGTTGAATCAGCAGATAACATTGTGGCGAGAATTGGTAATCCGGTTCACCCGAGTGTCACTCTATTCCAACAAATTACCTCTTATCAATATGAAAACCTTGATGGATCCGGTTACCCGTATGGTCTGGATCGTTCAGGTATTCCTATCGCCGCTCAAATCGCGGCAGTCGCCAATGTGTTTGATGTCATGACCACCCATCATCCATATCGTCAAGCGTGGTCAATTCCGTATGCCTTGTTAGAGCTTGAAAAACGCGTTTATCAAGGTTTGTTATCCCGAGAGTGCGTGAATGCCTTGCGCGATCATCAAGGCTATCTAAAACAAATCATTCATAAGTACCCAGAGCATTATGCTGGTATGGGGTTAATGTGAGAGTAGAGGAGCGAACGGTGAAGGGAATCAAAATATTGACTAGGAGGTCAGAATAAATAATACTGTATATGTATACAGTAACTCGTTTGGAGGTGAAGTATGTTGTGGGAAACCCTAGAAAGAGTAAACCGCTTACGCCAACAAGCACTTGCGAATGCTGAATTCGTAGAGTCGGCAAAGGAGCATGAAGAAGCCTTGCATGACCAAGAGTATCACTATCAACCAAGAAAGCGTTCAGCCAAAGACAAACAAGGTAAGAAGTCGCTGGCCGATATCTATAAAGAAGTAGAGTTTGGCGCTGACGCTCGTCATTAACTGGTTCAACAACGCTGCGGCTCTCATCCAACTCTTCCTATCGTCGCAGCTTAATTTATTCCTTGAGCGAGCATTGTGAATGGCGATGCTCGCCAACAATAGTCCTCGTTTCCAATCCCTATATCGTTTCGCTTTAAATCACTTTAGCTCCTTGCTTCTGACGTGCTTGCTTTAACGAGAATGTGTCTTCAGTAAGATTTATAAAATTATTTATTAATGATAATGACAATGGTTTGCATTTGTATCTTCGCTGTTATATAAAGCCAAGCTTATTAATCGTTTTGTTGAATAAAATTATAAAACGTAACGGGAAGGTAGACGGCAAAGCGAAGTTTCACCAGCCCCGAGACGTAAATAGGATTAGGTGAAGTAGGGATGTTAGAAGCCAAGGCACTCCAATTCGACATTGACGGTAAGTCTCTGTTGAAAGCATTTGATTTGACGTTTGAAACTGGAAAAACGTACGCGCTTGTCGGACACAATGGTTCTGGCAAATCCACACTTCTTAAGCTGCTCGCTCAGCAGCAACCATACAGTGAAGGCGATATCTTGCTGCATGGTGACAACATCAACCGTTTATCGGCAAAGAAATTTGCTCAGCACATCGCTTATCTCCCTCAACATTTACCGATGACCGACAGCATCTTAGGCCGAGATTTAGTGAGCTTTGGTCGTTACCCTTGGCATGGTTTGCTTGGCAGGTTAAGTGCGAAAGATAAAACCATCGTGGAAGAGGCGATGGAAATGACAGGAACAACCAAATATGCCGATCGCCTTGTTGACACGCTTTCTGGTGGTGAGCGTCAACGCGTGTGGCTAGCGATGCTACTCGCACAGAAAACCGAATATCTGTTGCTTGATGAGCCGTTGTCTGCGCTCGATATTAGTCATCAGGTCGATATGCTTTCTTTGATCTCTAAACTCAGTAAAGACCTCGGCTTAGGAGTCATTATCGTTTTGCATGATATCAACTTAGCTGCGCGCTTTTGTGATGAGATTGTCGCATTGCATCAAGGTGACTTGATAGCACAAGGCGACGTTCAACACGTATTTACCGAGCCTAAGTTACAACAAATCTATGGCATTGAAATGCGTATTTCTGACCATCCTGCTGGGTATCCAGTAGCGATGCCAAGCTAAGTGGGGTCAACAATGGATTGTAAACCACTAATTACTTGGCTGAAGCGAGCCATTTTGGTGACGAGCCTTGCTTTCCCTTTATTTGCTCATGCGGTGGAACAACCGACATCACAGCGAGTGATGTCGGTAGATTGGACACAGACCGAAACCATGCTTGCTCTCGGTGTTGTTCCGGTCGGGGTTGCACAAGGGCAAGATTATGATGCGTGGGTGAAAGCGCCAATGTTGCCAAAACAAACGAAAGATGTCGGTCTAAGAACGCAACCAAACATCGAACGTATCTACGAGCTCAACCCTGATCGTATTTTTATCGCCCCTTACTTTTCTGCCATGGAAAACCGATTAGCAGAAATTGCACCTGTTACAACGATAGACCTTTACGGGCAGGGGATCACTGATTGGTCGGTATTGACTCAATTCACACGCACTTTCGGCAAAGAGCTGGGACGAGAGATTGAAGCTGAAACGTTTATTGAACAGTCAGAAGCACAGCTTGCCTTGCTCAAGCAAAAAGTCGATCAAGATTCAGCCCCATTATTAATGGTCCAATTTATGGATACTAAACATGTGCGTGTCTTTGGCGAGAACAGCTTGTATTCCCAAGCGATAAACAAGCTCGGCCTCACTAATGCGTGGACGGAAGAAACCAATAGCTGGGGCTTTAGTATGGTCGGTATCGACAAACTCGCGGGAATAAAAGCGCAGATCGTCATTGTGGATCCGCTTCCTCATGGTGGAGAACAACGGTTGGCTCAGGACCAATTTTGGCAATATATCGTAGAACAATCAGGTCATCCGGTTATGCGCGTTGATCCTGTCTGGAGCTTTGGTGCAATGCCTTCTGCAGTTCGCTTTGCTCATTTAATCGCTGCGGCAAAAGAGAAGGGGCACTTCTGATGAGAGCTTTTCCTTTATCCTTAGTGATCTTACTTTCCCTGTTCACGATGTCGGTTGGTGCACTACATCTGAGTCAAACCACCGCCTTTTCTATTGGTTTCGCAAGCCTTTGGCAACCTGACTTTCAGTCGATAAATTCAGTGCTTCTTCACTTTAGCTGGTGGCCACGCGTGTTTACGACGGTGATCTCCGGAGCAGGCTTGGCTGTAGCTGGCGTATTGATGCAACAGGTTCTACGTAATCCGTTGGCATCACCAACGACCTTAGGGGTTGCGAGTGGTGCGAACTTTACGCTCATGCTTGCCACGCTGTTCACGCCTTGGATGCTGGACTTTTCTGCCAACTTAGTTGCTTTGGTTGGTGGTGTTACCTCGATGGGGTTAGTGATGCTGCTGTCTTGGCGCCGTGCACTTTCTCCGACCGTTGTTGTCGTTTCTGGCTTGGTGATCAACTTGTACTTTGCTTCTCTGAGTACGGTCATTTTGATGATGAATACGGAGAAGCTCAATGGGCTCATGATCTGGGGCGCAGGCTCCTTAGTTCAGAGTGGCTGGGATGATTTCAGTTATCTTGCACCAAGAGTTGCCATTGTTGCGCTAGTGGCATTTTTGTTTGCTAAACCTTTGAGCCTTTTGGAGCTATCAGAGCAAGGTGCAAAAAGCTTAGGTGTGTCGCTCGCGAAGCTACGTTTTGTTTGCCTTGGCTTAGCGGTGCTTATGACTTCTTGGGTAGTGGCGACGGTGGGCATCATCGGCTTTATCGGTCTTGCTGCGCCAGCAATCACACGCTTGATTGGTGTGCATAAGATTCAACACAAGCTTTGGATTTCAATGTTGATTGGTGCAATGCTTTTGACCCTCACCGATTTAGTGATTCAACAATTACCGGGCTTGATGGCGAGTTTCATTCCGACTGGCGCGGCGACGGCAGCGTTGGGCGCACCCCTGTTACTTTGGTTACTACCTCGATTATCACAAAAGACGCAAGGGCATACGCAAACCGTGCTTACTCGTCATTCAGAGCGCGTCAACAAACTCAACAAACACGCTATCGCATTTACCTTGTTGATCATCTTGGCGGCTGTCGTGCTCTTCAGCACCGTTTCAGTTCAGAACGACGGCTGGACATCGCTTTTCTCTACCCATGAATGGCTATTTTTGGAATGGCGCACACCTAGGCTTTTAGCTGCGGCGATAGCCGGGGCGATGTTGGCGATTGCGGGAACCATGATTCAGCGATTAAGTGGCAACCCGATGGCGAGTCCTGAGGTGATTGGTATCAGCTCAGGAACTGCAATGGGGTTGATCATTGCTATGTTTACGGGCGTCGGTGCATCGGTTGTGACTTTGTCTATTGGTGGCTTGATTGGTGCTTTACTGACGGTACTAATCATTGTCTTGTTGAACAGAAAATCTGGCTTCCAACCAGAACGAATCTTGCTGACAGGTATTGCCATTACTGCACTCATGAATGCCATTCAGAGTTTTATTTTGGCAACGGGTGACCCACGCAGTTATCAAGCGTTGGCTTGGTTATCTGGCTCGACGTATTACGTGTCAATGGACACGCTGCTCCCGCTGGCACTGTCTGCCATTGTGTTTATTGGTTTGAGTTTTGTCTGTGTTCGCTGGTTAGATATTTTGCCGATTGGAGCTTCTTCTTCCAAAGCGCTCGGCATCAAAGTTGACCGTTCTCGTGCCATTTTATTATTGCTTGTGGCTTGTCTTACTGTCAGCGCGACGCTGGTTGTCGGTCCTATTAGTTTCGTCGGTTTACTTGCGCCACATTTGGCACGTTTGTTTGGCTTTAATAAAGCATCGCAACACATGTTGTGTGCCGCCTTGCTTGGCGCTGGTGTGATGTTATTGGCTGATTGGCTGGGCAGACAGGTGCTTTATCCGCAAGAGATCCCAGCAGGGTTGATGGCGTCTCTAATCGGCGGTTTATATCTGATGTGGGGACTACGTCGCCTGTAACGACGGTGTGTGTTTCCTAAATAACATACCAAAACAATAAAAAAATCTATGGCTGGGTGGTCGCTCTCATCACCCAGTTTGTGATGCTCGCAAAACACGTTCGGTGTTTTTGCGTTTAAGGAAAATCAGTGGTTATGCCGGAACCAACCTGTTGAGTTTGTCTATTGGCTCAATGCATAAAGGTTGGAAAGGTTGCCGACAAAAAAGGAGAAAAATGATGAATCGGCAGTTTATGCTAACACCCGCAGCAGTGGCTATTGCGATGGTGCTAGCAACCCCTCAAGTGCTTGCTCAAGAAGATGAAAACATCGTCGTAATTGGCCAACAAGAAGACAGTGCTGTTGGCCCTGACTTTAGTTATCTTGGCGCAAAAAGTCGCACTGCGACAAAAATGGATTTAGCGATCAACGAAACGCCACGCGCTGTTTCTGTTGTGACTCGTGAACAGATGGATGATCGTGCATCAATCAGTGTTTCAGATGCTCTGCAATATACTCCAAGCATTCAAACCAATTACTTTGGTGAAGACAACAAACAAGACTGGTTTATTATCCGTGGCTTTAAGCAGGCGAACAGTGGCTTATATCAAGATGGAACCCGTCTGTACTCATCTGGATTTTACAGTTGGCAGATTGACCCGTTTGCATTAGAGCGAGTGGAAGTGCTACGTGGTGCTGCCTCTGTGCTTTACGGTCAAAACCCACCAGGTGGTGTTATTAACTTGGTGAGTAAACGTCCTCAGTTTGATGCTGGCTCTGGTCAGGTGTCTTTGGAGTATGGTTCTGAAGATCGTAAACAGATTTCTCTGGATGTGAACTCAGAAGTAAACGAGAAGCTTGCTGTTCGTGTGCAAGGTTTGGCACGAAAGAACGGTACACGTGTTGATGGCGTCGAAGCTGAGCGTTTCCTCGTTGCGCCGTCACTGACGTACAAGTTCACCGACGCGTCAGAAATTACTTTGCTAACCAGTTACCAAAAAGATGATTCTGACCCATATCTGCAGTTCCTACCTGTTGAAGGAACATTGAAGCCAAACAAAAACGGTAAGATAAGCGATAGTCTCGCGGTCGGGAACACGGATTGGGAAACGTTTGAGCGTGAGCAGGTATCGGTTGGTTACGAGTTTTCGCACATGTTCAATGACTCGACTTCTTTTGTGCAGTCGACTCGCTACAGCCAAATGGATGTAAAGCTACAACAAATGTATTCGTACGTTTATGCGGCTGACGTTCCGGGGTTAGGTCCATTGCTCGACCCGTTGAATGAACGTAAAAGTATCCTACGTGCTGCCAGTACAGAAGAGGGCTCTTCTGATGCATTCAATATTGATAACCGCCTGATGCACAACATGCAATGGGGCAGTGTTGAACACAACCTCATGGTTGGTATTGACTACCAGATGGTCAGTATTGATGGTAAAGACTTTGCAAGCGACCCACTAGTGGCGGATGGTAATTCCATCTTGAATACACCAATTGGCATGTTACCAGACCCACGTTTTGATGTGTTCAACCCAAATTACTCGAACAATGTTTGGTTGCTAGATCCAACAACGCTTCAACCATTGACTGACGCCGACAAGCAGCGAACAAAGGTTGATAACGAGCAGCTTGGCATCTACCTACAAGACCACATCTTGGTCAATGACAAGTGGGCCGTTCTTCTTGGTGCGCGTTATGATGATACGAGTAATGAAGTTCACAATGTAACGACAGGCTCTCGAACCAAAGTGGATAATGAAGAGTGGACGTTTAGCGTAGGCACTGCCTACATCACGGATACTGGCTTCACGCCATACTTTAGCTACTCGCAGTACTTTGATCCTATTATTCAGCAAGACAGTGCAGGTAAGCCTGCTAAGCCTGAAAGTGGAGACCAATTTGAAGTTGGTGTGAAATACCAACCACGTACCTTTGATGGCTACTTTAATGTTGCCGCTTATCAGGCAACAAAAGAGAACCTAGCTCGAATCCACCTAAATCAATTAACTCAAATTGGTAAAGTGGAGAATAAAGGTATCGAACTTGAAGCGGTTGCCAATGTGACGCCGTCACTAACCTTGCTTGGCAACATCGCGTATGTAGACTCTGAAATCAAAGAAGACGTGAATGCAGCGTGGGTAGGGAACTCACCATCTCAAGTTGCGAACACGGTATCATCTGCTTGGGCACATTACCGTTTCTTAGAAGGAACGCTTGATGGTTTAGCTGTGGGGCTAGGTGCGCGTTACACGGGTGAGTCATACGGTGATAACACGGAGACACTTAAAGTGCCGGGTTATTTCTTGATGGATGCCACTGTGAGCTACCGTATTGGTGATTACAAACTGCAAGTTGCAGCCAAGAACCTAGCAGACAAAGAATACGTCGCAACGTGTGATGGTTTCTGCTGGTATGGTGACCGCCGCAATGTTATCGCAAGCTTAACTTACGATTGGTAAGCGCTAGCACAAAATAAAAATCCCCCGAAAAGTCGGGGGATTTTTTTAGAAATTAGCTTTGCGTACGTAATGAGGGTTTTTGTATTTCTTTTCTGGGCCAAAGTTACTCACAACCAGCTTGTTCCAGAGCGTTTTGTCAAATTCGCCTTTAGGGATGGAAGGGTAGAGTGTTTCTTCTTCTTCCCGAGCAAAGTTCATATATTGCTTTTTCTTTATCTGGTTGTATCGCTTCGCGATCTGATTGTGTTTTCTTACCCATTCCGCTTTATATTCGCGCAGAACTTTCTCGCCTTTCTCTACATCCATTCGCGATAAAAAAAGTCTTTTATAGGAAACTTTTCTATCTAGCATCGTACGCATCACAGTCTGAATATATTTACCGTGATGGGTGATGGTGATGTCATTTTCATCGATAGGCGTTATACACCAGCCTTTGGGTAAAAAGTCTGGTTTTTTAAACTGCTTATTTCGTTCCATCAACACCTGATGCAATACAAGATCAGAGGTGCCACGAAACGTTTTTTGCCACTTCGCAATACGAATTTGTAATGACCCGGGCAAACGATAGATATTAGTAAACTTATCTTGGTCCATGGACTGTAGTCATGACTCTATTTAGTAATATTTAAGATCGCCAAACCAAAGCGTCGGCTAGGGTGGAAGTTCCGAGCCGTATATGAATGGTTGACTTGTTATTTAGCGCGATTTTACAACGAGCGGGCTCAAAATAGCGAGGGGTTATGTCAATAATAGGTAAGAAATATCAAAATTGTTGAAAATATGAAGAAAATGACTGAGCCTCGCTAGCCTAATTTACGTTAGGTTCACAAGGCTCAGGATAATTAAAAAGAACGAGCTTAAACCGCTTCCTCCAACCACTGTTCCTCGCCTTCGAGTTGCTGGATATGGCGATTTGCTTGTTGTAGTTGGTACATTTGAGCGTAACGTCCCTTAAGTTTTAGCAGTTCGGAGTGGGTACCTTTCTCAACTAAATCACCATGATGCAATACCACGATTTGATCAGCATCTAAGATGGTTGATAAACGGTGGGCGATAACGACCAGCGTCATATCTTTACGCAATACTTCTAGGCTCTTTTGAATCAGAGCTTCAGTACCGGAGTCAATGTTCGCCGTGGCTTCATCCAAGATGAGTACCTTAGGCTTCGCAACTAACACACGCGCTAATGCAAGAAGCTGCTTTTGACCAGCTGATAGGTTTGTTTCACCTTGTCCAAGAGTTGTATCTAAACCATTGGGGTAACGACGAATTTGCTCCGACAATCCCACTTTTTCTAACGCATCCCAAATCAATTCGTCTTCTACCGCTCTACCCAATGAGATATTCTCTCGTACGCTCGCTGGCAGAATGTGTGGGTCTTGCTGAACCATAGCAACGTCTTTGCGAAGTACACCTTTTCCTAGGGATTTCAATGGGCGACCATCAATCAGCAGTTCCCCACTGTTTGTTGGATAGAAGCCCATCAGTAGCGAAGCGAGTGTGCTTTTTCCGCTCCCTGTATGACCTACCAGCGCAATAAAGTCCTGATGCGCAGCTTGTAGGGAGATGTCCTTTAAGACGTCTTGCTTGCCATCGTAGCTGAAAGTGAGATTACTTAACTCAATCGCGCCCGTTTGCAGCGGTTTATGGTCGTCACCGTAGCTCTGTTCTTGTGCGTCCATCAACTCAAAAACACGCTCACTCGAAACTAATGCTTGTTGAAGCAGTGCAAGTTGCTGAGTCATTTCAATGAGAGGTTCAGTTACTCTACCTAAGTAGCTTATGAAGGCGTAAAGCACACCGACACCAATCATCTCGATGCCGTTAAAGCCAAAAATAGCTACCAGTGACAGCAATGCGAGACCAGCTAGCAGGTCCATGAGAGGGCGCAGTAAGAAACCATTGAGTCGAATCACTTTCTTTGATGCTACGAGATGGTTAGCCGTCAACTCGTTGAACTGCTTATTGAACCGTTCTTCCTGCTGCATAAGCTGGATGACACTCATGCCCTGTATAGACTCGCTTAAGTTCGCGTTAATGTCGGTTAGCAAATCACGCATATTGCGGTAATTCTCTGTACTCAGCTTTTTAAACAGGTACATAAAGCCAACCACGATTGGAAGAAGAATCAGGACGACTAATGTCAGCTTCCAACTCATGTAAAACATCACACCAAGCATGACTAAAATCATCACAACGTTTTTGACTACCGTTGCGATAAGTAACTCGTAAAACTGCTGCAGAGATTCAGTATCGTTGGTAATACGAGAGACCAACTTTCCTGCAGGTGTGTAGTCAAACGCAGATAAAGGCTGCTTGATTACGCCAGAAAACGTCTGTTTACGGATGGTTTTGATGATATTGGTTGCAACAATACTAAACTGCAAAGATTGAAAGTAAGCAAAGGTTGCAGCAATAACCTGCAGACCGATATATCCAGCCGCTAAGGTAATCAAAATATCTTTGGTGTAATCCCCTTTGGTAATATGCTCATCGATAAAGTATTGAATCAGCCAAGGGCCACCTGCGTTTGCTAACGCAGCGATAAACAGCAGCAACAAGCCTTTAATCATAGGTTTCGGTTGCTGAAGAGGGTAAGACAACAATCGTTTGAATGTACTCTGTTTCATGGTTACTCCTCCATTGCCTGTTCTAGTTTTTGGTATTGGTACATTTCCGCATACCACCCTTGTTGTTCCAGTAGAGCCTGATGTCTACCTCTTTCCGCGATGTGCCCATGGTTCAGCACCAAAATTTCATTTGCGGCTTCCAACGCTGTTAAGCGATGTGCAATTACGATCAGTGATTGATCTCGATAATGTTGCTCAAGGTTCTTCAGGATCTCATGCTCTGTGCGACCGTCTACCGCAGATAGAGCGTCATCGAGAACAAGAATATCCGCGTTAAGTAGCATTGCTCTAGCTATCGCAATACGTTGCTTTTGACCACCAGACAAGGTGATGCCTTTTTCACCGACTTCAGTTTGGTAGCCATCAGGAAACTTCTCGATATCGTCATGGATACATGCGTATTTTGCCGCTTGATAAACCTCTTCTTTCGAAGCCTTTGGGTTGCCTAATGCGATGTTGTCATAAATGGTTTGCGAAAAGAGAAACGGGCTTTGGTTGACGATGGCAAATCGACTACGCCATTCCGAAAGAACAGCATCTTTGATTGAAACGTCGCCAAACTTAATTGCTCCGTCATTCAGCTCATGTTGTCTGAGTAGCAAAGTGAGTAACGTTGACTTGCCACTACCAACGGCTCCCGCAATACCCAGCATTGTTCCTGGCTCAATAACACAGTGCACATTGGTGAGTGCTGGTGGCAATTCTGCAGACCAATGGAAAGATTCAATATCAATGTTAAGCGGCAGAGGTTTATCGCCAAGCGGCTTATCGCCACTGGTGATCTCTGGCTTCTCATTGAAAATTTCTTCTAGACGATTCCAAGCCGCAGAGCCACGTTCCAAGATATTGAATAAGAAAGCAAATGCCAGCATTGGCCAAATCATAAGGCCGAGATACATGGTAAACGCGGTTAAATCACCTAATGTGATGTCTCCTTTATCCACCAAATATGCACCAACTGCCACACTAAGAAAAAAGGACATGCCGATGGTGATTTGGATTGCAGGGTCGAACCGAGCATCCGCACGTGCGACGGCGATGTTTTTACTTCCTGTATCATCAACAACATCTTCAAAACGTTTCTGTTCTTGGTCTTCCAAGCCAAAAGCTCGCAACATCCTTACGCCATTAAGAGACTCTTGAGTCATGTCAGACATGGTGGAAAATGCTTCCTGAGCGATACGAAAACGCTTATGCAGGATGCGAACAATAAAGAAGATCATCACCGCAAGAAATGGCATAGGTAGCAAAGCCATAACGGTGAGTTTCCAGCTGATTTGCGTCACCATGATGATCAGTACTGCAACCCCGGTAATCAACGAATCGGCTGCGGTTAACACACCTTCTCCAGCGGTCATAACGATGTTACGAACGTCGTTAGTTCCGCGAGCCATAAGGTCGCCTGTTTTGAAGCGCTCAAAGAATCGAGGAGGCTGAGTTGAAAGGTGGCGGTATAAGCGATTACGCAAAATGGTACCGAGCTCCCAACTGGCTCCGAATAACCAAATTCGCCATAAAATGCGACAAGCATAAATCGCAAAGAAAAGCGCAATTAATCCACCTAACCACAATAGAAGGGTTTGCGTTGTCATCGTCTGTTGAACAACACCATCGACAATAAGACCTACCGCTTTGGGTGGAATTAGCTGGAGAGCGGAAATGACGGCAAACAGTAAGATTGAACCAACATAGTGCTTCCATTTGAGTTGGAAATACCAACGCAGCTGCCAAAAAATCTTCATCGCGCCTCCTGCTTTAAATTATTGAATTTTTTATAAATCTAATCATTCATTATTCGAGATAATAATATGAATACAAGCACATTCTTTCGCTAAATCATAAAACAATACAATCTATCGGATCGCCATAAACGTTACGGAGAAAAATGTGATCAATAGCTAAATATGGAGGGGGTTTTGGATAAATGTGAAATATTTGTTTAATGCGTGAAATAAAAAGAAACAGTATACCCAAGCATCTCATGGTTACTTGGGTATAAAAGTGTGGGGGGCTTCCGATTGCCTTTAGATGATAAACCCAGCTATTTACTACGATTGAGATTAACAGTCTTCGGTTTTTATATCGTATGAAAGAGCACCGCCCGCTTGTGTGGGGTAGTACACTTCGACATAACAAAGGTTGTGTCGGCTTACGGGCTTGTTGGCGAAGCCGATCAAAAAGTAGGGCTCGTCTGGCGAGTCTTTACCGTACCATCGGTTGATGGTGAGTTGCGGGTCAAAGCCAGCTAGGTCTTTTGCTGCAAGTACAAACTTGATCAATCCGAAATATCCAACCACATCGTTGCGACCGTCGTTATCAAGATCAATATTTTCCGTTGCTCCGCCATCAACATGCTCTTGGGATTGTAAAACGGCTTTAGCATAGACTTGGTCATTGGCGGTTCGCAACGCATCACGCGCACCGACAAGAACCGCAATACGAGCATCTTTTTGGATACTGAGAAAGCGAGGAACGGCAACCGTTCCAACAATCGCCAAGATGGTGATTGTCACGACTAAACCGATAAGAGAGAAACCTCTAGCTGCATCCATATACTGCACCATTTAAGTGGATTTTTTGTGCGACTATTTTCATTTCAATGCAGGGAGGTGGTGGTATGAAAAAAGTATTAGAAAACATGACGAACTTCGGTATTTGGAAAGCCCGATGTAAGGTAGTTATCTTGAGTTAGGGTATGGCAGAGAGAAAGCAGCTGCGGTTTATCTGAGTTGTATTTGGATGAGTCAAATTGATGTAGACCATAGAAAAACAGGTGAGTTGTTCTAACTTATTTTTTACCCTTTATGAGTTAGACTTTTTACCCATTAACATTCTGTTTATGGCTTTTGTTCTACTCAAAACAGGAAAACTCCACAATGCACTAGGCATTTATAAAGCACGCAAAAATCCCATAGGCATTCAATTTAATATCCGCTAATTCATTTTGCCAAGGTTATATTAATTGAGTTGCATTAAAATGATGGGCATAATACTTGGCAGAAGTAACACAGAGAGCAATATAACAAGGCGTTATGTTTAGGCGATAACCCCAAGGTAAACAATCACAACAAATGAAAGGTATTAATAATGAGTAAAGTTATGTTTGAGGATTTCGGATTTAAATTAGCTGTAATCAACCATTTGATGTACGACAATGAACTGCTAACCCCTATTTTCAACCTTGAAAATCATATTAAAAAGTGCCGCAATCTTGATGATAGCGAAGTTCATGAGTTGTTTGAAAGTGAGGAAGGGTACGCTCCGTTTCCTGAAGCAATAGAGTTTTTCAAAAATATTGAAATCCCCCAGCATTTACTGGAAAACATCGATGAGATAATAATGGATGGTGGAGATGAAATATATTCTCAAATTATTCCTTGGTGGGGTGGAGAGGACTATTATGAGATTTTTGGCATCAAGTCAGCCGAAGATGCTGATATGATGAAGAATCTTAAAGAGATCACTCTACTAGATAGTGAAAATGAATTGATAATAGATGACTTTAAGAGAAAAGGCATAGAAGCAGATTGGGTTTAAAATTCACTTACCAAGTTCTTATTTGAACTATAGCAGTATAGCAGGCCTTGTGGTTTCTCATATCAATGGACATTGATCGATCGAGCTAAACGATGAGTTTAGTTGTATAAGATTTGATACAGTGGTTATGATTTTAATCACAGATTTATGGCTTTTTAGTATTGAAAAGTAGTGAGAATATGAAAATTAAAACGTTACTCGGGTTTGTAGTGGCTTTGGTATTCGTTGCTCATCACTTAACAGGGCGTTATGTCTCGTCTATATTTAAATGTTTAATTTGATGAATGTAGAATAAAATTTTTTTGTACGAACTTGACCAGCCTATAGAAATTGGTCAGAGATACGTTTTCTACCTATTCAAAAAAACTCAACCTCCAAAGTTTTATGCGGATTTGTTCGATAAAGCTAAGGCTGAGAGTGCGGTAGGGACTGTCAGAAATATCATCCATCCTGATTTTGGTGAAATCACCTCCATTGACACTCGAGGGTTAGACTAAACCATTACGTCAAAAAGTGCTGTCTCTTTTAGAGTTGAAGCCGAACAAGAGCTAGGCGTAGTCTATGGATATAATATACAACCATAAAGAATGGACGTTTATTGTTGAGTTTGAGAGAAACACATAACAATCTGCTTAAGAATGATTCGCAATGCTTGGCATTTTGCTATGTGTTGCGTTTCATGTTTGATGTGTAATGCGGTAGCATCGGTATTGTGTTGCTCACACCTTAATGCGTCGTTAGTCTTATGAAGGAAATATTGTGGAAATCTGGAAGTTACTATTCTTTATACCTGCATGCTTTGCGCTCAATATGACACCTGGTCCAAACAATCTATTATCCATGAACAACGCTCGTTGTTACGGTTTCAAATCCGCTTTCATTGCTGGACTTGGTCGTATTGCTGCATTTGCTGTAATGATCGCTTTGGCTGCTTCCGGTTTAGCCGTCGTTCTCTATGCTTCTGAGACTTTATTTCTAACCATTAAAATTGTGGGTGCAGCTTATTTGTTGTGGATTGCATTTAATCTTTGGCATTCGGAAGCTAGCCCTGTCTCAGAGCTAAAAAATACACGCAATCGGATAGGCTTAGCCAAACAAGAATTTTTGCTAGCCGCTGGTAATCCAAAGGCGATTTTAATCTTTACCGCCTTTTTACCGCAGTTCGTCGATGTTTCGTCTAGCGTAAATGAGCAGTTCTTCGCTTTAGGGTCTACGTTCCTAATTTTAGAAATGGGGGCAATATCGATTTATGCCATATTTGGATTGTATTTAAGGAAGTGGTTCACGAAGCCGAACATGGCAAAGCGCTTCAATAGAGGTTGTGCAACTTTTTTGGCTATGTCTGGAGCAAGCTTGTTACTAAGTCGCCAGTAATCAAACTAATAAACTGTTTAAGAGTGACTCGCAATGAGCGACATTTTCACAATACGCCGGGGTGTGTATTTAAGGTGGTATGGTTAGGTTTCGTGGCCGCGTTGCGCACTACTTAATGCGGTATAGGTTAATAAGGAGGTTACATGTTAAGAAATTTATTTACTGCACTCTTAGGTGTGCTTTTGTCCATCATATTGGGCTTTGTAGCTTACTATGCTTATTCCAAGTTCACTATTGATACCCATGAAGTAGATTGGAGCGGTGTTTCTGGAATGATGGATACCTTGATGGTTATTCTAACAGTGCTTCTTTTGATTGGTCTCAGGCAAGGGGCTCAATCTATAGACCAGGCTAATCATTCAAGGGATGCAGACTTATTGAACTGGGCAATGGGTGAAATGGATGAGCTCAAAGAGTCTATTAAAATAGTTACTGACGCCCACAAGAGAGAACCATATTGCATCAATGTTCAAGATTTATCGGAAGATTATGTTTCTAATTGGAATGATGAAGAGCTCAAAGCTGCAAATAAGGTAAGCATTGGTTTGCAACGAATTGGTTACTACGCTTCTCAAAACCTAGTTTCCAAGAAGCATTATTTAAACCTTTGGGGCCCAAGTTATTTATCGTGTTGGTATTCACTTGAAAGTTGGGTAAAGCATAAACGCTTGAAGTTAGAAGAGCCTCTAGATATTGAAGATGGGGCTTATAGCCGAAGATACTTTGAGTACTTTGCTGAATACTGCGAAATGGAGTTACCAGACTTGTTGTATGACAACACAAGAAAGCAGTTTAAGTTGCCACCTTTGCCAAGAGTGAAAGGAGTCAGGCGTTATCTAAAAAGGTTAGCTTTGAGGTTTAAAAGTCAAAACTTAACCTAACAAATGTTTTAGGGTGATTTGTCACACGTGGCATTTTAACTATGCATTGCGCTTTGTATTCGAGGTGGTGTTCGATAGCTTCTGCATTGCGTTGTCCACACCTTAACAGGGTGTTACTTGAATTTGAGGAATTGAGTAAATGAAGAGACCAATTGCGATATTTATTGCAGCTTTGTGCCTAGCTTCGGTTAGCGTCCAAGCCAATGATTATCAGTTAAAACAAGCATATGAAAATCATCAAAGTGATATTCAAGTTCAAGGCTCGGGTAAAGTAATTCGTTTGCTACCTGACGACAATGACGGAAGTAGGCATCAAAAATTTATATTGAAATTGCATAGCAAGCAAACCTTACTAGTCGCGCACAATATTGACTTAGCCCCTAGAATTCCCGATCTAGAGGTTGGCGATAGTGTGCAGTTTTACGGCGAGTATGAATGGAGTAATAAAGGTGGTGTCATGCACTGGACACACCATGATCCAAACAATCGACACCCGCATGGTTGGTTAAAGCACAACGGCAAGAAGTACGATTAAAAATTCACGCAACAAACTGTTCAGGAGTGGTTAGCAACGCGTGGCATTTTTACTATGCGTTGATTTAAGTGTTTAAGGTGGTATGCAGCGACTTCGGTATTGCGTTGCTCACCCCTTAACAGGGCGTTATGCCACTTTTATTTTACTTCTCATGGATGAGGATAGAATTAGATGCAATATGGGATTCAGCATCACATAGAAGTTACGGCAAAAGCTGCCGGAGCTGTGATTTTTAATCAACGCAATGAAGTGTTATTGGTTCAAGAGCTAACCGGCTCAAAGAAAGGTCTATGGCATATACCGTCAGGTAGTGTTGAATCTACAGAGTTTCCTCAAGAGGCAGCGGTCAGGGAAATTGCAGAAGAAACGGGTTTAGAAGTTGCTTTAGAGAACTACTTAAATACCTATGCAGGACGTTTTGATGATGGTGAATTAGTATTACGTCATGTCTGGGTCACAGAAGTTAAAGACCAAGTCATATTGCCTAATTTCAACCATGAAATAGGTTGTGCAAAGTTCTTCTCGTTAGCTGAAGTGCGGGATTTGTATGCTCGATCGAAGTTGCGGATGCACCATACATTTTTAATGATCAATGATGCTTATAAACAGCGGGAAAAATTGGCATAACAAACTGTTCAAGAGGGATTCGCAACGCGTGGCATTTTCACTATGCGTTGGTTTAAGTGTTTATGGTGGTATGCGGCGGCATCGGTATTGCGTTGCTCACCCCTTAACAGGGCGTTAACTTACAATGATAGAAAAATGGAACTTCCGAAATTTAAGTATCATCCCAACCCAATAGCGACGGGTGTTTTCGAAAAAAGCGATGATATTTGCGAATGTTGTAGCAAAGCTAAAGGGTATATTTACACTTCAAGTTTTTATACAGCACAAGATGTGAAATCTATTTGTCCGTGGTGCATAGCTGATGGTTCTGCTGCTACAAAATACAATGGTTCATTTTCTGATGATTACCCTTTGATTGAAGAGGGCGTTGATCTTGCGGTAGTTGTTGAAGTCTGTGAAAGGACACCTGGTTATCCGTCGTGGCAACAGGAAACATGGCAAGTTCATTGCGGCACTGCCTGTGAGTTTCACGGTGACGCTGAAAAAGAGGATTTAGAGCGTCTCGCTGGCGATGAGTTAGATACGTTTCTGACGAAAGAAATGGTTGAGCCTGAAGTTTGGACGAAGATGATCCAACATTATGAAAAAGGTGGGCAACCATCGGTATATAAATTCAAATGCACGGAATGTCAGGAAATAGTCCTCACAATGGATTATACGTAATTGGCCAGTTAACAAAGTGTTTAAGACGGATTCCCAACGCTTGGCACTTTCGACTTTCTTCAATTTAAGTATTTATGTCACAATGGTTTAAGTAGGGTGGTCTGCGTTGCTCACACCTTAACGCGGCGTTATGCGCTTCGGAGTAATATGAAAGCAAAGTTGAATACGAAAATAAATATTGTTAAATCATTTATAAGCTGGGTCCCACTTTTATTGGCCTCATTAATCTTTTATTTTGTGATGTTTGGGGCCGGTATAATGTGGCTTTTCAAAAGCTACTTAGGTTTTTCTGAAGTTGAAGCGCGAGAGATCTCATTTCCCTTAGCGGGGGCGCAACTGTGCGTGACAGTATTTATTTACTTTATTTGGTTAGCCAAAATATTGGCTGCTTTTCGCCTGGAGATTGAAGGTTCTCACTTGATTATCAAGTCCGGTGGATTTAAAGGAATAAATAGAAAGATACCAATAAATGAAATTGAGGGAATTGATATTGGTTCTCAAACCAATGCGATTGAAAACTTATCTGGGCACCCTGCTATCAAGAATTTAGTAGCTTCTCGATTGGTGGTAGCACTTAAATCAGGAGAAATGCTTAAATTAGATCTAGCCCTCAAGGTTTTTGATAGTAATTCATTGCTTAAACTGTTAAGGCAGGCAGAAAAACTTGGTGTGCGAACAAATATCAGCGCATAACAAAGCGTTTAAGACGGATTCACAACGCTTGGCATTTTTGGTTTGTATCAGCTTAAGTGTTTAGGGCACAATGGTTTAGGTTGGGTGGTCGCGTTGTTCACCACTTAATGCGGCGTTAAGTGCTTACCAGAGATCACTTAAACATAATCAGGAGTAATGATGAATAAAGAACAGGCTAAAAAACACATTGAAGATAATCTGAACGATGGAGACTCACTGATAGGTTTTTTTCAGGCAGTCAGTCCACCAAATATTTGGCTATTCTTGCTAATTGGCCCTCTTTTCATTTTAAGCATGAGAACATACTTCTTAGCTGTTACTGAGAAAGGTATATCTTTCCACAGATTGAGTTTGTTAGGTAAATTTAAGGAGCATGATTTCTTTGAATTTAGTGACATTGAAAGCGTAAAAATAGGAAAAGGGCTATTACAAAGGCCTATGAAATTCACATTCAAAAACAACCGAAAGATTAAAGTAAAAGCACAATTAAAGGGAGTAGAAAAGGTTGCAAAACTGCTACCTGATGTTCAAGAACATATTGAGAGCAATATCCCTTTAGTCCAATGATTATATTTCTTATCGCAGTTGTGATTTATGTGGGCTTATTGATTTTCATAAAGCCTGCTCCGAGTAGCTTGAAGGCTGAACCAATTACCTATAGTGAAAACTTTAAGTTTGTTTGGGCTTCGATATGTTCAGGGGTTGCAATTCTTCTTATATTTCTGCTGACAACAAACTTTGGTTTCATTTCTATAGATGAGAGCCTGTATCAAACGTTCGCACTGAGTAATGACATTGATCAGTTTTTAACGTGGCCGTTACAGGCCGTATCGCACCTATTTATCCATGGTAACCTGACTCACCTCGTTGCGAATGTTATTGGCTTAGGTCTAGTATCTGCCTATGAGCGCAGAGTTGGAGCCAAGAGATATTTGGCAGTTCTTCTAGTGAGCAGCTTGGCATCTATACCATCTATACTGTTCTATTCGGAAAATATTCTAGTCAGCGGTATATCGGGCGGCGTTTTCGGCCTTGCAGCCGCTTATTTTACAGATGAAGAGGAATTAACCACCAAGGAGTGGCTTTTGGCAATTTCACTGTTCCTGTTTTTGGCAATAATGCTTGCCCTTGATTCAGAGTTCAAAGGTGGTTCTAATAAAGTGTTAGATATGAAAATTGATCACATTGGCCATTTTTTGGGAGCATTAGGTGCAATTTTGTATTGCCGTTTAAAACCTCTGCGTTTGTTAAGCGTATAGAGAAAAATGGAAATATCAACTTCTGCAGTAAGTACTGCAATGAAAGTAGGCATACAGGTTGTAAGTAACCACAAACAACCGATTCTTAAAATATACCATCCAGTTTACATTGCTTAATTTAGGCGCTGAGAGAGCTGATAACATAAAGTTAACTATAAATGATGACTTAAGGAAGAGAGTAGTCAAAGGAAAGTTGCCCTCCAATTTTTCACAACGTTTATCCCCAGTTCGTACCAGGGCAGGTCATTTGTCTATTTAAGTTCACGAATAACGATCTTCTGAAGTGGGAATATGATGGGCCTAAAGGAAAGCCAGTGGGTATGAAAAACGAGAATCTTATCATCACAATGGAGTATGATCCCCCTAACGGATTCATAGATAAGTTATTAAGGTTGTCTTGGAAATTATGAGAAAAACGCAGATATATTGATACATATGAGTTTTTCCCAAGCATGGTTGAAGGAGACTTACCACCGGCGGAATATGCTTAACAAAATGTTCAAGAGGGATTCGTAACGCGTGGCATTTTTATTATGCGTTGATTTTAGTGTTTAAGGTGGTTTACGGCGGCCTCGGTATTACGTTGCACACATCTTAACAGGGCGATAGTGGAGAAGTGATGTTCGAATTTCAGAGAAATAAAGCAGAATATTTGTATGACCATACAAAAAGTTATACCGCCATTAACTTTATCCTCAAGAATAACGTTCATTTTAAAATGCAATCAAGGGTGTATACTATATGCCGTTCAGTGGGGATCAAAATATAGGAACTATATGTTTAATAATAAATTACTTTTAGTAGGGTTGTCGTTAGCTGCGTTGGGTGGCTGTACATCTGTTCAATACAATGGTTCGCCAGCGAACTCGGTCACTAAAGTTGACTATCCATCTGTTGGTGAAGTTAAAACAGCTTATGTCGGAGACCATTTGGTTAGCAAAGGCACAATGGCTGAAATGAGCGTATTACGCGTATCAAGCATGATTAAAAGTTTGGCGTATGACATACCTCAGGGTGACTACAATCAACTCGGATACGATAACAAGCAACAGTTTTTCTCTCCTGTAGGCGTTATTAAAGCGGCATTAGCGGACCCTATACAGGGCATTGCCGTCGAAAATCATCAACAAAATGAAGTTTGTTTTGTAACCATCTTTGGTGCGAAGTCGTGTGTAGATGATGCTTATGGTAAGTTTTCTATCACTAAGAAAATGTCCCAGTTCCAAGACAGTTTCCAACAGACTTTGATATACAGCGGTAAGGTAGGAAATAAGATCAATATTAGTTACCGTGAGTTTTCCAATGACATGGCAAGACCAGCTTTTAATAATGAAGCAGAGTATGACCTAAGTGAGTCGAATCAAATTGGTTATAAGGGCGCTGTGATTGATGTTTTGGAAGCCGACAATACCAAAATTACATATCGGCTTATCAGAAACTTTCCAAACTAAATATTAGCCCTCGAAAGATGGGCTGATACTTTGTTCGTGATCTAGAATGCGCCCTTGTGATTGTTCGTAATGAATAAAAACAAGGGCTTATCTATATGGGTAGAGTAACAATACCATTCGAAGCAGAGTTTATTCTAAATTCTTCATAGATTTACTGTGCTAACTGAAATAATTTGCGCTCTGCTTTCCCTTAATCATGCTCCTACAAAGCTAAAACAGTGATGTGCGCATCTCCTCCTCCCAAACTTTGGGCGATTGAGCTGTGATGGCGACGGACTTGCCGGTGATTTCCACTAGAGTGTCATAATTATTAAGTGACGATTGGCTTTATTTTTTAGTTACCGATGTAATTAATTTAAAATATTGAACGATATCGTGATCGAGACGCCTTTTGTTTGAAGTTCTAAAGCTAACCCTATGAATATAAGCAATAAAAAAAGGAGTCGAGTCAAATCAACTCCCAATTAAAGTATCAGCCCATGAAGAGGTATAGTTTTTGGGCATGGTTGTACGGACTCAGATATCTCTTCAATTTGATCTGCTCCAGTCAGAGTGGACACTGAACTTAACTGAATTTTCGATACTTGAAGTTATTCGTGTTTTGCTACTTTAAGTAGAAGCTCTAAGTAACTTCTGTCCAGAAATGAGTTAGCCACTCAGTGCAATTTTAAAGATAAGCAGCTGCGATTAATTGCTTTATTCTCCGCTGCAACCTTCCTCAACTTTATTCAAATCGACCTCTGCCGTTGATTATCACATTGATGTGCGAGGTGCTCTGAGCCAAGAGTAATGGTAAGGGGCTTGAGAGCTTTTTAGGGCTCAAAAACGGTGAAACTTCGTTGGTAGGTATAGAGAACCTAATTCCTGAAATAGCCAAGCCCAAGCAACTGTGTGGCTTGGGCTCGGGAGTCTATATATTGTCTGTTACGGCTTGTGAGCCTTGCTTGAATACAAATCGCCAGATGAACAGAACCACGGCTATGTATGCTAACCCCACCCCAAGTGCTTGCCAGTGCATGCCGTTATACATCGCGATTGGCATCAATGAGATGATGAAGATGTCAGTGATTGAGCCCGGAACGTAAGCGATGGCGTAATCATCAAGTACCTTGCTACGCATCTTTGGATCAACAATACGAAGTAGAGCAATACCCATGGCAACCGTACCGGTCAGCCAACCCCAAGAGAAGATACCTTTTTCAAACCAATCGTCTCCCATGATGCGTGGAGCCACCCAAAAGATTAACCAAAGTGTGAAACATACGCCGCCAAGAGCTAGTACTACCATAGGCATTAAGTATTGGGCCAAGACGGTAATCTTGATTGCAGAGATACCGAAGATAATCAAATAGTCGGTGCTGATGCCCGCTGCATGTTTGAACGCGCCATCACAAAGGTAACGTGACGCTTTGGTCTGCTTTGCGACAATTCGAACCAACATACCGCCAAGGAACCCGGTTACAAACGTTGGGATCTGCACCTTATCGTGGAAGGAAGATAAATAGTTAGCAGCAACATAGGAGAACGCCGTTACTACAACCACCAATGCGGCGTGAATCGCAAAAGAATCAACCGACAGGGAAGACATAGTGTCTTTCATTACCGGTTCTTGATCATCAGGTTTAACAAGGCCTTTGCGTTCGTGTTCATCCATGCTATCGAATGTCGTAAAGCTACGAATCCAACCCATCTTCAATGCGAATTGCAGCATGAGCATGCCGACAGAAATCGAAATGAAGATACCCACGGTTGCGAAGGTTAAACCTAGTGTGAAGCCATCTTCCCAACCAAGCCCCGTGAATATTTCGCCAACAACAGAAGCTGAACCGTGACCGCCCATAAAGCCTGCAGACATTGTTACGCCAAAGCCTGGATTAATCTCTGGCCAGAAGAAGGTAGTGATCGCGAGACCAAACATTGCTGCAAATAACCACTGTGAAACAGAAGCGATTTGGTTGAATGCCCACAATGAGCCAGCGCGCTGTGCGACGGTCTTAGGTGATGGGACATCAGTTGCCAGACCTAACGCAGAAAAAAGTGCAGCAGTTAATAGGCTTGCGTTAGCGGTAAATGTATCGGTCCAAGGCAGTATGTTTAGCAGGGCTGGTCCAAAAATCAGACCGAATAATCCCGCGAGAACCGCCGATGGAATGTACATACGTTGTAGTAGTGGCGTGTGAACGCGAATGACTTTTGCCAAAATCAATAGTAAGCCAGCAATGGCTAAGTCAGTCAGCATTAGACCTTTAGGCATTTTATCCTCCAGTAAATGCAGTCAAGGGGTAGCGTCCTTGTGACCAACCTTGATTGAAAAATCGCTCCCAACGAAAAAAGTCACATACGTGACCAAAAGTGTTGAGAAATCAATGTCGTTTTCATAAGCAAAGGAATGTGCTTATGCAGTTTGAAATGAGTGCAAATGTCGTGATTACGCACGAACTTGGAGAGAAATTAGATTAAATTTCTCGATGTTATTTTGATAGTTCACTCAGGAAAGGCGGCAATCCTAGTCACTTTGTCAGGGCAATGCAATTGATGGGAATCAATAAATTATGTTCATCAAATGAGCGTTCTGTACTAACAGTATGAAAAATAAAGATAATTAATGAGGAATAATATTTGTCATATCGACAATAAAAACTAATTGCTTGGTTAAATTACAGCCGTTTTGTCTGTTTGTATTATTGGCTCACATGAGAAAGAACAAAATCGACGAAGGTGCGATTTTTAAGGGAAAGCTGTTTTGAACGGTAAAGCAGGTGGATCGGCTTTGGCTTGGGAATGTGTGAATGGAGAATTTCTACCAACGCGCCAGACTGGATTTCTTGTTCAACTAAGATCTTTGGTTGTAGAAGAACACCAGAGCCTTTTAACGCGGCAAACTTAAGCACATCACCATTATTAGACGTTAATCGGGTGTTGCTGTTTCCAAAGGTATTAGATGGCATGTTCACCACTTGTTGGCTTTCTCCTTGGTGATACTGAAATCCCAAACAATGATGATGTTCAAGATCATCAAGCGATTGGATAGGGGCATGTTGCTCAAGGTAAGAGGGTGAGGCGCAGTAAGTCATGTGGTATTCACCCAATTTTCTCGTGACTAACGACGAATCGACCAACTCACCAATACGAATAATCACGTCTGCTTCGCTTCGATATGGGTCAATCAAACTGTTATCCAACATTAACTCAACGTTCAGTTCGGGAAATTCTGCTAAGAAGTCAGCCACGATGGGCGCAATCACCCTTTTACCATAGGTAACTGGGCAGTTAACTTTTACTGTTCCAGTTGGGCGGTTGATCAGCGTCTGGATTAGGTTCTCAGCGTTGGTGATGTCTTCAATAATGCGGTGGCACTCTTGATAGTAGAGTCTGCCAGCTTCGGTCAAGGACTGTTTGCGCGTGGTGCGATGAATCAGCTGCGTACCTAAGTTTTGCTCAAGAAAGCTCACGTGTTTGCCAACCATGGTCGGTGAAATGTCAAAGTGGTGTGCGGCGTTACGAAAGCTGCCATGTTCGACCACGTAAGCGAAAACCTTCATGCTTGTTAATTTATCCATTACACACCCAGAGTTGATAAAGAAATAACTAAAGCAGAGTTTATCAATCATATGAGGTTAATTACAGTGGACGTATGATTAAGAGTGGAGAAAGAGATCCATCATGAGCAAGACGATTTTTGTTACCGCCGAACTGAAAATGAATGCCGATAAGCCGAGACAACAAGTGGTTGAGACCATTGAACAATTTTGCCTTGATATGCAGAGCGAAGCTGGGTGCTTGCAAGCGAATGCGACCTACGATTCTAAAGATCCACAACGTGTGATTCTTTGGGAGCGATATGAAAACCGCGCCGCGATTGAAGCGCATTTTGCTATGCCGCATACACAAGCGTTTATTGCGGCTGAAATGGCAGAGTTAGTTCAAGCATTCGAAACCCAAGCTCAATAGGAGACGTGAACATGAAATGGGGCATTTTAGGCACAAGCTTTATCTCAGGAGTCATGGCTGAGGCAATCCAAGGCGATGACAAGAGTGAACTGTACGCGGTCGCTGGGCGTTCGGAGCAGAACTTAAAGACATTCGCTGAGCAATATGGCATCGAGAATACGTTCAACGATTACGATGTGTTGATTGCCGATGAGCAAGTTGACATTATTTACATCGCATTGCCAAATCACCTTCATCATGACTTTATCGTTAAAGCGGCAGAGCAGGGGAAAGCGATCCTGTGTGAAAAGTCACTGTCGGTAGATATGGAAAAAACCGAGTTGGCACTAAAAGCAGTCGAGACGCACAAGGTATTCTTTGCTGAAGGCTTAATGTACTTGCATCACCCGTTGATCAGCAAGTTGGTTTCTGTGCTTAAATCAGGAGAGATTGGTGAACTTCGCTCGATTCATACTTCTTATATTGCGTCGATTGCACAGTTTGTGAATCCAGATAGTAAAGGTGCTTTGTATAACTTAGGTTGCTACCCAATGTCATTAGTGCATTTGGTGGTGAAAACCATGTTGGGTGAACAAACCTTTGAGAACCGTTCAATGACAGCGATTGGTCGACGAGGTAACGATGGGAACATCTGTGAATCGAGCTTGATGATGCAATTTGGTGAGCAACAAACCGCGAGCGTACACACCGCTGAAGATCACGGATTGAAACACCAATTCACCATTCTTGGTAGCAAAGGCTGTATTACGTTAGATTCAACCCCATGGCTACCAGCGCAAGATAACCAGTTTAGTGTGGAAATTTACGAGACGTCAAAGCGTGAAGTGTTTGTACCGGCGGCAGGGGATGCTTTCTTCTATCAAGTGCGCAATATTCGCCAAGCGGTTGAAGAGGGGCGTACCTCGCTAGAAAACCCTTGTGCAACATGGGAAGAATCTCACCGTATTATGCAGCTACTGACTGAGTGGGAATCACTAGCTTCAAAGTAAGTGTGTACTTGAACCAATGAACATAAAAACGGCGCACTAAATACAATATTTGGTGCGCCGTGTTTATTTTGTGTTCAGTCTCTGTTAAATGCGATTATCACCGGTGCTGAACGCAATGATTTGGCTGATCTCAGAAAGGCTTCTGCCACTTTCTTGTTGCCATTGAACAAACGCTTTGTTGGTAGCATCGAGCGATTTCTTCGTATCTTTGCCACCTTCAATGATCTTGCAATTGCGCAGGTAAGCTTCAACGTCGCTAGACAAGATGAAGGTATCAACGCCCATTTGACGCAGTGTGTAAGGGCCTGTATTTCCGCCTAGGCGATTACCGCGTTTCTTCAAATACGCCCATAGGTCGGTGATTTTCTCTTGCGGCCAATCGGCAACCATTTTGCCAAACGAACCGTATTCGATTTTTGCTTCGTGGATCATACGAGCATTAGCAGGAATCGACATGACTTTAGTGAGGTGGCGAATGATGCGTTTGTCGGTTGCTTTGGTTTCCCATTGCTCGTCTGACAGCATCAACAGCGGCTCAATCTTAAATCCGAAGAACACTTCTTCGAAGTTCGGCCATTTGTTGCGAACCACGCTCCACGAAATCCCACTTTGGAATACCTTCATCGAAAAAGCGGCCAGCCAACGGTCATCGGGAATCGCAGCCAGTTCCTCTTTGCTTAGTGGATGAGACAAAAGTGCTTCAAGTTGATCTTCACCACCTTTACGCTCTGCAGCACGCTGATAAATCGCGTCAAATTTTTCGATACTCATAAAAGAAGTTAGTCCTAGTTTATGTCGATATTTGCGAAACATACTACGCTTAAGTGGCTGAATCGTAAATTGATGGAGTGTCACAAATGAAGAAGGTCACATTAACGTTTGTCGGAGAAGGTTCGGATCGTATTGCGGAAAAATTCTATGCGTGGATGACGGACGGTGGGTTGGAAGACAGCATGATTGAGAATTTATCTGACCGTGAAATCTCAGTGGTCGGCATCAGTGATATGGATAATGAAACGCGTGATGTGGTAATCAATACGGAAATGAACTAACGAGTCGTCTTTCGTCAGCTATTAGAATCAGATAAAACAAAGCCCTTCAAGAGAAGGGCTTTGTTGCGCTTATAAGCGTGAGAGCCTAGTTATTTACCAGTGTCAGACCGCTTGGTAGTGCATCACCGAAGATACGCTTCGATTCGCTCTCAGATAGCTCTTTGACTTCTTCAACCAGTGATACCCAAGATTCAGGTAACTTGCTTTGCTTCAACTTAGCCAGTACCTGCTCACGGTAGTCGTCTGAGATATCGAATAGGCGGTCGCCCGTCTTACGACAAATCATTACGGCTGCGAAAGCGATCATTGGCTCTTTCTGCCAGTTCTGCTCTAGCAGCTTAGGCAACCACTGTTCCGCTTGTTCACGAGGAACGACGTTATGCTGACTGCCATATAAAGGCGTACGTGATGCCAAGCGACCCATTGCCCACCAGTGTGCTTGTTCGAACTGGTTATGGTTGATGGCTTTGCTCAAGAACCACGTAGCCAATAGAACTTTGTCTTCGACTTCTAGATGCTCTAGAGAGGCAGACAAGCGAACCATCGACTCGTAACCCATGTCTTGCGCTGCTTTGACGGATTGTGGGTTTTTCATCGCGCCAGGGTGTAGGTATTTCGCGATGTCCGCCAAGATAGTCTCTTGTTGCTCTTGGCTTAAACCACCTGCGATACGACGCCAGAACACCCACCAGTCGGTCCAACCTTGATGGTTCTTAAACTGAATGTTTTGCTGGTAGAGACCCCAAACTTGTTCAATGCGCCATGAGTCGGTTGGATCGCCAAAACCTGGACGCAGTGCAAAGCCAGCCAAACGAAGCCAGTTTTTCTCGTGTTGTTCAGAACGACGGCGACGCTTACGACCTTGCGCAAAGGTATCAAAAAGTTGACGTAGGGTAGTGAAATCCCACTCGTCACGTTTGCCCAGTTTTTTCTCAAGATCTTTGGCTAAGGTTTTAATCTCTTTGCTTTCTGCGCTTTTCTTGTTACCGCTGTAAAGGCGAGCGATCAGCTCCTTACATTCATTCAGTTTAGGGTGAAGCTTAACTTGCTCGCTGTCGTCGGTTTGCTTGTTACGAACTTCGAACTCCAGTTCCCAACGTTTGCTGTCATCTTCTGCGCTGACACATTCCATCTTAAGTGTGCCGACTTCAGTCAACTGACATGCCAGTTGTACTTCTACGCGCTCTTTTTGGTTGGCTTGCAGTTCGGCACCTTCACCTTCAAGGGTGGTGATATAAGGCGGAAGAGGGGCAAATAAGTCAGGATCAACGTCCACCATCACACCGTTTTGAATGGCGGTGTTATTGGTTAAGGTGTCGTGGGTAGACGTCAGCAGGTTAAAGCGAACGGGTTCACCTAGGGTAAGCGAGAAACGACGACCACTTAAGCGGATCTCATGACCTTCTTCTGTACCTTTTGCAAGCAAACAGAGCGCTTTACCCATCTTGTTCTTTTCTTGAAGATGCAAGAAGTAAGAACGCGCTGCACCACCACCAATTTTAAGCTGTGCACCACGACGTGCTTTACCAAAGGCAACGGCACCTAGTGCAACCGACCAATCTGGATGTGGGTTATCTAATACCGTAACCGGAGCGCCGCGCCAATCAGACAGTAGGGTAGTGACACGCTCAGTCACAAGCTCACTGTTGAACACACCACCGTTGAGTAGCAAACCGACTGGAATTGCATTTTGTTTGTCGTCTTCAATGCCAAGAGCGGCACGAGACACTTGCTGATGAGTCGTTAAGAACTCGGCAACGTGTTTGCTCACTGCTGGGTCAGCAACGTATGGAAGACCAAACTCGACAACGGCGCTGCGGCGTTTGTCTGGTACTTCACTGAAATCAGAAAGCGGGAAGAAGCCATCCAAAGCGATTTGGTGCACTTCTTGTTTGCTCAGCCCAATACTCTTTGTTCCGCCAAGAAGTTTCGAGCCGCTGCCCAGCATGGTGATCTTCACTTCTTCAGGTGCACTTGCTGAAAGTAGGTTTTCTTTCGCCTTACGAGTTTGCTGAATCAGCTTAGTCAGGCTTGCAGCAGTGAGCTTCTTACTTTGATTGAAACGGCTCTCTGCAAGATGTGCTAATGCTAAGTCGAGGTTGTCACCGCCCAGCATCAAGTGCTCGCCAACACCAATACGGTCAAGGGCTAGTTCATCTTGAGAAGAGAAACTGGCTTCAATCAAGCTCAAGTCGGTAGTACCACCGCCCACATCACATACCAGAATCAGCGGTAACTCTTTGAGTTCATCAGCTGCGGTTTGCTGGTGGCGTGCGTACCAGTCGTAACATACGGCTTGTGGCTCTTCGAGCAGGACGATTTTCTTTAAGCCTGCCAGCTCAGCCGCTTCAAGCGTGAGCTTACGAGCGGTTTCATCGAACGACGCTGGAACGGTTACAACGACATCTTGGTCTTCTAACTTATTGCTAGGATGACGGTAGTTCCATGCTTGGCGAATGTGGTTGAGGTAGCTTGCGCTGGCAATGACGGGAGATACTTTATCTACGTCTTGCGCACCAGCCCAAGGAAGAATATCAGAGCTACGATCCACTGCTTGGTGTGATAGCCAGCTTTTAGCACTGGATACCTGACGTCCTTCCACCTTAGCGCCTAATTCACGAGCCCATTCACCCACGATCACATTACTAATGTCGCCAGATACAGGTTCGTTTTCCCAAGGGAGTGTTAGGTCAGAAGGGGAGATTTGACCAACCGCAGGGTGATAACGGAAAGAGGGCAGCAATGGTTTACGAACCACTTCACCCGGACCAATCAATTGGTCGATGTCGAATAGGGATACTTCGGATTGTTCAAGGTTGTCGGTGATTTCACAATACGCCACCACAGTGTTTGTGGTGCCAAGGTCAATACCAACAAGAAAACGAGGAGATGCCATACAAACCTTCGTGTATTTAAAAACGGCACCCGATTGGATGCCGTTTGATTTCTATTTATTCTTCTTCGTTTGAGTTGCTTTTCGCGTCTTCGCGTACATCGAACTCAACATGCCATTTTTGACCGTTATCAGCGGCAATGGCTTCTAAGTAAAGCGTACCAAGCTCTGTGACGCGAGAGGCTAGGGTTACCGGAACCACTTCACCTTCACGACGACCTTCAGATACAGGCAGCGTTACTTGAATTTCTGGGAGCTCTTCAAGCTCTTCTGGTGCCCAGTAGTCTAGGTGAGTACCTGCTAGGTCATCACGACGAACCGTTGAGCCGAAGAATTGGAAGTTAACCGGCTGACCGATGATCAAACCAAACTCTTGGCTTGGTACGTCAACGCTGGAACCTTCTTCCATACCAAATGGTGCAACACACAGTGCTTCCATTGGAGGCGCCATGCCCGGAATCGCTGGCATTGCACTTTCGATACCCACGTAGTACGCAGAAGCAATACCACCACGGATACGAACACCTTGACCACGACGAACAGAGCCGTAGTAAGCCGCACCGCTAGCAACTGCAAGGTCTAGATCCACACCTGTTAGGCGTTTCGCCATTTCAGCATCTGCTTCAATTAACCATTCGTTGATCGTGTCTTCTAGACGAGTTGCTAGAAGTTTCGATTTCAGAACACCACCGTTGAATAGGATTGCGGTTGGCTTGATGAAGTCAGCCGATTGCGCTGCATCCGCACCTGGCATACCAGGCATGTTAGCGAATGGGTTGAAATCTTGAGCGGCTGCTTCTGCGCCATTTCCTGAAGCAGAAAGGGCATTAGCTTGTTTAGACAAGAACGCAGCGATGTGACGAGTAATGCCTGCATCTTGTGCGTAAGGCAGACCCATTTGCGTTAGTGCACCACGGTTACGTTGAACAGGGTGGTCAGTAATCGCAACTTGAGGGAAGAAGCCGTCAACCAGTGTTTGTTGTACTTCTTCTTGAGTCAGTTCTGTTTTCAGCGTTGCGCCAAGCAGTTTAGAACCACGGCTTGGTACTACGATTGGCACTGACTGAAGTTCACTGTCGTTCAATAGCGCTTCTTTCGCGTCGCGACATGCGTGTGTCATTGCCTGAACTTGCCATGGCTGTAGCTCTTTGCCTTCTTGCGCTAGCTTCATTTTCAAGCGGTATGCAAGCGCAAGATCCATGTTGTCACCGCCAAGTAGGATGTGTTCACCTACCGCGATACGGTTCAGAGTTAGGTTGCCGTCATCTTCAGTTACTTCAACCAAAGAAAGGTCGGTTGTACCACCACCGATATCGACTACAAGCACGATGTCGCCAACTTCAACTTCGTCGCGCCATTTGTCGTTGCTGTTATCGATCCAGTTGTAAAGCGCAGCTTGTGGCTCTTCTAGAAGCGTTAGGTGCACAAAACCAACGTTGCGTGCTGCTTCTGCAGTTAGATCGCGAGCTGCAGGATCAAAAGAAGCAGGAACTGTAATAGTTACGTCTTGATCGGCAAGGTTGTGATTTGGATTCGTGTGATTCCAAGCGTCTTTTAGGTGCTCTAGGTAAAGCTCTGTCGCACGAAGAGGAGATACTTTTTCCACTTCTTCTGGGCTACCTGCTGGTAGGAAGGCATCACGACGGTTTACACCAGCGTGGCAAAGCCAAGATTTCGCACTTGCAACAAGGCGAATCGGTGTTTTTGAACCTAGGTTACGTGCAATTGCACCAACTAGAGCTTTTGGCTCGCTCGACCATGGAAGTACGCGTGATTGCGGGTTCATTTCGTGTTCGTGCGGCTGGTAAAGGAAAGAGCCTAATTGGCTGCGAGTCTCTACCGTGCCCGGCGCAGTAAGTTGCGGGATAGGCATTACTTCAACGCGAGCGTCTTCGTCGTGAGTATCAACAAAAGACATGACACAGTGTGTTGTACCTAAGTCGATACCAACACTGAATTTTGGCGTCTGTTGAGTTTCAACAGACGCTTCTTGAGAATGGTTTTCTTGGTTCATGTGTTCCATTACAGCTCAACCTCAGCTGGAGCGATCACAGATGCATCGTAGTTCTCAGCCAGTTTAGGCAACGTCATTGATGTTGCTTTCCACCCTTTGTGAACTAGCGTGCCGTTGAATGGCGCGCTGCCTGTTACGTTGCCAGTTAGGCGGATTTCTTGTGGGTTGAAGCCTTCTTCAACCGTAACGCGAGTTTCTTCGTCTTCGTTACGAACGTGCGCTAGCGTCACGTAGTCGTTCAGTACTTTCTGACCGCCAGTGTGGATTACGCGAGCAGCTGCGCCTACTTCTTCATCAGAGAATGACGTTAGGTCTTCTTTTAGGAAGTCAATCAGACGAGCTTCTTGTTGCATGATAGAAAGCAGCTGCATTGCAGAGTCCGTTGACGCTGTTGCAAGTTTTGATTCAACTTCTACAACGCGCTCTACGACTTTCTCTACTTCCACTACTTTTTCTACTTCAACAATCTTCTCGACTGGCTTCTCAACCTCGACGATTTTCTCGACCGGTTTTTCTACCACTTTCTCAATCACTTTAGATTTACGAGATACTGCGATCAGAAGAAGCAAAACGCTCAAAGCCGCTAGACCTACGTGAAGCATATCGAAAGCTGAAAGGAATGTGTTCAAATCAATGTTCATGACATTTTTCTCTTTCTATTGATTTATTGGCGCTTAGTATTGGCTCACACATGTTTACTAAAGAGATCGGCTTTGCGACCTGCACCAAGTTTAGACACTAAAATGATGGTGGATGGTAGCATATTCAAGGCTTAAGACTGTAATAATTCGTGAATATACCGCATGATTAGCATGAAAAATCAACGATTAGATATAGATAAGTGCAATGTTGCTTGATGTTTACACACCTCTGGCGCAGTATCGTACAGCAAACGACGTTAAACACGCTTTTGACGTGGATGGGGCATGACTAGAAATACACTTCAAGAACCTTTTTTCTCTCGCTACAAAGCAACATTGTCTGCCTTTGGTGCGTCCGTGATCATTACATGGGTATTTGTTTTCGTCGCCTATGTGATTCAGCAAAAGTACACAGTTACCATTTTTGATAGCTTAGCTCAGAGACAAGCTGAGTCTTTAAAAACTTACGTAAAAACTGATTTGGCCTTCATTGGTTCTGGCGCTAATTTCTTTCATTCGATAGACAAAAAGCACTGGGACAGATTTCCTATTTTTGCTCGCCAAGTTATCGATAGCTCTCCGAGCTTAATCGGTCTGCAGTGGATGCAAAAAGTCACGCCTCAACAGCTACCTGAACATGTAAAGCAAGTGCGAAAAACGTTCCCGAATTTTGAGGTGTTTACGGTTCCAAAAGATCAGCCCAAGACCTTCGGTTACATTCTTCCTGATGACAAACCTGTTTATATCGCTTCTGATATTTACCCTAGAACACAATCAAATATCGATTTACTTGGCTTCTATTCCTCGAGGCTAAGGTTTGATTTGATTCTGGAAGACATCATTGCCAGTGGTGGGGCTAACATTTCAGATAAAGTTCGCCTTTTACAAGATGGCTATGACCGTTCGTTAGATAAAACAGGGCTCTTGGTCTATCACCCAGTTTTCGAGCAGGAAAGCAAGGACCTGCTAGGGGTTGTTGTCGGGGTAGTGCGTAGTACTGTTTATTTCGATGATTTGATCACTAAAACGGCGACCGAACTAGAGATGCTAGTGAAAGTAAGCGATCTTGGTTTTGACGCATACGATGATCCGGTGCTGTTTCAAAGCGAAGATTGGGATTCGCACGATGGCGCTATCATTAAGAAGACCATACAGCTTCCTAATCGAGATTGGTTAATTGAATTCAAATTAACGGATATGGTTTCTCCTTGGGATCGCTCAGTACTTTATGGTATCGCCTTTGGTGGTCTTATTATTTCTGTCCTTGTCGCTTACATTGTTAACTTACAATCCCGCGAGAAGGAGCGTCTTGCGAAGATGTTAGAAGCCAAAACTCGTGAGTTAACATCGATGGCAGAGCGTGATCCTCTTACACACTTATATAACCGACGAGCTTTTAATGATCACTTGCTGCATTTCATTAATGACGGCGTTGGCTTTACCTTAATTGGTTTTGATATCGATTGTTTCAAGCAGATTAACGACAAGCACGGCCATTTGGTTGGTGATGAAGCGTTAATTCATGTGACTAAGCTTGTCTCTGCTAATTTGAACAAAGGTGATAGATTTTACCGTTCCGGCGGTGATGAGTTTTGTATTCTTAGTCGCGTGACGGATAAACCGAGTTTGGAAGCTTATCTTGAAAAACTTCGTGGTGTCGTTGCAAGTTCACCAATGGAGTATTCAGAGAGTATCGTGTTGTGTTCTCTCAGTATCGGTGCTGCACTTCATGATGGTGAAGATCCGGAAGCTCTTTTTCAAAAAATGGATGTACAACTCTACCTTAGTAAGAAAAATGGACGAAACTTAGTGTCGATTGCTGATTAATTCAGCGAGCAAGTTCGAGTTTTGATATTGGTTACGGTAGAATCCATCGCTTTCAAATTTACGCTAGGAATCAAGACAAACTATGAATCATAACCGTGTCGTGTGCTTTGATTTAGAAATGTGCTGTTGGAGTGAGAACGGCGTTGGCCGCACTGGAGAGATCATCGAAGTAGGTCTAGCGGAAATAGATTTGTCTAAAGGCGAAATCGTCAAGCGCGCACAATACTACGTGAAACCGGAACATGATGAGGTTTCACTATTTTGTGTTGAGTTAACCGGCATTACCCCTCGTAAGATTGAAAAGCAGGGCCGACCTCTAGAAGAAGTGCTTAAGTCGATGTTGAAGAACTTCGGTGGTCGTAACAAGATCTACGCTTCTTGGGGGCGTGATGATCTTATCCTGCTTGAAGAGTGCGAACAGAAGGGCATTGATGCTCCATTCACTGAGTTCATCAACCTCGCTACCTTGTACCGAATTCAAAATCGCCTGAAAGACAAGCGCATTGGCCATAAAGCTGCACAAGAAGCAAAAGGGATTGAGTGGGAAGGTCGCCAGCACTCCGGTTATGTGGACGCTTATAACTTAGCGAAACTTGCACTGACCATGCTATAGAGATCTAAAAAGGGAGCGATGAGCTCCCTTTTCTATTTGAAGTGATTAAATTGCATTTTACTGCTTAGCTTTTTTGCACTTTGGATACATTTTCAGGTTATATTCCGCGGCATATTGGGTTAAAAGCTTACGTTTTTCTAACTCTTCATCATCTCTTACGGTATCACTTATTCCTTGGATGATTTTTACCCCGCATAACTTAGCAGCGAACGCTCTTTCTTCAGTCTCTATACCCGGAAGAACATTACCACGTCCAGGCACCTGAAAAAGACGGTAATCTTCCGTGTTGAGCGCTTTCTGTGTATCCGCTTCTACTTGCTTCTCGGCAGCACAACCAGTCATGGCAACCAGAGCAAAGGGAAGAATTACTTTAATCATTTATTTCTCCTCACCCAAAATGCTGCAAGCATGAGTAAACTGAACCAGTTTAAGCTACCGCCGCTGCTGCTTGAAGATGATGAACCACCACCAGTGCTCGGCTTTGTCGCAACATTGATTGTTACCATTGCGGTAACCGTTTGAGATGTCTCGTCGGTGATCGTGTAGGTAAATGAATCAATACCCGAGAAGCCTTGTGCAGGTTGATAGCTGACTTCTGTTCCTGAGTTAATGACTGAGCCACTACCAGTGTAATGTATTGCACTAATCGTTAATGTACCTTGCCCCGCATCATTCGCTAATACATCGAGTACTGTTGCTGAGCTATTGTGGTCAAGATCATAGCTGTCATTTAGTGCTGAAATCTCGGCCGTGTTGGAGTTAACAGTAACTGTCAGTGTTCCTGTCGACGTTTGGTTAGCACCATCAAGGATTGAATAAGTGATGGTTTCACTCCCAACAAAGCTCGCTTGAGGTTGGTAGTTGATCACTGTATCTGTATGAGAAACCATACCTGCACCACTGTAGTTAACTGCAGTGATCTTAAGTGTGCCTTCACCTTTATCGTTATTAAGTACGTTGAATGATGTTTGAGCGCTGCCTTGAGTAATCGCGTAAGCATCATCAACCGCTCTTACTTTTTCTGGTACCGCAACTGAGAAACCTTTCGAAACAGCAAAGAAGATATTGTCACTACATTGGATCATCAAACGTGCATTGTTAGACGCTTGAGCAGGGAAGCTTACCGATTCCAAACCATCATTATTGGTCGCAGAGAGTAAGGTTTGATCGAATGTCACACCGCCATCGGTTGATAGTCGGATATCAACGGCAGAACAGTTTATCGGGGATTGAGCTGTGCCAGCTACGTCCCATTCGATATTTGAACTCCCCAATATTGTTGAGCCTGCTGTAGGTGTGATCACAACAAAAGGTCCGCTGTTACGATCGACTGTTACCAAAGTATCATCACTCGACACACCACCATTACCATCTCTTACTGTGAGCCTGAAGTTTAAATCTCGGCTGGTTGTCGCGTATGTTTCACCTTTTGTCAGTGTACCATCCACCACATCTTCCAACCTTGGTAGATAACGCGTAGGCTCGGCTGTTGGCATCCAAGAACGAAATAGAGGGCCGCTGCCATAATCGTTCGTCAAATTTGAGGAGCCCGTACCAGAGTCCATCTGCTCCCATACATAAGTCAGACTGCCAGTGCCCGTTGCTGAGCCAGTTAGTACCAGAGGTGTACTGGCTGGAACGGTATAGTCGCTACCTGCGTTGACTTCGGGTACTTTGGTTGCGGAAGTATTTACGGTTCCACAGCTTTGAGTTGCAAGATAGTCGTTGATCTCTTTGATACTGGCGGCATGGAAGTAGGCATCTGAGTTACCTTGTAAATCATCATCGCCACAGATACCAGCATATCCCATGATCGTGCTACCACTTCCGGGCTCGAAAGCGGTTGGATTGTTGCGGTTTGAACCTTCGCAATTCCACATATTGCCGTTGAATGTGTGGTTTGCACCAAACTGGTGACCGAGTTCATGGGCAACATAGTCAATATAAAATGCATCGGTTTCCGGGACGTCACTGCCTGTGACACCTGCCCCTTTCCTAAAATCATCACATACTGAGCCTAGTGCGGCCAAACCACCCCCACCAGTGGTAAAGATATGACCAATATCGAATGCGTCACTACCAAACTTCCTCGTCAGATCATCATGGTTGCGATCAATGTCGATCCCTGCATCAGAGTCGGTAAACGGGTCCGTCGCTGCATTGGTATATATATTGAAATTCACTAGCTCAAGCTGCACGGCTAAGTCTGATTTATATACCTGATTTACTCGGTTGATGGCTGTCGTGATCGCAGAGCGAGTCAAGGATTCTGTTCCACCATGATATCGTGAGTATTCACCAGTAGCAGAGACGATCAGCCTGTAAGTACGTGACTCAATATTTTCGCGGGAAGCAAGCCGATTTTGCGCCGTTTTTGCTTGGTTATTCTCTAAAACCTGATCCTGGAATGGGCTAGAGAGTTTGTGGTTATAAGACACATAGTGGCCTGAACCATCAGGCTTTGGTTCCACATAAACATACTCGCCATTGTGGAGAAACATGCCGTGAAACCCTTTCGGCGTGTAATCGAATCGGCCTTGTATACTGGTATCACCAACGGCATGGCCAGTGTACGTTCTTAACTCTGGATATTTTGCCTGCATCTCAGGTGAGAGAATGGAGTCGTAGGCTAAAACAAAGTCAATCAGCTCTCCATTAGGTAAAGGCACCTGAAGCGTTAAATCACTCCTAGCTTGACCATTTGCAAAGTGACTTTTTAACTTGCCCGCATCAACGGCAAAGGTCGTTGATGATTTGCTACTTGTTGATCTTTCGGAAAAAACAGACTGCCAAAGATCGTTGGATAAGGCATCCGCACTGAACATCAATGACAGGGATATTGCGCCGACTAACTTGTTGTACTTCATTACCATTCTCTGATGTATGTATTGTATGAGTTAAATGTCTAACGAAAGTATTATAGATGCGGCGAATGATCAATAATTTATAAATACAACCAGTGATTTACGTAATCGAGTTCTAGATTTTTCCCTATTTAATGTGCTTACAGAATAGTAGCAGCTAAAAACAATGTTGCTGCCGTAGGTTCAATGAAAAATTGGTCACTTTTAGCTGCCTAATAAGGGCGTTTTCTCTTGTTTTGATTAGCTTTAAAGACGTTTAGCTTTAAAGATGTTTAGCCGTGTGCTAATTCGCGGAAAGTTTTGCACGAATGAACTCACTATGGTCGACATAGAGCAGCTCTGCTGTTTTGCGAATCACGGCATCTTCCAATGGATCAATTTCACCGTCAGCGTACGCCACTTCCCACATACTTTTGATAAGCTCATAGCGAGTTTCTTGTGAAAGCTCGCGCAGTTGAGACGTAAAGTCATAAAGGGAAGTCGACTCACTCGATCTGTTTTGAGCCTGATTCAGTAGGGTGTCGGTCTCTTCTTCTGTTAGGGAAAGCAATTTCATGATCAAAGAGCGTTTGGTTGCTTGCTCTCTTTCATCGATTTGATGGTCCGCACCAGCTACTTCACAAAGCAAACATGCTATCGCCATATTGGGTGACAGTGTGTTGGATTGGCTAAGGTCCGAGCCTTCTATAAGTTGTTTAAATAATGAAGTAAGCGAATTAAACATGTTGAGCACCAAGCTGTTATCTATTAATTTAAGATGGTAATGGTTTGAGCAAATCTCAAGGTCTTGATTGAATTTGATCAAGATCTCATACGATTGAGATGACATTTTTGCTCAATACAGTATTTGACCGCCAAAAAGCGGATTTATTCCTCAACCTTTGTAGGCGGGAAATGTATTGAATCACCTTCACCAGTTAAAATACTGATATTACTTGGCTTACCATTTTCATCTAATCTCAGTTCACCAATTGCGCTTTGATTTACTAATCGATAGAAGTTGTGATTACTTGGGGCTCGTTTAAAAATTTTCAGACGCTTACGTTTAGTAAACCAGTTCAACGGTGAGCGGGGGCTGTACAAAAGTCTGTCCATCGCATCACAAGCTGACAGCAATTGAGCAGGAAATTGGTTCTTAATCCCGCTACAGGTGATTTGGTAGATGTTCGGACTATTGCGGCGAAAACGCAGTTTGATGTCGTACGCGAAAGAGTAGTGTACATCTCCGGAAAGAATCACAAAGTTGGTCGGCGTTTTAGTGTGAGTGAAAATACTGATTAAGGTATTCGCACTGCCCGGATGAGCCATCCAGTTTTCTGCGTCAATCAGCAGCGGTTGGCCACAGCTGGTCATGATGCGTTGCAGTGTTTCAATAAATTTTACACCGAACATTGGCGCAGCCGAGACGACGATCACTTTGTCTTGATGCATCAGTTCTTGCTGGAACTCGATCAAGGCTTCCCAATCCATCAAGCCAGATGGTTTGTTCATGCGTGATTCCGAGCGCCAACGACGAGTTCGGGTATCTAGCACCACCACTTTGGGTGAAGTGTGGATGGTATAGTGCCAGTCTTCGAATCGATATAAGTATTGGATGAAGTCGTCTTGAGATTCAGGCGTTAGTTCATCAAAGTAACGGCGTGCATGTTGAATAAAAGGTGCATCGAACTTTTCTGGTGCGTTTCCCCAACCTTGGCATAACCAATACGCAATTAAGCTGTTACCAATAATACGATTGGAGAAGCGATTCTCATAGGCGGACTTTTCCCAGCCAACGGTCAGGTTCCAATCGTCAGTAACGTCATGGTCATCAAAGATCATGTAAGTTGGGACGTGTGCCAACAAACGTTGGACTTTATCTAAGCCTTCGATAAATGCATCGATATGGACTTTCTCATCACGCCAATGTTGCTGCCATTTTGGCTCGAGCGCTTTTCCACCGGTCGTGAATTGTCTATCCAATAAACGTTCGCGATTGATTAACGTCCAAGGTACTGGAGACCAAACGAGTAGGTACATTGCAAACAGTTCAGCAAAGCTGATTAAGTGGTTTTCACATTCACGCGAGCTGAAAATTGGTGTTCCCCGATGAGGGAAAAGCTTGGTGAGTAAACTGCCATCATCTACGTAGTGGGGCAGGATGTTATCTCGGCCATAAAAGCAATCTGGACTTTGATACAGTTCTTGCGTGTTTTTAATTGGCGCTTGTTCGAACTCTTCATCGGGCAAGCCTAATAGCTCTACCAATTGTTCGATGGCATCCAGCATCGGCCCCGCCACATGATCGGCATAGATTTGGTCGCCGCTCATGAGCAGCATGTCAGGGCGCTCAGTGATTTGCTGGCTGGCAACCTTGGCGTCTGCTTGGACTAGTGTGTCTTTACTAAAATGATGTGGGTTACGGCAAGAGCCGTGCAGTACATAATCAGCTTTCTCGCTAATTAAAAATTCGACACCTTGCGCTGCTTGCTTGTCTTCGCCATAGATAAGATGGGGCATCAACTCGGTTAGCAAGCCCGATTGAGTATGGAGCTGATAACGCAGTGCTTTGTGGGTAGGAAATTTGCCTTGAAGTGTCAGCATACAAACCCAAGCGCGTTCGCCAACTTGCAATAGATGCTCTGTTGATACTGGCTGGGAATAGTATTGTTCACCAGTGCTAGCATCGCTGATTTCAACCAAGCCTTCGAGAGGTTGGGTTGTCACCAACCAAATGTTCACTTCCGTCGCGGTGACTTTTCTTAAAATCGGACCGGCAACAATCAGAGGAAGGGAGGAAAGTTCGTTGGTATTGAGCAATGTTGGCAAAGCGGTTCCTTATTGTTCTGAATCTTCTTCGAGTATTTCGATAACTTGTGAGCTGCTAAGTTCATGTCCCATCAGAAATAAACCTAACATCGCGTCAGCTTTTGAAGCATTGTCGCTATCTTCATCGAGAATTTGTTGCAGGCGAGAGCGAATCAGATCGATTTCATGCTCAACAAATCCGCGACCTTCCTCCTCTCCTTGTATTTCTTCTGGAGCGTTATCAAATTGAAGAAAAAGAAGATCACCATCTAATTGTGTACTAACTAACCGTTCGGGTAGCCAGGATTCTCCCATTACGATATCTGGATCGTTTTGTTGAGATAAATCGTTAAGAACGGTGATGAGTTCGGAAGCTTTCACATTAATTTCATTAGGTTGGGTTTAATCTATACGCATTTCTATAAGCACTGCGCTCTAGTCACTTGACAATGAACAGAACACTTAACTCTTTACCACAAAACTTTTTGGCACATTTGTTTACTAATGCACCAGACATAAAGCCTGTGAAGTTAGCGCAATATTAGTTACGATTATTGTAACGGCTAATACTTAAATAACATAAGCTTAAAATAGCATTCTGAGAACGTTTGGCTTTTTATCAACCAATTTTCCCTTTGGAACCTTATGAAGAAAACAACACAAGTAGTGGCTCTTTTGGCAACATCTGCTGTTTCCTTGCCCGCTTTATCCTCATCAGAACAAGAGTGGGGGATTGCAGCAATGTACCGTACAGCATCGATACCTTTTTATACAGCCAATGATGACTCAACGGTAAGCACGTTTGTGCCAATGATGTTCTTTGAAAACGAACACTTGTACATCGACGGTATCGAAGGCGGTGTGTTCTTATTTGATGAGAGCGATTCTAACTGGCGTACCAGTGCCATCATGCGTTTACGCTTTGTTGATATTCCTAAGTCCATTCAAAATGCGTTTGAAGGGGATCGTGTCGATTTCGGTGGCCAAATTCGTTATAATTTCGACGAAAACTGGCGCGCAGAATTTGAAGTCATGACGGATGACGAATTCCAATTTCACTCTAATTACCGTATCGCTGCTAATTATGAATTGGGCGATTGGGAGTTAGAACCCTCTTTTACCATTCGTTATAAAGATGCCGATTTCAACAGTACTTACTACTCGTTTGATGAAGTAACAGGCGAGAAAATTGGTGCGGGTATTGATGCGAATTTGGGTATCAAAGCACGTTACCACGTAATTTCTAACCTGTATCTATTGGGTGAAACCAGCATCACTCGTCTGGATAGTGAAGCGTACAATAGCCAAATCGTGGAAGATCGTTACCAAGGTGAAGTATTCGTTGGCTTTGGTTTCTTCAATGATAAAGGCAAAGATCGTAAGTCAGATTTGCGTAATCGTCCGTATCTCCGAATTGCACATGGCTGGGCAACGCCTTCTAACATGGGTGACATCTTTAAGTTCAATGCTGAGAAAGATGAATACAACAACCAACTGACGTCCTTCTTCTACGGGCATCCGCTGACAGACGAGCTATTTGGTTTACCTCTAGATATCTACCTAACCCCAGGTCTTGTTCACCATTGGTCGTCAGACGTGCAATCTTCTAGCACTGAATACGTAATGGCGATTAAAGCGTATTACACCTTTAATTGGCCTACGAAATGGCGTTTTGGTGTTGCAGAAGGTATGTCTTACATCGATAACATTACTTATATCGAAGGGACAGAGATGGAGGAGAAGGGCTATACACCAAGCAACCTGCTCAACTATCTCGATTTCTCATTGGATGTAAACGTCGGTGACCTGTTCAACCAAAAAGATTGGGAGAACATGTGGGTTGGGTATTCGTTACACCATCGCTCTGCGATCTTCGAAAACGCCTCTCAATTTGGCAGAATTAAAGGCGGAAGTAACTACAACACGATTTATTTCCAATACGAATTCTAAATACATTATTAAGCCCTGTAATCCTACAGGGCTTTTTATTATCCAATAATTGATAACCATTATTATTTTTATTCTTCTGTATTCTATTTTTGTATTTATATATTCAATTTGAATTAGTAAATATTATCTATTTTACCTAGCTCTGACCTATTCATGTTTCATTAATAAAAAATCGTAAAATGAAATATAAGATTACGCATCGTGCCATTTATAAATTGATAGTGGTCAAACTTATTAACCCTTAAATCTACAAGGATATTAATAGTGGCGGGTGGCCATGCCTTAGTTGCTCAAGGCTTGTGCTATCTAGCTTAATTGATGGTTTTGTAGAAATGTTGCTTTGATTTGCCTTGTGTATTAATTAAAGCGAAATTAGATATTTTCAATGAATGCCTATTTTGAAAATACAATCTCTATGTCTTTTATTTCTAACGAGTGTTCTTTCCCCACTTAAAGCCATTAATTAAGCGCCACGACCAAATTCAAAAACGTAATTTAGGAAAAAACCATGAGTCAAAATGGTAAGTTTAATATTACTCGGCGTGATGCTTTAAAGGGCGGTTCTGCACTTGGCGCTTTGGCGTTAGCAGGAAACGCGCTTTCTCTCCCGTTTGCAACTAAAGCGGTTGCCAAAGAAACGCCAGCAAAACCAAATGAAAAAATTGTCTGGTCGGCATGTACCGTTAACTGTGGTTCGCGTTGTCCGCTTCGTATGCATGTGGTCGACGGTGAAATCAAATGGGTAGAAACCGATAACACGGGTGATGATGTGTATAACCACAACCATCAAGTACGTGCTTGTTTGCGTGGTCGCTCTATGCGTCGCCGTGTTTACTCGCCAGACCGTTTGAAATACCCACTTCTTCGTGTTGGTAAACGTGGTGAAGGTAAGTTTAAACGCATCACTTGGGATGAAGCCTTTGACCTCATTGGTGACAACCTAAAACGCATCATTAAAGACTACGGTAATGACGCGGTTTACCTAAACTACGGTACGGGTACCTTGGGTGGTACGGTAACTAAGAGTTGGGACCCAAGCGCGACATTGGTTGCTCGTATGATGAACCTTTGTGGTGGTTACCTAAATCACTATGGTGACTACTCAGCAGCGAACATTGAATGTATGTCTGAGTATTTCTACGGCACTTGGGTAGACAACAACTCGATTGACGACGTGCAAAACGCAGATCTTTGTCTGATGTTTGGTAACAACCCTGCAGAAACTCGTATGTCGGGCGGTGGTCAGGTTCATAACTACGTGGACGCCAAAAACATCAGCCACACACGTACGATCTGTATCGACCCTCGTTACACCGATACTGCCGCGGGTCGTGAAGACCAATGGGTACCAATCAAGCATGGTACTGACGCTGCACTGATCGCTGCTATCGCACATGTATTGATCAGCGAAGATAAAGTCGACCAAGACTTCCTTGACCGTTACTGTGTGGGTTACGATCGCAAAACACTGCCTGCGTCAGCGCCAGAAAACGGCAGCTACAAAGATTACATCATGGGAACAGGTCCAGATGGTATCGAGAAAACGCCAGAGTGGGCACAGCCAATCACAGGTATTCCTGCTGATGTGATCTTGAAACTTGCGCGTGAAATCGGCGATGCAAAACGCATTTACATCACCCAAGGTTGGGGTCTACAACGTTCAGCAAATGGTGAGCAAGCGTGTAAAGCGATCATGATGCTGTCTCTGCTCCGTGGTCAGGTTGGTCTACAAGGCGGTGGTACTGGTGCTCGTGAGGGTAACCACTCTTACCCATTCCAACGCTTCCCGAAAGTACCAAACCCGATCAGCGCTTCTATCCCAATGTTCCTTTGGACAGACGCGATTTTCCGCGGCACTGAGATGACCGATCTTACTGATGGCATCAAAGGTGTAGAGAAGCTGCAAAACAACATCAAGTTCATCTGGAACTATGCAGGTAACTGCCTGATTAACCAACACTCGGACATCAACCGCACACACGACATTCTTCAAGATGAAAAAGCGTGTGAAATGATTGTGGTGATCGACAACCACATGACCTCTTCTGCGAAGTATGCCGATATCGTACTGCCAGACTGTACAACCTCAGAGCAATCGGATTTCTGTATGGATGGTGCGGCTGCATCAATGCCTTACTTCATCTTTGCAAGCCAAGCGATTCAACCTCGTTTCGAATGTAAGCCAATCTACGACATCATGTCTGGTGTGGCGAAGCGCATGGGCGTGTTTGATGAATTTACTGAAGGTCGCACTCAAGAAGAGTGGCTACAGTGGATGTACGCTCAGACCGTTAAACAAAACAACGATCCAAACCTGCCGTCTTACGATGAGATGAGAAAGCAGGGCATCTACAAGAAGCAATTCGACCGTCCATATGTGGCGTTTGAAGATTTCCGCCGTGACCCAGAAGCGAATCCGTTGCCTTCACCGTCAGGTAAGATTGAGATCTACTCAGAGACCCTCGCGAAGATCAACGAAGAATGGGAACTGGACGAAGATGAGTCCATCAAGCCATTGCCTGAATACGTTTCGACGTTCAACGGCTGGGATTCGCCAGATCGTAAAGAGTTCCCGCTTCAGTTGACGGGTTTCCACTACAAAGCACGTGCGCACTCTACGTACGGCAACGTCGACATCCTAAAAGCAGCAGCACCACAAGAGCTTTGGATCAACCCAGTCGATGCCGCTTCTCGCAATATTGATAACGGCGATTTAGTGAGTGTTCGCAGCAAGTTCGGTGAAATGAACGTTCGTGTAAAAGTGACCCCACGCATCATGCCGCATGTGGTTGGCTTAGGTGAGGGCGCATGGTACTCACCAAATGGTAAAGGTGTTGACCAAGCGGGTTCAATCAACGTATTGACGACACAACGTCCAAGCCCGTTGGCAAAATCAAACCCGAGCCATACCAACCTCGTTGAAGTGACGCTAATTAAGAAAATGGGGGCTAAATAATGAGCACAGCGAAGCAGTATGGCTTTTACATTGATTCAAGCAAATGTACTGGCTGCAAAACATGTCAGCTCTCTTGTAAAGACAACAAAGATCTGGGTATCGACCGCAACTTCCGTCGTGTTTACGAATACGTAGGCGGCAACTGGACGGAAGAAAACGGTGCGTTCCGTCAAAACGTGTTCGCGTACTACCTATCGATCTCTTGTAACCACTGTACTAACCCTGCGTGTACCAAGGTTTGTCCATCAGGTGCAATGCACAAGCGTGAAGAAGACGGCTTTGTTGTTGTCGATGAAAGCGTGTGTATCGGCTGTAAATCTTGTCACATGGCATGCCCATACGGCGCACCTCAATACAGCGAAGAAAAAGGTCACATGACTAAGTGTGATGGCTGTTACGAACGTGTCGCAGAAGGCTTAATGCCAGTGTGTGTTGATAGCTGTCCATTGCGTGCGATTGAGTTTGGTCCAATTGATGAGCTACGCGCGAAATACGGTTCAAACGCGGATGTGGCACCATTGCCAGACTCTCGCATTACGAGCCCGAACCTGATCGTGAAGCTAAATCCAAATGGTCGCCCAACCAATGACCGCACTGGTTTCCTACAGAATCCAAGAGAGGTGAAATAATGTTATACGAAGCACCATTAGTTGCCTTTACGGTTCTTGCTCAAACAGCGGTTGGCGCGCACCTAACGGTTAATGCGTTCGAGAAATTCGGCAAGCCACCACGCGTGACAGAACCTCGTATGAACATCGCACGTTTCGCAATTTTGGTTGTAATGGGATTGGGTTTCTTGTTCTCAACCACGCATTTAGGTAGTCCACTTCGTGCCTTCAACGCATTAAACCGTGTTGGTAGTGCGGCGCTATCTAACGAGATCTTAACGGGTGCAAGCTTTCTGTCTCTAGCGGGTTTGTACTGGTTGCTAACGATTCTAAAAATCGGCAGCGAAGGCGTTCGCAAAATTGTGAACTGGTTGTCTATCGCGGTTGGCGTGATTTTCATGTTCGCGATGGCAAATGTTTACCAAATCGAAACGGTACCAGCATGGTACTCACCAATGACAACGGTTGCGTTTTGGTTCACGGTCGTGACTTCGGGTCTGATGTTTGGTTACACGCTGATCAACGTATTGGACGTGACGGCTGAGAAAACCAATCGTCGCCTAATGTGGGCTGGTGTGAGCTTGATTGCGCTGAACCTAGCGTTCTCAGTAATGCAGACGATTTACTTCGCAGGTATCTCAACGGCGATTCACAGTGGCTTGGATCAAATCACCATGCTATCTGGCTATGTTGCTGGTCACGTATTGTTGCTTGTGGTTGCTGCTGCTCTTTGGGTATTCGCTGAGTTGTTTACCGCTGAAGGTCGTCAGAAGAACTTGCTGGCTATCGTGGCATTCGTTGCCTTGTTCGTTGCAGAGATTCTAGGTCGTAACGTGTTCTACGGCATGCACTTTACATCTGGTTTGTACTAATAATCGTTGTTTGTACTGATAACAATTAGCAGAGTGGGGCGAGTGTTCGTCCCACCTCTTTTCCGTTTTACTTAATCGAAGAATAAAAACACCAGTCATCAAAGGTACTTCATGCAAATTTCTCAACTTGAACCACAAGATACCAGCATCGTTCTTAAGCTGTTTGGTGCACTGTTTTACTACCAGCCAAAAGATTACCCAGCGGCAAATCTCGATACGTTGTTGAGCAATACTGATACGCCAATCGAAGCGCTCAATGACATGCTGCGCAGCTTTCAAAACGAGAGCGAAGAGACACTGCAAATGGAGCACGATCGCATGTTTGCCGGTATTGGTGAGATGCCTGCGCCACCTTGGGGTTCGGCTTATCTAGATAAAGAAGCGGTGTTGTTTGGTGAATCAACCATTGAATATCGTTACTTCTTGCAGCGTTGTGGTTTTGCTTTGGAATCTGACCAACGTGAGCCAGAAGACCAGATCGGCTTGATGCTGATGGTGTTAGGGATGTTGCTAGAAACTGACCAACAAAAACTGGCGGCTGAAATGCTGCGCGAGCACCTGATGACGTGGTTTGGTTTTTTCAACAAACGCTTCAAAAAAGCAGTGACTCTTGCGCCTTACTCAAAATTGTCGAGCCTTACTGAAGAATTGCTTCAATCCTTGAGTGAGCAATACCAAGTCGTTGTGCCAGCAAAGAGAGATTACTCGGATGCGCCAGTCTGAATCGGTTGATCTAAGCAAGCGACGTCTGTTTTCGTTCCGTTGCGCAACAGTAGAGCAAGCTCAAGAGCCTCGTGTAAAAGCGAGACCGCCGTATGCGGTGGAAGAGTCGATGTTCACAAGGCTATGTGATGGGTGCGGAAAGTGCGCTTCTGCATGTCCGAGCCAAATCATAGAAATGGTTGATGGCGTTGCCGCGTTAGACATCAGTTACTCGGCATGTGATTTATGCGGCGCGTGTAAGTCGGCGTGTCCTACATTGGCGCTTTCCAATCAAACAGAGTCTACAGGCTTGATTGCCACTATCTCGAACAGCTGTGAAAACTTATACGGTTATTGCGGTAGTTGCGAGGACAGTTGCCCTTATGATGCTTTGCAATGGCAAGATGATATGAAACCTAAAATTGACGCTGCCAAATGCAAAGGTTGCGGACAATGCGCGCAAAGTTGCTACAACAGCATGATCAGCTTTGACTTAAAACGATAAAAAAGGGATTGGCGCGAACCAATCCCTTTTTGTTTGTATTCAATGCTATTCAATCTTACGCCAAGGTTGCCAATTGGCTTTGTGCGTCTGAGATGCCTTTCGCTGCTGCGTCTTCGCCCATGTTTAGCGCTTCTGCGTAAACAAATTCCACATCCGTGATACCAACAAAGCCCAATACTGTGCGTAGGTATGGTGTCATGCTGTCGGTTGGTGAGTCTTTATGAAGACCACCACGAGTGGTGACTACGATTGCTTTCTTACCTTCAATCAGACCTTGAACGCCATTTTCTGTGTATTTGAATGTCACGCCTGCACGAGCAATCAAATCAATCCAGTTTTTAAGCTGGGTTGGAATCGTGAAGTTGTACATTGGTGCTGCGATAACCAAAGTATCTGCTGCTTTGATTTCTTCAATTAAGGTATTAGATAGATCAACCACCGCTTGTTGCTCTTGCGAAAGATCTTCTGTTGCACGTAGTGCTGTCGCAACGGAAAAGTCTAAAACTGGCAGTGGATTCGCAGCTAAATCACGAACTGTTAGTTTATCTTGGTCTACATTTTTGATGAAGTCTTCAACCAGTTTGTTTGATTGAGAGTAATCGCCAAGGATGCTTGACTTAAGAGCTAGTACACGAGACATATGGATTTCCTTTAATGAGTGCTTTCGGCTATGTGATGCATTATAGGCAATGCTCATAGACTCAAAACCCGATGGATTTGCTTAAGTTGTTCGAAAAAATTGAATGATTGCTGGATACTGCTTTCCGTTATCTTGTTCTAGCCCTTATGTGCTACAATCCGCGCAGTTTTATGTAATGAAAAGAATAGGAAACGCTTTGACTTCGTCACAGCCCCCAAAAAAGAATCCCGCTGAAGAGCAAGCGACACCGTCAAATGGTGCGCAAAATGCCAAAGCGAAGCAGGCTAATGCATCTCAAGCACAAGCTTCTCAGAATGCTGCGCCTCAGGCTCAAGTAAATAATGCAGCGTCACTGCGCAAGGCACTTAACCAGTGCATGATGCGTGACCGCTTCCGCTTGAGTAAACGAATCTCTGGTGCAAGCAAAATCAAAAAAGACGCAGCACGTAACGCTGTGTTTGATGAAATCGCATTAGATATCGCCAAATCCATGATGGTTGTGGAGCAACGTAGTAGCTACAAACCAACGATTGAATACCCTGAAATCCTGCCAGTCAGTCAAAAACGCGACGACATTGCGAAAGCGATCGAAGAAAACCAAGTGGTTATCGTTGCAGGTGAGACCGGTTCAGGTAAAACCACTCAGCTACCAAAAATTTGTGCTGAGCTTGGTCGCGGTAAATTCGGTCTGATTGGTCATACTCAGCCTCGTCGTCTTGCGGCGCGTTCGGTTGCGAACCGTATTGCCGAAGAGATGGAAACCAAGCTTGGTGAGTTTGTTGGTTATAAGGTTCGATTCAACGATCAGATCTCTGAAAATACCCAAATCAAATTGATGACGGACGGTATCTTGCTGGCTGAAATTCAGCATGATCGTTTCTTGAATCAATACGACACCATCATTATCGATGAAGCGCACGAGCGCAGTCTTAACATCGATTTCATCTTGGGTTACTTGAAAGAGTTGCTACCACGTCGTCCTGATCTGAAAGTGATCATCACGTCGGCAACCATCGACCCTGAGCGTTTTTCAAAACACTTCAACAATGCCCCAATCATTGAAGTGTCAGGTCGTACTTACCCAGTAGAAACGCGTTACCGCCCACTAAGTGGTGATGACGATAATGATCGTGACCAACTTGAAGGTATCTTCGAAGCGGTAGACGAACTGTGCGATGAAGGCTTAGGTGACATCCTGATCTTCATGAACGGTGAGCGTGAAATCCGTGATACCGCTGATGCACTGTCGAAACGTAACCTGAAGAGCACGGAAATTGTGCCGCTTTACGCGCGTTTGTCGGCGGGTGAGCAGAACAAGATTTTCCAACCTCATGCTGGTCGTCGAATTGTACTGGCAACCAACGTAGCGGAAACCTCGTTGACGGTTCCGGGCATCAAATACGTTATCGACCCGGGTACGGCGCGTATCAGTCGATACAGTTACCGTACTAAGGTTCAGCGTCTTCCAATCGAGCCAGTTTCTCAGGCGAGTGCGAACCAGCGTAAAGGTCGTTGTGGTCGTGTGGAAGAGGGTATCTGTATCCGCCTGTACTCAGAGGAAGATTTTGAGTCACGTCCGGAGTTTACCGATCCTGAGATCCTGCGCACCAACCTAGCGTCGGTTATCTTGCAGATGACGGCACTTGGTTTGGGTGATATTCAAGCCTTCCCGTTTGTGGAAGCACCTGACAAACGTAACATTCAAGACGGTGTTCGCCTTCTAGAAGAGTTGGGTGCAATCAATTCTGATGCGAAAGAATCGAAGAAACGCCTAACCAGCATTGGTCGTCAACTTGCACGCCTTCCAATCGACCCACGTTTAGCACGTATGGTATTGGAATCACCAAAGCAAGGCGCATTGAAAGAAGTGATGATCATCGCAGCGGCATTGTCGATTCAAGACCCGCGCGAGCGTCCAAGTGACAAGCAGCAATCATCTGATGACAAGCACAAACGTTTCTTCCATGAAGACTCAGATTTTCTGACGTTTGTGAACCTGTGGGATTATATCCAGAAGCAGCAAAAAGCGCTAACGGGCAACCAGTTCCGCAAGCAATGTAAACAAGATTACTTGAACTACTTGCGCGTGCGTGAGTGGCAAGATGTGTACTTCCAAATTCACCAGTCGATGCGTGAAATGGAATTCAAACTGAACGATGAGCCTGCGTCTTACCATGGCGTACACAGCTCAATCTTGGTCGGTTTGTTGTCACACATCGGTATGAAAGACCAAGAGAAGAATGAATACCAAGGCGCGCGTAACGCTCGTTTCCATATCTTCCCTGCATCAGGTCTATTTAAGAAACAGCCTAAGTGGATCATGTCTGCTGAATTGGTGGAAACCTCTAAACTTTGGGGTCGTATCATCGCCAAGATTCAACCTGAGTGGATTGAACCGTTAGCGAAGCACCTGATTAAGCGCAGTTACAGCGAGCCGCATTGGTCGAAGAAACGTGCAGCAGTCATGGCACACGAGAAAGTGATGCTTTACGGCGTGCCAATTGTACCGAAGCGTTTGGTGAACTATGGCAGTATCGATCCAACCGTCAGTCGTGAGCTATTCATTCGTAGTGCGCTGGTGGAAGGTGAGTGGGAAACTAAACACGCGTTCTTCAAGCAAAACCGCAAGCTTCTTCAAGAAGTGGAAGAACTTGAACACAAATCTCGTCGCCGTGACATCTTGGTGGATGACGATGAACTGTTTGATTTCTACGACCAACGTGTTGGTACTGAAGTAGTCTCTGGTAAACACTTCGATACGTGGTGGAAGAAAGCGTCTAAAGACAACAAAGAACTGCTGAACTTCGAGAAAGAGATGCTGTTCAAGGGCGATGCAAGCCACGTTACCGATTTGGATTACCCGAACTTCTGGCATCAAAACAACCTGAAACTTAAGCTGAGCTACCAGTTTGAGCCGGGTGATGACAGTGACGGTGTGACGGTACACTTGCCGCTGCCGATCTTGAACCAAGTCGAGCCTGCAGGCTTTGATTGGCAGATCCCAGGTCTGCGCCATGAGCTTGTGGTGAGTTTGATTAAATCGCTGCCGAAGACGGTGCGTAAGAATTTTGTTCCTGCGCCAAACTACGCCGATGCTTTCTTAGCTCGTGCAACACCGATGGAAGCGCCGCTGCTTGACTCGTTAGAGAAAGAGCTGCGTCGAATGACGGGTGTAGAAGTTCTGCGCGAAGATTGGAATATGGATCAAATTCCGGAGCACTTGAAGGTGACTTTCCGCGCGGTTGACCATAGAAATCGCAAGTTGAAGGAAAACAAAGACCTTCACGAATTGAAAGAGAGCTTGAAAGACAAAGTTCAAGAAACCCTTTCAAAAGTTGCGGATGACGACATCGAGCAAGAAGGTTTGCATACGTGGAGTTTTGGCGAGCTGCCTAAGGTGTACCAACAAAAACGTGGCGGTTACGATGTTAAAGCGTACCCAGCGATTGTGGATTCTAAGGACAGTGTTGAAATCAAACTGTACGAGACCGAATACGAGCAGGTCACGGCAATGCAAGCGGGTCAGCGCCGTCTGATCTTGTTGAACGTGCCGTCGCCAATTAAATACCTGCACTCTAACTTACCGAACAAGTCGAAGTTGGGTCTGTACTTTAACCCTTACGGTAAAGTGCTGGATCTGATTGATGACTGTATCGCGTGTGGTGTCGATAAGCTTATCGAAGAGCAGGGCGGTTTGGTTTGGGAGCCTGAGAAGTTTGATGCGCTGAAAGAACACGTTCGTGCTGAACTTGGTGATACCGTGGTGGAAATTGCGCAGCAAGTGGAAACCATCCTGACGACCGCGTTCAACATCAATAAGAAGTTGAAAGGCAAGATCGATTTCACCATGGCGTTTGCGTTATCGGACATCAAAGCACAAATAGAAGGACTGATCTTCAAAGGTTTCGCAACAGAATGTGGCTGGAAACGTCTGCCAGATATTCTACGTTACATGCGCGCGATTGAGCGCCGTATGGAGAAGTTGCCGATTGATCCGAATAAAGACCGTTTACACATGCTAAAAGTGGAGTCAGTAGCCAGTGATTATAAAGAGTTGCTGAACAAGATTCCAAAAGGCATGGTGATTCCGGAGAATGTAAAAGAGATCCGTTGGATGCTCGAGGAACTTCGTGTGAGCTTCTTTGCTCAACAATTAGGCACTCCATATCCGGTTTCTGATAAACGTGTCAAAAATGCGATTGATGCTTGCTAAGCGATCAGTACAATAGCGGCGGTTTTTCTTGTGGGGATTACTGACTAATCAATGGTTTGTCCAGTTATAGGCTCTATTGGTACAGTAATTGCAGATTTTTGGCCACAAGTGATTTTTAGTCATAAAAGAGGCAAAGGTTCGCCTCTTTTATGTTTGCAGTACCAACCTCTGCCCAAAGCAGAAGTGGGTAATAATAAAGAGTAAAGGTTGATGATGAAGAAAACTCTATTGGCAGTAGCACTTCTTGGTGCTTCTTCTGCAGCAATGGCAGACTCATGGATTTACGGCGGAGCGTCTGTAGGCCAGTCTGATTTTAAAGGCGAAAGTGACACTTCTTACTCAGTACACGTTGGTACAGGTATCCTGCCTATCATCGGTATCGAAGCAGGTGTAACTCAGCACGGTGAATTCAAAGTAGATGGCAAAGATACTAAGCTGACTTCTTACTACGCAGCACTTAAGCCAAGTATCGATTTCGGCCCGCTACACGTGTACGCAAAAGGCGGTATCCACCAGTGGGATAAGAAAGTTTCTGGCGGCACAAACGACGATGATTTCGATCTAATGTACGGTGTGGGTGCGGAATACTTCATTTTCGGTCCTATGTCTGTTGGTGCAAGCTACATGAACTACACAGCGGGTAAAGACGACATCGGTACTTTCTCTCTAAACGCGACACTGCACTTCCTATAATCATCGAGTTCTTCGAAGGTTTATTTGTAAAACGTCGGCAACATGCCGGCGTTTTTTGTTTGTAAATCACACAAATAAATATTGCTTATATTTTATTCGCCCACTTTTCGAAAAACGAGCTAGCTTTCTCATATAGTCTGGCTAGAAAAGCATAATAGACGCGAAAACACTCGTCTTATAGGCCAGTCTGGAATCCAATCAGAAAGGTATCACTATGAAAACAAAACTCTCGTTATTGGCTCTGGTGCTTTGTTCAAGTTCAGCGTTTGCTGACTCTTGGATCTACGCTGGTGGTCAAATTGGTCAGTCTGATATCGACAGCGAAAATGACACAACTTACGGCATTCATGTTGGCACGGGGATCTTGCCATTGATTGGTATTGAAGTTGGCTACTTTAACCATGGACAAGTTGACCTATCTTTAGGTGGAAACTCCGGCAGTGTGGATTTTTCTTCGTTCTACTTAGCTGCAAAACCTAGCATTGATTTTGGCCCTCTCCACGTATACGGTAAAGCGGGAATTAACGCATTTAATGTTGAATACAACGGATCATTAAGTTCTTTGGACAAGGATGATGGTGTGTCATATGTGGTTGGATTTGGTGCTGAATACTTCGTTCTGGATAACATTTCAATTGGGGCGAGTTATCAAGCTTTCGGCGTGGATATTGAAGGAGATAGTGATAGCTTAAGTAGCATTACTGGCAATGTAACATTCCACTTCTTGTAATACTGGTTTCGCATCACCCCCAAAGCACCTTTCATAGGTGCTTTTTTGTTTTTTGTTGCCTTTCTTCCGTTCTGAGACCTTGTACTTTTAAACCGGACTTTTGTCCTGAAACTTTGTCCCGCTTCCTCATTATGATTGCGCCATCAGAACGAACGAGGAAAACATTATGACTGCTCATATCGCAGGTTCTGCAGAAGATTTTGCTTCAACTGTTATCATGCCGGGCGACCCGCTGCGCGCGAAATACATCGCTGAAACCTACCTAGATGACGCCAAACTGGTCACGGACATTCGTAACATGCTGGGTTACACCGGTTACTACAAAGGCCAGCGCATTTCAGTCATGGGGCATGGCATGGGCATCCCATCAATGGTGCTTTACGGTCACGAGCTGATTAATGACTTTGGTGTGAAACGCATTATCCGAATCGGTAGTATCGGTGCGACGCAAAAAGACGTTCACATGCGTGACGTAATCTTAGCGCAAGCAGCAGGTACGGATTCACCAACTAACGCTAAGCGCAGCAGTGGCTACCACATGGCAACGTCTGCAACGTTTGAACTGCTGCACAATGCTTACATGTCTGCGAAAGAGAAAGGCATTGATGTCAAAGTGGGCAACATTTTCACTGGTGATCTTTACTACGATCCGGATGAAGACATGATCCCTGCACTAGAACGCTTTGGCGTGCTTGGTGTGGACATGGAAGTGGCGGGCTTGTACGGCTTGGCGCACCAATTCGGCATCGAATCGCTGGCGATTTTGACCGTGTCTGATCACTGCATTACTGGCGAAGAAACCACAGCAGAAGAGCGTCAGCTTTCTTTCAACAACATGATTGAAATTGCGCTAGAAACTGCGATTAAAGCTTAACCCTACGATTAAGTTTGTTTTGAGAGCTAGCTCGCTGGCTCTCAATCATGATAAGAACATCTATCCAATGAGCCCTTGGAGTGAACTATGAGAAATAAAATAACACTCACCGCAATTAGCTTTCTCGCCAACTTCATCATGGCGGGTTTTGCGACCCAATTTGGTATGTTGGTCGAACCGCTTGCCAACACCTTTGATGCGAACGTTAACGAAGTCGCGTCGATTTTCTCGCTATTAAATGGCGGCGCACTTGCCGGCACTATCGCTGCTTTCTTTTTGATTGAGAAAGTCGGCATCAAACGCATGACCGTGTTGTGTTACGGCGCGATTGCAGCTTCTGCATTGAGCCTATACGTTGCACCATCTCTGTTTATCGTGATGCTTGGCATGACAGTCATTGGTTTCTGTGGTGGTGTCGGTCTTTGTATCGCGGGTACTATCGTCGTATCGGTATGGAAAGACAAAATTCAAAGCACCATGCTGGTGGTTCAAGACGCGACCTTCAATGTTGCGGGCGTTGTTTTCCCTTTGATTACCACATATGCACTGACCAATGCCATGAACTGGAGCATCAGCTACCTGAGTGTGGGCGTGGTAGCGCTGGCAACTATGTTTGTTGCGCTGCTGACCAACTTTAACCAATGTGGCGGCGAAAGTGGCTCTGAGCAAGAAGCAAAATCTGAATGGAACTTCGGCATCATCAGCGGTGGTGTAGGTTTGTTCCTAGGTATGCTTGCGCTGTACACCTTCCTAACTTGGGCACCAATGTTCGTGAAAGAGAAGTTTGATATCCCATTTGAGCAAGCGGGCAACATCATCACTCAATACTGGTCTGCCGCTCTGGTTGGTGCGTTGGTTTCTACCGTGATTGTTTCGCGTATGAAGATTCAGACTTTCTTACTGACTATCATCTCTGTTGCTATGGTGATCACTAGCGTTATCGTTACTACGGATAAACTAGAATGGTTGTCATACCTGACTTACGGTTACGGTTTTGCGTGCGCTGCGCTTTACAATGCCTTTATTGCTTACGGTGTATCGTTTGTGCGCAATGCAACCAGTAAGAACGTGTCATACATTTTAATCAGCGGCAGTGCGGGCGCGATGTTTAGCCCAGCCATCAGTTCGGTAATGGAAAGCGTGGTTGGTCTGCAAACCGTGATGTACGCTATCCCAGTTATCTACGCAGTAGTCGTGGCAATGTTAGTGGTTTCAATGAAGTTTAAAACGGTAAGGCAAACGCAAACCGCTTAAATGAAATTAAGTACGAAAACAAAAAGGTCTGCATTGTGCAGACCTTTTCTCATTTACGATTAAAGAACTCAGCTATTCGTCGACAAAATTACGCAGTCCGTCCAAGTCGAGAATACGTAACCCTTTCTTTTCTTTGGCAATGAAGCCTTTGCTTTCAAGCTCTTTCACTGCGCGGCGATACACACGATCTGAGGTGGCAAATCGCTCAGCTTCCAAGTAGTTCTTTTGGAACCCATCCACTGGCAGGTCATTTAAATACTGATGATAAATGTCGTATGCCACGTTATAGGTGATTGGGTAAAGTAATCGGCGAGAAAGAATCTCCACCGTATCTTGGTAATCAATCGCGATAGCACTGGCAAAGTAAAGCGACAGTCGAGGCTGCTCTAACAGGCACTTTTGCAGCTTTTGCGCATCAATAATGGCAACTTCAACTGGCTCAACTGGGATAATATCCATTTGGCAACGATAGCCAGTAAAGAACTCCATTTCACCAAAGACTTGTTGTTCACACTCAAGCGTGCCAAGCAGAAAGGTTTTGCCGTTTCTCGCCGTGACTCCCATGGAGATGCGACCGGAATCGACCAGATATAAGTTCTCGACATGCTCGCCTTGGGTGAGGAGCTTTTCGTTTTCATCAAAAATTCGGCGCGTACAGATGCAATCTCGGATCGTTTTTTCGATAAGATGTTTATCTTCACTCCATTGCGCCTCGAAGCGTCCTTTACCTAGGGTTTGTAACTGCATCGACGTACCTTAAATGACAATACCTGCGAGCTCAAAACGTGCCATTAATGACTTGTTCTCTAGCTGATACCAACTTGCTGGCATGTTGGTTTTAAGCTGGGCTTTTTCTTGTTTGCTGATCACAACATAGCGCAAAAATGTGTCGAGTGTGCTCGTCATTATTTCAAAGCTCATATCGCCATCTTTGCTGATGGTTTTTAATAGTCCAACGACCGTATCTTCCGGTATCAATGGTTCGATAACCGCATGTTTGCGTTCGGTAATCGTCTTAGAACAAGGTAGTGATGCACGGGCTGTTTCCCAACACACTTTATTGGTTTTACTCACGAGGTTGTGTTTGTAACAGTAATAGCTAAACAAAAAGCGTGACAGGTTCTGCCAGCGCTCAGCTTGGACTTCTAACCAAAGGTGTTGCAGCTCGATATCAGCGTCGGTCATGGGAATGAATCAGAAAAGGAAAAGAGGGCGTAGTGTAACTCGGTTTGAGGGCAACACCAAAAAGACCGCTGGAATAAAATAGAAAGACTCCCTACACAAGTCTGAGCTTAGGTAGGGCGTTAACGTTAAATGATCATGCTACGAACATTTTTACGAGTTAGAACTGGCCGAGATGTTGCCAATCAGCGTCAGAGGTGTTTTGAACTGGCAACGCGATGTTCACTCCCGGGCGTTTTTGCATAAAGTAGCGGCGTTCACCGTCTGCATCGGTATCGATGAAAATGGCGTTTTCCGATTCACCCCATGCCGTTGTGCCTGCTTGTTCCCATGTCAGCAACTTAGACTGATTAAAATAGTTCGCTACTCGCTGTGCATTGTCGATGCTACTACGATCGATTTTCAGTGGGTTAAAACCAAACTGAACATGATTTTCTGCTGAGCCTAGGTACTTCCAGCCCCAGCTTGATGGTGGAATCAGATTGGAACCTTATGTCCAAATTTGTCGTTATCTATCTAGTCAAGGTGTTGATTTTTATGTAGTTGGCATCTTAATTGAGCGAAGTTTATAAGTGTTTAGGCTTTTTATTAAAATACGTTGGTAGAAGGAGAGTAAATAGCCAATGTTCAGCACAAAAACTGATATTGTGGCTATCTATTTGTGGGTTTTTAGTGACAGTGTCACAAAGTTGTGGGCGGGTTTATGGCACTAGATTTATTTACAGTGAGCACAATCTAGTAAGTGAAGTACGCAAAGGTATCTAATAAAAAATCCCCTTCAAGCGTAGGGCCGGAAGGGGATCAAAGTGATTATCTGAATTTAGGTTTGCAGTGAGCTTATTTTACTAGGAAGTGTTTTACGAACTCTGTGATTTTCACCATGTCGTCCACTGCAATGAATTCTTCCGTGGTGTGTACTTTTGCCATACCTGTAGAAAGGTTTACGGTTGTTAGCCCTTTCTTATTGAAGTTGTTCGCGTCGCTACCGCCACCTGTGCCTTTTGTGAACGCATCGATGCCCATGTCAGCGAATGCCGCTTTGATTGCTGATACGTGTGCATTGTCTTCTTCGATAACAAACGCGTCGTATGCACGGCTTGATTCGATTTCAACTTCTGCACCATGTTTTTCGCTCACAGACTCGAATGTAGAGATCATGTGGTTGACTTGCGCTTCTAGCTTCTCGCCATTTAGAGAGCGAGCTTCGGCAACGATTTTTAGCTCTGGCATTACGATGTTAGTCGCTTGACCACCATTTACCATACCGATGTTTGCTGTTGTTTCTTCGTCGATGCGAAGCAGGTTCATCTGATTGATGGCATCTGCCGCGACCATGATTGCACTGATGCCTTCTTCAGGAGCTAGACCCGCGTGTGCTGGACGGCCTTTGATTGTCGCAACGATTTTTTGCTGACCAGGTGCTGCTGTCACGATAGTGCCGATAGGACCGCCTGTGTCTAGTACGATCGCTTCTTTAGACGTTACGTGCGTCATGTCGAAGTACTCAGAGCCGAACAGACCGCCTTCTTCATGCACAGTGAATGCAAGCTCTAGTGTTTTGTGCTCAAGGTTTTCTGCTTGGATGCAGCGAACCGCTTCCATGATTGCCGCAATACCAGACTTGTCATCGCCGCCAAGAATTGTATTGCCTTTAGAGCGAATGATGCCGTCTTCGATGATAGGTTCGATGCCAATACCCGGAGTTACTGTATCCATGTGGCAGCTCATTAGGATAGAGCCTTCTTTCTTACCTTCTAGACGCGCGTATACGTTAAAACCGTTAGAAATGTGTTCTGGTACAGGTAGCTTTTGAACTGTAAAGCCTAACTCGCCCAGTTGCTCAGCTAGAGTTTCTGCGATTTGTTTTTCATTCATTGATTCGCTATCGATGCGAACCAGTTGGCAGAAGTGTTCAACTAGACGTTCTTGATTGATTTGTGTCATTTGGGTGTCTCTTTCTTTCTGGGTCGAGACCGCATCCGTATCGTGCGGGCCCGAAAGGGAACAGAACACCTCTTATTACACACCTTAACCCAGTGAAAACTGTCTTGAATCAAAAAACACCGCTGCCTGACATTGTTCTGACCAAGAGAATTCTGAATCTCATAACACCGTCACGAATTCGGTTAATTCTTGAAAAAGTACGCTAGAGGTGTAAATAGTTCTATCAATTGACTTTCAACCCTGTCCATTAAGGACTCACTTTTTTTCCACACTTCCACTGATAATTTATAGGTCCAATCAAGAATTGCGTTAACTATTAACCATACTTTTGGTTAACGTTTTGCTAAACATCATGGGCTTGTGCGTTGATATCAGTGGTTTCTAATTATTTGAATAGAGCAATCTGCACAGGTCACTTTTGGTTCATCAGATTTGAGATAACTAAATGAATAAAAGATCTGCACTAATACCGTTGTTTTTCCTATCAAGTATTGCTCATGCCTCGAGTGATTACGTTGTAGGTCAGTTAATCCCTGAAAAAAGTGTCGTTGTTAAAAGTGAGGTTGCAGGAGTCGTCGACTCTTATGTTTATGACAATGGCGATTTGGTGACTCAAGGCCAAGAGTTACTGTCTTTGTCGTCGCAAGACTATTCGTTGAGCTTAGAGCTTGCGAGAAACGAGCTTGAAGTAAGTCGCGCTGAGCTCGATATTCAAGAAAAGCAATTGAAGCGCTATCAGTCTCTATTAAAGAGCAAAGGCGTGTCCGCGAGTGATGTCGATAATCAAATTCGTGTGACCAACATTGGCCGAGCTCAATTTAATGTCAGCAACACCCAATACAAAATTGCCGCAAGGACGCTAGATAAAGCAACGCCAGATGCTCCATTTGATGGCGTCATTATTGATCGTTCTGTAGAGATGGGGCAGTTTATCTCGGTAGGCGATCCTCTATTTACTATCGCAGATATGGATATGTTAAAGGTCAGTTTCCACCTATTGGAAATTGATTTTAACAAGTTCACAAAAGGTGAAGCGGTGAAAGTCGAAGTCCCTTCAGTGAATAAGACGTTAGATGGAACAATTACCTTACTTTCGCCTGCGTTTAAAAACAGTGAACCAGGCTTCCTTGTTGAAGTCACCGTCCAAAACACTGATGGTTTGCTGAACCCTGGCATGGAATCTTATGTCTATTTCAATGATGAGGAGGCGATGTGAACTTCTTCTTAGAACTACTCTCTCATCGTAAGTTTGCCTCTAAAATACTGACGATTTTGATCATCAGTGTAGGGGCGCTAACTGCGTACAACCTGCCGCTGGCGGAAAAGCCGCGATTTGATCTAGGTAAAGGTAATATTGTTACCGTTTATCCCGGAGCAAGTGCGAAAGACATCGAGAGCAATATCACCAGTAAGATTGAAAAAGAGTTGCTTTCCATTTCTGGCTTAAAAGAGTTCACATCTACCTCTGAAACTGGCATTTCCAACATCAGTGTGGTGTTGGACAGTAACGTTTCAGACCCAAATGCGGTGTACCAAGACATTCGAGATGCCTTGGCAAGAGTATCTGACTTGCCTGCAGGAGTGACTGAAGCGCCAACACTTTCGATCAAAAAATCGTACAGTCTAGATTTCATGGTAGTGGGTATCTCAGGTGATGTTGGCTACAAAGCACTGCGACAGAAAGCCAAAGATCTTGAGCTCGCGTTGCGCCGCGTTGAGGGGATAGGTGAGGTTTATACCGTTGATTTACGCGCTCCTGAGTTCTTAATTCAGCTTGAACCAATTTCATTGCGCCGGTACGGTCTGACACTCGACCAAGTTGCAGCACTGATTGCCGAGCGTAACACTTTGATCAGTGGAGGACGTCTAGAGACGCTCAAGAACAACCCAGAATTAATGACATCTGCAGAGTTGGACAGTCTTGATGAGCTGAGAAACATGTTCATTTCATTCAGTCCCAATATCCAGCTAAAAGATGTCTCAGGTGTCATTGAGGATGGTTTTGAAAAAGGTGATGTTTACGGCTCGATAAATGGTAATAAGAGTATCCTATTTGATCTCAGGACCAATGAAACAGCCGATGTCATTAGTACTTCCAATGCGGTTAAAGCATTGATTGATAGCCAGCAAAGCTTGCTAGGGGATAAGTACACAATCGCAATCGGTTCTGATTTATCTGGAGATATTCAAGAAAAAGCGCGGATTGTGAAAGACAACGGTTTGGTAGGACTTGGTTTAGTGCTGATTACTCTGGCGCTGTTCCTAGACAGAAGAATCGCGTTTTGGGTTGCGGTTTCCATTCCAGTTTGTATTTTTGGCACCTTGGCTTTACTTCCACCTTTTGGCCAAATCCTCGATGTGTTTACCATGTCGGCATTGATTTTAATCGTCGGCATCATTGTGGATGATGCTGTCGTTGTCAGTGATAAAATCGTCGCGTTAGTCGAAGAGGGATACCCTGTTGAAACCGCTGTAACTCAGGGGGTGAAGAGCGTATTTCCTGCGGTACTGGCTAGTATTCTTTCAACTATGATCGCGTTTGTGCCGTTGCTCTTTTTACCTGGTAACAGTGGTAAGCTCGTTTATGTTATTCCGCTTACCGTGATTGTGGCGCTGTGTTTCTCATTCGTTGATGCACTGTTCTTTATTCCTGCTCACCTAAAAGGCATTTTAACCAAGCGCAACCAACTCAAAAAGAAAGCCTTCTTAGATTTAACGATCCTTAATAGATTGATTGAGTTTGTTATTCGCAATAGTAAGTTGGCGTTACCATGTATCACTGTTGTGATCCTGAGTTTAGGTGCAATTTCTTATAAGAGCTTGAGTTTTCTGTTCTTCCCTACGGATGGCGCGTATCTGATCGAGATAAGTGCTGAGTCGAATCCAGAACTGGATTTGGATGACGTTTGGCAAGAAACTCAGAAATTAGAGTCACTGATTAAAAATACGGAAGAGGTAAACTACTGGTACGGAGAGGTGAGTTCACCAAATAGCTATTGGGTTATCTCACTAACACCACCTAATAGTCGAACCCGAACGGCAGAGCAAATCGTTGAGGAGTGGGAAGAAAAAGCCACACAAATTACTGGTCTCGCGCAGATCGAATTTGATATTGATGGTGGTGGGCCACCAGTTGGACGCCCAGTTGATTTACGTGTTGTTGGCGGAACGGACGAAGGTCGTGAGAACTTAGCCAATGACTTAACGGCATATATTGATTCTCTCGACGGAACCAGTCGTGTGCGTCGCGATTTGAACGCACCTGCACCGCAGATCCAAGCAGAACTACAGCACCATTGGTTAAAATATTATGGTATTAGCGCGAACCAAGTAGGTGACATCATCAAGTTCGCGATTGATGGTCAGCGAGTGACTCGCATCTTTAACGGTGAGGAAGAAGTGTACTTCCGAGTTGCGTTAGAAGAGGATGACAAGTCACTTGAGGAGCTCAATAACCTGTTAGTTCGTGCAAGTGATAACAAGCTCGTGCCTTTGAGCGAGTTGGTTCGATGGAAAAATGCAGACTCAGAAGCGCAGATCAAGCACTTTAATGGTGAACGAGTTATCCGCGTTTCTTCTGGGGTAGATGCTACGGTAACAGACCCTGTGGCGGTGTTTGCTTTGGTGCAACAAGAGTTTGCCAATAAAGAGTACGGCGGTGCATCGATCATCGCTACTGGTCAAATCCTTGAAACCCAGGAAGCACAACAAGGCTTTATCATTGCAATCAGCGTGGCGTTTATTGGCATCGCTCTGCTTCTCATCTTGTTGTTCGATAGGATGAGAGAGACGTTAATTGTCTTAACGGTGATTCCTTTTGGTATTGCAGGCGCGTTGTTCATTCTGTTCTTACACAATCAAGTTTTAAGTTTCTTCTCGATTATCGGGATGATCGCCTTGATTGGTATCATGGTGAATAACAGCTTAGTGTTGATCTGGCACTTTAAAGAACACGAATCGGATTGTAATAAAAGCAACTTATTAGAGTTTGTCATTCAAGGGACTCAAAGTCGCGTTCGACCAATAACATTAACGACCATCACGACGGTTGCTGGTCTAATTCCTTTGGCGTATGGGTTTGGTGGTTATGACAATTACATGTCTCCAATGGCGTTAGTAGTAGGATGGGGCTGTGTTATCTCGATGATAGTGACCCTTACGGTTATTCCATCCATCTACCTTTGGACTCATCGTAATAACGGCGTGCAATCGCCTAATGAAATGGATGAAAAGACAAATGATGCAATAATGGTTAAGTAGCCATTAAAAGTAAAAGCCGAGCAAAACGCTCGGCTTTCTTTCGATTTGACTGTTACAAGTAACGACCAATCAAATGATCTTTAAAGTGCTTAGCGTTTAAGACTTCACCAGTCGCTTGTGTGACCAAGTCATCAGTAGATAGTAGGCTTCCTTGGCTCCAAATATTGTCAGATAACCATGTGAAGATTGGTGACAGATCACCGGAGCGAATCGCGCCATCCACGTCCACAGTTTTCTTCATAGCAGCCATAAATTGTGCCGCATACATTGCGCCTAGTGTGTATGAAGGGAAATAGCCAAATGAACCATCGGTCCAGTGGATGTCTTGCATACAACCGTTTTTGAAGTTCCCTTCTGTTGATAGACCAAGATAAGACTTCATCTTTTCATTCCACAACTCTGGCACGTCGGTATGTTTGATCACGCCATTCATCAGGTCGCGCTCAATCTCGTAACGTAGGATGACGTGAGCTGGGTAGGTCAACTCGTCAGCGTCAACTCGGATAAAGCCTTTCTCTACGTGAGTGTAGATTTTTGATAGGTTATCTTGTGCAAACTCAGGGCCTTCAAAGTGGTTCGAAGCCAGACGTGCTAGGTGTTCTACAAATCCTTGGCTACGACCGACTTGCATCTCAAAGAACAGAGATTGAGACTCATGGATTCCCATTGAGCGTGCTTGACCTGCCATAGTGCCCGCTAGCGATTTAGGTAAACCTTGCTCGTAACGCGCGTGACCAGTTTCGTGCACGATACCCATTAGAGACTGAACAAATTCGCTCTCGTCATAACGCGTAGTAATTCGTACATCGGTTGGTACACCACCACAGAAAGGGTGAACACTTTCATCGAGACGGCCACGCTCAAAATCGAACTGCAAAAGCTTCATGACTTCTAGACCCAATGCCTTTTGCTTTTCAGCAGGGTAGTGGCCGTTAGGCAGTAGAATATTGTTCGACTTTTGTTTCTCGATAGCGTCATCGATTAGATTCGGTAGCCACGTTTTAACGTCTGCAAATAGAGCATCGAGTGAAGCGGAAGTTGTGCCAGGTTCATAAATATCTAGCATTGCATCGTAAGGCGTCGTGCCATTGGCTTCCGCTCGGATTTGCGCTTCTTCTTGAGAAAGTTTGACCACTTCTGCCCAGTTCTTTTCGAACCCCGCCCAGTCATTGTCACCACGCTGAGTACGCCAAGCGTGTTCACACTTTGAGCCCGCTAGGGACTGAGCTTGAACTAATGACTCTGGTAATAGGTTAGCCTGCTGCCAATCACGTTTCATTTCGCGAAGTACGGCTTGCTCTTTAGCAGACAGTGACTCTTCTTCTGCTTGAGCAAATAGGTCACCAAGGTGCGGCTGAGTCATTAAAGAGTGGATGTGGACTTCTAATTCTGCCACTGCATTAGATCGAGCTTCTGCACCGCCTGCGGGCATAACGGCAGCCTGATCCCAACCAACAATGGATGCTAAATGACCGAAGTTGAAGACTTTATTTGAATGTTCGACGAGTTTTTGAAATGCGCTCATGTGACTACTCTTTTGTATTTTCTTTCCTTAAACGCCCCAAAGGGGTCCTTGAACCTAGGGTTCCTTCTCTTGGTGCTGGATGCAGAACAAGATAAAGCATCAACAAATCACCGATAGCGAGATTATTTGAATTTACTATTTTTTAACAAATAATTCAGGTCTATTGTGCACAATTTCAGTAACTTGTATAGAGGTCGGATGCCTTTAGAAGAGGTGTGCAGTATGTGCGGTTAAGTGCAATTAATAGGTTAGTGTGGCTTAAATTCGTAATGAAACGGCTGGCTTGCTTTCTGAACGGCTTCTTTTCGGTTACTGACATTGAGTTTTTTGTACAGTTTATAAACGTGGGTCTTTACTGTGCTTTCCGCAACAAATAACTCTTCCGCGATTTGCAGGTTAGAATGGCCTTGAACGAGCCGATCAAGTATTTGTTTCTCGCGTTTGGTTAATGTTGAGCTGATATCCAGCGAATTCATTGCGTAAGGGCGAATGTCGCTGAGCATTTTTTCCATGACTTTTCTCGGTAGCCAAAGCTCTTGGTTTTCGACCGCTTGTATACAACGCGTTAAGTGCTCGATAGGAGCATCTTCATAAAGCATTCCCTTGAGATTTAAACTCGCGGCGAGTTTAAGCTCGACAATACCATTAGGTACGTCGTAAACGATCAGGTCTGCCTCCGCTGTGCAGGCAGAAATAAAGCCATGATAATCATACTTTTCTAATTGTGCGTAAGATACCAACACAATGTCAAACGAGCCTTGGATAGTTAAGTGACTGAAATCATGAATGCTTTTCCTTGTGAACTTATACTTATTACTTTTCTCTATTTCGCGGCGTAAAAACTGATTCTGTATACAATGATCTCCAACCAAAAGAATACTGAGTCGGCCGCTGTTGTTTGCCCTACCGTGCATGACTAGCCCCAAAATAGTAATTTTGTCTTAGCACTTAATGTTAACAATATCACCATAGTTCACTGATATTGCACTTGCCACTCTTTACTGTCTCATCATTGGGAATGCCTATGGTTGTTGTGAAAGAAGTGGCTCAATAGATATATCTAGAGTGTCGCTATACTTTCCTCCCGGTCTGTTGAACGTGTCACCAATGACAAAGTTAAGAGCAATGGGTAGCCCAGAAGTCATTTCACTTTTGTTCACTTGAGCCTCCAAAAGGTCTAAGTCAATCACTTGGCTATCAAACGAAAGTTGGTAATCGATGTCCCACTGTCCATCATTCGATTGATGCCTTAACTTCCCTTGGTGGCTAGAAGTAACGGTAATTTGATAAGGACTGTTACTTTGAACCCATAAATTTGGCGCATTACTGATCACTTTGTTTGAGTACAAGTTGCCCAAATCTAAGTCGTATTGCCTCTGAGTTAATCCATAAAATTGTATTTTTGCAATCGGGTTAACCGTGACATTCACCGTCGTAATTGCAGGTGATAATGGTGTTTGGTTCAACATTGAAGAATAAGCTACCGCAAGCTGTAGTGTTCCGCTGTAGGAGCCTGCCGGGAGCCACTGCTTTGCTGGGTAACGCATTTGTATGATGGCCGAGGGTGATTGTTCTGTTAGTACAAATTGCCATTGGTTTGCAACGGACGTACCGTTGCCGCCAGCCCATGTAAATGCGAGAGTTTGCTGGTTACTGCCCGTTAATGTCGTCGTCACGTCTTCCATCTGCAGTGACATCTCAACATGACAATTTTCGCCTACAATATCTGCGGCAGCTTTATAAGAGTTGGTCATCGCATAAGGTCCATTGGCAAAGACATCATAGCTATAAGGCGTTGCAATAGGCTCAATGCTCAGTGAGTTTATTTGACAACCTACCACCGAATTGGATTGCAAGGCTGTAATAAGGGAAATCAGGTAAAAGGATGATCTAATCAACATAGAGCTCTCCCAGTCTTATCAGGACTTCTTGTTGTTCACTTAAATCAATGGTGACGGTTTGCTTTTGTTTGGTATCAAGTTCGAGCTTATAGCGCCCAGGTTTCAAGCCAGATATCGCAAATAAGCCATATCTATTCGTAAAAAACTCAATTGGCAGCTGCTTTCCCGTTCCTAAGTAGCTTGCTGTTCCTGCCACAAGAGGGATGGGGCTGCCACTTTGTCTATCTAAAAGAGTGCCTATAACGGTTAAGACGGCATCGGAACCAATCTGAAGAGCGTACCCTTGCTTGTTTCCGGGATTGAGCCAAAAGGCACCTTCTCCAAGATCATAGCCAGGAGGAAGATCCTCTACGTCGTAACTAATCAGTTGTGTGTTGTAGGCGACCAGATCCGGGATTAATACGTTATGTTGACTAGTACTATAGATGCGGGCGTAGTCACCATCTTTAGTTGGGTCTATCGCGATAGCGTTGTCTTCTAAGCTTGAATGCTTGCTTACAACCGCAAATGCTTCACGTACAGGGCGGCCAATCGTAACAGAGGTTCCTGCAAAGGCGAGGGCACTACCAATTTCGATTCTTGTGGAGTGATTTCGTCTGTCCTCGTCTAGATCTTCAAGGCGTGAAGAGTGGTCCGCAATGAATTGGTATCGATTTGCGGCATAGTTAATGCCGAGGTCGACGCTAGAATCCGTCTCTCTGTCGGTAACGACAGATGCAAAACCAGATACCCCGCCAGTATTGCCAACGTTGTTTTGATAGGTGTAGTCGAGCGAAGCTTGATCGATTTCAGTAGAGTATCGGCCGACTACGCGAGACTGTTTACTAAGCGGCCAACTCAGAGTTAGTGTTGTGTTGACTTCATCTGAGTCTACCTCATTATTCTGATAGTTTACGCGAGCACTCCAAGTAGCAGGTGTGCCAAAAAAAGGACCAGATAAGCTCGGGCTGACTGACCAATAATCATTGTTTTTATCGAGGCCAGAGCGATAGTTGAATGTCACTGCGGCTCTCAAACTATCGTAAATGTAAACAGCAGCAAAAGCTGACGCATAATGTGTGGTTAAATTCAATGGTGATTGGGTTGAGTCTAGGTCACTGACGCCAGAAAAATTCTCGGATTGATATTCGTAAACTAGGCTAAGTTGAGGCTGCCATGAATTGGCGTCAGAAAACTCAGCATCAAACGCCACTTTATAGGCGTGTCCATCTCCAAACTCGGGATGGTGGCTTTGGGAGCCAGAAAGTTCGGTAATGCCAAGAGAATTCGCAAATAGAGCAGAAAAGCCATATTGATACAGCTTTTCTCTTGTCTGAGCGTTAACACCGAGTGTTAACCAGGGTGTCACACCAAAATCTAAGTAACCATGAGCGAGTCTTTGATCTGACAAATAATCTATGGCGCCATTGTCGAAAAATGAAGGCGCACCATACATCAGGCTATATTCAAACTCTCCGCTGTCCAATAAGTCGTTACCTGTGGCAATCGAAAACTGGATGCGTTCTTGTTGACCGGATGAGTCAGTAATCACGAGTTCTACATCGTTCGTTCCTTGAGCCAAGGGGATGTCATTCAAGTTATAACTGCCTGCACCAAGCGTTAATCGTTGCACAACAATACCGTCAATCACAACGTCAACACTTGAGGTTCTTTGCAGCGTAAAAGACTGATTTGCTTTTGGTCGAACATTTCGGGTGGGGATAAGCGTAAAGTCTCGCGTAATGCCGAGCCCAAGAACGTCAGTGCCATCTTGAAAACTAGTGCCGGGATTGTACATGTCACCGACGACTAGCCTTGTACCTTGGGTAGGGAAGTCAACATTGATCCGCGTGCCTTCTCTATTGTATGTCGATTCTTTTTCAGAGCCATTTTCAAAGATGGACTCATACTCAATGTTAAGTGAACCGATGTTTAGGCCAGAATCTAGTCGAGAACTATAAAGGCTGGTTCTAGAGCTTTGCTCATCAAATGATTGGGTTTCATTTGCGTTTAGGAAAATGTTCAAATAACCACTGTAAAAGCTTGGCTCGATGTAATTGTAATGATCGTTATTATCGGACAACGAGATTTGCTGTGTGAGGCTTAGCTCATTTGGGACGGCGATGATGCACTCTAGGGTTGAAAGATCGAACTGTAAGCCCAGTCCGACTTTTTCAAAGTCAACTTGTGTGAGCGTTTCAAGGTTGTTTACTTCACGAAGCCTCTGGATGGCTTGCTGTGAAACTGAAGAAGATAATAGATCTAGTGTGCTCTCTTTGGGTAATACAATGGAATCGTCTGCGGTGATGGTGATAGAAGCTTCACCGAGTACAGTATCACTGATCTTAACTAAAGAGACCAATTCGATATCCCTGCCAGTCGGGTTCAGAACGACTTCTCGACTATGGGAGACACTATTTGTTAGAAACAGTGAGAGTAGGGTCAGTAAGAAGAACTTCAATAATAAACTCAATTCATTGTTCTTTTCCATGATATAGACCGGCAGGTAAGGTTGAAGATGACGGTAACTTTATTAATGAATGAGGAGGTAAGAATTGCTGCCCAATTTCGTTTTGCAGCAGATCATTTGCCTCAGAATTTAACTCACCAAAACGAACGAGTGATGAAAATGTGTATCGAGAGCCTCTATTTTCAAGTGTAATGGCACCGAGTTCATCAATATGGGCGTATACATTGGGCCTTAATGTTTGGTCGAACACATGAACTAGCGCGTTATAATGTATATTTAAGTCAACGTCGGTTGTTACGTTATTGCTACGTTGAGTTTCTTCATTGTCTTTTACCTTAGCTTCACTAAATCGAATGAAATAACTCTCTGAATGATTAATAGGCTTACTCTTTAACCATTGCACTCGAAATGTTTGTTTTTTCCCCGGCATTAACATTGCTGCTGGTGGGAAAACTAAAATTTCTTCGTGATTGATATTATGAGTCGAGTATTTCCCATCTTCATTGAATACAATCTTTTTAACGGTCACTTCAATAGGTAATTTGATATTGGAGTTATTGGTGACAATCAACTGAGCATTATTACTCTTGCTTGTATTCAGCTCTAAAACTGTAGGTGAAATAATAATGGCTAACGATGGGTAGCTCACGAGTAATAGGAGAACGCCAAGTAGACTCATTATTCTCATTGTTATTCATCCTGATCGATCTCGATTGATACCTTAGATGCATCAAATCCATCCAGCGGCTGCATGTCAAAATAGCGTGTCGAATGTGGTAACACTAATGTCCCCGCTATCAGCTTACTAATGTCGATGCCCTTGAGGTATTTAGAATGGTTTCCATCAGTTACTCGCCAGTTAGTTTTCGTTAATCTGCCATAACTGTTTCCAGTATTTTCGACTTCAACGATCCACTTATTTTCCCCTTCTTGCACACTCTTAATATCAAGAGCTGGTGCTGTATTCTTTGGTCTCACATTGACAAGTGTATTGAACTGGAGCAATAACCCAAGTTGACCGTTGTTGCCATCACCTCGCTTAACCTCTACTTGCTTAACGGCAATACGATACGATTTTGATTGAGTGATCGATGGGTCGCCTAAGTATCGGATCATCACAGACTGGGAACGACCTGGTTCAATAATGGCGGTTACGGGTATGACAAGCAACTCGTCATCCGCTGCACGGATGGTTTCTTTTCCGTGCTCATCCATTGTCATAGAAAAAGGATAGAGCTCAACGGTGAGGGGCGCTCGGGAGGTGTTGTCTATACGCATGGACATCTGTGCTCGTTTGCCGAGAGGTTCCATTTCTGCAACCATAGGCTCGACTTTATAAGCGTGTGCATAAGAACAAACTAAAGATAGTACTACTAAATTTATCCAACGAGACATGTTGAGCTCCATCAAGTTCATCGGTGTTGCTGTTGTTATAGGGAGGCCCGTGCCTAAGCCTCCCATTGGGGGGGAAGAATATCGATTAGTTTGATGTGATATTCACAGTTAACGTATCAGAGTAGCCGCCAGCCCAAGCCGCTGTTTCAGTCGTTGCTACCGTTAAGGTTGCGCCTACACCGCCTGCCAACGTAGATGAACCAGGGTAGGCAACATCTACCGATACATCATTAAGACCAGGACCACCAGGTGCATTCAAAACCAGAGGAGACAAACCGGTAGGAGTAAACGTAGCTGTGTATTCCAGCGCAAAGTCCTCATTATCATCAGATTCCAAACCACCTTCTGAGCTGGTTAGAGAAACGGTTGCACCATCAACATCATTACATTGCATACCCAGGTTGAGTGATACAGTTTGAATATTCGTTACATCGCCGAAATCAAGAAGTTGAGTAGCAAGCCCTGTAACTTCACAAACAGGTGAAACATAACCAACTAATTGAACATCGCCCGGTGCAGCATTGACCTGAGTACCAAATAAAGCAGTAATTGCTGCTGCGCAAATCGTTAGTTTTTTCATAAGAAGATTCCTTTAACTCAAGAGATAACATTCATGTTTAGCTCAAATCCTGCCGAGCTAGTTTTTCTGCGAAATTGCAGATTTCCTACTTCGTGACGTTATTTATTGATGGGTAGATATCAATTTCAATGACGTCTTTATAATAGCCTGCGTATAGCAAGCTATGCTCAAGCGTTACTCCTAGTTCCCCAACAGTGGAAAAAGGAATAGCGCCAAAACTGTCAATTTGTACTGGTGTGGTAATATCCTCACTGTTTAACTCTGCAGCGATATTTATTGAGCTAACATCCAAATTGATGGAATAATGAGTGAGGTTTACAAGTTCATTATCTTCGTGTTTAAGACCGCCGTATTTTGAACTAATAGTAAGCACTATTGGTTGGTTGCAATATATGTCAAAAGGTAGTGTTCTTGATATTTCATCAGAAAAGTCCATAGTGTCATTAGAACCAAAATTTACTTCACATTGATCACCGATATAGCCAGATATATTCATCGATAGGCTGTCAGCTTGGACATATCCCAACATCCAAAACTGGGAAACCGTCAAATAAATCAAATTCGCTTTGAGTCGGCACATCTGACGTCCTTTGTGAATTAATACGTTTGAACTAACAAAACTATAAGTCTCCCTATGAATAATGAAGTAGTAAACAAGTTGGAAGCGATACATAAAAGTTGTAGATATAGTTGTAGTTTTGTATTTTTCTGGTGAATAAACTCAAGGTTGAGAGCAGGTGTAAGCAACTGATACAGAGGTCGTTGCCATGGAAAATGGCCATTTTCTTTGGTGGGGTAGAGCCTTTACATGCTGATTTCTAAAAATGGACTTGCAGAACACACTGATTGGCGGTATTGATGGGTAATTCTCAATAACTCAATCAATGATATGGATATTTTAAATTTTGAGGCCTTTTTGGTTGCCATTGCCATTTTGACCTTAACGCCTGGTTTGGATACTGCTTTGGTGATCCGTAATACCAGTCGCTCTGGACTGAAAGATGGTTGCACGACCAGTTTAGGGATTTGTTTTGGGCTGTTTGTGCACGCTTTTTTCTCAGCGGTTGGTATCTCTGCCATTCTTGCGCAATCTGCAGAGCTTTTCCAAACCGTTAAAATGATTGGTGCGGCGTACTTGATATGGCTGGGTCTAAGTAGTTTAAGAGCATTGATGAAGGCCAATGGTGGTATTGCAGTCTCAGAGCAAGTTCATCAGGCCTATAGTGGGAAGCGATCTTTTCGAGAAGGTTTTCTTTCTAACGTATTGAATCCGAAAACTGCCGTATTTTATCTTGCGTTCTTGCCGCAGTTTGTGAACCCAGAAGGTTCACCGTTGTTGCAGTCGATGACGATGGCGATGATTCATTTTATGATTGCGATGGTTTGGCAATGTGGTTTGGCCGGAGCACTCAATTCGGCGAAAAGCTTGCTGAAAAATGCGCGCTTTATGAAGTGGATGGAAGGGGCAACGGGTGCGGTATTAGTTGTTCTTGGTGTTAAGTTACTAGTAGAAAAGCCAGTCTAATGCGTTTACTTATTCAATTGATATTAATTCTCCTCCTTTTTCTGGCAGCGATGGTTGGCGCTGTCGCTTGGAAAGCCGTACCGCAGCTTCAATTTGAACAGAGAGACATGGACTGGCAGTGGCATTGGTCATACTTCCATCCGTTTTCAAACGGTATCCAACAAGCTAGAACACAAGACACAAAGCAGCTTTTACTAAGGCGCGTCTATCTAGAAGAGTCATTGGCTATTTATGTTATGACGACACTGGATAATAAGTTTGAAATTGATGTGGTCAAAGAGGAGAGCTGTAAGCCGGACTCTAGTATTTGGGCCATGGTATCGATTAACAGCGAACCCGCATCCCATGTTCCTATGGTGTGTGACAGTAGCGGAGAAACCTACTTTCATCGTAATGTCAGACCTAAGCTTGTGTCGCTTGAGTTTGGTGTAGAAAAAGCAGTTATCAATGAAGACTTTAAACAGTGGCCTATTGATGACATTAAAGTCGATCAGTTTAAACAACAGCACTCTTCATTTTTTGAAAAGCAAGGGGAAGAGGTCGAACACCAATGGCTGAGAGATTAGCAAAATAAAAAAGCCCGCTGAAATCAGCGGGCTTAAAGTTTCTAACTCGGTTTATGCTTTCACTGCATCAAAATCATCAGATTGAGACGAGGATTTGAAGAACAGCTTCGTCTCTTCCAACACGACATGGCGTAGAGCAATCAAACCAATCAGGTTAGGGATTGCCATCAAACCATTCACAATATCAGCCAGCAGCCAAATCATGTCTAAGTGAAGGAAAGCTCCTGAAGCTACCAAACCAACAAAAATCAGTTTGTATGGCAGCACTGCTTTAGTACCGAACAGGAATACCACACAACGCTCACCGTAGTAGTTCCAACCAAGAATGGTGGTAAACGCGAAGAACATCAGGCCGATAGACACCAGCATTGGACCAAATGTCTCTGCGTTCAAGCCTACAGCAAATGCGTGCGTTGTCATCGCTGCACCAGAGAAGTCACTTTGCCAAGCGCCTGTCAGGATCAAAGCTAGACCTGTCATAGTACAAATGATGATGGTATCGAAGAAGGTACCCGTCATTGAAATCAGACCTTGTTTAACACAAGAGTCTGTTTTCGCTGCCGCAGCTGCCATCGGTGCACTACCCAAACCAGATTCGTTTGAGAATACACCGCGAGCGATACCTGACTGGATGGCTAGCATAATGCTTGCCCCCAAGAAACCACCTGTCGCTGCGGTTGAAGTGAAGGCAGACACCAACACCAACTCAACGGCGTTTAGCAATTGGTCAGCGTTCATGATGATCACGCTCAAACAAGCCAGTACGTAAAACACTGCCATTGCCGGAACCACTTTACCTGCAACACTCGCGATGGATTTAATACCACCCAAAGTGACAAACGCAACCAATAGAGTCAGGATGAAAGCAGCAAGTTCACGGTTTACACCGAGAGAAATTTCGCTGGCATCAAGAATCGCGTTCACTTGAGGGAAGGTACCGATACCAAAACACGCTACACCCAGTGCAAATACCGCAAACATGATCGCAAGCGCTTTCGAGCCAACACCATATTGTAGGTAGTACATAGGGCCACCAATCATTTGGCCTTTGTCGTCAACGCGACGGTATTTCACCGCAAGAAGACACTCCGCGTATTTGGTTGCCATTCCGAATAGAGCGGCAAGCCACATCCAGAATAGGGCACCAGGGCCACCAAGTTTGATTGCGGTAGCAACACCAACGATGTTACCTGTACCAATTGTTGCAGACAGCGCAGTACACAGCGCAGCAAAGCTAGAAACGTCACCCTGTTTATCAGATGACTTATCTTTACGAAATACCATCGCTAACGCAGTTGGTAGGTGCTTAAATTGGATCAAGCCTAGGCTAAAAGTGAAGTAAACACCGGTTCCCACAAGCAAAAGTAGCAGTGGTGGACCCCAGACAAAGTTATCAATGGTTTGAAGTAAAGATTGTAGGTCGTTCATGATTTCCCCTTAATAAAACAACTAATAAGGAGAAGAGGGAAAGGACGAGATCAAAGATCTCTAATAGAGCCAAGCTATTTAAAGTAGGCGGGAACGCCAAATAGTTAGGTTGTTACTTTCCACTCCTCTGTCCTTTTGCCTGAGAGTTTCACCCTACACAAATGTGTAGGACTTGCTCCTTCGGCGACCGATTTAACGGTTCTCTCCAGAGGTTCCTCCAACTACAGTCCCCGCTACCTAAGTAGCACCTGAAATAGTTAATTCTTCGGCGAGTTACCCTAACTAAATGTTAAAATTTAGTTAATAACCACTCTCCTGCAGTCTTCATCGGAACATTTACTCAATCAAATGAGTAAAGGTTAGTTAATGATGCTGGTCACCATTAACGTGTGAACTCTATCATGTTTTGTTACCATTTCAACACCAAATGAAGATTTATTTTCAATACATTATGCGGATGTTGTGGCTTTGATTTCATAGGTTTGTCGATTAATTAAACAAATTACGTGCAATTGGGTTTATTCTTGGTGTGTATGGAAGGTCGAGAAAGGATTCTAGAGCGCGATGGGATTTCGATTGGCTGATGATATGTTGTTCAAATTAGAACATTAATTTGATCAAAACGGGAGCAATCGCTTTAAATTCTACGCTATGTTGACCGTATGCTCCGTAGAAATAGGTTACAATGAGTTTTTGCGAGACTGTCTATGGAGTCAGATAGGTTCTCAGAGTTGGACAAGGAGGCAGTATGACCAGATTGTTAGCCATTGCAGTACTGGTGGCGTTAGCGTTTGTGTTATTTCGTTATCGTACCAATGAAAAAGTCCAAAAAGCGACCGTCATTACCTTGATTGGCGCATTCTTAATTTATACCGCATCAATCATGATTGCGGAACTCACTCGCTAGCAAATCAGTAGATCCCTTGGAGTAAGATACGGTGACTTCTCAGAACAATATTGAAGATCAAGACGAAGTAGTTGTCATTGAGGAGCGCGATAAGCGTACTCATATTTATATTGCGATTGCGGCAGTGTTGGGTCTGGCATTTGGTGGTTTAGCTGGCTCGGCAATGACAGCGAGCAAGTGGGAGTCCACGTATCAAGTGTTGGAAGAAAAGTACCAAGCACTGACACAAGACAAAACTGACTTGGTCTCTCAAGTAAAAACACGTGAAGCGAGCCTAGATCAAGAAGTTGATGCAAAAGTAGCGACACTGTTGGCAGAGAAAGAAGAAGCTCATAAAGCCGAATTAAAAGCACTTCAAGAACAGTTAACCGAAGTCGAAAAAGTGAACCTTGCACTTGAATCACAGGTGAAAGAGCAGAAAAACAAATTAAGCAGCACCAAGAATGAAAACGACAAGTTGAATCGCCAAGCCGATATGCAAGCGACGATGTTCGAGCGTTCTCGAGAGGTGTTCCGCAAAGAATTACAAATATCGCAAGAGCTTGAGTCTCTTGAGAAAGAGCGCGAAGCACTATTGCCTAAAATTGAGAAGCTAAAGAAAGAGTGTGATGTTTTCTTAGAAGGCAAATCTTGGGATGTGAAATCTGACGCCTGTGATAAGCACGATGAAGCAAACTCTCGTTTAAGCCAAGTTGACCAGCTTATTGAAGTCAATAAAATGGACTTAAAGCAGATTAAAGATATTACTGAAGACATGGGTTTATAGCACCATCGCTTCGGTAGTGACCACCTATTAAAAAGGAGCTCACTGAGCTCCTTTGTTGTATCTAATACCGTCTTAGTAAATAACCACTAATCAAAAATGTTAGCCTTGTTTTCAGACGTTTTTCCTGCGCTAACTCCAGTTACTTACTGTGATTGGTATAATTTTACGCTTTCCCTATTTTCATAAGCGTTAACCCTATCAGCCATTCAATAGTCTTATAACATGGTTGGCTGAGCTTATAAGCGACTAAGCTCTCTACCTGAGAGGTTAGCTCATAAACGTAAGGTTGATGATGTCTGCCTATCGTCATTTGGAAAGCGAGGCGCCATATCGCCAAGAACTGACCGTCTTCGAGAGCTTTCTGCCAACTCGCTATAAACACAGTCTCATTCTTTGAGAGATCTAACTTTTCAACCATCAGCTTGAGTAGGCGACCTTGCAGCGCACATGGAATATCTACTTTCTTTGCGAAGTGGTGGCTGATCCCCGTCCTCGATATCCCTGTCTGCTCACTCAACGTTGTGTAAGACATTTTCTCGTAACCAAGCGTTATCAATTGCTCTGTTGCAACATCGAGAATGGTGTTGATGGTGATTTGGGTATCTTCTTGTGTTCGGCGCGCCATAACTATTGCCAGTGTTGTGATTAAAAAAAGATACTACCACTTATCGTCCGCCATTCTATATCGGAAACCTAATATTGACGTTGTTCGCATGAGAAATGCGCATAACTGGCCATAAAAATAGCCAAGGTAACAACTTGTTTACATTTGCTTGTGGTGTGTAAATTGCTGATGGATATGATAATGCATTGATATAGCTCGCTTTCCGTATAATTGTCGTAAACGTTTGCTATTGCAAAATTGTGTGTAACACAAATTTTACAACTGCCGTTTAAAACTGCGTAAAGCCAGATTTCCACTCATGTATTCCAATTTTTCTCCTCCTGCGCCAAGTTAGAAATATCGAACGAGAACGCATGTTCAAATACAGCAATGACATAAGGAGAAAGTCATGGTGGACACCTACAACCCATTAGGAACGGATGGATTCGAATTTGTGGAATACACAGCGGCGAATAGCGAAGGCATTGAACAGTTAAAAGCGCTGTTTGTATCGTTGGGTTTTGCAGAGATCGCAAAACACCGTTCTAAAGAGGCTTGGCTGTACCGACAAGGTGACATCAGCTTTATCGTTAACGCCCAGCCACACAGTCAAGCAGAAGGCTTTGCTAAAGTTCACGGCCCATCGGTTTGTGGCATGGCGTTTCGTGTGAAAGACGCGAACGTTGCATTAAAGCAAGCGCTGGATAACGGTGGCGTTGAGTACAAAACTGAAATTGGTCCAATGGAGCTGAGCATTCCAGCGATATACGGTATTGGTGAAAGCCTCCTGTACTTCGTGGATCGTTACGGCAAGCAGAGTATTTACGATGTCGACTTCCGTTTCTATGACGATGCCGACGAGCGTTTAGCGAAAGCCGACGTTGGTATGTATGAAATTGACCATCTGACCCACAACGTGAAGCAAGGCAATATGGATGTGTGGTCAGGATTCTACGAGCGCATTGGTAACTTCCGCGAGATCCGCTATTTCGATATCGAAGGTAAACTGACCGGTCTTGTTAGCCGCGCAATGACCGCACCTTGTGGCAAGATCCGCATTCCAATCAATGAGTCTTCTGATGACAAATCGCAGATTGAAGAGTTCATTCGTGAATACAACGGTGAAGGTATTCAGCACATCGCGCTGACCACCGATGATATTTATCAAACCGTTCAAACGCTCCGTGATCGTGGAATGGAGTTTATGCCGACGCCAGACACCTACTACGAGAAAGTGGACGAGCGTGTGAAAGGGCACGGCGAAGATGTTAGCAAACTACGTGATTTACGAGTTTTAATAGACGGCGCGCCGACCAAAGACGGTATTTTGCTGCAAATCTTCACTCAGACTGTAATTGGCCCGGTGTTCTTTGAAATCATTCAACGTAAAGGCAATGAGGGCTTTGGTGAAGGTAATTTCAAAGCGCTGTTTGAATCGATTGAAGAAGACCAAATCCGCCGAGGAGTACTAAGCGATGCATAAATGGATCACATTCCCTCATCGGGAGGGAGTGTGCTCCAAGCAAGCACATGCTGACTTCCCGGAAGAGGCAATTTACGAACGTGAAGCAGGTCGAAGTGGATTCTTCGGCCCAGCAACACACTTTCATCATCAACATGCACCGACAGGCTGGTCTGAATGGGAGGGGGACTTACGTCCGCGCGCTTTCGATTTCAACCTAGTTGAAACGGCGAGCCAGATTTCGCCTTGGGCAGTGCCACACCTTCTACACAACGCAAACTGTAAGGTTCGCGTGTGGCGTATGGATGAAAAAATGGACTTCTTGGTGCGTAACGCTGATGGTGATGAGCTACTATTCATTCATCACGGAACAGCCGACCTTTATTGCGACTATGGTCATCTCAAAGTGAGCGAAGGGGATTACGTGATGATCCCTCGCTCAACCAGTTGGCGATTAGAGCCAAGTGAACCGATGTTCGTTCTGATGATCGAAAACACCGATGCCGCTTATTCTTTGCCAGAAAAAGGCATGGTGGGCAATCATGCGGTGTTCGACCCGGCAGTACTGGAAACGCCTTCGATTAACGACGAATTTCGCGCGCAATACTCAGAAGAGCAAACACAGGTACAGGTGAAGCGTCACGATCAAGTCAGCGTCATTACTTATCCATTCAATCCACTTGATGCCATTGGTTGGCATGGTGACTTAGCGGTGGTGAAAGTGAACTGGCGTGATATTCGACCGTTGATGTCGCATCGTTATCACTTACCGCCTTCCGCACATACCACATTTGTTGGTGCAGGATTCGTGGTGTGTACGTTTGTACCTCGTCCAATCGAGAGCGACCCTGGTGCTCTGAAGGTGCCGTTCTATCATAATAATGACGATTATGACGAAGTCTTGTTCTACCATGCAGGGGATTTCTTCAGCCGTGACAACATAGAAGCAGGCATGGTGACTTTCCATCCGGCGGGCTTTACACACGGGCCACACCCGAAAGCGTTCAAAGCAGGTCAGGAATATAAGAAGAAGTTTACTGATGAAGTGGCAGTGATGATTGATACACGCCACGCGCTCGAGTTCTCTGATGAACTCGATAAGGTTGAAAACAAAGAATACGTCTATAGCTGGCAAGAGAAGTAAGGGGCAAGGATGAAATTAGCAACCAAGAAAAATGGTACTCGCGATGGTCTGTTGATGGTCGTGAGCAAAGACCTAACAATATGCGTACCTGCAACCGAAATTTTCCATGCAATGCACCTCGCGCCAACCATGCAAGTGGCATTGGATAATTGGGACAGAGTTGCGCCACAACTTGAAGAGCTTTATAGCGCATTAAATAGCGGTGACGTATCGGGATGCGAAGAGTTTGAATCCCACTATCTAGAGTCACCACTACCTCGCGCATATCAATGGGCAGACGGAAGTGCGTACGTCAATCACGTCGAGCTAGTGCGTAAAGCGCGCGGTGCAGAAATGCCGGAAAGCTTTTGGGCTGATCCGCTTATGTATCAAGGTGGTTCAGATACGTTTATTGGCCCTTGTGACAACATAGAATTTGCCAGCGACGAGTGGGGCATCGATTTCGAAGGTGAAGTTGCGGTGATCACAGGTGATGTTCCGATGGGAGCAAGCATTGCCGAAGCGCAAGAATCGATTCGTCTCATCATGTTGGTCAATGATGTTTCGTTACGCGGTTTGATCCCAGCAGAGCTCGCCAAAGGTTTTGGCTTCTTCCAATCAAAACCGTCATCGGCGTTCTCTCCCGTTGCGGTAACACCAGATGAACTTGGCGAAGCATGGTATGAGAATAAAGTGCATCTGCCGCTTGTCTCAACCTACAATCACAAGCCGTTTGGCTGCCCGAATGCTGGCGTTGATATGACGTTTGACTTCGCTGATTTGATTGTCCATGCAAGCAAAACCCGTCCACTTTCTGCTGGGGCGATCATTGGTTCTGGTACGGTATCGAACAAGCAGGGCACCGAGCATGGTACCTCTATCGAAGAAGGTGGTGTGGGCTACTCGTGTATTGCAGAGGTGCGAATGATTGAAACCATTCGTGATGGTAAGCCATCGACAAGGTTTATGTCGTTTGGTGACGCAATCAAGCTAGAGATGTTTGACGCAGATGGTAACTCGATCTTTGGCGCGATTGATCAGCAAGTCAGCCAATACCTAAAACACTAACAGTGAGAGGTAAGGAAGCGATGAGCGATAACATCACCCTCTATGGCTACTGGCGTTCTTCGGCGGCTTATCGAGTTCGCATTTGTTTAAACTTGAAAGCCTTGGGTTACGATTCAAAATCGGTTCATTTGGTACGTAATGGCGGCGAGCAGCACAGCGCGGAATATCATGAGTTAAACGCTTCTGAACTCGTGCCAGTGCTGGTGGATGGTGATGTTCAGTTAAATCAGTCTCTTGCCATCATTCAGTATCTCGATGAGCAGTATCCTCAAGTACCTGTGATTCCAGAGCAATCACCGCTGAGATACCAAGTATTAGCAATGGCCCAAGATATCGCGATGGAAATTCACCCTCTTAACAACTTGCGCGTGTTGCAGTATCTAGAAGGGGCGATGTCTTGTGACCAAGAGACAAAAATCGAATGGATTCATCATTGGGTAAATCAAGGCTTTACGGCATTGGAAGAGAAGTTAACTCTGCATCGACAACAACATGGAAACTGTACCTACAGTGTGACTGACAATCCCTCTGTTATTGATATGTGCTTAGTGCCGCAAGTATACAACGCGTTGCGATTTGGCGTGGACATGACACCTTATCCTGTAATCAATTCGATTGTAGAGGCGTGTAATCAACTGCCAGCGTTTATTGATGCCATGCCAGAGAATCAAGCCGACGCAAATAGCTAATACTTTCTCTGTACCTTAACGATTAACAAACGGGCTCCAGTTGAGCCCGTTTATATTCTTGTTTGATTAACGCAAATCGCCCGCTACTGTTATTATCACCCCGCAATTTTTATCAGTTTTGTTGCTCTGCTGTAGTTTTCCCATTAGGCTTTGAGTAACTGTTTGTTTTGGGCGCACTTTATCTATGACCAACATCTTTATCATTGTTGTTCTTCTGGTTGTTTTCTTCTTTATTATTCAAAAGTATGTTGTGAAGCAGGATGATACGAAAGATTACCCGTATCGTTCTAAAGGGCCAGTATTGAAAGGGCCAGAAAGCGCGTTTTTCAATGCATTGCGAGCTGCGGTAGGTGAGCACGGAGTCGTACTTGCCAAGGTTAATATGTCCAACGTCGTTGTTCCAAAGGACATTAAAAACAAGAAACAGTTTTTCGTTGCGAGTAACAGAATCTCACGTAGTTACTTTGATTACGTTATCTGCGATCCGAGAACGTTAGAGCCAAGAGTGATCATTGAACTGGACAATGGTCAGCAACTTCATAAAGGTAAAGTCGAGCGCCAAAAGTTGCTGATGCATGTATGCAAATCGGCGAATTTACCTTTGATTGGCGCATCTGTAAAACACAGCTACCAAGTCGGCCGTTTACGCCGCTTATTGGCCGCGCATATTGATTTGATTGAGCCTGATAAAGAAATACGTTTTTGCAAGAAGTGTGGCAGCCCGATGATCATTAGAACGGCAAGCCAAGGAGATTTTAAAGGGAGACGATTCTTTACTTGTAGCCGTCAACCAAACTGTACTTACACCGAAAACTATAATGTGGTGTTTGATACAGAAAGTGAATAGATGCTGCTAGCATGTCGCTTTTAAGAGAGGCTTCGACTCACTAGTCGAAGCCTTTTTGTTTATGTAAGGCCATAAGAACCGCACTTTGCAACAGTGGCTCCGATAGCTCCTATACTTTGATAAAGAAAGAAGAATAGGGACGTGTTATGCGATATGGATGGATTCTTTCTGCACTGCTACTCGCATTCAGTAGCAACGCTCAGCAGTCACTCAAACCACTTGAATGCCAACTGATAGACACACCGCAAGACCACTTCTTGTTTTATCGTGAGCAGATGGTTTACCACAGCGAGCAGTTTGCGATTTTCCAGAACTTTAAGGGGCGGGTGAGTACACAAGTTGATCTTAAAACTGGCGAACTGATCCGCACGACGTACATTGGTGAACCGTTTGAACCGAAATATCAGATTCTGTTTGGCTACTGTCCAAATGTGTCGCAAGTTCTGCAGATTTGGATGCTGAATGAAGTGCCTTATGATAATTAATCTAAAATACAAAAGTTAAGTAGATCACACTTTTACGCCCAGTCAGGCGTGGCTTTGACGATAAAATCGTCTGAAAACGGGCGTTAAGTTTAGATTTTCGCCAAACGATTCAAAGTTAGTTAATTTATACTTGCACCCCTCATAGGATATAGCTAATATCCTTCTCGTTCTTAAGGAATGGGTCCGTAGCTCAGTTGGTTAGAGTACTACCTTGACATGGTAGGGGTCGGCGATTCGAGTTCGCCCGGACCCACCACTCCTTAAAGCCATACTAAAACCAAAGTATGCTGAACATTAAATTTGGGTCCGTAGCTCAGTTGGTTAGAGTACTACCTTGACATGGTAGGGGTCGGCGATTCGAGTTCGCCCGGACCCACCAAATTTAGTTCCTCGTGAACAAACACAAAGCCCGCTAATCTAGCGGGCTTTGTTGTATCTGGAATATTAAGGTGGCTAGCTTTAGCTATCCTTCTTCCTCTGCTGGCATTTCATAAGCTTACAAACGTCTTTAAAGTGTTGAGCCCCCAACAAATGTAATCAATAGTGATTCCCATCATGTGCAAGCATCTAGTTACAGCAATTATCAGAGACTTGCTATCTAGTTCCTAAGTGATTTTCTTGGGACAGATACGCTAATAACTTGCAGAATTAATCAAAGAAATTACTTAGAAGTTCTTATCGATATTGGGCCAAAGCCTATTTTTATTGAGCGAGGCCATCGGTTAAGTCAATTAACAATTATATCGCAGTAAACTGTGAAATTAGGGCAAGTAACGCTAAGAGTTATGATGTGAACAAAGCATTAGCGATGAACTGTGAACAAGAAATTGCAGAAGTGGTTGTCATGATCAAAGAGTTAGTTGAACTTAAAGCTGTTCATTTTGCATCCAGACAAAGCGAGTTATAAAAATACAAAAAAAGTATGGAATACTGTTTATTTTGTGAGTAAAATCCGGAAAAATCCACCTCCTTATACAACTGATTTACTAAAAAATGACTGATTTTCTTGCTTCTATCATCGCTTCTTATAGTGCTGCATCTATTTCGGATGCATTCATCTATACCATCCTTTTTCTACTTGTAACTTCTAGTATTTTGGCTTTTCTAGGAAAAGCACCGAGATTTACGGCAAGTACAACTAACATCCTTACCTCTTTGGGTATCCTAGGTACTTTTGCAGGTATTGTTGTAGGTTTGATGGAATTCAATCCAACAGACATCGATGGAAGTATTGAATCTCTGCTTGCAGGCTTGAAGACTGCATTTTTAACCAGTCTAGTTGGTATGGCTGCATCGATCATTTATAAGGCTATTCTTGGAGCCATTCCGCAAAAAGGTGAAGATACAGTAAAGGGTATAGGACCTGAAGATATTTACTCTGTTATGTCGGCTCAACTGAATGCTTCCAATGAGCTGCTATCTGCGATCAAAGGTGATGAAGATTCATCATTGACTTCTCAAATTAAAAACCTGCGTGTAGATATCAACGATGGAAACAAATCATTAGCTCACCATATGGAAAAAGCAGCCGAGGGGAGTGAGCAATTCCAGTTTAAACTCTGGCAAAAAATGGATGAGTTCGGTGAACTTTTATCTAAGTCTGCAACAGAGCAAGTTATTAATGCACTGAAAGAAGTCATTGTTGAGTTTAATGACAAACTGACAGAGCAGTTTGGTGAGAACTTTAAGCGATTAGACGAGTCAGTGAAGAAACTCGTTGATTGGCAAGAAAACTATAAAGACCAACTAGCAGATATGGCCACGAAGTATCAGCTAGGTGTAGATGCTATATCTTCGACAGAGAAGTCAGTAGCTAGCATCAATGAACGTACAGAAGCCATCCCAGCGACTATGGAAAAACTTCATCAAGTTATGGAGTTAGGTCATGGTCAAGTGACGGAGCTCGAGCATCGCTTAGAAGCATTTAAAGATCTTCGTGATAAAGCAGTAGAAGCAATGCCGCAAATTCGCGAGCAAATGGATAATACCATGTCGGTAATTGGTGAATCAGTTAAAGCGGCTTCGACACATTACGAATCAATGCTGCAAGAGTCACAAAACATTATTGATAACTTCAGTTCGACTGCGACTCAGAGTGTTGAACATATGCGTACAAACTTGGAAGCGGGAGCCGAGAATGTATCGAGCCAACTAATTGAAAGCTCTCAAACGTTGGGTGGGCAATTATTGGAAGCATCAACGACGTTCCAAGATCAAGTGGGCACAGCGACAGGCGGCCTAAGCAATGTGACCAGTCATCTAACTGATACGACAGAGCAGATCAGGCAACACCTTGAAGACTCAATTACTGAGCTGAATGGACAGCTTCGCGTACTGGTTGCCGATATTAAAGACGATGCACGAGAAACAGGCAATGTTCTAAAAGAAGCCAACCAAGAGTTACTAAATAGCACGAAAGAAATTCAGTCAGAAACGACATCAGCGATCAAAAAACTTCACGATCGCTTAGAAACCACTCTAGAAGAAGTGTTCAAAGTGCAGGCAGAGGCAGTACGTAGAACATTCGATAGCTTAGAAGACCAGATCACGCAGTCAGTAGGTAGAACTGGTAGCGCAGTTGAGAAACAAGTGGAAGTGCTTGATCTACAAATGCAGCAAGAAATCAACCGAACTATGAATGAAATGGGTGAAGCGCTTGCAACGATTACGCAGCAATTTACCCGCGATTACCAAGCGTTAACGCGTGAAATGTCGAATGTTGTAAACAGTAAAATTGCAGTGTAATCATGGAAAAGCTATTCGGAAAAAACAAATCTACCGGTGATGGTGGTGAACATTGGATGTCAGTATCAGATCTAATGGCGGGTTTGATGATGGTGTTCTTGTTCATTTCTGTTGCACTTATGCGTGATGCTATGGTTGAGCGTGACAAAATAAAAGAAGTCGCAGAAACTTATCAGAAAACCCAGCAGGCCATCTATATTGCGTTGCTAGAAGAGTTTGCTAAAGATCTTGATACGTGGGGGGCTGAAATTGATCGAGATACGTTGAGTGTCAACTTTACTTCACCTGAAGTACTGTTCGGAAATGGTAAGGCGAATTTAACTCAGCAATTTCAGGTAATTTTGAATGATTTCTTTCCTCGTTACCTTGAAGTATTAGAGCAGTACAAGCCGATTATTCAAGAGATTAAAATTGAAGGGCATACCTCTAGCCGTTGGAATCACGATTCTAGCGATTACGAGGCTTACTTCAATAACATGCGTTTATCACAGTCACGGACGCGTGCAGTACTTGGCTATGTAATGAAACTTGATGATGTTCGTGCACAACATTATGGCTGGGTAAAAAATAACGTTGCGGCAGTAGGTTATTCTTCATCTAAAGCAGTTATTAAAGATGGTGTAGAAGACGAAAAACGCTCTCGTCGAGTGTCTTTTCGTGTAATCACTAACGCTGAAGAGCAGATATTGAAGATCTTGGGGGCGGAATGAAACTAACGCTTAATCTTCATTCCCTTATGCGTGCGATTGAAATTATGGAGCCAGAAAAAAAAGGCGTATTTTCCTGGGTCCATCAAATAACAGAAAAAAGCAAAATTGATATAGAGCTTGCTCAAGGCAAAGACGTAGAGCTCAAAGATGTCGATATTGATTCTGGTTTACTTAGCTACAAAGGAAGACAAGTTCTCCTTTATATAAAAGACCATGGTAGTGCTGTTCAATCAGTTATTAAAAACCCATCAACTGGCAATAAATATCATGTGACTGATTGTTCTAAGTTGAAATCTATGCGTGCGGAAGGGCGATTCGAAAGATATGTAGTTATCAATGATACATCCGGTGAGTTTCCTATATCTGGTAGCGGGTATTATGGTCAAAGTAAGGAAGAGGGCTATGCAAGATTAAACATCTGCAAATTATGCTTAGGGCAATTGAATTATAAGGGCTATAGCAGTGGCGGTCATCGTTCGAAGATATTCGATGAATTTGATATGCCAGAGTTCTTTGCTACCTATAGCTCTTTCTTCCCTCACATGCCGTCTCGACGAGCTGAGACCGCTGAGAGTGGCTACAGTGATGATTGGTCGAAAATATCCTCCCACTATAGAGTAGAAAAAAACTTTGAGTGTGAACAATGTAAAGTGAATATGCGTTCTAACCGATCACTTCTGCATGTTCATCATGTTAATGGTGTTAAATCAGATAACAGGCCGTCAAACCTTCGTGCACTGTGTATCGATTGTCACAGCAAACAACCCATGCATGAGCATATGGGTCTCAGCCACAGAGAGCGTCAGACAATAAATGATCTGCGTAAACAACAAGGTTTACTTGATGACCTCGGTGAGTGGCAAGAGTTGTTTGATTACTCAGATCCAGGTGTACATGGCGTATTGCATGCTTGTCGACAAGCGTATCTGAAACTCCCCGATATTAACTATTTTGTTGAAGACAGTTTCAGAGGGGGAGGCGCACGGCTTGAACTTGCGTGGCCAAAGCACAAATTTGGTGTCGCAATATCAATGAACGATATTGAATATGCAAACAGTAATGGTTGGCAGGTCGTGGGTATTAATGACTTTTTGGAAAATTACAAATCACAAGCTTATAACTTAAGGCACTAAATAAATGTAGGTTAAGCTAGAAGAAATAATTGAGAGAATCATTCCAGTCGACCATGCTTGGAAGCCCTCAGAGAAGAATTTGGCAATGAGTTCGCTGCAAATCAATCTCTCAGACACACAAAATCATCATTACAAGCAACATTGCTCATGAGGCCTATCTTTTAAAAGCGACAGATGTCCATGTTAGCCAACACGGTGACAGCCACGTTGGCATGTTAGTGTGGGCATGGGTAGATTCTGAAAATTATTGGCCCGCTTATTTTGGTTTGTACGAGTGAGTAAAAGATGCCTTTGATGCAGAAGACATCACCATTCCATTCCCGCAAAGAGATGTACATATCCAGCAATAATGAAAGGAGCACCTGCTCCTTTTTTGTACATCAATAAAACTCGCCACAAGTGAAAGGCAGATTAATTTCATATCTGATGCACTTTTTCCGAGATTGATAAAATATAGGGGTGGTGAAAGCTTTTGTTTTAAATATTTTACTTAATTATATTAGCTTGGCATTAATTAGATTTTTTAATCATAAGGATTTAAAAAATGGATTGGAATATAAGTCACAATTCATGGTCAATTTTAGCTTGAGTAATAAGAATACTTTTATGGTGTATTTACTCTACATATATATCATTTTTTGAACGACATTTGTTTGTAAGTAATTGTTTTTAATGTGTATTATATGGTGGTGAGGGTTTTGTCATAAGAATTCTAAATATTTAAAATTGTGATATTAATTCCTTTAGATAAATGTGGAGCTTTTATTGAAATTAGTTACGTATATTATTTTTTACTGTTTTCTGATTAAAACTATAAACGCGCAATAGGTGATAGCGGATATAAAACATCTGTTAGGTCTTATTTGTACAATAAATGGAAGAGAGTGAAAAAGTGAAGGCAAATAATAACATTCTTAAAGCAGCAGTGGGTATGGCGATGCTATCTGGCCTACCAACAGCAGCAAATGCTCACGGTTGGTCAGAGTTTCCGAGTGCTCGACAAAATACATGTTATGAACAAGGCGGAATTTGGTCGGGTAATCCACCAAATGCAGCTTGTGCTCAAGCAAAAGAAATCTCGGGTACTTACCCGTTTGTTCAGCGTAATGAATACGCCAAGAACATTACTGACTACAACAATATCGCAGCAGTAAAAGCGGCGATCCCTGACGGCACATTGTGTTTTGCAAATGACCCTCAGAAAAAGGGCATGGGTGCACCACATACAGCTTGGACTCGAACAGAGCTCAACACGGGTTCATTTGAGTTTGTATTCAACGCCACTGCACCACACAACCCCTCATTCTGGGAATTTTACCTAACCAAACCTGGCGCAGATCTGAGCAAAGCGCTCGCGTGGGGTGACCTAGAGCTTATTCAGAAAGAGGGCAATGTTCCTGTTGAAGGTGGTAAGTACCGTATGAACGTTACCATTCCTTCTGACCGTTCGGGTGACGCAATTCTATTTGTACGTTGGCAGCGTGATGATGCTGCGGGTGAAGGTTTCTACAACTGTTCAGACATTACTATTGTGGGTGGTGAAACGCCTCCACCAGAGCCAACACCGCAACCTGATCTTGTAAAAGGTGACTTGTATATTCCCGTTGATTTCATCGGTCCTGATCTGGGTGACACGGTTAAGTATGACATCATCAATAAGTACGGCGATGTTGCCCGCAGCTTTGATATTGAAGTGAATTCATCCAACATCAATGACTGGCAGCGTCTGTTGGCGTCAGAGATCAACGGATGGCATGCTGAGTTCAAAGATGGAGCGGTCTTCATTGGTGATTGGCATGAAGAAATGTCTCACTACATGTACTTCCAAAACGAACCGTCACGTAACTTCTTCAACTCAAAAGATAGCCGTGCATCGGGTGTGATCTCAGTAATTGATGGGGACGATGGTACGGTTGAGCCTCTAACTGGTGAACTCTACGAGCTTGTTAAGAGTGATAAGGTCGTAAACGCAGGTGACAAAGTGGTTATTGCAACTAGCGAAGCAGCGAACCTAACGCAAACTCAAGGTTCTGCAGTTAGCATTCAGAACAATGGCACGGCTTCTATCGTCGTTGATACAACGGCAGTCACACAAAATGAAACACTGTCGTTTGTTGCGAATGCAGTGAACAGCGAGCGTACAGAGATATTCACGTTTGAAGTTATTGCAGACGAAGGCAGTGTAGATCCAGAACCAACACCAGACCCAGATCCAAGTGGCGACGAATGGGATGCAGCAAAAACGTATCTAGGTGGTGAAGTGGTGTCTTACGCTGGTGGAAAATGGAAAGCTCAGTGGTGGATTCAAGGTGGTGATGATCCACAAACGACTTACCAAAAAGACCAGTGGGGTGTTTGGCGTCCGGCGAATTAAGACCTGAACTGTATGCTAATAAATCAGGCCACTTTAATCATGGATTGAAGGTGGCCTGATAAAAGGTGCAACGTTATTTAATTGGGGATACAAATCCTTCTGGCTTGAGCGCAACTAAAGAGCACCTGATCGCTTGAAGGATATTTTCTGCAGTGTTACCAATAACGAGCCCTTGAATACCTGAGCGTGCAATGGTTCCCATCACCAATGTATCAACGTCTTCGTTATCTACCCAACGGGGTATAAGTTCTTCAGCTGAACCATGTAAGTGGTGCACTTTGATATCTCCAGAAATTCCAGATTTTTCAATCAACTCATTAAGCTTCTTCTGATGTTCTCCTTTCATCGCTTGAACTTGTTTATCAAGTATTTGGTCATCAACGTGTATCCAAATATGATGTCGTAAATAACTCTCCATTAGGAAATCCCAACAGGAGATAATTTCTAATGTCCCGTTGCATGTATCAGCGATGGATCGTGCCGTTCTAAGAAGCTCAATGGCGAGTTCCATTTCTTCATTATTCTCGACATCTGGCTCTATAGCGACTGCGACTTTTTGGTCTGCCATCTGTTTGCTGTGTCTTCGGCTTATCCAAACGGGGCAAGGACATTTGCGTAGCAACTTCATATCAAGTGCTTTAAAGCCTTTTTGGTCGTCAGATGCTGGTTCAGCTTCTTTAAAAACCAAATCGTGGTTACCACTTAATACATGTTGAATAACACTCACCGCGGGTTTTGTATTGCTTTCGATATCGATTGGAAATGAGTTAAGGTCTTGACCGATTGATGAAAGCTCAGCGTTAACGGTGTTTACTAAAGATGTTTGGTAAGTCTCCTTATATTCACTCATGCTAGACGGGAGCGCAGGGCAAGTAATTAGGCCACTGATTTTGGCGTTGTGAAGCTGGGAGAGTTTGAGGGCTTGATCCAGCGAGTTGTTTTGGCTGGCCAATCCGTGGCTAACGAACAAAATATTCTGAAATTTACTCATAACGACCTCCTTTTTCATAAGTGTGGTGCGTCATTACACATAATTCCATACGAAAAGTGTGTTTTATTTTGGGGTAAATCAAAACTTGCTTATATACCCAAGTGACTTCTGAATCCTGCATCTTGAAGTCACTTGGGTATACTCTACTAATTTAATATGTTTTTGATTGTAAGTTGTTTAAAAAGGAATACAATCGCGAATTATTACCCCTCCTTGGTGGATCTAAAAATGATAAAGAAAACCCTCCTAGCTATGGCACTTTCAGCCAGCATTATCGCGCCAGCAAGTGCTTGCACTGGCATCTCTCTTTCTACTACTACAAACGACCATATTCACGCTCGAACGATTGAGTGGGGTGAGAGCGATCTAAACAGCAAACTGATCCTTGCTCCTCGAGATTACTCGTTTACTTCAACCATGCCAGACCAAAAACAAGGGTTAAGCTGGAAGAGCAAATACGGGTTTGTTGGTATTTCGGTGAGTGATGACCGTTTTATTGGTGAAGGCGTGAACGAAGAAGGGTTAACGGCAGGTTTGTTCTACTTTAAAGGATACGGATCGCTAAAGGCGTATAATCCAAAAGATCGCACAAACAGTATTGCTGACATGGATTTTGTTCGTTGGATGTTATCGCAATTCAAGACGGTTGATGAAGTCAAAACCGCAATGAAAAACATCGATATTGTTCCTGTTTACATTGATGAAAAAGGGCAACCATCACCAACTGGACATTGGCGTGTTACCGACAAAGCGGGTAACAACATCGTGATTGAGATTATGGATGGTGGTCAGGTGCACATCTACGATAACGAAGTGGGGGTACTGACCAACTCGCCAACCTTCCCATGGCAAGTAACGAACTTGAACAACTATATTCACCTTCAGCCGGGCACCAGTGCACCGACTAAGTTTGGTGGTGTAGAAGCGAGATCTTTTGGTATTGGCTCTGGTTTCTTAGGTTTACCGGGGGATATTACACCACCATCGCGTTTTGTTCGTGCGGCATTCTTTGTTAATACAGCGCCAGAATCGAAAACCTCGCAAGAGGCGGTATCGCAAGCATTCCATATACTGAACAACTTTGATATTCCGATTGGTACTGAGTTTAGTTCTGAATATCGAGAGCATATCCCTGATTTACCAAGTGCTACGCAATGGACTTCGGTCATTGACCAAGGTAATGGAGCGCTTTACTACAAAACGATGCACGACAGCAGGATTAAGAAAGTTGATTTAACTAAAATCGACTTTAACCAAAAGCAAGAGTTAAAACGCAAACTCGATAATGGCTCATTCACGATAGAGAATGTGGAACTCTAAACATTCCCGAATGGGGGCTTAGCGGCCCCCATATTTTAAATGCTCAGTTGAATGATGAAGTGCTGTTGGTTCGTGTTAGGTGGGTAGCATCGTTGCTCGTTAACATTTGGTATGGACGCAGACCAAATAGTGGCATGATGGAATAGATATGATCGAACAGATCCGCTTGTACGCCTTCATAGTAAGCCCAGTCAGTATTGTTGGTAAACGCATAAACCTGTAACGGAATACCTTCTGGTGTCGGCTCTAACTGTCTCACCATGATCAGCATGTACTGATGAATATCTTTGTTCGCTTTCAGGTATGCACTAATGTAAGCGCGGAACATACCCAAGTTGGTCATTTGGCGTAGGTTGCCAAAGGCTGGCTCTTCACTCATTTCTTCATTGTAATCGCTGATTTCACGCGATTTCTCATAAATGTACTGGCGAAGGATTCGGATGCTTTTTAGCTTTTCAATTTCTTCATCAGATAAGAAGCGAATCGATGTGACATCGACATTCACGGAACGCTTGATACGGCGACCGCCAGAATCTGACATGCCTTGCCAGTTAATAAAGGCATTTTGCACTAGGGCATAAGCTGGAAGCATACTCACTGTGTTGTCGAAGTTTCGAACTTTTACTGTAGTGAGTGAGATTTCTTCTACTGTGCCGTTCGCGCCGTAAGAGTCCATTTGAATCCAATCGTTCAGGCTGATCATGCGGTTTGCAGATAGCTGAATACCTGCAACGAACCCCAATATCGTGTCCTTAAACACCAACATGACGAAGCCCGTCGCAACACCCAAACCGGAGAGGAAAATTACTGGTGATTCGTTGGCGAGAATCGACATGGAAACCACGACACCAACGAAGAAGGTGAACAGCTTAATCAGTTGGACGAAGCTTTTGATCGGCATTCTTCTTGTGATGCCTTTAAATGTCGCAATGTCATTTAATGCATCAAGCAAGGCAAAGATCATCCAAATAAAAATGACCAAAATAGAGATACTAAGAATCCGGTCAAAGATGTTGGCTAACCAGTCGTAATGACCAACGGCGAGAGGGATAAAGACATCCAACACCATGATTGGGATCAGCAGTGAGAGTTTTTCTAAGACATCATATTTCGCCAAACTTTCAGCGAGCGGTTTATTGGCTTTTTGCAGAACATTGTTCACCGACCGAACGATCAGATGATGAACTATCAGGTAACTGATCGCTGCTGCGGTTAAGCTCGCAAGAATAAAAACGGTTGTGAGCTCGACGCCATAAGGGTCGCTATTGATGCCCACGGAACTGAGTTTGTCTGCAATAAAGGTGCGAATGTGATGATCGAGCAAAATGTCATCCTCAAAATGTAGCCTGAATGAAGAAGTGAGAGCTTCTGCGGAGAAGTCAGGCAACAGGCGTTAGAAAGCCGCTAATCCTACTCTCCATCTCTATGTTTTGCACTGGTTTAATCCAGCAATCTTGAAACTTATTATTCAAAAATAGCGTATAGGCGAAGATGTGATACAGGTTTAACATCAAATTATGAAAACGGGACACGTTTTTCTGCTAAGTCTGTGAACTATCAATGTTTTATTAGACTAGACTGAAAAGGCGGCTCGCGTTTAATTCAAGAGGCATTCAATGGAAAATTCTAATCAATCACAACAGCCAACTTTTTTGTCTAAAGGCTGGAAATACTTTGTTATCGTTGGTGTTATTATCTCTTTAATGGGCATTGGTGCTATGAGCTTGCCGGTGCTTGCGGGCGTAACGATCTCGACCATCGTGGGTGCGGTACTGTTGTTCAGTGGTTTGGTTCAGGCATACCACACATTTTCTATTAACGTGTGGAAAGAGAAGCTTTGGTACGTTTTAAGTGCTGTGCTGTATATTGTCGGTGGCTTGTTCATTCTGTTTAAACCGCTGGCAGGCTTGGTAACCATTACGATGTTGATGGTGATTGTGATGATTCTTAATGGTTTAACCCGTGTGTTCTTCGGCTTAAGCAATCGAAGTTTACCAAGCAGCAATGTAATCGTGTTCAGTGGCGTGATTTCGGTTCTGATTGGTGGCTACTTCTTTATGCTGCTTGATGATCCTGCGTTCTCGACTACATTGTTGGGCACTTTTGTTGGCATCTCATTATTGATTGAAGGCATTAGCTTTATCTTTATGGGGATGCAAATGAAGAAGCTCTCTTAATGAGCGTTATCAAGCATCTCTAGGTTAAATAGTACAAAGTGCCTGCCGGTTCGGTGGGCATTTTTTATGGCTAAGTAAAATTGGGTACAAGCAAAACCACGGTTTCCCTCACACATTTGTCCTTCAAATCAGGCTCATATTCAAATCTCTCTTACTGTTTAATCAAAGGTTATCAATAAGCAGGGAGAGGACTTTGAAACCAATTCAAACAGCAACGATAGCACTTGCTTTGACGCTCGGCTCTGCGTGGGCAGACAATCATTTGCCAGATTCAGTTGAAGCGGAAGTGATGTTAAAAACAACAACCAGCTGGGATGGCGCAGAATTACCCAGTTATCCGCAAGGGCAGCCTGAAGTCACTATCGTAAAAATCACCGTACCAAAAGGCGTGCAGTTGCCAATGCATCAGCACCCAGTCATTAATGCAGGTATTGTGCTGAAAGGGGAAATCACGGTCACCAAGAAAAGTGGAGAAAAGATCACACTTAAAGCTGGCGATGCGATTGCTGAAGTCGTTGAACAGTGGCACTTTGGGGCGAACACAGGTGATGACCCCACCGAGATCATAGTGTTTTACGCTGGGGTGAAAAATGAGCCGATAACGGTGAAGTGAGTTGCGAAACAACAAAAAGCCCGAGTATCTACTCGGGCTTTCTATCTGAATGGGAAGCTCTGCTAACGTTCTGCGTTATTTGGATTCACAAGCTTTAGCGTGGTTGGTATTGCGCTTTTCTTTAAATGACAGAACCAATTGAGGCACAAGCGACATGGTAATCATGCCGATCATTAGGCTGTATTGAATAGGCGTGAAGCTTTCACCCATCAAAATCAGACCTGATACAATGCCTGCAACAGGGTTGGCAATGCCACCAAACGTGAAGTCAACAACTGACATACGTTGCAACAACCATACATACATGCCGTAGCCAAGTGCCGTGTTGAGTACGATTACCCACAGCAACCCACTTACGTTTCTTAATGAGATGTTTTGGACAGCTTGAACGTATGGCTCAGGGTTAATGTTTGCTAGTACACCTGCCGCGATGGATAAAACCAGGCCGCCTAAAATAAGTTGCCAAGTGAGCACCGTCCACCAATGCATTCTTGAACCTAAAGATTTAGTTACGCTGCTGCCAATCACAATGCACATAATGGCAGACAACATTGCCACTAAACCGATCGGGTTTAGCGTAATCGAGCTTGGGTCGAACAAGAACCAAGCCAGCGCGATAAGGGTGGCACCACTGACCCCTTGAATAAGATTCGGTTGGCGCTTGTAAACCACCCAACCAAATAGCATGGCAAAGACAGGCACTGAAATCATACCCACACCAGAGATTGCAGAAGGTAAGGTTAACGCCATCACGAAAATGAGACCGAAAAAGAGGGCGATGTTAATCGTGCCAAGTACAAGCAAGATCTTCCAATCTTGTTTCTTTGGTAATGAAGGTTTGATAGCAAGTAGTAATAGACCAGCTGGCAATGCTCGTAGTGCACCAAGTAACACTGGCGGCCAGTCTGGCAAAGTAAACTGTGTCACGGCGTACGTGGTTCCCCAGAAGAACGCCGGAATCATCGCGAGTAAAATGTTCATGTTAAATATCTTTACGTTGAGATAATTTATTGTAAAGGTACGCTCGTTATTGCTTCTTGTAAAGTATCTCTATGTTAAAATACATTCGTCAATCAAAATGTCTTGGAGATGAAAGGATAAATGGACGCAATTGATAGAGTGGTAAGTCAGTGGGCTAAGGAAAAGCCTGATCTCGATACCGAGCCGATGGCGATCATGGGACGTCTAATGCGGATTGCCAAGCATATGGAAAACCACGTTGCCGAAGTTCATAAGCGTTATGATCTCAAAATGGGCGAGTTCGATGTATTAGCCACGTTGCGTCGTAGCGGTGAACCTTATCGCTTAACTCCATCGGAGTTGATCTCATCGATGATGCTGACTTCTGGTGCGATGACCAACCGACTCGATAAGCTAGAAAAGAAAGGCTTGATCGATCGAGAGCATAGTAAAGAAGATCGCCGCAGTGTCACTGTTCAACTTACTTCAAAAGGTTTTGAGTTGATCGATGCGCTTATTGAGCAGCATTTACAGGCACAACATGAATTGATGGGTTCGCTAACCAGCGATGAAAGAGAGCAGGTTAACCAGGCGTTAAAGCTATTACTGCCTCAATATGAGTAACTGAGCTCCATAGGCTTCGGATTGGGATGAATCATGGACATTGAAGAGCTAGAGCAGTTTGTCGGTACGTTTATGTGAATGCTCATATGAGCTAGTGGTCGCCAAATTAATAAAAGCTCAGCGTATTTCATTTTGATATCAGTAAGATAGTTTGTTCTTGGTCACAGATACTTCGCTTATCGCCAATATCAACAAACAAAAACTCGCACCTTTAACTCGCACCGACTATATAAATGTTATGGTGATGTTAAAGATGAAGTTATGCGTGCACTCTCTGAATGGTTAGAAGCCTACGGTGAAAGCCATCAAAACCCTATCAACCAGAAAATTCATAAAGTTGCTGTCCCTGGTATCTTTCTGTCTGTTGTGGGGCTGATTTGGTCGATTCCGCAGATTCCTTTGTTTGGATTCAATCTCAATTGGGTATGGCTGGCGGCAGTACCCGCGTGGATCTTTTATTTCCGACTTTCCCTAAGCGTGTTTATGATGATGATTGGCTACACCGTCGCATGTATTGGCTTGATATGGTCGATGGACATCCTTGGTTGGCCAGTACTTCACATCTCAATGCTGTTATTTGGTGTCCTTTGGATATTCCAGTTTATCGGACACAAGATAGAAGGGAAGAAACCCTCCTTTTTTGAAGATCTACAGTTTCTATTAATTGGTCCTATTTGGGTTTTTCGCAAACATTAAAAGAAAGGTCTGTTTATCAGATTCGCCATCTAGGCTGTGTTACCATCCTGCTGCTTTGAAACGCCCAGAGGTATGAGGTGTAAAGCAGTAGTGAGGTCGTCACATGAGTGCAGAGCAGCATTTTCAAGGTCAGTTTGAAGTCGAATTGAAATACCGCGTAGAAGATAAACAAGCTTTTTTAGCGGTGCTGGGTGGTTTAGAGCATGAAGTCATGTTTGAAGACAATCAAGAGTCTGATTGGTTCTACGACACGCCAGAGCGAAAACTCAGTGACGAAGGGAAAAGCCTTGTGATTCGAGAGATCGAACCTTCAGGCATCAAACTTTGGATTGTAAAAGGCCCAGAAAAAGATCGCTGCGAAGCCACCGATATCACCAAGTCTCATGCCGCGAAAAGTATGCTGGAAAACATGGGGTACGAAGTGATTCTTCAGACCAAAAAAGTGCGCAGCATTTACTTTATTGGTTCGTTCCATATTACTCTCGACCATCTAGAAGGCATTGGACATTTTGCCGAGTTCGCCATTATGACGGATGACGAAAGTGCGCTTGCTAGTTATAAGCAAGAGTTGGAAGCACTTGCTGCACGATTTGGTTTGGACGAGTCGCACAAGGAGCGCCGTTCATATAAGCAGATGTGGCAAACTGAGTAAAATCCACGTCATTTCTTATTGGTCTGACAAGTAACTTCCTCCAAGGGCACTATGATTAGAGTAGTGTGAAAGCGCTGTGTCTACGTTCTTAAAAGATGCAAGTAGCTAGTGACAATGTCACAGATTCGGAGGGGCAATGTACAACCGCGAACACAAATACGTGTATTGGCGAGAAGAGCGCAAGAAAGGCAAATGGCACTACATTGTGAAGTCTTTCTTGATGATCTGCTGTGCATTGCTGGTTGGCAAAGTCATTGGGTTGTTCGTCTTTGGCGAGCTGCAAACCCTCAGAGATATCACGGAGCAGCTTCCAGCCGACCTGTTTATCATGATGTTGGTGGGCTTTCCGATCAGCGTGATTGGCTGGTATCACGAAGAGTCTAAATTTTTCCGTGCGTTAAAGCGCCGAGATAAGAAATTCAAAGCACGATTAGAAAACCGAAATCAAAAAAATAAGTCTGGTTGATAAGGTGCTGCAATATTCGAGGGGTGCGGCTTTTTTACTCGTATGCTTCGTATCTTGTATCTCATTCCTGTACTTTCTTGCCATTGTGCGTCTAAACAAGGTGCGTTTGTATCGCGTCAAACTGTGTACCTGATGGCATTATTCATCTCTGACTGCGATACGGTGCTACTTTCATGATTTTTGCCAAGATTTTGTTATTGGCTCTTTGCTAGATTTCCCCAAAGAACATCCCTCTATAGGAAAGATAATGGATAAGAAAGCCATGCTACACAGCCAGCAAGTGTACTTTTGTGATGACGAAGAGTTGGCGGCAATGCAAACCGAATGTCTAGAGACTTTATATGACTATAACCAGACACGCCCGTCAGAAGGTGAAAAACGCGTTGAGATTATGCATCGCCTGTTCGCATCAGTTGGGAAGAATTGCTATATCGAGCCACCATTGAGAGCGAACTGGGGCTGTCATACTCACCTTGGTGATAATGTTTATGCCAATTTCAATCTAACGTTAGTTGATGACACCCATATCTATATTGGTGACCACGTAATGATTGGGCCGAATGTCACTATCGCGACCGCAGGGCACCCAATTGACCCGGATCTAAGGCGCGACGTGGCGCAGTTTAATATCCCTGTTCATATTGGCAATAACGTCTGGATCGGGGCCAACTCTGTGGTATTGCCGGGCGTGACGATTGGTGAAAACTCGGTGATTGGTGCTGGTAGTGTGGTGACAAAGGATATTCCAGCCAACGTTGTTGCGGTTGGTAATCCGTGTCGAGTACTACGAGAGGTCGGACAACACGATAAAGAGTACTATTTTAAAGACCGTAAGCTTGAACAAAATATATTCAACGGTTAGCCTAAACTCTCTACTTTACTAGGAAACTAGAATGATCCTACGCACAACTAACCTCTGGTGGCTCCTCCTCCCTTTGCCAAGCAGTCGGTAGGTTGAGTTGTGCCTGGCTGCGAGTAGATGCAGCCTGAGTCGTATTCTATCTCGTAGCCTTGTTTGAACATGAAAACATCATCAAGGAGAGAAAATGAATACGGCATCTGAACCCAGCCCCCATGCTGAAAGCCAGCCTCAAAAGCGAACGGTGAGTGCAATCACATTAGGCGTAATGTTCGCACTTGCAGGCACTCTGTTGTTCTCGATTAAACCTATTTTCGTCAAAATGGCGTATCAATATGGCGGTGATGCAGTCAGCATCATGACGCTCCGAGCCATCAGTTCGCTGCCTATCTATCTTTGTATTCTCTTTTGGATGTTGCGCCGGTGTGAGCAGCGAGCACAAGTAAAGCAGCATGGAGTGAAAGCAGCCGCCATTGGTGTGTTGGGGTACTATCTCGCAAGCTATTTAGATATCACAGCGCTTAACTATATTTCAGCGCAGTTAGAGCGGTTATTGATTTTTCTTTTCCCTACTTTTGTTGTTCTGATTATGTGGTTTAAGGAAAGACAAGCCCCGAAGCGCAATGTTTTGATTGCAGTAATGCTGGGGTATGTTGGTGTGGGCTTGATTGTCGCCCATGATCTTTCCCAATACGGCGAACAAATCTGGTTTGGCGGTGGGTTAGCGATTTTGTCGGCGTTTGTTTTTGCGGTGTACCTGGTGCTGAGCAAAGGCTGCATCGCCAAGTTAGGCAGCACCATCTTTACCAGTATTGGAATGGGGAGTGCGGGTGTCGCTATTCTCATTCACTTGTCATTCAGTGAGTTGGAATTGCACACCATGGGGAAAGAACTGATCATTGTTGGCGTACTATTAGGTTTGTTCTGTACCGTCATTCCTTCCTATTTGATCGCAGCAGCAATGGCTCGTTTGCATCCTGCGCACTTAAGCTTAGTCAGTAATGTCGGTCCTGCTATGACGGCGCTGTGCGCGATTGTCATACTAGGCGAAGCATTCACTTGGTATCACGCGATTGGCATGGTGCTGACCATTGCGTCTGTGGTGATGATTAATCGTGGCAAGTAGCGAAAAGAAACAGGCAAGTCGTTTAGAACGGGCAGGTCGAAAAAGTTCGACCTGCCAAGTGCCTAAAAGACGAAGTTCACCATAATGGTGTACATGTTTGCGTCATCGTCTTCTGGAGTATCAACAAACGCACCAGAGGCATTGCGATAGGCTTTGAAGTGTTGCCATTCTGCATTAAGTGACACGTTGTAGTGGAGATCGTATCTCACCCCCAATAAATAGCTGTCACCATCTTTGTGCTCTTGGTCATCAAATTGTTGGCCATACGTCGCGTAGGGCGTGAACTCGTTGAGGTTGTAAGAACCTTGTATATACCATGCAGAGGCAATATCGTTGGTTTGACCTTCGACTGTTAAGGTGAGGGCATCTAGCTCATACACGGCCCCGAGCGAAAATAGTTGAATTCTTTGGTCTGTCTCTTTTATGGTCAAGTTAACATTCGTGAGTATAGTTTCTTGGTCGTACTTCGCGTCAAGATAGCCAAAATTCCAGCGATAATTGTCGCCACTAAGGACGAGGTTAATGCCGTACATGCCATCGGTCGTGAACTTCAGTTCAGTGGTGTCGTTGTAATCAACACTGCTGTCGTCTTTAAATCCGATAAATGGTGTTGTTGTTAAAGTGAGGCTTTCATTTATATCGTGATTCCAAAGAACGGAGAGTCCATTGTATGCGGTAATACCAAGAATACTGTCATAGACTTCATTTGGCGGGCGAGCTGGTGTAAATGCATGGCCGACAAAGTAATACTCAGATGCTAAGAATAGGGGCATTCTTAGTCGCCCCCCACGAAACTCGACGTTCTCATACGTGTAAGCGATATACGCCCATTCTAACTGAGGATTACTCCAGTGATCCTGAGGTCGTTTGACCACTTGAGCAGAGGCTTTAAAGGCATCGTAATAGAAGTCGAGTTGCAGGCCGAACGTGGTGTCACAATCGTAGCAGTTCTTGTCGTTAATAAATCGATTCACGAGAAGTGGCATTTCATTGTCAGATGACGCCCACGAAGTCGAGCCAAAACCGCTAAGCGTTAGGTTGTCAGTAATCTCGATCGCTGAGTAACTTGGAGCCGTGATACAAGAAACAAATAATGCAATCAGTGTTTTCTTCATATTATTTCTCCGAACTTACTACGTAGAGGATTTGCGCATTTGATGGGAGGCTACTGACGGGAGCGTAACCAATGCGATTTGGCTTTTCTTTCATCCATTCTAAAAGCGTGTCTATGTTTGAGTTATCAATGACTTTCGGTGGGCGTGCTTTGCCTGAAAACGATAAGCTGGCCCAATGCGCGTTCATTTGTGCAATGTTCTTGTTGAGCAAGTAACGATAAAACTCAGAACGCTCAGATGACGTATCTGGCCAATCTGCAAGTTCAACGCGATGGCCTTGTAGGCGTTTTGTTTTTCCTCGATATAACTTGCGGGCTTTCGTAATGCTCAGTTCATTAAACTCCGAGTTTAGGGAAAAAATTGCATAGCTGTCTGCGGCGAGCGCTTTACTATCAAAAGAAAGAAAGACAGCGAGTGAGACAAGAACACTCAACAGCACTTTAAGTATTCTTCTATTCTTCTCTAAGATATGGATATCCATAACCATTACCTTATTCGTTAAATGACGCTTTCAATTTGGTGAATCAGCTTTTCTTTACGTATCGGCTTCGGTACGTATGCGTCCATACCAGAATCAAAACAGCGTTGAATGTCGTCGTCCACCACACTTGCTGTCAGTGCAATGATTGGTGTTTTAGATAGACCAGAGTCTTGCTCAAACTGTCGAATCTCTCGGGTTGCCTCAAATCCATCTTTTATTGGCATCATGCAATCCATCAAGATAATGTCGAATCCTCTATCTTGTTGGAACATATCCACAGCAACTTGCCCATTCTCTGCGATTTCAAACTGATAACCAGCTTTACTGAGTAGGAGTGAAGCGACTTTCTGGTTTACGTTATTGTCTTCAACCAGCAAAATTCTTCCGTTATTGTTTGCTGTGTCTTTGGGCGACTCTTCTATGATCGAAGTGGCTGCAGCCTCTGGCTTATCAGCGATGGCTTGTAACATTTTGTCTTGAAGAAGATTGGCTTTAAATGGTTTTGCCATGTAATCAGTCATACCTACGTTAAAGCACTTCTGGATGTCGTCATCCACTACGCTAGCAGTGAGCGCTATAATAGGGATCTTAGGTTTGTTCTGTTCGGCTTCAATTTGACGGATACGTTTTGTCGCTTCGAAACCATCCATAACGGGCATCATGCAGTCCATTAAGATTAAGCAATACTGATTGGCTTGGTACAGCTCAAGTGCTTCCTGACCGTCATTTGCGAAATCAAAGTCGAATCCAGCTTTGCGTACGTGCAACCCGGCTATTTTTTGGTTCACATTGTTATCATCCACAATGAGAACTTTCCCGGATGTTGACAGGTTTTTAGCATGAAAGTCAGCATCAAGATGGGGTGATCTCGCCATGCATGTCTTGATTGCTTTGGCAAGTCGTTGGCCAAGAAGTGGCTGGGTAATCACTGCACTGATATTTTTCTCAAAATCAAATTGCTCACTGTGAAGGTGGCGAATGAGGCATACATGAATATCACAGGCTTCTAGCTGTCGGAAATAAGATGTCTGCTTGTTGGCACAGTTAGGTTCACTTTCTACATAAACTAAAACGCTACTTGCTGGTAGTTGCGTAGCAACAGGTTTATCGATGCAACGGTAGTGTGTCGAAGAGCAAGCGATATTGTAAAAGCTCAATTCGTTAATCAATCGTTCACCAAAGCTAGAATCATCATAGAGTAGGGTAACGGGCTTGCTTGCTTCCGTATTACTGACGTTCTCATAACGAGCTTGCTGAATATCGAGTTCAAGTTCGAAGTAGAATCGGCTACCAATCCCTTTTTTCGAATCTAGTTTTATTTTCCCTCCCATCAACTCCACCAGCTGCGTACTGATAGCTAAACCCAGCCCAGTTCCGCCGAACTGTCGTGTGGTTGAATCATCTTCTTGAGCAAAGGGTTCAAAGATCTTCCTTTGCTGTCCTTCATCAATCCCGATACCGGAGTCCGACACTGAGAACTCGATGTTTGCTTTTGTTCCGGTAAGCTGTTTTGTTTCGATGGCTAACTGTACAAAGCCTTTATCGGTAAACTTCACTGCGTTTGAGATAAAGTTCATCATAATCTGGCGTAAGCGATGATCGTCTATCATCACTCGGTACGGGGTATTTGGACTGATAGAGACATCTAGCACAATGCCTTTCTCTTTCGCTTTCGGGGATACGATTGAGGCAATGTCGTATATGGATTCACGGATACAGGTAGAGTGTGGGCTGATGAGTAACATGCCTGACTCAATCTTGGAGAAGTCCAATATGTCATTGATTAAGCTGAGAAGCAGATGTGAAGAGGTTTCAATGGTGTCAACGTAATCGAGCTGTGTTGCGGTGAGAGGCGTTTCAGAGAGTACTTCGGAAATACCAATCACGCCGTTTAATGGTGTTCGGATTTCGTGTGACATATTGGCAAGGAAGCTACTTTTGGCCTTACTTGCTTGTATCGCATCATCTTTTGCTTGCTCTGCGTCTTCCTTCGCTTGCTTGAGTTTGATACTTGCTTCCTGCCGCTCGTAGCTTAGGCGTTGAACTTCTTTCGCAAATTGGCTGAGCTCGTCTTTTCCTTTTACTATCTGTTTGAGACTGTCATCTTGCTTTGAGTCATCTCTTTTTAGAAACTTGAGGACAAGCTTAAGATCTTGAGTCACTTTCTGACTAAGCTTTAATACCGAATAAATGACTAATAATGTCATTAACCCAATGATAAGTATGAAAATCAACTGCTCTCGTTCTGCTTTTCTAATTGCACTTTCTACATCATGAGTTAACTGCGCTTTAATTGTCGTATCAACGTTGATGAGGAGCTCTAACCTTGTTTTTAGCGCTTGTAGTCCTGTTTCAATTTCAAGGGATGAGAGCTCATCAAGATCACTACGATTTAATAGGTAACTGCGAAAATCCTGGCTTTGCACAAAGGCATCACTGGTAAAGGTATCGAGAAGAAGAGAGACCTGTTCTTGGTTAGCATTCAGATTAAGGAATCGCTCTAAAAATAGTTGTTGGCTCTGTATGAGCGAAAGAATAGTGCTACGAATTTCGTCGTCGTACTCACCTTGTTGCGCACTTTGTACAAGGACTTGGCTAAGTCTGTTCTCTTCATTAGACCAGAATAGTAGCCATTCGAGTTGGGTTAGGGCTGTTAGATGGTCTTTGATTTCCGGAGTTGCATTAGTGAATGGGACTTTTTCTAACTCAATTAAGAGTTGTTTGTAGGCGTCAGATACCCACTCACCTAAATCAAGCCTGTCTTCCGATGCAGTCGTTTCAACCAGAGATATTGTGCTTTCTTTTAAGTCGGCTAGCGCATCTTTCGCATCAACGTCTGTGCTATTGAACAATGTCGGAGTAATCGTCGATAGCTCTGATATTCGGAACTTAATGTCGGTTATAGGTGAGGCGGCATTACTGTCCTGAGTGATTTGGTAAATCTCTGACATCTTATCGACATACTTTGAGAACAGCTCTGCTCGTTGTAGTGTATTGGCTTGCTCAGAGAGGCTTAGTACTTGTTGAGTGGCCAGTATAAGCAACATACATATAGGCAGTAATACCAGGCTAATAAGTTTATGCTTAACAGAAAAGTTGTTCCAAGAAATCGCTCGCGCCACTGTTTACATCCATATAAAACTAGTTGATATAAAAAGTGTAGTTTAGTCTTAATAATGTGCATGATTACAACAAGATAATAGAACCCAAATCACACCTTGGTGTGAACTAGCGTTTTCTTGAATAGAATTATGTAGTGACTGCTGACTAGCATATACTCAAGTAACCTAGAGTTGCTTGGTTCAGCGAGAATGACTTGGTTTGAAGACGAGGCAACAATTTGAAGATCTAGTTGCTCTAAATCGAAAATTACTAACGAAGCATGCGAATCAAGGCAACTCGCCGTTCGGGAGCATGTCATTGAAGCAAGTTCTTCGTCAATCAACTTGGAAAGAACTAGCTATTCCAAGTTTTTCCTTGAACTTGAATCAGCGACAGCATTTAGCCCCCTGCATGTTGATGTCACTGGAGTATAGAAAGACTCATGTTGACTGAATTGAACAAAAGCTACTTCCCCGCTAATTGCAGTTGGTGTTAAATACGTCCCGAACCAAGTTTGTACAAGTTGAATCTAAGAATATGACCGCAAAACTTCTTCTAATTCGTGGTTTACCGGGCTCTGGTAAGACGACACTTGCCAAGAAATTGTCCAAACAGCTCAAAGCAAAACATTTTGAAGCTGACATGTATTTTGAGAATGAAATTGGCGAATACCATTTTGATGGCACAAAACTGGCTGATGCGCACGAGTGGTGTTTTCAGCAAACCCGGAAATGGCTAAGCAAAGGAAAGACTGTGATTGTCAGTAATACGTTTGTGCGCCATTGGGAGATGAAACGGTATCTAAAGTATTGTGAGAAAAAGCAGATTGAAGTGGAAGTGCAGGTTTGCCGAGGTGAGTATGAGAGCATTCATGGTGTGCCATCAGCGACGATAGAGAATATGCGCCGCCAATGGCAAGAGTAACGGTTCTTCATTCTTTGATTGTTTCTAATTACTTAAGCCTCTATGGTTTACTGACCGCGACCGTCGATCATCACCACTAGCGTTTTGCTCATGATGGCAATGTCCATGGAAATCCACGAGTAGAAAGAACTCAAGCTCAGTGCGTAACTGTGGTCGAAACCTACCTTACGACGAACGTCTTCGATACAAGAGTCATAACCTTGGTTTACTTGCGCTAGACCTGTGATGCCAGGTAGCACACCGTAAGTGCGTTCAACAAAATAAGGGATTTCGTCTTCCAGCTTTTGATAGAAAGCAGGGCGCTCTGGACGAGGGCCAATCAAAGACATTTCACCTTTTAGCACATTGAACAGTTGTGGAAGCTCATCCAAGCGAGTCTTGCGTAGGAAGCGTCCAACCGGAGTGATACGTGGGTCGTTCTCAGAAGCCCATACCGCACCAGAGCGTTGTTCTGCATCCACATACATGGTTCGAAATTTCATAATTTCAAACAGGTCCATTTTTTCTGGTGTGCAGCGTCCAACACGAAGCTGACGATAAATCACAGGGCCTTTTGAGTTCATCACAATTGCTAACGCAATCAAAGGCATAATCGGCATGGTGATTAGCAAGATGAGCAGTGAAACAACTACATCGAAAGCGCGTTTTGCTAGATGAATATTTGAGTCGTAGCGTGAAGTTTTCATGATGCTTTCCTTATTGATTAACGCGCTTCCAGCGTCCGTTTTCCATTCCAAGTAGGTAGCGTAGTCCGCCTGCGAAGTTAGCTATGTGTCCAACCACTAAGTAACTGATTAACTTAAATGGCTTAAACAAATTTAATACTGGTACTAAGTAAGTGATGAGAGCAACTGAGTAGACTGCCAGTTGTGCCAGCATCAGAAATTGAAACGCTGGGTAGTGAATCAGCAGTAATGAACTCACCAAACACATAATCATTAGGTAAGGTGTCGCAAGACGCAGTACCTTTCCAGATAGAAACGCAAATGCAGTGCCACGATAACGGGGCAATAGCAGTTTTTTCAATTTCAAGAACTGCTGCATGTTACCTGCCGAGATACGTAGGCGACGTTTGAAGTCCGAACTGTCTGCGCTTTCTTCCAGTTCGATGGCTAACATTCTTGGTTCATAGACGGAGTCATAACCTTGAAGCACAATGCGCATTGGCAAAATGAAGTCATCGTTAATGATCTCAGGCTCTAATGGCGAAAACAGTTTGGTTCTGAAGGTATAGAATGCGCCGTGAGAACCAATGGTTGAGCCGATCAATGACTCTTTGTACTTCACGTTCGATTGATATTGCCAGTAAGCTGCTTCGCCTTGGTTTTGTGTCGCCATGATTTGATAGGTTGCGTTCACCACACCCACTTTCTCATTTTGATAATGCTGACTGGCCAATGAGAGCGAGTCGCAAGAGACGAGGGCAGACACATCACTTAATGCAGTAATATCTGAAGTGACGCTCTCCATTTCCATGTTGATTAATCCGACTTTACCGCGGTTTACCTCATGGTCATGAACAATGAACAGAGTATCTGCGCAAATCGCTTCTTGAATCGTATCTTGTGCAATCGCTGCGGTGTTATCTGTACAGCCATCGCAAGCAATGACGACGGCCAGTTTATCTCTAGGATAGTCTAGGCTTGCTAGGTTACGGATTTTTTCTGCTATCCATTGTTCCTCATTGTAAGCAGGAACGATCACCGTGACACTTGGCAGTGTGCAGTCACGCTTTGAGGCCTTGTAGCAGCGCTCTTTTGCTTTTTGTTTTCTTGCATTCTTTTTCGCTTTTCGTTGCTCTCTGCGTGCCGATAACCAATTCAAAACCAAAGGATAACCTACGTGATGATAGATAATCAGTAGCGCAGAGAAAACAAAACCAGCTGTCCATAGTAGATCAATCATGCGTTCTCTCCCTGAGCCAATGTCGCATAGCGGTTCACCATATTGCGAATGTCGAAATGCTTAAGAATGTGTGCTCTCGGTGATTGGGGTGTTTGTGATAATTGCTGCGATAGCGCATCTGCCAACATTGGTACTTTGTTCGGTTCAACGAGCGCTCCAATTTGTGGGCACAGTGTTTCTTTTACTGCGCCAACATCGCTTGCAATGCAGGGTACGCCACAAGCCTGTGCTTCTAGTGTGGATAGAGGGAACCCTTCTTGAAGCGAAGGCAGGCAAAACACGTTTAGGCTCTGATAAAAACGAGGCATGTCGCTTACTAATCCGAGGAAAGTTACTCGGTCTTCTAACCCGAGTGTGCGAACTTGTGCTTCTAGAATGCCTCTTTGGCTACCGCAACCAGCAAGCGCAAGATGGGTGTTTTTTGGCAGGTGAGAAAAGGCTTTGATGAGGATCTCTTGTCCTTTCACCGTTTCCAAGCGACCTGCTGTACCTACAATGAACTTGTCTGTAGGAAGAGCGAAAAACTCACGCGCTTTTTGTGGATTGCCATCGGTGAATTTCTCGCAGTCGATTCCATTATGGATGGTGCTTACGCGCTGATATCCCAACTTATTCGTGATTTGGTCAGCGACAAAGTCTGCGTCTGCTACGACTTGAGGATGAAGCACTTTGAGAAGCGTCGATTGCAGTCTCGCGGCCTTTTTATTGTTTAAATGCCACGCATCATGCTCAGTGTGGATCAAGGTTTTGATCCCATTCAAACGAGCTGCAGTGCCACCGTATAGTAACGGCCCAATGTGATGTGTATGGACGACGTTTGCATTCAGTTGTTTTAATTTTGCTTTCAAAACCTTGAAGGTTGATAGATGCAGACCAGACGGCTTGTTTAGAAAGTGGAGTTGGTCTTTAAAGTCCGCCAACTTCTCCCAATGATTTTGCGCAGTTTGTTTGTTTCCCTCTAGGCTGATAACAAACACGGAGTCTTCGGCTTTGGCAAAGCGAAGCATCTCAAGCACCAAAGTTTCCAACCCGCCTGGAGCAAGATGCTGAACGATGTGAACGATCACGTTGCCATTATTGCTTGAGTTTTTAGTCTCTGAGTTTTTCATTCCTGAGCCCTCGACGTGGTTATCTTTAGAAGAGGTAGCAGGGTGCGTGCCAGAAAATAAATTGCTATAAAACAAGTGGTTAACAGTGATTTTGGAGGCGGGGTCAAAATGAGAAGCTATGTTTCTCAATTTGAAATTCAAAATTAGTCTTCAGAAGAGAGAGGGAATGAAAGAAAAAGCACTCAAAAATGGAGTGCTTTACGTTGTGTTATTGGCGGGAGTTGCTGTTATGAATCCTAATCTTAGAAAGCCACTTTAGGAATGGTCGTAATCACTGGCACCCCAAGGTGTTTCTCGAGTGTTTTACGAGAGCGAATGGAGTTGTCAGCCAGTTCAACAATGGTTGCCAAACCGATCCCTAAACCTGCTCCGCCAATGAATCCTAAAATGACAAATACAAACGCTGGCAGGTTGGCAGGAATCGTTGGTGTGTAAGGTTCATCAATGACTTTCACACGTTTGTTTTCCTCAAACACACCTAAAGATCCGGTGAGCTGTGCCATTTCATAACGTTCAACCAGTTCGTCATACAACTCGCGTTTTACTGTCACGTCGCGAGCTAGACGGTTGATTTCAGTTGCGGTACTACCAAAGCGGTTTGCATTGACTTCTAGCTCCTGAATCATACTTTGCAAGCTAATGGTTTCTTCCTGAAGCGACTCGTATCGACCGCGCATGATTTGCAATTGATGAAGCTGAGAAACAAGCAGAGGTTGCGCATCACCAATGTTGCTTACTGTTGCTGTACTGGCGATATCCCAAAGCTGATTACTGTTCATCTCTGGTTGTTTTGAGTTGAGTAGAACCGAACGCTCTTGCTCCAAGCGATTTAGCTCGCGCAGCTTACCTTGAACCATACTGTGCGCTTCTGTGTACTTGGCACGAAGTAGGGTTAGTTCACTGCGGATCTCGATGATTTGCTCCTCAATCTTACCGATCACTGGGTTGGTCTTCGAAAGCTGCTGGTCTAAGCTACCCAAGCTGCGTTTTACACCTGCAAGCTCCGCTTCTTTCTCCGCCAATGTTTGCTTTAGGCTCGCTAAACGAGTCAGGCTTTGCGCTTGCATCTCTGGTGTCGCGTGCGAGTAGGCGTTTTTGTACTCCGCAAAAGCTTGCTCGGCTTTATCCAATTCTTCGCGGCGTTTGTCTATGTGAATAGTTAGAAAGTGGCTTGAGTCTTTAATCGAAGAGCGCTCTGGCGCAAGCAACTGTTCAACAAAATGGTCGCTGACGGAACCAAGTATTTCTTCCATTCCTTCCGATTTACCACTGGTTAACTGGATTTGAATAAAATCTTTGCCAAGCTGTTGCACCGTGAGGCGATTGGCAAGTTCTTTAATGATGAACTCTTGCTCTTTCGGGCCCATGGTATTGTCAATCAAGCCTTGCTCCTGAGCAACCGAATACAGCACATGACGGCTTTTCAGTAGGGTGCTTAATGCACTCAAACGGTCTTTCAGCATGGTCGAGACGGCAAGGTCCTCAAGGAACGGGTTCATTTTCGCTGTTTCTTGAATCAACATGCTCGTGTGCGCTACATATTTTGTTGGCATCATTTTACTGACGACAAACCCTAAGATTGGTAACACCAACATAGGAATGACAATCAGGTAACGACGTCGCCACGCACCGTGCAGTAATAGGGTGATGTTGTCTCTTAAATCGTTCATAACGCCCTCACTAATTGCTCAACTTGACGTGCTCTTGATTGCCAACTTTGTTGTTGGATGATCGAGAGTGATCCTTCTGGTGGTGGGAGTAAATGATTGAGGCTAGCACAAACATCATCTACGTCCGCCACAACATGCAACATGTGTTGGTAAGGCTTAAGTGCTGGGAAAGCCGTACTGATGACTGGTGTACCTGTTGCGAGGTATTCCAACAGTTTAAGCGGATTACAGGCTTGAATTTGCGCGTTATCGACGAATGGCAGCCAGCTCGCATCCCAATGCTGTGAGTAGCTAGGTAAATCTTGATGTGCTCGAGGTCCTAGGTAATGGACGTTGCTTCGTTGTGGCAACGGGTTGTGAGGAAATTCATTTGGACCAATAAAGACCAAGTCCCAATCTTGCGCTTGATCGGCCACTTGTTCTATCAAACGGTAATCTAACCATTCTGATAGGCTGCCGTAAAAACCAAGGACCTTACGACCATTGTTTGGCATATCTTGCGCTTTCGCCGCTGGCTCTGAGAACAAACTGAAATCCACCCCATGCGGTAGGGTAACGGTTTTCTCTTGTGGAAACTCAGCGGCAAGTTTGTCACTCGCAGCCAGAATAAGGTCTGCGTTATCAATCAAGTCTGCTTCATGTTCCAAAACGGTTTGGTGATCCACACCTGCTAGCGCGCCAAAGTCATCACCACAGTAGTAAACAATGCCTTTGGTGCTCATTTCGCGGCAAATATCAACAGCGGTGGGCAGTGATGTCCAAAAAACGGCACGTTGAAAGCCAAGCTCATTCAACTTTTTGTTCAGTTGATGTTTCATCATTTTCGTCGCTACGCTACGTGCCCATTTCGATTTGGGAGCGGGAATCGTCAACAGAGTAATGGTGTGGATGTTTGCGTCTTCTTCACGACCGAAAGGCGTTTGGACCTTGTCTTGTTGTTTGACCGAACTAGTCAGTTTGGTGACGAGGCGTTTAGCGTCTTTCGGTGTGAGCTTTGGTTGTCTTAAGCCGATCGAGTTGACCCAAAGAATACGATGGTTGTTAGCTAGGTGTTTTATCAGATGTTGAGTGGAAGATGGCAAGCCGCCGAAGTCTTCTCCAAATACTACGATATCTGTCATCGTTCTCTCCTTGAGCCAATTGATTCGTTGTTGTTACTCAAAGATGTATCACGATGTATGCCAAAGAATTAAATTTCATTAAAACAATTAGTTAGGTTATTTCTTAATTTGAGAGGGTGAAGATTTCTCATTTTGACAATCAGTTTGAACGATGCGATTTATCACTATGGTTAGCGCGGCGAGTATGTAAATCGGCCAAGTGAAGCCTTGGGTGAGGAAGGTCCCTGAGACTATGGTGCCAATAAGTCCGCTCAATACGGCGTTTGCACCTACAGATAGGGTGAAGTGGGACTTTTCAGTCAGAAGTGAAATGGAACTCAATGACGTTTTTACCAGAGAAACAATCAGAGTAATGAAAACCGCTAAACCAACAAAACCGGTTTCAGCCAGTACACCAAACCAAGTACTGTGCACCGCATGGTTAATGCCATCCCAATGCGGGCTATAGAAGAAGTAGTTGTAGTAGAAGTTCTCTAAACCAACGCCAGTTATTGGGTTGTCGAGTGCCATTTTGAAAGCCGCTTCCCAAGCGTACAAACGTCCCATTGCTGAGGCATCAATACCGGCTTCCGCTGCGCCGCCCGATGCTCGCCCAGAGATCCCAGCGACCGCATACAGAATCAAAGCCGCGACTAAGCCTAGGAAGACCACCAATGCTTTACTCTTAATGTGTTTGAACGCGAAATACGCGAAGACTGAAAGCGCTCCCAATAGACCACCGCGGCTTTGTGTTTCAAGGATCGACATAAACAGAATGATACAAGTGAGCAGCGCAAACCCTCGCAGCCACATGGACGATCGTTTCTCGACCAATTGGCTCACCGTAAAGGCGAGCGGAAACATCAAAACCAACGCCAAGTCATTGGGGTCGCCTAATACTGAGCCGAACGAACGGCCAATCGACACACGCGTTCCTTCCACAATATCAATGCCGTTCGTGGCGTTATAGAGCGCAACGAGTCCGACCAACAGCCCAGCAACGATAATCGCTTTTGACATTTGCGCCAGCTGTTTGGGTGTGGTGATAAGCCAAGTGATCGCCAGTGTCATCACAATGATCTTCCAATACGTATTCTTGAACACGGTAATCGCGATGTCGCGTGCTGAGGCGAACACAATACCGATGATGACCAACGCCCAGAAGATGAACAGCCACTTTAAAGAAGGGTGCCAGAAGACCGATAGCTGACGACTGATCAATAGATGAAAAGATAACGCGCCAAGTGCGCCCAAAGACAACAACAGCGGGATTTTGAAGTTGTAGATGACGGGAAACGCTTCGTGAATTCGAAAGAAAGAGAAGATGACGAACAGAGTCACAAGCCAAAAGGTTTGGTTGAGCACAAACAAGATGGCAAGCGGAGCAAAACAAATTGCGACAATCAAAATCGGATGCGGCATCACCAACCACGCTAAAGCGATAACCACAGTAATGGTTATCGCAGCGATGATTTGGGTTGGTCTCACATCCGTGGCATTCATAACGTCACTCTTTTCGCTTCCGTTCTTACTCTCATCACAAGATTGCTACGTGTTTCCTTAGACATGTATCGGAAGGCGATGCCTGCAAGCAGTGTGCATGTCAAAATGCAAATCACGATCGCGCTTCCGATGGATTGAGTAGAGTAAAGCAGGAACAGTGCCACTCCTGAGATGATTTGTAATGCGACCATCAAACTTAGGTGGAAAGGAAGCTGCATACACTGTTGTCCAATCACGAACGTCATCGCCAGTTTGGCTAGTTGCGCGTAGTAAAGCGCGATGAATACGCCATAAATACCAAGAGAAGAGAGCGCAAATAGAAGAGTAATTGCGACGCCAGCGGCAACGACGTTGATTCCCAGCAACCAACGAGTACGACGTTTATAGAGAATGGCGATATTCAGTAGCTCGCTCCATTCTTTGATCATGGCGATTGGCAGAAGGAACAATGTGTAAAGCGCGGCTTCTTGATACGTTTCTGGTAAAAACTGGCTGATCATAATGAAGGCAAGGGTCGCGACTAGAACCGTGAGTGCTGCAATATAGATCATGCCGAAGTGAGAAATTCTAACGGCTTCTTTACCACGATTACGCTCTAGATAGGCGAAGCGACGTGGCATCCACCACATACCGAATGGCTGAACCAAAATACACATGCCAATGGCAAACTTCACTGCAATCGCGTAAACACCAAGTGTTGCTAGTGAAGCGTTCGCACCAATGAACCAACGCTCGGCGCCATTCAAGCAAAAAGCAACCAGCGCAGACATCATGACAGGGATGCAGTAATGCAGATGTTGCTTTGCGATCGCAACGTCAGGCATGACAACTCTGTATTTATTGATAATGTGCAGCCAGGTAAATTGGATAACGGCAGCCAGTAGACCACCAAGCAAGACAGAAATGACGTGTGGGTGAATCATCAAAGCGGCGACAATAAATACAACTTGAAGCACGGTGGTGGTCACCATCACGCTTAGCAGGGTTTTCGCTTTATCATCTTGCATGCGCAGCCAAGCAGTACCGATACCAATCGCACCTTCCAAGATAATTGCCAACATCAGCACGATGAATTCAAATTGAGAAAACGGACTAGGAATCGGGGCAACTAGAATCGCAAACAATAAAACCAAGCCAATCGCCGCTGCGATCCAAACAGAAAGCGAGTAGATCTGGTTAAGCATGGTCACTTTCTTCTCGCTGTCTTTCTCTACACCAACAAAGCGGTACAGCGCTTCGTGCATTGCCATGCTTGCAAGTAGGGCAGTGACAACACCGAAAGAAGTTAGTAACTCAAGTTTGCCCATTTGCTCTGGCGAGAGAAACTGAGGAAGCACTGGCAGCATAATTAAGCTGATGCTTTTGTTGATCACCAACGCAATGGCGAACAGTGACATATTGGTCATGGCTTTAGACATGGTCATATCCTTTGACGTTGTCGCGCTTCTTTGCGCTGTCTTGAGCTTTATTATTCGGGTCAGTACAAAGCTGTTGGGTAATATCGAAGTAACAACGTTCTGCGGTGTATAAACTCGCAACGTTCAGTGCCTCCATCCCCATGGTGACTTTCAGCCAAGGTGCTTCGTTTAAAAGTCGAATGGCATTGTGGAGAGAAGCGGCGTCTTTTGGTGTGTATTTAATACAGTTCTTGCCATGGGTTAACACTCGATCCCAATAGCTGTCGTCATGTGGAATCACGACACACATACCGGCGGCTAGCGCCTCTAAAATTGATAACCCAAACGGTTCGTTCTCACTGGTCGACACAAACACACCACACTGTGCACGTAGCTCGTCAAGGTTGTCTGGCGATTCGTGCCATTCAATATTTGCCTGAGTGAAATCTGGCTGCGAGCATTCAACGCCTTCGATGTTAGGTTTGATGTAACAGATGGTCGCGTTTAGGTTCGCTGACTCATCCAACTTCATCGCGTCGAGTAACAAATCAACGTTCTTCCATTTCAAAAGGCTGGCAGCCCAGAACACACGATTAGAAATCGGGTTCGCTTGCTTTGGTGCGCGTTCTGAAGACAAACCGTTCACAAAAGAAGAGGTGTTTAAGGTTGTCCAAAAGCGTTCTACCGCCGGTTTTGGCATTTTTAAATAGGCAGCAAGCGCATCAATCATCGAAGCACGAGTGTTCGATAAATAATGAATCGCAGACGCTTGTACTAAGCAGTAGCCAGATGAGCGAGACACGCCAACCGGGCCATGCACCATTTGCATGATAGGTTTGCGATTGAACAGACGAAGCAGGTACAAAGGCATGTCGTTGTTTGGTGAAGACAAACCCATAAACCAGTCGAGTTTTGGTAGTTTGAACGTGACCAAAATCAGTTGCACCAGGTAAAAACAGTTCATCAACCAATAAGCGATACCATGATGAGACGTGATTGGAGAACGCTTGATTTTCAATACCTGTACGCGAGGGTTTGAGCTGAATGTTGCAGTCCAGTGCTCTGGATTTGTCGTCGCGACATAGCTAATCACATCACGTTGGTCACACTGTTTAATCAATTCAGCGTTGGCAATTTTCGAACCGCCTTGCATTGGGATGGCGTCAAACATCAATACACGTTTCATGGTGAGCTCCTTAGTTGATGTTTAACCAGCGCGAAATTGGTTTCATGCAGTGGCTGACAGGCATGGGTGTCAGTTCTTTTTGCGTCAGTTCATCGCGGTAAATGTCTTCAATCGCTTTGACTGAGGCAGAAACCGTCAGATGCTGATTCGCGTGTTGATGCGCATTGTCGGCTAGCTTATTTCGTAGCGGCGCATCTTGAATCATCTGCTGAATCGCATTTAACAGACTTGCCATACCGTGATTAGCGAACAATAGGGCACTGTGGTTGTGCTCAAACAATTCTGGGATGCCACCTGTTTTTGGTGCAATGATTGGTAACTTCGCTAGTGCTGCCTCACCAAGAACAAGACCAAAGGCCTCTTCGTAAGCACCACTGATGAAGGCATCTACATTACCTTTCATCCAATCTCCAGCGTTGTGTTGTTCACCAACAAAATGCACGCGATCCTCCACGCCCAAATCAACGGCTAACTGCTTCAACGCGATACGTTCTTCACCATCACCAACAATCACCAAATGTGGATTATGTTGATGGTAGTTGTGCATACGCATGGCTTGGATTAAGCGGTCAAAGCCTTTGCGTTTAATGAGAGATCCAACCGAAATAAAGGTGAACGCTTGGTGAGGAATGCCCAGACGATCTTTGACATCGATAGGTGCATCGTGACTCTCCAATGACACGCCGTTATGAACGACATGAAGATGTTCTTCTGGATAGCCATCTTTTAGAATCTCGTGACCCACGTCTTTACTCACGCAAATCAATTTTGGCGACAGGTGCAGACCCAGCGAGAATCGGTCACGCAAGGTGTAGTGGCAGTGAAGTTGCGTTACCAAAGGGATGTGATTCATACGAGCAGCTAGGCACATCCATTGGCATGGGCCGCCACTGTTTACGTGGACAAGGTCAATGCTGTGCTTTTCGATCAACGCTGTGCCTTGTTTGATCAAATCGTTCCAACCGCTGATGTCCCATCGAGGCGTGTTCCAACCTCCAACAAGGCTGAAACTCGAATGTTCCGAGTCGATACCTAAGGTTTGGCACTTCTCAATCAAAGGCTTGCAGTTTGACCAAACAATCGGGTGGTACTGGTCGCGGTCAATGTTTGTGATGAGGTCAAGCAGTACTACTTCGCTGCCGCGAATCCAGTTATCACCATAATGAACGTAAAGAATGCGTTTTGGAGTAGTCATAGTTGTTACCTCGGTTAGCTAATCTGTTTGGGTTAGCTATTGCAACCGAGATGCCAAAATATGCTATTGGTTTAAGTATTTGTTTTTGAATGGAATACAAACAGGTCTCGAGAGCTACGCGTAGAACTTCGCAATTTGAGAACGGATATGCATCAAGTATGATTCTCAATTTGGTAGCGTTCAATCAGAATAGGAATGATGCTGCGAGAGGAATAGTGTGCTTTGATGGTCTCAATAGCTTTATTTCGCATTAGATATTGTTTGTTGTGGTCCATTCCCAGCCAAAGATAAAGCTTATCGGTTAGAGCAAGAATGTCGTGAGCGAGGAATCCATTCTGAGCATCTTGGATCAAATCAGGAAGACGACCAACGTCGAGGCTTATCACTACGATACCACGAGCCATCGCCTCTAACGCCGCCATTGGCAAGCCCTCATAACGCGATGAAATGACGAGAATGCTGATATTGCGCCAAACGGCATCCATGTCACTTTGATGACCGTGAAATATCACGTTGGTAGGTGCGCTTTCTACGAGTCTCGGTTTTTCGGGGCCGTCACCATAAATAGAGAACTCGATATCAGGAACTTGACGGGCAATATCGATGAAGCGGTCTGCGCCTTTCTCATGGCTTAGACGACCAACAAATGCGATTTCTTTGTAGCGGCAATGCTGTTCGGGAATCGTAACAAAGTTATTGAGCAATTCTGATTGAGTGGGGACCTTGTCTTGAATGGCCTGGCTTACCGCAAAGCTGTGATCAGAGATCCGTGCGGAAAATCGGTCCAGCCAGTCGTACGCCCAAACTTTGCCCGTTGGTGTTTCACCGGCGTGGTAGGTGGAGATTAAACGGGGAAAATTACGAGTGAATAGCTTTGCGCTTCTGGCTAACAGTGCCGCTTTGTATCCATGGGTGTGAATAACGCTGGGTTGATGCTCAGCCACCGCGCCAGTAATTTGTTTGACTGGAATGGTTTTCGACCGTTCTGACTTTGGGCATAGGTGCCACAAATAGCTCACAGGTATTTGAGCTTGGTTTAACTTATTGATAAGTGGTGCTGGTGGATCGTATTCCACCACCAACACAACTCGTACGTTAACATGAAAGGACTGCAAGCCAGTGCCGAGTTCGACTACATGGCTTTCAATACCACCATAAATGCGGCTATCCAGCAGAATCCAAACTTCGCCGACAACTGGGATCTCAAGATTGTTCGAGATTAGCTTCATCCGCTTCCCACGCTTGTTTTTTGCGATACACAGTGGATGGACTAAGCTCCAACATCACCGCCGCGTTAAGCACGTTACCATCACAATACGCAATGGCGTTTTGAATCGCCTCTCGCTCAACTTTCCACATTGGACGAATGGTGCCATCGGAATTGAAGTAAGGTGATGACACTTGCGCCGCAGGGCTTGCTGGAGGCGCTTCGTTCGTAACCATAGTTGAGGAGAACTCCGGTTGTGCAGATGTTTCTACAGGTGCACTTTCTAATGGTTGTGATTGCATTGGCGTTGCAGCGGTGACTGGATTTACCGCGGCTACTTGAGCACTTTCAACATGAGGTGGTGTGACAGTGCATGCTTTCGACGGTTTGCGAGTCAGTTGAGCGGGTAGGTGTGCCAGCGTCACTTTGTCATCGTCATTCAACACGACTATGTTGCGAATGATGTTTTGCAACTGACGCACATTGCCTGGCCAGTCATAATGCTTAATCACATGTTGGGCTTCGCTGTCGATATTGCTGAACTTCTTCTTATCCTGCTTCGCGTATGTGGTTAAGAAATGCTTAGCTAGCGTGACAATGTCACTACCACGTTCGCGGAGTGGCGGCATATCGATTGGCACAACGTGCACACGATAGTACAAGTCTTCGCGGAAACGACCTTCTTCCACTTCGGTCAATGGATCTCGGTTGGTTGCACAGATAATCCGTACATCCACCTTCATCTCTTTGGTGCCACCAAGCGGAGTGTAGGTTCCTGTTTGCAGAAAACGTAGAAGTTTTTTCTGCATTTCAAGTTCCATTTCACACAGTTCGTCGAGGAATAGTGTACCGCCGTGGGCAAGCGTTGCTGCACCTTTACGGTCTGTGGTTGCGCCGGTAAATGCGCCTTTAACGTGACCGAAAATTTCACTTTCCATCAAATCACGAGGTATAGCACCACAGTTGATGGCAATGAAAGGTTTGTCTCGACGATCACTTTGTCTGTGAACCGCTTCTGCACACACTTCTTTACCTGTACCACTTTCACCAACGATAAACACGCTTGCAGAGGTTGGGGCAACCGCATCAATGGTTTTATATACCGCTTGCATCGGTAGGCTAGAGCCAATGAAGCCATGGTAGTTGTGGCGATCAAAGGTCGATTGAATGTTCTCGACGAGATTTTCTAATTTCGCGCGTTTTAAGTGAAGAGCGACTGAGGTTTTTAAACGATCAGCATTGATCGGCTTCTCTAGGAAGTCTTCAGCGCCTTTCTGGATCAGATTGACCGCGAGATCGACACTACCGTGCGCCGTTGCGATGATGACAGAGGTCGGGACCTCGTTTTCATTGATCCAGTCCAACACGTCTTCGCCCGACATGTCCGGAAGTTTAAGGTCGAGAATGATAAGTTGCGGTTTGCTGCGCTCAATGAATTGAATCGCCTCACGTCCCGTTTCTACGTGGAAGATGTCGTAAGGCTCATCCTTGACGTATTGCTTATAAAGTATGGCTAGTGAAGTAGAGTCTTCTACCAGTAACACCCTTGGTCTCATAATCCTTTCCCAACTTTCTTCAATTCGTTGTTTTAATGCGTTAAGTCGGCTTGAGGTTCATGCTGTCATGATAAGTTCGTTTTTCTTGCCTCAAGCTGATGGCTTCTTCTCGATTCTCATTTTGAGAATCTTTATATTTAAGTATTAGCACACGCTGTGAGGATTGCAGAAAATTCTTTATTTTTTAGTTAATTAAATCCCTGAAATTTGTTGTTAGTCTTCAAACCCTTGCTCTTTTCTTTGGTTTAGCGCGGTAAAAGACTGTTCTGCCAGTTCTGGTAAGGATTGGCAAAGCTCAAAAGCTTGTTTTACATCACCTTCAACACAGTATTTCTCGATGGTGCGAGCGTGACGCGATAGAGTGCGATTACCCAAGGCAAGTGCAGAGCTACCAAGTGTGTGGACTTCAAACTCCATCGCTTCTTTGTCTTGGCTGTTGAGGGCCTGCTGGATCTTTTCGACGCGCTCACGAGATTCCTCAATATAGTGCTCGATTAAGGTAGGCATGATTTCCGCACAGGTGTCTTTGATCATTTGCTGAAGAATCAACTCGTCGACCAATTCTTGCTCCAACGTTACATCAGTTTGAGTATTCATATTGCGCGCTCCCTATAAGGTAAATAATTCGCTGTTCTTTATTTGTTTCGATATTTTCGCTTTCAGCTTCTCTGGCAAAAAGCGCAGTTTTTTCACCTGACGAATCAGTTCGTCTTTTAAACCTGCGTTGTGCTTCATGTTGAGTACAGCGCCTAGTAGATTGGCATTGCTGGTTTCTAACAGCTTTTTAGCTTGGTCGATTTGGCTCGTAGTCGTTGAGCCGTAACTGGCAACCAGTACACAAGTATCGCAAACGCCTGCAACGACTTGGGCAGGAATATTGCTGCGGTTCATGCTCAGCAGCGGTGAAGTATCAATTACCACTCGGTCGTATTGCTCAAGCCACTTATCGACCGCTTTTCGCAACATGGTTGGGTCACGATAGGCAAGTTGTGTGCTCGCAAGGGAAGGGACGGTTAACCCTACCAGCGTTTGATGGTCTTCCTCACGAGAGATCAATTGTCCGACTTCTTCCGGTTCTTCTTCAAAAGCATGAACCGTGCTGTAAGCGGGCTTGAACAGGTTCAGGTCGACATAAAGTGTTTTATGACCTGCAAGAATCAAGCGTTCTGCCAGTGCAGAAGCCACAGACGTAACCCCATCTTCAGACTGACAAGCCACGACACTAATTGACCTGTAGCCCTTGAGTTCGCTTTGAAGATAGATTTGCTCAATCTCAGCATGTGTTGCAGGAATAGTCATTACAGCGCTCCTATTAACACTATGGTGGTGGTGATTTGTAGCAAGTCACGCAAACCAGCACGGGCTTTCTCAGCAAAACTTTCGTCTTTGTGTGGAACGTAAATCGTATCACCGGCACGAATCACAGGCAGGTCGTAAATGTTGGCGGTTTTGCTGAATTCAACCAAGTTAAACACACGCGCCTGACCTTGGCAGCAAGACATGTTAACCACACTGATCTTCTCAACGTAAGCACTGTCACTCGGTCCACCAGCTTCAGCAAGCAGGTCAAGAATGGTCATGTTGTCATTGAAGACATAGCGACCCGGTGCATGTACTTCACCCAGAACGCGAACTGTGGATTCTTTAGAGCGATCTAGCCAGTTCTTATCTTTCTCTGGAATGTAGATAGTATCGCCAGGGCGTACATCTGGCAGAATCGATTCATCGCCAGTTTCAAAGTAAAGTGATAGGTTAAGTTTGCTCACTTTTGCGTAACCTAAACCACGATGCGTCACTCGGATGTTATGAATATCAGCATCTTTGGTTGGGCCATCAGCCGCAGACAAGATATCTAGGAAATGCATCTCTTTAGTAAAGCGGTAACGACCCGGCGCGTTGATCTGACCGAACACATAAATTGATGCATCAGAGCTTTGGCTGACCCACTGTGATTTGTTGTCTGATGGATCGTCTGGTAGCGCATGAACACGAACCACTGTTCCTGCTGAAACCCTTGGCAACTTAGAATGTGGTGAGCCTTGTAGGATGTATTTATCCAAATCAAACTTGGTCACTTTACCGTTGTTGGAGATTTCAATCTTACTGGTGTCCGCACGGCGAGTAGGTCCGCCCACATGAGCAATCAAATCGATCAAGTCCATTTCGTCTGACCATTCGATACGACCGGGACGAACCACTTCACCCATTACAGCGACCGCACGACTTGGTGCAACCTTCAGCCATGACTTTTCATTCATGTCGGTTTTTTCAGGGACGAAGATAGCGTCACCCGGACCAACCGTCGGTACTTTTTGTTTAGACAGTCCTTCAGTGTGAGCGGTTAAGTCGAAATTGATGACACCACCATCCGCTTTGATAACGCGGATTTGGCGAGATTCTGCAAAACGTGTTGGACCACCTGCGTTAGCAAGAATGTCCATAAAGCTCGCACCTTTTTTGCCTTCGTAGGCACCAGGGTGAGCCACTTCACCCATCACGTAAACCACGTTTGCGCCCGCTTTAATTTCTTCTTCCTGCTTTGGCACAAAGATGGTTGCACCCGGAAGGATCTCTGGCAGCAAGCTCTGGTCACCTGTATCTAGATAGCGCTTCAGATTAAACATAATCGGTGTGTTGTTGGTGATAACACGGATTTGTTCCACACTAGCGTAACGGGTAACACCACCAGCGCGCATGACCACATCGACAAGTGTCGTGTTAGGTTTGTAGGTAAATGATCCCGGTGCGTTTACTTCACCGAATACTTTTATAGCGCGAGCAGAATCGGCACTGTCGCCTGAGTTTGCCAGTTTCGCTGCATCGAATTCTTGTTCAATGTTACCCACCAATGGTGAAGCAGGGACGAAGAGTACGTCCAATGATTCTAGAGTTGGCAGTTTTGAGTCGTCACCAGTATCGAGAAAGCGTTTGTAGTCGAACTCAATGTTCTTGTTGCCACGCTTTACGATGATTTTATCAAGCTGAGCACCAGCACGTAGGCCGCCAGCTTCGTACAGAAACATTTGAATATTGGAGCCAGATGGAAGCGTATATTCGCCCGGCTTAACCACGTAGCCCTGTACTGAAATCAATAGCTGTTGTTGTTTAATGAATACACGTGCGTTACTAACATCGCGGAATACAGTTTTAAGGTTGTCGGTAATGACGTTTTGAAGCTGAGTCTCGTTGTAACCCGCAACAAAAACCGGCCCGATTTCTGGCAGATTGATGCGACCACGTTTATCAACTTGAAAACCTTTATTCAGAGATGCTTCGCCGGGAAGGTTGATTTGAACTAAGTCGCCGACTTTAACCACGTCATCTTCCGCTGCCCACGCTGTATTTATGGTAATCAAGCACAGCATCATTAGGGTGGTAATGGCTTTGAGGAATCTCATAGTGTGCCTCCCATTTCTGCGCTTGTGTCTGAATTAGCATTCAGAACTTCGATGCTCACACGGCGATTAGTCAAACGAACCGCTGGTGTTTGCCCTTCGTAAAGAGGCAGTGTTTCGCCCACAGATTTGGTTTGCACACGGTCAGAGGTGATGCCGAATACGTTCAAGTAACGCTTAACTTGCTCAGCTCGGTCTTGAGCTAATTTTTGGTTGTATTCCGGTGTGCCCGTTGCGTCTGCATGCCCGGTCACGACCAGAGATAAAGATGGATGGTCACGAAGGATATAAGCCGCCTTAGCAAGATGTCCCATGTATTTTGGGTTGATCTCCGCAGAGTCGACAGCGAATTGGTTGTCTACGTTCAGTAGTTCATAGATGTCCGCAACGATGTTTAGGTCACTGCGCAATGCTTCTATGTCTTGCGGTGGTTTACACGTAGTTTGCGATAATACGTAATCGAGTTGTAGCTCAAGCTGGTTTAGGCGTCGGCGCTGAATCACGATGTCGTTAGCTGCATCAAGGAGCAGTCCGCCTTCCAGCTCACGAGCGATACGGTTTTGTTTCTCAAGTGCCTGCACGACGGCTGCAGGGAAACACCAGCGTGCGCCTTCTTGAATCAAAGCATCCAAGTGCAACTTAGTTAACTGCCAATCGAAACGTAAACCGTGCTCAGGGCCAAGAGGCTCGTCGGGCATCACTGGTGAAAACTGATAATTCTCGATAGAAATATCTTGGTAGCTTTCAGCCATGCCACCCTTGCCATGATCAGGGTAGTTAAACGTTGAGCAACCAAACATGCCGACAACGAGACTACAAAACACACTTTGTCGTAAAAGATTCACCATGCCAACCTCCGTATTAACCGGTATTTTTTTAATGACCTTTTGAATTGACCGGGATAGCGTGATTGATGCGTAACAGGCTCATGATCTCCAATGGCTGTCCTGATACGTTTTCAATAATCATGCTACGCTCACGTTCAACTAGGCGCTTATATAGATAAACAATGGCACCAATCCCTGAAGAATCAAGAAATTGGACGTGTTGCAGGTTGATTTCTACTTCCTTGTGATCGTCACTGTGAATCACCTCATCAATTTGATGTTGTGCTTGACGGCAGCCTTTTGCATCTAGGTCACCAAAAAATTCGATAGTTAGCGTGTTTGGGGTGGTTTCAAGTTTACGTAGTTCCATGATGCTTTCTCCATTTATTCGATTTCCTGATTTGGATAGAGCAGGGAACGTGCCAAATAAAAAATCCTTTAATTACAGGGTATTAAATAAGTGTAGAAGGATGTTTCATATTGAGAATCTGGTTTTTCTCAATATGAGAATCAAAAAAGTGAATCGTTTTAGGGGTTTATAAATGCTAATTCGATCTGATCTTTATGTATGTAGTTGCACTCATTTGCTTATGAGTATTGCGTTGAGTCGTAGAACGTAAAATGTGGGTTAGGCGTTTAAAGAGAGGTACGGTTCAATAGAGGTGCTTTTTCGTACAAGGTTCCCGCATGCCATTAAGAATGACATTGATTGCCCTCGCTGTAATAGCTTCCGCCCAGCCTCAAGCTGATCCCAACTTACTACCACCTGTTTCACTTGCCGATTCCTATCAAGACGGAATAGACGTATCCCAATACTGGTATAGCGAAAAGCTCGATGGCATCCGGGCGTATTGGACGGGACAACATTTAGTGACGCGAAATGGTAATCGCATTTACGCGCCAGATTGGTTTATCCGAGTGTTACCTGATTATCCTTTAGATGGCGAGTTGTGGGCTGGGCGAGGTAACTTCCATCTTGTTCAGCAGACGGTTTTAGACAGAACACCGGTAGACAGTGCATGGCAAAGAATCGATTTCATGCTGTTTGATATGCCTTATTCGGCCGGTGATTACAGAAAGCGGTACTACAACATTCAGGACCTAGTGTTTGCGATTGACGCGCCTCATATTAAGTACGTTGAGCATCGTGCAATTCAAGATGAGAAACATTTGTTCGAACAACTCGACCAAATTTCGCAATCTGACGGTGAAGGTGTCATGTTGAGAAAGGTATCAAGCCGTTATCAGGCAGGAAGAGGCAGTGATTTACTCAAGCTCAAACGTTTTGAAGATGCAGAAGCCTTAGTGGTCGGTTACAAACCAGGGACGGGACGTTTACTGGGAATGATGGGAGCGTTATTGGTGCGTTTGAGCAATGGGACAGAGTTTTACATTGGCAGTGGCTTTACCGATGATGTAAGAAAGTCGCCGCCACGAATCGGCTCGACAATCACATTTCGTTTTAACGGCTATACCCATAATGGAAAACCACGATTTGCCCGATTCTTAAGAGAGCGAGTTCCTCAATAAATCGAAGCTACTGATTGCCAACACTCACACCGCAGCGTTTAAATAAGTCTTTCCAGAATTGCACATGCTCCAATGTCTTTTGTCGAAATTGGTCGTGTGCTTTTTCAATACCGTAATTTGCACCATGTGCGGCCATTCTTTGTTCGACTAAGTTAATACCGCCATCGAGCTGCTGATAAGTACTGTCGACAAACGCCATGTAAGGTTGTACCTCGCCGACATAAATCGACTGAAATACGTTTCTCAAATAGCGAAACTGCGTGGTGTCTCGGTTAGCACCACAAATAATTTTGTCTTGGTTTGCTTCGAGCATTTGTGTGGTTTGTTCTAGCCAATGGGTCGCATCAATCAAGGTGTAATACAGTCGTCCAACGAGACGTGTTTTTTCAATCTCTTCTTGATAGTTCACTATCGTTACGTCGGGTAAGCGAGAAAGGGTGCGATAAGGCGTTTGGTATATTTCATCTAAAGCAAGGAAAGCGTCTCGAACGTGGGCGACTTGGTCTTTGCTTTCCATCGGCAACCATTGAGAGCCGGTTAATTGCTTGCGCATGGCATCGCTAGTCAGCAACATATTGTCGAGATGTACGCTTAGGTGGTGCCATTTCTGATCGTACAACCCGTTAAGTTTTGTGCTCTCTTCGTCACTCAATGGGTATTCATTCAAACAACCATTCAGCGTTCTGAGCAGATTGGTTTGATAGTCGAAATCGTAAAAGGCGTCTTGTACTTTACCCAATTGCGAGTTCTTTTCTGCAAGCAAGTTGAATAGACCACATTGACGTAATTGATAGCTTTCTAGTAGGCCAAGTGACAGGCGAGGGAGCTCTTGAAATAGTTCTCTTTTCTCAGGAACAGTGACAGCTGGAGAAGCCTCTAGCTCAGATTCTGATGTATCTAACACGTTTGCTAAGCGTTGATTGTATTTTTCGAATACCGCTTTCTCTGGGTTAAACCATTCGTTACACCCAGTGAGTAAGCTCGTCGATAATAAAAGCGCCGTAGCAACAAGTGAATTTCTCACAGCATTTCCTTTTTAATCACTTAGATAAGTATACTTTGTGACGCGCGGGAGAGATCAAAAAAGCCAGCGTTCGCTGGCTTTAAAATTTGATAGTCGAAGTTTGAGTTACTGCTGAGAGAAATTCAATTGCACTTCAGGGTCTTGGCGGTGCATCCAACGCAAGCGAATACCTAGCAGGAACGCAGCCGACGATAGACCAATGATAAAGCCGAGCCAGAAGCCTTGTGCGCCCATAGGCTCAACAATCCAGTCTGTACGACCTAACACGTAGCCGATTGGCAAACCAAGTAACCAGTACGCAATAAAGGTACGGTTGAAGATCGCGCGCATGTCTTTGTAACCGCGCAGAGCACCTGCCGCAATAACTTGCACCGCATCGGTACATTGGTAAATCGCTGCAAACAGCAATAGCACCATCGCCAGTTCGATAACTTCAGGGTTATTGGTGTAAAGCAGGGCAATTTGCTCACGGAACACAACGGTTAGAATTGCTGTCATCATCGCAAGAGCAAGACCAACCATCACACCTACGCGAGAAGCGACACGTGCACCATCGACGTTTTCTTCACCCAAGCGGTGACCAACGCGAATACTTACTGCCGCACCCACGCTCATTGGTAACATGAAAACAAGTGAAGAGAAGTTAATCGCAACTTGGTGCGCGGCAACAATGATCGAACCGAGTGGCGAAACCAAAAGCGCAACCACTGCAAACAACGTTACTTCAAAGAACAACGCCGCAGCGACAGGGAAGCCCAGTTTGAATAGACGAATTTGAGCCTTCAGTTGAGGCTTGTGGAACTCGCCAAACAGGTTGATGCTTTTTAGTCGTGCAGAAGTCGTCACGTATAGAAGCAGTAAGCCAAACATCACCCAGTAGACGATCGCGGTTGCAACACCACAGCCCACACCGCCTAGTGCAGGTGCGCCGAATTTACCGTAAACGAAAATCCAGTTAAGTGGGATGTTCAGCATCAAGCCGATAAAGCCGATGAACATCGCAGGCTTCGTTAGCGACATACCATCGGTAAAGCTGCGTAAGGTTTGGAACAGCAAGAACGCTGGTACAGCAAAAATAACCGCATGGATATAGCCAATGGTTTTCTCTGTCATGGCCGCTTCGACATCCATTAACCCAAGAATGAACTGGGTTTGGAATAACACTCCAATGATTGGAACGCTGATCAGTAGGGCAAGCACAATGCCTTGTTGGATCTCGAATGGGATTTTTACGCGGCGACCTGAACCGTTAAGTTGAGCAACTACTGGTACAAGCGCCATCAATAAACCCACACCAAATAGAATTGATGGAAGCCAAATACTTGCAGCCACAGATACGGCAGCCATATCGGTAGCGCTGACGCCACCTGCCATCACGGTATCCACAAAGCCCATCCCCGTTTGCGCGACAGAAGCGATCAACACAGGGGTTGCTAATTTAATAAGGCTCGATGCTTCTTCTTTATAGCGATGCACGAAATACTCCAGAGCGGAACAATAAGTTGTAAAAGAAATTGTTTGAAAAGATATAGAGCGCTCGAGGACAAAAGATGTGATGAACTGATCTGATGGTTGATTTTAGTCACTATAAGGTGAAAAAATGCCTCGGAGGAACTCCGCGCAGATGATAAACAATTGTATGCTCAGATACCATACCCACAAGATGTGGAATTTTGGTTAATTGATAGACGATTGTAAAAATCGTCTTGGAACGTTTGTCTTGGCTATCAGTCGCTTCTAACAAATAGGTAAAAAGAATGTTTACAGGAATCGTTCAAGGTACGGCTAAAGTCGTTCATATCGACAAGAAAGATCGTTTTCAAACTCATGTTGTGGAGCTTGAAGGCGCTTTAAATGAAGGTCTAGAGATTGGCGCGTCTGTCGCGCACAACGGTTGCTGCCTCACCGTAACCAAAATAGAAGGGACCCAGATCAGCTTTGACTTAATGCAGGCGACGCTAGCGTTGACCAATCTTGGTGAGTTGGCAGAGGGCGATAGCGTGAATATTGAACGCGCCGCCAAGTTTGGCGATGAGATTGGTGGCCACAGTATGTCGGGGCACATCAGCTTGATGGCTGAAATTTCGGAAGTGATTGATACGCCAAATAACCGTACGATTTGGTTTACGCTGCCACAAGATTCTATGAAATATGTGCTAGCGAAAGGCTACATTGGCTTGGATGGGTGTTCGCTGACGATTGGTGAAGTCGAAGACAACCGTTTCTCTGTTCACTTAATTCCAGAGACATTAGAAAGAACATTGTTCGGTCGTCGCCAAGTCGGTGAAAACATCAACGTAGAATTCGACCCGCAAACGCAAGCGATTGTTGACACAGTAGAGCGCGTACTAGCAGCGAAGCAGCTTTAGTCTGCTTGCAATAGCCAACTCACTTCAACAACGAAAATAATAAAGGAGCACTTAAGGCTCCTTTTCTTATTTCTATTGGGGGGGATGAGTTTCTACTCGTAGTTGTCATCGATGAATAATTCGACTTTCTGCTCGAGCTCATCAACCTTCATGTTGAGGTGGATGGCATGGCAGCAAGCCGGACAGTCATCATAAAACTCTTGGTTACCGTTACTTGCATCGAGAGTGATGCCAATAGAGTGCCCGCAGTGGGGGCATTTAACATGTCTTTCTGTGTAATTTTGCATACAAAAACTCCTAGTATTGCAGGGCTTTTAATACTTTGTGTTAGAGAAAATACAGCCCTTGTTTACTCGCTTTTCTCTTTGAGTCAGAGATACAACGTAAGCCGAGTTACTAAGAATATTAGGTGTTCTTGTTGCTAATTGAGTCGAAATAAGTGGAAAAGTTGACCCCAAACTCACGGTTGAGCTTGGGGGGATTATATGGTGGTGATATGCGTCGAAATTTTACAATATGAAATGATTTACATGCTAAATATGCAACGAATGTTCAATATGAGACGATCTTATTTATTAGCACTTGAGCTTGTTCTAAATAATGTCCGCCAAATAAGTTGCAATGATTAAGTATATGATAAAGATTATAAATGTCTTTTCGTTCGCTATAGCCAAGTGGTAGAGGGGAGACAGACTCATAACCTTGATAAAATTCGGGTGTAAAGCCACCAAATAATTCAGTCATCGCGATGTCACACTCTCTATCACCCCAATAACTTGCCGGATCGTAGCAGATTGGACCAAAAGGGGTGAGGGCAGCATTGCCATTCCACAAATCGCCATGGAGAAGTGAAGGCTCAGGTGAGTGGTTGGCTAAGAGGCGTTTTACCACGTCAATAAAATCATCTATATCGACTAGCTCAATGCCTTTTTCTTTAAGTAATTGAAGTTGCCAGCCGATTCGTTGTTCAGCAAAGAAAGTGCACCATTTCTTGTGCCATTGGTTTGGTTGAAGGGTTGAACCAATGTAATTGTCGTTGTCAAAGCCAAATTCTTTTTGTTCTCCCCACAAGTGTAACTGCGCTAATTGCTGGCCGAACTTGAAACTGTTTGATGAATCCTCAAGCGGTTTTGTAGGGAGGTAATTTAGGATGATGAATGAGTGCGTTTTGGTTGTTCCCACCAAAACTACTTCAGGCACAAAAACGGTGGAAGTTTCTCTGAGTAAGTGAAGACTCTCTGCTTCGAGCTCGAACTTAGTGAAGAAATTACGCTCGTTTATCTTTACGAAGTAACGTTGCTCACCATCGTTAATCATATAGCTTTCACTAATGTCGCCACCTGAAAGCCTCGTTTTTTCTGCGATTTGATATTCGAATAGTAAGGTGTCAGAAAGCTGTTGAGCTATTGCTTGCCACATAGAAAACTCCGCTAATCCACTTAACCTCCAATAGTTTAGATGAAGTGGCGAAGGATTGACGGGTAATAGAGCAAACTTCGGCAACAAAATATGTTGGAAATGTTAATAAATTGCATAAGTGTGAATCAAGTCTCTTATAAGTGACTGATTTACGTCATTACCATATGGCGGTGTCTTTATACAACGAGTATTATTCTTTTTTTGACTTTAGTTCCATAGGTGATATGAAAATACTCATATGTGACGACTCGGCAGTAGCACGAAAGTTGGTTATTCGTTCTATTTTGCAAGAGCCATCGCTGCAATTGCTCGAAGCTCAGGATGGTTACGAGGCGCTTCAAATTATGATGGAACAAAACATAGACGTTTTGTTCTTAGATTTGACTATGCCAGTAATGGATGGCTTTGAACTACTCGAATCATTGCCAGTGAGTACCTATGAAACAAAAGTGGTCGTCATTTCTGGTGACGTACAGCAAGAAGCAAAGCATAGGTGTCTTGAGTTAGGCGCGCTTGATTTCGTGGAAAAACCGTTTTCTGAGCAAGAAATTGTGCCTTTGTTTACTCGTTTAGGGCTTCACTATGCGTTAATGAGCCCAGCAAGTACAAGTGAGCAAACAAAGTCAGCAACACTGTCTCCAATCGCAAAATTCCGTGAAGTTGCCAATATCGCCTTAGGGAAAGGTGCAGCAATTATGGCTGACCACCTGAGTGAGTTTATACAATTGCCAGTTCCTCACGTCGGTCCGTTGTCATACGGTGAGCTGCACATGACATTGGTGGATGTTTTGGGTAGAGAACGATCTGTGGCGGTCTCTCAGCGTTTCGTTGGTGGTGGTGTTCATGGTGAAGCGCTGGTTTGTTTGCGCGGTAAGGACATCAATCTCATTGGCGAAAAGTTAGGATATTTACTGGAGTTTACGCCGTCGAATGAAATTATCTTAAACATCGCAAACCTTTTGGTATCTTCTTTCCTCACCTCTTTGGGGAACCAACTCGACAAGCAATTCTCCTTACGGCAACCAGCCATTATTGACACTGTATCCCCTTTTAAAGAAGAGAGTGAAGAGGCTGGTGAGCTCTTTACCATTGAATACACTTACATGGCTGAGTCCCTTGATTTTGAGTGTGAGGTCCTTTTCTTAATCGACAAGTCGTCTGTGGAAATCATATATGAAATCATGGAGCTAATTTGATGTCTGAGATTACGTTAGATATTGCTGACTTTCACTGGGTTACTCAAATTCTTGATACGATGGATTCAGGATTGGTGGTGATTGACCGAGAGTATAAGGTGTGTGTCTGGAATGGCTTTATGCAGTCATACAGTGGGGTATTGTCACAGAACATTTTGGGACGTTGTCTCTTTGACCATTTTGAAGACCTACCGAGAACGTGGTTAGAAACGAAAATCAAAACCGCAGCGGATCTAGAAACACGTTCTTTTTCTAGTTGGGAGAATCGACCTTATCTTTTCAAGTTTCAGAATTTCTCCCCTGTTTCTAACGGCAGTAATTACATGTATCAAGATATCGTAATAACACCGTTGCATTCGCTTTCCGGCGAGATAAATCATATCGCTATACAAGTTAATGATGTTTCTGAAACGGCACGTAACCGAATCCATTTAAAAGAGACGAACTTGCATCTTTCTGAAATCAGTAGAAAAGATGGGCTTACAGGGTTATTTAATCGAGCGTTTTGGGAACAAGCTTTTAAAGAAGAGTTCGCTAGACTTAAATGCATGGAAACCCCATGTTCTTTGGTTATTTTTGATATCGACCATTTTAAGAAAGTGAATGACACATACGGACACCATACGGGGGACGAGGTGATCCGTCGAACCGCTAACTTGCTGAAACGCACAGCGAGAGGGAGTGACATTTGTGGTCGCTTTGGTGGTGAGGAGTTTACTGTACTATTACCCAACACAAGTGAGGAGCAAGCAAAGTACTTTGCAGAGCGTTTGAGAAAGCGAATTGAGCAAGAAATCGTAAAAGTTGAAGAGTTTTTGATTAACTACACGATAAGTCTTGGCGTTTGCGAGTATAAATCTCAGTTTGATAGTCATACTCAATGGCTGAAGTCTGCCGATTCAGCACTATATCGTGCAAAAGAAGGCGGGCGAAACCAAACATGCAGTCAACAAGAAATGCGTAAAATTGGTTGATATTCGTCCAGTTAATTGACTAATTTTGATATATATGAAATTAGTTAATGAAATTTTTTTGGCATGTCTTAGTATTGAAACTATTCGCTTTCCACAGTGAAAGCCAGCACCAAACGGAGAATAGAAGTGGTTGTAGAAACCGATGGATATCTGGCTCTAATTGAGCACTTGTCGCTAAACCTCGATATTTTTACTTCAGGAACCGGCGATACAGGTTCAGAAAGCATTGAAGATGTAGTAACCGACATGGTTGCCTCCAACATCATGGCGATCTTTGAACAGAACCCTGAGCTTCACTCAAGTGTTCGCTTTAAGCTTCTAAAAGAGGCTGATGCTGTAGTCGAAGACCTAAGCGAAGTGCTTGCGGGCGTTTGGCATAGAAAAGCGACAAACGAACAGATTACCTTCCTTGACGAATACATTGCCTTAGTTAAGAACCTATTTGATACCGCTGTCGCGACATACGATTAGTTTGGGTCGCACTGAGTCCTTTTAATAGAAGAAGAGTTACAGGGTGACTCTTCTTACTTGCCAAAATTTAGATGACCAGTAGGGGTTATCTAACCTCGATATAATCACACCTTTGGATGTAGATGCGTGCATGAACTGCATATTTCCAAGGTAGATGCCTACGTGGTACGTTGTCCTTTTCGTCTTAAAGAAGATAAGATCGCCTATTCTCGCATCTTGCCAATCCAGTTTTATACCTTGATTTGATTGTTCCTTAGTTGTTCGAGGTAGTGTTAATTGGTATGCCTCAACAAATGCTTTTTGCACAAAGGCGGAGCAATCAATACCATTTTTCTGATTTCCACCGTAGCGATATGGTGTACCTTTCCACTCATTATAAAATTTACTCAGTTCAGGCGTATCGACTAACAGTTGTTCAGAGCTCAGGCTCTTATTTGTTGTACTTGCATGGTCAGGAGCCGAGGTGCAACCTGTAAGTAAAAAACTGAATAATAATGAAAAATATAAATACCGCATCCTATCTTTATTTAATCCTATTGTCTCTTTAGTGAAATATTAGTGTCATAGGCACTGAATAGTATGAGCTGAAAATCAAAGCAACGTCACACTTATATGACTTTGCGACTTCGAACGTAATTTCTTTACAACGTAAAGTATGGACACTATGGCTAGCCACAAACGCTCATGCATCACTTTTTCGTTGATGCAAACCATCAGTATTATATTTATTACTACTATTGCACTTGTTATAGCCTTATCTGCATCAAGTTTCAAAGGAATGAATCAAATAGGGAGCGAGTTTGACGAACTCTCACAGAAAACGCTTCCTATGGCGATGGCAAATGCCGCGTTAACACGAAATGTCTTAGAGCAAATCAAGTTACTCAACGTCGGTATGCAAGTAACGGAGCCCAATCAGCTTAGCTTGATAAGAGCTCAACTGATTGAACTGGCCTCTCAGACCAACGAATTGGTCAATAAAACTTCAGGAGTTGATTTCCATCTCTCTCAGATGCTTGCTGAGAATTTAGATGACTTACACAGCATAACGACAGTCGTTCTTTCCACACAAGCATCTGTAATCCAGATTCAAGCTGAGATTAACAGTGAATTGAGTGAGTTTCGATATGGTTTAAGCTCAATTGGCCCAGAAATGAATCGAATTAGTTCATTTCTTAGTATTGATAATTCGGAATCCGCCGATGCAGCAAATCGTTTTATTGCTTCCGCAAGTTCGATGGAAAGCACATTCCTGTTAATGATGATGCAAACAGAGTTGGAAGAAGCTGAGCAAGAGTATCGAGAGCTGAGGAATCGAATTGCGGGTATTCATCTTGCGTATGATGACTTTAAGGCTTGGCACCCTGAAATCTCTGAGTTTACGAGCTTAAGCGCACCCTATGAGATGGTACAAGCTGGTTTTGAAGAGGGGGGGCTCCTCCATAGGATTCTTGGTAAGTTACAGCAAACAGAACAACAAAAAGTTGACCTTGAGAGAGCCTCACAGCTTTCTAATCAAACCATTGCGTTATTAAGTCAAGTCTCTGAAGCCGCACGTAACTTAATTGACGACAGAGAGAGGATCGTACAGCTAACCATTAAGGAAGCGAGCTTCATAGTTGTAATGAGTTGCAGCTTATTGGCTTGTCTCATTGTTATTTCTTGGGTTGGTATAAGAGCGTGGGTTAATAGAGGGCTGAACAACATTACACATGAGTTGTCTTTATTAACTGAGCACGACCTACGTTCAAATGCTGTCGCAATAGGGCCAAGAGAAATGAAGGATATTGCAAGAAAGCTCAACCAGGTTATAGATTCAACTCATGAATCTATAGCATTGGTTACGCGCAATTGTGAAACGCTCTATCAAACAGCAGAAATTAGCTACGAAGCGGCAGAGCAATCTAATCAGAGTTTAAGCTCGCAAAATGAAGCCTTAATATGCATGGTTACTACCGTTAAGCAGTTAGAGGCATCAATAAAGGAGATCGCTGTAATCACTGCTGCCTCATTTGAGGACTCGCAAGCCGCAACAAACAGTACGATGAAGGGTGTTGAGGTGGTCGACCAAAACCGAGAACGCCTTGCTTCTTTGGCCCAAGCACTCACTGCTAATGAAGACTCTATGCTTGAGTTGGATCAGAGAGTTAAGAAAATTTATGAGATGGTCGAGGTTATCAGTAGTATTGCTGAGAATACTAATTTGCTGGCTCTCAATGCGGCAATTGAGGCGGCTCGTGCAGGTGAACAAGGCCGTGGGTTTGCTGTTGTTGCGGATGAAGTTCGTAAATTGGCCAGTGGGACATCTCAACAAACCACCAACATTCGTGAAATGATGAAAGAGCTAGTGGCCGCAGCAGAAGGCTCGCGTAGAGCAGTCATAGACTCTCGAGAAGAGATGACACGAGCACTGCAATCGAGTGATGACGTTAAAATTGTTTTCTCAGATATTAATGTAGCCGTGAAACATATTCAGCAGAGAATTGAGCAGATATCCGTAGCAACAGAAGAACAAGACCGTGCTACGGCTGATGTTTCTCGTTCAATAACCCGTATTTCAGAACAAGGTGAGTTAACAAAACTCCGTTTGGATTCTATGGTTGAAAACTCAGAGCAAGTTGCAGAAATAGCGGGACATCAGCAAGCAATGTTACACAAGTATCAGCTGCATCAAACGATTTAATACTTATTCAACTTCCAAAGATTAAAGGTAGGGCCAATGCTCTGCCTTTTTACTTTCCATGTATTAAGGTGGGCTAAAGCTAATAGCCACTGACTCGTGTTGCGGCCAAAATACAACCTTGCGCAAACTCCTTGATATACAAAATGTAATTACACGTATTTATAAATGCCTGAGTTGATATATAAAGCAACTCGTTGAATAATGGTTTTGTATTAGGAAACCACAAAATACATATACAAGATGTCCTAGTTTCGACATAGACCTCACATTCCATCGATGCCAACGGAGGGCACTATAGAATGAAGTCTGAACCATTACATTCGCGTAAGTTTTCAATTCGTTTTACCGTTGGTAGCCTGTTTTTGTTTGCAACGGCAGTCACTGCGTTTATTGCGATCTCTTTACAGTACTATTTTGGCAAGCAGATGTCTCAAGAGCATGTGCTATCCAAACTCGTTATGGCAACGACTGAGGTGAGTGAGTATATACAGCAAGTTGATGCTAATGCGGCAAGCAGTGCAAGCATACTTAGAAGTGTGTCGATCGCTACACAGCATCAGTTTAGCGAAAATGAAACTAGGCAAATATTCACACAAGTATTGAAAGATAACCCTCTTTTTTACAGTCTGTATTTTGGAACTGAAACAGATGATTTCTATCAAATCGTTAATTTGGCGTCGTCTCCGATTGTCAGGGAAAAGATTGATGCTGATCCAGAAGATCGTTGGGTCATCATTAAGATAAATGGTGAAGGTGATTTAAGGTTGAGGCAAACACAGTATTTCACCGAAAAGTTTGAATTAACAAAGAGCAGTACTGAAACAAGTAACTACTTTCCAACTCAACGACCATGGTTTGATGCGGCAACTCAGGATGGTATCTACAAAACTGCTCCTTACCTGTTCCAACACTTAAAAATCACCGGACAAACGTATTCAGTCAGAAGTAAACAAGCCGTCATTGGTGTCGATATTGTTCTGTCAGCAATAAACGAAAAAATAAAGCCTTCAGAACTAGGGATGAGTGAAGATAGTGGTGCTGAGTCGTTTGTTTTCAATGATAAAGGGGAGGTTATCGCATCAAACATTTCCTTGTTTGCTCCCGTTGAGATTCCCAACTCTAAGCCATTGAAACTGAGTCCCGAACAGCAGCAAATTATAATGAATACCCGTTCGCTAATGGTTTCAAACCAAAATGATTGGGGGCCTTATGATTACGCTCAGGCGGGTCAACCAAATGGCTATTCTGTCGATATGCTTCGCCTTGTCGCTGAGCAAACAGGGCTCCAGATAGAGTTTATAAATGGTTTTGACTCAAAAACATTGGTAGACAAATATATTCAAAATGATATCGACATTTTGCACTCGGTGGCTAAAGGCGCAAAAGGGTTGGGATATCAAAGTGTGTCAATGTTTGAGGGCGAGTTAGCCATTGCAAGTCGAGGAATTAAAAATGTGCCAAAGGGGCTTGATGGCTTTCAGCAACAGAAGGTTGGTGTTGTAAGCAGTTTTGGTCTAAAGGGATGGCTATTAGACCGTTACTCAACGCTAAACATTTTAGAGCTGCCTAGCTTAGACATAGCAAAAGAAGCTCTTCAAAAAGGCCAAATCGATTATCTGATTGATAACTATCACACCTTAGAAGAGCTCAAGAGTTTAGATTCTCGTAATTCAATTGAATTAACCACGCTAAAAACCAGTGAAAAGCCGAGTTACCATCTTTTCATGAAAGAGTCAGATGGCTCAGTATTAGCGATAGTCAACCAAGCGCTATCAGCGATTACTGCTGAGCAAAAAGTTGCACTCAATGAAAAATGGTTGGATTCGAGCCAATGGCGAGGCAGCTTTGTGCCTTACCCAGAAATATACGAAATTACCAAAGACAGTGAAAAACACGACAGCATGATACCAGTTAGGATAAATGGTGAAATGAAGTACGTGTATGTGACACCTTTGGTCACCAACGGCAGAAGTGTTGAATACTTTGCAGTGGTAATCCCTCAGTCTGTAGTTACCGAACAAGTATTTTCCAAGTTGGTTACCTCAACGTTAGCCACCGGCTTGGTCATGATGGGGTTAATACCGTTAGCATGGAAGTTCGGTTCTCCAATTGTTCGGCCAATTACAGAGCTTAGAGAGGTCACAGAACAGATAAAAGCAAGGAACTTCGGCAACTCGATGGCAGTAAATACTCGAATTAAAGAAGTATCTGAGTTATCAGACTCGGTCGTTGAGATGGCTGAGGAAATTCAACGTCATGAGAAACAACAGGATGAGTTTGTTGAAGCCTTTATCCGTCTTATTGCTCAGGCTATCGATGACAAATCGCCTTATACAGCTGGGCATTGTAATCGCGTTCCAGAAATTGGTTTGATGCTGGCTGAAGCAGCTGAAGCCAGTACTAGCGGTAAATTTAAAGACTTTAAGTTCAATAACGCAGATGAGCGACGGGAGTTTCGAATTGCCGCATGGCTTCATGACTGCGGTAAGATTACAACCCCAGAGCATATTGTAGATAAAGGCACCAAGTTAGAAGCAAACTATAACCGAATCAATGAAATACGCACACGCTTTGAAGTATTGTGGCGTGATGCAGAAATCCAATATTTGAAAACGATACTATCTGGTGAGTTAACAAAAGAAGAAGCGAGAGACATCTTCTATGAAAAGAAACGTAAGTTAACCGATGACTTTGAATTTATCGCTCAGGCAAACATTGGTGGTGAGTTTATGAGTGATGAGAAGGTAGAGCGAATCAAACAGATCGCTCAACAAACTTGGTTAAGGCACTTCGATGACCGTCTGGGTTTGTCTCCGTTTGAAGAGCTGAATAAAAAAGAAAACAGCGCAAACTTGCCTGTTGTTGAGAAGCTATTAGCTGACAAGCCGGAACATATTATTCATCGTATACGCCCGGTAGAGTTTGATCCTAAGCATGGGATCAAAATGCAGGTTCCAGAACACCAATACAACATGGGTGAGGTTTATAACTTATCTATTTCTCGCGGTACATTGACAGCTGAAGATCGCTATAAAATTAATGAACATATGATAAGCGGTATAAAGATGCTTGAGGCGCTGCCGTTTCCTCCTGAGCTACGCAATGTGCCTCGATATGCATCAACGCACCATGAGACGCTAAAAGGTTCTGGCTATCCTAGAAAGCTGAGTGCTGAAGATCTTTCAGTTCCTGAGAGAATTCTGGTTATCGCAGATATATTTGAAGCGTTAACTGCAGCGGATAGGCCATATAAAAAGGCTAAACCTGTCAGTGTGGCAGTCGACATTATGTACAAAATGGCGTTGGATGAACACTTGGATATGGAGCTATTCCAACTGTTTCTAGAAAGTGGTGTTTATCTTGAGTATGCCAATACATTTTTACCTTCCAAGCAAGTTGACCATGTCGACATAAACAAATACTTAGGAGCAAATGGCGTTGAGAAACAAAGCTCTGAACGATGCCATTAAGCACTTATCGTAGGCGTTGAAGCCTATATCTTAATATCTGATGAGTGGCGCATTCGTTGCCACTCTTTTTGTATCAGAACTTGGTAGCGCGTTGGTAAATCAATGTTGCTTGGGGTAGGTAGCAGTTCTGCCGCTTCTTGTAGCGAGAGGCCAGCAAAGGGATGTTGATCGTGACAGCTGAGCAAGGTCATTGCCAAGGCATAAAAATCATCATTCTTGCTTGCCTGACCGATACGCAGAGAAGGGCGTGTCGCACTATAGGCTCGGCTAACGGTTGTATGTGAATGCTCTCGGTATTTAGCATCAACTCGAATCACACTGCCAAAGTCGATAAACCGAACTTGGTTATTCGGCGTCACGATGACGTTGTGTGGTTTGATATCGCCATGCAGATAACCCGTTTTATGCACGTTTAGCAAAGCGAATTCAAGCTTGGTTATTATGTCTTGAGGTAACAAATCAGGTTCTATTGCGTTAAGTGTTTTGCCTTCCAGATATTGGCTCATTAACCAGTCGGCGTGGTTCTGTGAGCCGTAACCATGAAAGTTCGCCCAGTAATCCGACGCGTATTTGGATAGAAAGTCCGCTTCCGCCATCAAAGCCCGCTTCTCAGCCAAGCTGCGCGCTACCTTGATGACCACAGTGCCATAAAGTTTGTGCTCGCACTGAAACACGTTTTTGCTCAAAGGCGCTACATAACTAACGCCACAGGCTCTAAACAGGGTTTGATTGGCGAACGTATTCATCACTAAATGCTCGCAGGTAATACAAAGCCCGCAAAGAAATTCGGTACGAAAGGATTGTTCTGACCTTGAGTTTTAATCGTTAAGCGAACCTTATCGCCATTGTAATCAAACTCAAGTTGGGTACTTTGCGAAGAGGTTGAAGTGACGCGCGGCTCAATCAAGCGGAACCATGCCCAACTGCCTTTAAACTGCTCATTGGCAATCGGCGTTGCTTGTTTTTGTAGGCGCACTGTAAGTGCATCTTGCGCGACAGAATCACCTTTCCAGCTTTGTTGTGTCCACAGCATCGGACCGTGTTGATAAGTGAAAATCGGCTTTTCAGCCCGAATGGAAAACTCAGTCAGTGCCGAGCTCATCTCTGTTGGTTTCATCTGGAATTGAATCGCAACGTTTTTCGGGTCAGCTAAAAAGAGGGCAGAGCGAATGTCTTTGGCTTTATCAAACATCAACCAAATTGCAGGATCTAACGCAAAGCCAGTATTTGGCAGTAAGCCGGACATAAACGGCGCACGTTGCTCTGTTGAGAAGCCTTTCAACATGGTTTGATAGAAGGTGTCCAACGTGCCATCGGTTTTAAAGAAGGCAGCAACATCCGCCGTGCTTGCGTCGCTGTTCGCACTTTTCTTAAACGGGTAGAAAGCCGCGATCGTGTTTTCATAAGGCTGGTAGACTTCGCTGTTCCACATACTATTAAGGTATTGGTGAGCTAAGTTCATCACTAACTCATTGGTTTGCACTGTCACGTAGTCAATCACTTCACCGGATAGCGTTGGCTGGGAATCGGTCAGTGACGCCAACTGTGCGACAGGGTTTTGCGCTTTTAAACCGGCGGATAGCGTTTCGTAAGCCACTTTGTCTGGCGTGTTGGATTTGTAGAATTGATCGAGCCATTTAGCCGTGTTCGCAAAACCTTCCAGAACGGAATCTATTGGTTTCTTACCCTGATCATCTGGCGTCACTTGTTTGTGGAAATCATTAAACGTCAGTGTGATTTGTCGAGCGGATTCCTTTTTCTCGTTGTCTTGCGCAGCATTGGCAACCTCTTCATCGGTCTTCTTCTTTGCATCTTTTGGCTCTGGTAGAAGAACCGAAGTGTAGTTGCTGATGGTGGTAAACAGCTTAGACATTGGATTGTTTGAGGCATTGTTTAGCACGTTCAAACTGGCATTCAACTGCTCAGAACCGGAAATGGTTTTCACCTCGATGCTGTTAATAAAATCGCGCCAGTAATTGATGTAATCGTTCTGATACATGCGCTTCAAATCGTGGCTGATTCGGTGCATTTCTAGTGCACTTGGGGCTTGGCCTGCGATGCCTTCATAAGCGGATAACGCTTCGATAAGAAGAGGGGACTCGACCGAAAGATCCAGCTCGTTAAAGCCAGTCGGTGTGTACAAGTAAGGCACGAAATAACCCACGTAGCCAGGTTTGAATTGGTATATTTGGTTAAAGTTGGAGCCAAGTTCTTTACGCACATCGATGCGCTTCTCGTACGCATGATCGTTCAAAATGTGTTGGTAGAGTAGCGTCTCGATGTTGGATTGATTGATGACTTGCTTCGCCAGCCCTTCAAGCTCTTGATTGGCAGTTGTCGCCACCAAGTGCTGGTTAAACACGTCGTCGAGCAGCACTTTGAGCTGAGCTACATTGGTTTTGTCCGCTTCGCCTTGGTGCTCTAAGTTTGCTAGGAAGTAGCTTTTGAGCTCTTCAATGTTGGTACGATTTTTATCAAACAACAGTCGATAGTCGTTCAGCAATTCGAGCGTTCTGGCTTGATCTTCCAAGTTCACATACACATACAAGTCGCTCTCAATGGTGTGCGCCATAGAAGGGAGCAGCACTTGTTGCAGCTCTTTGGTGTAAGCCGCTTCAACTTCTGGTTTGATGGTCGCATTCGGTAGGAATGGCAAGGTGTACCAAGGTTCAGGCTCCTGATATAGCGCGTAAATGCGATGCATGGTGTACAGGTTTGGAATGTTGCCCACCAGATCTTCTTTGCTGTATGGCTGTGCTGCGATCGCTTCTTTGTAACGCTCTAACATGCCATCGGCTTTGGCTTCACGATTGGTTTGATAATCAAAGTCGAGCTTGAGAATCGTTAGTGTACCAATCAATAAACCGAGCCAAATTAGGGTGTAGGCGGTTTGGCTGAACCACAACCAATTCTCTTTATGGCGGTTAACCCCGACTAAAGTGTTTTCATTTAGCACGACATGAGACATCAAATGCTGAGCAAACAAGGTTTGTTGAACGGGCATTTGTTGGTGTTGCTGATATTGCTCATTGCCGAGGGATTGATTGACCACGTTCGCCAGTAAATCATGCTGTGCGAAATCACTGCCACTGTGGGTAAAGTAGAAGCCGCGGAAGTTGAGCCCATCTGTGTATTGGTCACCTCGATGCAAACGCTGTAAGAAATGCCACAAATTCTGTTTAAGCAGACCAAATTGGTATGGCGCACCACAAATGGCATTGCGGAAATCTTGGTTGAGCTGCGCTCCCAACGCATTGCTCATGTTCGAGATTAACTGACCGATGAGGTGGTCGTATTCGTCATTGAACCAATCGGCGTCAATGCCACCATGTTTTTGTACTGGGCTGGTGGCGCCGAACACTTCATTGCGTCTCGCCTCATCAAATGCAGAAAAGAACTGACAGAAATCGCTCACTTGCCCCATGTTAGTTAGGACATTGTAGACAGGTAAGTTCAAACCAAATGAACGATTGAATGCTTTGATTTGCGATTTCAATTGGTCGGCTTTTTGTGAAAGGGTTTCACTATTGCCAACTAACTGTTCAATTTCTGTGGTGAGCAACAAGCCGTTAATCGCTTGTCTCGGGCGCCATTTATTAAGGCATTGGCACAGTGTTTTTAAGTAAAGCGGTTGTTGATCTTCACCCATGCTGACGGAAATCAGAATTGAGTGTTCACTGAGCCAAAATAGAATCGGAAACTCAATGTCGTTGCCAAAATCATCCACTTTATAAGCTTCATAACCCATCTGCGTGATGATGCTTTTGTCTTTGCTTGGGCTGTCACTGAGTAACAGGTAAATCGGCTGATCGTAACGGCTGGTTAAGCGCTTTTTACGTTTTTGTACGCCGAGCATCTTCTTGAAGTGGAAAGCGAGTAACTTGGAGCGTTTGATGATTAGTGCACGTTCTTGGTCTTGCTCAAGACTTTTTTTCACCTTGCGGTTGATTAGCCAAAAGCAAAGCCCAGCAGAGAGCAATGCCACAATGGTTGTCGTGATGACGCCTGTCCAAAAGAAATCAGGATACGCAACAAACCAAGTCAGTAAGCCGCCTAAGATTGCTAGAAGCAGAAGGGTAACGAGGCTCCAAATGATTGCCTTTTTTCTTGTCGGTGTGTTTGGGTTGTCGTGCGTCATTGTGACTCAACCTCGCTTTGTTTGTTTTTGTTATGCACCACTAAGCCGTTGACGTTGGCATTCTCTCGATACCAGTTATTGATGGTTTTAGCTTGTTCTGAGTTGTTACATCGAACAATGACGCGAACGTATGAATTGATGTTATCCGCGACAGGTTGATAGTTGGATGTCGGCAGTTGGGCGATAAACTTCTCGGCGTTTTTGAGGTTAGAGAAGGTTGCAAGTTGGACCAGCCAATCAGTGTTTGCTGTAGGGCTCGTGACTAGAGCGCTCGTCGTCTCTGGCGTTGAAGTTTTCGCTTGTGGCGTCACGGCTTTTGATTGGCTCGGCACTGGACGAGGTGGTTGAGTGGTATTTACCGCGACTTTATTGCCTTTTAAGTCGTCGTCAGTGCTGACATACACGATGTCTTCCGCACGACCAGATTCAATATAACGCTGGCTGTACTCACCAAGCTGGACAAAATCACGTGCCCGCTGTGGTTTGGTTTTGTTGTACCAGAAATAGGTCAGAGCAACGCTCAAACCAATGATAGTTAGGAAAAATAATGTGGTGACAAGGTAACGCTTCTTGCGCGTTGGTTTACGTGTTTTAGGCACCGAAACCTTAGTATGACAATAGATTCCACCGGCTTGTCGGTACTGACTTAAAATCTGCTCTAAGCGGTAGGTAAAACTCTTTAGCTGTTCGCTGCCCGTTTCGCGGTACTGACCTTTAAACCCGATATTGAGAAACAGATAAACCACTTCTAATAAGTCGATCAGCTTGTGCGGTTGGCGCGCTGCTTTCTCTGCCACAGTAAAGAAAAGCTCACCACCGTTGCGCATCCCAAACAGTTCACTGAGTAAGGTTTTGTTCTCCCATCCGCGTTTTTCACCCCAATCGGTGTAGACAATCAACTCATCCAAAACCACGGCATACAGGAAGCACAGCTTGTCGATCACGGCGACTGGGTAGGTCAGCTCTGCGCCTTTGGTTTTGATTTCATTGATGGAAGCCACCAGTTGATGCCTGAGCGTGGTGATGTCTTCGGGCTCCGGCAAGGTGTTGATCTTGAGCGTGACAGCCAGTAACTCAGAACTGATGTTGATCAGCTGATTCTCGGCTTTATCGAAATGATGTAAGAACCCTATGTTGGCTTGCGCAGCGTTGACCGAATGCCACTTTACGTCTGGCATGTCGGTGTCTTTACTTACGAAGTCGTTTTCGCTGCTGTCCCAAACTAAGGTATCTTCATCCAAATAGTTCATAACTTACTACCTCAGTGCGTACAACATCACTTCAAGGTCGCCAACACGTGTATCGACGTGCAGCGCCAGTGCATCGCGGTTTTCAATCATTTCTAACCAATTGCGGTCTGACGTATCCACTTCAAAATACGCTGTGCCTTGCATCGGCTTTAGTTCGCTTGGTGCAACAGGAAGCGGCGTAAGTTGCACGCCAGAAAGGGCATTACGCACGATCTCGACAATCTTGTTATTGCTGCTGAGTTTCGCTGCCGCAGGGAACAACTCATTAAGCTCGGTGCTGCTGATATTGGAACGGACACTGAGAACGAATCGGCGATCGGATAGGTTGTGACCATCTTTGACCAATGTGCGAAGCAAGCGGCGTCGTTCAAACAACGAAGTATCGAATGAAAACTCAATTACCGAGTCTTGTTGAACCAGCGTGAGCATATTGCGCAGATTCGAAAAAAGCGGATTAAAGCAATCGTACAGACGATGGAAATCTAACGGCTGACACGGTTCTGGAATCGCGGGTGTAGATGCCATGACTTGCGCTTCAAACTTACGTAGCTCCAAATAAAGCTGGTGGGTTTGAAACTTTGGATTCGACAAAGACAAATCAAACCACGGAAGCCAAGTGTTGAGTGTTTGCAGCCACAGGTAATCCTGCATCATCGACTGTGGGCTCTTTTGTCCTTGTCCGGCTTGAATACGTTTGAGCAAGCTGGTGGCGCGGTTGGAGGTGAGGGCATGAATCTCTTTCAAACGCTCAACCAATAGCTGTGATGCACCATAGTGTAAACACGCAGGAATAAAGGAACGGTCTAGCATTACTTCGCCCGTTTCGCTGCATTCCAATACTTTGGCGAAAGGTATGAGGGTAAAGCCTGAAGTGTCTTCGCCTTCTAGTTTAATCGCTATATTGAGCTGCGCGACGTCCACCTCAACGCTGGCATTCTCAGAGGTTGAAGTATCAAACACATTGATGGTGCGTGTAAGATAGCGGCTTTGTTCCGATTCATCATTGGCGTAATCATTATTGCCTTGCAGAGAGACAGGCAGCGCTAAGTAAGCCATTTTCTCAATCGTACCGTGCGGCACATCTCTGGCGACTTCGCGTTTCAGTTCGAAATGCGTGCCATCTGGGAACAAACCCGCGCTTGAAGAGACGGAAAGCTTGCCAATTTTAAGTAGATCGTGATTGATCACCAAGTCGGTCACACCATAGTAAGGGGCATAACCAGCAAGCGTTTCGACGTTTTGTCTGACGTAGTTTTGTGTGTATCTGTCTTGTTGTTGAAAGTGTTGTGGGGCAATGAACATGCCTTCTTGCCAAACGACTTTTTTATATGCGTCCACGAGATTTCCCTATCTACTGAATCGAGTTAAAAGATATCCCACCAAGGTGAATCTGGTGTCACGGTTTGTAATGCTGCTTTGTTACCGCTGATCTTTAACTGGATATATTGTTCTTCTTCCTGAGGCGTGGTTGTCACTACCGTCGCCGTGCTTGCATCATATTCGGCAAATTCCACCAATACGCCGATGTATTGAGTGGTCTTGTTGATGTCTAAGGTTTGTTTGCTATTGCTGTCTGGCATCACCACGGGCAGAACTTGTTTCGACACCAAGTTTGCGCCCAATAGGCTCACGTCATCGTTGTACAAATCGATAAACGGCAATTGCTTAAACTGCTGTGCATCGGTCAGTTGATACAAGCGTACTACTACGGGATTAGTACTGTTGTTAACACTTGGGTTAATCGTCTTCTCTGCGCTTACCGCCAATTGATACTGCGTCACAACCGGTGTTGGGTCAGATGAACATCCCACCAAAGCGAAAGCGAGTAAACTAAGCCAAATCTTCATCAGCTTTCCTCGCTTTGCTTTTGCATGTTTTCCATAAACATCGCTTTGAACTGGCGACGAAAATCACCGTTGTCTTGTCGATGTTGGAAATGTTTGCGATAGATTTTCCAGTACTTCTTGTCTTTGCTACTGAACAGTCCGCCAGACACAAATTCGCTAAATTGATTCTCTAGTTGGTTCGGAGCGAATTCATTGAGGAACTGCTCGAGCGTTTTGTCCAACGCATCAAACAAAGCATCATGTGCAAGCGGTGGGTTGCGAAGGTATTGCTGATTCTTCTCGGTAATCGTGATCAGCTTTTCGATGGAGGCTTCCAGCTCTGACGTTGGAAGATGGTCGCCCGGAAGATACTCAATCTCCGTAGACCGCTCCATTGCTTGCTGCTGTTTCGACACTTCATCCACTTCAAAGTGGTCCGCCAGTTCGTCATCGTCGATGTCTTCAAACGGGTCAGAGGAGAAGGGGTCATCGCTCATTACATTTTGGTGAGAGTAATGAACTTCCGATTTCACTGGTTCGACGATGTCACCTTCATCGAGAAAATCGACCTTGTCTTCCAGTTGCAGGTCGAACTTGGTCGCAAAGAGGTCGTCAGGCTGCTCTTCGACAGGCGCTTTGCTCGACGTGAGTGTTGATACCAACATCGAATAGCTTTCGATCTTTAAAATGTCGCCATCGTTGAGTGGGTAATCTTTGTCTCTCACCATGGCTTTATCGTTGAGGCGAGCCGGGTTCTTGCCGGTACTCTTCACCAAATAACCTGTGTCAGTGAGACGAATTTGTCCGTGAATACGCGAGATGCGTTTTGATTGATCGGGCAATGCCACTTCACAAGAAGCAGAACGCCCAAACTGCCCGCCAGACTCGGGCAGATAGATGACTCTTGAAGTCACCACCTCTTCAGAGGGTACAGAAATCAAATGTATGCTGATCGCCACTTGTTATCCCTCGCATTTAGCCAACGCTGTGTTGAAAGCGGTTAAGAAACCAGAATATTTGTCCAAAAAGCGGTTAGAGAAATACACGCCCATTGGCTTAGTTTCGAATACTTGAGAATAGAAGTAATCGCTTGGAAGAGAGGCTTGGCTGATTTCCGTGTGGAACACCCGCTCATCTTCCAGTGCGACGTCAATTTCTCTTTGTTTTAAAAGCCTTAGTAAAACCTTAGCATCTCGTGGCTGCTTAACGACGTTGTATCCATTACGTTTCAGCCAAAACCATGTGCTTGAGCCAAATTCTGCCGAGAACTTAAGGTTCAACTTTGACAAATCATCAAGCTTAGGCTCTACACCGGGACCAAAATACCAACGCAACTTTTGCTCGGTAATGGGAGCAGACAACGTTGCGTAGCTGTCGTGTTCTCTGGTTTTCGGCGAGACGAAAAAGCCATGCTGTTGACCACTGTGTACGTGGAGTTGTGCGTCAGACCATTCCGTCATGGTCAGTTGGTAAGGTTGTCCCATTTCGCCCAGCGCGCATTTGACGCGGTTGAGCGCAAACCCATCCATGTTTTGATTTTGGTGAGTTTGGTACGGTGCCCATTTGTGGGTCGCAAGCAGTAATCGGTCGGGACCAATCCAAACTTGCGCCCATGCTTCAAACGAGAATAGGGCACCAAGCAAAATAAACAGCGATGAAACCAGCTTGGTTATCTTGCGGAAAAAGCTCAACCCACAGCTGACCGCCGCCTCTTGAACAAGAATCGAGGTGGTGACGAGATGGGGTGAATGTACGCTTCTAAACATCATGATTCGTTACTACTGAATATCCAGTTCAAAGCCCTGTGGCGTCGACGCTGCGGTCACCGTCACTTGGCTAATCGGTTGTTGTGTGCTCAGGCGCGCGATGCATTCTTCTGCCAACTTCGGCATTAAAGAGCGGTTAATGATTTGCTCAACCGCGCGACCACCTGTCGTAGGGTCGGTGTTTTTGCTGACAACCAAATCCACAAAACCGGCATCCCACGTAAAGCTCGCTTGATACTGTTCTGCCAGTTTTTTGCGAATGCGATTTAGCGCGATTTCGGTGATCTTCGCCAACTCATCATCGTTGAGTGGGTAATAAGGCACGATGGTAGTACGTCCTAAGAACGCAGGTTTGAAGTAGCGTTGTAGATCGGGACGAATCGCTTCAAGCAGTTCATCGTTGCTGATGCGTTCGGCGTTTTCATCACACACATCGCAAATCGCTTGATCAGCGGCGTTGGAAGTCATGATGATTAAGGTGTTTTTGAAATCCACCGTGCGACCTTCGCTGTCTTTGATATGTCCTTTATCGAAGATTTGATAGAAGAGGTCATGAACGCCCGGATGCGCTTTCTCCATCTCATCCAAAAGCAAGACAGAGTAGGGATTGCGGCGAATCGCCTCGGTTAACACGCCACCTTCACCAAAGCCAACATAGCCGGCAGGCGAGCCAAGTAGCATTGAGATTTTGTGTTCTTCTTTAAACTCGGTCATGTTGATAACCGTGAGATCGTTGCTGCCTCCGTAAAGCTGCTCAGCGAGCGCCATGGCGGTTTCAGTTTTACCGACACCACTTGGACCACACATCAAGAACACACCGATTGGCTTGCGATTGTCGGTCAAGCCAGCACGCGAGATTCGAATCGCTTTTGCCAGTTCTTGCTTCGCCACGTTTTGACCGATAACGCGTTTATCCAGTTCAGATTCTAGTGACAATAGGCGAGCGATTTCGTCACTCATCATGTTGCCGACGGGAATGCCTGTCCAACCGGAAATGACTTGAGCAATGGTCGCATCATCCACCATCGCATTAACTAATGGCTCTTCACCTTGAAGCTCGTGCAATTGGTCGAGAAGGGCATTCAACTGGCTTTGCTGAGCTTCGTCCGGCGTTTCGCTTTCTGTGATGCTTTGTTGAAGCCCTTTAACCTCATCAACCAAAGTAATTTCTTGTTCCCAACGCGTCTGGTAGTCCGCTAATTGAGATTGGTTGGTGGTGATTTCTTGCTTCAATTCGGTGATCTCTTCTGCGCCTGTGCCAAACAAATCAAACTCTCTCTCCAAAGCAGATTGCTCGTTTTGTTGATAACGAATGGTTTGCTCCAACGCTTCAATCACTTCTGGTTTTGCACCTTGAGTCAATGCAATACGCGCACTAGCGGTATCGAGCAGGCTGATCGCTTTATCTGGCAATTGGCGAGAAGGTAAGTAGCGAATAGATAGGTTAACCGCGGCATCAATCGCGGATTCTGTAATAAACGCGCCGTGGTGCTTTTGCAATGAAGCCGCAATGCCTCGCAGCATCTGTTTGGCATCTTCCGCACTTGGCTCTTCTACCGTGACGACTTGGAAACGGCGAGTCAAAGCAGGATCTTTCTCGAAGTACTTTTTGTATTCTGCCCATGTTGTTGCGGCGATGGTTTTGAACTCACCACGCGCAAGAGCGGGTTTCAATAAGTTGGCAGCATCGTTTTGTCCTGCTGCACCACCAGCCCCGATAAGCGTATGTGCTTCGTCAATAAATACAATGATTGGTACATCGCTGTTTTTCACTTCATTGATGACGTCTTTAAGGCGGTTTTCAAATTCGCCTTTTACGCTTGCGCCTGCTTGTAACAAACCTAAATCAAGTGAATGGAGTTGAACACCTTGCAGCGCACTTGGCACTTCATCTGCTGCGATTCTCAGCGCTAAGCCTTCAACGACAGCGGTTTTACCCACACCCGGCTCACCAACGAAAATAGGGTTGTTCTGGCGTTTACGACAAAGAATGTCGATGGCTTTTCTCACTTCAGAATTACGCCCAGAAATCGGGTCGATATTGCCTTCAATTGCTTGTTGAGTCAGGTTGATGGTGTACTTGCTTAATGCGTCGTTCGCGCTTGCGGTGTTTGCGGCTGAACTTGCTTCACCTGTGCTTTGTTGCGTTGCTCGCTTCACCGGCGTTTTGTTGATTAAACCTTGCAGGGACTCGGTCGACACGTTTTGCAGTGATTCGAGGTTGTTGCCCGATACGCCCATGATGTTCTGTTGCAACAGTGCTTGAACGAGATGCAAGCTGATGATTTCGCCATGCCCATAGTTAACGGAGGCAATCATCCAAGCGTCTTTGAGAAGTTCAGTCAGTGCATGGCTGAGCGTTGGCTGGCTGTCTTGTACTTTTGGTAAGCGCTCGATGCGATTTGCCAGTTCACTCGCAAGTTGATCTTGGTTGATCTTCTGACTTTCAATCAGAGTTTTTAAGTGCGCGTCTTGCTGATTCAATAGCGTGAGCAGCCAATGTTCCGGCTCAATGGCAGCAATGCCTTGGTTCATGGCTGCACCCGCAGAGGCTTCCAATGCGCGTTTTAATTCTGGCGATAACTTGGCGACTAAATTTGTCAGCGTTACTTGTGTCATAACCTTATCCTTGTCTTTTGCGCGATAACCTTCTTTGTCGTCGCGGTGTCTACCTAGCTATTTCAGAAGAATCCGAATCCGCTCTGTAGGTTTACGTTCTGGGGCGAGGCAATCCACTTCACCCAATTTTGCGGCTTGATCTGGTTGAGCAGACAGCCTTGGCTTTTCGAGATACGCACGCTTAACGTTGAGATAAATAGAAATCGGCGTGGCGTCTCGTAAATAATGTTGAATGAGCTGGCGCATGTGGCTCGCCAACTGAGTATCTCTATGAATTTGATGTAGCTCTTTGCGGTTGGCAGGCTGGATGCTCACTACAAGATGTTGGTTGTAAGTCATGCACGTTTTGCCAATGAGGAAGCCTTGTCCGATCCCGCTGTTGTAGTCGTCTTTTTGTCCCAAACGGGTAAGAGAACTTGCTGGTAACTGACGACGTTCATGGCTCTTAGTCGACACATCGATTTGGTAAGGGAAGTAGTCGTTAAGGATCTGCTCTAACGTTTCTAAGTTACGATGCCCTTGAGCGAACAACAGCGAATACTGGAACAGCGCGCCGTGTTCGTGTTTCAGGTTCGCCAGTTGTTTGAGTAGGTCGGTTTTTTCTTTTGCCAACTCTTTCTGCACCAAGAGGTGAGGAGCGAGTTCTAACTGCGCGGCAAGTTCAAAATGGCGTTGATTGAATACGTCTAAAAAGTCCTTGAGTGCGTGATCGTCGTTATGCAGTGCAAACAACAGTTCCTCATAGATGTAATTTGGGATAACCCCTTGTGCGCCAGATAGTGCTTGCTGAGCAATACGAACTTTGGCGCTGTGGTCACTGAACGAAAAGTATTGAATATCGTCGGCATCACCATGGGGCATGGCTTCTGCTTTGAGCTCTAACTTCAGCTTGTGCCCAGACTGCTTTGTCATTTGCATCAGCAATCGCATTGCTTGAGCAAAGTCGTACTCATGTGGGTTCGCTTTTAAATCGTTAATCAGTGACATCGACATCATCTATCTTCCACGCTACATCGAGCGCTGGCTCCCGTGGATTTTTGGATAACGCCTCGCAATGCCATCTTTGCCATAAAGACGAATTGTGAGCTGAATATAGCGATCAAAACTACAGAACTGTTGGAAGAAGCGATTCAACACATCAGTGAAAGTCAGATAGTTGCCAGACGTATCGAGAGTGATTTCAATCTCTGTGCCCGGAGAGAAGACGTTCTTACCAAGAATACGCATCGATGAAACCTGTGAGCGCACTTTTACTGACTGAATCATCTGAATTTCATCGCTCACCAACTGATTGCGACTACACAATTGCAGCATTTGCTTAAGCTGCTGAGTAGGATCTTCAGAGTGCAAAAGTGACGAGAAGTTACTGTTCAGAAGCCCAATAAATTGCCAGTGCATATTGGCGTCAGATTCACGTTCTATCGGAGCCGACGGCGGGTAGAGCGAATGAAAATCGCCGGGTAAATCGATTGGCTCTAAACATGTCATCTCACCATTGATAGTGCATGCTTGTTTGCCATTGGTACAAAGAAGGCGAGTGCCATAGAGTTTGTTGAATTCGAGCTCTTGGTTGGCGTTCAGGCTGATCGCCAATCGCAGTTCACCAGTGGAGTCTTTGCGGCTTTGCCAGTAATCACAATGTGGGTCGCTTTGGTAACTGTCTTTAAACAGTGGTGTCAGCAGTTTTTGCCCGCTCGACGTAATCTCAAACACATCCAAAATGTCGACCACTTGAATTTCATTATCGGTATGAGCATCGGCATTAACGGGAATGGTCAGGCTACGTTGGTCATAACTCGTTGGTTCGCCCGTTTGCTCGAAGAGGTTCACCGCAGGCACGACATTGAGCTTAAACACTTGGTTGTCGAAAAGACGGATAAACTCCATCGGTAAAGAGTGCATAAACAGGTTTAACACCACAGTGGAGCAATCATGTTGCTGACACGCTTCACCAAAGCCTTTAAGACGGAAGAACTGATGTTTCTCTTTGAAGAAGAAAAATTCGTTCATCAAATGGTAGCCAGAAAATTGATTGCCTTTTTGTGGCAGAAATTGAAACTGTTTATCGCTGATTCGGCTCTTGAGCTGATTGGCAGCTAAGACCGCGTGATTCTCACCATTGATGTCGGAAATCGATATTGCACGCGCTTCACTAAGCAACAGTTCGACCAAGGAATCCGCATTGTTCTCGAAACCTTGAACGAAGAAGTCGAGATCTTCTAACGCTAATTGACTGAAATGCACATCATCATCGCCAGTAGACAGAGTGAGCTGAATAACAGCGGTAGTTTGTTCACTGCCTTGAGGGCGATTGAAGTCAAAGGGGGCACTGCTTGCTTTGGTGTCAATCAGTGCAAATGGTGTCGTTTTGAGTTCATCCGTTGTGGTGAACAAACATGTTTTGCCTTGCGACTCGGAAGAAAAGCGTGTGCCTTTGGGAAGCGTCGTGCTGTCTGTGGAAGGCGCGTCTGTGCTCATTTCTAGATACGCCACACTTGGTACCGTTTGAATGTAACTTGGGTAGAGTACGCCAAGTAATCCTTCGACAACTTCAGGGATTTGCTCAGATAAACGCTTTTCGACGTTGGCATTCAATAGAGCTACGCCATCCAATAAGCGAGCCAAACTTGGGTCTTCGATTTGTCCCTGATGAATATTGAGGCGTTGTGCGTGTTCTGGATGTTCAGAACCAAATTGACCGAGGGCTCGGCGGACAAAAGTCAGCTCTTGCTCGTAATAACGCAGTAGAGGATCACTCATACAAATCCTCCTTCATATCGGTGGTCATGTCGCTTAATGAAATCTTGGAATCAAAAATCAGCTCTTTTTCGCCCTGTGCCGTTTTGGCTTTGGCGACAATATTGAACGCGATGGTGTTTTCTCCCGCTTTACGTTCAACAAGTTCAACCATGACTTGGCTAAGGCGTGGCTCGAAATGTCGAATGTAGTTTTCTAGTTTGAGGGCTAATTGCTGGTGGTCGAGACTGGCACTCAACAGGTGCACATCCTCTATGCCAAAACGGTAGTTAGAGCGCTGCACTTCGGTTAATCGATCATCAATGCTCATCAGTGACGCTTCCGAATCAAACAGGCGAGTCAGGTGATACTTGATGTCCTCGATATCATCTCGACGAGTCGTAGGGGCAGTTTGCACAAAGGTACGCCAAAAACTCATTACGCCACCTCATCCAATTCTGTTGTCAGCACCACTTCGCCACTGAAATGGTCGTATTGATACTGCGGGACGATACGCAATGTACAGACGAAATTGCCCGGATGATGGTCAGAGTCGCACACGCTGATCTTTGCAAAACTCAATGGGTATTTTGATAGGGTTTCTTCGTTGGCGTACGCCACGTTACTAGAGAATTTTTCTATCCATTGAGAGAGGAATAATTCACACTCAGCAGCTGTTTTGAAGCTGCCAATCATCTCTCGCACTTGTACTTTGAGATAATGTGCAATGCGGCAAGACATCAATGATGTTTGGATTTGAGTGAGAACTTTCTCGTTATCAGACTCGCTGTTGTGCCAAATCGAATTGTTACCATTGAAGTAGAACTTGTCGCTCAAAGGACTCTTAGTAAGAGGGATAAAACCGCTGCGACTGTAGAAGGTCGACAGCTGCCCAAACAAGGTCACTTTGGTTTGAGGTTGAATCAGAAAATGGCTATCGCTTTGGCTTTGATTGACCACGGCACCTTGGTTGTTGTCGTTCCAGCGAGATTTCAAGAAGCCAAACCAACTCACGCGTTGATGCTCTCGCATAATGGTGGATACAAATGCAAAGCCCGCATTGCCCCAAAGCCCGTTTTGCTTCTCGTTGTAGATGAATCCTACTTTGGCGTTTTGATAACGTATACGCATACACATTTCTGGCATCACTAAACCGACAAAACGCGCAGAGGACTTACTGCGTAAAGACTGCCACGATTGGTAATCAGGACTAGCAAGGATCTTCTCGATTCGGTTGATGTCAGACAGCCAGTCTGCGCCGGATTCGACAAAGAAATCGCGATTAGGAGCAAATAGCATTGGGCATAACGTGGCTTCTCCTAAGCGGCTTAATAGCTCCACAGTGAACAAATCATCGTAATCAGATTCGAAATCCATATCTGCTGCGATAGGTTGTGTGAACAGCAAGCAACCGAATGGATGTCCGCCCAAGGTGTTTAACTCTTGGTTGCCAATCTTGTTGTACAACTCAGACGTTTTGGTGCTGTAGGCTTGATTGACATCGGAAGACACTTCTTCCCAACTCATATTGAGAAGCTTGAGTTGAGTGCGTTGGTAATTAACGGGCAGGGTGGCTAAGCCTTGAAGCCCTAGCCAATTGGTTTGTAGCGCCTCAAATTCTGGATGATGCAGTAATGTATCCATCTGTTTCGAGAGCTTATTGTCAATCTCTGCAATTAGGCGCGAAATATGAGTAATAAGCGCATCGGGATTGTCTAGCGCGGAGCGAGACACTTGAGACAGTAAAGAGAGCGCCTCTTGTAAAAAGTCGCTGTCTTTATCGTCTAGCTGTGTAAATTGGGTCTGCCAACCTGAGTGATAAATCTTACTCATACTATCCTTGTGACCTAAATTGAATTGGCTTGGTCGAAGCATCCTACTTCGACCAAGCTTTATCGTGCTTAACCTGGGATCTTCGCTACCATGCGAACCGACGTAGTCAGCTCTTCAAGTTGTAGCCAAGGTCTTAGGTGAGCAACGGCTGAATACGCGCCCGGTTTACCCGGTTGCTCAACCACTTCAATGCGAGACTCTGCCAATGGTGTTTTCGCTCGTTGATCATTACCAATTGCACCTGCGTTGGTGTATTGATCGATCCACAGTTGAAGTTCACGTTGAATGTCTGGCGCTTCTAGGTTTGAGCCTAGCTTGTCGCGACCCATGACTTTCAAGTAGTGAGCGATGCGACCACTTGCCATGATGTAAGGAAGACGCGCTGAAATCGCAGCGTTTGCTGTTGCATCTGGATCTGTGTACGTCTTCGGTTGCTGTGTTGTTTGACCACCGATGAACACGCCGTAATTTGAGTTCTTGTAGTGAACCAGTGGCAAGAAGCCTAGGTCACTTAACTCTTTCTCGCGTTCGTCGGTTAGGTTCACTTCTGTTGGACATTGCTGAACCAAGTCGCCAGCTTCGGTCTTGTACGTTAGGTTTGGTAGGTTTTCTACTTTACCGCCGTTATCCAGACCGCGGATCGCTGTACACCAACCGTACGCAGTGAACGCTTGCGTCATTTTCAGACCTAACTCGTAAGCGGCATTAGACCAAACCAACTCATCATTGCTTGATGGGTTCGGGTTGCCATCTTGGTCAGTGTTTAATTCTTCGTAGCTAAACAGCTTGGTGCCAAGACCTTTCTCACCGTAAGGAAGGCGAGCTAGTGTGCGCGGTAGTGTTAGAGTTACGTAGCGCGCGTCGTCACTTTCACGGAACGAGTTCCATGCAGCATAAGCCGGAGAATCAAAACCAGCCGCGACAGGTTTGCCTTCTTCGAAGGTAGTGAAGTCATTGAATTCAAACATTTCAGCGTTTGCTGCGGCAACGAACGGAGCGTGACACGCAGCGGCTACTTCGCCCATGTAGCGTAGTAGGGCGACGTCTTCATCTTTTGCGCTGAACTCGTAGTCACCGATGAAGGTGCCGTATGGTTCACCACCTGCTGTGCCGTATTCGCCTTGGTATACCGCGTTAAACAATGGGCTACGGTCGATGGCTGGGGCATCTTCAAACTGATCAAGCAGCTCGTCTTTGGTGTAGTCGACCATTTTGATTTTCAGTGAGCGTCCTAGGTCGCTCTCTTTAACCAGTTTTTGCAGACCACGCCATGAACCTTCTAGCTTTTGGAAGTCATTTTCTTGCATGACTTTCGATAGCTGTTTAGAAAGCTTTTTGTCGATCTCTACGATGGCGTTTTCAATCGTTTTGGTGACGTTCTTGTCCCATGTAACTGTGCCGCTTAGCGCTTGCTCTGCTAATACTGAGAACAGTTCTTTTGTTGTGTCCGCTGGCGTTTGTGTGGTCGCTTCGATTGCACGATCCAGAAAGCTCAACGAAGCTTCAGCCGCTTCTGCTTGTGGTTGGTTTTCAACTTCCGTCGTCATTATTCTGCTCCTTCTTTCTGGATGCCTAGCTCATCGGAAAGGGCGTTGATGGTGTCTGCACTTTGCAGAACTTCCTTGAGTAGCTTCTCTAGATCACGAGAACGGTCCGCTTTTGAAAGCAGTACTTTGAGTTGGTTACGAGTCTCAACAAGCTTCTTGAGCGGTTCAACTTGCTCAACGATGGCTTCAGGCTCGAAATCTTTCATTGATGAGAATTTCAGACTCGCTTCGATTTGGCTGTCATCGTTAACCAAAACGTTGTCCACTTTGAGTGATAATTCAGGACCAACGCGTTTCATGACCGTGTCGAAGTTGTCTTTGTCGACGTTGTAGAAGGTACGATCTTCCACGTCTTCTTTGTCTTGCTTGTGACCGGAGTAATCACCGACGACTCCCACCACAAAAGGGAGTTCTTTGGTTTCTACTGCGCCATTCGTCTCGACATCGTAAGTAATACTTACACGGTTTTTGCTCACTCGCTTGTGTTGGGAGTTCAGTGCCATAATGGTATCTCCTTATTCCATTAAGAAGCTGTCGAAGTAACTTTCGCTGTCGTCGCATCAAAGCCCACTTCAGGACCTTTCTCGATTTTGCCGCCTTCGCCTTCGATGTAGTACGCTTTCGAAATTTCGGTGTAAGTGAGGCTGAATGATTCATTTGGTAGGTGACCATCCGACGCGCCCATGTTGTAGCTCGACATACGCGCAGCACTTAGTGTCAGGATTAGGTATGGATCTGCACCAGAACCTTCACGGTTTGGCTTAGTCATTACGATCTCGATGGTTTTGCCTTCGCCACCTGGTGCGTAAAGGAAAGTCGTTAAGTACGGTGTCGCGCCATCACAGCCACGAGAGATGTTCACTTCACCTAGCGCGACCATGCCTTGGTCTGCGTTGTTCGCGTTACCGACGTCGATGCCAACGCCACGAACGGCACTCCAGTTCACTGTATCAATAGCAAAAAATCCATCCTTGCCACCGATCTTTTCTACCGTTGCAGCACCTTTTGGTGTGGTGCCATCAATTCTCATGTAAATAGAAGCCATTGGGTTCTCCTTTGCTTTTTAGCATTTTTTGCTTCACCACTCGAAATCGGTAATACCGCTCGACGATTGAGTAGTTTTTACTTCTGGTTGGTTGGTTGTATTTGGAGTGTCGCTTTGCTCTGACGTTGTTGTTTCAATTGACGTTGCACTTTGAGACTCCTCATTAGAGGCAGTTTGAACCTCAGTCGCAGGTGGTACGGTCGGAACCGACTCTGGCACTGATTGTGGTTCAGGAATTTTCTTCAGAATGGTTTGTTCTAAGTTGTCCATTCCGGTGAGTTGATTGATATGGTCGAGCACTTGGTTGTTGCCACCAGTCATTTCTTGGAGTAGTTCTGGTAAGCTCAGATAACCCCAACGAATTGCGCGCTCTAGCAAGAACGGAACAGGGCTGTGTGGTTCGGTTTGTTTGAAGTAGTCGGCGAGCTTTCTAAGTTCATGAAAGGCGTGGTCGCGATTGTGTACTTGAGCATCGATGCTAACGGAAGGCGCTTGGATAAGGGGTTGAGTCTGTGTGGTTGAAGTGGGGGGCACAGAATCGATTTGCTGAGTAGAAGACGTTTGGCTCGTTTCTTTACTCGCTTGACCCGTTGTTTGAGCAACTGATTCCAATATGTTATCAGTCGGCTCAACAGCGTTTACGCTTGGCAGTTCTAACTCAGCGGCTTGTTGTTCATCTTTTAACAGCCTAAATTTTTCGTCTAACGGCCACTTGGAAAAATTATCTTCGGTGAGGTAACGAATCGCATTTATATGTTCAGCGATGTTTTCTTTGATGAATTTGAAACTTACTGGCGTGGCGTTAATTGGTTGGCAATGCTTCGCGATGGCTTGTTCTGTAGCATCAAGATTCTGATACGTTTGCGCCAGATCCATTAAGGTGTCTTGCGTATCTGCGCTGAAAAGGTTTTGCGCTTTAGTTTTGATTTCGCCAAGCGAACCGTTGCGTTCTGCACGTAGGTAATCTGCAAAAGTGATGTCATCAATCAAGCCGATTAACTGCAAAGGCATATACACGGCAGTTGTATCATGAGTTTCGCCAACAAGCTGGAGCAAAGGCTTCATACGGAACTCAGCACGCTCTCTCGCTATGCCAGACTCTTCAACGCTTTTTAGTTTGTCTTCAGGAAGGAATGGATTGAGAGAGTCCCAAAACTGCTCCACGGTGCTTAGAAGAACTTGCGTTGCGTCGGCAAGGTTTCGATAGGGTGCGTCGGTGAACAACTGACTGGTGATATACCAACCTAGTAACTCCAAGTCTTTGCTTGACTGGCTGAGAGCGTGAAATGTCGCGGTACGCAACTGTGTCCAGTTGTCATTATTGCTATCAAGCAGTGCTTGATCACTGGATGCATCAGGCGTTTCAACCAATTGGCGAAACGATGATTGCGCGGCATTGTAACTGTTTCTCAGTGCTCGATAGGCACTTCTATCGAGTTTTATATAGACGCCACTCGGCGATCCATCTGCGATCGGTGCCAAAAGACTATCAATGTCAACCATATTCAATCCATGAATTATTGTTTTATTAAGCCAGAGATAATTCCGTTCCTCTGGTTTCATAGTTTGTAAACTTTAGTCTAGTGAGGAATTTAAGAAATAGCTGATAAAAATTAACTATTTAATAAAAAATACGATGCTGATCTAAAAAATTGGTCGGATGATTTATTATGTCAATATAATTCACTGATTTTTAAAGAGGTTTTATCCCCCTATAAGAACTGTGGGCATACCAGCAACAATGCTGCCACCATGAGACGTCGTGTCTCCCATTCGGGCAGCAGGTTTATTACTTAATAGCACGGTCGTGCTTCCCATCGCGATAGAATCCGGGGTTCCAACGCATACACAAACATCACTCACTGTGGCAGCAGGTAAGCTACCGATCAGTACGGTTGGTGCACCGGGGCCGGTGACCGGACCACCCACATGAGGAATTGGTGGGGTTGCTGGTGTCTGCATTGGGCATACATGCATGTCAGTGATACGAGCGGCAGGTAACGTCATCGCACTTCTCCTTGTAATGTAGTTTGTGATTGGCTATCTGAAGTACCTTGACCGCCTGCAGCGATATCCAGAGCCATGGCGATTGCGGCTTGATAGTAAGGTTTAGTTTTGTCCCATTCAGGAAGGGCGGCTGCGTGATTGATCGCTCCTGCAGTCGCTTTGGCGTACAGAAATGGATCTGGCATAACGGGTGGAATATCTGGTGCAACGATGCTGCCAGAACCATTCCAAAATACCGCTTGAGCAAGCCAAGATGGGCCGCAATTAAGTTCCAATCGATGAGAGAGATGTTCGGCTTTGCGGCGCAATTCTTCGGAGGGTGACCGCACCCAAGCCATACACGTTTCGACACTTTGTTTTTGAAGGGATGACCATTCCTCATTGCGTTGGCTTAAACATAACGCTCCCCACCAGATTGCCTCCCGGACGGGTAGAGCGTGAGTCAAAAACTGAACGAGATCGTTGTAGAGCTCTTTGTCTGTGAGTGATTGAATTGCATCGTTGATGCTGGTTTCTTCGTTGAGTAGCGCTTTAGCCTCGTCACTGGCTTTGAATCTCGGTAGTATTTGCTCTGCCGTTTGGTATGGAATCTTCTTATATTTCATTAGTTAACCTTTACAATTGCGCCTTTTACTTCACCCATTACGCCGCCATCAAATGTCGCTTTGAGACCCGATTTAAACTCCGCACTCAAAGAGCCCTCTGCAGAGAGCGTGGTGTCCGCTTTGATGGAAATACTCAAGCCAGAAATACTGTTTGAACTGGTTGCTTCAAGAGCGGTCGTGGTGCCAGAAACTTTGTTGGCTGAAGTGGCTTTGCTGGTGACATTGGTCCCTTCCAAATTCAGTGCGCTGCTGGCTTTGATGTCGATATTGGTTGCTTCAATGGCAATGGATGATGAGGACAGGGTTATTTTGCTTGAGCCAACTTTGAGCTCGATAGAATCGTCAGCTTCAATCGAAATCGACTTGGCTTTTTCGCTGAGTGCTTTGGTTACGCTCAGCGAGTAGTTGTCTTCTGTCGACACTGATACCGCTTTGGTGACCGTCTGGCTCAACTCGCCCTTGATTGTTTCGGTTTGGTTGTTTTCAACGTCTTGCGTCAGGTCTTTGGCTGCATGAAGGTAAAGCAGTTCATTGTCTTTTTTATCATCGAAGTAGAGCTCGTTACTCTGTCCAGAAAGTTGAGTTTTGATGCCAGACTTTGTTGTATTGGCTTCTGCATAAGGCGGGGCATTTTTGCTGTTGTAAACGCTGCCCGTGATGATAGGTCTATCTGGATCGCCATCGATGAAAGAGACCAGCACTTCTTGTCCGGCACGCGGCACAAATTGAGCACCGTAACCACTTCCCGCAAGCATCTGTGCAACACGAACATAGCAACTGGTTTTGTCACCGCTTGCGTCTGTATCCCATTGGAACTGAATACGCACACGACCTTGTTCATCCTGATTGATATCACCTGCGGTTGAGCCGGCAACGACTGCGCTTTGTAAGCCCTGAACGACTTGTTTTGAGCGAGGTTGAGGGTAGTGAGGGGTATCTTTTGGGATCACTTTCACTCTGGTGCTGCTCTCTGCATTTTCGGTGTATTCCACTTCCATACTGACGACCGAAAAGTCACCAAGTTGCTCTTTGTCTAGATGGCTTGAGAGCGAGAAGTAAGTACCGAGCTCGAAGAGATCATGTTTTGCGCTGGCAATGACACTTTGGTAATCCTGCTCAACATACTCGATTCGACGTTTGGCAAGATTGCTAGAGAGATCTGTCATATCACCGCTGATACCCAAAGTTGGGTAACGCGTGTTGGCGAGTTTAGTGTTGTTGGCAATGGTATTGCTGGAGGTTTTACTGCCGCTGGTGATGAGTTTTGTCTGCGAATAATCGTAGCTTGAAAGTTCAATACTCGCGCCATGAAAGGCAACGGTCGGGCACCAATCTTCAAGCAAAGGAAGTGAGCCTGTCGGCGTTTCCTTCATATCAAATTTTGCAGTGCTGGCTTTATCAAATGGGGTTTGAGCATCTTGCAAAATCATGGTGTGTGAACCACTCGCATGCTCAAAATAATAATGAACGCCTTCTTCAGCGAGCAGGCGAGAAACGAAGTCAAAATCCGATTCGTTATATTGCAAACAATATTCACGCTTGGTCGAAGGCATGCTGGATATTTTATAGTTACCCTTGAAACCAGCGTTATCGAAAATATCACTGACGATTTCTTGTGTGGATTGATTTTGATAAACCCGGAAAGAATGTGTGTGTTTTAATAACCAAAACCACGGTTTAAGCGTTATTTCATATTGGTGGTTTTGTAAATTTGAATCCATTCCTAAATGTTGGATCAATGTCACAATTCCGTTGTAGGGACGATTAAGTGTATTACTGCCAGATTCGTTGAAATAACGGTTTATTGTAAGGAACTGACCTAGTTGATTTTGCATGTCAAAGCCACTGGATACCAGCATCGCTTTGATTTCAAAGGGCTCTGACAAGGCTTGCTTTATTGTTGCATTACTTATGATATGTTCTTGATTACTTGAGTCTTTTGCAGACATCAAACTAGCCGAACTGCTGTATTTATCAGCCATTGCATATCCTTATGCTTGAACTTTTCAATAATAAAAATTTGAAATATAAATACTATTATTAATCAAATTACTCAAAAAATAGCAGTATTAGATCTTATTCGCTATTCGATTTATTAAAAGAAAAGGAGTTCTTTATGGCGAGTCAAAATGCAAAAAAGATGGCGAAAGAATTTTTGCAAAATGTAGAAAAGGACAGTAAGTCATATCACAAAAGTTGGGCGAGAAAATTCGGTAATAAATACCAATCTGCTAAGAACTGGGTAAAACGTGACAAGAAAATGGTCGCGATGGATATTGCGCAGAAAGGGGTAAGGACTGGTATCGGGATGATTCCATTTCCCGGTTCGAAAGAGGGTGCAGCTCTGTTGGAAGTCGCAGGTGGTGCAGCGTTAAAAGCAGCATCTCGTAAAGCGTGGGAAGAGGGCTCAAAGAAAGGCGTTAAATCTCTTCTTAATAAAAAAATTGAATCTGCCCGCAAGCAACTTAAAACCAACTCGGTAGGAAAAGTCGATCACGAGTTCTTGGCGCTTTCTGCGCGTAAGCGTGATGAACACATTCATGCGATTCGTAAATTGGTGAAGTACGAAGTTAAGTTACTGCCAAAGCGTTCTGATGAGCTCAGTTTGCGTTTATTCAAGCTTAAAGAGGCGATCAATGAATCCCGTGTGAAACTCAACAAAACCACCATGTCTTCGACATCGGCTATCGATAACATGCAAGCTTGGACGGAGTTCTTTTCTGCCATCAAAGAGGTGGAGCACTACCAAGCGAAATTGCGTGAAAGCCTGATTCAAGTGCAAGAGATCACTAAAGATGTGGAGTGGTTCTTAGCGGCTTCTGAGGCGACTACCGACCAGATGAATGCACAAAACTTACCGCAATTGGAAGAAGCGTTTGACCAGATCCGCCGTAGTTACGGCAACATCAATTCTCTGAAACAACTGCAAGATATGATGTTAGAGCGAAACCTAGTTGAATCCGGTTTGTTGGATGAAAAAGACTTAACCTACAAGCTGGTCAACTAGGCAAATCCGACCGTTCGTTAGCAAATTAAACCCAAGTAGGGAGCTGTTGTGCTCCCTTATTCTCTTTACTTGCTGAATTTATTGGGTTTTTATTGTCGACAATTTCAGCTTATTCTTATCAAATTGAATGTTTTTCCACTCATAAATCACTCAACAACACTATACCTTAGTCTAAATTGTCGACAATTTGCTTGATTGTCGACAATCTGATCGTCTATTTTATATTCAAGTTAACAAATTGTTGATATTTTGGTTTCTAAATACGAGTGCCTTGAATATGAATACAGAATTGAAAACTCGTCATAAAGTGATTGTCTCTGAGAAGGAGCACACTAAATCTGAATCGCTGACCGAATCGTTAGTGGAAGCGATCGTGAGTGGTGAAATTGAACCGGGCAGTAAAATCTCAGAGCCAGAATTAGCCAAGAAATATCAAGTGAGTAGAGGCCCTTTACGTGAAGCCATGATGCGCCTAGAAGGACTTGGGTTGATTGAACGCATTCCGCATGTTGGTGCTCGTGTGATCACTTTCTCTCCAGAAAAGCTCATCGAATTGTATTCAGTCCGTGAAGCGTTAGAAGGCATGGCTGCAAGGCTCGCGGCTCGCTATATCACTCAAGAAGAGTTACTGAGTTTGGAAATGCTATTGTCGACACATTCCAAACATATTGACGAAGTTGAAGGATCGTCTTACTTCCACCAGCATGGTGACTTCGACTTCCATTATCGAATCATTCAAGCGAGCAGAAACAGCAAGCTTATCTCTTTGCTTTGCGACGAGCTGTATCACTTGTTGCGCATGTATCGTTACCAATCACCACGTGCGCAATCTCGCCCTAATGAAGCACTCAACGAGCACAAATTCATTCTGCAAGCGATTCGCAACCGTGATGAAGAGTTGGCAGAAATGCTGATGAGAAGGCACATCTCAGGCAGCCGAAAACTAATCGAATTACAGATTTCAGATTCCAAAACTTTACCCAAAATAATTGGAGTTGCGGCGCGGCAACAAGACAATTCAGCCCTATGAGCATAGGTGCGCTATGTAATTAGGGGGAATTGGCGCAGTTAACAAAGCTGCAGCTTCAAGTATGAAGGGTAAAACAAGACTAGAAGGAAATTGTCATGAGCTTATCTCCGGGGGCGAAGTTCAGACTCGCCATTGAGCAAAATAACCCGCTACAGATCGTCGGCACCATTAACCCATACTGCGCCATGATGGCGAAAAACTTGGGTCACCAAGCTATCTATTTGTCGGGTGGCGGTATCGCTAACGCATCTTACGGTTTGCCAGATCTTGGCATTACGACACTGAACGATGTTTTGGTGGATGTAGACCGTATCACCAACGCGTGTGATTTGCCTTTATTGGTTGATATCGATACGGGCTTTGGTGGTGCGTTTAACATCGCACGCACTATCAAAGCGATGGAAAAAGCGGGTGCGGCTGCAGTGCACATGGAAGACCAAGTGGCGCAGAAGCGTTGTGGTCATCGCCCAAACAAAGCGATTGTTAGCCAACAAGAAATGGTCGATCGAGTGAAAGCGGCCGTGGATGTGCGTAATGACGAGAGCTTTGTCATTATGGCTCGTACTGATGCGTTAGCGGTTGAAGGCATGGACAGTGCGATTGAACGTGCGATTGCATGTGTGGAAGCGGGCGCAGATATGATCTTCCCAGAGGCAATGAATCAGCTAGACCAATATCAACAGTTCTCAACAGCGCTCGAAGACGCAACAGGGAAGCACGTGCCGATTCTTGCCAACATTACTGAGTTTGGACAAACGCCTTTATACGGTTGTGAAGAGTTAGCGCAATCCAAAGTGGACATGGTTTTGTACCCATTGAGCGCATTCCGTGCAATGAACAAAGCTGCCGAGATGGTTTACAAACACTTGCTTGAAGTTGGCAACCAAGAAGCGTTGCTTGATTCGATGCAGACACGAAAAGAGCTGTATGAGCACCTTAATTACCACGACTACGAGAATAAGTTAGACAAGCTGTTTTCGGAGGGTAAATAAGGTCAACAAAGAAACAAACGGAAGCCCAAGAAAAGAATCTCTAATCCAATAACGTGAAAATTGTCTGATTCAAAAGAGCCCATTAAGAGAGCCAAATCAGACAGAAAAGGAGTTCAACAATGCCTCATTCTGTAGAAAAGAAAGCTGAGATAGGTGGCGCAGGTCTACGCGGTCAAAGCGCTGGAAGCACAGCTTTATGCACTGTCGGTAAAACGGGGACAGGTCTAACGTATCGTGGTTACGATATTACGGACTTGGCAAATCATGCTCAGTTTGAAGAAGTGGCGCATTTGCTGTTACGCGGTCACTTACCTAATCAACAAGAGCTAGACGCCTACAAGACACATCTATTGAGCTTGCGTGGTTTACCAGCGGAGCTTAAGCAAGCGTTAGAGCTAATCCCTGCTGATGCTCACCCGATGGATGTTATGCGCACAGGTTGCTCAATGCTGGGTAACTTAGAGCAAGAAATGGACTTTGAGCAACAGCTCCATGCTACTGAGCGAATGCTGGCGCTTTTCCCTGCGATCATTTGTTACTGGTATCGCTTCAGCCACGATGGCGTGCGAATCAAAACGCACGATAACAGTGAAGACTGCATTGGCGGCTACTTCCTAAAACTGCTCACCGATAAAGCACCAAGTGAAACGCACAAAAAGGTGATGCACTGTTCTTTGATTCTTTATGCAGAGCATGAGTTTAATGCCTCAACATTTGCAGCGCGTGTGTGTGCTTCTACGCTTTCTGATCTTCATTCTTGTATTACGGCTGCTATCGGCACGCTGCGTGGTCCACTTCATGGAGGGGCAAACGAAGCGGCGATGGAGATGATCCAAGATTGGCAAACGCCAGATGAGGCAGAAGCCAATATTCTGCAAATGCTAGAGAACAAAGACAAAATTATGGGCTTTGGTCATGCGATTTATCGGGAAAGTGACCCTCGCAATGCGCTGATAAAGCGTTGGTCAGAAGCGTTATCGAAAGAGGTGGGTGACAAACATCTTTACGCGGTTTCGGAGCGCGTGGAATCTGTCATGAAGCGCGAGAAAGGTCTATTTTGTAATGCCGATTTCTTCCATGCTTCGGCTTACCACTTCATGGATATTCCAACCAAATTGTTTACACCAATCTTTGTGATGAGCCGACTGACAGGTTGGGCGGCGCACGTGTATGAACAACGCGCGAACAACCGAATTATTCGCCCAAGTGCGGATTATACCGGACCGGATCATCAAGACTGGGTGCCAATCGAACAACGCTAGCGCGTGACGCCTCTTTGTGAGTGTTGTCTTGTTGGCATTCACAAGGGGCGTCTCTTTCACCGCGAATCCATTTCAAAAACAGTATCGCGGTGCGTTCAGGCACAAGATGTACACTAAAGCGGAAGCAAGCCCATGAGCATCACCACAAATATAAATACTCAATATCGTAAGCCGCTCCCAGGAACCCAACTCGATTATTTTGATACCCGAGAAGCAGTTAACGATATTTCTCCTGGAGCCTATGAAAAGCTCCCATACACCTCACGCGTTTTAGCCGAGCAGTTGGTTCGTCGCTGTGACCCAAATACGCTCACTGATAGCCTAAAACAGTTGATTGAACGCAAACGTGACCTCGATTTTCCTTGGTATCCTGCACGTGTGGTTTGTCATGACATTCTTGGACAAACTGCATTAGTCGACCTCGCTGGTTTGCGTGATGCGATTGCCGAACAAGGCGGTGACCCAGCGAAAGTAAACCCTGTGGTTGAAACGCAGTTGATCGTTGACCATTCACTGGCAGTTGAACACGCAGGCTTTGACCCAGAGGCGTTTGAGAAAAACCGTGCGATAGAAGAGCGCAGAAACGAAGACCGATTCCACTTTATCGAGTGGTGTAAGACGGCGTTTGAGAACGTCAGTGTTATTCCTGCGGGTAACGGCATCATGCACCAAATCAACTTGGAGAAGATGTCCCCAGTGGTGCAAGCCAAGCAAGGAATTGCCTATCCCGATACCTGTGTCGGCACAGACAGTCATACACCTCACGTTGATTCACTTGGCGTTATTGCGATTGGTGTCGGCGGTTTAGAGGCGGAGACGGTTATGCTTGGTCGCCCGTCGATGATGCGTCTACCAGACATTGTTGGCGTGAAGCTTACTGGTAAGCGTCAACCGGGTATTACCGCCACCGATATCGTGTTGGCGATTACCGAGTTTCTGCGAAATGAACGCGTGGTTTCATCTTATCTCGAATTCTTTGGTGAAGGAGCGCGAGACCTAACCATTGGCGACCGCGCGACCATCTCAAACATGACGCCAGAATACGGCGCAACCGCTGGGATGTTCTACATTGATGAGCAGACCATTAATTACCTCAAACTGACGGGGCGTGACGAACAACAGGTCGACTTGGTCGAGAAGTACGCCAAGCAAACCGGTCTATGGGCAGATGATTTAGACACGGCAGTTTACGAGCGCGTACTTGAGTTCGATTTGTCCCAAGTCGGCCGCAATCTAGCTGGACCATCAAATCCTCATCGTCGTTTGCCAACCTTAGAGCTTGCTGAGCGCGGTGTTTCTGGCGAGTGGCAAGAGAAGGAAGGCGAACTTCCAGATGGCGCGGTGATCATCGCGGCGATTACTTCTTGTACCAACACGAGTAACCCAAGAAACGTTGTTGCGGCCGGTTTGGTTGCTAAGAAAGCGAATGAGCTTGGCTTGGTGCGCAAACCTTGGGTGAAGTCTTCATTTGCTCCGGGTTCTAAAGTTGCTCGACTCTACCTTGAAGAATCTGGATTACTCCCTGAATTGGAGAAGCTTGGTTTTGGTATCGTGGCTTATGCGTGTACAACCTGTAACGGTATGAGTGGCGCACTTGACCCGAAAATCCAACAAGAAATCATCGATCGAGATCTGTATTCAACGGCGGTACTTTCTGGGAACCGCAACTTTGATGGTCGAATTCATCCTTACGCAAAACAAGCATTTTTAGCATCGCCACCTTTGGTCGTTGCTTACGCGTTAGCCGGTACGATTCGCTTTGATATCGAACGTGATTCTTTAGGAATAGACAAAGACGGCAAGCCGGTTTATCTCAACGACTTGTGGCCAACGGATGAAGAAATTGATGCTGTGGTGGGTGAATACGTTAAGCCTGAGCAATTTAATCAAGTCTACATTCAAATGTTCAAACTGAATGATGACGCTCGCAATCCGAATCCGCTCTACGATTGGCGCCCGATGAGTACGTATATCCGAAGACCTCCCTACTGGGAGGGAGCACTGGCTGGTGAGCGAACTCTGTCTTCAATGCGTCCTCTCGCCGTTTTAGGCGATAACATTACGACCGACCATTTGTCGCCATCGAACGCAATTTTGGCAAGCAGCGCCGCAGGCGAATACCTCGCGAAGATGGGCGTGCCAGAAGAAGACTTTAACTCATACGCGACTCACCGAGGTGATCACTTAACCGCGCAGCGCGCCACTTTCGCTAACCCGAAGTTGTTCAACGAAATGGTCAAGGAAAATGGCGAAGTCGTGCAAGGATCGCTGGCGAGAGTTGAACCTGAAGGCAAAGTGACACGTATGTGGGAAGCGATAGAGACTTACATGAATCGCAAGCAGCCGCTTATCGTGGTCGCAGGTGCGGATTATGGTCAAGGATCGTCGCGAGATTGGGCGGCGAAAGGCGTTCGCTTGGCGGGTGTAGAAGCCATTGTTGCTGAAGGGTTTGAGCGTATTCACCGTACCAACTTAGTTGGAATGGGCGTACTTCCTCTGCAATTTAAAGATGGCGTGAACCGAAATACGCTCGAATTAGATGGCACTGAGCTTTATGACGTTATCGGCGATATCACTCCTGGTGCTGATTTGGCGTTGGTGATTACCCGTGCTAATGGCGACAAGGTTGATGTACCAGTGACTTGTCGACTCGATACCGAAGATGAAGTTCACGTGTACAAAGCGGGCGGTGTGTTACAGCGCTTTGCTCAAGACTTCCTCTCGCAATAGATAGCGCAATAACGGAGCAAGATATGGATAGCAAGATGCAAAGCCAAATCAAAGTCCCGGCGACTTACATGCGCGGCGGTACGAGTAAAGGTGTGTTCTTCAACCTTGAAGATTTGCCACAGCCCGCGCAAGTTGCAGGCGAGGCAAGAGACAAACTGCTACTTCGTGTGATTGGTAGCCCAGACCCGTATGCCAAACAAATTGATGGCATGGGCGGCGCGACTTCCAGCACCAGTAAAACTGTGATTGTGTCGCGCAGTCAGCGAGTCGATCACGACGTTGATTACCTGTTCGGACAAGTATCAATAGATAAGCCATTTGTCGATTGGAGTGGTAACTGTGGCAACCTTTCTGCTGCAGTCGGCCCTTTCGCCATTCATGCAGGGTTGATCGACGAAGATCGTATTCCTCAAAACGGCATCGTTACCGTTCGTGTATGGCAGGTAAATATTGGCAAAACCATATTGATTCATGTGCCAATCGTAAATGGTTTCGTTCAAGAAACAGGGGCGTTTGAGCTTGATGGTGTGACGTTCCCTGCGGCAGAAATCCAAGTTGATTTTGTCGACCCTGCTGATGGCGAAGGCAGCATGTTTCCAACCGGCAATCTAGTAGACGATTTGGTCGTACCGGATGTTGGGATTTTCAACGCCACCTTCATCAACGCTGGTATACCGACGATCTTTATTGATGCAGAAGTGCTCGGTTACCAAGGCACTGAGCTTCAAGATGACATCAATAACGATGAATCTGCTCTTGCAAGGTTTGAGTCCATTCGTGCTTATGGCGCGCTAAAAATGGGGCTTATTGATTCGCTCGAAGAGGCTCAAACACGTCAACACACGCCTAAGATTGCGTTTGTTTCCCAGCCTAAATCCTATTTATCGTCGAGTGGTAAAACCGTAGAAGCAGGTGAGGTCGATATTCTCGTCCGGGCTTTATCTATGGGTAAACTTCACCACGCTATGATGGGAACCGCAGCGGTCGCAATTGCCTCGGCGGCATGCGTACCAGGTACTTTGGTCAATTTAGCGGCTGGTGGCGGAGAGAAAGAATCTGTGACGTTTGGGCATCCATCAGGAACGCTTAAGGTGGGGGCAAAAGCCAAACAAACAGAACAAGGTTGGGTGGTTGAGAAAGCCATCATGAGCCGAAGCGCGAGAATACTGATGGAGGGCTTTGTGCGTGTTCCCTCCAATGTCTTTGAATAACACAACTGCATGGTAGTGATACTCAAGAAAAGCAATGTCAGGACATACTGGAGGAAGCAATATGTCTGCATATCAAAAAGAATACCTTTGGGCACAAAATGAACCGGAAAACTTTTGGCGTGCTCAAGCTGAAAACATCGATTGGTTTGAAGCGCCAAACACCATCTTACAAGCTGACGAACATGGGATTGAACGTTGGTTTCCTGATGGCGTATTGAACACGTCATGGCTCGCGCTCGATTATCATTGCGAGCAAGGGAGAGGCGATAAAACCGCCCTGATTTATGACTCGCCAGTGACGGGGCAAAAACAAACATACAGCTATCAAGCTCTGCGTGACCAAGTTGCAAAGATTGCGGGTATGCTTTCTAACCAAGGCGTAACCAAAGGCGATCGTGTGGTCATCTACATGCCGATGATCCCAGAAGCGGCAATGGCGATGCTGGCGTGTGCTCGATTGGGGGCGATTCACTCGGTGGTGTTTGGCGGTTTTGCCCCGAATGAGCTCGCAGTTCGAATTGAAGACGCAGAACCCAAAGTCATTATGACGGCATCTTGTGGCATCGAAATTAATAAGGTGATTCCATACAAACCGATGGTCGACAAAGCCATTATGGACAGTCGTTGGAAGCCAGAGAAAGTCTTTGTTCTTCAACGCCCACAGTGCGAAGCCGAACTTAATCTTGAGCGTGATTTAGATTGGCAGCAAGAATACGCGCAAGCTTTGCCTCATGCATGTGTCCCTGTGCTTGCGACAGACCCTCTTTATATTTTGTATACCTCTGGCACAACAGGGAAACCCAAAGGTGTGGTGCGTGACAATGGTGGTCATGCCGTGGCGATGAAATATTCGATGACGTCGATTTATAACATTCCTCAAGATGGCGTGTTCTGGGCAGCATCGGATGTAGGGTGGGTCGTTGGTCACTCTTATATTGTGTACGCGCCGCTGATTCATGGCTGTACAACTATTCTATTCGAAGGCAAACCGGTGAGAACACCAGATCCGGGTGCATTCTGGCGTGTTTGTGACGAATACAAAGTGGATGTGCTTTTTTCCGCGCCAACCGCTTTTCGTGCAATTAAGAAAGAAGACCCAGAAGGCGAGTTCATCAAGCAATACGACTTGTCCAACCTCGACTCTATCTTTATGGCAGGCGAACGCCTTGACCCACCAACGCTAGAATGGGTCGAAAGCAAAGCAGATAAGCCGGTCATTGACCACTGGTGGCAAACCGAGACAGGATGGGCAATCGCGGGCAATCCGACCGGTATCGAGGTAATGCCAGTAAAAGCGGGCTCTGCTACCAAGCCGATTCCTGGCTATCAGGTCGAGATTCTCAACGAAATGGGCATGCCAGTGGGCGCAAATCAACAAGGTTTTGTGGCTTTGAAGCGCCCATTACCACCAAGCTGTTTACCGACTGTCTGGCGCAACCATGACCGCTTTGAGACCGGTTATCTAAGTCAATTTCCGGGTTACTACGTATCGGGAGATGGCGGTTACCTAGATGAAGATGGTTACCTGTTTATCATGGGTCGTATTGATGACGTAATTAACGTCGCAGGTCACCGTCTGTCTACTGGCGAGATGGAAGAAATCGTTGGTGGTCACCCTGCGATTGCGGAATGTGCGGTAGTCGGTATTCATGATGAGTTAAAAGGGCAGCTACCACTTGGTTTCGTGGTTCTGAAAGATGGCGTGAAGGTTGATGACTTAACGCTAGAAGGCGAGCTAGTTGGTAAAGTGCGCAACGAGATTGGTGCTGTGGCTTGCTTTAAACATGCACTGGTTGTTGACCGTTTGCCAAAGACCCGTTCAGGTAAGATCTTGCGAAGAACCATTCGTCAAATAGCCGATGGCGAGCAATACGTGGTGCCATCAACCATTGATGACCCATCCAGTCTAGGCGAAATCGAACGAGTGCTTAAACGCGGCTAGCTAAGTACGATCTTAATTGAGTACGCTCTTAGGTTACCTAGGAGCAAGCTCAAACATCGAAGCCTCTTGCTTTGTCGGCAAGAGGCTTTTGCATTCCCGCTTGCCTAAATGCATGTTTAAACACACACTATATGGATTCCTATTTTTGGCTTAGTTCTTATGTCTACTTTTGTTATCAAACCAGCGCTTTTTGACGATCTTGAACAACTCAATGATTTGATGTTCGAGCTGCATGATGAGCACCATGTTCAATCCCCAGAGCTGTTTAAAACCGCAGAAGAAATCGAACAAGAAAAGAGTATTGCTCGCTATCTCGATAATCCTGAATGTTTGGTGTATGTCGCTAGAGTAGAGGGTGAGATCGTCGGCTTTGTATCTGGGCATTTCTGCGAGCTTATTTCTACGGTTAGTAAACCTGTCATGATGGGAAGCGTTGATGAGCTATACGTCTTACCCGAATATCGTAAGCAAGGTACCGCAAAGGCTTTGATTGAAAAGATAGAGGCGACATTCGTTGATTACGGAGTGAAACAGATGTTTGTTGAGGTTTGGGACTTTAACCAGACAGCGATTTCTCTCTATAAGAACCAAGGCTTTGGGCATCATATTCATTGGCTAAGAAAGTCGTTAGCGTAATGTTTGGAAGTACGATGTTTCGGATAGCTGTCTACAAATACATTTCACACGCACCTGATAGAGTTACGCATTTTGGTATGAGAGCTATTTCGATTGAGTAATACTTTCAATGAGTTAGGGTTAATGACAGGGCGTTACTCGTTTTTGCTAGTGAAGCCTAAGTACTTTAGTAGAATCACTTCTAGCCCAAAAATTACACCAAGAGCCACGCAAAACCATGTAAATGCCATTGTGGAATCAACACCAGGCATGCCGCCGATGTTGATGCCAAGTAAGCCAGTTAAAAAACTGGTGGGCAGAAATATGGTGGCAACCAAGGTAAAGAGATAGCTATTCTTGTTCGTTCTCTGCTCTCGTCTATGTCTGATTTCTTCTTGAAACAACTCAACTTCGCCAAGAAAGAAGTCGATTGTTTCGTTGATTCGAATGATGTTGTTATGGGCGAATCGATATTGGTGTGGCCTTGTTATTACCAACGGTGCTTCAGACTCAATCAGATCTCTAATCGCGTATTGTTGTGGGCGTATGAATCGCTTTATAGACATCAGCGCTTTTTGTGCGGAGATATGCTTGTAGGTTGATTCATCACTTACATCGAACTCATTTAACGTATTTTCAATAACGTCTAAATAGGTATCAATTTTCCCATTCAGACCGTCGATCATGTGGTTTAACAAACTAGCTAAACTCTGTGGACCTTTTTGCTCTACTAGGGCCTCTCTAATATCCATGATTGCTCTGGATGGTGTTTTACGTGTTGAGATTAACGCGCCGTTGTAATAGAGAATTCGGATACTAAGCATGTCTTCTGGTGACGCGTTAGCGTTCATATTGACACCGCGTAAGATGAGCAAAAAGTTTTCTCCATCCAGTTGATGGAAAGAAGGGCGGCTCTCGTCTGCAAGCAAGTTTTCTATCGTCGATCTTGGTATTGCGTTGAACTCTAGCCAGCCTCGGATAGCGAGGTGACCTCTTTCACAGTGATACCAATGATCAGCTTCTATGACTTCAGTTGAGTTCTCCTTTTTTATCGGTTTTTCACTCGAAAAGTCCCAATGTTCGATCATGAAACTCATAATTGCGTCCTTGTAATAGGAGGGAGAGGTAGTTTTTAATGCTCAGCTACGAGCAGCATATCACATGGAGGAGATTGTAATAGGTTATCTACGGTACTTCCCATCCAGTAACGAGATGCGCTGCTTCTTCGGCATGCACCAAGCACTAACAGCGTTCCTTTGTGTAATTTCACCGCTTCAACAAGGGCGAAGTCAGGGTTTCCTCTGATGAAGGTTAAGGGAACCGAGTTGAGGTTTTTATCTTTGAGGAAGTCCAATACCCCTTCTTTCTGGCTTTGTAATATTTCTCGACTGAATTCTGTCAAATATTCCGCGACGTATTGGCAATAAACAAGCTTGAAACTTTGTGCCAGTGTGTCAGAAAGACGCAATCCTGCTTTGATTATTGCCCGGTCTATAGTGCCGCTTTCGTCGTCCCTGTGTAATGGATCTATCGCTCCGAGCACTAGGGTTGATGTTGACCACGACTTGTCAGTGAGTAAGAACAAGTTTTTGTTCTCGGTTATCAAAGCTGACATCAGCTCGTGCGATATATTGATACTCTTTGCGTCAACAAAGAGCGTGTTGTTATTACCTGACTCTCTGATCAGCTGTGAGATCCATTTCCGTCCGTCCAAATGTATAAAATCTAGCTCGTATTTTAAGTCTTCTTCTTTCGCTATAAGAGCAACTTTTTCAAGTACTTGTATAGTCCAATTTAAGTATCTATCGTTTGTACGCTTGGCATCTCGCGCTTTATCACTAATGAAATCAAAAAAGGTGTGATCTTCGCTTCTACGATAATCCTCTCCATAAATCTTGATAGGCGAATTTGTTTTAGAGGCGTAAACAAGAGTCTTTAGCAGCACCTTTCTTGATGGAATAATTGAAGTTTTCAGAAGTAAATCCACGGTTACCATGACTTTCTCCTATCTGTGTCAATGATTTTTGCGAATTCCGCTGCATTTACAAATAACACGCTAGAGGCGCGATTTTTTAACTTATTCAAGTTTAGGATAGAAAATTGAGGCTTGATGCGGAACGTGTAGCCTTTCTTAGTATAAGAAAGTTGCTTTGAACTATCATATGAGTGCGTGACTAATATGTAATCTTGTGTTTGATGTTGTTTGCCATTCGTATCGTGAATTCAATGCAATCTGATGGTGTGTCATTGTTGAGAAATGATATTTTCCATGTCAAAATTTCTGACATAATTCTGATAATACTGGCAGAATCTCGCGCTCAGTTGGTCTAGTGTCTGAGCTAAGTCAATTGAAAATCAGTTTCTGATGTTTGCTATAGTGAATATGCGTTAGGTAGCAATTCTACAACTTGTTACTTAATTTTTGTCGTAAAATATTTGTGGCGTAGACATTATATGTCTGCGTGGCTTGTATTATTTAAGGTTTTTTTGTGCTGAGATCTTTGTTTATTCTCATATTTTTGTCGGTGTCATCTATTGTTTCAGGGAGCGTATTTGCTGCCTCTGATTCAACTGCCATAAAAGGTGCACTTTGTGTCGTGAAGGCCGATGAAAAGGTCGTATTGGTTCATGAGATTCTGACTGACAGAATTTCCCTACCTGGCGGAACCATCATTGCAGGGGAACCTGCGAAGGTCGCTGCCCAGCGAGAAACATGGGAAGAAGCTGGTTTGTCAGTGACAGTTGGAGAAGAGCTTGGAAGAACAGAGACGGCAGTCATTTTTGACTGTATATCGGACTCTGAAATTATTGCTTTTTCTCAAAACAACATGCTTGATGCTAACGAAATGCCGAGTTGGTTTGCTCCTCATTATGGAGTTGAAGTTGCGTCTACGATGTTAATGCAGGCTGAATCATTACCTTCGAGCCTTTATCGATATCCTAGCCAGTGGCAACAGGTAAAATCTTTTATCCAAGAAGCTACCAACCAAGACGTAGTGTATGTCAGCCAGTTGGTTGATTCTGCACCTAGCTTTCGTCAACTTGAGTTGTATTGGATGACCAACTTACAAAGTTTTGTTGGTTCTTTATCAGATACGAGTGAAAGTTCTGCATGTAACTTTGCGAAGGCAGTAACTTTTCTAACCTCACCCATCATGCTGTTACTGCTGTTTCCCTATGTAATGATGCGTTTCGACGGTCGGTTCGTGTACCGACTTTTCTTTGCAGTATCAATTACTTCGATAATGTCCTTAGTCGCTCAGCAAGGCTTTTCTCTACCTAGACCACACGTATATTTACCGATGGCAGAGTTAACTAAGAGCTATGGATTTAGTTTCCCGAGCCTTCCTATTGCTGTCTGGTTCTGTGTCGGCATGTTTATATTCCAACGAACTGAGTCCTTTGGAATGAATCGTACAACGATGGGTGCAGTTACATTAACTGTTTTGGTGATGTTCTGTAAGTTCTATCTAGGTACTGCATTTATATTGGATATGTTGATCGGTGCTGTATTTGGTTCACTGGTTGCTTGGCATATTTTAAGGTTGGAAAGTAACCCAGAAGTTGATGTTGATAAGCTACTTTGCGCGAAGAGTGTTTGGTTGACGGTCACCTGTATTACGGCTGTTATCTCCGTAATTTGGCCGCTACCCGTTTTTGCTGCTTGGTTAGCCATACTTGTAACGGCTTCCGCTGTTGTTATCACATTTAGAGATAATGAAGTTCGACTCACATTTCAGCAAATGTTGTACCTCATTTTAATTTTGCTGTTTGCGAATCAGGTTTGGGACTATCTAAGTCAGTTAGTCGCTTATAGTGGGTTATGGTCTCTAATTACAGCAACGTTAAAGTACCCATTATTAATGCTAATTTTTGTCGCTATCGCACGAAAGCTGACTCTGCAAAAAACGGTCTTGTCCTAAAAGAAAGCCTCGCATTAACGCGAGGCTTTTTACTTCTATCCTTTTGGTAGAAGAGGGCGTGGATCATTAAGCGTTGAGAACAAACTTCTCGATTGATTTAGCCACACCGTGGTCATCATTGCTTTCGGCAATATAGTTTGCAATGCGTTTGGTCTCTTCCATCGCATTTGCCATGGCAATACCGAGGCCCGCGTATTCCAGCATATGGTGATCGTTTTCTGCATCGCCCATACAAATCACTTCTTCAGCTTTGATGCCCAAGTATTCAGCGATCGCCGAAACACCGATGCCTTTGTTACTTGATGGATTCAAAAACTCTAAGAAGAAAGGCGCGCTTTGCACTACCGTAAACTCTTGTTTTAATTCCGCAGGTAAAGTCGCAATAACTTCAGTTAGTTTGCTTGGCTCTGCAACCATCATCGTTTTAATGATCGCGTGATCATCTTCTAGAGAGTCGAAGTTCATTTCGGTAATTTCAAGACCGTTGATCTTCGCTTCGATGTCTGTGTAAGGGTTATTCTCTTCTGTGATTAGGCCGTGCTCTTGGCTGAATGCGTGAACATAAGCGCCAAGCTCGCGCGCTTTACGTGCAATTTTCTTCGCAGCTTTGCCATCAATGATTTGCTGGTGGATGATTTCGTTCGTACCAATGTTTTTCACCATTGAGCCGTTGTAGTACAAGACAAAGTCTTTGTCTGAGTCGATGTTCAACTCATCTAATTTGTCTTGCATTCCTTCTAGAGGGCGGCCAGAAGCAAGGACAACGGTAACACCCGCTTCACGTGCTTTTGCAATTGCTTGTTTGTTCTCTTCAGAAATTACTTTGTCGCTGTTTAGCAACGTACCGTCCATGTCTAGGGCGATCAGCTTGTACATCTTTACTTACCTTAAAAAATTGGGAACCTGCGTATGAAACTACAAAACAACCTATTTTAACAATTTATTTTTGGTTTAAATTGACCTGAGTGCGCCTCTCCATTAAGGTCTTCGCCTCGAAGTATAATGAGTTGAGTGAGTTCTACGTTGTATAAGCTAAATGAGATGTTTGAAACCATCCAAGGGGAAGGGGTTTTCACTGGTGTGCCAGCGGTTTTTGTGCGTTTGCAAGAATGTCCGGTTGGGTGTTCTTGGTGCGATACGAAACAGACTTGGTACGCGGAAGAAGAAGACCAGCGCCAGATCGGTGATATCTTGGTGAAAACAGAAGATTCTCCAACGTGGTGTTTCGCATCGGCAGAAGACATCGTAGCTGAATACAAAAAGCAGGGCTTCAATGCGAAGCATATTGTGATCACTGGTGGTGAACCATGTATTTATGATTTACGTGCTTTGACGGCTGCATTTGAAGAAATGGGTTGCCAATGCCAAATCGAAACTAGTGGTACTTCAGAGGTAGTGACTTCAGAAGGAACCTGGGTGACAGTGTCACCTAAGATCGCAATGAAAGGGAAGCTACCAGTGCTTAAAAGTGCATTAGAACGCGCAAATGAAATCAAGCACCCAGTTGGCACCCAAAAAGACATCGATCAACTGGATGTGTTATTGGCCTCTGCAGAGATCGGTGAGAAGACAGTGATCGCACTTCAGCCTATCAGTCAAAAGCCTCGTGCTACCCAACTGTGTATTGATACCTGTGTTGCTCGCAACTGGCGTCTGTCGGTTCAAACTCATAAATACCTAAGTATTGCTTAAGCTCGGAGAGAAAAATGAAAAAAGCAGTGGTTGTTTTCAGTGGTGGACAGGATTCTACAACATGTCTGGTTCAAGCATTAAAAGAGTTTGACGAAGTACATGCCATTACATTTGACTACGGTCAGCGTCATAAGCTAGAGATTGAAGTGGCGGAGAAAGTCGCAAAAGATCTTGGTGTCGCTGCACATAAAGTGATGGATGTTGGCCTGCTGAATGAACTTGCTATCAGCTCTCTGACACGTGATGACATTCCAGTTTCGCATGAGCTACAAGAAAACGGTTTACCGAACTCGTTCGTTCCTGGCCGAAACATCTTGTTCCTAACGCTTGCTGGCATCTACGCTTACCAAATTGGCGCAGAAACGGTAATTACTGGTGTTTGTGAAACAGACTTTAGTGGTTACCCAGATTGCCGTGATGACTTTGTAAAAGCAATGAACAGTGCGTTGGTTAAAGGCATGGATCGTCAATTTGAAATTAAGACTCCATTGATGTGGTTGAACAAAGCAGAAACGTGGGCATTGGCCGATCAATATGACGCGTTGCAACTAGTGCGTGAAAACACACTAACTTGTTACAACGGCATCATCGGTGATGGTTGTGGTGATTGCCCGTCTTGCGATCTACGCAAAGCGGGCTTAGACGACTACCTAAACAACAAAGAAGCTGTTATGCATTCTTTGGTTGAAAAGCAGAAGGTGGAAGGTCAATAGGCTCATTGTAGGCATCAATGACTGAGTTTCGTCCCGTTTTCTTTACTTGATACAGGGCTTGATCAAGTATTGAATAAAGCTCATCAAAGTCTTTCAACGATTTTGAGGTCGATACATAGGACATGCTTGCGGTAACTTTGAGCGCTTGGTTACTTTCAGAATAGATGTGCTTTTCAGAAATCGTTTTATGCAAACTATTAATTCTGAAAGGTACGTCAACCTCATCGACGTTCGTCAGTAAAAGTATAAATTCTTCTCCCCCTAATCGGCCAATCAACTCACCTTTGTGTAACTTCGCAGACAAACTATCACAAATATAGCGTAAAACCTTGTCACCAGTAGGGTGGCCGTATATATCATTAATATCTTTGAATTTATCTAGGTCAAATAGCGCTAGTACATGTTGATTTTCGCTTTTATTCGCTGCTGGTTGCGTCTTGATTTGATTAATAACCGATGCTCGGTTTAATACACCGGTTAAGTCATCAAATTGTGCTTTTCTTTTGGCGTCTCTATGTGCAAGCGAGACAATACTGACCAAACCTAAAAGGCACACAACAATGAAATTGTACGTTCGTTGTTGAGATTTCAGTTCATCAAACTCAAGTTTTTTGATTTCCTTTGAATTTCGGGCTTCAACGAGCCTCAGCTCGTGTTCGAGTTCTTTTTTCGTTAAATCTAGCGCTTCGAGTGCTTTGATATTATTTGAATCTCTCGTCGCAAGCTCAAGGTTTGTGTATTGTTTATAATACAATAGCGCGGATTCGAAATTTTCTCTGTGCTGCTCAATTTTTGAGTTAATAAGTAACGCTTGTGCTTTTAAAGCTGGTGCTGAGTTATGTTTCTCAAGAGTAAGAGCACTCGTCACATTAGCTTTGGCTTGGCTAAGTGTCTTGGGTGACAAGTATGCCCTAGCAAGTGCAATGTGGCTCTCGAGTTGTAACCTAACGTTTTGAGTCTGCTTGCCTAATTCGAGAGATTTATGAAGGTACGTTAGTGCTTTGTTGTCATCACCAGATTCTAATAATGTAAACCCCAACCCTAGGTAACTTAATCCTAGGCCATAGTAAAACTTTTCCTCCTGTAAGATAAGTAAAGCATTCTGGTAGTGTTTTTCCGCCATTTGATATTGATTTAATCGCCTGAAGAGCGTGGCTAAGCTATGTTCGACTTGGGCTACTTCAAGAGCTGAGCCAGTTGCCTTTCTCATAGTCAGTGCCTGTCGGAGATAGTCTTTTGCTTGATCATATTGTCCTAGCTCAACCATAACCAAAGCTGCATCGTTATAGATCCCTGTAGGATCGCTATTTGCAGGGAGAACGCTCAACAGCATTGCATACTTCGTAAGTGCTTGTTGGTACTCACCTCTGTGGTCATAGTTATTTGCGATGACTCGATAGGCCAAATCCAAAGGAAGGTGGGCTGTATTACCTGCGTTTAATGAAGCTTCTAGAGAGGAGCAATAGAAGTTGGCTTGGTGATATCTACCTTGCTCATTCAAGGTAAAACACAACTGATAGTTGAAGAGATTTTTGTTGTTGATGTTACCATCGGATTTAGCTTCGTTGAGCAGATGAGTGAACCTTTCAACAGAAAGAGCATATTTTCCCTTTTTGCGGTTGGCGATTGCATTCAAGTAGTCTGACTCAATCTGAGCGTCTTTAATACGATTAGTTTGATTGTTTCCGAAATAAGGTTGCTCCATCATAAACATATAGTCGAGTATAAGGCCGCTGATGTATAGCTTTTCAGTCGATGAGCTGACGGCATGGTATCTGTCTTGGAGCATGTCTAGGGCGTGTTCTTTATTTTCTTTCACTACTTTCTGATAAACAGAGTGCCAGTTGGTGATACTTTGTAAATTATTAGCGTACAGAGGTGAACTTATGGCTAGCAAGACGAGAAATTGAAAAAGCTTGCGCATAGTGCATATAACCTTATTTTTTCTAAATTATTATGGGCGGGATGATATACCATTTGCATAAGGGGCTTTGTGACGTAGAGCTGATGATTGGGATTATTTTCTTGCGGAAAATATGTTACTGAAAAGGAGATAATAAAAAGCCCCGCATCTTTGCGAGGCTTAACAATCAAAGAGGACTTTATGCGACGTATAGTTTCGCAAGATCTTGAGGTTCCATCTCTTTACCCTCAAGTTGGGCATTCCAGTTTGTACCAACTAAAACACCATCTTCAGCAAGAGTTAGAAGCCAATCTTCAACAAAGATATCAAGAGGGATTTCTAAGACTTCAAAATCTGCCCACTCTTCAACATTATGCGCTTGTGCGTCTTCTTTCGACGACCAAAACGGCATAACTTCGCTGTTTTCGAATTCAGTTGAATCGCAAGATAGCCAACCTTCTTCGTTACGTAAACCCCAAACCAATTGGTTTTCTTTTGTTTCAGCAACAAAAAGATCCAAGTTTGCTTGGATATCTGATGTAAGTTTGCTCATTTCAAAACTCTCATTGTTAGAACATGTTAAGGGTAACACTAAACTCAACTTTCCCCCAATGATAAATGGTCTTTGAATCAAAGATGCCTACTTATTCAACACTTCAGCGTTAGCTTTTCGGTAAAGCTGTGAAGATTGTCCATTCTTTTTTTACGTTACCTTTGTAACCGACCACTGTCGCAGTCACTCTTCGATTCATGGCATGGCTAATTTCATCGCTTCCTTGGTGAGCTAATTTAGTGTCACCAAAGCCGACAATTCGCAAGCGTTCTGGAGTAATGCCAAAGTTTATAAGAAGATTTCTGACGTTTTTTGCTCTCCTTTGCGACAATTCAAAGTTGTGCTGACTAGTTCCAGTTTTACTTGCGTAGCCTTGAAGTTCAATTGACGTTGATGGGTATTCTTTTAGGAAACTAGCCATGTCACTGATCTGTTTTCTAAAGACAGGGTTAATTTCATCTGAATCATTAGCAAAAAGAACGCGTATTTGCATTTTTTCCGATGACTTAACGTACTGACCACATCCATCGTTGTCTAATTCAGATTCTAAGGGTGTTCCTGGGCACAAGTCTCTTGCGTTGATTACACCGTCAGAATCATCATCTTGTAAATCAGCCGACTGGAGCGCGACTGGTACCGCTTGGTAATCGTATTCATCCTGGGCATGGGTAGGCAGAGTAATAGCTAACGGCATCAGACTAAGTAAAAAAGTCAATTTTCGCATAATTAATATTCCACCTTTTGCTTCCACTCTTGGGGAGTGTCAATTCTCAATGCATTGAGTAACTGACCAGTAGCATTCATTACTCGATATTTTGCGTATTGCTCAGCGTATTTAGCATCAAGATAACCTTTTCGTGCCTCAAACAGTTCATTCTCGGTATTGAGGACGTCAAGGAGGGTACGTTTTCCTATGCGATATTGTTTTTCATACGCAATAACAGTTTTAGCTGCAGAATCCACATGGTCTGACAGAAACTCTTTTTGTTGAAGTGTTAGATCTAGAGCGCTCCATGAAAGTCTTAAGCCTTCCTCTACATTCTTATAAGCTCTCTCTCTTAAGTCTTTTGCTTTGTTTAGCTGGTATGCAAAGCTCTCTGCATTTGCACTATCACTGCCACCATTAAACAGGTTATAGCGCATGCGTAGCATAGCACTGGTCTCATTACTGTCACCTTCAATGCCTCCAGCATCATCTCGCCATGTCTGTGAAGCCTCTACAGACACTGTCGGGTAATAGTTACCTTTAGATTGCTTGTACTGGAATTTGGCAGAGTCTACATCGACTTTTGCTATCTTGATGACAGGGTGCTCTTCGAACGCTTTACCTACCGCTTCATCTATTGTGTATGGGATAAAGTTCTGATCTGCTCTTGGAAACACAAGGCCCTGAGGTGACTGACCGACAATGCGCATAAACATGGTATGTGCATCAAATAAGTTATTCTGTGCCGCAGCAAGGTTACCGTGCGCTTTAGCTAAACGAGCCTCAACCTGTGTCAAATCTGCGGTAGAGCCGATCCCTGAGTCGACACGCTTCTTGATATCACGATAGATTTTTTTGTGTACAGCAAGATTGTTTTCAGAAAGCGTTAAGATCTCATAGGCTTTTACAGAATCAAGATAAACTTTGGCAACTTGTAATGCCATGTCTTGAGCATCCGCCAGCAGTTGATAGCGTAAAGATTCTGCATCTGCTGCCGTTCTATCCATATTATTTAGGGTGGCTGAACCATCCCAAATTAGCTGAGTGAAAGTAATGCTTGCTTCTTTACGCGTTAAGTCAGTTACATCACGGTCAGAGTCGGCGGAGTCTACACGCTCGTAACCTATGCCAGCGTCTAGATCAACACTCGGCAGGTAGGCTCCTGTGGCGGCTTCGTTTATATATTTTTTGCTAACGAATTCGTTAAACGCACCTTTGATATCTGGGTTGGTTTGAAGGCTATTGGCAACAGCCTGTTCTAAAGTTTGCGCACCTGTAGAAAAAGATGCTATCACGCTGAGGCTAATCAGCTTGGCTGGAGTCCACTTCACTTCGTTGCTCCTAAGTGATTTTTATTGGTAAATGCTCAGATCTTCGAGCTTTATGTTGAGCGTCGTTCGTTGTGTCAATAATTTAACGCACATTGAGTTACATAAGCAACAATACAATTGTTTGAATATTAATAAAATGTTACCGAGAGCTTTCCGGTAAACAAGCTGCTGATAGTTTTTGTGTATTATTTCCATGTATTTCCATAGGTTTAAGTAATTAAATTACTCTAATTTTTGAACTAACATCACGATATTAAAGGGGTGGCTCATTGGTAAATATGTGACCTATTGAATGAAAATAGTTATTAACTTGCTGTTAATAATACTGCCATTAAGGCAATATATAACTATTAAGTATTACTGGTCAGAAGTTTGACGCAAACAAAAGGTCATATAGTATCATGGATCGTACGTCTTTAGTTTCATATCAAGAGCAAGTGGTTGTAATAGGTTTAGATGGCCACATACGCATACTATCCGAAGGATCACAGCCACGTAACGGTGAGATTATCGTAGAGCGAGTTAGTCAAAGCGAATTGAAAGTGGGGCTCGTGAAAGATGAACAAAGTACTGATATCAGCGACGATATTGCTCAAATTATTGAAACTCTAGAATCGGGGCAAGATCCAACCCAACTCAGCGAAGAGTTTGCTACGGCAGCAGGTACTGCCAATGGTTCTAGCTATCAACTAACGGCGACACTTGAAAGAAGTGCATCTGAAATTTTAGCCACGACAGATTTTCAAACCTCTGGCCTTCAAGATCTTGGTGTGTCACAAACTCAAACACTGTCATTGCTCGAAGCATATCTTAACTTTAACCAAGTTATAAGTTCCGCAAGCGGTAACCCAGATACACTGGCACCGAGTGTTCCAACGGTTGTGATAACTGAAGACAGTAACAACGATGGCTCGCTTGAAAACAATGAAGTGGATGGTTTGGTTGAGGTACTGGTTACTTTACCCGCTGATGCACAAGTGGGCGATACGCTCAGTGTGACTGGTCAGCCAGATCGAGTCATCACACAAAATGATTTAGATAATGGTGTCACACTGCAATACCCGGTTCCGGCAGAAGGTGAAACGCTGACCGTTGTCGCTACGATTACGGATCAGGCTGGTAATACTTCAGAGCCAGGCCAAGATGCGGTAACAGTTCCAACCGTTGAAGTACCAGATACGGACGCACCAGACGCGCCAACGGTGGTAATAACTGAAGACAGTAACAACGATGGCTCGCTTGAAAACAATGAAGTGGATGGTTTGGTCGATGTACTGGTTACCTTGCCGGCTAATGCAGAAGTGGGTGATACGCTCAGTGTGACTGGTCAGCCAGATCGAGTTATCACACAAAATGATTTAGATAATGGTGTCACGCTGCAATACCCGGTTCCAGCAGAAGGTGAAACGCTGACCGTTGTCGCTACGATTACGGATCAGGCTGGCAATACTTCAGAGCCAGGCCAAGATGCGGTAACAGTTCCAACCGTTGAAACACCAGATACGGTTGCACCAGACGCGCCAACGGTGATGATAACTGAAGACAGTAACAACGATGGCTCGCTTGAATACAATGAAGTGGATGGTTTGGTCGATGTACTGGTTACCTTGCCGGCTAATGCAGAAGTGGGCGATACGCTCAGTGTGACTGGTCAGCCAGATCGAGTTATCACACAAAATGATTTAGATAATGGTGTCACGCTGCAATACCCGGTTCCGGCAGAAGGTGAAACGCTGACCGTTGTCGCTACGATTACGGATCAGGCCGGTAATACTTCAGAGCCAGGCCAAGATGCGGTAACAGTTCCAGTCAACGAAGCGCCAACGGCGAGTATCGACCTCGATCCAATCGTGGTCGGTAATGACAACACCATTAACGAAGCAGAAAGCACAGGTAAAGTAACGCTGTCAGGTACGGTAGGCGGCGATGTGAAAGTCGGTGATACCGTTACTTTAGCGCTTGGTGAAAACCTTCTGACCACGGCGAAAGTGGTTGACCTAGGCAATGACCAGCTTGGCTTCAGCGTAGACGTGGACGCTAGCGAACTGGTTGGCTTTGATGGCCAGTCAGTCACCGCCTCAGTGACCGTGACTGATGAAGCAGGTAACAGCGTCGAGAAGAGTGACACTGAAACTTACCAAGTCGATGTGGATGCGCCAACGGCGAGTATCGACCTCGATCCAATCGTGGTCGGTAATGACAACACTATTAACAAAGCAGAAAGCACAGGTAAAGTAACGCTGTCAGGTACGGTAGGCGGCGATGTGAAAGTTGGTGATACCGTTACTTTAGCGCTTGGTGAAAACCTTCTAACCACGGCGAAAGTGGTTGACCTAGGCAATGACCAGCTTGGCTTCAGCGTAGACGTGGATGCAAGCGAACTGGTTGGCTTTGATGGCCAGTCAGTCACCGCCTCAGTGACCGTGACCGATGAAGCGGGCAACAGCGTCGAGAAGAGTGACACTGAAACTTACCAAGTCGATGTGGATGCGCCAACGGCGAGCATCGACCTCGATCCAATTGTGGTGGGTAACGACAACACCATTAACGAAGCAGAAAGCACAGGCAAAGTAACGCTGTCAGGCACAGTGGGTGGTGATGTTACCGAGGACGATAAAGTTCAACTCAAGTTGGGCAACAATCTTCTGGTTGAAGCGGATGTTATTGACCTTGGCAATGGCCAATTGGGCTTCAGCGTAGACGTGGATGCAAGCGAACTGGTTGGCTTTGATGGCAAGTCAGTCACCGCCTCAGTGACCGTGACCGATGAAGCAGGTAACAGCGTCGAGAAGAGCGACACTGAAACCTACCAAGTCGATGTGGATGCGCCAACGGCGAGCATCGACCTCGATCCAATTGTGGTGGGTAACGACAACACCATTAACGAAGCAGAAAGCACAGGTAAAGTAACGCTGTCAGGTACGGTAGGCGGCGATGTGAAAGTCGGTGATACCGTTACTTTAGCGCTTGGTGAAAACCTTCTGACCACGGCGAAAGTGGTTGACCTAGGCAATGACCAGCTTGGCTTCAGCGTAGACGTGGACGCTAGCGAACTGGTTAGCTTTGATGGCCAGTCAGTCACCGCCTCAGTGACCGTGACCGATGAAGCAGGTAACAGCGTCGAGAAGAGTGACACTGAAACTTACCAAGTCGATGTGGATGCGCCAACGGCGAGCATCGACCTCGATCCAATTATTGTCGGTAGCGACAACACTATTAACGAAGCAGAAAGCACAGGTAAAGTAACGCTGTCAGGTACGGTAGGCGGCGATGTGAAAGTCGGTGATACTGTTACTTTAGCGCTTGGTGAAAACCTTCTGACCACGGCGAAAGTGGTTGACCTGGGTAACAACCAATTGGGCTTCAGCGTAGACGTGGACGCTAGCGAACTGGTTGGCTTTGATGGTAAGTCAGTCACCGCCTCAGTGACCGTGACCGATGAAGCAGGTAACAGCGTCGAGAAGAGCGACACCGAAACCTACCAAGTCGATGTCGACGCGCCAACGGCGAGTATCGACCTCGATCCAATTGTGGTGGGTAATGACAACACCATTAACGAAGCAGAAAGCACAGGTAAAGTAACGCTGTCAGGTACGGTAGGCGGCGATGTGAAAGTTGGTGATACCGTTACTTTAGCGCTTGGTGAAAACCTTCTGACCACGGCGAAAGTGGTTGACCTGGGTAACAACCAATTGGGCTTCAGCGAAGACGTGGACGCTAGCGAACTGGTTAGCTTTGATGGCAAGTCAGTCACCGCCTCAGTGACCGTGACCGATGAAGCAGGTAACAGCGTCGAGAAGAGTGATACTGAAACTTACCTAGTCGATGTGGATGCGCCAACGGCGAGCATCAACCTCGATCCAATTATTGTCGGTAACGACAACACTATTAACGAAGCAGAAAGCACAGGCCAAATCACTCTTACCGGTACGGTAGGTGGTGAAGTTGTTGAAGGTGATACGGTTCAACTGAAATTGGGCGCTAACCTGCTGGCTGAAGTGGAAGTTATCAAGCTAGCTGATGGCAAGCTTGGCTTTAGTGCGGATGTTGACGCTAGCACATTAGCGGGCTTCAACGACCAGTCTGTGACGGCGTCGGTAACCATTACTGATGGTGCAGGTAATGCTGTGACTGAAACGGATACTGAAACCTACCAAGTCGATGTCGACGCGCCAACGGCGAGTATCGACCTCGATCCAATTGTGGTGGGTAACGACAACACCATTAACGAAGCAGAAAGCACAGGCCAAGTAACGCTGTCAGGTACGGTAGGCGGCGATGTGAAAGTCGGTGACACTGTTACTTTAGCGCTTGGTGAAAACCTTCTGACCACGGCGAAAGTGGTTGATCTAGGCAATGACCAATTGGGCTTCAGCGTAGACGTGGACGCTAGCGAACTGGTGGGCTTTGATGGCAAGTTCAGTCCACCGCCTCATGACCGTGACCGATGAAGCGGCAACAGCGTCGAGAAGAGCGACACCGAAACCTACCAAGTGGATGTGGATGCGCCAACGGCGAGCATCGACCTCGATCCAATTATTGTCGGTAACGACAACACTATTAACGAAGCAGAAAGCACAGGTAAAGTAACACTGTCAGGTACGGTAGGCGGCGATGTGAAAGTCGGTGATACCGTTACTTTAGCGCTTGGTGAAAACCTTCTGACCACGGCGAAAGTGGTTGACCTAGGCAATGACCAGCTTGGCTTCAGCGTAGACGTGGACGCTAGCGAACTGGTTGGCTTTGATGGCCAGTCAGTCACCGCCTCAGTGACCGTGACCGATGAAGCGGGCAACAGCGTCGAGAAGAGTGACACTGAAACTTACCAAGTCGATGTCGACGCGCCAACGGCGAGTATCGACCTCGATCCAATTGTGGTGGGTAACGACAACACCATTAACGAAGCAGAAAGCACAGGCCAAGTAACGCTGTCAGGTACGGTAGGCGGCGATGTGAAAGTCGGTGACACTGTTACTTTAGCGCTTGGTGAAAACCTTCTGACCACGGCGAAAGTGGCTGATCTAGGCAATGACCAATTGGGCTTCAGCGTAGACGTGGACGCTAGCGAACTGGTGGGCTTTGATGGCAAGTCAGTCACCGCCTCAGTGACCGTGACCGATGAAGCGGGCAACAGCGTCGAGAAGAGCGACACCGAAACCTACCAAGTGGATGTGGATGCGCCAACGGCGAGCATCGACCTCGATCCAATTATTGTCGGTAACGACAACACTATTAACGAAGCAGAAAGCACAGGTAAAGTAACACTGTCAGGTACGGTAGGCGGCGATGTGAAAGTCGGTGATACCGTTACTTTAGCGCTTGGTGAAAACCTTCTGACCACGGCGAAAGTGGTTGACCTAGGCAATGACCAGCTTGGCTTCAGCGTAGACGTGGACGCTAGCGAACTGGTTGGCTTTGATGGCCAGTCAGTCACCGCCTCAGTGACCGTGACCGATGAAGCGGGCAACAGCGTCGAGAAGAGTGACACTGAAACTTACCTAGTCGATGTGGATGCGCCGACGGCGAGCATCGACCTCGATCCAATCGTGGTCGGTAACGACAACACTATTAACCAAGCGGAAGCGACAGGCCAAGTCACTCTTACCGGTACTGTAGGTGGTGAAGTTGTTGAAGGTGATACGGTTCAACTGAAATTGGGCGATAACCTGCTGGCTGAAGTGGAAGTTATCAAGCTAGCTGATGGCAAGCTTGGCTTTAGCGCGGATGTTGACGCTAGCACATTAGCGGGCTTCAACGACCAGTCTGTGACGGCGTCGGTAACCATTACTGATGGTGCAGGTAATGCTGTGACTGAAACGGATACTGAAACCTACCAAGTCGATGTGGGTGCGCCAACGGCGAGTATCGACCTCGATCCAATCGTGGTGGGTGGCGACAACACCATTAACGAAGCAGAAAGCACAGGTAAAGTAACGCTGTCAGGTACGGTAGGCGGCGATGTGAAAGTCGGTGATACTGTTACTTTAGCGCTTGGTGAAAACCTTCTGACCACGGTGAAAGTGGTTGACTTAGGCAATGACCAGCTTGGCTTCAGCGTGGACGTGGACGCTAGCGAACTGGTTGGCTTTGATGGTAAGTCAGTCACCGCCTCAGTGACCGTGACCGATGAAGCGGGCAACAGCGTCGAGAAGAGCGACACCGAAACCTACCAAGTGGATGTGGATGCGCCAACGGCGAGCATCGACCTCGATCCAATCGTGGTCGGTAACGACAACACTATTAACGAAGCAGAAGCGACAGGCCAAGTCACTCTTACTGGTACTGTAGGCGGCGATGTGAAAGTCGGTGATACTGTTACTTTAGCGCTTGGTGAAACCCTTCTGACCACGGCGAAAGTGGTTGACCTAGGCAATGACCAGCTTGGCTTCAGCGTGGACGTGGATGCCAGCGAACTGGTCGGCTTTGATGGCCAGTCAGTCACTGCCTCAGTGACCGTGACCGATGAAGCGGGCAACAACGTCGAGAAGAGTGACACTGAAACTTACCTAGTCGATGTGGATGCGCCGACGGCGAGCATCGACCTCGATCCAATTGTGGTGGGTAACGACAACACCATTAACGAAGCAGAAAGCACAGGCAAAGTAACGCTGTCAGGTACAGTGGGTGGTGATGTTACCGAGGACGATAAAGTTCAACTCAAGTTGGGCAACAATCTTCTGGTTGAAGCGGATGTTATTGACCTTGGCAATGGCCAATTGGGCTTCAGCGTAGACGTGGATGCAAGCGAACTGGTTGGCTTTGATGGCAAGTCAGTCACCGCCTCAGTGACCGTGACCGATGAAGCGGGCAACAGCGTCGAGAAGAGTGACACTGAAACTTACCTAGTCGATGTGGATGCGCCGACGGCGAGCATCGACCTCGATCCAATCGTGGTAGGTGACGACAACGTTATCAACCAAGCGGAAGCGACAGGCCAAGTCACTCTTACCGGTACGGTAGGTGGTGAAGTTGTTGAAGGTGATACGGTTCAACTGAAATTGGGCGATAACCTGCTGGCTGAAGTGGAAGTTATCAAGCTAGCTGATGGCAAGCTTGGCTTTAGCGCGGATGTTGATGCTAGCACATTAGCGGGCTTCAACGACCAGTCTGTGACGGCGTCGGTAACCATTACTGATGGTGCAGGTAATGCTGTGACTGAAACGGATACTGAAACCTACCAAGTCGATGTCGACGCGCCAACGGCGAGCATCGACCTCGATCCAATCGTGGTAGGTGACGACAACGTTATCAACCAAGCGGAAGCGACAGGCCAAGTCACTCTTACCGGTACGGTAGGTGGTGAAGTTGTTGAAGGTGATACGGTTCAACTGAAATTGGGCGATAACCTGCTGGCTGAAGTGGAAGTTATCAAGCTAGCTGATGGCAAGCTTGGCTTTAGCGCGGATGTTGATGCTAGCACATTAGCGGGCTTCAACGACCAGTCTGTGACGGCGTCGGTAACCATTACTGATGGTGCAGGTAATGCTGTGACTGAAACGGATACTGAAACCTACCAAGTCGATGTCGACGCGCCAACGGCGAGTATCGACCTCGATCCAATCGTGGTCGGTAACGACAACACTATTAACGAAGCAGAAGCGACAGGCCAAGTCACTCTTACTGGTACTGTAGGCGGTGATGTTGTTGAAGGTGATACGGTTCAACTGAAATTGGGCGATAACCTGCTGGCTGAAGTGGAAGTTATCAAGCTAGCTGATGGCAAGCTTGGCTTTAGCGCGGATGTTGACGCTAGCACATTAGCGGGCTTCAACGACCAGTCTGTGACGGCGTCGGTAACCATTACTGATGGTGCAGGTAATGCTGTGACTGAAACGGATACTGAAACCTACCAAGTCGATGTGGGTGCGCCAACGGCGAGTATCGACCTCGATCCAATCGTGGTGGGTGGCGACAACACCATTAACGAAGCAGAAAGCACAGGTAAAGTAACGCTGTCAGGTACGGTAGGCGGCGATGTGAAAGTCGGTGATACTGTTACTTTAGCGCTTGGTGAAAACCTTCTGACCACGGTGAAAGTGGTTGACTTAGGCAATGACCAGCTTGGCTTCAGCGTGGACGTGGACGCTAGCGAACTGGTTGGCTTTGATGGTAAGTCAGTCACCGCCTCAGTGACCGTGACCGATGAAGCGGGCAACAGCGTCGAGAAGAGCGACACCGAAACCTACCAAGTGGATGTGGATGCGCCAACGGCGAGCATCGACCTCGATCCAATCGTGGTCGGTAACGACAACACTATTAACGAAGCAGAAGCGACAGGCCAAGTCACTCTTACTGGTACTGTAGGCGGCGATGTGAAAGTCGGTGATACTGTTACTTTAGCGCTTGGTGAAACCCTTCTGACCACGGCGAAAGTGGTTGACCTAGGCAATGACCAGCTTGGCTTCAGCGTGGACGTGGATGCAAGCGAACTGGTGGGCTTTGATGGCAAGTCAGTCACCGCCTCAGTGACCGTGACCGATGAAGCGGGCAACAGCGTCGAGAAGAGTGACACTGAAACTTACCTAGTCGATGTGGATGCGCCAACGGCGAGTATCGACCTCGATCCAATCGTGGTCGGTAATGACAACACTATTAACGAAGCAGAAAGCACAGGCAAAGTAACGCTGTCAGGTACAGTGGGTGGTGATGTTACCGAGGACGATAAAGTTCAACTTAAGTTGGGCAACAATCTTATGGTTGAAGCGGATGTTATTGACCTTGGCAATGGCCAATTGGGCTTCAGCGTAGGCGTGGATGCAAGCGAACTGGTTGGCTTTGATGGCAAGTCAGTCACCGCCTCAGTGACCGTGACCGATGAAGCAGGTAACAGCGTCGAGAAGAGTGACACTGAAACTTACCTAGTCGATGTGGATGCGCCAACGGCGAGTATCGACCTCGATCCAATCGTGGTCGGTAACGACAATACTATTAACGAAGCAGAAGCGACAGGCCAAGTCACTCTTACTGGTACGGTAGGCGGCGATGTGAAAGTCGGTGATACCGTTACTTTAGCGCTTGGTGAAAACCTTCTGACCACGGCGAAAGTGGTTGACCTAGGCAATGGCCAATTAGGCTTCAGCGTGGACGTGGACGCTAGCGAACTGGTTGGCTTTGATGGTAAGTCAGTCACCGCCTCAGTGACCGTGACCGATGAAGCAGGTAACAGCGTCGAGAAGAGCGACACCGAAACCTACCAAGTCGATGTCGACGCGCCAACGGCGAGTATCGACCTCGATCCAATCGTGGTGGGTAGCGACAACATCATTAACGAAGCAGAAAGCACAGGTAAAGTAACGCTGTCAGGTACGGTAGGCGGCGATGTGAAAGTCGGTGATACTGTTACTTTAGCGCTTGGTGAAAACCTTCTGACCACGGCGAAAGTGGTTGACCTAGGCAATGACCAGCTTGGCTTCAGCGTAGACGTGGACGCTAGCGAACTGGTTGGCTTTGATGGCAAGTCAGTCACCGCCTCAGTGACCGTGACCGATGAAGCAGGTAACAGCGTCGAGAAGAGCGACACCGAAACCTACCAAGTGGATGTGGATGCGCCAACGGCGAGCATTGACCTCGATCCAATCGTGGTCGGTAACGACAACACTATTAACGAAGCAGAAGCGACAGGCCAAGTCACTCTTACTGGTACTGTAGGCGGTGAGGTTGTTGAAGGTGATACGGTTCAACTGAAATTAGGTGATAACCTGCTGGCTGAAGTGGAAGTTATCAAGCTAGCTGATGGCAAGCTTGGCTTTAGCGCGGATGTTGACGCTAGCACATTAGCGGGCTTCAACGACCAGTCTGTGACAGCGTCGGTAACCATTACTGATGGTGCAGGTAATGCTGTGACTGCAACGGATACTGAAACTTACCAAGTCGATTCGAATCCACCACAATCCGAGTCATTTACTGAAACTATCAGCACAACAGGCAAAACGAAGGTTGTGTTCAATACAAACTTCGACGATGTCGACAACGATGATGACCATATTTCTGATAGAGAAGATGATCAAGCAGAGATACCTCTTAACGTTGTTATTACAGAGCTTCCTGATGGTGGCAAGCTGTTCCTAAAAGTCAGTGATACTGAGTTTTTAGAGATCAAGTCAACGGATCTGCATATCGTGGATGACGTGACGGGTGAAATCCTTCAACAAGGCACGTCTTACAATCCAAACAACATTTATTATGAGCCAGATTCTGACAATGTAGGGTTCTTGCTTGGAACAAAAGATTCTTTTGACCAAGAGTTTAACTCTAGTCAGACTGAATTTTACAATTGGGGTGAGTCATCGGATGGTAACGCTAGCAGCGTAAGAACAATGACATTGAGTAATGGAAGCATTGTTACGATCAGTACAGACGATGGCTTGCTTACACAATATCGCGGTGACCCAAATAAAAGCCATGTTGGTTATGGTATTGGTGTTAATGGTAATCATGGAATTAACGCCGAAGAAGTTATCAACGTTGATTTTGGTAATACACCAGTAGATTCCTTAAACATCGGTTTAGATGGACTAGGTGGAAAGTTTGAGCATGGTTCAAATGACAGTTTTGCGGTTTTTGTAATCACTTATGATGATGGTTCATCCGATACGATTAAATACACTAAACCTGAGGGCGAAGATGGGAATACAGGTTTGTTCCAAGAACTTGTGTTTGATTCGCCAGAAGGAAAACTGATTGCCTCAGTTGATATCACCACAGAAGGTGGTGGTAACTGGGAGTTGAAATATATCGAGGCAGAGCCTCAAGAAGACACATTTGACTATAAGGTTGTTGATTCTTCAGGAAACTACAGCAACGAGTCACAAGTAACTTTAGATAAAGATGGTTTAGAGGGGAATTTACCACCCAAACCATTAATCGCAGCTATTGACGCGGAAGCAAGTAGTATCGAGGAAGGGACGAATTTAGTCTTCGACATTTCATTAGATTCAACTACAGCTACGCAGTACAAATATCCTGTAAAATTTGGTCTTGGGTCGACTACAACAGACAACCAAGATGTAGACTTTGCAAGCGCTACCTTTAGTGACGGTGTAACCTATGACGCTGTGGCTAATTCATTGATTGTACCTGAAGGTGTTGATTCGTTTACTATCACTATTCCGACTGTGGATGATCTCCAAACTGAGTCAACAGAGCACTACGAGATCCAAATTGGTGATCACAGTGCGGGAATAGACATAACGGACAACGAAACACTGACTCATTTCAAGTCTGTGGAAGGTCAAGAGTTAGAGCTTGTTGGTTTACCGAGTGGTTTTACTTTCCCAGATGGTGTGACATCTATTAACACCGAACTTGGTGGAGTTGTAGAATTACAAGATGGCAAGATTATATATCAGCCACCTCAACGTGATCATTCTGACGAAATCAGTGACCAAGATAGTTTCCATGTTGACGTAAACGGCACAAGGCATACCATCCAAGTCGACATTGCAGATTCTTCACCTGTTGCAAGAAACGATTCACACACACTTGATGTCGTGATCGACTCGTTTAGTGTCGGTGGTATCGAAGCTGCTTGGAGTTCGGTAGAGGGTGGTACAGATACCTCCGTTTTCGATAGCAATGACAATGATAGTGCTAATGACCAGTTGCGTTGGGGTACTACCGACGACAGTGACCCTCAATCAGGCTACGGCTTTATCGACAATGACTTGGGGCTGAACGGTGAACTTCCGTTAAACGAAGACGTTATTCTGGGGACTTTTACTCACTTTAATAACCCGATCAGCTCTGGAACGGCGATTACAGGAGCAACGTTATCTGTAAGTTTTGAGTTGGTTGATACTTATGGAAACCGTCAACTAGTCGAACTGGACATCGAGTTTGACCACAACGAAACACCAAATGACGTCGGCACTGGTGACGATATAGTGACCATTACAAGCACAGCCGCGACATTTAACTTTGATGGTAAGGAATATTCGGTAGAAGTTGTTGGCTTCAAGGATGTTAACGGTAATGTCGTTACCTCAATAAATACTTCTGAGAACCAGGATACATCGTACGATCTTGCCATTAAACTCGTCCCAGATAGCAATTACTCTGAGCCTTCTTTATCCGGTAATGTTTATGAAGATAACGGTTTTGGCGCAGATGAGATCGCGCAAGACGATGTTTCTGTTGTGTCTGTGAAAAGCAGTACTGGCACTGTAGGTGCAATTGGCTTAGCTCTACAAGGCCAGTATGGTCAGTTAACATTGAACGAAAATGGTACGTATGAGTATGTTATCAACTCTTCACATAATACGATTCCAGAAGATGCGGTCGAGTCATTCACTTATACACTAGAAGATTCTGATGGCTCACAATCTGAGGCAACAATTAGTATTGATTTTAATCTGATTAACGCCTCAGAAATTAGGGCATTAGACGATACTGTCAAGACGACAGAGGGTCAGGACATATCGGGCAACCTTCTAGATAATGATGGAGAGACTATTCAGTCTGTATCTGAGTTCTCAATTGCTGGCTCAAACACGGTACACTCCGTTGGAAGCCGAGTCGCTATAGAAGGGGGATTCATTACCATCCAAGCTAATGGCCAATTTGTATTTGAGGCTGAGGATAACTGGAATGGTAATGTACCTACTATTACGTACGTGACAGATACTGGTGCATCAGCAAGACTGAATATTGAAGTCGAAGCGGTCGACTCACCGACAGTTACAGATAAAGATTCTTCAAAAGCTAATGAGCATCATACTGCTACTGGAAACGTGTTATCGAATGACGAGGATATAGATTCTACGTTGTTAGTCGATACCTACTCGATTGAAGGGGTAGATGGCTCGTTTGACGCTGGCACACAGTACACATTCGGCAATCAAGGAGTTTTCGTTCTCAATGAAAACGGTAGCTATTCATTTACGCCTACCGAGCATTGGAGTGGGGATGTTCCAACAATCACTTACATGACAAACACTGGTGCTTCAAATACCTTAGACATTAAGATCATAGCTGTAGCTGATACGCCTAATTTAGAGGTGATTTCTAGCAAAACTATTGCGGCCATTGATTTTGAGGATGTTAGCGCACTTGGGACTACCGTCGATATTGATAAAGTTTCTGGAAGTGGAACCGTTGGAGTTTGGGAGACGAGCAATAGTGGCGGAAAAGTAGAGGTAAATACCGAAGGTACTTATCGAGTTGGTGATTCCACCAACCAGGTACTGGAGCTTGAAGGCCGGAATGGGGACAAAGATCTATTCACAGATATCACCTGCCGAGCTGGTGCCCAATATACATTGGACTTTGAAGCGGCCATTCGCAGAGGTGACTACCATGCATCAGATATGGTTGTTAAGTTATATAAGCTTGACGCTTCTGGTAGCCCTATTTTAAGTTCTGAAGTCACAGTATTTGATTTCTATGAATATGATTATACCTATCAAACTCTCGAAAACATCGAACTACCAATTGAGGATTCTGGCAACTATCGAGTGATGTTTGAAGCGAAGGGTTCTGACACTCTAGGTATCATCATTGATGACATTGTTATCAAAGAGACTTTGAATACAGGTGAAGAAGGAGCATTCATCGCATTGAGTGAAATTAACGCTTCCCTAGTAGATACTGACAACTCTGAACGATTAACTATCCAACTTGATGATGTGCCGATTGGAACGACATTACGTGATGGTGCAGGCAATGAGATAACCGTGGAATCAGTTCCTATCGATATTACTGGCTGGGACTTAACTTCACTTGAAGCTAAGTTTAGCCAGTCTGGACAGTTTAATTTGAATGTGTCAGCTATAGCGACGGAAGTGAGCAATAATGATTCAGCGGAAACTAGCATCCAGATACCAGTTTCGATAACGCAGCAGCCTGTTCACCTCGGTGGTGCTGGCGTAGATACGTTTGAACTGATTCAGCCAGTTAACAACTCGGCGAACTTTACTTATTCATTGGGCGCCCATGGTGCAATAGGGCCTCAAGGCCCATTCCAACAACAAGTTGAATTGACAGATAATATCAGGGTTAACAGCGGCGATAGTAATGACCGAATAGACTTTGGCATAGGTAAAGGAGACTACATTATCGATACGGGTAGCTCTCTTCCTAATGCAAATGGTACGACTCCGGATCGAAACTTTTTCGAAAATTCAGCCTTTATGAATACAAAACAGAGTATTCATGATTCTGATGGAGTACTGCTACAGAGTGTAGAAAGTGAAGTTCAACCGGTGACTGATACGGTAAACCTGGGATCTGGTGATGATGTTGTCACTAGCCAAGGTGGTAATTTAGCCGCTTATGGTGGAGATGGTAACGATACTATCTGGGGTTCAGACAATGGCTCTGATGGTATTCGTGGTGGTAATGATGATGACACTCTGTATGGCAGAGCTGGCGATGATTACTTATTAGGCGAAGCCGGTGAAGATACCATTTCTGGTGGTAGCGGGAGTGATCTCTTAGTTGGTGGCCTAGGAAACGATATCCTTATTGGTGATGATGGTGCAGACATTTTTGCGTGGGTAGATGTTGAAAATGGCGCTGTTGACCGTATTAAAGATTTCACTGTCGGTGAGGATATTCTTGATTTGTCCGAAGTCCTGGAAGGTGTCACCTTCAACGAAATTTCCGAGTTGTTGGATACGATTCCTGATGACAATCTGGAAGGTGTAATTTCGATTGAGGATTCACAAACAGGCGCGGCGTTAACGATTAATCAAGACGGTAAGTCAATGTCTATTGAGTTCGATGGTATGAGTGCGGCGGATTTAACCAGTTACTTATTTGAACAAGGTGGGCTTAAAGCTAGTGATTAGAAATACTTGCTGGTAAAAAGCAAATCAAAGGGGCTAATGACAAGCCCCTTTGTTGATCGGGTGGTACTTTTAGCTTTTAGGAAGTGCGGTAAAAATAGTCCACTCTTTTTTTACTTCTCCTTTGTAACCAACGACGGTGGCTGTAACCCGTCGGTTTAGAGCATGACTCACCTCATCGGTACCGAAAGAAGCCAATTTTGTTTCTCCGAAACCCACAATCCTTAAGCGGTTAGGTGAAATACCATTTTTAATAAGTTCCTGGCGCACATTTTCAGCTCTTCTTTTCGACAAATCTAAATTGTATTCGTCAGTACCTGTGATGCTTGTATAGCCTTGAAGCTCTATTGATGTGCTAGGGTACTCTTTCAGGAAGGCTGACAGATCACGAATTTGTTTTGAAAAGATAGGGTTTATGACGTCAGAGTCGTTGGCAAACAGCACACGAATTTGCATTTTTTGAGATGATTTTGCATATTCACCACACCCATCATTATCCAATTCAGAACCCTCAGGCGTCCCTGGACACAGGTCCCTGTGGTTAATAACACCGTCTCTATCATCATCCATGTGATCTGCTGATTGCTCTGCAACAGGCGTCGGCATGTAATCATACTCATCACCAGAGCCATCATTCGAGCTACAAGCACTAACAAAAACTACTGAAAGGCTTAGTAATAACATTTTCATATTAATACTCCACTTTCTCTAACCATTCTTGAGGAACATCAACACGAAGCGCGTTTAATAATTCCCCGGTTGCGTTCATAACTCGATACTTGGCGTATTGCTCAGCGTATTTCGCATCTAGGTAGTCTTTCCTTGCTTGAAATAGTTCGTTTTCAGTGTTCAACAAATCAAGTAAGGTTCGTTTACCTATTCTGTATTGTTTCTCGTAGGCAATGACAGTTTCTGCCGCAGAATCGACATGGTCTGCTAAGAACTCTTTTTGTTGCAAAGTTAAATCCAGAGCGCTCCAAGAAAGTCTTAGCCCTTCTTCGACGTTTTTGTAGGCACTTTCACGCAAGTCTTTTGCTTTGTTGAGCTGGTAAGCGAAGTTTTCGCTGTTTGCTGCGTCACTGCCACCATTGTATAGGTTGTAGCGCATTCTCAACATTGCAGTGGTCTCATCGCTGCGGCCTTCAATGCCTCCGGCATCATCTCGCCAGGTTTGGGATGCCTCCAACGAAAGTGTGGGGTAGTTGACGCCTTTTGATTGCTTGTACTGAAACTTGGCTGAGTCAACATCAGCTATTGAAACCTGTATCACAGGGTGTTGCTCAAAAGCTTGACCCACAGCCTCATCTACAGTGTAGGGGAGGTAATTTTCATCAGCCCTAGGAAAGATCAACCCTTGAGGGGTTTGCCCAACTAGTCGAGTGAACATTGTATGCGAGTCGTACAAATTGTTTTGAGCAGCAGCTAAGTTACCATGAGCCTTTGCCAAACGAGCTTCAACCTGAGTCATATCTGCTGTAGAGCCGATCCCTGACGTCACACGCTTTTTGATATCGATGTATATTTTTTTATGAACGGCGAGGTTGTTTTCTGACAGTGTTAATATTTCATAAGCTTTCACTGCATCAAGGTAGACTTTTGTTACTTCAAGCGCTTTGTCTGAAGCATCTGCAAGTAGTTGGTACCTCAAAGATTCGGCATCGGCCGCAGTACGATCAATGTCATTGAGTGTGGCAGAACCATCCCAGATAAGTTGCGTTAGGGTTATTGATGCTTCTTTTCTTGTTAAGTCAGTTTCACTACGGTCAAGATCAGCAGGATCAACCCCTTCATACCCGATGCCCGCATCGAGATCAACCTTAGGAAGATATGCACCAGAAGAAGCATCATTGACGTATTTCCTGCTGGTGAATTCGTTAAATGCGCTTTTGATGTCTGGGTTGCTTTTCAGTGTAAGAGCCACAGCCTGCTCTAATGTCTGCCCAAGCGCAGAATACGATGCAATTAGGCCACTGCAACAAGCGATGGTTAGTCGAGTCCATTTCACAGTAGTTCTCCTAAAAAAAGGATAATTATCGTCAAGGTCATCTCAAAAGTGAGACTTTATGACATAAATAACAACAAGTATGAATATCTATTTCAACCTGCTGTTAAGCCTAGGCATTTATCACCCAATACTGTTTGTACCTCTAGTTAACACTAGCATATGCAACAATTCTTTCCTGCTAAACATCAAAATAAAAAATGTCTAACTATTAATAAGATAGTTACTAAATAATCTGCTTTAGTACCGTCGACTATTTGACTTCGCCCCTTAAAGTCAAACACTTGGTAAGCAAGGTTCCAACAGCGTAAAAACGATGGTTTGACTAAACTATAGTCGTAAATATTGGGGTGACAAATATTTGACTAAGCCAAGGGCAGGCGAGGTAGATATGGGACAAATCGATCTACGTACCTTGTTAGGTACGACAGTAGTTATTGGTCTTGATGGTAACATTAAGCAGCTAGAAAGTGGCGAGTCTCCATTACCTGGAGAGTTGGTTATTCAAGAACTTTCTCAACCAAATGATGTAATAATACAAAGAGTGGAAAGAGATGGCACAAGCCAAGATATCACATCAGATGTTCAACAAGTATTTGAAGCGATAGCACAAGGTATTGATCCAACAGAACTTGGAGAAGAGTTTAATCCGGCCGCAGGTGAAGGGGTGGGCTCGAGTCCTCAAGTTACTGGAGCTATAGATAGAACTGGGGCTGAAAGTCTGGCCGCAACTTTGTTTGAGACTAACGCTAGTGGTTTCGGAGTACTTTCAAATACACAAATATTATCCTTACTAGAACTTTTTCAAAGCTTCCAATCAGAAGCGTTGCTTATCCTTCCAGTGATTCAAGAAATCAGTAGTCCAACCGTCAATGAAGGTGAAAATGTTGTATTTGACATCACCTTAGATCAACCAGGTAATCAGGACACTGAGTTAACACTTATTCTCAATGATGGAACCGCTTTTAACGGAGAAGACTTTGATAGTCTGTTGGTCGAAATTTCTCTTCCAGATGGCACGGTTGTAAACCCTCAACTAGGTCCACAAGGGGAGCTGATTGTTACTCTACCTAGCGGTGAAAGCGGACTACAACTTACTATCCCTACTATAGAGGACGACATCACCGAAGGTGATGAGTCGTTTACGCTATCCGGGACTACCACAGCACAGCAGACTCCTGTTCAGGGAACGGCAACTATTGTTGATAACGATGATACGCCTACGGTTACCGATGTGGCTTTGGTTGGCGAAACCGTACCAGAAGGTCAACCCGCTGAGTTTAAAGTGACGCTGAGTAATGCCAGCAGCAGCGACCAAACTTACACGATTGGCTTAGTCAACGGCACGGCAGGTGATGATGATTACGACACCAACGTGTCCAACATTGTGTTCAGTGATGGCGTGACCTATGACGCTAATACAGGACAGATCACCGTTCCAGCGGGTGTCACCATGTTTACTGCAACAGTGGATACCACGCAAGATACCATCGATGAGCCGGATGAAACCTTCGCCCTGCAAGTGGGTGGGGTGACTGGCACAGCAACAATCCAAGATGATGACGATGCACCTGTGATCACCGATGTGGCTTTGGTTGGCGAAACCGTACCAGAAGGCCAACCTGCTGAGTTTAAAGTGACGCTGAGTAATGCCAGCAGCAGCGATCAAACTTACACGATTGGCTTAGTCAACGGCACGGCAGGTGATGATGATTACGACACCAACGTGTCCAACATCGTGTTCAGCGATGGTGTGACCTATGACGCTAATACCGGACAAATCACCGTCCCAGCGGGCGTCACCATGTTCACTGCAACAGTGGATACCACGCAAGACATCATCGATGAGCCAGATGAAACCTTCGCCCTGCAAGTGGGTGGGGTGACTGGCACAGCAACAATCCAAGATGACGATGATGCTCCTGTGATCACGGAGGTCGCATTGGTTGGCGAGACCGTCCCCGAAGGGCAACCTGCTGAGTTTAAAGTGACGCTAAGTAACGCTAGTAGCAGCGACCAAACCTACACGATTGGTTTAGTCAACGGCACGGCAGGCGATAATGATTACGACACCAACGTGTCCAACATTGTGTTCAGTGATGGCGTGACCTACGACGCCAATACCGGACAGATCACCGTCCCAGCGGGCGTTACCATGTTCACTGCAACAGTGGATACCACGCAAGATACCATCGATGAGCCGGACGAAACCTTCGACCTGCAAGTGGGTGGGGTGACAGGCACTGCAACCATCCAAGATGATGACGATGCACCTGTGATCACGGATGTGGCTTTGATTGGCGAAACCGTACCAGAAGGCCAACCTGCTGAGTTTAAAGTGACGCTAAGTAATGCCAGCAGCAGCGATCAAACTTACACGATTGGCTTAGTCAACGGCACTGCAGGTGATGATGATTACGACACCAACGTGTCCAACATCGTGTTCAGCGATGGTGTGACCTATGACGCTAATACCGGACAAATCACCGTCCCAGCGGGCGTCACCATGTTCACTGCAACATTGGATACCACGCAAGACATCATCGATGAGCCAGATGAAACCTTCGCCCTGCAAGTGGGTGGGGTGACTGGCACAGCAACAATCCAAGATGATGACGATGCACCTGTGATCACCGATGTGGCTTTGGTTGGCGAAACCGTACCAGAAGGCCAACCTGCTGAGTTTAAAGTGACGCTGAGTAATGCCAGCAGCAGCGACCAAACCTACACGATTGGCTTATTCAATGGCACGGCAGGTGATGATGATTACGACACCAACGTGTCTAACATTGTGTTCAGTGATGGCGTGACCTACGACGCCAATACCGGACAAATCACCGTCCCAGCGGGCGTCACCATGTTCACTGCAACAGTGGATACCACGCAAGACACCATCGATGAGCCAGATGAAACCTTCGACCTGCAAGTGGGTGGGGTGACAGGCACTGCAACCATCCAAGATGATGACGATGCACCTGTGATCACGGATGTGGCTTTGGTTGGCGAAACCGTACCAGAAGGCCAACCTGCTGAGTTTAAAGTGACGCTAAGTAACGCTAGTAGCAGCGACCAAACCTACACGATTGGCTTAGTCAACGGCACGGCAGGTGATGATGATTACGACACCAACGTGTCCAACATTGTGTTCAGTGATGGCGTGACCTACGACGCCAATACCGGACAGATCACCGTCCCAGCGGGCGTCACCATGTTCACTGCAACAGTCGACACCACGCAAGATACCATCGATGAGCCAGATGAAACCTTTGACCTGCAAGTCGGTGGGGTAACTGGTACTGCAACAATCCAAGATGATGACGATGCACCCGTGATCACAGAGGTTGCTTTGGTTGGCGAGACCGTACCAGAAGGCCAACCTGCTGAGTTTAAAGTGACGCTAAGTAACGCTAGTAGCAGCGACCAAACCTACACGATTGGCTTAGTCAACGGCACGGCAGGTGATGATGATTACGACACCAACGTGTCCAACATTGTGTTCAGCGATGGCGTGACCTACGACGCCAATACCGGACAGGTCACCGTTCCAGCGGGCGTCACCATGTTCACTGCAACAGTGGACACCACGCAAGATACCATCGATGAGCCGGACGAAACCTTCGACCTTCAAGTCGGTGGAGTGACTGGCACAGCGACCATTATTGATGATGATGGTGTGCCAACTATTACCGATGTCGCTTTGGTTGGTGAAACTGTACCCGAAGGCCAGGCCGCTGAGTTTAAAGTGACGCTAAGTAACGCCAGCACCAGCGATCAAACTTACACGATTGGCTTAGTCAACGGTACGGCAGGTGATGATGATTACGACACTAACTTGTCAAACATTGTGTTCAGTGATGGCGTGACCTACGACGCTAATACCGGACAAATCACCGTGCCAGCGGGTGTCACCATGTTCACTGCAACAGTGGATACCACTCAAGATACCATCGACGAGCCGGACGAAACCTTCGACCTTCAAGTCGGTGGGGTGACTGGTACTGCGACAATCCAAGATGACGATGACGCTCCCGTGATCACTGATGTGGCTTTGGTTGGTGAAACTGTACCCGAAGGCCAGGCCGCTGAGTTTAAAGTGACGCTAAGTAACGCCAGCACCAGCGATCAAACTTACACGATTGGCTTAGTCAACGGTACGGCAGGTGATGATGATTACGACACTAACTTGTCAAACATTGTGTTCAGTGATGGCGTGACCTACGACGCTAATACCGGACAAATCACCGTGCCAGCGGGTGTCACCATGTTCACTGCAACAGTGGATACCACTCAAGATACCATCGACGAGCCAGATGAAACCTTCGACCTCCAAGTGGGTGGGGTGACAGGCACGGCAACAATCCAAGATGATGACGATGCACCTGTGATCACCGATGTGGCTTTGGTTGGCGAAACCGTACCAGAAGGCCAACCCGCTGAGTTTAAAGTGACGCTAAGTAACGCTAGTAGCAGCGACCAAACCTACACGATTGGCTTAGTCAACGGCACGGCAGGTGATAATGATTACGACACCAACGTGTCCAACATTGTGTTCAGTGATGGCGTGACCTACGACGCTAATACCGGACAAATCACTGTCCCAGCGGGCGTCACCATGTTCACTGCAACAGTGGATACCACGCAAGACACCCTCGACGAGCCGGACGAGACCTTCTTCTTAAACGTGGGAGGAGTCCAAGGCACGGCAACTATTGTTGATGATGATCTTCCCAACACTCCGCCAACGGTACGTGATTTTGGTATTTTGTTGGATATCGAAGACGGAATCTTTCCCGTTCAAGATGTTGATTTTGACAGCGTAACTGGCGCTGGACTGCAAAGAGTAGAAGATTTGGAGGATGATGCTGTAACTCCGAACGATGGTGATATAGAAATCGAAATCGTTGAACTTCCTTCATTTGGTGAGCTTTTCTTTGTAGATGAAAACAACCAAGAAGTCATTATAGATCAAGATTTTATAAATAATCCCTCTAACAAATTATACGAAGATACAGAGGTTAAGTATCGACTTACGGAAGACTTTTTTGATGAGCAGAGTTTTGACTCCCAAGATCTATTGGATGAGTTTGACAAAGACTTCCTAGCTGATTCAGTTGATGTGAATGGATTGAGCTTTTACGGAGGGACAATCGATAGCAATGGTGATTTTGTAAATAATGCTCAGATCAAAGTTGATTTTGCTGCTCAACAAGTAGGCTTAGTTGTCGTGTCACCTGGAGAGACTGGACAGGGTGATGAAATCAGTACCAGTGAATTCATTGCCATTGATCTCGATGACGGTCTTGAAGCGAAAGAAGCAAGGTTAAATTTGGCAAGCTTGAATGACCGCTTCAATAGTGGTGCTGCATGGATAAACGTTTATTTTTACATGGACGGAGTTCTCGCTGAAACCCAGGTTATCCAAACTGATGACATTGTATTTACCGGAAACCAAGAAGGCTTTGCTACTGTCGCCATTAGTAGCGGTAGCTTTGACGAAATTCGTTTATTCCCAGAGACCGATAGCGCGAGTGATAAAGCGAGTTTTACATTAGTAGGTACACAGATTACCAGCTTCAACAATGTAAATGATTCATTTGACTATCAAGCAGTCGATTCTGGAGGGCTCACAAGCACTGATACTGCAACAGTTGATATCGAGTTCTCTAATGTCTCTGTAGATGCAGTAGAAGCTTCTGCTGTCCAAGTAGCGTCAATGCAAGCTAACAACATAGTTCAAGGTACTGACCAAGATGATACGTTGGTTGGTACGGATGGTAATGATATCTTGATTGGTGGACTTGGCGACGATCTGCTTACCGGTGGAGGTGGTAACGATGTCTTTAAATGGACAGAAATGGATGATGCCACAGATACAGTGACTGATTTTGGTGACGGAGATTCTTTAGACTTTGTGGACTTGTTTGATGGCGTCACAGAAGACGATCTATCTATCTTGTTAGATGATCTGAGCTCTGGTGATTATGCTGGGCAAGTTGATGATATTTCGGTATCAGTAACCGAAAGTGGGATTAACTCGACCTTAACTATTAACAAAGACGGCCAACAACTCGAAGTTAACTTTGATGGAGCATCTGCCGCTGATATTGCGAACAGTCTCATTAGCAACCTTGAACAACTAAGAGAATAAAAAAACGGAGCGCAGCTCCGTTTTCTTTTTAATCGATTTTAATCAGCGATTAAAGCACCTTACATGCAAAACCTTTAAGGTAGAAGCCTTCTGGGTATGCTGTATCTGTTGGGTGATCAGCTGCTTGCTCGAAACGTTCTACGAATTTTACTTGGCGATTCGCATCTACTGCTGCATCGGCAATGATTTTTTGGAACAGAACTTGGTCCATTAAGCCTGAGCAAGAATAGGTCAGCAGCGTGCCACCAGGCTTAAGGATTTGCATTGCTAGCATATTGATGTCTTTATAGCCACGACATGCACCATTCAATTGCGCTTTACTTTCAGCGAATTTTGGTGGGTCCATGATAACTACATCGAACTTTGTGCCTTGATCGCGGTACTCGCGCAGTAGTTTGAATACGTCTGCGTTTAGGAACACCGCCCGCTTTTTCGAGATATCAAATTCATTAAGCTCGGCGTTAAATTTCGCGGTGTCCAGTGCAGGTTGCGACACGTCTGCGTTGATAACACGCTTTGCGCCGCCTTTTAGTGCGTATAAACCAAAACCGCCGGTGTAAGAGAAACAGTTGAGAACTTCTTTGTTCTTCATGTATTTCACAGCTTGCTGGCGGCTATCGCGTTGGTCTAGGTAGAAACCTGTTTTATGGCCGCCAACGATATCTACGCTGATCTTCACGCCGTTTTCTTCAATAACCACTGATTTTGGTGGCTCTTCACCGTGTAACACACCAGTCGTTTCTTTCAGACCTTCTTTCTTACGTACTGCTACATCTGAACGCTCGTAAACGTTGCAATCAGGGAAACATTCCACTAGCGCATCAACGATCGCTTGCTTGTTGTATTCTGCACCTGCACTTAACAGCTGACACACGAAGAAGTTTTGATAGCGGTCGATTGTAACGCCAGGTAGGCCGTCAGATTCCGCAGCTATCAGACGATAACCAGTCAGACCATCGCGCTCGATAATGTCTTCACGAAGAAGTTGAGCGTTGTTGAAACGCTTAACGAAGAACGCTTTGTTGATCTCTTCTTTTTCAAAACTCCAAATACGCGCTCGAATTTGAGAAGCAGGCGAGTATGCAGCTTTAGCTAGCCATTTTCCGTCGTGAGTGAATACATCAACGGTTTCGCCAAGAGCTGGTTCGCCCTCAACTTTATTGATGCCTCGAGAGAAGATCCAAGGGTGCTTACGCTTTACCGATTTCTCACGACCTTTAACCAAATAGATAGCAGCTGTCATTTCTTTAGCTCTTGTTGAATTTTGAAAGGGGCGTATTGTCCGGGATGTTGCCCGCAAAAGCAATATCCATCGATAATCCAGTCATTTGCTGAGGTTTCATTTTCAGCTCGATGCGCAAAGCTGACGGGGATTACTCCTGTGCAATGGAAACAAAAAAGGGCCACCGAAGTGACCCTATATTTTTCAACTTATAACTAAGCTTTAAGTCCTGTCAGTAGAGACTCCATTGTGTCACTCTGAGCACGGAGTTGTTCAACATTTTGAGACGTTGTGCTGATCATATTACACACGTTATTTGCTTGGACACGAACTTCTTCTACGCTTGAGGCAATGTTATCTGCAACCACGCCTTGCTCTTCCGCAGCAGTTGCAATCTGAATGCTGCTGTCAGAGATAGTTTGGTTCTTATCTGCTAGTGAGCCGATCTCGTGATTTACTTCTGCCATCAGAGTTTGGCCTTCGTTGGCGTTATGCACCGTTACTTCCATCAGCTTAGTGAGCGATTGGCTGTTACGTTGTAGCGCCTCAATCATCGCTTGAATTTCAACCGTTGCTTGCTGAGTACGTCCCGCAAGAGCACGAACTTCATCAGCAACGACGGCAAAGCCACGACCTTGTTCGCCTGCGCGTGCCGCTTCGATAGCCGCATTCAGTGCAAGTAGGTTAGTTTGCTCAGAAATACCATTAATGGTTGTAACCACTTCATCGATTTGTGCTGCGTTCGCATCTAATTCTTCAACCGCTTGAGACGCAGATTGGATCTCAGTCGATAGATTTGAGATAGAGTGAAGGGTATTTTCTACTTTCACCTGACCAGACTGCGCAACGCTGCGAGCATCTTCAGTCTGTGTGCTTGAACTGTGTGCCAGTGTTGCCACTTCACGAATAGTCGATGCCATTTGTTCTGTTGCACTAGCTAGAGAGTTGAGGTGCTCTTGCTGCGTATTCGAGATTTCAGAGCTGTTTTGAATCGATAGGTTAAGATCAGAACTGATTTGCTGCATCAGCGCGACAGATTCTTGAATCGACTGAACCATCTTTTGTTCACGATCTGCCACTTTATCGATAGTGATTGCAATTTCACTGAACTCATCACGAACACGGAAGAAGTTCATACGTGCGGTTAGATCACCATCCGCTAGCGTGTTTAGTGCTCTATTCATTGTGAACATTGCACCGCCGATGAACGTCATGATGTAGTAAACACCAAGCGCGATAATGAACAAAGTGACAAGAATGATACTGACTTGAGTAGTGGAAAGTGCAGTCCATAGTGATTGATCGTGGTTCGCAACAAGGCTGAATGACCCATTTAGAACAGAAATGGCACCTGGGCCAGTGCCGAAGCTGATCGTCTCCGAAGTTGCAAGTAACGCAGAGACTTGTGATTGGTTGAGATTTCCAGCCTCAATAAGGTTTTTCATTAGTATCAATTCTTCTTGATACAAATGTCCCAGCATAGTGTTTGCAGCACTATTAAGAACAAGCGTAAGAACAATTAAGGCAATGACGGGGAGCAAGAAGAGTAGATAGAACTTCTCTTGAATTTTTAAATGGATGAGATATTTATCAATCCAACGGAATGGAATTTCTTTCATAATAATAAAAACCAAATAAAAACCCACTATCCTTAGTGGGGTAAATAGACGCAATTAATATATCACTCAAATATAGGGAGCGGTATACGGATGGTACTAAAGTGTGAGAAGTTTCTGATAGTAGGTCACGTACAAGGGGTAGGATTTCGATACCACACATCGCATCAAGGATTGAAGCTTGGTTTAACGGGGTATGCGAAGAACTTAAACAACGGAGATGTTGAAGTGATTGCCTGTGGCACAGAAGATCAAATTGCCGCGTTTTCGAAGTGGTTGGAGGAAGGTCCGCGGACAGCGACAGTAGACAGTGTCACTCAGGAAAGTGTGTCTTACAAACCTTTCCGCGGATTTAAGATCTTATAGCTTTATAAGCTTTCATTTTGTAAGTGGTATTTTAAACCAGAGCCTTACAGACATTTCGCTGGTTTAGGAAGGCCAGCCAATTTGGTTGCCTGTTTCGCTGGGCCTTTCTTAAACAGTTTGAACAGGTACTTGCTGTTACCTTTCTCAGGCCCGTGCGCTTTTTCCATCGCTTTAACAAGCATTCTTACCGCAGGTGAGGTGTTGAACTCCTCATAAAAGTCACGTACGAAGTGAACCACTTCTAAGTGTGCATCGGTAAGCTCGATCTCTTCATCTTTTGCTAGAAGCTCAATCATGCCTTCTTCCCACTGAGTGTGGTCAAGTAGGTAGCCTTGAGCGTCGGTTTCAATTTCTTTGCCGTTGTAAACGAACATAGCTTTGTTTCCGCTAAGTAACCATTGATACGTATAGGGTAGCGTAGAGACTAACGTATTCTCAACAAAAGAATCTTCTAAGCTTTTTGAGCGATGTAAATATGTGCAGCCAAGAGTAGAGCTTGGAAAGGGGCAAACGGTTTGGATAAATCAACATCTATTCACTAATTTGTCTTTTTATGCGTTTAGTTAGAAAATTCTCGGGGTAAGTATTTTGATTTTTGCATCATTATGCAGAATGTTGTTGATAATAACATCCACACTCCAAGAGTACGCTTTTGAAAGCTCAGTCGCAGTTACAATGAGATAGGTAAAAACTCATATATTGTATTGAAGTTGCAAGATTACAATCTCAGCATTTAGCAAGTTCATAAGACATAGAGGTAGGCTTAGATGGAAATTCAATGGTGGAATGCGTTAGCTTTAATTGGTTGGGTGTTACTGCAGTTGGTATTTGTCTTTTTATCTTTTTTCTGTGTAATGGTTTTTATTCGTCATAAACCGCTAAAACCAAAGTATCAAGGGATAGGTAGTCTGATAGGCGTTGTGTTTTTTATTAGTTGGCTGGTTATGTTAGTAATTCCGTTCATTTCTGTTTACCAGTTTTTTGATCTTGTATTTGAAGCTTCTGAATGGAATGATTTTGAGCCAGCAACACAGTTTTTTGGTCATTGGTGGATTGCGCTAGGAGTGCTGTGGTTATGTTCATCGTTCGATGAGTATTTGAGAGATAAAAGCTAGCGATACATAAATCAAAAATAGGGCGTCTTTATAAAGCGCAGACAAAGAAAAAGCCCGAAGTAGAACCTCGGGCTTTTAAGTTTTGAACTCAACCTAACAGATTAATCGTCGTTCATGATGCCTAGGATGCTAAGTAGGCTGATGAAGATGTTGTAGATTGAAACATACAGCGTAATCGTTGCTGAGATGTAGTTTGTTTCACCGCCACGAATGATGCCTTGAGTGGTCATCAAAATCGCCATCGTTGAGAATACGATGAACAAGCTGCTCATTGCCAAGTGAAGGATAGTTGATTGGATGAAGATACTTGCAATCATACCTACTACTAGAACAACGAACAGTGACAGCATTAGACCGCCCATCATTGATAGGTCGCGCTTAGTTGTTAGTGCGTAAGCTGAAGCTGCCATAAATGACAGGGCTGTACCACCAAGAGCAGTAAGAACAACATCGCCCATACCAGCGCCGATGTACATATTCAGAATTGGACCAATGGTGTAACCCAAGAAGCCCGTGAATAGGAACGTAAATACAAGGCCAAGGCTGTTGTTGCGGTTTTTCTCAGTCAAGAATAGCAAACCGTAGAAACCAACCAGCATCAGGATAATACCTGGACGCGGCAAGTTAAACGCCATAGAAACGCCAGCAACCAGTGCTGACCATAGTAAAGTCATTGAAAGTAGTGCATATGTGTTACGCAATACTTTGTTGGTTTGTAGAGCACTCTCTTGAGTAGTAGTGCGTGAAAACATAGGACTGTTCATAATCTTCCTCTATAAGGGACCGTCTTATCTTTGATATATAGACATATATGGGCCCGAAAGTTCAATAAATCAAGCCCGACACGTCTATCTCTAGAACAAAATAATAATAGAAATAGTGTGTTATGTATGTGGCAACTTGTAACACAATATTACCACCTTGCATAGCAAACAACGGTTTAATACTCAAAGCTCTGAAGACCAGCTCACGAAGTGCTTGTAAGATTGTGCAAATTTACAACGTATTGAATCAACTGGATTTTCGTAACATGAGTGAATAGCAACCGATTAAACAAAGAAAAAGCGCTGATTTTGATGTCAGCGCTTTACAATTTTAGCTATGTATCTAACCCGTTTTAATGGTGAAGGATTTGAGCTAAGAAGTTCTGGGTTCGATCCGATTGCGGATTCTCGAAGAAGTCGACAGGGTTATTCTCTTCGATGATTTCCCCCGCATCCATAAAGATAACTCGATCAGCCACTTCTTTAGCAAAGCCCATTTCGTGCGTTACACACAACATGGTCATGCCTTCTTCTGCCAGTTCAACCATTACATCAAGCACCTCACGCACCATCTCAGGGTCGAGTGCCGATGTCGGCTCATCAAATAGCATCACTTTAGGGCTCATACAAAGAGAGCGTGCGATCGCCACACGTTGTTGCTGACCACCGGAGAGCTGCCCTGGGTACTTGTCGGCTTGATCGGGGATCTTAACGCGCTCTAAGTACTGCATTGCGATGGCTTCGGCTTCTTCTTTTGGCATTTTCTTCACCCAGATAGGGGCAAGCGTACAATTCTCCAAAACCGTTAGATGAGGGAAGAGGTTAAAGTGCTGAAAACACATTCCCACTTCACGACGAACCGCCTCAATGTTTTTCAGGTCTTCTGTAAGTTCAGTGCCCGATACATAGATGCTACCAGCTTGATGTTCTTCGAGACGGTTGATACAGCGAATCATGGTCGATTTACCTGAGCCAGATGGACCACAGATAACGATTTTCTCGCCTTTCTTTACGTCTAGGTTGATGTTCTTTAGTACGTGAAACTCACCATACCACTTATTCATGTCCTTCAACTGGATCATATAATCTTGTTGTTGCGTCATAATACGTCCTTGATCTTGATGAGTTATCGTTTGTGACCGGTATGCAGTTTGTTTTCAAGCCATATCGAGTAACGCGACATGCCAAAACAAAATACCCAAAACACTAACGCGACAAATACATAACTTTCTGTTGCGAAGCCTAACCACTCAGGGTCGGTATTCGCGGCTTGCCCAATACCCAGCACATCAAACATACCGATAATAAGCACCAGACTGGTATCTTTGAACAGGCCGATGAAGGTATTCACAATAGAAGGGATAGTGATCTTCAGTGCCTGAGGCAAAATGATGAGCCCCATTTTCTTCCAATAGCTTAATCCGAGTGCATCTGCCGCTTCATATTGTCCTTTCGGAATCGCTTGCAAACCACCACGTACTACCTCCGCCATGTAGGCGGCACTGAACATGACCACACCGATAAGCGCACGAATTAGCTTGTCTGTTTCAGAGCCTTCTGCCAAAAACAGGGGCAGCATTACTGATGCCATGAACAGCACGGTGATCAATGGAACTCCACGCCATACTTCGATGTAAACAGTACAAATACTGCGAATGATCGGCATGTCAGAACGTCGACCTAGTGCCAAAGCAACACCAATAGGTAGCGATACTACGATACCAACGAGTGCGATGATTAAGGTAACTAATAGACCGCCCCATTTGTGTGTCTCAACTACTTCAAGACCAAACACACCACCGTATAGTAGAGCAGCGATGATGAACGGATAGATGTTAACAAAGAACAGCCATATCCAAATACGTTTTGGTGTTTTCTCGTACGCTAGCAACACAGTAAAGATCGCTAACGTGATGTAGAACAGGCGAGGGCGCCATAGCTCAGCTTCAGGGTAGAACCCATACATGAACTGCTCCCAACGGACGCTGATAAATACCCAGCACGCCCCTTCACGAGTACAGTCATCTCTTGTTGTGCCAATCCAATCCGCATTAATAAACGCCCAATCAAGGATGTTCCAAAGAGCAGAAAACACAATGTAAGCTAGAATCAGCGTTACTATTGAGTTGACAGGGCCATTGAATAGGTTTTTGCGCAGCCAACCTACTACACCAACAGTATTTGCTGGCGGCGGGAGATCAGGCTGAAATTGATGTGTGCTCATATTATCTCTCCACCAGCGCAACTTTGCGGTTATATAAGTTCATCAACGCAGAAGTCACCAAACTCAACGTCAAGTAAACGCCCATGGTCATCGCGATAATCTCTATCGCTTGTCCTGTTTGGTTCAGTGTGGTGCCTGCAAATACTGAAACCAAGTCAGGGTAACCAATTGCCATCGCCAAAGAAGAATTCTTGGTAAGGTTTAAATATTGGCTAGTGAGAGGAGGGATGATAATACGCAGAGCTTGCGGAATGACGACTAACTTTAGCGTCTTAGTGCGAGGCAAGCCGAGCGACATCGCTGCTTCTGTTTGACCATGACTCACCGCATTAATACCAGAACGTACGATCTCGGCGATAAATGACGCAGTATAGACACTTAGTGCAAGAAGCAGTGCGGCAAGTTCCGGAATGATGCTGATACCACCGCGGAAGTTAAAGCCTTTTAATTCTGGGTATTGCAGTGAAATAGGCATGCCCGCTAAGAAGTATACAACTAAAGGTAGTACAACTACCAAACCCAGCACAATTCTGCCCATCGGTGTTTGCTGACCTGTTAAGCGTTGTTTATTGTTTGCCCATACATTGATCAAAATACTCGCGATGACACCAAAGACAAACGCTGCGATAACAAAACTGCTTCCAGCTTCCATAACAGGGGCAGGGAAGTATAAACCGCGTACGTTCAGAAAAATTGCTTCGCCAAGACTCATACTTTGCCTTGGTGACGGGAGGGCTTGAAGAACGGCGAAATACCAAAAGAAAATTTGTAGAAGTAGAGGGATATTTCGGAACGTTTCAATGTATACCGCGGCTAATCGACTTACCAACCAGTTGGAAGAGAGACGCGCGACACCCATGACAAAACCAATTATGGTGGCGAGAATAATACCCAGCACAGAAACCAATGCGGTATTAAGGAGGCCAACGACAAACGTACGCCCATAAGAAAACGTTTCGTCGTATTCAACAAGAGTCAGACCTATCCCAAAGCCTGCTTCTTGGTTAAGGAACCCAAACCCTGTAGCGATACCTCGTGCATCAAGGTTGTTGAGTGCATTGTTGATGATTGTATAGAAAAAAAACACCAGTGCAGCAATGGCAATGATCTGAAAAAGAGCAGAACGAAAGGCTGGATTGTATATCAGGCTCTTACTTCCGCTTGGTTTGGACATCGTACTTGGCGATGTATCATTAGTCGGTTTCATACAGCGATAACCTCAAACCCTTATTTATTCACGAAAAAGGGCGGCATAAACCGCCCTGTGATAATCGTTGTATTAGCGGATTGGCGGCGCGTACATGAAGCCGCCTGCATTCCATAGTGCATTGACACCACGAGAAATTTTCAGAGGTGAACCAGTACCAACTGTGCGCTCAAAGCTTTCACCGTAGTTACCAACTTGTTTGATAACTTGGTAGCCCCAATCGTCGCGAATGCCCAGTCCTTTACCCTTTGGACCATCCACGCCAAGAATACGCTTGATGTTTGGATCTTTTGATTTCAACATCTCATCAGCATTTTTCGAGGTAATGCCATATTCTTCCGCGTTCACCATTGCAGATAGAGTCCATTTAGCGATATTGAACCACTGATCATCGCCTTGACGAACTACTGGGCCCAGCGGCTCCTTCGAAATGATTTCTGGTAGAACCGTTGCAGCAGCGGGATCTTTTAGATTTAAGCGAAGAGCATAAAGGCCGGATTGGTCAGTCGTTAATACGTCACAGCGGCCAGCATCGAAGCCTTTAGAAGTTTGAGCAGCAGTATCAAAGACTACAGGCTTATAGGCCATTCCTTGGTTGCGGAAGTAGTCGGCGAGGTTTAGCTCAGTAGTGGTACCCGATTGCACACATACAGACGCGCCATCAAGATCTTTAGCGCTAGAAACGCCAAGGTCTTTCATTACCATGAAACCCTGACCGTCATAGTAGTTTACACCAACAAAATTTAGACCAAGAGCGGTGTCACGGTGCAGTGTCCAGGTAGTGTTTCGTGAAAGTACATCAATCTCACCCGACTGAAGTGCAGTAAAACGTTCTTTTGCAGTTAGGGGTACATATTTAACTTTCGTTTTATCCCCAAGAACGGCAGCAGCCAATGCTTGGCAATATTCTACGTCGATACCTTCCCATTCACCTTTTGAGTTTGGGTTAGAGAAACCAGGTAGACCAGTACTTACGCCACAAGTAAGAAAGCCTTGTTTTGTCACTTTGTCCAGAGTAGTGTCTGCAGCTTGTGCTGATGTCGCCATCATTGCAGTAGAAGCCGCTACGACGGAAGCAAGAATTGTTAGTTTATTTGCCATTTGTATCCTTCCTGTATGATCCATGTTTAATCAGGAGCGACCTGATACAACGTGTCCTGTTTTGTTTGTGTTATTGTCCTACGTGATTGATTTTCGAAGAAACGGCAATCGCAAAATCAATCCGTTATAAGCGTAGGAAAGGATCTGCTAATTCTCAAATATATAATTTAAAAAGGTTTTTGGAGAGAACTCACAAAGCGCCTTGAGATTTAGAATGACGAAATGTTAATTGTTTGTAAATAGTGCAACTAATTGTCGAATTGGTGCATCAGAACAATCACGCAAAGAGGGTTTAAAACGGAAGGATAAAAGTTTGTTATTAAAACTGTCATTAGTGTAGGTTGGCTATGATAGCGAAAATTTTGAACAAAAATTATTTGTGACATCAAAACAAGGTGAACAGGTTGCCCTGTTTTTGGTAGCATGAATTTCGGTAGTTATTTAAAGTAATCATGGATTGAAATGCGATATTTTCCTCTGTTCTTAGATTTAGTCGATAAACCCGTGCTGGTTGTTGGCGGTGGTGAAGTCGCCAGCCGTAAAGTAGAAGCTTTACTTAAAGCAGGGGCTGACGTCACCATTGTATCCCCGAGCTTGGTCGATTTTCTTGCGAAGTTGGCAAACGATCACCAAGTGAGTTGGGTTCAGCGCTTTTACTCTAGTGACATTGTCACTGGTTCGTTTGTTCAAGTTTGGGCGACAACGGATAATCCGGCACTGAACCACCAAGTTTATAAAGATGCTAAGGTGTTGGGCATCTTAGTGAACGTTGTCGACGACAAGCCTTATTGTGATTTCATTACGCCTTCGATGATCAATCGAGGTCGTATTCAAATCGCTATCTCTAGTGGTGGTGCTTCACCTGTTTTGATTCGAAACATTCGTGAAAAGCTAGAAGCGATCCTGCCACAAAATATGGGATTGATGGCAGAGTTTGCTAACTCAAAACGCAATTCGATTAAGGAAGCACTGCCTAGTGTCGACTTACGTCGTAAGTTTTGGGAGAACTACTTCTCACACCCAGATGTTGAGAATGCACGTGATAACCGTGAGCTTGAAACCATTTACCAACAAACAATGGCAAAGCCTCTAGATGACCAAGGAAGCTGTACTTGGATTCAAGTAGGTAATGATGTCGAAATGCTACCAATTAAAGCTGTGCGTTACATGCAGCAAGCTGAACTCGCATTGTATTCAACAAAGTGCGAAGCAGATGTTATGGAACTCGTAAGAAGAGATGCCGAGCGTGAGTCATTCTCGAGTGCCACTGAGCTATCTGATATGCTGCAAAAAGCAAAAGAGGACAATTTACGAATCTGTGTCTTTGTTCCGCAGGGCACGAGTGAGTTTTCACTTTTGCAAGGGCAAGACTTAGTTATCTAAAAGCGATATCTCCCTCCTTCTAAGCGATACATACAAAAACGCCGACGATTCTCTCTCGTCGGCGTTTTTTATTCCACTATTCCTATCCAATTATAGGGAGAATAGGAGAGCGCAATTAATCACGGAAGTTGTTGTACTGGAATGGGATACCCATATCTGCTTCACGGATCGCTGCAATCGTCGCCTGCAAGTCGTCACGCTTCTTACCTGTAACACGAACTTTGTCACCTTGGATCGAAGCTTGCACTTTAAGCTTTGCGTCTTTGATCAGTTTAACTAGCTTTTTCGCGGTTGGAGTGTCGATGCCTTGGCGGAAAGCGATATTTTGGTGCCAGTTTTTACCTGTTGCTTCTGGATTTTTCGCGTCCATAGCATTTGCATCAATATTACGCTTAGCCAGGTGGCTACGCAGAATGTCACGCATTTGCTTAAGCTGGAACTCACCTTCTGCTGACACTTTTACGTTTTCTTCTACTAGCTCAAAGCTCGCATTCACATTGCGGAAATCGAAACGAGTAGACAGTTCTCGGTTAGCATTATCAACCGCGTTACGTAGTTCAACGGTATCGATTTCTGAAACAATATCAAACGATGGCATGAAGATTCCTTGATTATCTTGTTATAGGGAAATTACTTACTGGATTTTACTGCTTCTGCCAGCATATCTAGCATAGTCACAGTATCATCCCAACTCAGACATGGGTCAGTGATAGATTGACCATAAGTAAGGTTGTTAATATCAGTCATTGGCTGATTGCCTTCAATAATGAAGCTCTCTGCCATGATACCAGCAATACGAGTGCTGCCTGACTTAATTTGGTCACAAATGTCTTGTGCTACTTCTATTTGTTTACGATGTTGCTTTTGGCAGTTAGCATGACTGAAGTCTACAATCAAACGTTGTGGCAAGTCGAACTCGGCAAGTGCATCACACGCTTGCTTCACTGATGTCTCATCAAAGTTTGGACCTTTTTCACCACCACGAAGAATGATGTGGCCATAAGGATTACCGCTAGTACGGTAAACCGTCATACGGCCATGCTTGTCTGGAGAGTAGAAGTAATGCGATGCTTTTGATGCACGGATAGCATCAATGGCAATTTTTACGTTACCGTTTGTACCATTCTTAAAGCCAACTGGACATGAAAGAGCAGACGCCATTTCACGGTGGATCTGAGACTCTGTGGTGCGAGCGCCAATCGCTCCCCAAGTAATCAGATCTGCAATGTATTGACCAGTGATCATATCAAGAAACTCAGTAGCAGTAGCAAGACCAAGCTTGTTGATATCCAGTAGCAGTTTACGTGCTTTGTGAAGACCAGCTTCTAGCGCGTATGAACCATCAAGGTTAGGGTCAGTAATAAGACCTTTCCAACCAACTACTGTACGAGGCTTCTCGAAATAAGTGCGCATGACGATAAATAGTTCATCTTTGTACTTATCTTGAATGCTAGCAAGGCGCGTCGCGTAGTCGATCGCTGCTTCTGTGTCATGCACTGAACAAGGGCCAACGATAGCAAGAATACGATCGTCTTCGCCTGTTAGGATTTTTTCAATTTGACGGCGAGATTGAGCTATACGATCCGCGACATCGTCAGTAATTGGATACACGCTTCCAAGCTCTGCGGGTGTAGGCATTGGACCCAATGGTTGGGTTCTCAATTCATCTGTTTTAATAGGCATGTTATAGCTTTTTTCTCTATTGCGAAGCGGTAAAGATAACGGAATTATAGTTAGGAATAAACCGTTTAACGGTATTCTTACCCAGTAAATAGTGCTTTACCTATGTGGAAGTGCTCATTCATTCACGGTATTTATCTGTGAGAGCGCGTTTTACGCAATGCTATCAATGCATAGCGACTTGATTTTTAGAGCAATATTCCTATTTTCAAACATAACGAATTGAGCGGCGGCAACAGTAGTTGTGAGGGGCTTTATTCAGTTTGATAATGAACTGGTTGTTAGGCTCGACCATGCTCCATATAAAAGAAGTTAGCGGAGTTTTGGTATATATCGACATACCCGTGAGTAAAATGAAATGACATTGACCTCTGGTTTTAATCTTGTATTGTTAACATTTCTTTGACATTTAGAGTATTGGCTGATTAACTGGTCAGACTAGTTTGGTGGGGAGACCAAAAAATGTTGTCAGCAGTGCGTCGTGCAAACTTCTATTTAAATATGTTTGGTTTTACAAAAGTGCCGCTAATTTGGCTATGTAGACCAAAGATATTAGCTATTGATGAGAAGCACGTTGAAGTAAGAATTCCTCTGAAACGACGAACCAAAAACCACCTAAATAGTATGTATTTTGGTGCTTTAGCTGTGGGCGCAGATGTAGCTGGTGGCTTTCTGGCTATGAGTAAAGCGGAAGAGCAAGGTGAGAGGATTTCTTTAGCATTCAAAGGTGTTAAAGCGGATTTTTTGAAGCGTCCAGAGGGTGACGTTCATTTTGTTTGTCATGATGGCCCCTTAATTGATGACATGTTGCGAAGAACATTAGAAACGGGGGAGCGAGTTAACCAAGATGTGAAAATTACGGCTTTGTGTCCAAGTTTGCATGGTGATGAGCCAATGGCAGAGTTCTCTCTTACTCTGTCGATAAAAAAAGCAGCCCAAAAACAAGCTGCTTAACATCATTCATTGTAGAAGTCGTGGTTAGGTCAGTTCGATTTTTTCGATAGAGACGATTTTGGAGCGGTTTAATACGACTTTCCAACGGTAATAAACCGGATCATCCGTGTGGTTGTCTTCTTTGACAATCACATTGAGTAAGTGTCTTTTCTCAACAGACTCTTTACTTACTTGTCCATCCGCCAAGCGATAAACACGGTTTGAGCTTTTATCCATTAGACGAATAATTGGACGCAAGCTGATGTTTAAAGTCTCACGAGTCTGTTCGTAACCACTTAAGAAGAGAGAAGTGGCCATTTCTGTCTTAGCATGGTAATGAAGAATTTGCTCTTCGCGCTGAACAACGCGCTTCTTACGGATATTTTGAATGCGGTCAGGCAAACTCGAAAGTGAGCGGTAATCTAACCATTCCAACTTACGGCCAACGACTTTTTTGGTGGTCGGATCCATGTACTTCTTACGCCACTTTGGCTTACCTTTTCGGATCCAACGCCACATCGCATCACGGAGGTCATCTTTAAAGATTTCGCGTAGAGCATAGATGAAAGACATCGCGATAATAAACGACGCAGAAATCTCACCAAGGTAATCACGAGCAAGAATCACCGTACTTGTGACAACAACCATGACTAAGCCTGTCGCAATACCTTTGATCGCACGCTTGATGTTATTGCCCATCGACATTGTTTTTTCGCGTAAAACGATAGGGTGCTCAATCAAGCGCCTTAGTAAACGCATCTTATTCGATAGACGTGTTACATCATCAACCACACTTGCAGAGTTATAATTGTTCAATTTCCGGTGCGCTTGCTCTTTTTCACACAGGGTGATCAAACGCTCTTTAATTGTGCTGTAATCACCTTCTCGTGGAAGATGAGCAACTAACGACAAAAACTTCTGCTCAGTATACCAAGATAGGTAGTTATCAATATTTACGTAGTAGCGCTTGAGGCTTTCTTCATATGGAATCGAGCGACGAAGGCGTTTTAAAATATCCAGCGTTAGCTCTATAACTTCATCTACCTCTTCAGCGGTGACGCTGTCACTCTCATGTTTATTCAGCGCTGCTACTGCTTTATCGAGTGCAATGACGTACTGATAGGCGAATAAACTCAGACTCACGCGGTATTGCTGGTTAGATAAACGGCCTCGTTTTGCTAAACGACTGTGCACTAGAGGGAGAAGTACCTCAGTACTGTAATAAGAACGTTTTTGGGTGATCGAGGTATAGTAGAACTCAGACTCACTGATGATGTCGGAATTTAGCCCCAATTCCCCTGGGACAAAAAAGTAGATATCAAGGTCAAGTGTTTTACTCTTTGCCAATGCGTGGCTAATTTTTAAAGTTATTGAGTCTTGTTTATCGACAGTGACCAAGGAAGGCTCCTGATGTTGCTAAAGCAATGTGTACCCATATCACGATAGTTGAATTACTAGGGAGGTGGTTGAACAGCAACAGCATAACAGAGAGGTTTGCTTTTCTCTCTGATTTTCTTGTTAGTTTGGGTATAATTCCCAGTAAATTTAAAAAGAGACAAATTCGATGATTAAAATTGGTCAAATTAACAGCTTAGAAGTCATTAAAACGGCTGATTTTGGCGTATTTCTGGATGGTGAAGATTACGGTTCTGTATTGCTGCCTAACAAGCATGTACCAGAGGGCACAGAACTGGGTGATCACCTAGACGTATTTCTTTACTTTGATTCAGAAAGTCAGCTAGCTGCGACCATTGATAAGCCAATTGCTCAAGTGGGCGAATGGGGACTTATGAAAATCGAAGGCATCAACAAAACGGGTGCATTCGTTAACTGGGGTATTAAAGAGAAAGACCTTCTTATCCCATTCAGCGAGCAACGTGCTCGTTTTACTGCTGGCCAAAATATCCTGGTATACGTATACACAGACAAAGCATCTGGTCGTATCGTAGGTACGACTAAATTCAACAAATGGCTAGATAAAACTCCCGCTAACTATGAAGTAAACGAAGAAGTTAATCTTATCATCGCAGAGCGCAGCCAACTTGGTTACAAAGCGATCGTTAACGGTGAGCACTGGGGTATGATCTTCCCATCAGATGTCTTTGGTAAGCTATTTATCGGTAAGAAACTGAAAGGTTACGTTAAGCAAATTCGTGAAGACGGAAAGATTGACTTAGCGCTTCAAAAAGTTGGTGTTGCGAAGATGGATGACCTATCGAGCAAGATCATGGAACAACTTGAGAAGAAGGGGGGATTCTTACCTCTTAACGATAAGTCTTCTCCAGAAGCAATTTTTGAATCGTTCCGCACTAGCAAAGGTACTTATAAAAAGACCATTGGCGGGCTATACAAGGATGGTAAGATCGTTATTGAGAAAGACGGTATCCGTCTGGCTTAATAAGCTCGCTAACCCCTCAAAAAGGTTGCTGGTTGAGTTCCTTATAGCTGATGAGCTTTGAGCTCACGTTGACAAATGCTGCAGCCAAAAAAATGGCCCAAACTCGTCCTTTTTTTGGGCCTAGGGGAAACGGCTCCTTTTAGAGCCTGCGCTAAACTTTTTTGACCAACACATATTGTCGGTTAAACATAGAGAGAAATGCCGTTTCAAAGCGATGCTTTGATACATTCAGTTTAGTACAGGGCACTCGAATCGCTAGTAAGCTCAGCTCCAATCATGCTTTATAACTAAAAAGCCATCGTAAATACGATGGCTTTTCATTTGTTTATAGCATGTCAATTTGTTACTAAAATAAGTTCTTATCACGCACAAGTTCGCGTGGCAGACCGTTTTTAATTCGATTGCTGACCCATTTCCCAAGACCAATGATCGTGCCTTCATACTTAACTAGAACTTCACCTTTCCCTGTCTTCATATCGGAAGGAATGTTTTGAGGGCGCACGTCTCGTCCCATATACCATTCACGAGCCTCTTCAATAGTCAGCTCAATAGCTTTCTTTTCTGAGCCCGTTGCAAGTGCCGTCGCCACTTGATGCTGCCAGCGATAACCGTTTTTGTGTGATTCGGCAATCTTTATCCCCATTCGAGAGAAACGCAGTTCGCCAATCATGGACTCTAGCTCATTCGGGAACAACCAAACGTCTTTGTCGCGAATCCAAACTGAACTGTCACCTGGTAACTCAATATCCATCGTGCTTCGCAGTTGCTTTGCAATCTCTGCTGACTCTTTGTTCGATGCTTTAACAAATGGGAATTTACCCATACGCTTTTTCACCTTTGGTGCTTCTACTGCAGCAAGCTTACGAATGCGTGCCACGAAAAAGCCCTCACAGTCATAGACTTGCGGGAAAATATGTAAGAAGCCTTCTTCTGTAAGCGCCGCTTCGGCATTTTCGAACAGATCTTTTAAGCTTTCGAATTCAACCGCGTCACCAAATGTCTCTTTCAGGTGATGACAAACTTGTTGGTTTTCTTCCGTGCTTAGCGTACAGGTTGAATAAACCATTACGCCGCCTGGCTTTAGAGCGTGGAAAGCACTTTCAATCAGGTCTTTCTGAGTATCTGCAATTTCCACTACTGACGCTTGCGTCCAGTTTTTCATTGCATCTTCATCTTTACGAACCGTACCTTCACCGGAACAAGGTGCGTCGAGTAAAACGGCATCAAACTGTTCAGGTAGCCAACCACCAAAGACACGACCATCGAAGTTGCTAAGCGCGGCGTTACGAACGCCACAACGTTCGATGTTTGCGTGTAACACTTTGACACGACTCGCTGCGTATTCATTTGCAACCAATACGCCCTCGTTATTCATCAACGCGGCGATTTGAGTCGTTTTAGAACCTGGCGCTGCGGCTGTATCTAGAACGGCTTCGTATGACTCATCGTTCATGAATAGGGCAGAGACAGGCATCATAGAGCTGGCTTCTTGAATGTAGAAAAGCCCAGACATGTGCTCAGCAGTATTTCCAAGAGGTACAATCGACTCATCAGCTTCGATCCAAAAACCTGTTTCACACCATGGTACAGGGAAAAGAGTCCAGCCTTTTGCTTCTGCGCGCTCTAGAAACGCTTCTACACTTATCTTCAGTGTGTTTACACGAATACTTTTGCGAAGTGGCTTTTGGCACGATGCGATAAAGTCTTCCATGTTAAGGTGAGCAGGGAGAATAGTTTGGATTTTTTCAAGAAAAGCTTCTGGGATGTAAACATTAGGATGCAAAGTGAAATCTCGATTGCAGAATTTGCTGCAAATAATATACGAAAGCGACTCAGAAACGAATAGTCATGCGGCGATGGTCATAAAAAAGAGCAGTGATTGCTGCTCTTTAGATCGAGATTATTATCGCTTCTCGCGATTACGGTTTTGGAATGGCGGTGCGCCATTTTGACCAGTTCTCGTCTGCTTGTGGGTACAGATAGAATGATTGACCATCTTTTGCCGCAGGCGGGATTTGTGATTGTTCCGGGGTAGAGAAAGCAATACCGCCACGAACTAAGCTATCAAATGTGCCTGCTTTGATGTTCGCGCCAGTAATGCCAATTGATACATCTACACCTGAGACATTCCAGAACACACTATTTTGACGAACAAGGTAAGCGTATTCAGGTTGTATCTCAATCTTAGTGACAATACGATCCGCAAACTCGCCAAGACGAACATCAGTCACGCTGCCAACCTCCATTTGACGATATAGAATTGGGGTGCCAACCTGAACTGAACCTCGCTGCTCACTTTGAAGTGTGAATGAGATGCCTTTTTCTGCTTGCTGACTTTTGGCTAAATCAAATTTAAATTTTTCTGCACCATGACCAGGTTCAACGCTGATTGATTTCGAGACCAACGCACCTAAGTTTTTCACGCCACCTAGCCCTATCTCGGGTTCAGTTAGCCAGAAGTGTGAGCCTGTAACAGCAACATCACTGACAAACTCTGGCAGAATTCGAGCAGTGACGTCGATATGCTCTTGTTTAAAGTTCGGTACAACTAAGGTAACTTCACCGACTTTCACTCCTTGGTAATTAATCGGCATGCCTTTTGTTACTTCTTGAGTCCCATCGGTGACCAGTTCAATGATTCGGCCAAACTTACGCGCTTTGTTCTGGTCACTATAAAGCTTCCAGTTCTGTCCAATTTTATTCTCAATCCCTGGAATAGAGTCGAAGGCGATACCGCCTTTTATCAGCGTTTTTAATGGATGAGCTTTGACGCTAATACCAGCCAATGACGCTTCAACTTCTACTCCTGAACGGTTCCAAAATACCGTTTGGTTAGTAAGTAGGTGTGCATAGCGATTTTCAATTGTCGCTTTTACAATTACACCGCCATCAACGAGGTTGAAGTCAGAGACACTTCCGACAGGAAGGTTGCGGTAGAGTAGAGGACTGCCTTTTGAAATAGGAGGAAGCTCGTTGGCAAAGAGCGTCAAAGTTTGTGACCCGCTTTGATTATATTTTGCTAATTCCGCAAGAGAAGCACTTTGGAACAATTGATACTCACTAGTGATGGACTCTTTTCCTTCACTAACGAAACTGATTGAACCGGTTAGAAGCTGCTTTGCTGGTGGCACGGTGACGCTTAATCCTGATTCAGTTAACTCAGCAGAAGCGCTGCCGGTCACATAGAAGCGGTTATTAGATTTAATTAAGTGCTTGAACTCATGGTCAATGAGGACATCCATAAACACTTCATGTTTCACTTGTGTAGCGCTCTCTTTATCCAGCAAGCCAACGTTGATAATCGAACCTACAACGATTCCTTTGTATAAGACATTTGCCCCAGTATCTAAGCCAAATGAGTTGTCTGACACTAAGCGAATGGCGATAGACTTTTCTTGCTGTTGATTGAAATCTGTTTTACGAATAGCACTGAAACGACGAGCGCGATCGCCTTGCTCTGGGACGATGGTAAGGAAATTACCGCGAACTAGGTTAGTGATATTTTCCACCCCAGAGAGTGACACTTTCGCTTCTTCTAAGATGAACTTTGTATTTGTTGTCAACATGTCGCTAAACGCAGGCTGAATCGCAGCAGAGGCGAGAATTAACTCTCTACCCTCAGATAGACCCAAGTCTGTGATTTGGCCGATCTCAATGCCGCGATACATGATTGGTGCGCCTTCACCGCTAATATTGTTGTCGTCGGGTAGTGCGATCTTAATCGGAATACCTCGACCAGCCGTTTTTAGATCGCGATACAGTCTGAACTGCTTGTTTTCTTCTACTGGTTCACCATCATCCGGGGAATCAACGGCTATTGCCCCACCAAGAAGGGCGCTCATGCTCTCTAAACGAACATCTACGCCATCAAAACCGATGCTCGCACCAATACCACTCACATTCCAAAAGCGACTTCGGTTATTAATAATGTGTCGGTACTGCTCTTGAATGTTGGCATGGATCGAAATGGATTTTGCGTCTTCATTTAACTGGTAGCTGTACACTTCGCCGATAGGGATCTTTTTATAGACAATCTGAGACCCAACCGACACGCCACCCAAATCCTTACTCTTGAGTATGATATTAAGACCTTGAGTGACGCGAAGATCAGTAGGTGCTGAATCTAAAGCATGAAATGTTGTTTCGTACTCTTTGCTATTGCCTGGCTGAATAGAAATATAGTTACCAGAAACTAAGGCGTCTAAGCCGGAGACACCAGACAAACTCGCCGTCGGTTTAACTAGCCAAAATCGTGTACTTTCATTCAATAGCTTTGTGGCTTCTGGATAAATATCCGCATCAACGTAAATGTTACTGAGGTCTTTAGATAAGTTGATGTCTCTGACGATACCTACCTCTAACCCTTGATATCGGATCGTCGTTCTGCCCGCTACTAATCCCGCGGCGTCAGAAAAGTAAATTTGTACTCGTTGACCTGCATCGTGAATGGATTTAACCACTAACCAGCCGGCAAGTACCATGGTAAGAATAGGTAATAGCCAAAGAGGAGACAGGCCAATACTTTTCTTTACGTCAGGGGAGTAAGAATTTTGAGAACTATTCTGAACACTCATTTATGAACTCTTTTTTTATAGTCTGGAGCATTATCCCAAATAAGCCTTGGGTCTATGCTATCTGCTGCGAGCATAGTTAAAACAACTACTATTCCAAATGCGACTGCACCATAACCTGGTGTGAAATCTAAAATCTGTCCACGGTCGACTAGCGTCATCATTATTGAAATAACGAATAAATCCATTACTGACCATTTGCCAATCCATTTTACAGCGAAGTAAACCATCATACGCTGTTTATGAAATACAGAACGCTTGAACTTGATGCAAAGTAGGATATAGGCCAAACCTAAAATCTTGATGACGGGGACGATGATACTGGCGACAAATATAATTATTGCAATGCCGTACATGCCATTTTTAACTAATCCAGCAACACCTGAAAAGATTGTATCTTCTAAACGTCGTCCATTTGTGATCAAGATAGATATAGGAATTAAGTTAGCGGGGAAGATTGCAATCGTCGCTGCAATTAAGTACGCCCACGTTTTTTGAATGGAGTTTGGTTTTCGATGATATAGCACATGATGGCATCGTTGACATTTATCACCTTCGGGCTGTGAAAGGTGACACTCATGACAATGAATATCTTTGTGCTCGAAGTGAAAAGCTCGTTCTGGTTGCCAGGCTTCCCAATATCGACGAACGCTGATACGGGTGATTAATAATACAGTAAACAATTGAAGGAGAACTAAGCCAATAAGCCCAGGACCAACGAAAATATCTGAGTAATCTTGGAGCTTAAAACATGAAATGGCGATGCTAACAAGAAATACGTCAATCATCACCCAATGCTTTAGGTGTTGAACAAGCCAGAGTGAGATACGCATACCGTTAAACCAGCGGATCTTCATCGATGCATGAGCGACGACAACAGAGCTACAAACGATAAATGGAGCTAGAGAACTACAAAATAGAATCAAAAGTGACAGTGCAACGAAACCTTCGTCCATTAACGTAATCATTCCAGCAGGGAGGGTTGCCGGGATCATGACCCCAACTAAACGAATACTGATGAAGTCAAAGAAGTGGGAAGGGATGAACAGTAATAAGCAAGTGACGGCAATTGCCAGATTCCCAGAAAGGCTAGGAGAGCCTCCACGATAAAGTTGCGTGCCACATCGAGGGCAATAGGCGTGTTTCCCTCTAGGTAGAAGGAGGGTATCGACAGGTAATTCGCAACCCTGACATAGTCTGACATTGTCAGGGTTATTTGCATGCTTATCTAGAGAGGCCAATATGACCTCCCTGCAATAATACTAAACGTGGGACTGAACTCCCCCGTATAACGTTTGGTACAAACCTTCTTGTTCAACTAACTCACCATGCGTGCCCGACTGGGTGACTTTTCCATCTTCAAGTACGTAAATTAAATCAGCTTGTTTTACTGCAGACAGCCTGTGCGCAACGATTAAAGTGGTTCTGCCGTTCAGAAACTCTGTTAACGCCTTATGGAGCGCTGCTTCCGTAGCGGTATCTAATGCTGATGTCGCCTCATCAAGTATTACAAACTGAGGATCGCTTAACACCATACGAGCAATGGCCAATCTCTGTCTTTGTCCACCAGACAATCGGATACCGTTCCTACCGATTTGGGTGTTTAAACCATTGTCTAATTGCTTCATTACGTCTTGTAACTGAGCAACTTCTAATGCGCGCCACAAAGACAACTCATCAAAGTCACCACCAAGCGTAAGATTATGCCTTAGCGTGTCGTTAAATAATATAGGTTGCTGTAATACAACGGCAATTTTATTACGAATTACATCGAAGCTTATATCTTCACTGAGTTCATCATTAAAACGTATGTTTCCAGAGTTTTGTCGATAAACACCAATTAATAGTTGGATCAGTGTGGATTTACCTCCACCAGAAGCACCAACCAGTGCCACTTTTTTACCCGGTGGAATGTGCAGTGAGAGGCTATCCAAGACCTTTACCTCACTATTGTATGAAAAATCTACATTCTCGATTTTAACATCAACTTCTTGGCCTTTGTTGAAAGGATTTACCTTAGAAACAGGTCTATGTTCTTCCTCGAGTTCAAGAAGGTCATTGATGCGTTTTAGGGCAGCTTTAGCGCTGTACCAAGAAAACTGAATGCCTAATAGCTCTTGTACAGGGGACAACATAAACCAAAGATAGCCAAAGACCGCAAAAATCTGACCGATGGTGAGGTCACTGAACATCACCATGAGCATTGCGACGGCACGGAAAAGTTCAAAACCGATTAAGAAAAGAAGGAAGGACACACGACCAGCTGCCTCTGACTGCCAGGCGTATTTGTCTGCGTCGATACGGATCTGATCAGCATCGAATTTTAACTGTTGAAGAAACTCACGTTCTTTGTTGGCTGCTCGCAATTGGTAGATGCCATCTAAAGTTTCAACCAATCGGTTTTGGAAAACTTCGAATGAGTGGTTCTCTTTGCGCTTAAGATGTTTGACCGTACTTCCCAGCTTGCGTGAAAAGTAGATAACGATAGGGTTCACTAGAAGAATGAATAATCCAAGACGCCAGTCTAACCACAAGAGAATGATGGCCGTACCTATGACGGTGAGTAAGCTAATAACAAATTTAGCTAACGTAGAACCGATAAATTTATCTATGGTCTCTATGTCAGTGATAAGGTGAGCGTTGATGCCGCCGCTACCTTTTGTTTCATATTGGCGAATACTTATCCGACCAAGTTTGTCGATCATCTTGCTTCTCATTCCATAAGTAATCGTCTTTGAAACAAGAGTAAACTGGCGGCTTTGAACTATGTTAAGCGCTTGGCTGGCAGCGCGCATGAGAACAACAAGGAAGAGAGTAAAGAAGATATAACCCGTAGGAGTATGCCATGCCTCTGGTAAAACAAGATTCATGGCTGCCAAACCAGAAGCTGGCTTATCGAGTAGTACTTCATCGACCATAAGTGGCATCAGAAGTGGGATAGGAACACTAATCAGAGTTGCTAAAACCGCAATAACGTTAGCCAAAGCCAATTTAGACTTGTGCTTTTTTGCTTGAGTTATCAACCAAGAACGGCTAATAGTGTCATTTCGTGAAGTCATTGTAATGAGAATAAGTCCTATTAAATTTTAGGCGAGCATTGTATTCACTAATAATGGAAGCCTCAACAGAATAATTTGGAAGTTAATATGACCATAGAACAATACCAAACACTTACCAAACAGGCGGTTGCACTTATCGAGTCGGAACCGGATTTAATTGCAAATCTTGCGAACATAAGTTCACTTTTATTTATGGAACTAGAAAACCTAAACTGGGCGGGATTTTATTTGAAAAAAGGAAACGAGCTCGTTCTTGGTCCGTTTCAAGGTAAACCCGCTTGTGTGCGTATCCCTATGGGGCGAGGAGTATGCGGAACTGCGGCGCAAACTAATCGCGTACAAAGAGTGTACGACGTACACGAGTTTGAAGGTCATATAGCGTGTGATGCAGCAAGTAACTCAGAAATAGTTCTGCCATTTACGATCAATGGGGAAGTGGCTGGTGTACTTGATATTGATAGCCCAAGTATTGGTCGTTTTAATGAAATTGATGAGCAAGGCCTCACACATTTCATGTTAGAAGTAGAAAAGCTGCTTAATTCGCACGCTAACGACGCATAAATTCGCCCTCGAGTGTGGTTTTTCCTTGGCATGTCACTATAATACGAGAATATTTTTCTTAATGCTTCGCGGAAATCCGCTCAAATCAGGAACCCTCATGACTGAAAAGTTAAAAAACAGCAAAGAAGTTATCGCATATATTGCTGAATGTTTCCCTAAGTGCTTTACTTTAGAAGGTGAAGCAAAGCCTCTGAAAATTGGTATTTTTCAAGATCTTGCGGAACGTCTAAATGAAGACGAAAAAGTAAGCAAAACTCAGCTTCGTGCAGCGTTAAGACAGTACACTTCATCATGGCGTTACCTACACGGCGTAAAACCTGGTGCGGTACGTGTTGATCTAGATGGCAACCCTTGTGGTGAACTAGAAGAAGAGCACGTAGATCACGCTAAAGCAACACTAGCTGAGAGCAAAGCTAAAGTGCAGGCTCGTCGTAAAGAGCAAGCTCAAAAGGCTCGTGAAGAAGGTAAAGCTAAGGCAAAACCATCGGCTAAAAAACCTCAACAGCCTCGTCGTACTAACAAACCAAAAGTACAAAAAGAGAATAAGCCTGTAGAAACACGCGCATTAAACGCTGATGAAATCACAGTAGGCAATGCAGTAAACGTGAACATGGGTAAAGGAAACATGGCAGCGACCATTGTTGAAGTCAATAAGGATGATGTACGTGTTCAACTTGCTAACGGCCTACAAATGGTTGTAAAAGCGGAGCACTTGCGCGCATAAGGGAGATACTCCTACGCATGAATTGCCGTTCAAAAGTGACACTGATTGCTGCTAGCTTAATGCTAGCAGCTTCAGCTCAGGCTCTAGAAGCCAAACTAAACAAAGATGATTTGCCGGTTCTCGCTCCTGAAGTTCAGCACGAAACAGCCAGCAAACGTGTAACATCTCGATTCACACGATCTCACTATAAGCACTTCAATCTTAACGATGATTTCTCCAAAGCGATCTTTGAGCGCTACGTAGAAATGCTTGATTACAATAGAAATATTTTTACTCAAGCCGATATCGACTCTTTCAAAGATTGGTCAATCAGCCTTGATGATCAACTTAAAGCTGGCAACAACAAGATTGCTTTTGATGTTTATAACCTTTCGATGCAGAAGCGCTTTGATCGTTTCGCCTACGCACTGACTCTACTCGATAACGAAATCAAGTTTGATACTGATGAATTTATTGAATTAGATCGCTCTGAAGCTGCTTGGCCAAAAGATGAAGCGGAATTGAATGAACTGTGGCGTAAGCGTGTTAAATATGACGCTCTTAACCTCAAGATGACTGGTAAAGAATGGCCAGAAATTAAAGAGGTATTAGAGAAGCGGTATAACAACGCAATGAAACGTATCACTCAAACTCGCAACGAAGACGCTTTCCAACTTTACATGAACGCTTTCGCTCGTGAAGTTGATCCTCATACCAGCTATTTGTCCCCACGAAATGCAGAGCAGTTCCAGTCAGAAATGAACCTTTCCCTAGAAGGAATTGGTGCTGTGCTTCAAATGACGGATGATTATACTGTTATTCGATCCTTAGTTGCTGGTGGACCTGCATCAAAGAGCAAACAGCTAGGTGAGGGCGACCGAATTATTGGTGTTGGTCAGGATGGCGAAGAAGTTGTAGACGTGATTGGTTGGCGTCTTGATGATGTCGTACAGTTAATTAAGGGGCCAAAAGGCACTAAAGTTAATCTGCAAGTCTTGCCAGAAGGTAAAGATGCGAAGAGTTACGTTGTCACTATTGTCCGTGATAAAGTACGTCTAGAAGATCGTGCAGTTAAATCTGAAATTATCGAGAAAGATGGCAAGAAGATAGGGGTACTTGAAGTTCCTAGCTTCTACGTCGGTCTTTCTAAAGATACCGATAAACTGCTATCTGAGCTGAAATCGAAAAACGTTGATGGCGTGATCGTAGATCTGCGTAACAACGGTGGTGGTGCACTGACTGAAGCAACGGCATTAACAGGTCTCTTTATTAAAGAAGGTCCAGTTGTGCAAGTTCGTGATAGTTACGGTCGTATCAAAGTGAATGCGGATACCGATGGTGAAGTTAGCTACGATGGTCCTCTCACAGTGTTGATCAACCGCTACAGTGCTTCGGCGTCTGAGATCTTTGCTGCAGCAATGCAGGATTACAACCGTGCAGTCATTCTTGGCGAAAACTCTTTTGGTAAGGGTACTGTACAGCAGCACCGTTCATTGAATCATATCTATGATTTGTTTGATAAGGAACTGGGCTACGTTCAATACACGATTCAAAAGTTTTACCGCATTGATGGTGGCAGTACTCAAAACCGTGGTGTAGCGCCAGACATCGCTTATCCAACTCCGGTTGAGCCAAGTGAAACAGGTGAAAGTGTTGAAGACAATGCACTGCCTTGGGATAGCATTGATAAAGCAAAATATCAGACTTTCCCTAGCAATGAAGCACTTGTGACTGAGCTAACTGAGCTTCATAACAAACGAATTGCCGACGAAATGGAATTCCGATTCATTAAAGAAGATATCGAGAAGTACCGTAAAGAGAAAGACGATAACTTATTGTCTCTTAACGAGAAAGTACGTGAAGACGAATCGGATAAAGCGGAAGCATTACGTTTAGAGCGCATTAATGAACGTCAGACTGCAATGGGTAAAGAACCATTCAAGACGTTAGACGATGTGCCAAAAGACTACGAAGCCCCAGATGTTTATTTAGATGAATCTGTCGCGGTGATGGTTGATATGCTTAAGAGCTAAGTATTCAGTCATAACGACTAGCAATTCAATATAAAAAGAGCGAGTCATTTTGATTCGCTCTTTTTTTGTGTGCTTTTACCGTAATGTTTACGCTAAATACGATGATTCATACTCTTAATTCTCACCAATAATTTACGTGATCTAGATCAAATATATCGCAAAAATGAGTTCTAGTGCCTAAGCTAAAAGAAAACGATAAGGATACCGTTATGAAATGGTTCATTATTTTACTTAGCTTTTGCTGCTTTAGTGTTTCTAGTGCGGAAACCAACAAGGAAGACGAACTCAGTCACTTCGACACCCCGTTTTTGATCGGCGACTGGTACTTGATGAATCCCAACCCGGAAGAATCATCAGAGAATTTCCGTGCTATCAAACTGACTTTGGGTTCTGATTACACCTTCTCGATCGATATACAGAAAAAAGACTACTCAATAGACCATTGGGAAGGGATGTATAACGCCAATGAAGACACCATTGTTCTTGGTTTGAATACAGACGAACCACAAATTTATGCATATCGAAACAATCACAACACATTAGATTTGAACGGCGTGACCTTCACAAAAGGACTCTCAAATGCGCTTGCCGGCATTTGGTCCAGTTCACAAGTCGGCGGCGATGGTATGCTCGCCAATAACATCAATCAGATGGATTTGATTCTACAACCTGACTTTGTGTTCATGTTCCGTGTCGCGAACGATGAAGGTGAGGAGTCTGTTAAGCAGGGCGTGTTCTACACCGAGGGGGAACATTTGGTTCTTTTGTATGAAAACGGGGAACATGGTACTCGCTACGTACTCAATCAAAATGAGCTTACGATTAAGGATTCAAACGGTGATATGTACGCGGTTCTCAACCGAGTGACACCCTAAATGATTCATCCTCATTATTTCACGCTAGGTTATTAATAGTGAAATATTCTGATGTTGATTAAATGTTAAACGGAAAGCGGAGCTAAGCCACTAAAAGCTCCGTTTTTTTATAGAAAGACTTGTATTCTGATACCATAACCCCTACAAATAGCTTATATCGTGATACCAGTGTGAGGTGTTTGAGCCTCTAGTCCTGGTATTTTTGTGGTTCTATATACAAGGATTTATGGACATGTCTCAAGCTCCCCAAGCGAAATATCGCAAAGATTATAAGGCGCCATCTCATACCATTACTGATATCGATTTGACGTTTGATCTTTATGACAACGACACAATCGTCACAGCAGTATCAAAAGTAGTTCAAAAGGGTGAATCAACCACGTTAGAACTGGACGGTGAAGGTCTAGAGCTACGCTCCGTAAAAGTGAATGGTGAAGATTGGTCTCACCATGAAGTAAAAGAAGCCTCTTTAGTGCTTACCGATTTGCCTGCGGAATTTGATTTAGAAATCATTACTAAGATCGACCCAGAAGCAAACACGGCACTTGAAGGTCTTTACAAATCAGGTGGTGCGTTTTGTACGCAGTGTGAAGCAGAAGGCTTCCGTCGTATTACTTACTACCTAGACCGTCCAGACGTTCTTGCGAAATACACAACAAAAGTGATCGCAGACAAAGCCGTGTATCCATACCTATTAAGCAATGGTAACCGCGTAGCTGAAGGTGAGGTAGAAAATGGTCGTCATTGGGTTCAATGGCAAGACCCACACCCAAAACCAGCTTACTTGTTCGCATTAGTAGCCGGTGATTTCGATGTACTACGTGATAAATACACAACCACATCAGGTCGTGAAGTAGACCTAGAAATCTTTGTCGACAAAGGTAACCTAGATCGTGCTGGTCACGCGATGACTTCACTTATCAACTCAATGAAGTGGGATGAAGACCGCTTTGGTCTTGAGTATGATCTAGATATCTACATGATCGTGGCCGTTGATTTCTTCAACATGGGCGCGATGGAAAACAAAGGTCTAAACATCTTCAACTCGAAGTTTGTCCTTGCGAATGAAAAAACCGCGACTGACCGTGAATACCTTGGTATTGAGGCGGTAATCGGTCACGAATACTTCCACAACTGGACGGGTAACCGTGTTACTTGTCGTGACTGGTTCCAGTTGAGTTTGAAAGAGGGCCTAACGGTATTCCGCGATCAAGAGTTCTCATCTGATCTTGGTTCACGTGCAGTAAACCGCATCGACAACGTTCGCATTATTCGCGGTCCGCAATTCGCGGAAGATTCAAGCCCAATGTCGCATCCAATTCGTCCGGATAAAGTTATTGAAATGAATAACTTCTACACGCTAACCGTGTACGAAAAGGGCAGCGAAGTGATTCGCATGTATCATACGCTACTTGGCGAAGAAGGTTTCCAAAAAGGTATGAAACTGTACTTCGAGCGTCATGATGGTACTGCAGCAACGTGTGAAGATTTCGTTTCTGCAATGGAAGACGCAACGGGCGTTGACCTTAAGCAATTCCGCTTATGGTACAGCCAGTCTGGTACGCCAACACTTCGTGTAAACAGTGAATACAATGCGGAAGCAAAAACTTACGCACTAACAGTTGAACAATTTACTGAAGCAACGCACGACCAATCAGAAAAACAAGCGCTACATATTCCATTCGATATTGAGCTGTACGCACAAAACGGTGATGTGATTCCACTGGTTATCAACGGTGAATCGGTACACAACGTTCTAGACGTGAAGCAAGACAAGCAGACTTTCGTATTCGAAAACGTCGCAGAACAACCAGTGCCATCATTGCTTCGTGAGTTCTCTGCACCGGTTAAATTGGAATACGACTACAGTGATGATGAACTGATTTTCTTGATGAAGCATGCGACAAACGATTTTGCTCGTTGGGATGCTAGCCAAATGCTACTAGCGAAATACATTCGTCAAAACGTAGCCAATGTTCAAGCGGGTGGTGAGGTTAAATTATCTGAAGACTTAATCGATGCATTCCGAGGCGTGTTACTTGATGCGAATCTTGAACCTGCGTTTATCGCACAAGTTCTGTCTTTGCCTTCAATCAACGAAATCACAGGTTGGTACAAGCAGATTGATATTGATGCGGTAGATACGGTACTGAATGACATTACAGTGTCACTTTCTAAAGAGCTAGAAGATGAACTGAGTGCCACCTACCACGCATTGAACCAAGCAGAGTACAGCATTGATCACGACGCTATTGGCAAACGAGCTTTGCGTAACCAATGTCTGCAGTTCCTAACTCATACTGAGAAGGGTAATGAACTAGTTAAAGCGCAATACGAGTCATCAAACAACATGACTGATACGATTGCGGCAATGAGTGCAGCAAACAATGCGCAACTTACATGTCGTGAAGCTCTAATGGCGGACTACAGTGACAAATGGAAGCACGATGGTCTGGTTATGGACAAATGGTTTGTTCTTCAGGGCAGCAACCCAGTTGAAAACGCACTTGAGAAAGTGAAAGAAACCATGAGCCACGAAGCATTTAGCTTGAAGAACCCGAACCGTACGCGTAGCTTGATTGGTTCTTTCTTAAACGCAAACCCTGTGCGCTTCCATGATAAATCAGGCTCTGGCTACCAGTTTGCTGGTGAGATCCTTCGTCAGTTGAACGATACCAACCCACAAGTGGCGTCTCGTATGATCGATCCTCTATTGAAGTTCCGTAAATACGATGAAGGTCGCCAAGCCCTTATCCGTGCAGAGCTTGAAAAGCTTAAAGCGATGGACAATTTAGCGAAAGACCTATTCGAAAAAGTGACTAAAGCACTAGACGAATAATCGACAAAAGAATAGGGTGGTCGTTATGATCACCCTAGTTTTTTGTTCTGACAATAATCCATTCTCATGAACCAGTATTACTTCTCTCTCAACATCTCTTATCAAACATTTCTTTCACACTATTCCGGTGCCGCAAGCTCGGTACAAGTCATAACTGACAATGGTTTGAGAGTGCAACTAGATGCATCAAAATTCAGACCGTTTCTTAGTCAATTAGGCGTTAGAGGCCGTTTTAGGCTCACAACTGACCAAAATAATAAGTTTCTAAAGTTAGAAACTCTGTGATGCCTGATATTCCTAGTGAGTTAAACAGGAATCTTAGTCACATAATCAAACATTTCACCTCTTACCACTGCGAATTTTTGTTAAACATTTGTAATTATGCTTTTACAATAAGTGCATGCATTACCTATGCTTAGTTTCGAGGCTAAAACCCGAAGTTAAGTCCCCCTACAAAACAACAATTCTAATGTGGAGTGTGAATATGACCGCGCGTGAAAATGTAGTGCCGGTTCTGCTTGAAAAGGTATACCAACTAATTCAAGACAAACTCGAGCTTTCTCACCAACCGCTTGTAACTAAACTTGCTCAACACTTATTTAGCAACATTGCTGATGATGACTTGATTCAGCGAAATGAATCCGACCTTTATGGTGCCGTTGTTAGCCTGTGGCATCATATCAATGAAAAGAAACCAGAAGACATTTCTGTCAGGGTATTCAACCCGACTGTCAGCCGCCAAGGTTGGCAATCAACTCACACTATTGTTGAAATCGTTGTACCGGATAGCCCGTTTTTAGTGGATTCCATCAAGATGGCGCTAACGCGACTCGACCTTGTTTCTCACTTGATGCTCAACAACCCAACGCAACTAGAACGCGATAAGAAAGGGCAAGTGACGGATGTAAATGGTGAGGGCGGCGTTCTTCAATCTCTATTCCACATCGAAGTAGACCGTTTAACCAGTAAAGATGAAATGCAAGAGCTGAAAAATGAGCTACTGACCATTTTGTCTGACACGCGTTTAGTGGTTGATGATTGGAAACAAATGGTTGATAAACTTAAGATCGTTACTGATGATCTTGAAAAGAACAAAGATCGAGTTTCGATGAAGACTGATCGTTTAGATGAGACGATCGAATACCTACGTTGGTTAGGGGATCATAACTTCACCTTCATGGGTTACAAAGAGTATGATCTTGTTAGCGTCAATGGTGACACTGAGCTGCAACCTGTTAAAGAGAAAGGTCTTGGTCTCTTTGCCGATGACAATCGCATTCGCAGCATCAAGCTTTCTGAACTGTCCGACTCTGCGCGCCTTGAAGCGAAAAAGCCTTACGCATTGATCATCACTAAGGGCAATCAAGCATCTCGTATTCACCGCCCAGCGTACACTGACTACATTGGTGTTAAGAAATTCGACAAGAACGGCAAAGTGATTGGTGAGCACCGTTTCACAGGTCTTTACACTTCTGCTGTATACAACCAAGCGGTACAAAGTATTCCTCTGATCCGCGAGAAAGTGGATCGTATTCTAGAAGCGAGTGGCTACCGTAACGGATCGTACTCGTATAAAGCCCTGCACAACATCCTAGAAAACTACCCACGTGATGAACTGCTTCAAGCTCGTGAAGAAGAGCTACTAGAAGTGGGGATGGGTGTCGTGCAAATGCAAGATCGTGACTTGTTACGTCTATTTGTTCGTAAAGACCCGTTTGGCCGATTCTTCAGCTGCATGGTTTATGTGACAAAAGACCGTTACAACACCGAGCTTCGCCGTCAAACACAACGCATTCTTAAGCAGTACTTTGGCTGTGAGCAAGAAGTTGAATTCACTACCTTCTTCTCAGAGAGCCCACTGGCGAGAACCCATTACATTGTTCGTGTAGACAATAACAACATTGATGTAGACGTGAAAAAGATTGAGCAGAACTTAATGGAAGTATCAACTTCATGGGACGACCGCCTAAAAGAGTCTATCATTGCTAACTTTGGTGAAAGCAAAGGTCTTCCGCTTTCGAAAGAGTACATGAGCGCATTCCCACGTTCATATAAAGAAGACATGATGCCGGGTTCTGCGGTTGCAGATATCGAACGTCTAGAAGCGTTAAGCGACGACAACAAACTCGGCATGTTGTTCTATCGTCCGCAAGAAGAAGCGGCTGAATCGAAAGCAGTTCGCTTGAAGCTATACCACCGCGACGAGCCAATTCACCTATCCGACGTGATGCCAATGTTGGAAAACCTAGGGTTACGTGTGATCGGCGAATCGCCTTATGAGATCGAAACCAACAATGGTCAAACGTTCTGGATCCTTGATTTCTCAATGCTGCATAAGAGCGACAAGACCGTTGATCTTCGTGAAGCTCGCGATCGTTTCCAACAAGCATTCGCAGCGATTTGGGCTGGTAATCTAGAGAGTGATGGCTTCAACCGCTTGGTACTAGGCGCTTCACTGTCTGGTCGTGAAATCTCAATTCTTCGTGCATACGCGCGCTATATGCGCCAGGTTGGTTTCCCATTCAGCCAACAATACATAGAAGATACCCTTAGCCATTACCCAGATTTGGCAACGGGTCTAGTAAACTTGTTTGCCAAACGATTCGATCCAAAACACAAAGGCAGCGAGAAAGGTCAGAAAGATCTTATCAAGAAAATAACCGAGCAACTGGATCGTGTTGAAAGCCTAGATGATGATCGTATCATCCGTCGCTACATGGAAATGATCACGGCAACGCTACGTACTAACTACTACCAATTGGACGAAAATAAGCAGCCGAAACCTTGGTTATCGTTGAAGATGAAACCAAGCGAAATCCCAGATATTCCTCAGCCAGTGCCTGCGTTTGAGATCTTCGTTTACGCACCTGATATTGAAGGTGTACACCTACGTGGCGGTAAAGTCGCGCGTGGTGGTTTGCGTTGGTCGGATCGTCAAGAGGACTTCCGTACTGAAATTCTTGGTCTGGTTAAAGCACAGCAAGTTAAGAACACGGTTATTGTTCCTGTGGGTGCAAAAGGTGGCTTCGTATGTAAACGTCAGCCAACTCTAACTAACCGTGATGAAATCTTCGCTGAAGGTCAACGTTGTTACAAACGCTTCATTCGCGCGCTTCTCGATGTGTCCGATAACATCATCGAAGGCGAAGTTATTCCGCCGAAGAGTGTAGTGCGTCACGATGAAGACGACCCATACTTAGTTGTTGCCGCCGATAAAGGTACAGCAACATTCTCTGATTTGGCGAACTCTGTATCGGATGAGTACAACTTCTGGCTAGGTGACGCGTTTGCATCAGGTGGTTCTAACGGTTATGACCACAAAGCAATGGGTATCACTGCGAAAGGTGGTTGGGAATCGGTGAAACGCCACTTCCGAGAAATGGACATCAACTGTCAAACCACTGACTTCACAGCAATTGGTGTGGGTGATATGGCAGGGGACGTATTTGGTAACGGTATGCTGCTATCTAAGCATATTCGTCTACAAGCTGCGTTTAACCACATGCACATCTTCATTGATCCAAATCCAGATTCAGCCACCAGCTGGGAAGAGCGTAATCGCTTATTCAATCTGCCACGATCAAGCTGGGAAGATTACAATGCGGAGTTGATCTCACAGGGCGGTGGTATCTTCTCTCGTCGCTCTAAATCGATCCAACTTACGCCAGAAATCCAAAAAATGTTGGGTACGAAGAAAGCGTCTTTAGCACCAAATGATCTGATTAAGATGATCCTGCAAATGGAAGTGGATCTCCTTTGGAATGGTGGTATCGGTACTTATGTTAAAGCTTCTAGCGAGACACACACTGACGTTGGCGACCGTGCAAACGACGTACTCCGCATCGATGGGCGTGATTTAAAAGCGAAAGTCGTTGGTGAAGGCGGTAACTTGGGTATGACTCAGTTGGGTCGTATCGAATACGCAACCGCAGGCGGTCGTGTAAATACCGACTTTGTTGACAACGTTGGTGGCGTAGATTGCTCGGACAATGAAGTAAACATCAAGATCTTCTTGAACGGTCTTGTATCGAATGGCGATCTGACGGTTAAACAACGCAACCAGATTCTTGAATCGATGGAAGACGAAGTGGGTGAGATCGTATTGGACGATGCATATCGCCAGTCTGAGTCGATTTCTGTGACTGAACAACAAGGTGTTGGCATCGTTAAAGAGCAAATCCGCTTTATCCATACAATGGAGAAGGCAGGGTACTTGGATCGTGCTCTTGAGTACATTCCTGACGACGAAACACTCATTGAGCGCGAAAAACAAGGTCTTGGCCTGACACGTCCTGAGCTTTCGGTTCTGGTAGCGTACGGTAAGATGGTTCTGAAAGAGCAATTGGTCGCTGACGAAATTGCAAATGACGAATTCCATGGAAAACAATTAGTTGCTTACTTCCCAAGTGAGTTACGCCGTAACTACAAGGATCAAATGGTAAACCACCCGCTGCGTGCTGAAATCATCGCAACAGCGTTGGCAAACCAAATGGTTAATGAAATGGGGTGTAACTTCGTGACTCGTCTTCAAGAAGAGACGGGCGCGAGTGTGGTTGATATTGCTAACGCTTACAGTGCGACGCGTGAAATCTTCGAACTGGAAGATATTCTTAAGCAAACCCGTGCACTTGATAACGTTGCAACCGCAGAAGCTCAATATGAGATTATGTTCTACGTACGTCGCGCATTACGCCGTATTTCTCGCTGGTTATTACGTAACCGTAGCGGTAAGAGCACAGTAACTGAGCTCGTTGCACTATATAAAGACGATGTTCACACCATTACTGAAACACTAGATACCATGCTAGTTGCATCAGAAGTGGAAGAGCATAACGAACTTGCTCAGAAATGGATTGAGCGTGGAGTAGAAGAGAAGCTGGCTCATCATGTGGCTCGTCTTTCTAGCCTGCAGTCAGCACTGGATATCTCAGCAGTGGCAAGTGAAACAGGTAAAACCGTTGAGCAAGCTTCGAAGCTTTACTTCAACTTGGGTGACCGTCTATCACTTCACTGGTTCTTGAAACAAATCAATGGTCAAGCGGTAGACAACAACTGGCAAGCTCTTGCTCGTGCGGCGTTCCGTGAAGATCTTGATTGGCAACAACGTCAATTGACAGCTCAAGTTCTAACTTGTGGTTGCTCAACAGAAGATCTAGATGTGATGCAAGCGCTAGAAGATTGGATGACAACGAATGAGCTGTCACTCCATCGTTGGGAAAGCATCTTGAACGAGTTCAAAGTCGGCTCAGTTCATGAGTTCGCTAAGTTCTCTGTAGCGCTTCGAGAGTTGGTTCTACTCAACTTAAACTGCTCTTCAAACGAATAGGGTAAGCCACTTTAGCAAAAGCCTCGCAATCGCGGGGCTTTTTTATGTTCAAATCATTATAACTACCCATGAATAGTGACGCCGTAACTCCATGTTTAAGTTTTTATGGCATGAAATCGTTTGCTTTTAAAGAAAAAGCTAGCAATTTTGTACAGAGAATAGTTCGCTAATCGACTGTTTTTATGAGCAAAACTAAAATGAGACGTACTATTTTGCTGAATTCACTCATTTTCATTGAATTGCATTGAAAAACAGTAAATAATATTGACCCGTTTACACGGGGCTTTTTTCTTTCGGAGGCACAATGCTTTACCGTCTAGCCAGAACTGGCTTTTTCCAACTTGATGCCGAAAAGGCACATGATCTTGCAATCAAAAACTTCCAACGCTTTAACGGCACTCCTCTCGATCTTTTCTATCGTCAACAATTACCAAATCGTCCAGTAGAATGCATGGGGCTTACATTCCGTAACCCTGTGGGTCTTGCTGCAGGTTTGGACAAAAACGGTGAATGTATCGAAGCATTTGACGCTATGGGCTTTGGTTTTGTCGAAGTTGGTACTGTTACGCCTCGTCCGCAACCAGGCAATGACAAGCCACGCTTGTTCCGCCTAGTTGAAGCGGAAGGTATCATCAATCGTATGGGCTTTAACAACCTAGGTGTGGATCATCTGGTTGAGAATGTGAAAAAGGCAAAATACAACTGCGTTCTTGGTATCAACATTGGTAAGAATAAAGACACACCAATTGAGAATGGGGCAGAGGACTACCTGATTTGTATGGAAAAAGTGTACGAATATGCCGGTTACATTGCCGTGAACATCTCGTCACCAAATACACCAGGACTTCGTTCGCTTCAGTACGGTGAAGCGCTAGACGAGTTGTTATCTGAACTCAAAGAGAAACAAGCAGAACTTGCTGAAAAACACGGTAAGTACGTACCACTTGCGCTAAAAATTGCACCGGATTTGAGTGATGACGAAATCAGCCAGATCTGTGATTCTCTAATTAAGAACAACATTGACGGCGTTATTGCAACAAACACGACGTTGGATCGCACAATTGTTGAAGGAATGAAACATGCGAACGAAGCGGGTGGTTTAAGTGGACGCCCAGTTCAATCTCGTTCAACAGAGGTCGTTCGTAAACTTCATGAAGAGCTGGGTGACAAATTACCGATCATCGGCGTAGGCGGCGTGGACTCATACGTTGCTGCCAAAGAGAAAATGATGGCGGGTGCACAACTTGTTCAAGTTTACACTGGGTTCATCTACCACGGTCCGGGCCTCGTACGCGATATTGTTAAAAGTCTATAAAATTAGCTGCTAACTCGTTGAGAAATCGACGCTTGTTACTAAAAAAAAGAGGAACTCGTTTCCTCTTTTTTTTTGTCCGTTCGTTTGTAAAATTTAAAAATCATGAGTAGGTAATTAAGCGTTTTACCTCTTATTACTGTTTAACTAGTCACAAGAGAACGGAATAATGCTTAAACCCAGCGACAAATGGAATTGGTATTTTGACGAGCAGAAAGCTTGCCTAATGCTGGATTTGGGGGAGGAGATGATTTTCCAAACCAATCTATGCCGTAAGCTGTTGGTCAATTGTGCCTTCTCAGACAATGAATTCACCGTTGATGACGCAAGCGCGTTCCAAACGTACAACGAACGAATCCGTTGTCTCGACATCAACGAATACCGTCAAGCCGAACTTACGCTTTATTGCGTAGCCGCAAAACGCTTTCACAAGCCAGTCCAGCCCAAGAGCTGGTTCTTCGATGCCCAATGCGATGGACATGAGCCAGAAGAAGGGGACATGGTATGCCTGACAAACCGCTTTTCAGAAGGCGTATTCATCGTTCTCGAGTCAGGCGAAACATCTAGTCTGTGTGCTTATGTAGGGCAGGACGAGTTCTTACTCGATGGCAATAAAGCACTGCCATTTGGACAACCGATTAAAGTAATGCATGATCGCATGGTATGTGCCAATCACCTATTCATGATGGCACCAATGGCGATGGTGGGTTAGTTTCCTTTTGATTTTTTCTTTATTTTCGTTCCTTTGTTTGCATTAATCGACCGCATTAGGTCGATTTTTTTTGCCTAGAATTTTCCAAATCTCTCCTTGTACGCACCCAAAACTCATCCCTAGATGAGGGGGATTTCATATCTCATATATGAAGCAACTCACTTTTATTCCAATTTTTTCACTTTAGCTTTTCCTTAAATTAGGCAATAAGACGCTTTATATTTCACCTTTTATTCCTCTATACACCCATTTTGTAAGTAAATTACATGCCAAAACCCATCTTGGTATATACCAATTTGTTAGTGAATAAGTATTTACTTTCGCCACAGGCCGCATTTTTACAAGAAGGTGAAAAGGAGACGTATTCTGTTTATGGAGGTGATGTGATTTGACTTTCAGTTGGTGAGATTGGCGACTGTTTGCGCTAATAAAGCGAAAAAGCCTTTAAAAACGAGGCATTGATCGTAAAGTCAGGTATAATCAAAGCCATTTTTTATCGACGAAAGAACACTATGAATCAATATCTCGCGGTAACTTCAAACGGCATGGAAAACTTGCTTGTAGAAGAGCTGACTAAACTAGGCATTGAAAACGCCAAACCAGTACAGGCAGGCGTAAAATTTAAGGCAACGAATGAACAGATTTACCGTTGCTGTTTGTGGAGCCGCTTAGCGTCTCGATTTGTACGTGTTTTATCGGAGTTTACCTGTAACGACGACATGGATCTTTACCTGTCAACGTCTGCAATCAACTGGGTAAACCAATTCCATAGCTCAAAGCGTTTTGTGGTTGATTTCAACGGTACTAACCGCGAAATCCGCAACAGCCAATATGGCGCGATGAAAGTCAAAGATGGCATCGTAGACTGCTTTGAGAAGAAAGGACTTCCTCGTCCGAACATTAGCAAAGAGCGTCCAGATATCCGTGTTCACGTTCGTCTACATAAAGACAAAGCGATTCTTGGTGTCGATATGGTGGGCAGTGGCCTTCATCAACGCGGCTATCGCCCAGAATCTGGCCGAGCTCCACTTCGTGAAACGCTTGCTGCAGCAATCGTAATGCGTTGTGGCTGGGATGGCTCTCAACCACTTCTAGACCCAATGTGTGGTTCTGGTACGTTGCTGATTGAAGCGGCAATGATGGCAGCGAACATGGCACCTGGCGTTAAACGTAAACAGTGGGGCTTTGAAGCGCTAGAAGACTTTGAACCTGAGCTTTGGGCAGAGATTAAATCAGAAGCAAATGTACAAGCCCGACGCGGTGTCAAAAAAGTTGACGCTAAGTTTTTTGGCTTCGATAACGACCCGAAAGTTCTGAAAGTAGCACAGGACAACGCTCGCAGAGCTGGAGTTGAAGAGCTAATTACATTTGCACAAGGCGACGCAGCAACTATTACTCGTCCGGCCGGTTTCGAAGCTGGTGTTATCGTGTCTAACCCGCCGTATGGTGAGCGTCTTGGTACTGAGCCAGGTCTGATTGCGCTATACACAGCGTTTGGTGGTCAGCTAAAAGCAGAATTTGGCGGTTGTAAAGCGTCTATTTTCTCTAGTTCAGACGAGCTACTAAGTTGTCTTCGTATGCGTGCGGACAAACAGTTCAAATTGAATAATGGTGCGTTACCGTGTCACCAAAAGAACTACAGCATTGCGGAGCGTAGTGCTGATGAAGTGAAAGGTGCGGACACTAACGTCCAAATCGCACCTGACTTTTCAAACCGTTTGAAGAAAAACATCGGCAAGATTGGTAAGTGGGCGCGTAAAGAGAAACTAGACTGTTACCGTATCTACGATGCGGACCTTCCAGAATACAACGTAGCTATCGACGTGTACGGCGAGCAAATTGTGATTCAGGAATACGCGGCACCTAAAAACATTCCTGAGGAAAAAGCTAAGCGTCGTCTAACGGACATCATCCGTGCAACGATTCAGGTAACAGGTGTAGAAGCGAACAAAGTTGTACTTAAAGTTCGTGAGAAGCAGAAAGGTCGTAGTCAATACCAAAAACTAGGTCAAGTTTCAGAGACGCTTGAAGTGAATGAGTATGGCGTGAAGCTGATCGTGAACCTTCACGATTACCTAGACACAGGCTTGTTCTTGGATCATAAGATCACTCGTCGTCGCCTTGGTGAGATGGCTCAGGGTAAAGATTTCCTTAACTTGTTTGCTTACACTGGCAGTGCGACAGTGCACGCTGCCGTTGGTGGTGCGCGTTCTACAACCACGGTAGACATGTCTAACACTTACCTTAACTGGGCGAAAGACAACATGCAGCTAAATGGTTGTGTGGGTCGCCAGCATCGTTTTGAGCAAGCTGACTGTCTACAGTGGCTTGAGAACGCGAAAGGTGAATACGATCTTATCTTTATTGATCCACCGACATTCTCTAACTCTAAGCGAATGGAAACGTCGTTCGATGTACAACGCGATCATATTAAGCTAATGACAAACCTGAAGCGTCTATTACGTGCCAGCGGTACGATTGTGTTTTCTAACAATAAACGTCACTTCAAGATGGACGAAGCGGGGCTTGCAGAACTTGGCTTAAAAGCGCAGAACATTTCTTCTCAAACTCTGCCATTGGATTTCTCTCGTAACAAACAGATTCACAACTGCTGGTTGGTTACGCACGCAGAATAGGGACGGAACAGTAAAAGGATGTTGAATGTGCTAACACTTTACAGCACAGAAGGATGCCATCTCTGTGAGATGGCGTTTGACCTCGTTGGTCAGATTGGTCTCGCCGAACAAACTCACATCGTCGACATTGCGTTCGACGATGTTCTCTTTTCTCGTTACGGCGTCACAATTCCCGTATTAAAATATCAAGATTCTGAGTTGAACTGGCCGTTTGACTTAGAACAACTCACACATTGGTTGGATAATAATGGCATTACTTACCATTCATAACGCACAACTTGCATTTGGTGACCATCCATTGCTAGACAAAGCCGAGTTCGCTCTTCAAGAGAACGAACGCGTTTGTTTAGTTGGTCGCAACGGTGCAGGTAAGTCTACATTAATGAAAGTGCTTGCCGGCGACATTTTGTTGGACGATGGCAAGATTCAAATCACTCAAGACGTAGTTGTTTCTCGACTTGAACAAGATCCACCGCGTAATCAAGAGGGTACGGTTTACGAATACGTATCTGGCGGTTTGGCTGAAATCGGTGAACAGCTAAAGATCTATCACGATCTTCTCGATCTTGTGGCTCAGGACCCAAGTGAAAAGAACATCAACCGACTCGCTAAGATTCAAGAACAGCTGGATCACCTTAACGCTTGGCGCTTTGATGATCGTGTTAAGAATGTACTTGGCGCGCTAAAGCTAAGTCCTGAAACCAAACTGACAGATTTATCAGGTGGCTGGCAACGCAAAGCTGCGCTCGCTCGTGCACTTGTTTGTGACCCTGATGTATTGCTTCTTGATGAGCCTACTAACCACCTTGATGTAACAACCATCGAATGGTTAGAGAACTTCTTAAAAGACTTCAAGGGCTCGATTATCTTTATTTCTCACGACCGTGCGTTCATCAAATCGATGGCGACACGTATCGTTGACTTAGATCGTGGTCAATTGGCTTCTTTCCCTGGCAACTATGACCAATACTTGAATGACAAAGAAGAAATGCTTCGTGTTGAAGAGATGCAAAATGCAGAGTTCGACAAAAAGCTAGCTCAGGAAGAAGTATGGATTCGTCAGGGTATTAAAGCGCGTCGTACACGTAACGAAGGTCGCGTTCGTGCTCTTAAAAAGCTGCGTGAAGAACGTCGTGACCGCCGTGAAGTTCAAGGTAAAGTTAACCTTAATATCGATGATGCATCGCGTTCAGGCAAGATCGTCTTTGAAGCAGAGAACGTCTCTTTTGCTTTTGAAGGCAAAAAGATCGTGGATGACTTCAGCTTCAACATCATGCGCGGTGATCGAATCGCACTTATTGGCCCTAATGGCTGTGGTAAAAGTACTGTTCTCAAGTTGCTACTAGGCCAGTTAGAGACACAAGGTGGTCGTCTACATTGCGGTACAAAACTTGAAGTGGCTTACTTCGACCAGTACCGTGAAATCCTCGATCCTGAAAAGACGGTTATCGATAACTTAGCGGATGGTAAGCAAGAAGTAATGGTGGGCGGTCGTCAGCGTCACGCATTGAGCTACCTGCAAGATTTCTTGTTCGCACCAAAACGTGCTCGTACGCCAGTAAAAGCGTTATCAGGCGGTGAAAAAAACCGTTTGTTGCTAGCGCGTATCTTATTGAAACCTAACAATTTGCTTATTCTGGACGAACCAACTAACGATTTGGACATCGAAACGTTGGAACTTTTAGAAGAAATGCTTGCCAATTATCAGGGTACGTTACTGTTAGTAAGCCACGACCGTGAGTTTGTAGATAACACAGTAACGACCAGTTGGATTTTTGAAGGTAACGGCGTAATCGAAGAGTTCGTTGGTGGCTATCACGATGCAAAACAGCAACGTGATCAAGTTCTTGCTTCGCGTGGTCAGGTTGAAAAAACAGCGAAGAAAGAGAAAGTGGTTGAGGAAACTCCCAAAACTACGCAACCTAAGAACAATTCGAAGAAGTTATCGTATAAGCTGCAAAGAGAATTAGAGGCTCTTCCAGCTAAACTAGAACAATTAGAGTCGGATATTGAGACTCTACAAGAACAAGTGAATGACCCAGAGTTCTTCACTAAACCTGTAGAACAGACTCAACCGGTATTGGAACAGCTCGCTGCCGTAGAGCAGGAGTTGGAAATCGCGTTCGAGAGATGGGAAGAACTCGAAGCAATGCAACAGGACAGTTAAGAATTCCATGAATTGTAGTAACAAATTCAAATTGACCGCCGTCGCGATGATGGTGGGTACGGCAATGAATGCTAACGCTGCGCTTTACCGTGTGGTGGAGGTGGCTCCAGAAGGTATCAATACCGATTATGCCACAGCATATGGCGTTGCAATCCAAGCTGGTAACGTTTATGAAGACACTGATAAAACAACACCATATCAGTTAGGTTGTTTTGATAATGGTGCCGCTTGTGATGAAACAACATTCAAGCTAGCCGGTGAAACGAGAACGACCAAGATACTATCGGGTGAAGCGGTAGATGGTGTTAGCTTTCGTGAGGAAGTACCATTTGCGATGGATGCTCAGTTCCGTTACATCGAAGACTTTGATGACGTTGAGTTATATTGTATTAGAGAACTACGATATTCCACATGTGAGAGTTGGGCTTCACGTGTTTGGGAGCCTTGGTATCAAGAGAAATACACACTAAACGAAAAATCGAATGCGCTAGCATTCTCAGAGGGTGCTCCTTTTGATAACAAGTACAACAATGTAATAAACGCTCTTACTGAAAGCGGTCAGGCGATAGGTAATCAAAGTGTACTTAACAGTAGCAGCGATGGCTCTCTCGCTAGTAAATTGAAAACACGTAACCAAGTTGTTGCCCCTGTTTATCCTAGTTATATTAAGGAATCAGATGATGATGCTAAGACAGAGTATTATCAATCTAGAGCTTGGGCTAGCGATGATAGTTTTGTGTCGGGTAGTGTTTCATATTCAAAAGTTAATGACTATGGCTCGAATTACAGCTCGAAGGCAGCAATCTGGGATAGTGCAGGTAATACCGCTCTTATTGGTTGGTCTTCTGGCAATACCATAAGAAATGACCGTATTGCGCAAGGAAGTATGCGAGATTTTGTATCTAAAAAGGATTCTGCAAACAGTGTGATATACGGCGTTGGATATAACACTTACGGAAATGATGACAATTACCTAGAGGCAACTATTTTTAAAGGCACTTTTGATTCTTCTTCTAATGTATCCACCGCAGCTTGGACATCATCACGTGTATCAGGTGCAACATCAGAAATTAGTTCTGACTTTATTTATACTAATTCTGTAGTTGAAACGATAAACGATAACCTTATAGCAGTCGGCGAGGCAAAGCGATCAGGTGGTGCCCCCGAAAATGGTTCAGCGTCAAACAGGCTATTTGTGGTTAGTAACATTGAACAGCCAACTGCGAACTACCTATCCGGAGGTATCTTTTTTGATGGTATCGGCGGTAAAGTTGGGTCCATCAACAATTACAATGAAATTGTTGGTCAGCTAGATGCGGAGGATACGCGTGAAGTTGATGGCAAAGCACGCCGAAAACGCGGCTTTATCCTACCTTACGACGCAACAGGGACAGTTGAAGCGAGAAGAGATATCTTCCAAGATCGAGCTTGGTACTTGGACGACCTTACTAATGGTGGTGATTATTCAGCTGAAAACAACCAATTCCGCATTATTGATGCAACCGACATTAATGATGCAGGTATGATATCCGCAACGGCGACGATGTGTCCAGGTGGCTATGATACGTTTGCACATAACTCACTGTGTAACGGTGGTGAGGCAAATGCTGAAAAAGTGGTGGCGGTTAAACTAATTCCAATCGCATCCAATGATGCAACTGACATTGTCACTCGATCTGTCGACCAAGCGGCAGCAGAACGCCAAGGTGCTGGGCTTGGCATTTTTGCTTTGACACTACTTGGGCTTTTCGGGTTCCGTAGAAAATAGTCAGTATTTTTTAAATCAAGCAGAGGCTCACAGAAATGAGTCTCTGCTTTTTTTATGCCTTGAGAAAAAGCAAACTTTGATCGATTCTTATAAGTGGAGTCATAAAAACTCCATCAAAGTTTCACAATAACAGTTGTACGACCTGTATGAGGAATTACCTATGAAGAGACAAAAGCGTGATCGCCTAGAGCGAGCTCAATCTCAAGGCTACAAAGCTGGGTTGAATGGAAGGTCCCAAGAGGCTTGCCCATATCAACAAATTGATGCTCGGTCGTATTGGTTAGGTGGTTGGCGTGATGCCAGAGATGAAAAACAGTCTGGTCTCTACAAATAACTCTCCACATACAACTAGAAGGATTTGAAAAGGCTCATTTAGAGCCTTTTCTGCGTTCATAAGCCTAGATTTTGTTTTAAAACAATACTGCGGTGACCCGTCCTGATATGGGTTGACACTTTTAGTTAAAACGCTCGATGAACTTCATCGGGCGTTTTGTATTTTAGAGCTGTATGTGGTCTCTGTTCATTATAGAGTTTCACAGACTCAGCGACCATTTTCTTAGCTTCATTCAAGTCATTCGGCTTAGTCAGCAAGTACTCCATCTTTAAGATACCATTTACTCTTTCCGCTAGAGCGTTTTGATAGCAGTCGTACCCATCAGTCATAGAGCATGTCACATGATATTTTCTGTGTAATGACTGATATTCTTCAGAGCAGTATTGAATACCTCGATCAGAGTGATGGATAAGCTCTCCCTCATATCGCCGCTTTTTCAAAGCTTTCAGGAACGCACTCTTAACGGCTTGCGTCTTCATATTATCATCGAGATGATACCCAACTATCTTCCTCGAGTAAGCGTCAGTGATTAAGCTGAGATAAGTATTTCCCGCTCGTGTTGCCAAGTAAGTAACATCAGCGACCCACAACTGCTCCGGTTTATTTGGAACCATGCCCTCTTTGATTCGGTTTGGATGGCAGTGGAACCGGTGATGGCTGTTTGTTGTTCGATGATAAGCCCTACGGTTTAAGACCAATAGGCGATGCTGTTTTAGCAATAAAAACAGACTGTCTCGCCCTATATAAATGTTACTCTGACTGAGTAAGTACTTTAGCTTTCGAGTTCCTAATCGAGGATGTCGAATCCTTTGCTCTTTGACGAACCCAATGACAGATTGCTCTTTCTGAGTTCGCTGAAGCTCGAGCGCGCAGCGTTTGTAAAACGCCTGCCGAGTAATCCCGATGAAGTGACAAGCTTTAGTTACTGTGAGCTTTTTGACCGTTTTTTCCTTAATAACTCGGCTTTGCGCTTCTTTGAGATTCGGACTCCGAAATCTCTATCCATTACTTTTACGACAGCCTCAAAGAAGTCCGCTTTCAGTTGAGTTTCTTCAAGTTGTTGCTCGAGTTCTTTTATCCGTTGTTCTGGAGTTTGAGTAGAAGGAGAATCAGGCATACCATTACCTACTGTGTTTGGTTTCTCTATTCCTTTAGACCAATTTAGCTGACCGTGCTTACGAAGCCAAACTAAGACAGTAGACCGACCTTGTATCCCGTATCGCTCTTGAGCTTGTTTATAGGTCATTTCGCCTTTTTCTACTTGGTCAACGACCGTCAATTTAAAAGCAAGAGAATAATCTCGTTGGGTTCGTTTACTTGTTGATTTCATGACACTCTCCAATTTCATGTCGGAAATGTGTCAACCTTATTTAGGACGGTACACGGATAACAAAAAGGCCCCTTAAAAAAGGAGCCTTATAAAACGCTTCAGAGTAGGTGATTAGAAGCTAGAAGTGTCTTGGAACAAACCCACTTTCAGATCTTTTGCTACGTAGATTTCTTTACCGTCTACACATACACGGCCATCAGCTAAGCCCATCACCAACTTACGGTTAACAACACGCTTCATGTGGATTTCGTAAGTTACTTTTTTCGCTGTTGGTAGGATCTGACCAGTAAATTTCACTTCGCCAACACCAAGAGCGCGACCTTTCCCTTTACCGCCAACCCAGCCTAAGAAGAAACCAACAAGCTGCCACATTGCATCAAGACCAAGACAGCCTGGCATTACCGGGTCACCAGGGAAGTGGCAATCAAAAAACCAAAGGTCAGGAGTAATATCCAATTCTGCAAGAATTAAACCTTTACCAAAATCGCCTTCAGTCTCAGACATTTTAGTAATACGATCCATCATTAGCATGTTTGGCGCTGGAAGCTGAGGGTAACCAGGTCCGAACAGCTCACCTTGGCTAGAAGCTAGAAGATCGTCACGGTTATAAGAATCACGTTTGTTTTGCATTATCAATTACTCCGATTTTTGATAGCTGCATCTTAGTGAACACGTGTACGCTAAACAACTCCGATCAGTACTAGACAAACCAGTTTTTGATGCGCTCCACAATTCCTTCAGGATGTTCGTGTCTTTCAAAGCTTTCAATACGTTCAGCAATTTTACCAATGACGCTATCTTCTTCTCCACGAAATGGTTTTGACATCAGGATAGGAATCGCTTCGTCTACAGTAGAAACAGACCAAATATGGAACTCATCATTCTTAATGCTCTCTATGACATCTTTATGTAACGCGAGGTGCTTGAGGTTAGATTTGGGCATAATCACACCTTGCTGGCCAGTGAACCCTTGGTGTTTACATACTTGGTAGAAACCTTCGATTTTTTCGTTCAGGCCACCAACGGCTTGCACACGACCAAATTGGTCTACAGCTCCGGTGACGGCGATCTGTTGATTGACTGGAGATTCAGACAGGGCACTTACCAAACAGCAAAGCTCGGCTAATGAGGCGCTATCACCGTCAACTTCACTGTAAGACTGCTCAAATACAATCGATGCGGAGTATGGTAGGGGTTCATCAAGATCCAGTGCTGAGCTCACAAATGCTTGCATGATCATCATGCCTTTGGCGTGTAAGTTACCGCCAAGCTCTGCCTTGCGTTCAACATCGGAAATATCACCATCACCGAAGTGTATAACACATGAGATACGAGCGGGCTCTCCGTAAGAAACTGGGTGTCCAGCCATATCGATAACGGTCAATCCGTTAATTTGGCCAACCTGTTCTCCCGTAGTCTCGATGATCACTTGCCCGTCAAGAATATCATCAACCGCTCGTTGAGGCAGGTATGACTCACGGTAGTACTTGTCATCAATAGCCTGATCAACCGCGTTAAAGTTAATGATATCGCTCGTAGCATATTGTCGTGAAAGGCCAAGTAACTGGTTGTGCCACATCACACCAAGAGGTAAGTAATGCTGATCCTCCGTGTATCGCATACCAGCAAGAATTAACCTTTTAAATGCACTGCAATCTAAATTTGGATGCTGATATTTCTTACAAATCCAGTTAACCAATCCAATATAGTTACCGAGGTTCTCTTGAGAAAGATGAATGTCTTCTTCCACTTCTGTATACATCGTTAAGCCTGCCGAAAAGTCATCATCAACATATTCTATTTCGGCCAACTGATTACGATCGCCTGTGATTATCAGTTTTACATCGTAAGTTTTTGCCGTAACTGGTGAAGAGGCGATACGCTCAGGCGTTAGGTTTATTGGCGAAAATCCAGTCCCCTGAATAGCTGCTTTGATACTCGGCCAACGAGCGGCATTAGCAAGAACCAAATTTGCTGGAACAATTAGATAGCCACCATCTGCTTTAGAGAGCAAACCCGATTCACATGTCGTGTTACCATCTCGACTCACCCTGTAACGGTCAAACAACTCTTTCGCGTCAAGCGATTCTGTTGTGATAACAGGACCAGACGTTTTACCCTTTACTACATCAAAGATAAACCCTCTATAAATGGCGTTATCAGTACAGTTGACCAAGAGTATGCGAGTGAGTCCTCGGACGTTAGTAAATCTATTAATGGTTGCTTCAAGTCTTGGCTGAAGGTCAATAAAGGATTTTATCGGAAGAGTAGTTGCATTGCTTAAAAGCTCTTCATATTGCTCGAAAGAAGGGGTGACATCTTGCCAGTTAACTTGGTTCATTAAAATTCATCTTAATCTAATCTTGCGAAGCATTATAACGAAACGATGATCAACTCCCTAGCGACAATTTAACCAATCCCAAAAGTTGAAACGGTACGCCGGTTAAACTTTAGACAAATAAGTGATCGACATCGATACTTTCACGAGTTTTAATTGCTGAATTGACATCTCTGGGTTACGCTGTCACCCAGATGCGCATTAAGGGTCGAAAGGATGAAATATCAGCAACTTGAAAATTTAGAATGTGGTTGGAAGTGGAAGTATCTCATCAAAAAATGGAAAGATGGAGAGGCGATAACACGCTACATTGACACCAGTGAAGCTGACGCAGCAGTTGCTGAGTTGCGTAAAATAGAGCATGAGCCAACACAAGTTCTGACTTGGATTGAAAACCATATGTCAGAAGAACTCGATAATAAGCTCAAGCAAGCGATTCGCGCTAAGCGCAAACGTCACTTTAATGCTGAGCAAGTTCATACCAAGAAGAAATCCATCGATCTTGACTATCGTGTATGGGAAAAGCTCTCCAGTAGAGCGAATGAGCTAGGTTGTACGTTATCCGATGCCATCGAATATTTATTGTCCGAAGCATCAAGAAGCGAAAAGGCAAGTCTTAAGGTATCATCAATTAAAGAAGACTTGAGTAAACTGTTGTCTAGCTAAGGAGCACCGAATGCTTTATGTAATCTTGATTGCTGCTGTTGTTATTTTTTGGTTGATAGCTGTAGATCGCCCAGTTTTAAAGGTGAACTTTGACAAGGGTAGTTTGACTAAAGTGAAAGGCCACATTCCACCTTCTTTTAAGCACAACTTGCAAGATATTGCTGAACATTTTCCTTTTGATGGTCAACTGAAAGTATATAGTCAGCGCACTGGTATGCGACTGGTGTTTTCTAAACAGGTACCCAAGAAAGTACAGCAGCGTATTAGAAACGTTTTTCCTCACCAAGGTTTTAAAAGTAGCAAAGGGAAAAAGCAGGCCTAACAAACATATCACTTACGAAAAAACACTCACCGGGACGCACAACATGCGTCCCGGTTTTATTTACGAAAGAGAACTTAATATAGTCAGTATTCATGGCTTCTAAATACTATCTGACTGAAAATGCGTTCAATACTCCTGTTTCCTTTATTATTGTTTTCGAACCTTATTGTTGCAGATGATTCGGAATTCAATCCTGTGGCAAAGAAAATCAAATCTAAGCTCCAAAAGCAGGTAGATAAGAGGTTTGATGATTACCAAGGGTATTGTGATGTCATGATTGAGCTAGAGCACTCCAACAGCACTGCCAAGATAAGGCGTGTCACTGGCATAGGTGACACGAAGATCTGCAAATTTGCCAAATCGAAGCTGAAGAAAGGCAAAAAGTTTAAATATCGGTATCCCGAAAAGTTTATCCGCCTTCACCTGTCTACTCTGTCAAAATTGTAGTTTGTTGATGGTTTAGTAGATTCGGATGGGGCATTATCTGAATTAATATCACACAAAACTTAAGATTGATTGCCATATCGTATACACTATACCAATTAGATTCATTATAAGAAGTATAGGGATAGAAGCTTGTTGCTAACCAAGAAAACCTACACGCAAGAAGCAATTGATATAGCAAGTAAAGTATCGAAAGAGGTAGAAATTCGACACGCAAAATGGCTTGTTAGCATGAAGTACCTAGTTGATCAAACAGAGGTCGATGATTTACTAAGTTTACAAGGCCGCTATTGTGACGACGTCATCTTCAACGAGGATGAACGTATAACCCGAAATCAACGTATTTTACTTATGTGCGAACAAGAGCGGGTACAGGAAAGACGTCAGGTTGTTGAAGACAAACAAAAAACACTAAGAAAAGTTGTGCGGGATGTTTCACGAGTAGCTGAACGCATGTTGATTAGTAAGTTAGAGTCTTATCCTATTGATAAACTATGCGGAGGAATCCCTCTTTTTGATCATTTTGCTTCTTTTGCATACTCTCCATCACTGTCTTTTTCGAAGTTAGGGACACTCACGACCCTTAGTCACCAATTGAACTCTACCATTGTAGATCTCATTTCTAACCCCAAATTTTGTGAAAGGCTAGGGCGTAAACCTAAGGGCGTACCGGATGCAAAAGTTGCTATTGGTCAAATCGGAATTGAGAATTGTCGCCTGTTATTTCCTGTCTTAATGGCAAGGCCGATGCTCAAATGGGCAGATCGGAATACCAAACTTATTGCTCCTAAAATGTGGCAACACCTTGTGGTAACTGCAAATGTCACACGAATGCGTTTACAAAGTGCAGGTGTTCGAGAGCCAGACGCAGGTATCCTAATTGGTGTTTTGCGTACGCTAGGTAACTTCGTCATCGTCAATCATTTTACTTATACCTTTGAAGACGCATTGGTTGAGGTCATGCTTAACTACAGGAAAGCAGAAAAAAAAGAAGAATACTATGCTTGTGCTGACATAAAAGCCAATACCGCCTTTTTACCAAAAGTCATACACGAGATGGAAGCATCGATTACACGCCGTATTCTCGAATCATATGATTGGCCAAAAGCTTCATTACATATCAAAAATGCTGTCATCGAAGATCTTGATAACATACCAATATTGGAGAGAAGCGACTATGGCGCAGCATTGGCACAAGCCAAAGCGTACTCAATTTATGAAGGCTTAACAAAAAGTAGCGCCTTCATTGATAAGCACAAGCCATTCTGGTTCGCAAATGTTCAGATGTCTGGAGAAGCACTAAAAGAAGTGCGCTCAAGAATCCCCGGGAAGTTAACATTAACAATGTAGAAATCAGTATGAAAAGAAAAGCTCGCGTCGCGAGCTTTTTTGTTGTTAAGCCGTAAGGTACGACTAAATCAATTAATAGTTACAGTGTGATGTCGTGAAGTGCGAGAGCATCTGAAGTGCTATCCAGAAATTTTAATATGTATCAACTTCTAAGATACTTGGCCAAAGCTAGGTTGAACATAGGTGGAGCAGGGAGCTAGCCGCCCTTGTTGGTTACGCGGTAACGAAATCCTTTAATTAGCTCATGCTTGAAAGAAGATGAGCAGCTTAGTAAAAACTACTTAAGTCTTTGGCTCCAAAGGAAACAACCGCTTTTGTAGTCAGACAGAAAATCTATTAGATGATTTGAGCGTGGTTCATGTCAAGACATCCATAGTGACAACGTCACCATGAAAAAGAAGCGTAACCAAGTTTAGGTACACGTGGTGCGAACCATCAATTTGAATGAGCTCACGCAATCACGTCGGTAACGAGGTTGGTAAACTCGGGGCTTGCGTTTAGAGTGTGGGACCCAAAGCCCGTCGGCGATCATCCATTGACGTAGAGTCTCTTTGGATACCGCGAGGTTGTGTTGTACTGAGAGTTTTTCTAGAGCGAGCGTTGGTGAGAAATCAGAATAATACTTGTGAATGATCTTTAGTATTTTAACTTTAAAATCTTCAGAGTAACGTCGGTAACTCGGACGACCACGAGCAGCGTGTGCGAGACTTTGAGTTCCTATAGTGCAAATTCGATTGAGTAAGCGCCGGATATGACGAACAGACACATTTAGAATAACTGCAGCCAAGGTGGTCGCGTACAGATCTTTTTGTAGCAGCAGAAATGTACACAAACCAGTTCATTGACGCCTACAAAGAGCGAATGAACTACGTGCAATAGAAACAAATTGCGCCTGATTTGGGGATAAGCCTCAAATGCTGACAGAGGACGAATATCGCAAATAATTCAATGCGCTTGGATTGTCTGGAATTTAAATGGCTTGCACTGGATTAGCCGTAGTGTTAACAAGCCCACAAGAATTACTATACCAGTGCGCATTATGTATATTATGTTAAATAAACTATCCATGTGCGCCAAATCTTCTCTAGTTTGGTCTCCTATCCCGTTCAGATTTTAAAATGCCGCGCTTTTTGGCAATGCCATTAAACATAATGGCGATTTACCATAAAATACTTAATATAGATCTTAATAATCTACGATTGTTAAGATCTATATTAACGCGCTACGCGGTTTCAACTAGCGACTGAATTGCTTCGTAGATCTCTTGTCGTCGAACTGGTTTTGAAACAAAACCGTCCATACCGGCTTTCATGCATGTAGTCTTGTCGCTTTCTAATGCGTGAGCTGTTAACGCGATGATTGGAATATTAATGCCTTTCTGTCTGATTAGCCTCGTCGCTGTTATCCCGTCCATAATTGGCATTGAGACGTCCATCAAAATGATGTCGATGTTTTGCCTTTGTTCTTCAAGAAATGCGATTGCTTCTGCGCCGTGGCTCGTAATAAAAACATTATGTCCTAACTTGTTTAAGATTAGTTTAATCACAAGTTGATTAGACTCCGTATCTTCTACAACAAGAAGGTTCATTGCTTTTGATGGATGGTTGGGCTCTATCTTTACCGGTCTATCTTGATTATTTCTCGTTAACACAGGTATCTTAATTTCAAAGTGTGAGCCAACATTCTCTTCACTTTTAACGCTGATTGTTCCTCGCATCATTTCAACCAAATGTTTGGTGATAGCCAGTCCAAGGCCTGTACCTCCAAATCTTCGCGTAATCGAGCTGTCTCCTTGATTAAAAGCCGTGAAGAGATTTCCAATCTTAGCTTTTGGAATTCCAATGCCAGTATCAGCAACAGAAATTACAAGTTCGCTATCTTGCTCAATCACAGAGATATCAATACCACCAAAATCTGTAAATTTGCTCGCGTTGCCAATTAAGTTAAAAAGAATTTGAGACAAGCGTGTTGAGTCTATCCAATATTGCCTGTTTTTATCGAGGTTACACTCGAACTCAAAACTCAAATTTTTAGCTTTAGCTACCTGTTTTTGTTGAGAAACGATAAGAGTTACAGCGTCACTAAGGTTAGTCCACTGTTCGTTCAAATGAAAGCTACCAGACTCTATTTTTGACAAGTCAAGAATGTCGCTAATGATTGCGAGAAGCAGATCTGCTGAGCATTCCATCTGATTAAGGATTTCTGATTGTTCTTCGGTTAAAGTCGATTGCCTCAATATGTCGAGCATGCCCAAAACTGAGTTTAACGGAGTACGAATCTCATGGCTCATCATGGCTAAGAACTCTGACTTAGACTGGTTTGCTCTTTCTGCCTCTTCTCTTGCCTTAGCAAGCTGTGAGGTGCGAACCTCTACGATACGTTGTAACTTCTCTTTAGTTTCGATATCTATAACAGCCCTTTCAATCAAAGGTCTGAAACGCCGAAGCGTCTCTTTGTTTTCGATACTGAAGTGACCTTTTTGAGCACCTACAAGTATGATGATAGTTTGTGTTACTTCAGACCGAATACCAGTTACAAGCATGGAACTTACCTGGCTTTTAATAAAGGAGTTAAGCCCCTCAAACTCCTTTAACCGCATTGGTTCAAACAGCAAAATACACTCACCATTGAGCGCCCTCTCCGACGCGTTACCCGGTAACCAACTAGTTCTATCAAAGACGCTATTTGTCGATAGAAGTGTTTTGAAATTTTGTTGATTGCAGTCACGGGTGATGACGATGAAGTCATCAAAGTCGATGTATTTCTTTAGAACGCTGTTGAGGCCGGAAAATATTTCGTGGCGATTACGAGCCTCACTCATAGCAGAAATGGCTGATAAGATTGCTTTGTTTTCGTCAGCCAAGAGCTTCTCTCGCTGTCTTGCCTCTTTTAGTTCAACAAGTGCCTCTTGTAACGCTTCTTGTTGGTATATCTCTAAATATTTATTTTTCATAAGGTTTATGGAAAATTGCTGAAGAGATCATCAGGTTTCCATGTCCATTTTCGCCACCTATAAATCTTCCTTGCTCACCAAAGGTAAACGGGCAAATAAAAGGCAGGTTATCTAATTCCTGGTTAATTTGTTCACAAACACTATTAATATCTTGCTTTAAGTGCAGCATAGGGCCCGCGCAAAAAATGTTTATCACTCCTATTTTTCGAGACTCTTCTAACTTTTGATTGAAAGCAGCGTTAACAACTCTGGCCGCTCGAGCCACTAGATGCTGACGACTTCCCTGCATTAGGGTAAGAACTTCACCTTCTTCAATATTCGTGAAAAGCTCGATGCCACCCTGCTCTGTTTCTCTGATTGGGTGAGACAGTTTGTAATAAGGCCTCTCGTACAGGTGCCCTGCAATACGTCCCAGAGGATACGCACTGGAGTTTGTAAATAGGAAGCTTTGTTCGTCCGATTGTGTTTCTTGATGCTTCGTCCACTTGCGGTAGACATCTAGTGCGGGTTGGTCGTCTATTTCTAAAAGGCAGCGGCCCATAGTCTTTGTTGCGATACCAGTGATGCTTGTTGGAGAGTGCCCTGCACTAAAAGCGGTATCAACTGCCTGAGACGAATAGAAGAGAGTAAGACTTACCCCGTTCTGCTCATATCCTTGGGACGTGATTACAGACCAATTCCCTTTTACATTGTTATCGGCTGACGATCCGCCAATAATGGGAACCAAAGTACCAAAGCGCTCATCGATACATTCGATAATCGATTCTTCATGTCCCGGAGTTGCATGAAGAAGGATCAGGTTGGGTACTTCACCTACTCTATTTGCATGAAAAAGCGCCATATTAAGCGCCTCATCAACGCTTGTTTCTAAATTTGCCCCATAGGTTGAAATCCCAGTCCCGTATGCGTGCTGACCGGAATCATAAATCGCAAGTACTGCAATAACAGGTCCTTGATGATACCCATGGTTGGTCATGATTGCTTGACACGAACTGGCCCCATGCACGGTGGCTTCAGGAAATAGTTTAACGAATGCACGTTGAATTTTTCTGAAGTCATACTCCTCTGTGTAATAACAGATCAAATGGGACAGATTATCCTGGCTCAATTCTGAGCGAAATTTTTCTATCGCTGAATATTCGTCGGTAATATGAGTAAATAATGATTGGCACTGCATACGGTTTTATTATTGTTTATCACTTTACTGTTATACCATTGCGAAAATTAAGCGCTAGGTAAGAAGGTATTAACTGCACAAAGAAGATACAATTATCTCGCGTCAGATCTGATTTATAAATGAACTTGGACAATGTTTTCGTTTATTTTGAGATTAATTGCTTTTGTCTCAGAAATACTATTCCACTCAATATCGCGATATTTATCACCTACGTTAATAAATTGACCAGATTGATTTAGATCAATTTTTAGACTGTCAATTTCTGTGCTTTCGATCGAAAAACCGTTCGAACTCTTGTTTATGGCGATTTTTGACTGACCAATTGTTACATCACATCGTTGTTTTTGTGAACAATCCACAACTCTGCTCGTCTCATAAGTAAAGGTGCGCCAGAAAAATGCTCCAATTAAAACACTGAGCATGATTAAGATTTGTGCAAGTCTTGCCTTTGTTAACTTTTGTGCGGCCATAATTCCTAATATCCTTGTTACAAACTTCAAACTTTTTAAATAAAAAATGATTTCCAGAGGCGTTGTAAGGTTACTACTCTGTCATTGAATTGTTAATTCAAGTATAGTGTCTCGCTGAAAATGCCACTTTTTATTAAAGTCAGCAATGGAAATAAAGTGATGATAACACTTGAATTCTTGAGTTTACTTGGGTGGTGTTACGACGCAAGTCGTGTTGGAAGTAAAGTGTAGTTAATTAGAAATTGGAAGCATGCAAATGAGCCAAGTAAAGCAGCTTGAACAAAACTACAACTATACAGTCGTTCGCCAATTTACCCTTGTGACCATTTTATGGGGCATAGTTGGTATGGCTGTTGGTGTTTTGATTGCCGCTCAGTTAGTTTGGCCACAGCTAAACTTTGATACGCCGTGGTTGACGTACAGTCGTTTACGTCCATTGCATACTAATGCGGTAATTTTTGCGTTTGGTACCAGTGCCCTGTTCGCAACATCTTATTATGTTGTTCAGCGTACTTGTCAAACACGTCTTTTTGGTGGTCCACTCGTTGCCTTCACCTTTTGGGGTTGGCAAGCAATTATTCTAGCAGCAGCAATCACCCTACCTTTAGGTTTTACCTCGGGTAAGGAGTACGCTGAGTTAGAATGGCCTATTGATATCGCAATTGCGATTGTCTGGGTGTCTTACGCAGTCGTGTTCTTTGGAACACTGGTTAAGCGTAATACCTCTCATATCTACGTGGCTAACTGGTTCTTCGGTGCCTTTATCATCACAGTAGCAGTACTTCACATCGTGAACAGCATGGCAATTCCTGTTGCTCTAGGTAAATCTTACTCGATTTACTCAGGCGCCGTGGATGCAATGGTTCAATGGTGGTATGGACACAACGCGGTAGGTTTCCTATTGACCGCTGGTTTCCTTGGTATGATGTACTACTTCGTTCCTAAGCAAGCTGAACGTCCTGTTTATTCTTACCGTCTATCTATCGTTCACTTCTGGGCACTAGTTTCGCTGTACATTTGGGCTGGCCCTCACCACCTACATTACACAGCCCTACCAGACTGGACTCAGTCTCTAGGTATGGTGATGTCTCTGGTTCTATTCGCTCCATCTTGGGGTGGTATGATCAACGGTATCATGACGCTATCTGGTGCATGGCATAAGCTTCGCTACGACCCTATCCTACGTTTCCTAATCGTTTCATTGTCTTTCTACGGTATGTCTACTTTCGAAGGTCCAATGATGTCTATCAAGACAGTTAACGCGCTATCGCACTACACAGACTGGACCATCGGTCACGTTCACTCTGGTGCATTAGGTTGGGTTGCAATGGTTTCAATCGGTTCTGTATATCACCTTGTTCCTCGTCTATTTGGTCAAGAGCGTATGTACTCTGTTAGCCTAATCAACGTTCATTTCTGGTTAGCAACTATCGGTACTGTTCTTTACATCGTAGCAATGTGGATCTCTGGTGTAATGCAAGGCCTAATGTGGCGCGCAGTCAACTCTGACGGTACGCTAACTTACAGCTTTGTTGAATCTGTAGAAGCATCTTACCCGTTCTACTTCGTACGTTTCCTAGGAGGCTTCATCTTCCTATTCGGTATGTTCCTAATGGCATACAACACGTACAAGACGGTAACTGCGCCTAAAGAAAGCTTAAAAGCTATCCCTCAACCGGCATAAGGAGATTAAAGAATGAGTAATAATTCGAATAATCGCCACGAAATCCTAGAACGTAATGTCGGTTTGTTGGCTATTTTCATTGTGTTTGCAATCAGTTGGGGTGCGCTTGTAGAAATCACTCCTCTGATTTTCCAGAAGCAAACTACCGAGCCTGTAGAAAACCTGCGAGCTTACACTCCTCTAGAAATGGAAGGTCGTGACATTTACATCCGTGAAGGTTGTAACGTTTGTCACAGTCAGATGATTCGTCCTTTCCGCTCTGAGACAGAGCGCTACGGTCACTACTCTGTTGCTGGCGAAAGTGTTTGGGAGCACCCATTCCTATGGGGTTCTAAGCGTACTGGTCCAGATTTAGCACGTGTAGGCGGACGTTACTCTGATGAGTGGCATCGTGTTCACCTAATTGACCCACGTGAGCTAGTACCTGAATCAAATATGCCAGGTTTCCCTTGGCTTGAAGAAAACGTACTAGACGGCAAGCTGACGCAGAAGAAATTAGAAGTATTCCGCAACCAGTTCGGTGTTCCGTACACGGATGAACAAATCGCGAATGCGGCTAAAGAAGTAGAAGGTAAAACAGAGATGGATGCAATCATCGCTTACCTTCAGTCTCTTGGTCATGCAATGAAGTAAGGGGGTCATATGGATTTCGGTACAATTCATAGTATTTATACCGTTGTACTCTTCGCTAGTTTTATCGGCATCGTATGGTGGGCATTTAGCAAGAAACGTAAAGCACGTTTTGAAGAAGATGCTAACTTGGTGTTTGCTGACGAAGAACAAACGACCCCAAATAACCAAGGAGTGAAGAAGTAATGACTACATTCTGGAGTCTCTGGATTATCGTGATTACTGTCGGTACGCTAGTTGGCTGTGCGATCCTCCTGACTTGGTGCGCTAAAGATAAAATGGGCGTCGAGGAAGGGGAAGACATGGGCCACGAGTACGATGGTATTCGCGAGCTTAACAACCCTCTACCAAAATGGTGGACATACTTGTTTGTGAGCACATTTGTGTTTGCAGCTGTATATCTGGCTCTTTTTCCAGGCCTAGGTAACTTTAAAGGTTTCCTAAACTGGCAGAGTTCAGATCAAACCGTTCGTACGTTGGAAGAATCAAAAGAAGCCATCGCACGAGCACAAGAGAACAAACAACTTAACCAATACGCTAAAGAGCTAGATGACGCAGATGCATACTTCGGTGAAGCATTCCGTGCCCTTGCTCATAACGCAGATGGTCTACGCCCTATCCCAGAGATTGCGCAAGATCCTGAAGCAATTAAGGTTGGTCAGCGTTTGTTCCTGCAGAACTGTTCACAATGTCACGGTTCTGATGCTCGAGGTCAAACTGGCTTCCCTAACCTAACTGACAACGCATGGCTATACGGCGGCGAGCCAGCAGCTATCGTTACAACTATCATGCAAGGCCGTATCGGTCAGATGCCAGCGTGGAAAGATGCACTTGGCGAACAAGGTGTTCAAGAAGTCGTAAGCTACACGCTAAGCTTATCTGGTCGTAAAGTGAATGCACGTGAAGCAGAAGCTGGTAAAGCGCGTTTCGTTGTGTGTGCAGCTTGTCACGGTACAGATGGTAAGGGTAACCCTGCTGTAGGTGCTCCCGACCTAACTGATCAAACTTGGTTGTTCGGTGATTCGCGCGCCGCGGTAACCGAAACAGTTATGAATGGTCGCTCTGGTGTAATGCCTGCTTGGAAGGACATTCTAGGCGAAGACAAAGTTCAGCTTGTCGCGGCATACGTCTGGAGTTTAAGCAACTCAGACAATAAGTAACATTTCAATAACAGCCTCTTTCATAGGGGCTGTCTTTCCTTTAAATTTAAAGCCTTACATTTTTTCATTTAGCTGTTGAGAACTTTTTTATGGTAAAGCCTTGGTATAAACAATTTTGGCCGTGGTTCCTGATCATCCTACCTCTGACGGTTGTAGTATGGACGGTCGTTACAGTAGTCGTATTCGCCAACAACTCGGTATCTTTGGTCGCTGAGGATTACTATAAAAAAGGCAAAGGCATCAATATCGACATCAGTAAAATGAATGTCGCTCGTGACCTTGGTCTTAACGCTACAGTCTCTTCTGATAAGAACACGGTTGTTATCGCTTTCAATAAAGGCGAGTTGCCTCACTTCCCTGCTCTAACTGCAACGTTCACACACCGTACGTTGCCAGACCGTGACTTCACGAAGCTGCTTACAGCAGATGCAAAAGGTAATTATCGTTTAACTCCTGAAGATTCTATTCAGGGTCCCTGGTTCGTCGAGCTTGAACCACACAACAAAGAATGGATGATTCAAGGTCGAGTCGAGTTCCCTGCGCAACCAACAACATTAATGAAGTAAGTCTATGTGTAAATCCTGTTATCACTGCGGTGAAGATGTACCAGCCAACACGGATTTCAAAGTAGAAATATTAGGTGAAATTCGCGACATGTGTTGCCCTGGTTGTGAAACTGTGGCGCAAACTATTGTCAACAGCGGTTTAGTTTCCTACTACCAATATCGAACTGCGCCAGCTGAAAAAGCAGACTTAGTTCCAGAACAGCTACAAGCTCTCATTCATTATGACAACGAAGATGTTCAATCTGAGTTTGTTCGCAATCATGAAAATACCTCTGAAGTTACGCTATCACTGGAAGGCGTGTCATGTGCAGCTTGTGCATGGTTGATTGAAAAACAAGTGTCCGGTGTCAAAGGTTTGGTTTCTATTCGTGTGAACACCACCACTAACCGTGCATTGCTTGCGTGGGATAAGACACAAGTTCGCCTTAGTGAATTACTCTCTATCATTCACAAACTTGGCTATAAAGCAGCGCCTTTCGAAGCAGATAAGCAAGAAGCTGCCTACCATCATACGATGAAGCAGTACCTATACCGCCTAGGTATCGCTGGCCTTGCAACAATGCAGGTCATGATGCTCGCAGTAGCCCTGTATTTGGAAGTCTTTGGCGATTTAGAGCCGGAGTTTAAAAACTACTTCCGTTGGGTGAGTTTAATCTTCGCAACCCCTGTACTGCTCTATTCAGCGCTTCCTTTCTACCTCAATGCATGGCGCAGTATTCGCGGCCGTACACTGGGTATGGATGTTCCTGTTTCCATTGCATTGATCTTTGCTTATGTCGCAAGTTTAGTTGCGACAGTTACTGAGCAAGGTGAAGTCTTCTTCGAATCCATTTCGATGTTTACCTTCTTCTTGCTAGTAGGTCGATTCTTGGAAATGCGAGCTCGCCGTAAGGCAGCGGCAGCTAGCGGCAACCTCCTCAAATTAATCCCTGCGATTGCTACAACGCTAGACGGTGAACAAATCCCAGTAAAGACCTTAAAGGTTGGTGACCGTATTCGCGTTCTCCCTGGCGAACACATCCCTGCAGATGGCAAAGTGATGTCAGGTCGCATACATATCGATGAATCAATGCTGACTGGCGAATCTGTTCACGTAGTAAAAAAAGCGGGCGATGCGGTATACGCAGGAACATTGAATGGAGATGAATCTTTCGAATTGAAAGTCACCAATTCGAAAGCAGATTCGATGATTTCGAATATTGTGCGTCTTCAAGATGAAGCGCAGCATTCCAAACCTAAGATCGCCGAGATCGCGGATGTGGTAGCACGCTATTTCGTTGGTGCTATTCTAATCATTTCGGCAGGCACATGGTTCTACTGGAATCAAACCAAACCTGATGATGCGTTCTGGATTATGTTGTCTGTCTTGGTCGCTACTTGTCCGTGTGCTCTATCTTTAGCAACGCCAACAGCACTAACTTGTGCAACATCTCGTATGGGCAATTTTGGTATCTTGCTGCGGAAAGGTCATGTTTTCGAGACACTGTGTAAGATTAATCACCTTGTCGTTGATAAAACAGGCACCTTAACCAAAGGCGACATCGAAATAAGTGAAACCAAAACCTTTGCTACCATAACGGAAGCCGAAGCACTCGCGATTGCAGCAGCACTTGAGGCTCATGCTAACCACCCTATTGCTCGTGCTTTTGCTGACTTTGGTCGAGAAGATCTCACTGTTAATGACGTTCAAAATGTCATTGGTTCGGGTATTCAAGGTATTTGGGGTAAGAAAACAGTAAAAATCGGCAGCGCAAATTTTGTTGTTGGTGAAGTCCGAGATGAAAGCAATGCAGTATACCTTTCTGTGGATGATGTCCATGTTGCGACTTTCTACTACCGCGATCCTATTCGTAAACAGAGTAAAGAATTTATTCAACGTTTTGCTGACGCTGGTATCAAAACCACGTTGTTGACTGGAGATTCATTACAAAATGCTCAGCCGGTTGCCGATGAAATGGGCATCGACCATGTGATCGCATCGGCAAAACCAGAAGACAAACTCGCGTATCTTAAGGGGCTAGACAAAGACGATATCACTCTGATGGTTGGCGACGGTATAAACGATGCTCCAACACTAGCCGGTGCGCACCTCTCCGTTGCCATGGGTGGAGGTACGGATGTCGCTAAAGCTTCTGCAGATATGACACTTCTTGGCGATAACTTAGAGAAGCTTTTAGAAGCGAGATTGCTTGCGATACGTACTAGAAAGATAATCAGAGAAAACTTGGCTTGGTCTTTAGGCTACAACCTGTTAATTTTGCCGCTGGCAGTTGCAGGCTTAGTCGCACCGTATGTGGCCGTTGTTGGTATGTCGGCAAGTTCTATTATTGTTGTATCCAACTCGTTGCGACTGCTTAAAGAGAAGTAGATGAGAGATCAAACATGGAAAGTCTATACATATTAATCCCTATCGCCATTGTATTGGTCTGTGTCGCTGTTGCTATTTTCCTATGGGCTGTTCGTAGTGATCAGTTTGAGGATTTAGAGCGACAAGGTCACAACATTCTTCTTGATGAAGACGAAAAACCGAATAACAAAAAACTATAACGTTACCCTATGAATCCAGACTTTATTGGTGCATTTATGATCGGCCTCGTTGGTGCTGGTCATTGCATGGGAATGTGTGGTGGTATCGCATCACTGCTTTCTATCGGCGCACCGAACAATAATCCCTCCCCAACCATTCCTCTTTTCTATAACTTTGGAAGGCTTGCAAGCTACGCCTTGATTGGCGCTATTGTCGGTGGCGCAATCTCTGGCCTTTCTGAACTGAGCGGTCTAACCCAATCTCTTGCTTGGCTTCGTTTTGTCGCTGCACTTTTCATGATCCTAGTCGCACTCTATATCGCCAAATGGTGGCAGGGTTTATTGGTGATAGAAAAAGCTGGCCAGTATCTCTGGAAGTTTATCTCTCCAGCCGGAAAGAGGTTACTCCCTTTGAAGCATCCCTCTCACGCATTCCCATTTGGCTTTATCTGGGGGTGGCTACCTTGTGGCTTGGTTTATTCAGCGCTCACATGGTCTGCAGTTTCAGGGAGCGCACTAAATGGTGGATTAATCATGCTAGCATTTGGACTCGGCACTCTTCCATCCATGTTAGCGGTCGGGTACGGCGCGAGTCACTTTCAGAAATTGCAAAAATCGTTAATATTTAGAAACATCTCAGCATTAATTCTAATAAGCTATGGCATGTATACTGCCGCTGGTGCGATGAGAATGCTTGGTTTCATATAGCATCAAAGTCGTTTTCGATAATTTTTTTGCTACCCTTTAGAAGTAAGCAGTGATAAAATATTGATGTATATCAAATAGTGAAAGGTTGTTATGATTTCTGAAAAACCTGCAACAAAGCGTATCCAATCAGGCGGTTGCGCGATTCATTGCCAAGATTGTAGCATTAGCCAACTGTGTATTCCGTTCACTCTAAATGAGTCTGAACTGGATCAGTTGGATCAAATCATCGAGCGTAAAAAGCCAATCCAAAAAGGCCAAGAGCTTTTTAAAGCAGGTGATGAGCTAAAATCTCTGTACGCTATCCGCTCTGGCACGATCAAGAGCTACACAATTACAGAACAAGGCGATGAGCAAATCACTGCGTTTCATTTAGCAGGTGACCTTGTAGGTTTCGACGCGATTACGGGTGACCTACACCCAAGTTTCGCTCAGGCTCTTGAAACATCAATGGTTTGTGAGATCCCTTACGAAATCCTTGATGACCTGTCAGGAAAAATGCCTAAACTTCGTCAACAGATCATGCGTCTGATGAGTAACGAAATTAAAGGCGACCAAGAAATGATCCTTCTGCTTTCTAAAAAGAACGCGGAAGAACGTTTAGCTGCTTTCCTTTACAACCTATCAACGCGTTTCTCGCAACGTGGTTTTAGCCCTCGTGAGTTCCGTTTGACTATGACTCGTGGTGACATCGGTAACTACTTAGGTCTAACAGTGGAAACCATCAGCCGACTTCTCGGCCGCTTCCAGAAGTCTGAAATTTTGAGTGTAAAAGGTAAGTACATCACCATCCTAGATCACGATGCATTGATGGAACTTGCTGGCGTTAGCAAAGACTAATTTGTCCTATCAATTGATGTAGCTCGAAAATGAGCTACATCATATTTCTTCTAAAATCCCTTCGAAAGTCCTCATATTCTTCCTCAAACTGAGCTACAGTAAAAATGTACCTTGAGTACTCCAATATACTGATTTACCTTATATTCAGTGTTTGGTTTTACAATAATAAGTGGGCTTAGTTATGAGTATATACAGTAAGATCCTTGTTGTTGCTGACATCAATAACGATGAGCAGCCAGCACTTGCAAGAGCAGTTCAACTCGCTCAAAAAAGTGTATCCAGAAGCCGAATCACTTTCTTTCTGTCAATCTACGATTTTTCGTATGACATGACCTCAATGCTGTCGGTCGATGAAAGAGATGCTATGCGTCGCGGTGTTATCCACCAACGTGAACAATGGATGCGTAAGATAGCCCAACCGTATTTAGACGATAGCTTCGACTTTGATGTTTGTGTTGTTTGGCATAATCGCCCTTATGAAGCGATCATTGCTGAAGTCTTTGCCGGCGGTCACGACATCGTTATTAAAGGAACGCGTAAACACGATGTTCTAGAATCCGTCATTTTCACTCCTACAGATTGGCATTTGCTACGTAAGTGCCCTATCCCTGTTCTGTTGATTAAGAATGCTGAATGGCCAGAACATGCAAAGATTCTTGCCTCTGTCCATGTTGGGTCTGAAAATCCAACCCACATTGACTTGAATGATTCAATGGTTGAACGTCTTAAAGAAATCTCTAGTCGCCTCGATGCGGATCCGTATCTTGTTAATGCATACCCGGTGACCCCGGCTAACATTACTATCGAGTTGCCAGAGTTCGACCCAATGACGTACACCGATGCCGTTCGTGGGCATCACTTAACAGCAATGAAAGCGCTTCGTCAGAAACACGGCTTGGATGAAGAACAAACTATTGTTGAGCAAGGCCTACCTGAGGACATCATTCCTACCACCGCTGAAAAACTAAATGCAGCAATGGTTATTCTTGGTACAACTGGGCGTACGGGTCTTTCAGCAGTATTTATTGGTAACACTGCTGAGCATGTGATTGATAAAATTAATTGCGACGTACTGGCATTGAAACCAAACGGTTACATCAGTCCGCTTGATCCAAACACGGCCACATAGTGACTTTTGAGTTTTAAAGCTATAAAGAAATGAAAATCCCCCAACTATTGGGGGATTTTTTATGTTGCTGACAGCCCTTAGAGCACGTCGAACAAAAAGGAGGCTAATTCAGCCTCCTCTTTCAAACTAGATATTGGTTACATCGATAAACATAGACTCATCAATGTTGGTTGAAGAAACCACGGCTTCGCTGAATTCGTATTCTTCACGATTACCTTCACGATCTAATGGAAGGTTTTCAAAGTCGAACAAATCACGGTCAGCAAGCTGACTTGGGCTTACATTTTGGATTGACTTGAAGATAGCTTCTACACGACCAGGTGTCTTCTTGTCCCAATCAATAAGCATTGCTTTAATCGATTGACGTTGAAGGTTCTCTTGTGAACCACATAGGTTACAAGGGATGATTGGGAAATCCTTATGTTCTGCATATTTGATCAGGTCTTTTTCACGACAGTATGTCAACGGACGAATCACAACGTTACGACCATCATCTGAACGAAGCTTTGGTGGCATCGCTTTAAGGCGTGAGCCATGGAACATGTTCAAGAACATTGTCTCTACGATGTCATCCATGTGGTGACCAAGCGCCAGTTTAGTTGCGCCAATCTTCTCTGCGAAAGAGTAAAGCGTACCACGACGAAGACGTGAACACAGACCACAAGTTGTTTTTCCTTCTGGCACTTTCTCTTTAACAACTGAGTAAGTGTCCTTGTCTACGATGTAGTAAGGAATGTTCAGCGTTTCAAAGTAATCTGGAAGAATGTGCTCAGGGAATCCAGGTTGTTTCTGGTCAAGGTTAACCGCTACCACTTCAAACTTGATTGGTGCAGCCTTTTGTAGATTCAACAGGATATCCAGCATCGCGAATGAATCTTTACCACCACTAATACATGCCATCACAACATCGCCTTCTTCGATCATGTTGTAATCAGTAATGGCATTTCCAACATTTCTTCTGAGGCGTTTCTGAAGCTTGTTGAATTCTAGGGTTTCTTTTCTTGTATCTACTTGGTTCATTGCGGGCTCTCACATCGCCGATAAATCGACTAGGGCTTCCTAACATGGGTTTCTATGGGGCGTGGATTATACGAGCTTTTTACGCAGGATTAAATGTTTGTGTGACCGAGTCACCAATAAATGCACTCGAAAACAGCGCGATGAGCAATAAAAATAAAAAAGAGCCGCAACTGCAGCTCTTTAAGAATCAAATCACGATTACTTTTTCGCGTTTGGTAGATAAGGTAGCACGCGAGTTGTTGGCTGAGGCAATATCATATGACCACCCTCGCCAATCTCGCTTAGTGCGACTTGTACTTTACCATTCACAATGGCTTTTTCCGTACCATCGGAGAATCTGATGTTGTCATTCAACTCATCAGCAAACTCCATGGTCACGCCTTGAACTTCTGGAGTGAACCAGCCTGCAAACATACCGCCAAGATCTTCAAGTAAAGCCTGCATTTGCGGCATTAATGGCGTTAGTTGCTCGTATGAAACGCTACCCTGTAACGGATGTTTAGTCATTACAACTAAAGAATAATCACATCGCGTATCTTTCGGAGTTTGCACAAAGACAAGCGGATTCGCTGACTTCAGGTTTTTGTCGATTGGAATTGGAAGCTCCTTAGAAGCCGGAATCACAAACTCTTCGTAATGCTCTTCTTTTTCCATCCATGCTTTTTCAATCTCACACAATTGCTTGGTGTCTGCATCTACAAAGAACACACCAACTTTTACATCATCGTGGCCTTCTTTCGCATTATTCTTCAATTGTGTATAGAGCTTGGAATACGTGAACATGTATTCCTGCGCGTGAGTTGCAGGCGATGCTAAGACCAGTACCGCACTGCCTAGTAAACTTAGGCTTAACTTCTTCATCCGATCCGTTATTTCTTTTATTGTGTCCAGTAAGCGTTATTGTGACGAATCATTGCACGTAAGTCATTAACATAGGCGATGCCGCGTTCGGAATACGCAAGCAAACCATGAGTCAATTCAGATGCTGTCGCCACAGATAACAAATCCTTGTGTTTCTCCGCTAAGTTAGCGCGAATATCGCGTAAATCAGCATAAGCACGGTTGCGATTCACATTCATAAAGTATCCGTGTACAGATTCCTGAACAGTGTCAAACTTCTCTACTTCATGTGTTTTACCTGCGCCGCGTTTTGCAGGAACAATACCGCAGCCCTTCTTATAACACCATTGACCAAACAAGTTATTTGCTTGAGTTGCAAAACGAGAGGTTCCCCACGCAGATTCATTGGCTGCTTGGGTTAACACTAGTGCTTCAGGCAACACATTGACGCGCTTGAGCATTTCATCCAACCAAGCTTGTGTGACTGTACCATCCTTCAATGGATAGGAATAAAGTGCAGCCAAACGCTCTGCGTATGACGTTTGCTCCGAACTTACCTCTCCGACTTTCAAAGAAGTTAAGAAAGCACGTTCTTTCTCGATACGCTGATTTTCTAACGCGATTTTCGGACGAAGGAAGTCGAAAAATGCCGTCTTCTTATCTTTCGTGTCTGTGATCGAATTGAAGTCTGGAATATCACCAATATACGGAAGATGTGACAGGTCCGGGTGCGAAACAGGTCTATGCACTACTTGTGGGTCAATCGCCTTGCGATACTCACGGTCATAATGCAAATAAGGACCAATAGAAACAAAAGTGGCGGCTATTGTGATAGCCGCCACTCGTAAACTCATAGATTTTAAAGATTTAGGCATCAAACACCTGAGATTTACCATCGTGATCGTTATCATTTTTCTGTGTTGCCACGATCTTCAACTTAATACCGAACATTTCGCGGTAAAGGATACCCTTCAAATGGAAAAAGAACGGTAACACGAAAATTAAGCCGATTCCGTAGAACATTGCTGCAATAATAAACATCAACATCACGCCTAAGTAAAGCCCTGCGACGACAAAAAGCTTCTTATTGATTGCACGAAGTGACAACAGAAGCGACTGCATTGGAGGAACTCTTTTCTCACAAATCAACAAGATAGAGTGACTAAATGCCAAAGAAAGGTAAAGAGACAGCAACGGGAAAATCATTCCTGCTACACCCTGCATCATAAGGCTAAACAGCGTCGCCAAGATCACTGGAACGGTGAATTGAAGTCCCTTACCTACGTGACGTACTTTTGTCTTTAAGCCCGCTACATGGCTCATCGCCATCAAACTAATACCAGCATAAATTGGCGCACTGATTACTTCATAGCTAAAGTTTGCTACATAAATGGCGGACACAATATCGGTTGTAAATGATTCTGGGTCTTGAAGTGCATCAAGAATGACGCTTGGGTTTCCTAATTGAAGTTGTAATGCAATATAAAAGATACCTAGCTGAACAAAGAGCAATAAAATGATAGCCGGAGAAAAGGATAAGAATTGTTGGATAGTGATACGCCAAGCTTCACTAAAAACTGCTCCGGCTTTTAGTTCGTATTGGCCAGAAAGAGCGCGCTCAATACTCCCTCCAAGATTAAAATCTTTCTCAAAATCGTTGTTCATATGTTATCCAAGGCTAACTTTTAAAATATATGCTGAAAAACCAGCTAATTAATAAGGGCGTCATTATAAAGAAATCTTTGCATGTCTAAAATCATAACAACGCCTAAATACTTGCAAATTCTACCATTTGGTCGATAATTAACCACTTGCAAATCTATGAAATAGCAAACATTTGCCAGCGAAACTAATACCTAACAAAGTGATAGTGGAAGCACAAATACTGTCATAAAAACAGTATGGTAAGGAATGTTTACTTTTGCCTGCAAAATTTTTTCTGTTTCAAGATAAGAAAATGCTTTGATTTCACAATTTTGGTGATTATGATGCGCGCCTCAAAAGTGAATGACTAATGTCACATCAATTGGATCCACCCCAACTTGAACGTGGGAGAAATACAGACGTTGAACGCTAAACAGCAAGCAGGAAAGCCAGTAGTTCGTCTATCTGGTATTAGCAAAAGTTTCGATGGCAAGGAGATCATCGGTAATTTAAATCTGGATGTTAATCATGGTGAGTTTCTGACGATTCTTGGTCCATCAGGTTGTGGTAAAACAACGGTTTTACGCATGATTGCGGGCTTTGAGACGGCAGACAACGGTCAAATCGTATTAGATGACCAAGATGTAACACAGGTTCCTGCAGAGCAAAGGCACGTCAACACAGTATTTCAGAGTTACGCACTCTTCCCTCATATGACCGTATTCGAAAACGTTGCATTTGGTCTTCGTATGCAGAAAACCCCTGCAGCAGAGATCGAGCCACGAGTGATGGATGCTTTACGTATGGTTCGCCTCGAAAAAATGGCACAACGTAAGCCTCACCAACTTTCTGGTGGTCAGCAACAACGTATCGCGATTGCGCGTGCGGTTGTTAATAAGCCAAAAGTACTGCTGCTAGATGAATCTCTATCTGCACTTGATTACAAATTGCGTAAGCAAATGCAAATCGAGCTGAAACAACTTCAGCGTCAACTTGGTATTACCTTTATCTTCGTTACGCACGATCAGGAAGAAGCCCTATCGATGTCTGACCGCATTATTGTTATGCGCGACGGTGTTATCGAGCAAGACGGTTCTCCACGTGAGATTTATGAAGAACCTAAGAACCTATTTGTTGCTCGCTTTATCGGTGAGATCAACGTATTCAACGCAACCATGCTAGAGCGTATCGACGAGAAACGTATCCGTGCAGAAATCGAAGGTGTTGAGTCAGTTGTTTACTACGATCAAGAAGCTCAACCAGGTGACAAGCTACAAGTACTACTTCGCCCAGAAGACTTACGCATTGAAGAGATCAAAGAGTCTGAAGAAAAAGGCATCGTAGGTCACGTAACAGAGCGTACCTATAAAGGTATGACGCTTGATTCAGTTATCCAGTTGGATTCAGGCATGCGCGTGATGGTAAGCGAATTCTTTAACGAAGATGATCCAGATGTGGACCACTCCCTCGGCCAGAAAGTCGCTATTACTTGGGTTGAGAGCTGGGAGGTAGTACTAAATGATAAGCAAGAAGCTTAATCTTCAGAACGCGATCATTACCCTAATCGTTGGCTGGCTAACACTGTTTGTGTTAGTACCAAACCTAATGATTATCGGTACGAGTTTCTTGACGCGTGATGAAGCGAACCTAATTGAATTAACGTTTACTTTCGACAACTACCTTCGCCTACTCGATCCTCTGTATGCAAAAGTGTTGATGCACTCTTTCTACATGGCGATCATCGCAACCTTGTTGTGTCTGGTGATTGGTTACCCATTTGCTTACATCGTAGCGAAAATGCCTGAGAAATGGCGTCCGTTCATGTTGTTCTTGGTGATTGTACCGTTCTGGACTAACTCTCTGATCCGTACTTACGGTCTGAAGATTGTTCTTGGTACTCAGGGCATTTTGAACAAATCGTTGATGGCGATGGAAATCATCGATAAGCCAATGCGTTTAATGTACACCGAAACAGCAGTAATGATCGGTCTTGTGTACATCCTACTTCCATTTATGATTTTGCCGCTTTACTCGGCGATTGAGAAGTTGGACAACACTTACATCGAGGCAGCAAAAGACCTTGGTGCGAACAAGTTCCAAACCATTACTAAAGTGATTCTCCCTCTGACAATGCCTGGCATTATCGGTGGCTGTTTGTTGGTTCTACTACCTGCACTAGGTATGTTCTACATCTCTGACCTTCTTGGCGGCGCGAAGAACCTACTGATTGGTAACGTGATTAAGAGCCAAGTACTGAACGCTCGTGACTGGCCATTTGGTGCAGCGACCAGTATCGCCCTCACCTTCGCAATGGCTGTGATGCTTTACGCTTACTACAGAGCAGGCAAACTATTGAATAAGAAAGTGGAGCTAGACTAATGGGACGCACAGTTAGATTTAGCTTTATGGCGCTGGTATATGCATTTTTGTATCTACCAATCATCGTCTTAATTGTTAACTCATTTAATGCCAACAAGTTTGGTATGAAATGGGGTGGTTTTACTACTAAGTGGTACGAAACCTTAGTTAATAACGACAGCCTAATGCAGGCTGCATGGCATTCATTGAACGTCGCGGTATTTTCTGCAACTGCTGCTACAATTATTGGTAGTTTGACAGCCGTTGCTCTATTCCGTTACTCGTTCAAGGGTAAAGGCGCAGTAAACGGCATGCTGTTTGTCGTAATGATGTCTCCAGATATTGTAATGGCGATTTCATTGCTTGCTCTGTTCCTCGTATTAGGCGCACAGCTTGGCTTCTTTACGCTATTGATTGCTCACATCACCTTCTGTCTACCGTTCGTTGTGGTAACAGTGTACAGCCGCTTAAATGGCTTTGATGTGAAGATGTTGGAAGCAGCAAAAGACCTTGGTGCAAGCGAATGGGTAATCTTGAAGCAGATCATCCTTCCTCTCGCTAAACCAGCGGTTGCTGCGGGTTGGCTACTAAGCTTTACCCTGTCTCTGGACGACGTAATTATTAGCTCGTTTGTGACAGGTCCAACATACGAAATCCTACCATTGAAGATTTACTCAATGGTTAAGGTGGGTATTTCACCGGAAGTGAACGCCCTTGCAACGGTCATGCTGATTGTTTCTTTGGTTCTTGTAGTAATTTCTCAGTTGCTAGCAAGAGAAAAAGTGAAGTAAAATCCGCACCCGTTAACATCGCGAAACAGAATGGTTACATGCCATTCTGTTTTTCTATCTATCGTCCAAAATCAATTGGACAACGTTTGGTTTGGAGCTAACGTCAATGAAAAAATGGGCTACTCTATTAGCTGGTAGTGCATGTGCGCTTTCTCTGTTCTCTGGTACAGCGGCAGCGGATGATAAAGAATTAGTATTTATGAACTGGGGTCCTTACATCAACAGTAATATCCTAGAACAATTTACTAAAGAAACTGGCATCAAAGTGATCTACTCGACTTACGAGTCGAACGAAACTTTGTATGCAAAGCTAAAAACTCATAACCAAGGTTATGATCTAGTGGTTCCTTCCACTTACTTCGTAGCGAAGATGCGTGACGAAGGCATGCTACAAAAGATCGATAAGACTAAGCTGAAGAACTTCGGCAACCTAGACAAGAACTACCTAGACAAGCCTTATGATCCAAATAACGACTACTCTATTCCTCACGTTGTTGCGATTACAGGTCTAGCGGTGAACGCGGACATGTACGATCCAAACGACTTCGAAAGCTGGGCTGACCTATGGAAACCTGAGCTTGAAGGTCAAGTAATGCTGATGGATGACACTCGTGAAGTGTTCCACATTGCGCTACGCAAACTGGGTTACTCAGGTAACTCTACGGATCCAAAACAAATTGATGAAGCGTACGCAGAGCTACAAAAGCTAATGCCAAACGTTCTAGTATTTAACTCTGACAACCCAGGTGCACCATACATGTCTGGCGAAGTTGGCGTTGGTATGCTTTGGAACGGCAGCGCAGCAGCAGCTCAAAATGAAGGCATGAACCTTAAGCTAGTATTCCCTAAAGAAGGTGGTATCGGCTGGGTTGATAACTTCGCTATCTCTTCTGGTGCAAAAAACGTAGAAGCGGCTCATAAGATGATCGACTTCCTACTACGTCCAGAAATCGCAGAGCAAATTTCAGCGGACACGGGTTACCTAACAGCGGTTGCAGAATCGAACGCTAAGTTCAAAGACGTTGCGCCACTGTTCCCTTCTCAAGAAGATCTTGACCGCGTTGAATGGCAAGATTCTGTTGGCGACATGACAGTGAAGTACGAAGATTACTTCTTGAAGCTGAAAGCGGGTCAATAATCGCTTACTAAGCCATCTACTAAATGAAAATAGGCAGCAATACGCTGCCTATTTTTGTAATTGACTGATATAATTGTATGTTGCTAGGTTTATTTGACTCGAGTTCAAGCATTACGCTCTATTTTGTTCGTAATGCCTGTTGTCATGGCTCAGATAAACAGAATTGTGCTTATCGCAATTTGGCTCAAATCGTTATTTGTTACTAGTATTGATTTGTCCTGTTGCTGAACAAAACGGAAAACAAATGAAAAGTAAATTCTACGCAAGCGCACTGTGTGCAGCGACGCTAATCGCTACCCCTGCAATGGCTGCTGATCAAGAGCTGTATTTCTACAACTGGTCGGAATACATTCCAAACGAAGTTCTTGAAGACTTTACAAAAGAAACTGGTATCAAAGTTATCTACTCTACGTACGAGTCTAACGAAAGCATGTACGCGAAGTTGAAAACTCAAGGTTCTGGTTACGACTTGGTAGTACCGTCTACCTATTTCGTATCTAAAATGCGTAAAGAAGGCATGCTGCAAAAGATCGACAAAGAGAAATTGTCTCACTTTGCTGATCTAGACACTAACTTCCTAAACAAGCCGTTCGATCCGAACAACAACTACTCTATCCCATACATTTGGGGTGCGACCGGTATTGGTATCAATGCTGATATGCTAGACAAGTCTTCTGTGACTAAATGGGATGACTTCTGGGATAGCAAGTGGGAAGGTCAACTAATGCTAATGGATGATTCTCGCGAAGTATTCCACATTGCATTAACAAAACTTGGTTACTCTCCAAACACGACTAACCCTGACGAAATCAAAGCGGCTTACGAAGAGCTGAAAAAGCTAATGCCGAACGTATTGGTGTTCAACTCAGACTTCCCAGCGAACCCATACTTAGCAGGCGAAGTATCACTTGGTATGCTTTGGAACGGTTCTGCATACATGGCTCGTCAAGAAGGCGCTAACATCGACGTCATCTGGCCAGAAAAAGGCACTATCTTCTGGATGGACAGCCTAGCGATTCCAGCTGGCGCGAAGAACGTTGATGCCGCTCATAAGATGATCGACTTCCTACTACGCCCTGAGAACGCAGCTAAGATTGCGCTAGAGATTGGTTACCCTACTCCAGTGAAAACAGCTCACGATCTACTACCGAAAGAATTTGCTAACGATCCAAGCATCTTCCCTCCACAAGAAGTGATGGACAGCGGTACATGGCAAGATGAAGTTGGTGAAGCAAGCGTGCTTTACGATGAGTACTTCCAAAAACTAAAAGTAGACAACTAATCAGTCTGTCGAAATAGTTCAGAAAAGCGGCTTCGGTCGCTTTTCTTGTATCTAGAGATCGCGCTTTTCATCTCAATCCATACTGCTCGAATTACAAAGCGGCAGAATACAAAGTTTCAGAATACAAAAAGGCATCGAATCGCTCGATGCCTTTGTTATATTTTGGAGTTGACTCGTTTTTAAGCGCTAGCTTCGTTTTCCAGAGCAAGAATCTCGTCAACAAGCTTCGGTACTTCGATGCTTGCCTTACCGTAACGCTTCTCTTCAAACTCACTCTCGACAGCACTTGGCTCTAAATTGATTTCAATCGTATGTGCACCGTGCATCTTTGCATCATGTACAAAACCTGCCGCAGGGTAAACGACGCCAGATGTGCCAATAGAAATAAACAAGTCTGCTTCTTCTAATGCCGCGTATATCTCACCCATGCGTAATGGCATCTCACCAAACCAAACAATGTGTGGGCGCATCTGTGAAGGAATTTGGCAGCAGTGACACAACTCACCAGTTTGAATGTCTTCCGAATGTTCAATGACTTGATTTGATTCGCTGCAGCGTGCTTTCAGTAGTTCGCCATGCATGTGTATGATATTGGCACTACCACCTCTTTCGTGCAAATTATCGATGTTTTGCGTAATGATAGTTACTTTGCCTTCTAGCTCTTTTTCAAGGCGCCCTAACGCGGTATGAGCAGCGTTTGGCTTGATATCGTCACCTTGCAGTTTTTTACGGCGTTGATTATAGAATGATTGAACAAGATCCGGATCGCGGTCAAAACCTTCTGGTGTTGCCACATCTTCTATTCGGTGATTCTCCCAAAGACCATCCTGAGCTCGAAATGTTTGAATACCAGACTCAGCCGAAATGCCTGCGCCAGTAAGTACTACAATATTTCTATAGGGGAAATTCATAACCTATCCTTGTTGTTCTTTTTCATTAGCTTAACACTGAACGAATAACAACAGTAGTAATATGGATTAGACCATGGTCGTATTGGTCTTAATTAGAATGATAAATTGAGAGGCAAAGCAATGAGACGTGTATCTCTTGTCCTTATCCTATTGAGTACTTTAGCAGGGTGTCAGCTTACAAATGTTGAGGGTGAATTCGACGATGTAAAAGTCAAAGTGAGTACCAATGATAATAACAAACATCCGGGTCATGGCGGAGATTTTTGCCCACCGGGTCAAGCAAAGAAAGGAAACTGCTAAATTAAAACAGCGGTACAATGTATGCCACTACTTTAATTAGACTTCTTCGCTGGGTGGAGCGCAATGACTATCAACTTGCGCTCCATTCTACCCCGACCGACTTTTAGGAGCGGGACTCAGATCGCCTAGCTCATCAAGCCTTTACAAGAAAGTACTCTCTTTAACCATTTTGAGGTTGCTCGGATATACTAACGAGTAATCCGCCCTGCTTTTGCCTCTTCTAGCCAGCGTCCTTCAACGAGATATGGTGGTAACCAACCTGTCTCTACAGACAATCGGTTCCCTTTGTCATACCACATACATGCCATACCAAGCAGAGGGAAATTGATGAATGTACGAATGCCTATTCGCTCCGGACCAAGTTCTCGAAGGTGATATTGCTCCTGCAGCTTTAAGTTCTTAATCAGCACTTCTTCGAAGTCATAACCGATGTCGGTTGTCAGGGCAGCAAAGGTTTCTAGAATGCCCATCGCAATTTCTAATGCCCAGTCATCGCCCTGATCAATGGCCGCATCCATCGCGGCTACCAACTTATCAGGGTAATCGGAAGTACGATTGTGAAAAGACTGAATGACATCCACCAACATGTAAGACAGTTCTCCTGCCTTCGTAGAGCTTTGTTTCATGAGAGAAATCGGAAAGTCGGCCAGCAAATCCATGCTGGGTTTATCGCGTACGGTGACTGAGGTAAAATAAGCGTCTAACCACCTATTGGGGTGCAAGCATCCTGTTTTTAATATGCCTTCTCCTGTCCATGTGACTTCCGGGTGATCTAGTAACTTAATACTTAAAAGTTCGCTAGGCTTCATCGCTAACTGATGATAAAAAGCACGCATCAATGACGACTCGTAAAGGCAAAGCGTTGCTATTTTCTCAGTTTCTATTGCAGACGGAAAGCAAGTGTACCACCGAACTTGCTCTGACGTGTCGTCACTAAGGGCAATTAGGTTTTCTCTACGAATTGTGATTAGCTCTTTTCGCTCGTCCAAATCTTCATCAAAGTACATTTGATATTCAGCAACATCATGTTGCGATAGTTGAGGTTCCGCCTTTCTCTTTACGAAATCTTTCTTATTATTCTCAGTCATTTAATTCGCTCCGAATTCTACATTAAATTCCTTGATATTAACCGAGGGAACCCTTCCCTCATCAGAAATAGCAGTTTGAGTGTGAATATACCTAATTGGTCGTTTTTTTCTCATTGCTTTATTGATACTTCGAGCTGCTTTCCATTCGGTAGTGCCTTTACCTTTCTGAAACATCAATTCGGTAATTTCAGTTGCGTATTCTGCAGTACCTTGTTGATATGCCATATTTCCAACCTTCCTACTCCCCAACGGGCTGCTCCCACCTTTAGCCTCTACGATAATAATTTCACCAGGAGGAGGGTCTTCGACCTCATAAACCATATCGAAGTCTCCAAGCTTAGAGCCTGATGCTTCGATATCTTCAGGGGGCAATAGCTTGGCGGTTGGATACTTACTTCTAATAAAGTCATCGGCCGCCAACACACCTATTCGGTATGGTTCGTTTGCGTTAGATTTGGAAATGAGCCTATTACACTTTGCCAATTAGCAGAGATACTCAAACGACAGCAAAAAATAGCGTCAATATACCCCTTAGTTTTTCTATCGAGTGATCTTTCCTGCTTTGACGTCTTCTAGCCAACGTCCTTCAACAAGATATGGTGGCAGCCAACCTGTCTCTACAGACAATCGGTTCCCTTTGTCATACCACATACATGCCATACCAAGCAGAGGGAAATTGATGAATGTACGAATGCCTATTCGCTCCGGACCAAGTTCTCGAAGGTGATATTGCTCCTGCAGCTTCAAGTTCTTAATTAGCACTTCTTCGAAGTCATAACCAATGTCGGTTGTCAGGGCAGCAAAGGTTTCTAGAATGCCCATCGCAATTTCTAATGCCCAGTCATCACCCTGAGCAATGGTCGCATCCATCGCGGCTACCAACTTATCAGGGTAATCGGAAGTACGATTGTGAAAAGACTGAATGACATCCACCAACATGTAAGACAGTTCTCCTGCCTTTGTGGAACTTTGTTTTATCAGAGAAATAGGAAAGTTGGCCAATAGGTCTAAACTTGGTCTATCACGCACAATTGCTGATATAAAATAAGCATCCAGCCACATTGAAGGACAAATGAAGCCCATCTCTAAGATACCTTCACCATCCCATGTTACTTCTGGATAACCGAGTATCTGAACAGTTAATGGCTCATTCGGAAACATAGCAAGCCGATGATAACAAGCCCCCATTAATGAAGTTTCGTAAAGACGTAATGTACATATTTGCTCATCTTCATGTGAGGTTTGGAACCAGGTATACCAGCGAACCTGGTCAATGGCAAAGTCACCAAGACTGACTAGGTTTTCCCGTCTGACTTCAAGACATTCTTTTCTGTTATCTAGAACCCGGTTTATAAATTTTTTTTTATTCACAACGGCTTGTGTGTCAAGTTCAGGGTTTGCGTTGCGCTCTACAATGTTGACCGATTCATTACTTTGCATTTTTACTTTAGTCCTTTGGAATCAATTTTAAACTCTGCCACTTCTAGTTTTAAGTCCGATGCCTTTCCACTTTTAGGGATGCTCGCTTGAGTATGTATATATCGAATAGGTCTGCCGGATAAAGCGGCGTATTGAATTTCGTTGGCAGCTAATTCTTCCGTCGTTCCTTCTTTATTTTCTGACATTAGCTTAACTATTTCCGCCGCATATTTACCTGTACCTTGCTGATACGCTTCATTGCCAATTTTACGGCTGCCGAGCGGGCTGCTGCCACCCTTAGCCTCTACGACAATGATTTCACCCGGAGGAGGGTCTTCGACCTCATAAACCATATCGAAGTCACCAGGCTTGGAGCCTGATGTTTCAATATCTTCAGGGTGCAATAGTTTGGCAGTTGGATACTTACTTCTAACAAAGTCGTCGGCCGCCAACTCACCAATTTTTGCAGACTGCTCGTTGATCTTGGCTATTTGCGCATTATGACCTTCTGTTTCTCTTGCATTCATCGCCTCTTTGCGCATCTTCAGACACTTATCGATTTTTTCTTTGTTGCGATCTGTCAGTTCATAATCGTTGGTGTTTAGTTCCGAGTTTTCTTTGTATTCGGCTTTATTAAGCACCAGATCTTCAGTAAAGATTGTGCAGCCCTGCTCGCCATCTGCACTCTCAGAGTCCAGTACATGCGCATTTACAAACTCCTCTATACCGACTACGTACTGAACTTTTTGTTTGCTGCCACCTGATTGATTGATGTGACGATAAAAGGTGATTTCGTTTTTCTGGCAATCAATATGATCGATATCGTATTCATACCTGATGTGGTTTTTGCCATTGGGTTTACGAATCTTAACTTGTGAACGAACACCATCTTCCCCAACAGATGTTTCTTTAGCTGCTTGCAATACACGGTCGCACAACTCTTTGGGTACTTTGCCTTGAGAATGGATTTCAACCAACATTTTAGATAAACGTTTTAAACCTTCATCGCAAAGTAGCCCTGTAGGGTCAATCCATTGAATAGGGTTAATGGCATATTGATAATGGTTAACACCGCCCGCAATGCTTATGGGATCTTGTTGAATAAAGCGGCCGAGGGTCGGGTCATAGTAACGTGCTAAATTGTAATGTAACTGGGTTTCGCAATCGAAGTACTGCCCTTGAAACCTTAGCGGGTTAACGACTTCTTCAATATCAATGTGCGCATACCCAAACGTGTCGTAAGTCGCTTGCCATACTGTCCTTCCGTCAATATCTTTGAGTACTTCTGGCTTTCCGACTTGGTCACATTGATAAAAATACACATGGCCATCTTCATACAACGCTAGAGGGATATAAGTTTCAGGTTGATAGAAGTACCAACGGAATGAACCTGAAAAATACTCACCAATCAAGCGTTCTCCTTCCCAGAAGAACTCACGAATTCCATTTTCGGAGATTTTCCTTGTCCGTCGACCAAGAGCATCATATTCAAATTGACATATACCTTTGAATAAATGCACTTCTATCAATTGATTCAAGGCGTCAAAGACTCGAGTTTGGGTGTAACCGTTCCCTTCTGCTGAAACTTGATTCCCCTGAGAGTCGTATTTGTATCTCATGTTGCCATACATATCGACTCGGTCTAAATGTACTTCGCAATCAGGAATTTTGGGGTTTCCAAAGCTATCAAAACAAAAAGACTGAATATCTTTTGGGGAATTTACACGTATGAGTTGCCCAAGTTTATCGTAATGAAAATGTGTCTTTCCAAACACGCTGTCGACAATAGTAGATATGTGATTACTTGCGTTGAATAAGTAACTCTTTTTCCTATCGGGCCAACATTGTTCTTTCAAACGCCCAATACCATCGAACACCTTATTCTCTATAAAGTCATTGCTTTTAATGGCGCAGATTCTGCCAGTTTTGTCGTAGTTGAATTCCACCTTATGTCTCGCATCATCTCCAATAATGACAGCAGACACTTGTCCATATCGATCATATTCGTGTACGACATTCGTTTTATCCGGCAACGATACCTGTAGCAACTTGCCGAGGCGACTATATTCTTGGGTGAATTCGAACGACCCTTGAACCCGCTTTATTTGGTTTCCTGATGGGCAGTAATGATATTGAAGAGTTTGATGCTTATTGGAGGCAAAAGTAATTTTCCCACCTAGGGTGTAACTGAAGTGACTTTCGTTGATAAAGCGACCATTTCCTGCCCGAACATTAGACAAATAACCTGCATCATCATACCTGTATAGCACTGTCCGTTCATGAACTTGTTTTTCGGCAATCCTTCCCATCGAATCATAGCGAAACTTGGTTTCTATCCCATCAAAGCCTTGGGTTGAGATCAATTCCCCTTCTTGATCGTAAGAAAAGCAAAATTCCAATCCATCACTACGTATGAGTTTGCTGAGGTTTCTTTCCTCATCGTATTCATAGAAAAAGCTACTCCCATCAGCAAGCACAATACCTTCTTGCTGGTTTAGCTGTCCCCAAACAATTTGCGTGACGCCTTCGGGCGTTGATACTCTTACTACTCGGCTGTACTCATCGTAGGAATACTCTTCACTAAAGCCTGTTTTGTCACTCTCGTTATAAAACTGCACGCTTGTGCGTTTACCAGTATCATCATAAGTTAACGAAGCAATACAGCCATCGGGGTAAGCGATACCATTGATCCAACCATTTTCATTATGACTATACCGAATCAAAGTCCCATTAAGCTCGTGGGCTACGACTCGTTGCTGCTTATCCCACCACCATTGTTTAACCTCTCCATCAGAGCAAGTGCTGCGGATGATATGACCGTGTTTGTCGTATTCATACTTAGTCATGCACCCTTGAGAGTCGCTGTCCCATACTCGCTGTCCAAGGGAGTTATAAAAAACCTGCTCTGATTCGCCATCTGGCGTAATGACCTTAGTGAGTTGCCCCAGCGAGTCATACTCGTAGGCATTTATCGCACCAGAGGAATGCGACTTCGATACTAATTGACCTTGAAGGTTATACTGGTAACTTGTTTTGGTGTTGTCTGGATAGGTTTCGGTGACTTTCCTTCCTAAGTCGTCATAATCAAATGTCCATTTCCTTCCACTAGGACTGATTTTCTCTAATAACTTTCCCTGTTCATCATGGACAAATCTCCACGTGTCATTAAAAGAATTTGAGTATGATGAATGTGGAGGGTGAAAAGAAAATTGGTAGTCATATACGCCTAGGTCACCATAGTTTCTAATACAGACGGCTTCAGTATCATCCCCCTCCCAAACAAAATGATGGGCAAAGCCTGTTGGTCTAACTCGTTTGGTGATGAGGTGTGAATGGTTGTAATAATAATGCTCAGTCAACTTCCATTGATTTGACGCTTTAACAAGATCAAATTCAGAGTTGTACTCAAAAGTCGCTAACGCTTTTCCTGTATTAGGTAGGAATAATTCGACCAAGCGACCTTCATCATTATATTGACACTCTATCGTCGGTTGTTTATTCGTAGCAATTCGAATCAAGCGATGGTTTTGTGAATACTCAAGCTGATAGTTTGAAAAGATGTCAGATCGAATTTCTCTTAATAGCCACTTTTCGCGCTTCAGCTCAAATCGGTATTGATTACCGTTTGCTAAAGTAATAACTCTTGTCACTGAGTTTAAAAAATGACAACTTGCACCTACGTAAATTTGATAACTGGTTGCACCGACTGACACTGGCGTAAAGCTGATGACATCAGCAAGTTCATTTTTGAACTCCCAATTTATTACGGATCCTTTTTCGTCATGGTTATCTTTAAGATCGAATGAAAAGTTGTGCCTCCACCCATAACCCAACCCTTGATCGGTATCCGAGATGCTTGAGCGATATGTTCTCGACCATACAAAACCGTTCTGCAGTTCTACATCCGTTAACGTCAGTATCTCCTCGCCACTAACTAAGGATACTGGATCACCTGCTTTTTGGTCTTTTTCACAGCTCTCTTTTTGTGGTTTGGCTGACATTGCATCGACCCTAGCCTGCTGCTTTTGCTCGGCTTTTAGGGGTTGTTTGCTACTGACTTTGGTAGACGAATTTGGGGGATTTGTCACCCCTGTGGTCATCACATGTTCTTTTGAAGGAGGGATGAAAGAAGCTTTTAATTTGCCGTTGAGCAACGCTTCTGAAAGACGAGGTAAGTAGCTATCAAATGGCGACTCTGTTTCAACTAGCTGTGGTGGAAATTCCCCAATTTGATAGAAGAGTCTTTCAATATCAGAGGTTTCTGCATTCTGAAACCCTTTTAAGAAATCTTCTGCAGCGATCAGAGAGTTGAATTCAACTAACTCACCATTAGGAGGTTTTTCACTCGATAAATGATATAGCGCACCAGATGTACTGATTAGGGGAAGAATGAATTGCGGAACCATAGCTGTAACGTGTTAGTCCTTTACTAATGCCTGTAGATAACAACTTTGCGCTGGCCTTGACACGCTTGTAGACCACTGATTTTCTTAGCGCTACACACTCTATCGACACAAATAAATCTGAGTAAATGCACAATAGTAGTGTTGTGAGTGATATCCCGTCACTTAGAACCTGTATTCTAAAGTTGTAGTAAATCTTTGAGGCTCCTCCATGAATATAAAAACGATCAAATAATCCTTAGTAATTCGCTTGTTTGAGACTGGGTGTCATATTTGTAAGACGAATCTTATGTTCAAGGCATAAAAAAGCCCCGCGATTGCGAGGCTCTTGAGCAAAGGTTCCGTTTTACAGGTTTGGACCTGTAGACGGTCTGTGCGGCATATTGTTGCGTAGTTGGTTCATACCTTGGTACATACGTAAGAACCACACTAGAATCGCTAGCGTTGCGAACAGCATACCAACCCAAGGAATGAAGTAAGCTACCGTGTCTAGCAAGGTGCTGTGCACCCAATAGTCACTTACGCCAACCAACACACCATTCGATGTTGCCACTGTTACGATCAATACAACAAAGAACGTGAAGTACAGGAAGAAAGTACGAATCAAGCCGTAGTAATGCGAGTTCACTACATCACTGTCTTCGCCTTTATCCAAGCGGTAGCCCGCGTAAATGATTGCGATAACGCCTGAGATCAAAAACGTAAACGGGGTCAAACAACTCAGGATGTACGCAACCCAAATCCCGTTATGAGGTTTGTTCATTCGCTTTCGCTCCTTTTGGTTCCGTGTTTGCCGTATCTGTTTCGCCCATCGCTTCTTTGGATTTTACTTCTTCATACCAAAGATCGTGGTGTTCTTTCGCCCATGTTTCGTCAACTTCACCGGTAACCATACCTTCTAACGCACCTTCCATACCGAATAGACCGATGTAGATGTGGAAGACAAAGCCACAGATTAGAATCAATGCCGAAATCGCGTGAACAAGGTTAGACAATTCCATATCGCGACGAGTTTGGCCAAAAATTGGGAAATCCAGAATTAAACCACTCACTGCAGCGATAGCACCAAAGAAAATCAACAACCAGTAAATCGCCTTTTCACCACCGTTCGAGAAACCAGCCGATGGGTGCGTACCTTTATGTTTACCAACCATACCGCCCATTTTCATGAACCAACGGATGTCTGTCATGTTAGGGATAGATTTGCGCCACCATTTCAGTAGAACAAACATCAGCAAGATGAAGAACAGCGGACCCATGTAGTTGTGGTACTGCTTCGCCAACATGACGATGAAGCCCCAGAACTCAGTTGGTACGTACGGTTTTAAGAAGTGCTTACCGTAAACCAGCATCAAACCACTGAACGCCAACGTTAAGAAGGTAAACGCCATGCTCCAGTGTAGTGCGCGGTCTAGTCGAGACCAGCGTTTCATCTTCTTGCCAGTACGTGGCTTGCTTAGCATCAGAGGACCAACGAATACGTAAGCCATGATAACCATTGCGATACTGCCGAAAATCGCGACAGCGCCCGCAGGAGACATCCATTTCTCTTTAAGAATGTACCAAGTCTCACCCGGAGTACTGATCAGCACACCGTGTTCCGCTGATTTCGACGTGGTATAGCCTTCTTGCCCCTCTTTGACCTGACGCCAGAAGTCTGCACCTGCAAGTTGCGTCATCTCCTGTTGTACCACTGGAGATGTGTCTTCTTGCGCAGACGCTGGCATCGCGAAGGTCAGCAGTAATGCTGTCATCATCGACAGCATTACAAGAGACGCACGTTTAAGAGTATTTAACATGTGTCTCTCCTACTTAGCTTTTGGTTGCGTCGTAAGAAAGATCGTTACCGTCTGTCCAACCTGCGTTTTTCGCACCGCGCTCAACCACACGTTGACGGAAGATGTCAGAAACTTTCTCTGCATCACCCGCTAGCAGTGCTTTTGTTGAACATAGTGACGCACACATAGGTAGCTTACCTTCAGCAATACGGTTCGCACCGTACTTCTCACGCTCTTCTAGAGAACCTGGTTCTGTGTTTGGACCACCTGCACAGAAAGTACATTTGTCCATTTTGCCACGCTCACCGAAAGATGCTTGTTTCGGGAACTGAGGCGCACCGAATGGACAAGCAAACAGACAGTAACCACAACCGATACAAAGATCTTTGTTGTGAAGAACGATGCCGTCTTCTGTGTGCTCGAAACAGTCAGCTGGACAAACTGCCATACAAGGCGCATCTGTACAGTGCATACAAGCAACAGAGATTGAGTTTTCACCTGGTTCACCGTCGTTCAGTGTTACCACGCGACGACGTTGAATACCCCACTCAAGCGCATCATCGTTTTCGTTCTTACATGCAGTAACACAGCCGTTACACTCGATACAGCGTTTGGTGTCACATAGGAATTTCATTCGTGCCATTGTCAGACTCCTTACGCTTTACGAATGTTACATAGGGTTACTTTAGTTTCCTGCATCAAAGTAACAGGGTCGTAACCGTAAGTGGTTGCCGTGTTGGCTGCTTCACCAACAACATAAGGGTCCGTACCTTCTGGGTACTTAGGACGTAGGTCTTCACCTTCAAACTTACCGCCGAAGTGGAACGGAATGAACGCCAGACCCGGTTTAACACGACGAGTTACCATCGCCTTCACCTTGATGCGGCCTTTTTCTGCACCTTCAACCCAAACGTCATCGCCATCTTTGAAGCCAAGATCGTTTGCGTCTTTCGGGTTCACTTCAACGAACATTTCTTGTTGAAGTTCAGCAAGCCATGGGTTTGAACGTGTTTCTTCACCACCACCTTCGTACTCAACCAAGCGACCAGAAGTCAGGATGATTGGGTATTCACCAGACTTGTCTTCTTTCTGGATAGACTTGTAAAGCGTTGGTACACGGAAGATTGCTTCTTTGTCGTCCCAAGTTGGGTAATCCGTTACAAGGTCACGACGAGGCGTGTATAGCGGCTCACGGTGTAGCGGTACGCGGTCTGGGAATGTCCAAACAATCGCGCGCGCTTTTGCGTTACCAAACGGGATACAACCGTGCTTGATTGCTACGCGTTGGATACCGCCAGACAGGTCAGTTTTCCAGTTTTTACCTTCCGCGGCTGCTTTTTCTTCAGCCGTTAGGTCGTCCCACCAACCAAGCTGTTTGATTAGCTTGTCAGAGAACTCTGGGTAACCGTCTTTGATTTCACAGCCTTTGGAGTAGCTGTCTTCAGCAAGTAGGCTTTGACCTTCGAATTCCACACCGAAACGCGTACGGAAGTTACCGCCACCTTCTGCAACCGTTTTAGACGTATCGTACAGAATGTGTGTGCCTGGGTGTTTCATCTCTGGCGTGCCCCAACATGGCCAAGGTAGACCGTAAGTCTCACCATTCACAGGACCACCCTCTGCTTCCAGAGATGTCTTGTGGAATGTGTGCCAGTTTTGTTGGTGCGCTTTTAGACGCTCTGGGCTTTGACCTGTGTAACCGATCGTCCACATGCCTTTGTTAAATTCGCGAGTGATGTCTTCAATCACTGGCTGGTTGTTCTCAACACGGATGTTCTTGAACAGCAGATCTTCATAACCTAGCTTTTTAGTTAGCAGGTACATGATTTCATGGTCAGGTTTAGATTCGAACAATGGTTCGATAACCTGATCACGCCACTGAATAGAGCGGTTAGAAGCAGTTACACTGCCGTGTGTTTCGAATTGAGTCGTTGCTGGAAGCAGATAAACGCCGTCAGTACGGTCGTTCATTACCGCTGCGACTGTTGGGTATGGGTCGACAATAACCATCATATCCAGCTTCTGCATCGCTTTCTTCATCTCAGGACCACGAGTCTGAGAGTTTACTGCATGACCCCAGTAGAACATTGCACGGATGTTTTCACGTTGACGAATGTTGTCTTTGTTTTCAAGTACACCATCCACCCAACGAGACACAGGAATGCCTGCACTGTTCATTGGTTTTTGACCGCCGTAAGCGTTGTCATCAAAGCGACCTTTTACCCAATCAAAATCGATGTCCCACACTTTCGACCAGTGACGCCATGAACCCTCAGACAGACCGTAGTAGCCTGGAAGCGTATCAGATAGTACGCCAAGGTCAGTTGCACCCTGTACGTTATCGTGACCACGGAAGATGTTTGCACCGCCGCCCGATTTACCGATGTTACCTAGCGCAAGCTCAAGTACACAGTAAGCACGAGTGTTGTTGTTACCAGTCGTATGCTGAGTACCACCCATACACCAAACGATACAACCCGGACGGTTTTCAGAAAGCAGTTTCGCTGTTTGGTAAACTTCAGATTCAGGAACGCCAGTTACGCGCTCAACTTCTGCTGGTGTCCACTTAGCTACTTCCGCACGGATTTCATCCATACCGAAAACACGCTGACGAATGAACTCTTTGTCTTCCCAGTTATTCGCAAAGACATGCCATAGCACGCCCCAAATGAACGCAACGTCAGAACCCGGACGTAGAGATACGTAGTGATCCGATTTCGCAGCTGTACGAGTACGACGAGGATCCGCTACAACGATCTTACAGTTGTTCTTCTCTTTCGCGATAAGGATATGCTGCATCGCAACAGGGTGCGCTTCTGCAGGGTTAGAGCCAATGAACAGCATCGACTTACAGTTGTGCATGTCATTGAAAGAGTTGGTCATCGCACCGTAACCCCAAGTGTTTGCCACACCTGCTACGGTTGTTGAGTGACAGATACGTGCTTGGTGGTCAACGTTGTTGGTACCCCAAAGTGACGCCATTTTACGGTATAGGTACGCTTGTTCGTTGTTGTGCTTCGCACTACCCAACCAGTAAACTGAATCTGGACCCGACTCTTTGCGGATGTCCATCACCTTGTTGCCGATTTCTTCGATCGCTTGATCCCAAGAAAGCTTCTTCCACTTACCGTTTTCAAGCTTCATTGGGTATTTCAGACGACGCTCACCGTGTCCATGCTCGCGCAGTGCTGCACCTTTTGCACAGTGTCCACCAGCGTTGAATGGGTGATCGAATGCAGGCTCTTGACCTGTCCATACGCCGTTTTGAACTTCAGCGTAGATACCACAACCTACAGAACAGTGAGAACAGATGGTACGTTTTACTTCTGTTTTCGCTTCTGGATCCACCGATTTAGCTTGTGCTTTCTTCATCATGCCCGGTGCAAAAAGACTTGCACCTACAACCGCACCACCAGCAGCAAGCGAGGTGTTTTTCATGAATGCACGGCGAGAAACGCCAAGCTGATTGGTTTCTTTGCTCACACTGTCGGAGCGTTTGACAAGTTTCATCCGTTATCTCCTAAAGTGTGTCGTAGTAATCGCGAATGTGTTGAGTTTCACGATACCCTTTCTTCTTCACGTCTTTTTCAGAAGGCTCAACCGTTTCTGAAGCGCTTGCCACTTTTGTTGTTCCAGCGACAACCGCACCAGCTACGGCTGCAGTCGTTAAGCCTTTCAGGAGATCCCTACGGCTTGTGTTTATTTCTTTATTATCTTTCATCATTGCTTCCTTACCTTACGGTAGATCTTTGGAGGCTATTGCCCCTCTATCGATATGACCAAGTACTGCTCGATTACTCGTAATCAGTGACGTTTTTCACATCAATTTTTAATTTGTGCTTACTGCTTTTGGTGTTCACGCTAAAGCGCACTTGTTCCAGTGTTAAGAACGCCTCACACAGTTGAGCTGCTGGCTTATAAAAGTTCGCGCTCTCTGCGTTTTCTAGTTGCTGAGTGAAAGAGTTAAACCAAGGTGCGATGTGTTTATTAAACACCGCTTGTTGAAGATCTTCTTCTTCACCCGTTAGCATCGACATCACTTCACAAAGTGCCGCGATGTGGTCTTCCGGCTCTTTCACATTCTCATCACGCTCGAAACCAAGCAGCTCCAAATCGTGACGAATTTCAGCCAGTGGTTTTTCCATCATTGCACCCGTCATGTGCCATGAGCCGAACGGCATCACTTCACCACGACCGATACCAATGAAAAGATCTTGGTATTCATCTTCTAGCGCTTCGCGGTTGGAATCTTTCGCCGCTTGTTGAAGCGCAATCCACGCTTTTTGCATTGCGCTTTCTGATGGTTCAACTTCTAGAGAAGTTAGGAACTCGATCATCTCTTCACTTGGTGCGCTACGGAAAAGCGCAGACAAAGCCAAGTAGATCTCTGTTCTCAGTGTTTGTTCTTGTTCTCGTTGTGTATCCACTGCGAGCTCCTAGTATTTCAGTTGTTTCATTGGGTCTTCTGCCATCGACTCAAACATGTCGATCACACGGCAGTCTTCACACATCGCGATACGATTGATCGCCGCTTCATCAGAGAAATGAGAGTGACCGCGTAACTTATTTTGTAGCATGTCGATCATAGACTGAGGTGCGAATGGCTTATGACAGCGAATACATTCCGCTGCTTTCTCTTCGTGAATCACAACCGCTTTTTGGCGCTCTTCTTTCACCCAGTTCATTCGTGGCGTTAGAGTCAGAACTTTCTCTGGACATGCTTTTTCACACAAACCACATTGAATACAATCTTGTTCAACGAATTTAAGTGATGGTGATTCACCGTCGGTATGAAGTGCACGTGTTGGACATACCGCCACACAACTCATACACAACGTACAATCTTTGCTCTCACAAGAAACATTGCCGTAAGGCGCGTTCGCAGGCAGTTCAACAATGTTCTCAACCGGAATACGAGAAGAAGACATTGCATCCAGCGCAGTAAATAAACGTTGACGCTTGTTACCTTGAAGATCGCCAAGAGCAAGATCGAATGAATCTGTACATAATGTTGGAGGACCTTCACGAAGCGATTCCAAGTAAAGGATATCGATGGTCTCTTTTGCGATACCAAGTTGATCCAATAGCTCTTGCGCGATACCCACTTCGTTGTTCAGAACACGAATGATGGTTGCAGGCATAAAGCGAGAAGCCGCAAATAACACTTGCGTCGCGCCATTAACTAGAGCGGCAAACCATGTATCGATACCGATAGAAGGAAGCTCTTCAACCACGATTGGAATCACGTTATCTGGTAGCGCTTTCAGTGCCATCACGTTGTAAGCCTCGTGACGAGAGCTACAGATAAGAACGATAGGATCCAGACCGCCCGCTTGCTCGTAGTTCGCTAGCGTGCGTTCAATGAATTTTTGCGTATCTTCAGGATTAGGTAGCGCGTAATGAATCGCTTCTGTCGGGCAAGCCGTTGCACAAGTACCCACGCCCTGACATAGGTATGGGTTAATCTCGATGCGATGACCGGTTTTATCACTGCCTTCACTTGATAGTGCACCAGCAGGACAAGCATCCACACAACGCTCACAACCTTTTACGCCACGAGAACTGTGCGCACATAGATCAGTGTCCAGACGGAAGAACTTTGGCTTATCAAACGTACCCATTAATGTTGGGATTTCTTCTAACGCTTCTGCCAGTTTTGGATAACCGCGTCCTACTGGGTAGTAACCCGGAACCGGAACCTCTTCTGACATACAACTGCTTAGACAAAGATCGAGAACAACATCGAAACAATCACTATTAATAGCGACTTTTGCTAGGTTGCTTGTTAGACCGTTATTTTCGATAAGCACTTCAAACGTGCCTAGGAAACCAGAAACCTGAACTGAGTTTGCAAAGTACAGTTCTGGATTGGTGCCTTTCTCTCCGTCTGTAGAAAGAAGTGTCAGGCTGTTCATTTGAGATAGCTGCGCGGCTGCACTCTCAATGATGGCAGTCGGTCCAACAATCAGTGTATTACCGCCACTCTCGTAGCTCACCGTTGGTGGAATAAGATTGGTCAACTCTACGGTATTTTCAAACGCATACAGACGCGCTTTACCGTTATTGGAAGTTGCTTGTTCTAATAGTTGTTTCAACATTGCTCAGTTCCATTTATACGCATGGATAGTTTCTTCCATCATTCATTGTAGTTAGCGCAGGCGATTCTGCTGATTAACTCGTCCGTAACTTCCTCTTTTGAGTAGTACCGACCTCGCCATATTTGCCTGTTAAGCAATTAGGCTAAGTTCAACGAAAATGGTAATGAGCAACAGATAGCAAATGTCGTGCCAATTAAATATAAGCTAATTTTCAATAGGTTAGCTATTTATCTTAGAAATTGTAGGGATAAAAAAACCGACTGAGACATTTTGTCTCAACCGGTTCATTGAGTATTTAGTCAAAATGTACCTATTCTTTGTGTGGTATATTTTGTCCCACTTCTTCTGGGCCTAGTTTTGTCTCTGGAATATCACTTTCATTAGATGCTGTGTTTATATCCAGTTCTTTTTGTTCTTCGGGAATTTCGGCACCTTCAGTAAGTTCTGCATCAGCCTCTTCAATATCACTTTGTTCTTTAGATTCAGCGATTTGGGCGTTTTCTTCTGCTGATTCTTCTTCTGTTTTCTCTTTCACCCAATCACGAAGTGTTTCAGCAACCCCTTCAGAAAGCGACTTGAGATTACTGTAGTCATCGTCGTAATCATCCAAACCATCACGGACGTTAAATTCTTCTGATAAGAACATCTTACGCAGTGCGGCTTTCTTAACGCTCTCTGACGCCTCAGAAACCAATAACTGCGCTACGGACATCTCTTCAGGATTGGTAGTTTCGCTTGATGTATCTTGAGCTTCAGTCTCTTTAGCAGGAGCCTCGGCAGCAGATGCTTCCGCTTCAGTGCTTAATTCTTGTTGTGCGTATGCGGTTCCTGGCTCAGTAGATTCAACAGAGTCCACAACCTTAGCCTCTGTAGACTCGGTCGTAGTTTCTTCTAATTTACGTTTCGACCAACGGCTAAAAAAACTAGTTGCCATTTGCTCTACCCGCTCCTTTGCGTTTCTTACGTCTTACTTCTAACAATTCACCGTGGCGACCGATAAAAGCTTCCATCCAAGCTTGAACGGCTAACGGCATATCATTGGATAATACTAGGTTATCGCCATCCATGTATTGCGCAGCGACAGTTTGAGACGCCGTAAGCAACTGAATCGTCGGTGTATCACCAGAGTCGACATTGTCCATAACCAAGAAAAGCTTTGGTTGTTGCGAGCTCAGGTTAAAGCGGTAATCGGTGCGCTCGTCTTTGTGCAATTGCAGCAAGCACACATGTTGAGTGTCTTCGGTTGGGTTAATTTCAAATCCCGTCAGTTGCCATTGGGTCGTAACCCAAATACCGGTACTGATCTCATGCTCTACAAGATCCACACCTACCGGCCATGAATCTTCATTTTTCTCGAACTGTTTCTTATCCGACATAACTCACCCAATTTGTTCTATGTTGGCTTTAAGACAGAAAAGGACATTTTGTACTTTGCTTTCAACCATTTTAGCGGTACAAAGCAATAAACGCGCCAAATCAAACTCAAATTCTCCCCAAGATCAAAACTAGTCGATACGCAAACCGATATCTGTGTCATTACTGCGATATCGCGGTTTTTGCATTGAATTGACCTAAAGCCTCGCAATTTCTCGCATAACGGCTATTTTGGAATGAGAATTGCTTTGTAAGCAGAGTTAAGACGAATAGACCCATTAATGAGAGCGTGTATCGGCTCTCTCATTCATTAGGACATGACTGTGGTAAAACCAAACATTATTAAAACCAGTGAAAATCCCCTACAGACCATCGAAGTAGAAGTGTTTGACGAATACGGTGAGAAGCTGACTAAGCAAATCGCCTGTGAGCGCCCTCTTACGGTGATGTTGAACTGGAAGGAAGTCGTTACGCTAATGACGCTTGGCTCTCGTCCTGAAGCGCTTGTGTTGGGTTATTTAAAGAACCAGAGCTTCTTGTCTGATCCTGAAGCGATTGAATCGGTCATTATTGACTGGGAAACGCACTCAGCTGCGGTTATCACCAAAGAAAATACTGAGCACTTAGAAGGCGCGCTGAAGAAGAAGACGGTGACGTCTGGTTGTGGTCAAGGCACTATGTACGGCAACGTGATGAAGCAGCTTGAAGATTACCAAGTGCCACAAGTGCCGTTGAAACAATCTGAAATCTACGCGGCGCTTGAAGCGTTGACGCATTACAACGATACCTACAAAAAAGCAGGTGCGGTGCATGGCTGTGCGGTTTGTAAAGGCAATGAAGTGCTGTCTTTTGTGGAAGATGTTGGTCGTCACAACGCGGTTGATACGCTAGCAGGTGAAATGTGGCTTAATCAAGAGACCGGTGAAGATAAGATTTTCTACACAACAGGTCGCCTTACATCAGAGATGGTGATTAAAGTAGCGCAGATGGGTATCCCTGTTTTGCTTTCTCGTTCAGGCGTGACTCAAATGGGGTTGGATCTGGCGAAAAAGTTTGGCATTACTACTATCGCTCGTGCGAAAGGCTTACGCTTCCAAGTATTTACCGGAGCAGAGAAGATTGAGTTCGACGTAAAGGGTAACTCGTAACGGCTCTATCACTCAGACTTGCAATACACCTCCAATATACTATTAGTTTTATATATGACATCTCATTATGAATTGCGGTGCATAAATTAAACGTCAATAGCTAGGGAGGTGTCCATGCCAGGGTCACCAATACTTGAACGACTTACCAATCTATCCATCCGAGCAAAACTTACATCCATTATTGTCATTCTTCTCATAGGCATTTCTGGATACGCCTATATTGAGCAAGCGAGCTTTGAAAGACTTGATTCCCTGAGGCACGCAATCGAGGTTAATCAGCTCAGCGAAATAGAACTCCTCACCCTACGAAGGCATGAAAAAGACTTTCTTGCTCGTCATGATCCCAAATACCTTTCAAGATTTAGTAAAACCTTTCAAGAACTCGAAGTGTCACTCGATGAACTGAATACGTTTATCACACAAAATGCACCGCAATACAATTCAACTATCCAAGAAGCTCAAAGCCGTATTTTTGAGTATCAACGACAATTCAAAGAGCTGAGTAACGAAGTAACAAAACTCTACACACCAAACGGCTTTTATGCACAGCTGGCAACAGCACGCGAAGAGCTAAAGAGAGCGACAATAGACACACACAGCGCACAAGCAAAAATCGCCTACTTAGAGTTAGTTGAGTTGGATTATCAATATCTTTCCCTGCCATCTATGAACCTTGGCCAGCGTCTCATTTCAAAAGCCTCGGATTTAGTTAATATAGAAGCCGTGACTTTCCCTTCTCTTGAGCACTCTTCACGCCTCTATTTATCTTCCCTAACATCTTTAGTCTCAAGTTTTGAGCGTATTGGCTACACCCCTAGTCTAGGTTTCAGTGGGGCATTAAGAAGTAATGTCCACCTCTTAGAACAACAGCTATTTGATCTACAAAAGAACATTGAAGTGATGGCCAAAAATGCGCAACAAGAAGTTCAGTTCCAACTTCATATAATTGGAGCGTTCATCGCACTGTTCGTATCGACATTGCTTATCTTACTATCTGTGACCATATCGAGACGCTTGAATGCAATCACACATATGATGAACAACATTTCATCAGGTGATGGTGATTTAACCGTAAGAATGGAAGCGAGAGGCAAAGATGAGTTGGGACAATTGGCTCAGTCCTTTGACTTCTTCATAGAAAAAATACACAACAATATGATTGAGCTCGCTGCAGTGCTGGAAATTCTTAAAGTAAGTGCTTCAACGTGTAAGCACAGCGCAGACAAGAGCATGAATAATAGCCAATTGCAAAAGGTCGAAGCGGAGTCTGTCGCAACGGCGGTCAATGAGTTGGTGATGACGAGTAATGAGATCAACAACAATATCGATGCTGCGGCGCAAACAGCAAGCGAAGTTCGTCGTAGTGCAATAGAAACACTTTCTTTAACTGAGCAATCGAAGCAGAGCACCACAACTCTAATGGAGCATATCCATGCCTCCAAATCTACCGTTGAAGATTTGGAAGGCCAGAGCCAAGAGATCAACCATATCGTCTCCTCTATTCAGCGTATTGCAGAACAAACAAACTTACTCGCACTTAATGCGGCTATTGAAGCAGCAAGAGCTGGTGATAGTGGACGAGGATTCGCAGTCGTGGCCGATGAAGTAAGACAATTGGCAATACTCACCAATGATTCGACCCATCAAATTGAAACCACGATTAGTCAGCTTGGCATGGGTGTGCAACAAGCCGTAAACATGATGCAAACCAGTTTCGAGCAAGCCGAAGAAACCAATTCGATCAGTTCAAAAGCTCAAGGCTCAATAGAGTCAATCACTACGCAAGTGGATACCTTATTCGATATGAATTCCCAAATATCCGCTGCATCCGAAGAGCAAAGCACAGTGTCAAGTGAGATTGACCGTAATATTACCCAAATCGCGGTACTAGCCAGTGAGACCCATCAACTCGTTGCCCAATCTTCTACGTCGAGTAACGAGGTTGAGAGCGTAAGTTCAAGATTACAGACGCTACTTGGTCAATTTAAGTATTAATGGAAAAAGCATAGCTACGGGGAAGTTCAGCGCCGCTGCTATGCACCTTTTCAATTATTAAAGACTTGAGCGGCATCTTTTAGCAAAGAGATGTAAAAAAGCCCCAAGCATAAGGCATGCTTGGGGCTTTTTATCTTTAGACTTCTATTTTTGGGCTATGAGAGCGTTAGCCTTCAATGCCTCGAGATTTTAGGAACTCAGAGTAAGTACCTTTAAAGTCTGTGATTTTACCATCGCGGATTTCGATGATACGTGTTGCTAGTGAGTCTACGAATACACGGTCGTGCGATACGAAGAACAATGTGCCTTTGTACTGCTCTAGTGCCGTGTTCAATGATTCGATCGATTCCATATCCATGTGGTTGGTTGGTTCGTCCATTAGCAGCATGTTTGGTTTGTGCATCATTAGCTTACCAAGCAGCATACGACCTTGCTCACCACCAGACAGTACTTTTACTGACTTCTTGATGTCATCTTGACCAAACAGCATACGACCTAGGAAACTACGAACCACTTGCTCGTCATCGCCTTCTTGACGCCATTGACCCATCCAATCAGTTAGGTTCAGGTCTTCTTCGAAGTCGTGTGCGTGGTCTTGCGCGTAGTAACCGATGTTCGCATTTTCAGACCATTTGAACTCACCAGTACGTGGTTCTAGTACACCAGCAAGTGTGTTTAGTAAGGTTGTTTTACCCACACCGTTCTCACCGATGATTGCAACGCGCTCACCGACTTCAAAAATCGCATTGAAGTTAGCAAACAAGTCGTCTTCAAAACCTTGGCTTAGGTTTTCAACAATCAGAGCGTTACGGAATAGCTCTTTAGACTGTTCAAAACGAATGAATGGGTTTTGGCGGCTAGACGCTTTCACTTCGTCCAGTTTGATCTTGTCGATTTGCTTAGCACGAGATGTCGCTTGTTTTGCTTTCGATGCGTTTGCAGAGAAACGTGCAACGAACGTTTGTAGCTCAGCGATTTGTGCTTTCTTCTTCGCGTTGTCGTTTAGCAGACGTTCACGAGCTTGAGAAGCCGCTGTCATGTACTCATCGTAGTTACCTGGGTAAACACGTAGCTCACCGTAATCCAAGTCAGCCATGTGCGTACATACTGAGTTTAGGAAGTGACGGTCGTGCGAAATGATGATCATTGTGCAGTTACGCGCGTTTAGCGTGTCTTCCAACCAACGGATAGTGTCCATATCCAAGTTGTTCGTTGGTTCGTCAAGAAGCATTACGTCTGGGTCAGCAAATAGAACCTGAGCTAGAAGCACACGAAGTTTCCAACCCGGTGCAACTTCACTCATTAGACCGAAGTGTTGTTCCATTGGAATACCCACAGCAAGAAGAAGCTCACCCGCTTTCGCTTCTGCCATGTAACCGTCCATTTCCGCGAACTGAACTTCTAGGTCAGCCACTTTCATGCCGTCTTCTTCGCTCATTTCAGCAAGTGAGTAGATGCGGTCACGCTCTTGCTTCACTTCCCATAGCTCTTTATGACCCATGATTACTGTATCGATTACAGTGAATTCTTCGTACGCAAACTGATCCTGGTTCAGTTTTGCAACGCGCTCGTTTGGATCGTAGCTTACGTTACCACTTGTTTGTTCAAGCTCACCGCTCAGGATTTTCATAAAGGTTGATTTACCACAACCGTTAGCCCCGATTAAGCCGTAGCGGTTACCTTCGCCGAACTTAACTGAGATGTTTTCAAATAGCGGCTTAGCGCCAAATTGTTGAGTAATATTCGCTGTGGAAATCAAAACCTTTACCTTAGCAATTCAAGTTTATTAGGAAAAACCGCGCAACGTTACTGCTTAAGGCTACACACTTCAAGTTTTGTTTTTATTAATTAATGAGAAAAAGCATTCTTTAGCAGGCTGTTTTTTGAGATTTGGCTAACATAAACCTTGCTACTAATAAGCGCTCCTACCCTAACCGACTCAAATCTGAGACATAAATTCGTCATGACCAAGCATTGACATACTCCATGAAATTAGGTTTATAGTGCGTCCCCTTTTATCATTCCCGTACGCTATGCCTTTTTTAAGCATCAGTTTATCAAGGGAAATCGCAACATCGTGCACGGTCATTGGGTAAAACTCGCATATCGCGATAAAGCAACTACACTAACTCTAACCTTATAAGTTTTAAGAGAATTTTATGCATTTCATGGCGCGCATTTTAATGCTAGTCGGTCTCGTGCTTTCTTTACCTGCTCACGCTGAGTGGGAGTACGAATTCCAACCTGAGCCTCAAATCCTCCCTGTGGCGCAAGAGATCACTCAGGAGATCAACAAGCTGCCAGAACCTTTATTTATGTCTGACCAAGACAAACGTAAGGTCAACCAACTGCTCAATGCAGTAATGAGTGAGCAGCGCAAACAAACCCTTATCTTTGCTCAACACTTAAAGACATTCCGTGAATCTGGTGAAGACAAAGAATGGTTTGAGACGCAATCCAGTTACCTTACGGTCAACAGCCTAGGTCAAAGCAAAGAACGTTTATTAGAGCTTACCGACCCTATCACGCACGACAAATTGACCGGTTTTGGTCCTTATGGTGTTACGCAGTTTAAGCAAGAGTGGCGTCAAACTCAGCTTAACGTTGAATACTTGGTGTTCTTCCAGATTCGTTCTTTCCAATCTTTGATTAAAGAAATTCTGATTTCACCGATTCCGGTCGTTTGGGCTGGCATCAAAGTGTTGTTTATCTACTTCGGTTTGGTGTGGTGGTTAACCAATAGCAAGCGCATCATTACCCTATTCCGCGAAACGCAGCTAGATAACGTTGCCAAACCGCCAATTTGGGTTCGTTTGATTTGGTATATCAGCCGTGCGCACAGAGCAATAGCTTGGTTGATTTCGATTACGCTCTCGCTTCGAGTGCTATCAGAAATCCCAAGCTTGCAGCATTTGATCATTCTAGAAATCTTCACTTGGTGGGTTCTAGGTGGTTCTATCGCAATTAGCTTTATTCTCGAGTTCACTTATCGCAATAGCCGCAGCACTAGCCAAGAGGTGATTGCCCTACGCCTTTCAACCATTCGTCGTTACGTTTGGAGCGCCATTGTTGCTGGCGTGATTCTGCAAATCTCGATTCGCACGCTGGGTAAAGGCACCATTTACTCGTGGATCTACAGCGCGCTGTTCTTCTGGTTTGTATTGGTGACGCTGTCGGTATTGCGACTATGGCGTAAAAAGGTATTTGAAGTCGCGGAGAAGCTCTCTGATCGTCCTGTTTGGGTAAACTGGTCAATCCGTCGTAAAGATACCTTGTTGCTAAGCATCATCGGTACGGCTATTTGTGCTGTGTGGATTATGCTGCACAGCTTTAAACACCGCATTGTCGCAATGTTGTCTAACTACACCATGTTTAGCCAAGCGCTGGCGTACTTGTTCCGAATCGAAGTTGCCAAACAAACTGGTAATAACGGTGGTGATACCAATCTCGTAAGAATCAAAGGCGAGCAAACGTTCGAATATATTCTTCCAGGTAGCGAAGACAGCGAGTTGGTCGAGTATGCCTCTGACGAAATCAAACAACTGTCTAAATACCTACTGACAGATAGCCCTGCTGTGTGTGTGATTTCTGGTGAACGTGGCGTTGGTACAACAACCTTCCTGCGCACTATCCTGAACAAAGTGAAGAACGCCGAACCACTTTATCTGAACTGTCCATACGCAGGTTACAGTGAACTACTAAAAGAGCTGGCACTACAACTTGGGTTGGAAGAAGACGCTTCAGAGATTCAGGTTCTTGCGCATTTACGTAAGAGTGATACGCCTTACCTTATCGCAGTTGATAACGCCCAGCGCCTAGTTAAGCCAATGGTAGGCGGTTTAAGCGGTTTGATTAAACTGACTAACCTACTTCGCCGCTCCAAGAAAAACCACCGCGTTGTGATGGCGATTGAGAAAGCAAGCTGGCGTTTCGTCGACCGTGCTCGTGGCGAGCGTTTGTTGTTTGACTGGGTGGCGTTTATGCCGCGCTGGAGTGAAAAACAACTGTCTGCGCTGTTTGATACGCGTATTAACCAAGAGATTGAGAACCCAGTGACGTTTGATGGTCTTGTCGTCCCTAAGCAATGGGACCAAGAAGACATCACGGAAGAAGAACGTGCGAAACAAGGTTTCTACCGTATTCTGTGGCATTACTCAGATGGTAACCCGACAGTGGGCTTGCGCTTTTTCCGCTTGTCTCTGCGTCAGGATAAAGAGACGCAACAAGTGGTGGTTCGATTGTTCCACGCACCAGAGTCTCAAGAGCTAGAGAAAATGCCGAAGCCAATGCTGGCCGTGCTGCGCTCAATTGTTCAGCTTGAAGTGGCGTCGCCGGAAGAGCTTTCTGAGTGTACTCAGCTGAGTATTGCGGAAGTGATTGGTACTCTGCGCTACTTCCAAAGCCGCGGCTTTATTGAGTGGAGCGAAGACAAAGCTCGCGTGTCGGATCACTGGTTCCGTCACATTACCAACGTTCTCGACCGTCAACATTTATTGGTGAAATAACGATGAAAAAACTACTCACCGTATTAGCGTTATCGCTATTAAGCACCTCTGCATTGGCAACTGAAGAGATCGCGAGTGTGGATAATATCTCGCAAATCGCTAGCCTAATTCGCTGGAGCGGCGTGTTCTTCTCTGTCATTGTGATTGCCTCAACGTGGCTATTGCTTAAGTTCATGAACTCGATGGTAGAAAGTATTGGTAGCCAATTCGTGCAATACCGCATGGTGCTGCAAAAGCTTCAATCTTTCTTGCAGTTCTTTATCTACTTAACCGCTGGTTCTGTCGTGTTTATGATGAGCTTCCGTATTAACGATCAAATCCTTGCTTTGATTGGTGGTACGTTAGCGGTTTCGGTTGGTTTCGCATTGAAAGACCTAGCCGCATCCTTCATCGCGGGTATGACGGTTATGGTGGATCGCCCGTTCCAAGTTGGTGACCGCGTCACGTTCGAAGGTAACTACGGCGATATCATTGCGATTGGTTTGCGCTCTGTGCGTATGCGCACCCTAACCGATGACATCATTACGATTCCAAACAACAAGTTCTTGAGTGAAGTTGTCGTCAGCGGTAACTATGGTGCACTGGATATGCAGGTGGTGATTCCGTTCTATGTAGGCATGAATGAAGACATTACGTTAGCGCGTGACTTGATTCAGGAAGCGGCGTCTTCAAGTCGTTATATCCACCTACCTAAGCCAGTTACGGTGCTTGTGAAGCAGACTATTACTGATAACTACTTGGCGATTCAGCTAACGTGTAAGGCTTATGTGGTAGACACCGCCTACGAGAAGCTGTTTGAAACCGACATTACTCTGCGTGTGATGAAAGAGTTCAAGAAGCACGGTATCAATCCTCCGAAGATTGCGGTACATACGGGTTAATTCGATGTATTCCTCTCGCGTTTAGAGAAGGACAGATACAAAAAGGGTCAGTGATTTGCACTGACCCTTTTCTTTGCGCGTTAGCTAATTGGAATCGCCGGTTAAGCGATATTCGTTACCTCAAGCAATAGTTCGGCTTTCTTTGGCAGGTAGATACTGAACGTACTGCCTTTACCCCATTCCGATTCGGCTTTTAGCTCGCCGCCTGTTTGACTAAGAATACTTTGCGAAACAGAAAGCCCTAGCCCAGTACCGTCGCGTTTAGTGGTATAGAATGGCGAGAAAATACGACTCAAGTTTTCTGGCTTAATACCACAACCTTCGTCGGTGACATGAATCGCAGCACCTTTCAATTCGCTGTCTTCAATCCAATCTTCACTCACAACGGTTAGCTTGCCTTTACCGTCCATCGCGTGAATGCCATTCATCTGCAAGTTCACCAGAATCTGCAACAAGTGGTGGCGATTGATCTCAACCGAAGTATGGGCTTGTAAATCGGTGACAAACTCGATGTCGCGCTTTTTAGTGCCGGTTTTAACCAGCGTGATGCTCTCATCAATGATTGGATTCACGTGCTGCCACGTAATTTCGTCTTGTACACCACCCTGACGGCTGTATTGCAATAAGCTGCGAGTGATATTGCGAATACGGTCAATTTGAGCGTGAATGGCGTCAATCTCTTCCTGAACGCGGCTTGCCTCTTCACCTAGCTCAAACTGAATCAATTCAACGTTACCCAGAATCACTGCGGTTGGGTTGTTAATCTCGTGAGCAATACCCGCTGTTAGTTCACCAAGCGCCGCAAGCTTTTCATTTACAACTAGCTTGTCTCGTGTTTGGTTAAGTAGTTGAATATGCAGCTCTAGCTCTTCCGTTTTATCTTTTAGACTGGCGGTTCGCTCTTGGACTTTACACTCTAATTGTGCTGCTGAGTTTTTCAGTTCTAGCTTTTGTTCTTCTAGCGCGTCCAACATATTATCGAACTGCCGAGCCAACTGTGCCAACTCATGATGTTCATCTAAACCTAATGGACCAATACGTTGTTCTTTACCTAGTTGGACCAACTTCACGACCTTGTAAATACGTTCTATTGGACGAAACAAATCCCGTGAACCACGATACACCATCACACCAGAAGCCAATAAAAGCACCAAAGTAATGACGCTGATTTCGACAATGTTGGTCATGTATGCCTTAACAAACGGCCACATCAGATAACCAGTGTAAAGCATGCCAATGACGTTATCATACTGGTCTTTGATAGGTTGATATGCCGTAATGTACCAAGCATCGTAAACGAACGCGCGGTCGACCCACTGCTCACCTTCATCTAGAACTTTGTTGTACACCTCTGAACTGACTCGTGTGCCGATCGCACGCCCTAAACGTTGGTCACTATCTAAAGGAACATTGGTACTAACACGAAGATCATCCAAAAATACCGTCAGAGTTCCCACCGGGCGCAGCCTGTCGTTATCGTTCAAATAGATAAGATCACGAATTTGATCGACCAGCACCGTGCTGTTATTAAGCAGCAGTCCCCCATCTAAAAAACCAAGTAAGTCATTATGCTGGCTATAAACAGGGATAACCGTTCTACTCACTAAGCCACGAGCTTCTACGCCGCCATTTTTCAAAATAGGCACTTCAGCGCGTTTAGCGAGTTCTGGGTCAAGCTTCTCCAGCTCTTTTCTATCCAGTACATCGAAGAAAGATTCACGCTTGGTTAAATCCATAAAGTGGAACTTGTTTTCCATCGAGTTCACACGCTGAAAGGATAAAAAATCCAACGCGTAGCGTTTCTTCTGCTCGGTCACCCACGTTTGCAGTTGCGCTTGTGGGACATTTTGGTTCACTCGTGTACGGAAATCATATGAATCCGAGAACGCTTTAACGTAATTCGCTTGCTTTTGTTGCAGCAGCGTAATGCTGTTATTCGCAACGCCCAAACGCTCAGACACATCTAATAGCGCGTTTTGCCACGTATAGTGAATAGACCAATAGATCGTAATACCAATAAGGGCTATCAGCGTTAGGAAGATTGGCGCAGACGTTAAAATCAACAGTCGATAACGGACCATAGTTTTAAATCGATATGTCCATTTCGACATTCCTTTGTGTTGCTGCCAACTATTACTCGGCATAATCCTCGTCCTCGGAATCCCACTCTTTGTATTTGCGCTCTAGCGTTTTTCGTGCCACTCCTAAGTCTCGAGACGCTGCTGACTTATTACCTTCGTGCAAATTAACCAATTGTTGAATATGCGCTTTTTCTACTTCTTTTAAGGTCCAAGAGTTTGGATAGCCTTCCCCAGAGAACGATTTACCTTCTTTGAACGTCGGAAGCTCTTCGCTATGTGACACGGTAATCGAGACGTTAGGCAGAGCATGACCGCCATTGAGTTCACGCCAGTGATGCGCCGGCGGTTTACCTAACAAAATACAGCGCTCAATTAGGTTTTTAAGCTCTCGAATGTTGCCCGGCCAATCGTATTCGCTCATTGCTTCCATATCTTCATGCGCCCACTTCGGTGCTTGCATGCCAAGTTCACTGGTCAGCATATTGCTAAAGTACGGCACCAGTTCAAACAAGTCGGTTTTACGCTCACGCAGAGGTGCGACTTCAATTTTTAACACGTTTAAACGGTAATAAAGGTCGCTTCGGAAATTACCTTTGTTGACTTCTTCTTGTAAGTTGCGGTTGGTCGCCGCGACAATGCGCACATCGATACTGATTTCACGCTCTGAGCCTACAGGGCGAATGGTGCGTTGCTCTAACACACGCAGCAGTGACGCTTGCATGGATAAAGGCATTTCACCGATTTCATCAAGGAATAATGTGCCGCCATTGGCTACGCGAAATAGACCTTCACGTGATTTCTTCGCTCCGGTAAAGGCACCTGAGGTGTGACCAAATAGTTCACTCTCTAAAAGCTCCGGCGCTATCGCACCACAGTTAAGTGGGACAAATGGACCAGTGCGCCCACTTGCTTGGTGAATGCCTCGCGCGACCAGTTCTTTACCCGTGCCCGACTCACCTTCAACTAGGACAGACGCGCGAGACGGTGCAAACTGAGCAATCATCTGTTTAAGTTGACGCGTTTTCTCTGAGCCACCAATAATCTCTGAGGTATGATGACGCTGATAGTCACGCTTCATCGCGTATTGCATGCGCTCGTTTAAGCGGCGATCCATACAACGACTGACCGCTTTCAACATCTGTTCTAGGTTAAATGGCTTGAGAATAAAGTCCGATGCGCCGAGCTGAAGTGCTCGAATCGCGATTTCTAAATCCGCGTAACCGGTCATGAAAATAACATCGGCGCGTTTGTCGTCATCCTCAAAGGCTTCCTCCCATTCAATCCCAGAACGCCCTGGCAAATTGATATCCAACAGAATCAAATCGTAGTGGCGCGAGTTACGTAGCTCTTCCGCTTCTTCAATGCTGCCCGCTGTATCGACTTGCGAAAACAGTTTGCCCAGAGCCTTTTTAAGGATGGCTTGCATACCGAGTTCATCATCAACGACCAGTACTGAAAAAGCGTTGTATTGTTGGTTTGTACTAATATGGGATTGAGTAGACATATTTACCCCAGTTGGATTCGAATGGGACAGAGTGTACCAAGTTTAAACAGAGATACCCTACAAAAAGTGCGACATTTTGTACCAACGCAAATTTTTATGCAAATAAGTCCATGAATTAGCGCATAAATCAAACATTTTGAGCTTGTAAAATGTTGGCATCTTGTTTGCTATATGGATTGTCCAAGTGGTCTCAGGATGCGGGAGACATCAACGCGCAACCATCGCACCTCACTCCCTCACCCTAAGATGACTTGAGATATGAGCGCACTATGACGCTCTGGCGACTTCTTTAGTACCCCAAGACTTAAGAAGCCAAAGAATCATTGGAAAGGAAACAACTAAAATGAAAAAAATTGCGCTGACTCTAGCTGCAACGTCAATCACTCTTGTAAGCTACTCTGCATTTTCAGCTCAAGAAGGTGAACACATCCGTCTGGCTACGACAACAAGTACTTACCACTCTGGCTTACTAGACTACCTACTTCCTCAATTTGAAAAAGACACTGGCTACAAAGTGGACATCATCGCTGCAGGTACTGGTAAAGCACTGAAGATGGGTGAAAACGGTGACGTTGATTTGGTCATGACGCACGCGCCTAAAGCAGAAGGTGTGTTCGTTGAAAACGGCTACGGCGTCCTTCCACGTAAACTGATGTACAACGACTTCGTTATCGTTGGTCCAAAAGCTGACCCAGCACAGGTGAAAGACGATGCGTCAGTGCTAGACGTATTCAAAGAGATCGCAAACAAAGACGCGACTTTCATCTCTCGTGGCGATGATTCTGGTACACACAAAAAAGAACTGGGCATCTGGGCGCAAACTAAGATGGAACCAAACTTTGGTGGCTACCGCAGCGTAGGCCAAGGCATGGGCCCTACTCTAAATATGGCGTCAGAGATGCAAGGCTACACCATGACTGACCGCGGTACATGGCTGGCTTACCAAAACAAACTGGATCTTGCGATTCTATTCCAAGGCGACGAAAAACTGTTTAACCCGTACCAAGTGATTTTGGTTAACCCAGAGCGTTACCCAACCATCAACTACCAAGGTGCGAAAGCATTCAGTGACTGGTTGGTGAACCCACGCGGTCAGGAGCTGATCAATGGCTTCCGTCTGAATGGTAAACAATTGTTCGTGGCGAATGCTGAGAGCAAATAACGCAATATGAATCTTGCTGATACAACACTAGAAGCCCTGCGCTTACTGGTGAATTTTGATGCAGACCTATGGGAGATCGTTGCGGTCTCCTTTAGTGTTTCTATTACGGCAATATCTTTGGTGGTATTGCCGTCTATTTTGATGTCCTTTGTCTTAGCCTACACCGACTTTCGTGGTAAATGGTTCTTGCTCTCCATTGTGAACACTTTACAGGCGGTGCCAACAGTAGTCATAGGTTTGCTGCTGTATATGATGCTTTCAAGAGCTGGTCCTTTGGGAGATTGGCAAATGCTGTTTACGCAAAAAGCCATGATCTTAGGGCAAATGATCGTCTGTTTCCCGGTTTTGGTTTCCATGATGCACGGCGCACTACAATCTAGTGACCGTCGCGCAGTTGAAACTGCAATCACACTGGGTGCCTCAATGCCACGTATCGCTGCTACTATGATCTGGGAGACACGTTTTCCTTTATTGGCGGCAATCATCGCGGGATTCTCACGAATCGTCACCGAGGTAGGCTGCTCGATGATGGTTGGTGGTAATATTATGGGCGTGACCCGCAATATTCCGACTGCCATTGCTATGGAAAGTAGTAAAGGTGCTTTTGCGCAAGGAGTTGCATTAGGAATTGTATTATTATCTCTAGCGTTAGCGCTCAACTTTCTCTTATCTAGTATGAGAGGCAAAGGTTATCTAAGAACATGAAGCAAGCAATCGACTCGCCATCATCCCAATATAAGGGTGTATTATGACTATAAAAATTACCGCCGAGCAATTGTCCATGCGCTTTAAAGAGCGCGTGCTTTTTCACATTCCTGAATTGGCTATTGGTCCAAATGACGCGATTTACCTTAAAGGCGACAACGGTGTTGGTAAAACTACCCTACTCAAAATCCTAGCTGGCTTGCTAAAGCCTTCCACGGGCAAAGTGGTTGCACCTAAAGACACTTGGCTTAAAAAGTGGACGCGTCGTAGTGGTCGTGTTGATGTGATTTATCTCCATCAATCTCCTTACCTTTTTGACGGCACTGTATATGAGAACGTCGTTTATGGAGTTAAATATCAACAAGACTCGGCAAAAGATAAGCGAGCTCAAGTTATTAGTGCGCTGCGCATGGTAGGGTTAGAAACCTTAGCCGACGAACACATCTCTGTATTGTCCGGCGGCGAAAAACAACGCGTAGCAATGGCACGAGCTTGGATCTTAAAACCATCGATTTTGTTGATGGACGAACCAAGTGCCTCTCTTGACCAAGAGTCGATTGAACGTCTGGTCATCATGGCAAAAGATCTGCTTGATCGAGGTTCTAGTATTGTTGTGACTAGCCACCAAGCTAACGCGTTGACGGATTTATGTAAAAAACAGTGGTGGATTAAAGACAAGACTTTGGTAGAGTCTCCAATCTTGTATGTCATACCAAAAGAAACATCCCAAGAGAACGCATATGCTTCAGCCAACACAAACTAGTTGGGTCATTTTAGCTGGTGGTCAAGCCAGCCGTATGGGTGGAAAAGACAAAGGCCTGATCGAACTGAATCAGAAACCACTCATCGAACACGTTATCGAACGTTTATCTCCGCAAACACCGCGCATTCTAATCAATGCAAACCGAAACCAAGACGCCTATCGTGCGTTTGGTTTCGTCTTCAGCGATCAATTCAAAGATTTCCCAGGTCCGATGGGTGGTATCCACGCGGGCTTGGTTCATGCAGAAACCGATTGGGTTGGCTTCGTCCCTTGTGACAGCCCACAAATTAACACCGATCTTGTTGAGCGTTTTTGCCACGCGGTAAAAGAAGACACCGATATTTTGGTTGCTCATGATGGCGACCACCAGCAACCCGTCTTCACGCTTTACCACAAGCGCGTACTGCCAAAACTGACTGCGTTTTTAGAACGTGGCGATCGTAAGATCATCCTACTCTACAAAGAGTGCAACACCAGTTACGTTGACTTTAGCGACTCACCAAACTGTTTCGTCAACTTAAATACTCCAGAAGAACTGGCGCAATTTGGACAACTAGAATCATGAAACACACGCTAAACATCCCTATTCTTGGTTTTGCTGCCTACTCTGGTACAGGCAAAACTACGCTACTTGAAGCCTTGTTACCGAAGTTAACCGAAGCGGGTTTACGCATTGGTATGCTAAAACACGCACACCATAACTTTGACGTCGACCAACCGGGCAAAGACAGCCACCGCCTACGTAAAGCGGGTGCATCGCAAATGCTGATCTCTTCTCGTAACCGTTTTGCGCTGATGACAGAAACGCCAGAGTCGGAATCTGAGTTTGATTACCTACTAACGCGTTTCGACGAAGACAAGCTAGACGTGGTTCTAGTGGAAGGCTGCAAAAACATTGCGTTCCCTAAGATCGAATTGCATCGTGAAGAAGTTGGCAAGCCTTGGCTTCATCCAAACGATGACAACATCATCGCCATTGCTTCTGACAGCGGCGAATTGGATTCTGAATTGCCACAAATGAACATCAACGATCTTGAAGCGATTGCTCAGTTCGTTATTCAGTATGTTCAAGAAGCGAAAGCGCCAAAGAGCAAAGAGAAAGAAGCCGCTTGCTGCGATACCCTTTCTCCAGCTTTCCTTTCTGTCGTTCAAGGCCAAGAAAAGATCCTATCTTTGGTGAACACGGTTGCCGAAACCGAATCGTGCAAGATTGAAGATGCGTACGGCCGCGTGCTTGCAGATCATGTTGTGTCACCAGTGAACGTTCCGCAATACACTAACTCAGCAATGGACGGTTACGCCATTCGCGGTGATGACGTCGAGCGCGACAGCTACCAAGTGGTTGCTGAAGTGATGGCGGGTCATGCTTACGATCAGCCTCTGGAAGTTGGTCAAGCGGTTAAGATCATGACGGGCGCACCAACACCTATCAATGGTGATACCGTTGTTATGCGTGAACAAGCTTCCCAAGACGGCGATACGGTTACGTTCAATGGTGCGAGCATCAAAACCGGTCAAAACGTTCGCCAAGCAGGTGAAGACTTAGCAATTGGTAACGATGTGTTCACTGCAGGCACCCGCCTAGCCTCCCCTGAGATGGGCATGATTGCTTCTCTTGGCTTTGGTGAAACGAATGTGTTCCGCAAGTTAAAAGTTGCTGTGTTCTCTACCGGTGACGAAGTACAAGCGCCGGGTACAGAACAGAAAGCGAATTCAATCTACGACTCAAACCGTTTCACTATCATGGGCATGTTAGAGAAACTTGGCTGCGAAATTTTGGATTTCGGAATTCTAGAAGACAACGAGCAGTTGATGATTGAAGCGCTCGAAAATGCTTCTGCGCAAGCCGATGTAGTGATGACTTCTGGCGGTGTATCCGTTGGCGATGCAGATTACATTAAGCTGGCATTGGATAAACTGGGGCAAATTGATTTCTGGCGTATCAACATGCGTCCTGGTCGTCCGCTTGCGTTCGGTCAAATCAACGATAAACCTTTCTTTGGTTTGCCGGGTAACCCTGTTGCCGTGATGGTTTCATTCATCAATTTTGTTGAACCAGCGCTGCGTAAGATGCAAGGCGAACAAGGCTGGAAGCCACTTAAAGTCAGCGCCATTGCCACAGAAAATCTGCGCTCTCGCCAAGGTCGTACCGAATTTAGCCGCGGTATCTACGAGCTAGACGAAACAGGTCGCCTAACGGTTCGCACAACGGGCAAACAAGGTTCTGGTATTTTACGTTCAATGAGTGAGGCAAACTGTTTAATCGAAATCTCCCCTGCTGTTGATACAGTAAAAGCAGGAGAAAGCGTGACAATTATCCCGCTTCAAGGCAGAATCTAGACCAATTCAGAATTCAAAGGTCAGCATGTCTGGCCTTTTTATTGATTACAGAAAAATTTTTCAGAGAGACAGCTATGGCTCGCACCATTCTTTACACTTACAAAGACCAAGACAAAGAACTGACGTTCTCGTACCAGCAACACCGCAACATTCAAGAAGCGGTTGCAGAAGCAGAAGGTATCGACATCACTGAGTTCCTAAAGATGGAGCAACAAATCGAAGCAGTATCTGACACTAAAGCTGTGCGCAACTACCGCGACAACTACTTCAGAAAATTAGGCTTTAGCAAAATCACCCTAGCTCAAAAAGAAAACTTGGGCGTAGGTAAAAAGAACAAATAAGCCTAACCAAATAGGTCAAAGCAAAAAACTCGCGATTCGTCGCGAGTTTTTTATGCATGAAATCCAAGGGTAAGGCTTTATAACTGAGGCTCAACAATCACAAACTGGTTCGTTCCTGCAATTGGCGCATACCAATCACTGCCTTGGACATAGAAAGTCGCCCCATTAACGGTCACCGTAGTCGCTTCATTTGGCAACACATCGACTATCTTACCTGCCATTCCCTTATTTGCTACGACAGTGCTACTCGCTGTATTCACTTCGCTCTTTACAGAGACCGGTGGTTGCTCAACGTAAATGTACTGATCGCCACTTCGCTTGTAATAGACATTATCAACCACTGCATAAGTGATCCCCGCAATCACTAGGTACGTCGCGGTTCTTGGGATCTTGTTGTAATGATAAACACGGTGAACAGGTGCTTTATAAACGGGACGATAAGCAGGTTTAACTACCACCACTTTCTTTACGTGTTTTTGGGGCTTAGGTGCTGGCGGCTTTGCAAGCGTCGGCGAGACCATACCAACTAAAGCGATACTAAGAACACCATACCGAAATCTTAATGAGTTGAACATCTTCATTCCTACTGTTCATGGAAGCAATGGAAACAGCTTATCAATCACGAGTTCAAGAGACGTAAATGAAGCGTAAAACTGGGTAAAGATAGCAACGGCATAACAACAATAAAAAAGCCTCGCTTACCTTAAAGGGAAGCGAGGCTTTCAATCTTTGTCTTAAATGTTTTCTCTTAATGAAAACTCTGACGATTACTTGATATTTAGGAACGCAGCACCACGTACACCGCCTGAATCACCATGTTTTGCTTTGATGATCTTCGGACATTTCGCTACAGAAAGTAGGTACTTAGGAATACGTTTTGGCATCTCTTCGTAAATCAGTTCGAAGTTAGATAGACCACCACCCAACACAACTACATGTGGGTCAGTTGCAGTAAATAGGTTCGCAAAACAGATTGCGAGAAGCTCCATAAAGCGCTCAACGTGTTCAACCGCTTTTGCTTCGCCTTCTGCGTGTGACTTAATGATGTCGATCGCTTTCTTCTCTTCGCCGTAGTAATGCGTGTAAAGAAGTTCGAAACCACGACCAGATAGGTAGCTATCTAGACAGCCTTTCTTATCACAACCACAACCTAGTAACGGTGCGTTTTCACCTAGGTGGAACCAAGCATCAAGGGGAAGACGGGTATGACCCACCTCACCTGCTACGTGGTTACGACCAGAGAACACCTTACCTTCGTAGATGAAGCCGCCACCAAAGCCAGTACCAAGGATTAAGCCAAGTACCGATGGCTCGTCTTTGAGTTCCTCATCCCACGCTTCTGAAAGCGCAAAACAGTTTGCGTCGTTTTCGATTTTTACGCTGCGGCCAATTTTTGCTTCTAGATCCGCACGAAGTGGTTTACCTTTCGCCGCAGGTACGTTAACCGTTAGTACCGTTGCGTCATCGGCATCTTCCATACCAGGAAGACCAAGACCAATCGTACCTTCACAACCAAATTCAGCATCGTATTTGTTTACTAGACCTGCGATGGTTTCTACCAGCAAATCGTAGTTGTCTGTTGGTGTTGGTACACGTTCTGTTGCTACACGCTCAAGTTTATCGTTAAACGCACCAAACTCGATTTTAGTGCCACCGACATCAAAGCCGTAATACATGCAATTCTCTCCTAAAATGCTCAAACGACTCCCAAAAAATGCTGGAGTCAAAAATATAAACTTTAGGCATTATCCATATCTGTACGCCTGCAAACCGTGACCGAATGCAGATTTATCCCCTCATTAAAGCCAGTTGAACAACAAGCCATCAACAAAAGTTCATTCCTTAGAGTTAGCTCTCGATTTTAGCCCACTCTTTGAAACGTTTCAGATGCGGTCGAGACCAGTCAGTTTTCACGCGAGTTTTTGTTAGCATGTAAGTTTCACGGAATGCTTCAAACCACAATTGCAAGCACTCTGACGCTTGTTCTTCTCCCGCTTGTTTGAATACTAACGTCGCCACTTCAGCCGTAGATAAATGCTGCTCGTTATCTGAACGACGCATAATGTATTCAGACAGTGATTCCGGCTCAATAGAAAGCACAGGCAAAGATTTAAGAAACTCTGAACGGCGGAAGATCTTGCGAGCTTCACGCCAACTACCATCAATGAAAATCAGCAGCCACTTTTTATCCATGCTACCTTCTTCTGTCGCCAAGCGCTCAGGGTTCAGACCGTCTAACAAGCGTTCTGGCTCATCCACATAGTCTGCAGGGAAGACAACCACAGGTTGATAAGCGTCGTTCTTTAACAGCGCCAGCATCTCTTCAGAAGGTTCTGTGCGATTCCATTGATACACGTAGGTCTCTTGAATCGTATCAGCAATTAAACGCCCGGTATTGCTTGGTTTGAACACTTCGTTTTCCGACACAATCAGCATACACGCGATATCAGATTCGATGTTCGGTTGAATGTCGCACAAACAAAACTGCTCAGAAACCTGACAATATGGACAACGAACCACTTTACAACCACGAGCATTAAATGGCTTCGTTGAGATAGATTGACGGTGCTGGTATAAACGATGGAAAGCGTGGATTCTCATGGATAGAAAGTGCCAGTTGTTAGGGTCTTTATAAAGTAGAGCGCGATTCTACTTGCATCGTCTGTTAGTCTCAAGGAATGCTCGCAAACAGACCGCAATTCACCTTCCTACCTTTCGATGAAAGATACATTGATGTCGTAAGGTCTTAGGAGTTAAGCGAATTAATCAAGGAAATTAGAGTGACTGAAACTGCATTTAACGACCCTTCCTGGCTAAGGCTTAGCATCTTCATTGGTGTGTTGTTACTCTGTACGCTATGGGAAAACAAGCTGCCGAGAAAGAAGCTTACGGTCGAGCGATCATTTCGCTGGTTTAACAACCTTACGCTGGTCGTTTTAAATAGTGTCATCATTGCTATTGTCATGCCTATTGCCGCTTTCCAAGCTGCCATCATCGCTTATGAAAACCAATGGGGTCTACTCAATGCATTCGCCTTACCAACTTGGTTACATGTGCTGATTGCCGTCGTATTACTCGATCTCATCATCTACCTACAGCATTTAGTCTTCCATCGCGTTAAACCGCTGTGGAAGCTTCACCGCATGCATCACTCCGACCTGGATATCGATGTCACCACAGGAACACGATTCCACCCGATAGAAATCATTCTCTCAATGATTGTAAAAATCGCCGCTGTTTTCGCTTTGGGCGTCTCTCCTATCGCCATCGTAGTGTTTGAAATTGTATTAAATGCTAGCGCGATGTTTAACCATAGCAATGCAAAGCTGCCACTGCTTTGGGACGCGAAGTTACGTAAGTTGATTGTGACGCCAGACATGCACCGCGTGCACCACTCTGTCATCGTGCGCGAGACACATTCAAACTTTGGCTTTTTCTTGTCTATCTGGGATCGTTTGTTTGGCACCTACTGCGCTCAACCGGAGTTAGGCCATGATGATGTTGTGATTGGTGTTCCAGAGATTCGCGACAAAGACGAGCAAAGATTGGATAGACTGCTCACCCAACCATTTCGTTACAAGGAAAAGTCTTCCTCATGAGCAGTTCAATAAAGGTGAATGTGTTTGGAAAAATCATGCTTGCTGAATGCAAAGATGGGATTTGGACGCTTTATATCGACTCGGAAACATCAATAAAACGCCCTGTTAGAGATTTTGTCGTGCCGCCCTTTCTCGATGAAGATGAGTTACTGATCTACCTAGATGATATGTATCACGAATATGCGACTACAACTCATCCCAGTGTGTTTCGGATTGAATAAACCAGCTTAACTTCTGTTGCAGGGTTACCATTGGTTGATGAGAATAGCGTCGACTCCTCACTTTGTAGCACTTCAAAGCCGAGTGCTTCAAAAACAACAACATTACCCGTCTCTTCTACACACCAGACGCTCAAACAATTCACCAAATCATATAACTCATACAAAGCCGCAATTAAGCGGCGAGCGATGCCCTGTTTACGAGATGCTCTTTCGACGGCTAATCCCGATAATTGTAGTTCGCTGCTTGTTAATTTGACTTTGATACAAGCAACAACCTTGGTTTCAATATAATAGGCGTAAGTGACCCATTCATCTTTGCCTGAAGTTGGTTTTGCGGTTTTGTTTGGGGAGTAGATTGCTCTCAGTTCATGAAAGCAATCTCTGGAAAGGGATTCGACCGAAGGGTCTCCACTAGAAACGTGTTGAAGCATTTATGCTCTGCTGGAATTAGGCTTTGATCAAATCGCGCTTCTTGTTTGATTGGGTTACGCCAACAAACAAGCCAATAACACCTAACACAATTGACGCAAGCGCTAACATACTCACATCTTGTTGTTTGTTGATAGCAGAGTAAACAAACGCAATCCCAAAAAAGATTGCACCAAAGCTAAAGCCAGAGATCGCTGCGAAAAGTCCAAAGCTCGCAAGATCCTTAACGTTGTTCATAACTCATCCCTGTTAGAAAACAATTTAAAAATAAAATTAGCGGAATATCTGACGAGAGTTTCTAACCCTGTTTGCACTCCATAACCATAACGATGCGGCTAAAGCAAAACCAAAGATCATTGATTGAAGTTGCAAAGGAACTTCATCGCTAAAAAGCCCAAAGTTGTAGTGCGCATATGAGGTAAAGACGACATCACTGCCCATCGTCAGAATCAACATCAATACCCCAGTGCGGCGGTGTTTAATAAGCAAATAGATTGAGAGTAAGTTTAATATCCCTAAACTCGTCCAGTAGCTATTAAGCCATTGCGGCACTTCGGTATATGGCAAGAAACCACCAGTTACGTTGTCATAAATATGTATAACGCTGCCTACAAGCAGATACGAACAAAGGATGAATACTGCAAACTTTTCCTTCATTGTTGGCTTCCTTATCATCGTTTTGATGGCGAATCATACTAGACTATGTGAGATATCAATAATTTGATGTTCATTTTTGAGAGCGATCATGCTTTAAAAACGCCTATTTCAGTCCCAAAGTCACACATTCTCGCGGTTGAACACCAATACCCAAAGAATAGTCGTTCATCAGAAAGGTCGCATAACTACTTAATTAACGTCTATTGAGCCTTTTTCAGCTTGCATGGTGATTGTGTACGGTAAGACCAAGGTGTCGGCAATAGCCGAAAAAACGGTATCGAATACAAAGAACGGCACTCCGCCTAGTTTTTTCCCTCTTCAGATACTGGTAAATCAATCTTACCGAGGCGGATAAACTCACGGGCCTGCTCTAAAGCACGTTGAAAAACAGGATGCGCGTGTGAAGTGATATCTTGCGTAATATCATGCCAAAAGAAAGCGAAATGATGCCCACCATCATCTTTTGTATGAAAAACCCATTGTTCTGGAAGAGCCCCGCACTCACATAAAACAAAATGCCACACTTGCTCTTGGAACTCACTTTCCCAACAGCCTAAATAGCTTGTTCGTTTTACTTGAACAATGCCTGACTCTTCTGTTAGTTCCCTTTTAGCGGCACTTAACAAATCACCATCAAATGATTCGACGGTACCTTTCACCAACTGGATACCAGCAAGAGGATGCTTGAAAAGAAGAATCTCACTATTTTGGTTTCTCAACACCAATGGACATACTTTATCGACCACCAAACCATTCCTTATTTCTTAAACAACGCTTCTTTGCTTCAATTGGATAAAGGTTGAGAGGAGCTATTTCTTCATAGCCAACCCATTTTAACTTGTATTGATTAGTATCCGATCTTCGCTGTTGTTCAGGGCCGCAGCCAAGTCTTACTGTTGGATTGTCGACATACGATAGAAAGTAATGTTCGATTCGCGCTTGATTTCGAATCTCGAACACATGCTCCAACAAATCGAGTACTATGCTTGTCTCTTCCAGAGCTTCTCTCTTCGCTGCCTCAACTATTGATTCATCACTCTCTACTGAACCGCCCGGGAAAACATGATAATTTCTTCCGTCCTTGTTCCTCTCAATGAGCAATAATTGGAAGTTTCGGTTAATCAAAACTACCCCTGCGCGCTGTTGCTTCATCTAAGAGCGCCTCCCTGCGTCACCTATCATGTCTTTGCACAAACCTTATGTGCAACATATTACACAACTTAATAACAACCGTAACGCCTATTGTGAGAGGTTATTGTTTTTAGGTGAAAAAAAACCGAGATAAACTCGGCTTTCTCAATCTTTAGCTCACACCACTTTGTACTTGCTGATAGACAATCAAAAATAAACCTGCAAATACCGCTACTGTCAGTAAAACCTTTAACCAGAGAAACTTCATTATTATCTACTCTTCAGGCGCGTATTGGTCAAAAACTTCTTGAGCTGTCATTTTCTTGCTGTGTGGCTGCAGATCATAGTACGCGGGCTTCTCATCAGTGAAGATCTCTAAGCTTAATTTGAAATCTGGCTCATTAAATAATCCCGCAGAAAGAATATATTCATCCGTTGCCAATAAGTGGTAATAGATATTCGTGCCGCATTCACCACAAAAACCTCGTACTGCCCATTGGGATGATTGATAACGTTTAGGCTCAGCACCGCTAAATCTTACGCCCGGTCCACAATGAACCGCATGCAAAGGTCCACTTGACCACTTTCGACACATGTCGCAATGACAAAAGCTCACTTCATTGTGTTGAGGTGCGGTCACTTCAATAGCGCCACATAAACAGGTTCCTTTCATCGCTGTCACTCCCTATTAAACCTCCATTATTATGGCGTTTTAAGGCGCCCAATTGATGTGACCAATCTAGTCTTTTATTAAATCCAGCCTTGGCTCCCTTTTTCATGAACTTTATGAACAAAACGTCGTTTATGCTCAATATTCTCTTTATCTACGCATTAGAGACATCACGTTAACACCTCATTAACCTTTAACTCATCACTAGCGAGTCACCCTACCTCGCTAGGAGAACAAATAATAAGACTCTTCAAAACAAGAGAGTCACCAACATAAGGAACGTGAAACATGTTAAAGGTACTCAAACCAACGCTCGCCGCATCCATCATTGCAGCCTCATTTTCTTTCCACGCTTTTGCTGCTGATGTTGAAAAAATCCACTTTCTAATCCCAGGTGGTGCTGGTGGCGGTTGGGATATGACGGCTCGTGGTACAGGTGATGTACTGGTTAAATCCGACATCGTTGAAAATGTCTCTTTCCAAAACCTCTCTGGTGGCGGTGGTGGCAAAGCGATTGCACACCTCATCGAAACCGCTGAGCGCCAACCTGATACGTTAATGGTGAACTCAACCCCAATCGTTGTTCGCTCACTCACTGGTATCTTCCCGCAATCTTTCCGAGATCTGACGCCAGTAGCCGCAACGATTGCTGACTACGGCGCTATCGTGACTTCCGCGGATTCTAAGTACAACACATGGGAAGATGTGGTCAAAGATTTCGAATCTAACCCACGTAAAGTAAAAATCGCTGGTGGTTCTGCTCGTGGCTCGATGGATCACCTAGTCGTCGCAGCCGCATTTAAGGGCGAAGGCTTCGATGCACGTAAAGTTCGCTACATCGCGTACGATGCCGGCGGTAAAGCAATGGCAGCACTTCTATCTGGCGAAACACAATTGCTTTCAACCGGTCTTGGCGAAGTGCTAGAGATGTCGAAATCTGGTCAGGTAAAAGTACTGGCGATTACGGCACCAAAACGTCTAGACGCTGCACCAAATATCCATACCCTCAAAGAATATGGCAATGAGACTGTGTTCGCGAACTGGCGTGGTTTCTTTGCCGCTCCTGGCACAAGCCAAGCCAAGCTCGACGAATGGAACGCAGCTCTGAGCAAGATGTACAAAACGGACGAATGGCAAGTTGTTCGTGACCGCAATGGTTGGATTGACAACTACAAAGCGGATAAAGAGTTCTTCGCGTTCCTAGAAGAACAAGAGCAGCAAATGGGCGATCTAATGCGCGAGTTAGGTTTCCTGAAGAAGCAATAACTCCCATTCGAGTTTATGGGGTTAGCTATCCCTAGCCCCGTTGTATTTGCACTCTAATTTCACCGTATATGGGCATTGTCGATAATCGACAAGTAAAAACTCCTTTGTTTATTGATTGGTAAACACTAAGTAACTCGACTAGCAGCGATGCGCTTAATTGTTAATGACTTAGTCCTTCTTCATTAACGCCCATATACGGTCTTTTCCTGTTGTTCTAGGAGTTGGATATGTCTCATTCAACCAATATTTTTACCAAAGAGAATTTGTTGTGCCGCGATCGTGTCGGCGCGATGATCTTTTTGTTGTTTTGCCTATGCTATGGCTACCAAACTACGCAAATCCCTCTCTTTCCCGGGGATGAATACGAACCCTTCACGGCTCGCACCTTACCGACCATTCTGACCTACGTCGGGATTGGTTTAGCGCTAATGCTATTGGTCACTGGTCAGCCCGATAAACAAAGCGGCGCTGTGATGTCATTCAATTGGAAACTGCTCATCGCCTTTTTAGTTTTGATGGCACTTTATGGTCTGGGTTTGACTTATATCGGCTTTGTATTAGCGACAGGGTTCTTCCTGCTTGCGGGCTTTTACCTTCTTGGCGAACGACGTAAATCGGTGTTGTTTGGAGCCTCATTTCCGTTCGTTATCGCGTTTTACTTGTTGCTCACTCAAGGTCTGGATATCTACCTTGAGCCTGGTCTGATTTTCACCATCTGGTAGTCAAAAGAAAGGACTGAATTATGTTAGATGGAATTCTACAAGGTTTATCCACCGCCGTGATGCCAATGAACATCATGATGGTGATTGTTGGCTGTTTTGTCGGTACGTTTATCGGCATGCTACCGGGGCTTGGTCCTATTTCTGCCATCGCTCTGATGATCCCTATCACCTATGGTTTGGATCCGTCTTCGGGTCTGATTCTGATGGCCGGTGTTTACTATGGTGCGGTATTTGGCGGCTCAACGTCTTCTATTCTTATCAACGCACCGGGTTGTTCTTCAACCGTCGTCACCGCGTTTGATGGCTACCCAATGGCACAGAAAGGACAAGCAGGTAAAGCACTTGCACTGGCGGCTTACTCTTCTTTCACTGGCGGCACGCTTTCAGCCATCATGCTGCTTGTAGCGGCGCCCGCACTGGCTAACGTCTCGCTAAGCTTCCAATCTTCTGACTACTTTGCGCTAATGCTTCTCGGCTTATCCGCCGTGGCTGCGTTCGCAGGTAAAGGACAAGTCATCAAAGCATGGATGATGACCATTCTGGGCTTAATGTTGTCTACCGTCGGTATTGATAAAGGCGTCGGTGTTGAACGCTTCACCTTTGGTCTAACGGATTTGATGGATGGCTTCAGCTTCCTATTGTTGGCGATGGCAACCTTTGCGCTTGGTGAAACGTTGATGGGTATTTTGAAGCCTTCCGAGGACACTCGTGATGAAGAACAAGATAAGCTGAGCAACATTGGCTCGATGAAAGTCACCAAGGAAGAAATCAAAGAAGTAGCACCGGTTTCTATTCGCTCTTCAATCCTTGGCTTCTTTACTGGTGTGCTTCCGGGCGCAGGTGCAACCATCGCCGCCTTCTTAAGTTACGGCATGGAACGTAACCTTGCTCCAAAGGATAAAAAAGAACAGTTTGGTAAAGGCAGCATCCGAGGTTTGGTGGCTCCAGAGTCAGCGAATAACGCAGCATCAAGTGGTTCTTTCGTTCCTCTCTTAACCCTTGGTATCCCGGGATCTGGTACAACCGCAATCATGCTAGGAGCGTTAATCGCTTACGGTATTCAGCCGGGCCCTCGTCTGTTCGTTGAGCACCCAGATGTATTTTGGTCGGTAATTATCTCCATGTACTTCGGCAACATTGTGTTGGTGATTCTTAACCTACCGCTGATCCCATACATCTCAAAGCTGTTGGCCGTACCAAGAACCGTGTTGCTGCCGATGATTCTGTTCTTCTCCATCACAGGTGTGTATCTGGTTTCTTTCAACACCATGGACGTGTTTGTGATGCTACTTGTGGCAATGGCTGCTATCGCACTAAGGCTGGCAAACTTCCCTCTCGCACCGCTGTTGCTTGGCTTTATCCTTGGTGGATTAATGGAAGAGAACCTACGCCGTGCATTGATGATTTCCGACGGTGAACTGAGCTTCTTATGGGAACGTCCAATCACACTGACATTCACAGTGCTTGCGGTATTAGTACTTGGCAGCCCACTGTTTGTAAAACTCTTTCAAAAGCTTAAAGCGCAGCCAGTGAAAGTTGAGCAATAGGCATTCTATCTCTCCCTCAAGATAGACCTTTGAAACCAAGCCACCCTCTGCGGTGGCTTTTTTCTTGGACTAATCGCTACTTTATTTCTTTCGGTGAGTTGCGTAGTGTTAACCGTTCAGAAACAAAAAATTATAAAAACAAAAAGGACCTTTTATGCTGCTGGAATTTGCTCTCTTGTTTGCCGCAGGCGTCGTGGGTGGGATCATGAACTCCGTCGCCGGTGGTGGCAGCTTCATTACCTTTCCTGCATTGATGGCGGTTGGAGTGCCTCCCATCATGGCAAACGCGACGAATACTTATGCTTCTTGCGCAGGCTATATCAGTGGTGCAATCGGTTTTCGCGAAGAAATCATGAAGAACAAGCAAGAACTGGCTTTCACTATCTCTTTCAGTTTGATTGGTGGCGCTATCGGTGCTTATCTTCTGCTGAATACGCCAGAATCTGTTTTTCTTGAGGCGATTCCATGGCTACTGTTATTCGCAACCGTACTGTTTTTAACTGGCTCGCGCATGACTGCGTTAATTAAATCTCTGACCAAGGAGACCAAACACGCCGGCATTCTGGGTGTGATTGCACTAAGTCTTCTTTTGATTGGGGTCTCTGCTTATGGTGGGTTCTTCAATGCCGGATTGGGCGTAATCGTCTTGAGTTATTTAGTGGTTGCAGGACACCAAGACATCAACTTAATGAACGGGCTTAAGCTGCTGGTTTCGACCTGTGTTTCCCTGATTGCTATCGTGATCTTTGTTGCTAACGGTTCAATCGATTGGACCAAAGGCAGCGTTGTAATGGTTGGCACTTTAGTTGGCGGCTACTTAGCTGCACGAATCTCCCGTCAACTAAACCCAAACCATGTAAGAGGTTTCGTTGCCCTTTCTTCTATCGCCATCACTATCTACTTTTTTATCGATGTTTACACTTAAAAATCGAGCCTCAAGCGATAACATAAATATATGAACTTATTTACATTTACCATACAGGTGTCTTATTATTGAGCCAATTCAACAAAAAACGTAATTTTGTTTGACTGCCGGATTGCAGTCTTTTTTATAGTCACTCAACAAGGATGTATAGGTAATATGGCTCACCTTTCGTTTAAGAATAAACTGGTGTTGCTGATCGTCGCGATCATCACCACAACCACTCTTATCTCTTACTTCAGCGTCAACCACTTTATAAGCAACTACATTCATCAATCAGACAGTAAGAACATCACCCATATTATTGACATCACTCGCGACAAACTCGAAGCTGAACTTAATAGTAAAGTTGCTCAGGCCACCAATCTCAACTTCAGCATGATGGACATTGCGGATGCAAAAGAGACCTCTGGTTTTGCTCAGGTTGTTAAAATCGTCAACGGTTACGCGTTCGATGATACGGGCAACATGAGTGAAGAAGATGCTCAATATTTTATCGACGCTGCAGAGACGCAAACTGAGCAACTAAGTATTAGCCCTATCACTGTCAAAGACACTGTCCCATACATCACTTTCTCAATCAAAAGATTTGACGATTCCGTTGATTTTTTCACTTACGACCTGGCTTCCTTAAGTAAGGTCATTGTTGGACTTGCGGCTGAGGGAAGCTTTGCTGAGCTTATCGGTGATGGAACTGTTATTTACAGTAATAAGCAAGGTAATAACTTAACGCCTGTAGAGCGTAGCATCTCATTCGGCAATGGCCAGTGGCAGCTGATTGGATATATTGACCAAAGTAACATTCAAGCTAACACAGACAAGCTGAATTGGATGATTACGTTAGCGCTATCAATTGCTGGCATTGCAATCATTTTGGGTAGTATTGTTTTGCTCCACTTTGCTTTTAAGCCGCTTGAGCAATTGAAGAAATTAGTCAGTGACCTGTCAGATGGCAACGGCGACCTAACTCAAAGACTCAATATCGACAGCAAGGATGAGATCGGCCATATATCCCAATCAATAGACCTGTTCATTGCCCAACTGCAGAAGATGTTTGTTGAAGTGTCTCATTCATCTGCACATATCGACCACGCGGTTGGTGAGCTTGCCAAACAGTCGGATAACAATAGCAGCACTCTAAATCAGCACACTATTGAATCAGAGCAAGCCATCACCGCAATTGAAGAAATGAGCGCCACGGCAGAGTCTATTGCGAGCAGTGCTGATGATGCAGCTAAGCTTACTGACCGTACCAATCGCTATGCAGAGGAATCGAAGCGTACTGTTGGAAACGCGGTTCAAAGCGTAAGTGACATGGTCACACAGGTCGCCTCTATGTCTGACACCATTGGAACAATGAGCGAAGACACCAAGCAGATCAGCTCTGTGTTACAAGTGATTGGAGAGATCGCAGAACAGACAAACCTACTAGCATTAAACGCTGCAATTGAAGCCGCCCGTGCCGGTGAGCAAGGACGTGGTTTTGCGGTCGTCGCTGACGAAGTGCGTGCCCTCGCCGCTCGTACACAGCAAAGCACCTCTCAAATCAATGAGATGTTAGCGAAACTGAAATCGACGACTGATAATGTGGTCAATGAAATGGACTCAACGCGTTCAAGTTGTCAACAAACCGCAGATCGCACCAATCAGGTAATGGACTCTTTAAACGTAGTGACAGATTCTGTGGTAGAGATTAACGACTTGAACACTTTGATGGCGACATCTGCTCAAGAGCAGCGTCAGGTGACTCAGGAAGTCAGCCGTAACATGAGCGCGATTCAAGAGATCATTCGTAAGCTCAACGAGAACGCCTCGCAAACAACATCAGTCAGCGACGAACTGAAAGCAACCTCTACTGGCCTGGGTGATGTAGTTTCGCGGTTTAAAGTGCAATAACACTGACGAACGACAAACAAAAACGCCATCGTGAAATACGATGGCGTTTTTTATTGGCGTAGTGACAGATTACTTAATCAAACCAACTTCTTTGTAGTACTTCTCAGCACCTGGGTGAAGCGGCGCGGACAGACCATCTTTCACCATTTCTTCTTTTTTCAAGTTCGCGAATGCTGGGTGTAGACGGCGGAAATCGTCAAAGTTTTCGAATACCGCTTTCACTACGTTGTAAACCACTTCATCTGGCACTGCCGTAGAAGAAACAAACGTCGCACCCACACCAAAGGTTTGTACATCGCTGTCTGAACCGCGGTACATACCACCCGGTACGTTTGCGATACGGTAGAAGCTGTTATCAGAAACTAGCTTATCGACTTGCGGACCAGCCACAGTTACGATGTTACTGTCACAAGAGGTGGTCGCCTCTTTAATAGCACCACTTGGGTGGCCTACGGTGTAGATCATTGCGTCAATCTTGTTATCGCACAGCGCTTTAGACTGTTCTGATGCTTTTAGCTCAGACACCAATTTGAAATCGTCATTCGTCCAACCGTACTCTTTCATCAGTACTTCCATCGTACCGCGTTGACCAGAGCCAGGGTTACCTATGTTAACTCGTTTGCCCTTTAGATCATCGAACGATTGAATGTTGGCATCTTTACGAGCAACAACCGTAAACGGTTCTGGGTGTACAGAGAACACTGCACGAAGCTCTTTGAATGGGCCTTTGTCTTCAAACTTGCTCGAACCGTTGTAAGCGTGGTACTGCCAGTCTGACTGAGCGATACCTAAATCCAGTTCACCCGCACGAATGGTATTAATGTTGTAGATCGAACCACCAGTACTTTCCACTGAACAACGAATGCCATGGTCAGCACGTGATTTATTCACCAAACGACAGATTGCACCACCCGTAGGGTAATACACGCCAGTTACACCGCCCGTACCAATGGTCACAAACGTATCTTTAGCAGAAACTGAAAAGCTTGCGCTCATTGCAACTAGCGATGCCGCCACTGCGAGCTGTTTTAACTTAAACATTGAATGTCCTTCTCCTTTGTTGTAGTGAAGTAAGTATAGCAACTATTAACAAGTTGTTAACGCACAAGATCACATCCTAGAAATTCATGAATAATTTAAAAATACAGATAGTTAAGTAATGTCTAACATTCTCGTTATATGTGGTTACTTCAAGCTTTTTTACTATATCGTTACATACATAACCTTACTTTTATGATGGGAATCTAATTTCAAAGTAAGACGGGTTAATTGAATGTAATTCGGGTGCTACATTTTAAGTCTAAATTATGAGAAATCGATTCCATTATAAAAAGCAAAAATGTGCAACAAAGGTTGGCAAACATGCTCGATTATCCCCTATTAAGTAAAACAGCGACCAAAGAAAAGAAGACCACAGCAATACTGGATGAGCTATTTGAGCTCACTCAAACAAGTTACCCAGAGTTCAGCCGCTTTTCTGTGGTATTAATCAAAGGAAACAAGGCCTCAAACTACTATGTAAATGACACTATAGCTCAACCATTTGGTCTTGATTTTGAGGACCAAGAGCTTCGCATAAACTCTTCATTGACGGAGGTCGCCTATAACTGCCAAGTTAGAATCGTTGATGACCTAGAAAACTTCGACAACACCGAACGCATAAAGAAACTGATCAAACTCGGCCACAAAAGCAGTTATGCATCACCTATATATAATCGTGGTTCTATCATTGGTTTCCTTTTCTGCAATGCAACAAAAACCAAGTTTTTCTCGAATGAGCATACGCAGCGAGACTTCGCCTACCTGAGCCAAATCATATCGGGCATGTTTATTCAGCTAGATGAAAAACAAAAGCACTTTCAATCAGCTTTAGCGATTGCTTTGAAGATGGGACACGAAAGAGACCCTGAAACAGCAGAGCATTTAATACGAATGGGAAAATACAGTGAGCGACTTGCACGGTTACTAGCAGATAAGAATAGGTCTATTACCCCTGAGTTTATCCACCGTATCAGGCTATATGCCCCCTTTCATGATATAGGAAAATACAAAATCCCTGACGATGTACTCTTCAGTGATAAGCGCTTTACAGCAGCTGAACGCGAAGTTATGAATCAGCACACCATTTTTGGAGAGCGGATCATTGAAGACGTTGTCGCGCTGTCTGACACATCAATGATTGCACCAGATGAAGTGCAATTTATTAAGAACATCATTCGCCATCACCATGAATATTACAACGGTACAGGTTTACCCGATGCATTGTGTGGTGACGACATTCCCTTAGAAGCGAGGATTGTAACACTGGCCGATGTATTCGATGCCTTGCTAAGTAAGCGCGCGTATAAAGCTGCTTGGTCACTGTCTGATACGGCAAACTTTATTAAAGAGCATAGGTTATTGATGTTCGACCCAGATTGCGTCGACATGCTGATCGAACACCTAGACGAGTTTTTAGCGATCCGCGCACATCATCGAGACCACGAAGGTACCCAAAACGCCGTTGCTTGTTAACTAGGGTCTGCTGACCTTTCGAGCTGATTTTTGCAGCGAATTGTCGGGCGGTTACACAAGGCAGAGATTTTGATGTGTAGTTAGCCTACATGAGAAGTCGATAGTGAAGTAGGAATAACCAACATACGCTGCCCAAAGGGTTCGGCTAGGCGCCCCCGACTAAAATCGTTTCATGCTTTGTTAAGGAGTATTTGCTTAGAATGACTAGGCTACACACCCCTTGCCTCGCGGAAAACAATTTTATCTCGAACAAAATTTAACCACGAAAGAACAACAGACACTAAGAAAAGCCCCGAATACTCGGGGCTTTGTTTTACTGCTTTTTCTTTTGCCTGAAGACGATTTATTTAGAAGAATCCTAGCGGATTGACGTCGTAGCTGATTAACAGGTTTTTCGTGTTCTGATAGTGATCGAGCATCATCTTATGCGTCTCTCGACCAATGCCGGATTTCTTGTAGCCGCCAAACGCAGCATGCGCAGGGTAAGCGTGGTAACAGTTTATCCAAATGCGTCCCGCTTCAATGTTACGCCCCATGCGGTAAGCAAGGTTCTGATCACGAGTCCACACACCCGCTCCCAGACCGTATTCAGTGTCGTTGGCAATCGCCAGCGCTTCTGCTTCATCTTTAAAAGTAGTCACTGCGATTACCGGACCAAAGATCTCTTCTTGGAAAACTCGCATCTTATTATGACCCTGTAATAAAGTCGGTTGAATATAGTAACCCTGCTCCAAGTCGTTCTCTTGTTTCGCTACATCTCCACCAAATACGACTTTCGCTCCTTCTTGGCGGCCGATCTCTAGATAACTCAGGATCTTATCGAACTGCTCTTGCGAGGCTTGAGCGCCAACCTGAGTATCAGTATCCAGTGGATTGCCTTGCTTAATGGTTTTGGCGCGCTCTGCGACTTTAGCGATAAACTTGTCATACACAGACTCATGCACTAACACACGTGATGGACAGGTACACACCTCGCCTTGGTTGAAGAACGCAAGCAAAGTGCCTTCAATACACTTATCTAGGTATTCGTCTTCATGATCAAACACATCTGGGAAGTAGATATTTGGAGATTTACCACCAAGCTCAACCGTTGATGGAATAAGGTTCTCTGCCGCGCATTTCAGAATATGGTTACCGACTTCCGTTGAGCCCGTAAATGCCAACTTAGCGATTCGGTTGCTCGTCGCCAGTGCTTGCCCTGCTTCTGAGCCAAAGCCATTGACTACGTTCACCACGCCAGCAGGCAGAAGGTCACCAATTTTTTCCATCAGAACAAGAATCGAAGTCGGCGTTTGCTCGGCAGGTTTAAGCACAACACAACAGCCCGCAGCCAAAGCTGGAGCCAACTTCCAAGCCGCCATCAACATTGGGAAATTCCAAGGGATAATCTGCCCAACTACCCCAATCGGCTCAGGGAAGTGATAACTTGCGGTATGCTCATCTAACTCGGCCGCACTGCCTTCTTGAGCGCGGATACAACCTGCGAAGTAGCGGAAATGGTCGACGACCAAAGGTAAGTCTGCGGCTAGCGTTTCACGGACGGGTTTGCCGTTTTCCCATGTTTCTGCCACAGCCAACTCTTCAAGGTGTTGCTCAATGCGATCTGCAATCTTAAGTAGGATGTTCGAACGTTCAGTCACACTGGTTTTCGCCCATTGCGCTCTTACGCCATGTGCAGCATCCAGTGCAAGGTTGATGTCTGCTTCTCCGGAACGAGCCACCTTACAATACGCTTGACCATTGATTGGCGATGTATTGTCGAAGTATTCACCACCCGTTGGTTTTACCCATTCGCCACCGATGTAGTTGTCGTAATGCGATTTGAAATTAACGATGGCATTTTCACTACCTGGCTGTGCATAAATCATAACTCTTCCTTTTGTTCTCGTTCAGTTTTTTGTTTTAAACAACCGAGTGTTCAACTCTGTTGTCTTGTTCACTTCATTACTCAAGTCACATGCCAACAACGCGCGTCTTGTTGTTAATTAAATGTAAAACTATGATTACCAAGCGATAACAAACCAAGTGAGTGACGTTTGAGCGGATGTATGGTGTGAACACCAGTGTTCAAGTGTTCCAAAATGGCACACCCTCACTGTGACAAAATGGTACAGTCATGGAACTTCAACACATTACCAACAGCAATTGGCTTTCCACTTCATGGGACAGAAGTGAGCAAGCTGGTTTAAAACAGCGACGTCGACCAGACGATATTCGCGTAACTTCCGCGTTTCTTGAAGACAGACGCCACCAGCTCAATTTCTTGATCGATGCGGTCAAACAATTCGCTCTGCCCCTGTTTAACCAGTTGTTTGCGCATAGTGACAGTCGCCTAATATTGACTGATGCGGAAGGCGTGATCATCGGTAGCTGGGGACAACCTAAATTCCGCGAAAAGTTGACCGAGATTGCTCTCAGTTCTGGTGCATGTTGGCAAGAAAAGCTAAAAGGTACGAATGCCATTGGTACAGCATTAGTAGAAGCAAAACCGGTCTCTGTGATTGGAGACCAACACTTCATACAACATCACCGTTTCATCAGTTGCTCGGCAAGCCCTATCTTTGATCATTTGGGTAACTTGATTGGGGTTCTCGACATCACTAGCGAACAAAAGAAGCATGACTTTTCAACGCAAGTTTTAGTGCAAAACATGGTTCAACAAGTGGAGAACCAACTGCTCAACCAAATTCCTCAAGGGCATATTCGAGTGGATTTAGCCTGTGAGCAAGGTCTACTGAATAGCGGTTGGCAAGGCATCATCATCGCCAATGAAGAGGGTCAGATTCTGGCTCATAACCAAGTTGCCTCACAACTGCTGGATCAAACCAACGTTGTTGGACAGCAACTCGCCTCCATACTCGACGATTCTGCCAGTAGCCAATCTTTAGTCTTCAAAACTCAGCCACTATCGGAGCGAAAAACATCATCCCGTGCCATTTCTGCCTCGAATGACCTGCATTACGGCGATACCACCGTCGAACACTGCTGGCAGCAAGCCAATCGCGTAATCGATAAAGACATAAGCTTGTTGATCCTTGGTGAGACGGGCGTAGGTAAGAATGAGTTTGTTAAAGCTCTGCACAAAAATAGCCAGAGAAAAAACGGCCCCTTGGTTTCCGTGAACTGCGGTGCGCTGCCGAAAGACTTGGTCGAATCCGAACTGTTTGGTTATGTCGCAGGTGCCTTCACCGGAGCAAACAACAAAGGCTACCAAGGTAAGATCCGTCAAGCGCACAAAGGCATCTTGTTCTTAGATGAAATCGCAGACTTACCATTAGAAGCGCAAAGCCGTCTGCTGCATGTGCTACAAGACAAAACCGTGTTGCCTGTCGGCTCTAACCAAACCATCCAAGTGGATACACAAATCATCGCCGCCACACACAAAGACTTAGAACGGTTGGTTGAACAAGGTGAATTTCGTCAGGATCTTTATTACCGCCTGAACGGGCTCATCGTTGAGTTGCCTCGTTTCCAAGAGCGTAGCGACAAACAAGCACTGATTGAGAACATTCATCGTCGTCACGCTGAGTCTGAACAAAGTATTTGCCCTCACCTGCTGTCATTAATGTTGGGCTATGGTTGGCCGGGGAATCTGCGTGAGCTCGACAGCTTAATAAAAGTATCAGCCTTGATGGCGCAAGGAGAAGCGCAACTCGAGCTTAGCCACGTACCTAACCATCTTGCCAAAAAGCTGAGCCAAGCAAGCGTTATCGGAGAAGTGGGTGCGTCAAAAACCAGAGACATGCGTACGACTGTGGAAGATAAACTGGTGAAAACCTACCAAGCAAACCAAGGCAACATCAGTAAAACCTCACGCATGTTAGGTCTGAGCCGCAATACCATTTATCGCAAACTCAAAAGCCTTGGAATGCTGAAATAATGAAATGTGAGAGATAAAAAAAGAGCACCTCTTGGGGTGCTCTTCTTATTTTGAAACCTAGCCTTACAGTCCGCCTTCTTGCTGCGCCTGTTTTACTAATGCCTGACGTTGAGTTTCCGTTTCAGAGTTCACTTTCTGTTCCTTGTGCGTTTCCTGATCCATATCTGCCGGAATGAAAACAAAGTACTTGTTAAGAGTCATCGTAAGAACCTCAATTAATAGTGTTAAATCACCTTCTTGGTAAATGTAAACAACACCAGCAAAAACGACTTATGCCGGTTCCTTGTTGTAGGTTTCAAAAAATAGAGGATGTTTGTCTACTAAACATCCTCCATATGCAAGCTAATTATAGGAGGAGATCAAGGGCTTACCTAACACTCTTTTTCATCTTTTACGTAATCTTAGTTTCGATATCAGTATTGATACACCATACCCTTACGAGCTAACTCTATGTCACAAAAGAAAAAAATGATGCAGATTTTATTGGAACAGAGGATGAGAGGCGTTGATACTTAAAGCTCAATGTTTTGAGGCGCTTACTTCGTGAAAAATACCATTGATTTAAATTTGTATCGCTTTCTTTACCTGCTCAGCCAGCAAAAAACGCAGGCGAAAGTGTGTCACACCCTCGACATCAGCAAAGCGACTTTTACTCGACAGCTCGCCGAATGTCGCCAGCGATTTGATAACGAACTGTTCAATGCAGAGAAAGGATTCTACACCCCCACTCTCCTTTGCCAGCAGCTATGTGAAGCCATAAGCGAGCCGTTAGAACAACTTGAGCAGATACCGCAACTGGCACAAAGCTACAATGCGAATCAGCATGCGAACGAATACCTATTCAGCATTATCAATCCTCTTTCTGCCATGTTGACGATTCCTTTGGTCACCGCCCTCACAACAGAAGAGCAAAAGCCTAAGATCGCCTTTATTGATTGGTCGATTGAAAGCATAGAAAACCCCAAACGTGGTGCTGTCGCGATTGGTATTGGTGGTTTTCCAAATGAACTCAATGAAAGGATGGTAGAACGCAAAGTAAGCTCAGTGCCGATTTTCGCTTACGTCAATGAGCAACACCCACTCAGTCAACAGCAAGAAATAGAGCTGAGCGATATGGAGAACCTAGATACTGTGCGCGTCTCAATGGGTTCGCTCGATGTGAGCGCCTATTACGAGCGAATGCGTAAGTTGACTGGCGTGAATCTAGAACAAAAACTGACTGTCTCCTCCATGAGTGCTGCGCTAGATTGCGTCAAAGTCAGCCCGTATGTATTTGTCGGTATGTACATCGATGACCAAGAGCTGCCCACGGACATTCGTCGATTGCCTTTGAAGTTGGAAGGTAAACCTATGATGTTTGACGTAGGTATTCAGTACCATCGCGCCTTCTACCAACATCCAATCATTGCTCAAGTAGAAGCCTTTATTAAACGAGCACTTAGCTAAGCCACTAAATTCAATTGCCACATCGTTAACGCATACAAAAAAGCCGACCAATAAACAGGCCGGCTTCCTTCTTCAGCTTCTAGGACTTAAGCTCTTATCTTATTTAACCTCAGTGATATCACTTGGCTTCCAAGTACCGTCGTACCAAGGTTCTAGTGGGCCATATACTCGCAAGATGGTGAACCAACCTTTATTGGGTACGGTTTGAATCCAGTTTGCTTCTTTGCCTTTTGGTGCTTGCGGGCCAAAGTACAAATCAATCGAGCCATCTGAGTTAGCAATCATCTCGTCGCGTTTATCGTTCTTACTTGGGAACGGTTGGCTCGTTTGGAGCTCCGAACGTGTTTGCGTATCGTAAGCCACCACAGACCAGAAGTTCTTCGCAGGCACATTGGCAGGAATCGTCAGCTTGTAATTCTTGCCGCCATCAAAGTACTCGCCTTGTGCAGACTTATCGACAATCGCGTATTTCGATCCTTTACCGACCATCTTCAATGCCATTGCAGGCGTGTTAACCGTTGCCATGTAGAAGAAATAGGTGCGTGCATCTAGGTTTCGTCCACCGTTACCTTCTTCAATTAACCACTGATAATCATTGCCAATGAATGCGGTTTTCCAGTTACGGTCGTTCCAAATATATGCATTCTCGGTGCGTGGGTTAAACATCAGAGCACGTGCCGTTGCATGACCAATCGCAGCACCATCTTCAAGGATTTTTTGCATGCGAGCATCCGGTGCAAATGGTTTGCCCTTCTGAATACCGATAGTCGCAATCAAACCACGCATTTCTGGGTCGATGAACTCAATCGGCTCTTTGTCGATCACCGTTTTGATTTCATCATAGAAATGGTCGTCGTTCGCATGGATAGTATTGAAAGACTTGCCACTACCAGAGATGAATTCCATCTTCGGTTGTTCGCCTTTCTTCGCCAGTGGGTAAATCTTCAAACCTGTGTGGTATGAGTTCACAGCAGCATCGGTTTTACCATCTTTCAGGAAGCCACGCGCAATAAACCAGTTGGTATAACTTGTCGATTGGGAGACATAGTAACCCTCAGGTACTGGGCCCTCGTAGTTTGGTGGCAAGATGAGGTATTTGCCGCCCTGACCTTTATCTGGACCTACAACGCCCATGTCGGTCACAAAACGGAAGAAGGCATCATTGACTGTAGTTGGCCCCATGCCCGGCGGGATTTCCACAACCGTTGGACCATCACGCTCTAAATCAAGAAACGCCGATGCGTAAACCGTATCCGTGTTACCCGTTAAAAATAGCGGGTTTGAATCCATCAGATCATCAAACAGCATCACCTGATTTGAATTGGTTAGCCCCATCTTCTCATGCCCGACTCTCAACGCTTCCATAGAGGCCATAGGAATCGCGTTCATAAACACTTCTGTCGCACGCATGGTATCGAGATTGTTGTACAGCGTATCCATGGTTTGTTGGCTTGGCACGCCATCCTTGAAATTCAGAGTACCAATGCTGGTTTCAACCTTATCAGGTGTCATGATGCTTGATGGAATGTCAGTGTTGTAAGCGCCTGTGCTTGCCATCACTGATGATGAAACCAATAGGCTGGTAATCAATGCGACACGTTTAAGTTGAGTCTTTAACATAAGAGTTTCCTGCGTTTTCAGTTGGGATGCATTTACTTTAGTCAAAGATAAAAATCATTTTTGACGCTCAACAGAATCAAAAATGCAGTCCAAAACGCTATGCAATGAAACTCACAACAATTGGCTATTAAAAACTGTCTACCAGGTCAATATTTAATCTTTTTTGAGAAATATTTAGCCTACTTTTTGGGTATCTTCTGAGCAAAAAAGAGACAATACAAATGCGGAGTGAAAGCACTCTGGCTCTACCCACTAAGCTCTGGGAGGCGTTATGAAAAGTAAAAAATTAGGTCATGTAATGTCATTCAGCAGAATGTTTTCCTTCATTGCCTTTCTGACAGCCACATTCGCTTGGGTATTAAGTATGTATGCCCTCTTTACGGTTTCCGTTGTGGCACTTTTCGTCAGTGGACTGCTCTACTTGAATGACAGATTCGGCCATCACCCAAAAGGCAATGTAAAAGAAAAGAGCGCTTAGGCGCTCTTTGAGTTTCTATAGAGTAAGAATGAAAAAAGGATGCCACTTGGGCATCCTTTTGCTTTGATCAGTTTACTGACCGCGGATTAAACGTCGTAAGTTGTAGACGCTGTGTCGCCGCCTGTACCAGTCCAGTTAGTGTGGAAGAATTCACCACGTGGACGGTCAATACGCTCGTAAGTGTGAGCACCGAAGTAGTCACGTTGAGCTTGAAGCAGGTTCGCAGGTAGACGAGCTGTTGTGTAACCGTCTAGGAAAGATAGCGCAGAAATCGTACATGGCATTGGGATACCAGACTCTAGAGATTTCGCTGCTACTTTACGCCATGCTGCTAGGCTGCCTTGTAGGATATTTTTGAAGTACTCATCAGAACCTAGGAATGCGATATCTGGGTTCGCTTCGTACGCATCACGGATGTTGCCTAGGAATGCAGAACGGATGATACAACCACCACGCCACATTAGTGCTACGTTACCGTAGTTTAGGTCCCAACCGTTCTCGTTAGACGCTTCGCGCATTAGCATGAAGCCTTGAGCGTAAGAGATGATTTTAGATGCTAGTAGTGCTTGACGTAGTGCATCAACCCACTCTTGCTTGTCGCCTTCAACTGGAGTGATTGTCTTACCGAATAGAGACTCAGCTTCAACACGTTGGTCTTTCAGTGCAGATAGACAACGAGAGAATACTGACTCAGAGATAAGCGTTAGTGGAATACCTAGGTCTAGTGCGTTGATACCAGTCCATTTACCAGTACCTTTTTGGCCTGCTGTGTCTAGGATCTTCTCAACTAGAGGCTCACCATCTTCATCTTTGTAGCCAAGGATGTCAGCCGTGATTTCAACAAGGTAGCTGTCTAGCTCGGTCTCGTTCCAATCTGCGAATACAGCTTGCATCTCATCTGCAGACATACCAAGACCGTCTTTCATGAACTGGTAAGCTTCAGTGATAAGCTGCATGTCGCCGTATTCGATACCGTTGTGTACCATCTTAACGAAGTGACCTGCACCATCGTTACCAACCCAGTCACAACATGGCTCGCCAGCGTCAGTTTTTGCAGAGATACCTTGGAAGATTGGCTTAACCGCTTCCCAAGCTTCAGCCGCGCCGCCAGGCATGATTGAAGGACCAAAACGTGCACCTTCTTCACCACCAGATACACCAGTACCGATGAAGTGAATGCCTTTCTCACGGCAATGTGCTACGCGACGGTTTGTATCTGGGTAGTTAGTGTTACCACCGTCGATGATGATGTCACCTTCGTCTAGAAGCGGAATTAGGTTGTCAATGAACGTGTCAACAACGTCACCTGCACGAACCATAAGCATCACTTTACGTGGTGTTTCTAGCTTCTCTACTAGTTCTTCTAGAGAGTATGCACCGATGATGTTTGTGCCTTTCGCTGGACCTTCCAGGAACTCGTCTACTTTTGCAGCAGTACGGTTGTGAGCCACAACTTTAAAGCCGTGGTCGTTCATGTTTAGGATAAGGTTTTGACCCATTACAGCAAGGCCGATTACACCGATATCACCTTTCATTGTTTCTCTCCAATTGTCTTTTATTCGACCAGCGGCCGCATTAAGCGATTTTTGCCGCTGCGTCTAAATCTAAATACCATTCCGTCAGACCCGCTTTCGCTTGGATCTTCGCTGCCGGATATGGAAGTACGCGTGCTGGTGAGCTATTAATCTCTTCGATAATGTCTGCTTTACCAGCGCCAAGTACCAAGTAACTGATGCGCTTCGCTGCTTCTAGTACGCGTGCCGTTTTCGATACACGAATCTGACCAGACTCAGGATGAGAAGCCAATACTGATAGGTTCTCATCATCGTAGTTTGTCTGACCTGGGAACAGCGATGCGGTATGACCGTCTGCGCCAACACCAAGTAAGATCCAATCAAACACAGGAGTGCCATTTTCAGTTGGAATCACTTCTGCCATCTCTTTCGCAAAGCGCTGTGCTTCAACTTCTGGCTCGTCTTCACCACGAATGCGGTGGATGTTCTCAGCAGGAATGCTTACTTGGCTAAATAGTAGTGCATTCGCTTCACCGTAGTTGCTTTCTGCATCATCAGGAGCAACACAGCGCTCATCACCCCACCAGAAGTGTAGGTTTTGCCACTGAATTGACGTCGCGTAAGCTTCTGTTGCCAATAGCTTAAACAGCATTTTTGGTGTGCTGCCGCCAGAAAGAGAGATGTGAACAGGTCGGCCCATTTCGCTAAACGCTTTCATGTCGTTAGCAAGGCTTTCTACTACCTGCTCTGCTGTTTGGTAGATCTTGTGGTTGATCATAGTTCGCAGTAGTCCGTATCTGTTAGGTTTTTACAAGGGAAACGCCATGCGCGGTTAGCTCGCTGTAGCAAGTCGTCCGCTTCTTTTGGTCCCCATGTACCACATGCGTATCCGAATAGCGCTTGTGGGTCTTGCTTGAAATCTAGAATCGGTTGCACGTATTTCCAACACGCTTCAACCGCATCGCTACGAGCAAATAGCGTTGCATCACCGTTTAAGGCATCGAGAAGTAGACGCTCATAAGCAGTCAGCATTTGGGTTTCTTGCAGATCAGCGTAGTGGAAGTTCATTTTCACTTCCTTCGCTTTAAAGCCTGCGCCCGGCTCTTTCAGACCAAAGCTCATTTGGATGCCTTCGTCTGGCTGAATACGAATAATCAGCTTATTCTCTGGTGCGTTTTGACCAAACACTGGGTGTGGTGTCTGTTTAAAGTGGATAACCACTTCAGTCACGCGAGTCGGTAGACGCTTACCTGTACGTACGTAGAAAGGCACGCCATTCCAACGCCAGTTGTTGATGTAAGCTTTCAGGCCGATGTAAGTCTCAGTACGAGAATCGTCTGCTACGCCGTTCTCTTCGCGGTAACCTGGAAGGTGCTGACCACGAACATCCGATGCCGTGTACTGACCTAATACAAGGTCGTTACGAAGTGCGTTCTCATCCAGCGGTTTAAGACACTGAAGGACTTTTACCACTTCATCACGCATCGAGTCTGCATTAATTTGTGCAGGCGGCTCCATACCCACCATTGCTAGCACTTGCAGCAGGTGGTTTTGGAACATGTCGCGAACCGCACCTGAACCGTCGTAGTAACCACCACGCTCTTCCACGCCTAAGAATTCTGCGCCTGTGATTTCCACGTAATCAATGAAGTTACGGTTCCACAGTGGCTCAAACATCGCGTTAGAAAAACGTAGGACAAGCAGGTTCTGAACCGTTTCTTTACCTAGGTAGTGGTCGATGCGGTAGATCTGATGCTCTTGGAAGTGCTCGTGGATTTCTTTGTCCAACGTGCGCGCTGATTCAAGGTCATAACCAAATGGTTTTTCGATGATCAGGCGTTTCCAGCCATCTTCCTCATTGTTCAGGCCGTGTGCTGCAAGGCTTGCAGGGATCACACTGTATAGGCTTGGTGGCGTCGCAAGATAGAAAAGCGTATTACGTTGTTCGAATTGGTATTCGTCTGCCAGTTGGTCTAAGCGTGTCGCCAACTTGCTGTAATCTTGTGTGTCAGATGTATTGATTGCTTGGTAATGCAGGTGGTTAATAAATGCATTAAGCGTTTCTGGCTCAGTTTTTTCCATTTCTTGAAGCGATTTTAACAACTTCTCACGGTAAGACTCATCACTGTACTCAGTGCGGCTTACACCTAGAATGGCAAAATTTTCTGGAAGCTGCTTGTTCGCATAAAGGTGGTATAGAGCAGGAATTAACTTACGGTATGTAAGGTCACCTGAAGCACCAAAAATAACGATGCTGCTGTTTTCTGGTATTACCATCATCTTTCCCTTAAAAACGAGGTACTTATTGTGTGCCCGGATACGGCTAAAAGGATTGAGCCAACCCTATCAATGGCACCACAAAATAGAAAATTGGTCTTACCTATTACGTTGATAGGTAAAGCCTATAGTCTAAAATTACCGCAATGACTAAACCTCTCACGAGTGTGTGAAATTTAGCGTTTGGAGGTCATTTAAGACACTTATGTCTCTCGAGTACAACCTTGCACTCTGTGGAGGAGATTTCCGACACGGGGGCGTATTGTCTACGAGTATTTGATTTACATCAACACTTGGAAGTGCAAACGTTTAAATAATTTACAAAAATCAACATAAAGCAATGAAAATTAAGAAATAAATGCCATTGAAGATTGAAAGCCAAAATTTAAGCAAAAACTCTAAATAGACTACTTATCACTCAAGTTTGCAATCCATTACATAAGCTCTGTGCGCTATGCAGAATTTACAACTCTACTTCATAGTTGTTGATAATGATACTTAATTAAAGATAATGGAGAATTCTATCAACACACGTTAGGACAGCTATGACCCAGGGCTCAGCAAAACAGCAATCGACGCATCGTATTCAAGGCGTATTGGATTACATTCATAGTAATCTTGATTCTCCTTTGAGCGTTGATGACATCTCGCAACAAAGTTGCTGGTCTCGCTGGCAGTTGCAGCGCGTGTTTCAGCAACAAACCGGGCTTTCGGTTGCAAACTACGTGAGAGAGCTTAAGTTAAGCTACGCTGCAGAGCGATTAGTCGGTGGAAGTGAGCGCTCTCTGGATATTGCGCTGGAAATGGGGTTTGCCTCCGAGCACGCATTCAGCCGTGCATTCAAGCAGATGTTTTCTGTCAGCCCTCGCGAATATCGAAAGAACCAACAGTTATCAGGGTTACGTAAACCATTTACGTTACGCCACCTTCCAGAGGCATCGCACAATGATGGGCACTTTATCGAAGTAAAGATAGAAACGAAACCAAGCTTTTATCTACAGGGGCTTTCTCAACCAATCAGCGGTTTGTTCTCCCCTTCTCCAAACTTCCATTACAAAGTCCCGCAGTTGTGGCTTCAGCTTTCTCTTATTGCCGATCAAGTCGAAGAGTCGCCAGTTCGCCATCTCGGTGTTATTGATGTTACCCACCCTCATTTTGATGGTTCAAAGCTTCAATATTGGGCAGGTTATGAGCTCGACGACAACGTCCATTTACCAAGCATTCCAAATGCAGTGTCCGATCAACTAGAGACCTTATTCGTACCACAGCAAACTTATGCCGTGATCACTCACATCGGTAAGGCAGCGAAACTTGCGCAAACCCTTGAGTGGTTCATCATGTGTTGGTTACCTGCTTCAAATTATCGCGGTGTCGATGGGTATGAACTTGAAAACTATCCGGCAGACTACCAGCCAGACAGTGATAACGCCCAAATGCAATACTGGTTACCCGTAGAGCGTTGTTACAGCCGACACTCGAAGTAAGAGAAAAGTCCTATCCTTTAAGGCGAGTTGCACCAAATTGTTAACTTTTCTATTTTTCCTATCTATAAAATACAAATAACAATCATTATCAATAACTAGAAAAAGTAGTGGAATTAGGAAAAATGGAAACCCCGATTAAATTTCATCGCTCAACACTTGCAGTTGTTGTTTCTGCGCTGATCGCAGGACACGCTGTTGCTGACGAAGACGTAACTCAACTCGAAACAATGACAGTATTAGGTGAAACTTATCGAAATACGGCAACAAAAACGTCATTAGAACCAGAAGAAACCCCACAGGCAATCACCATCATTACGAAGGATGAGATGGATTTACGCGGAGTCAGCACGGTCAGTGAAGCACTTCGTTACTCATCTGGTGTAAACACCGAACTACGTGGCGGTGCCGTTACGCGTCTAGACCTATTCAATATCCGTGGTTTCATTAACTACACCAACTTCTACGATGGTCTCCCTCTGCTATTCAACGGCTGGAACTTACAGCCACAAATTGATGCAGCTGCGGTTGAGCAAGTTGAAGTGTTCAAAGGACCTACGTCTGTTTTATATGGAAACATTCCACCAGGCGGCATGGTCAACATCATTGCAAAAACTCCGCAATCTGAGCCAGCTAACACGGTATCAGTCAGTACCGGCACCAACAGCCTGAAAGAGCTTAACTTCGACACCACTGGTCAAATCGGTGATTCAAACGTGAACTACCGCATCGTGGGGTTGGCGAAGCAGCGCGATGGTCAAGCAGAGACATCAGAAGACGAACGTTATCTGATTGCACCTTCATTCGACTGGCAAGCGACAGACAACACGCTTGTTAATGTTAATGTGTACTACCAAAACGATCCTTCGGCAGGTATTTATACCACCGTACCAGCAGCGGGTTCCGTTCTCGATAACCCACTCGGTTCGTTGTCTCCTGATACTTACTTGGGCGACAAAAACTGGAACACCTATGAACGTGAAGTGTTGATGGTTGGCTACAAAATTCTGCACGACTTCAACAACAACTGGCAGTTCTTGCAAAATGCACGTTACATGACGGCTGACTCGTACCAAGAAAACACGTATAACAGCCCATTAGCCGCTGATAATCGCACGATTGGTCGTAATGCTTACCTCACGGATGAAGACTCAACTTCATTTGTGATTGATAACCAATTATCAGGCTACGTTGCCCACGGCAATTTCGAGCATAACTTGCTACTTGGGTTAGATTACCAATACCTAGATTCTGATGTGAAATACAAAGACACCTTAGGTTACTCGCTTACGCAAGACATCTTTAATCCTAATCACAATCAGATTGACCGCGACGCTCTAAAGTTCGCTTATCAGCAAGCACTGGATATCAAGATGAAACAGCTTGGCGTTTACTTCCAAGACCAACTTCGTTACAACAACCTTGTGATGATTGCGGGACTTCGCTGGGATAAATACGAATCCGACACCAACACCGTGAGTGATTACCTAGGCACAGTCACACCAAGCAAGGAAAAGCTTGATGAAAGCAACATCTCTTTCCGAGTTGGTGCGTTGTACGAGCTTGATTTTGGTCTGTCTCCTTACCTGACTTACTCAGAGAGCTTTGAACCAATCGCGGGGGCTGATGCATCAGGTAAAGCGTTCGACCCTTCTACTGGTCACCAATGGGAACTGGGCTTCAAATACGCCCCTCTGGGTGGCGACGTATCGGGCAACCTAGCCCTATTCCATATCACCAAGAAAAACGCGATCTTGACCGATCCTAACAACCCGTATGCACCGCAATACCAAGCTGGTGAAGTGGTTTCTCAAGGTGCAGAGCTTGAAGCGAAATGGCAAGCAACGCCGCAAGCTGACCTAACGCTAAACTACACCTATATCAATATGGAAATTAAAGAAGACAGCTATTACCACCAAGAAGGCAAAACGCCAGTGTGGGTACCAGAACAAACCGCTTCTTTATGGGCAAATTACTACTACGAAGGTACTTTGACAGGGCTTCGCACCAGTGCTGGCGTCCGTTACGTGGGTAAAACAGAAATGGATGCACAAAACAGTGACCAAGTGCCAGACTACACCTTGGTTGACCTAGCGGCGAGCTATGACTTATCGGCGGCTTCACAATCACTCGACGGCGCAAGCGTCACGCTGTCTGCGAGCAATATCTTTGATGAGGAATACTACAGCTGTTATGACAAGAACAACTGTTGGTTTGGTGCTGAGCGATCTATCGAAGCGAAGCTTGAGTACAAGTTCTAACGCCTAACAAGCCGCTCAAACAAGCTCATTTTCGCGAACATAAAAACAAACCGTATATTTCACAAATGAAAAGCGGTGGCTACCAATAAGCCACCGCTTTTCATTTCTCTTAGCTTTTACTACAGAACGCTTCTGAACAGTATTTAAAGTTCGAATTTAGTTACCTTGTCACTTTTCTATAACAACGCTCAGGTCGCCCTACCGTGCCATAGTTTAAGTCTGCCTCTAATTCACCAGAACTGATCAAGTATTCCAAATAACGTCTGGCCGTTGTTCGGCTGGCACCAATTTGCTCTCCAGCTTCATCCGCCGTATACATCTCTTCACCGACGAACAATCCTCGAATTTTATCTAAAGTCACCCCATCAATCCCTTTAGGCAATCTTTGCGACGATGTGTCTGATGCCACATTTGATTGCAGCATCTTATCAACTAAATTCTGGTCCAAGCTTTCTGCGACATTGAGTTGTTGGCGTTGCGAAATGTACTTTTGCAATGCGGCCTCCAACCTCGGAAACATCACTGGCTTAAGCAGATAATCAACTACCCCGCCTCGCATCGCTTGTTGTAGTGTATCTACATCTCTTGCCGCGGTAATTAAAATCACATCACAAGTTTGATTGTTCGCACGAAGCGTATTGAGGATCTCTAATCCTGTTCCATCGGGTAAATACACATCCATGAGCAGCAAATCAGGCTTGAGCACCTCAAGCTGTAACTCTGCTTCCATCCGTGTCGTTGCAATGCCCACCACTTCCAAGCCAAAGAGTTGGCTCAGATATTTATGATGTAGCTCTGCAATGGCAATATCATCCTCGATGATCATGACTCGCGTTGCCGTATTCATACTTGTTCTTCCTTAGGCAAATACACGGTAATTCTCGTTCCATGTTCTGTATTTGGCAGCATCTCAACATAACCGTGATAACGCGTCGCCAGTTGATTAACTAGATGCAATCCCACACCTCGATTCTGACGCGACTTGGTTGAAATGCCCTTTTTCAAGAGCTCTTGTGGCTCAATGTTTTCCGGTAGTCCACACCCTTGGTCGACAACCTCTAAAATCACTTCGTTGCCATAATCACTGATCGACACATCAATGCTGCGGCGCTCTAATGCAAACGCAGATTCAACACGAATAGCAGACAGCGTCGCATCGAAAGCGTTGTCGATTAGGTTGCCAAGTACCGTGACCAGATCTTCTGCATTTAACCACTCTGGCAATGGCTCCAATCGACAGCCTTTTTCTACCACTAACTGTAATCCCAGTTCACGTGCACGCTCAGTTTTACCCAGCAACATGCCTGCAATAAGTGGGTCTTTGATGGTATCGCGCAAAAACTCTATCATCGCTTGATAGTGTGCAGTCTCTTGCCCAATCAACTGTTGAACCGCTTCGAGTTCCCCCATCTGAACCAATCCACTGATCGTATTGAGCTTATTTCGATGTTCATGCGTTTGTGAGCGAAGCAAATCCGCGTATTCTTTAGTTTGCGAAAGCTGTTCAGTAAGTTCGTTTATTTCATCACGCAGACGGAAACTGGAAACCGCACCGACGATTTTTCCTTCGACGTAGATTGGCGAACGGTTGGCAATTAAACGCTTGTGATTAAGGAAGATCTCGATATCGTGATCTTCTTGTCCTGTTTCTAACACCGTATACAAATCGCTGTCTCGCAGGGTATCTGTCAGCGGTTTATTCAGAGCCGATTCCCTTTCAATACCTAAAATCTGACACGCACTTCGGTTGATGGAACGCAATACACCTTGGGCATCAATACTTAATACCCCTTCTTTAATAGTGCTCATGGTGACGTCGAGTTCACCGTACAAACGTCCAATTTCCTCTGGTTCAAAACCCAAAATGGCACGCTGAAATTTTCGGGATGCATAGTTGGAAACAATCGCGTTGGCAGCAACAACGATCAATGCCATTAAGATAAGCAATGCAAAGAAAGGCTCGATGCGGTCTTGTAAGCGTTCCAGCAAATAACCGACCGAAACCACACCAATGATGTTGCCTTGTTGATCGAAAATTGCCGCTTTACCACGGACGGAATAACCCAATGATCCTTGAGCTGTCGAGATGTATGACTTACCTTCCACCAGCGCTCGTTGGTTGTCGCCGCCTTTCATTGGCTTACCGATGCGCTCGTCGATAGGGTGAATCAAACGCACACCATTTTTATCCCCAATCACAATGAACGCAGCACCAAGTGCCTCAGTCATTTCACGAAACCGCTGTTGATAAGGATCGGTATTCTGAGACTCAATCATTTCGCGAACAATATGAGAAGTAGACAAGAAACGAGCAACGCCAAGCGCTTTCTCCCCCATCTCTTGTTCTTGGTCGAATTTTAGGTAGGTAAAGCCCGCAGCCACCAGAATAAGAAGTTCGATCAAACCCGACAGCGTCATAATAATAAGCATGCGCTTACGAAAGCTGATCCGACTCCAACTCATTGATATTTCCTTTATCTTCGCCAGTTTTCCACGTCACTGTGGCACACTTGCCTAAGTTAACACTGAGTTAACATGCTCGCTCTAATCAAATGACAAATCTGTGAACAGACGAAACGTTCTGAACGGTTTACGGTTAATTTATAGGCGCGCCGTGCTTTCTTCAGTTCGAACAGCCCCGTTCCAACACTTAGCTTTGTCACTCATGGCTCATTTAGCGCATTTATAGCCGCCGTGAAATATCAAAATTCAATCATAATGCTAACCAAATAATGTTGTAATTTATTCAACATCATACATAAATTGCCATCTAAATCTTGAACATGATCACACCAAATTTAGCGGTTTTTGAGGCGTTTTTAGACTTTCGATCGTATAATTTTTAGTCAAGAAGCCTAGCAGAGCTTCGAATAAAGAAAGCAGCCAACTGGAAGTCTATTTAACGCTCAACACTTGCGTCAGTAAATTGAAGATACATTGATAAAAATACAAATACTGACCGTAGGACAACCACTTAGACACCATCTGCAATTGCAATAACTATAAACAGAGGTGCTTTTATAGTTAGAAGGAACACCAAAACATGGAACGCGATACATTTGGAATTTGCCTGAATAAGGCTATGCTGTCAGAGAATATGTATTCAACGTTTACGCACGTCAGGGCTTATGAAAAGAGTGACACCAGTTCTTCTGATCTCAAGGTGCTGCTTTCATTCCCACAGATGAGTGGTAAAGACTTACTGAATACTATGCGAGGCTCTCGTCAGCTTGAGTGGAGAGCAGAATTTCACTGCCCTTCGATGAAGTGAATCAGTACAAGTCACACAACAACGGTGCGTCCAGCTAAGCCCCACTTAACTGGGCGCAACATTTAACCAACATTTCTTTTGCTCAATCACTTAACACTTTGTAGTGAATACTTTATATTAGAGCTTATACTCTAAAACAAAGTAGCCACTATGAAACAAACCGGAAAGTTCTGGATTTTGGGTCTTCTCAGCAGCTCAATTTCTCTTGCCTGTCACTCGGCTCCCATCACATTCGATGATGCATGGAATTTGTTGTTAGAAAACAACTATTCCCTTAAAGCACAACGTGCCAATGTTGAAAGCTACGAATACCAACAAAGCGCAACTGATAACCTCAATTTACCGCAAGTCAGTATTGGTGCGAACTACACACGCTTAGATACCGACGTAACACTGTCTGGTCAGCAAATTCTCGACAGCACTGGGCAACACATTAGCGTGCCACCTGTTTTCCAACCTATTTTTAGCGCTCTTGCGAATACCACATCGACGATCACCGAACGCGACATCTTCTCTTCTTCGATTCGTGCTATCTGGCCGATATTTACTGGCGGTCGCATCAATGCAGCTCAAACCGCCGCAGAAGGTAAAACGGACGAGGCAAGAAGCCAACTCGCAATGGAGCAGCAAGCTCGCTTTGAAGATCTCTCCAAATACTACTTCTCGGTCGTGCTCGCCAAAGAAGTATTAGCAACACGTCAAGCCGTAGAAAAAGGCTTAACCAAGCACCGTGATTTTGCGATTAAAATGGAAGAGCAAGGTCAAATCGCCCGTGTTGAGCGCCTTCAAGCGGAAGCGTCATTAGACAAAGCTAAGGTCGAGACGCGCAAAGCCGCCAGTGACCTGAGTATTGCCCAAGCGGCTTTGGGCAAGATCTTAGCGCAGAGCGATTCAGTAGAACCTTCAGAAACGCTGTTTATCAACAACAACCTTCCACCGTTGAGTGCGTTTGTTGATCAAACACTACTGACCTACCCCGGCTTAGATTTGTTGGATGCCAAGCACAAACAAGCGTCGAGCTTAATCAAAGCCGAGAAAGGCAAATACTATCCGGAAGTTTACCTATACGGTGATTACAGCCTATATGAAGACGATTCCCTTGCCAGCCAAATGAAACCGGATTGGCTAGTGGGTGTTGGCGTTAACATCCCTCTAATTGAGTCCACTGGTCGTAGCGAGAAAGTAAAAGCAGCACAAAGCATGGTCACCCAAGTGGATGCGCTGAAATCACAAGCGAAGCAAGACTTGTCGCTTCTGGTACAAAAGACCTACCTAGAAGCACAACAAGCCATTGATGAAGTGCAAGGTCTAGAATCTAGTATCGCCCTTGCGGACGAGAACCTACGCTTGCGCGAAAAAGCCTTCACTCAAGGCTTATCGTCATCTTTGGATGTGGTCGACGCGCAACTGTATGTCGCCAGCGTAGAAACACAGCAATCAGCGGCACGTTTCCGTTATCTGATTTCTTTAACCAAACTATTAGCACTGAGCAGCGAAATGAACAGCTTCGCTCAATACCAACATACTGCTTACGTTCCAACATCAGCATCCAAAGAGGCAAAATAAGTCATGGCAGCAAAATCTCTAAAACCCGCTCTACTATCACTTTGTGCTTTGGGTGTCGCTTCTTGGGTTGGTTATCAGTTCTACCAAGCGTATCAACCAGAACCGGCACGTTTACAGGGGTTGATTGAAGCGCAGCAATACAGCATCTCTTCTAAAGTTCCTGGTCGTATTGATGAAGTCATGGTGCGCAAAGGCGATGATGTCGAAAAGGGTCAGTTGATCTTTACTCTTCACAGCCCAGAAATCGAAGCAAAATTGGAGCAAGCCAAGGCAGGTGAAAAAGCCGCTGGCGCATTGGCCCTAGAAGCAGAAAAAGGTGCACGTGAGCAACAAATTCAAGCCGCAAAAGACCAATGGTTGAAAGCGAAAGCGGCTGCAGATTTGATGGAAAAGACCTACCAACGTGTAAACAACCTTTATAAAGATGGCGTAGTTGCGGAGCAAAAACGCGACGAAGCCATGACGCAATGGCAAGCATCTAAATACACCGAAAGCGCAGCGTTCCAAATGTACAACATGGCGAAAGAAGGCGCGCGTAGCGAAACCAAAGTCGCAGCAGCAGAAAAAGCACGCATGGCGGCTGGCGCAGTAGCGGAAGTAGAAGCGTATGCCAAAGACACGCAAATCTACAGCTGGTTTGATGGTGAAGTCTCTCAAGTTTTACTGCAAAGCGGCGAACTTGCACCTCAAGGCTTCCCGGTTGTGACGGTTATTGATACCCAAGATTCTTGGGCAACACTGAACGTACGCGAAGATTTGCTCAAACACTTCACCAAAGGCACGACCTTTAAAGCTTACCTACCAGCATTGGATAAAGACGTTGAGTTTAAAGTCACCCATGTTGCCGTAATGGGCGATTTCGCTACATGGCGCGCGACAGACGCATCGAAAGGTTTTGATCTTCGCACATTCGAAGTGGAAGCTCGCCCTACCCAACCAGAGCCTGAGCTACGCATGGGCATGAGTGTTGTGGTTGAGCTGTAATCGCGTTGGCTTAAGACTATGACGATTCAAATCTCACAACGACAAATCCTGCGGCGCGATAAGTGGTTATTATCTTGCCTGACATGGGTGCCGATCTTATTGGCCGTCACTATTTGGGGTGTTTTCTCTGCAGGTATTGCAAGAGATCTCCCAATTGGTGTGGTTGATTTGCAGCACTCGCAGTTGTCACGCAAGATGATTCAATCTCTTGATGCCTCTTCCACTCTTTCTGTTGATTATCACTACACTAGTTCAACAGAAGCGAAGAACGCGATGATCGAGGGTGATATCTACGCTTATGCTGTGATTCCCCCTCAATTCGACCAAGACATTCTTTTGCATCGACAACCGCAACTATCGGTCTTCTTTAACAGCCAATACATTTTGGTTGCCAAGTTGATTAACTCAGCGGTCGCGCAGTCTCAAGGGTATTTTGATGCGCAGCTAGAAACCATGGGTAACCTAGCAAAAGGCAACACCACAACACTTGCAGCTATTGGTCAAGCCGTGCCGATTTCCACCCAGATTACAGCCTTGTTTAACCGCAACACCAACTACGCTCAGTTTTTGGTAACAGCGATTGTTCCGGCGATCTGGCAGATCTGTATCGTGGTAAGCACCATTTTGATCCTCGCAGCGCATTTTCGTCTTTATGGAAATGGCAGCAACAGCTTCGCGTTCTTAGGCGATCGCCCTTTCACTCGACTAAGCAAAATTCTAAGCCAGTACATTCCTGTCTTTATGGCACAAGGCGCGCTGTTCTTAATCTGGTTCTACATGGTGCTTGATTGGCCGATGGAAGGCAGTTATCTGGTGATGCTATTAGCGCAGTTCGTAACGACTATCGCATGCATCATCATGGGAGCGCTTTTCTTCTTCCTATCGATGGACCCAGCACGTGCGATGAGCTTTGCTGGCGCATTTACCGCACCGAGCTTTGCATTTATGGGGATAACCTTCCCGGTTTCCGACATGAACGCGTTGGCGCAGGCATGGCGAGGCTTACTACCGATTACGCATTACATCGAAGTTCAAGTGGACCAAGCAAGCTACGGCGCAAGTGCGGCACAATCTATCGGCTCACTCTGGCCGATGGTTGGGTACATTATTCCGCTACTAATGACGGCGGCTTTGTTGGCAAAACATCGCAACACAGCTTTGTTAAATAGCACGTCCTCTACAGCTAGCAAACAGGAGGCAGTATGACACTGTGGCAACTGATTAAAACAGAACTTCGCTCAGTGATGACCAACCCTGTCGTGGTACTGACGGTCTTTGGTGGCGTGGTATTTTACTCCTTCTTATACCCGCTTCCATACGCACAACAAACACCGAGGGAACAGCCAATAGCGATTGTGAATCTCGATGGAAGCCAAACCAGTCTAACCTTAGAGCGCATGGTCGATGCCACGCCTCAGGTTAAGGTAGTGACACGTTTACATACTATTGCCGATGCGAAACAAGCATTCTTAAACCGAGAGATAACTGGCTTTTTGGTGATTCCAGAACACTTCTACAAAGACTTGATGCTTGGCAGCAGCCCTACTCTGGCTTATGCCGCCGACGCTTCTTACTTCTTGGTGTACGGCACCGTCGTCGAAGGTTTAGCACAAGCTGGTGGTACGCTTGGCGCTCAAGTTAAAGTAAGCAAGATGGTGATCGATGGCGTGCCACTGAGTATGGCGAGCCATGATTACTCCGCGATTAAGCTGAACATGAAGCCAACCTTCAACCCAACCATGGGCTACATCGAATACGTGGTGCCAGCGGTGTTTGTATTGATCCTTCAACAAACATTGATCATGGCAGTCGGGTTGCAAACCGGTACTCAGCGCCATGGTCGTGGGTATTGGTCACAAGTGCCAACAGGCGCTCTGCTATTTGCCAGAACCTTGGTCTTCGTTGCTATCTACTACTTACTCAGCGCCTATTATTTTGGCTTCAGTTTTGAACGCTTGAACGTCAACCATGTTGCCAACGCAGGTGAGTTGTTGACCTTGCTGTTGCCGTTCTTGCTTGGCTGTTGTGGCTTAGGTTTGTGGCTTGGGTATTTGCTACCAAGACGCGAGCTGGTGACATTGGTCGTGCTGGTTAGCTCAATGCCATTAATCTTCTTAGCAGGCTTTATCTGGCCAGTTGAGTCGATCCCTGCCCCGCTACTTTGGTTTGCAGACTTAAGCCCGAGCACTTGGGCAATCAAAGGCTTTTTAGCACTCAACCAAATGGGCGCAACGTGGCAACAAGTAGCTAAACACTGGACTGCTCTTTGGGTTCTGACCGTACTTTGGGGCGGCGTTGCTTACTGGATTGCCAAACGCAATACCAAACCAGTAGTAACAGAAAGCTTAGGTTAACGGCTGTTTATCCAATAAAGCAAAGGGGCTCACGTAGCCCCTTTTTGTTTGCGTGGGTGTTCTAGTGACTGAGCTGAGCTGAAGAGTCATTGACTTACTTCTGGGCAATAACGTGTTAGATCTAATACTTTACAACGGCGCGTTTTACCAAATTAAGCTAATGCGAAAAGCTAATTTGTCTAGAAAGAAGAAACTATCGCTTTCGGCCAAACCTAGCCAAGTAGTGCCAAATTTTTTTGATATCTTGTTCTTCATAGCCATGCTCAGTTACAGCTAAACCTAGTAACTTGGCATTGAGCATACCATTGGGGACAAGCTCTCTAGCCAAATCAATAAATGACTGACCTCGATAGTCTGGGTAGCGGCTCATTTCTTCTACTGATAATTCAAAACCGCCATGCCACTCCAAAGGAGCCCCTAGCTCCAGCGCTTGGTCGTGAATTTCACTGCCTTTATAAATGGGATCTAACACGACACTCTCAATGTCATTTCGAATAGACACAACCCCGTGAATATGGGCTTCAATATAATCATCTAACAAGTCTGCACATGAAGAGTTCGCCTTGTCTATCACAGATTCTAGACGATTTGAAACAGCGAAGTCCTGTGGTTCAAAGTAACTATCTGGATAACAGAATGTTGTTCGTTCTAGTGTATGAGGTTTTAATTTAAAATATGAAGAACCAAAGCGAGGTGCCGCCCCAACGTCATAGTTTCGAAAATTCAGCGCCCCATATTCGGGGCGAAAGCAATTGTCTACTTTATCGTAAGCTCTACCAAAAATACTTTGTTCCCAAAGGCATCGCTCCCCACCTTTGTATGCAGTGAGTCCACCATTGCTGGTTTGAGTTTCAAACTGAGACTTTAAGTACCCATCTTGCGCTATCGCTAAGAGTAAAGGTTTATTGGATGTAGTGTATCGATCAGGGTGAAAGTTGATTGTGACATCATGATTGATACAAATAGACTCTCTATCAGACTTGGTTTTCACCATCTCTATCGCCTTAAGCACAGCGTTTACCGTCACAATGGTCCTTTTGGGTTTGCTTGTATTAGTTGAAGTTCATAAGCGCTAGTATGGCATAGTCAAAAGCAGTCTATCTAGATAAGGGGTAATTCTAAGTTAGGGATTAACCTAAATTAACCGTTTATGAATGACAGCAAGTTCTAGAACGTCGATTTAAGTATCGATTCAATCTCTTTAATTAACCAAGCGCTCAATGCAAGATCCTTGGTTTGGTATAGGTAGTAGGCATAAATATCCATATTGTATTTTGGCGACTGCTCGATGGACTCGACACACTTGATACCCTCTGGTAGTAGTTCAGTTGAGCGTATCATTGGAAATATCGCGTCTGAGCGGCGAATAGCGTCGAAATTGACTTGAGGCGAGTCAGACTTCAGAGCGACGTTCGGCATATAGCCTGCTTTAAGTAAGGTATCCTCCGCTGTTTCGTGTCGACTACGCCAATCGGGTGTCCGAATAAGAACCAAAGGGTATTGAGCAATATCCTTCAGCGTCACAGACTTCAATTTGGTCAGTGGATGCGCTTCGCGAACACAGATTACATAGCGGCTCTTTGGCATCAATTGCTGCCTTATCTGCTTCGAATAGCTTTCTGGGCCATAGTCCAAAGCGACGTGTACCTTTCTTGATAGAAGCGCCGACTCAACCTGCCATGTCCAATCCATGAGCTCAAATTGGGCGTTAGGCGCTCGTTTGCTCAACTCTCGATACAGTTGAACACCGATAGCATTGGTGAGCGCATTCGTTAGGCTAATAGAGATCTTCCCTTCGTATTGCATTGGATTGAAGCCACCGCTTTCCTCAAACAGTCCATCGATTTGTTCTATCAAACTAGGTAAAGACTTCTCAATTTCTAAGCAACGCTCTGTTGGCACCAAACCATAACGTTCTCTCACAAACAGAGGGTCATCAAACGTATCTCTTAGACGGTTCAAGGCATGACTGACAGCTGATTGACTCAGGTTCAATACCTCAGAGGCTTGGCGTGTGTTTTGAGTGTCTATCAAAACGCGAAGAACTTTAAGTAAGTTGTAATCAAACGATTTCATTAGCAAACCTCTGAAAAGAATAACGACTTAGATATTAATATAGTTAATTTCTAGCAATCAACAGCTTCACTTCTGAGCATATCTCAATTTCCCTAAGATACTTTCATCGCCTCAACAACGGAAAGCAGTAGATATGTTTCAAACCAAACGACTTCCATTAACCCTCGGTCTGCTTATGGCTACACCTTTGGCTTATGCAGACCAACACAACAACCAAGGCACGGAAGCCGTTCAAGACATGTCAGACCCACTCGCGGTGTATACACAAGTTGGTATGGGATACACGGACAAGGGTATTAACCTCAAGCTGGGTCAGACCTTCGATACAGGCAGTGACACAACGATGGGCATGAATGTATTGGAACTAAAAGGCGCTTTTGGTGATGCACTCGGAGTGCGTGACTATGCCGATGACAGCATTGATAGCCTGCGCTTGCGCCGCTTTGGTGTTGACCTCACCAATGGCCGAGGCTCTCAAGTGGACTTCAACTATAACTTCGATACGGAAGCAGGTTCGCTTTCTTACAGCCTAATTCAAGCCCTACCTGCGTTTGGTGCACTGCAGCTTTATCCACTAGCAGGGGTCGGCGCTGCGTTTGCCAACAACGCACTCAATGACAATGGCGACACTATCAGTGGCTATACGGTACCCGGTACATTCGCGGTTGTCGGGACTTACGGCAAATTCGAGTTTACCGACAACATATGGTTGAACTACAACCCAATGTTTATGAAGACACTGTCTGGTTCGGATAACTATAAAAACCATACATTTGCAGATGGCGACAACGTGCTGAATCACGAATTTGCCGCGTCTTACCAGATCAACCCTAAGTTCAACGTTCGTTATTTCGCTCAGTGGAATGAACAGCTTAGCTACAAAGACGGCACTCACATCATCGAATTTAATTACCAGCTTTAATAATTTGCATAAGGTAAACACTATGAAAAAGACAACTCTTGCGCTTTCAATCGCCCTACTTTCATCTTCAGCATTAGCGACAACGAACACTGCTAAGGTGATTGCCAATATTGACTCTTCTAATTGGGCTGTAAATCCTCTCGATTTCGGTATGACAGCAATGGAATATCAGCAAAAAGAAGGCGATCTCTTCGCGCTGAATATGCTAAACCGAGGTGAGATTAACGAATTCATCCACTTCCCTGGTCTAACCAAAGCGGGCGATAACTGGTTAGTAACTCCAAATGTGGATACCGTTTACTCACTTGCTATCATTGATACTCGTGAAGGCTTTACTATCGAAGTGCCTGAAATGGGTGATCGTTTTATGTCTTTGCACATTCAAGACCAGAACCATACCTTCGTTGAATATGTTTGGGAGCCGGGTGTATACGAATACGCCGCTGGTGAAATTGATACAGATTATGTATACGTTGGAATTCGCACAGGCACCGATGCGACGCAAGAAGATCTCGATTACATCAAAGATGTTCTGCAACCAAAGATGAAGATTGAATCTAACTCTGCCGTTGCCTATGAGAGTGACACAACCGAAGAACAAGTAGTAGCACTACGCAATGCTCTCCTTAAAGAGTGGGGAAACCTACCAGACATGTACGATTCGGTTCAGTTCAATATCCATGACGTGAGTGACTGGGAAAAGTGGACCTACACCATCGCTGGCTCTTGGGGATTAAGTCCGGAATCAACGGCAATGTACGCATCGTGGGCACCTGAGAATACTAAAGCAGGAAAATGCTACACCGCGACGTTTGATGCTATCCCTGCAAAAGCATTTGGTTCTCTAACCATGTATGACTCACAAAACTACCTGATGACCGATGAAAACAACATCGTAAGCACTAGTCGTCCAGAATTTAAGAGTCATGATGATGGCAGCTTTACCGTTATCTTTGGTGACCAGAAATGCCAAAGCATTGCAGAGGCGCAGAACGTAAACTTTGCTCAAACCAATGTCGATGGTTGGCGTGGTCAGATTCGCGCATATCGCCCAGATGTCGAAGCGATGAAGCAGTACCAACTACCTGAACTTAAAGAAATATCGGTGAACTAAACCAATCTTAAACTTCCTGATGCCCTTATCTCATTTTCCGTGATAAGGGCTTCATCATATTAAGATTTTCGATATGAGTATCACGCAAAACATCTTATTGCAGCCGTTGGTATTACTTCTCTTGCTAGTCACCGTTGGCTGTTCGAACTTCCCAGAACCGCAAGTTGAGAACGATGAAGCTGATTTGGTCATCCTTGCCCATGGATTGGCGAAAAGTGGTCGAGCAATGGGGGCATTGACTAAGGAACTCAGGGCTGCTGGCTATCAAACTTGTACCCTAGACTACCGCTCAATTGGTATTAAAAAGAAAGCACTGATCGAACAGGCATATTTACAAATCAACAGTTGCTTAGACCAAAGCGCAAATACACAAACGGTTCATTTCGTTGGGCACTCACTTGGAGGATTATTGATTCGACACTACCTTCAAGAGGAGCATGCCTTTTTACAGCAAAAGCGATTGGGTAGAGTTGTGATGATTGGCACGCCGAACCACGGAAGCGCAGTCGCGGATCACTATGCTGACAAGTTTTGGATGAACTGGCTGGGCGAAATCCCCCTAGCATTAACAACATCAGAAGAGAGCTTTGGCGCGATGCTGGGAGACCCAAATTATAAGGTAGGGATCATCGCGGGTACTCAGGGATATAACTGGACGAATCGATATTTTGAAGAACCGAATGACGGCTTAGTGAGCGTAAATTCCGCAAAACTAGCAAATATGCATGCCTACATTGAGGTTAACCTATCACATCACCAATTACGCTCCGATCCGTTAGTAGTATCGCTGGTTTTATCCTATCTGAAGTACGGGGTATTCATAAAAGCTGAGCGATTGTAAACACGTTCTGGGGCAAAAACGATTTAACTCCACAGAACTAAACCGTTTCTATCAGGCCAGAAAAAGGGTCTTCAAACCATAAATCGTACTATGAGCTTACCTAACGAAAATTTGGGATAATTACTGGTATCCCTGGTAATAGACCTACCAACGCCATTACGCTCGCTAGTTCTATATAAGTCCCCTACGAAGAAGTGAAGTTATTACGTTTTTATTCTTGAATATGTACTCAAGTTATCCCAAAACAGCGACTCCTTTGCTGGTTTTTTCTCTGTACAAGCGCTAGGCTCGCTCTCGACTGCAAAGCTCATATTCCACGCGTCAAAAGCATCTGCTTTCGGGTCATAGCCAAGAGACTTTTTAGTTTCAGTAATGTCCAACCTCTTAAAGCGATTATTTGAGATTCCATGAGCGATGACGAAAGGTTCATCCTTTAATTCAGACTCAATGCTTTTTATTAGCAATAAGCAGAGGTCTTGCGGTTCACTCCATGCACTCAAGTCTCGTGAACTCATTTGTCTCCACTCCTGCTGATACTCAAAAGCACCAATTCGGACAGCGACTACCTCAATATTTTTTTGATACGCATAGTATGCACCAAGTGCTTCGCCAAAGACTTTGCTGACACCGTATAGATTCTTAGGACGTGTCGGCATATCTTCTTTTACTTGAATATCAAGCGGATAACCTTCGATTGTTTGCGCGCTACTCGCATACACCACGCGATCAACTCCACTTTCATACGCACTTTGAAAGATGTTGTAAGCACCAACGATATTGGCAGGTAGTAAGTGCTTGAATGGCGTATCAGGAGAAGCGAGCCCCGCTAAATGAACCACAACATCGATATTATTCTCTTGAAACACTGAACGAACAGCAGCTAGATCACTAATATCTAACTTTATTCCTCGCTCATCATCGACACTCAGATCTGCGAGGATCAATTTGTAATCAGGTAAAAAGTCGTCGATATACTTTACCAATGCAGAGCCAATTCTGCCGTTTGAGCCCGTAATTAAGATTGTTTTCGACATTTATATCCTCCGATAAACAACACTGTAGTTGTTTGCACGTTGCGCTTACTCAACAAGTTCTTTTAGTTTGGAACTTGAGTTTGTGCTTTCAATTTGGAGATAGACTAATTACCATGTTGATATTAGTAAATTGACATAATTTAATACCGATATGAAAAATGCTAATATCAGTGTAATGATGTTGAAGGCATTAGACTCACTTCGAGAGACTGGCAGCATTAGTCGAACAGCAGAGCATCTTCATGTAACGCAAGCAGCCGTTAGCCATGCGGTCAAAGCTATTGAAACGGTAATCGAGACACCCATAGCGGTACGAGGATCAAGAGGTGTTACTCTCACGGCCGCTGGGTTAGCTGCAAGCGAATCAGCAACCATCGCACTGAGCGCCATCAACGATATATTGAAACTAGCCGGCTCATCTATTTCCGGCACAGTGAATGTAGCAGCAATCAACTGCGTGTCTCGAGTCATCCTTTCTGAGATCTTGGTGAATGTCCGTAGAACGCACCCAAATCTAGAGATCAACTTATTTACTGGCACAGACCAAGAAGTAGAACAGTGGGTAAAAGCGGGAATTGCAGATATTGGAGTCGCATATAACATGGATCCGACTTGCAGTGAGTTACTCTTTGAGGATGAGTTTTATTTTATTACCCCCTATGGTCAACCGAAGACATCGATCGTCGACTTAGTAAGTTTGAATGATAAACCGATTATTGTGTCTTCCTCTGGGTGTGAAATATTTATACAGGAGTTATTTGATAAGCATCAACACACGCTGAACATAAAAACGACGGTTTCAGACACTGCGGCACTGTTTTCTATCGTAGCCTCTGGGTACGGCACATCACTCATCCCTGGTTTAGCTTTTCCTGATGATTGGAAGAAGCAGGTCTCTCGGCTACGTGTTTCACCAACATTACGTTGCGAGTTGAGGTTGATGTGTGCAGCAGATAAAAGTGAGCATGGTGAAGTTCGAACATTAGTTGATCAAATTCGGGAAGTAGCGAAAAGCAAGCATCAGTTGATTTGATATGAGCGACCATAGGAGGTTGGCACAAGAACAAACGGCCGCCTATGTTAGAGGATTAATCCAGTGTTATCTCATCACTTCTGTTCTAACTCGAAATGGGACAAAAAACGGTTTAGATCAACAGAACTAAACCGTTTCTATCAGGTTAGAAAAAGGGTCTTCAAACTATAAATCGTGCTTTGGGCCTATCTAACGAAAACTTGGAATAATCGCCGGTATCCCTGGTAGTAGACCCACCAACGCCATTACACTTGTTAGTACAATAAACATAATGCCAGGCAACACCCATCGGCTCATTTTACTCAGCTCCCCACTACGTTCTTTACAGCCGACTAAGCCTAAGTTATCTAACAACATGGTGAGAGACCAGCCAAATGCAGGGTTAACGAGCGCTGAAGAAAATACAACTATCGCTGCCGATTGTGTGGTTTTCCCCTCACGCGTCATTTCCATTCCTGCTTCTAGCAAAGGCACAAATACCCCAACAATAAGCGCAACACAAAGTACAGGTTGCCAGATCGCTAAGTCCATTGGGTAGCCCCAAACCGCGGCGATGATACAGAACAGTGCCGTCAGCAACGCGCCGGCAGGTATAGGGCGTTTAGCGATAGCCGCAGGAACGATGTAAGTTCCCCACGAAGACGTAAAGTTAGTACCACCGAGCAAAGAGCCGAACGTCTGACGAATTGAAGCGGTAGTCATCGTATCGTCGATGTTCATATGTACTTTTTCTGTACGTTCTGGATAGCTGATTTTTTGGAACACTTGGTGCCCTAAAAAATCAGGCGACCACATGGCTACGGCTAAAATAGCAAAAGGCAGTACCACCATGAAATGCTCAATCGTCGGTAACCCTAGCATCCAGCCTGTATCTTCTCCCCACCAATACATAGGGTTCATGTTGGGTAAGCCGGGCTCGGTTTGAAAAGAAAACGGGGCGCCCATGGCAAAAGCTAATGTACCGCCTAGCAAGCAACTAAGAGGGACGGCTAGCCAACGCTTACGAAAATGTTCCAGTAATGCGTATAAAATAATGGTGCAAAAGATCACGACAAAAGCGATGTGGCTCATCCCTATTCCCTCAGCCCAAGCGAAGAGTTTTTTCACTTGAGAGACGGTTCCAACAAAGCCAAGGTAGAGCAATAAACCGCCACACACGCCTTTACTGGTGAGATTTGCCAGCATACTGCCACCTTTACTGATGGCTAACAGTATGCCAAAAGCGCCAATCAGCAGACCAAAGGCCATTGGGTGCCCACCTGCTGCAACGACGATAGGGATTAATGGGATCAGTGGGCCGTGTGTACCCGCTAGGTTTGCGGTCGGCAATAGAAAGCCTGAGAAAAGAATAATGAAAACAGAGGCGATGAGCAGTTCATAACGAACATTTTCTAAAATAAAGCCCTCGTTCAGCCCTAGCGCCCCGGCAAAAGTTGCGGCAATGGCTCCCACCATAACCACTTTACCAATGGTCGCGGCCATCGCTGGAATGGTGTCTTCTACCTCGAATCGATAATCTTTAAACGGCAAATTGGGACGCCAACGTTTAGGCGCCATGATTTGCAACTCGTGCTCTAAATATTGTTCTCGGGACTCAAACTCCGAGCTTGGTTTATGTTGTTGTTCATAAGTGAGTTCATCCTCACTGGCTTTAGGCTTATCTGTTCCAATATGTACGGACTCTAAAGTGCTGCTCATTGTGATTCCTTTCGTTCACACTCTAAGGTGTGTTTTCCAACCAACGTTGTTTACTCACTAAACGAAGATTAAGCGAGTCGTTGTCTATATGTTCTCTGCTACAAGAACTCGATGACTGATCTTTATGAACTCTTAAAATTCAGTTGCTAGTACCTTATACCAAACGAAAAAATACAAATAGTCTCAGGCAGTTAGACATTAGTCGTAGGGTTCGGGCTAATGGTATGAGCGTTGTAGTGGGATTTGATAGACCTAGCCTAAGGTCTTTGGCGAGAGCGAACGAAAGGTGTGGAAGCGTGGTGAGCCAACAGCAACAGAAAGCTTGGGTTAGCGGCTTTTTATCCAATAAAGAAAGGGGCTCACGTAGCCCCTTTTAGTCTGTTGATTCATGTATCGCAATTAGTCTAACAGCGCATCAACTGGATAACATCTTTCGAAACACTCGCTGCTTCAATGTCTTCCAGCGCACCAGCAACAAACCAATGGCGATTAGGATATAGATGGTTGGCTCTGCTACCTCTGACTTCACCGACCAATAGAAATGAATCGGTGCCAATATCGCAGCTAAGTAAACCCAGTTATGCAGCTTTTGCCATTTAGGCCCCATTTTACGTTGAATGGATTGAGTCGAAGTCACCGCCAGAAGTAACAAGATTACCCACACTGCCGCACCAACGGTCAAGTAAGGGCGTTTGACGATTTCGGAGGCAAGCAAACTCCAATCTAATCCCAAATCGAGCACGGCAAACGCAACCAAATGAAGCACTGCCCAGAAAAAACTGTAGAGCCCGAGTAGTCTCCTAACTCGAACTAACAACCCCTGCTTGGTCCAACGCGCAAGCGGAGAAACCAACAAGGTAATAAACAGCGTATTCAACGCGCTAATACCCGTGTAATGAATGATGCCTTGAACGGGGTCGCCACCTAAGTTGTCGGTATTAATAGCAATGACCAGCAGACCTAAGAAACCGAGAGAGACAAGGTGGATTAGGACTTTAAGCGCAATGATGTGTTTTGGCGTCAGCTTTCTCAATAGAACTTCCTCAGATCCATATTCTTATAGAGATGCGCCACCTCTTCCTCGTAGCCGTTGAACATCAATGTTGGCTGTCTGCGAGTGCTGAGTACACTGCCCTCACCGATGAAACGCTCGCTTGCTTGGCTCCAGCGTGGATGGTCAACATTCGGGTTCACATTCGCGTAAAAACCGTATTCATTCGGCGCTAAACGATTCCACGTTGTTGGCGGCTCTCGGTCAGTTAAACGAATTCGAACAATAGACTTGATGCTCTTGAAGCCGTACTTCCACGGTACAACTAAGCGAAGCGGCGCACCGTTTTGTGGCGCAAGCGTCTTACCGTATAAACCCACAGAAATCAGCGCGAGCGGGTTCATTGCTTCATCAAGACGAAGCCCCTCGACGTAAGGATATTCAATACTGCTGAACGAGCCTTGAGCTGGGAACTGTTTTGGATCGTAGAGGGTTTCAAAAGCAACGTATTTCGCGCTACTTTTTGGATCCGCCATTTTGATGATGTCCGCTAGAGGAAAACCAATCCAAGGAATGTTCATTGACCACGCTTCCACACAACGTAAGCGATAGATTCGCTCTTCTAGTGTGAACTTGTTAAAGATGTCATCGTAGTCGAGCTTAATTGGGTTATTCACCAAGCCGTCGACCTCAACCGTCCATGGGTCAGACACAAATTCAGAAGAGTTTTTCGCAGGATCAGACTTATCGGTACCAAACTCATAGAAGTTATTGTATTTCAGAACCTTACTTTCAGGGGTAAGGGAAAGATCCACTTGGTACTGCTGTGGCTTTGCTGCGCTAAGGTCAATTCGATTATCTGAGACTGGCTTTTCCTTCGACGAGAAGATGTCCAAAATACCCGCTTGTGCATTCGCAGCGAGCGGCATACCGACCACCGCAATGCCAAGCTTTTTCAATATCTCTCGACGCTCTTTATAGACGGACTCTGGCGTCGCTTCGTTTTCAGATAAAGCCCAGCGATGATTCTTCTTAATCCACATAATCTTCCCCGAATGTGTTCATACTTTTAGTAAATAGCGAACTGGTCATACGTTGATTAAGACAGACCGTAGCAATGGCAGTTCTATTTCATAGAAAACGAAAAACCGATATGCATGCGAGTTAACGCTTTTCATCGATGTCCGTTAGTTTGGGAACCTTATTCGCGAGGAAATCATGTCATCTGTTTTGGTTTGCTCGCCTCTTTATCTAAGGTTTGAAGAATCAGGCATACACCAATCAATCCAACGCCAATCCAACCAGAGACAGCAATCTTCTCCCCAACAATCCAAACCGCCAACACCGCCGCAACAACAGGTTCAAATAACGTGAGAAGGTTTGCACTGCTAACATCAACGTGCCTTAATCCATAACCATACGCGAGATAACCCAAACACATTGGAACGATCGCCATATAGACTGAAACAAAAGCGTTCGTGACGCCGGTGAATAGGTTTTCTCCGGTAAACGCTAAGCTAGGCAATAACAACAGAGCACCACCAGCAAAGATACTACCTAACGCCGCTTGGGATTTGATTCCGCTATCAATCATTCGCTTAGCGACCCACGAATAAATGGCGTAACTTAACCCTGCGATGAGCCCCAAAACGATGCCCAAAAGATAAGAGGCTTGGTCTGATTCAACCGCCCCACCCGATTTCGCCATGACTAACATCATGATGCCCACCACACCAAATGCGAAGCTCACCCACCATTGGGTAGAAATGCGCTTACCTTTGCTAAAAAGACACTCTATTAAAACGGTAAAGAAAGGCGCACTGGCAATTGAGATAACGGTACCAACGGCAACACCAGAAAGCTTCATCGACGTGTAAAACGCCAAAGGATACACAGCTAATGCAACGCCGCTTATTGCTAACGCTAACTTAAACAGTAAAATCTGATGGAGTTGATGACGGATGCTACGCCAAGATAACATTGCTTGAATCACTCCACCAAGACCCATAGCAAAAGCGCCAATGGCTAACGGACTGACTTGATGAGCAAAACTCGCGGCTGTGCCTGTCGTTCCCCACATCAAAGAAGCGAACAAGATCGCCAGTGCGCCCGCTTGATATTGACTCGTCGATTGAATCGCAACAGATGACATGCTTTATTTCTCTATAATGATTTTCCGTAGAGAAAAGGATACGTTGATTAAGAAGAACGGACTTTGCAGAAAGGACGCAAGAATCGTTTAATGAGACGTTATTAACGGGCTAACTCGCGTGGCGACAAACCAAAGTGGATTGAAAAGCGACGACTGAACGCAGATAAATCGGTGTACCCGACCCGCTCGGCAATCAGTTGAACTGGTAAGTCGGTATGTGTGAGCAAAGCTTTGGCTTTTTCCATTCGCAACTCAGTAATGTACTGCAATGTACTTACACCAAGACTTTCTTTAAATCGCTTCTTAAATTGAGTCGGGCTCAAACAAGCTATCTTAGCCAACTCATCGATAGACAAAGGCGTATCCATGTTTTCAGCAATATGGCTTTGTACTGCTCGAATCCTAGGGTCAACAGGCTTTGCGTGGGTCTGCTGTTCTAATAGCATAGAGAACACATTCAAAATCGAGCTCTCTAACCCACTATCAACTTGGTGCTGCAACTGTTTTTCTACAAAATGAAGATAGCTTAACAGTGGTGGCGTAACAGAAAACACTGCCAATTGTTCCGTAAGAAAGTGCTCTGGCAAAACGTCCAAGTCCGCAACAATAAAACGCGCCATTTCATCGGCTTTGAACCCATGCTCAGTGCCAGCAGGAATCACGACACACTCACCAACGGTGACTTTACCGACAAAGTTTGTCATCTCAATCGCAATATTGCCGTGGATAGGCAACACCAATTGATGATAATCCCCGTGTGAATGGCTCTGTAATTGCTTGGTATAAGCTCGAATACTGAGGCTGTTTTTCATATCAGATTGGCTAACGAATACGCATATTTTCAGAAAGATACGTTGAGTATAACCAGTCAAACACACAACACAAATACGCCGACTGATTTGGATTATTAACCAAATCTAAAAACTGATTTAGGGATTAGCCCTCTTATCATTAACAATCGCAACCCTATACTGGCATTGTTCCCGAACTTTCGAATCAAGAGCCTTGTGATGATAGAGATTTCCTCGACCTTAAAATCCGTTCTCGAAAAAACACTGCCGTTGACTGTCGGTCTTTTTGCGATCATGTCAGTACAACTTATCGACGCAGTGTTTATCGGCATGCTTGGCGTGAACGAGCTTACTGTGCAAGGTATCACGATGCCGTTTCAAGCTGGCTTTATTGGCATTCAAGTCGGCATTGGTGTCGCAGCAACGTCGATCATCTCACATGCTTTTGGTGCAAATAATACGCAACGCGCGACAAATATCGCTTCACTTGCATTGATGGTCGGCAGCGCTTTTATCGCTCTCATTGGATTTGCGTTGTGCTTGATGGAGCAAAGCGTGTTTTCTGCTTTTGTCTCTATGAAAGACAGTGGCGCGCAATACCAACAACTCGAAACGTTATTTGGTCAGTTCTGGGGCTTATGGCTGTTGAGCGCACTATCCAGTGCCGTGCTGTATTTGATGACCTGTGTTTACCGTGCGAATGGCGATACTAAAGTCACGGGCTCTGTCTTTGTTATCGCAAGCCTTATTAACCTCGTGCTTGATCCGATCTTTATGTTCGTTCTAAACATGGGGATTGCGGGTGCTGCATTAGCATCGATGCTTGGCTTTGCCATCAGCGCGGGTTACATGATGCACAAAGCTAAAGGTCGACAATGGTTCGCGCCTTTCTCTTCGGCTTTAGCTAGCAAAAATGATGTCGCCCTGCTGATCAAAACCACGATTCCAACCATGATGAATCAGATTTTACCGTCAGTCAGTGCTTTCGTGACGGTTATGTTCATCGCTCATCTTGGTACTAATGAAATCGCATTTTGGAGTTTGTTAAACCGAGTGGAAAGCTTCTTGCTGATCTTCACGCTGGCACTCACCATGTCTTTGCCACCAATGATTGGCCGTGAACTCGGTGCCGAACGTTTTGATTCAATCCAAGCGCTCGTACAATCGGCTTCTCGCTTTGTGAATTTGTTCCACTTGGTCATCGCAACTTTGTTGGTGGTGAGTTTACCAATCGTTGTTCCTCTACTATCGGCGGACAACACAATGCAAGACTGGTTAAAGCTAGCGCTTTGGGTGATTCCGTTTAGCTACGGCCCTTTAGGTTTGTGTATGGTTGTGACTTCCATCTTCAACGCATTAGGTAAACCCAAAACTGCCCTATTCGTTTGCTTTGTAAGATTGGTGGTTCTGTACATCCCAGCGATTGCCATCGGCTCGTTACAGGGTGACATTTTTACAATCGTCATCGCGGCGACAATTGCTAACGTTCTAGCAGGCTTGTTTGCATGGTTACAACTTACTAGTTACGTAAAACAAAACTTGTCTGCGACTCAAGCACCGCTAGTGGAAGCGGAAGCAGTGAAGTAATTAATAGGTAGTAGATTTAAAAGGCACATAATAGGTGAGAAATTTAAAAACATGCGGTTAATTCGCAGCCTATGTAGTCTAGAAAACACAGCTTCATCCGTTTAATATCAATGACAAGCTGACTATTGAAGAGATTTGATAATGGATACTAAAACTCGCGCTGAACTAGGTGACATTTTAACTGATCAAGAGAAATTGCTTGATATTTTGGCACAGAACCCAGGAGCGTTAGAAGCCTATCCTAACCTCCAATCCTATCTGACAGATAAGAATCAAAAGTCTGTCGCTTACCGACGCGCGATTCGCAACAAAGAGTTTACCAAAGAAGACTATCGAGATGAGATTTTGTCAAAGCTAGACTGGTTTGGCTATAAGCTGTGTACTGACCTCGATATGGATTTTATTATTAATAGCGTTGCTGCAAAGTATGGTGACGATATTAACGCTGTAAGGGACATTACATTACAAGATATTGGAATCGATAAGGTAAGTCGCTTACTGCATATGATGGGAGAGGCGATATATTCCCAATCAGAAGTATTGCCCTCTTTCCCTTGGGAAGCAAAAAAAGGACAAACCAATCATGCATTTTGGAAGAAATGCCACTTAGCCTTTGATGCGATGATGGAGGATGGTTACACCAGTCATTACAAACTCAACGAGTGGTCGCAATTAACCTTGGGAGTGTCGTGTCCACAAAGTTTTCCACGCTTTGCACGCACGTATGGAGACCCAAGATTAATCGAGAGCTGGGTGAAATGGTCAGGTTGGTCTGAATAGTCCTTAATTGTAACCAAGAGGGGCAAAGCATGATACTTTTCCCTCTTTATCACCCAAAGACACTGCCAATTTAATGGCTTACATTCCCACCTAAATTGATCAACGTAACACCAGATATGATGAAAACTAAGCCAAGAATTGTCTGAGCGTTTGGCAACTTACCGAGCAGAGCTTGAACCAGTGCAATCAGCACAATACCCACACCGCACCATATCGCATAGGCTGTAGAGCTTGACATGCCGGAAGCTGTTGCAAGTGATAGGTAGTAAAATGCGGCACCATAGCCAGCTGCACAGCCAATGGAGGGCAGTAGTTTAGTAAAGCCATTGGTAACAGGGAGAAGTGTTGTTGCGATAACTTCTGAAATAATGGCGATTGCTAAATAGATCATGTCACTGCCCTCTTCGGTTCTTGTAGGCCTCCATCATGTCTAACTTCTCTTTTCTAAAGTAATCCTTTGTTCTTTGAAAGCGTTAGAAAAGATTAGACTCGTTTAAGAAACAACGCCCCCTTATATCAATCTGATTTTTATCGTATTAATTAAAACTTCTTTTTCCCGAACTTGAAGCCTGTACGTATATACCCCGACGCATCCACATAGAGCGTTTTCTAGGAATCTCTAAAACCTTTCAAATTGCTTGGTAATTATCGACTAGATAAATTGACCTCATCAAAACTCAACGCGGTATCGAAAACCACAATACTCAATACCGCTAATACCAATCACTTGTAGATGAGGCATTAAGCATGAAAAAAACGATCCTAGCAGCAACAATCGCGCTAACTTCAGTACTTGGCGTGCAGGCAGCAACTCTCCACACCCCTGATAAAGCGTTCCTTGAAGCAGCTTCAGCAGTCGGTATTACTCAACAAAACTGGGACCATGGTGTACTTGCTCGTACAACAATGATTAACGCCTATAGGTTCACACCACATGTTGAGCTTAAAACTGGCGATTACTCTCACGATCTGGGTAAGGCATCTGGCTTAGAACTATCGAAACTATCAGGGCATGACATTGACGGTGAATACCCACTCGATGTCATCATTCGTGATCGACTAAATACAGATGCACTTGTCATTCTGAAGGATGGGAAATTGGTCGACGAGTACTACTGGAACGGAATGGATAAAGATCGTACTCACCTGATGATGAGTATTACTAAATCGTTCACTTCTATGACGCTTTCACAGCTAGTAGCAGAAGGAAAAGTGGATATGAATGCACTTATTACAGATTACTTACCAGAACTAAAAGCATCACCCGGCTTTGCTCGTGCAACGGTCCAAGAAGTTGCAGATATGCGTTCAGGTATAAAAATTGATTTTACACCAGGCATGCTTTGGGACGAACGAATGACGCATGTACAAGAGTGGTACGGTAAAAACCAATACCCAGAGCTCGAATCGGTTTTAGACTTTGGCGCAACGCTAAACAAGCGATTGGATACAGAGGCTGGTATCACTTACGACTATCAATGTGCGAACACTGAAATGCTAGGCATGATTGTTCAACGTGTTACTGGTAAGTCACTTGCGGAAAACATGGAAGCGCGCATCTGGAAAAAAGTCGGATTTGAGAACAACGCTTATTTACAATCAAATTCTAACGGTGAAGCGGTTGGCTCTGGCGGCCTTAACGCCGTACCACGAGATGTCGCTAAGATGATGGATGTACTTGTCAACGGTGGCAAAAATCGAGCGGGAGAGCAAATCATCGCTCCAGAATTTATCAATAACCTCCTCGAAGGCAATGAAGAAGTGCGTATCGCATGGGCTAATGGCTCTGAATCAAAAATGGCAAAAGATGCTTGGTACAAAGACCAGATTCGTACTTTCAACATTAAGGGGCACAAATTCTTGGCATTTGTGGGAATCCACGGTCAAGTGACTATCGGCGAACCTTCAACAGGTATTGTTCTTCACTTCAATGGTTCTCAACCCGAGCACCAAGCTAAACGCACTGTTGCAATGACATTTTTGGACGTAGTTCCAACACTACTATCTGCGGCTGCGCAGCAGTAATACAGATCCCAATTAACAAATTTACAAGGTGCGAATAGTCGTAACCTCCAACCCTAACGGATTATCAGCAGAACATATTTAAGCGATAGGAAGATTGCTAGCTAAGGGAACAAGCTGAGATATGCATGTCATGCAAACGCTATTGACTGCAAGCAAATAAAATTAACCCTTAAGGCAAAACAGATGAAAAAGTCATTATTAACACTCGCATTCTTATCAACATTTGGTGCTCAAGCAGCCTATTTAGACGAAGCAACAGTTCAGGGTGTGATCACTACTGAACTTCAAGAGGAAGCAGGACTTCTTGGTCAAAGTGCAGAGACAGAGAAAGTTAACTATGGTGATCCGACAGCGAGCTATACTGGCTTTGGCGTAGAAAAAGATGTAAGTGGTAACAATAAAGGTGTTCGCTCAACTTTTGTTTACGGCTTAACAGAAAATGGAACTTCACAGGTAATGACAGCAGAGCTTGGTACTAACAACTTTAATGGTGGCATTGACTATCGAGCTCGATACTTCAATATTGATCAAAGTTCAGGATTTGGCTGGTCTATTGATGCGATTGGTGGCTATCAGAAACTAACTGAAAAGCGTGATGGTATTACAGGCTATGATGCTACGAATACAATAATGGCTGGTGTCGTTCAGAAGTTCCAAGTAACTGATGCCATCATCGTTGTACCGATGCTGTACGGTGGTAATACTTGGATGAACGCAAAAGTAGCGGGCGTAAAATGCAACAAAGACTCACTAGTAGGTCAGACTGGTGTGTACGCGATGTATGGTTTTGATGCTGGTCATTGGCTCTATGCGAACCCTAAGACGACCTATGTTAAGGAACTCAAAGGTTGGAGCAACCAAATTGAAATAGGTGGTGGATACATGGTAGCAGAGAATATGTCAGTCGGCTTCAAAGTAGACACAAGCCAACTAAATACTTCTATTTTTGGCAAACATAACAGCGAGACGAAGGCTTCGTTGAATTACCACTATTACTTCTGACTTATATTATCTCAGATCTAAACTTCCCATTTCTTTACTTGTGGACTTGCTTCCTACAATTTTATCAGATGATCATTAAGTAAAATTGCGGGGTAATGCCTTTACTATCGTTGTCGCAGCGACAATTGCTAATGTTCTAGCAGGTTTGCGCATGGTTACAACTTGCAAACTGAGCAAAACATAAAACGTCGATGATAGCATTGGAAGCGTCCAAGCAATACCAAGTAGGAAGTTAGAAAGATAAACGCCCATATTTTTGAATAAATGTGGGCGCTTTTGCTTTTAGGTACAAAAAACTAGAAGGCTTCAGTATTACCTTTATGGGGTATTTTTCCAGCTCAAACAATAGACCTAGATCTAGCTTAGTAAAAGTGAACGCTTCGACTCAAGGTCTCTCCGAAGCCCATTTGTAAGGACCTTCTTCTTGTAAGTTTTCAGCTAAACCAATTTCACCAGCTATAAACAGTACGCTCCCTATTGCCGACAAGGTCTCGTTACCGGTTCTTTTTGGAAACTCCCCAGCCTTAGAAACACTTTCCTCTACAATGACACTTTTGCAAACGACACTAATACAACTTGCCTCTCCTTCACTAACTGACGTAGTACTCACGATATCGTTAGCTAAACTATTTAGAGAAAAACTACTCATCAAACTGACAACCATAAATCCAAATTTCATAGAATTGACCAGTACATTTATAAAACAGATAAAAAATAAGACACTTATTATGAATGATTGTTCAACTTAAAACTATAAACCTTAAGCCATATGCGATGAAAATATAACGCAGGATTTCACTTAAGGTTCCTGTTAAAAATCGAAAGGTTAAGCATAAGTTGGAGCAGTTGGAGCACCTTTGAATCGTAATTTTGATATATATTCAATGTGGATAACGCTCTGTTATTACCTAGGAAGAATACCGGCAACCCATCCCATCATATTGATAGCCACAAAGACAAATAATATTTGCTAAAGAGTTCAAGAATGTACCCGTAATGGTCCTGTTATATGTCGAAGTACCGTGGGACTTTAAAGTTTTTGCCTGAGAAGCCTGAAAAAGAGTGTAAGCAAGGCGTGGACTCACCTCACGTTGAACCATTTACAGGTCTAATTTAGGCTGAATAAAATCAATGAACGCAGAAATCCTCTTGGCGACAGAAGAAGATTTATAATAAACCGCATTGATTTGTTCTCTACCGGAGTGACTGATTTTTTCTCCCTCTAATAAAGAAATTAATCTTCCCTCAGCAATGTCTTCCTTAACCATAAACCCTGACAGACAGGCGATCCCATTCCCCGTCAACGCGAGCTGCCTAACTGTTTCGCCATTACTTGAGGTGAGCGTTGGTGTCAGTCCTGAAAATCCTTTTAGAGGCCATTCATTAAGTGTTTTGGGCGTAGAAAATCCGATGGTATCGTGATGTTCCAAATCACTATTCTTACTAGGAAAGCCGCGCTTTGATAAATAATCAGGTGAAGCAACAATGTAAAGTAAACTTCTGCCAAGAGGCCTAGCATGTAACGTTGAATCATTTAATGCACCGATACGAATAGCGATATCGGTTTTCTTCTCTAGCAAATCAACAAAACCTTCATTAGAGGTCAACTCCAACTCAATATCAGGATAGGCTTGATTAAATGGTTGTACTAGCGGAACCAACTGATGAAATACAAATGGACTGGCGGCATCGACGCGTAACTTCCCTTTGGGTAATTCGCCTCGGGATATGATTTCATCTTCCGCTTGTTGTAGCTGCATAAGCCCTATTCGCACCGACTCAACAAATTGTCGCCCCTCATCCGTTAGCTCAATACGTCTTGTTGTTCGGTTTAAGATCGTCACACCAAGCTGGTTTTCCACCTTACTCACCGCTCGCGATGCCCGTGCCACCTGTATATTTAAGCTGTCTGCTGCCGCTGTAAATCCGCCAGTATCGATCACAGAAAGTAGAATTTCTAAATCATCCGATTTTGTGCGCATTTTTACCTACCATTTTCTGAACGGTTTAATTTTAATTATTGCATTTATAACAAATATCATTTGTTAAATAACCTATTTTTTGCAATGGAAATTCAACGCAGAATCTCTCCACCAAATCAGGACTCAGCAACATCTTGATAAACACATTCGCTGCTGTGTACTAGAACCTAACAGAAGAGAGTAAATGATATGCCATTAGCACTTCTCGCATTGACGCTCAGCGCCTTTGCAATCGGAACAACGGAGTTTGTGATCGTGGGTTTGATCCCGACCATGGCTTCTGACCTAAACGTTTCACTACCATCCGCAGGACTACTAGTGAGCCTTTATGCACTGGGTGTTGCGATTGGCGCACCTGTTTTAACAGCGCTAACGGGAAAGTGGAACCGTAAGCACGTACTCATTACTGTTATGTCACTGTTTGTTGTTGGTAACTTATTGGCATGGCAAGCACCTGGTTACAACACCCTAATCATTGCCCGCATTTTGACGGGTTTAGCCCATGGCGTGTTTTTCTCTATCGGATCTACGATTGCGACAGGACTAGTGCCCAAAGAAAAAGCAGCCAGCGCGATTGCAATTATGTTTACGGGGTTAACAGTAGCATTAGTAACGGGAGTGCCGCTCGGTACATACATCGGTCAAACTTTTGGTTGGCAATCGACTTTTCTAATTGTTGCTTTGTTGGGGTTGATCGCGTTGGTTGGTAGTATTTTCTTAGTGCCAAGCAACCTGAAGCAGCCAGCAGCGGCCAAATTATCATCACAATTAAAAGTACTAACTCAACCAAGGTTACTACTGGTTTATGCAATTACGGCACTCGGCTACGGTGGAACATTTACTGCTTTCACTTTCCTTGCTCCAATTTTGCAACAGGAAACAGGATTCAACGCCAATGCTATCAGCCTTATTATGCTGGTATACGGTGTATCCGTGGCGATTGGTAATATTTGGGGCGGTAAAATGGCCGATAAAATGGGGCCGATTAAAGCATTAACGATTATTTTTTCGGGACTAGCCACTATTTTAGTTGTATTTAACTTTACCGCCGTTAACCCTATCGCTGCGGTGGCGACCATTTTAGTTTGGGGTGCCTTCGCATTCGGTAACGTTCCTGGACTACAAGTTTATGTGGTCAAACTAGCCGAAAAATTCACTCCCGATGCGGTAGATGTCGCATCTGGCTTAAACATTGCGGCGTTTAACGTTGGCATTGCTCTTGGCTCTTGGGGTGGTGGTATGATTGTATCTGAATTGGGATTGATGCATACCCCGTGGATTGGTGCTGTGATAGTGATCGTCGCACTCTTTCTTACTCGAATGAGTGGACGCCTAGATAAACGTACAGAGAGTCGGTGGGAAGAAGAGAGCCTACTTATAGATTAGGCCTCATAACGCTCTGTTAAGGTGTGAGCAAGGCAATACTGGAGCCGCCGCATGCCATCTTAAACGCTAAATGCAACGCAAAGCAAAAATGCCAAGCGTTGCAAATCACTCTTAAACAGTTTGTTGCAGGCACTATTACAGTTTGTTTTGGTAAAGATCACTCTCTGGCAAAACCTTACCTAGCTATTCGTATCCATGCTCTAGACGTTAGTAATGAAATTCATACTCTCGTTTTGACGGATAAATTTGCGGGTATCTGCTACTAGAACTTAACGCCTCTTTTTTCCTCATCTATACCGTCCTAAATAAGGTTGTGTATCTTAGACGTTCACCAGCTTATGTAGTTCTGCTTTATTCTCCTCAAGCCACGCCTCAAAGTTCTGCGGTTGTTTACCAGTCAGCTTTTCAAACGCTTCACTCGTACCATCTGAATAGTTTCCTCTGTTGTGTTTGTCCATTGTGACGCACAACTCTACGATTGGTGCAGGCAGTTCAAACGACTCAAGCTTCACTTGGTAATCCTCATCAGATAAGTCCACCATAGTAATCGATGTACCCAGTACTTTATCTATCACTTTCGCCATTTCTGCGTGTGTCATAGATTGCGCGCCGTTCATTGGCAAGATCACTTTTCCTTGTGCTGGTTTTACTAAAGCAGACGCCGCTGCAAAAGCCAGATCTTTACGTGACAGTTGAGCCGAGCGACCTTCTGCTGCCGACGTCAACCAATAACCGGATTGCAGAATGCTGGCAAAGTACTCGGCCAAGTTTTCAAAATACCAGTTGTTGCGCGTGATGGTGGCATTAGGGATGCTGCTTTGTTTAATCGCATTTTCGGTAGCTTCGTGCTCATGAGCAAACATCACTGGCGAGCTTTCTGCTGAAGGCATGGATGTGTAGGCAATATGGTTCACTCCTACTTTTTCGGCTGCCGATACCGCATTCAAGTGTGCTTGAGTACGAGGACCAGAAGCGTCAATGCTGATCAGTAGCATGCTGTCTGCTCCTTGGAATGCTTTCTCTAATGACTCTGGGCTAGAAAAATCCGCTTCGCGAACATCTACACCTTGGCTTGCTAACGCTTGTAGTTTATCTGCGTTACGAGTGGTCACAATCAATTGGCTTGGTTGAACATTTAGGTCTTCAAGCAATGCTTTTACGACTTGTGAACCTAGTTTACCTGATGCGCCTGTTACTAGAATTTTGCGATCTGACATGATGGTTTCTCCATTCAATTCTTACATTATTTCTTTCTGAATAAGGCGGAAATGACCAAGCTGTTTTGGCTTCCCGCTGTCGATGGAGACACTATATCGTTTGATGATTGATAGATAATTAGCCTTTGATTAAACTAATTGTTCATTCTGACTAAACAATAATAAATAGCTTTTGGAAAGTAATCGGTATGATCTCACTCGATGACATGATGGTCTTTGCTAAAGTGGCAGAGAAACAATCCTTTACTCAAGCAGCGGACGATCTTGATATTGGCAAGGCACGCGTCTCGCAGATCGTCTCTAAGCTCGAACAAGCGCTGAATACTCGTCTGTTGCATCGCACCACTCGCTCGCTTTCGTTGACTGACGCTGGGTTACGTTACTACGAGAAATGCAAACTGATTGGTGATATCGCCTCAGAAGCGAATGCAGAAACACAAGACGCCAATCAAATCCCAAGTGGGACGATTCGTATCTCCACGCCTAGCTCAGCTTTGGTCGATATATTGAGTGAGTTCTTACACCTCTATCCGGAAATCAAACTCGACATTATTGAGAGCGACAGTTACAGCAATCTGATTGAATCTCGTTGTGATATTGCATTGCGCGCCTCTCCCGCTTTGGAAGATTCGAGTTTATATGCGGTTAGGCTGGGCTATTTTCGCGACATGATTTGCGCTACGCCAACCTATCTCAGCAAGGTAGAAACGGTATTGGCACCAGAAGATCTTCTCTCGTTGGATTGGATTAGCCACCATATCGTTCACGGCGATAAGCAACTCACGATGACCAACAGCAAAGGTCAGGTCACGCGTTTGGTTCACAGCCCAAAAGTGCAAGTGAGAACCGCGGCCACAGTCAAAGAATTCGTTTTGAATCATCTTGGGTTTGCCATCATGCCTAGCTTCATGATGAAGGAAGAATTAGCGCGAGGAGATTTAGTTCGCATCCTACCTGATGTGCACGATTTGGAGATCCCGATTTATGCGGTGTACCAAGAGAAAGCCTTGATGCCGCTTCGAGTTCGCACTCTCATCGAATTCTTGAAGCAAAAGACTGATGCGTTTGAATAACGTCGAACGTCTCCTATGAAACTCAGTAATCCCTAAGCACAGTATCCCCAAAAGAAAAGCCCACCGGAAAGTGGGCTTTGTTCTCTTCTAATAACGAGAATAATAACTAGTAGCTCGCTTGAATGCTGACACCACTATAGTTTGAGTAACCTTGAATCATGACGTGGTAACGTCCACTTTGTGTTGCGCTGACCGTACATGTCTCATTGTTACCGTATTTGAAAGGTCGGCAGTCCCATGCATTCAGTGCTGGTTTTGCACCAAAACGGAGATACAAATCCGCATCACCGGTGCCACCATACATTTGTACTGTTAAGCGCTGTCCCGCTTCGACATCAACATAGTAATACGCGACTTGACCAGTTGAACCACTTAAACCACTCACGGGCACACCCGAAGTTAACTTTCCTTCTGGGTCCGGTGTTGGATCTGGGCCACCACAGTCTTGGCCACAATCAGCATCGGTTAAGCTATAAAGTAGCTTGTTCACGCTGCCTCTTGTATCCGTCACCTTTCCGCTTGTTGCGCGACTAACGATCAAGGCTTCCACTTGGCTTGGCGACAACGAACTATTTTCTTGAAGATACAGCGCTGCTACACCCGCTACATGCGGCGTCGCCATCGATGTACCACTAATGGTTTTGTAGCCACCGTCATACCATGCAGATTTGATTTGTGAGCCTGGCGCAAACACATCCACACAACTGCCCCAGTTTGAAAAACTCGAACGTGCATCCGTGCTGGTGGTCGAGCCGACAGTTACACCAGTAGCAACGCGCGCTGGAGAGTAGTTACACGCATCGGCATTGGAGTTACCTGCCGCAAGCATAAAGCTGACACCTGATTGAACCGCACTTTGCACCGCACTATCGAGAGCGACAGATTGACCGCCACCCAAACTCATATTGGCGACTGAAGGTCCGGAAGCATTCGCAGCCACCCAATCCACACCGGCGATAACACCAGACGTAGAGCCCGAACCGCTACAGCTCAATACTCTGACGCCGACAAGGTTGACGTTTTTCGCAACACCATACAAGCTGCCTCCGATGGTACCCGCAACGTGTGTACCGTGTCCATTACAGTCACTTGCATCTGCATCGTTGTCGATAAAGTCATACCCTGAGACCGAGCGACCACCAAACTCAACATGCGCGTTGTTCACACCAGTATCGATCACATAAGCCGTTACCCCAGTCCCATCAAAGTTGGCACTGTAGTTGTTATCGAGTGGCAAGTTGCGTTGGTCGATTCGGTCTAGTCCCCAAATGGCATTGGTTTGATTTGCGTCTGCCGAGACTATTGGGTCAAGCGATAGGATTCTGTCTTGCTCAATGTAGTCCACACGAGGATCAGAACGCAGATCTTTTAGTTGCTCAGGACTCAAGTTAGCGACAAATCCGCTGATCGAGTGGTCAAAAACCGACTCCACTTGTATCGAATACAAACCAGACATGCGGTCTACGGACTGCTGCGTGAATTGCTCGAATTCCGTTGAGTTGCTCGCCATCATTTGTGGTTGTTGAAATACCACTATGTAGCGATCTGCAATGGCAATGTCATCCGGTGCAAGCATCAAAAGGGCAGGCAATGTGTCGGTAGCTTGTTGTAACTCTGCACTGTCCGCAATCTCATTAGATTGCGAAAAAGCGATAGAAGAATGAAAACAGAGTGCCGAGGTGATACAACAACTTAGTAGTTTCTTTAACATAAAATGTTCCTTGAAATCATAGTCTTGTTTATTTTTACCTAGTACCAAACTGTCAACACGAAAACACAGACAATCAGCGTAGTACGCTTAATACGTGCTGCAGTGACGTTACACAAATCAAACTAGACTATGAGCAACTGTATGCATAACTGATAATAATTCACATACTCAGAAACATGATCAATAACCAAGCTTTATTGAAATTGAAATGCAAAGATTCATTTAGACTTAGAGCAAAATCCCTAAAATAGAATAATTCTACACACCTGGTTTATTGCCTGTTATATACCCCACTCTTACCTACAATTTACGCAATAAAGACTTCACTTTTCCTTCGTTCTAGGTTTTTCACCTACTATGGTTCATTTGATTGCATAATTGACCTAAATCAACGAACCTGTCGTTTATATTCTTTGCATATTTGTAAATGAAAGGTGACCAACTGCTTGGGAAGCTAGCAAAATCGATTCGTGCAAAGCTTGTGCGTTTTTAACATCGTTTTTTGCCATAAAAACCATCGATTTTTTGCATTTTATCGAATAAAACGATTGCTATACCGTGACTTCCAGAGCGTACCAATAAGAAGTACGCCGCCCTAGTGAGAGTGAAAAATCACTTAAAAAGGAAGTTATTATGAAAACTCTTATAGCAGTGAGCGTCTTGTCAGTCCTATCTTTCGGTGCCTACGCAGAGCGCCAATCCGCAGAGCCCATCAAGGTAATCGAGCCAGTTGCTGGACTTGATGCGAAGAAAGTAGAACTGGGTAAAACGTTGTGGTTTGAACCTCGTTTATCCGCCTCCAACACCATTTCTTGTAACTCTTGCCATAACATCGCAAAAGGTGGCGTCGATAACCTACCAAGCTCCATTGGCCATAAATGGGCAATTGGCCCGATCAACTCACCAACGGTGTTTAACTCGGATTTGAACTTTGTTCAGTTCTGGAATGGACGCGCAAAAGATTTGCAAGAACAAGCGGCTGGCCCGATCGAAAACCCACTTGAGATGGCCTTTAGCCACCAGCTTGCGATCGACACGCTCAAGTCGATTCCTCAATATCGCGAGTGGTTTAAACAAGCCTACGGTAGTGAGACGATCACCATTGATAACGTGACTGATGCAATTGCGACCTTTGAGCAAACCTTACGTACACCAAACGCACCGTTCGATCTTTGGTTGAAGGGCGACGATAAAGCCTTAACAACAGCGCAGGTCGAAGGCTACAACTTGTTTAAAGCGAAAGGTTGTACAGCGTGTCACAGCGGCCCTCTCGCGGGTGGTCAAATGTACCAAAAGATGGGCTTAGTGAAGCCGTTTGCAACGGATAACCCAGATGTTGGGCGTAAGGCGATCACGGGTAATGATTTCGATAAGTTTGTCTTTAAAGTACCGACACTGCGCAACATCGAACTCACCTACCCGTACTTCCATGACGGTTCGGTTTGGGATCTAGAGGAAGCGGTCGCCATGATGGCAGATCTTCAGCTTGGTCAGAAACTGACAAAAGAAGAGTCGGTCAAGATTACTGAGTTCTTACGCTCATTAACGGGTGACCAACCAGAGGTGACGCTACCTCATCTGCCACCATCAACCAACGAGACGGCACGCCCAAATATCTAAGTTGATGAATGAAATACTTCAAAGGAGCCTTGCTTGGCTCCTTTGCTTTTGTTTGCCTGTATAGATAGATGTGAATTAGCTCGCTGTTACTAATTCGCTCATCACTTTCACAAATCGTTCTGGTTGCTCTAGCATTGGTGTGTGAGCCGATTCTGCAATGATTTCGAGCTTCATATCTGCCTCTCCAAAATCAATCTGATCCCATGATGAAACTGGCGCAATGCTGAAATCTTTCTCTCCGCTGATCACTAATACCCGTACAGCGGGAAGTTGCTGATAAATCGCCGTATCAAATTCACCGAACACTTCTCCCCAAAGCTTATCTAACAAAGCCGTATGGGTTTGAAACCCTTCCCACAACGGCAGTTCATTAAAGTCAGAATCATACCAACGCATCGCGCCTAATCGATGACACAAGTGAACGAATTTTCGCTCCGGATTTTGCTCAATGTCGCGTTCAAGTAATGGGAAATTACGTTCGAAAACTTGCTTTCTCTCCTCGTCCGCTTCTTGTTCCCAACATTGAAATTGGAGCGCCTGCATTTGTGGTGACAAATTTGGCGAGATGTTCGCAAGCACTAAACCTTCAACATATTGAGGAAACGTCACGGCAAAATGGGTTGCCATTAATGCATGCCCAGAATGACCAAACATCCACGCTTTTTCGATACCGAGCTTATCCATGACCAATTTAGTGTCAGCACTGATGGCCTCTAACGTAGCGTCAGTTGCATTTGGAATAACGTCGCACTCAGCAAAGCCGCGATGATCGACAAAGACACATTGGAAATGGTCGAACAATGCAGTTGGTATGACACGCAAATAGTAGTCTGCGCTGCCGATAATAATTAAAGGGATACCGCTGCCACGAACGATAGTTTTAAGGTGGTAATGACCTGATTGAATGGTTTGATTCTTATTCATGATGTTTACCTAATTTAATTCGAGTTTGTTCCCTCCGTATATCAGAGTAGAACGTGAAGTTTGAAAAATCAGGCAAGTGTCGTCAGCGAATAAGTTTCATGTGTTAGTTGAGGTAAATACTGAGGAGCGAAAATTCTATCTACCTAACCCTATATGTTCAAGTGTCTTGAACTTTGTTGACGGACACAAAAATGTATGGTCCGCCCCGTTATTGCAACTACAATTAAGTCATAACGGAGTTGGTTTGCGCTAATGTATTCGGAGTCCTTGTTGGGAGCACTAGCTTCCCAGCTCCACGATGATATCTGCGCCAGATTATCCTTAAAAAGCCCAAAGCGTTTAACGCTATTTTTTGTGTCAGGTTCTTAATCTGGTCGATTGACCGTTTTTGTCATCACGTTCATTGGCGTTGCAAACTTGGTTATAGCTATACAGCCTTAAAAGCTTGGCGGTGGTATAACACCGCCCAAGCTATTCTTGCTAGCTTGTTGGCAAGTGCTACGACCACAACATTAAATGGCTTCGTCGCCCGGAGCTTGATGAGCCACTCTCCAAACACTTTCCCTGTCGTTTCTAGCCTTGAGAGAACTGCTCTTGCTCCATGGATAAACAGAGTTCTGAGATGTTTATTGCCTCGTTTACTCATGCCAAGTAGCTTGGTCTTTCCTCCCGTAGAGAACTGTCTCGGCACAAGCCCTAACCATGCAGCCATTTCCCGACCATTGGTGAAGTTACTTGGGGAACTTACATCGGCAACACACAACGTCGATGTGAGGTCGCCAACGCCAGGGATAGTTTTCAGCAATTGTGCACTTTCGTTATTGTTAACAACGGCTTGAAGCTTACTGTCTTGAACTTTGACTCGTTCATTAAGGTATTTGTAATGCTCGTGGATAGACACTAATTCAACGAGTAAGCTTTCTGGTAAAGACGCTTTTTGCTCTGCTAGCCATTGGAAGAGAGCCTTCATCTTTGCATGCCCCTTTGGAAAACTTAGGCCGAACTCAAGCAAGATAGCCCCAATTCGAGACATGGCGGCCGTTCTCTCCTTGATATAACCATCTCTGACACGATGAATCGCTGCGATAACTTGGGCTTCTTCACTTTTTACCGCGATAAACCTCATTGTTGGTCGACCAGCGGCTTCTGCGATTGCTGATGCATCTATGAAATCATTTTTGTTGCCTTTGACATAAGGCTTAACGTACTGGGGAGGAATAAGTCGAACTTGATGACCGTATTCACCACTCTTGCGAGCAAGCCAATGAGCACCGCCACAAGCTTCGAAAGCAATGGTTGTTGGTTCGATTTTACAAAGGAAACGTTGGAGTTGGTTTCGACTAAACTTACGACGTAATACTTCTGCACCTGAACGGTTATGAGCGATAGCGTGGAAACAGTGCTTGCCTAGGTCGATACCTAAAATATGAATAGAAGACATATGGTTCACCTCATTCTGAGAGCCTACTCTAAGCTTAAGGGCTTGAGAGTGGGGCGGACCATATAATTAAGGACGATAAACCACGCCCCTTCTTTTCAATTAGCCGCTAACCTTTGTCTAACAGTTAACTGCCGCCAATCAACTTCAAGCAACATTCGCCGACTTACTTGTATCGCTGTCTTGTTCAAAGAACTCTTCATGTAACGCACAAATCGCTTCTTTATACTCGTCGTCACTCACAACAAACTGCACGTTAACGTTTCTCATTGATGAGTGGAGAGCAATGGGTGTCACGTCGCGATTCATCAGTGCAAAAACGCCTTTAGCTAACGTTTTATTAGTATCGATTTGAGAACCGATTGCAGAGATGAGCGCTACCATGCGTCCATTAATCGAGGCTTGTGGGTAGCGTTTCTCTACTTTGTAGCGCACCTTGTTTAAGCTCTCTGCACTGCCGCCTAGGTAATAGGTGATAGAGTTTGCGTTCATCTCCTTCCCTATGAGATTGACGCGCGCATCTGCGATTATCTCCATCAACTCGTAGCTAACGTTGTCTACCTTTCCAACCATGGTTTGATCAAATAGATGAAGCGCAAATACCTTCTGCTTTCCTGCGATGATTTCAATGCGATCGCTTTCTGGGCGGTAATCTGCAGAGATCAGTGTTCCTTTATGTTCTGGTTCAAACGTATTTTTGATCTGCAATTCAATCCCACTTTCGCGCAGTCCTGCCGCCGCATTTGGGTGAATCGCTTCCATACCAAGATTCGCTAACTGATCGGCCACATCATAATTGGTCGTTCCAATTGGATTGACACGCTCAACACCAACAACCCTTGGGTCTGCAGAGCTTAAATGGTACTCCTTATGAATTATCGCTAAATCGGCTTTGGTTGTTGCAGCAATTCGGCTAAAGGTCATTTCGCTGTAACCTCGATCATAAGTGTGCATCAGCCCTTCTTTGCAATACGCATAACCCGTCACGATTGGTAGCTCTTGAGTCACATCTATCTCTTCAAACACTTCACGTATCGTCTCATCTAAACTGCGAGGCTGTTGGTTATCCCAACCGGATAGGTCAACAAACGTCGAGTTGATACCCATGTTCTTTAGCTTTAAGGCGGTGTTGTAAGCACTGTGCGCTTCGCCAATGGATGAGAGAAACTCACGAATTTGCGGTAAGTACTGGCGCAGAGAAAACTGCCCGTATTGGCAAGTTTCTAGGATATTGGTTACGCATATTTTTGCTTCTGAAATGCGAGAACGAATGAACTTGTCCGCGCGCATACGATTCATCGGATCGGCAAAAATATGTTCGTTTGTCAGCAGCATACGGCTTTCAACATACGCTAGCGCGTCTTGCCAAGTTTCATCTCGTTTAGCGATAAGCTGATAGACACCTGGTTTACTGGTCTTTTTGCATTCCAATAGAGCGTCTGTCATTCCGCCATAAGCAGAAACAACAAAAATACGGTTATATGGGTTTTGTGGACGAAGAAGAATGTTGTCGAGTACAGCATCGAATGCTGTCATAGATGTACCGCCGATTTTTTCTACGGTAAATGTCATGAGGGGGCCTTAATGATTGGTAATTTAAAAGAATGGATAAGAAAAAGGGGTGAAACATCACCCCTCTAAAACATCAGTGGGCTAGTCCACCAGAGGATAAACGCCATTTTCGTCGTGAACTTCCGCACCCGTGATTGGGGGATTGAACACACACGCCATGACCATTTCTTTGTTTTTATAGGCGCGTAAGTAATGTTCGTCGTGCTTATCTAGGATGTACAACGTACCCGGTTTGATTGGGTAAGTTTCACCGCCAACGACTTCAATTTCCCCTTCTCCACTCATGCAAAATACAGATTCCAAATGGTTCTGATAATGAATGTGTGTTTCGGTTCCTTCGTATATCGTCGTGATATGGAATGAAAAGCCCATGTTGTCGTCTTTCAATAACATACGGACACTTTCCCAGTTATCAGACACAACTCGTCTTTCGCTATTGCGACACTCATCGAGTGTTCTAACGATCATAATTCTTTCCTTGCTATGATGCTTGTTTGAAAAGTTTGCTTGCGATGGCTTCAACCGAGCCCTCGAAGATATTAAGCCCTTGGGTAAGTTCGGCTTCAGAAATGGTCAATGGGCAAAAGAACTTCACCACCTCATCATTTGGTCCTGCGGTTTCAATCACCATTCCGTTCTCAAAACACGCTTTTGCAATATCACCAGAGATTTCACCGCTCTTACATTCAATACCAATCATCATCCCGCGACCTTTGCGCTGTATAAACATTTCTGGGAATCGTTTTACCGATCGCTGAATGACTTCATCAACCATGCTCGAACAACGTTTGATATGCGCTTCAAAATGGTCATTTGACCAATATGTTTCGATTGCTTTCGCTGCTGTCACAAACGCATGATTGTTGCCACGGAATGTGCCGTTATGTTCACCCGGTTTCCACTTATCCAACTCAGGTTTTAATAAAACGATGGCCATTGGCAGACCATAACCGCCAATCGATTTTGACAGCGTTACCATGTCTGGCTTAATGCCCGATGGCTCGAAGCTAAAGAAAGTACCTGTGCGGCCGCTGCCTGCTTGAATGTCGTCAACAATCAACAAGATATCGTGTGCTTTGCAAAGCTTGCTGAGACGCTGCAACCATTGGTTAGACGCAACGTTTAGACCACCTTCGCCTTGTACCGTCTCTAGTAGAACTGCAGCCGGTTTGTCCATGCCTGCCGAGTTATCTGACAACATGGTTTCAAACAGTTTGAGGCCATCAATATCCGCATAACCTTCGAAAGGAATACGAGTAACATTGTTTAAGCTAGAACCCGCTCCTTGGCGATGATGTTGGTTGCCCGTTGCAGCTAAAGCGCCAGCCGTACAGCCATGAAAACCGTTTGTGAAGGCAACGATACTGCTGCGCCCCTTCACTTTTTTTGCCAACTTGATTGCAGCTTCTACGGCATTGGTACCGGTTGGGCCTGTGAACTGAACTTTGTAATCCAGCCCTCTTGGTTCAAGAATGTATTGATTTAGTGCTTCAAGAAAAGCGGCTTTGGCTTCTGAATGCATGTCCAAGCCGTGTGTAATGCCATCCATTTCAATGTACTCAAGGAGCGCTTGCTTAAGTACTGGATTGTTATGACCGTAATTTAGAGATCCCGCTCCAGCAAGGAAATCGAGGTAGCGTTCGCCTTGTTCTGTTTCTAACCAGGTACCTTTTGCTTTACGAAAGACGACTGGAAAACTGTTTGAGTATGAACGTACGTTGGATTCCTGCTTTTTGAAAATATCCATGATGAGACCGTTATTTGATTCCTATTTTGTGGGGATTACTTGAGGGGAATACGATACAGATACTCGGTATCATGCTTGCCTTTGAAATGATCCTTTTCATCCAAGAAAGTCGTCACTTCGCCGGCGTTTCCATGTTGTGCATCGAGCTTTTTAAATAACGCCCAAGATGCATCATTGGATTTAGTGATTGTGGTTTCGATAGCGTTGATGTCTTCAAGCCCTTCTCGCTGTAGTAAGCGTTCAAGCATTTGAGACGCCAAACCGTTTCCTCTGAAACGAGGGGCAACCGCAACTTGCCAAATGAACAGCACATTAGGTTCATCCGGCTTCTGATAGCCAGAAACAAACCCTGCAATCTCGCCTTTGTGCTCGACCAAAATACAAGTTTTGCTGAAATGGCTAGATTGAAGAAAATTACAATATGACGAGTTCATATCGAGCGGAGGACAATCTGCGATCAAACCATAAATATCGTCGCCATCAGACACGACAGGTTCACGAAAAATCCATTTTTTGCTTGGGTCTTCTCCAATCTCTGGATACATAACCCAAGGGGCTGAGGTAATCATGTGTAGATACATATCCTTCGTACACTAATTAAATTTCCTTTTTTATTATGCACACTGATTGTGCATAGAAATCAAATAAAGCCGCTTAGAAACCCTACTTATTTGATCTATGTCGCACTAAAAGTAAATGAGCATGACTTTAAAAATAGTTTGAGCTCTAATGTATTTATAGGGTAAAAGATTAATTGAAGCCAAATGAGCAAAACATCGTCAATTTCGCACTGGGGAATTGTTTCGAGCAGGAAGAAAATGGCAGCCGATTGATGGCTAAAGATGAAGAATTCAGATAAGAAAACGGCACGCCGAAGCATGCCGTTTTTTTGTTGTTATGAAGGAAGCTTAAATTACGCTTTCGCTTTCTTCATTGATTTTGATGTTGGGCGAGGCTCATCCATCAAACCTTTCACTAGAGATACCGTTGCAACCAACAATACGATAGTGAATGGCAGACCGGTTGTTACCGCCATCGCTTGTGCAGCCGCTAGACCACCACCAAGCATTAGTGCGATTGCAACTAAGCCTTCGAACGTACACCAGAACACACGTTGAGGTGTTGGTGCATCTACTTTACCGCCCGCTGCAATCGTATCGATTACAAGAGAGCCAGAGTCCGCTGACGTGATAAAGAACACCACAACCAGAATAATACCTACGATAGACGTGATTTGAGAAAGAGGCATCACATCTAGCATCGCGAACAGTTTAAGTGGAAGCTCTGCGTCAAATACCGCTTGGTAACCATCGTTCACGTATTGGCTGATCGCCGTACCACCGAATGCCGTCATCCATAATACACACACGGTTGATGGGATCAGGATTACACACACGATGAACTCACGAACTGAACGACCACGAGATACACGCGCGATAAACATACCTACGAATGGTGACCATGAAATCCACCAAGCCCAGTAGAACGCAGTCCAGCCTTGAGAGTAGTTCACGTCTTCGCGGCCGAATGGCATTGATAGCGCTGGAACGTTCGCTAGGTAAGACATGATGTTCTCGAAGAAACCAGTCATGATTGCGAGTGTTGGACCTACGACGATCACGAACAAAAGCAATAGCGCCGCTAAACCCATGTTGATTTCAGACAGGCGTTTTACACCGCTATCCAGACCAGCAACTACCGAGATCAAAGCAAGTGCTGTGATGATCACGATAATCACAACTTGCGTCATATCTGTCATTGGTACACCGAACAGGAAGTTTAGACCTGTTGCTGCTTGTGATGCACCGTAGCCAAGAGACGTCGCAAGACCGAATACCGTAGCAACAACTGCCAAGATATCAATGATGTGACCAGTCCAACCCCAAACGCGCTCGCCAAAAAGAGGGTAGAAAATAGAACGCATCGTTAGAGGTAAGCCCTTGTTGAACGAGAAGATCGCCAAACCAAGTGCCAACAGTGCGTAGATTGACCAAGGGTGAAGTGCCCAGTGGTAAATCGTAGCTGCCATACCAAGTGCAGACGCCGCTGATGTATCGCCTTCTGCTGCGCCTAGTGGAGCCCAGTCAGTACGAACACCATTCTCAACGTTCACACCGCCAAGAGCAGCACTGAAGTGAGACATAGGCTCAGATACACCGAAGAATACCAGACCGATACCCATACCAGCCGCGAACAGCATCGCTAGCCAACCTGCGTACGTGTAATCCGGAGTTGCTTCTGTACCACCGATACGAACGCGACCAAGTGGCGTTACGATCAGGATCAAACACACTACGACAAACACGTTGCCCGCAGATAGGAAGAACCAATCAAGGTTAGAAACAAGCCAACCACGTAGACCCGCGAAGAACGGCTCAACTTGTTGTCTGAATGTCAGTGTTAACACTACGAACAGGATAATCGACATACCTGAAATAGCGAACACACGGTTGTGAATATCAAGTCCAAAAGGACCTACTTTTAGCGCGACGTTATCCTGACCAATCTGGTAATCAGTATCGATCGGGTTCACTTTACCGTCGGGGCGTTGGATACCGCCATTGTTGTCGGTGCTCACGATTTATCTCCTTAAAATACGTGACCAAATTAAAATCTGTGTAGGACTTTGAGTGATGGCTTTCTTGCGTCACTTGCTGCAAAGCTTATTTGCGATCGTTACGTCGCTTTTAGAAGGGTTGCTCTACTTTGTAATTTTAGCGTTAATCGTCCTGATATCGCATTGCATTTTGTTATCAGGACGACTAATAAAATTTATCGCCAATTCATAGACGAGATGGATGAGTTATTGCCATATCACGGACAGTGGCATGTCACCATCAAAGTGATACTGCAACTGGGCTTGAAGCAACTCAGCGGTGGCAAGAGCGTCGGTCAGCGCATGGTGTGGCTGATAAGCAGGCAAATGGTAGCGCTCACGCGCGTGGCCGAGTCGTACAGAACCGGGCTTTTTACCTTTGAGCTTGTTTAACCAACCTTCACACTCACGACGTTGAATCGCGTATTCGATGTCCAACGTATCAACGACTGGAAATTGAATCCCCTCACCCACGCTGTTTAACAACGCATTATTGAAGAATTGACGCTCGATATTTTTGTAGTGCACCACCACAATCTTTCCGGCTAACTCATCAAGAATTGCATCCAGAATTTGTTCAAGTTGCGGCGCATTCTTCACTTCAGAGTCGGTAATACCGTGGATCACCACTGATTCTTCATTCAGTTCTCGATTTGGATTCACCACCCAGTGACGAGATCCGCTGCACTGCACTCGCCCTAGCGTAAATGGCACCAAACCTATGGTGAGAATGGCGTCTTCCTCGGCGTTTAAACCCGTGGTCTCAAAATCGACGGAGACAAACGGTACCTCTTTTAATGGCGTATCACCATTCACAATAGGCGTAGAGTAATAACGTTTTAATCGAGTATCGTTCGCTTGCTCTGCTAGTTGCTCGAAAAAGATTGGCCAATCAGGTGTCTGGCTAGTATCAAGCAAATCAGTGATATCTTGCTTTTGTTTTGAAAACCACATCATTTGCCACTTCTCTGGTAACGGAACTTAATGTAGTTCTGCGCGTTGCTTAGGATTTGGAAAGCGGCTTTTAAGTTGCGACGCTCAAACTCCGACATTTCTTCTGGCTCGATATTGTTATCCGGCTCTTCCCCGTTTTCGATATCCAATGCTTGATGTCGGATTCGCACCATGTAGATCAACTCCATCGCATCTTTTAAGTCCATGCCACGGCCTTTGGGTAAGATGCCAGCGTTGTTGATGTCATCCAGACGTTCAAACGAGTTTTGCGAACGGGAGCCAATCGCCAAGGCGTGTACACGAATCAGATCCGCCATTGGCGCAGTGCCTCGACGCTTCAGGTTGATGGAATTGCGGTGACGACCATCTTTCTCCATCACAAAGTCTTTGAAGAAACCAAGCGGCGGCGTGCGACGAATCGCGTTGTAAGCCATACAAGCTATGAATCGATTGTTCTTCTTAGCACGACGCACAATGAAACCGCTCAATTGCTCTGCCCATTTCACACGTCCATGTACGCCAAGTAAGTCGAAGAAAATACTGCTGTTCAGAAGTCGCTCTGGTGTTGGGTCATCAATCCAGTTTGCAAAACACTCTTCCCATTCGGAGCGCGTTTTGCGCCATTCTGGGTTGGTCGCCATGATGTCGCCTGTACAGTAGGTATAACCGCATTCGGCTAATCCATCACAGATAAATTTTGCGAGCTGAGCAAAGTACTCACCATGCTCTGATGGGTCGTAGCTGTTATCCAGAATCAGTGCGTTGTCTTGGTCTGTGACGATAAGCTGTTCATCACGCGCCATGGAGCCCATTGCCAATAAGCAATAAGGAATTGGTGCAGGACCTAATTCTTGCTCCGCTAACTCTGCCAGTCTTTGTTTGAAGCTGCTGCCGATCACCGACATTGCTCGTCCAACCATGTGGGCATTTGCGTCTTCACTTACCATTCGCTCAAAGCAGTCTTTCACTTGTTTAGATACCGCTTTGAGATCTTCTACCGAGTTTTGTTGGAAGATAGAGCTCACAAGCAACAAACTGTTTTGCGATTCATAACGAACGATATCCGTCATGCTGATCACGCCAATCGGCTTTTTGTCTTTTAAGATTGGTAGGTGATGAACGTTGTAACGCAGCATTGTCAGCATGGCTTCAAACACGTAAGCGCTGTAATCGAGCGACACAACGTCGTAACTCATCACTTCACTCACAGGAATGTCGCTGTCTCGTCCTTCAGCTAAAACACGAACGCACAGATCTTTCTCGGTCAAGATACCAAGCAGTTGGTCATCGTCGTCTTCAGTAATGTCTTCTTGTGCGCGAACAATCAAAAGCGCAGTAACGCCCTCTTCCGCCATCAAAATGGCTGCCTCACGCACCGTAGCACTGGCTTCTAACGTTACTGGTTCACGGCTTAAGATCTTGCGCGCTTTCGCAGTAGTAAAGTCATTCCCATCTGAGTGGTTTGATACCGCAGTGCGTAGTCTCGCGCTGTCTTCCAACTCCATGAAATCAGCGAAGTTCTCAAACTCGTCACATAGCTCAGTGAAGATCTTCTCTGGAATGCAGTAAACCAAGGTATCTTCTATCGCTTTGGCTGGCATACGGACACGGTTGTTCATCAACAACCCCATTTGTCCAAACAAGCCACCAGCATCGATACGGTTGTACAACTCGCCTTTGCGGCGGAAGATTTCGACCACACCACTGCGGATCATGTACAAATCACGAATGTCATCGCCTTTCTTGAGAATGTCCGTCCCTGCGCGGTAATACGCGACTTCAGCATTCATTGCGATGTTTCTTAAGTGCTCTTCCGGTAAGTCATCAAAAGGTGGGTATTGGCTAATGAAATTGAGTACTTCTAATTGCTCGGCTTCCATTCTTTATTCCATGCATTGCCTAAACTAAGGCGATAAATATCACCAAGAAAATAATCACACAATAAATAAATCGAGAGGTCAGATAAAAAGATTTGTAACCATCGAAAAGCGGAATAATGACTGATTATTATTGAAACGAGTGTGTCGAAAATCGCTTGTTTTCATCTAAAAATGAGCAGTAAAAAACGCAATACATTCACAGAGCAAATAATACTTTTGGCAGCCAAAGCAATCGTTTTCTTGTGATCTAAATTACACATTGAACCTCATAACAAAAATCCGTATATTGCGCGTGCCTACGCGGCACACCCTACAATGCACAACGCCATCCTGCTTCCACTGGTGCATTGATATTGGTGTTTAACTACATCCATGCAAAACACACCTTCCTCTTTTTCTCGTTTTTTTAAAGAATCGGGCGCTTTGTTACACCTATCGATCCCTATCATTCTGATGCAACTTGCCACTCAGTCGATGGGCTTTATCGATACAACAATGGCAGGCCAAGTGAGTGCTGCCGACCTTGCTGCGATAGCACTTGGCACCAGTTTATGGCTACCCGTTTCGCTTTTGCTTCGCGGCATCATCATGGCACTAACGCCTGTCGTTGCTTACCACCGCGGCGCACAAAGTTTGGATAACGTACGTATCGCGTTTATTCAAATGCTTTGGTTGTCTGCGTTCGTTAGCGCAATTTTGATTGTTTACTTGCTGCTTGGCGAAACCATTCTCGTTAGCCTAGGCGTTGCGCCTGAGATCATTCCTATCGCGAGTGATTATGTTGTCGCATTGGCGTTCGGTGTTCCTGGCATTGCGCTGTTCTACACTTTGAATGGCTTCTGCGAAGGGATGAACAACACTCGCGCACCCATGCTGATTTCTGTGATTGGTTTGTTGGTAAACATCCCTGTTAACTACATTCTGATTTACGGTAAATTCGGCATGCCTGCATTGGGTGCGGTTGGTTGTGGCTGGGCAACGAGCTTGGTTTACTGGCTGATGTCTGCCCTACTGTTTAGCTACATCAAACGCCATCATCACTACAAAAACATTCTGCACTTCGCTGAGCTAAAGCCGATATGGCAAGAGATCAAACAACTGTTCAAACTCGGCATGCCGATTGGTTTGAACATCGCGGTTTGTGGCAGCATCTTCGCGGTGATTGCGCTATTGATTGGTCGTATTGGTGCAGAAAACGTTGCTGCGGCGCAGATTGCCCTGAACATCTCTAGCATGACGTACATGATCCCAATGAGTCTTTCATTTGGTATCACGATTCGCGTTGGTCATGCATTGGGTGAACAAAAGCTTGAGACAGCTTCTCACCGCAGCTTGGTAGGCATTATTACCGCTGCGCTACTGTCGTTAATTTCAGTCGGCTTCTTCCTGCTGTTCCCTGAGTGGATCATTCGTTTGTACACCACAGATCCTGTGGTTTCAGCAACAGCAGCGACTCTGCTGATGTTTACTGCGATGTACCAATTCAGCGATGCACTACAGACGTCTGCAAACGGCGCTCTGCGTGGCTACAAAGATACTAAGATCCCGATGATTCTGGCGATTCTAGCCTACTGGGGCTTGGCGCTTCCACTTGGTATGCTACTGGGTATCACAGATGAAATCGTTCCTGCCATGGGCGAAGAAGGCTTCTGGATTGGTATCGTAACCGGCTTAACCACCGCAGCAATTGCAATGCTGATTCGCTTGACGCTAGTGATTAAGAAGTACAATCAAACCGCAGAAATGAATACGGCTTCGCAACCTGAGTTAGCGATTCAATAACGACGAGAGCGTTTATCGTTTCAATAAGAAAGGCTCACTATCGCAGTGAGCCTTTTTGTTTTTCAGCTTGCTAGCCTTGTTTACTTACCGTTGAGCCATCACCAGCATCGTTGATTCTGTAGCCAAGTTCGGCAACTTTCTGACGGATTTCGTCAGCTTGTTGGTATTCCTTCTGCTTTTTCATTTGCAAACGCAACTCTACCAATTCCAAGATCTCGTGCGGAATTTCCTCTTCTTCTACTTTATCAAGCTCCAAACCAAACACACGGTCAAAGTAGCGTGCCGTTGCCTTTTTATCTGCATCGTTTAATGCACTTCCAAGTAACTCCCACATTAGTGCGATCGCTTGTGGCATGGCTAAATCATTGTTGATGAGTGACATAAAACGCTCAACATACGTTTGGTCGACTTTGCCACCTTCTGGTAGTGCCGACACTTTCGCTTTCAGGCGCTTTAGAGCCGTTTGTGCGGCATCCAAGCTCTCCCACGTAAAGCTCAAATGACTGCGATAATGGCTGGTCAGCACCAAGTAACGGTAAGCCAGCGGGTCATAGCCTTTCTCGATTAACGCATCAAGACGAAGTGACGTACCGGACTTGGAGATCTTCTCTTTGTTCAATTGAAGGAAGAAACCATGCAGCCAGTAATTCGCTTGTACGTGTCCATTCTTCGCTTGGCATTGAGCAATTTCGTTGGTGTGGTGAACTGGGATATGGTCTTCCCCACCAACATGAATATCGAACACCTCCCCAAGGTACTTCTCTGCCATCGCTGAACATTCGATGTGCCACCCCGGAAAACCCACTCCCCAAGGGCTTTCCCATTCCATTTGTCTTGGTGTGTCGCCGCTAAACTTCCAGAGTGCGAAGTCGGTTGGGCTCTTTTTCTCTGCCATTTCGACGCGAATGCCCGCTTCTAACCCATCGCGGTCCAGTTTGGCAAGTTTTCCGTAATCTGGAAGCTTGGCCGAATCAAAATAAATGCCATCGGAGGTTTGATAGGTAAAGCCCTTTTGTTCAAGCTCTTGGACGAATTCAATTTGTTCCTGTATGTGTTCTGTAGCGCGACAAATGATGGAAGGCTTAGTGATATTGAGGCTAGTAAGATCATCTAAAAATGCGTCTTCAAAATACTTTGCGATCTCCCAAGCAGACTTGTTCTGCTTTCTCGCGCCCTTCTCCATTTTATCTTCACCAGTATCGGCATCAGACACCAAGTGACCAACATCTGTGATGTTCATAACGTGGTTTACGTCGTAGCCGTTGAGCTCTAGCGTGCGCCTGAGCACATCCACAAAAAGATAGGTTCTTAAGTTGCCTGCATGCGCGTAGTCGTACACTGTAGGACCACAAGCGTACAACCCGACTTTACCAGATTCGATGGTATTGAACGGCTCAAGGGTGCGCCCTAGTGTATTGAATAATTGTAATTTTGACTGACTCATATTGTTATTCCTTTAAATGCAAAAAGGCCGCGGATGAAAACATCGGCGGCCTTTAATATGTCTGTATGATCTTTTGCTAACTAATAGCTACGCGAAAGCCGCCGCACGTCTTGGGAGGTGCAACAACAACAGTTGGTTGAGATAGAAATAGCTAAATAGTTCATACCCAACACCCTAAATAAGAAATCTATAGAAATCAACCCTACGATTTTCACGCCTTTCGTGGCGACAAACCGAACTGCGCATGCCGTATGGCATTACTCCCCCTTACAAAGCCGTACTAATCATTACAATTAAATTTATAAATAAGCCTTATATTTCACGTTTGTTTCACGTTTTCTTTGATAAAAGACACGCCATAAAAATCAGTTACATCAGTAAATTAGGGAATATTTATGAAGAAGCCCGCATTTGGGCCTTTGCAGCCTATTGCTGTATTTGCGCTATTTTCGCTTGCTTTTCTTTCCGTTTCACGGATTTTACTCGCTATTTGGCTCTCTGACCGAATCGAATCTTTTAACGACCTTATCTATATTTTGGGTCAGGGCCTACGCGTAGACTTTGCCACTATCTGCTGGCTGTTCATTCTTCCGGGCTTACTTTCTGCTCTATTGCCTGTCCAAGGTAAGGTCGGCGAATGCTGGAAGTGGGTTCTACGTTGTTGGATGGTCGCAGGTTTGTGGATCTTGGTTTACATGGAACTGGCCACGGCTCCGTTTATTCAAGAATACGACCTACGTCCAAACCGCTTGTTTGTTGAATACCTGATTTATCCAAAAGAAGTGTTCAGCATGCTTTGGACTGGTTACAAACTAGAGCTCTTTATCGGTGCCGTAGGCACGGCGCTTACCCTTTTCCTTGGTTGGAAATGGAGTAAAAAGCTTACCGACAACGCACAACAAGTAAACTGGAAATGGCGTCCTGCCCTTGCCATTTTAGTGGTTCTAATTGGTGTTGCTGGCGCACGTTCTTCTCTGGGACATCGCCCTCTAAACCCTGCAATGGTGGCATTTTCTAACGACCCACTGATGAATGATTTGGCACTAAACTCCTCTTACTCTCTGTTGTTTGCTGTAAACAATATGAAATCAGAAAAGAGCGCGGAAGAGTTCTACGGAAAAATGGATAACCAGAAGATGCTAGACCTCGTTCGCACCTCTTCTGCGAAGTCTGACTTTGACCCATCAGCTCTTCCAACAATGAACACTAATAGAGCGACTTACCAAGGGAAGCCAAAAAACTTGGTTATCTTGCTACAAGAAAGTTTGGGAGCACAGTTCGTAGGCTCACTAGGTGGCCTTCCCCTCACGCCTAACTTCGACAAGCTGATGAATGAAGGCTGGCAGTTCACTCAAATGTACGCAACGGGTACTCGTTCTGTTCGTGGCATCGAAGCGGTAACAACAGGTTTCCCGCCATCACCATCGCGAGCAGTTGTAAAACTAAGCAAAAGCCAAACAGGTTTCTTTACTATTGCCGGTTTCCTGAAAAACCGCGGTTACCACACTGAGTTCATTTATGGTGGTGAAGCAAACTTCGATAACATGAAAACCTTCTTCTTCGGTAACGGTTTCGACCATGTTGTGGAAGAAAAGGACTATGAGAACCCTGAATTTGTTGGCTCTTGGGGTGTAAGTGACGAAGATCTTTACACTAAAGCAGACCAAGAGTTTGAGCGCTTATCTAAAACTGACAAGCCTTTCTTCAGCTTGGTATTTACCTCAAGTAATCATAGCCCTTATGAGTACCCACAGGGTAAAATTGAGCAGCACGATGATGAGTACATGACACGAAATAACGCGGTTAAATATTCTGACTATGCTCTGGGGACATTCTTTGACAAAGCAAAGCAGTCTTCATACTGGAATAATACAGTGTTCATCGTCATTGCTGACCATGATGCTCGTGTATTTGGTGCTAACTTGGTGCCCGTGAAGCACTTCCACATTCCTGCGTTGATCATTGGTAAAGACATCCAACCGCGTAAAGATGACCGTATTGCAAACAACATCGATATGCCGCCAACACTATTGTCACTTATTGGTATTGATGCCAAAACACCGATGATTGGTCGTGACTTGACTAAGCCTCTGGCACGTAAAGATGAGCGAGCAATGATGCAGTACGATAAGAACTTTGGTTACTTAACCCGAGATAACCTAGTGGTGTTCTCACCGGGTAAGAAAGTCTCCACAATGGAATATGACTTTGTTAACCAAACTATGAAGCCAATTCAAGTTGACCCTGCCGTGATAGAGCGCGCTAAGGCCAACGCTCTATTTGCTTCAAAGGCGTATCAAAATAACTGGTATTCTTCTAAAGTAACTAATTAGATAAAAATAAGGAGCGCAACATGCGCTCTTTTTTGTTTCACTGTTTCACTAATGTGGTGCTATCCGTTTTTCTTTTGCTTGAAGCAGGCATCATCAATGCGCTCAGTGATGCCAGCCCCATCCCACCTGCAAGGATGAAATACATCAGTAAAAACTCTTGTGTGTAAGCATAGGTCGCTGCAATAAGCCAATACGCGATAGGCCCTGTGCTAAAGCTTAACGTGTACTTAACGGCATAGATTCTAGAGCGCCATTTCGCATCTGTATAACGGCCAATAAGCCAATCGTTCACTGGTATTTGCGCGTATGTGCACAACATCAAACCAACAAACACGAAAACCAATGACCACTCATGAGTAACCGTCGCCAATAGGAGGAATAACAACTGTCCACCAGCAATGCAGGCGAGCAGTTTCTTGATATCAACGCGATCTATTAGTTCACCAACAACAAGCTGAATAAACGCGGCACAAACAAAAATCGATGAGGTTAACGTGCTTGAAAGGCTCAATGATTGGCTAAATTGTGCATCCATAATTTTAGGCAACGAGGTCGTAGTAGATTGAAAGACCAAACCACCGAAGAAGACAATCACCGCAGCACAAGCGAACAACACGTTGAGTTGTCGCGAAGGCATTATTACGCTGTCACGTATATTTTTCGCATGCTCTATATCAGTAACATCTTTCGATGCAAACCAGTACACAACACCAGTAAATACACACACAAGACCTGGAATATAAAATGCGGCTTGCCAAGCGAACCATTGGCACAACAAAGCGGTTCCCATTGCAGCAAACGCCAAACCTAAGTTACCTGCTAGTCCATTTACCGCGATAGCCCTGCCGGTTTTGTTTGCAGAACTGAATATAAGTGCGATACCGACGGGATGATAAATCGCTGCAAACAAGGCTATGGCACAAAGCCCCAATCCCATTTGCCATGGCGTTTGCGCAAGAGCAGTAAATAACGCAGAGGTGCCCATCCCAAAGTAGAAAACGAGCATCATGCCTTTTCGGCTCCAACGGTCCGCCAGACAACCTGCAGGCAGAGACATCACGCCATAAACCAGCATTGCCCCACTCCCCACTTGGAGCAGCTCTGCGTAACTCATGGCCCATTCTTTATGCAGCGTCAGTACAACAGAAGGAAAAATGAGCAAGAAGTAATGATTGAGCGCATGCCCCACATTGAGGACACCTGCGTGAAATGAACGGTTCATCTCGACTCCATACCAAATAAAGGAAAGCTAATTAATGACAAGCTGAGTTTATCTGGCTAGCATTTGGCGTATAGATTCCATTGAGACAAGTTATTGCTCAAATGAGCCAAAACATCAAAACCATCTGTTTGGATGCCAACATCAATTGCTTAGAGGCGGTGGTCATTCCCAAGCACTACGCCAATGGACACGTCATTGATTGGCACTGCCATCGGCACAACCAACTGGTGTACGCCAGCAGTGGTGTGATGGCGGTCGAGACGGAATCCAAGTTATGGGTCGTTCCACCTCAAAGAGCAGTGTGGATCCCGGCGCATGAGAGCCACAAGATATACATGTATGGCGATGCGGCGATGAAAAACGTCTACTTGTTGCCAAGCATCGATACAGAGCTGCCAAATCAGAGTGATGTTCTAAATGTGTCACCAATGCTGCGTGAGATGATCATTCATCTTTCTGAGCAACCAGTCGATCAAGCAAGCACAGATTCGTATTGGCGTATTGTTCAGGTTTTGTTGGATCAATTGAAAGTCGCACCACAAGCATCCATTCAGGTCCCTCTTCCCAACGATGCCAAGCTCGGATTGGTTTGTAACTCGCTGTTGGACGAGCCTGCGGACAATCGTTCATTAAAGCAATGGGCCGAAGAAATTAACGTCAGCAGCCGTACTTTGAGCCGCTTGTTTCGTAATGAAGTTGGCATGTCTTTCATAGAGTATCGTCAACAAATAAGGTTGTTCCACTCTCTGACTTTGTTGGCACAAACTCACCCTGTCACTACCGTGGCATTAGAGTGTGGCTTTACCAGCGTAAGTGCTTTTAATCATCTATTCAAACAAAGCTTTGGGGTGACGCCAGGTCGCTTCTTCATGAATTAGTGTTGAATATTGAGAACAGATAATACCCACATTTGATGAGCTCTGAGAACAATCGAACATTCAGAGCGACTAACTGACTTATCTTCTGAAGATTCTACCAAATACACAACTTGCGTACTTACTCACTAACAAAGCGTAAATAATCAGAAAAATCGTTTAATAATGTGCTTTTTAGGCATTCCCATTCAGGCTTCAATAAATTAGACTCAAGCCAATGCCCAAGAAGTTCGAATTATTGATAAAAAAGGAATGCCCATGAGCTCAAGTATGATCCTTAATGAATCGCTGATTGAAAGTGGCCGTGATATCCCACTAAAAGAATTGTTGTATGCGAAGCGTGTACTTGATAATTACATGGCTGTGGCAAAAGAAACTAGCCCATTAGAACTGTTGACTGAAATGAAATCGGCAGCGAAGCAAGTAGAATACTTCACTACCGATGATAACCCATGCGAAGCGCGTAACGTCATCAGCGGCATGATCGACGAGATTGACAGTGCAGAGTCGTTTGACGCATTCAAAGCATTAGCGGGTAAACCCTCTCAAGCATTGAATGAACTAATTGAAGATCGTGCCAAGCTGATTAAGCATGAACGTGAACTGCTTTTAGCTTCAGGTTACGAAAGTTGTAACTAGGGGATCAAGAAGACAATACTAGCCAGCCCTATCTATAGTTGGCTGCGTATCAATATGATTACGCAGCCTATCCTTCCCATAATACCTTTTGAAGCAGTTGTTGTCTGATTAGCTCAACAATCAATCCAATCTTGAACATTTTTATATGGACTTAAGTCCTGCGAGCCTAGGTTAAAATCATCTAATACTTTAAACATACCTATGTTTTCACTAGGCTGAAGATAAAGATAAACAGGGGCAGACTTTATAGGTTGCTCAGACCGGACACCCCCATTAACGATGGTAATCCCTAAGCTATATTCTTTATCACTTTGTCCTTCAGCCCTTTCAGTGCGAATTTTATTGAGACTAGCGGTCAAGCGAGACAAATCTTGATCGGATAATGACAGCGTATACAAACGTTCATTTATACGTAAGTCTTCCAACACCTCTTCATTTGAGGTAGCAGCTACGTCCAAAACTAGTGGAAATATTTCCTGTGCTTTCCCGCCCTTGTCAGGTGATGTGATCTTGAGATCCACTTCTGTAACTTCAAAGTATTCCGGTGTCTTTGTTACGACCCTCACTTCGCTGGGGACCACGCCAAGAACATCAAGTGTCATCAACTTGTAGATACTTGTAATTGGAACTGATGCGTACACAGGGAGCTTGGTTATTGACAACATTCCTATTAATAACAGTCTCATAGAACTCTCCTTGTTTAGAAATTCTATATGACCAAGTACAGATTAATTGGTTAAATTCATTCAGGATGACTATATAGGTAACTCATTGTCTGTCAGCTCACGACCAGTCTTACCTCTGTACGCTCGTACAACAAATAGGAGAGATCTCTAGGTGAAAACCAATACACCAAAAATACTCAACTCAAATTTTGAGTTAAGGGTTATTGGCAATTTTCTGGAAAAATAACAACAGCTCAGAACAAACATACTGGAGTAATAGATCCTCTTCAGTACAGGATAAGTCCAAGTGAAGCTTAGTAGTGTCGCCTTTCCCAGAAACATCACGCAGTAAATTTCGTCTACCACCAACAATGGTGGGAATGTCTAACAAACGCAACAACACTTGCGCTTGCTCCGAAGCTTCCTCAAACACTAAATCATGCTGATACTCGAGGAAAACCTCATGATTATTCACTGTGCACTGACAACGGTCTGGTTTGAAGTACTCGCCAAACTGCCCTTCGAGTTGAGCGATATTTTCCGAAACAGTAGCAAGACGATCATTGAGTTCACTTAACATTTGGCCACCTTTCTTTTCAGTCAGTGCTTATATTAAAGCTCATGAATTCAGGTTTAGCCCTATTTTTGAAGATCTTGGTTTATGCTCAGTACACAGCTATGCATTTCCTCACTCAAACTAGCTGGCATACCCTATGAGTTGAGGCGTAAAAAAGCTACTAATGTACAGCGCCACTGCGCCATAAACACGAAGTCCAACGCATAGTAAAAATGCCACACGTTGCGATTCATTCTTAAAAAATTTGCTATGTGTAATTTTCTACATTACCAAATAACCAAACGCCCGATGTGTGGATTTTTGTCGCACCTTCAGCCGCTAATCTGTCCAACTGCGTTAGCAGCTTGGACTCTATATCAGCTATTTCCTCCGGCGAAAATTCTGACCAATGTGGGCGAACACAATTTATAACGATATCAAAGTAAACAGAAAAATCTGTTGGCACCTTGCTAAACTTCCGAGCAGGAGGTAAGACACCACTAATCCTGCTGTAGGTCGAAACTTCAAAGCCACTTTCGACAAACATCTTAGTCACGTGGCTACCAATATACCCATTGGCTCCTGCTATAAGTACTTTCGTTTTTTCCCTTAGCTCTCGATTGATCTGGAGCCCCCACAAAAAGTAGACAGTACATAACTACATACTTTCGTACTCAACTGGGCTGACATGCCCCAACGCTAAGTGTCTTCTTCTGCGATTGTAAAATACCTCGATGTATTCGTAGATGCCCATTTGGACTTCTTCGACAGTTTGATAGTCTCTGCGTATATCAGTTCGACTTTCAGTCGACTGTAGAACGACTCCATCACCGCATTATCCCAGCAGTTAACCTGCCGACTCATGCACGGTACACCTCCATGCTTGCGCATGAAGTCCTGATATTTATATGCTCTGTATTGTACACCATGGTCCGAGTGGATAATGACGCCCTTAGGCGGCTTACATGACTCAAACGCCATTTTTAGGGCATTGGTGATGAGCTCGACTGTCATCGTTGTCCCTAACGACCAACCCACAATACGCCTTGAATGCAAGTCCATCACTGTCGCTAAGAAGAGCCAACGGCTCTTCACCCAGATATACGTGATGTCCGTAACCCACTTCTGATTTGGCATCTCAGACTCAAAGTCTCTTCGCAGTAAATTGTCGGCAACATTCGTCATCGCAGCCACATCCTTGTTGTATTTAAACCCTTTGCCATTACGTGCCCTGATACCTCTTTCCTTCATGATATCAAACACATAATTCACGCAGCAGGCATAGCCTGCTTCGTTGAGCTCTTCGACTATTCGCACTGAGCCGTAACGTGCCCGATATTGGGCAAAGGTACACATGACGAGCTGTTCAAAGCGCTCTCGCCGCTTTGAACGCTCACTCGGCGTATGATGGCACCACTTATAATAGCCGCCCCGACTCACTTCTAAGGTGCGGCACATTAAGCTAATGGAATACTCACCGACATAGCTTTCGATGAACTCGTACTTCACTCTTGCTGCTTCGCGAAGTACGCCGAGACCTTTTTTAGGAATTCCATTTCATCTTTGAGTCGCTTGTTCTCGCGCCTTAGCGCCCGAAGCTCTTCGGACTCTTTCTTCGAGTAATCGACACCGTCTAAGGTGTTAAACTGTTTATCAGATAGGCGCGTGAACTGGCGCTTCCAGTTCCGAATCTGCTGGGCGCTGATGCCCAGCTCCTTGGCAACGGAGACGGCTGTTCGGCCAGGAAGGCTGGCCAGACGCCCTGCCTCTTTGCGGAACTCTTCGGTGTACGCTGGATTACGATGTTTAGCCATAAATCACTTCTCAATTAGACCCTAGATCTAACTTAGTAAAGTGTCTACTAAACGTGGGGTACTCGGGAGCATAACGCGCAGTTAAGGTGTGAGAGACGCAGATCCACCCTAACCTAAAATAAACTCTGATAAATCCGTGCATATTTGGGCACTAAAACCCCAATGCGTTTCAAATCGCCTTGAACGTCTTGTTATTCCGCAACTAAAGTCGGCTATGTTTACGCCTAATCTTTTGATATGACGAGAAATTTTCGGTATACAGGCAAAAATCGAAGCCGAAGTATTTGGCAGCTCACTACCTTAAATCGCTTTAGCGTCACTCTTTAATTGCTGCGCCATATTAAGGTGCGCTTAAAGCGCTTTAAGGCTAGCATGGAAATGACCAATATTCGCTTTTTTCGCCGCTTTTCCACCCGATTACCCCGCCACTTTCACTCTTAGGCTACAACCACGTACATACAGCCTGAGAGATCCGTTGCGGAAATAACGCCGCATTAAGGTGTGAGCCACGCAACCACGATACTCAATTTTAGCACCTTAAACACTGATCTTAACCTAAACCAAAAATGCCAAGCGTGGAGAATCACTCTTAAATTCTTTGTTATATTAAAGCAGTTACCGAACTAAACTAGCCCAATTAAACAATAAGTTGCATTTAAAATGAGAACCGACTCTAGGCTATCGCATGACTATTGTGGTTTTGTTCCTCTAACAACGATTAGAAACTAACATACACATAAAAAAGAGGTGACCATGAGTTTAAAAATAACGTTTTCAATCAAAAAACGTCAGCTTATTGTAGAAAAAATTATACCTGGTGCTAGCAGCGAAAAAGTCATTATGCAGGCAACATCTGGTGGTTGGGATGGTTACAAGCATCTACCTAAAGGTAACTGGGTAATTACAGAAAACCCAAGCGGTTTCCGATCTTATTTTGGTCTATTTTTAGTTGATGACAATATAAACGATCAGTTTTTACATGATGGCAAGTGGCGTGATGGTATACGGTTTGGCTACCATGACGATACAGGGAGTCATGGTTGTATTATGACAAAGCCTTCGTTTGGTCAATCATACTTAGACGGTAAACATGTGTGGGCTAAGATCCAGAAAATGATCAGAACTGAGAGTTCCAAAAAGCTACTTACATACACAAACAATCAGAATCCCAAAAAATCTGATAGCACTCAGTATAAACTGACAAGCTATGGTTTTTTGGTAGTAACCGATTAACCTAAGGAAAGACAAATGCAAAGGCTATTTATTGCGATATTACTCATTTTATTATCATCTACGTCCTTAAGTAGCCCATTACATAACAATGGTATAAGTATCAATAATATAGAATATTGGGGTGAATACTCATTCGAAAAGTTTGGTACTAGTGAAGTAAATTACGAATGGGTGTTTAATAAAATCTCATCGACTCTAATAATAATAAAATCGGAGTGTAAGTCATGTAAACCATTTGACGAATCTAACGTAGCTGAGATAAACACAATAGATGACTTTAATGTAAGTGCGCTTCTTATAAACCATAAGTATGGAAATGGGATCTACCAAATTCACAAACACTCAAAAAATATAAATTTTTTAATATTCAAAATATTTCACAAAGGGTACTATTACAAATTCCAACTCGGCATACCAAATAATACCAATCAGTCTGTATTTTTTGAACAGAGCATAGAATTCTTGAGAACAATAAACAGTTTCACAATTTTTTAAAATGCTCTCTTTTAATTGGTGTACCCCACAAAAAGTAGACAGTACATAACTACAAACTTTCGTACTCAACTGGGCTGACATGCCCCAACGCTGAGTGTCTTCTTCTGCGATTGTAAAATACCTCGATGTATTCGAAGATGCCCATTCGGGCTTCTTCGACAGTTTGATAGTCTTCTGCGTATATCAGTTCGACTTTCAGTCGACTGTAGAACGACTCCATCACCGCATTATCCCAGCAGTTACCCTGCCGACTCATGCTCGGTACACCTCCATGCTTGCGCATGAAGTCTTGATATTTATATGCTCTGTATTGTACACCACGGTCCGAGTGGATAATGACGCCCTTAGGCGCCTTACGTGACTCAAACGCCATTTTTAGGGCATTGGTGATGAGCTCGACGGTCATCGTTCTCCCTAGCGACCAACCCACAATACGCCTTGAATGCAAGCCCATCACTGTCGCCAAGAAGAGCCAACGGCTCTTCACCCAGATATACGTGATGTCCGTGACCCACTTCTGATTTGGCATCTCAGACTCAAAGTCTCTTCGCAGTAAATTGTCAGCAACATTCGTCATCGCAGCCACATCCTTGTTGTATTTAAACCCTTTACCATTACGTGCCCTGATACCTTTTTCCTTCATGATATCAGCCACATAATTCACGCAACAGGCATAGCCTGCTTCGTTTAGCTCTTCGGCTATGCGCACTGAACCGTAACGTGCCCTGCATTGGGCAAAGGTACACATGACGAGCTGTTCAAAGCGCTCTCGCCGCTTTGAACGCTCACTCGGCGTATGATGACACCACTTATAGTAACCACCTCGACTCACCTCTAACGTACGACACATTAAGCTAATCGAGTACTCGCAGGTATAGCTTTCAATGAACTCGTACTTCACTCTTGCTGCTTCGCGAAGTACGCCGAGACCTTTTTTAGGAATTCCATTTCATCTTTGAGTCGCTTGTTCTCGCGCCTTAGCGCTCGAAGCTCTTCTGACTCTTTCTTCGAATAATCGACACCATCTAAGGTGTTAAACTGTTTATCAGATAGGCGTGTGAACTGGCGCTTCCAGTTCCGGATTTGCTGGGCACTGATGCCCAGTTCCTTGGCAACGGAGACGGCTGTTCGGCCAGGAAGACTGGCCAAGCGGACTGCTTCTTTGCGGAACTCTTCGGTGTACGCTGGATTACGATGTTTAGCCATAAATCACCTCTCAATTAGACCCTAGATCTAACTTAGTAAAGTGTCTACTAAACGTGGGGTACTCGGGCGACTAACGCCCAATTAAGGTGTGAAGCACGCATCCACGACACTCAATTTGACCACCATAAACACTAAACTTAACCCAAACCAAAAATGCCAAACGTGCTGAATCACTCTTAAATTGTTTGTTATGTTTACAGTTTTCGGTGCTCTACCGTGCCATCCGCATGTTGTATCGTTATACTCACAGACTCACTCATACTTACTGAAATGGTATCTGTCAGCCCCACACAAATTGAATTTAAGAACTCCATTACATACTCTTGAGTAGTAGAGTCTTTATCTAGACGGACGTTAATAACATCTGCGTGTTCAGCAACGATCTCAGCGCCCTTCTGTAACCCCAGAGGTGACACAATAATGCCACCAGTTGCGTTTTTATCAATGATACGGAAAGCAAGACCAGCGATGACTTCTTGAGATACTCTTTTTGTTGTATAACGCTTACACTCAACCAAGACAATTGACTCACCATCGCCTCGAATCCCTTTTGCGTCAAGTTCCCAGTTGGTACCACTGTCACCAGCAACTGTTTGTTTGCCCTCAACACTTTCTAGACCGAACTCACCAGCAAACTTATCAATAAGGTACTGTGCAACTTCTTCGTATGTTTCCCATGTAACGTCCGACATAGACCTATCTCCAGTAGATTAATTACTGCACTCGATATGGGGGAAGTGCTTGGAATTTAGAGTAAACATAACGCCCTGTTAAGGTGTGAGCAACGCAATACCGAAACCGCCACACACCACCTTAAACACTAAACGCAACGCATAGTAAAAATGCCACGCGTTGCGAATCACTCTTAAATGCTTTGTTAGCTGGATGCTAGCACTGGCTTAATCTATCACGCTCACGTTTATAACCTCCAACCTTTCAATAAGTGCGTCAGCCATTGATTTTAACTTATCCGGCTGTTTTCTAGAGTAAGATTTCATTGATACTAATACATCAACTCTTAACTTTTCTAACCGATTAGCCTCATTGCCTGTATGGTCAGTAAACACCATCCCTTCTAGCTCATTTAACCATTTGTCAAAAGACTCTGGGCTTTCAGATAGTAAAAGTAGAGTATTCTGAGGCTCGACTTTTAGCGCAACCAACAATAAGGGAGAAACTTCTCCGGAAATAGCTCCGTCTCTACGTTTCCAAATTTCTACCAAAGAAAAAAGCGTAGGAACTATTTTCGAACCTTCTTTTTTTTCAAGATTTGATTCAATAGATTTGTAGTTTTCAATCATCCAGTTATGTAAGAGGCTTACTTCTGGCGTTTTAGCATACAGCAGCCCTGAGCAAAAAACAGACACAATCAAAATTGCCATATTCCTTATCATCATTGCTGCTCCAACTGATTAGATATATTTATGGTAATTTTTTGTAGCTCGTAATTTCAGCAAAAATTTCTTTCAGAGCCGATTTGCTATTACCCACATAGTAATGAGATTTAGCCACACTCCCCCATGTTTTACCAGGCATCAAACACCCAAGAGTGTCTTTGTGATAATTTCCAGCATGGATTAGAATAAACGTTCTCCCCGGAACATTTTGTAATTCATATACATTAGGATACTTCGGTGAGCTATAGGGCAATAATTTGTAAGTCCCTGCTTTGATCCTTTTATCGGATCCCTCAGTTATTGAGTCTGGCCCTGCGGGCTCCAATACAAACCAACTTTTACTTACTCCCTCAATAGTTAACTTACCTAAAGTTGTCTCTCCCATTTGCTTTGTTCGCTTTAGATTTAATTTAACTTCATCTAGTTTTTTCATTGCTCTTGTCCTAGCTATCAAATCAATGAAATTAACAGAAGAGTATTGTTACAACAGATCCGTTTCATCGTTAATAGAGACATCGCTAACTTAAATGAAATTGAGCATTACGTTCTTTACATCAACTTTAGTGTAAGCAGCTAACGCCCTGTTAAGGTGTGAGCAACGCATAGTAAAAATGCCATGCGTTGCGAATCACTCTTAAACAGTTTGTTATGTGTTACAACTAAGGTGACTTTTATTTTTATCTTCCTACATTGACTACATCATTCACACCAATGCTAAATTTTGCCTCAGTACGTTTTATACATGTATTACTAAAAAGTGAAAAATCAATTTCCCTTGATAATTCACTATATTTAATAACTTCGTCATCATTAGCAAATAATAAAAGTGTAATACTATCTAAATCTGATATTCTACTTAGATTCTCAGCATCCCAGTCGAATCCCAGTAAAGAACGAGCAGCAGTATTATTGGAGTACGGACCTAAAAAGCAGACTCGATTCCAATCACCTTCGACAACTTCAGAAAAATCAACACTACTGTCATTTAATCTTAGTTGTATCTCATTTGTATCTGAACAGGATACTTGAAGTAAAATAAAGAAAATCATAACCAATTTTTTCATTTTTTCTTCTCTTTCTTTATTACCTTAAGACGACCTGCTAGCAATGAAGTGTAACAATAATGTGCAAGTTTATCATTACTCGCCATCGATAACCCTAACCGAATACCAACTTTATTATTGTGTAAATCCATGACCTTTTCATTTTCTGGGTTTTCCGGAAAGTCTTCATGTGCTGTCGTAAATTCGAGAGCATTTTTGTATCCAATGTCACGAGTTAGCATCGAAGACCAAAAACAATGACGAAATGCATCGCTTTTATCATTGTGTCCATTGATGCCAAAGCGAGATTCTGTTTCGAAAAAAGCAACATCTTTCGCTTCTTTTATTGCTATAGCATGGTGAGGGTTTAATTTAAGATACTCTTTTTCACCTTCTTTAAGAGAATTGTATTGTTGATAAATATGTTTAACCATGAGACCTCCGCATTTAAACACAAACTAGCCTACACTTTTAAAACAAATCCACATTACTAAAAACTGATTAAAAATAAGACCTTGAGAAGGAAAGCACAGTTACATGATTATCAATTACATCTTCGAACTTACTCGGACACATAACGCCTTGCTAAGGTGTGAGCAACGCAATGCCGAAGCCGCCGCATACCACCTTAACCACTAAAACTAACGCATAGTAAAAATGCCACGCGTTGCGAATCACTCTTAAACAGTTTGTTAGCTTGATATATATTCACGCACTAACTTTCTTTGGTGTGCTTAGCTTTGTAAGCAGAGTAAAAACCTATAAAGAAGAAAGTATTTGTTATTACTAAAACTAAACCTGATACCGCAGGTAGGTTAGAACCTAAGATCAATGAAAGCGTATAATACTGCGCACAAGCCGCCATTATGCAAAGAGCTAGTGAACGCAGTAATGTTACACCTTTAGGTAACTGACTTGGAGATGATAGGCACAAAGAGAAAAGCACGTGAGAGAAATGGATTGTCGCCAATGAAAAGGCAAGTATTAGAAATATGATTAGCATTATAAATCATCCGCTTTTAGCAAACCTCTACGTAACAACTCTTTTTGAGCATCTTTTGCATTTGAACTCGTTTGGTATGCAATAACAGTAACCATAACAACCAGAATTGCCGATGCTCGTGATGCTGCTTGTTTTGTTAGTCCCATTTTCATGCCAACTTGCGCTACTGGCGACGAGGTAACCGTTTTTTTGAGTTGCTCAGAGGCTTTTTGTGAAGCTCCAATGACCCCTTTTTCATTTGCGGAGTATAAAAATGCTGCAACACCAGCCACTGTCAACGGAATTGTTATATCTAGCCCTACGACTTTCAGCGCGTCAGTCACCCCTTTATTCGTATCAAAGAACTCCCTAAGCTCACTGTCAGAAAGAGACCACGAGAACCAATATGGATTAGCTACAACCTGCGAAACTAATCCGTACAATGAGGCTTTTAACTGGTTATCACTCATGCCTAGTATGTGCTTTAATATTTGCGATTGCTTATTTTTTGGGAGCTGTCTGTAGAGGACAATTCCAGTCATGATCGGAATTGCATTGGCTTGCTTTTTCAAGCGAGACTCATGCTTTTCCATTCCAATTAAACTCGCATAATATTTTACTGGGTCAGCCCCAACCTTTGACTGTTGAACTCTCATAAAAACTCCTACTTAGCATATATCCGGATTGATACGTTCTAAAAAGTCACGACACAAATCCACTTAGCTTTTTTTCGTATGACTTCACGAGAGACTGCAATTTACTGGATCAGTAATTACTTACTAGAACCTTGACTATAAGGTGTTGATATATCGAGCTAACGCCCTGTTAAGGTGTGAGCAACGCAATACTGGAGCCGCCGCATGCCATCTTAAACGCTAGACGCAACGCATAGCAAAAATGCCAAGCGTTGCGAATCACTCTTAAACAGTTTGTTAGAAGCACTATTACAATTTGTTTTGGTATAGATCACCGATAGGAAAAATCATTGTGTAATCATCCCAGTTTAGATTCCCATCAAGTAGGTCAAACTTCAAAAAGTGAGAAACGTCTTTATACACATCATAGTCTGGGTGACCATTACCAAAAATAAATGGTGCGAAATCCACGATTGAAATATGACTATCACTAAACTCGATTTCTAATATGTGACCAGTAAGATGCGTTGCTCTAACCACCGATAACTCTGACATTTTTAACCTTCTTCGTAATTATCATTGGACTTACATGTTTCTTCTTTACAAAGTAGTCTACCCACTTATCCACTATATCTTCCGCATAACAGTGAACAAAGTCTTGAAACTCTCGCTTCTTCTTAGACTCTAACCCAGTCCCCTTATCTTTGACTACAACTCTTGTTATACGTCCATTCTTTAGGTGAATTTCCGCCTTAGATTCTTTACCTTGAAACTTACCATGTATGTGAATCGGCTCATGCTCATTGCTGTAGAAAAATAGAACTATCCCTAAGTACTCATAAATTTTTGGCATATACACCTCCTTAACATAGAGGTGCATCATTGTGCATATATACCAATTAAAAGTTTGATTAAAGAATGAACGTTTGAATTCTTAGAGCTGTGCCAGTGCTTATAACGCCCTGTTAAGGGGTGAGCAACGCAATACCGAAGCTCCCGCATACCACCTTAAACACCAAAACCAACGCATAGTGAAAATGCCACGCGTTGCGAATCACTCTTAAACAGTTTGTTATATTTTATTTTCTACATAGCTTGGAACATCAACTTTTTGCCCACCTTGAGAAAAGTGATGATCAAATGCATAAGCTAATTTCTCCAGCGGAGCATCCTTATAGCCAACACTTTGAACCTCGGCTATGTAGCGTTGCAAAAAGCCTGGAGCGCCAAGAGTTTTCCATTGAGCAACATGCACCAACTCGTGAAAGTGCAGTCGTAGGTCCTGAGCGAAAGTCGGTAAAATATAATAAGTGTTCTTATATGTAATACCTTGAATTTCCATATCAAGAAAGTCACCTAAACCCGCTTCACGTAATTCTGGGAAATCTGGCTTTGGGATACTATCAACGATCACAAAATATGAGTCAGCTAGAAATTCTTCGGAGTAGAAGCCGGCGAACTGACGCGCAAACAACGTACAAATTTTTCGTTGGCTAGAAAACCTTTCGTTCGTTAAATCAATCCATTCTTCGATTCTGTTTAGCATGATGAACTCCAGTAAAATATAACGCCCTGCTAAGGGGTGAGCAACGCAATACCAAAGCCGCCGCAAACCACCTTAATCACTAAATTAAACGCATAGTGAAAATGCCACGCGTTGCGAATCCCTCTTGAGCAGTTTGTTATGTTTCTAGCTCAAGTATGACTGCTAAGGCTTCTTCACCCGTAAGATTATAGAATTTTCTCTTAGCCGTTGCTGGCACTGGGTTATTGAGCTTTCTTATATTACTCAACCGCCATGCCAACCAGCCCTCTTCAAACTCTGACTCGTCGCAACCTGAAAATTTACAGTCTTCCTTTACCCAAGGGACACAGGAAACGATATCGATGACCGCCACAACTTCACCGTCAAAATCCTCATCGCCGTTTTTTGTTAACCGTTTACTATTTTGAACTAAGGCAACACTTAGCATTGGCATTTGCTCTGGTGCCCAGCCTCGGATTTCCAATGATTTTATTTCATCTGCAATCATTGTTCCCCACGGCTTAACTACTGATAAAGCTTTCAAATTTCCTCCTTGAAACATAACGCCCTGTTAAGGTGTGAGCAACGCAATACCGATGCCACCGCATACCACCTGAAACACCAAACACAACGCATAGTGAAAATGCCACGCGTTGCGAATCACTTTTAAACAGTTTGTTATGAATCAGTCGTCCAACACCAAATTTTTATACCAAGGATTACTTTCCAAGGGACGTATAGACCATCCCAATTTAATACTGGTTGGGTTTCTAAGTGGTAGATTCCAATCCTTGTGATAATCATGGATTCACTCATGCCAGTCACCAAACTTGGCATTTCTCAACGGATACATACCAAATTTTTCATAAAAATGTGAGATTAAGTCTGATTCTACATCTTTATAGGCATCACTGTTTCCTCGAACTTTCACTTCAGTCATCCAAACGTGTATAGCTATATCTTGCAGAGAATCTGATAAATTTCTGAGCCAAAACTTTAAGTGATTACCAATTCGCGCACGCAGTTGACCACGACCAATATAAAGTACTTTTGATGGTTTCCCTTCGTAATCAATACTTAAATTTTCCGCGATAGTAATTACGTAGATTCCCTGATTAACCGAAGATAAACTCGTTTCAAATTCATCTTTCCACACATAGTCTAACTCAGACATAATCTTGCTTCGGATTTTAGAGTCAATCCAATCCCAGACATCCTCTTTTACGTTATCGTAGGATAATGTGCGAAGATTAATTCCCATGTCAGAAGCAAATTCACTAAACCTTATAGGGTGTTCGTTCTTTACCCAATTATATTCTATGTATGCCACTTTTTACCTCTTAACCAAAGTGATTCATAACGCCGCATTAAGGTGTGAGCGGCGCTTGGCTATACTTGAGCGAAGCGAAACTGCCAAGCGTTGCGAATCACTCTTAAATGCTTTGTTATGTTTGGTGTTAAAGGGATAGACGCAACTCTATTTCACGCCCTTCAACTAAGTGACCTGTTGATACAAAACCACAACTTTCGTAGAAACCTTGAGGGCTATCTGAACCCGTAACAACACTTGTGTATAGAGCCGATATTCCAAACTCATGAACCAATGTTGATTTCAACAAATCAATAGCAATACGCCCGTACCCCTTTGACTGTTGAGACTTATCAAGCATGAACCGCCAAAGTTCAAACTTACCTGAAACTGTGTCTGCGTTTACTAAAACAAAGCCAATTGGATTATTGTCAGAATAGATACCTTTGAACCAAGGAAAACTCATAAAGTTTGCTTCAGCCAATGAAATAGCATTGCTATCAACATGATTTACCTGGTTTTGAGCTACCTGTAACTGGCAAATCTCATAGAAGTTCGTTTTGTCTATACTTCTTAATTCGAGGCTCATACTACCAACTTCCGTCGAAAACTGGTGTACCCCACAAAAAGTAGACAGTACATAACTACATACTTTCGTACTCAACTGGGCTGATGTACCCCAACGCTGAGTGTCTTCTTCTGCGATTGTAAAATACCTCGATGTATTCGAAGATGCCCATTCGGGCTTCTTCGACTGTTTGATAGTCTTCTGCGTATATCTGTTCGACTTTCAGTCGACTGTAAAACGACTCCATCACCGCATTATCCCAGCAGTTACCCTGCCGACTCATGCTCGGTACACCTCCATGCTTGCGCATGAAGTCTTGATATTTATATGCTCTGTATTGTACACCTCGGTCCGAGTGGATAATGACGCCCTTAGGCGGCTTACGTGACTCAAACGCCATTTTTAGCGCATTGGTGATGAGCTCGACGGTCATCGTTGTCCCTAGAGACCAACCCACAATGCGCCTTGAATGCAGGTCCATCACTGTCGCCAAGAAGAGCCAACGGCTCTTCACCCAGATATACGTGATGTCCGTGACCCATTTCTGATTCGGTGTCTCAGATACAAAGTCTCTACGCAGTAAGTTGTCAGCAACATTCGTCATCGCAGCCACATCCTTGCTGTATTTAAACCCTTTGCCATTACGTGCCCTGATACCTTTTTCCTTCATAATATCAGCCACATAATTCACGCAGCAGGCATGCCTGCTTCGTTGAGCTCTTCGGCTATTCGCACTGAACCGTAACGTGCCCGATATTGGGCAAAGGTACACATGACGAGCTGCTCAAAGCGCTCTCGCCGCTTTGAACGCTCACTCGGCGTATGATGACACCACTTGTAGTAACCACCTCGACTCACCTCTAACATACGACACATTAAGCTAATCGAGTACTCGCCGGTATAGCTTTCAATGAACTCGTACTTCACTCTTGCTGCTTCGCGAAGTACGCCGAGACCTTTTTTAGGAATTCCATTTCATCTTTGAGTCGCTTGTTCTCGCGCCTTAGCGCTCGAAGCTCTTCGGACTCTTTCTTCGAATAATCGACACCATCTAAGGTGTTAAACTGTTTATCAGATAGGCGTGTGAACTGGCGCTTCCAGTTCCGGATCTGCTGGGCACTGATGCCCAGCTCCTTGGCAACGGAGACGGCTGTTCGGCCAGGAAGACTGGCCAAGCGGACTGCTTCTTTGCGGAACTCTTCGGTGTACGCTGGATTACGATGTTTAGCCATAAATCACCTCTCAATTAGACCCTAGATCTAACTTAGTAAAGTGTCTACTAAACGTGGGGTACTCGGGCATATAACGCCCTGTTAAGGGGTGAGCAACGCAATACCGATGCTACCGCATACAACCTTAATCACTAAAACCAACGCATAGTAAAAATGCCACGCGTTGCGAATCCCTCTTGAACAGTTTGTTAGGTATTGGACGTAAATAGTTCGTTTAAAGCAGTTAAACACGCCAAAACTTCGCTATATAACTGTCCTACTTTTAACGACTGAGTATCCTCACCAAAGTCTACCTCACTACCGTAACGAAGCATGTGTCTCTTGTAATATCTATTTAAAAATTCAAGCTCTAAAACGGCTCCCTTTGAAAGAGTAAATACGCTATTGGTTTTTTCTACCTCACAATACAACTTAGTGAGATCATGTCCGAACTTATCTTTTAACTTAGGTTCATAGAGTTCATAGTCTTGATTGAGAAGAACAGCTTTAGCTATACACTCAATGCCCTGACATAGTAAATGGAAATAAACAAACCTGTCCCCACCATAAGCATTCACTAATCCCCCTGCCATAATAAAGCTACGACCCTTTACATACATTGGTACAGTTATTTGCATATAATCCTCGAAGATACCTAACGCCCTGTTAAGGGGTGAGCAATGCAATACCAAAGCCGCCGCATACCACCTTAAGCACTTAAACCAACGCATAGTGAAAATGCCACGCGTTGCGAATCCCTCTTGAACAGTTTGTTAACTGAGCGCCTTTCAGTTTACGCCTATCTTTCAGCCACTTTCGCCAAAGCTCGTTTTGCTAATTAATGATTAACAAAGCTAACTCAAATATGTATTTAACCAAAAAATTACCGTTTGTCTTTAGTTTGAAATGCGTCTCACAACACCATACTTCGGCGATGTAAGTGCGCCGAACTAATCGCGAATGCCTTATATTATTAGAAGGCTTTGTGCCGCCTTTCACATCAGTAAACTTAAGTATCAAACTGAAATTAGTCGCATTAGCTCAGCTAAGGAAACCGACCGAACACGCTAAATCTCTGAACCTAGAAACTGTACCATTGTGCTTTCGTATTTTCTGCGCCAGTTAACGCCCTGTTAAGGGATGAGCAACGCAATATCGAAGCTGCCGCATACCGCCTTAATCACTAAATTCAACGCATAGTAAAAATGCCACGCGTTGCGAATCCCTCTTGAACAGTTTGTTATGTTGCTAGTTGAAGAGCTCATTGAAGGCATCTATTGATAATGCCCAACCCAGCTCTTTTTGAGGCATTCTATTAATTTTTGCGGTGATCTGCGCTAGATCACAATGCTCAATACCGCCATCTGAATATATGAAATCTTGGTACAACGACATTTTATCGTTAACGTGACCAAGTAACTTTCGACTGTCAGTTTTGGTAAAGCTAATATTCGGCTCTGCATTTCCAAACGAAGAAAGAATCTCATTTGGAGCATTTTCAAGCTCTAGTAAGGTCAACAACCCACTTTTGAAAGCTTCATTAAAATGCTTGAGTTCTGACTTTTTGAAACCGATAAGCACAAAAGACATTAGAGTTTTCTCTTCCATGAAAAAGAGACATTTTCGACGCTCTTGAGTAAATGTATGCATATACCAATTACCGAGAATATGATGTTCGCTTTCAATATCTGACAGGTCGTGGGGTCTAAGACCCAGCAAGTCTTGTGATTTCTTAGTGCAGCGCAGTTGATACATGATTCGATTTCTCTCGGAACAATAACGATTTATGTAACATTAGAGCATATCGAAAGCTCATTGCAACATAACGCCCTGTTAAGGTGTGAGCAACGCAATACCGAAGCTCTCGCATACCACCTTAAACACTAAAACAAACGCATAGTAAAAATGCCACGCGTTGCGAATCACTCTTAAACAGTTTGTTATGCCTTTGACTGATAGGTCGCTTTTGATATGTATTCTGCCACACCTAAAATGCAAAAAACGCCACCTATGGTTGTAAAATTGCACGCGCCCTCTTTTGCACAAGCAGAAAGGTTTTTATTAAACCAAGTTCTTGTTAAGTAGCCTGATTCTCTTAAATGTGAATAAGCCAGTTGGAATTCTGATAGCGTCACTCCTTTTTCATAAAAAGGGGCTTTATCCGAATGAGAGGGAATACGATAGATTAACGCTTCTTCACCTCTTCGCCTACCAATACCTTTGATTACGAAGTCTGCTTTCGCTTCTGGTTTCGGAATAACTCGACCAACTTCTTTAGCTAACTCTCGGATGGACTTTTCCATTTTTTCTCCTGAGGCATAACGCCGCATTAAGGTGTGAGCAACGCAACCACAGAACCTTAACCATACCGCCGTAAACACAAAACCCAACCTTGACCCGAAAATGCCAAGCGTTGGGAATCACTCTTAAATGCTTTGTTATGTTTTGGGTTCAATGGATATCTAAAACACTATTTTTCGTGCTTAAAACGATACCTTTCAGATAAACAAACCAAGGAACCGACTAACGCCGCAACACATACTACAACGGTCTGATAAGTCGCCCCTGTTACCTTAAAATCATTCAATATCTCGGTTGCCGCCAACATGGGCAATGTTACGGTGAGAGCTAGGCTGACTAGTTTTGTTGTTTTTAACCTTGCTCCCCTCCGCCTACTGTAAAAATAATACGCATAATCCGAATAAAGGACAAACAGAGAAATAAATAGAGCCAGTATCCAAAACATTAACTATAAATCCTCTGGTCTAAGTAAGTTACGACGCACAAGTTCCTTTTTTGCGGACATGGAGTCAGCTTCATTAAAACCTTTTATTACACTGGCAAGAATAACAGCTACGAAAAACGCTCTCGAGCTAACTTGTTGAGCGGAAGCAGATAACTTCAACTTATTTAATGCTTCCTCAGCTATATGAACAGATGCCATATCTTTCACCAAGGAAGCGCCACCACCTTTTGATAAAGAATAAATTATGGCTGCGGCAAAACCAACTTCGAGCTTAACTTCTATTGTTATAAACCATGTTGAGAGAAAGTCAGCAACTGCTTTATGTGTTTTAAAGTACTCTTGTAATTCGCGATTTGATAAACTCCAAGGATTCCACATTGGTTTTGCAATACTCTGCGCAACTAGCATTTGCACCTTACCAAAAAACCTCCGATTCCCAAGAGCCTGAGCTTACTCCATGACCTTTCTTTGTTCGATTTTACTTAATTGTCGATACAGAATGACTCCCGTGAGAACTGGAAGTACACTTTCTCTGTTGCCTCGAACAAAGTTCAGATCGTCATCTAACCCCGTTAGTATTGCCAACTGAACTACAGGTTCAGTTTTTAAAGTCTGCTCACTATAACCTCTAACCATTTTTAATTTCCCAAAGTATCTTATGCCGTTTGCGTACAATATCTATAACAAATTGATATGCAAGTGATGGCAATAAATTTCAGCTAGAACGTATCAATGTTTGGAAAATAAAAGGGGAAATTAGAGATAGTCGCCGCAAAAGCTAAGTATTTCCTGAAGAAACATAACGCTCTGTTAAGGGGTGAGCAACGCAATACCAAAGCCGCCGCATACCACCTTAAACACTAAAACCAACGCATAGTGAAAATGCCACGCGTTGCGAATCACTCTTAAATGCTTTGTTAGCAGCAACTTACAACGCGAGTTTAAACCCTTCATGTGTTGCTTTGAATCCAAGTTTTTCATAGAACCTGATTGCATCAGGGCGCTGCTTATCACTTGTTAACTGAACAATTGTACAGCCTTTGCTTTTTGCCAGTTCGATAGCATGTGAGAACATTTGCTCACCGAAACCTTGTCCACGATAGTCACTATGGATCCGAACACCTTCGATAAGACAACGCCAACTACCGATATGGGTTAGGTAAGGAATAAAAGTAATTTGAAGCATCCCGACTAAAGAGTTTTCCAGTTCAACAACAAGTTATTCGTTGTTTGGATCTCGTGCAATTGCATCGAACGCTTCAATATACGCACTATTTAGCGGGACAGACGCGTCTTCTCTTTTGCTACCAAGCGGGTCATTTGAAAGCAAAGTAACAAGACTTTCCAAATCTTCAAAATCAGCTGAACGATACTTTAATTCCATCTATAGTTCCTTATTACTTCTGACTGCTAACGCCGCATTAAGGTGTGAACAACGCGACCACGAAACTCAACCTTACCGCAGTAAACACTGAACTCAACGATGGAATTAAAAGTGCCAAACGTTGAGAATCACTCTTAAATGCTTTGTTATACGAACATTTCATCGTACACACTGATAGATCTTAATGCGCCGCTTAAGTCATTTTTTCCATTAAACTCATGCCTAACGGCAATAACGTCACAACCACTAGATTTACCTGCGCTAATGCCTGCTGTTGAATCTTCGAACACTATTGTATGTTCAGGTGATACATCTAAATTTGCGAGTGCAAGATTATAAGCTTCAGGATCAGGTTTATGCTTGGTTACATGCTCTTGGGTAATAACAAGATCAAAAGCTGTTTCTAACTGCAATGAAGTCAAAATATTTTCAACCATCCATGTTGCTGCCGAGCTGACAACACCACATTTTTTCCCTGCTTTTTTCAAGTGTTCAATATACGCTTTAGCTCCTGCATTCAACTCAAGTTCGTCGTTTAACATCAGTTCGTAGTGAGCTCGAAAATAACGATTAAACTCGCCTAGATCTGGTGAAATGCCCGCATGAGTAAAAAAGTGACCAGTCACAACCTGCCAACTTTCACCCATAACGTCTTTATATATATTGTGATCAACTTGAGCGCCGTAATCTGCACAAGCCAATGCTAGAGCTTTACCCTTTAATGGCTCTGAATTTACTAACGTTCCGTCCATATCGAACAGATAAACTTCATAATCTTTCAATTTGTTCTCCATGTTAAATTTTGCGAGTTCGTATAACGCCCTGTTAAGGGGTGAGCAACGCAATACTGAAGCCGCCGCACACCACCTTAATCACTTAAACCAACGCATAGTGAAAATGCCACGCGTTGCGAATCCCTCTTGAACAGTTTGTTATGTTTGTGCTGACGTAGCTAGACAAACTTATGGTTGTATAGAGGTAAAATGTTGATCACTGGTTCTTCGTAAGGGTGAATTGTTCGAATAGCATCAAGTGCAGCTTGAACTAAAGGCTCTTGGCATCTAACGTCAATTCTGACCTCTTCACCAAAGTTAATTTCCCCCTTCTTGCCAGTAACAGGTTCCGAGCCTTCAGTTGGTCTCCAGAACCCTGAAATTTTTACGATAGAAATAACACTGTCATAGTCACCCACAACACCTGCACCAACTGAGTTGAGTGCATCACGGATAGCTACAACTTCTGTTTCAGGTGCATAGATTTCTAGCTTGAATTCCATCATTTTCTCCCAAAAAACATAACGCCGCGTTAAGTAGTGAGCAACGCCAGCCACATAACCTAAACCATTACACCTTAACCACTTAACCCAACTTAGAACGCAAAACGCCAAGCGTTGGGAATCTGTCTTAAACGCCTTGTTATGTTGCTGACTCAAGGTACAATCGCAAGCTTTATAACAAGGACTAGACGCGATGCTATTTAACAACAATATCGATGAGATGAATAACTATTTGGAATGTTTCTGTAAACAACCACATGTCAAATCACTTGATAGCATTTCAGATGAACAGATTAACTTGCTTCTGGATTTCTTAGCACTGGCCCACAAGTTAAAATGTGATATCTACGCGACCAGAAACCTTAACAGCCCACACTTTCTTGGTATCGGGGCCTTCGCTTTGTCACAAGAGCGCCCACCACATGGAAACCTATTTATCAAAGTAGAGCGAGAGCAACTTCACCTCACATTTGAACTCGATGCTTGCAGCCAAGATAACTTGTTAACACCAACCCGAGTGATTGATGCACTCACTTATCTCATCGACAATTCAGGTCAGGCACTTCTCCCTGAAGATTACAACTAGTGATTGCAACATAACGCCTTGCTAAGGTGTGAGTAACGCAATACAAAAGCTACCGCACAGCGCCTTAATCACCATAAGCCACCGCAAAGTAAAAATGCCACGCGTTGCGAATCACTCTTAAATGCTTTGTTATGTTTCATACGTCGCTACTTGCCTAAATGACTCCATGCTACCGTCAAAAGGCCGGTCAAATTGGGAGCTATCTAGAGAGCCTATCTTATTTACAGATAGCCATGTAGCTTCACATTCCTCGCGGTTAAATAAAGCTTCATTTGTAGCAGAATCTACAAATTTGTTAATCCAGCCCTGATCACACCTAGGACACCATCTCTTTAACTCCTGCATTTGGAGCAAACAAAATACCTTACACCTTTCGGACTTTCTCCTACTTCACCTAGCGTCTCAGTATTGCAAGTTTGACATAGTAATTTGTTCATAATACTTCCTGAAACATAACGCCCAATTAAGGTGTGAAGCAGGCGACCAAGACACTTAATCTGACCACCGTAATCACTGAACTCAACCCAAACCAAAAATGCCAAGCGTGCTGAATCACTCTTAAATTGTTTGTTAGCTTAATTACTTGAACCGTTCTGTATACTCATTTAACACCCATCCCTCCAATGGCTCTCCATTCTTTTGAGGCACAGCAACCTTAACCCAACTCCGATCTTTCTCCAGAACATTCACCAATTGACCAAATTCTAAATGTGTAATAATTTCAACTTTTGTAGACGCAGAGATTCTTAATCGAACACCATTACCGCTTATAAACCTGTTTGCGGGTGTAGTCTCTATACCATTTTTCTGAGGCAATTTTTTGATCGTATTTTTCTGTACTCGAAGCGGCTCATCACTTTCTTTAAGAAAGTCTGTCAATAATGGTTGTAAATATGTCGCTACAACCAACGGCATCACAATATAATTAAATATATATTTGAGAAACAACAAAAGAAATACAGGTACTCTTTGTACTCCTTTCGTTTCATCCATATTAGACGTTGTGTCTCGTTGAAGGCTATTACCAACTTCTGATAATGCTTCTGAAAACTCGGTTAATTCTTGTTCGGTATATAAAGAGTTTAAAGTGTCAAATCGCTTTAGCGATGCCACATCTATTACAGAGTTGAAAATACCATGGTGCTGTAAAGACTCTACTTGAGCAACCATATCTGAAACGCTAAGGTGTTGTAAAGACGCCGCTTGAGCAACCATATCTGAGACGTTAAGGTGTTGCAAAGACGCCGCTTGAGCAACCATATCTGTAACGTTAAGGTGTTGTAAAGACGCTGCTTTGGCAACCATATCTGTAACGTCAAGGTGTTGTAAAGACGCTGCTTTGGCAACCATATCTGTAACGTCAAGGTGTTGTAAAGACGCTGCTTTAGCAACCATATCTGTAACGTCAAGGTGTTGTAAAGACGCTGCTTTGGCAACTACATCTGAAATACTGAGGTGTTGTAAAGACGCTGCTTTGGCAACAGCTTCCATTTGAGTTGACAATGACTGACTGGTTTTGAATGTCATAATTTTCTCATACCTCATTAGTGAAGTGCACTCTATTTAATAATAAACAACACTATGATACTTCCATATTAGCTCAGATGTCATTTTGCCGATTAAGCTAACGCCCTGTTGAGGTGTGAGCAACGCAATACCGATGCCGCCGCATACCACCTTAATCACTTAAACCAACGCATATTAAAAATGCCACGCGTTGCGAATCACTCTTAAACAGTTTGTTATGAGTACGACTTGCACAATAAGATGCGATTACCTGACTGCCTTATAGTATACTTATTACCCGCAATCCTTTCACTGGCATAAGATGCACTAACAAACTTTAAAGAATAGCCTGCTAATACGAAAAAGATTGCTATTGGAACCAACCATGCAGTTTGCTGAGATTCTAAAAAGTAGTAGAAGCATAAGGTTAATAGTAGTGAAAAGAACCAATAGAAAGCATTGGACAAATACTTTTTAAGCTTGTGAAATTTTGGCTTTTCGTATTTGCCATCTTCATAGCTGATGGAGCTTTTACACCTCTTAAGATCATTTATAAACTCTGTCGGTCTATTTAGATTACAACAGTGTTGAATCTCTTCAAAGGATAAAGCAAAACCAAAGTAGTTAGCAAATCCCTGCTCTATAACGATAGGGTTCTTAAGGCTCAGGTCAGAATCAAATACCTGTAAAAAAGCTCGTACTTCTTAAATTTGTTGGATGAAGATGTTGCAATCGAGATGTTGAAGCGCTCATACATAAGCAGCAACAAAAACAGAGTTAGTATAACAAATATAACCCATGTCGATTCTTGACCAAGGTTCTCACTCAATAGCTCTAACCATTTCGAAAAGATATTTTCCATTTCACTAATTTCCAATAGTACTCATAACGCCTTGCTAAGGTGTGAGTAACGCAATACAAAAGCTACCGCACAGAGCTTTAATCACATAAGCCACCGCAAAGTAAAAATGCCACGCGTTACGAATCACTCTTAAGCAATTTGTTAGATGATTCTTTCAACCCTGCCGCAACATCACTATATAGATCAACTATCTGATTAACATCTCGCTCCATTATCATAAGGAGCATCGTTCTATTTCCCAAGTCTCGGCTAGATAGAAGATCATTTAGATCGGCTAATTTCGCAAGATCTCTATTATACTTTTTTACAGCTTCACTAAGGCTTAGAATTTTATTAAACAATGTTTTATCTTTAATAATTCCGCTTTCTAAAATTCGGTTAAACTGAGTTTCCTCTAGGCTCACAAAATATGAATGCTCAACTAAGCTTACTTCTTTGCCCCTGTCTGGAACTTTCGTTTCTAAGAAGTGTTCAATTGCGCGCTCATTGTACTGATATGATGCTATGAAATCGGAAACTATCAGATCATGACGCTCTTGCTCTTGAATCAGGCGTTCCTTTTTATCCTGATCATAAACAGACAGACTAAATAGAAAAGCCAACACCGTGGCAATTGATGCAAAAATACCAAACAGTTCAAAAATTGTGGTTTTTCCTTCTTTTGAAACTATATTTTTTGTATACATTGCGTATAGTACACCTGCAAAAATAACAAAAATAGCAAATATTATTATGAGTAAATTCAGTGCCATATATATTTTGTCAAACCTCTCTAATTGATGAAACTAACCACATCATCTAACGCCCTGTTAAGGGGTGAGCAACGTCATACCGAAGTCGCCGCATACCACCCTAAACACTAAAACCAACGCATAATGAAAATGCCACGCGTTGCGAATCCCTCTTAAACAGTTTGTTAGCTGTGTTTTACAACACGAGCTTTGCTCCCAACATACCGAGTACTGCGATAGTTACCATCGTAAACCAAAGGTAAATCATAAAAGATAGGCATAACGAAAATAAACCTCTCACAGCTTTATCTATGTTTGCACCTTCATCGTGCTGTAAAAAATACGCTAGTTCTGCTGTAGGTATTGACCCAGCAAAACTCTTAAATTTGAGCTTTACCATCATCAGGCCCATTGAGACTGGAAGACTAGATACTAGTAAAGTGATTCCCACCGAAATCCAGACATTCTCGGGGGATTCATTACCTAAAACTACTGCTGCCCCAAACAACACTAAAAGCATTCCCAGAAAGCCCTTAAAAGATGACAACAACGAGTCTCTTGTTTTTATATACAGCCAGAATAGCGGCTTATCATATTTTCTCATTTTTTCCTTAAACAGCTAACGCCCTGTTAAGGTGTGAGCAATGCAATACCGATGCCGCCGCATACCACCTTAAACACTAAAGACAACGCATGGTAAAAATGCCACGCGTTGCGAATCACTCTTAAACAGTTTGTTAGGTTAATGTTTAACCGACGGCTTGATAAACATTTCCTTTGGGTATTTTTTCTTCATATGAGAGTAAAGTAACGAATGTAACATCATAAGATCTCTTTCAGTAGTTTGAAGCTGAGATAAAATCCTATCAGTTGAAGAAATCAAAGAACCTATAACCAATGGTTCAATTTCTTCCTCCACCTGTTCGAGCTTGAAACCATTTGAGGAAGCTATATGTTTACATGGTTCAACAAGTTCGGTCGTATAGTAATCAATGCGATTGTCAATATACTCCGTTATGGCAGAAGTGTTAAACTTACAATTCGATAGTTTTGCGAAGAAATTAGGATCATACCCACCGATTAGAAACGCGTACTTCTCTAAATCTAGCTTGTGAAGGTGGTCAACCGAATATCTAGGCATTATTAGATTTATACACTTCTCAGCATTTCCAGTTTCATAATCTTGATATACCTTTTTAATATATTCCCGAGTGACCCAAGCCTGGCTTAGTAGCTGAACTAACAGATAATTAGCGCTAGAAATATGCCTGTTACGCTCTTCCTCTCTTTTCTCACTCACAAGATGAATTAATGTAAATAGAGCAGCAATGGCTCCAGCTGATGATATCAAGTCACTTAGAGAATTCAGAACTTTAATTATATTAGTAGATTGTTCTGAGGCATAAGAAAAAACCACAGCAAACGCGTAGAATCCCAAAATCGCCCCAGCGATAACTTGTTTATATCTTGCAAAAAACTGCACGTTTTCTCCTATTTACCTAACGCCCTGTTAAGGTGTGAGTAACGCAATACTAATGCTCCCGCATACCACTTAAACACTAAAACCAACGCATATTGAAAATGCCACGCGTTGCGAATCACTCTTAAACAGATTGTTATACGTTCATTTTGCCAACTAGATAAACTTGCAGCTTTCGCTATCAAAAACTCTGGCTGCCAGTCCAATAGCCAAAAGTTCAATAATCTCTGCGTTTGCTTGAGACATTACGCAGTTAAAAGTGATAGCTCTTGGTTCATTTAAACTATCAACATCGAAATGAATCAAGACTTCTCCATTCTCGTACACAAACTGCTGTTGAGTTGGAATAAAGCCTAAAATACTATCAAATACTTGGTTTAACTTAAGAGGGTTGAACTCCATAGGAATCCAATCCTTTGGCAAGTCTTCAATTTCTGATTCTGTTTTTACGATAATTCCAATCATATGAACCTCAAGAACGTATAACGCCCTGTTAAGGGGTGAGCAACGCAATACCGAAACCGCCGCATACCACCTTAAACACTAAAGCCAACGCATAGTGAGAATGCCACGCGTTGCGAATCACTCTTAAACAGTTTGTTATGCCTTTACTTAAGAAACCGTAATAGCTTACCAACATTTACTTTGAGAGCTCCCCATTTAAATTCTCCAACACTCACTGCCCCCTCTAGTATCTCAACTTCATCATTTTTTAGGCTCTTTAGAAGTAGAAGTTCATTAGTCTTATTCGATAGTTCACCATTCAAATGAGATATTGTGGCATTCTTAAGTTCAATAACTGACTCTTTCATTTGAATTTGAAGTTTATAATTTTCTACTTGATTAACCAAAATCTGATAGTTAGATCGTTCTAGGGCAGTCATGCTTATAAAATCGGCGGGTAGGAGCTCTGAGTATGGCAGCGATAGGTATTGATATAGTAATTTCTCAATATCCGAAAACAATTCAGCCACTTTAGGTTCAATAATAAGAGACGTTTCACCTGCTCTGCACTCTGTTGTCACATCTGCTTGAATATCTAAAGAATTTAGTAACTCGCCAAACCACATTAAATACTGAGCACATACTACTTCGTACCCTTTAGGAAATTCAAATATTTTAACTATCGAATCTTGAGCTTTTTCTTTTGAAATTTTAATCAATAATGTTTCATAAGCCATTTGACATTTATCAATCATGGCATCTATTTGGTTTTGTATACTTCCTGCGCTAATATGAATAACGACATTAACAGCAGCCCACCCATCCTGTAGTTGGTCAATAGCTTTGGATTCAAGCCCTAATGCCTTGATTTCTGATGCATAAAGTTCGAGAAAATCTCCAACTAGAATCGGATTGTCCCAGTTCTCCCAACGAAAAGTGACTGCGAATTCGACTTCAAGAAAATCAACGTGACGTTTTACCTCTATAAAATCCACCAATTGAAAGCTCTCACATACATATTCATTATAGAAATGTAAGCCCTTCGGGATATCATCAACCTCGCAAGAAAGAATTTTAGGTAAAAGCCGCTGATCGATATCTTCACTATAAAATTCGAGCTCTTCAGTCGTAGCACTTCTCTCTACTACCTCGACTACGATGGAATCATCTTCAATGATGGTTAAGCTCTTATCAGTCTTTTTAAATTCAATACTACTCATAAATATCCTATAGAGGTATAACGCCCTGTTAAGGTGTGAGCAACGCAATACCAAAGCCGCCGCATACCACCTTAAACACTAAACGCAACGCATAGTAAAAATGCCATGCGTTGCGAATCACTCTCAAACAGTTTGTTATGTAACTTTATTCGTCGTGAGTCAACGAATTGATTTTTCTTAGAAAAACAGGGTCACTATCCAAGGTAAAACACTTCACGAGTAAAGGAGAAGTATCCTTCTTATACTTAACCTCTGGCTCATAATTTTTCACCAATCGAGATACTTCAACGAATGTTTCTGGTGCCAGAGAACTCGTCTGAACTATACCCGCAGATATATTTCTAATATCGTTTAAGTCATAGTTTTTATGCTGAAAGTACTGATATAAGCAATTTGCTTTAGCAAATTGAATTAACTGCCCGTTAATAGGGACTCGTGTATTAGAGCTGGCGCTTATAGGTAATGAAACAAGTATAATAATAAAAGCAATTACCCTTATCATGCGCACTCCCAGAATAAAACTTTATGCGTAACTGATGCATACCCTTCATATACACATTTTTTTCCATCCCACAAATCAGCGTGCCCTGTCGCATCACTCCACCCATTTACTTGATAGATAATAATACCTTTGCGCCCTTTAATTTTTTCCAAATGCTCTTCTGGGGTCAACACCTCTGGGCTGAAGTATTTTTCTGATAGATATTTCGTAAGAATCTTTACACGGAAAATATACCAAAACTTATTTTGTCCAGAAGACACTTGGAGACTCATTTTACCTTCCGGTCCAATAGCGTTATAGCGAGGAATTTTATGCTCTACCCCGCTCCCGTTAAGAGCTTTTGAAACTCTTATAGCACAAGCGTTAGAAAATATACCTAGTTCATAGTTTAAGCCCACTTTACCACCGATCTTTTCAAACACCACATTAGCAGGTAAAGCTGGGTAATTGGCACGTAGTTTTTCCCATGTTGGTAATTTCATCTCAACCTCAATCCACAGTAATAATCTTGTGACTGACAATGTAGAGCTGTTCCAGACGCATGTAAAAACGAGAAAGCCTCATTACGGTAGAGATAACAAAGCGTTGAAACTGATGAGCCTTGAAGTTACATAACGCCTTGTTAAGGTGTGAGGCACGCAATACCGAAGCTGCCGCATACCACCTTAATCACTAAAACCAACGCATAGTAAAAATGCCACACGTGCCGAATCACTCTTGAACAATTTGTTATACGATTTCTCACAACGAGCGCTGAAAGAGACCTTTTTGGGCTTTGAAACCTAATTTTTCAAACAGAGCTTTAGACCGAAAGTTACCTTCATCAATGTCTGCATACAATTTTTCAATGCCCACAGATTTTGCGTGAGAAAATAATAAACTGAGAGCTTCCAACATATAGCCTTGTCGCCAATATGCTGAATTAAGTAAGCATCCAACCTCACATGAACGACCACAATCACTAAAACTATGTAAACCGCAAGTTCCAATAACTTTGTTGGTCGATTGCTCTAAAACTGCCCATTCCAGCGATTCACCCGACTTTTCTAATTGGGCGACGCTTTCTAGCATCTGGAATATCAAATCTTTCGATGGAAAAACCGGATCTGAGGCAAATTCCATTGTTTGAACATCACCATAAATTTCAAACAAGTCATCAGAATCTTCCATTTGAATTGACCTCAATACAACCCTACTTCCGTGTAAATCAGGCTTCATTTTTCTCCTTAATCGTATAACGCCCAATTAAGGTGTGAACCACGCTACCACCACACTCAACGTGGACACCATAAACACTGAACTAACCCCAAACCGAAAATGCCAAGCGTGGTGAATCACTCTTAAATTGTTTGTTATACGGTATCTACATTAAGTGAAGGAAGTCTAACCTTACTAAGTAAGAGTCACCAACATCAATAAACTCCCAACCAGATGTAAGATCGCTAAACTCATTGTTCAGCGGAACATCATATAAAAATGAATAATTAAAAGATGACTCAATTTCATAAATTTCTGGTTGGCCACTTCCAGGCATTAATTTAGGGTTTGAATAGGTAATATCAGGATGTGCTTGCCTAAAAATCGTACCTTCACAGAAATGATCATTTTCGACTTCATTTCTAAATGTCTCGGGTGTAAAAGCCTCTCCGAAAGAAGGAGCTAAATCAATCTTCGAGAATGCCATGTCCCACTGCCCTTTGGAGATTAATTCAAACCACTCAATTACAAATTCTTCGAATAAAACAACTGGTTTCTTTCCGTTTTTGTAAATCATAAACCCCTGCCGTATAACGCCCTGTTAAGGGGTGAGCAACGCAATACCGAAGCCACCGCATAACACCTTAAACACCAAAACCAACGCATAGTAAAAATGCCACGCGTTGCGAATCCCTCTTAAACAGTTTGTTATGTAAAAGTTTCCCAAGGCACGATTACTGACAGGACAGCAATAAACGCAAACATATATGGACTTAAGATGTCCAAATGCTCTCTGTGGTTGATAAATGCATTAAATCTGTACTTAAATTCAATTAGCAATAGTCGTATGTATTTACTAAAAGTCCACTTTTTGTTGAAAGATAAAAGGCTAGAGTACTCATCAAAATGCTCCTCGAACCATTCGCCATCACCACTCTCACCACGGAATACTGAAGGAAAGCGCACCGCTCGACGTAAGAAGCCGCTTACATGGTATTTTGAATCCTGAATACCCGGTTCATCTCCACCCCAAACGTCAAAGGCATCGCCTAAGAAACCGGTTACGACTTCATCTCTTGGATTGTAATTAAAGATCTCTTTATCTTGCATCATCCGTTCCGACCAAAGAAGAAAAAGCTCGTGATGGTATGGTTGGGCATAATTTCGATAACGAACAGTTAAATACAAAATTGCAGCTAGCAGCAAGTAAGTAATTCCCTCTTGATGGGCAAATTCAATTTTGAAAAGAAATGTATTTGCTTCCTTCATCACAGCACCGGTCACATTAAGTGCGATAAGAATAATAGATATGGTTGTGAGAACCTTGCCTTTAGCTGTTAGTTTTTCAACAGCATCGAATCTTTCGACAAGAGTCATTTCTTCTTTCTTCGTAGTCAATTCCATCTCCTTTTACATAACGCCTTGTTAAGGGGTGAAGCACGCAACACCGACGCTACCGCATACCACCTTAATCACTAAAACCAACGCTTAGTAAAAATGCCACGCGTGCTGAATCCCTCTTGAACAATTTGTTATACGCGTTCTAGCGGTTGTACTTAACCTTGTTCAAAACTTCTTTTAATTCATGCGTTTTCTCAAGGTTTACACCGTGAATATTGGCTAAAGCACAAACATAATACAAGACGTCATATAACTCTTCTGCGATTGAACCTTTAAGTTCATCTAGCGTTGGTTGCCCACTTTTACCTTTGCAAATAGATTCCGATAATTCGCTAACTTCTTCGATTAGTTTTAAAAAATAGTGTTCAGATTGCTCTGGCGCATAATCGAATTCTTTTATATGACTTTGTAACTCAGATAACTTCATAACGTCCTTTTTGTATCATTTTCCATAAAGCGTATAACGCCCTGTTAAGGTGTGAGCAACGCAATACCGATGCTTCCGCATACCACCTTAAACATTAAACGCAACGCATAGTAAAAATGCCACGCGTTGCGAATCACTCTTAAACAGTTTGTTAGCTGTTTGTAGCAACAGCTTTACTCAATTGGCGTTCAAGGTGTTTATCGGCCTTTCGACAAATATCCTCGAAAGCTTCATTAAACAGAGCATCAACCTTATTAATTTCAGGCAGGGTGGCGCCTTGGTAATACATGATTTTGTGTTTTACCTGATTGTAGATCTTGTGAAGAACCGCGTCTTCATCGAGGTATTTAACTAAAGAGTCATATAGTCCTGCAGATATAAATGTTTCCTCGTGATCAAAGAGTAATCTTCGGTACGGTTTCATATCAACTCTATAGCGCTTTTGTTTATAAAACAGATCTTTACAAAACTCTCGCCCATCTTCTAAATGCGGAAACTCACTCGGAGCCTCATCAAAAGATAGGTAGTATTCATTTTCAGTTTTTATTCGCTCTAGTAGCTCTATTTCAATTTTTGAGGCAAGACCTAATAAATCTAGATCTTCTAACTTGTAAGCTATAGATTTGGCGTACTTTGCCGCTCCAAGCAGCTGATATTCTTCAAAATTATCGGCTTCTTTATTGGAGCAGTAAGTTCCATATGAACGAAGCAGTTCATCTCTAAGAAGATTATCCATATTTATCCTAATTGCTTAACGTGAGAAACAGCTAACGCCCTGCTAAGGGGTGAGCAACGCAATACCGAAGCCGCTGCATACCACCTTAATCACTAAAACCAACGCATAGTAAAAATGCCACGCGTTGCGAATCCCGCTTGAGCAGTTTGTTAGTCGCGAGGCACCGAGCGACAATTTTAAGCCGAACTAAACTTTGCGAACAACAAACTTTATGTGCTTTGATGCACTTTAGTCAGGCGCAGTCTCAAAGCGGCTATTCAATGAAACCACTTGGAACAAACAACGCCGCAGAAAACGGACTGACAATACCAAAAAGCGCTTTTGGAAAGCCAATCTCACAGTGCGGACTTTCAACAAAGTCACTGAAACCACGTGGAACTTACAACACCAGAGAAAACGTCATTTCAGCGAGTAAATCGGCTTTTGTACCGACAAACTCACCGAGCGGAGTTGCAACCAAAAATAGACTCCCGATTGCCCTACTCTGTAAGCACCAAAGAACAAAACAACAGCTAGGACAGGTACAAAACTTTGGACTTAAAACAGCTAGAACTAAGCTCTGATGATCTACGATTAATCGGTGTACCAAGCAAACAGCTGCTAAATTTTAAGCTCAGAAACATGATTTTGATTGCTAGCTTTTTCTGGCGACTAACGCCCTGTTAAGGTGTGAGCAACGCAATACCGATGCAGCCGTATACCACCTTAAACACTAAACGCAACGCATAACAAAAATGCCACGCGTTGCGAATCACTCTTAAACAGATTGTTAGCTTTATATGCGTTTTGTTGCGATTAATATGCATAGTAAGGCAAAAGGGAATAAAATCACTAAACTAGCTTCTACTGTATCAAGAAGCTTTGCTTGTTGAATGTACGAAACAACACTCGAAACAGAGCAATAGATTATCGATACAAAAAAAGCAATGAAGACTTTTCCCCCGCTAAAGCCTTTCTCAATGTTCAACTTATAGTTGAGAACGATAAGGGGTAGCAATAACGCTACAATGTTATTCCCTTGAAGAGCTGGAATTGAAAGTGCAGAACCCAAGTATATAGAAAAAGAAATTAGTACTAGATAACTAAACAGCGACAATATTGTATATTTAAACATCACTTTCGCCTTTCTAACTCTGCCGTGTACTTTTGCATTTCGCTATAAGAAAACTCATGAATTCCCACTAGAGCAATTGATGCAATCAAAACAGCTACATTCCCAGAGCTAGCGCCTTTTTTGATGATACTCCAAGCGGCTCCGCCTGCTCCATAAGCTCCAGGATTTGCTCCTAAGATACTTGACCATCGGTTAAAGTCATTATGAAATTTTAGAATTTCAGTTAGCTCTTCAGTAGTCAGTGACCACTCTCCCCATTGAGGATTTACCAACACATCTGTGCATCTTGTTATGAGACAGCTCTTTAAAGGACCGCTACTTAAGCTGTGTATAATTGCCATAGCTTGTTGCCTAGCATTGCGGTCCAACTGACGATACATAATGGTTCCAGACATAGCTTGCGAGACTTTAACAGGATCTCCTTGAACTAAGTGTTGCGGGATATTCAATATCTTCGCCAATGATTTAACCGCATCGGCTTCGTTGCTAGGCAATTTATAAGGCAAACGACTAAAGTTATTCATTACTCTCATTCCGTTGACAATAGAAGAAAGTACTTAATACAATCAGAAGAAATAGTGACCTATTTATCATCGCCATCTATGCGATCGACTTCTAGAAAGCTAACGCCGCGTTAAGGGGTGAGCAACGCAGACCACCCACCTAAACCATTGTGCCGTAATCACTAAAGCTGAATCAAACCCAAAATGCCGAGCGTTGGGAATCCCTCTTGAACGCTTTGTTATGTGAATTTTTTCACGCGCCCAAAAGAGGCAAATTTTTACGCTGTTGATAGGTTAAAGCTAACTCTAAACAGGACTTGATTGCTGTTTCTGGTAACGCTTTCGATAATGACAGAACTATTGCTCTGTTTCCCTGAAACACCAGTTCTTCACCATACAATTCTCGAAATGTATCGACTAACTTAGTTTGGCAATTAAAGAACAGGTAATAATTGTTAGGAGATTTCAGCTTCCAGTCTATTCTTAGCGGGCTGCCTGTTTTTACACTATAGCTAGGTTCACCCCACTTTAGAGTTTCATCGACTTCACCTAACTCCAAATCAGATGCGATTTGAAAGACTAGATTTCGTAGCTCCTCTAGCCTAATACGAGCATTTTCCGGATATTCATCGAAGCGTTCTTTGACTACCTTGTTCACTGGAATCTCCTATTCACATAACGCCTTGCTAAGGTGTGAGTAACGCAATACAAAAGCTACCGCACGGCGCCTTAATCACCCTAAGCCACCGCAAAGTAAAAATGCCACGCGTTACGAATCACTCTTAAGCAATTTGTTAGTACATGCGCTACTTCTATTTATGCGCTCCAAGATATTGAAAATTGAGATGATATGAAAGACTTTGAACACTGAAGTGGGACGGGCAACTACAAAACTTTACCCCGATTGAAAGACGAAAGTTGGCTAGAAGAAAAACGCACTGAACTGCCCTACTTTCACTGGCTTTAAATTAATAAAGGATTCGACCCTCGCACTCCAACGGCAGCACAAAAGAAAGACAATTCTGACGTAGTAAAGACCACGAAAGAGAAGAAGCGCCACAGAAATAGGCTAAGAGTTAGAAGCCGTAAACAGTGAAATCAAAGCGAATACTCCGCATATAGTGCCACCGGAAAGAACGTGAAAGGCACTAACTTTAAGGTGTAAAGACGAGCGCCAAAACAGATTAACACCAAAACTTATAACCTTTGATGTCAAACCCGTACTAACGCCTTGCTAAGGTGTGAGTAATGCAATACAAAAGCTACCGCACAGCGCCTTAATCACCATAAGCCACCGCAAAGTAAAAATGCCACGCGTTACGAATCACTCTTAAGCAATTTGTTAGTACATGCGCTACTTCTATTTATGCGCTCCAAGATATTGAAAAGTGGCATGATATGAAAGGCTTTGAACACTGAAGTGAGACGGGCTGCTACAAAACCTTACCCCGATTGAAAGACGAAAGTTGGCTAGAAGAAAAATGCACTGAACTGCCCTACTTTCACTGGCTTTAAATTAAAAAAGGATTCTTTCCTCGTCACTCAACAGCCACACCAAAAGTAATCAAGGCTCTCTCAAAAAACACCACGAAAATGAAAAAGCGCCAAAGAAATAGGCTAAGAGTTAGAAGCCGTAAACGATGAAATCAAAGCGAACACTCCGCATATAGCGCCACCGGAAAGAACGTGAAAGGCACTAACTGAAAGGTGTAAAGACGAGCGCCAAAACAGATAAACACCAAAACTTATGACCTTTGATGTCAAACCCGTACTAACGCCGCATTAAGGTGTGAGCGGCGCTTGGCTATACTTGAGCGAAGCGAAACTGCCAAGCGTTGCGAATCACTCTTAAATGCTTTGTTATACAAATAGTTAATCGTATACAGCTTCCGCTCTTTCTGCGCTACTAAACACAATTGCTTCCCAGGCAGCTCTTGTACATGACCATAGTGAATAGCCTAGTAAGAACAAACATACAACTAGCATCGAATATATGTCTAGTGACTCAAAGTGGTTGAAGTAAATTACATCACCAAAAAACTGTTGGATATAAACACCTTTAAGAATGGATGCCGAGGTAGTCATTGCTAACCCGTAAGTAATAGCAGCAAAAGCCGAGTCAGCGAAAATACCAAATTGTTTATATATTAGCCCAGCATACTCGGCACTTGACCCTTTGGCTGAAAGGTAATGTAAAACAAAGCATATAAGTGAACCAAACCAGATACTTATATTAAGATGCTTCCACTCAAGTACACTTCGTATAGCTTCATTGTAATACTTCTGATCGGTAATATAAGTAGCTGCTATCGCGACAAGCACAATGAGAACAACGACTAGACGATAGTTAAATTTAGGAAGCATATTTACTCCCATTAAATTCGTTTACCTTTTTTTGGTCTTCATCGTCGTTACTTTTACCGAGCAACCCACCGATTAAACCACCTAGCACTACTCCTGGCACACCACCCATTACTCCAATAACACCACCTAAAGCCATTGCTGGTGCTGTTTTATTGTCTGATTCAGCTAGAACTGAATTGACGGAGTAAACCTTATCGTTAACCTTTAAACGGCTAGAACCTAAGCTTTGAGCTAACTCTTGACGCGTTTTAGCCGTATTCTGAATATATGTTTTCTTTCCTGTCTGACGATCTTGTACATACAGACGCATCTGACTAACTCCTTTTATTTGTATAACGCCCTGTTAAGGGGTAAGCAACACAATACCTAAGCCGCCGCATACCACCTTAATCACTTAAACCAACGCATAGTGAAAATGCCACGCGTTGTGAATCCCTCTTGAACAGTTTGTTATGTAGCGATGTTCGCAAGGACACAAACCAAGAATGCAGGCACGCCAGCTATGAGCAGTTTGATACAAAAGGCTGTATTTTCTGAGAACCGCTCATCATCGATTTCGTCCGCAACACTACGGTCAACCATTGAGTCTGTAATCCTATCAACCTTGTCATCAGACTGCCCCATACCCCCCAGAGGTGGATACATGAAAAATAAGGCTGTCGTTCCCCATATAAGCATTACGATGAAAAATGCATAGTCCGATACAAACTTAAGTCCAAAGAAGCCTGTAGACATCTCTAGACCAACAACTATTACGGCTGCTATTACATTCGCAACCAATACAAATCGAACTAAACCAAGCATTTATACTCCATTTCTTACCTAGCTACATAACGCCGCGTTAAGTGGTGAGCAACGCCTACCACCCTACCTAAACTATTGTGACATAAACACTTAACCCAAAGTAAGCCAAAAATGCCAAGCGTTGGGAATCCGTCTTAAACGCTTTGTTATGTGTATAGTCTAGAAGTTACTCGGCTATACTTGATACAAGGTTGCTCAGTGGTAAATATTATGGCTGCTCAGAAATACCAAAGACCAATATCCCCAGATCTACATGCATGGGGCATTATTTTGTTCGCCATAATCGGGATGATTCTCATATTGGTGCTAGGAATCAAGTTAGTCAACTTATACGTAGCGTCTAATGGTTATAACGATTTAGCTGCCGTTTTTATTGCTCTCATCGTGATTGGCGTGTTGGCAATGCTAGCTCTAGCATTTTTTTCTCAGCGTATATCCGTATATTACTACCGAAAAAGAGATCCAAGTTAATACACATAACGCCGCATTAAGGTGTGAGCAACGCTACCACGAGACTTAATCATACCACCGTAAACACTAAACCCAACGATGGAATGAAAAATGCCAAGCGTTGAGAATCACTCTTAAATGCTTTGTTAACTGGATGGGAAACGATACCTTTTATAGATTTTCTCGAAGTCATCGCCAAAATTAAGATATGCCATTGCTGTATCTGTATCTTGAGGTGTATGAAAATTGATTCCGAGATCTATAAAGCCATTTTCTAACTGTCGGTTTAAGCTTGGCAAACCCACTAATGACTGAAATATCAATTCACGTTTATCTTCATAAAAGTCACTGTCTTGATCGGAAAAACTATCTAAGATTTCCGTACCAAAGATCACGGATTCAGACTCCGAAATACCTAAAGTTGAGACACTAAGATCCGCATAGCCTTTTAGAAGGTCATAGTCATATCCAAACTGGTCAAATTGATGTTTCACGTCGTATGCAGACTGTTCGATCCAATTAATATGATCGCTCAAGATTTCTGCTGAAGATTTATTCATAAACTCAAAACTCCTTGAATCCAGTTAACGCCCTGTTAAGGGGTGAGCAACGCAATACAATAGCCGCCGCATACCACCTTAAACACTACAACCAATGCATAGTGAAAATGCCACGCGTTGCGAATCACTCTTAAACAGTTTGTTATGCCTGTCCTAACACGCACTCAATACAAGCTGATTTTTTCCGACGATACTCTTCTTGAGACCAACCTGTACAAGACATTTTCAGCTCATTGTATCGTTGAACTAACTCAGGACTTTTACGGAGTTTGTCTCTAAACCCCACAAAAAACTCAAATTCCGAACCATTAGCTACAACTTGAAAAGCGACATCCTCACCTGAGCTATTTTCCAGCATGCAAAGCTCCGGAGTTCTTAACGTATCGGATTTTTCGTTGAAGCCTAGAGTAGAAAGTAACTTTACTGCATTCTCTAGTTCCTTGCCGTTAACACCAACAAGTATGTCTAGGTCACCTTTAGATACAGCATTGGGGATAGAGGAAGCTCCAATATGCTCAATAGATGCATCTGGAAGTAAAGCAGCTATCTCAAGTTCGTACTTATGATACAGGTTTTCGCAAGATGCCTGATATTCATCTGCTTTGTAAAACTGCATATTTTCTCCCAAAAGGCATAACGCTTTGTTAAGGTGTGAGGCACGCAATACCGAAGCTTCCGCATAACACTTTAACCACTAAAACCAACGCATAGTAAAAATGCCACGCGTGCCGAATCACTCTTGAACAATTTGTTATGAGGCGCGCTCTCACTGTTGTTCAACTAGCCCCATTGTTTCAGCCGTAGATATAGCATTAAAAGGGCTACTGATTTCGCCAGACAAGACCTCAACTTGTCGCTGGTCTAAATGCTGAATTCTTGAATCACTTGGCTTGTCAAAATAGATAAAACCTTTTAAGACTTCATTTAAAGTAGTGATATCTACTTCATTTAACACAGCCTTGAGATTGCTCGCCTCGACTTGAGTGCACTCATAGTCCTTAAGAAAGTGAATGTATAAGAATACTTCTCTTTTATCGTCAAGGCTCAGGCTTTCAAACCATTCAGATTTGGGGAAATCTAATATCGTTTGTTTACCAATTTTGTCGCACTCTTGCCATTTGTCATCCCATACTTTCAAGTAACTCAGCTTATCAACTTTCGCTGAGCAGCCAACGAGAAGCAGAGGCAATAGGTAAATAAATCCTTTTTTCATCATAAATCTCTAAGCTAAATAGCGACGCCTCATAACGCCGCATTAAGGTGTGAGCAACGCAACCACGAAACCCAACCATACCACCGTAAACACAAAACCCAACGATGGAATGAAAAATGCCAAGCGTTGGGAATCACTCTTAAATGCTTTGTTATGAGTATTATTTCAACGCAAGCAAGACGTCTTCTAAACCTGAATTGTAGTCCTGAATGAAATTTGCATATTTTTTCATTTTAAGTAGACGAGGAATTTTGCAGTCCTGATACAATATTGGTAAGACCATAATATTGCCAGACTCAATCTCGTCCCAATACATTGAGTGCCACTCTCGTTCAACCCACTTTGATTCGACAGCATTTTGAGAAAGCACCAAGATAATAGCATCTGCATCATCTAGACCTGACTCAATTTTCTCCGGTATTGAATCACCAACCTTTATTTGCCATTCATCTAACCACGGCGTATGCCCAGCATTGGATAAGTCGGAACTCAACCAACGAACAAAATCTTTGTCTTTTGATGAATGGGATATAAATACTTTTTTTCCTTGATCCACTTCTTGATACCTTGCTGATAACAGCCATTCATACAGAGTTGACTCAATGAGATGCAACTCTGTGATTTCATAATTTCGTAGATGCTTAGGTTCGATTAAACCGATGCTATTACGCAATTGATTTCTTCTATTTTTTAGGTCTTCTGTTGTTGGATATGCAAGACAGGAAAAAGGAATACAAAAGTACTTTCGACACTGCGACATTTCCCCAAAATAAACAACAGCAACTTCAATTTCTAAGTCATCATCCCATATATCATCGTCATAATAACAAATGCGACCAGCATACTTACCACTTTTTACTACTAATATACCGTAGTCAAATTCTGTCATGTTATCCTCGAATACTCATAACGCCCTGTTAAGGGGTGAGCAATGCAATACCGAAGCAGCCGCATACCACCTTAATCGCTAAAACCAACGCATAGTGAAAATGCCACGCGTTGCGAATCCCTCTTGAACAGTTTGTTAGGTGCGTAGCCAAAGTTGGTAAAAGTCGGTTTCATCGTGCTTGGGATTCTTGCGCACGAACTCCCAACCATGGCGCTTGTAGAATGTGAGAGCTCGATGGTTAGTTCGACTTACTGAAAGTACAGCACGCAAACAACCCGCTGTACTCAACGCGCTTACAATATAATCCTGCAATTTTGCAGCGAGTCCTGAACCACGAAAATTCAGCTTTAAGTAAATGAGATGCACATAGCCAGTCTCCGGCTCGGGTGAAAAGCTACGAAACTCTAACTGCCCTGCAAACTGACCATCCACAAATATATGGATATAGAACCATCCTGATGTTGCTAGCCGGTCTAATACTCGTTCACGATAACCACTGATGAAGTCGTCGAAACCATCGTAATGCCCAAAACTACAAAAGTATGCATCTTTTCTCACAGCTACGCACAATTCGAAATCATCAATGTTTATCTGCTGAAAAGCAATTTCCATACTTACCTTTTCCTTCAAGCACCTAACGCCGCGTTAAGGTGTGAACAACGCGACCACCAAACCTAACCCATTGTGCCGTAAACACTAAAGCCGATACAAACCCAAAATGCAAAGCGTTGAGAATCACTCTTAAACGCTTTGTTATAAATATTTTTATGGGTACATTTCTCCAATTACCTCAAACAACTCGAACTTACGATCGAACCAGTAATCATCAAATTCCCACTCATCAATTGTTGCCCCACCGATGAAACCAATATGCCAAATATTATGAGCTATCAACAACCAAGGAATAGCGCCAAGCTCGTCTTCAGAAAGTGCTGAAATTGACTGGTAACCACTTAGAAATGATGACCATTGTCGTTTAATATTGTCACTATTAGTGAATAGAAGATTCCACAAGAAGACTACTGGATCGTATATTCGCCAACTTCTGCAACAAAAGTCAAAATCAAGGATCGTGATCTGCTGAGGTGAGAAGATTGCATTACCCCAATGGAAGTCTCCGTGACACAAAACCTCCGGCAAAGGCAACTTGGACAAGTTGACCTCCGCTTGTGTAGCTAAGGTTTCTATAACACCAACCTGTTCTTGCTTGCGGCTATAACCGGCTCTGATATTGAGCAAAGGGGAAGTCAGCAGCTCTTCAGTTTTTTTATGCGGAAAATCTTGCCGACTCTCTGTTAAATGCAGCCGAGCGCACTCTCGACCAAATAAGTAACATTGAGAAGAACTGATAGTGGACACCTTGTCAGCATGTACAAAATGGCTTAACACTGCATACTTATCACCAATATGCTGGACATACTTACCATCAGCTCCAAGAACAGGGACGGTTACGGAAGCCCCATTAGCTTTCAAGCTAGCATTGAACTCGGTCATTGACGTCAAGTGCGATAAAGAGCAATCACTAGCTTTATAAAGCTTAACAATATATTGGTTAGAGCAAACTGTTTTGAGTTGATATAACTCATGCATACTCGATAGATGGGTAACCTCAGTGACATTGATATCGTAGATTTCACTGAGCTTTTGTTTGAAGTATCGAATGTTATCTTTCACGGATGCTCCAATATTTATAACGCCGCATTAAGGTGTGAGCGACGCTTGGCTATACTTGAGCGAAGCGAAACTGCCAAGCGTTGCGAATCACTCTTAAATGCTTTGTTAGCATGATGGATCAGAACCAATCTGGTCTAAAAATTCGCAAGACATCAAGAGCTCTGCCATTTAAAAATGTAAATGCAAAAATTGCGATCATAAACTTATAAAACCTATGGTTAGCTTGTTCATAGTGCCACTTGGGAGCGTTCTTGTTTGCCGTTAGTATGTGATAGAACGCATAAATACATATTACTGCGAATAGTGCTAAACAAGAAACCGTAAACAATTTCGTAAAAGCGAACTCCGAGGGTAATGAATTCCTCGAGAAATATGCCGGAATTAGCGCCCCCCACATAATTCCGACATATGTTGAACTCATTCCTAAAGCAGTGTTAGCAGACCATAGGCCAAATAATTTTACATATTTGTCGTCATAATTTTCGACTGGACCGCTAATGACATACTTAACACTCAAAAATGATATCGAGATTGAAGCAAAAACCCAAATCCATTTCAGGCCGACTTGCTCCAATAGAAATTCACCAAAAAACTTAGGATTTATGTCTAACCATATGAGAAACCACACAACAGTTGAAGTGATACCAAACCCCACAAACGGGTAGAATATAGATTTATAACTTATAGGGTGATTTTTTAAATATTCTTTGCAATTCAAACTTTTTATAACCTCAATTCTCATACTGCATGCTAACGCCGCATTAAGGTGTGAGCAACGCTACCACGAAACCCAACTATACCACCGTAAACACGAAGCTCACGATGGAATGAAAAATGCCAAGCGTTGGGAATCACTCTTGAATGCTTTGTTATGTTTACTTTTTGTTCGTTAATCTCGCTTTTTCTTCTTTCGCCTTTTTCTTTTCATAGTGTAAGTCATATACTTTTAAACCTTGATGCCTCAAACATACCGCTAAAACAAAAAAGATAGTCAGATATACAATACCCCATAAATCTAATGCCTTATTTTGATAAACAGATACACCGAAATATGCAATGGGTGCCCAAAACATCTTATCTGCTATTTTTAACAAAGAATCCGCAAATTTTTTTTGGGCATCTTCAGAAAGATATCCTTCATACCCTTTTGCATGAAATGCTTCTAATAAAATCTTCAACATAAATATCACTCTAAGAAGTTGGCAACTAGCAACGATAACTAATTGATTTAGTTGATAACATATACAAAATGCATATATTTAGCAAACGGACATTTCATGAAATCTATAAAAGGTGATGTAAAACAGTAGAACATTGAATATGGGTTACAACAAATCTAACTTAGTAAAGTGTCTACTAAACGTGGGGCACTCGGAAACTGGTGTACCCCACAAAAAGTAGACAGTACATAACTACATACTTTCGTACTCAACTGGGCTGATGTACCCCAACGCTGAGTGTCTTCTTCTGCGATTGTAAAATACCTCGATGTATTCGAAGATGCCCATTCGGGCTTCTTCGACTGTTTGATAGTCTTCTGCGTATATCAGTTCGACTTTCAGTCGACTGTAGAACGACTCCATCACCGCATTATCCCAGCAGTTACCCTGCCGACTCATGCTCGGTACACCTCCATGCTTGCGCATGAAGTCTTGATATTTATATGCTCTGTATTGTACACCTCGGTCCGAGTGGATAATGACGCCCTTAGGCGGCTTACGTGACTCAAACGCCATTTTTAGCGCATTGGTGATGAGCTCGACGGTCATCGTTGTCCCTAGAGACCAACCCACAATGCGCCTTGAATGCAGGTCCATCACTGTCGCCAAGAAGAGCCAACGGCTCTTCACCCAGATATACGTGATGTCCGTGACCCATTTCTGATTCGGTGTCTCAGATACAAAGTCTCTACGCAGTAAGTTGTCAGCAACATTCGTCATCGCAGCCACATCCTTGCTGTATTTAAACCCTTTGCCATTACGTGCCCTGATACCTTTTTCCTTCATAATATCAGCCACATAATTCACGCAGCAGGCATGGCCTGCTTCGTTGAGCTCTTCGGCTATTCGCACTGAACCGTAACGTGCCCGATATTGGGCAAAGGTACACATGACGAGCTGCTCAAAGCGCTCTCGCCGCTTTGAACGCTCACTCGGCGTATGATGACACCACTTGTAGTAACCACCTCGACTCACCTCTAACATACGACACATTAAGCTAATCGAGTACTCGCCGGTATAGCTTTCAATGAACTCGTACTTCACTCTTGCTGCTTCGCGAAGTACGCCGAGACCTTTTTTAGGAATTCCATTTCATCTTTGAGTCGCTTGTTCTCGCGCCTTAGCGCTCGAAGCTCTTCGGACTCTTTCTTCGAATAATCGACACCATCTAAGGTGTTAAACTGTTTATCAGATAGGCGTGTGAACTGGCGCTTCCAGTTCCGGATCTGCTGGGCACTGATGCCCAGCTCCTTGGCAACGGAGACGGCTGTTCGGCCAGGAAGACTGGCCAAGCGGACTGCTTCTTTGCGGAACTCTTCGGTGTACGCTGGATTACGATGTTTAGCCATAAATCACCTCTCAATTAGACCCTAGATCTAACTTAGTAAAGTGTCTACTAAACGTGGGGTACTCGGAAACATAACGCCGCATTAAGGTGTGAGCAGCGCTTGGCTATACTTGAGCGAAGCGAAACTGCCAAGCGTTGCGAATCACTCTTAAATGCTTTGTTATAACAATTTCTTCCCAAGCTTCACCATTGTTTCATCGTTAAAAGTATTCCCACTACCTTCCCAGGCTATTTGGCCATTGTGGTTCATAATAAACAGCAAGGACGCAGATTCTTCTTCATCCGTTTCCACTAAGGCTCGCAACGCCTTCGTTGAAAGCTTTCGGTGTTTTTTCAATGCTTCAATTACGATGTTCTCCTTTTGCTCCCAAGAAGTAGCGTGTTTACTGACGGTATCATCGATTTTCTCGGTAACAAGGGATTCTATTTTTTCAACTAAATAGTCAAACTGCTTATCGGAGTTACCTTGGCTTTTTTTGAGTTCTTCTATGCTTTTGTTAATATCGGACTTCAATTCATTTAACCTAGAATCAAAAGCGTTGGGGCTTCTTTCCACCGTATCATGCCCACTCCAAACATGTTTACGCATATCGCTCACCGTATCCTTCATAATACCAAAAGTATCGGAATACAGTTTATCGAACAATACTTCTAATCTATTTACAGTAGAGTTGATATCAGTTGACGCTTTTTCTAGCTCTTGCGAGTTCTTTGTTGACAATTTATAAAATGTCACAGACAACCATACCGCATAAAAGCCAATTATTAGAGATACTAATGATGCCACTAATCCAATTATTTCAGGGATACTCAATTTTAACTCCTAACTTTTTAAATTGTTATAACGCCGCATTAAGGTGTGAGCGGCGCTTGGCTATACTTGAGCGAAGCGAAACTGCCAAGCGTTGCGAATCACTCTTAAATGCTTTGTTAGCGTTCCTGGTTCAGCTAGTACTATTTTGCGTATTTCTAAAGATTAAACTAACCATTGCAAACGTAATAGCAGAGCAAATAACCCATGTGATAAACAACGAACTACTCATTACATAACCACATTTTAAAACGTCCATCTCTCCCACATAAGCAAGGAGTGGCTTTGACTTATCCAAACTACGATTAAAAACCCCAATTAGTTCGTAAATTGGAGCCGCAATTAAAACGCACAATAGACCAAAGACTGAAGAAAATGCAAATCGTTGAGAACTATTCTTAGCGCTTTCCGAGGCATAAGTAACAACTAAGGTCATCAATGTTAAACCGATACCAATAGAAAGAATGCCGAACGCTCCACTGGACACAAAAACAGAAACACCGGCAGCAGTAGCAGCTCCAGCTAATGCCGCAACATCGGTAGGCGTATTTTTACCCATTACAATACATCGTGTTAAAAAAGGGAGCGCATTCTAATTTAATATCTAACTACTGTACAGATGCCTATGAACGCTAACGCCCAATTAAGGTGTGAAGCACGCGACCACGGCACTTAATATGACCAACTTAATCACTAAACTTAACCCAAACCAAAAATGCCAAGCGTGCTGAATCACTCTTAAATTGTTTGTTAGCTTTTGTACACTGTAATATCAGCATTAGTTAATTGAAACTTTTGCAGCAGCTGCATAGCCTTTCTAGAGACTAATAGTATCCCTTTTTCAGACACGCTAAAGTCATCTTTGTCGGTGTGTCCCGTTATTTGTAACCACGAGAAACGAGGTAAACAGCGCTCTGACTGTAACTCTTGAAACATATCAGAAGTTGATAGTTCCACTGCCTCAAGATTGTACCCAGACAACTTTGATGCAACTAATGCTGTCGCTAAATGTTCAGAAACTAAAAAGCACGGAAATGTTTCTAATAAATCATCACCCAGCCACCCATCAAACTCTAGGTGTAACTTTTCTACTATTGGCGGGTGTACATCAAAACGCCCTAAAGTATTTTTACCAAATCCCCCAGGGACTTCAGGTTCGATCAAATATTGACTCACCCCATTCTCCTATAGAAAGCTAACGCCCTGTTAAGGTGTGAGCAACGCAATACCGAAGCCGCCGCATACCACCTTAAACACTAAAACCAACGCATAATAAAAATGCCACGCGTTGCGAATCACTCTTAAACAGTTTGTTATGCGTAAATTCTAGCCATTTAACTGCCAAGATTTTGAACCTTTGCAATCGTATTTACTAATCATTGCCTGCTCTACCTGATTGATATCGTCTCCATCGTCGATATTTGTTAGAAAGTACAGCTTTATAATTTGCTCTTTATCCACTGCTTCAGCTAACACCTTATGCACAACGCGATATCCATCAGGGTTTGATTTACGATACGGTCGTCCTTTTAACAATCGTTCGACATTCCTTTTGTAGTGTTTCAAAGGACGTCTAGCGCCATTTTTCGCTTTACCGACATACCTTCCAACAAGAACATCATTGTTATCGTAAATTTCCCACATATAAATCAACGCTTGTTCTGAGTCTACACCCTGAGAAATAACATCAAACTCCATACTAACCATCCATTTTTTGTAGGTGTTACATACCGCTTTACGCATAACGCCCAATTAAGGTGTGAAGCACGCGACCACGACACTCCACTTGAGCACCGTAATCACTGAACTTAACCCAAACCAAAAATGCCAAGCGTGCTGAATCACTCTTAAATTGTTTGTTAGTTGCGAACTTCTAACGTCCTCAGGCACTTTTCTTTATGCCCATCCATTGATTTCAAGAATGAACCGCAAGAGGAACACCTAGTTTTACCTTTTAGGTTTACGCCAGACCTTGCGTAAAATTCGAGCCAAGACTCGGGGTGCGATTGACTGACGTGTTGAGTGATATCAACCACCATTTTATCACAATACGTACACGCAACCTTGTTATGAACTGGCTTCTTTTTCTGTTTTGCACGCAACTCTTCAATTCGAAAACGCAGGTGAGTGTTGTATAAATAGTCCACGCGGTCTACGTGGAATTCTGCGCCACGACATGAGCGAATACCTGCTGCCCTGAGTTTATTTGAAAGCAAATATAGAGGGTCACCAAGACCAAGATCTTGAAAGAGGACATACAACTCACTAGCGGCATTGATAAACTCAGTGGAGTATGTGGTAGCCCAGCTCCCAGAACCATGATGTGAAGGAAGGTATTCGCCTTGTTTAGATTTACACTTTTCAATTAGATCATTGATTTGCTTATTTTTATTTTTCGAAATGTTCATTTTAACTCCAAGCAACTAACGCCCTGTTAAGGTGTGAGCAACGCAATGCCGAAGTCACCGCATACCACCTTAAACACCTAAAGCAACGCATAGTAAAAATGCCACGCGTTGCGAATCACTCTTAAACAGTTTGTTAAAACTCTACTCCCTTTGACATCTGCGAGATTAATGTAAGAAGCCTTCGATATTCCAAAGGAAATGAGAGTGTTTTTAACGTTATTTGAACTGAACCATCATAGTCAATATGCCTTTCACTATCTTCAGTAAAACTCACCGACGATTGGTGAATTCTTGCGGTCAAAAGTCCCAAGCTTTTCAATTTTTGCAAACCGACTCCGAACTCTTCATCTAGACCATTAATACTGAGATCAATCTCATCTGAATCACCAAAAGTTGTTTCAGACTCATGGTGCTCAAGCACATAAACAAGTTCATTATTTTCTATATATGCAGTTCTCGACTGATAGCCTTTGCGCTTACCTGCTTTTGCACGTTCAAACCAATCTTCTAATGCATACATCGAATTTAGCATTTCTATGTCATTCAACGTTTCCGCGACGGAAAATATCAAGTCTTCAACGTCATCAGCTAGTCGTTTTTCTAAGCAGATCTCCGCTGTTAAAAAACCTATTATTCTTGGACCAATCACCTTGGATTTCGCTAAGCTAACTCTACGATAGGCATCAAAGACAACTTCACTACCCAGCTCAGTCGATATGATATCTTCAATTTCTTGAGCGATATGGATTTGGTTATCACCGACAAGCCTAGATTCGGCAATCTTAAATTGAAACTCTTCAAAAAACTTTTCTGCCCTTCGTCGAGTCCACCTTTCAATAACATTCGACGCAAAAGATTTAGCTAAAGAATTTGCTATGGAAGTACTCGATTTTGATATTAAATCCATTCTGAATTCCTACGAGAGTTTTAACGCCCTGTTAAGGTGTGAGCAACGCAATACCAATGCCGCCGCATACCACCTTAATCACCTAAACTAACGCATGATGAAAATGCCACGCGTTGCGAATCACTCTTAAACAGTTTGTTAGCCTTTTACTCACGTGATCTACATTTCACCTGATGCTCTTAATTTATCTATATCTTCACGCAGGCTCTTTGCTGACAGATGAATTGCATGTTTGGAAATATTTGCACATCTATTCTTCAATTGAGCGACCTCACTTTCAGGTGACTGCTCAGCAACTTCTTGAATGATGATATGATCCAACACCTTCTTAGCTCCCCACTTTGACCAAGACATACTTTCTTCTAATTCCTGCACAGATCTGGATATTGAATAATAGGATGCCATATACGAATCATCATCCATGTTAGATTTATCATAAAACATGCAAAAGGTGGCATTTCGATAATACGACATAGATTGTTTAAACAGATTTTCGACATCATTAGCAAGTGTTAACTGACTGAAAGACAACCCCGCAACCAATATTAATCTTTTCATTCTTACCTTCTAAATATACGGTGATACTCCGTTGAATCTAGCCACATGAAGAAAAGGCTAACGCCGCATTAAGGTGTGAGCAACGCGACCACGGAACTCAACCAGACCACCGTAAACACTGAACTCAACGATGGAATGAAAAATGCTAAGCGTTGAGAATCACTCTTAAATGCTTTGTTATAACTCATTTTCACCAATAAAATCAGAGAACTTTATAGAGTGCTCTTTGATCAAGTCATTTGCTTGCATTTCAATAAACCAATTATTGAGAGCTTGCTTTTCAATCTCAACAGCACAGCCCTTAACAGGTTTCATATGTTTTACCCACAGATCGACTTCTTTCTTTGAGTAAGTACGTTCACTACATAAAATTCGAGCTATTTCTAAGATATCTGTAGCTGCACTTTTATCAATAATTTCATCAGGCACAGACCAATTCCTATTTCCAAGGCAATCTGTATAAAACCCAATTTGTTTTAAGTCATCTAATATGACGGTAGCTTCTGAACCTCGTTCAAGCTGTTTGCTCAGACTATCCAGTGTTTTATTACCACTCTGAACTAATGATGGAAACATCCACAACACATTTTTGTGTGTATGGGAACGATATGATCTCCATGCCTCTTTAACATCTTTGCCATCACGAGCTACAGATAACTCTCTGAGGATTGAAATTTTACCTGCTTCTTCGATAGCTAAGATTGCTATTGAACATGCCGTAGGAAAACTGCCAGCCTGAAACAAAAGTTCCGCATCTTTTAACAGCCTCACTGCATTAGCTGTCGCTACATTCATCCCATGAGCAATTTGCTCTGAGTTGAGTGTATTCTTCCATTGTTTCAAGTTTTTACTCATGATGAACCTCTGATGAGTTATAACGCCGCATTAAGGTGTGAGCAACGCTACCTCGAAACCTTACCATACCACCATAAACACAAAACCCAACGATGACATCAAAAATGCCAAGCGTTGGGAATCACTCTTAAATGCTTTGTTATGCGTCTTGTATTCTAGTACAAAATGTCACATACCTGTTCACAATCCCGTCTTATTGAGCTGATTAAGAATACTTAATGCACGCTTGTACTCAGTATCTAGAGAAGAACTATTAGGGTAGTTTGGTTCAATATCATGACAAATTGCAAAAATAGATTCTTTTATAGATACTATCTTTGATGACTCTAGATATATTGGAACCGTATAGAAATAATCGGAAACCTTAACAAGGTAATCCTTATCACTAGGATAATAGCTTAATTCAGACTTTCCTGTTTCACCATAATATATAACCCTAACTATTTTCAATTCATCGCCGTCCCAGTATTCTTTAATCAAGCTACCTTCTGACGATTGTGATAAATTATTTTTCTCAATAATAGATAAACCAGACTCCTTCATATCAATTAAATGATGCATACGTTCGAAGTCACACATCACCTTGTCAAACGCCCATGCATGATTGTATGAATACAGCGTTAATGAGGACAAGAGTACAATCTTAAACAAGTTATATATCATGGCCTTTCTCCATCAACCAAATCTGCGATTGACAGGCCAAAAGTCATCTGAAAATGTGGTTTATCTACAAAACTCTTCCAATTTCCACCCCATTCAAATCCATAACTGATACCAATTTTTCCAATTGCTTTCCAGTCAGGATTCCAGTTAACTTTTCTATCCTTAATCTCAACAACATCTATCGCCAATCCATAATTATGATAACTATATCCACCTTTAACATTGGTGACTATCTTTCCTTCAGTTGTTCGACCTTTAGCATACAATTTGTCTTGCTCTTCAACTGTACGCAGAGCTTGGGTTATACGTAAAGCAATACCAAGTTCTTCTTCCACAGCATTTATGAACGCAGCCGCTGGTGACCTAACATAACTATGCAATGTCGCAATTCGATTATCTGTAATAACATCCCACGTTTTAGCTGCCTGTTTTGCGATTTTAGAAGGGGTTTTTACCGATGGCTTAACTGCGGCCTTTTCTAATTTCTTTTGAATGCAATGATTTAATTTCCTATGAGTTTTGCCATTTACATCAACCCTTCCATCAGGTCTTACCATCCCAACTACCCTCTTTTGAAATTCCTTTATAGCAGCCACCGTCTTTGACTTTTCAGGATTTCTACCTAGAGAACCATCAACTTTTAATTGAGCAATTGGTTTTAACAACGAAATAGTGAGGTTGAGTCCTTTTTGTATTTCCTTTATATCAATTGTCTGATTTTTCCCACTTACGCCTACTGAACCAATGAGTTTTACCTTAGCCATCTGAGCCTCTTCTTAGAAAATTTAGGCTACTATTTTACCTTTTGGATACATCTATTTTCGAGCCAATCAGCTTTCATGAGATCAGACAGAAATTTTTATATGAATAGCAACTAGCTTTTCATAATCTATTGAAGCTACAACACAAAACAACAGTTGACGTAGATAGCGCATAACGCCGCGTTAAGTGGTGAGCAACGCAGACCACCACACCTAAACCATTGTGACGTAAACACTAAAGCTGAATCAAACCGAAAATGCCGAGCGTTGGGAATCCGTCTTAAACGCTTTGTTAGCAAACAAACTCAACGACTTATGCATAAATCCATTACCACACAATCAATTCCTGCACCAAAACCGTTTGGGATGGTTTTGGTTACTGTAAAACCACGTTTCTCGTAGAAACCTTGAGTGTGTTGGGATGTTTCGATTTTCACCTTATGCAATGAGGTATTGTTCTTTATATAAGACAGTCGAAAGTCAGTTAACTGTGTTCCTATACCTTGACCATGAAAGTCTTTATGGACCAAGCCCCAAGCCAAAGAAGCAACTGATGACTTTAACCCGACACCACCACAACCAAGCAATTTCTCACTATCGCTTTCAAGGCAAACATAGTATTCAGAACTTTCAGATAAAGCATCAAGATATTCGATAAATTCTGCACGCTCTGATGAATCAAAGTATTGACCAATATTACTTTCAAACGCTTCAATACATTGCGCTCGATACTTACTACTATATTTTCGGATTTCCATATTTCCGCCTTGTTTGCTAACGCCGCATTAAGGTGTGAGCGGCGCTTGGCGATACTTGAGCGAAGCGAAAACGCCAAGCGTTGGGAATAACTCTTAAATGCTTTGTTATACGCGTGCTGACACTACAACGAAACTTTCATAACCTTATGATTTGGCTCACTTTCAATGTCAACTGCCAACCAACCTAATGACTCGTACAACGATGGTACATTGGTGTAAGCATACAGATTACTTTGAGTTGCTGCTGATATTTGGCTAACACCTCGGTTAATCAGTTCACTAGCAATACCTTGACCACGCCACTCTGGTGAAACATAAACAGCATTAAACCAAATGACTTCTGAGTCACCATTAGGTTCTTTAAAGCGCGAGTAAGCAAGACCACCGATAACTTGATTGCCTCTGAGAGCAATTATCACAGGTGGAAGGTTGGCTTCTGGTTTATAGGTATCTACGAATAGAAAGTCAGACCATTCTGTTTGAAACAGCTTCTCTAGAGCAACCCAATATTGACTATTTTCATCGCAATTTCTGAATACTACCTTGTTCATATTGGATTATTTCCTCAAAAGCGTATAACGCCCTGTTAAGGGGTGAGCAACGCAATACCGAAGCCGCCGCATACCACCTTAAACACTAAAACCAACGCATAGTGAAAATGCCACGCGTTGCGAATCCCTCTTGAACAGTTTGTTAGGCATTGGTTACCAGTGCCACTGACTTTCTCAGGTATAGAGCCAACAGCCCAAAAACTAACTCAGCAACTAAATAAACATACATTTGTGTATTCGGTTGACCGTCAAACAAGACACCAATTAGACGACCAAACGCCATAGATAACAATGTAATAGCTACAATGATTAAAGCCAAAGTGACATCTTGATTAATCTTGAGGACGAGTATCAAAGCAAGACCGATTGCAAACTGGGCACCACCATACGTAGCCCTAAAATCAATAGTTGCTGAGGCAGAATTGGGGCTTGAGCCTGTAATTAAGTTTGCCATGTCTACAGGGAACACAGCAAAGAGAGCTCCGTAGAGCAAAAAGAATAGCGCAGTTAAGTAAACTAATAATTTCGACATACCTACTCCTTTAGGTTCGAAAAGATGCCTAACGCCGCATTAAGGTGTGAGCAACGCTACCACGAAACTTAACCTTACCACCGTAAACACAAAACCCAACGATGGAATGAAAAATGCCAAGCGTTGGGAATCACTCTTAAATGCTTTGTTAGCTGAATTTATACTGCCAAGCCATTTTGTTTCGCAAATTCAAGTACTTTAGGAATGTCACCTTTGACTAGAATTGGCATTGCTTTCTCGATTAACTCAACTTCCCAGTCCCACCATGCTAGCTCCAAAAGTACTTCTTGGTCAGCTTCACTGAACCGAGTTTTAACGACTTTCGCAGGGTTACCTACCGCAATACTATACGGTGGAATATCTGTAGAAACGACTGATTTAGCACCAATAATTGACCCATGACCGATGTTTACTCCGGGCATGATTGTTACGTCATAACCAAGCCAAACATCATTGTCAATTACTGTGTCTCTGTATGCTTTAAATGGGTACTCTGTCAACGGTAGAGCTTCAGCCCACTTTTCTCCGAAAACTGCAAACGGATATGTTGTTATACCTGAAGTTGCATGGTTTGCGTCAGGCATGATGAATTGAACCCCATTAGCAAACGCACAAAATTTACCAATATGAAGTGAGTTACCCGAAATACCAAAGTTATATAGTACATTTTTAGTCAGGAACTCTGTTGGATCGTCAAAGTCACTGTAATAGCTAAAATCACCGGCATGAACATTAGTCACTTCGCTTTCGGCGATTAGAGGTTTCAAAAAGACTGTATTTTTGAAGTCTTTGATAGGAAAAAGATTGTCTGATTTCATAGAGTGATTCTCGTTCTAATTTGCCTCTATTATTCCACACGCTGTAGGTCAATGTATTCAGCTAACGCCGCATTAAGGTGTGAGCAGCGCAATACCGAAGCTCACGAATACCACCTTAAACACTAAACTCAACGCATAGTAAAAATGCCACGCGTTGCGAATCACTCTTAAACAGATTGTTAGCTGTCATTATCCGAGGGAAGAAAGATGTTCCTTGATATAATAGTGTAACTTTTTTGCTGGTTATCTATTTTTTCATTTTCAATATCATAGTAGTAATGTGTGATTTCATAGTTTTTAAACAACTCAGGATCTAACTTAGTTACTGCATATGGATTATGATGTATTTGTAGACCGTCGAGGTGTGTTTCAAAATGTTTATTGTTCGGTTTTACATCTACCAGTAAACCATTTACCTCATGATATCTGCTTACCCTTATATCTCGATTCAATTCACTTTGCGTGATTGCCTTTCCGATCGTTGCTGTTGTAGAAAATATAACTGCGCTAACTTCCTTGAATTTATCATTTGTAAATAATCCAAGTTCAAGCGATACGGTATCATTCTTCATGACGTATGGGACTTTCACCTCTTCAAAACCATTACTAGTTTTTACTACACCTTGTCCGTATAGCACACGAATAATAGCTTCATTGTTTTGCATCCAAAAGTGTTTTTGCTCGAACGGGGCTATTGCTATCACATAAGGAGCATTCTTTACATGCTCAAATTTAGCATATGTTTTAAAGAATTTGTCGTGCTTACTTTTTATTGCATTTAGAACTCTCACACATGCAAAATCTAGAAACTTATCATGCTCAATCTTAGTATTTTCCTGCGACCATTCAGGTTCAGAGTCGCAAGCATGGTTAGCGGTTACAGCCTCAACATTTACGATACTCTTTAAACCATCAGAATTCTTTGAAACAAGAGTAAAGTCAGGACTTGCTTTTGAAAAATCTACTGTAAGATTTAAATCCTTGAAGCATTGATATAGATACACTTCCCAGAAAGATGAATTAAAAGTCGTCTGAAACTCATGATTGAACTTATTATCTCTATCTTCAAAGCCACTAGCCCATCTATTAATAACATCTCGAACTGGCTTATACTCTTCAGATAATAACACGGATAAATTAGGGTTGAGCTTTGTCTCATCTGCGATTATTTCAAATAAATTCAATGGTTTTCTTGCGGCTTGCGACCAATCATTTATAAAAAAGCATCCAAGTTTATAGTGATGCAAAATGTACTCAACTATCGATATCCGTACTGCAGCTGCAGTCTCAGTACCAACCCGTTCGGATAACATCATGCTCAGTGAAACTAAAAATTGTTGCGGACCCTCAGGACCATCAACATCATCCCAACTTCTTGACATGGCATCTATATATTCAGATTCGTTTATGTAAAAACGTTTCATTCGGTCTTGGACAAAGTCTGAACCATGTCTTGCTGCATCCAGTTCTTCCAACACAAACTGCCATGCTACTTTTTTACTATCTTGTTTTGAGTCGATAATTTTTATCAACTCAGATACTGTTGAATCGATTATTTTTTGCATCTGTATTTTACTTTAACTTGTGACAGCTAACGCCTTGTTAAGGTGTGAGCAACGCTACCACGAAACTTAACCTTACCACCGTAAACACAGAACCCAACGATGGAATGAAAAATGCCAAGCGTTGGGAATCACTCTTAAATGCTTTGTTAGCTTTGTCCAGAACGAGCACTCAAGTCCTTCAATGCCTTTTCTATTTCAAAAATAATCTCGGGATCGTTCTCTTTTAAAGACTTGCTCATACGTTCATGAAACTCACATTCAGCTAAAGTTTCATCATCAATAGATGTCGACTCTTCAAATTCAAAAGGAACTTTCTGCCCCGCTTCACTCGACATTAATATTTCACTGCCTTCTCTGTCTTCTAGGTGTTCTCTCAGATACTCTAGTTTTTCTTCATATTTGTTAATTAGGTTCTGGATATCACTTTTTGTTACTGGTTGTTCTTCTGAAGAGATTTTTGAATACACAATTGCTGATAAAACACCTACACCAACGTTATACAATAGCCCTGACAATTCCTGAAGAATAATAGTGTACTCGTATGCTGAGTACTCACTATTCATATGCTCTTTGTAGGTTTTCTTCAGTTCCATAGGAAATGTATTTCCTACCATCTTATAAGCAACTTCTTCTAATTCAGAGTGTCTGTTTATCATTTCACCGTAACCATTAACGTATTAACCAGCAGAATTTTAACATATTTTAGGTTGGGTACTGTAGCGACAAAAGCTAACGCCCTGTTAAGGTGTGAGCAACGCAATACCAAAGCCTCCGCAGAACACCTTAAACACAAAAACGCAACGCATGGTAAAAATGCCACGCGTTGCGAATCACTCTTAAACAGTTTGTTATACGCTTTTCTCACAATCTAATTTGAAGCGTATATCAAGCAAGCTAAAGCTCACAATAAATGCGGCTCATACCACGATCACCGCGCTTATAGCCTTCGGCAGCTGAATCAAAGTGCGTGGTAGCCTTTAGACCAACCATTTTGTTTACTGTCATCAAATGCCACCCCGGAACTGTACCCGAAGCACTGCCGCCAGAGATCTGATAACACCGAACGGCATCATTACCAGCAGTTGTCATGCCATAACAATGTGGTAAAACTTCTCTCGGGTATCCGTCGTAAGTAAACTCAAGTTTTAACTTCTCTTGAATTGCACGAACAATTAGCTCATTCATAACTATACACTCATATTTAAATAACTAGAGAGCAAGAACATACTCACTCTAATGCATAAACTATGACCTACTCGGAATCCATACAACAAAATTCAAACTTTAGTTGCAAATTGTGCTTACGGTGCTGGCAGAATAAGAAAAATGTTTTTTAAAAGAACTGGAACATTGATATTAGTCATTGATATAAATGACTTTATTAGGCGTATAACGCCCTGTTAAGGTGTGAGCAACGCAGTACCGATGCCACCGCATACCACCTTAAACACTAAAGCCAACGCATAGTAAAAATGCCACGCGTTGCGAATCACTCTTAAACAGTTTGTTATGCAGGTACTCCACCCTGCTCATTTTTAAATCTGACTCTTACGTACAAACTGCGCCCCTCAGATGTTAAAGCCCAAATCTCGCCATTTTTACCAATAGACTTTTTGGCGTAACCATGAGCTACAAGCCACTCTAAAGCTGCTTGTACTGAACCACGATTTAATTTAGTTGCCTTACAAACCCCAGAGACATAGCGCCACGTATAGTTGGGATCATGCAGAGCTGTTAGGACATCTTGAGCATTCTTCGGCACCAAGTCTAAATTTGGAATTTCGATTCCGGGAGACTCCTGCCCCTCAGAGTAATCAGATTCTGTTTGCTTATCTATGATTGCATCAATCTGCTCTAATTTCAGTTTTGCTTCTACACCGCCCGCTTTGAAGCTTTCAAATTTATCCAGACTGGAAAAAACCAAACCTATAAAGCCAGCAGCAATCACCAGTCCCATTTCAGTAGGTTTACCAACATAACCGAAATAAATAGGGACAATGAGGAGTACCGCAGAAGAGGCAGCTCTGAGTATTGATTCAAATTTTTGCGCTTTTAACTTCAATTTCCTACTCCTAGGCTTACCTACCTGCATAACGCCCAATTAAGGTGTGAAGCACGCAATGACCAAGCTTCCGCATGCCACTTCAACACAAAAAATCACTGCATGCCAAAAATGCCACGCGTGCTGAATCACTCTTAAATTGTTTGTTATAACTCGACTCAAATAAGGCACTTACAAGCCAATTTTATCACTTGGATGATGAATTCCATCATAGATCTTTACGGGTTCAAGCTCGTAAGGATTTACGCCCTCAATACACGCCACATTAATTGCATATTGATGTGGATTGGAACGTCTTTGATGATGAGTGTATATGCCGCACGTTTTACAGAAAAAGTGCTTAGCTGTCATCGTGTTAAATTGATAGAGAGTCAGGTTATTTTCACCTTTGACAATTTTTAGATTTTCTAACAAAACCGAAGCCGCAATGGCACCACGTTTCCGACACATTGAACATGAACAGCGACGAGGATCTTCCAATCCATTTGGCAATGTAAGCTCAAGCTCAACTGTGCCACAATGACACTTTGCTGTATGTACCTTATTGATTTTCATAGATGTGCATCCTTGCTCCCTAGAGTTATAACGCCCTGTTAAGGTGTGAGCAACGCTATACCGAAGCCGCCGCATAACACCTTAAACACTAAACGCAACGCATAGTAAAAATGCCACGCGTTGCGAATCACTCTTAAACAGTTTGTTAGCCCTATTTTGACGCCAAGAACGCAATACCAGCAGCTAAACAAGCAGCTACAGCCACATTTTTGACCGGACTTTGCTCTGTTGGTGTAAGCATAGAAGCTAACGCAGCTGCACCTCCAGCCGCTTGTACTACAGTATTATCAGACTTGAGCAACGCACCTACGCCAACAGCAGAAATTAAGTATTTCTGTACTTGGGTACTCTCTTTTACTAATCCACATGCAGTTCGAACAAAATGCTCACAATTTTCAGAAAACAAACTGTAAGGAATACCTAAGTATTTTCGTGCTGTTTGCACTGCTAAAGCCGGGTTTTCAGCCTTAATCGAGCTTTTCTGTATGGTTCTGTTGTCAGCAAAAGCATCTAGATCTATCTCTTCGACGCGATGATATTTTTTAGAATTATGGATAACAGTATTGTTGCCAACATAAATTCCGTAATGTTTAAAACCTGTATATTGGATTTTCAATACTTGCCCTAGCTCATACATTCTTAATTCCTTTCATTATTGATTGTTTATATGAACATGCGGACACATTACTAGAAATTCAAGGTTAGCTATGATGCTTTAGGGCTAACGCCCTGTTAAGGTGTGAGCAACGCAATACAAGAGCTCCTGCATACTACCTTAAACACTAAACGCAACGCATAGTAAAAATGCCAAGCGTTGCGAATCACTCTTAAACAGATTGTTATGCGAAATTCGACAATGCTGATTTGTACGCCTTTCTAGCCTCGGTACTTAAGTAGCTGTCCATACCTTGGAACAGTTCAAATAGCTCAGCACCATATTTGAGCTTGAACTCTTCACTGTTATAGACAAGCTCTAGCTCATTAGCGACCGTTAACTCGCAAAACAACTTCACCGTTGCACTCTCGAGTTTGAATATTGAACCAGTAAATCTGTCTTTAAATTGGATTTCTAGCACCTTGCCAAATTGAGGGAATACATACTCTCGGTCGCATGAGCAATACAAATAAACCAATGCTTCTTCATCATTACCAATAATTCGCGCTATTTCTTGGCGCTGACTTAGCGACACCATATTTTCATCGAAACCCGCTGTTCCATACGCGGCATGAAAGAGACCTGCGATTTGAAGTAACTCGCTACTACCCCAGTTAATTAGAACTTGTTCAGTTCCTTTCAGGTGTGCTTCCAATGAACCGTTAAGATGCTGAAAATCACCCGCACCAAGCTCTTGAAGCATTACAAATTTATCCATAAACCTCAATTTCCTTTAGGTCGCATAACGCCGCATTAAGGTGTGAAGCACGCTACCACGGCACCTAATTTTACCACCGTAAACACTGAATTTAACCCAAACCAAAAATGCCAAGCGTGCTGAATCACTCTTAAATGCTTTGTTAGGTTCAGGGCACTAAAGCCGATTTTTGCTTACGTTGACCATAAAACATGCATATTTCCAACCAAAACACTGATTACAAAACAACCTTTTCACGGGCTTTGCTTGATTAAAAATACCAAAATTTCAACAACCTACTTTCAATTTTTGATTCGTCTTTCTCAATGTTACCAACTGAACACTATGAACCAAAATCTGAGGTTAACTTTACAAACCCAAGTACAATATCAAAAGTTTTAACGTTTGCTTATGTTCAGAACGCAGCATTTACACCAAGCGACAACCGAATATTAAAACAATTTAAATTCAATGACTTAGCTTCAAACCACATGTTAAAACTTCGATTTGAGAGCAAGACCAAAAACTGTCATTCCTTTGATATTTTCTCTGTACTTACATAAGACACCTAACGCCGCATTAAGGTGTGAGCGACGCTTGGCTACACTTGAGCGAAGCGAAACCGCCAAGAGTTGCGAATCACTCTTAAATGCTTTGTTAAATGGCTATTTTCTCTTCACATCATCAAAAGTAATTCTATCTGAATCTAACTTTTCCCCGACATAAATGACGACCTCTCGTGCTCCACTACCTAGGGCAAGCTCTCTTAAAACTCTTTCCTCAACGTTTGTTAAGCCGCCTTCTGTTTTGTCTAGTTGGTGCATTATGATTCGAGGTGCTGGTTTGAAAATTTTCGATTTATGTATTTCTCGAACACCGTGTTGTATCAATTTTTCAGCAACATAGAAATCAGCAACAAAAGAGCGTGGATGAGCAAACGGGTTAATGACCTTAACACCGGTTCCTGACTGTAACTTAGCCTCTGAACCGACACCTTTCATCACACGGATTTTACCTGCAGTTTCCACGGCTAAATATGGCTCGTACTCAAGTTTGGGACCATTTCCTATCGTTCGAATGACTATTTTACTTTCACTCAACTCCACTAATAAGTCATAAGAAATTAGTCCTCTAATAAACATACCCATTACTTTACTACTCTCCTTTGAGTGACATAGTCAACCTAGCCATTTAACGCCCTGTTAAGGGGTGAGCAACGCAATACCGATGTCGCTGCATTCCACCTTAATCACTAAAACCAACGCATAGTAAAAATGCCACGCGTTGCGAATCCCTCTTGAACAGTTTGTTAGCTTTTGGAGCTTCCGTTTACAAGATCGTGGACCCAGATAAAACCACAACTTGCGCTTTCCGCTGCAATTTTATCTTTAAGGCGATCACCTACAAAAACCGTCGATGCTGGCTCGACACCAAAATGCGCTATTATGCGCTTTAACATTCCGCCTGCTGGCTTTCTACAGTCACATTCACCATCAATGGCATGCGGGCAAAACTGAATGGCTTCTCTATCCGGAAGAAAACCAAAAACGCTTATGACCATATCATTAAGGAGTTGAAGACTTACTTCCTCTGTAAACTCCCCCCTAGATATACCCGGTTGATTTGTCGCGATACCAAATTTTTTGGATGTCCAATCGTATTTGCTGAGGACATCACAAACATCACCTTTTAACACCCACTCCCCTTGTGCAAGCGGATAAAACTGACCTTCAACAGTGCACTCCCGTAGTGTATCGTCAGCATCAAAGATGACCAATTCATATCTATTCAAATCCATTGAATACCTCTTTTGAGTTCTGTAGAAAGCTAACGCTCTGTTAAGGTGTGAGCAACGCAATACCGATGCTTCCGCATACCACCTTAAACACTAAAATCAACGCATAGTAAAAATGCCACGCGTTGCGAATCACTCTTAAACAGTTTGTTATGTTCGTAGCTTTTGTAGTCCTCGAATCGCCCTGTTAGTCGACTCTACCAAGTCAGCCCGTTTCAATTTTTCTCGAATTGCCAATGCTTCTATGAACTGTTGCTCTGCCAGTTTATAGTTGCCAACCTCAACGTTCAATTTACCCAAATGCTGCAAGCTAAAACTCAAAGAAAGCTCACAAGCAAACTCCTGGCTTTTTAAGAATGCTTTTTCGGCGCCAATCATGTCACCTGAATATTGCAGAGCCATACCTGAAACATGGGTTGACCAGAACTTGTTCTTAACGCTAGACGTTGAAGTATGCACTTTGGAAGCCATCCGATAAGCTAACCTACAAAGCCCAATGATTCGTAAACAATCGGCTATCAAGAGAAGCTGCCATTCTAGCTTCTCTTTTTTGTTTGAAAGCTTGAATACGAGGGCTTTGTACAGCTTTACAACAAGTTTCTGAAAAACGCCAAAAGTTACCCTATCCCTTTGATATTCCACCATGTCCTCCAAGAACATAACGCCCTGTTAAGGTGTGAGCAACGCAATACCGATGCCGCCGCATACCACCTTAAACACTAAAAGCAACGCATAGTAAAAATGCCACGCGTTGCGAATCACTCTTAAACAGTTTGTTATACACGTCCTAAAGGCTAGACTCGTAGTAAGTCAGCATTTGCTCTTGGCTAACGTAGTCTCCACCTAACTTCTGCTGTTCTTTTATTATTTCAGCTAATGATGGCAATATTGAACGATCAACTTGAAAATCGTTAGACCACAACTTCCCACGCATAATAGCTTTAGCACAATGGAAGTATGCGCTTTCAACTACCACTTTCACAACGACCTTAGGTTCTTTATTACCATCGGGACAAAGAGACAATAGTTCAGGTTCTGTATGAATAGTTGCATGACCCTTTAAGCGTACGACTTCATCGATCCCTTTAACCATGAACATCATCCCCACTTTAGGGTTACCTACAATATTCTTAAGGCTATCAATTCGGTTGTTACCACTACTATCTGGTATCAAGATTGTTGACTGATCCAAAACTTTAACAAATCCGGGAGCACCACCTTTTGGTGATATGTCTGTGAAGCCATTAACGTCTGTACTTGAAAGAATACAAAAATGGCAATTTTCAATCATTGTTATCGAATGACGATCTAACTTACTTAATACCTTATTTTTAGCTTTGTCATTCGGCTTTGGGTATATATCCAGTAGTTGTTCTATCGATGAAATCTGACTCATTCTATTACTTCCTTATAAGTGTATAACGCCGCATTAAGGTGTGAGCAACGCTACCACGAAAACCAACCATACCACCGTAAACACTGAACCCAACGATAGAATGAAAAATGCCAAGCGTTGAGAATCACTCTTAAATGCTTTGTTAGCACCCTATCTGGCGTTTACCCTTAACACATATGAGCAAAATTTAACCTTGACGTTTTATCGCCATGTACATAAAATAAATCGTAAAGAGAGGTACTACTATGACCCTACACGAAAAGATTAATGAAACTACTGGTAACTATCAGAAATCATTCAATAATTTTGATGATGTGACAAAAGCTTTATCTATAAGACTAATAAAACTTCTTCAAGAAGCTTTATCTGATTTGCCTGATAGCAAAGAAGCTCTCAAGTTGCTATCAATGTCTGATACTGAATGCTTTACTCAAATAAATCTTCTATTGTCTCAATCAAGAGCCCAAGTTAGCCAAAGGGAATTAGACCAATTAAAGCGCCAACTCGAATCTAAAGAGAGGTTTTACGCAGACTTAAAGGCTGCTGGTGGACTATATAAGGCTAGTGAAGTAAGTAAGATCCTCGGTGTCTCTAGACAAACAGTTAAAAATCAGAGAGATGCTTCAAAATTATTAGCAATACCGCAAGGTGGTGACTTTGTTTATCCGGCATTTCAGTTTAAGGATGGATGTAAAGTAGAACACTTTGAAGAGGTACTAATGCAGATGAAAGAAGTTTCTTCGATATCGAAAATCTCTTTTTTCATAGACGAATTAGAAGTTACTGATGGTGTATATCAAAAACCAATTTCGTTACTTAGAGAAGGTATATCAAAGCAGCAACTAGACCGACTAATCAACATAGCGCATCTTATGAACAGTCATACTGCGAAATAAGCACTGCTTAGCAGTGCTTTTCTTATTTTAAACAACGTCGATACTGAACACTTTTGATAATAGCTCTTCAATGTTCATATCTTCATATTCCCAGTAACTAGGTAAGTGATCTTTTTCAATATAATCGGACAGCAACTCGAAGCCGATAGTTTTCAGAAGATCATCTTGTTTGTACATCGAGGACTCCCACAATGCTAAGCATTTCCGCGCGTCATGATGTCGCGAAGTGTAAGCGAGGCCATTAATACCCAGCTGAGGATTCTCAGAGAAAAACTGAACAATAGCCTGACAGAGGCTATAGTCAATACTCGTCAACAAATCCGCAGGGATACCTACTTTTGCGCCAAAAGCACTTACATCGAAAACATCAATCGTAACTTTCGTTGCACTTGTAGTAATATCTTTAGTATTGATATCCTCAGTACGCGAAATACGGATCTTTGACATTGGTTGTGTACGACCTCGGCAGAAGGTTTCACCGATTCCATCAATTTGAGCTAAGCTAAAGTAACCCACTTTTAGACGGAAATTCGGGTCGTTATAGCGACCTAATTTAGTATTAGGTGCGTTGAAAAAAAACGCTTCTGGTTTACCTTTCGGCTGCACACGGTACAGATGGGTATCTGCAACAATTGTTTTAGTCGGGAGTTCGTTTAGTTCTACAAGTTTACGTAGTTCGGCGATTACCATCGCCCCAGTCAGTTTTGTCATATAGTTTAGGCCTCATACACATTATTCTAAATATCCTCATAAGCTTTCCTTAATAAATTTGCTTATGTTAATAAAACCCACCTATTAATCGTTCAATAAGCGAGCGCTTTCTACATCAAAAGATGTAGCGCTAGATAATAGCATAAACACCTGATATATATAGTTATTTAATCTACTCTAACAAAAATGAATTTATAAAACACAAATGTACTCAATTACCTCGGAAGGTGCTAACGCCGCATTAAGGTGTGAGCGACGCTTGGCTACACTTGAGCGAAGCGAAACCGCCAAGAGTTGCGAATCACTCTTAAATGCTTTGTTAAATGGCTATTTTCTCTTCACATCATCAAAAGTAATTCTATCTGAATCTAACTTTTCCCCGACATAAATGACGACCTCTCGTGCTCCACTACCTAGGGCAAGCTCTCTTAAAACTCTTTCCTCAACGTTTGTTAAGCCGCCTTCTGTTTTGTCTAGTTGGTGCATTATGATTCGAGGTGCTGGTTTGAAAATTTTCGATTTATGTATTTCTCGAACACCGTGTTGTATCAATTTTTCAGCAACATAGAAATCAGCAACAAAAGAGCGTGGATGAGCAAACGGGTTAATGACCTTAACACCGGTTCCTGACTGTAACTTAGCCTCTGAACCGACACCTTTCATCACACGGATTTTACCTGCAGTTTCCACGGCTAAATATGGCTCGTACTCAAGTTTGGGACCATTTCCTATCGTTCGAATGACTATTTTACTTTCACTCAACTCCACTAATAAGTCATAAGAAATTAGTCCTCTAATAAACATACCCATTACTTTACTACTCTCCTTTGAGTGACATAGTCAACCTAGCCATTTAACGCCTTGTTAAGGTGTGAGGCACGCAATACCGAAGCTTCCGCATACCACCTTAACCACTAAAACCAACGCATAGTAAAAATGCCACGCGTGCCGAATCACTCTTGAACAATTTGTTAGATTAACACAAGCACATGAATTAAAATGAGTTTTTAAAACTTTTAAGTTCATAAATGAAAGAAAAATTACTCACTATATTCAAAACAACATGGAAAAAGATAAAAACACTAGACCGAGCGCTAATCGTCGCAATTATAGCTGTCATAGTGCCTTACTTTACTTGGATGGAAGATTCATCCAGTAATGATAAGAAAGATGCATATGAAATTTACTCGCAGTATTTGAAATACCGAAATGATTGTGAGAACAAAAATTTATGTTCTGGTTTAGACGACATCACTTTAGTATCGGCAGAACGCATCCACCTACTATTTAGTGACGACGTAGGTTGGAACGAAACCATTCGATACATGTATAAGTATGAGCCTGCTTACTTTACAGAAATGGAATGTCGCACACTGTCTCGGGACTTTTTAAATTACTTAAGAAAAATCAAAATCCCGTTCACGTGTAAGCAGCAGAACTAACAGTAACCCGTATAATGATATGGCAAATTATACGGGTTAATCTAACGCCCTGTTAAGGGGTGAGCAACGCAATACCGATGCTACCGCATACAACCTTAATCACTAAAACCAACGCATAGTAAAAATGCCACGCGTTGCGAATCCCTCTTGAACAGTTTGTTAGGTATTGGACGTAAATAGTTCGTTTAAAGCAGTTAAACACGCCAAAACTTCGCTATATAACTGTCCTACTTTTAACGACTGAGTATCCTCACCAAAGTCTACCTCACTACCGTAACGAAGCATGTGTCTCTTGTAATATCTATTTAAAAATTCAAGCTCTAAAACGGCTCCCTTTGAAAGAGTAAATACGCTATTGGTTTTTTCTACCTCACAATACAACTTAGTGAGATCATGTCCGAACTTATCTTTTAACTTAGGTTCATAGAGTTCATAGTCTTGATTGAGAAGAACAGCTTTAGCTATACACTCAATGCCCTGACATAGTAAATGGAAATAAACAAACCTGTCCCCACCATAAGCATTCACTAATCCCCCTGCCATAATAAAGCTACGACCCTTTACATACATTGGTACAGTTATTTGCATATAATCCTCGAAGATACCTAACGCCCTGTTAAGGTGTGAGCAACGCAATACTGGTGCTCCCGCATACCACCTTAAACACTAAACGCAACGCATAGCAAAAACGCCAAGCGTTGCGAATCACTCTTAAACAGATTGTTAGGTTTAAATCTTTTTGATTCTTTCGTTACTTATTTCAAAAGCCATTACGCGATATAACTTTCCTGTACTTACAGACTTAACATGATATTTAGGAGTATCTGTAAAGTAATATTGTTGAATAAACCAATCGCCATCGTATTTCACTTCTGATTTTAGACTTGGTAATAATTCATGTAGTAAAAGCGGATACTTTTGTCCGATTTCATCGAATAAAGGGATTTCAGCTCGCTCTGTTCCTTCGTATTTAAACGAAGGACTGTTGATCTCTTGTTGAGCTAAATAAGCCTCATACTCAGTGTCAAAGTGATAGCCAAACCTTGTATGTTCTGGTCCATGACACTGCTTTACTACCTCTTCAAGAGTCATCTTATTGAAAGTTCTTTTATTTATATCGTTTATACCAACAATAGTACTGAAATTGTCTAGGTAATTGCGACTTGATAGAACTACACCAACGGCAAAAAGGTCATGTAATTTAACTAAGCAAATCAAGCCGAACTGGGAAGGAGAAAGAATCAAATAGTGTTTTTCACTACTTAGATCCAAGTAATTTTCATATGGTTCAAATACTTCAGGCTGAAGCCCATTACCAATTTTCACATACTCTTCAGCACGTTTGTAGTTAGCTGTTTTAAGTATTGTTGATATATCTATCGCATCAGGATCGTCGAAGTAGCCATCTATCGTATCAACAGCAAACTCATAGGCTATCTTTAATAAACCAATTTTGAACTTCAGTGTGTCAATTTTCCATTGACCTTTAATACGTTCTGTATTTAGTACGATTTTCTTATCACCAGCAATTATAGAGTTGGCCAGTAGACCGTGGCGCTTGGCAAGTTTTTCCAATATACCATCAATTTTGTGTTCATCATCAGAATCTAGAGACACTTCAATCGACTCAATCTCATCACCATTTTTTTTGATATTCACTGTTGGTAGCGACTTTACTCTTAATTCGTTTTTATCATCAACATCTACTCTGAACTTTGTGTCCTGATTGCCTTCTTGGAAGAATATTCCAGAGAACGGGTTGGGTATGCGACCACTTTTTCCAGCTACTTCACGTGAAAATCTATATAGCTCTGTCAATTTGTGATTAACAAGTGGTGAGTCGACTCTATCCCCTAGCAACGAGTTACAGCCTTTACACACGGAATAGATATGATAAAACCCTTTCATTGAATCTGGAATGACATGTTCATCACTCATGTCATTCTTAAATTTCCTACAAATAATACAAACCATATGACTTGCCTCATATCCATATACTTATGTTGACGGCCCATTAGTTGTTGATAACACTAAAAACCTAACGCCCTGTTAAGGTGTGAGCAACGCAATACCGATGCTACCGCATACCACCTTAAACACTAAACACAATGCATAGTAAATATGCCACGCGTTGCGAATCACTCTTGAACAGTTTGTTAGCTGTGCCACTCACTCGGAACTGTTCCTCGTAGATAACAATTTTTCAAATAGTTTAAAAAGTCTGATTCGACTTTATAGGTTTCACATTTATAGATAAGCTCTAGATCATCAGAAATATAAGAACAAATTTCATGTCCTTTTGTAATTCCTGATAACTTGATAAATACATCTTTTGTATCCAAACGAGCTTCAGGCTCTGGCACCAATTTGTCCAACTTACACCACGCATGATCAAATGCTTTCGAATCTCGTTGGTCCAATATATCATTTAACTCATCACAGCTAAATGTGGTTAAATTTTGAAATAGTTTTTCCATTGCAAGATACTTAAATTTAGTTAGTTACAAGTATGAGAACAATCAACGACTACAAGAATAATTCCTGATTTCAACACCATTCCCCCATTGGTCTACGTGGGCCAGCTAACGCCATGTTAAGGGGTGAGCGACGCAATACCGAAGTTGCTGCAACCACCTTAAACACAAAAATCAACGCATAGCGAAAATGCCACGCGTTGCGAATCCCTCTTAAACATTTTGTTAGTTGCCAGACCCGAACGTTGATTTTATGACAGCTTTTACTTTGAGAATATCAAAATTTATGTGCTTTGATGCATTTACGTCAGGCGCAGTTTCAAAGCGGCTACTCAATGAAACCACGTAGAACATGCGACGCCGCAGAAAACGGACTAACAACACCAAAAAGCACTTTTGTGCCGATAATCTCGCAATGCGGAGGTTCAACAAAGTCACTGAAACCACATGAATTCACACGCCAGAGAAAACGTCATTTCAGCGAGAAATTCAGCTTTTGAAACGACAAACTCACCGAGCAAATTCTCAGCAAAAAATACCTTTCCGATCGGACAAGCAGCTTCAAAAATAAAGAATATGTGAGCTTTCATTTGCCCAAAAACTGAACCTGAAAAATGACATTAGCAAACCGAGACTAACCAGCTTTAACCTAGAATCTCACTTCTAGATTTTAGCACCTCTAACCTTAAACCTTTTGATTTGGTTGAGTTTATCCGATTGGCAACTAACGCCGCGTTAAGTGGTGAGCAACGCTACCACCTTACCTAAACCATTGTGCCGTAAACACTAAAGCTGAATCAAACCGAAAATGCCAAGCGTTGGGAATCCGTCTTAAACGCTTTGTTATAGCTCTTGTATCAAGTGAACTGCGGAGTTTCCAATGATATCCGCTTGCAATGCTTCAGAACCAACATTGTCTTGTATTATCTCACCGTACGCCAAGGACGATATCAACACGCTTAATTTAAGTATTGATTTAATTTCTTGCTCATTACGGATGTTGGTTAATGTATCCTCTGAGTATTGTCTTGCAATACTTTGAATTCCACCATGAGTAAAGTCATGTAGGTTTGGTACTAGTGCTCCCAACGTAGTTTGAAGGTAATTATTAACTTTGAATTCAGGCACTTCTTCATCGACTTCTTTCATCAAGACTTCAACTTTTTTAGGGATATGCATCTTTGTTAAGTCGATGTCCATTGGAATATCACCGCAACAATGCTTTACCCACATAGCCCGTAAATAGCTTTCTAAGGCTGGACGAATCAAAGCATACATGGATGCTGTCATAAACTCTTTGTTCAAAAAATTAATCGCTATACAGTGATCGATAGCTGATGAGAGCAAAGGAAAATATATTCTATTCTTACTTTCCAGTTTGAACTCAAGCTTATTTAAGTCTTGATGTATCAGCTTAAAATAAGCAATAAATGGTTCTGTATTATTCAAATTTCACTCCTGAGCTATAACGCCTTGTTAAGGTGTGAGGCACGCAATACCGAAGCTTCCGCATACCACCTTAACCACTAAAACCAACGCATAGTAAAAATGCCACGCGTGCCGAATCACTCTTGAACAATTTGTTAGATTAACACAAGCACATGAATTAAAATGAGTTTTTAAAACTTTTAAGTTCATAAATGAAAGAAAAATTACTCACTATATTCAAAACAACATGGAAAAAGATAAAAACACTAGACCGAGCGCTAATCGTCGCAATTATAGCTGTCATAGTGCCTTACTTTACTTGGATGGAAGATTCATCCAGTAATGATAAGAAAGATGCATATGAAATTTACTCGCAGTATTTGAAATACCGAAATGATTGTGAGAACAAAAATTTATGTTCTGGTTTAGACGACATCACTTTAGTATCGGCAGAACGCATCCACCTACTATTTAGTGACGACGTAGGTTGGAACGAAACCATTCGATACATGTATAAGTATGAGCCTGCTTACTTTACAGAAATGGAATGTCGCACACTGTCTCGGGACTTTTTAAATTACTTAAGAAAAATCAAAATCCCGTTCACGTGTAAGCAGCAGAACTAACAGTAACCCGTATAATGATATGGCAAATTATACGGGTTAATCTAACGCCCTGTTAAGGTGTGAGCAACGCAATACCGAAGCCACTGCATACCACCTTAAACACCAAACACAACGCATAGCAAAAATGCCACGCGTTGCGAATCACTCTTAAACAGATTGTTATGCAGCTACGAGGTTGGCTTAGCCTCTTTATCTACTCCAGCGACGGTGACCTTAAAGCCTTTCTGAGTTAGATTCTCGAAAGTTTTAGTGAGATTTACCTTACTAAAGAATGGTAAATTTTCTTTCAAGCCTATTGAGTCTTCTCCTAGGATTAAAAAAACAACCTCAACAGCTGTACTTTCTAACTTTTCCAAAGGCACTGTTTCAACAATCTCTGGAGAAACTTTATAACGGATAACTGAACGGGCAGCCTTTCTGAACTCTCGATCCCCTAACATTATTTCTGCAGCTACATTCCCTTGAGCAAACAAATGACTTAAACCTGCGGAGCCTCCTTTCCGGTGTTTTACGTGAATAAATTGACTGTCTTTCGTTAGTAAGTCACATAGTTCAATCGAGGTAGTGGTTCTGCCGCTTTTCACCAATTTCTTATCTAAGACAAAGTAACCTTTTTCACTTGCAGCACGCTCATTGTAGTCGCCCTCCGTCTCAATTTTTTCAACAACTTTACCTTTATTTTTTCCTTTTGTAGGGGTCTCTTCCCAAGTATAAACTTTGGGAAAGTCAAGAGATGTCACTTTAATCTTTGAAAGACTCTTATCAATACTATCTACAAAGCTATCTGCGATTTCGTACCATACACCAGAAAACAATATATATGTTTTCTTCGAATCTTTTATTTCAAAATAAACACAATCATAGACCTTATATTCTGTATCCTCTTCTTTCGAATCAAAGACAAACAAACGGTCTCTTTTTAGAGAGTCGATAGAAAGGTTTCCAGCGTCTAAATTTGTGAAATAGTCACTACTTTCAATAGTTGGCTTAACATTAGCTTTACTTCGAGTAAAGCTAAAGCCACTAATCAGGTCCCAGTGCAACATTTCTGGTATCGAAATTACAACGTTTGGACTAGGTTTCTTTAACTCATCGAGCAACTTTTGGTTCAAAGGATCAATATCTTTTTTCTCTTCCAAGCGCCTAATATTGTCTACCCAAGCAAAGGAGTCTTTATAGTCTAAGCTTTTATAATGATTAAAAATTTTATTTACCAAAGACGGCATGTCTTTGATCTCAATTTCTTTGCCAAAAGAAAATGTGGTTCCACTCCCGGATATATTAAATAGCCCAATATTTTCTTTAGGCGAGCCTGTAACACCTCTTAGTAAGTCCTTAGAAATATCGATACCAAACACATCGACACTAGTCGAACGTGAAGCTTGAGACTTTTTCTGAACGCCTTGCTCATCAAGCGTAACAACATCAATACTGCGAAGCGTATCGTGATTCAACGTATTAAGAGCGGTTTTAATACCAAAGTCTGTAACAAAACACTCCATGTCTAGTAAGTGTCTACCATAACCAAAAGTGATCGCCATCGTTGCTTCACTTGCTTTGATCATAAGAACCGCAGAGCTAGACCTATTTTGTAGTTCATCAATAGACGTTGTGGTTAAAGATTCAGCAAACTTAGCCCAACTAGGAGGGCTAACCTTCGGAGTCTTAACGTACAAAACGCCGGATATATCTAAAGAGGGTTTTAGCTCATAAGTTTCGTAGTCGGCATTAGCTTTTAATAGCTTATGAAATGGTGAAGCTTTATGATCTTCATGAACTAAGAACACGTTCAAGTGTTGGTATTTAGCAGTATCAGGCATGGGAAACCTTAGAAAGTTGAACTTGAAACAGATTATTTCAAAGCGACTATAAATGACACTCGCTTTCAGTCTAAATGACCATAGAGTTGATAAGATTGTGAATAACTGCTTAATTTTATTATCTATTATTGATAATAATCTGATTTGGAGAGGCTGCATAACGCCTTGTTAAGGTGTGAGGCACTCAATACAGAAGCCTCTGCATACCACCTTAACCGCTAAACCTGACGCATAGCAAAAATGCCACGCGTGCCGAATCACTCTTGAACAATTTGTTATGTGCCTTTGCGAAGAGAGCCCCAATACACTTTGTGCCTGTCAGCCAAAGGAATGATTTTATATTTTTGAATACCAAGCAGGCACCCAACCCTTGAATGCCCCTCAACTAAATGAGGTATGCCAGATTTACCACCAAGAACATTTGCATCTAGAAATATCGGTGGAGTTAACCAAGTACCATGCTTTTTCCAATGATTGAGTACTTCCTCTCGGCAATCAATCACTGCCTCTCCGACGTCGTTGAAATGCGCTGCATCTTCAGATACCTCCTCAAGAAAATCAGGAAATGAAGCATTGCTACCTATCTGCAAAAACTTCGTCGTATCAAAATCAACTAGCTCCCACTTTAGATCAGGAAGTGATAGATCACCGTAGAGAGCTAAAAAGCGACTGTTGGCATTATGATCAATATAAAACTGTTCAATCACAGAATCAGGCGCACTAACCCCATGCAGCTTGAGTAAATCGATACTCTTATCTGTGCTATATGGATCTAGTGCAATTTTCGACAAGTCTTTATACTTCAATTTATTGCCTCAAAACTCTGGTGGCACATAACGCCCTGCTAAGGGGTGAGCAACGCAATACCGATGTTGCAGCACACCACCTTAATCACTTAAACCAACGCATAGCAAAAATGCCACGCGTTGCGAATCCCTCTTGAGCAGTTTGTTAGGCATCTTGTCACCACAAACTACTTACCCGTTTTGCACCTAATTAACTTCCAAAATGAAAGCATGAAAATAACCAACGAGAAAACAATATGAAGCGTTGGTATGCCTCTAAACCAGACATCAGACGCTACCAAATGAGAATCAAATTCTTTGCCACACAAATGATGACCTTCAATGGTCGTTTCAATTACAAAAGGAGCCCAGAAATAAGTTACCGACATAGCAGCCAACAAGGCAATTAAGGGCTTAATCCATATAGATATTGAACCTCTATTTTCTCGAAGAAGCCTGACTATGATGAGAATGAACAGTACTGAGCCATACATTATCGAAGCATAAAAACGTCCATCATCTCCCTGTGTGCAAGTACCCGAAACTGCACCAAGTGAAACCAAAAGACCATACAATATTATCAATATCGAGCTGTACATTTGTAACCTTTGATGCCTAACGCTCTGTTAAGGTGTGAGCAACGCAATACCGAAGCTCCCGCATACCACCTTAAACACGAAACGCAACGCATAGCAAAAATGCCAAGCGTTGCGAATCACTCTTAAACAGTTTGTTAAATGACCTATGACTTCGGTCTTTTCATTTGGTTTAAATGATGCTGACGAATCTCTGGTGCTATTTGGCTTGGTTTGCTACTTTCATCTGACTTTTTTAAATAGAGCCAGTTCGTTTTGCCTTTGAGTGATTGAACGTCTGAAAGTTTAATTGTCTTTGTCATGCTCTCTCTCCTTTGGTGTACCAAACGCTTCAAGTTCCTTTTCGGTTGGAACGACACTATCTGGATCACTGAGGGCTGCCTCATTAATTTCTCTATCAGATAGCGCTTCAAGTTGCTTTTTGTCAGTTTGCCCGCGAGAGAACTTCAAATTCTCAATTGATACCTTTTTGATTGTCATATTACACCACCTGAGAGTATGGCTTCATAAAACCTCTCTCATAAGATTTTTTTTCACGAGAGTTAGCTTTACGTGCTGAGATTAATCTAATATTACCACTTGATTGCCTCTCTGTATAAATCACAAACAAGATACCATATTTTGTCTTGCCAATCGTTTGAAACCTAGCTTCACCATAGTCATAGCGTGTATCTTCTCTTTCAATTCTGCTAGCATCAAGAAAAACGTGTACAGCATCAGCAAAATCAATTCTATGTTTTGCCAAATTTATTAAGTTTTTGTTCTCATCCCACTCAAATTCCATAGTTTGCCCCTTTGCTCTCATATGAGTGCGAGTGAGTATAGAATTTCAAAGCGTAAATGCGATTTACCAATATCTTTAGTTCGCGCTAACTCAATATACATCATACCTCGATTACATTAAGTTGCACCGATTTGAAAGGTCATTTAACGCCCTGTTAAGGGGTGAGCGACGCAATACCAAAGCTGCCGCATACCACCTTAACCACTTAGACCAACGCATATTAAAAATGCCACGCGTTGCGAATCCCTCTTGAACAGTTTGTTAGCTAATTTACTACAACGATTGTTTTCGCCAGTTTGTCACCTAATCTCTGTCTTCTTCTACCTAGAATAAAGATCGCGTCAATCACGCCGATTATTGGTGTCAAAACATTGCGGAAAAATGACTGAGGAAAACTACAACTTTTTCCTGTAACTGAATCTATAACTGAGATACCTAGTAGCCTCTTACCAAGGCTTTGACCCTTTGCGAAACCATCAGAAAGTAGGAAATAAAAAGCAGCGGCAGAAAAGGCGATTAAGCCAGATGAGTCTTGGGATAAACCAATTAATGTACCGAGCCAAAGAAAGAAAATGAATATTGCGGCACTTATTGCACCATCAATGATTTGTCCTAAATAACGAAGACCTGGGCTTGCGAGCCTATGCGATTCGATAATCGAATCTCTATCTGTTTCCACTTACTTTTCCTCCATGTGAGTTGGATGTCGAATAAATTTGCTAACGCCTTGCTAAGGTGTGAGTAACGCAATACAAAAGCTACCGCACGGCGCCTTAATCACATAAACCACCGCAAAGTAAAAATGCCACGCGTTACGAATCACGCTTAAGCAATTTGTTAGTACATGCGCTACTTCTATTTATGCACTCCAAGATATTGAAAAGTTGCATGATATGAAAGGCTTTGAACACTGAAGTGAGACGGGCAGCTACAAAACTTTACCCCGATTGAAACACGAAAGTTGGTTAGAAGAAAAATGCACTGAACTGCCCTACTTTCAATGGCTTCAAATTATAAAAGGATTCGATCCTCGCACTCCAACGGTAGCACCAAAGAAAGACAATTCTGACGTAGTAAAGACCACGAAAGAGAAGAAGCGCCAAAGAAATAGGCTAAGAGTTAGAAACCGTAAACGGTGAAATCAAAGCAAACACTCTGCATATAGTGCCACCGGAAAGAACGTGAAAGGTACAAACTGAAAGGTGTAAAGACGAGCGCAAAAACAGATAAACACCAAAACTTATGACCTTTGATGTCAAACCCGTACTAACGCCCAATTAAGGTGTGAGGCGCGCCATACCGATGCTCCCGCATGCCACCTTAATCACTAAAACCACCGCATAGTAAAAATGCCACGCGTGCCGAATCGCTCTTAAATTGTTTGTTATGTTTTGGTGTTCATCGAGCTAATCAAACTTTTTGAATAGATTATGCCCTGTGATCCCATACCCAAGACGAGTGTACAGCCTTAAAGCACCATTATTGCCATTTGCAACATGGAGCTTCAACCTTGTAATACCACTTTGTTTGAGGCGGGATTCAAGGTTTTTTATTACTAATTCGCCATAACCTGAGTTGCGATACTTTTGCTCTATGAAGAAGTCACAAATAAAAGCGGTTGAGTCTTCTACACTCTCTATGTACCAAAGATGACCTATAGATAGCTCCCCCAATTTAATCGAACAGACATAGTTACCGTCAGTATCAAGCTTATTGGGTAGTCTCATCTCGAAGTCTAGGGAAGCGAACTCAAAAGATTTCCTTTCAGAATAGCCATAATTGGAGCTGATAGAACCAGCGTATTCTCGTATAAAGTTTTCACGAAACAGCTCAAAACAACCAGGTTCCATTTCAAATAGACTTATCACTTTACCCTCCTAAATCCTTGGAGTTGATTAAAAACATAACGCCGCATTAAGGTGTGAGCAACGCGACCACGAAACCTAACCATACCACCGTAAACACGAAACCCAACGCGAAGCTGAAAATGCCAAGCGTTGGGAATCACTCTTAAATGCTTTGTTATGTTTGCCTATTGGCTAAGCTTGGCGATCAAAGAGTCTAGTACCATAAGATCATTTGCTTTTTCCATATACTCATCACTGTCTTCGTCCAATTGGGATAACAGAGCATGCTCTCTTTCTAGTTTTTCTTTTAAGCACAGCTTGATATAACGGAGCTCTTTTTCATTGAACATTTCAACCTACCTGTGAGTTTGGAGAATTAATAAAACATGGTCTGGCACTAGATTCTAACTGCTGTAATTTTGTCAAATATAAACTAAGAGGCATATCTTGAAGCGGACGAATTGTGAAATGATGCTTCCCTTTACTTCCACCTTCGTCCAACGAAACATGCAAACCATTTGGCATTTTAGTATGTTGTGGAATCTTCCACCACAACGTACCAAAACGAGGGTTTCGATAATTGAAGAGAGACAGCCCTCCGGATTTACAATCAACGAACTCAATTCCGTTTTTATTGTATATTTTTAAATCCCATACAGCCTCCATATCTCGTGGAGGACTCGTTCGAATGTAATCAAACTTTGCCTTAGTTTTGCGTCCGAGCCTGAACAAGTCAAAAGGTAAAGAAATATAGAATTTGATGGGCGTATGCATCTCTGTGTCCCTAGTTAGCGAATATGCAACAAGGGTAATTTCAGTATGATATTCATCATAACGCCAGTTGTAGGCTTCTGGAGCTCAGTCGAAAGCTCTAATTATCATATAACATTGAATTACATTAGTTTTTCGATTCCGCTGGCAAACATAACGCCCTGTTAAGGTGTGAGCAACGCAATACCGATGCCACCGCATACAACCTTAAACACTAAACGCAACGCATAGTAAAAATGCCACGCGTTGCGAATCACTCTTAAACAGTTTGTTAGGCATTTATCGACACCTTTTCTTGCAGATCTGCACTATTAATGCTTGTCAGTTCCTGCTTCGTAATTACACGAACAATATCTTTTCCACTTCTACCTATTGTCTCACTACTTAGTCGTTGAAGTAGCTTTTTATACTTCACTTCATCGTACGCATTTTCATTAATAATGATTAGCAACAGCGTGTTAGGTAGTCTATTGGTCATTTGAGAGTAAACGCTCTTAGCGTAAATATTTTTTAGATACGCTTCGCGGAGCCAACCAAAATTAAAGCCTTTTCTTATATACTTCACCTCTACTATGTAGTCTTTAGTGAGCATGTGCTTGCCTTTTAATAGAATATCTAGTTCTACTCCTGCAATCATTTTATTATGGCTAACTTCATACTTGCTTTGATAAGCATTCAAAAACTTGGAGTACACAAGTTCTTCAACTTCTGAATACTGCCCTCTAAAGGAGTTTACTCGATATGTATCCACACTAGAGTTTTCAGCAACTTGTAGTTCTTGATACTCTGCCGTTTCTTTCTCTTCAATTTCATCTTTTGTAGCATCACGAAGAGACTGTTTTTTAATCTCTACGTCTAACCTAGTTTGCTCATCTATATGAACCTGATTCGAATACCAATTCTTAAGCCCGAAATAAATAAGGATGCTACCTATAGTGGATCCAATTAGAGAGAACCACGGAATGAGTTGAACTATGAGAGAAATTGTATTTTGCCTTTCCTCAACAACAGACTTAGCGACTTCAGAAAGAGCATTTATCTCATTCACAGGTCGGAACAAATCGAAAGGTTCTTTGAGAAAGAACCAAGGTACCATAATTGAAATAGTAATTAAGACTACTCCCAAAGAGACTATAAATTTATATAAGTCTCCGAATTCAAATTTCATTATTAATCCTCTGATGCCTAACGCCCTGTTAAGGTGTGAGCAACGCAATACTGAAGTTCCTGCATACCACCTTAAACACTAAAGGCAACGCATGGTAAAAATGCCACGCGTTGCGAATCACTCTTAAACAGTTTGTTATATGCGTCTTAAACCTTGTCACCTAACAGGGAAATTAAAGCATCGACAGATATCGGCGGATGTGTTCTGTGTATGATTCCATGACAATTAGGACATAAAGGCTTTAAGTCATTGATAGGATCAACATCATACTCTTGCTTTATGTCAGCAAGAGCAACTTCGTGGTGCACGTGTATAAAACCTTTACCGATATCACCATAAACACTTTGAAAATCAAAGTTGCAAACATAACACTTGCACCCATAATGAGATATACACTTAGCTCTAGCATCAGCGTTACGTTCATATGCATTTACAGAGATTCTCTTCGTTGCACCCTCAGTGTAAGTCTCGGGGTTAACAACCTCTTCTATAGCTGTGACAACCTCGTGTTCAGAGGGGCTTAACGCATACCAAAGACCACCTACTCCCGCTAAATGCTTATCCTCAAGAATCCAGTCGAAACTTTTAATTTTGGCGGTACCAGTATCTGTTTCATCGTACTGCATTGGGAACGTTTTTAAACTGTACCCATGCTCCTGAATGAGAGATACGTGCTCGAGTGACTGCTTTCTCCCCGCACCTTTCCAACTTTCATCAAAGATTAAGCCATCTTTGTGTACATCCCAATGACCAAAAACCACGAATTTTTCATCGTGATTAACGAATGACCAACTCCAGTTCCAGTTTCTGCAGGTTGCACCCACAGACTCCATAAATTTCTTTCTACTCATTTGAACTACCTAATCAAATAAAGCATATAACGCCGCGTTAAGTGGTGAGCAACGCCAAACCACCCAACCTAAACCATTGTGACATAAACACTTAAACTGAAGTAAGCCGAAAATGCCATGCGTTGGGAATCCGTCTTAAACGCTTTGTTAAGTGTCTGATTGCACCAACGGTCCAACCAAGGCTGCACCATTAGGTAAAAGCACACTGTCATAAACAAAAACAAAGCCGTCATATCTATCAGCTATCTGAAATAGGCTTTGCCAAATATTGTGGTTATCTTCAAAGTCCGTATCAGAAACAAGTCCAAGTACAACTTTGGTATGGCTAATTGCGTAACTAGTACGCTCTTTTCTATCGTCACTGTTGTCCAGAGATGCGATATACCCAAGAAAGCCATTAATATGATGGGGAATTTCTGAGGGCTCCATAATATTGAATCGAACAACATCGCCGCCTAACTTTACATCGTAGTACGTCGGTTTTCTAAATATACCCCTGTCACTTTTCACATCGTCGAATACGTCTTTTAGATCGACACTATCTCTTTGTATGTATATTGCACCATTCGCTGCCATTGTTTCTCCTTCTGACACTTAACGCCGCATTAAGGTGTGAGCGACGCTTGGCTATTCTTGAGCGAAGCGAAAACGCCAAGCGTTGCGAATCACTCTTAAATGCTTTGTTAGCACTTAGATTATCGCTGCTTCATAAACGCCACTGCTAATCCAGAAGAAACGAATGTGATACCTGCACCAATATTTAACCCTGACACCAGTTTAGGTTTGTTTCTAAACCACTCAGACAGTTGAGACGAGAAAACACCCATTAAACTAAAGCCAACTGCAGTTAATACCGCAAACCAGACTCCATAGCCGATCATTTGAGTTGTCACTGACCCTAAGCTTGGGTTTACAAATTGAGGTACAAAAGCAAGGACAAACATACCTGGCTTCGGGTTAAGCGCCGCAGATAGAAAGCCAGTTGAGAAGATAACTTTCAGTGACTGCTTTTTCGCCGGTTCCAATGAAAACAGATTTCTCGAACGAAGAACTTTCACACCCAACCAAATTAAGTAAGCAGCACCAACGAGTTTTACTACGTAGAACGCTACTTCAGAGGTTTGAATTAGAAGAGTTAGCCCGAATGTAGCTGCGACGACATGAAACAAGATCCCCGCCCCTGAAGACATGCCCGACATGACTGCCGCCAGTCGACCTTGACTTAAACCACGACCGATTGCGAGCAAATTGTCTGGCCCGGGCGAAATAACTAACAGTAAACAAGCCAACGTATAAGTAACAAATACCTCTAATGGAAACATAAAACCTCCCTGTTGCATGATTCTGAGTGCTAACACCCTGTTAAGGTGTGAGCAACGCAATGCCGAAGCTCCCGCATACCACCTTAATCACTTAAACCAACGCATGGTGAAAATGCCACGCGTTGCGAATCACTCTTGAACAGTTTGTTAGCCGCTCATTCCTAAAGGTTATTGCTTACTCAACAAGAACTTACGCAAATTTCTCTCTGCACGCATAACAAACAGAATAAACACTTTGTCACCGTCTTGTTTATAGAAAACACGACATGGATTAACGACAACTTCACGATAACTTAAATGTTCTAGCTCGGGTGGAATACGGCCTGACTCTGGGAAAATTTGTAGGCGTTCGACTCTGGAGAAGATCGTTTGCACTAACTGCTTTGCAGCTACGATATTTTCAATTGCGATGTATTCAGCGATATCGTTGAGGTCAGATAACGCTGGCTCAGTCCAGATTATTTCAGCCATTTTGACATTTTGTCCTTGGCTTCATCATGACTTACCACTTTACCGTCAGCTAGTGCACGCTCACCTCGTGCAATACCCTCAAGAATAGCTAAACGATTTTGCATAAACTCGTAGTCATCAACATCAACGAGATACGCGGATGGCTTACCATGCTCAGTAATTAACACTGGTTCTTTGGTGTCGTGGAGATCGGCGAGGATCTTAGTTGCTTGACGTTTGAGTGATGTAACTAGTTCTACTTTCATGAGATCTGCTCCAAAGGAATACTAAAGTGATACTATTCTATCACTTTGAGTATAGCAAGCTCCATGACGGCTAACGCCCAATTAAGGTGTGAAGCACGCGACCACGACACTCCACTTGAGCACCGTAATCACTGAACTTAACCCAAACCAAAAATGCCAAGCGTGCTGAATCACTCTTAAATTGTTTGTTAGTTGCGAACTTCTAACGTCCTCAGGCACTTTTCTTTATGCCCATCCATTGATTTCAAGAATGAACCGCAAGAGGAACACCTAGTTTTACCTTTTAGGTTTACGCCAGACCTTGCGTAAAATTCGAGCCAAGACTCGGGGTGCGATTGACTGACGTGTTGAGTGATATCAACCACCATTTTATCACAATACGTACACGCAACCTTGTTATGAACTGGCTTCTTTTTCTGTTTTGCACGCAACTCTTCAATTCGAAAACGCAGGTGAGTGTTGTATAAATAGTCCACGCGGTCTACGTGGAATTCTGCGCCACGACATGAGCGAATACCTGCTGCCCTGAGTTTATTTGAAAGCAAATATAGAGGGTCACCAAGACCAAGATCTTGAAAGAGGACATACAACTCACTAGCGGCATTGATAAACTCAGTGGAGTATGTGGTAGCCCAGCTCCCAGAACCATGATGTGAAGGAAGGTATTCGCCTTGTTTAGATTTACACTTTTCAATTAGAGCATTGATTTGCTTATTTTTATTTTTCGAAATGTTCATTTTAACTCCAAGCAACTAACGCCCTGTTAAGGGGTGAGCAACGCAATACCGAAGCCGCCGCAAACCACCTTAAACACTAAAATCAACGCATAGTAAAAATGCCACGCGTTGCGAATCCCTCTTGAACAGTTTGTTATGCTTGTTCTATCAGTAGGCACGGTTAAATGCCAACGCCATATACAGTTAGTCTGTTGCCTAAAGAGGTCTTATTTATGATGTTTTTTACTACGCGAATGCTCGGCATACTTTTTGGAAATGAGTTGATGTATATGAAGTCCTGTTTTACGAACAAGATACCAATCTATCGCTGCTAAAATGACCAAGCCTATTATAGTTCCCATCTAAAACCCTCCTTACACATCGAATCATAACTCTATCAAACTACTGATAAGTTAGATAAGACAGAACGCCATTTTTGATGAGCTGCGATGGTTTTCAGAAAAGTTAGCGTCTATTAAGGGATAAAAGCCTCATTTTTAGTAAAGATACATAGTGATATTCGTTAAATACCTAAAGTGTCCATACTTACAAGTTTGAGAAAAAGCATAACGCCGCATTAAGGTGTGAGCAACGCTATCACGAAACTTAACCATACCACCTTAAACACTGAACTCAACGATGGAATGGAAAATGCCAAGCGTTGAGAATCACTCTTAAATGCTTTGTTATATTTCGGGGATACAACGATGGGACTTACTTCTTAACTCAAAACTTTCGATTGAGCGAGATTTTTGTGCATCGTTCCCAAGATAATCATAAAAAATAGACTTATCTGCAAAGAAGTCATGCCACCGACTTGAATATCTTAAAATTAAGTTGGTACTCGTAAAGTTATTAAATGCTTCAAAATCACCTATATGAAAATTTTGCGTATAATCTTTACCTTGACTAGTTACGAGAGCAACCTTTAAAAGAAGTCGATGTGGAACACAACTTGGGTTGGACAACGCAGTAAAATCTGAAGCAGTTAGTTCAATAGATATCTTTTCCAAACTAAGTTTATCTTCTTCAATTAAAAAAGGATAAGAGTTATTTAATAGTATGTGTGAAGGAGAATTGTCATATTTTCGGTATATTGTCATTCCTGTTACTGCTGTAACACCTGTGCCTTTATTAACGAACACCATATCAAGTTCTATTTCTTTTTCACTACCGTTGTAAGTGAGATCTGCAACCATAAATTTAACTTCTTCGTGCTCTTGATAGTGATCAAAATACAATGTTGAAATGCCACATATTGCCGCTATAACCGCCCCAACAACACCAATATGAATCTCTACTGATTTTAACTTCCTACTATATTCAACGCCCAATTTAGTGAACCTCTCAAATAGAAATATAACGCCGCATTAAGGTGTGAGCAACGCAACCACGAAACTCAACCTTACCACCGTAAACACTGAACTCAACGATGGAATGAAAAATGCCATGCGTTGGGAATCACTCTTAAATGCTTTGTTATGTGCCTGTTTCATTTATTACTTGTTTATTTTAGCTTGGAAAACTGAATCATAGTACTCACGAAAAGCTTGCTTCATTTTGTTTTTGGTATCTTGCGAAACTCTAGCTCTTTCATTGATTAGAGGCATAAATGTGTTAACCATTTGGGTTTCATTCTGGGTGTATTCAGAAATGCCACACGGCATAAAATACAGCTCAAATTTTGCACTAGGGTATTGCCCTAACACATAGCTTTGGAAAAACTTTAACTTGCAGTCATTAGGTGAGTGGATTTGGAAATTATTAAAATAATCAGAAAGTCTTCGGCTTAGGGATTTAGTTTTACCAACATAAATACGATATTTTTGAGATTGGATTTCCATAACCCAAAAATACACACCTGTAACATTACAGTGATCTTTCTGTAGAGAGTGACAGATTTCTAACTCGATATCGTTTTTAGTCACGTCATACAAATTTGCGTCTTTGGCGACCAAACAAAATTTTGCTTCTAAATCTGCCACCATTTCATCTGTAAACTTGAACTTGTCGAAATTAGAACTCATTTAATCCTCAACTATTAAAATTCGCTTTGGCACATAACGCCGCGTTAAGTAGTGAGCAGCGCATCCACTTAACCAAAACCATTGCACCGTAAACACAAAACTAATTTGAGCTCTAGATGCCACGCGTTGCGAATCTGCCTTAAACGCTTTGTTATATGCAATTTTCTGGTGCTTACTAAATCGGCTTAACCCTTAACTTAAACGATTCGATTTGCTCGACTTGCGACGGCACAAACCCACATTTGATTTCAAGATAAGAGGTTTCCTTTGGCTGCATAATGAAGATTTCATTTTCGCCGATACAATTACCAATAAAGTTACCATTCACATCGAAGGCAGATGCTAAAACCTCACGAGAATATAGCGCTTCTTCAGTAAGGTTTTCCTGTACGACAGCCAAACGCACATCGTCCCCATCTTTGAAGACATTATCCAATGTTAAACCATAGGCAGTTTTGAAATCTGCCAAATACTCAATTGCTTTATCATCGATTTCTTTGTCTTCAAGAATATTTCCGAGTGATGGTTCGACGAACTTTGTATAAACCAAGCCACTTAGAATGAGTGCAACTGAGAAACCCATTCCCCAGGAAAAACCAGTTAAGATGCTATTAAATCCTTTCATAAACATTTCAATCCATTGCATATAACGCCCTGTTAAGGTGTGAGCAACGCAATACCAAAGCTCCCGCATTCCACCTTAAACACTAAACGCAACGCATAGTAAAAATGCCACGCGTTGCGAATCACTCTTAAACAGTTTGTTAGCTTTGTTGGTTGATTGATTGTTCTGCTATTAACTGCCATGAATGTACGTCAGGCTTACATTGCAACAATTTTAAATCTTTGCGTCCCCATGAGAGAAGGATCTCTTTAAGTTCATCACCGGAGAAGTCATTCTTTTTAGTTACATTTTTATATACATGCCGACCTAAATATATTTCCTTAATAGCATTTTCTGGTATATCAAAACAATACAATGGACGCCCTGCTACTGAGATTTTATTCCAAGCGTTACTGCGCCCCTTATCGAAATGGTAGCTAAACGGTAGAGCTGATATGTCCTTAACAACTCGAACTTCTTCTTCGTAGCTCCACTCAATAGATTTGTACAAAAATGCCCTTTTGATTAGGTTAAACGAGTCAGAGTTAAATTTAATGCCATTTCCTATACTCATCAGTTCTTCACTACTTAAAGTAGGCAAATTTTTATGTGGCTTGGTTGCCGAATAGACGATTTCTCCATACTGACAAGGTATGACGCACGCATCTTCATCTGTAAATCCAGCTAATTTAGCATCAAAGCCAATTACCACACCTTGATGTTCGTCTCCATAGTGAGCCCACATCAATGGATTCAATGGTTGCCTAGTAAGTGAAAGCACACCATAGTTTCTTGAAAAACGATTTTTACACGCATTCGTAGCCATGCTTGCAGTTACGAATGAATCACTACCATCCTCGAATCCAAAAGCGGTGCATTCAAATGGGTCGTTCAAGTCTTCAAGACAAGAGAAGCCAAGCGATGAATTTTCAATAACAGAAATAGCCGCTTTAAACGACATATATTTATACAGAATCAACGTTTATCCTCAAAAAGCTAACGCCCTGTTAAGGTGTGAGCAACGCAATGCCGATGCCGCCGCATACCACCTTAAACACCGAACGCAACGCACAGTAAAAATGCCACGCGTTGCGAATCACTCTTAAACAGTTTGTTAGTTGAATTGTTTCACCGCTCTACACTTGGGAAAGGTTGAACAACCCCAAAACTGTTTACCTATATTTTCACCACGCTTGGTTTCACGCAACACCATTTCAGAGCCGCAACGGGGACACTGATTTGAGCTAGCTTTGGATGTAACAACTTCTTTGACATGTTTGCGATGCTTTAAATCCGTAATGATTCCGCGCTTTAACTTTATCTGGTTTATAGACTCTGTTAACCGAGCATAATCCTTGTCAGAGAACACTACATCGTTAAATTGCTGAATGTATCGAATACTTCCTCGAGCGTAGGTAACGTTTGGAGGCATTTCGGTTTTAAAGGTACTGTCGCCGATGAAAACAATAACTGAATGCAAGTGTTCTTCACTGCAACCTAGCAAGGTTTCCAGAGCTTTTATGTGCTTGTAATTCTGATGTAGTGGGTTCTGAAATTTAGAGGAATGACGGTAAATCTTTTGTGTCCACTGTCTCTGGCGAGCCGAGCCAAATATCCAACCTTTCATATTCTTAGTTTCAACGACGAAGATGCCATATTTAGAAACCACAATATGGTCGACTTGAGTCGTACCATCGCCAGTCGGCAACGTTACGTCTTTTATTAGCGTGTAATCAGGCTCTGGTAATTTGGATAAAAGACGGTTCACTAGAAACTCACCGAATGCACCTTTTAGCCACCTACTTTTGAAAACGCTAACAATGGGCAATAAAGGCACTAGATACCAGACTTGCGTAAGCACATTAAGAAATGCCTCAAAAATATTCACGGATTTTCCCTATTCAACTAACGCCTTGTTAAGGGGTGAGCAACGCAATACCGAAGCAGCGGCATGCCACCTTAATCACTTAAACCAACGCATAGTAAAAATGCCACGCGTTGCGAATCCCTCTTGAACAATTTGTTATATCCGTTCTCAATTGGCTTTCAGAACCTTTTCTAGAGAGACATTTCGCGCGCAAATTGATACGCCTCATCATGTGAAAAACCATTCGCTAGCGCGTAACCTGTTATCACCGACCTCCAGCAATAATTGTCATGAGGCTCAAATCCGCCACTTTTGCTTTCTACATTTTCAATAAACGACTTCTTTAATGCTAGAAACTTCTCTTTACTTACCAAATCTTGTTCTTTAGTCATCGAATACCAAACCTTTGTCCATTAAATCCATAGCAAACATATAAGCCTTACCTTGCTTATAACCATGTCCCATCGCATACCCAGCAGCCATTGAAAAAGTACTTAACTCTGCGTCTGGGTGCCAAGAAGCTTCCTGCTCTAACACTTCTTTTGTGAACTTATCTTCCATGTCAGCAAAACTTATTAACGTCATTTGCTCTCTCTATCATATATCTACTTTAAAATTGAATGCGTGAGGATATAACGCCGCGTTAAGTAGTGAGCAACGCCACCACGAAACCTAACCTTACCACCTTAAACACAAAACCCAACAATGGAATGGAAAATGCCAAGCGTTGGGAATCTGTCTTAAACGCTTTGTTATAACTTTAGTTTCACCGATGCCTTTATTGCCATTTCTACAATCGAGCAAAGAGCATAATAGTTCATAACATTTGATGACCTATTTGATGGGTGCCAATAGTTTATATATATGATGCCGTTAGAAATATATGCTCGGTCGCTAATTTTAACTTTATCATCAAGCTTACCACTAATTAATGACCACGTTTTTCCACACACGACTACTTGAGGGGCAATACTACAGATCTGCGAACGAATAAGCTCCCAATCTTCGTCCACATATTTCATAAGATCTTTCTGGCTAGAAGACTTTTTGCCACTACTTTTTTTTAGATTAACTATCGCTGAAGAGAGCAGAGCATTTTTAACATCATCACCTTTTTCTACGAAAGGTACTATGCCATGGCCATCAAGGATCTTATGAATACCGTAAGCCCATTGAGCCATTGGCTTAAAGGTCCTGCCAGAAACCCCACGTTTATTAATCAATTTTGGTAAATCCCATGAACCGGATTCTCTGCGGCTATCATATGCTTCTTTTAATAAAAACATTACTTTATGAGGCGATGATAGCCATAATTCTTCTTTTATGATTCCATCTGTAATAAATAGCTTACCTTTATGCAAATCCTTGGATTTCCATTCTTCAAACTGTATATCCATACTCGAACTCACCTCAAAGTTATAACGCCGCGTTAAGTGGTGAGCAACGCAGACCACCACACCTAAACCATTGTGACGTAAACACTAAAGCTGAATCAAACCGAAAATGCCGAGCGTTGGGAATCCGTCTTAAACGCTTTGTTAGCAAACAAACTCAACGACTTATGCATAAATCCATTACCACACAATCAATTCCTGCACCAAAACCGTTTGGGATGGTTTTGGTTACTGTAAAACCACGTTTCTCGTAGAAACCTTGAGTGTGTTGGGATGTTTCGATTTTCACCTTATGCAATGAGGTATTGTTCTTTATATAAGACAGTCGAAAGTCAGTTAACTGTGTTCCTATACCTTGACCATGAAAGTCTTTATGGACCAAGCCCCAAGCCAAAGAAGCAACTGATGACTTTAACCCGACACCACCACAACCAAGCAATTTCTCACTATCGCTTTCAAGGCAAACATAGTATTCAGAACTTTCAGATAAAGCATCAAGATATTCGATAAATTCTGCACGCTCTGATGAATCAAAGTATTGACCAATATTACTTTCAAACGCTTCAATACATTGCGCTCGATACTTACTACTATATTTTCGGATTTCCATATTTCCGCCTTGTTTGCTAACGCCCTGTTAAGGTGTGAGCAACGCAATACAGATGCTCCCGCATACCACCTTAAACACTTAAACCAACGCATAGTAAAAATGCCACGCGTTGCGAATCACTCTTAAACAGTTTGTTAGCTTTACGCAAAGTCCAGCGAATAAGTAAATATGCCACATGATCTACACTTGAACTTGTAGATTGCTGGGTTTCCACCTTTTTCATAGTAAGTGACTATTTGATGCCACTCATTAATACCTATTAGCTGATCGTTTAGTAAAACCTCTAATTCAGCGTCTTTTACCTGTAATAGATCAGACTTCTCTGCATCTCCATGAAATTCACAAGCATCGCCACAGTGCGATAGCCACACTTCTTGCTGCCATGAAATATAGCTTGGAGTTCTCTCGCAAACTTCCTTCACCACAGACTTATCAAGTCTAGCTTTCATCAATGGATGTGGATCAGCAAACTCTCCGTCGAATTTCTTCGCCGCCGAGCCATCAGAAATACACCAGGGACAAATAGTTTCTATGTCATGCTCAGAGTAAATAGTAGAAGTTGCCCTGTAGCCACGACTGACACCACAACATTCACAATTTTCATCTGTAACTTCTAAAGCACCCGTTTTAATGGGATCTGGATGATACTTAAATGTTGGTAATTCCATTGTACCTCCGAGTAAAGCTAACGCCCTGTTAAGGGGTGAGCAACGCAATACCGATGCCGCCGCATGCCACCCTAAACACTTAAACCAACGCACGGTGAAAATGCCACGCGTTGCGAATCCCTCTTGAACAGTTTGTTATGTGCGTGCTAATTGAGGTACTTGTGCCAATGGTGCTGCCCTTTCAAAACTACTCTGTAATCTTCGTAGTCTAATGAGCTATAGAGTTTTTTAGCTGCAACATTATCGTCACCAACCTCTAATGTGATTTTGAGGTAATCATTATCACGACAATACTGTTCGATACCATTCAGTTGTGCCTTGCCAACACCTTTACCACGAAAGTTGTCCGACACCATAAAGTCATGGATATTCATCACTCTTTGCGCACGATAAGTTGAAAACGATTCAAAGCAAACCGCAAAACCAGCAGGCTTATTGTCGACAAAACTGATAAATCCGTGGAAATATGGCAACGCAAATAGCTGAGCAGTTACTGAGAGATCTAGTTCAACTGAGAATCCAGATAGATACTCTCTAAACATGGTCTCGAATATACCTTTGTCTTCGATACGTTCTGTTTCGATACGTCTGATTGTGATTTCCATATTCATTTCCACCAAAGCACATAACGCCCTGTTAAGGTGTGAGCAACGCTATACAAAAGCCTCCGCATACTGCCTTAAACACAAAACGCAACGCACAGTAAAAATGCCAAGCGTTGCGAATCACTCTTAAACAGATTGTTAGCTCTTCAACCAATCTCGGATTTCTGTCAATGCACGTTCACGTCTAGCCTTAGATAAAGTTAACACTATGACTAGTTCTTCGTAATAGATGTTGTTGATAACTATTTCTTTTCTAAATGATGCATAGTATTCATCAAACTCTTCAGGGTCTTCTTGGATAATTCTAAAAGCCTTTCCTGTCCCTTTTATCCACGCATTAAAAATTGGATTGCCATCAAAAAACAATTCTCCGTTATCGAATCTATCTGCCAGATATTTCTCACTTTCTAAATCAATATAAGCATCTTTGAGCATTCTCTTTATCTGCTTATGCCAATAAGCAATATTCGGACGATATACTTTATTATCTTTTAAAAAATTTCTATACAAAATAGCCATTATACAAATGCGTCCCCTGACCTAACCTCTATATCTACCCTTTTCTGAGTGTCATTTTTCACCATATATGTCTTTGACACTTGGGCAGAAACACCTCCCGCTCTTTGAGCACTGTCTATAAATTTTTTAGCTTTAGCAAATGCATCGTTTCTATCTGTTAGTTCACGTCGAGATAACTTTCCTTTTAACGCAGCCTTTTTCGCTAACCCATCAGCATGACTCAATGGGGAACTTATTGCCCAACTTTCAGACTCTTCTAAGCCATGACCTTGAGCTTGAATTCTTCCTCTATGCATATTTAACCTTTTTACCATGAGAGCTAACGCCCTGTTAAGGTGTGAGCAACGCAATACCGATGCTTCCGCAAACCACCTTAACCACTAAACACAACGCATAGTAAAAATGCCACGCGTTGCGAATCACTCTTAAACAGTTTGTTATATGCAAATTTTTAGACTGGTAATTTGCATCGGTTCGCAGCTCGATAGAGTGCTATTGCTAGTTGGGAAGTCATTTTATTTGGGTCCACTTCCTTCACTTTTCTTTCCTTTGATTTTTTAATCTGATCACTCTGTTTCTTGGTCATCTTTGCTCTCACATTCAGAACTAACATCATCCATTTTACCACCTGAAGCCAATGCCTCTGGCTCTACTTGATCACCTATGCTCTCAAGAAACCGTTCGCTAGCTTTTTGTTTGAGCGAACGTTTCTTAAGTTGTATTACATTATTTTTATCTTCATTCATGATCACAACCTCATATATAAGTAATCGCCCTTAACAACATATGTTAAACCAAAAGATTGATAGTACTTCTTAACATCATCATTTATTGGTTTCATTACCCGCACTTCTGTTGCACCCAGCAATTCTGCATATGTAATCATAGTAAAAAGTGTAGCGGGGAATACTCTTGCGCCAGATATATCTGGATTTGCCTCAATAAAATCTAACCTCATTGAGCTCCCATAATATGTTGGTCGACCTAATGATAAACTAAGAAGTTCACCTTTTGACCAAATTGCGAGTTCAAATCGTTTTGGGTATCTAAACTTAAAAGCTGCGTAACCCTCAATCCAATCCCAGTCAACTTTACGCTTTGTAGAGTTAGACCACCATCCAGCTAACTTTAGTGACTTTCCATCAATGCTCTTCAGCTCAATGTCTTTATATTCATTAGTTTTATTAAGTTTGATCTGAGCAGCTTTTATCGTATTCATTCTAACTTGCGAGTAACGCTGCTCAGCATCTAGGTGTGTGGATTTCATAACGCCTCCTTTATTGGAAACATTTTTAAATCCCGCGTATTACTAAAACAAACGATTATTAAATCATTGAGAGGCATACCCCACTGATAAAATTGATATTTTCACCTTTTGCATATAACGCCCAATTAAGTAGTGAGTAACGCTATCACTTAACCAGAACATTGTGCCCTAATCACTAAAGCTGATTCAAACCCAAAATGCCGAGCGTTACGAATCTGCTTAAATTGTTTGTTATGTTTTACCACAAGTCACTGACTTACTTGAGAAAGAACTGTGATTTCTGACTAATTTTCTGAACTAAACCTAAAGGCAGAAACCACCTTGACCGCCGAATGCGACCAACCAACAACAAGTATGAACACTTCCCTGCCCAATGAGGCAACACGACAAACATTCAACGAGTACCCTCGTCTCTTCTCACAACAGCGCCAAACAATGGTTAGTTGCCGAGACTACTGCCAAGGTAGGATGTTGCTTGGGAAAGAACCTCAAAGCGACTTTAAGCCAGAGGAACTGAAACCTAGCCTGCTCGACCTGACAATGAAGCAACCCACGAACATTTGCATGTTTTACTGCCTAAGAAGTTCAAGAACTTAGGCCGACAATACTGATTTGCTGAGTCTACTAGGAACAAAACGCCTGAGGGACAAAGAACTTGAGCCTAAGATATTTAAGCCTTTGAAATACAAGTAAACATAACGCCCTGTTAAGGGGTGAGCAACGCAATACCGAAGTTGCCGCATACCACCTTAACCACTAAAACCAACGCATAATGAAAATGCCATGCGTTGCGAATCCCTCTTGAACAGTTTGTTAGCCTACAAGCCCAAATTAGGGTTCGGTTTCATGCCGCTCGAGCGAAAACAAAGTACCCTGTGATCCCTCGCTCAATCAAGCGCGGAATTTCATCATAAATGCTTGCTGGCATCGTCAGAAACTCTACCTCGGTAAACCCAGCAAGTCTTAACTTCGCTTCAATTTCTACAGGGGCATAGCAGTTGAATAACATTGAACATTGAGGATCACCAGCCCAATCATCAATATAGTATTGTTCAATGCCTTTTGAAGATTGGATCAACTGCAAACACAGAACGCCTCCACGCTTTAAAATCCCATTGAGGTTTCTTAGTGACTCGCAACACAGTTCTCTAGGAATATGAATGAAGCTGCCAAAACCATATATTCCATCAAATTTTTGATGTAAGGACTCAGGCTGTACCATGTCAAAAAGCTTAACTTTTAAGTACGGGTATCTTTCTCGAACAACATCTAAAAACCTAGAGGAATAATCAGTGGCAAGAACCTCAAAACCTAGCTCATGAAATTTTGCTGCGTCCGTTCCTGGCCCACAACCAACCTCTAAAATGTGTTTTCCATCAAGGCGTTTTATAAATTCATTCCTCGCAAACTCACGTAAGTTAGGGTCATCTTCTGAGGCGGAATCTCCCGAATACGCCAAGGCAACCTTTTCCCAGCCTTCCTTATTTATTTCATTTTGGTCGTATTCCAAACTAGTCATCCATTTTTCCAACTTTGAAAGGTAGGCTAACGCCTTGCTAAGGTGTGAGTAACGCAATACAAAAGCTACCGCACAGCGCCTTAATCACCATAAGCCACCGCAAAGTAAAAATGCCACGCGTTACGAATCACTCTTAAGCAATTTGTTAGTACATGCGCTACTTCTATTTATGCGCTCCAAGATATTGAAAAGTGGCATGATATGAAAGGCTTTGAACACTGAAGTGAGACGGGCAGCTACAAAACTTTACCTCGATTGGAAGACGAAAGTTGGCTAGAAGAAAAGCTCACTGAACTGCCCTACTTTCACTAGCTTCAAATTAGAAAAGGATTCTTTCCTCGTACTTCAACAACCACACCAAACGTAATCAAGGTTCTCTCAAAAGCCACCACGACAATGAAGAAGCACCAAAGAAATAGGCTAAGAGTTAGAAACCGTAAACGGTGAAATCAAAGCAAGCACAACGCATATAGTGCCACCGGAAAGAACGTGAGAGGCACTAACGGAAAGGTGTAAAGACGAGCGCCAAAACAGATAAACACCAAAACTTATGACCTTTGATGTCAAACCCGTACTAACGCCTTGCTAAGGTGTGAGTAACGCAATACAAAAGCTACCGCACAGCGCCCTAATCACATAAGCCACCGCAAAGTAAAAATGCCACGCGTTATGAATCACTCTTAAGCAATTTGTTAGTACATGCGCTACTTCTATTTATGCGCTCCAAGATATTGAAAACTGGCATAATATGAAAGGCTTTGAACACTGAAGTGAGACGGGCAGCTACAAAACTTTACCCCGATTGAAAGACGAAAGTTGGCTAGAAGAAAAACGCACTGAACTGCCCTACTTTCACTGGCTTCAAATTAGAAAAGGATTCGATCCTCGCACTTCGACGGCAATACCAAAGAAAGACAACTCTGACTTCGTAAAAACCACGAAAGAGAAGAAGCGCCAAAGAAATAGGGTAAGAGTTAGACACCGTAAACGGTGAAATCAAAGCAAACACTCCGCATATAGTGCCACCGGAAAGAACGTGAAAGGTACTAACTGAAAGGTGTAAAGACGAGCACAAAAACAAATAAACACCAAAACTTATGACCTGTAATGTCAACCCCGTACTAACGCCCTGCTAAGGGGTGAGCAACGCAATACCGATGTTGCCGTAAAACCACCTTAATCACTAAATTTAACGCATAGTAAAAATGCCACGCGTTGCGAATCCCTCTTGAGCAGTTTGTTATGCCTGTCCTAAAACGCGCTCAATAAAAGCCGACTTTTTTCGACGATACTTTTCGTGAGTCCAGCCTGTACAAGACATTTTTAGTTCATTGTACTGTTGAACCAACTGAGGGCTTTCGCGGAGCTTGTCCCGAAAACCTATAAAGAAGTCAAATTCTGAGCCATTCGCTACGACTTGGAAAGCGACATCTTCACCTGAGCTACTTTCCAGCATGCAGAGCTCTGATGTTCTTAACGTATTGGATTTTTCGTTGAAACCTAAACTAGAAAGTAACGTCACTGCTTTTTCTAGCGCGTTACCGCTAACACCAACAAGTATGTCTAGGTCTCCTTTAGACACAGCATTAGGGATAGAAGAAGCTCCAATATGCTCGATTGTTGCGCCTGGAAGTAAAGCAGCTATCTGAAGCTCGTACTTTCGATAGAGGTTTTCACAAGATGCCTGATACTCATCTGCTTTGTAAAACTGCATATTTTCTCCCAAAGGGCATAACGCCCTGTTAAGGGGTGAGCAACGCATTACCGAAGCCGCCGCATACCACCTTAAACACTAAAACCAACGCATAGTGAAAATGCCATGCGTTGCGAATCCCTCTTAAACAGTTTGTTATGCGTAATTTTTGACGTACTTTGTCATTGCTGTTTCCGAGACTGATAAACCGTCGATTTTATATTGATCTTTGAACTCTCCAACAACATTGAACCCTGCCTTTAGGTAGAGGTTCTTTGCTGGGAAATTCTCTGATAATACACAAAGATCAAGCCAGTCAATTTCAGCTTTTTCTTGGCAGAAATTTATAACAGCATCAATGAGCCTTTGACCAAGACCTTGCTTCCGGTAAGAAACATCTACGCCCATACCTAATAGAACTCTGTGAGAACAGCTTTCATCACTGTGGTGGCGAAGATCGATATGACCTTTGATATTTCCAGAGGTGTCTTTTACAACCCAAAGTTTTCTCCAACCTAAGTCGCCAAACTGATGAGAAAAGCCTTGGATAAACTTATCTTTTGTTGTTTCTGGAATTTCACTTTGCTCTCTGGACATTGGCTGGAAAAGAGGAACTTCTCCATTACCATTTTCAGACAGCTGATTTTCTAGATACACAAAGAATGAATCTAAATCCGATTTTTCCGCCTCTACTACTTCCATCTAATTCTCGGTACTCCATCAATTACGCATAACGCCCTGTTAAGGTGTGAGCAACGCAATACCGATGCTGCCGCATTCCACCTTAAACACTAAACGCAACGCATAGTAAAAATGCCACGCGTTGCGAATCACTCTTAAACAAATTGTTAGGCCTCGCGGGATGGTAATTTATAGAAGTCTCGTGTGCCTATCTCTTGGACCCTAGATAACCTGATAAATCCAGCACCCGTTCCATTCGTGACAACAAAGCCTTTATTTTTCCACTTAATTGCCCTTGGCCACGTAGGTGGTGCAACATAGATAGGTTGGCAGTGAACTAATGCCTCTTCATGTTCTTCAACGTCCGGAGATTCAACTAACTTATACCTTTTAGCACCATCACTCACCTCATCCAAAATCGCATAATTGATTTTGTGTCTTTGCTTTGGCTTAATATTTATCACTTTGTCATGTAAACGCACAAAGTATTTCTCTATGTCTGTTTTGCAACCATACAAATTAGCCCGACAATTTAATACTTGTAAGTAATTGAAAGAATCGACATCAAATTTACTCTTAAGGCGCAACCACCCTTTGTTCTTTGGGAGACTATATACGTCACCATCATATGCAACCATTAACACCTTTGGAGACAAAGGCAAAATTAGTAAACAGCCAGCAGAACCTAAACCAAATGACTGTAATTCTGCTCTTTTATCAAGCAAATGCCACCAATTCGTAAGTACAGCGGGGTCATCCGAAGTAATAAAATCTGTGCTTGTATTATTTTTAACCAAACAAACTTTCAGGTCACTAACTGTATATTTAACATCAAAAAACGAGCGCATTGATTGTTGAACAGCATCCTTAATTTCTAACTTAAAATCAGTTGCTCCTGTGACCTGGCTCATCCCCTCAGTTAACTCAACATTTCGACGTGATGCAGCTTCCGTTCTTAGGTATTGAAGTAGCCAAAACTGTTTTAAGAAAGCCTCGTCTTTTTCGCTCAGAATATAGTTTGGCTCTTCTATGGTGCGAACCATTGCAGAAAATCGACCCTCAATAGGTTGTAATGCTTTTTCTAAAACTAGGTCTTCACCATAAAAATAGTTTTTCGAGCACTGGTTCTTGATTGGAGCAGTCTTTACTAATTTTTTCCTATCCAGATTGTAGAGGCAGATCGATGCTTTTGAATCATCTGTTGAGAAATTTTTTAGATAACATTGCGGAACATAATGTTGATTTTTGTTTGAAGCCATAATTACCTTATTGATAAATTCCAAGCGATGAAGAGAGGCCTAACGCCGCATTAAGGTGTGAGCAACGCTACCACGAAACTTAGCCTTACCACCGTAAACACGAAACCCAACCTTGAACTGAAAATGCCAAGCGTTGGGAATCACTCTTAAATGCTTTGTTAGCATTCATCTTTGCCAAAAATATAAGTACCAGCTTCCTTGTTATACTTTACAGTTGAAACTTCACTTGTGGAAATCCAATGAAATCGTGAGTCCACTGAAACATTTGGGCACTCTGCATTTTCATTCGAATGGTAACTTTCATATAACATTGAGCTAATAAACTTGGCATTAAACAAATTTCCCTGCGCAAGTTTAGTAACGATTAATGCAGGAGCCATAGTCATCACTAAAACTATCATAATATTTTCTGTCATGTGTTCTTTTCCATTAATCGTAATTATGTCTTTTAGCATGATGATAGGAACAGCCAGCTCAATTATGAACAACATAGAAATTAACGATATCAAAAGAAACAACCCAAATGAATAAATAGAAACATGGTGAGCCATTGTAGAAGAAGGAACTTTAGTAATTTCTTCTAAAATCATGCTCGAAGAGTAAGCACAAAATGCAATAACTAATAATGGGAAAAAGTACTTAGCCAGAGAGTACGTAATAGTTTTCTTTATACCACCGACAAGATGGTGGTATTTTGACCAATAATATTCCAAAGCAATAAGGTTGAAAATAGATGCGTAAACCAATGAATATAGACCATAATCAACGTCGTATAGCTTAATAATCGTGAAGCTATACATATAGCAAGCTAGTAAATGAAACGCTTGAATTCTCTCAATATTTTTCGCATCCAAGACTATTTCTTTACTTCTTATATTTTGTATGTGAGCATAAATTATTAAATAAAAGAGAAATACGAATATAATATGAATCATTTTTTTACTTCCAAATGCATAAGTGATTGACGAATGCTAACGCCTTGTTAAGGTGTGAGGCACGCAATACCGAAGCTGCCGCATACCACCTTAATCACTAAAACCAACGCATAGTAAAAATGCCACACGTGCCGAATCACTCTTGAACAATTTGTTATACGATTTCTCACAACGAGCGCTGAAAGAGACCTTTTTGGGCTTTGAAACCTAATTTTTCAAACAGAGCTTTAGACCGAAAGTTACCTTCATCAATGTCTGCATACAATTTTTCAATGCCCACAGATTTTGCGTGAGAAAATAATAAACTGAGAGCTTCCAACATATAGCCTTGTCGCCAATATGCTGAATTAAGTAAGCATCCAACCTCACATGAACGACCACAATCACTAAAACTATGTAAACCGCAAGTTCCAATAACTTTGTTGGTCGATTGCTCTAAAACTGCCCATTCCAGCGATTCACCCGACTTTTCTAATTGGGCGACGCTTTCTAGCATCTGGAATATCAAATCTTTCGATGGAAAAACCGGATCTGAGGCAAATTCCATTGTTTGAACATCACCATAAATTTCAAACAAGTCATCAGAATCTTCCATTTGAATTGACCTCAATACAACCCTACTTCCGTGTAAATCAGGCTTCATTTTTCTCCTTAATCGTATAACGCCCAATTAAGGTGTGAAGCACGCTGCCACAATATTTGATTAGGTCACCGTAAACACAGAACTAGACCCAAGCCGAAAATGCCAAGCGTGCTGAATCACTCTTAAATTGCTTGTTATGTAGACCTTAATCACCTTTTCCCAGTGACTCAGAATAAGCCTCTAACATCATTCTTTTTGTCCGGGAGTCTCGACCGTTGTATAGCTGATAAGCACTTATGAGGATCGAAAATAACAAAGCTGTCACTGATACCCAAAAACTCGTAGTGGAATCTTTCAAATATTGATCGACTAAAGAGTTTTTATTGTACAGTTCGTCGGCTAGTTTATTAACCTCAATAGACACTTGAGCATAGTCTTTTCCTAGTTTTATCTGGATATTTTCAAAGTAGTCTCGTTGAACTGACTCTAGGCGATCGAATGGGTTTATATGAGTATGGTTATCAATTAACTTGTTTACTGCCGGTAGCAGGGACTTATCTTCACCGTTCAAAAATTGCTGTGTACGGATGTCTTCCAAAACAACAGATAACGCCACATTGTAGGGATATACATTTGAATCGGAGTACAATGATTTAAGTAGCCCGCCACTCGACTTTTCCCGATTCATGTAGATATGCTTAATAGCTCTAAGGTCTGCTTCATTACCTATAGCAGTGATAATTTGCTTCTGAAGTTTCTCTTTAGAAGTGTAAGAGCCACTAGAAACAAATACGGAAACCACCATAGAAGTCAGTGCCAATACAAAACTCAAAAATGTCAATGACCATAAACTTTTTCTAGAACTACTCTTCTCTTTTTCTCTCGCTCGAAAAATAGCTTCTTGAGCATCAAACCTACTATACATCGAGTTTAAACAAGGCTCGTAATATTTAACTAGTTCCAGTTCGAACTCATATGCTTCTTTCCCTTTGTCTTTCTCAATAGGTAAATAGAAATAGCTGTCAACTACTCTCTCGCTAAACGCTTTGGAAAGCCTCGGATTTGAAGAAAGATGATTTAGCCGATTTTTGATATTAGCTGCTCTACCAATGTATAAAGGTCTAGATTCTTCATCACTCTTCGAAGTCAGTATGTAAACACCTGAGCTATCGGGTTTATTCTTATCACCTAGGTCAAATGGACCTTTAAACTCTCGATCTAAATACTTCATATACCCTATTTCTTTTAATTAAATACACTGAGGTTCTTGGGTTACATAACGCCCTGTTAAGGTGTGAGCAACGCAATACCGAAGCTACCGCATACCACCTTAAACACTAAACGCAACGCATAGCAAAAATGCCACGCGTTGCGAATCACTCTTAAACAGTTTGTTAGGCATTTTTTACCGATAAACTCTGACTATCGTGTTTGAATTTTACAATTTTCATATACGTCAACATATACTCTTTGTTACCTGTACAAATAGCGTCCCTAATGTGATCAATAAAATCAAAAAGAACAGCACGCCATTGGAACGAACTATAATTGAATACATTTTGAACAATCATTGTTGTTGTCAAAATAGAATTGTGAATTACGGCAATTTGTGAGGGGAATTTATCTACAGATTCAATTCCAGTAATAGTGAAAAAATCTTGTTGCCCATCGTTTGACATCGGATGAACGTGCATAGACGCAAGGTCATAACCAAATTTATATAAGAAATCCATCCCGATTTCCTTTGCAACACTTTCTGCCTTCGGGCGACTCCATTTAGGTTTGGCTTTTTGTACAGACTTTACCTTTGCAGCAAAATTGTCATTAAAGTAGTACACTTGGGATGTTTGCTCAATTGGAAATCTCTTGTCACTTTTCGCTAAGTTGTGCGCTTGAAACTGCCTGTAAATAGACCAATCATCAAACAACTCAAATTCATCGTGTTTAGCAATGTGCTCTAAATGAAAAAACCGGTCCATTTGTGCTCTATAAATAGCCCAACAATCTTGATAATTTTCGATTTCCCATAAAGCAAAAATACCCTTCAAACTCATAGATGTTTTGGCAAGAAAGTTACGCAATATTGTATCTTTGATACTTAAATCAGATTCTTTTGCGAATTCAAAAAGTAGCATACCGCACATAGTTACCAGAGCATCTTTAACATCGTTATATTCTTCAATCGTTCTGTATTGGTCCATATGATTTCCTAATGCCTAACGCCTTGTTAAGGTGTGAGGCACGCAATACCTAAGCCGCCGCATAACACCTTAACCACTAAAACCAACGCATAGTAAAAATGCCACACGTGCCGAATCACTCTTAAACAATTTGTTATGTTTATTCCCCACGCGCAGACACCCTTTCAATGTAAAACCCAAGCCAACCCTGCTTACCACAAGCTTCTACAGTGCCACCTATATCAATACTACCTCCCATCAGCTTTTTCGTAGAATACCAAAAAGTACGATTCGACTGAGAGGCTTCAATCGTGACATCACTGAGACCCAACATAACCCGCCTACCCTCGGCTACGTTTGAGAGTTTACCGACATAACAATAGTCTTGCCCTGTCAAAATCGTGGCAATCAATAAGCCACGAAGAAAAGGTAATAGAAGAATTGCGATAATCGGGTATGCAAAAAGCCCAGAGAATATTAACACCTGCCATCTATTGAAACCTGCTTTATGGCTAAGTCTATGAGCCATCACTGCCCATACACGTTTTCCATTCACTTTTCCAAAAATTACAAATGCTAAGTAGCAAGCTGAACAAACAGGCAAGAATAGATAAACAATGAAGTCAAAATACGCACATGACATATCAAATGGCAGTCTAAATACAATGATTGAAATACCAAAGTAAATCGCGAAGAAGAGGCTCACATTGTTGATAGCAGACATTTTCATCCTTTAAACATAACGCCGCATTAAGGTGTGAGCAACGCGACCACGAAACTCAACCATACCACCGTAAACACAAAACCCAACGATGGAATGAAAAATGCCAAGCGTTGGGAATCACTCTTAAATGCTTTGTTAGCTTAAATTTTAATAATATGCATATGCTCGTAACTACAGGCAACACTCTGAGTTCCAAACTTCCAAAATACACCTGGGTCAAAGATAAGTTCTACACATATATGTGTAAACTTATCTAATAACACATTATTAATAACTTCTATATTCGTGAGATCATCACCAATGTAATGAACGTTTAGCTGTGGTTTGAAATAGTTAATCAGGCCTATTTCTACGATTGTTCGCCTGTCATCACGGGTTATATCATCAACGTCTCCACTTCGAAGATAGTTCACACCATTGATGCATTCCTTAATTATTTTTTCACAATCAAACTGGAAAGCATAAAGATATATATCAGAGTCATCATCACAACAAGCCAACGCTTGTTGTATCTTCTCATGCTTGTATATCCTGTCTTCCAAGTTACTGGATTTCCCTATATACACGATCTTAGGGAAATCAAACGTTTCAAGTTCATACTCTGATATTATGCTATGGAGTTGGAATTCCATGTCATTGACTTGCCCATCAGGCGTATAGAGTTTGATAACAAAGTTTTTTTTGTTCTGTTTCTCTGGCACCAAACTCACGCCAATTTTCGGGAGAGAGCTCCCCTGTCGTTGAAGAAGATCATATTCAGACTTGCTGTCAACTTTCACCACATATTGTTGGAGTTTACTCCAACTACCATATATCTCCTTGAACTTGTTGCCTAGGTCGATGAACAGTCGAGAAGACTCAATGGTAGGGGTAGCTATATGACCAGAATCACCAACCAAGTCGAACGTGATATAACCATCTCTGGTCATTGACATAGATTTTGGAGAAATCCTAACCCTGCCTCTCTCGACAATGAAATACAATTCGCCTTTTTCTATGTGGGATAAGTCTTTTAAAATTTTTCGATTTTCATCGTACAATTGTGAAGGTTTGAAAAAGAAAGAGTCTGTTATGTGCCCTTTAAAATATACTTCGTTCATGTTCAGTTTTATCTCCTTTCAGCTAACGCCGCGTTAAGGTGTGAACAACGCGACCACCAAACCTAACCCATTGTGCCGTAAACACTAAAGCCGATACAAACCCAAAATGCAAAGCGTTGAGAATCACTCTTAAACGCTTTGTTATAAATATTTTTATGGGTACATTTCTCCAATTACCTCAAACAACTCGAACTTACGATCGAACCAGTAATCATCAAATTCCCACTCATCAATTGTTGCCCCACCGATGAAACCAATATGCCAAATATTATGAGCTATCAACAACCAAGGAATAGCGCCAAGCTCGTCTTCAGAAAGTGCTGAAATTGACTGGTAACCACTTAGAAATGATGACCATTGTCGTTTAATATTGTCACTATTAGTGAATAGAAGATTCCACAAGAAGACTACTGGATCGTATATTCGCCAACTTCTGCAACAAAAGTCAAAATCAAGGATCGTGATCTGCTGAGGTGAGAAGATTGCATTACCCCAATGGAAGTCTCCGTGACACAAAACCTCCGGCAAAGGCAACTTGGACAAGTTGACCTCCGCTTGTGTAGCTAAGGTTTCTATAACACCAACCTGTTCTTGCTTGCGGCTATAACCGGCTCTGATATTGAGCAAAGGGGAAGTCAGCAGCTCTTCAGTTTTTTTATGCGGAAAATCTTGCCGACTCTCTGTTAAATGCAGCCGAGCGCACTCTCGACCAAATAAGTAACATTGAGAAGAACTGATAGTGGACACCTTGTCAGCATGTACAAAATGGCTTAACACTGCATACTTATCACCAATATGCTGGACATACTTACCATCAGCTCCAAGAACAGGGACGGTTACGGAAGCCCCATTAGCTTTCAAGCTAGCATTGAACTCGGTCATTGACGTCAAGTGCGATAAAGAGCAATCACTAGCTTTATAAAGCTTAACAATATATTGGTTAGAGCAAACTGTTTTGAGTTGATATAACTCATGCATACTCGATAGATGGGTAACCTCAGTGACATTGATATCGTAGATTTCACTGAGCTTTTGTTTGAAGTATCGAATGTTATCTTTCACGGATGCTCCAATATTTATAACGCCCTGTTAAGGGGTGAGCAATGCAATACCGAAGCAGCCGCATACCACCTTAATCGCTAAAACCAACGCATAGTGAAAATGCCACGCGTTGCGAATCCCTCTTGAACAGTTTGTTAGGTGCGTAGCCAAAGTTGGTAAAAGTCGGTTTCATCGTGCTTGGGATTCTTGCGCACGAACTCCCAACCATGGCGCTTGTAGAATGTGAGAGCTCGATGGTTAGTTCGACTTACTGAAAGTACAGCACGCAAACAACCCGCTGTACTCAACGCGCTTACAATATAATCCTGCAATTTTGCAGCGAGTCCTGAACCACGAAAATTCAGCTTTAAGTAAATGAGATGCACATAGCCAGTCTCCGGCTCGGGTGAAAAGCTACGAAACTCTAACTGCCCTGCAAACTGACCATCCACAAATATATGGATATAGAACCATCCTGATGTTGCTAGCCGGTCTAATACTCGTTCACGATAACCACTGATGAAGTCGTCGAAACCATCGTAATGCCCAAAACTACAAAAGTATGCATCTTTTCTCACAGCTACGCACAATTCGAAATCATCAATGTTTATCTGCTGAAAAGCAATTTCCATACTTACCTTTTCCTTCAAGCACCTAACGCCCTGTTAAGGGGTGAGCAACGCAATACCGAAGTCGCCGCATACCATCTTAAACACTAAAACCAACGCATAGTGAAAATGCCACGCGTTGCGAATCCCTCTTAAACAGTTTGTTAGGCATTGGTTACCAGTGCCGCTGACTTTCTCAGGAATAGAGCCAATAACCCAAAAACTAACTCTGCAACTAAATAAACATACATTAGTGTATTAGGTTGACCGTCAAACAAGATACCAATTAGACGACCAAACGCCATAGATAACAATGTAATAGCTACAATGATTAAAGCCAAAGTGACATCTTGCTTAATCTTTAGGACGAGTATCAAAGCAAGACCGATTGCAAACTGGGCACCACCATACGTAGCCCTAAAATCAATAGTTGCTGAGGTAGAATTGGGGCTTGAGCCTGTAATTAAGTTTGCCATATCTACAGGGAACACAGCAAAGATAGCTCCGTAGAGCAAAAAGAATAGCGCAGTTAAGTAAACTAATAATTTCGACATACCTACTCCTTTAGGTTCGAAAAGATGCCTAACGCCCTGCTAAGGGGTGAGCAACGCAATGCAAAAGCCGCCGCAAACCACCTTAATCACTAAATTCAACGCATAGTAAAAATGCCACGCGTTGCGAATCCCTCTTGAGCAGTTTGTTAGGCATCTTGCCACCACAAACTACTTACCCGTTTTGCACCTAATTAACTTCCAAAATGAAAGCATGAAAATAACCAACGAGAAAACAATATGAAGCGTTGGTATGCCTCTAGACAAGGCATCAGACTCTACCAAATGAGAATCAAATTCTTTGCCACACAAATGATGACCTTCAATGGTCGTTTCAATTACAAAAGGAGCCCAGAAATAAGTTACCGACATAGCAGCCAACAAAGCAATTAAGGGCGTAATCGATATAAATTTTGAACCTCTATTTTCTCGAAGAAGCCTGACTATGATGAGAATGAACAGTACTGAGCCATACATTATCGAAGCATAAAAACGCCCATCATCTCCCTGTGTGCAAGTACCCGAAACTGCACCAAGTGAAACCAAAAGACCAAACAATATTATCAATATCGAGCTGTACATTTGTAACCTTTGATGCCTAACGCCCTGTTAAGGGGTGAGCAACGCAAGACCGAAGCCACCGCACACCACCTTAATCACTTAAACCAACGCATAGTGAAAATGCCACGCGTTGCGAATCCCTCTTGAACAGTTTGTTATGTGCGTGCTAATTGAGGTACTTTTGCCAATGTTGCTGCCCTGTCAAAACCACTCTGTAATCTTCGTAGTCCAATGAACTATAGAGCTTTTTAGCTGCAATATTATCATCACCGACCTCTAGTGTGATTTTGAGGTAATCATTATCACGACAATACTGTTCGATACCGTTCAGTTGCGCCTTGCCAACACCTTTACCACGAAAGTTGTCCGACACCATAAAATCATGGATATTCATTACTCTTTGGGCACGATAAGTTGAGAACGATTCAAAGCAAACCGCAAAACCAGCAGGCTTATTGTCGAAAAAACTGATAAATCCGTGGAAATAAGGCAACGCAAATAGCTGAGCAATTACTGAGAGATCTAGTTCAACTGAGAATACAGATAAATACTCTTTGAACAGAGTCTCGAATATACTTTTGTCCTCAATGCTTTCTGTTTCGATACGCCTGATTGTGATTTCCATATTCATTTCCACTAAAGCACATAACGCCGCATTAAGGTGTGAGCAGCGCTTGGCTATACTTGAGCGAAGCGAAACTGCCAAGCGTTGCGAATCACTCTTGAATGCTTTGTTATGCAAATTGTTCACGACGCATCGTTGTAATCGAATACCCCATTTCACGATACTTTTCACAACGTTGTTGTAGAAACTCAGGATACTGACTTTCTTCAACTTCATTGAAGCCAATATGCTTGTAGAAATCTGTTACATGAGCAAGAGGCATACAATAGGCGGTACGCAAATTTAAAACAGGCTCAATGTGCTTAAGAAATTGAAGTCCTAAACCTTGACCTTGAAACTCACTCGCAATGTACATGCCCCTGAGTATCGTCACGTCATTGATAAGCTCAACTTTCACTGAGCCGATAATCGCACCATCGTTTAGGCAGATAAATGCTCTTTCAGTATTAGACCAAGCGCTATGATAGCCCTGCTCTTTATAAAACTGACCAACAGCGTCTTTCATAGCGCTATCAGCTTCAAAAATTCTCATTTTTACTCCATTTGCATAACGCCCTGTTAAGGTGTGAGCAACGCAATACCGAAGCCACCGCATACCACCTTAAACACAAACGCAACGCATAGCAAAAATGCCAAGCGTTGCGAATCACTCTTAAACAGATTGTTATATTTCAGTTACGATGTTAGTTTTGATTTCGTCGGTTAAATCGGCGTGGTCTAAAAGATCGTTTTTGTCTTGAAACTCTCTCCAAAGTAGAAAAGAACGATCTACTATCTTGACGCGTGTTGTATTCGAGTCATATTCAAAAACTATTGGCTGTATTCGGCTCTTAACCTGAAGATCGACAGATTTCCTTAGTGCTTGTAAGAGCTTCTTATGGCTTAACTCACTGCGTTTTGGGTGTTTCTTTTCAATAATTCGTCGAATTGCTGCTGCTGGCAAACCTTTTTCTAGAGCTTGAGTTTCAGTTTCAATTAGCGCAAATAATATCCACTTATATAAATCCAACTTTGTCTGGTCAAACCCGGCACTAAAATCTGTGAGGAATCGTAGATAACGTGAGTTTTGACTTTCTAGTAGCTCTCGGATTTTTGCTTGAACATCAAAGTCATCGCCAACTAAAGTGGTTACTAATTGAGTTTTTGTAATATCCTTAGCTTTACAGGATTCATGGCATAACCGTTGAACTAAGAAAATACTACCATTACAGTATTTCTTGACGTCCTGCACAAATTGTTCTGCGAAAGAAATATTGAGCAGAGATTCACTAATGGTAAATAATTCATCTAAGTCTTCCTCTTTCCACAAATCTGCGTTGATTGAGGTAACTCGACCGGTTAAATCTCCGTTATGAACAGTTAGCCTATCTTCTTCTAGCCAAACACCGACAATAATAAAGCACAATTTTGAGGCTTCATGAAATGCTTTTAACGCGATAGAAAAATCAATTTGCGTATCTTCAGGTAGATAGTGAAAATCTTCAACGACGATGTAACGTTCGAAGTTGATTTCAGACAAAGCTCGAATGACATCATTCACATCACCAGGATCAAGTTCTAGATTTTGTTTGTTGACTTGTTTGGCTTGCTCATATCCAACATCTCCCGTTACCGAAGGACCCTTTACGAAAGGTAATTCAAACTTGAGTCGAATTTTACTTTTACCTTTTATAGTTTTCGATTCTGATGTCGTGACCGTATATCCAGCTTCCTTTAATATTGCAACATGGAGGTCATCCAAATCCCAATTATTAGAACATGTTATGTCTATATAGTCTTTTTCCATCAAGTTATTCTTTCGAAGAGACGTTTTCCCTTGCTTTGAACTTCCATGAATAACTAAATGAGAGTCTTCTGTTAAAGCATCAAGAAAACACTGATCTGCATGTTTTCTTGATACATAGTTTAATGGTAACTCACGAGATGTTTTAAATACATCACTCGTAAGAACTTCATTTCCCATCACTTTACCTTTTTATTATCTAACCAACTTTGATTGAAATATAACGCCCTGTTAAGGTGTGAGCAACGCAATACTGAAGCTCCCGCATACCACCTTAAACACCAAACACAACGCATAGTAAAAATGCCACGCGTTGCGAATCACTCTTAAACAGTTTGTTAGCTCGCAATCTTGCGTTTTTCGTCCCAAGTTTCCAACACAAATAGAGCAATTGTGTGGGCTGAGTGAATTGCTAGTCGAGCATGTCTGGGCTTCAGCTTATACATAACTCTTCCTTCACCGTGTGCAGAGCTAGCATGAGTACGGAAAGCACCAATTCCATCAACTATCGATAAGATGCCAGAAAGTATTTTTTTAAGATCGTCATCTTGTACTAACTTGGTGTCAAAACCCAAGTCCCCTCGCACAACTTTCCAAACGTTTTGGAGATCTTGTTTCTGTGGCTGTGGGAGGCTTTCATCTGCAATATAAACCTTAAAAATTGATTCAAGTATATTGCAAGCTGCGGATACAGATTCGCGAGGTTCCGAATTTACGTTTGCTAGAGCGCGAGTAAACTCTGCTTCGATCGAGGGTATATCTTTACCTTTAATCAAATCAGATAAAGACTTACTTGGTGCAGCACTGCCATCAGAAATCAAACCACCTGAAATGTATAGAAGATTGCATTTTGATAAGATTGACTGGAGCTTTTCCTTAAATTCTTTTTTATGATTCGTTACATTGTGACCCCAAACAAAAACATCCTCTTCATCTTGGTCAGGGATTTCCATATAAGTTTCAATCAACTTACCAAGAATCTTAATAGGTTCAGGTGATTCTTTATTTATGCGCCTTAGCCATGATTGCACTTTTACTGGTTTAGATCCTTCAGGAGCTTCACCTGGTGCATCGGCATATAGAAAAAGGTTATCTAGACTCGCATGAGTCTCTAATGCTGATAAATTCTCTGACAAAACCGCAATCACTGGAGCGGGAATTTCTTTTCTCATTTAACCTCTGAATTTAATATTTTCACTTGCGAGCTAACGCCCTGTTAAGGTGTGAGCGACGCAATACCGAAGCTCCCGCATACCACCTTAAACACTAAAACCAACGCATGGTAAAAATGCCACGCGTTGCGAATCACTCTTAAACAGTTTGTTAGTCGCGAGGCACCGAGCGACAATTTTAAGCCGAACTAAACTTTGCGAACAACAAACTTTATGTGCTTTGATGCACTTAAGCCAGGCGTAGTCTCAATGCAGCTACTCAATGAAACCACTTGGAACATAAAGCGCCGTAGAAAACGGACTGACAACACAAAAAAAGCGCTTTTGGAAAACCAATCTAACAGTGCGGACTTTCAACAAAGCCACTGAAACCACGTGGAACTTACCACACTAGAGAAGACGACTTTTCAGCGAGTAGATCTGCTTTTGAACCAACAAACTCACCGGGCAGAGTTTCAACCAAGAACAGACGCTCGATCGCCCTGTTCTGTCAGCACCAAAGAACAAAAAACCGCTTGGACACTTACACAACTTTGGACTTAGAACAGCTGAAATTGAGTTTTGACCATCGACGACGCACCTGCGTATCAAACGATCATCAGCCAAATTTTAAGCTTAGAAACGTGATTTTGATTACTAGCTTTTTCTGGCGACTAACGCCCTGTTAAGGGGTGAGCAACGCAATGCCGAAGCCGCCGCAGACCACCTTAAGCACTAAAACCAACGCATAGTGAAAATGCCACGCGTTGCGAATCCCTCTTGAACAGTTTGTTATGTGTTTTCATCCGAAACTTTTGGAGCAGTATTTTTTGCTATTTGAATCAGTGTATATGATATGCCACATATGAAAAATTTGGCTATCCATAGCATTATCCCAGATACGAGAGCGCCAATACCTAGTTGAATTCCATGCAAGACAGTAGAAAAGATACCAACTGCCACTATGAGTACCGCTAGACATGTTAGAACCACATCCATAACTCTGATTAGTGACTCAAATCGTTCGACTTTTTTCATTTACACTCCCTGTAATTCATTTAAAAGCAGATATTATCTCATTTTAAGTAGCAGGCTCGACGTAATCCTGACCAAGACACATAACGCCCTGTTAAGGGGTGAGCAACGCAATACCGATGCCGCCGCATGCCACCCTAAACACTTAAACCAACGCACGGTGAAAATGCCACGCGTTGCGAATCCCTCTTGAACAGTTTGTTATGTGCGTGCTAATTGAGGTACTTGTGCCAATGGTGCTGCCCTTTCAAAACTACTCTGTAATCTTCGTAGTCTAATGAGCTATAGAGTTTTTTAGCTGCAACATTATCGTCACCAACCTCTAATGTGATTTTGAGGTAATCATTATCACGACAATACTGTTCGATACCATTCAGTTGTGCCTTGCCAACACCTTTACCACGAAAGTTGTCCGACACCATAAAGTCATGGATATTCATCACTCTTTGCGCACGATAAGTTGAAAACGATTCAAAGCAAACCGCAAAACCAGCAGGCTTATTGTCGACAAAACTGATAAATCCGTGGAAATATGGCAACGCAAATAGCTGAGCAGTTACTGAGAGATCTAGTTCAACTGAGAATCCAGATAGATACTCTCTAAACATGGTCTCGAATATACCTTTGTCTTCGATACGTTCTGTTTCGATACGTCTGATTGTGATTTCCATATTCATTTCCACCAAAGCACATAACGCCTTGTTAAGGGGTGAGCAACGCAATACCGAAGCAGCGGCATGCCACCTTAATCACTTAAACCAACGCATAGTAAAAATGCCACGCGTTGCGAATCCCTCTTGAACAATTTGTTATATCCGTTCTCAATTGGCTTTCAGAACCTTTTCTAGAGAGACATTTCGCGCGCAAATTGATACGCCTCATCATGTGAAAAACCATTCGCTAGCGCGTAACCTGTTATCACCGACCTCCAGCAATAATTGTCATGAGGCTCAAATCCGCCACTTTTGCTTTCTACATTTTCAATAAACGACTTCTTTAATGCTAGAAACTTCTCTTTACTTACCAAATCTTGTTCTTTAGTCATCGAATACCAAACCTTTGTCCATTAAATCCATAGCAAACATATAAGCCTTACCTTGCTTATAACCATGTCCCATCGCATACCCAGCAGCCATTGAAAAAGTACTTAACTCTGCGTCTGGGTGCCAAGAAGCTTCCTGCTCTAACACTTCTTTTGTGAACTTATCTTCCATGTCAGCAAAACTTATTAACGTCATTTGCTCTCTCTATCATATATCTACTTTAAAATTGAATGCGTGAGGATATAACGCCCTGTTAAGGTGTGAGCAACGCAATGCCGATGCCGCCGCATACCACCTTAAACACCGAACGCAACGCACAGTAAAAATGCCACGCGTTGCGAATCACTCTTAAACAGTTTGTTAGTTGAATTGTTTCACCGCTCTACACTTGGGAAAGGTTGAACAACCCCAAAACTGTTTACCTATATTTTCACCACGCTTGGTTTCACGCAACACCATTTCAGAGCCGCAACGGGGACACTGATTTGAGCTAGCTTTGGATGTAACAACTTCTTTGACATGTTTGCGATGCTTTAAATCCGTAATGATTCCGCGCTTTAACTTTATCTGGTTTATAGACTCTGTTAACCGAGCATAATCCTTGTCAGAGAACACTACATCGTTAAATTGCTGAATGTATCGAATACTTCCTCGAGCGTAGGTAACGTTTGGAGGCATTTCGGTTTTAAAGGTACTGTCGCCGATGAAAACAATAACTGAATGCAAGTGTTCTTCACTGCAACCTAGCAAGGTTTCCAGAGCTTTTATGTGCTTGTAATTCTGATGTAGTGGGTTCTGAAATTTAGAGGAATGACGGTAAATCTTTTGTGTCCACTGTCTCTGGCGAGCCGAGCCAAATATCCAACCTTTCATATTCTTAGTTTCAACGACGAAGATGCCATATTTAGAAACCACAATATGGTCGACTTGAGTCGTACCATCGCCAGTCGGCAACGTTACGTCTTTTATTAGCGTGTAATCAGGCTCTGGTAATTTGGATAAAAGACGGTTCACTAGAAACTCACCGAATGCACCTTTTAGCCACCTACTTTTGAAAACGCTAACAATGGGCAATAAAGGCACTAGATACCAGACTTGCGTAAGCACATTAAGAAATGCCTCAAAAATATTCACGGATTTTCCCTATTCAACTAACGCCCTGTTAAGGGGTGAGCAACGCAATACCGAAGCCGCCGCATACCACCTTAAACACTAAAACCAACGCATAGTGAAAATGCCACGCGTTGCGAATCCCTCTTGAACAGTTTGTTAGGCATTGGTTACCAGTGCCACTGACTTTCTCAGGTATAGAGCCAACAGCCCAAAAACTAACTCAGCAACTAAATAAACATACATTTGTGTATTCGGTTGACCGTCAAACAAGACACCAATTAGACGACCAAACGCCATAGATAACAATGTAATAGCTACAATGATTAAAGCCAAAGTGACATCTTGATTAATCTTGAGGACGAGTATCAAAGCAAGACCGATTGCAAACTGGGCACCACCATACGTAGCCCTAAAATCAATAGTTGCTGAGGCAGAATTGGGGCTTGAGCCTGTAATTAAGTTTGCCATGTCTACAGGGAACACAGCAAAGAGAGCTCCGTAGAGCAAAAAGAATAGCGCAGTTAAGTAAACTAATAATTTCGACATACCTACTCCTTTAGGTTCGAAAAGATGCCTAACGCTCTGTTAAGGGGTGAGCAGCGCATTACCGAAGCGACCGCACACCACCTTAAACACTAAAATCAACGCATAGCGAAAATGCCACGCGTTGCGAATCCCTCTTGAACAGTTTGTTAACTGAGCGCCTTTCAGTTTTCGCCGATCTTACAACCACTTTAGCCAAGGCTAGTTTTCCTAATTAATGATTAGTAAAGCTAACTCAAACATGTATTTAACTAAAAGATTACCGTTTATCTTTAGTTTGAAATGCGTCTCACAACACCATACTTCGGCGATGTAAGTGCGCCGAACTAATCGCGAATGCCTTATATTATTAGAAGGCTTTGTGCCGCCTTTCACATCAGTAAACTTAAGTATCAAACTGAAATTAGTCGCATTAGCTCAGCTAAGGAAACCGACCGAACACGCTAAATCTCTGAACCTAGAAACTGTATCATTGTGCTTGCGTATTTTCTGCGCCAGTTAACGCCTTGCTAAGGTGTGAGTAACGCAATACAAAAGCTACCGCACAGCGCCTTAATCACATAAGCCACCGCAAAGTAAAAATGCCACGCGTTACGAATCACTCTTAAGCAATTTGTTAGTACATGCGCTACTTCTATTTATGCGCTCCAAGATATTGAAAACTGAGATGATATGAAAGGCTTTGAACACTGAAGTGAGACGGGCAGCTACAAAACTCAATTTCAGTTGAAAGACAAAGTTGGCTAGAAGAAAAATGCACTGAACTGCCCTACTTTCACTTGCTTCAAATTAGAAAAGGATTCGATCCTTGCACTTTGATGGCAACACTCAAAGAAAGACAAGATTCACTTAGGAAGTAAAGCGGAAACGAAAAAGCGCCAAAGAAATAGGCTAAGAGTTAGAAACCGTAAACGGTGAAAACAAAGCGAACACTCCGCATATAGTGCCACCGGGAAGAACGTTAAAGGCACTAACTTTAAGGTGTAAAGACGAGCGCCAAAGCAGATAAACACCAAAACTTATAACCTTTGATGTCAAACCCGTACTAACGCCCTGTTAAGGTGTGAGCAACGCAATACCGAAGCTCTCGCATACCACCTTAAACACTAAAACAAACGCATAGTAAAAATGCCACGCGTTGCGAATCACTCTTAAACAGTTTGTTATGCCTTTGACTGATAGGTCGCTTTTGATATGTATTCTGCCACACCTAAAATGCAAAAAACGCCACCTATGGTTGTAAAATTGCACGCGCCCTCTTTTGCACAAGCAGAAAGGTTTTTATTAAACCAAGTTCTTGTTAAGTAGCCTGATTCTCTTAAATGTGAATAAGCCAGTTGGAATTCTGATAGCGTCACTCCTTTTTCATAAAAAGGGGCTTTATCCGAATGAGAGGGAATACGATAGATTAACGCTTCTTCACCTCTTCGCCTACCAATACCTTTGATTACGAAGTCTGCTTTCGCTTCTGGTTTCGGAATAACTCGACCAACTTCTTTAGCTAACTCTCGGATGGACTTTTCCATTTTTTCTCCTGAGGCATAACGCCCAATTAAGGGGTGAGCAACGCCTCCACCCAACCTAAAGCATTGTGCCATAAACACTAAATTTGAAGTAGAAGCAAAAATGCCAAGCGTTGTGAATCCCTCTTAAATTGCTTGTTATGTGATAATTTCACTACCACGCTCCAGTACCCAACAACGCTCGTTTTTGGTGTAACCAATTTGCCCATAATAGTCATTGGCTGCTGGTGCGGCGATTAAGAACAGTTTACATGTAGATTCAATTTGAGCTTGAGTTTGAACTTGTAACTGCTTACCTATTCCCGACCTTTGATATGCTTCATCAACAGCCAGGTCGGACAGATAACAACAATAATGGAAATCTGTAATGGAGCGAGAAATACCAACCAGTTTAGGGCCATCCCAAGCGGTAATTATGAGATTGCTATTACTTAACATACCGTTGATACATTTGATATTTTCTATCGGCCTACGCTCTCCTAACGTCGAGCGCTTGAGCAAATCAATAAACTCGTCAGCCGAAATCTGCTGATTAACTTTGTATTCGATATTCAATGCGACCTCCTTATCACATAACGCCCTGTTAAGGTGTGAGCAACGCAATGCCGAAGTCACCGCATACCACCTTAAACACTAAACGCAACGCATAGTAAAAATGCCACTCGTTGCGAATCACTCTTAAACAGTTTGTTAGCCCTGTGGTTGACTAGTACATATAACCTAGCCAATCAAAATGTCCAACACCCCACTGCTTATCTCTGAGTGGTTTCACATACAGTTCATCAATATGCTCTACAGCAACTCCAAAGTTGGTGTGCTCGTAAAGCCTTAACCAAGACTGCATACACTGAACTTTGTTAAAGCCATTTGATGAGTAGAAATCATGTAACTCAGATATGAGGATTATGAAGTCAACATCTTTAGTTTCGGCAAATGCCGATACTTCTGACAACATAAAAGAGCCAATACCTTGCCCTCGATAACGTTCGTCAACACAGAAGTCGATTACGCCCAAAACCTTATGTATTTCTCCGCCAACACTAACGACTCGATAGTCCAGTCCAAGATAGCCAACCAACTGTTCACCTTGAAAATGAAGGGCACGCATATGAGGTAACTGCTTAAAGTAAGAACGACTTACTTGGCTGTCTGGAAAAGCTTGATTTCTTAATGCTTCGATTGCCTTATGATGCAATTCTGAAACATCTATTTCTTGTACGATTTCCATATCGTTTCCTCGAAAAGGGCTAACGCCCTGTTAAGGTGTGAGCAACGCATTACCGAAGCTAACGCATGCTACCTTAAACACAAAACACAACGCATAGCAAAAATGCCAAGCGTTGCGAATCACTCTTAAACAGTTTGTTAGCTGTGTGCCTATGGTTTACCAGCCAAATCGACAGCCTTTGATAAAGTTGACCACAAATAGTGACCTCCCCATAATATTATCAAAAAATACACAAACAAAAATGCCATTGCAATATATATGATAATGAGAGGTGCAGCAGAATTAACTATAATCAAGTACCAGCAAATGGATAGCATTAATAATAACAAAGCACTAAAACATATAATTTTCGCTCTTTCTATTAATCTTCCTTTTAAAGTTCTGAAACGTAAGGGTAAAGCAAATTCTTTGGCAATTAGGTTTATTTCACTATAACGACCATTGACTCTTCCGTATTGCTCTAACTTTAGAAATGCTCCAGGCTCACTAATGAACCATTCGACTTCATCTTTACTAAGTTTGGCAGTCGTTAGTCCACTTAGGATAACTAATATTTCTGCATAATTCTTATTTGTATCGTCTATTAACAGCTTTAATTTGACGTATTGAGCATGAAGCTCTTTGGCTTTCTCACCTTTAAATTTACGTATAGTCTTAAAAGTCACAAACCAAGCTGTAACGCTGACAATTACACCAATCAATAACCTTGCTTGGTTTAGTATTACATCAAATTCCATTATTTCCTCTAAACAGCTAACGCCCTGTTAAGGTGTGAGCAACGCAATACCGATGCTACCGCATACTACCTTAAACACTAAACACAATGCATAGTAAAAATGCCACGCGTTGCGAATCACTCTTGAACAGTTTGTTAGCTGTGCCACTCACTCGGAACTGTTCCTCGTAGATAACAATTTTTCAAATAGTTTAAAAAGTCTGATTCGACTTTATAGGTTTCACATTTATAGATAAGCTCTAGATCATCAGAAATATAAGAACAAATTTCATGTCCTTTTGTAATTCCTGATAACTTGATAAATAGATCTTTTGTATCCAAACGAGCTTCAGGCTCTGGCACCAATTTGTCCAACTTACACCACGCATGATCAAATGCTTTCGAATCTCGTTGGTCCAATATATCATTTAACTCATCACAGCTAAATGTGGTTAAATTTTGAAATAGTTTTTCCATTGCAAGATACTTAAATTTAGTTAGTTACAAGTATGAGAACAATCAACGACTACAAGAATAATTCCTGATTTCAACACCATTCCCCCATTGGTCTACGTGGGCCAGCTAACGCCCTGTTAAGGTGTGAGCAACGCACTACCGAAGCTCCCGCATACCACCTTAAACACTAAAACCAACGCATAGTAAAAATGCCACGCGTTGCGAATCACTCTTAAACAGTTTGTTATACCTGTTCTATTAGCTTCACGGTGCCCAAACCATCAATGACTACACGCCATTGCTTATTTTGGCAATCAAAGTAGAAACCTCTTAAGCCTGCAAATTTCTCGAAGCTACCAACACTATGAATTGAGTCACAGCGAATAAATACAGCGTCACTCGCTTCTGTTTCAGTAAGCAGCGCTTCAACAGACTTTACGAACAAGACTTCTTCAGGTAGTGAAATAATCCGATGATTGCGAGACAGTAACTTTTGAAGCTTTACGAAGTCTCCCTTTATACGAGACCATTCTTCGATAGACTCCCTTACACGCTTGTGTGCTTCCGGAATAACAAAACCCACCAAGCCTAAAACTGAAAGAACTTGTATTACTGTAACTGGGTAATCAGCACCCCGACCAATGTTGCTTTCTCGAATTGAAAGCTCAATTGGTAGAGCAGATTTGCTAAGTAGCTCTCTAATTGAGGCTTCAATGCCATCAGTTTGCTCATGCCAATCAAGACCATAAACAGGATCTTTGTATGTACCTAGTACAATGTCCATTTTTCCCTCTAAAGGTATAACGCCCTGTTAAGGTGTGAGCAACGCAATGCCGGAGCATCCGCATACCACCTTAAACACTAAACGCAACGCATAGTAAAAATACCACGCGTTGCGAATCGCTCTTAAACAGTTTGTTATATCTCTTCACGATCCAAATCTGTTATAAGCAGAGGATTTACAACTTGATGTTTTGAGGTTGTGTTTAAAGCATTCTTATCACTAGACATGATTTTATCTATTTCTGCTTGAGTAATACCAAAAACTTGGAGAAACTCAACTTTACCATGCACAGTATCAATTACTCCAAGCTGAGGATCTGTGACGAAAGCTAGCCCAACAAGCTTAGTATCATACTCTTGTTTTATCGGTCCATTTGCAGGCATATAATGCCCAGACTCAAACCACTTACCAGATTTAAAGACATATCTAGCTATATTTTGAAGCATATTCATTGCCCAATACAGCTCATCTTCTGATTTTAGGAGCCGTATCGTTAGCTCGAAACCAAACCCACTAAAGTCTGCATCGAGGGACTCGATGTCATAATACAATGATGAAAAACCGTATGTTACTATATGGTAGTGATCACCCGCATCAAATATGCTTATTCCATCGATTGGATCTGGACCACCTATCATATGTTTTATCGTGGTGCCGTAATGCTTAGGCTCCTGCCCAGGGTAAAGATTGCCTAGCGCCCTATCTATTGCATCCCATCCTGGAGCAGCATCATCAGCACTATACCTTTTCTTGTATTCACTCAAATCCATATTAGTTTCCATTGTGGCATTGCCGTTGTACGGCCAAACATCAAAATTATTAATAAGCTAAAACATGTTGTATGTATACTCACAAGATATAACGCCGCATTAAGGTGTGAGCAACGCTACCACGAAACTTAGCCTTACCACCGTAAACACGAAACCCAACCTTGAACTGAAAATGCCAAGCGTTGGGAATCACTCTTAAATGCTTTGTTAGCATTCATCTTTGCCAAAAATATAAGTACCAGCTTCCTTGTTATACTTTACAGTTGAAACTTCACTTGTGGAAATCCAATGAAATCGTGAGTCCACTGAAACATTTGGGCACTCTGCATTTTCATTCGAATGGTAACTTTCATATAACATTGAGCTAATAAACTTGGCATTAAACAAATTTCCCTGCGCAAGTTTAGTAACGATTAATGCAGGAGCCATAGTCATCACTAAAACTATCATAATATTTTCTGTCATGTGTTCTTTTCCATTAATCGTAATTATGTCTTTTAGCATGATGATAGGAACAGCCAGCTCAATTATGAACAACATAGAAATTAACGATATCAAAAGAAACAACCCAAATGAATAAATAGAAACATGGTGAGCCATTGTAGAAGAAGGAACTTTAGTAATTTCTTCTAAAATCATGCTCGAAGAGTAAGCACAAAATGCAATAACTAATAATGGGAAAAAGTACTTAGCCAGAGAGTACGTAATAGTTTTCTTTATACCACCGACAAGATGGTGGTATTTTGACCAATAATATTCCAAAGCAATAAGGTTGAAAATAGATGCGTAAACCAATGAATATAGACCATAATCAACGTCGTATAGCTTAATAATCGTGAAGCTATACATATAGCAAGCTAGTAAATGAAACGCTTGAATTCTCTCAATATTTTTCGCATCCAAGACTATTTCTTTACTTCTTATATTTTGTATGTGAGCATAAATTATTAAATAAAAGAGAAATACGAATATAATATGAATCATTTTTTTACTTCCAAATGCATAAGTGATTGACGAATGCTAACGCTTTCTATACGGCCTGTCGCCGTCTTTCAGGCACGCTACCGCCTTCTTTCATTCCAAAAGAAAGTATGCATGCTAGCACTTATCTTTATGAAACAAATAGAAAATCAGTATGAATCTGTGTGCTCACACACGCAATTAGACAGCGTAGTGACGCCTAATTCTTAATGAGGAGTTAAGTTTATAAAACTGTATAAATAGCCAGTTAAATTAGAAAATGAAAAGTCAGTTTTTACTCAGCGTCAAAGAGCATATGCTCTCGCGTCACTATGCGAAGAAAACCATTGAGGCCTACCTGTTTTGGATAAAGCGTTACATCGTCTTCCACCAGCTAGCTCACCCCTCAAAACTTTCTGAAGACGATGTTGAATGTTTTCTAAGTCATCTTGCTATTGATGAAAAAGTAGCGGTTAAAACGCAGGCACTTGCGTTAAACGCCATCTCTTTTTTGTATCGAGAGTACTTCCAGATGCCACTTTCATTGAATATGAGGTTTCAAAAATCACTCACTGAGAAGAAGCTGCCCGTTGTCTTAACAAGAGACGAAGTGCGACGCTTTGTTCAGCATATCGATCCGAAATACAAACTCCACATCCAACTTTTGTATGGATCTGGCCTGAGAATCATGGAGTGCTTACGGCTAAGAATTCAAGATATTGATTACGACTACGGTGCGCTGAGAGTCTGGCAAGGAAAAGGTGGTAAGAATAGAACGGTCACATTAGCCAAAGAGTTACATGACCCACTAAAAGCGCAGGTCAATCTAGCGAGAGATTATTATCAGAAAGACCGTCATATGGGTGGGTATGCCGGTGTTTATATCTCCGATGGGTTACGAAAGAAGTATCCCGGCGCAGAATTGGATTTTAATTGGCACTTTCTCTTCCCATCAACCAAATTAAGCATAGATACAGATACCGGTGAGTTTAGACGGCATCATGTCAATGAAAGTGCAATACAAAGAACTGTCAAACGAGCCGCCAAAGACGCGGGAATAGAAAAGTCGGTGACTTGCCATACCCTTAGGCACAGCTTTGCTACCCACCTTCTTGAGTCAGGTGCCGACATACGAACCGTCCAAGAGCAACTTGGACATACCGATGTGAAAACGACTCAGATCTACACCCACGTGATCGAACGTGGCGCAGGAGGAGTGTTAAGTCCCTTATCAAACCTATAGAGACACAAAAGCCACCGAGTTATTAGACATAACTCGGTGGCTTCAGCAATATAATGTCCTAGTGACGCTCGCCCAATTTGACGTTGCCTTTGGAATCAAACCAAAGCGCTTGAGCACGGCGGCGGCCGAGCAAGATCGGACCATCATCATAAAACAGGAAGTTCTTCCAATATTTTTTGAACGTTGACCACTTCGTCTCTATTACGTTGTATTTCTCATAACAGAAGTACACCGTGACATCATCTTGCCAATCGATAAACGCCGCGATTTCTTCTGGTAACTCAGGTTCATCGGCTTCCCAAGCGGTCATCCAATCGACTTCTTCTGACCAATTAGAATCTTTCATTGGCCAATCGGACGAGCTCAAACGATCCATATCGGGACTTTGTGCACTAATGTTCTCTTTCCAGAACTGCGCGGCGCGAGCTTGACTCATCGGCTTGATAAACTCGAGGTCCTCTTCAGGCACTGGCATTGACTGGTGAGTAAAAATCCATTTTCTTTGGTATTCATCCAAAGGCAAATAAGACATTCAGTCTCCTTTCTTACGACTTCAGCCAACCTTTCTCGGTGGCTTCTTCAATCAATTCTTTAGCTTTGTCCCATAGGATGACAGAGCCAAATTCAATTCTTTTATTGATGGTTAACGCTTGCTCGCGCGTGACACCATGTTCTTTCCAACTTTGACCATCGTTGTGGTAGTTGAGCAGCATCGGGATAAGGCGATCTAACGCTTTAGCGTATTTCGCATCATCACTTTGTGCAGCTTCAAACTCTTTCCACAGGGCGAACAGTTCGTCACCTTGGTCTCTTGGTAACATTCCAAACAAACGCTCTGCAGCTTTCAGTTCTTTCTCTTCTTGCTCTTTTGAGGCTGCGACATCATAAACAAAGGTATCGCCTGCGTCGATCTCTACGACATCATGGATAAGCAGCATTTTCATCACTCGAGCAATATCGACTGGTGCATTCGCATGTTCCTGCATTAATACCGCCATCAATGCAACGTGCCAACTGTGCTCACCGCTATTTTCCAAGCGTCGGTCGGCACTCTTTACACGAGTACGACGAAGTACGCTTTTTAGCTGGTCCAGTTCAATGAGAAGTGCTAGTTGCTTTTCCAATCTTTCCATTTATCGTGCCTCTGCTGTCCAGTTTGGGTTGGTCAACGATGTCAGTACATGATCTTGCCATTGACCATTGATCAATAAATAGTCCTTTGCGTACCCTTCTCTCTCAAAACCGACATGCTGTAACACCGCTTCGCTGCGCTTGTTATGTGGCATGTAGCCAGCTTGAATACGGTGTAACTTTTGCACGTCGAACATGTAGTCACAGGCCATTTTAAGCGCGCGGCGCATATAACCATTGCCCTGTGCGTCTTCCGCAAGGGAATAGCCTACGTTACAGGCGTATAGCGGAAAGCGAGTCAAATTGCTAAAAGAGAGCGTGCCAAGCATTTTACCAGATTCTGCATGAACAAGCAGACAATAGTAACCAAGCCCCAACCGATGCAGTTCATTCAGCTTAATGAGCTTTTGAAGCCAACCATTCACGGAGTAGAATGCTTCTTCACGTCTCGGCTCAAATGGTGCCAAATACTCTCGGTTAGTCTGAAAATACGCCGCAATCATATCGGCATCGCCAATTTCTGCAGTACGCAGAAGCAAGTCGCCGTCCAACTTGTGAACGGCGATAGAGGAGCTTTTATCTTCCATTATAAATGACAACTTCCATTTGATTTCGGATGAGTTTTGCGGATAGCCCGTTTTTTACGAATACCCTAGCTTTTGCGAATACCATAATCTCGAAGTTTGTTCGCGATAGAGGTGTGCGAAACGTTCAATCGCTTGGCGAGCTTACGGCTTGATGGGAACGATTGGTACAGACGCTCTAAGATCTGCGATTCATAATCACGCATTATCTCATCCAGCGAGCCATCAAGGTTCAGCGTCGTACTCGTGCCACCCATTGCTTGTGGTTGTGGCAGATTAAAGTTTTCGGCTTTTAGGACATGCCCATCCATTTCAGTCAATGCACGCAGAACCATGTTGTCCAACTGACGCATGTTGCCCGGCCATTGGTAGTTCGCTAACGCATCCACCAGCTCTTCATCTAACTCTGGCTTATCGATACCGAGTTGTTGAGCGTGTTTCGTTACAAACAAGTCGAGTAGCGGTGCCACATCGTTCGAGCGCTTGCGTAGAGGTGGAATGTTCAATGTTAGGACATTCAGACGATAGTATAAATCTTCACGGAACTTGCCAGCTTCAGCAAGCTCAGCCAAGTTGTGTTTAGTCGAAGCAATAATACGAACATCAACGTGCATTTCGTCTTCTGCACCCACACGACGGAAGTTACCGTCCTGTAAGAAACGTAGAAGTTTGATTTGCAGATGCGAGCTCATTTCACCGATTTCATCGAGGAAAACCGTACCGCCGTTTGCTTGTTCAAAAATGCCTTTATGACCTTGCTCGTGATTAAACGAGCCTGGCGCATGGCCAAACAGTTCGGTTTCAGCCACATCATCAGGCATCGATGCACAGCTCAAGACGAGAAACGGTTTGCTCGCACGGCCAGAACGGCTGTGACACGCTTTTGCTAACATCTCTTTACCGGTGCCGGTTTCACCTTCAATCAATAGAGGTTGATCGAGAACTGACAGTTTTTTCGCTTGGTTTATCAATGCCCTATGACGGTTAGACAAACCAACAAAGTGCTCGAACCCTAATTGATTGTGTAACGGCAGTATTTCTTCAATTTGTGAGCCTTGCTGGCTTGAACGAATTGTCATCAGTGTACTGGCGAGAGTCGAATTCTGCGCTTCGTCTTTAATGTACACGGGCATCAACTCAAGGATGTAGTCTAAGCCGTCGATCACCAAACTTTCACGAGTACGCGCGTTAACACCTTCAGACCAACGAGAAAAACGCACGCTTGGTAGCAATGTGCCAATTTGCGTACCGATCACATCTTGTTTGTGCTGACCAAGTAATGATAGCGCTGCCATATTTGCCATATCGACAGCGCCTTTAAGGTCAATCGCAAATACAGGATCTGGGAGGTTATCTACCAATGATAGTAGCTCTGTATTGTGGCGCTCCATTGGCATAAATTGAATCTTTCTAACGTCTTTGACGCCGGAAATACGACGAATTTCAGCCATCAGCTCACTAAAAGTATCAAAATCAATATCCGGGCAGTTTAAGTAGATGATGCCACTAATATCGATTTCGATACCACGCAAATCGATGCTTTTAGATGCTAAAATATCGAGCAGTTCTCGGGTAAGACCGAGCCTATCTTCACATAAGACTTCAAGACGCACTGAAAAAATCCCAATTCACAACTGTCAGGAAAAGTTGACAGTAGTTTCTCCTAAGCTTGGTATGCCGTCAAGCAATCCTCTATGCTAAAGGTGACATTGCTTACGGTTTGACCGTGATTGATGCAACTTTCGCCACCACTTCCTTACGAATCGCCCCTAATTTGACTTGACGCTCTGGATACCAAGGCAAAGGTCGAAGCAGTGCCATGGATTTCAGGCCAAGACGGGCTGTCAAAATCCCCACACCAAGCCCCTGCCCCGCACGCGCTGAGATCTTCCCTGCTAGATCCATAGACATCAGGTCCATACTGGCATCTATTGCAAGCTCACTAGCACCAGCCGCAGCCATGTTCACAAACACCGCTCGGAGCAGTTTGATGCGAGAAGCGTAGCCAAGTTCAACGCCGTACACCTTAGAAAGGTTGTCGATCATTTTGAAATTTCGCCATGCCACCAGCAGCATATCAGCAGCAGCCAATGGACTCACCGCCACTAAAGCCGCAGACTCAGTTGCGTGCTGAGAAACAATTTTGGTTGCGAGCTTGTCTTGCTGGCTAACGACCATGGAGTCGTACATCTCTAGAATTTCAGCATCGCTGTGAGCGGGATTCACACTGTTCTGCCAACGGTCAAAACCAGGGTTTTCTGCCAGAACCCCACTTTGTTCTGCAACCTTTTCACAAAACGCTTTGCCCTTTCCGACGCTTTGGCTATCGATAAGCGCTTCACTCTCTTCTTGCACACTAAAGTGATTACGCAGTTTGCGCAGCTTCCATAACTCTTTCCCTAACGCACCTAAACCAAAAGAAGCGATGGTGGTGATAAAGCCAGCCCAGCCAAGCGCAAGCCAATCGGCAGTTTGTACTGCGGTAACGACTGAATCGACCGCTTGCCAACCAACTAAGCCTGCGAACGTGGTAAAGAGACCCGTTGTTAGCCATTTTCGACCAGATTTCGGACGAATGACTTGTTCAAGCTGCAATTCTTGTTCGGTTTCTTCCTGTTGCTCCTCGATCGCCACCGGAACGAAGGTTTCTTTTTCTGAAAACGTCTTTTGAGCCGTCAACTCAGGTGAAACTCTCTCTTCATCACTGTGCATCGCTCTTTCTGAGAAGACCTGTTTTTGTTTTAGCTCGCTCATTTCAATTTGTCTCCCAATAGGTATTCCAACGCTTTATCGAGTCGAATATGTTTCATCGGCTCGTCGGTTTCTGAAGGCATTGGACGGAAAGAAGTAAAATCAAAGCCACTATTTTGCCAATATGCCGCATTAGGTAACTTCTTCGGCACTTCTCCGGGGAACATCGTCATTGGCTCGCCATCTAGTGTTGTACCTTGCAAAGCTGGCACGGTCTTATCACCAGAAGCAATAAAGCCTGAGGTCGTCGCTTGAATCGAGGCAATGCTCATGCAGCTCATTTCAATGTTCTCATACGAAGCAGTTTGCCATGCCGGATGCACCATCTGTTGCAGCAATGAAACCAAGTGGGGATGCTGATCCGGGGTCACGTGGTCCGCTTTTGTCGCAGCGAACAATACTCTGTCGATTTTTGGTGAGAACAAGCGACGCAAGAAACTGCTGCGCCCATATCGGAAGCTGTGCATGATCTGCTCAAGCGCTTGGCGCATATCGTAAAAGGCTTCATCCCCCGCATTCAGGGGCTGTAAGCAATCCACCAGCACAATCTGGCGATCAAAGGTCGCAAAGTGATGCTTATAGAACGCCTTAACCACCTTCTGCTGATATTCGTGATAACGCGCTTCTAGCATCGCTAAGTTGCTACCTTTGGCTGGCTTCGTATCTGCGTCAAATCGACATGGGAAGAACTGCAATACTGGCGCACCTTCAAGCTCACCAGGCAGAACGAAACGACCAGGTTGAACCCAATGTAAACCGCCTTCTTTGCATGCATGCAAATAGTCGGTGTAAGTTTTTGCGACTTTCTCAAGCTGCTTTTCATTCAGATCTGCATTCAAATCTAACGCTTCAAGTTCAGTCAACCAACTAGCGGCAAGTTCACTGCGCTGCCCTTTCAAGGCCTCAAACTGAGTCTGAGACCAAGTCGCAAAGTTCATATCAAGTAAAGGTAAGTCCAATAGCCATTCGCCCGGATAGTCGATGATATCGACGTTCAGTACGGCAGTTTTACTCAACAGCTTTTTGGTGGTTTTGTTTGGCTTGTATTTTAGCGCTAAGCGGATTTCACTGACATCGCGCGTAGGCACTGGCCACTGAGGTGGCATAGCATGAATTTGGCTCATCGCATCGTCGTAGGCAAAACGTGGCACCATCATGTTAGTTTGCGGCTCACGTTTCGCACCAATTAAGCGTTTGTCACGGGCGGCATTAAGTAGCGGCAAATTATCGTGAGTGGCGGTATGCAATAATTGATTAACCAGAGAAGTAATAAAAGCCGTCTTACCGGCACGCGATAGCCCCGTTACGGCGATGCGGACGTTTGCGTCCATACCACGGTTGATAAAGTCATTCACTTCTTGCGTTATTCTTTTCATACTTTTTATTTATCTCATCAATTCTTGCTACGCAGTGTAATTTTACCAACCTTAATCAAAGATGAACAAAGTATTCACTGCAATATATGATCCCTAAAAACGCAAAAGCCTCTGAGAATTTCAGAGGCTTGGAGATTCTAACTGCGGTTGGAAATTCTAATCATCTTCAATCAATTTGTAGATAACGAACAAAGCGATTTCCAGCATTAACCACAATACGCAAGTGATAGTGACGTATTTTTCATCAAAGATACTGATGCCATGAAGAATCAAGTCGTAGCCAACAAAGCCGCCTACCACTACTGCAAGAATGATTTGTAGAATTTGTATAAAACGAGGCATGCTTTCTCCTAATCATAGTCTGCACAACAACGTAATTTGCTATGCCTATAAGTTTATATCTGATTATATAGACAAAAAGTGCAGGTTTCGCTGCACTTTTGTCAAATGTTTGCTAGTTAAATCAGCACTTTGTCACATTCTCTTAAGTGAGACTCGTGATGAGTGCCCACAGCAATTACGCTTCCATCTCTTGGATTTTCACTTTCCAAGTATCTGGACCAATTTGGTGAGCGTTCGCGCCATTTGAATCCACTGCGACCGTCACTGGCATGTCTTCGACTTCAAACTCGTAAATCGCTTCCATACCAAGATCCTCAAACGCAACCACGCGTGCTTTCTTGATCGCTTTCGCTACTAGGTAAGCCGCACCGCCGACTGCCATGAGGTAAACCGCTTTGTGGTTTTTGATCGATTCAACCGTTGCAGGGCCACGCTCAGCTTTACCGATCATGCCCATGATGCCGGTTTCTTCTAACATCATGTCCGTGAACTTATCCATACGTGTTGATGTGGTAGGGCCTGCAGGACCCACAACTTCATCACCAACCGCATCAACTGGGCCAACGTAATAGATGAACTTACCTTTTAGATCGACACCTTCAGGTAGACCCTCACCCGCTTCTAGCATGCCTTGAATGCGCTTATGCGCGGCATCACGGCCAGTAAGAATTTTGCCCGACAACAGAACCGTTTCACCGGTTTTCCACTCTTGAACTTCTTCTTTGGTCACGGTATCTAAGTTCACGCGACGTGTGTTCTCGCCCGCTTCCCAAGTGATATCTGGCCAATCTTCTAGCTTCGGTGGAGTTAGTTCAGCAGGACCGTTGCCATCTAGCGTGAAATGCACGTGACGAGTCGCTGCGCAGTTCGGGATTAAGCACACCGGTTTAGAAGCTGCATGCGTTGGTGCAGTTTTGATTTTCACGTCGACAACCGTTGTTAGACCACCTAGGCCTTGCGCGCCAATTCCAAGCTTGTTTACACGGTTGAAGATATCAAGACGAAGCTCTTCTTCAGCATTTTGAGGACCACGATCAATCAGTTCCTGAATGTCGATGTGCTCCATCAGAGATTCTTTTGCCAATACCGCAGCTTTTTCAGCGGTACCGCCAATACCAATACCAAGCATGCCCGGTGGACACCAACCAGCACCCATTGCTGGTAGTGTTTTCTCTACCCATTCAGCAATGTCGTCAGACGGGTTTAGCATCACCATCTTGGTTTTGTTTTCAGAGCCGCCTCCTTTCGCTGCAATTTGAATTTCAACTTTATCGCCTGGCACCATATTGATGTGTACGACCGCTGGCGTGTTGTCTTTAGTATTGATTCTCTTGCCGGCAGGGTCCATTAGAACCGAGGCACGCAATGGGTTGTCCGGATTTGTGTAAGCCTGTCGAACGCCCTCATCCACCATCTGCTGAACCGTCATGTCCGTCGAATCCCATTGAACACCCATACCGATGTTCACGAAACAAGTTACGATGCCAGTATCCTGACAAATCGGTCGATGACCTTCTGCCGACATACGGGAGTTAATTAAGATCTGAGCGATAGCGTCTTTTGCCGCTTGGCTCTCCTCGCGGTGGTAGGCTTTTTCAAGGGCCTGAACAAAGTCTAGCGGGTGGTAGTAAGAAATATACTGTAGCGCATCAGCAACACTGCTGATGACATCCTGCGTGCGTATTACCGTCATTGCATGCCTCATTATTGTTATGCTTTGCTTCCATTATTGGCTTGGCTTCTATCGTGTTTGTTGAGCTTATTGCTCTTAAATGAGCTTTGTTTTTATAAACGTTTATTTTTAAACCATGTTTTATAAACAATTGTCGAATGGCTGATATCGACACACGAGTAATTGAAGTCGCCTTCTCATATAGTAAAACCACCTCCAAGCCTTTGTATAGAGGTAGTTTGGCTATACAGGCGTTTATGATACTCTTGCTGCCCATGACATGCCATGCAGTGAACGAACTCTTTGTCACAATTTAAACAAATGAACAACATGGATACGCAATTGCTTGATTTTAAGGCATTGGATTACGCCAACGACCTAGCTACCTCCCTATTTTCTCGTATTGAAAGCCAACCTTGGGCAATGCTTTTGCGCTCGGCTTCCAATACACATATCGACAGCCGATTTGATGTATTGGTCGCCAATCCAGTCGCAACCCTAGAGACCATCGCTGGCGATACGCACATAAAAACAGAGTCGCGACAATACGTGTCTAAAGAAGATCCGTTCTCGCTACTGGATGAACTTCAACAGCTGCTTTTGCCAAACCTTGATTTGGAAGCAAACTTGGATCTGCCATTTGTCGGTGGTGCGCTCGGTTATTTCAGTTACGATTTAGGGCGCCGTGTTGAATCTATGCCAGAACTGGCGACCAAAGACCTGCAAACGCCAGATATGGCTGTTGGGCTGTATGAATGGGCATTAGTGATCGATCACAAGTTGAAGAAAGCGTGCATGGTAGGCCAAAACATTGAGCAAGCGTGGCAATGGCTTAATTCACAATTTCCAGCTGATGTTGAAGACTTCAAGCTGATTGGTGATTGGCAATCAAACATGACGCCAGACTCTTACGCGTCGCGTTTTGATCGCGTTCAAGAATACCTATTAAGTGGCGACTGTTACCAAATCAACTTGGCTCAACGTTTTAACGCTTCGTACCAAGGAAGTGAGTGGCAAGCTTACACCAAATTAGAAGCGGCTAACCAAGCTCCTTTTTCTGCGTTCATTCGTATGCCTCATTCGGCAATTGTGAGCGTGTCACCAGAGCGTTTTTTGGAGCTGAAAGACAACGTCATTGAAACCAAGCCCATCAAAGGTACTCGCCCTCGTAGCCAAGACAACAAGCTAGACCAAGCCAACGCACAGGACTTACAGACGGCGGAAAAAGATCAAGCCGAAAATCTGATGATCGTCGATTTGCTACGTAACGATATTGGCCGTGTTGCGTCACCGGGCAGCGTTCACGTGCCTAAGCTGTTTGATATCGAGAGCTTCCCAGCAGTGCATCACTTAGTAAGCACTATTCGAGCGAACTTAGGTACGCAGTACAACGCAGCAGACTTGCTTCGAGCTTGCTTCCCTGGGGGGTCCATTACTGGTGCGCCAAAAGTTCGAGCGATGCAAATTATTGAAGAGCTAGAACCGCACCGCCGTAGCGCTTATTGTGGCAGCATTGGATATATCTCACGCCATGGGCGAATGGACACTAGTATTACGATTCGTACGTTGGTTGCGGAAGATAACAAGCTCTACGCTTGGGCGGGCGGAGGTGTTGTTGCAGACAGTGATTGCTCAGCCGAATATCAAGAGACGCTGGATAAACTGTCAAAGATCTTACCGGCACTGAAGTAACTTTCAACGCTACACAGTTCTAAGAAAAACGGCTCTGTTGTTATAACAGAGCCGTTTTTGCTTGTAGCAATTATTCGTGACGCGTCATTCTTCTAACCATTTACACATAACCTGCTCAATATCAGCAGCGGTGTAAGGCTTAGTAAGAATGTCGTTCATGCCAGATTCAATACACTTTTGTCTCTCTTCTAGGGTTGTTCCTGCAGTGAGTGCAATGATTGGCTTGGTATAACCATTTTGTCGCAAATACATTGTCGCTTCATAGCCGTCCATTTCGGGCATCCTACAATCCATAAACACCAGTTCATAATCATGCTGGCTCACCGCCTCTATCGCTTCAATACCGTTTTTCCTCAAATCAGGTACTACCTCTAGTTTTCTCAGCATTTGGGTAACAATAACTTGATTCATTCGGATATCATCCACGACTAGTACGCTTCTACCAGCCAATTTTATCGCATTCTTGACGTAGATTTCGCCATCTGACGACAATCCCCGCTCTTCACCAAGCTTCAAGGGAATCCAAACCTTAAATGTCGTTCCACTTTTTTCTTGGCTAACAAAACTAATTTCACCGTCCATCAGCTCGACTAAGTTTTTTGTGATCGCCAATCCAAGGCCTGAGCCTTCGAAATGCCGCTTACTTGAGCGGTCCACTTGGACGAATGGGTCGAACAAAGTAGCTTGAGAAGCTAAGGGAATACCAATACCTGTATCTTCTACTTCGAAGTAAAGACGACCATCTCGCCATTCAACTCGTAGAACCACCCCCCCTAACTGGGTGAACTTAATAGCATTTCCAACAAGATTAACTAATATTTGCGTGATTCGCTCGGCGTCACCGTTAAGGTAGTTTGGGATACCTAGTTTTTTATCAATTGAAAAGTGTATTCGCTTCTCTGCAGCCCTCGCTGCAAACACACCCATAAGAGAGCTTTCGAGCTCAACCCAAGCGAAATCTTTACAGATAATCTCCATCATACCGGCATTCATTTTGCTGAAATCAAGAAGATCGTTAATGATAACGCGCAACAGTTCACCTGATTGCGTTAAATTGTTCAGATATTGGAGTTGCTCGATTCCAAGCTCCGTTCTCCCTAATAGTTCTGCACTACCAAGAACGCCGTTTAAAGGGGTACGTAATTCATGATTAATCATTGCAACAAATTCTTTGGTTGCGCGTTCAGATTCCTCTGCTCGCATACGAGAAGCGATTTCTCGTTCAATGCTCAGGTGACGACTAATCACGCCGTGGACAAGATCAGAAGCTAATACCATTTGCTGCGTGATAAATGACTTGTCCAGAAACTCTACCGCGATGTCGAAGACAAGCTCGCCACTAAGCTTATCTTCTAAAATAATTGGCAAGCTCAGGAACTCATCTCGCCACGAGGGTTGCAAAGTGTTCATAAGGTATTGCGATAGCGGCAAATGGCCAAACTGATGTCTTTTAATGGAAGAAAAAAGCGATTCGTCCAATGTTAGAAACGCCCTTCTCACAACTGAATTAGAAGTCAATTGCTCAAGGAAACTCGCCATTAAAGCCTCATCAAAAGTACTTGACAAAAACAAACGACCAAATTTGATCAGCGTGGCATCGATTTGCTCTTCAAACTCAAATTTACGTAGGTCTTTTTCAGACTTCATTTCAAGCTTTTTTAAAGCAATGCTGAGCTGCTGGTTGGACTCATAAAGCTCCAAACTTTTTTGCTCTAACAAAAGCTCAGCAGCTTTTCGCGAAGCAACCTCTCGTTTCAGTTTTCGCTCAAGGGGAGAGTTCTCTGTCATGAATTACTAAGCTACCTCTAACCAAAAACGCACTTGGCTTCCATCTTTTGATTGGTTTTGGTGTTTTACTTCCACCCGCTCATCAAAGTGATTAGCGCAGCCTTGAATTAGTCCCACGCAAACATGCGCCATACAGCGTGCACTTCGATAATCAAACACCATTTCTGACTCTGTTTCACTAATAAAATCAAATTGCGGTGGATTGGCGTCTGGGTAGAGTTTTTTTACTTCAACATGAATAAAGTCTTCTACATGGCGCACAAATTGGAACGTGGTGGTGCACTGTTGAAGACTGGCATGGTTTGGAATGGACTTAAGTAGATTTTGAAATACGCACTCACCGAACACTTCTTGTAATTTTTCTGGTGGAATGTCTGATACTTTGCTGAGGTTAACAATCAACTTAACAAGGTCTCGATGGTCATAGCTGCCAACCGAGGTGTAGATTCCCTCGTCGTTAGACAGTTCCAAAACTTGGTCAAGCACTTCCAGACCAAACTTGTCCTCCACTAACTCTATGAACTCCGTGAAAATTATCCCTTTCATCGTCTTCAACTAACCTTATAGTGACGTCTTTAAATAAAGAATGGTGTATAACGCTATAAGTTTCAAATTAATATGCTCATAACGCCATAAAGAACACACTTAGTTTAGGGATAAGGATTGCGCTTTGATCATTGATAAATCAACACTTCTACAGAACTTTCAGTTACGCCTGCCGACGGGTTATCACCACGAGTCTTTAAGCCGCTTGGCTCACCTTCAAGAAAATACATTGCGAGATGCCGCGGTATTGATTGGATTTGTTGAACGTGAAGAAGGTCTTCAAATCATTTTAACCAAGCGCGCGAATCATCTGAGACATCATCCGGGACAAATCAGCTTTCCTGGTGGAAAATATGAGAATGACGATAACACCTTGGTCAATACCGCCCTTAGAGAGACTGAAGAAGAAATTGGCATTCACCAAACGCATATACAGGTTTTTGGTCAGTTACCTAAGCTACCAACTATTAGCCAGTTTAATGTGACACCATTTTTGTCCTTCGTTTCTCCAGACTACACAATTCGCATTGACCAAAATGAAGTCGCGGAAGTTTTTGAAGTGCCAGCCAACCATATTTTGAACCCCAAAAGGCTATACAGCACAAAATTCAACCTAAGAAGAACGAGCCACCGCGTGTTTGCAATCCCCTATCAGCATCATTTTATTTGGGGGATGACAGCACAAATTATCGAGTCGATGCAAAAGCACATCATTTCTAACTAACTGCATTATCAATGATAAACTCGCACCTAGACCAAACATCATGTGCATCAATATTAATAAAAGGTTACTTTTCAAACATTCATTCACATTAGTTTAATTTGGTTTTACACCGCAAACGCTTGCGGTGAGATAAATTTATACAATTCAGCCTTCAGATAAGTTTTTCTAATTTTACTCATTAGCAATAATCACGTGTAGCACGCCGTTTTCGTGATAAAAAGCAGGTTTTTGACATATCATTCAATAAGCTCGAGCAATACATGATTTAGATCTAATTTTCTTAGTGCAAAATCTTGCAAAATTGGCCCCGACTTATTTCCTGTTCCCAAAATGAGTAACTCAAAAATGAATACAACTACTTCTGCGGCTTCAACCGCACAATCGTCTAGTAAGTTTTCTTACAAAGACTTCACCTGGTGTTTGTCCCTATTTGGTACAGCAGTAGGTGCAGGTGTACTATTCCTTCCAATTAAAGCAGGTGCTGGCGGTTTCTGGCCATTAGTTATCCTAGCTCTAATCGCGGCACCAATGACTTGGTTCGCACACAAATCTCTAGCTCGTTTCGTACTTTCTGCGAAAAACCCTGAAGCTGATATCACTGACACAGTAGAAGAGCACTTCGGTAAAACTGGCGCAAACCTTATTACTTTTGCTTACTTCTTCGCTATCTACCCAATCGTACTAATCTACGGTGTTGGTATCACAAACACAGTTGACTCTTTCCTAGTCAACCAAATGGGTATGGAATCTATTCCTCGCTGGCTACTGTCTGGAGCACTTATCGCAGCAATGACAGCAGGTGTAGTATTTGGTAAAGAACTAATGCTGAAAGCAACATCAGCAATGGTTTACCCACTAGTATTTATCCTACTAGCACTTTCTTTCTACCTAATTCCTGATTGGAATACATCAATGATGGAAGTATCACCAAACTGGGGCGAAATGCCGACCATCGTTTGGCTAGCAATTCCAATCATCGTATTCTCTTTCAACCACAGCCCAATCATTTCTCAGTTCTCTAAAGAACAACGTCGTGTATACGGTGATGACGCAGTGAAGAAAACTGACGCTATCACTGGTGGCGCAGCAATGATGCTTATGGGTTTTGTAATGTTCTTCGTATTCTCTGTAGTACTTTCTCTATCTCCAGAGCAACTAGCATCTGCGCAAGAACAAAACATCTCAGTACTGTCTTACCTAGCTAACGTTCATGAGTCTCCACTTATTTCTTACATGGGTCCTCTAGTAGCGTTTGCAGCGATCACTTCTAGCTACTTTGGTCACTTCCTTGGTGCGCACGAAGGTCTAGTAGGTCTAATCAAATCTCGCTCTCAAACTCCTGTCAGCAAGATTGAAAAAGTATCGCTACTGTTCATCGTAATCACAACTTGGATCGTTGCTATCGTTAACCCAAGCATCCTAGGCATGATTGAAACAATGGGTGCACCGATGATCGCGGCAATCCTATTCTTGATGCCTATATTCGCAATGCAGAAAGTACCAGCAATGGCGAAGTACAAAACTTCAGCACCTGTACAGATTTTCACAGCAATCTGTGGTCTTGCGGCAATTAGTTCTGTAATCTACGGCGCTCTTTAATCACAGCTGCTTTATTTAGCGTGATTAATCCAAGAATATAACGATAATAAAAAGCCTCCCAACTCCCCTTGGGAGGCTTTGTTCTGAGGTAATCGATATGATTAGTGTTTTTGACATCTATAAAATCGGTGTTGGTCCTTCAAGCTCACACACTGTAGGTCCAATGAAAGCGGGTAAAGAATTTATTGATGATCTTCGTGCAATGGGAAAACTGCGCGACATCACTAAAATCACCGTTGACGTTTATGGTTCACTATCACTGACAGGGAAAGGTCACCACACGGATATCGCGATCATCATGGGTCTTGCAGGCAACTCCCCTGAGAAAGTAGATATCGACTCTATTCCGGGCTTTATCGCTCGCGTAGAAGAAACTGAGCGCCTACCTGTTGGCATGCACTGTCATACAGTATCTTTCCCGAAAGATGGTGGTATGAACTTCCATACTACTAACCTTGAGCTACACGAAAACGGCATGCAGATCCACGCTTGGATCGATGACGAAAAAGTATACTCAAAGACTTACTACTCTATCGGCGGTGGTTTCATCGTTGATGAAGAGAATTTCGGTAAAGAAGTAGAGAACCCTATCAAGGTTCCTTACGAATACACAACGGCAGAAGAGTTAGTTCACCAGTGTAAAGAAAGCGGTCTTTCTATTAGCGCATTGGTAATGAAGAACGAACACTCTCTGCACTCTGATGAAGAGACTCGTACATACTTCGCAAACATCTGGCGCACAATGCGTGAGTGTATGGATCGCGGTATGAACGAAGAAGGTATTCTGCCTGGTCCACTACGCGTGCCTCGTCGTGCAGCAGCACTTCGTCAGCAACTGCTTACTTCTGAAAAGACAACGAACGATCCAATGTCGGTTGTTGACTGGGTAAACATGTTCGCTTTCGCAGTAAACGAAGAGAACGCAGCAGGTGGCCGTGTTGTGACAGCACCAACAAACGGTGCGTGTGGCATCATCCCTGCGGTACTGGCTTACTACGATAAGTTCATCCAAACCGTAACTGAAAAAGATTACATCCGTTACTTCGCGGCTTCTGGCGCAATCGGTGGTCTTTACAAGCGAAACGCGTCTATCTCTGGTGCGGAGGTTGGCTGTCAGGGTGAAGTTGGCGTAGCGTGTTCTATGGCGGCGGCAGGCCTTGCTGAGCTTATGGGTGGTAGCCCTGAGCAAGTATGTATGGCGGCAGAAATCGCAATGGAGCACAACCTAGGCCTAACATGTGACCCAGTTGCAGGTCAGGTGCAGGTTCCATGTATCGAGCGTAACGGTATCGCGGCAGTAAAAGCGATCAACTCGACTCGTATGGCACTACGTCGCTCTTCAGCTCCAACAGTTTCTCTAGATAAGGTTATCGAGACCATGCTAGAGACTGGTAAGGACATGAACGCGAAATACCGTGAGACATCTCAAGGTGGTCTAGCAGTTAAAGTTATCTGCTAATCCCCTCTTCTCTCTGAATTGAAAAGCCCGAGCATTGCTCGGGCTTTTTTTCATTCCTATATCCATCTAGGAAAAATTCCCTCTAGATTGAGCTTTATAAAAAAATCTAAAATGTCCGCTATATCCAGAAGTTTAGGATATGCCCGTAGAACATCACATACCTTCCAATTCAATATTGATACCGTATTCAAAACATTACATTTGGAGCGCTTTAACACATGATTAGGTTTGAACTAGGAAACCAAATCTGCGTTTGCTTGTCCGACAAACAACTTTCACTTGAGCTCAACAATTCCACCCACTCTTCTATTCCTATCAGTAGAATTGAATATTTACTTTTGAGCACCATCGCGGCTTTTGGGAACTTAAATGCGCCGATTAGTCAGAGGAATATCGAAAAGAAGTTATTAGCGCAGTATCAGCTGGTACTGCCTGAAAATGGATTTAAAAACTCAATCGCCTCACTTAGAAAGAAATTCAGACACCTCACGCAGAACCATGTTTCCATGCAGCAATCACTCATCGAAAACATTCACCGCAAGGGGTATTTTGTTCCCTTCCACAATCAACACGCACAAAAGGACGGCTTGCGTCAGCAAGAGAGTATCGACAAGCGAACTGCTCATAGTATTAGGACTTTTATAGAGATTTGTTTAAGAAATCGACTGCTCTACTTGAACATTTTGTTCTTTCTTGTACTCACTGGGTTGCTTTATCTTGCGATCTGTTTTTATGCGATAAGCAACATCGTAAGACAGAATTATTTCGATAGCGCGTCATCATTAGCTCAAGACATTGCACTTAAAAGCTGTTTTGAAAATGAAGACCGCTTGAAAGGTTTTTTCGACAACGTAAGGTTGGTTGAGTCGGCGTTGTTGACTGACCGACATAATATCCGCTGTCTGATCACGCCTGAGGCTGTGGTCCCGGTAAACAACAACGACATAAGCAAGTGGTTAGATAATGACAGTTATACAACCCACACATTCGAGCTTGCTGGCGCGACAGCAATGGTGCGAGTCAAAAACATCAACATTACAAATAACATAGAAAATCACATGTCACGGATGTTCCTATCAGGAATGAAAGTATGCACAAACACGGGGCCTGCTTTGGAGATCGGGGATACAAAAGGTCAGTCGTTTCTTTACAACGTCAATGGCAGTGGCTACAGGGAAGTCTATTACGTCACTGGCCCTGTGAGTAGTATTCTGGCGCTGAGCTTACTTCTTATCGTGTTGGTTAATCACAAGCTACTACGTTCACTTCTGACTTATATGTGGGCCATCCGTCACTTCAAATTAAAGCTTGAGCCCATTTACAACACGGCCAACAAAGTGAACATTCACTATGAGGTACTTTCGCGCTTTCAAGTAAAAAACACCCAAAAGTTCATTGAGAGTCTTATTAGCAATGGGCTTTTGCTCACTCATACAATGCTACTAATTCGGCTTATTTACGGCTCATCTAGGTCGCTCATCGCGCCACTTAGTATCAATGTATGCCCTTCATTGCTTGAAGGGAGCAACTTTCTCAAGCTCTATCGCCAACTCAGTAAGTTGGACTGTTCGCTCCTAACGATAGAGATTACAGAAAACGCGTCCATGTACTACACCGAAGAGATATATTCGAACGTCAAGAAGCTGAAAGGCTTGGGTTGCAAAATCAGCATTGATGACTTCGGCACTGGTAACAACAATGTTGAACTTATTGGCAATATCACGCCAAACTACCTAAAGATCGATAGATTGTTCGTTATGGATCTCAAACAGGATGATAAAAAGTCAGAAATGCTTCGTCAGCTAATCGCCATGGGACGTACCTACCATTGCACTGTTATCGTTGAGGGTGTGGAAAGTGCCGAGTGCGCTCATCTACTTACTACTCTTGGTGCCTATATCCATCAAGGCTACTATTACCCGCTCCTGCGTTGACAGGGGCTTTTTCTTCAAACCTTCATGAGCGTAATTGCGCTTTTATCGCATCCCTCACTATAATAGCGGTATGCTGTGTACCACCTCTGAATAGATCCAGACAGATATGATCGCGATTAAACCGGCAAAGTTGAAAGATTTTGCGAGCTTGATGCAATTGGAAGTGCATGACGATCAAAAAGGATTTTTTAAACCGTTTGAGCAAGCTTACCAAAACCGAAGTAAGTCAGAAGTGTTTTATACCATATTCCAAGACAGCTTGGCGGTAGGCTACTTAGTTATAGATAAGGCATTTGCTCAGTATGCACCGTTTGCAAAACGGCATGAACTTAAGCTGAGCTACATGGTAATTGGCAAGCAGTTTCAACAGAAAGGCGTTGGGAAAGCGACGCTTCAAAAGTTGATGGTTTATGGTTACGCCATCGATGCGGAGAGTAATTCTATTTGTGCAACCGTTTCCTGTTCAAACAAAGGGGGGATTACACTTTTTGAATCGGCTGGTTTTGAAAACACCCAAAAAACGATTTACGAACCTGATGGGAAAGCCGTCATTATGAGGCATCCGCTTAGTTGATGTTATAAAGGGCAGTGTCAAAAGACTCAACTGCCCTAATCCATTTTTATACTGAAAGAACTTCAGCCTGCCATCCGTAACCAAGATACTCTTTCGCTAAACTTTGAGCCACAAACATGGATACTACAACTTCTGTCCATTGGTCACTCATTCCGATTCGGTAGCGAAGTTTCATCATTTTCATAAATTTTACATCTTGTTGTTTACGCACAGACACCAGAGTTATCAGCTAAAACACCATAAACAATCAAAGTTATTGTTTTGGTTATGGTGCAATCAGAATGCTAACCTTGGGTGTAATTAGTTATTCCATAGTTTTCGAAATAACACCGCACACATTCTGCAAAATGATATGATTAGAATGTAGAGTAAAAATACTGCATTTATAAAAATCAGTGAGGCTAATTAATTTTTATGGAAAGCGAGATACATACATCGATAATCGTTGATAGCTTTGAGGCACTCGCAACAAAGCAAACCATGCTACTTGCCAACACCCAAGCCCAAAATTGTGAAGAAACCCTTAAGCAATGTATTCTTGAGGCGATGGATTGGTTCAACATTGATCGAACAACGATGTTTCCCAACTCAATGTTGTTTTTTAGTCATGGTAAAACAATAAGTGTTGCTCGTCCCCCTCATCAAATATTAACCGCAGAGCAGGTATCTCCAGTAGATGGAGAAAAGTACCTTCGCTTGATTGGCAACTCATCGAAGACACAACTGTTTTCAACGAAAGAGATGGAGTCAAGCGACGTCACAGTGCTGAGAATGATCGCCGCGCAAGGCGGTAGCCATCACTATACCATTCCATTGGTTCAATTCGGGCAGCGTTGGGGGGGCATGTCTTTTACGCTCTTCAACAACCAAAGAGCAGCGTTAAGCGAGAAAGAACTCAACGAGTATACTTACCTTTCACATATGTGGCTTTCGTTTTGGCAGCACTCTAAGTTACATCGAACCTTATATAAGACCGATGTATCGACACATAATGAAAATACAAAGATGCTACGCCTAAGCCAGAGGCAGTATGATGTGTTAGCACTGCTAACGACAGGGAAGTCAGCCAAGGAATGTGCCAAAGAGCTGAATTTAAGCCCAAGAACTATCGAGTCACACAAGTATCGGCTATTAGACCTATTAGAACTCGATTCACACGCGGAGCTCGTGCAATTTGCCTTGAGAAACGGGGTTGAATACTGATGCAACACAGAAGTTGAGCAATCAAGGTAGGCACTTGCCTACCTTTGTCACTCTAGTGTGCTGCTGTTTTAGACACCAACTTAACGATCAACACGCCAGTTATAATGAAGCCAATACCTATTAGAGCAGCGAGATCGAGTTTCTGGCCGTACAAGACATAACCAACCCCAGCGACCAATACTATGCCCGCCCCACTCCATATCGCGTATACAACACCAACTGGCATTGTTTTTACCGTTACCGACAAAAGGAAAAAAGCAATAGCATAGCCAACCAGTACAATCGAACTCGGCAACCATTTCGTGAACTGTTCGGTTTTAGGGATATAGGATGTTGCTATGACTTCACAGACAATAGCAATACTTAACGCGACCAAAGGCGGTAAAGAAACTAAAAGCTTGAACATATACTCAAGTAACCTCGAGATGCTTAGTTCAGCGAGAATGACTTGGTTTGAAGGCGAGGCAACAATTTAAAGATCTAGTGGTTCTAAATCGAAAATTGTTAACGAAGCATACGAACCAAGGCAACTCGCCCTTCGGGAGCGTGTCACTGAAGCAATTTCTTCGTCAAACAACTTGGAAAGAGCGAGCTATTCCACTTCGTTGCTTTCCTTGAACTTGAATCAGTGACAACGCTCTGAACCCTGCATCTTGAAGTCACTTGAGTATAATTACCACACAAGAAGATTAACTCAAGCGCGGCATTATAGAGATTCTTCACCGCTTATCTAGCCTAGTTTTAGAAAAGCAATTTTACGTACTAGCAATAATCAAGGGAATCATGGGGCACCTTCCGAACTCATTGATTTAAATTGGCTAGAGTTCACTTTCGTTTATATTAAGAATACAGATGTCGTTCGATTGCGCTCGTTTCAAGTTAACGTAAGTGATGTCTTTTATTCCTAATTTCTTAAGGCTATCGATATCATAGCTCCAGCCCTTCATGTCTGAGTTGCACCCTTGGCTTTGCCATTTTTCTTGATTATTCAGATACCCAAACTGACTGATTTTTGGGTTAACCGAAATCATTGAATAAAAGGTCTTCTCACGGTTTTTAAGTAGCTGCAGTGCGCGATTCCAACGCTCAATTGCTTCTTTATCATTTGTTAACTTAAAAGAAGCATACTCAAGATGATCAACCCATAGTACTGATGCCGCACCAGTAATTAGTACTGAAGATGCAGCAGGGAGAACATAGTTTGCGCACTCAGCTTGACAGTCACCATTGATGATAAGGTGTACATTGCTAGTATGCATCCAGCGCCCTAGCTCCATCGCAGCTTGATGATCCCCTCCTTTGCTATCTACCATTATCGTTGAAATCTGCTCTTTCGATTGCTTTATTAACGTCTGAGCAAACTGAACCGACTGTGGTGTTATTTCCTCATAAAAATACAAAGTGCGACCTTTAACGGAAATATCTTTACCGAAGTCACACCCCACCAGTAGCAAAGGTAAACAAATCACAATGTAACGCACGTTAATTCCCCTTTCAGCCATAATGAGCTAATGCGTTGTCCTCTATCAATAGTAATCAGGGAATCAACAACCAACGCACCAAAGTGTTGTTTTTTTGACCAAAGTCAAAATACGCCATTAATAGCATAACAAATTTCATCGTGTCTATGAGAGTACGACTAAGTTATAGGGTTTTCACTAAACTAAAAGCAACCACCGATCGCACAACTACATTGCATATTAGAAAGCGCCATACTCGACGACGCCAATAAAAATCTTTCAATCTCACATTCTGTATCGACATATGGCCTGATTTAAGTTAGCTTTAGATGTATAGACGTCTAGAAGCTTAGGGAGAAAGCTGTGCCAATACGAATTCCAGATCAATTACCCGCGTCAGATATTCTTAGAACAGAGAACATCTTTGTGATGAATGAGACACGTGCCGCTAGTCAGGAAATCCGCCCTCTGCGAGTTCTCATACTGAACTTAATGCCCAAAAAAATCGAAACAGAAACCCAGTTCCTGCGATTACTTTCAAATAGCCCGCTGCAAGTAGATGTCGAACTATTACGTATTGACGATAGGCCGAGTAAAAATACACCGACAGAGCACTTAGATACCTTTTATCGTCAATTCGAAATGGTTAAGAACCGAAATTTCGATGGTTTGATCATCACAGGCGCGCCGTTAGGTCTAGTGCAATTTGAAGATGTTATTTACTGGGATCATCTCAAGACCATCATGAGTTGGGCAAAGGAACATGTAACATCAACTCTATTTGTATGCTGGGCTGCCCAAGCAGGATTAAAACTGCTTTATGATTTGCCGAAGAAAACTCGTAAAGAGAAGCTTTCCGGGGTTTATCATCACGACATTCATCACCCATACCATCCAATATTACGAGGATTTGATGACTCGTTTCTTGCTCCTCACTCTCGGTACGCCGATTTCTCTCCTGAGTATCTTAATGATCACACCGATCTAGATATCCTCGCTACATCAGATGTGGCTGGTGTTTATCTTGCTGCCACGAAAGATAAGCGCAATGTGTTTGTAACTGGCCACCCCGAATATGACTCACATACATTACACAATGAGTACATCCGCGATTTGGGAGAAGGCATGGAGCCAGCAATACCCGTAAATTATTACCCTAATAACAATCCGGACAACCCACCACGTGCGAGTTGGCGCAGCCACGGTCATCTGTTGTTTTCAAATTGGCTAAACTACTGCGTATACCAACAAACGCCATACGATTTAGACCATTTCAGCGAGTCTGCATTTACTAAAGATGATTGAGAGTACTAGGGGCTATTACTCTTTCGCGGTTAAATTTTGTTCGAGGTAAAATCGTTTTAGGCGAGGCAAGAAGTGCGTAGCCTAGTCATTCTAAGCAAATACTTCTTAACAAAGCATGAAACGATTTTAGTCGGGGGCGCCTAGCCGAACCCTCTGGGCAGCGTTTGTTGGCCATTTCTACTTCGTTATCGACTTCTCATGTAGGCTAACTACACATCAAAGTCTCTGCCTTGTATAAACACCCAACAGTTCGCTGCAAAAATCAGCTCGAAAGAGCAACATACCCTACTTAAATAGCCGGCTAAGTCTGGCTATTTCATCGTTATTTGCAAACCTTGTCGCATTGTAATTTGGCGATATTAGTCATTTCCACGTGAACTCATATCATGCCTTTACTCAATGGTAATTAGGTGATGTAGATGAGCTTAAAGAATTCACTTTCAATTTGTGCACTAGTGATGCTAAACGGCTGTGTAACCGTCAATGAAGGAGAGCCCACCCAGAAAGCAGATCCCATTGCCATGGCTGAGTCGCGCATTGCGCTAGGTTTAGGGTACCTCGAAAATGGAAATATGATTCGTGCACATGATAATTTGCAACAAGCGCTTGCTCACGCACCTCAATATTACCGAACCCAGCTCTCTATGGCGCACTATTACGAAACTGTAGGTGAAGTCGATAAAGCGGAAAGCATGTATAAACGATCACTTCGCCAGCATACTAAGAACGGTAACGTATTGAACAATTATGGAACATTTCTGTGTAAACAAGGGAAGTACGAACAAGCCGATAAAATGTTCACTCGCGCGATCGAGCAGCCATACTACTATCTGATTCCCGCAAGTTACGAAAATGCCGCTTTCTGTGCTCTTAAGTCTCAACAACCAGAGCGAGCAAAGTATTACTTTGAAAGAGCCATCGATCATGACCCTCATCGACCAAAATCCATCCTACAACTGGCAAAATTGGAAATTGACGATGGAGAGTACACGGACGCCCGTATTCGACTCATGCGTTTTCATCAGACCTACGGGTTAAAGAAGCCTTCATTACAACTCATGGTGGAACTAGAGCGAGCCGCTGGCAATGACGCTCTGAAAGAGAAGTATCAGCAGAAACTAGATAACTTATCTTAACTTGTTGGTATTTTTTCTAGGGTAGCGGCGGCGTAGTTGCTCACGCTGCTGCTTGGTCAATTTCCGCAAGCGTCTCACTCTGGTTCTTTTTTGAATGCTTAGGTACTCTAAATAAACAATACGTATGAAAGCAATGAGCCCGATGACAAGCAGTATCGTGAACACGGTCATAAATGGCTGACATAACCAATCTGGTTGGCATGGGACAAAAAATTCAAATTCCATAACGCCCTCCCTTATCAGTGTTGGTAACACTCGTCATAGACTGATTAGATCATTGACCTCTCAATCATATCCCTAAACCTCTGCTTTGAACTTGCTCCAGGGCATATCTTTTGAGCAAACTCATTGAGAATGCCGCTTACGCCTATTACTTGAACATAATTAGTGGCCCATAATGGCTAAATATCAATACCTTGCGTGATACTTTATTCATTCTATATCACATAATTAAAATATAAATTTGCGTAAAAACTAATTAAATTTATACATTCACCAATCTTAGTAAAGACAAATCAATATAAAAATAATTATAACGCCATCATTTATAAGGAAATAGTTACATGCAGTTTAAGTATTCATTAATAACGGCAGTTACGCTTGCATTACTTCAAGGTTGTGGAGGTGGCGATTCATCTTCTAACACCAATACGACTGACAATTCCACTTGGAAGGCAGGGGATTTTAGTCAGTCTTCTAGCGACTTCGCGAATAAATGTGAAAATCCGCGAACAGGTTTAGACCCATATGCAGGAAACACAGCATACCCAGACCAAGCAGGGTCATCTTTACAAGAAAAAATGTTCTTACGCGCATTTACCAATGAAACTTATCTTTGGTATGACGAAGTACCAGATAACAATCCAAGTAACTACCGCACAGTGGTTGATTATTTCAACACCTTAGTAACGTCAGAAGTGACACAAACTGGCAAGCCGAAAGATCGTTTCCATTTCACGGTACCTTATGAAGAGGACATGAAATCATCACAGTCTGGCCTTGTTGCTGGGTTTGGATTCAATTGGTTCTTCATTCGAGGCACTCAGCCAAGAGATGTCAGAATCTCTTACACTGAGGATGCTTCACCCGCTTCGCTAAATGGCATCGCTCGCGGTGATAAACTAATTGCGATTAATTCCATTGATGTTGTCAATACTGGTAGCCAGTCCGACATAGACTTTATTAATGCGACCTTATTCAATCCGAACCTGAACCAAGACTATACTTTTACGTTTGAGAGTGTCAGCGGACAAACTAAAACCGTCACATTAACTGCTACAGATGTTGTAACATCCCCAGTCCGCAATGCGAAAGTCATTAACTATAATGGCAAAAAAGTCGGTTACCTTCAGTACAACTCATTTGAACCTAGTGCGCAGACCCCACTGATCAATGCGTTTAACAAACTATCGGAAGCGCAAGTTGATGAGGTCGTTGTTGACCTTCGTTACAACGGTGGTGGCTTGGTACTACAGTCATCTCAAGTGGGTTACATGCTCAGTGGCGCAGGCCAAAACCGCGTATTTAGCGAGCTTATTCACAATGATAAAGTCATGAAGAACACACAAGCAGGTGCAAACACTTACAAGTTCACCAACGTCGCTATTGACTGGGCAGCAGGTCGTTACTCTGATGAACCTCTGCCAACACTGTCAGCCACTAAAGTCTATGTATTAACCTCTGGCGGAACAGCCTCTTCGAGTGAGTTACTGATAAACGCTCTGAGGGGGATAGATGTAGACGTCATTCAAATCGGTTCAACCACGACGGGTAAACCATATGGGTTCGCACCTGAGCAAAATTGTGGCACAAACTACTACACGATCCAGTTTAAATCAGCGAATGAGAAAGGCTTTGGGGATTTCGCGGATGGATTCATCCCAACCTCTAAAAACATGGTAAACAGTACGCTTGGTTTAGATAACAAGGTGGAAGGTTGCTTGGTTGGGGATGATCTATCTAAACCACTTGGTGACACGTCGGAAGGCATGCTTGCGGCTGCGTTAAACTACATGGACACTGGTGTATGCCCGCAAGTTTCGCCAGTAAGCTTCAACTCAATGCCATTAGATTCGTCTTCACCAGCAATCATGGACTTGCGTTCTCCTTTGAAAACAGAGGCGATTCATGTTGATATCCAATAACTTCCAAAGCAAAGGCCTTACACTTGCATTAGTACTAGGTTCATCACTAGCGGTAACCGGATGCCAAGCAGTTGCTGACTCTCCTATCGAAGCGCTAAGTGTAAATACAACATCTCAAGCCGTTATCGAAGTGCAGAGTGCGATCGCAGAAATTCAAAACACACCGGCCCCTAGAGTTGCAGGAAATGTCTTTGAAACGTCGCCTCACTTACTGATAGAGAAAGGGAGAGTGAAAGGCAAAGACAACTTGCTACTTGACGGTAGCTACTCGGATTTGCCTGATCAATACACATTGCAAATCCGAGGCGAAAGCTGCGGTTTGTACTACGCGAAGCTGGATGTATTCGTTCCTTTAGAATCTATTGATTGTATCCCGTATACAACGCAATAAAGAAAAGCCCGCTGATATTCTCAGCGGGCTTTTAACTTTTCTTATTGTTTGAACTACTTCAATGCAATCCACTCTTTTCTTTGCTGCTTATCCATATAAGACCAAGCCATAAAACGACTGATCTTTTGCCCTTGACTCATTTCAACCACTCTAATCGCTTTAACACCCAGCTTCTCTAATTGTTTTCGCATCGGTCGAACGTTGTCTTTCTTTGAGATTAAGGTAGTAAACCAAAGAACCTGTGCACTGAAAGCTTGGCTTTCATTCGCCATTTTACGAATGAATGCAGCTTCTCCACCTTCACACCAAAGCTCGGCATTTTGCCCACCAAAGTTAAGCGCTGGTTTATTCGCTTTTCCTTGATTGGCTTGGACCTTCAAACCCTTCTTACGTTGGTTAGCTTTTAAGTTATCAAGCTTACGCTGGCTGCCCATTGCAGCTTCTTCTGCTGAGCGGTGAAATGGAGGGTTACAGGTAGTAATATCATAACGATCGTTCGGCTGGATGATACCACGATAAATATTCGACTCATCACCTTGCTGCACCAGTTCAATCTTCCCGTTTAATGATGCGTTACGAGTGACGATTTCTTGAGCTGATTCAATCGACTTTGGATCAACATCACTACCTGTATAGTGCCAACCATATTGGGTTACACCTACAATTGGATAAATGCAGTTTGCACCAACACCGACATCAAGCGCTCGCACATTTTGGTGCAGATATTTTCCTTTGACTTCACCATCGAGCAATTCTGCAACACGATGGACATAGTCAGCGCGTCCTGGGATCGGCGGACATAAGTAAGTATCAGGAATGTCCCAAAACTGTATATCGTAGTACGCCGCTAACAATGCTTTATTTAGCATCTTGACCGCTTTTGGTTCGGAGAAGTTAATTGAGTCTTCCCCTTTCGGGTTCTTGATTACAAATGGTTTAAGCTGAGGTTCGGCTATCACCAGTTTTTTAAAATCGTAGCGGCCGTTATGAGCATTACGCTCATGCAGACCACTCTTGGCGATTTTAATCAACTCGACATCACTCTGTTTTGCCGAAGCATTTACTTTCGCTGCGGGTTTGTTTTTCACTCGCTTTGACTTAACCTTAGTTGCATCTTTGCCCGTTTTCTGGGGCGTCGTTTTCGGCTGAGCTAGTTTCGCGTTGTGATTACTGTTCTTCATTCGAATCCGCTTTTAAATCGAGGTACATCATAAACAGACGAGCATCAAGTTCGAGTTGGTGATACTCAGGTTCCATATAGCAACATAGTTGATAAAACGCTTTGTCATGATTTTTCTCACGAGTGTGAGCCAACTCGTGCACCACCAGCATACGTAATAGTGCTTCTGGCGCATCTTTAAACACGTTTGCAATACGTATTTCATTCTTCGATTTCAGTTTGCCACCATGGTTGCGGCTAATCACACTGTGCAACCCAAGCGCGTTGTTCACCACGTGAATTTTCTTGTCATACACAACTTTACTGATTGGCGCCGCCTTCTTCATGTAGCGGTTCTTGATCGCTATTGCGTACTCATAAAGCGCCTTCTCACTTTTGATTTGGTGTCTATCTGGGTAGCGTTTTTCGAACCAAGGTACCAGCTTGCCACTGTCTACCAGTGAGCTAACTTGCTCAACGATGTTCTGAGGGTAACCTTGAATGTATCGAAGTGAAGGATGCATGCGTGTTAGGTCTGCTATAAAAAAGAAAAGAATTCTATCTTGTCTCAAACAGTAATGCACCTTGAAGATCAGAATGACTAGCCCAGTGACCTATGCGTACACAAATAAACACCAGGCTATTTATCACTACATCGGTAGCAAGTGTTCTTGAATATAGCCGACATTATCGTGATTCTCACGATCTTGTGTTTTAGGCATTTGCATATAGTCTCCATAGATCATCGATAAATAATCATCGTAGCGCACAATGCTTTGGTAATGCCGATCTTCAAACTCAACGGCCGTGTATTCATGATACAGAGAGGCTTCACACAACTCCTTAGACAAATAGCTACTTCCGATACTGACTGCGAAACCAGATTGCCTCACCAATCGGTGTGAGCACAAACTCTCAATAGCACGCAAAAACCAATGTGTTGGAATTACCCGAACTAATTTCTGAGACAAGCGAAACACCCTCTCAGCGAGTGGGTTAGATCGTTTCTTTCTTGAACGCTGTACCCTAGGAAAGAGATTAAATACCTTCATAAGCGAGAACCTGAGTTTCGCTTGTGCTTCATTTTGGCCCAGACTGTCGATTGGGAAAATATCTATGTTTATCCCGACACCTTTAATTCGACCATTAGAGATCTTTGAGCCATTAAGCGATAACTTACTGAACAAAAAAGGATAAGGGTTTGACTCCGAATTTAGGTTAAAAAAGGTAAAGTCTGGATTCTCGCGTGTAAAATTGTCGAGCAAATATTCGTAGTCATCCCGAGGCATCATGATGTCTATATCATCGTCCCAAGGTATGTAACCTTTATGTCGAATTGCTCCAAGAAGTGAGCCCCCCGCCAACGAGTAATCAAGTTGATGCTGTTGGCAAAAATCATGCACCTTATCAAGTATCGACATCTGGACACTTCGAAGTTGCTCGAAAGTTAGTTGTTTCAAATTGATTTACCTATAGTATGAAATCGTCTTCTGCAAGCCATCGTTTAACGCAACATGTGGCCGCCATTGCAATGCTTCTAGCTTGTTGGTAGATAGCTTCGTTCTCTTGTATTGGCAATACGCGCTGTCAGTGGCGATCTCATGGACTACAGAGTGTTTATCTCCACTAAGCTTGGTTAGCAATTTTGAAAGCTCAAGAATCGATACCTCGTCGTTCTCATTAGCAATGTTGTAAGCTGTGTTCTTTTCTCCCTTAAGCATAACTAGTAACAGAGCAGAAACGGCATCGGTGACATAGCAAAATGAACGCAGCGCACTGCCATCACTTTTTAATACAATAGGCTTATCGTTAACCACATCCCCAAGCAAATCTGACATTACTCTGCCATCATTGAGAAACATGCCAGGCCCATAAGAATGAGCAATGCGAACCGAATTAAACGTTAATCCATACTGGACGGCATAACTCTGGAGCATTGTCTCCGCAAGGCGCTTGCTTTCTGGGTAGCACGATCTCGCATCAAGAGGGTCGAAGTGACCAAAATCCGTCTCTTCTATGTATTCAACGTCCAATACCTCTCCATAGACTTCACGGGTGGAAAGAAACAAGAAGTTGCTTACGTGCATGTCTTTGACAAGCTCCAATAGATTTGAAGTGCCTTGAACATTTGCTTTGATGATACCCACAGGATCGTTTTTTATATGGTATGGGCTTGCACTACTCGCCGCGTGGATCACAAAGTCTATGTGGCCTTGATAGTCTATTGGCTCACAAACGTCCTGATAGAAACAAGTAAACTCATTTGCGGTTTCACCAAAGGTGTCCATCACTCGCTGCTTATTTCGAGCCAAGATTAAGATATTGATATTTAAATTATCGACTTTATTTAAGTAAACCAAAAAGCGGACAACACAGGCTGCCAGCATGCCAGTTGCCCCAGTAATTAATACCGTTTTATCTCTAAGCACGCCCCAGTCAGATAATGCAGTATAAATATCTTTGTTATCATCAGTTAAGATACTTTGCTTCTGTTCAATCATAACATTAACCAAACACCTGTAAGTTTTCTTGAGTATCAATGATCGCTTTAAATATAAAGAAATCGATTGGAGACGTTATTTTAATATTTTCAGATATGCCGGATACCAAGCGTACATCGTGTCCATATGTGGTCATCAGTGAGCAAGAATCGATTGCGTCAATATAACCTTCTTCCCTCGCCTGCCTATGTACTTGAAGAATGTCCTTTAAATAGAAACTTTGTGGCGCTTTTGCTAAGCGTGATAAAGAGCGGTCATGAACATTCTGAACAACATCATCATTATCAACCAAGACAAATGTTTCTACTGGTGGACACGTCGTGATGGCACTGCCATGGCTTTTCACCGCCTCAATATTACGATTGATGATGTCATCATTAATCAGAGGTCTCACTCCATCATGTATTAATACAACGGAGTTATGGTCAAATTCTTCTTCTATTTTACACAACCCGTTAAATATGGATTCTTGGCCACTTTCACCGCCTGGAATAATAAATTTCACTTTTTGAATATCAAATTTAAAAAGTAGCTTCCTTAAATAGTCAATCCATGGTTCGACGCAAACAACAACAATGGCATCAATGTTTGGGTTCTCTTCAAATTTTTCCAATGTGTAAACAATGACCGGCTTATTATATAGCTCTAAAAACTGCTTGGGTTTGGTACTATTTTGCATACGGGTTCCCACACCACCAGCAAAAATCAATGCAACATTCATAATTCGCTCCTAAATCATAGATATCATTTTGTTGATGCTAGCGTTCACAGTCTGTCTATATTGTTCATAGCGTTTAGGCTCGTAACCCTCCTCAACAGACTGCATCAAACGGTCGACAATCGACTTGGCATCAAATTGCTCGTAGGTAAAAAATCGATCTGGGTAACCAATACAATCACCAAACATCTTGACTTTGTTATTCCATACCAACCCAGCCACAGGCACTTTGAGAGAGTATGAAATAATGCATGCATGTAACCTAGCAGCAACCGTACATTTAAACGTGGCGATCAGTTCGACCAGTTCTTGAGGAGTTTGAGGCTCGATAATGTGAAGGGGCTTACCCATATAATTTTCTAAGTCAATGAGAATATCGACATCGCTTTTTAACCCATTGGTAAATAGTTGATACTCTTGCCCTCTCAACTCCAGTTCAGAAAGCAAAGACGCGTAGAAAGCAATCACTTGCTCCCTATTAAAATCAAGACCATTGTCTTTGAATATTTTTGAACGAACTAAGCCGACGCCAACTCGATCAGTCGAGTTTTTCTTTACACCATAAACTTCCGAACTAAACACCGCAGAATCAGCAACTTGGGCCGTTTCAATATGGTCTGTCTCAATGTATCCGTCATTCAATACATTCAAGTCATCTCGGGTGGTGATCATTTTGACGGATGAGTTATTTAAACTCGCTTTTAGCAAACGGCACTTATAATCAGCTTGATCATAACCTTCTACACCAACCGCATTAAAAAATATCGGGCATGGCTTAGCTTGAACAGTATCAACGAGTGCTGAAATATGAGCCCAACAATCTTGATACTTATATTTGATCATGCCACCACCGGCGAAAACAATGGCCGCTGCATCATCAAACTTATTTTTATAATCACGTTTGTAGCAGCCAATTTTGTAATTAAAGGAAGAACGTGGTGATAGTTTACTAAGGATTTTGTTTATCGATTTTCTCTTAATTTTTTTTGCACTATTAAACTCATTGGAATAATTAAGGTTAAATCGTTCAACAACAAGTTGTTCTTCAAGGGCATTTTTCCTAATTAGATACTCTGCACTATCGGCAATTACTTGGTCACCGAGGTTGGTATCATGTGTATACCCAACCATAACCAACTTCTTTGGAGTCATATCCTTATACCTTTAATCGAATTAAATTTTTTTCTTCTGTGCTTAGCACAAGCCAATATGTCAGCCCTACAATCATGCCAAATGAAATGAATCCGGATGAGATAACGCGAAGATAGCTAGGCTCATAGCTACTAGTGAATACGAATAGCACTACGCAAGTGGGAGTGATAACTTGTAGTGCTTTAGTCAAAACAAAAAATACATATCGTTTGATGGACAGCCCCGCTTTCTTCCGCAAAAAGCCAAATCTCATCAAGCAAGAAACCACTTCCATTACGATAGAAACAACGATTACCGAGTAAGCGGGATAACCTAATGTCAATACTGCATAAGCAAAAGGAATCGTCAGCAGTAATACCGAACCAATGGTTGATTGGTACGCCTTAACATCGCCAATAGCTTGAATCGCCGTTTGAAGACCAATTGTCGTCAGGTTGACCAAAGACAAGATTAAAAACAACTTCACAAAAGGCACGGCTTCTTGCGGATACTCTCCTAACCATAGTGACAATATAAACTTGGCTTCGAAGTAGATAGGAAGAGCGATTACTGAATAAAGCAACAAACTAAACCGACTTGCTTGCATTGAAAGGTTGAGCATCTCTGAACGTTGGCCATTACTTTCAGCCTTGACGATTTTAGGGTTGATCGCCTTCATTATGTTGATACTAAATTCTTTCAACTTCCCATTAACTTGCATCGCAATGGCATACACCGCATTAATAGTTACCCCAAAGAAATTATTAAGGACAATAGCAAGCCCCTGAACTCTGGCAACGCCGCATACCGCTCCAAACGAGTTCCAACTAGTAAATCCAACCATTTCTTTCAGCAACGCAACGTCGAGCGTTGAGCTCCATAAAACACACTCGCGATAACGAGCTGTACAGTACAGGGCTTTAACCAAAAGCATTAAAAATGAAACAGAAACAAACAATACCCCGAGCGCTGTCAGTGGGTTGTCAACGAATCCAATAATAAAAGCGGAAGCTAGTTTTAAAACTGATTCAACCACGCTAAGAAACGCATCAACCCCCAGGTCTTCATAGGCGTTGATTTGCGCGTTAAATGGTACGGTGAGAACAGAGGCAAATACTCCAATAACCATCACTTGGTACAAGCTGTGTGAAGACACAAGCAGCCCTGCTGGTACATTGATAAGTGAATTGAATACGAAGTCTTGCGCTATCCACAAAACGGAAGCGATTAATAAGGCAACAAATAAGTGAAGATGCTTGGTTGTCGAAAATACTCTTTTTCTCTCTGACAAAACCTTAGTGCAATAATAGGAAAGGTAGCGCTGACTTGAAGTGGTCATCGCGCCATTTAGGAACATCATCAACGCCAACACACCAGCGATTAGATTGAATACACCGTAACCTTCGACACCTAACTCTTGCAGAAGTATGCGAACCATATACAGGTTAACTATCGTTGTGATCAGCATTTTCATTATCTGAAAAAGCGTATTTTTCGCGACCCGCTTCCCTGACATGTTTCCCAAACCTTAAATAATCATCCATGCACTAATTGAACCCTTCGCAAAAGGTTCAGAAATTCGCCATATCAGTGAAATAAATGGCAAACGGATACTAAATAATGCGCGAAATGAGTTCTATTGTTTGAGTGAGCAAAGCGCTGCTTTGGTACTTTTTCCCCACCGCCAGTAGAATTACGGTATGAAAGATTAATGAGCGATTAGGGGTAATCGTCATTCTTTTCTTCACTAAGACAACAACTAGCGAGATAGAAACGGTTATAGTAGACTTCGGCTCCCACGATAATGGAGAGAAACTGAATGAAACGTGTCGTTCTTTACATCAAAGACAAATGCCCTCACTGCAAAGATGCTCAGCGTTATCTCGATTCAAAAAACATTAATTACCGTTTGTGCAACGCCAAAATGCAACGCGGACGTAAAGAGCTCGACGCGCTAGGAGCGCGATCAGTTCCTGTTCTGAAGATTGGTGACCGTGTAATGATTGGTTGGAATCCTAAGAACTTTGAAAAGATGTACAACAGCAACTAATTCAGATTTTTAAGAGCTTTTCTAGTAGAAGCTCTTTGCCACCTCCCCTTTCTTTCTGTAGCCCCGCTCTCTCCATCAAAATTTCTCGTTGTCGCATAATGGCAATTTCTAGTATTTACTAGGGTGTATTTTGTCTCTCAACTAAACAGCTTTGAGTTTCATAACGGCCTTAATCTCAATCCGATAAAGAACTCAGCCATTGCCTGTCCCATTATTTGTGAGCTCGAATATGTCAGATACAGCAAAAGAAAACCCAACCGCCCAAGAACCGAAGAAAGTAAATAAGGTAAAACGCACCACAAATGCGCTGCTCGCATTAACCCTTGTATCGATTGGGACGGCTATCATCTCTGACCGGATCATTCCAACCACCGACAATGTGCGTGTGGAAGGCAATGTAGTTTCACTTATCCCCCAAGTTTCAGGGCAAGTCGAGAGTATCAATATCAAGCCAAATTCGGAGGTGAAGAAAGGTGATGTGCTACTTAAGATCAACACCCTCGATTACCAAATCGCGGTCAAACAGGCCGAAGCAAAGCTCAAGATAGCAGGACAAAATGTCGGCTCACAAATGGCCGGAGTCATGTCAGCACAAGCTCAACTTACGACCGCTCTCGTCGCGCAAGAAAATGCTAAACGCCAGGGGCAGCGCATACTGGCAATGGCGGAAAAAGGGGTAGTATCTAAGTCAGATGCCGACACCACTCGAGCAACGATTGATCGAGCCAACGCTGATGTAGAAAATGCTAGAGCAAACCTTGAGAAAGCCAAACTTCAAGTCGGTGCTACTGGTGAAGAAAATGCGCAAATTCAATCCGCCTTACTTGAACTTCAACAAGCGCAACTGAACTTATCTCGTACCACGATGCGCGCTCCCTCTGATGGAGCCGTCACCAATTTCAATTTGTCACAGGGAGCATATGCATCCGCGGGTGCGCCACTAATGACGTTTGTAGAAAACGATGGATTATGGCTTGAGGCATTCTTTCGTGAAAACAGCTTAGGTAACATCCATGCTGGTGACAAAGTTGAAATCGCACTTGATTACGCCCCAGGCCGAACTTTCAGTGGTACGGTATCTTCGGTGGATTTAGGTGTTGCATGGGAGGCGAACAACCAACCAGGCACCTTGGCAACGGTCAAGAACCAGAATGGTTGGCTACGCGATACACAACGCATGCCAGTGACCATAAAACTTGATGATGAACACGCCATCGACCTAATGCGCATCGGTGGCCAAGCTGACGTCGTGGTGTATACCGGAAACAACACACTGTTTAACTTCCTTGGCAAGGTGTGGATTAACCTAGTGAGTGTTTTCTCTTATGTGCGCTAACATCACTCAAACGCAAGAAAGACGCATCCTACGCTACATTGTCACTGTGGGGTGTGCCGCTTTCATTGCCCTATGGTTCAACTGGCCATTGGCATTCTGTACTCCACTGCTGACGGCTAAGTTCATCGTCGATAAGCCGCAATTCCATGTTCTGCATGTAAAACAACTTGGTTATGCGCTGATTTCAACCGCAGTGATTGGTTTTTTGGTCTCAACGGGATTACCGGAATATAAAATCGCTTTCCTTACCGTGTTCTCATTGGGCATCCTGTGGGGCTACTATCTATTCACTGACCCCAAATGGGTAATGTTCGCAACATTCTTGATGATAGCTCTGATTCTTATCCCTTCAGTAACCATCATTGACCAACAAGCAGCGTTAGATGTGGGCGTCGGCTTCGCCTTTTCTGGTATTGTTGCTGTGGCTCTTTACGGCCTCTCACACGTCTATTTCCCCGAACAGGAGGAACATACATTCGAGGGCTTCCCCCCTTCTCCATTGAGTAAAGAAGCACGCTGGAATGCTGCCACCCGAGCGTGGATGATGTCATTCCCTTTGGTGTGTTTATACTTCTATTTTCAATTATCACAAATACTGCTGACCGTTGCCTTTGTCATGTTGCTATCTCTAATGGCGACAAGTGACAAAGCAGGTAAAACATCAATGTTTTTCGTCGCTAGCAACATGCTCGGCGGTCTTCTTGCCTTTGCCGCTTTTGTAACGATTTCACTTGTACCAAATCTGTATATTTATATACTTGTCACTATGGTGGTCATCGCATTACTTGGCACCAAAATTTATACTGACCCAGCTAAAGCGCCCATATACGCTACTGCGTTTACAGGCTTTATGGTGCTGATGGGAACTTCCATGAGTAACGGAGCTCTAGATGATAAGTTCTACGTACGGATATTGCAGTTGCTGTTCGTCGTTGCCTACATGGTATTCATGACGTACTTTTTCGAATCTCGTGGAAAGCTAAAAGCGCACTAGCCAAAGAGTCTTATTACAGTGGATCTTTGGCAGATGTGTTCTCTATTATCAAAGTGCAGAACAGTAAAAAGCTTACCAAGAAAACTCCGATAGTAGATTCTGAATTACGTTCTTTCCCCACTGGGTGACAACAACGCAAGTCAGTTCTTTCCATCAAACATACCGCTTAATAAAGTCGATAAAAGTTCGGTCGGCGATGGACAAATAGCCTTGCTTTCGCCAAGCGAGTGCAAGGTCGAGCTTAACGCTCGGTTCAAATGGAATACCCACCACACCCTGCTCATGTTGTGTCACTAATTCAAGGAGAGCGGTAATAGCAAATTCTTGTTTAACGATACTCAGAATGAGCGGTAGCAAGTTAGTCTCGAATGAAGACTTCATTGTAAAGCCATGCTCTTCGCTAACGTGGTCTAAGAATTCTCGGTGGAAGTAGCCATGTTGGAACATCACCAAATCATGCTCGAAAAACTGATCAAATGTGATGGCACTGCGCTGAGCTAACTCATGTTCCGGAGCCACGACGGCGACCATTTGGCTAGTAAACAGATGATCCGTTTCTAAGTCGTCTGGTACATCGTCACAGCTAATCACGCCAATATCGAGCTGGCCATTAAGTAACATTCTACGGATAGACTGAGTGCCCGCCTCCACCAGCGTCAGCTTTAAATCAGGATACTGGCTCTTAAACGCCATGACAATTCGAGGGAAAAAATAGCTGCCCATCATTGAAGGCGTACCAAGGCGTACTTCCCCTTTGGCTAAACCTTTGAGCTCATCAATCGCTAGCTGCGCATCGTGTAACTGCTGAATTACTCGCTTAGCGTGAACCAACAAGGTTTCCCCTTCTTTGGTTAAGCTGATTTTCTTTTCTTCTCGGCGAAACAGCGTCACACCAAGAGACTGTTCGAACTTCTTAATTGAAATGCTTAACGCTGGCTGAGCAATGTGCAAAGCCTTAGCTGCATGAGTAATGTTGCCGTGTTCCGCGACCGCCAAGAAGTGTTTGAGTTGCTTCGATTCCATGAGATCAAAAATATATACCAACCATATTTTTAATATATTTTTTCAATCCACAACTAACTGATAGATTGATCACAGTTTCTTTATATTTGCTCGCTCGCATTAGGCAGGACTCATGGTCAGTTTCGGCACTCCGGAATACAAACGCATTACACTATCTCTGGCGATCGGCTCGTTTTTGGTTTTCTCGAACCTTTATCTCCTTCAGCCGATGCTGCCAAGCTTTGCGGCACACTTTCAGATCTCGGAAACGCAGGTCAACTGGTTATTCGCCGCCACTACACTGGCTCTCTCCTTTAGCTTGGTCCCGATGGCTGTGCTCTCCGAATCGATTGGGCGCAAACCTGTAATGATGTTTGGTCTGTTTTCGATCCCTGCTATCTCCGCATTAATGCTGCTTGGCGATTCGTTTTTGTTCTTAGTGGTTTGTCGCGCTTTGATCGGTGTTGCGCTTGCCGCGTTTGCTGCTGTTGCCGTTGCTTATATGGCGGAAGAGCTAGATAAACACGCATTTTCAATGGCGATTGGTACTTATATCGCAGCCAATTCACTAGGAGGGATCGCAGGGCGTATCAGCGGAGGTTTGTTGGCAGACAACTTCAGCATCGATATCGCCATCGAAGTTATGATGCTATTCACCCTTATCGGCGTGGTCAGCGTGCATTACTTGCTACCAAAGCAGAAAAACTTCACCCCTTCTTCGAGCAGTTTAAGGCACCACAATCGAGCTATTATCGGACACTTCAAAAATCAACGTGTGTGGTTCGCCATGCTGATTGGTGGTTTGAACTTTGCGTTGTTCGTTAATCTTTATTCGGTAATGGGATTCCGCTTAGTCAGTGCGCCACATAATGTGCCTGTCGGGTTAGCTTCTCTCATCTTTGTTTGCTACCTGGGTGGTACGTTTTCTTCCCGTTGTGCCGGACATTGGAGTAAACGCTTTTCACCGATACTTGGCATGTTTTTAGGCTCTATCGTCAGTATGGCTGGCATGTGGATCGCAGTTATTGAAAGCATACCTGCAATGTTGACAGGTTTGTTATTGATCAGCTTCGGCGCGTTCTTCACTCACACTCTTGCTTACGGCTGGGTTGGACAAAACGCGACACAAGCAAAAGCGACGGCGACCGCATTGTATCTCGTGCATTACTACATTGGCGGCAGTTTAGGTGGATTCCTATTGCTCTATTGCTGGCAAAGCGGCGGTTGGTCGAGTGTACTCATCGGTGGCAGTGCACTGTACATCGCCATGTTCGCTGCTATCGCATTCTTAAAACACATCGCAGAGCGAATTGACGCTGGCGATAACGCAGACATAACGGCTTAACAAAGCGTTAAGCCCTATTGATTTTATGTTGTGGCGTTGGTCTGCTATGCTTGCGCCACATTCATAAAAGCAAGAAAGTCGTATGCCAACGCGCTCAACACAAGAATCATCAAACACCGATATCAATGCGATCACAGAGCAAGTCGATCAATGGCTCAATGATGTCGTGATCGGGTTAAATCTCTGCCCGTTCGCCGCTAAGCCACAGCGCAATAAACAAATCAAAATCTTCGTGAGTGAAGCCTCGCAAGAAGAAGCACTACTTGAAGACATTTTGCTGCAGTTGATCGAACTGAGTAATACCGAGCCAGAAAAACTGGAGACAACCTTGGTTGTGGTTCCCAACATGCTGCAAGATTTCTGGGATTACAACTTCTTCATTGATTGGGTTGAAGGCTTGATCAAACAGCAAGATTGGGAAGGCATTTTCCAAGTTGCCACCTTCCATCCCGATTACTGCTTTGGCGGTGCGGAACCAGAAGATGATGAGAATTTAACGAATCGCTCTCCATACCCAGTATTTCATTTGATCCGTGAAGAGAGCATGGAAAAGGTACTCAAACACTACCCTGATCCCGAGTCCATTCCAGATACCAATATCGCACGTATCTCAGCGCTTTCAGAGGAAGAACGTAAGAAGCTCTTCCCTTACCTATTCCGCTAAAACTCACTCCCCAAGAGACAGATTTCTAACCAGTTAGAATGGGATCGCTTGGGGATTAAAGTTCGGTTTGATATGATTGCGACTTCAATCGATTCAATGGACATTAGAATGCAACTGTCAAAGCTAACCCAAGAGATTTTTGATCACCTATACCGTGACATCACCGAGTTCCGTAGCACTTTCGACCTACCAGTGGCGGATGTTGCAAGCCTAGATGCACAAGCAGACACGCTACACACTTCTCTGGCGATCGAAGAGCTTACTGAACTAGCGGAAGCGGATTGCAAAACAGAGCAAGCAGACGCAATCATTGACAGCGTTTACGTTCTAATGGGTCGTCTAGTACACCTTGGTGACAGCAAAGTTGAAGATAACCTAGCGATCAGCTACCTGATCGATCTACTGCTTAACGTAGCGGTGAACCGTGGTATCGACTTTATCCCTTGCTGGGACGAAGTGCACTCAAGCAACATGAGCAAAGTGTGTCGCAACGAACAAGAATACGCAGAAACAGAAGCGTTCTACGCTGAACAAGGCATCAAGCTGATGGCGGTTCAAAAAGGCGAATACATCATTGCGAAATGCGCAGAAGATTTTGTATCTGAAGGCAAAACGGTACGTAAAGGCAAGGTCCTAAAATCAGTTTACTACCGCCCTGCAGACCTTAAGCCACTTACACAGTAAGTCGTCGATTAGGCACTACAGATAAAATTCAGCGCCCACAATATTCTATTTGTGGGCGTTTTTTATGTCTACTCAGAGCCTCATTACTTAAAAGTTAAGCCTCATTGAATCTCTGGTCAATGAAGCTAAATCCATGCTTTTTACTCCACTAAACACCTGTTCTGTATTTATTGATATTTCTGAGGTCTATCTCTCTGATAACCTATTCTCAGTTACCATATCGTGGATTGCCTATGATTCATATATCTCAGGTGTTGCCGTTAGTCGAAAAACAACTCAAAAAATTGCAGCCTAAAGAAGCGGTAAAGGTTAAGACTTACAAAAGAGATCGCGGTTTTCTGATTTACTGTCTAGCAGATAGCCAGTTCCAAGTTGTTGAAATTGGGTATCACAACCAAACGTTGACGGGAGATTTGGTCAGTACGCGTAAACACGTTAAGAAAGCCCTACGACGAGAGTTTCCGAGAAGTAATAAAGTTTGGGTGGAGTACTTTCAGGGGGTCGATGACCCATTAGATATCAAGAAGTCCCATTCACATCAGATGCCTCTGTTTTAATCTCGCAACAAATAAACGCTTGGCATCTGGATGCTCTGTATCTCCTTGGGATACTAATCAAAAATCAGATACGGCCTTTCTTCTACCAAGACCTTCTTAACTTGAGTTTGGAACACCTCAGCTAATCCTTCTTCCGTTAGTACTTCATCGGCGTTACCGGAAGAATGCAATACGCCGTTATTGAGTAGCAGTACCTTGTCAGCATGCCTCAGCGTTCGGTTTAGGTCGTGGTTTGCGACCAACACCCCAATCCCCTGCGCAGCGACGGCATTAATGAGCTGATATAGCAGTCCTTCTTGGGCAATATCCAGCGGCGCTGCGGGTTCATCCAAAATCAATAGCTGAGAGTAAGGGTTAATTGTGCGCCACACTTGCAAACACACTCCGGCTAAACGGACACGCTGCCATTCACCGCCGGATAATGTCTGAATACTTCGATGAAGCTTGTCTTGCAGTTGTACTAGCTCAATAACAATATTAACGGCATCTCGTACTTTCGCGTCGCTGATATTGGCACCAGTTGGCAATGAAAGTGCTAAGTATTGAAAGACATCAACATTGAATGCAGGTCTTGATTGCTGACACAAATACCCACGGATATGCGCTTGTTCTGAAAGTGGCATTGTGAGCAGGTCGTTATTATCGACAAGTACTTCCCCACTCACGCATTCACGCTGAGTTAAAGTGCCAGATATCGCGCCAAGTAATGTACTCTTTCCTGAGCCGTTTGGACCCACGACATGGACAACCTCACCCGGCTTACATTCAAAGGAGAGCGGTAGCAGTCGACTTCCCACTGCGATGTGCTTAACGTGCATCATGACTTTTCACCAGCATCCAAATGAAGATAGGTGCGCCGATAGAAGTGGTCATCACTCCCAACGGCAGCTCAGCGGAATCAAGCAACAAACGCGCGCCGATATCCGCAAACACCAATAAGGCTGCGCCAGATATCGCAGAAAGAGGCAACAGGTAACGGTTTTCTGTACCAAACGCCAATCGAAGTAGATGCGGTACGACTAAGCCCACAAAGCTAATGATCCCCCCCAATGCAACGGAGCCACCAACGAGAATGGAAATTGCCAAAATGAGCTTCCAGCGCATCTGATGAACATCAATACCTAGCTGAGTGGCATGGATTTCCCCTAGCATCAACTTATCAAGTGGTTTGCCCTTGCAGCAGAGCCAAATCAGCACAGGTAGCATGACCAAAGTAACGGTGTGCTGATACCAACTTGCCCCACCAATGCTCCCCATTAGCCAGTACATTAACTGACGTAGGCTTAAGTCATCGCTAAAGTAGAATGCCCACGTCACAATCGCGCTCGACAGAATACCCAGTGCTACACCGACGAGCAGCAACCTTGCGGTAGTAAGATGCATTGCTCTTGCGATACCAACCAAAATAACAGTAAACAACATCGAACCGGCAATGGAAGCCAACATAAAGATCATTGGAGACGGTAAAACTGGCAAGGCAAACATGACGAGCACCATTGCCAAGCTCGCGCCACCGGAGATCCCGAGAACGCCGGGTTCGGCTAATACGTTCCCGAGTAGAACTTGTAAGGTAGCACCAGAGACCGCCAATGCTGCCCCGATAATGGCGGCAGAAACCAAACGTGGCAGGCGTAAATCCAACAAGAGTTTTTGTTCAAATGCAGAGAGAGACTGAAAAGGAGAAAGGAATACCTCTCCGACCATCAAGTGGATAGCAGAGAGCAGCACGAGAATCACTGACATGATCAAAAGATTGCGTTGCCAGCGTCGTTCCTTGTTCAGGATAAGTTGTTGAAAATCCATAGTAGCCGATAAATACAAACGAGGCTTAACCTTACAGTTAAGCCTCGGTAAATTGCAAATGTGTTCTTACGCTTTATTCGCCAAAATTAAGGCGATATGGCATTAATCGTAGACTAACTCGCCATCTTCGTAGCGCGTTTTCACTTCACACACCATTAATGCTGCGCGTTGACCGATCGCGACGTGGCGGTTTGGGAAAACAACGGCTTCGTTATCGTTCTTCGCCATCAATGGTTTGTCACCATCGTGACCAAACACTTCGCCGTGAACGAATGAGGTAAAGTTCTCGACGTTGTCATCAAACATAAAGTCGAAATCTTCGTGCAAACGCACAATCGTACGACTAACACGGTACTTGATACATGGTTTAGACAAGTGCTCCGCTTTCGCCTCTGCAATTAGGTTACGCAGTGACAAATCGAATGCTGTCAGTTTGTCTAAGTCGTTTTCACCAATGCGAGCCACTCGACCCAGTTCCATCGTCAAAGCTTGAGCGCCGTAGTTCTCTGCACTGAACCAGCTAAATGTACTGGTTGGCGAGTTAGAAAGCAGCACCGCTTCAATATGCGCGCTGTCGAGAAAATCAATCAAAGCTTTGCTACGAACAGGATGACGCGTTTTCGGACTCACCGCAAAGGTGTAGTGCTTTGAATCACGGATCGCACAGTGCAAATCTAAGTGCCAGCGTGTTTCCGCTGCCGTATCTTGATAGAAATCTCTGACTAACAATTTGAGGGTATCAGCAATCGCAAGCTCTTTGGTTGGCTCGTGCTCTTTCTCATCAAACAGTCGGTTAAGGTTTTCTTCTAAAAATCGCGTGTGCGCCAGAGTCGATTCTGGGTGAGCGATAATGAATAAGCATCGAGCCTCGACTTTCTGGAAGCCTGATTCGATGTCTTTGATAATTGAATCCACCAGCTCCATCGGTGCGGTTTCATCCCCGTGGACACCACAAGAGATGATGACGTTCTTGGTTTCCTGAGTGTATTCATCAGGAATGACTTCTAGCACACCACGCTGATAGAGTTTAAGTTTTACACCATTAGACAGCACCTGCTCCGCTGGCGCGACATCAATATGAACATCTAACGTGTCAGTTAAAAACGATTGGCGAAAGAGAGACTTCGTCATGCGTTACTCCTTAATAGCACGGCGGGTATGTTAATAAATTGTACAAAGAATTTTTGTTGTTGCGATCCCACTTATGAGTAGAAGCCACCAAATTTATTTAAAATCCCATACCTTTTCGCGCCATGCACTCAAATCAAGCATTGAGGCGTTTGTTTTTTAAACAATTACAAAGTGTTAGGGCTGTGAACTTTACCACAGCCCTAAAGAAGATCATTATGATTTGATCAACTTTTAGCGTTTATTCACCACGTTGTGCGAGTAAACGTTCAAATTCGTCTACTTTGTCACGAACTAGCTCTACACTCTGCTGCCAGAATTCCGGTTGCGTCAGATCCATTGACAGATGCTTGTCTACAACCTCTTCTGCCATCATGTTGCCAGTATCGCGCAATAGTTCTACGTAATCGCCGTAGAAGCACTCCCCTTTAGCATCACGTTGAGCGTAGATACCTTTACTGAACAAGAAGCCGAATAGATATGGGTAGTTGTAGAAACTCACACCAGAAATTGAGAAGTGCAGTTTGCTCGCCCAGAAATAAGGGTCAGCTTCGCTCATCACATCGCCATACCAATCTTTCCATGTTTCTGACATCAGTTCACAGAAGTCATCCGCTGTCAGTTCGCCCTCTTGGCGACGCTCGTAGAACGCTTTCTCGAACTCGTAACGAATTGGAATATTGATCATCAGCGCTAACGCCGAAGAGAGCTCTTCCCACAGCATTTCGAGCTTATCATCCACACTTTCTGCTTTTGAAATCAGATGATCACGAACGATGTTTTCAGCGAAAATCGAGGCGGTTTCTGCCAACGTCATTGGGTAATACGTTTGGCAAAGCGGTAAGTCACGAATCACCCAGTTGTGGAATGCGTGACCAAGCTCGTGAGCAAGCGTCATCAGGTCTGAGCGGCTACCACTCCACGTCATAAACACAAGCGGCGTACGCGTCGCCGGCAGCTTAGTACAGTATGCACCAAGGCGTTTATTGGCATTAGGCGCAGCATCAATCCAGCCGTTTTGTACCATCATGCGAACAAACTCGGACATGTCTGGATTCACGGTTTCAAACGCTTCACAAATGACGTCGATTGCTTCATCGAAGGGATAAACTTTCGCTTCGCCACTCAAAGCAGGCATCGCAGCAAGATGGTTCCACGGTTTCATCTCATCCAGACCGTGGACCTTCGCCATCAACAAACCGGCTTTTTGACCAATTTCACGACTGTCTTTAGCGACTTTCATCATGGCATCCAACGTTTCCGCTTTGATTCGGCTGCCATGCAAGCTTGGATCAAGGAAATGGACATCGCGTTTGGTAGAACGCTTTTTGTTCTCTGTTAAGCGCCAACCTGAAAGCGCGTTAAGGATAGAAGCAAAAGACTCTTGATGTGTCGCCATCGCCTTTTGAACGCCACGCCATGCAGCTTCTTGGCGATCAAATTCAGAGCCATAAAGAATGCTTGCTGCTTGCGAGAAGCCAAGCTCTTCACTTTCACCATCAGCGTAGTCAAGCTTCACTTTCAAAGAGCCCGTGAGGTTGTTGTATAACTTACCCCACGCAGATTTTCCATCCACGCTCATTGCCGCTAACAGCTTTTCTTCTTCGGTGCTTAAGCGTGTGTCAGCCAGTTTGCGAGAGTTTAGGATTGAAAACGCCTGACCACTGATGTCTGGATTTTCATGATCCAAAACGCGAGTAATGAACTCTTCATCAGCGTGAGTCAATTTAAGCTCAAACGCACTGTAAGCTTGAGAAAGCTCAGAGAAAATACGCGTCATACGACCCAGCAGTGATTTCGCCTCTGCATTTGTCGCATCCACTGACGCGTAACAGTTTGCGAAGTTCGCAATCGTGCCAGCCAAACGGCTTGCCGCCTCGCTGGTTAAGATTGCGTTTTGCATCACTTCAACAGAGTTACAATCGGCAGACTGTTTATTGAGTAGGTCAATGCATTGCTCTACAAGGGCAATGTCATCTCGAATTCGTGGGTCAGCGAGATCGTTATAAACGATGGATAAATCCCAGCTAGGAGCGGTCATTTATGGTTCCTTTTGATGTAATCGAGCCAAAACGTGTTTCCCTTCAAGTAATGAGAGAACCAAGCAGAAGCTACTTCCGTGACTATTTTTCAAATAGTGGTACGCCTATCGAACGAACTGAGGCGTAAATCTGATCATCGATGGTAATCGTTATATGTGTTACTGACGCATTTCCTATCGCTAATGTCGAATACCATCGTGGATTACGCCAATCTACACCCAAAACATGGGCAAGAATCATTCTTATTACGCCACCATGCGTGACAATAAGCAAGTTGTCATTGATATCATTAATGATTTGAGACCAAGCACAAGTTACGCGATTTGCAAATACATCCAAACTTTCCGCTTTGGGCAATGTGTGTTGGGCGGGCGCTTTCCAAAACGCTTCAAGCTTATGCCAGTGCTCAGAAAGCATGTCAAATGGGACACCATCGAAATCACCAAAATCCAACTCTTGAAGCAAGGGTTCCACGCTCAAAGGCAGCAAATCCTGTTCAGCTATCATTTGAGCAGCGTCGTGACAGCGTAACAATGGAGAGCTAATAATACCGCCGACTTCCTTGCCATTTTGCCGCCATGCTAGCGCAATTTTACGTTGCTCCTCTTCATCCACTTTTAAATCCGTTTGTCCATGCAACCCTGGGGCTGCATTTACTTTGCCATGTCGAAGCAGATAAATATTCAGCGTTTGCATCTCTTCACATCCTAAGATTTCAATTCAAGCGGCAAGCCAGCGGCTACAAACGTGACACGTTCACACACCGTCGCCAGTTTTTGATTCATGCGCCCAGCGTTATCGACAAAATGGCGACTAACAGTGCCAAGCGGTACGATACCCATACCCACTTCGTTAGATACAAAAAGCAGCCTCGCTTCAGATTGCGCTACCGCGTTCACCAGCTGATGTATCTTTTCCTCTAAGCGCTCATTGCAGCAATCATCACCGAGTTCAAAGATCCAGTTGTTGAGCCAAAGCGTCAAGCAATCCACAAGTACAACGTCTTGAGAAGAAAAACTGCATATTAGATCTACCAACTTAAGCGGACATTCATGTTCAGTCCACCCTTTGCCGCGCTGAAGTTGATGGTGAGCAATGCGCTGCCTCATTTCCTCATCAAAAGGCAATGCCGTCGCCACATAGTGAAGCGTTCCGTTTTTATTTTGTGCCCACTGTTGCGCCCTGCTCTCTGCTAAGCTCGATTTTCCTGAGCGCGCACCACCTAGAATAAGTTGCTTCATAATGAATGACTAAATGCGATAAGAGTGAGATAAACAAGCAACTCTGCAAGCTGCTGCGCGGCACCAAGGCAATCGCCAGTAAATCCGCCGATACGTTTGGTCAGCCAGCGTTTAAAGGCCACACGAAACAGTGCCAATACCAATACAATCACAGCTGCCTGAGTCACACCCAGTAACAACGCTACAACCCCACCAGTTAAGAGCAGTATCGCGACTTCTAAGCTCGATTGCTTATTCGCTAACGGTTTACTTTTCGAGGTATCCGCGTCACTAACATAAGGCATGTCATATATGAGAGTGGCTGCTAGTGCTCGGCTCACGGTGTACGCTACGACGATCATCAGCCAAAACTGAGGTTCATTGGCTAACTCGCTCCAAAATACAAACTTCGCCAGCAGCGCCATCACTAGTGTTGCCGCTCCGTACGTCCCGATGCGGCTGTCTTTCATGATGGTTAAGCGGCGCTCTAACGTCATACCACCGCCAATGCCATCCGCCATATCCGTTAAACCGTCCTCATGGAACGCGCCAGTAAGCAGTAGGCTGAAAGCCATGGCTAGAACAATGGAAACTGAGTTGGGGAACAACAAACTTGCCAGTGAAAACACAGCTGCGCACAACAACCCAAGCAACACACCGACCAAAGCAAAGTACCGCCCCGCTTGGTTCATGCGCGTTTCACTGTAAGGTAAATCAGCAGGTACAGGTATACGGCTAAAAAAGCTTACTGCAAGCAAGAAAAGCTCGCTCTGATAACGCAAAGAACGAGTCTCTGAAGGGATAGTATTATCAAGCGCAGACACTACACCGTTACTCCTGCACTCTCAAAACTTGCCATGTTGTTGTAAAACTGAGCCGCCGCTTTCACTAGTGGTAAGGCAAGTGCTGCTCCAGTCCCTTCACCTAAACGCAACCCAAGATCCAAGAGAGGCTCCGCTTGCAAGCATTCCAGTACAAACTTGTGCCCATTCTCTTCTGAGTTATGAGCAAACAGCATGTAATCTCGCGTCTCTTCATCCAATAAAGTCGCGACGTAAGCAGCAACAGAGACGATAAATCCGTCGACTAAAACAGGCGTTTTGTGGCGTTTCGCTTCTAAGAATGCGCCAATCATTTGCACAATTTCAAACCCACCGACTTGCGCAAGAACACCTTTCACATCGAGTTCATAGCAACGCCCAACGCCTTGTGCGACGAGTTTAATCTTACGGGCAAACTGCTCATGAGTAATTCCCGTCCCCAAACCAACACAGTGATCGACCTCTAACGGGCTAAGTGCTGTTAATAGCGCAGACGCCGAGCTTGTGTTCCCAATGCCCATTTCGCCAAACATTAGAAAGTTAGAACCGCCGTAAATACTTTGCTCGGCAACTTTCGCACCATACTCCAAGCCCAATGCGACTTGCTCTAATGACATCGCAGATTGCTTTGAAAGGTTGGCCGTACCGTTACCAAGACGCTTTTCGATTAAGTTTGGATGATCTTTGAAGTTTGGGATTAATGTATCGATTGGTGACAACATACCGCAGTCAATAACTTTAAAATCGATTTGGTTAGTCTCACAAAAACAGTTGATAGCCGCACCTCCTGAAAGGAAATTAGCCACCATTTGCTGTGTAACTGCACTTGGTGCAATGCTAACCCCTTCTTCAGCGATACCATGGTCACCAGCAAATACCAACATGGTCGGTTTGCGAATTTCAATGGTTTCCGCAGCTTGAGGTTTATCTTGGCTTTGAATCAACGCCAGTTCTAATGCTACTTTTTCTAGCAGGCCAAGTGATCCAAGCGGTTTCGTTTTATTATCAATACGTGCTTGAATTTCTGGCGCAAAAGAGCGATCCATGATGATGGTTCCTTATTAATTATTTTGGGCGAGCGACAGAAAACGTTTTGTCTAGCGTGGCATAATCGTTTCCACCGAGGCGAGCTAATGGATCCACTGCTAGAGCGTCGACTTTTAAACGATCACCTTCCATGGATATGACCCGTTCATCAACATAAATGTGTTCAATTTCAGCAAAGATTAAACTTTGTGGCGTCTCACCCATCTCAATGACTTCATGTAACTTACAGCCGAATGCAATTGGCGCGCCCTCTAGGCGTGGTAATTCGAACCCTTTAAAATCTGTTGTTTCGAGTTGAGTAACTTCCAGTTCGGATTCTCCATACTCTAACGTTGCTGAAGACTTGGTGACCTGCTCTGCTAGGTCGCTCGGCGCGATGTGGATAACCAACTTACCGGTTTCTAATGCATTTCGCGTAGTGTCTTTGATGTCACCATTGGGCTTTTTCCCCACAGAAATCATCAATAAAGGTGGACGACTGGAAACCGCGGTAAAATAGGAAAATGGCGCTAAGTTGAAGTTTTGCTCACCTGAGTCTGTGAGCACCCAAGCGATTGGGCGAGGAATGACAGTTTGAGTCATCAAATGGTACACCTGCGTTGGTGCAAGCGTACTGAGATCTATGTTCATACGACGTCCTTGGTCTTTGAAAATCTCAAATGAGCCCGCAGCTCAATTTTCTGAAAGAATCAGTGTACCCCTCTCACATGCAATTTCACCTAGTTTTCTCATTTTGACAGCAACTTTTACCAATCTGACTTCCATATTGACAAAACCATTGCTTCAGAAACCTAATTTCATCAATGAAATGGCATCAACCACCTCAAATTGCAGATTACCCCCTTAATATAGAAGCGAAGGGGTCAAATCACCGCTGTACACAACCTAGGCCCACAACAAGCTAACTATTTGTTTTAAATGAAAATTGCATTTTTCTTTAATGTCAGATTTTAATACCAGAAGATTTCTTTTATAGTGCTGGCAGGTTTTGGCATGACTGATGCAATCGTAAATGTGTCCCAATAAACTAAGCGAGGCACCATGTTTGCCAATCAAAGTCGTCGCCCTACGAAGAGAGGCAAGCCAACACCAACACGACAACCCCGACGATCGGTCCCCTTATCATTCTCCTAACGAAAAAGACCCGTTTGCCCTACGGGTCTTTTTATTTATGTCATCGACTTCACTTTGGCTTGCTCGTTAAGCTTCAAACATTCGAGCTGCACATGAAACCTAGTTGAACAAATAAGCTACAATAGCCTAAGCACTTGTTCTCTAAGAGGAAGGATATGATGAGCAATGATTCAAATACCTGCGTCATAATCGCAGGCGCAACTGGGCTTGTTGGCAAAGAAGTCATCGCTAACCTGCTGTCACAACCCAGCATAGAAACCGTATACTCTCTTTCTCGAAGAGCGCTTTCTGACATTGCCGATACTGAAAGCAAGATAGTGCCTATTATTGATGCTGAGCTTTCCATTCACAATTGGGATGAACAACAGCCAACTCCTAGTATCGGAGTAATCTGCTTAGGTACGACACTTAAGCAAGCTGGCAGCAAGGAAGCGCTACGAAAAGTCGACGTAGAACTGGTCTGTAAGGTTGCCCAACAAATGAAAATGATAGGAGTGAAACGAATCGCGATAGTTTCAAGCTTGGGAGCGAAAGCTTCATCATTCTCTCATTATCTCGCCTGTAAGGGGCAGATGGAAAAGAACATTGAGAAAATGGGGTTCGAAGAAGTCGTCTTTGCTAGACCTGGTCCCTTAGTCGGCCAACGTGATACACCCCGTACCGACGAGAGGCTCATTCAATCACTTTCTAAGGTCACTCGACCATTAATGTGGGGAAAACTCGCCGACTTTGTACCGATTCAGGCTAGAGATGTCGCTAAGGCAATGATTTATCAACTTTTCAGCTACCAAGAAGAACCCACTGTCTATTTGCATAGAAGGGAAATGTTGGACTTAATTAAACACTTTGGCTAATCAAACTCAAATCAATTGAATTCTTCAGCTTTGGCTTTTTCATTTTCACAACGTCACGTTGCATCTTTCGTTGCGAGTCAAAGCTTTGAATGGTCTAATACTCCTATCGGTTCCGTAAACGGTAAGCAGAATGCACCAAGATAATCAGCCCACTTTTTTCTTTTTTGATTACGAGACTTGGGGAACAAGTCCAGCCAAAGATCGCCCAAGCCAATTCGCCGGCGTCCGCACTGATGAAAACTTCAATATCATTGGTGAACCTTTGGTGATGTACTGTCGCCCACCCGCTGATTATCTTCCTTCACCCGAAGCAGCTTTGATCACTGGCATTACACCACAAAAAGCGATGCAAGAAGGTCTACCTGAACCTGAATTTATCGCTAAGATCCACGCAGAGCTTTCTAAACCAAATACTACTAGCCTTGGCTACAACAGTATTCGATTCGATGATGAAGTCACACGTTACACCTGTTACCGCAACTTTATCGATCCTTATGCGTGGAGCTGGCAAAACGGCAACTCACGTTGGGATTTACTTGACGTCATGCGCGCGTGTCACGCCCTCCGTCCTGAAGGCGTGGAATGGCCAGAAAATGATGAAGGTTTCCCGAGTTTCAAACTTGAACATTTATCTGTGGCAAATGGCATCGAACACAGCAACGCCCACGATGCGATGGCAGACGTGATTGCAACAATTGAGATGGCGAAAAAAATCAAAGCGGCTCAACCTAAGTTGTTTGATTACTTCTTCTCTATGCGTAATAAGCGCAAGCTTAACGAACTGGTCGATATCGTTAACATGACGCCATTGATGCACGTATCTGGGATGTTGGGACGTGAATGCCAGTACACCAGCTGGATTGTGCCTGTTGCTTGGCACCCAACCAACAACAATGCCGTTATCACTATTGATTTGGCAAAAGATCCACAGCCAATTCTTGAGCTTTCCGCTGAAGAGTTAAAAGAGCGTTTGTACACCAAACGTGATGAGTTGGGTGACTTACTCCCTGTACCATTGAAGCTCGTGCATCTGAACAAGTGCCCTATTCTAGCGCCAGCGAAAACACTCACTGCTGAGAATGCAGAATCTATTGGTATTGACCGTCAGCAATGTCTAACTAACCTCGCTTTGTTACGTCAACACCCAGAAATTCGTGAGAAACTCATTAACCTATTCTCTATTGAGCGTGAGTACGAAAAGAGTGATGATGTAGATACGCAACTTTACGACGGTTTTTTCTCGCCTGCTGACCGCGCGGCGATGGACATCATTCGTGAAACGGACCCAACTAACCTAGCTGCACTGGATATTGAATTTGATGACAAGCGCATCAAACCGTTGCTGTTTCGTTACCGTGCTCGTCACTACTCAAGCACACTAGATGACCAAGAGCAAAGACGCTGGGCACATCACTGTCGTGAAGTCTTTGAAAGCCAGATTGAAGAGTATATGCTTAATTTAGAGAACTTAGTTCACGAACATGAAAGTGACGAAAAAAAGATAGCAATACTAAAATCTGTCTATCGTTATGTAGAGAGCCTAGCCTCCTAATTTCTTACCTTGTTCAAGCGCACCTTCGGGTGTGTTTGTTGTTTTATATGCTGTCAAAATGATAAAAGATCGATTATTACAGCTGATCCATTTGCTCATTTCCCTCGCACTCATCATGGGAGCACTTGGTATCGGCAACACCATTCAAAAGTTCGCTGGCATTTCGGTTCCTGGAAGTGTCCTAGGCATGCTTGTGCTGTTTTTCTCCATGACTCTTGGCTTAGTCAAAGTCGAATGGGTTAAGCCCGGCGCGACACTTTTCATTCGCTACATGATTCTACTCTTTGTCCCTATCAGTGTTGGGCTGATGCAGCACTTTGATATGTTACTAGCGAATGCGCTTCCTATTATTGCTAGTGCAGTTGGTGGCTCACTGATTGTGTTGGTCACCTTAGCGTGGTTCTTAGACTACTTATTAAAGGAGAAACATTGATATGTGGTTACTCGTCACTATTGTGGTTTTCCTTGCCGCACGCCAAATTGCTATTAAGGTAAATAATCCTATTGCGAACCCCCTTTTGATCAGCATCGCGGTGTTAATCCCGTTACTTACCTTTTTAAAAGTGCCATTTGAAACATACTACGCAGACAACGAATACATCAGCTTCTTGCTGCAACCAGCCGTTGTTGCACTGGCGTACCCGCTGTACGAGCAACTGCCACAGATCAAATCAAACTGGCGCATTATCGCTCTGGCCTGTACGTTAGGTAGTGTAATGTCAATGCTAACAGCGACGCTCATCGCGGTAGCGTTTAAAGCAGACATCAGCTTGATTGCAAGCTTAGTGGGCAAGTCGGTAACGACACCTATCGCAATGGAGATTTCTAGCCACCTAGGTGGTGAAGCTGCTGTTGCCGCTATTCTAGTGCTTATTGTGGGCTTATTCGGTGCCATTCTCGCGTACCCTATCTTTAACCTCATTGGCATCAAACACCCTATTGCACGCGGCTTAACGATGGGTACGGTATCGCATGCTTTGGGCACTGCCACCTGTGCAGAAAAACAACCAGGCGATGCAGCCTTCTCGTCCCTTGCATTAGTGCTTTGTGGCATCATCACTTCTATCCTTGCGCCTAGCTTCTTTGCTTTAGCTGTTTGGTTGTACCAATAAAGACCTCAATGACCTGCCTTGCTTTACTCTCCTCTAAAGCGAGCAGGTCATAGCCTCTCCTAGAAAACTCGCAGTATGAATATCAGTTGATATAGTTATTAGTGGGACAGAGATAACGTTAAATCGTGATGAAATCGAATACATGTGTGACCTCACTCTAATTATGTAACGTAAAGTTCAATTACATCAATTAACGTGATCTAAAGCACGGAACATTTTCATCCTTCACATAGAATAACTGTCCATGCACTAACAAGGATTCAACATGAAAAGTCGCATTGAACAGGCGCTAGCAAGCGCTCCTGAAGCACTTTCAAAACATCTTGCTCCTATCGTCCAAGCAGACGATTTTGATGCTACTATTTCTGAGCAACAGTTTGATGAGCTGCTAAACGCTACCAATCTTTCTGATAAAGAGCTTCGTGTTGCTCTACTTCCTTTTGCCGCAGCGTTCTCTTACGCTCCTATTTCTGAATTTTATGTTGGCGCGATCGTTCGTGGCCTCTCTGGTCGCCTTTACTTCGGTGCAAACATGGAATTCTTTGGCGTTCAGCTAGGGCAAACCGTTCACGCAGAGCAATGTGCAATTAGCCATGCATGGATGAAAGGTGAACGTGGTGTAAAAGACATCACCATCAACTACAGCCCATGCGGACACTGTCGACAGTTCATGAATGAGCTAAGCACTGCGAAAGAGCTTAAGATCCAATTACCAGAACGCGAAGAAAAATCACTGCATCACTACCTTCCTGAGGCGTTTGGCCCTGCAGACTTAGGTATTGAGTCAGGTTTGATGGCGGAAGTGAAACACGAGTTTGTTTACGATGAAGACGATACTCTGATTCAAGAAGCTGTTAACGCAATGAACATCAGCCACGCGCCTTACACGAACAACCTCAGTGGTATTGCTCTTGAGATGAACAGTGGTAGCGTATTCCAAGGGGCTTATGCAGAAAACGCTGCATTCAACCCTAGCCTACCTCCACTTCAGGTCGCACTGATTCAAATCCTGATGGCAGGAGAGCAGTTTGAAGACATCAAAGCAGCGGCACTAGTCGAGAACTCGCAAGGCAAGATCAGCCACCTAGCTGATACTCAATCGACGCTTGAGGCACTAAACCCTGATATTCCAGTGAGTTTTGTGAACGTTTAACTCATTCAGGCCTCAAGTAATAAGCTCTACTCTGTGTAGGGCTTAATTATATGGTCCGCCCCACTCTCAAGCCCTTAAGCTTAGAGTAGGCTCTCAGAATGAGGTGAACCATATGTCTTCTATTCATATTTTAGGTATCGACCTAGGCAAGCACTGTTTCCACGCTATCGCTCATAACCGTTCAGGTGCAGAAGTATTACGTCGTAAGTTTAGTCGAAACCAACTCCAACGTTTCCTTTGTAAAATCGAACCAACAACCATTGCTTTCGAAGCTTGTGGCGGTGCTCATTGGCTTGCTCGCAAGAGTGGTGAATACGGTCATCAAGTTCGACTTATTCCTCCCCAGTACGTTAAGCCTTATGTCAAAGGCAACAAAAATGATTTCATAGATGCATCAGCAATCGCAGAAGCCGCTGGTCGACCAACAATGAGGTTTATCGCGGTAAAAAGTGAAGAAGCCCAAGTTATCGCAGCGATTCATCGTGTCAGAGATGGTTATATCAAGGAGAGAACGGCCGCCATGTCTCGAATTGGGGCTATCTTGCTTGAGTTCGGCCTAAGTTTTCCAAAGGGGCATGCAAAGATGAAGGCTCTCTTCCAATGGCTAGCAGAGCAAAAAGCGTCTTTACCAGAAAGCTTACTCGTTGAATTAGTGTCTATCCACGAGCATTACAAATACCTTAATGAACGAGTCAAAGTTCAAGACAGTAAGCTTCAAGCCGTTGTTAACAATAACGAAAGTGCACAATTGCTGAAAACTATCCCTGGCGTTGGCGACCTCACATCGACGTTGTGTGTTGCCGATGTAAGTTCCCCAAGTAACTTCACCAATGGTCGGGAAATGGCTGCATGGTTAGGGCTTGTGCCGAGACAGTTCTCTACGGGAGGAAAGACCAAGCTACTTGGCATGAGTAAACGAGGCAATAAACATCTCAGAACTCTGTTTATCCATGGAGCAAGAGCAGTTCTCTCAAGGCTAGAAACGACAGGGAAAGTGTTTGGAGAGTGGCTCATCAAGCTCCGGGCGACGAAGCCATTTAATGTTGTGGTCGTAGCACTTGCCAACAAGCTAGCAAGAATAGCTTGGGCGGTGTTATACCACCGCCAAGCTTTTAAGGCTGTATAGCTATAACCAAGTTTGCAACGCCAATGAACGTGATGACAAAAACGGTCAATTGACCAGATTAAGAACCTGACACAAAAAATAGCGTTAAACGCTTTGGGCTTTTTAAGGATAATCTGGCGCAGATATCATCGTGGAGCTGGGAAGCTAGTGCTCCCAACAAGGACTCCGAATACATTAGCGCAAACCAACTCCGTTATGACTTAATTGTAGTTGCAATAACGGGGCGGACCATACATTTTTATTATCAAAAAACTTGCGCAAACGTTTGCTTCGAACTAAAAATTCAGTATGATCCCCTGCAATTTCTGTTTCATCACTTTATTTTGTAAGGGAACACTATGTTCGGTACTGCTACTAGCACTCATGCTACCCGTGTATTACTTTTGGGCTCAGGCGAGCTTGGTAAAGAAGTGGCAATTGAATGCCAACGTCTTGGCTTGGAAGTAATCGCATGTGACCGTTACGCCGATGCTCCAGCAATGCAAGTGGCGCATCGCAGCTACGTCATCGATATGCTTGACGGCCAAGCACTAGAAGAAATCATCAGCAAAGAGCAGCCTGCGTATGTAGTGCCTGAGATTGAAGCTATCGCGACTGACAAATTGGTTGAGTTAGAAGAAAAAGGCTTGAACGTTGTTCCTACTGCAAAAGCGACCAAGTTAACAATGAACCGAGAAGGTATCCGTAGGCTCGCTTCTGAAGAATTGGGCTTAACCACCTCTCCTTACCAGTTTGCAGACAACTTTGAAGACTTTAAAGCGGCGGTTGAACATGTAGGTATCCCATGTGTTGTTAAACCAGTGATGAGCTCTTCGGGCAAAGGTCAGAGCGTGATTAAAACGGAAGAAGACGTTCAAACCGCTTGGGAATACGCACAAGAAGGTGGCCGTACTGGTGCTGGCCGTGTCATTGTTGAAGGCTTTATCGATTTCGATTACGAAATCACGTTGCTAACGGTACGTGCAGTCGATGGTGTACATTTCTGTGCACCGATCGGACACCGACAAGAAGACGGTGACTACCGTGAGTCATGGCAGCCACAAGCCATGTCAGAGAATGCAATCAAAGCAGCAGAATACACGGCTGAGAAAGTTGTTAATGCGCTAGGTGGCTACGGTATCTTTGGTGTGGAGCTATTTGTTAAAGGAGACAAAGTTATTTTCAACGAAGTCTCCCCTCGCCCGCACGATACCGGCATGGTGACGATGATTTCTCAAGATATGTCTGAGTTCGCGCTTCACGTACGCGCGTTTACTGGCATGCCGATTAACAGCATCGTTCAGTATGGGCCATCTGCATCCGCGGTTGTTTTAGGCCAAGGTACATCAACTGATATCCGCTTTGACAATCTTGCCAAAGCACTGGCTCAGCCACAAACTCAAGTTCGTTTGTTCGGTAAGCCTGAAATCGACGGCCGCCGCCGCTTGGGTGTCGTTTTAACCCGTCGCAAGACCATTGAAAATTCGATTGAAGATGCAGTGAACAACGCTTCTAAAGTACAGATCGTTTACTAATTACGTGAGTCCACACAAGAAAAACAAAAGCGCAGCTCAATTGGCTGCGCTTTTACTTTGTGTAGACTCGAATAAACCGTTACTTGCTCTCGATTAAATACACTTCTTCAGAGAAACGGCTGAGCCCTTTCTTAGCGATTTTCGGATGGTTCTCGTCGGCCTTGTCTACGTGCAAACAAGTAATTTGGTAACCCGCAAACAACTGTTCGATCTCCTCGACTGGCACACTGAACGGAGGTCCTGCCATCTCATCCTGAGGATAGTTGAGCGTCACTAATAAAATACGTCCGCCAGGGTTTAGTAACTGCTTAACGCGTGCGGCGTATTCTTCTCGCATCTCTAGCGGCAATGCAACGAGTGCAGCACGATCATAAATGATGTCCGCTTTTGAAACTGGGGCAGTAAAAAAGTCGCCAGTATAAATGGATAGCTCATCGAACTGATACAGCTCATGCATACCGTTAACCGGTGTTACGGTAGGTGTGTAAAAATGCTCAGCAAAAAATGCACGCACGGCAATTTGGCTCAGTTCCACACCCTGCACTTCATTGTGTTTCGTCGCAAGCCAGATTAGGTCTTCTGACTTGCCGCATAATGGAACCAACACTGTGTCTTCACGTTTTGGGTTCGTGTGCTGCCAAAATGCAGTTAACAGTGGATTCACATCTTCAAGGTGAAACCCAATTTGATTACTGGCCCACTTAGTGTGCCAAAATTCTTGATCTCTCATTTTACTTCTACTTGTCGGCTGATAATTGTAATGAGCGCTTAGCGCAACTTTGTGGACTAAGACTAATGATTTTTCCAAATTTGTCTATGGCGTTCATCTTTGGTTAATACTGCGATGGTAGGATGACTATCGTTCAAGAAGGAACCCTTGCTTTTTCTGGCTGTCAGAATAAAGGAAGGAAAAATGGTGATCTAGAACACGATTCTACTATAAGGATAAAAGTCGACCTTGGGATCGTTCATAGAGGCCCCATTAATTAGGTAGAACCTGATTTGTTAATCTTAGTGACCTTTTCGTTACCCATTTTCTAAGTGCAAACAAGTTAAGGAGAGTGAATGAGCTTATTTTTACGTACTACAGCATTGATGCTTTTAGTACTAAGCCGTGCGCCGGCATTCGCCGCACTTCCAAATGTCCCGAGTAACGAGCAAGATCGTTCTGCTAGCCAAAACGAAGTTTGCTCAAAATTGTTCAAGCATAGCCTTAGTGGTCTATATGGCATTCAGTCAATCGACTCTAGACCAACTCAACCTTATTCAGATTTCGACGTCCTTTACAGTAAAGCTCACCAAGCACAGTTCGAGCTTGAAACCATCTGTAAGAGTACAGCCCTTCTAACTGACGCTCAGCCATACTTCGCAGGCGTTAAATCTCAACATCGTGCCGAAGAAAAGATTGCCCTCGAACTTGATGGCCAAGTCGAGCGTATTACTGACTTAGCACGTGCGACCATCGTTGCTGATGATGTAGCGAGCCTAGTATCTGTGTATGAAGCATTGGAACGTGAGACAACTATCGTAAAAGTCAAAAACCGCTTCAAAAAGCCAACTGTATCTGGGTACCGTGACTTGAACCTGTTGGTTCGCCTTCCTAAAACTAACCTTATTGCCGAAGTTCAATTGCACCTAAAAGCAATCGCTGATGTAAAGAACGGCCCTGAACACGATTTGTACGAACAAATTCAGAAGCTAGAGCGTCAAGCACTAGTAGAGGGCCGTAACCTAAACGATATCGAAATGGCATCGATAAAAAGCATGCGCACTCAATCGAAAAACTTGTACCAGGGCGCTTGGCATCCATACCTAACAACACACTTAGAAGCTGCTTAAAGTAGAAGTCTTACAAACAGCTAAGCTAACCTACCCAATACTAAAAACCACCGCTATTGCGGTGGTTTTATTTGTTCTTTAGCCACTACTGAAAAACACAAACAAAAAGACCACGACAAAGCGTGGTCTCATTCCATGTCACATGGCTTACTGGTCAATCTTTATGTTCTCTACGCGAGCTTTTAACTTCTGACCCGGGCGGAACGTAACGACTCGTCGAGCAGTAATTGGAATATCTTCACCAGTTTTCGGGTTACGACCAGGTCGTTCGTTTTTGTCACGAAGGTCAAAATTACCAAAACCTGACAGTTTTACCTGTTCGCCACTTTCGAGTGCCTTACGAATTTCTTCAAAAAACACTTCCACCGTTTCCTTGGCGTCCCGTTTACTAAATCCCAATTTATCAAACAGGTTTTCTGCAAGTTCGGCTTTTGTGAGCGCCATAAAACTTTCCTCAAAGCTATGTTAAACAATGCTACCTTAGTGTAGCGCCAGAGCAGTTTTACCCTACCAATTCAACAACATATCGGGGTTACATCAGGAAGTGTATGCCAAGCTTATGATTTTCGCCAACTTTTTTCTTTGCTAATATACCGAATATTTCACCACCGAAGTACTTTACTCACCAGTATTTCCAGATTTTACTTTAATTCCCTCTAAAGTTAGGAAGCTATCCAGTCCAAATTACTAGTTTTAAACATCAAAACAAGATTATTCACTATTTAATAAAAATGTCAGATACTGGTCACTTTACAAACAATTGACATAAAACTTCTCAGTTTTTCAGTAGTTTGAGTCACTCTGAAAATAGATCTGACCAGTCGTATTCATTGGAGTTTTTATTCAGTTTCTACTGATCTGGTAGAAAAATGAAACCTTGAACAGAAGCAAAATTCTGCACGTTGTATCATGACGGTGAAAGGAAAGGTTGATACTGTTTTCATATTCCATCTCACCATCAGAGTACCAATATGCTTCACCAAGTCGTCAGCATTCTATTCCCAGTCTTTGCTTTGGTTTTTGTTGGTTATTTAGTTGGTCGCTTTATCAAGCCCGACTTTCGCCCAATAAATCGCATCAATATGGATGTATTCACGCCTGCACTCGTATTTTCCTCTCTAGTAAGTATGCCGATCGACATGGGTCAAGCTCCTCTTATGCTTGCCGCTATTATTGCGGTAATCGTACCTGGCATTGTGATGGTGCCAATTACAAAGTTGACAGGTTTATCCTTCAAAGCATGGGCACCACCGCATATGTTCAGAAATAGCGGAAACCTTGCGATCCCGCTGTTTACTTATACTTTCGGAGAGCTCGCTCTCCCTTCTGCGGTGCTGCTGTTTGTTGTCTCCGCGTGTTTACATATCAGTTTAGGCGTGATGCTTCTTAGTAGTGGTAACCCACTTAAACAAATCATCAAAATGCCGATTTTTTTATCCGCTTCACTTGCACTGGCTATGAATCTTTCTGGGGTTAGCATTTGGAATCCACTGTATGAAGCGACGGCATTACTTGGTCAAGCTGCCGTCCCAGTTATGCTTCTTTCATTGGGCGCACAGATGTTAAATCTGAGGTTGGATGGCTTAAAGGTAGGCCTCGCGTGTACAGCACAATCACTTGGGACAGGCGCGATTGCATTTGCACTCATTTATTGGCTAATCCCACTACCGATAATGCAACTGCAAATGATGGTACTGTTCACTATGCTTCCACCAGCCGTGATGAACTACTTGTTTGCTGAGCGGCTGAACATTGAGCCAATGACAGTCGCTTCAATGGTCTTGTTTGGCAACTTCTTCAGTATACTCACATTACCACTATTGCTGATGTTCACCCTATCGCTCTCCTAACTACTCTCTACCATCAACTTTACTATTAAAACCGGAGAGTTGAATGTTAGACTGGCATAAAAATACCCTCTCCCCCCCCCCCCGGGGCGACTAGACCTTATGAAGTCAATTATCCAGATCAGCGATTGCCACTTAAGTGATGAGCCCAGCTTTGAAAACCTGCGTAAAGCCCTGCTCCTTGCTCAGAAAGATGCTTCCTGCAATACCCTTTTGCTTACTGGTGATCTTTGTTGCAACCCCAAAGCGGGTGACTACCTGACTCTACTAAATGTTGTAGAAGAACATATCCAAGATAAGTCGATCTTCGCGATTGCGGGCAACCACGATGATGCGAAGTTGATGAAGCAAGAGCTGCGCGGCAGTGGTATCAAAGTCACAGATAAAGCGAGAATCCACAACCGTGAAGTCTTGTTCTTAGATTCCAGCACCAAACCTTTAGATAAGCGTCATCCTTTAGGCTCTGGCCGTATCGATAACCGCGGGCTAGCACGTTTGAGTAAACAGCTTCGCCATACAACCAACCCGATTGTTGTAGTCCACCACCCTATTATTCCCGTCGGTTCAGAATGGATGAAAGCCATTTGCTTGGAAAACGATGCAAGCTTACTTGCGCTTTTGGCGGAGCATCAAGTTCAAGATGTAATTTGCGGGCATGGTCATGATGCATTAACGATCACACAACAAGGCATCACCCAACACATGGCACCAGCGACGGCCTACGGGTTTGACCACGAAATTAATGAATATAATCGAAGTGAGAAGATTGGCGTGAATAAGCTTTGCTTTGAGGAGGATGGAATTACCGTCGAAGCGATTTGGCTGTAGCTATTCTCTATTCTCTATTCTCTATTCTCTATTCTCTATTCTCTATTCTCTATTCTCTATTCTCTATTCTCTAGATATAAAAAAACCCTGCCAAACTGGCAGGGTTTTCATTTCTTAAGAAGATACGTTACGCGAGATTAGTCACGTAGAGACGCACCAAACTTCTCAGAAACGTGAGCAACGATAGCGTCAACCGCACCAGCGATATCTGCATCTTCAAGCGTACGCTCAAGTGACTGCAGAGTCAGAGCGATTGCTAGGCTCTTCTTACCTTCTTCAACGCCTTTACCTACGTAAACGTCGAACAGTTTCGCATCTTTAAGGAACTCGCCACCTTGTTCTAGACAAGCGTTAACGATGTCACCAGATGCAACAGCTTCATCCACGACTACCGCGATATCACGACGGTTTGAAGGGAACTTAGAAAGTGCTACCGCTTCTGGGATCACTTTGCTGTTGATTGCAGACCATTCGATTTCGAATACGATAGTACGACCGTTTAGACCGAACTTACGCTCAAGCTCAGGGTGAACTGTACCGATCACGCCCACTTCTTTGCCATCTACGATGATTGCCGCAGATTGACCTGGGTGAAGTGCTGGGTGCTTAGCTGCAGCGAAAGAGTATGCTTTTTCGTTCGCAGATAGCTCTAGAATTGCTTCTAGATCGCCCTTAAGGTCGAAGAAATCAACAGTGTTAGTTTCGATATCCCAGTGCTCTTCACCGCGAGTACCAGCGATAACACCTGCAAGCATTGGCTCTTGGCGCATGCCGTTTTCTGCAGATTCACATGGGATGAAACGTAGGCCGTATTCGAATAGACGAACGCGTGGCTGTTGACGCTTCTGGTTGTGAACAACCGTATTCAGCAGACCTTGGATAAGACCAAGACGCATTGCTGACATGTCTGCAGAAATTGGGTTTGGAAGCACTAGAGGCTCAACACCAGGTACCACTAGCTTTTGTTGCTCAGGCTCAACGAAGCTGTATGTGATTGCTTCGTGGTAACCACGGTCAACAAGAAGATCACGAACGCGTTTCAGTGGAAGATCCGCTTCAACGTGGTTGTGCATCTTAAGTGCTGCTGCTGGGTGTTGGTTAGGGATGTTGTCGTAACCGTAGATACGGCCAACTTCTTCAATCAGGTCTTGCTCGATAGCGATATCGAAACGCCAGGTTGGCGCTACTGCCACCCAACCTTCTTCAGAAGCTTCAACAGTCAAACCTAGGCGCTCTAGGATTTCTACTACGTCAGCATCAGCGATGTGGTGACCTAGTAGGTTGTCTAGTTTAGTGCGACGTAGAGCAACTTTGTTTGGCTTAGGTAGGTCTGCTTCAGACTCTACTGCAACAACAGGTGCTACTTCACCGCCACAGATTTCAACAAGAAGCTGAGTTGCACGCTCCATTGCGCTCACTTGTAGTGCGTAATCCACACCACGCTCGAAACGCATTGAAGAATCAGTGTGAAGACCATAGCTACGAGCGCGACCGCGGATGTGGTCAGGTGCAAAGAATGCACACTCTAGTAGAACGTCTTTAGTTTCCGTTGTTACACCAGACTCTTCACCACCAAAGATACCTGCGATTGCAAGTGCTTTGTTGTGGTCAGCTACAACTAATGTATCTGCGTTTAGTTCTGCTTCGCTGCCGTCAAGAAGTGTTAGTTTCTCACCTTGCTCAGCCATACGAACTACGATGCCACCTTCGATCTTCGCTAGATCGAACGCGTGCATTGGTTGGCCTTGCTCTAGAAGAACGTAGTTAGTGATGTCTACTACTGGGTCAATAGAGCGGATACCACAACGGCGCAATTTCTCTTGCATCCATAGTGGTGTTTCAGCTTGAACGTTTACGTTCTTAACCACACGACCTAGGTAACGTGGACACGCTGCAGGAGCTTTTACTTCGATAGACACTTTGTCTTCGATTGAAGCTGCTACTGCTTCTACTGATGGCTCAGTCACGTCAGCACGGTTAAGTACGCCAACTTCACGAGCTAGACCACGGATGCTGAAACAGTCAGCGCGGTTTGCTGTTAGGTCTACGTCTACCGTTACGTCGTCTAGGCCTAGGAATTCACGGAAATCGGTACCGATTACTGCGTCTTCTGCTAGTTCCATGATGCCATCTGACTCAACGTCGATACCTAGTTCAGTGAATGAACAAAGCATGCCGTGAGATGGTTGACCACGTAGTTTCGCTTTTTTGATTTTGAAATCGCCTGGAAGAACAGCACCAACAGTTGCTACTGCTACTTTCAGACCTTGACGACAGTTAGGTGCGCCACAAACGATGTCTAGAAGCTCTTCTTCACCCACGTCAACTTTAGTCACGCGCAGTTTGTCTGCATCTGGGTGTTGACCACATTCAACAACGTGACCAACTTTAACGCCGTTGAACGTACCTGCTACAGGTAGCACGTCATCAACTTCTAGACCCGCCATTGTAATTTGGTGAGTTAGTTCGTCAGTGGTAATCGAAGGACTAACCCACTCACGAAGCCATGATTCGCTGAATTTCATAGTGATTTATCCCCTGGATTACTTGAACTGTTTTAGGAAACGAAGATCGTTCTCGAAGAACGCACGTAGGTCGTTTACGCCGTAACGAAGCATTGTTAGACGCTCAACACCCATACCGAATGCGAAACCAGAGTATTTTTCAGGGTCGATGCCTACACTACGTAGTACGTTCGGGTGAACCATACCGCAGCCTAGTACTTCTAGCCATTTACCGTTTTTGCCTTTCACGTCAACTTCTGCTGAAGGCTCAGTGAACGGGAAGTATGATGGACGGAAACGTACTTCTACTTCCTCTTCGAAGAAGTTACATAGGAAGTCGTGCAGGATGCCTTTCAGCTGTGCGAAGTTTACGTTCTCATCAACCAGCATGCCTTCCACTTGGTGGAACATTGGCGTGTGCGTTTGGTCGTAGTCATTACGGTATACACGACCTGGTGCGATGAAACGGAATGGTGGTTTACCATTTTCCATCGTACGGATCTGTACGCCTGACGTGTGAGTACGAAGCATCAAATCTGGGTTGAAGAAGAAAGTATCGTGGTCAGTACGCGCTGGGTGATCAGCTGCGATGTTTAGTGCATCAAAGTTGTGGAATGCATCTTCGATTTCTGGACCAGACTCTGTGTTAAAGCCAAGTTCGCCGAAGAACTTCTCAATACGCTCAACAGTACGAGTAACTGGGTGTAGACCACCGTTCTCAATACGACGACCAGGTAGTGTTACGTCGATCGTTTCTGCTGCTAGCTTCGCTTCTAGTTCTGCACGTTGTAGTGCGTCTTTACGAGCTGCGATAGCTTGCTGAACTACGCCTTTCGCTTTGTTGATCTCTTGACCAGCTTCACGGCGTTCTTCCGGTGGTAGTTTACCTAGGCTTTGAAGTTGAGCAGTTAGCTCACCTTTTTTACCTAGATACTGAACACGCACTTCATCAAGTACGACTAGCGATTCTGCAGCTTCAATTGCTGCACTCGCGTTAGCAATGATCTCTTCTAGATGTTGCATCGTTTCCTCATCTACCTATTGGTAGTGTCCATAAAGGAGTGATTGGTTTTTTGATAGCTGTACATAGTAGCCAAACCAGCCACCAATGCCAAATTGAATTACGAAAAGAAGAGGTTATTGAATAAAAAGAAGGCAAAAACGTAAAAAAACAACTAACCATACAAACGTTCAACCGCACTCAATCAACTCAAGTGCGATTTGTATGCACTATGATTGTGTTTTTGCTTACTTAATCACAGCGATGGCGCTTGGACCGAACACACTGTGTTTTTACCGTTTTGTTTGGCTAAATAGACAGATTCATCGGCAGCTTTGATGAGATCAGTATACGTTTTCATCTCGTTGCGACGTTCAGCTACACCGACACTTATACTGCCTCGCCAAGGCTCTAGACCGGTTGGTATGAGGATATGAGAAATTTGCTTTCTTACCGCTTCAGCGACATGTAAACCGCCTTTAAGTTGAGTCTCTGGACAAATTACCAAGAATTCATCCCCACCTAGACGGCAGACAATATCATCACTTCTGAAATAATGTCTTAACGCCTTGGCCAACTCGCTGAGTACAACATCTCCAGCGTCATGACCACAAGTGTCGTTAACCTGTTTAAAGTAGTCAGCATCAATCATGATACAAACTAAAGGCTCGAGCTGCATGTCCTGTTCTTGCCAACAGTTTTTTAAAGTGCGAATTGCACTACGGCGGTTGGGTAATCCTGTCAGAGAGTCAGTGAGTGACAGCTCTTCAAGTTGCTTATTTGCTTGAGATAGCTGTTTCGTTCGCTCTGCGACTTTTTCCTCTAGAACCAAGTTAAGCTTCAATAACTCACGATTCCGCTCTGATACTTGAAGAAAAAGTGCGCTTAATGCCTCTAGCAAAGGCTCGGTGGAGTTGTCTGCTTTGCGCTCTTCGGTTTCATAGGCGTCCAAGGGCGAGCTACCATTTTTGATAGCTTCAACTTGACGAGCCATATTTTGATCAATACCTAGAATATGGTAAGCCAACCAGTGAATTAGAAAATCAAGAAGTTGTTCTGCTGCTTTTTTATTCTCTTCGCTAATAAAGCTTTGCATGCTAACAATGTCTGTCATGAAAGAGCGATGAACTTGTATGTGCTTTTGAATATGATCGTAATGCACCCCAACTTCACGCATTAGATTTTCTTCTTCCTTGAAGTGGAACTCTGCATAACGAGACAGCTCGAATAAAGCCAATTGAATGTCTTGAAGTGATATATTGTTGTGCGCTAGGAGTTCACCATATTTATTGATGAATTCCACGAGATACTGGTGCTGCTCATCGACTAGCTCTATTCCAGTTTCAAAATACTTATCCCAACGAAATGAATTCACCGTTACAACTCCTAACCAACGAGCTGGCATATTCAGTTGCTTATGTGCAGCAACCAATACCACAATTAATATAAGGAATAGTAACGATAAATATCAGTAATTGCTTTAATAGTCAGTCAAAATAATGACGTAGATCTCTATACCGTACGACTTTTGACTTAACCCTCAAATTTAATCTAAAGTCGTATTGAATAGAGCTAAATAAACTCACCTCCATGAACAAGATGCTACAAGCCGATAAGCATTTCCTTCATGAGAAGCTAAGTGTCAACGCCAACTGTGTATGGTTGAGTTAAAAACTTAGCATTCAAACTCTCCCTAACACTCCGGAAAACTCCTATATAGATAAGCTAGGTTTATCACCTGCCGATGCTATTGCATAGCGAATATCATCAATAAAATGCTGCTGAGTCTCGATTATACCGTCTGAAAAGGTAACGGGTTCATGAGGTCCGGCAATCAAAAGTACGTTGGTAAAATCTGATACATTAAAGTTCTCTGCCACCACGTTCTTTGAATGAAAATCTAATACGATTTTGGCAACTTTCTCTTCAAGTACGAGTAGTTGCTCCTCTGTTATTTTCATTCTCGATAATGCAACACGAACACACTTTTCTTGTTTCGTTGTTTGTTCCTTTATGATCTCTGTATATTTGTCATTAAGCTTTGAGTTGTCGGCATAACTATAATAGAGAGGACCATGCAACGTGATGTTGTTTTCCTCATCGACATAAACCAGATCGAGCAGTTCAAGCGCTCCCAGATAATCTGACATGCTTTGTTTTGAAAGATCATACTTTTTCATGAGAATGGTATAGCCGTCTTTTCCTCGTAGCATACGTAGTTCACGGTAGAAATCGTAAAGGTGGGGAAATTGGAAAAAGACTTCGTCTTGCGTGTGGCTAAAGTAGTCCTGATCCTCAGCTTGAAGTTGGTTAGCCAGCTTTTGTAACTCATCTAATGTGCAATCTACTGCTCGACAGTACTCTAGTAGTTTATCTAAAGCTAGGTTCGTACTAGTAAGATGGCGCTTGAAGGTTGACAGCGGCATCCCCATTTTTTCTGATAGCTCTCGATACGTTAGCCCTTTTGTTTTTATCGCCTGCCTTAACGCTGCCAACAAGTACTCGGGAGTGAGTTCTCTCATTAAAAGTTCCTAGTTCTCTGTTACGTTTATATTATATTTGTAACAATTTAGAACCAAGTAGCAAGACATAAGTTCATATTTTTATAAGAAAAACGTGAATTAATATATCATTGATCACATTTATCAACCCGATACCTGCCCACAAAATGCATTCAGTTTCATTATAAATTACAAATCATTTAGATTATAAACATTGTAAACAACATGCTATTCGTCGCATTTAATGCTATTTTTAAGCGGCAATTTTAGTATTTCCTACTCAAAGCATAATCCTAATTTAGAATATTCACCCTAAAAAGCATGCTGGCAAGATTGCATCTTTATGCAAAATCGTAATGTTTATTTTCGGTAAATTGCTTTTTTGCAAACACTACGATCGACATCAACCAAGTGAGCACGTAAAAACAGTAAGTGGATAACAGAGATTCCAAAAATAATGATAGGAATGTAGATGCTCGGCACTGATACCGCGATGTGAACCAAAGTCATTTTGAGCTTTTCAATTGCTCCAACCGAATGCTCAATTCCTTTGATATTGCCATCAGCAAAAATACCAAAAGCAAGATAATACAACATTAGATACATCAAGATAGATTCTTTCCACTGCCCTCTCTCCAAGTGAAGAATAGCCACAATGGAAACAAGCCAAGACAATAGTAATAAAGCAAGCAAACCCAAGAAGTCGATAGGAAAAGACAACATGGTGGCAAGTAGATTACCTTTAGCTGCTAACGTCGCAACGAGCAAGCAAACGCAGAAAGTCACAATCGTATTGTTTAACACCGTATCACGCATAAATACACCTCCCTTTTCAGGGGGCGGATTATGAATCACAATCGACCATCTGCATTTTGCTTAAGAGGGTTAGTCGAGGGAGAGTTTACAAATCCATCTTATTAATCATGACTTTGCAACACACCGTACAGTGCTACCTATTTCTAAACGAGCTTTACTGCGGTGCCAAATGCAAGAATTTCCGAAGAGCCATCGACAATCGAACTGGTGGTAAAACGGATGCTGACGACGGCATCTGCTCCTAGGTTCGCTGCATCTTCAACCATTCTTTGAATAGCAATATTACGGGCTTCAGTCATCATTTCGGTATAGCCTCGAATCTCTCCGCCAACAATGCTTTTTAAACCGGCCATGAAGTCACGCCCAATGTGCTTTGACTGAACTACATTGCCCGTCACGACACCTTTTATCTCGGCAATCTCTCGCCCAGGAATCGTCTCGGTTGTTGAATAAATCATGTTATACCTCAGTAAGATAGTTAGATAACTCAATTAAGTTACCATCTGGGTCTCTGATGTAAACCGATAGGATGTTACCAATTGCACCTGTCCGTTGGACGGGGCCATCAATAACCTCGATAGAATGGAAGTTTAAATGGGAAAGCACGTTTGCAATTGGCGTATCACATACAAAACACAAGTCGGCACTCCCAGAGGCCACCTGACTCGCCTTAGGTTCAAATTCATTGCCAAGCTGATGAAGATTTATCTTCTGCCGCCCATATACCAAAGCAACACGCCCTTCCCCGAAAGTAACACTTTCCATACCCAGAATCTGTGTATAGAAATCCAGTGTGGTTTGAATGTCTTTAACAGTCAGTACAAGGTGATCCAAGCGATTTATTTTCATTAAAGCCTCTCTACAATGCTTCAGATGAGATGACTGCCTCAATCTCAATAGATAAGTCGGGGTGAATCAAACGGCTCACCTCGACTAATGAACAAGCTGGCAAATAACCTTCATAGAAGTCGAATAACACCGAACGAATCTCTGGCAGTTGGTTCATGTCGGTTACAAATATGGTCAGCTTGACCAAATCGCGTTTCTCTCTTTGTTCTTCTGTGAGTATCTGCGACAAGTAAGTCAGAATCGTTTTTGTTTGCTCGATTAGGCTTTCACTTTGGCTTGGTGAACCCATAGCTGTCAGCCCTGACACATATAAAGTCTCACAATGTCTCGTGGCATGAACATAAGGACCAGAAATTTGCGGCAAAAATTCGTAACTGATTCGTTGAACCATGTTGTCTCCCCTTCCCTAGCGGTTGTATTTTCGTTTGTTCAGTATCTCTTTCACTTGGTGCGTTTTTTCTAAATCTATCTCATAAACATTGGCCAGCGCACAAATATAATAGAGTGCGTCATAGAGCTCTTCCGCGATTGTTCCTTTAATTGTGTCTTCTGTCGGCTGACCTGTAGCGCCTTTCCTAATCGACTCAGACAGTTCACCTACTTCTTCAATCAGTTTGAGAAAGTAATGGTGCTTCTGTTCCGGGTCGTGATCAAACTCTTTTATATGCGCTTGTAGTTCACGGATTTTCATTCCTAGTCCTTTTGCTTGTTGTCCGATTCCACCCTACCATAAGTAGATAACAGAATGATTTAACGTGATATTCCTTTGCTTAAAACAATGCAGTGATAGTCGCGCCCTAACTCATGCTCAGTATCATCAAATTGCTCTATCTGATTAAAGCCTTGCTTAAACCAAAAACGAAAAGCGTCGATATTCTCAACGTACACGTTCAGCATAGCTTTATGGAAAGGCGCATACTCAAGAGCAACTGCCAGTGTGCTATCAACGATTTCCTTTCCTAAACCTCTACCTTGATACTTAGGAGTCAGGCATAACATTGGTATCCATAAACATTCTTTCTCAGGAAAATTCAGTTCGAGTTGGATATAACCTATAGCATCCCCCTCTTTTGTCGAGATTTTCCTGAGGTAGAAGGCTTCTAGGTCTTCCGGCCTTTTCAGCAAAGCACTCTTTGAAATTAGCGCTTCATACTCGCAAATCGGCCAGTCACGAAAGGTATGGTCTTGAGCCACTTTTGGATGATTAGAGGCAAATAGAGACTTAGCCAATTCGGCCTGCGTGGTGTCGAAAGTAGAAAAAATTAAGTTCTTTGATTCCCAATAGCTCGGTAACACAGATACTCCTTATCCATGATGTGATGAGTAGGGGCAAAATAACAAATCCAGTCGTCAGAGCAACTGATTTGGTTAGAGTTGGGATGTAAGCAGGGAAACGGGAAACGGGAAACGGGAAACGGGAAACGGGAAACGGGAAACGGGAAACGGGAAACGGGAAAGTTTACGCCAGCGAAAGCTGAAGGCAATAAAAAAGGAGAGCTAATGCTCTCCTTCTCTTAATCCTAAACTGCTAATTAAAGAGCAGCTTTCGCTTTTTCAACTAGAACAGCAAATGCTGCTTTGTCGAATACTGCGATGTCCGCTAGGATCTTACGGTCGATCTCGATAGATGCTTTCTTAAGACCGTTGATGAAACGGCTGTAAGATAGACCATTTTGACGAGATGCTGCGTTGATACGTGCAATCCATAGTTGACGGAATTGACGTTTCTTAGCGCGACGGTCACGGTAAGCGTATTGACCAGCTTTAGTAACTGCTTGGAAAGCTACGCGGTAAACACGTGAACGTGCACCGTAGTAACCTTTAGCTTGTTTTAGAACTTTCTTATGACGTGCACGAGCTTGTACACCACGTTTTACGCGAGGCATTATGCTTCTCCTAAACTAAACGATTGATAACTAAAAAGAATTAAGCGTATGGCATCATACGAACAACTGCAGCAACTTCACAACGTGGAAGAATTGCATTTGGACGTAGTTGACGCTTGTTCTTAGTAGTACGCTTAGTCAGGATGTGACGTTTAGTAGCGTGCTTGTACTTAATACCACCAGCAGTTTTCTTAAAACGCTTAGCAGCACCTTTGTTGGTTTTCATCTTAGGCATGATGAATAACTCCGCATTGAGTAGGTTTAATAAACAACGTAATTAGGGCGAACAAAACCCAGCCGCTATACCTTTTATTAGAAGGAAAGGCGGCTAGGTCTTAATTACTTGATGAGCCGTTAATTACTTCTTTTTAGGGGCAAGAACCATGATCATCTGACGACCTTCAATCTTACTTGGGAAAGATTCCACTACAGCAAAGTCTACAGTGTCTTCTTTCAAGCGATTTAGAACGTCAACACCGATGTCTTGGTGTGCCATTTCTCGGCCACGGAAGCGAATTGTTACCTTCACTTTGTTGCCTTCTTCAAGGAAACGCGTCAGGTTGCGTAGTTTTACCTGATAGTCTCCAATATCAGTTCCAGGACGGAATTTTACTTCCTTAATCTGAACCTGCTTTTGCTTTTTCTTCTGCTCTTTAGCAGATTTGCTCTTCTCAAAGAGGAATTTGCCGTAGTCCATAACACGACATACTGGCGGCTCAGCGTTAGGACTGATCTCCACAAGATCCATGCCTGCTTCTTCAGCAGCTGCGATCGCTTCTTGAATCGATACAACACCAACTGATTCACCGTCAGCGCCTGTTAGTCGAACTTCACGAACGCCACGAATTTCACCGTTCATACGGTGTGGGTTTTGTTTTACCGGCTGTTGGCCGCGTCTTCCGCCTTTAATAGCTTATTCCTCCAGATTGAGCTTACGGCTTGAAATCTCGTCTTGGATGTATGAAATGAAATCATCCACTTTAAATTTGCCGAGATCTTTACCTTTACGAGTACGTACTGCGATTTCGCCTGCTTCCATCTCTTGGTCACCGACAACAAGCATATACGGTACACGCTTCAAAGTGTGTTCGCGGATTTTAAAGCCAATCTTCTCATTTCTCAAGTCCGCTTTAGCTCTAATTCCACTTTTTTGTAGTTTTTGTACTACTTCCTGAACATAATCTGACTGTTTATCAGTAATGTTCATAAGAATTGCCTGTTCCGGCGCCAACCAAGTTGGGAAGAAACCTGCATAATCTTCGATAAGAATACCAATGAAACGCTCTAGTGAACCTAGAATCGCACGGTGAATCATCACCGGAACAAGACGTTCATTGTTTTCACCTACATAAGTTGCACCTAGGCGACCTGGTAGGTTGAAGTCTAGCTGAACAGTACCACACTGCCATGCACGGTCTAGACAGTCGTATAGTGTAAATTCGATCTTAGGACCGTAGAATGCACCCTCGCCTTCTTGAATCTCGTATGGAATCTCCATTGATTCTAGAGACTGTTTCAATGCTTCTTCAGATTGATCCCAGATTTCGTCTGAACCTACGCGTTTTTCTGGACGAGTAGACAGTTTCACTACGATGTTGTCGAAACCAAATGTTTGGTACGTATCGTACACCATCTTGATACAATTTGTTACTTCTTCTTGAATTTGGCTCTCAGTACAGAAAATGTGAGCGTCATCCTGAGTGAAGCCACGTACACGCATAATACCGTGTAGTGCACCAGATGGTTCGTTACGGTGACATGAGCCGAACTCAGCCATACGTAGTGGTAGGTCGCGGTACGATTTTAGACCTTGGTTAAAGATCTGTACGTGACCTGGACAGTTCATTGGCTTGATCGCGTATTCACGGTTCTCAGAAGAAGTTGTGAACATCGCGTCTGCGTATTTGTCCCAGTGACCAGAGCGCTCCCAAAGAACACGGTCCATCATTAGAGGACCTTTTACTTCTTGGTAACCGTACTCATCTAACTTAGCGCGGATGAATACTTCTAGATCACGGAAGATAGACCAACCGTTGTGATGCCAGAACACCATGCCTGGTGCTTCTTGCTGCATGTGGAATAGGTCTAGTTGCTTACCAATCTTACGGTGGTCACGCTTAGCTGCTTCTTCTAAACGAGTTAGGTGCGCTTTCAATGCTTTCTTATCGTGGAAAGCGGTACCGTAGATACGTTGAAGCATTTTGTTGTCGCTGTTACCACGCCAGTAAGCACCTGCAACATTCAATAGAGTGAAGTGTTGGCAGAAGCTCATGTTAGGGACGTGAGGACCACGACACATGTCGATGTATTCTTCATGGTGGTAAAGGCCTGGACGATCATCACGAGATACGTTTTCGTCTAGGATTTCCACTTTGTATGGTTCGCCACGTGATTCAAATGTATCACGTGCTTCCTGCCAGCTAACTTTTTTCTTAACAACTTCGTACTTGGTTTTCGCTAGCTCTTTCATACGCTTTTCAATCTTTTCAAGATCGTCTTGCGTTAGAGACTCATCTAAGTCGATGTCGTAGTAGAAGCCGTTGTCGATGGTTGGACCGATCGCCATTTTAGCTTGAGGGTAAAGCTGCTTAAGAGCGTGACCAAGAAGGTGAGCACAAGAGTGGCGAACGATTTCTAGACCGTCTACTTCATCTTTTACTGTGATGATCTCAAGGCTTGCGTCTTCTTCAATTAGATCGCACGCATCAACGCGGTTACCGTTTACACGACCAGCGATAGTTGCTTTTGCAAGACCAGGACCGATCGATTGCGCAACTTCCATAGTAGAAACTGGGTTGTCAAATTGACGCTGACTGCCGTCAGGAAGAGTAATAATAGGCATGCTATGTCCTTTACAGTGGTGTTGCACACCAAGCAACACATGTTATTCAAATTAGAAGATATTTCGAGAGTCGATGACGGTCGCTCAGTAACACGAATACCGGACCTTCATCGGAACGAGGATTGTACATAGCTCACATTTAGAATGCAAAGGTGGAATTAAATTGAGCTAAGTTATTTTATATTCATCAGAAGCTAAGGATTGATGAATTAATTAAATTGAACAGTGTTCGATATTCAATAAAACTATAATTAATTTTATTGATAAAGATATAGTTAAGAAAGCATCTTATGCATTTTAGATTGAGACTAAGTGTTATTTCCTTACTCACTGCTTATCCTTCTATTACATATGCTACTAGCGACCTTTACGGCCCGCTTCGTTCATATGCTCAATCTCCTATCCAGGTTGTCAGCCACACCAATGTCCTTCGCTCTGGATATAGCCTCCCCTCCGGTTATGTTGAAGCGTATGCGTCAGGCACAATTGCTAGCGTCTGGGCTCATACCAGCGACTATTCACTCGACTATTACCACAACCAACTCGAGTTAGGCGGCAAGTGGCAAATCAATGAAAAGTGGCAATGGGAGTTAAACTATCGCTGGGTTTTTGCTGCAGATAACCATTTGGATGGATTGACCGAAAGCTTTCACGACTTTTTTGGTATTGGGCAGAATGGACGTGATGAGGTCGATAAGAATCGTTTCTATATGTCGATGCCTGAATACGACATATTAATAGAAAATTTTGAAGGCGAAACGCTAGCGAATAATCTCTCTACCTACCTTCAATATCAGCTATTACAAAATGAGCATCATGGTCTGTCTATTGGCGGGAGTCTCTATTACAACGATGTGCCACACGGTACCTTCAAAGGTACAAGCTTTGAGCAAGGCCTACAAATTAATTACACCTACCAATTGAATTCAGCCAATGTGTTCTATTCGATGGTTGGAATGACATTCCGCTCCGGCGATCGTGCTCTAAAAGACTTCCCCTACCGCCACAACACCGCTGCATTTGCCTCCGGCTATCGGTATGCACTCAAAGAAAACCATCACTTCATTCTCGAATATCATTGGTATCAAGGTTCGACAGAAGGACCTAGCGAGTTTGCCGATACATCAAATGAGTTTGTGATTGGATATCGCTATTTAATGGAGAACTCAGCTATTGAGATAATGGCGATTGAGAATGCGAGAAATATGGACAACAGTACCGATATCGCCTTTACGTTTGGATATCGGTACTTGTTCTCTCCAGAAACGGAAAGTTAGGAGTATTACAGATTTAACGTTGGCGCGACTGCTGCCGCAACTTGTGAATCAGACGCTCCGATCGGTAGCGAGAAAGAACGGTATTGGTCGCCAGACATGCTAAATGAGCGGTCAATCTCTGCTAAGCAATGGACCGTTCCACCATCCAAAATAAAGGAAAGCTCAATCTCTTTAGTAGAAACGAAACCGTTGTTGCGGAACTCTAGTTCTTGGTAAATACCCGAGCGAGAAGAGAAAGTATTACCACGTAAGAAGCCTTTCTCTACATCCGCTTTCACCATGGTAAAACCAGCTTGCTCGATTGCTTGGATTACGCGTGAAGCCACTGGTAATGGCTTAACCTCGATGTAATCTCTATCTCGAGGGTCAATTGCAAAGTCGATATCTAGCGTGGTTTCAACCCAAACGTGACACTGATTTTTTAGCGCGCTCACTGCGGTGATAGGCGTTTCATCGTGCAATTTGAGCTCAAATGGTACTTGCTTTTCTTCATTGGGTTGAATAACAAACGGCTCTACTGCTTTCAGCTGATCGATAGTAAAAGTTTGATAGCTAACACTGTCATCTACTTCCACTTTCATTTCCGTGTTTAGTTTGATGGTGATGGCATCAATTTGCTGCTCCACGTCACCACCTTTGATTTGAACATGACCGCGTAAAGTCGCGCCTTGATATACGCTCATTTCATCTAAAATCGTGTCCACTTTTGCTGAGCCGATACCAAGTGACGCTTTTAGTTTCTTAAACATATGATTCCTTCGTGACTGTCTGTTTTCATTATTTTTATATCTGTTTACACAACAGATACGGCTCCTGCAAGTAATAGACTGCAAGAATGCGGAGTAATTCCTTTTATCAGCGCACAAAATGACTCTATCTGTTTGCAATTTGTGCATAGATTACGCACTATTTGTATAGTCAATTAAAAGGAAGTCATTATGTCTGCGCCACTCTACATGCAAATCAAACGGTTTATCCTCGATAAAATTGATTCGGGTGAGTGGATGGTTGGACATCGTATCGCAACTGAAATCGAATTGACGGAACAGTTTGGTGTAAGCCGAATGACCGTTAACAAAGCGATTCGAGACTTAGTTAATGAAGGCAAACTGCAACGCCGACCTCGCCTCGGCACCTTTGTTTGTGACCCGGCTGAGAAGTCTGAATCTCCCCTATTAGACATACGCAACATTGCCGATGAAATCATGAATCGGGGCCGCGCTCACCACAGTGAAGTGCTGCAACAAATCGCTATCAAAGCCGATGACAGTATTGCGACAAAACTTGGTGTGATGCTAGGTACCACAGTGTTTTACAGCGAGATCATCCACTTTGAAGACGGTAATCCAATCCAGCTTGAGCTGCGTTGGGTCAACAGCCAGTACGCGCCTAGTTACCTACGACAAGACTTTACTTGCATGACTCCAAACCAGTACCTTTCTGATAACTGTCCTCTCAGTGCAATAGAGCACACTGTTGAGGCGATAGTGCCAGAAGGACGCGTTAAACAAGACTTGAAAATGCAAGCTAACGAGCCTTGTTTACTGCTCAACCGTCGAACGTGGAGTCAAGATAAACTGGTGAGTACTGCGCTACTTTACCATCCGGGCAATAAGTACAAATTAAGCTCTAAGATCCTGCTATAAACTAGGCGTTACTTCTTCGTTTTGATCACATTTCAGCAACATTAGCCTTGCCAGTGATGCTTTTTTCTCCTATTTATTTGTATATACATTTAAAAGTACAAATCAAAAGGAAGTATCAGAATGGATTTGCTGATTGAAAATGCACGCCTCGTCACTATGCAAGAAGGAGAACAAGGCTACCTACCCTCTCCCCTTGCTCGCGTCGGCATTCGGTCAGGAAAAATTGTCGCACTCAGTACCACAGCAGGAGGCGAAGACAGCGCAGAAACCGAATCCATCCTGAATCCAGACCACTACGAACAGAGCATTGACCTTCAAAGCAAGCTATTGCTACCAGGTTTGATTGATTGCCACACTCATCTCGTGTACGCCGGAAATCGTGCCAATGAGTTTGAAATGCGCCTCAACGGTGTGCCTTATGAAGAGATCGCCAAGCAAGGCGGCGGTATTCTTTCTACCGTTCGTGCAACCCGCGAAGCAAGCGAAGAACAACTTATCGAGCTTGCTCTACCACGCCTTGATGGCCTACTCGCCAGCGGCGTGACTTCTATAGAGGTAAAATCCGGTTACGGGCTGACATTGCAAGATGAAATCAAGATGCTGCGCGCAGCGAAAGCCTTAGAGCAAGAACGCAAAGTAAAAATCACCACAACTCTACTCGCCGCTCATGCACTTCCACCAGAATTTAAAGACCGCGCTGACGATTATATCCAGCATATTTGTGACGACATCATTCCCCTCGTGGCAGAAGAAAAGCTCGCCACCAGCGTCGATGTGTTTTGTGAATCGATAGGTTTTAACTTAGCTCAAACCGAGCTTGTCTTTGAGGCAGCAAAAAAACATGGCTTGCATGTGAAAGGTCATACTGAACAGCTTTCTGATTTAGGCGGCACTGCGCTAACGGCAAAATACAATGGCCTTTCTGCCGATCATATTGAATATCTCGATGAAATTGGTGTGCGTGCTCTTGCCAATTCCCCGACTGTGGCAACCTTGCTCCCTGGTGCGTTCTACTTCTTACGTGAAACCCAACTGCCTCCTATCGAATTACTCAGAGCGCACAAGGTGCCAATGGCGATAGCGACAGACATCAACCCAGGGACATCGCCATTTGCTGATTTAACCTTGATGCTGAACATGGCTTGCACTTTTTTCCGTTTAACCCCTCAAGAAGCACTGCGTGGCGTCACTCAAAACGCAGCAAAAGCACTGGGTTATGGGGAGTCTCGTGGCGTGATTGAAATCGGTTATGACGCGGATTTCTCAATTTGGGATATCGAACACCCAGCAGACCTTAGTTACCAAGTCGGCGCAAAACGTTTAGTAGGTCGTATAGTAAATGGTGAATATGTCTCTCACGGAGGACTGTAACATGGCTCAATCAGATCCAAATACCGCTCCATTTCACTGGCAAGGTCGCCACGATGCAGAAGATGGAGAACTGGGTAAGCGCGTTCACCACGTGATTAAAAATATTTCTGTTGAAGAGTTACCGAGCAGAAGCGAAGGCGTCTCAATCCTTGGTTTTGCGACCGACGCGGGTGTTGCTAGAAATAAAGGCCGTATTGGAGCGAAAAAGTCACCGGATTTAATCCGTCGTGCCCTAGCCAATCTCGCTTGGCACCAAGATGCGCCGCTTTATGACCTCGGTACTGTCGTTTGCGAAGACGACCTGCTAGAGAGCAGCCAATCGCAATGCGCAGCTACAGTTGCTCAAGCGCTTCCCCATTCACCAGTCGTAGTACTAGGCGGCGGGCATGAGATCGCATGGGCATCATTTTCCGGGTTGGCCGAGTACTTCAAAACCCATCACCCAGACAAGCAGCCGAAGATTGGCATTATCAACTTCGATGCACATTTCGACCTGCGCGCTTTTGAAAGTTCGCTGGCAGATGTAAAACCGAGCTCAGGCACACCATTTAATCAGATTCATCACTTCTGCCAACGCAATGATTGGAAGTTTCATTACGCTTGCATTGGCGTCAGTCGCAGCAGCAATACCAAAGCGCTATTCCAGAAAGCGGACGAGCTCAACGTTTGGTATGTAGAAGACAAACAGCTTTGCTACATGAACCACAGCTACCATTTAACGCAACTACAGCACTTTATCGATGACTGCGATTACCTCTATCTAACGATTGATTTGGACGTATTCCCTGCGGCAACAGCACCGGGTGTAAGCGCTCCAGCGGCAAGAGGGGTCAGCTACGACATCATTTCGCCGTTTCTCGACCGAATCCTACATTACAAAAACAAGCTCATGCTGGCAGACATTGCCGAGTATAACCCCACTTATGACGTCGATAGCCAAACCGCTCGATTGGCAGCCCGCCTATGTTGGGACATTGCCAATGCCATGGCAGAGAAAGACCATAAACCAAAATAACCTAACCCAATAACAATCAACTCGAACAGCTCTTTGTTCGAGTAGAAATAGCCAAGCACAGACTTGGTACACACGTGAAACTAAAGGAGTCTTAAAATGACACAGCGCCAGGGACAAGATCCACGACTTGATACAAGCAGAACAATTCGTGCTCCACACGGTACACAACTGCGCGCCAAATCTTGGCTGACGGAAGCCCCGCTTCGTATGCTGATGAACAACCTTGATCCAGATGTAGCCGAGCACCCTCACTCGCTCGTTGTATACGGTGGTATTGGTCGAGCAGCACGAAATTGGGAATGCTTCGATAAGATTGTTGAAGTGTTAGAAAGACTCGACGATGACCAAACTCTTCTCGTCCAATCAGGCAAACCAGTTGGCGTTTTCCCGACTCATAAAAATGCGCCACGCGTTCTGATTGCGAACTCAAACCTAGTACCACATTGGGCCAACTGGGAGCACTTCAATGAGCTCGATAAAGAAGGCTTGATGATGTACGGACAGATGACGGCAGGTAGCTGGATTTACATCGGCTCACAAGGCATTGTTCAAGGCACTTACGAGACGTTTGTCTCAGTAGCTAAAAAGCACTTTAACGGCGACGCAAAAGGTCGATGGATCCTGACAGGCGGCCTTGGTGGTATGGGCGGCGCTCAACCTCTAGCTGGCACAATGGCAGGTTTCTCAATGATTGCTGTTGAGTGTGACGAATCACGTATCGATTACCGTCTACGCACTGGCTACGTCGACAAGAAAGCCACATCGCTAGATGAAGCCCTAGCGATGATCAAAGAATCCGACACGCCTATTTCAGTCGGTCTACTAGGTAACGCAGCTGACATCTTCCCTGAGCTTGTGGAACGTAGCATCACGCCAGACGTAGTAACAGACCAAACTTCCGCGCACGACCCATTGAACGGCTACTTACCTCAAGGTTGGAGTATGTCTCATGCGGCAGAAATGCGCTTACAAGACGAAGCTGGTGTAGTTAAAGCGGCAAAACAATCAATGGCTGTGCAAGTTCAAGCCATGCTAGAACTGCAAAACCGCGGCGCTGCAACACTGGATTACGGTAACAACATCCGCCAAATGGCGCTGGAAGAAGGCATCGAAAACGCGTTTGATTTCCCAGGTTTCGTACCGGCTTACATTCGTCCTTTATTCTGTGAAGGTATCGGGCCATTCCGTTGGGCAGCATTGTCTGGTGACCCAGAGGACATCTTCAAAACCGATCAGAAAGTAAAAGAGCTGATCCCTGATAACCCTCACCTTCACAACTGGCTAGATATGGCACGTGAACGCATTCAGTTCCAAGGTCTGCCTGCACGTATCTGTTGGGTAGGTCTGAAAGACCGTGAGCGCCTTGGCCAAGCCTTTAATGAAATGGTAAAAAAAGGTGAACTGAAAGCACCGGTCGTTATCGGCCGTGACCACCTAGACTCCGGCTCGGTAGCCAGCCCGAACCGCGAAACCGAAGGCATGATGGATGGCTCTGATGCCGTATCGGATTGGCCATTACTCAATGCTCTATTGAACACCGCAGGCGGCGCAACTTGGGTATCACTTCACCATGGTGGCGGCGTTGGCATGGGCTTCTCTCAACACTCAGGTATGGTGATTTGTTGTGACGGCAGTAATGATGCCTCTGAGCGTATTGCTCGCGTACTTCACAATGACCCAGCGACGGGCGTTATGCGTCATGCCGATGCGGGATATGACATCGCAAAACAATGTGCAGCCGAGCAAAAACTGGATTTGCCAATGCTCAATGAAGAACTGAAAAAGCTGAAGTAAGGATGAAAGACATGCTCAATTTAACGCTAAAGCCAGGCCATATTAGCTTAAACGAATTGCGTCAGGTGAGCCGCTCACCTGTCAACCTTACTCTCGATCCAGAAGCCATTCCGGCCATTGAGGAAAGCACTCAAGTTGTCGACCGCGTGATTGCAGAAGATCGCACCGTTTATGGCATCAATACGGGGTTCGGTCTCCTCGCGAACACACGCATCGCGCCGGAAGATCTAGAAACGCTGCAACGCAGTATTGTACTTTCACACGCTGCTGGTATCGGTAAATTCATGTCAGACGAGACCGTTCGTTTGATGATGGTGCTGAAAATCAACAGCCTTGCGCGTGGCTTCTCTGGCTTGCGTTTGAAAGTCATCAACATGCTGATTGACCTTGTGAATGCGCAGGTGTACCCATGCGTGCCACAAAAAGGCTCAGTAGGCGCATCGGGAGACTTAGCGCCGCTGGCTCACATGAGTACGGTACTTCTTGGGGAAGGCCAAGCGCGTCACAATGGCAAAGTCATTTCTGGCTTAGAAGCTCTGCAAATTGCTGGTCTAGAACCAATCACACTGGCACCTAAAGAAGGCCTTGCACTGCTTAACGGTACTCAAGCGTCAACGGCGTTTGCACTCGAAGGTTTGTTCATTGCCGAAGATTTGTTCTCATCTGCGACCGTTTGTGGCGCGATGTCGGTAGAAGCAGCACTGGGCAGCCGTCGTCCGTTCGACCCACGTATCCACCGTGTTCGTGGTCATCGCAGCCAAATGGATGCGGCGTTAGCGTATCGACATATGTTAGAAGCAACCAGTGAGATTGGTGAATCCCATACCAACTGTGAAAAGGTTCAAGACCCTTATTCACTGCGCTGTCAGCCTCAAGTTATGGGTGCTTGTTTACAACAAATTCGCAATGCGGCAGACACCCTGCAGGTAGAGGCTAACTCGGTGTCCGATAACCCGCTTGTGTTTGCGGAAGACGACGACATCATCTCTGGCGGTAACTTCCACGCTGAGCCCGTTGCTATGGCGGCGGATAATCTTGCACTTGCGATTGCAGAGATTGGTAGCTTGTCAGAGCGTCGCATGGCACTCCTTATTGATAGTGCTCTGTCTAAACTTCCTCCATTCTTGGTCGACAATGGCGGCGTAAACTCGGGCTTTATGATTGCGCAGGTAACGTCAGCAGCACTAGCGAGTGAAAACAAAACGCTCGCTCACCCTGCTTCTGTCGATAGCTTGCCAACATCCGCAAACCAAGAAGACCACGTATCAATGGCGACCTTCGCTGCTCGTCGTCTGAAAGAGATGGGTGAAAATACGCGTGGCATTTTGGCGGTTGAATACTTATCTGCCGCGCAAGGCTTGGATTTCCGCGCGCCAAACAAATCTTCTGAACGTATCGAGATTGCAAAACAAATGCTGCGTGAAAAAGTGTCGTTCTACGATAAAGACCGCTACTTCGCACCAGATATTGAGCAAGCCAACGCACTACTCAAGCTTGCTCTTCACAACGCATTGATGCCAGAGAGCTTGCTCCCTAGCGTGCATTAATCATTATTGCTGATGACCTAAAGGCTCCTTCGTGGAGCCTTTATTGTATTTATACGCATCGCGTCCTTCAATGATATGGTAAATTACTGATTTATAGCCATACTGAATAGTGCAATACAAAAGCGCCATTTTTGGTGCTTTATTCCGCTGCGTTATCGTTTCATTGTTAAGATACAGTGAAGTTTTCACTGGATGGACCATTGCTACGCAGATATTCGCATATAATCCCTGACAGTTTTGGTTACTACGTAAAAATTATGTTTCTAACACCTTATTTTTCAAATACTAATCACCAATTTCAGTTCACTCGTGAGCAAGCAAGTCACTTCGCAAAACGCGTAGCCGGTGATTACAACCCTATCCATGATGAAGACAACAAACGCTTTTGTGTGCCTGGCGATCTGCTTTTTGCTGTTTTGCTGAGCAAAGAAGGCGTAAGCCAAAAGATGCGTTTCGATTTCTCCGGAATGGTAAATGATGGTGTTGCACTTCACATTGAAAATAAGTGTGAAAAAGAGAGTGCGGTAGTCGATGCTGCGGGCAAAGAATACCTGCACATGTCGCGTGAAGGTGAAACTAACCACAACCCTGCGTTCATTGAGCATGTCGTAACAAACTACGTTCAATTCTCTGGCATGAACTTCCCTCACATCATGGTTCCTCTAATGGAAGAGAAACAAATGATGATCAACTGCCAACGACCTCTAGTAATCTACGAGAGTATGGAAGTGGAATTCAGCCGTCTGGACCTAACTCATCCAGAAGTGGACTTTACGGGTGCAACGTTTGACGTTGAAGGCAAACGAGGCTTAGTGACGCTAAACTTCGCTTTCAAAGAAGATGGTGAAGTTGTTGGTAAAGGCATTAAGCGCATGGTAGCTAGTGGCCTTAAGCCATACGACCAAAAGGCGGTAGACGATTTAGTTCAACGCTTCCACGAACGCAAAGACGCTTTTTTAGCAAAGTTCGCTAAGGCAGCTTAACCAGCTGCCGACAAAAGTATCAAAGAAAACCCAGCTATTTAGCTGGGTTTTCTTTTTACTGCCAGTGTCTACGGACTTTCATTAAATCCAGCGACGCACTTGATTCTTGTAATCCAAATAATCTTCACCAAACAATCTTTCTAATGCGCGCTCTTCTGGTTTGATTTGAAAGCGATTCATATATACAACAAACAATACGCTGCACAAAATGACACTTAGATGCTGCCACCATAAGCCAACCGCAATGATCACTAACAGTAGAGCGACGTACATTGGATTACGCGTATATGCAAAAATGCCAGTATCAACCACCATCGATGCGGTTTCTGGCTTAACGGGGTTTACCGTCGTCTTGGCTTTACGAAACTCGTAAACCCCAGCAATACCAACAGCAACTGCAAGCGCGATTAGCCCTGCGCTAACAAACTCAACAAAAGGCACCGTAATCTTCATCTCTGGCAACGTACCCTTTAACCAGTACATCAGTAGTACCATCAACAAAAAAAGAGCAACGGGTGGTACTTTAAGCTCTAGCTTTTTCAATCTTCATATCCTTATGAGAATAAATCATAGTCATCATTGGTAACGCTTCGCTACTGACAAAAAGCCCAGTTAAACTGGGCTTTCGTAAAGTATTATATCAAGGTTAGCAAAGCTTGAACCGGGTGCTTAGGTTTTACCCCTTCAAAGCGTTTGACTTGGCTTCGGCAGGAGTATCCGGTAATTAAACAACGCTCATTATCGAGTTTATCCAAGTTTGGCTTCCAACTCAGATCATAAATATCACGAGACATTGATAGCTTATCCACCTCATGACCGAAAGTACCCGCCATACCACAGCAACCTACTGGTACGGTATTCAAGACCGCGCCAAAGTGAGCGAAGATAGCCCCCCACTCTTTCTCAGCGTTTGGCATTTTGGTTTTCTCTGTACAATGCGCGAACAAATACCAAGGCGCTTGCTCATTAGATTCCAGGGCCTCGAACTCACCTAGCCTTGGGTGAAGCCATTCATGCGCAGTAAGAACATCAAACACGCCTCGCTTGCTGCCTAATACTTCAGCGTATTCATCGCGGTAACAAAGCACTAACGCAGGGTCGACCCCTACCATTGGGATATCTAAATCTGCGACCATTTCAAGGAACTTCGCAGTGTCTTGCGCAGTATTTTTAAACTGACGTAAGAAACCTTTAATATGCTGCGCTTTGCCATTCGGTTTGAATGGAAGTAGAACTGGATTCATACCCAGTTTTTTAACTAGCTTCACAAAGTCTTCCACGACTTCAGCGTCGTAGTAGCTGGTAAATGGGTCTTGAACAATCAGCACATGCTTTTGCTTATCTTCGCTTGATAGACCACTTAATGCTTGAAGATCATAAGCAGTGGTTAACGTCTCAACTCGCTCCTTCAAGGTCGGAACAGAAAGCAGCGGCGCATCAACATACCCTACGGTCGAAGCCGTTAAGCTCTGAACCCAAGACTGCTTAAGCACACCATTAACCACACTTGGTGCTTTTGCCATTAATGGCAGCATAGACTCGATGTTCGACACCAAATAGTCTTTTGCTGGACGTTGGTAACGTGAGTGATAAATATTGAGAAAGCGAGAGCGGAAGCTAGGCACATCAACTTTGATAGGGCACTGGCTCGCGCATGCTTTACATGCCAAGCAGCCGTTCATCGCCTCGTAAACTTCGTGAGAGAAATCATACTCATGACGGCGATTTATCGAATTACGGACACGATCAATCATGGTTTTGATGGATGTCTTGTTTTCTAGCGTTTGCTGCTCCAGATCGAGAATATCGATACCCTGCTCTGTTAGCTGGCGTAACCATTCACGAACTAATCCTGCGCGCCCTTTTGGCGAGTGGCGACGGTCTGCTGTCACCTTCATTGAAGGACACATTGGTGAACTGGTGTCGTAGTTAAAGCACAATCCGTTACCGTTACACTCCATCGCCTGTTTGAAGCTGTCACGGACTTGAACGTCAATCTGGCGGTCGAAGTAGCCGCGTTTGGTGTCGGAGACTTTTACCAGCTCTGCATCGCTATTTAGTGGCGTACAGATCTTACCCGGATTCATTTTATTGTGCGGGTCGAAAGCTGCTTTTACTCGGCGTAACTCAGTAAAGAGTTCTTCACCAAAAAACTCAGGCCCATATTCAGAGCGGAAACCTTTCCCGTGCTCACCCCACATTAAGCCGCCGTATTTCGCCACCAGCTTAACCACCTCATCTGAGATTTCATGCATCAATGCTTCTTGGTGAGGGTCGCACAGATCCAACGCTGGGCGAACGTGAAGTACACCTGCATCTACGTGCCCAAACATACCGTAGTTGAGTGATTTCGCGTCTAGTAACTCACGGAACTCAACAATAAAATCCGCTAGGTTTTCCGGTGGTACACAAGTATCTTCTGCGAAGGCTACTGGCTTCGCACGCCCTTTGGCTGCACCAAGCAGACCTACCGCTTTTTTACGCATATTGTAGATACGGCCGATACTCGCGACGTCGCTACATACTTGATAACCGATAATACCGGCTTCTTCTGTCTCCAACATGCTATCTAGCTTGGCAGTCAGGAAGGCGACTTGAGAAGCAACTTCTTCTTCATCCTGGCCTGCATATTCCACCATGTTGATGCCAAGCATCTCTTTATCTGGCACGTCGGTGATTAAGTCGCTCACTGTGTGCCAAACGATGTCTTGTTTCGCTAGGTTAAGTACTTTTGAATCAATGGTTTCTACCGACAAAGCGTTCGCTTCAACCATAAATGGGGCGTTACGCAATGCAGAATCAAAACTGTTGTATTTAACGTTCACCAAGGTGCGCGCCTTAGGAATACGGGTTAGGTTAAGCTTGGCTTCAGTAATAAAGGCCAGTGAACCTTCTGCACCACACAGCACTCGAGTGATATCGAAACTATCTTCCCCCTCATCAAACGCATTCTTGAGGTCATAACCCGTTAAGAATCGGTTTAAAGGTGGAAACTTGTCATTGATTTGCGGACGCTTTTCACGGCACACCGTCTCGGTCACATGCATTGCGGTGTACGCAAACTCACCTTCACTTGGCAAACCATTTGAAAGATCCGACTCTAACAACGAGCCGTCAGCAAAAACCGCTTGAAGTGATAGCACGTGATCAGATGTCTTACCGTATTTCAGAGACCCCTGACCAGACGCATCGGTATTGATCATCCCACCGATAGTCGCTCGGTTACTCGTCGATAGATCAGGAGAGAAGAAGAAACCGTAAGGGCGAACAGCGTCATTAAGTTGGTCCTTAACCACACCAGTTTGGACACGAACCCAACCTTCATCTTCGTTGATTTCTAAGACTTTGTTCATGTGGCGAGATAAATCAACCACAATGCCTTTCGTCAACGACTGACCGTTGGTTCCCGTCCCTCCGCCACGCGGTGAGAAGGTAATTTGCTCGTATTCTTCTTTATTGCCCAGCTTACCAACGAGAGAGACGTCATGTGTGTTTTTTGGATGGACTACCGCTTGAGGTAGCTGTTGATAAACACTGTTGTCAGTCGCTACTGCTAGGCGGCTTGAATATTGGCTTTCGATGTCGCCAGTGAATCCTGCATTTTCCAACTCTTTTAGGAAAGATAATACAAGAGGATCGACATCCGTTTGAGAGTGTAATCTTGGTAACATTGCTTCCTGCCCCTACGACACTATTCCGATCAGTGATAGGTATTGTTTTTGTTTACTTGGCCGACTCTCCAATCAATTATTGCGATAATTGAAGAAGTTGATAGGTTAAGTAATATTCTTTGAATTTCGTCACTTTACAACATTTAAAAAAGTGATCAAATCAGATTCTCATTGCAACAATTGAACTTATGCTTTCTTTTTTAGCTATTCACACCTACATTGATGCAAAACTCGCTTTTAAGACCATTATATTGAGCATTTAGAATGAAAAAAAATAAAGTAGTCACTACTGAGGATATCCTTTTAAAACTTTGTCAGTCGGTTTCCGGCGTCTTAACTTCAGCAACATCTTCTCAAGTTCACTATTCAGCAATGGTGCAAAAGATCAACAAAACCAGCCTTAAGCCAGATTTTGGCTGCTTTGTCCTTTTTGACGGTGGTTTTACTGGCTTAGTTGTCATTAACTTTACCGCAAAGGCGGCGCTCGAGATTTATACGGACTACATGCGTAATATGGGCATGCCGGAAGAAGAACTTGCAATCTCGCATACGTCTGATGAAGTCGGTGATGTCCTTGGTGAGCTGATGAACCAACTAGTGGGTGACTTCACGAATAAAATCCGTAAAGAGCTACAAACAAACATCACGCAAAACCAACCTAAGATGCTGGCTCTGAACAAGCAAGTGATTCTGCAAGTTGATACTAACCTTGACCGCCCACAAGCGCGTCGCGTGACATTCTCTACGGCAAATAACAACATCTTCTATTTGGAACTAGCAATGGATAAAACCGAGTTTATCCAGCTAGAAGAGTTTGAAGTTGCTGAAGATGAAACGCCAGATGATATCTTGGAAGCAACCCGTAAGAGTATGGAAGAAAAGTCAAAGCCTGAAACAACAGCGAGTAGCGCGGCAGATGACCTACTTGACGAGCTTGGCATCTAATTTAATGTCAGCCCCCCTCTTTTTCAAAGCACCCTTCTATGGGTGCTTTTCTTTTGTGGTGCACATAGCTTAGCAAGCTTAAACCTTTGGACATAAAGTCCTTGGTTTCGTTTTTACGCCAAAAAAGGTAATATATCCGACTTCTCAAATTTTGTGTTTTTGTTATTGGTCGTCAATGGATAAGCAAAAAGCTCTTAAGAAAATCGCTAAGTGTCTAGAACTAGGTAACTCCGCCAATGTAAACGAGGCTGCAAACGCTATCAAAATGGCGCACCGTCTCATGCTCAAATATGGTCTAGATAAAGATGACATTGAGTTTATCAAGATGGGTAAGACACAATCTTCCCACCTGTTACCTGCTAACATCAGCTCGACTATACTGCGCGTGATTCGAGGCATTAATACCAAGTTTGGTGTTGAAGCAGTTCTGTTGAACCATAAAGGTCTAAAACGAGTAGAGTTTATCGGTGAAGCTGATCGAGCGATCTTTGCTGCATTTGCCTTCGACATTATCTATCGCGAAATGAACGAAAGCACCGGACAGTTCCGCAATAGTTTTGCTGGTTCAGGCACATCATCCATGGAAGTGACTCGTCGAGTTAACTCATTTGTCTCTGGTTGGGTTGAAGGTGCGTTAGAAAAACTACCGACCATTTCACCTGATGAAGAGTCGGCAAACAAAATCAATAACTACATTGATAAAGAGTTCAAAAACATCGACCGTGAGACGTTCAAGAAACAGCTAAAAGAAGCGATGAAAAATCTCACCGCAGATTATGAAGTCGGGCTAAAGAAAGGACGCAAAGTATCTGTTAACCGCGGGGTTGGTGGCGCACAAGCTAGAAAAATGCTTGATAGCAAATAGCTTTTTGGCTGAGTTCATTATCAGTCTGACTTTTACATAACAAATATCAATAACACCCTACGTATAATTCGATTCCTAATGTGAGGCTCACTTTATCGCCTCTGTTTTATATGGAGATATTCCTTTGAAAAAGATGTCTATTGCACTTGCACTAGTGCTTGCTCTTACTGGCTGTCAAGCTACTCAACGTCAAAATGCCACTACAGGCGAGTACGAAACAAACTCAACAACTCAAGGTGCTCTAATTGGCGCTATTGCTGGAGCTGCGATCGGTCTAGCAACAGGTGACAACGCAAAAGAACGTCGTAAGCATGCTCTAATTGGTGCAGCTGCAGGTGGTGCAACAGGTGCTGGTGTAGGTTACTACTTTGATCAACAAGAAGCAGAACTGCGTCGTGCACTACTTAACTCGGGTGTACAAGTAGAGCGTGTTGGTGAGAACCAGCTGCTACTTCGTATGGAAAATGGCATCGGTTTCTCATCTAGCTCATACCAACTAGATGCAGGTATCCACAATACACTGCGTGGTGTAGCGCGCATTCTTGTAGAATACCCTGACACAAGCCTAGTCATCGACGGTTACACAGACAGCACTGGTAGTGAATCATACAACCAAACGCTATCTGAGCGTCGTGCAGAATCAGTTCGTCAATTCCTAGTATCGCAAAACGTCGCACCAGGTCGTGCAATTGCTCGTGGCTATGGTGAACGTAGCCCATTATGCTCAAACCAAACTTCTGAAGGTCGTGCTTGCAACCGCCGTGTTGAAATCCAGATCTTGCCACTGAAGTAATTTGGTTGCACCATATCGGTAATAATAACGATTACCGGAGCAGGTCTAGCGAACTCCGCTAGACCTGACATACCCAATGTCTTTCAGAACCATCGCCCTTACCTTAACTTTAAGTGCCTGCCTTACAAGCACTGCATTCGCTTCTCAAAGTCCTACGCAGCCTGAAGCTCAATTCGATCTAGCGCAACAACTGGCGTTAAAACCCAACCCAGACTCTCCTTCTGACGTGCGTTATTGGCTAGAGCAAGCGGCAAGACAAAGCTATATTCCAGCCCAGAAACAATTAGCTGAAGACTACGCCAGAGGATTAACAGGAAACGTTGACTTCGCACAAGCAACTTATTGGTTTACTTCAGTTGCCTTAAACGATCCAACCGATAGAGGCTTCCTCCTTGCAGACTTTGTTCAGCACCATCAAAATCGCATCACCACCGAAGATCTACTTGAGGCTTGGTACCAATTAGCGGCACTAAAAAACCCTCAAGCCGAAGAAGCTTATAATCAGTTTTTAGAAGAGCGCTTCAACCAACTAAGGGCGAAACAGGTTTCCGAGATTGTAGAGCTAGATAAAACTGCCACACACGAAGAAGCACAAGATATATCTGCATTTGAACAGGAACAGAAAGCAGAGACCACGAATATATGGTATGCCTCAGGTGCGCTCGGATTGAGTGTATTGATTGGCGGCTTTGCTTTTGGTTACCGAAGACACAACAAAAAAGTTGAAGCCAATATCGCGCATGAAGCATCGCAATCTCTGCAATTAGAGACTCAGGTTAAAGAGCTGCAGTTTGCTAATAAACAACTTAAACGCCAACTCGAAAAGGTGTTCAAAGAGTTTAAGAAAATTAAGGGGCAGTCTGACAATCAAAAACTCGCAATAGCATCTGCCACATTTGGCTACACACCACAGCGTATTCCCGACAGTAAAGCAGTGAAATTGCGCTACAGACAATTATCGAAACTCTATCACCCTGATTCTAGGGGAAGTGAAGATGAGATGAAGCGTTTAAATCAAGCGTTTAAAATTATCTCACAAAATGTTACAAAAGAGTAAATTGACGCAATACTCCCTTTCCTTGCGAGCTTTTCATCCTAGAAAACAAAGGCTCGCAATCGATCTCCCTCTCAAACAAATTAACAGACATTTAACTTAACGTTCGTTTGTATGCCATAATACGGGGCGAAAAATAACACCTAGCGACTCAAAACTAATTTAGGTGGGGAGAAAATCAATGTTCACTGAAGAAGGCACCTGTGACTGGTGTAAAAAACCTAGCTTTGTAACTCGTCATGATTACCTTGATGGGAAGTACCATCGCTCTTGCAAATCTTGCTTCGACATCGCGAAAATCGACGTTCGCCTGTTTAACCAAGGCGAAATGCAAATGCGTGAACGCATGGCACACCAAGCGAGCTAATCAGAACAAATCAATGGAACTGATTTTCAAAGGCGCCTTTTTAGAGGCGCTTTTTTGATCTCTAAACATAATACCAACTGTATCAAACAACGACGCACTCTAGTTTGCGACAATACTAAATCAAATCACTTTCTAAGGTTGTACCTTTGAGTGGATAAGCGCACTTCAAAGCGCTCCCTCCTTTATCCAAAGCACTGTATAGACGAAAAAAAGTACTGTATATACAGTTGTAATGACCTGTAGATAGAAAAAGAACACTACTTATCTCACATTTATCCCCTTTCATAAAAACAAGCAAAACCAAAAATAATTCCTCAAAATTCAACAAGTTACAAAAACAAATATAAAGGACCATAGAAAAATATTAACTTAAACTTTTAAAAATCGGTTGATCTGTCACCAAAAACAAACTACTGTATACACATACAGCATGTATAAAGGAACAGTAAGATGCAGTTACAAAGTCAATCTCATACATACTCTCGCTACAACGTATTGGCACAAGCAACGCAACCTATGGATGTGTCTGACCAACTTCTTTCTAAGTTGGCAGTATTGTCTCAACAGCAACAGTGGATTCTGTTTACTGCTGAGTGCCCTCGCCCTGATTTTGAGCAACTTGCTGCTTCTAACATTCGCTGTCAAAACATCATTCAAATGAAGCCATCTCAACAGCTTTCTGAAGTGGAAATCGTTATTAAAGCTATTCAATCTGGTAATGCTAGCGCTGTTGTCGCATCGAACAAGATTGCATTAATGAATCAATCAATGCTTCGCGATATTGCCCAACGTTATCAGTGTGAAGTCTTTTTCGTCGAAGGCAGAGTGAACAAGTACCACTAACAAGATCGACGTTATCCATCCTGCATCTCGCCTCCTTTTAAGGAGGCTTTTTTTGTACTTCAACAAATTAAGGCAAACGTTTGCTTTTTCTCTGGCGAGTTAAAATAGTTCTGGTATGATGCCCTCATTCGATTTATTCAGCGCACATTGTTCGCTGGATATCTTCTCTTTATGACGTTTGATTAAGATGATAGGAATGTCGCAATGAGCCTTGCTAATCAAGTACTTGCCGTCAATGACGACCTGCCAATTCGCACCCACAAGCCTGTACACAGCGGAAAAGTTCGCTCTGTATACTGGTTAACTGAAAAAGACAGCGCACGACTGATCAAAGAAAAAGGATACGATGTTGCTCCTGATGCCCCACTGGCAATCATGGTGATCAGTGACCGTATCTCCGCATTCGATTGTATCTGGCACGGCGAAGGTGGGCTAAAAGGCGTTCCAGGAAAAGGGGCGGCACTAAACGCGATTTCTAACCACTGGTTCAAATTGTTTAAAGACAACGGTCTTGCTGATAGCCATATCTTAGACATCCCTCACCCATTCGTTTGGATTGTGCAAAAAGCGAAGCCAGTGAAGATTGAAGCGATCTGTCGTAAATACATTACTGGTTCTATGTGGCGCGCTTATTCAAATGGCGAGCGCGAGTTCTGTGGTATTCAGCTTCCTGAAGGTCTTGAGAAAGATAAAGCGCTACCTGAATTACTAATGACACCTTCAACCAAAGGTATCTTGAAAGGCATTCCCGGCGTACCTGAAGCGGATGACGTGAACATCACTCGCCAAAACATCGTAGATAACTTCGAAGCCTTTAACTTCTCTAATGCAGAAGACATTGCACAATACGAGAAGCTACTAAAAGAGGGTTTTAATGTAATCAGTGATGCCCTTAACGCCATCGACCAAACGTTCGTTGATACTAAATTTGAATTTGGTTATGTGCACGATGCGGCAGGTAACGAAAAGCTGATTTACATGGATGAAGTAGGCACGCCAGACTCTTCACGCATTTGGGATACAAAAGAATACCAAGCGGGCAATATCGTAGAGAACTCGAAAGAAGGTTTCCGTCAGTTCTTGCTAAACCACTTCCCTGACCCTGATATTCTGCTTAACAAAGAACGAATGCCAGAACGCGAAGCGCTCGCTCGTGATAACGACCTGCCTGTTGACTCTTTGATGGACATCTCACGAACTTACATCGGTATCGCAGAAAAAATCACTGGTCAGCCAATCACGTTAAGTGACAACCCCAAAGCGGAGATCATTGAGATCTTAAGCAAAGAGTACGGTTTGATCGACTAACTTTATCTCTAAAATGAATGGTTAAAATGAACCAAATAAAAAGTCCGCAAAATGCGGACTTTTTTGCTCAAACTATTAATAAATCAAAAACTTAATCTAAGCTTGATATTAAACTATCTCTCACAATAGCATACGAATTACTTTAACTCTCGGTTACACAAAGCAATCTCAAAATATACTATCAAATGCTTGCTTTGCAGTTGAATACAACTTGTCGATTGTTACTTTAAAAACCCACCGAATAAAACTCGAAGATAAGTCAGTTATCTTACTGACTGCACGGCCCGCAAAGACAAGCATATGCCCTAACAAGCCAATAGTTTGATCTCTTAACTTGTCAGACGCTGACACAATACCTTCTAACTCTTTGGCCAACTTATCATAAAACGTCATGCCACCGGATAATCTGGCCTGTATTTCCATTGCTTTAGCATGTCGAGGGCCTGCATCATTTAGCAGAGTTACCAGAGCTGCGCTCAGCAAATTTGCCCACCTAGACGTATAAGCAGCTTGATGCCTATTATCAAAATTTAATCTCACTGGCTTATTTAGATAAGCTACAGATTGCTCTTTCAGCTCATCCCAACTGTTACATTTAGCTGTATTTATATATCCAGGGACGTCATTGGGGCCCATTCCGTGTGTAGAAAAATAAAGCCCACAACTATCATCCAACCTATACTCTTTATTTGAGAATGGTGCATGAATAAATGGCCATAGTGGAATAAGGGGTACAGGGTCAGCTCCATGTGTACATCGGAAAATATTCGTATTTCTGGTCTCTGATTTTCTTGCATAACTCTCTTGCCCTATTCTTGGCGCTCCAAAAGTATACAAACTGACAGGGATTTTAAACTCTTCAGTTATCCAGTCAGAAACTAATGAAGCTAACGCACCACCTAAGCTATGGCCTACGCAATGTATGTGCTTAGGCATATGAGGTTGAGATAATATGAATCGATTCAAATCAGGTTTTATGGAATAAAAAGCATTCACAAACCCAGAATGAGCAATAGCTCCATTCGGTGAACCCTTTAGTCCTATATTTCCATTTGTAATCCAGTTATGAATAGTTTTAGTCCCACGAACAGTTACAACCATTTCTTCCTTATATTTGCCTTTACCTATTCCAACTAGCGCAAACCCTTCTGATTTTCTCCCTATTCCAAAAATTCCACCTGTTTTACCATGAAAACTGGCCTTCTCCTTATTGAATATAAATTGTCGTTTTATATCACCGCTCACTTTTAAGTATTTATTATCTGTATTGGTGATGAGTTGATAAGGTAAATAAGCTAGTTGTGAAGATAAAACAGGGGTTAACTTAGGCATTTTTATTCCTCTTCTTGATATTTGCTATCGAAGCCGCTTAGTTTGCAAACTCCAAAAACCAAATGATCAGCGCCTTTTTCTACAACTCGATTTTTGAAATGATACTCAGATTCTTGGCTCTCAATATCACACTCCAAACTTTTAAGGTTATTGGTTATATAGTCATGAATTGATAACCCAGAATCTGATGACCACAGAAGTACATCATGGTTGTTGAACTTTGCGGTTATTTGTATTCCTATAACATTCGTATTTAAAGCTGACGGCTTAAACCATAATCCTTGTATTAATTCATCAAAGTGAAATCGGCCGTCTCTATCCGTAAATACAATAACTTCCTTATAGTCATTCAAGCCTGCGAGAAGAGTAACTTCCATATTCTTGACTGGTTCACCTTGCTTCTTGATAACACCGTTTACCTCCGGACTAATTTTCAACTTGTAAGGCTTAAAAAAATCGAACATAAATGAAATACTCATAATTAGCACAATGAAAAATACAAATTTAAATAAAATAATTTTCTTCATTTTAAATTATTTATTCAATAGATTTTAAACACTACTAAAGCTACACTTATCAACCTAAATAAAAAGATATTGATTCATCATATTTCGACGGAAACTACTATTGTTTGAAATTGACTAACAACTTTATTACTCGATATTGTAAAGTTCACCTCCTTATCAAAACAAAGCCAGCAGTATAAACTGCTTGCTTTGTCTATCTTTGAGTAAAGCAGAAAACCATTAGAAACAACACGCTACCCAATATCTAACGTTACACCATCGGTAGTAGAAGCTGACTTAGTCGTAACTCGATACTCTTTATCTGTAATAGTCGAGACCATGTACCACGTTGATTCTGCTTTTTCCGGAGTGAAGGTTACGCGCATAAAACCACGCTGTTTAATATCTGTCCATTGAAGCTCCTTCGATAAGTGAGGAAGCGTAAACTCCATTTGAGCAATCGCAACCGGATCCAATCCTAAATAAGCCTCTAAACCGGGAGAACTGACAGAGCTTGTTGCAAACTCCACACCGATGGGATTACCCGACATATCTGCCAGCTCGCTTGTCCATGCGTTATGGGTATCCCCTGCTAGACAAACGAAATTGCCAGAAACGGATTGTGCTAACTGGTACAGCTTTTCTCGTTCAACATAGTAACCATCCCACGCATCAAGGTTATACGGTAATGTCACTGGGTCTGAGCTTGGGTCAGCTAGATACGCTGTCATTGCAGCGTTAACGGCTAACAACGCTGCCGATTTCTGCTCATCTGTGGCGGTAAAGAGTTGAAACATCGCTAGCATGACGCTGCTTGGAATTTCCATCTTCGACATTAGTACTTGCTGGCCTAACACGTTCCACTTTGAGTTGTTAGTTGTAAACTGCTCAACTAACCACCCTAACTGGTCCATCCCAAGAAGCTCTCTGTCGCTTGCTCTCGACTCAGCCACAAGTTGAGCAATACCCTCCATTGAAGGGGGTGACATGGAAAAGTAGTCTAAAGGCTTATCACGTCCTACCAAGCGAGTATCAAGCATCATCAGGTTAACAAGGTCACCAAACGCGAACTGCCTATATATCAACATGTTTGATATTGGGTTTTCACGTACTGGTAGCCACTCTACCCAAGCAGCAGCTGCTGCCGCTCGACGATCATAAAAACTCCCCTCTGAATCTTGATGGTTTTCGGCGCCTTCTTTCCAAGCATCGTTCGCGAGTTCGTGATCATCCCAAACGGCAATCATTGGTAAAGTCGCATGCAGTTCCTGCAAATCAGAATCTTGTCGATACTGTGCGTAACGAGCTCGATAGTCTTCTAATGTGACACATTCTGTCCCTTTGCTTGGCTCTCTACCAAGAGCAGTAGCATTCTCAGTCGCGTATTCACCTGAACCATATTCATAGATATAGTCCCCCAAATGTAAAACCACATCGATAGATTTGCTTTTATGTTGGTTAATGATTTCACGATAAACATTGAAATAACCCGCTGGATAATTCGCACACGATACGACGGCCATTGATATTTCATCAATAGCGCCCTCCGGTAGAGTGTGCGTCTCTCCAATAACACTTGAAGCGTCTCCAACCAGGAAGCGATAATAGTATTTGGTGTTGGCGTTGAGGTTCATCACATCAACTTTTACGGTAAAGTCTCGACTGGTATCAGTTGAAAACACGCCTTGCTGAACGACATCTGAAAAATTCATATCAGAAGCAACTTGCCACTCTACGTCGACGTTTGCTGCCTCGGTTGAGACTCGCGTCCAAATAATGACTTGGCTTTGTGTTGGATCCCCGCTCGCGACCCCATGCTCAAAAGCTGCACTCGCGACTAACGTATCATCATCGCTATTACATCCAACTAGACCAGTTGCAACTGCTGTCGAAGACATGGCTTTGATAAAATCTCTACGTGACAAAGACATATTAACTTCCCTTGTTATTTTTTATTCCTTTCGCTAAGAGCGATTGTTCGGCCTAATGCGAATAAGTTATCAATCACAAATAGCGTCTAAACATTGTTTGTGAAACACAAACTTAGAAGCACGTTATGACAATTGCATGTCAAAACGTTACAAAAATGTTAAATTAAGTGTAAATACTCTATATTCATCACACTTATTATCAATTCTGCATTAATAACAAATAGGGAAATGTTGCTTTTGGAGACAAAAAAGCGACTGTCGGATCAGTCGCTTGTTATTAGATGTTTAAAGTGAAGAAAAAGAAAGGCTAAAGTTTGACAGTCAAAACATCCGGTTCACTACTCTCTATTTTGAGTTTACTTCTTTGTTCAATGTACTCAATTTGCTGAGCCTCCAAAGCATAAGGCATAACCACGCGCAGCTCATGTATACCTTCACCTTGCGCTAACCTCACTAAAGTAACCAAATTAGACTCATCACTCTGACGTGAAGACATCGATTTCAATGCAGCTTCCCAAAGACGATCTTCGGGCTGTGTTAATTCCGCGATGTTCTGTTTCCACATTATGCCAAAAATAGGAGCGATGGTGGAAAACGCTTCTAGAAAGGTCCACTTTTTGCTACCAGATGCGCCTAGAAAGCTAGTGTAGTCGAACTCAATGCTTCTCTTTCCTTGTTGTTCCATCATAGGCCTCGACACGCTTTTTATTAGATATACCAAATATCGTTCAACTGTTTTGATATAGCAATAGGATATAAGACAATAGTCTTTTATGCCCTAATTTACATTCAAAAGGAAATATAAGAACCAGACTTGTAACAATCGATGTACAGCTTCGCCATATATAAGCATTCAATTGATTAATATTTTAATGGGTAAAGAAAAGGCGACTTCATTAGTAAATCAGATAGAAAATATTTATAAATTCATAAGTTTAATACCAAGCCCAAGACGAGTCTGAGAGTGGTTGTAATCGATCAAGGTTTCACCATACCCGTGATAACCCTGTAGATAGATACCTAAAATATCGTTAATCGAGTGCGTATAACCAAGTTCAACCCCACCTTTATCCGATGAGAAGTTATAAAAACCCCGAGCATCGATTACGCCAGGCCCAGTATAGAATTTGCTCCAAAGTTTATATGGTGCATAAAAGTCCTCCATATCATCATGTTCAGACTTAAATACCCACCAACCTTGAACGCCATATTCGATCGGTCCGGACACGCGTTCCAAAGATAAGTAAAGACGATCCCAACTGCGCGATAAGGCTGTCGACTGACCATTTGACTCATGCATGTACCCTGTCTCTAAATGGTTAAAGAGCAACATGTTCGACTGATGTGCCAAAAAGACTTGAGGCTTGTAGTTGGTTTCTCTAAAAGGTGAAGAAATATCGTTGTTCGCCAACTGCCACAAAGATTTTTGGGTATAGGAAGCTAGCACAGCAGTACCCGAGTTAAAGCGATACACTGGCACTGATGCGGAGAGTTGGAACTTTACTTCAAATTGCTGAAGTTGATCGACGTCCTCAGCCTTTCCTCTCAAAACATCTCTATTAATATCTGTCGTGTACGTACCTAATACATAGTTGTCTTCGTATGTTGCAATGTTAGTGAGGCTTTTGCTCTGCACAAACATTGGAAACAAAAGAAGCGGAAGGATTTTAAATTTCATTACTCTCCTATTCTCGCCGCCCACAGAGCGGCAATTGTATTCCTATTAAGCTCATATACTTGAGCCATAAATAAAAAGAACGGTATCTGTAGCAAATACCGTTCCAGTACAAAAATCTCGCTATCTCGTTGAAGGCTACTTCACATCGATGACACGACTGGCTTTTTTGTACTGCACTTTCCAACCTGACCAACGAGGTAACTCCCAGCGTTTAGGATCTCCCTTTCGATTGCCATCTGTGTAAATAACATGAACCAACTTACGAGATACAAAGTACTCTACGTCGAGTTTTAATTCAGCCAACAGCAATTTAAGCGGAAACTGCTCTGCAAAGTCCTGATATTCCCAATCTGGTATGCCTTCAAATGGGATGTCGTCCGCTTCAAACAGTTCAATGTCTTCCATGCTTTCCACGCCAAGCGTTTCTAACTGTTCCACGAGCCAAGTTGAAAAAGACAAATCATCAAGCGTGGCTTTATCGATCGGCTCTTGATTTAACCCAAGCGTGTTATAAATCTTCCAATGTTGTATTTGTTGTTTTCTTAACGGGGCGAAACCCGGCAGTAGTGTTTCGTCTTCAATCATCTCCACGATGGATTGAACAGCGACACCACCTTGAAGCACTTGGTATTCAGTGCAAATGGTTCGTCCTGCATAGATCAAGTGCATGGTGGCGCGCGGAGCTTCTTCCTCATAGTTGGTTTCACCTTGTTGCCACTCACCAAGTTCTAATTCACGCAGCAACTTAAGTGAAATAGGTAACATCACAGAGGCAAGGTTCAGTGTCTGCTTTACACCTCTTCCGGGAACGCTATGGCTATCTAGCACTAATGCTGCTTCGCTTCTATCAGGAAAACGGCTGTTACGACCGACCATCATTTCCATCAAACCATTACCCAATGCATCACGACGTCGTTCTCGGCGCACGAATACAAGCTCAGGATGTAACTTGGCGATAGCTTTGGTTAACTCATCACGCTTGTATCGAGATGCGACTTCAAGCTCTGGCAATTCAAATACTTCTCGCATCTGCTTTGCTAAACCTTGCGCTTCTTCAAACACGTTCAGATCAATGTTAACGCCAGACAGTTGCTCCCCGCGCACCAAGCGAATCATCATCGAGGCATCACAGCCAAATGGTTCTTCTATTGCTAACGCTTCGGCCGATTCCCCGCCTTGCAATTGATACAACTGAGCCGGCACAGAAAGCGCTGCTGCTAAGTCAATCATCGCTTCTTTTTCTGCTTTGGTTTGGATACGAGTCACTAAATCCGCAAATAAGGCATCAATTGGTAGAGGGTAAACTTTTTTACCATGCTCGGTGATATCACCTTGATCGTCGATCGCTTCCATCCCTTGCAGGATTTGGAGTGCTGAGTTGAGTGACTTTTCAGGCACAGAATCAAGGAATGAAAGTTCAGAAAGTCTATAACCACAACAAGCCGCTGCGAGCATTGGCTCTACAAGTTCTTCACGATGCAATTCAGGCGGCGTAACTAATTCTAACGGCGCATGTTCACCAAACAAACGAATGCACACCCCTTCAGCAACACGACCTGCACGCCCCATTCGCTGCGCTACACTGGCTTTAGAAATGTTGGTTAACGTCAGTGCTGTACGTCCATTTCGTTGTACGGTTCTGCGCTCCAAACCACTGTCGATCACGACGCGAATATTTGGAATAGTCAGAGAGGTTTCCGCGACATTAGTAGCCAGTACGACTTTGCGTTGCTTTTGCACTGTCAGTGCACGGTGGCGCTCTTCATCACTGACAGAAGCATGTAACTTTACCACCAGCACATCATCGAGATTTTGCAGCATCTGTGAACATTGAGTGATCTCTTTACGACCCGGTAAGAAAACAAGAAGATCACCCTCTTCGTCTTCTAGCGCTTCTTTCACTGTTCGAACGACATCGTTCTCACAACCTTTTTTGTTCGGCAAATAACGACTATCCTCCGAGCGATGGGTCACGGTGACAGGAAAACATCGTCCTTCAGAACGTAAGCGCTTTGCATCCAGATAATTCGCCAGCTTTTCGCCCTCTAAGGTTGCAGACGTGACAATCAAACGGTGCTGTTTTTCTTGCTTTAAAATCGCCGTAAGGAGATCAATGTCCCAGCGGCGTTCATGAAATTCGTCCACCATCACGATATCGAAGCTAGCCAGTTTATTTTCCGCGAACCAGCGCAGTGCAACTCCGGGTGTCACGAACACAACATTGGTGTTTTCATCGTAGTGAGCATGAAGCTTAATCGCATAACCAATCTGCTTACCTAACGGTTGACCGGATTGCTCAGCTAGAAACTCAGCTAAAGATGTACAAGCAATTCGACGTGGCTCAATCACCAATACTCGACCGTGATTGGCAGCCCAAAGCGGCAAGCGTGTGGATTTACCTGAACCTGTTTCGGCTTCTACCACCAAGTGATGTTGATTCACCAGTCGGTCAAATTCAGCTTGTAAGCTATCGATAGGTAATTGAGACATAATAGATTAGAACGTGATATTAGATAGCGAGGGAGTATACCAGAGTCAGAAATCCCTGCTCTAAGATTCACTATGCTCGATTCAGTGACGATATTTTCGTCTAGAAGCAGATTTTTTTGCGACATTACGTTGATGTACATCAACGAATGTTTACAACTAAATGGCGAACCCGTTAGAATTTTACACGCATCCTTCAACCCTACATTTAAGGCACCTAATGAACAACGACAAGCGCCCACTCTATATCCCATATGCGGGTCCGGCTCTTTTAGCGACCCCTCTTTTGAACAAGGGCAGTGCGTTCTCTGCAGAAGAACGTAGTTCATTCAACTTGGAAGGTCTTCTACCAGAAACAACAGAAACCATCCAAGAGCAGGTAGAGCGTGCATACCAACAATACAAAAACTTTGAAAGTGACATGGATAAGCACATTTACCTGCGTAACATCCAGGACACCAACGAAACACTGTTCTACCGCCTAGTTCAAAATCACATTTCTGAGATGATGCCTATCATCTATACGCCGACCGTTGGTGCCGCGTGTGAGAACTTCTCTAATATTTACCGTCGTGGTCGTGGCCTATTTATCTCGTACCCAAACCGCGACTGTATCGATGACCTGCTAAACAATGCAGCAAACCACAACGTTAAAGTTATCGTGGTAACCGATGGCGAACGTATCTTGGGCTTGGGTGACCAAGGTATCGGCGGCATGGGGATTCCTATCGGGAAGCTTGCTCTGTACACCGCATGTGGTGGCATCAGCCCTGCTTACACACTGCCAATCGTATTGGATGTGGGCACGAACAACCCACAACGTCTTGCAGACCCTATGTACATGGGTTGGCGCCATCCACGTATCACGGGCCCTGATTACGATGCATTTGTGGAAGAGTTCATCCAAGCAGTGCAACGTCGTTGGCCAGATGCTCTGATCCAATTCGAAGACTTTGCACAGAAAAATGCGATGCCGCTTCTAGAGCGCTACAAAGATCGCATTTGTTGTTTCAACGATGACATCCAAGGCACTGCTGCGGTAACAGTAGGTTCTCTGCTTGCGGCGTGTAAAGCGGCAGGCACTAAGCTGTCTGATCAACGTATTACTTTCTTAGGTGCTGGCTCAGCAGGTTGTGGTATCGCAGAAGCGATCATCGCACAAATGGTGTCAGAAGGGATTTCTGATGAGAAAGCACGTTCACAAGTGTACATGGTTGACCGCTGGGGTCTATTGCAAGAAGGCATGCCTAACCTTCTCGATTTCCAACAGCGTCTTGTTCAGAAATTCGACAACACTAAGAAGTGGGAAAATGAAGGAACTGGTTTCTCGCTTCTAGATGTAATGCATAATGCCAAACCAACCGTTCTTGTCGGTGTTTCCGGGGCTCCAGGCCTATTCAGTGAGGAAGTGATCAAAGAGATGCACAAGCACTGTGCGCGCCCTATCGTATTCCCACTATCGAACCCAACAAGCCGTGTCGAAGCTACACCCAACGACATCATTCGTTGGACAAACGGCGAAGCATTGGTTGCAACAGGTAGTCCATTTGAGCCGGTGGTTCATGAAGGCCGCACTTACCCTATCGCACAATGTAACAACAGCTACATCTTCCCAGGTATTGGGCTAGGTGTACTTGCGGTAAATGCGAAGCGCGTAACTGATGAAATGCTGATGGAATCAAGCCGTGCGTTGGCAACATGTTCACCATTGGCTATCAACGGTAATGGCGCACTACTTCCACCATTGGAAGAAATTCACTTGGTATCGAAGAAGATAGCATTCGCTGTTGCGAAGAAAGCAATTGAGCAAGGTGTTGCGCTAGAAATCACAGATGAAGCGCTAAATGATGCTATTGAACAAGCATTCTGGCAGCCTGTATACCGTCGCTATAAGCGCACAGCCTTCTAGTTTTTGAGACAGTATGCACAATAAATAGCCCCCACAGTACGGGGGCTTTTGTTTTTTATGCTTTTTTTTACCATTCTAACCAGATTTTGGCATAAATGGACTTCTCTAATTTCCTGACTATCGGATATGATGAGAAACATCTTATTACTCAAGGATATCTCTGGTTTGTTTTTATCTCAGATAAAGTCAAAGTGCTTGTTGTTGCTTTCATGGAAGCGAATAGCTTTGATTTTGTCGATCATTTTAGTTAGCTTCATCACGGTAATTTTTGCCATTGATCGCTGGGTTGCAACACAATCTGAGGATCGTATTTTTACGTCTTATGAACAAGTACCTTCCCATGAAGTTGCCGTCGTCCTTGGCACAAGTAAGTATATTGGGAGAATACTGAATACTTACTATATCCATCGTATCAACGCTGCCATAGACCTTTACAATCAAGGTAAAGTGCAACAGTTTTTATTAAGCGGCGACAACGCGCATCGCTCTTATAATGAACCTTGGACGATGAAGCGTGATTTGCTGAAGGCAGGTGTACCTGAGGAATCAATTCATCTCGACTATGCAGGCTTTCGTACTCTAGACTCTATCGTCCGAGCTAAAAAGATCTTTGCCTCTGAGCGTTTTCTCATCGTAACTCAAAGATTTCATTGTGAACGCGCCCTCTTTATCGCAAACGCCTACAATATTGATGCACAGTGCCTAGCGGTAGCAGGGCCGGATACTCAAAAACAGAAGTCCTCTATGCGCATGAGGGAGTTACTCGCACGAGTTAAAGCATTTCTCGATCTTTACGTGATGAACACTCAACCAAAATTTCTTGGCCCACAAGAGCCTATCGTCCCTCACGATGAGCAACAAGAGCTAGAGAGCACGCCCAATTTGGAAGAAGAGCCCCAAACACCAAACACTTCAGACCAGTTGTAAAATGTCTTATGGGTAGATTACTACCCATTTCTAAATCCTCACCTCACATTTCCGTAACAGTTCCCCCAAACTCTCCAACTTTAACGCCTCAAGCGAAGTAACATTTCATCAATAAATAAAAACAAGTCAGTTACTTTGCCATAAAAAATAATTAATAAGGCGCTGAACAAGGAGCTCAAATATGACCGCACTCGCCGTGACATTGAAGAATTGGTTCTTCACCCGAAACAGTATGATTTTAACCGCTAATATCGTGTTGTTTTTAGTCTTACTCACTACCCTTCCTTTCGACCCCAAAGTAGTAACGGGTTTGAGTATCTTAGTATTTGTCGCGATACTTTGGTTAACCGAAGCCATCCACGTTAGTATCACAGCGTTGCTTGTCCCTCTACTCGCCGTGTTCCTTGGCGTGTTTAATACCCAAACCGCGCTAAACAACTTTTCTAACTCAATCATCTTTTTATTTTTAGGTGGTTTTGCTTTAGCGGCCGCTCTACATAAGCAAAAGCTCGATCAAGCAATTGCCGATAAGGTACTGCTCATTGCGCGCGGAAAAATGTCTGTCGCAGTATTCATGCTTTTCGGTGTTAGCGCGGGTCTGTCAATGTGGATTTCTAACACAGCGACTACCGCAATGATGTTACCGCTGGTTTTAGGCGTGATGAGTAAATTGGATGCGAAAAAGAACCACAGTACCTACCTATTTGTACTCCTAGGCATTGCATACAGTGCTTCTATTGGTGGTATAGCAACTTTGGTAGGTAGTCCACCAAATGCCATCGCGGCTGCGGAAGTTGGCCTGAGCTTTACCGAATGGATGGAGTTAGGTTTGCCGATTTCACTCATTCTGATGCCAATTGCAATTTTGATTCTTTACACCATGACGAAGCCGGATTTGAGTCACGAGTTCGAGCTTGACCACAAACCTGTTGAGTGGACAAACGGTAAGAAGATCACCCTAGCGATTTTCCTCTTAACAGTTACATTCTGGATTTTCAGCAAGCCAATTAACGCAATGCTTGGTGGCTTCGCGAAGTTCGATACTTTGGTGGCGATTGGCGCGATTCTTTTGCTTGGTGCTTCTCGCGCGGTAGAGTGGAAAGACATTGAAAAAACCACCGATTGGGGCGTACTGATCTTATTCGGCGGCGGTATCTGTCTAAGTAACGTACTTAAAGCGACGGGTACAAGCGTATTCTTAGCTAACGGTCTAGCTGGCTTCCTAGAACAAGCAGGTATTCTTATTACGATTCTGTCTGTCGTCGCTTTCGTAGTATTTTTGACTGAGTTTGCAAGTAATACAGCAAGCGCCGCACTATTAGTACCCGTTTTCGCCACCATTGCAGAAGCACTTGGTCTATCGCCAGTGATTCTATCAGCCCTAATCGCTGTTGCTGCTTCTTGTGCCTTCATGCTTCCAGTAGCGACGCCACCAAATGCCATTGTTTTTGGTACTGGTCACATCAAGCAGCAAGAGATGATGCGAATCGGTATGGTGCTCAACATCGCCTGTATCGCCGCTCTTACTTTATTCGCTTGGTTGTTCTGGTAAAAACAAAGAGAGCCGCGTTTATACGCAGCTCTCTTTAGGAAATTTAGCACTACAGCTGCTGTTCTCGGTAATCAATGTGAGTACCTAACTACTACCCCCTAGTCATGTTCAGCAGTTTCCCTTTTGGTGGTCGTACGACCACCTTTTTTTATATCTAGGGTCTACTTCACCACCTTCAGTGAAACTAGCCCGAAGTTAACCTCAACGCGATTGCGGCCCTTATGCTTCGCTTGATAAAGCGCTTCATCAGCCCTCGCCATCGCTTCAGTCATTCGCTCCTTTTGCATCTCAGCAACACCAATACTACAAGTTAACTTTTCGCCATGTATCCAAAGGTGATTTTCTACATTCTTTCTAAGCTTTTCTGCTCTTTCTTGGGCCTGATGAACAGAGCAATCGGGACAAAAGACAACAAATTCTTCTCCCCCCCAGCGAACAAGACGATGATCTTCTGGGATTGAGCTGGCAATAACCATCACGAACTCTCGCAACACATCGTCTCCCATTTGGTGTCCGTACTTATCATTAACAGCTTTAAAATGATCTAAATCTAAGTACAAGATAGAGAACGACTCAGTCCCCCACCTCACTTGGCGGGCTTTTTGTTCCATCCAGTTTCGAACTGCGTGTCTGTTCATTGCTCCGGTCAACGCATCTCGATGAGCTAACTCTGCAAACTCGTAGTTCTGCGCTCGCAACGTGTTGTTTGTTCTTTCTAAATGACGATGCCGCTTTTGTGCTTTATCAAAAGCACGCTTACTTTTTCTCAACTCGTTTAAAGAGAATGCTAACCCTAATGCCATCCATGAAAACAGTAACGTGAACAACAGCGTTTCTTGGGCTAGATATGCTCCCTCAAACTCCATTTTCTCGATGATGATTTTGTGATGGCCTAGTCCAGCACCCGCTCCTGTAGCTAAATCAATTCGAGTGATATTTGAAAACTCCGGCCCAGAATGCTCAATAGGTACTTTATTATCAGCTAGCCACCAGGTCATCACCTGAAGGTTTTGAATTGGAATCTCGATGCTTTGTGTATGGCCTGAGGAGTCAAACTGCATACCGTTGTATTTGATTGTGTATTCATCTTGTGGGCTTGAGTAGACTTCATTAAAGTTTCTCAGGTACAACCTTATTTTCTTTGTTCCCTGACCTGACTCTGCATAACGAAGCTTGATACGAACCGTGTGGTAGTTTGATAGATCAATACCTTGGGTTGCTTCTTTAACGTCTGTGTATATAGAGATCCCACAGTAAGGCCAAGCATAGCTACTTTCCTTTAAATCGCAGTTCAGCTGCAGGTCACCATCATCCCACTTAATACTCGACTGACTAGCCCCACCTTCCGCGGAATCATTCGTAGCATGGAACTTATATTTCTCTGGAGTCACAACCAATTTGCGAGTATCGCCCAGCAGGCTATAAAGCGCGACTAGGGTAATAGTGCATATAGACAAGGCAAAAATGAGTTTATGTATCCACTTCATATTTTCAGCCATGAGTAATTGATGATTATATAGTGCAATGTACTGAATGTTTTTTCGAACTTCAAATAAAGATATTTATCAAGACTCTAAAACACCTAAAGAACAATGATCTCAGCGATGAAACAACAACAATCGTAACTTGTGATATTTATTCCATAAAACATTAGGACTTAATTAAATACTGGTTTGCGAAACACTTCACAAGCATGTGCTACAAGCAGTGAGCAAGCCATTCTGGTATACTGTGCAAAAACACAATAATGAGTAATGTCATGTCAATAATTGCTACAGGTACGCTAAACAAAATGCGTGCTTCCCTTGATGGTGCCGTGAGCTACCGTCTTCCTGTGGGTGATGAAGAAGTGGATCTAAGCCCATTTCTCGGTCAAACCCTCACCCTAACTCACACTGGCAACATCTACTGTTGTTCTTGCGGTAAGAAAACCAAGAAGAGCTACTCTCAAGGCCACTGCTTTGTTTGTATGAAGAAGTTGGCGAGTTGCGACATGTGCATCATGAAGCCAGAAACTTGTCACTACGCACAAGGCACCTGTCGCGAGCCACAATGGGGTGAAGAAAACTGTATGGTGGACCACTTCGTTTACCTATCTAACACATCAAGTTTGAAAGTGGGCATCACGCGCCACACGCAAATTCCGACCCGTTGGATCGATCAAGGCGCGACACAAGGTCTGCCTATCTTCAAAGTGAAAACTCGTCATATCTCTGGTTTGATTGAAATCGAGCTAGCAAAACACATCGCCGATAAGACTAACTGGCGAACGCTACTTAAGGGCGATGGTAAGCCAATTGAGCTGCAAGAACGCTTCGCAGAACTGCTGCCATTAGTGGAAGATAAAATCGCAGAGATTAAGCAACAGTACGGTGACGACGCGATCGAAGTGCTAAGTGAGAATATCACTGCCCTAAGCTACCCTGTTCAGCGGCATCCTACCAAAATTACTTCGCACAACTTCGATAAAAACCCAGTTGTTACGGGTACGCTGCAAGGCATTAAAGGCCAATACCTGATCTTTGATACTGGCGTGATCAACGTGCGTAAGTTCACCTCTTATGAGGTTGAAGTGAGCGAATAAGCCCACCTTCACTCTATAAAAACAAAAAAGCTCGAGCCAAGTGCTCGAGCTTTTGATTTGTGGAATCGTCGATGATTACGCGTCGAGTATGCTCTCTAACACATCAAACAACATATCGATCTCTGCGGTTGTGTTGTAGTGCATACAACCAATTCGCACCACACCACCCGACTCTTCTAAGCCTAACTGGCGAACGAGTCCTAGTGCATAGAAGTGCCCATTCCAAACGCAAATATTGTGCTCACCCAACGTTTTAGCAATGAACTCTGGAGCGTATTTATCAAACGTAAGAGCAAACGTGGGTGTCCTCAGTTGGCTACTTTCATTGTTAATGCCAAACAGATTCACCCCATCAAGCGCACCCAGACGCTGTAAGAAATGCGCACTTAGTTGCTGTTCATGCTGATTATATAACGCGTAGCTTTGCTCTAAACGCTGACGAAGTGATGCACCTTCATCACCAAATTGCGCTAAGTATTCGATAGCAGCAGTCACGCCTGCTAAACCTTCAAAACTCTGCGTTCCTGTTTCGAAGCGTCCTGGTCCAATATTCGTTGCAGGTTCCACTTTATACGGTTTGATACTGTGCAACCATTGGTCAGCAATGTAAGCAATACCGACATGTGGTCCAAAAAACTTATATGCTGAACACGCCAAGAAATCACACCCTATAGCTTGCACATCGACTAAGTGGTGCGGCGCATAATGAACAGCATCCACATAAACCTGAGCACCAATGCGATGCGCCAGTTCTACCACTTGATGAATGTCGACAATTGAGCCGGTGGTATTCGATGCGTAAGTCACAGCGACTAAGCGAGTTTTTTCGCTCAGCAGACTTTGCAGATGTTCTAGATCTAACGTACAGTCATGTTCGTTGATTCTCACTTGGTGAACAATGACGCCTTTGTCTTCTGCGGCTTGCTGCCAGCTCGATACATTGGAGTAGTGATCTAATGCCGAGACAATGATTTCATCTCCCTCTTTCCAATCGCGACTGATCGCACGGCTTAATTGGAAAGTCAGTGACGTCATATTGGCACCAAAAACGATATTACCGGATGAAGGTGCATTGAGCAGTGCTTGCGCAGACTCACGAGCGGATTGCATAACGTCAACCGTCGCTTGACTCGAGAAATAGTGCCCACCGAGATTAGAGTTAAAATGCCCAAGGTAACTCACCATACTGTCTAACACCGACTGCGGCACTTGTGATCCGCCAGGGCCATCAAAAAACGTCACTGGCCGATCGTTGTGATATTGGGCTAATGCCGGAAACTGCTCTCGAATTTGGTTAAGATTGAAGTTCATTTCGCTTGTCCGTCGCTGTCAGTACAAATACGTCCATATGACCTTCTTGATCATTAATCACTGAGCGAATTGGTACGGCGTTGTGCCATAATTTGCTGTCTGCCAACATTGCCACTTCACCGTTTTCCAATACTTTACGGAAAAAAGGCGCTTGGTTGTGGCTGCTGTATAGCATGATGTCGCCACCCATGATGTTGTGACGCCCTACGCCTACTAACGCGATGTGGTCAAAACCATCTTGGTGTACCCCTTCCGGTGCAACTTGGGTTTCATCGTAAATCGCGGTAATTCGAATTTGATGGATCTCGATTTCCTGACCGTCTGGTAAATGGTTTGCGTTAACGAACAACTCACACATTTCACGGAAACCTTCACTGGAAAGAATCCCTTTTTCAATCGGCTCAAACTGGCGAATCACATCACCTTGGAAACGGTTGATATCAGAAGATTGTACAAAGCTGTTCTTGTTTAAATCGACCACCTGACCGTTTTCAAACCCAACGACAGAGTAACGACGAAGACGATATTGGCCGTCGGCGTGTTCCGTACGAGGTAGGCCTTCGAAGGAAGGAGAAAGTTGCTCAATCGCTGCCATGCTGAGCTGAGTTAAATGTAGGGTGTTCTCTCGTGAATGTAACATCATTGGCTCCTTTAATGAGGCACATTTAGCTTGTTTAAATTAACATTTAATTTACATATTAGGATACGCAAATATTCTGCAATTACCAGAATTTGACGTTGATAGCTTCAACAAAAAAGAAAAAACGACACTTAGCACTACAATTAATATCAACAGCAGTTTAAACATTCAGAACGGAGCTTGCGCAGTATTTGAAACTAGAACTCTCTACTATAAACAGAATTTTATTCTAGTCTGGAACGCCTCTCCATAAACATCAGCAAGTTCTAACCTATAACCAATAATTCGATCCGCTCCTTTCGTTTATGCTTTTAAAGCACTAAGAATTTCCATACAATCGGGAGAAATGTTCAGCCCTCTATGGAGCCATAATGAGCGACGTAAAACACTGTAAATTATTAATTCTTGGTTCTGGCCCAGCAGGTTACACCGCAGCAGTATACGCAGCGCGTGCTAACTTAAACCCTGTGCTAGTAACGGGAATGCAGCAAGGTGGTCAGCTAACGACCACAACTGAAGTAGAAAACTGGCCTGGTGACGCAGAAGGTCTTACTGGCCCAGGTTTGATGGAACGCATGAAAGAACACGCAGAACGATTCGAAACAGAAATCGTGTTCGATCACATCAACGAAGTGGATCTGTCTCAACGTCCATTCCGTCTTAAAGGTGACTCTGGTGAGTACACTTGTGATGCGTTAATCATCTCTACTGGCGCATCAGCGAAATACCTAGGTCTTGAATCTGAAGAAGCATTTAAAGGCCGCGGCGTTTCAGCTTGTGCAACTTGTGATGGTTTCTTCTACCGCAATCAGAAAGTGGCGGTTGTGGGCGGTGGTAATACTGCTGTAGAAGAAGCGCTTTATCTATCAAACATTGCATCAGAAGTTCACCTGATCCACCGCCGTGATTCATTCCGCGCTGAGAAGATCCTTGTAAAACGCCTGATGGATAAAGTTGAAAGCGGTAATATCGTTCTTCATACCGACCGTACTCTAGATGAAGTGCTAGGCGACGACATGGGTGTAACGGGTGTTCGCATTAAAGACGTGAACAGTGGTGCGACAGAAGATATCGATGTAATGGGTGCATTCATCGCAATCGGTCACCAACCAAACACGCAAATCTTCGAAGGCCAAGTCGATATGAAAGATGGTTACATCCTCGTTCAATCTGGTCTTGAAGGTAACGCAACGCAAACCAGCATCGAAGGTGTGTTTGCAGCAGGCGACGTGATGGATCATAACTACCGTCAAGCAATCACCTCTGCAGGTACTGGCTGCATGGCAGCTTTAGATGCAGAACGCTTCTTAGACGCACTTACTGACAAATAACTTTTCACATTTGTGTCATATCCTTAAAGCCCAGCGGTATTCCCGCTGGGTTTTCTTTTGTATACTACCGCCTCATTAAAACAATTATCATTAAGCCTTCACAATGGATAAGAAAAAGCAAAGCAGCTTGAATAAGTGGCTTAAGCAACAGAGTAAGTTGGCCAAGCGCTGGCTGATGGTTGCGATAGGCCTAGGCGTACTATCAAGCGTGTTTTTATTGGCTCAAGCAGCCCTGCTCGCCTCCATTCTTCACCAATTAATTATCGAGCATGTCGACAAGAGTGAACTTGTTTGGCACTTCGTCGGGTTAGGTGTCACAGTTGTCGGTCGCGCGGCCTGTACTTGGGGACGCGAAATTGCCGGTTACCGTTGCGGGGAACAAATCCGAGTTTATATTCGTCAACTGATTCTCGATAAAGTCCACCAACTTGGTCCTGCTTATATCAAAGGCAAGCCAGCAGGTAGCTGGGCTACGTTGATTTTAGAGCAAGTAGAAGACATGCAAGATTTCTTCTCTCGCTACCTCCCGCAAATGTCGTTGTCTGTTTTGGTGCCTTTCATCATCCTAGTGGTGGTTTTCCCAATCAACTGGGCAGCAGGCCTCATTTTCCTTGTCACTGCACCTCTTGTTCCTATGTTTATGGCATTGGTCGGCATGAAGGCCGCGGATGCAAACCGTAAGAACTTTAAAGCTCTGCAACGTTTATCCGGTCACTTCTATGACCGCTTGCAAGCGATGACTACTATTCGTTTGTTCGACCGTACACAATCAGAAACCGAGACATTAAAAGGGGCATCAGAAGTTTTCCGTACACGCACGATGGATGTCTTGAAGATTGCTTTTTTATCTTCTGCGGTACTTGAGTTCTTCACTTCGATTTCAATTGCGATTACGGCGGTTTACTTCGGTTTCAGCTACATCGGTGAACTTAACTTTGGTTACTACGGTGCTGGTGTAACCCTCTTCGCCGGTTTGTTTATTCTGATCCTTGCGCCTGAGTTCTACCAACCACTTCGCGACCTTGGTACTTTCTACCATGCGAAGCAACAAGCGGTCGGTGCAGCAGAAAGTATCGTTGAATTCCTAGAGCTAGACGTTGACCAAGTAAAAGGTGGTCACAAAGTTGTTGATCAAAACGCAGCGGTTCACATCGAAGCGAACGATCTTGTTATCTTCAGCCCTGAAGGTAAGCAACTTGTCGGTCCCTTATCCTTCTCCCTAGATGCCAACCAAAGCACAGCACTAGTCGGCCCAAGTGGCGCAGGTAAAACCAGCTTAGTGAACACAATCCTTGGTTTTATGCCATACAAGGGCAGTCTGAAAGTTAACGGTTGTGAATTATCTGAGCTGGACTTGTCTACATGGCGAAAAGCCATCAGTTGGATTGGGCAAAACCCGATGCTTTTACATGGCAGTATTCGTGACAACGTCACCTTGGGCAAGCAAGATATTCAAGACCAACAAGTCCATTCAGTACTCAACGACTCTCACGCCGCAGAGTTTGTTGAAATGCATGGCTTGGATTACCAAATTTCTGACCGCTCCGGTGGTCTATCTGTTGGTCAGGCACAGCGTCTTGCACTTGCGCGTGCGATGCTACAAAACGGGCGTTTTTGGTTACTCGATGAGCCAACCGCCAGCTTGGATGCTCGGAGCGAGAAACTTGTGATGGAAGGCATCGGTAAATACACCGAATCCACCACTAACTTGATGATCACTCACCAATTGGCACCACTGCAAAATGTGTCTCAGATTTTGATGATGCAAGAAGGTCAAATTGTCCAACGTGGTGATTACGAAACTCTGGCATCTCAAGATGGTTTATTTAAAGAAATGTTGGCTGCCAACCTAGCTCAACGTGAATCAGACAAGGGGAACTTAGATGCGTGATTTACTCCCTTATCTAAAACTGTATAAAAAGCACTGGTTTGGTTTGTCGCTGGGTATGCTACTGGCTTTCCTAACACTGGCCGCTTCCATTGGTCTGCTAACCTTATCAGGCTGGTTTATTTCGGCTGCTGCTGTGGCAGGATTGACCATAGCTCGCGAGACCTTTAACTACATGTTGCCTGGCGCAGGTGTTCGTGGTGCGGCAATGGCACGTACGGCAGGTCGTTGGGGTGAACGAGTGGTTAGCCACAATGCGACCTTCAAGCTACTAACGGATCTACGTATCTTCTTCTTCAAGAAGCTTGCGCCGTTGATCCCCGGTCGTGTTTCGACTTTGCGTGATGCAGACTTACTAAACCGTCTAGTGGCGGATGTAGATGCAATGGATCATGTTTATTTGCGTCTTATCAGCCCTGTGATTGTTGGCGTATTCGGCATCTTGTCGCTAACCGCAGTGCTTGCTTTCTTTGACTGGCATCTTGCCCTATTGCTTGGCGGTATTCTAACGGTAATGCTGTTAGTGTGGCCGGTACTGTTCTACAAACTGGGTAAGCATAACGGCGAACATCTGACACAAAATAAAGCACAGCTACGCGTGGCAACATTAGACTGGTTGCAAGGTTACAGCGAACTAAGCTTATTCGGCGCAGAAGAGCGCTACCGCAATGTGATTCTTGAGAAGCAAAAACAACTACTATCCAACCAGTTCGTCAACGCTAACCTAACGGGCATGGCTTCTGGTCTGCTGATGCTAGCGAACGGTTTAACGCTCGTTGCGATGCTGTGGTTTGCTGCGGATGGCGTTGGTGGTCGTGCGCCAGATCCTTGGATTGCGCTGTTCGCATTTGCCACCATGGCAAGCTTTGAAATTCTGATGCCAATCGCCGGTGCTTTCCAATATCTAGGTCAAACACTGACATCAGCACGTCGATTGAACGAAATCACCTTAGCGGAACCAGACGTTATCTTCCCAGAACAATCTAAACGTGAAGACCAGCCGCTAGATATTGAGTTCAACAAGGTTGATTTCACCTACCCTGATGGTCAGCAAAAAGTACTGAAAGATCTAACGCTATCATTACCACTAGGCTCAAAAACGGCGATTGTTGGTCAAACCGGCTCTGGTAAATCAACGCTTATTCAATTGCTTTGTCGCTACTGGGATGTAAACCAAGGTCAAGTGAGTATCGGTGGTGCGCCTCTGCAAGATTGGAGTGAGTCTGATCTGCGCGCGGCAATCACAGTAGTCAGCCAACGTGTTGATGTTCTTAATGGCACATTGCGTGACAACCTGCTGCTTGCAGCCCCTGAAGCCACGGACGAGCAGCTAGCTGATATTCTGACCAAAGTGGACTTGGCGAATCTCTTAGAAGAGCCAGGATTGAACGCTTGGTTAGGTGATGGCGGACGTCAACTGTCTGGTGGTGAAAAGCGTCGAATTGGTATTGCGCGCGCTCTGTTGCGTGATGCCCCAATCCTGCTTCTTGATGAACCAACTGAAGGTCTAGACAAACGCACAGAGCAAACGGTAATGGCACTGTTCAAAGAGCACTTTGCGAACAAAACCGTGGTATTTATCACCCACCGTTTGATTGAGCTAGAGAGTATGGACAACATCTGTCTGATGGAGCAAGGCGAGATCATCGAACAAGGTAGCCACCAAGCGCTACTAGCTGAGAAAGGTCGTTACCACCAGCTATTACAATCTCTGTAGTCTGGAATTAACATAAACAAAGGGCTCATCCATTGATGAGCCCTTTTCTTTTGCTCTCGCTGTTCCCATAACAAGTGCAAAATTCGTTAACGACCTGACTTGGCCAGATAAGCCGACATTTCCTCTTCCGGTACCATGCCGCCACCCGTCGCCCAAACTAGGTGAATGGCGTTCTTCATCTTATCTTCACTAAATTGCATTCGAGCTTGGTAAGCTTGGGCTTGTGAAACGTGCACTGCCCCCATCATGCCCGCCAGTGCAGAAGGCTCTAAACGAATGTCTTCTTGTTCACTTAGCTCACCTAGATGATGATACATGCGCTCATCCGTCATGGTGTAGTAACCATCAAGCAGTCTTTCCATTGCTCGTCCTACAAAACCAGACGCACGCCCTACCGCTAGACCATCAGCTGCAGTAATGTTGTCGATACCAAGATCTTGCACCGCGATGTCATCATGCAAACCAGTGTGTACACCAAGCAGCATACACGGAGAGTGTGTCGGCTCCGCGAAGATACAATGAACGTGGTCACCAAACGCCATCTTCAAACCAAACGCCACACCGCCAGGACCACCGCCCACCCCACAAGGTAGGTAAACAAACAGAGGGTGCTCCGCATCAACGATGATACCCATATCATCAAACTGTTGCTTCAAGCGTTCGCCTGCAACGGAATAACCTAAGAACAAGGTCTGAGAGTTTTCATCATCAATAAAGAAGCAAGTTGGATCTTTTTCCGCTTCTTTGCGCCCCTGCTCTACAGCAACACCGTAGTCTTGCTCGTACTCCACCACGTTTACGCCGTGAGAACGCAGCTTGTTTTTCTTCCACTCTCGAGCATCCGCTGACATATGAACCGATACCGAGAAGCCGAGTTTTGCACTCATGATGCCGATAGACATGCCGAGATTCCCTGTCGAACCTACGGCAATGCTGTACTGCTGAAAAAACTGACGAAAATCTTCACTGAACAATTTGCTGTAGTCATCACTTTCACTTAGAAGCCCAGCTTCAATCGCCAACTTCTCTGCATGTGTTAACACTTCATAAATGCCACCACGCGCCTTGATTGAACCTGAAATAGGCAGATGACTGTCTTTTTTAAGCATCAAACGTCCAAGAATTTGAGTGCCGTATTGCGCTTCCAAGCAGACCTTCATCTTGTCGATTTCAACAACGTTCGATTCAATAATTCCGTTAGAAGCCGCCGTTTCTGGAAAGGCTTTCATTAAGTATGGAGCAAAGCGTTTTAGTCGTTCACTCGCGTCTTTGATGTTGGCAGCACCTAAGCCAACGTACGGTAGACCTTCTTCAAGTGTGGTGATATTTGGGTTGAACCAAACCACCTCTTCTAACCCAATGAGTCGCTCAACCAAAGGGAATTCTGCTACTAGTGCGTTTACGTTATGCGTAGTCATTATTGTTTACCTTTATTAGATCATGTACGACAGAAGGAATGTGCCTGCTAATGCAACAAAAGAGGCAATGAATGTCGCTGTCGTGTAGTACTTGAAGATTTCTGTCATCGTGGCTCCACAATATTGCTTCACCAACCAAAAGAGCGAATCGGTCACTATCGTACAACCAATTGCGCCAGAGCCTATAGCCAGAGTAATGATTTCTGGACTTACGTTCGGATAAAGTGGGAGTAATGGAGCCACAATTGCCGTCGCGCCCATCATGGCAACGGTGGCAGAACCCACTGCCGCATGTAGAATAATCACGACAAGCCATGCAAGAAGGATCGGATGCATATCGAGATTAGAAAGTAACTGTGCCAATACATCCGCCAAGCCACTGCCCTTTAATACGCCGTTGAATGCACCACCAGCGCCAATAATCAGCAAGATGTTGGCAATCGAAGAAAATGCACCTTCCGTTTTCTCAAGCAGCACACTCATGCCCATGTTCTGCTTAATACCTAACATGTAATAAGCAACAAAAGCGGCGATAAACATTGCTGTAATTGGGTTGCCGATAAATTCCAAAGTGGTGTACAGCGCACTGCCATGTTCCATATTGAGTTCTGCCGCCGTTTTTAACAGCATCAGTGCAATGGGTAACATCACGGTGAATAGCGTCGCCCCCAAAGATGGCAATTGCGCTTCATCTTTCACTTCTAGTGAGGTGAACTCTTCAGGTACAGTTTTGAAAGGTAGACGTGCGCCCATCACCTTCAAGAACAACGGACCGCCAACTAAAGACGCAACCAAACCTATGAGTAAACCATAGAAAATCACAGAACCGATATCAGCACCAAGCTCATTGGTCACAAACAATGCGGCAGGGTGTGGAGGAACAATACAGTGCACTGCCATCAAGGCGGTACAAAGCGGAATGGCGAGATTTAAAAGTGAGGTATTGGTTTTTTTCGCAATCGAAAAAGCCAGTGGAATTAACAGCACCACGCCAACTTCTACGAATAGGGTAATTCCGCAAACAAGACCGATTAACACCATAATGACTTCAGGTGATAGCCAGCGAATTTTTTGTAGGGTAAGGCCAATTCGTTCAGCTGCCCCAGACACTTCCATCATCTTGCCAAGTATGGTGCCTAAACCAATCACGACAGCAAGAAAACCAAGCGTTCCGCCAATGCCACTTTCGATAGCACTGACCATCTCTAAAGGTTGCATGCCCATCATCCCGCCAACGTAAAAACTGGCGAGTAACAGCGCTAAAAAAGGATGGAGTTTAAACTTAACGATCGCAAAAACGATCATTAAGATACTCGTTATGAGGGTAGTAATGACCCAAAGGTTGGATTCCATGTTCAGACCTATGTTGTTGTTTTAATTGACTGCAATTAAACGAGGAATCCATAGCCCTGACAAACGATCAAAACTCACCTTTAGATGAAGTAAATTCAAACAAAAGCGTGATTTATACGACATTTAGTGAATTTTTCGACCCATAGGTGAGCCCAACTATAACAACGCCGTTATTATGTGTTCTATCAAATTCGACTCAATAACGCACATGTACACCAGAGACAATATTTTCGCCAAGAACCAACGCATCAATAGTTTTCAACTTTCCAAGCTTCATACTTTTGAAGTGGCTGCGCGACACAGTTCATTTTCTCTTGCAGCAGAAGAACTCTCCATGACGCCCAGCGCCATCTCTCACCGTATTAACAAGCTCGAAGAAGAGCTTGGCATTGCCTTGTTTACCCGCTCTCACCGAAAAATCACGATCACAGAAGAAGGGGAACGTATTTACCTCGCCTTGAACAGAACGCTCAACGAGTTAAACCAAGAGGTAATGGAAGTCAGAAATGGCGAAGTCTCCGGAGAGCTGACGATTTACTCTCGCCCTTCTTTTGCCCAATGTTGGCTTGTACCTAGATTGTATCTATTTAAGCAAAAACACCCTTCCATAGAGCTGAATATTCTAACTGGCAATGAGAACGTCAATTTCCAAGGCTATGGCATCGATGCCGCGATCTATTTCGATGAGCAAATGCCGGAAAAGTTATGGTCGAAAGAATTGATGAGCGAAGAGATCATCCCGGTCTGCACTCAAACGTATGCAGAACAATTTAACCTATTTGAAAAGCCAGCGAATTTGGTAAACGCCACCCTGCTTCACGACAACCAAGCATGGGACTACAACTCCCATCACGATGAATGGACGCTGTGGGCAAAGGAAAATGGCATAACAGACATTGACGATATTCCAAGCATTTCATTCGACCGTTCCGATTTAGCCGTTAGTGCCGCAATGCATAATGCGGGCGTTGCTATCGGTCGACTATCGCTGGTGGAAAAACGACTTAAATCCGGCGAACTGATCACCCCTTTTAAAAACCAAACTCTGCAATGCAAGCAGAAGTACTATGTCGTTACCGCCAATGAGAAGCACTCTCGGAAACTCGAGCTGTTTATTTCTTGGCTGTTCAATGAAGTGGAAGCAAAGCCCTAGTGGATATACCAAGATGCTTGATTCTTCGAGTCAGTTTCGGCTTGTTTGCTGAATCTGAATAATGGCAGTCTGGATATAAAAAGACCTCGCGGATGGCGAGGTCTTATTGATTAGGGTGCTTAACTTGAGTAGAACTCTCTTTTCTTGCAATACATCTCTTCATCAGCAATGGAAACCAATTTATCCAATGCTGCGGTTTGGCTTGAAGCCCCACCGACAGAAAACTGAATAGCATGACGATGATTATCAGATAACTCGATCCATTTATCTTCTTGAGCCGACTCCAGTTTATTTATTAAGCAGCCAAGTTGCTCTACACCGCAGTTCTTAGCAATCACAGCAAACTCATCACCGCCTATACGATAAAGTTTAGACTCATCATCTAACGCGGTTCGCATGAGCTGAGTACTCTTTGAAATTAGCAAATCACCTCTGTCATGGCCGTAGTTATCATTTAGTTTCTTTAACCCATTAATATCTACAACCAGAATCGACATCGACTTCCACTTTGATTGAGCGACACACTGGCACGCATATTCAAAATCTTCATCAAATGCTTTTCGGTTTGAACATTTAGATAGCTTATCGCGTCTAGCGAAGTCTTCTAACTCTAACCACGAATAGAGCTGTTTCTTAAATAACTCTATCAAAATCACCTCATCTTCGTTGAGGTCACTTTGCCCATAATTAAAGTACCCTAACGTTGCGCCCGTCGAAGAACGCATGGTCTTCACTCTTTCACCAGACACCTTATAAAAACTAAAACGCATTTCAGTATTGGGGAATAGCTTATCTAAACCTGTATTAATCACACCAGGAATCGCGTGGTACCCTACTCCTGCATGGCTAGTCGCAAAGTTGATTAGCGACATTAGCTTCGTTTGATAAGCTTCTTCTCTTGCCAGCATTTCTCTGAGTTCAGCTGTTTTTTCTTCAACTATTAATTCTAGCCCTTGATTGAACTTAGCCAATTGTGCGTTGGAGTCATGAACTTGCTGGTTCGCTTGGCGAAGTGCTTTGTTTCGAACTTCAAGTTCTTCCATATTCGAAGTTAACTGGCACCACATAGAGTCCAATAATGACATTAGCTGTTTGAACTCTTTAAATTGATACCGCTTTGATTCTAAATTGGGTCTTTGGTTGTTCTTAAAGCTTCTGACCACCAATTCCATTTCTTTAATTGGCTGAGTTAACCAGCGGCTTACTAGTATGGCAATACATAAGGTCACAACTAATGTGGCAATAATGATATTCAATAGCTGCTGCTTTGACTTAGTTAGCTCCTGGTTCCTCGCTAGATCAGAGAAAGTATGAACCATTGTTACCGTCAAAGGAGACATAAAGCCCGCACTGTTTATTTCAATGATGCTGAGATTTCGATTCGCTTCCCCTTTAACCTTCTTCAGACTTCCATAATGAAAATCAACACTCTCTTGCGAGAACAAGAAAGGTTGCGATACTTTCATTAGATCTTGATAAGAGATAAGAACCACCAAATACCCTTGGGGTTCATATTCCGAATTCGGTAATAAAGTGTAAGGCAGCAGAGGGCTGACAAAGGCGATTCCCGCTTGTCCTCCTTGCATTACTAAGCTCTCATCGAAGTATGTGGTGTGATACATCTTCCCTTGCTTATAAACATCTCCGGCAGTCCTTATTTTCTGAAGTAACTTACTCTCTTCTAGGTGATAGACCGAGCCATTACTTTCATACATTGGCTGCCAATTTTTGTCGATGATGTAAGTAGCGCTGACATTGGTTGCCAACTTTTCAAACGTTTGGATTTTTTGCCAAATAATGCTCGAATACAGGACATTGTCCATACCTTGAACTAAAAGCCGATCTTTTGAATACCAGCGTGTTAAGTTTGCAATAAAGGTAAGATCATCCTCGACGGTTTTTCGAATACCTTGGTTGCTATTTTCAAGCTTAAGTGCTTTCTGTGCTAGTAAGTCTTCTTGGTGTTTATCGATCATGCTGGTACCAACCCAATAGGCTGGTAGCAGTGAGCCAATCACCACAATCAGGGTTAAGATACTTCGTAAACTGACCATTACAGTGACTTCCTACGCTGATGTATGTGTTGAGAGTGTTCATTAATGAACTTGACAACAAATTGAGCGGCGTCTTTGGCTGGCATTCCCGCTGTATAGCGTTTGTAACCTCTTATTAGCGCTTCCCAAGTCACTGCCATCTCTACCGTACTTGGCATAGCATATGCGGGACTTAATTGTTTATATAAATCACTATAGTAAGTGCTGTCAGTGTCATACCATTTACGATTAATCGACCGATTGGTAGAGATAAGATTCTGATTAATGATTACATCTTCAATAAACGTTGGCTTTTGAACAATAGTAGCTAGAGTGCGCATCGCTTTTCGTTTTTCAGGATTAGCCATTGCCTCAGTGTTGAAAGCCAATACCTTGCCACCACTTAATGAATGCATGTGATGGTTGTTATAAGTCGGTAAGCTACTGACCCTAAGCTCTTTGCTAAAGTGCTGCTTCAACTCACCAAGAGCCCAATCACCATCAATGAGATAAGCCACCTCACCATTAATGAACTGCTCACGAGCTTGCTCTTGGGTGCACTTATCTTTCACAATATTGTTGGTTGCGAGTGATCCATAAAACTTTAACGCTGCCGCTAACGCGCCTACATCGATGTCCGTGACTGGCTGCGTCCGATAGTCAGAAAACATGGGAACAAATGCCATCAAGAAATACATATTTGGGTACTGCATGGCTAATGGAAACTCGCCTCGTTTAGCCTCTTCCAATAATGCCTCCCAAGTGGGCTGAACATCTTGAGTCAACTTCGTATTCACATATAGAACTAAGTGATTACCTAAGCCTAAAGGCACGCCATATACGCCCCCATCAACAGTCACTAGTTCTAAAGCTTTGGGCTCCATGCTATCTTCATCTATCCAACTAGATGGAACTTTTGCTAGGTCAAAATAGTCGTGTAAACCCAAGAAATCGGAAGGCACCCAAATAACATCTGGAAAAGTGATACTGGTCTGCTTCGCTAACAACAGCTCTGAGCGAATATTATTCACATCGAATTCTCGAATCGCCAACGTGTTGCCAGTCTCCGCTTCAAATCGTTCTTTGATTTCAGCGACCGTTGAATATTCAATACCGCTCCACACTTGGATCTCTTGTCCATGAACGATAGAAGATAAACAGAACAGGATTGTCAGATAGAGATTTTTCACTAAAGTTCTCATAAGTAAATGGTGCCACAAAAATAGCGAACCTATTGTGGTTGTTCAAAGTTCCGCCACAAAAATGTGCGAGTGCTTCCATGAGAGTGCTAATCTCTGAAAAGCAAAAAGCGCCGCAATTGCGACGCTTTCAAAAATTATATCACAGCTCTTAGTTAAGCGTACTTTTGTTCAAACTCGCGCATAAAGTCGACAAGAGCTTGGACACCTTCTAGTGGCATTGCGTTATATATTGAAGCTCGCATACCACCAACCGCACGATGCCCCTTAAGCGCTTTCAGCCCCTTCGCATCAGCCAGTTCTAAAAATGTGCCATCAAGTTCTGGTTTCGCTAGTTGGAATGGTACGTTCATCAAAGAGCGGTTAGCAGAGTACACACCATTACGATAGAAGTCCGACTGGTCGATGTAATCGTACAACAGCGCAGCTTTTTCTCGGTTAACTTGCTCTATCGCTTTTACACCGCCCTGCGCTTTTAGCCACTTGAACACAAGCCCAGATAAGTACCAAGCAAATGTTGGCGGCGTATTAAACATCGATTCTTTTTCTGCCAACACTTTGTAGTCGAGAATGCTTGGCAATACATCTTTCGCCAAACCAAGAAGATCATCACGAACAATTGCAATTGCGATGCCTGAAGGACCGATGTTTTTTTGCGCCCCAGCATAAATAACGCCGTATTGAGAGATATCGATTTCGCGAGAAAGAATCGTCGAAGACATATCTGCAACGATTGGCTTATCTGTCACCGGCAAATCATTGATTTCAACACCATCGATGGTTTCGTTCGGACAAAAGTGGACATAGGCTGCGTCTGGTGAGATTTTCCATTCTGTTGCAGGTAGAACCGCCGCTTTACCGTCAATCGTGGTTTTCGCGTTGAAGACGTCAGGTTCACAGTACTTTTTCGCTTCTGCCACTGCGCTTTCTGCCCAGTAACCACCATCAATGTAAGTCGCAGTTTCCGAGTTACCCAGTAGGTTTAGTGGAACAGCGGCAAATTGAGCACGAGCACCACCTTGGCAAAACAGTACTTTGTAGTTGTCTGGGATGTTCAGAAGATCACGAAGGTCTTGCTCTGCTTCTTCTGCAACCTTAATGAACTCTTTGCTTCGGTGACTGATTTCCATCACTGAAGTACCAAGACCTTGCCAGTTGATTAGCTCCTTTTGTGCTTGCTGCATGACTGCTTTTGGCAGACCTGCGGGTCCTGCACTGAAGTTAAATACGTTGTCCGTATTTTGTTCCATGATGCTCATTGCTCCTGCTAAGTAAAGATTACGAAATTAATATCACGTTTTTGCAGGGATAAAAACAAGAAAAGAGGTCTTACGACCTCTTTTTAAACTGAAAAAGCTAAAAACTTACTTTGTAAACTTCTCTATTGCATCAATGCAGGCATAAGCAGCGCGATTAAAGGAAATTCTTGTCCATTTTCGAACTTCAGTTTCCCGTCAGAGATTTCTGCTTTTAGTTCATAGCCACTTTCTGTCTTCTCTAAAAGCTCCATCACCATCAACTCATCAACACCTTCTTGAATGAATGGGTATAAGTTGACCAGTTCATCAGAAAAATAGGTGTTTAGGGAACCAGTAGTCGCTGTCACCAACTTCATTGGGTCTTGCGTAACGTTGTCTGTCCCTTGAGGAATAGATAATTTCCACTGGTTACGGAACTTACCAGCACCAAACGCTAGAGATAGCTCATTGACTGAAAGGTTAAAACCTTTGCTAAATAGTGTATCTACATGCGGCAATAGCTTTTGGATTTCTTGCTCATCCAGCATTGGTGAACTCTGATACATTGACATGATCTGATCGAATGATTGGCTATCAACATCACCAATGGCGAAATCAAGCTTAAAGCTATCCACGTCGGTACCATCAGTAAGACGCATTTTCTGCGCACCCACAACAAGATTGGTGCTCAGCTTATCGCCAGTCTCATTTAGCGATGTCTTCCCACTGTAGTTCGCATTTTCAATGAGAAACATCGGTGTAAGCGTAGAATCAACAACGTCTAACTTCTCTAATGCAAAAGACTGCTCACCTAACCAGTAGCCTTTTGCTTGCTTACCTTTTCCTTCTCCAGATAGCTCTGTTAAATGAATTTCTTCACCATTTTCAAAATCAATCTGAACAGAAGGTACTGATACCTGGTAATTCAGATCACCAAGCACTGTTACATTACCGGTTATATGCGCCGGGCTAGAAGAAAGGTGCATCCCCTGAGCTTCATTTTGATAACTCCAGCTGGCTAGATTGAGAGTGAAATCTGTATTCCCATTCAGCTGAGTCGTACTGTGCATGGTTAGCGGTAAAAAATCGGCATCAACTAACTTTGAGTCTGCGGTTAGGCTAGTTAAGCCATGAGACAAATCACTTGTAACATCAAAAGCTGTTGGTAGGCCATCACGCTCAAGCTGGCTTTTAACTTCAGGGTCAACCACCGTATAGCGAGTCAGCACAACGGAAGAAAGGTAACCACGATCGTATTCCACGATTTCGCCCTTCACCATGTCATCATTCATGTTCGCGATGCCATCTTCAATGATCGATTGGCCAATTTGTCCAACGGCTAATGGCCAACATAATGCCAAAGAAATAGCGCCACCAATGGCACCGAATTTTTTTAAGTTTTGCATAGTGTCTTTACTTGATGTGTTTTAACTCAGTCTAACGCAAAGACTAGCCAGTGGAAACATTGAGATAAATCAGACTATTGAGGCTTAGTACCAGTGATAGCTCTATAACCATACTTAGCTCCCAACCGTATTCATTATTTCTTGATATGGTGTTACGGCCAAGTCTTAGCTGGAGCCTTTAGCCCTGTGAATCGATACGCCGTACTTTGTCTAGATAACAACCCTGTCAGTGCAGAGCAGTTTCGCTTAGAGCTCTCTCCTTTGGCGAGTAGGTTTGATATTCATTCTGTAGAGTCCATCGAAGAAGCACAGAGTGCTCTAGAGTATCTAGAAGAAAGGCAACAGAGCGTCGCTCTGGTTATAACCAGTCACCACGCAAACTTAAATGGTGTTGAGTTTTTGATTGGGCTTTCTCGTGCAGCACATACTGAGAAAGCGAGGAAAATACTCATCAGTTGCTCCTCTGATATCGACGCTATTCTTACAGCGGTTAACGAAGGCCGCCTCGACCACTGTCTGACCAAACCTTTGCCAGACCAAGTGCTTTTTAATACCGCACAGAAAGAACTGACTCAATTTGTATTGAAGCACGATCGAGACAACCTTCTTAGTTACAGCCAAATACTGGATCAACAAAAGTTGCTCCGCGCGCACATAGAAACCCAAATGAAAAGTTATCAAGCAGGTTTCTTAAACGATTATCATGCGCTATCTGATTTTGAACTTGCAGAACAAGTTATTGGCGCTCTACAAAACTTTTTCGCTGAGAAAGAGGACTCAAATGCTTGTCGCACCTACTCTCCGGAACACTTACTGACAGTAGAGGGGGAGCCGAATACGTTTTTATGGTTTATCACTAGTGGAGAGGTCGCGCTCTACAAGCGTGATGAGCTAGGAATGCAAAGAGAAGTTGTCCGTCATAGCAAAGGTAACATTGTCGGTGGCATGTCTTTCGTGACGGGTGAGAACTCTTTTTCTACTGCGTTGACGCTAACCACAACCAAAGTTATTAAACTGGATAGAAAAGAGTTTCGAAAAGTAATGCAAACAGACTCAAACTTGCTTCCTCTGTTTACAAATCTATTGTTGAGGCATTTTAATCGTCGACTTCAACGTAGTATCAACACAAAATTAGAACTGCAAAAAACACTCGAGTCACTCGAGTCAGCACACCAGCAACTCATAGAGAGAGAAAAAATGGCGATGCTGGGGCAACTTGTCGCCGGTGTCGCTCACGAGCTTAATAACCCCATAGCCGCCATTTTAAGGGGTGTAGAAAATCTCACGATGACACTGGAAAAGCTATTAACTCAATCACCAACGCCACCAGAAAGAGCCAAAGGGGTTGCAATATTGCATGATGCTCAAACCTCTAAACCCTCTTCTACTGCTGAGCTTCGGGCGCGAGTGAATCAGCTGAAACCACATGTCGTCGATAGAAATATTGCAAAAAAAATGGTGAACTTAAATCTTGATGCTGACAACTCTATGTTGGAATCTTTGGCTTCTGCACCCAGCCAAGCTATCGACACGCTCAACTTATTTGAAAGTTATCATCAGACAGGTTCTGCTTTGCGCTCAATAAACGTTTGTGCTGCACGCATAGCAGATATGGTTAAAAGCCTAAAGGGATATGCACGAGCAGATGATGAAGTGATGCATTCTGTTGACATTCATGAGGGCATTGAAGACACATTAGTGATCTTTGAGAACAAGCTCAAAATGCATACTTTGACTAAGGACTACACCCCAGTTCCGAAAATTCTTTGTCAGCCTATTGCGTTGCAACAAGTTTGGACCAACCTCATTTCCAACGCGATCGATGCCTTCCCAGAAAAAGGCGAGCTCAATATTACCTCAGAAATAAAAAAGAAAGCGCACAAACGATATATCGTTGTGTCTTTCCAAGACAATGGCGCAGGAATACCTAAGTCTCAACAACAAGCGATATTTGAGCTCAACTTTACGACCAAGAAAGAAGGTAACTTTGGACTTGGGATTGGCTTGTCTATATGCCAGCAAATTGTGTCTGCTCATCACGGATGGATAGAAGTAGATTCTAAGCTCGGAGAGTACACCGCGATGACTGTGTGGCTACCGATTAATTCAAAAGGAGAAGAACATGTCTAAGTATCTAATTTTATGTGTTGATGATGAAAGAGAGGTCTTGGATAGCGTACTTCAAGATCTTGCTGTGTTTGAAGATAACTTTGTAATTGAAGGAGCAGAATCGGTTACAGAAGCGAAAGAAGTGATCGCAGAAATGAAGGGGGAAGGTATCAAGCTTGCGCTTATTCTATGTGATCATATCATGCCAGAACAAACTGGTATTAGCTTCTTGATTGAACTAAATCAAGCAGATGACACTCGCGTTGCTCGCAAGGTACTGCTCACTGGTCAAGCTGGGTTAGAAGACACCGTTGAAGCAGTAAATAATGCAAGCCTTGACTATTACGTAGCGAAGCCTTGGCGGGGAGACGAACTCCGATCTGCACTAGTTCAACAGCTAACCACTTTTATGATTCAGCACGATGATAATTTGCTCTCTTGGGTTTCGATATTGGACTCTGAAGCAATACTAAATGCCATGTCTGAACGAAGAACCAGTTTCGGAGAGTAAATTAACTTTGAGCAAACTCACATTCGGATAGAGGTTACGCTAGTCCGCTGGCACTTTATTTGCTTGAGTATCGTTAAAATGACAAATGTTCGACACAATTTTATTGGTCGTAGCGCCATGTTTTGATTATGATGTCGAACAATCTAGATAAGGTTCAATTATTTATTGAACCAAAGGAATGACAACTAACAAGGTTTATCGTTGATTATGCGTAAAACACTTTTAGCAGCAGCACTTCTGCTAGCATCAAGTCAAGTAATGGCTTATGAAGATCGTGATAGCCCAGCTACCATGAGCAACTTTAGTTACGACTATTTCGAAGCGCGTATCGGCGCTAGCCCTGTTACTTTTGGTGCAGGTTTCAGCAAGTCGATCCACCCAAATGCACATGTTATTGCTCGCATCGACTCCGAGTTTGACGGTGATTTTGATTCAGCAGCGGGCTTCGGCTTCCACTCTCCAGTAAACAACTGGGCAGACTTAACTGGCGCGATGCTGATGCGAGTTGTTCAACCGACATCTTCAAGCAGTGCAGATGTTGGTATGGAGCTAAATGTAGGCATTCGTCAATGGCTTGGTCCTCAGCTAGAGGTTGGTGGTAAAGCTGGCTATGTTTCCATCGATAACAATGATGATTGGATAGGTTCTGCTTATGCTCGCTTCCACTCAACAGAGCTATTCTCTCTCGGTGCAGAAGCAAGAATTAACGATTTCTACGGTGACCAGTTTATGTTCACTACTCGCTTCAAGTTTTAAACTTCGAGCGTAAATGACAAAGCCGAGGCAACTCCTACCTCGGCTTTTTGATCTATTGCAGTGAAGTGACCGCGTACTTTAACTTCCATATCAAGGCGCAGCTCTCATCCTTTTATTGACTCGCTAACTCCACTTAAAATCAATAAAATCAATCTATTGACAAAGAGATAATAGCTGTTTCTTTCTTGGCTCTTGGATAAGCTTCCAATGAACGCCGTCTACCGCTCCGGCAAACTTCCAAAGCAACTTTAGATCAACATCACTGCCGTAAGCCGCTCGAACTTTATTGAAAACTTCTACAGGTCCCAACGCTAAGAATGTTTCAACATCGTCAATGCCTGCCTTCTTAACCATACGCTCAAGCGTAAGCTGCATATTCGGCAAATCACGTAGTCTTTTACTAGCAGAAGATTTTTGGAACTCTCTCTCTCGTACAGAACATGCTATTGACTTAACAACGAGCTTATCTAACTCTGGTGCGCGAGCCTCAAACAGCTCAGTAACGTCGTAGTAATTTACTGTGGCCGTTGTTTGCTTTTTAACGTGTTTGTATTTCTCACACTCCAAGTCGACAAATATTTGGTCTAGTTCTTTTCCGCCGCGAAGGTAGCAGCAGTCATTGCTTACTAATGCAAACATAGCATCGTCACTAAAAAGCCCTATACCACCAAACATAGAGCGCTTTTGGAAAGATTTAAATTTTTTTATATAAGTAAAAAAAGCTTGGTCTGTCATTTCCTTTGACCTCTTAATCTGAATAAATTACCCCGATTAGCGATGTCACCAGATAAAACAGCAGCTTGTAGCGAAAAATTGTCAGTTTGTTGGCGATATTTTGTGATTTGTGCTCACCAACTTTTCTAATCATACTTAACGTTGAAAAATAAGTTAGGATCTGTGTCACAGATAGAAAAGTATAAATACAAGATACGTGATTAGTTTCACATTACACCTTCTAGTACGATGTTTTTTTGACACTTAATACAACAAACATCCGTCAAGTAGGTGATTTAGCATCCAAATACACCACCCAGTTAAGCAATAAATTGATAATAGACTTTAGTCGAGGGTACACTGTACGAAAGCTCTCCAGCACAGCATTTTATGGAACATTTATCATTTTACTGGCTACCGCAAAACAAAGAAAAACTAATAAAATCCCTTGAAAGCGATTTTTCACACTTAGTAAAACAATCGATTTCAACTGGAAAAATATCACTACCACCCATTCCGGATGTGGTACTGAAGATTCAACAGCTTTGCACCGAAGAAAATACCGCGATCTCAGATATTGCTAACTGCTTAATTGAAGATCCTGGATTAGCCGCTGTTGTTCTAAGGGTGGCCAACTCCGTGATTTTCAACCGACGCAATATCACCTGCAATGATCTGACGACAGCAGTATCTCGACTAGGGATTCTTCGAGTCCGTGATATCGTCACAGCGCAAGCCATCGAACAACTCAAACACTCCGTTAACCTTACCAGCGAATGTAATTCAATCTTAAGAAAAAGCGCGGCTGTATCACGAGAGCTTGGCGCGACTATGGTTCTGGTCGTGCAGCACTTCAAAAAGCATGAGCCAGATTGCTATGCTTATTTGGAGCAAGAAAAAGCGTTACTTGTCGGTTTGCTAGCTGACATTGGTTTATTCTGTTTAGTTAATGAGTATCACCTTTACCTAGACCGAGGCAATTACCTCGATAGCGATATCGCGCTACAGATCTTCCAAACACGCTGTTCTGCCACCAGCAAACTAGTTCTGGAGAAGTGGGGCTTTGATAACGATTTCAGTGAAGTTTCTTCCAATGAAAAGCTGACCCCACACCGTCCTGAAGTAAGCTATCTTGATGTTGCCCGTATCGCGAATCACCTTCTAATGTTCCGAAACCAAGACGAACGTATAGATGAACATGAAGTAGAGTTTAATTTGACTGGAGCAGAGGTACTGTTTGAATTAAGTAATACCAGCGATGACGATTTCCAAAATATGATTAAGGAAGTGCTTCACGCAAGTGGTCTTTAGAGACATATCACACTACAATACGCTCAATTTACTACTTTATAATTACTAGGAAATTGAGGGTTTTATGTTCTCAGGGATGTTGTTTATATTTGCCCCTCTTGTCGTTGGCTATCTGATTCCAATTTCGCAAGCTTCGTTGCTCGCTAGAATTAATGCCGCTACGTCAAATCTAATCTACGTCATTCTCGCGCTGATGGGCCTTAGCCTTGCGGCGCTTGATAACCTCAGCACCAACTTGCAATCTATATTGCTCTATGCTGGTACGTTTTTTGTCTGTTTAAGCACTTGTAACCTTCTTGCTCTTCCTCTTATTGATAAGCTGCTACCGCTTAAAACAGACGCTCAACACAAAGCATTACCTTTATCATCGATGGCAATGGAGTCCGTTAAGTTGGTATTGGTTGTAGGTGGAGGGTTGCTAGCAGGCCTTATATTACCTATTGGACTTGAGTGGGTGGATACCGCTAGTGAATGGATTCTTTTCCTTCTACTATTTTTCATTGGTATTCAATTACGTAATAGCGGACTTACTTTGCGTCAAATTTTGCTTAATAAGCAAGGCATGGCCATTGCTTCTTTGGTAATAATGACATGTATGTTAGGTGGAGTTATCGCTGGGTTCCTATTAGATATTCCTCTCTACCAAGCCCTTGCGATGTCATCAGGCTTTGGTTGGTACTCTTTGGCAGGGATTCTTATGGGCGATGCTTTTGGCCCTGTATTTGGTGGCGCATCTTTTCTAATTGAACTTATGCGAGAACTCGTCGCTCTTGTCGCAATACCTCTTCTTATAAGAAGTTATCCATGTACTTCTATCGGATATGCGGGTGCAACCGCTATGGACTTTACTCTACCAGTCATTCAAACGACAGGTGGCGTCCGCTGTGTGCCTATCGCAATTGTTAGTGGCTTTATTCTCAGCTTATTAGTCCCTGTCATGATGCTGTTCTTTGTGTCACTTGCTAGCTAGATCTCAGGTTTTTTCTTTAACATCTATTACAATGCGGCAAAATATTATAAAACGCTAATACTTGCCGCTATGTATCTCACTGAGATAAGAATGTGAATTCATGGCAGGTATACCAATTAAAAGTTGCTTAATGCAACAGCCCAAAAGGAAATAGAATGAAACGCTTTGTAGTAGCAGCCTTGCTTGCTTCTTGCTCAGGCTACACTTTCGCTGCAGATCAGCAATGTCTCGCTCAAAAATACGATTCCTATATCGATGCTTCACTGCAATGGTATCAGGACTTAGTGGACCTAACAGTGACTCAATATCCTGACCTAGATGAGGTTAGTAATTGGTTTTTAGAGGGACGTAAGCATCACTTCGAACTAAACCGACAAGCCGTACATTATTTTTTAGAAAATGACCCTAGCAGAGTAGCAACAGGTCAGCCAGTCGAAGCTTGGCTAAAGCTCGATCAGCATGATGTCAAACAGCTTGCGACTCGAAATGATGATCTAGGTAAGGCAGCACAAAAAACGTTTTCTGACCGACAGTCTGCAAATCATGAGAAGAATTATGATCTTCGCTCAGCATTTGCTGATCTCCTAAGCCATCCAAAGCAAATTGATGCTGCACTGAACAAATACAATCAATCCATTAGTAAAATCGAAAAGCAAAAGTGTGATTAAACGCTCCCTGTTTTTCATTTCAGCAAATTGGTTTTCAACAATTAAAACGGGACTTTGCTCCCGTTTTGGTTTAGATTGTTGCGCTCGTCTTACTAATATAATTACAAATAATTCTTGCCATGGTTAAGGAACAAAAAACCGCAGATGTTAGCTTTGAGAGCTTGTTAAAGATCTTCACTATTCCTGAAGGGCCAGACTCAACGTTAACTAAAATCGAAGAGAGCTTGTCTCAAAATCTAAACCAGTTTCTACGCGAGCATATCGTGGCAGAAGAAAAGCCTTTGCGTGAAATTGAAAAAGACTTTTCTTCTGCTCAGATTCCTGAGCAGCCAGAGTTCGTCTCTGATCATACCGAGCACTTGTTAGATACGCTCGTCTCGCACTCAGTACACACCTCTGCACCAAGCTTTATTGGACACATGACTTCTGCCCTACCGTATTTTTTAATGCCGCTGTCAAAGATCATGATTGCTCTAAACCAAAACTTGGTGAAAATTGAAACATCAAAAGCATTCACTCCGCTTGAACGTCAAGTTCTCGGTATGCTCCATCGACTTATATACGGTCAGGACGATAAGTTTTACGCAAAGTGGATGCACAGCGCGAAACACTCTCTTGGTGCGTTTTGTTCTGGTGGTACTATCGCCAATATTACCGCTCTTTGGGTTGCGCGAAATAAAGCGCTAAAAGCAGACGGCACTTTCAAAGGCGTAGAAAAAGAAGGCCTCTTCAAAGCCATGAAACATTATGGCTATGAAGGTTTAGCAATCTTAGTTTCAGAGCGTGGCCACTACTCTCTAAAAAAAGCAGCTGATGTGCTCGGGTTGGGCCAAGAAGGCCTAGTTGCAATCAAAACAGATGGCGCTAATCGTATCGTTCCGTCCGACTTAAGAGCAAAAATTGCTGAGCTTGAAGCCCAGAAAATTAAACCAATTGCAGTTGTCGGTGTGGCTGGAACGACTGAAACTGGCACGATTGACCCTCTTGAAGAAATTGCACAGGTATGTAAACAACATGATTGTCATTTCCATGTCGATGCCGCATGGGGCGGCGCGACATTAATGTCAAACCACTACCGCAAGCTACTTGCTGGCGTTGAATTAGCCGATTCTGTGACCATTGACGCGCACAAGCAACTCTATATCCCTATGGGCGCTGGTATGGTTCTATTTAAAGACCCTGATGCGATGAAATCTATTGAACACCACGCTCAATATATTCTACGTAAAGGCTCAAAGGATCTTGGTAGTCATACCCTGGAAGGCTCCCGTTCAGGCATGGCGATGTTGGTCTATGCGGCAATGCATATCATCAGCCGCCCAGGCTATGAGTTACTCATTGACCAGAGCATTGAGAAAGCACGTTACTTTGCTGACTTGATCAAAGAACAGGCAGACTTTGAGCTTGTTTCCGAACCAGAACTTTGCCTGCTTACTTACCGTTACTTGCCAGAAAGTTATCGGGATGCTCTTGCACAAGCAGATGGCATCCAGCGTGAAAAGCTCAATGAGCTTATCAACCAGCTAACTCAATTTATTCAGAAGCGCCAGCGTGAAACTGGTAAGTCTTTCGTATCTCGGACTCGGTTGAACCCAGAAAAATGGCAGCGAATGAATACCATCGTATTTCGTGTCGTTCTTGCTAACCCTCTTACAAGCAGGGATATCCTTTCATCGGTGCTTGATGAGCAGCGAGAGATCGCGACACAAGCCCCAACCCTTACTGGAAAGATTCAAGAATTAGTCGATAAGATTCTGAATCAATAAGGCTCCGATTGAGTTACATTGAATTGAAATTTTCTTTCTTTTTGATGTAACTCAAACATCATTATTGTGCCACTTGAGGCGAATACCACCCCTTCTACATTCAATTCTGTAGTTTTTACAAAATTTTGTTTGAGGCTTGTCAAATTCTCACTAAATAGTAACCGTATTTGTTTTAGCCAGATTGAGGATCGGGTTTATACTAATTTTATGGCGCTGGTAGTTTTCGTTAACGCCTCAGTACAGATTGAAACTGACGTATTTCTTGCCGTTAACAGAGCCAGCGAGTTGTTCTCTTACCCTCGTGAACACTATGAATACATTAGAAAAAATTCAAAAAAACCTGGAGAATTTCAGTAAGTCGGAACGCAAGGTTGCAGAAGTAATCATGGCGTCACCACAAACTGCGATTCATTCAAGCATTGCAACGTTAGCTAAAATGGCTGACGTAAGTGAGCCCACTGTAAACCGTTTCTGTCGTCGTCTGGATACCAAAGGTTTCCCAGATTTTAAGCTTCACCTTGCACAAAGCCTTGCTAATGGTACACCTTACGTAAACCGTAATGTCGAAGAAGACGACGGCCCAGATGCCTACACCCATAAGATTTTCGAATCAACAATGGCGTGTTTAGATGTTGCGAAAAACAGCCTTGATGCGATGCAAGTTAACCGCGCAGTTGATCTTCTGACTCAAGCGAAGCGCATTTCATTCTTCGGTCTAGGTGCTTCCTCTTCTGTGGCGCGTGACGCTCAAAACAAGTTTATTCGCTTCAACATTCCAATTACTTGTTTCGAAGATATCGTAATGCAACGTATGAGCTGCATTAACTGCAGTGACAATGACGTTATCGTTTTGATTTCTCACACCGGTCGTACTAAGAGCCAAGTTGAGATTGCAAATCTTGCTCGTGAAAACGGTGCGACGGTGATTGCCATCACAGCGAAAGACTCGCCGCTAGAGAAAGCAAGTTCACTGGCTATCACGCTAGATGTACCTGAAGACACAGACGTGTACATGCCAATGGCAAGTCGCGTAGTACAAATGACGGTCATCGATGTTCTAGCAACCGGTTTCACGCTGCGCCGAGGCACTGGCTTCCGTGAAAACCTTAAACGCGTAAAAGACGCACTGAAAGACAGCCGTTACGACAAGCTAAGTCAGTACTAACGAATTAACAAAGGGGAGCCGAATAGCTCCCCTTTGCGTTTCTAACCCAAGCGGAATTCTATTGATTCACATCCGATAGATCAGTGCGAGATTCCAGCACCTCCACGGAGCTCACATGATGCGAACTCTCCCCTATGCACGCATCGCTGCAATCACACACTTGGCGAAGAATGTACACTAATCGATCTTGTGTAAGTGGTAATGGGTTGCCTTTGATAGCGACCGATTTCAGTGCATCATCGGCGACTTGCTCAAACGACGTCTGACACACACCAAATTTTCCTAACTGAGGTAGCTCAAGTTTATCCAGCACCATTCTCACCCAAAGTACGCCATCGTGCTCATTGGCATTGGTTCTGTCTGTAACGAGCTGTGCCAATCGCTTGTAACGGCTAATCACATCACTACGTCCTGCTTTCCTCGCTGCATTTATATTCTCATGCATGACATGAGGAGCCAAACGGGCAGTAATAACACTGTGGGGCGCATCGAGCTTGCCTCCCAATGCTGAAGCTAAACCATGTGCCGCACCAAGCTTAGCGTTAGTGATGGCCATACCACCTAAAAGTGCCGCAAAAGAAAGATCTGCACGAGCTTTGTGACAGTCTTGTTTACACCCAGCTATTACCGAGCGGCTTAGGCGACGTAACCCTTCCTCACAAACCATGTCAGTGAGCGGATTCGGGTCACCACATACATAAGCTTCCATCAGGTGAGTAAACGCATCCATTGCGCCGCGACCCGAGGTATATTGATCAGTGCCATAAGTTAAGGTTGGATCGACTATCGCAACGTCGGCAAGCATTTCTGGGCTTCTCAAGCTGACTTTCACTTGGTCTTGCCCCGATTTAAGCACTGCATTTCTGGTCACTTCTGAGCCGGTACTGGCCGTGGTTGGAATGGCAATAAAGTGAATCGGTTTGGTTTTTAAAGGAACATTTCTACCTACTACTTCGACATAGTCGTAGACGTCACCTTGGTTAGGAATAATCGCCGCGAGCGCTTTACCCATATCAATGACACTTCCCCCACCAATCGCGATAACCATATCGGGCTGGAACTTGCGTCCAAGTACTGCGGTTTCTTCAACCATAGTAATGTTGGGCTCACCATTGATGGCGACATGCTGATAGCGCATATTTTGCGCTTTTAGATAGTTAACAATAGGTGTGGCACGCTGCGTATCTTTACCAGTCACCAGTAAAACGCTGTAGCCAAATTGATTGATTACAGACAGCGAAGATTGGAGCGCCCCCTCGCCGAAGATAATCCGTGTCGCAGTCATAAACTGAAACATACACTTCCTCCCCAAAACAACAACTCACACTAGAGTGCTATGCTTTGCACCAAAATAAATTGACCAAGTGCACCTTGTGCCATTAATAACCCTTCTAAAAGTATGTTTTTATGCGTCACTTCACACGCTTAACAGCGTTGAATTCTATGGTTGAATAAGGCAATAACCCCACCTTTCTTGGCTTTAAGCCAAACTCGTGTTCAGTTTTTACACGATAGATTTCACCTATCGAGACAAGAGGTAATTGCTGCTTTATTTCCGTATCTGGATCGGGCATAGTTATCCTAACAAACGAAAGCGTATGCCGACATGAGGTCTAGCTGCACTTTCAATTAGAATAGATTTTAGGAGAAATGAGATTATGTTCGTAGTTATCTTTGGTCGCCCAGCTTGTCCATTCTGTGTTCGTGCAAAAGAGCACGCAGAAACGCTGAAAGCAAAACGTGATGACTTCAACTACCGTTACGTAGACATCCACGCTGAAGGTATTTCTAAAGCTGACCTAGAGAAAACAGTTGGCAAACCAGTAGAAACGGTTCCTCAAATCTTCATCGACCAAGAGCACATCGGTGGCTGTGATGACTTTGAAGCTTACGCAAAAGAGCACCTAGGTCTATTCGACGAGTAATCTTAATTACTGAATGTTTAAAAGCCGCTTATTGCGGCTTTTTCTTTATACCCAAGTAACCTCTATTTGGTTGGGTATATTTCACAATGACAATTACAGCCCTAGTGCAACTAATAGAAAAAGCTAAAAAATTTCACTTATCTTTTTGCTATATTTAGTTACAATTCGCCATTCTTAATCTTTCTCATTGGCACACATTTTACCGAGCCACGCTGTGAACATAGACGTCGTACACCTTCTCGATCAAAACCCTATTCTTCTAATCTTCGTTGTATTGGCCATTGGCCTTGCAATTGGAAAAATTCGCTTTGGAAACCTACAGTTAGGAAATTCAATTGGCGTTCTTATTACATCGTTGATAATGGGCCACTTAGGATTCTCATTCAATGCAGAAGCTTTGACAATTGGCTTTATGCTGTTTATCTACTGTGTAGGAATTGAAGCCGGTCCAAACTTCTTTGGTATATTTTTCCGCGACGGAAAACATTACTTCATCTTGAGCATGACAGTATTAGTTTCGGCAGTAAGTTTGACTTACTTTTGCAGCCATTACTTGGGACTCGATTTCGGTTTATCTGCCGGTATGATGGCAGGGGCTCTTACTGCTACGCCTGTGTTGGTGGGCGCTCAAGATGCATTGAACTCTGGTCTTGCCACGATTCCACGTAATATGGATTTTTCTCTAGTATTAGAAAATCTATCTGTCGGTTACGCGATGGCTTACCTGGTTGGTTTGATCAGCATGATCATGTTCGCCAAACTGCTGCCAAAGCTGCAAAAGCAGAACCTTTCAGATTCAGCACAACAAATCGCGCAAGAGCGTGGACTTGGCAACTCGAGTCAACGTAAGGTCTACCTGCCTATTATTCGCGCCTACCGCGTTGGTCCAGAACTGATTGACTGGACTGATGGAAAGAACCTACGTGAACTCGGTATCTACCGCCAGACAGGTTGCTACATTGAGCGTATTCGTCGTAATGGCATTCTTGCCCATCCTGATGGTGATGCCATTCTTCAAGAAGGAGATGAGATTGCATTGGTAGGCTTCCCTGATAGCCACGCTCGTCTTGATCCAAGCTTCCGTAACGGTAAAGAGGTGTTCGACCGTAACCTACTTGACCTTAGAATTGTAGAAGAAGAAATCGTCGTAAAAAGTGATGCTATTTCTGGCAAGCGCCTCTCTGATCTCAACCTATCAGAGTATGGCTGTTTCCTAAACCGCGTTGTACGTGCTCAGATTGAAATGCCAATGGATTTGGACATTGTTCTTGCTAAAGGTGACGTACTACAAGTCAGTGGTGAGAAGAGCCGTGTTCATGGCCTAGCAGAAAAAATCGGTTTCATATCTATCCACAGCCAAATGGCAGACTTATTGGCTTTCTGTAGCTTCTTTATCTTGGGCATTATGTTTGGCTTGGTAACCATGACATTTGGACAGGTATCTTTTAGCCTTGGTAACGCGGTAGGCTTGTTACTATCGGGCATTACCCTAGGATTTCTTCGAGCCAACCACCCTACTTTTGGTTATGTTCCTCAAGGGGCATTAAACATGGTCAAAGATCTAGGTTTGATGTTCTTTATGGTGGGTATCGGCTTAAGCGCTGGTGGCAAAATGTTTGAACATTTGACACAAGTTGGTCCACAAGTAATTGGTCTTGCATTTATCGTTAGTGTGGTGCCTGTTGTTCTAGCATACCTAGTCGGTGCGTATGTACTTAAGATGAACCGAGCTCTACTCTTTGGTGCCATCATTGGAGCTCGTACATGTGCTCCTGCTATGGACGTGGTAAATGAGTACGCTAAATCAACTATCCCGGCATTGGGCTATGCTGGTACATACGCTATCGCTAATATATTGATGACCCTCGCTGGTACGATCCTGATTATTCTAAGTTAACACCTTTGAATGAGCATTACTGACTAAGAAGTGCTCTCTATTCATCGCCAAGGTTTAGGACATAAAAAAGGCGCTCATTGAGCGCCTTTTTCAATTCAATAAGAAACGATTAGATTTGCGTAAAATCTGTTTCTACTGCTGGGTTCACGTCTGCTTCGTAATCCACACCATCCACACCGAAGCCAAAGAGCTTCAAGAACTCTTCCTTGTACTCAACGTAGTCAGTTAGCTCTTTAAGGTTTTCTGAGGTGATTTGTGGCCATAGGTCACGACAGTGCTGTTGGATGTCTTCACGCAGTTCCCAGTCATCCAGACGTAGACGGTTCACTTCATCTACTTCTGCAGCGCTGCCGTCTTCTTTGTAAAGACGTTGGCTGAACATACGGAAGATCTGCTCCATACAACCTTCATGTACGCCTTCTTCACGCATTTTCTTGAATACCATGGCGATGTATAGAGGCATTACAGGAATTGCAGAACTTGCTTGAGTCACAACAGACTTAAGTACCGCTACGTTTGCGCTACCGCCGGTTGCAGACAGTTTCTCGTTCAGTGCTGCTGCTGCACGATCTAGGTCCATTTTCGCTTTACCCAGCGCGCCATCCCAGTAGATAGGCCAAGTTAGCTCAGTACCGATGTAGCTGTATGCAACTGTTTTACAACCATCCGCTAGAACGCCAGCTTCTGATAGTGCGTTAATCCAAAGTTCCCAGTCTTCGCCGCCCATTACGGTTACGGTGTCTTGGATTTCTTGCTCTGTTGCAGGCTCTACACTTGCTTCGATAATTACGTCTTTGTTGGTATCAACAGCAGTCGACGTGTAAGTCTCACCGATAGGTTTAAGCGCTGAACGGATAAGTTCACCCGTTTCTGGCATTTTACGTACTGGAGAAGCCAGTGAGTAAACTACCATGTCTACCTGACCAAGGTCTTCTTTGATCAGATCGATTGTTTTCTGTTTTGCTTCATTTGAGAAAGCGTCGCCGTTTAGGCTTTTCGCGTACAGACCTTCTTCACGAGCTAGCTTTTCAAACGCTACCGAGTTGTAAAAACCAGCTGTACCTGGCTTCTTCTCTGAGCCTTCTTTCTCGAAGAAAACACCAATAGTCGAAGCACCGCCACCAAATGCCGCAGCGATACGAGAAGATAGGCCATAGCCACTTGATGCACCCACAACAAGAACGCGTTTTGGCGCGTTTTTAATTGGGCCTTGCGCTTTGGTGTAAGCAATTTGTTCTTTTACGTTAGCTTCACAACCCACTGGGTGCGTAGTAGTACAGATAAATCCACGAATTCTAGGTTTGATGATCATATTCAACTTCCTTTAAAAAACGTTGCTAGGATAAAAGGTTCAGCCCTACTTCGCACCTAATTTCTGTAAAAATGCTGCGAAAATGCAAGTGGTTGGAGCACTCAACAGAAAAACCTAGAGGCTCAAACACAAAAAAAAGCACCTCATTGAGGTGCTTGTCTCATTTTATACTCAAACGCTTCAAGCTGCTGAGTTTAAGTGCGACTTTTTCGAGGTGACATTAGTGCGAACTTCTGAGAAATCGTGACTAAAGTGGTCAACTTGAATTGCTTTGTATCGTAGTTTGTCCGCGGCCATGATTTGATCAATTTCTTGCTCAGTCAGCACCTCAGCTTCAAATGCTTGTTGCAAGCGATCATGTAGTAGGCCTTTACGTGCTACTTTGCCATCTTTCGCTGCTTTCATTAGCTTACGCTCCAACGGCTTTACATCGTACATTGCTAAAAATGCTTGCTCCATTAGACCAACGCTGTCGTCTTCCTCTTTACCGATGTAGCACAGGTGAGTCAATCGATCGCGTTGAGCTCCTGGTGTCATCATAGCTTCAGCAAGACCAACACAAAGTTCATCACTTGGCGCTTTGAAGTGGTTACCCAATGGGAACAGCAGGCCTTTAAGCACACCACCAACATATTTCACAGGGAAGTTAGAATATGCCTCATTTAGTGACTTCGATGCGTTGTACAAACAGTGCTGCACCGCGTAGTGAACAAAGTTCAAATCACCTTGCTGACGCCCTTCGTCTTCGTACTTCTTAAGCGCCGCTGACGCCATGTACAAGTAGCTTAAGCCATCGCCTAGGCGAGCTGAGATCATCTCTTTACGCTTCAAGTCACCGCCTAGGGTTAACATTGCGAAGTCTGCGCTCACTGCCAGCGCGCGACTTAAGCGTGTGATGTCTTTGTAGTATTGCTGAGTTGGACCACTCATATGCGCTTTCACAAAGCGAGAGCCTGTCAGTGCTGCACCTAATGCACCAAAGGTATTACCCATTGCGTGTTTGATGTGCTTGAACAACAGGTCATCAAACTCTTTCGCCCCCTCTTTCGGATCAGGATTTGCCGCAGCTTCCATTTCTTTCAGAACGTATGGATGACAACGTGTCGCCCCCTGACCAAAGATCATTAGGTTACGAGTCAGAATGTTTGCACCTTCCACCGTAATCGCGACTGGAATACCTAGGTAGTGTTTCGCTAGGTAGTTCATTGGGCCGTCTTGAATAGCGCGACCAGCATGGATATCGAAAGAATCGTTCAGGATGGTACGTGCCATTTCAGTCATGTGATATTTCGCAATCGCAGTCACAATGCCTGGCTTTTCCTTCATATCCAGAGAAGTTGTGGTTAGCGTTCGAGTCGCTTCTAGTAGGTAAGTTAAACCACCGATACGCCCCATTGCCTCTGCTACACCTTCAAACTTACCAATCGACATACCAAACTGCTTACGAACATAAGCATAAGCGCCGGTTGTGCGTGTTGTGAGGTGACCAATCGCCGTGCCTAATGCAGGAAGGGAAATACCTCGTCCAGCTGATAGACATTCCACCAACATACGCCAGCCTTTACCTGCATACTCGGATCCACCAATCAACCAATCCATAGGTATAAATACATCGTTACCGCGTGTTGGACCGTTCATGAACGCAGAACCCAGTGGGTCGTGGCGCTCTCCAATCTCCACACCTTCGTGATCAGCAGGAATCAACGCACAAGTAATACCCACATCTTTCTTATCGCCAAGCAAACCATCTGGATCTTGAAGCTTGAACGCTAGACCAAGAACTGTTGCTACAGGCGCCAGAGTGATGTAACGCTTGTTCCAGCTAACACGGATACCAAGCACTTCTTCGCCTTCGTGCGTGCCATAGCAAACCACACCTTGGTCTGGGATACCACCGGCATCCGAGCCAGCCTCAGGACCAGTTAGAGCAAAACACGGGATATCTGTGCCGTCTGCTAGACGTGGTAGCCAGTAATCTTTCTGTTCTTGAGTACCGTAGTGAGAAAGTAGTTCGCCTGGCCCAAGTGAGTTAGGCACCATGACCGAAACTGCCGCACTGATACTACGAGTTGCAATGCGAGAAACGATGGTTGAGTTAGCCAGAGCAGAAAACTCACGACCACCGTATTCTTTTGAAATGATCAGCGAGAAGAAGCGCTCCTTGCGTAAGAACTCCCATACTTCTGGTGGAAGATCTCGATCATCTTTAACGATCTTTTGATCATCTAGCATTGCTAGTAAAGTCTCTAGCTCATTGTTCATGAAAGCTTGCTCTTCAGACGTCAGTGCAGGCTTCGGGTAATGATGTAGTGTTGTAAAGTTCGGCTTGCCTGAGAACAACTCAGCATCCCACCACACGCTACCTGCTTCCATTGCTTCTTTTTCAGTACTAGACAATGGAGGCAGTACTTTTTTAAACATTTTGAATGCTGGGTCACTAATCCATTTTCTTCGTAGAGAGCTCATAGTTCAGATCCTTTTGTTCACGTCACCGCTTGCGGCTTTAGCTTATCTTTTTTATTGGTTTAATATGGTTTAATTAGCGGACATACCTGCCGACAAGTATGGAATTAACAGGTCCACGACAGACTTCGCGTCGACCTCTTTGTCAAACTTACTTTCTGCAATCTCGGTTAACGCTTGGCTCGATGCCATAGTGAAAACACAAGTGCCTAATGTGAAGTGCAATCGCCAGAACAGCTGTTCTTCAGTCAGTTCAGGGTTGGCTTTCGAGATAGAGAACATGAACAGGTTCAGCACTTCCTCATATCGAGTACTGATAAACCAACGCAAGTGCCCTTGCACGTCGGTATAACCTCGGCCAATTAGAAGCATAAATAACGCCGTTCCATTTGGTCTTACACTATTCAACGCCCTCAAAGGCAAACGCAACGATTCAAATACTTCATCCATGTTGTACTCATCGCGCGTATTTAACTCAATCAGCGAGCTTTGGATACTTGGCATTAAAGCCTCTAGGTATCGATCTAATACCGCTCGTACCAATGTTTTTTTATCACCAAAGTGGTAGTTAACCGAAGCAAGATTGACATTTGCTTTACCAGTAATGGTTCTTAATGATGTGTCATTGAAGCCATATTCTGCGAATAGTCCTTCTGCTACATCAAGTATCTTTTCTTTTGTTGTACTTCTCGGTGCCATTTCAATCACTCGTATTAAACAACTGTTTGAAATATACTCCCGAAACCTTGGATTAACAAATGATTAACATCACATTTTCAGCCATTGGTCTGACCAGACGGCAAAATGAATAGTTAAAGGGATGAATTTAAAGCGAATATTGTTTTGTGAAAAAATTTCTTAAAAAAATGGAACTGTTTGGAATGCGGTTGGTCTTAATTACTGTAACAACTAGGGCATTTTAAGTTTTTCTGGCCGTCAAACTTGTTTCTTTCTAGTTGCTACATTGCTGCTTTTTCTTATTAACTCCTATGTTTGTATCCGCCCAAGCGCTTTTTAGCTTGGGCTTTTTTTCGTCTGCATTTCCTTGATTACGTAATACCAGTTCCGTTAATTAGATGTTCAAAAAATTGCATCGGTAAAATCATTTAGAACAAGGCAAAGATTGCAGCTAGTTAGTTACTCTACCTACAAAATCTTTAACACCGTTATAAGTGATTTTAACCAGCAAGAATGATCAGATAATTGATGGAATTGGTATAACCACATCACGACTAAACGCAAAGAAGCCTCCCAATAGGGAGGCTTCTTTATCATTTTAGCGACTTGCTACTATGCTTTCTCAGCGGTTACTTCTTCTGCAGATTTCTTAGGTAAAGAGAAGTGCAGTAATGCGTAACCAATGATGGCCGCCGTAGTCGAGCCCATCAAAATACCCAGTCGAGCGTAAGTATCAAACTCTGGGCTCACATTGCCAAATGCCAGTGACGAAATGAAGATCGACATGGTAAAGCCAATACCACACAACACTGATACCGCAAAGATATGAATGAAGTTAACACCTTGAGGCAACTTCGCAATACCTAACTTCACAGCTGCCCAGCTGAACGTAAAGATACCCAGCGGCTTACCTACTAGTAGGCCCATTGCAATACCTAACGGCAGCATTGAAGTCAGACCCGACATCGACACACCTTCTAGCGAGATACCTGCGTTTGCAAAAGCAAACAGAGGAAGAATACCGAACGCTACGTATGGGTGCAGTGCGTGCTCCATATGTTTAAGTGGAGAGTGCTCACCCTTTTTGCCTTTTAGCGGGATAGCAAAGCCAATTACCACACCTGCAAGTGTTGCGTGAACTCCTGATTTTAGTACTGCGAACCAGAGGATCGCGCCAACAATCATGTACGGGGTTAACTTGGTCACCTCTTTTGCGTTCAACATGAACAGGACACCTGTCATGATGAAGCCGACAATAAGCGCCATTGTGGATAAGTCACCTGTGTAGAACAGTGCGATGATAACCACTACACCAAGGTCATCAATGATAGCCAATGCCAGCAGGAAAACCTTTAAACTGATTGGTACACGCTTACCGAGAAGAGCCATGATACCAAGCGCAAATGCAATGTCGGTTGCAGCTGGAATTGCCCAACCAGAAATCGCTTCTGCATCACCTGCGTTGAAAGCAACGTAGATAAGTGCTGGAGCTAACATACCGCCTACCGCTGCGATTGCAGGGAAGATAGCGGTTTCTTTAGACTTTAGTGCACCTTCAAGTAACTCACGCTTTACTTCAAGGCCAATTAGTAGGAAGAACACAGCCATTAGGCCGTCATTGATCCAGTGAGACACTGACATACCGAATACATAAGTATGCAGCATAGCTTGATAACTTTCGCCAAGCGGTGAATTTGCAATAGTCATTGCGATTGCTGCTGCAATCACTAGAAGGATACCGCCTGCGGATTCCATTTTGAAAAAGTCACGAATGACATCGTTCATGGTTTCGCCCTTATATTTATTATCTTAATAAACGATTAACAAAGAATGATTAGAGTGTATAGCTATCGAAAACTTAGGAATAATCGCTTGTTCAGAGTATAAACCTCGAAATTTCCGAAGTTAACTATACGATACATCGTATTTTTCTTAAGTATGCTCTTCAGTTATTACTTCCATGCCTGCCTGATATCCAAACTTGTTATTCCATAGATTACTATTAACTTAGTTAAATATCGTAGTCATTTTCGTGATTCGCAAGCTGTTTCTTGATGAAAACTATGTGTTTCTGACACAAAAAAACCACCATATAGGTGGCTTTTTTTCAGAATCTAGTACCCTGTCAACTGCATAAATCCCCAAGCTTCATTAGAACCAGAGGCGAGAGTTGGCCCCTCCCAGTAGGGAATCACAAATGGCAACCACATATCTGACTTTGTAATCCTTGTGGTCAAGTTAATATCATACTTAGGCACGTTGATAATCCATTGTAGTGGTAAACGCCGACCGTTTGATAGCCCCGTGACCTGAAGAGGTGTAATGGTAAAGTCGTTCTCCGTCAAATTGATCACTTTTCCGGATCGAGTAGACAACGTACCAAATAAATGCGGTAACTGCCCATTATGACGATAACGGCTTACGGTTAATGCCCTACCATCATCCAAGTTGAAAATGAACCAATCCCAACCTTGCTGCCCATCTCCAATTAAGCCACTTCCCCACTCTTTTTGAGTCCATGCGTCACCGGAGACAGCCACGTCTTTGCCATTAAGCTTCAGTGTTCCTTTTACATTTAAAAACGGTGCACTAAAGCTAAACGAGGCAACTGATTGCAGCGCATGCTTAACTTGAAACCCTCGTTCACCATTAAGCACAAAAGGCCCACTTGTCGTGGTATTTAACTCAAGGCCAAACGTATCTGTCGACACGTCTAGCTTGCCAGGAAAAGGAGTCGCCCCTAAAGAGCGCCAATTCCAGTTGTCAATCCATAGCCGGAACGGGTGGTTAGTCATTCCTGCTTGACCAATTCCACCTCGCGCTACTCGTTGCTCTCGCCAAACCTTATTACCCCGGCTAATAACGATATGTGAAATATAAAGCTGTGGACTTTGCCAGCCTCTCATTTCTCGCTCATCAGTCGCGACTCTAAAGTAACTCCATTGGACATTGTAAACAGTGCCATGCTTATCTTGGAGCCGAGCAAAATAGTTCCACCATTCATGCTGATACTCAGGGTGAAAACGAAAATCTTTAGGAAGTGATACATGCTCGTCAGGTAACACTGGTTCGAAGATCGTTTTGTCTTCTCTCTTGAGCATCGCGTTGAGTTCGTTATCCTCGGTTGCTGTTGCTACTGCCCAGTAGGTCACGTAAACAAAAAAGCCCAATGCGAGTATCGCCGCGACGAACACCAATGCCGTTATAGAGCGAGTGCGATTTTGATTTTGCTCTTTCATCACAATGCATCCCTTAATGACTTCATTGGCGTACTCTTGATCATTCGGATTACAGGCAAAGCACCAGCAACAATAATAGCAATCATCGCCCAACCAATAGTTTGCGCATACTCCCAAGGGATTAATTGGAGCTCTAAAGACCAACCAAAAGATTGTTTAATAATGATATCAACGATTAAATGAGCTAAAGCGAGGCCTAACGGTACCGCGATAATGGCTGAGATTGCGCCAAAGACAAACAACTGCATTCCTCCAAGCGCAACAAGCTCTTTACCGGATACACCCATACAACGTAATAACGAGAAATGTCGCTGCCTTGACAGCTCACCCGCTAAGGTCGCAAAGAACAAGCCAAACACCGCAATAATCAAAGTAATATTGCCCAACGTATCGGCAATTGCGAAAGTATGATCGAAGACTCTCATCGCTTGATTATAAATATTGTTGTTGTCAAAGATTCGGTCTTGAGAAAGACGGAATACATTTTCCAATCGTCGCTTCAGCCCCTCGCTCTTGACGTTATCTTGCAGCAACACTCCTAACGCAACGTTTCCAGTGCCTGCAAACGCATACAGCCAATTGCGGTGTGAAACCATTATTTGGTTGTAAGGGTTGCCATAATCATAGTAAATACCAACGACTTGCCATCCGCCCCCCAGAGGCTGAGCCATGTCTATATAATCACCAGGACGTATACCTAACTTTAATGCCATGGATTCACTCACCATCAAACTCTTTGAGTGGTGTAAGTGATACCAATAGTTTGGAACACCCAGTTTTACAGTAAGTGAGTCTAGTTCCCCTTCAGATGATCCCGTACTCACTACTTGCAAGGCACCGCGATCAGTAGGCAAATCTTTTTCCCAACGCCACCATACCGCGTCGACTTCTGGCTGCTCTTGTAGCCATGAGCTCATTCTTGCTGCTGAGTTGTTGGTCGGGTAAATGTAGATGTCCGCTGCAAGTCGTTGGTTTAACCATTTATCAGTCGTATCTCTAAAACTACCGACCATAGTTTCTACGCCAATATTTGCAGCCAATGCCAACATAAATGCCATCGTAGCGACGCCTCTGTAGCTCATGCTCGCAGCTGCATCAGCAAAGAACCACCGCACTCGCACCCAACGCAAAGAATAAGAAAAGCTTTGGAACATGTGCCACATCAAAAATGGGGTAAATAGCGCCACACTAATGAGCATAAGCGCAATGATGGTAAAGCCTGATTCTTGTGTTTTTGGCGCTTGATAAACTGCGACGGCAGCCACGCAGAATGCACATGCAGCCAATGCTTGCCAAGAAAACTCTCTGCCAGCAAATCGCATCAAAGATAAACGAGATGAAAGTCGAATTGGCTGAGATTTAAGTAAGCGGACGAGTGGCCATAAACAGGATATCAATGCCCCCACTGAAGCCATCGCCAGACTGTAAAGGCTCGACTCCCACGACCAGCCAATGGTCAAACCAACATTTGCGTCGTAAAGATCGCTCAAACTGGCAGATACCGCAGGAATAAGTTCATTCGCTAGAATCAATCCAAAGAAATTACCACATGCCCAAGCAACGAGGATGAGGAAGGTTAGTTCAAGAAGTAGTGCTTGGGCTAACTGAATACCATTAACCCCTGTCTGACGTAGAATGCCAACCAGACGTTGGCGTTGGATGAAAGACAGTGACATTGCTTGATAGAAGATGAACAAGCCGACTAAAAATGACAGCATCCCCATGGCTGTCAGATTCATGTGAAATGCTTTAGTTAAAGACTCAAGCTCAGAACGACTGTTACGAACTAAAGTCATTCCATTCGGGAGTATGTTCTTGAGCGCTTGAACTTTCTCCTCTGGCATTTCGCCACAAGCAATCGCTGATAAACCGGAGCTACGTTTGAGCATACGTAACAATGAAATATCCGTGACTAAACGTGTACCCGATAATAGTTGGTCGGTATCAACTTTAATTGGCCCTAATTTACTGCCATCATTCAAGCGAATAAAATCACCTGTTTGCCATTGCATATGCTCAGCAAGGTCTTGACTGACTAGTATCGGGTATGGTGGTTTCATCAGGCTCAGCATTGGTAAATCGCCTAAAGATTTACCTTGGCGCAATGGCAACATCGCGACTGGGTCAATTCCCACGAGCATTAAGCTGAGATCAGATTGTGTATCTAAATGAAGGACATCAAACGGCGCACATTGATTAAAGCCCGCACGTCGGAGTTGGATATAAAATCCTTGAGGAATTTTGTTCGCAGAGTGCTTTGTACGAATACGGTAAGGTAACGGGTTAGAAAATAGCTTTTCACCTGTTTCGTAACTTTGCCTAGCATGCTGGTTTATAGAAGTAACACCAACCAAAAGGGACACACCAAGTGTAAGCCCAAGCCAAACCAAGATAATTTGTAGAGGGTAACGGCGGTAGTGACCAAGTAGTGCCTTAACTACGGGCCATAACATGCAACTGTCCCCCTTGCAGGCGAATTCGACCTTCCATATGTTCAGCAACTTTTTCACTATGCGTTACCAATAGCAGAGTACACTCTAGTTGGCGAGCCAAGGAGGTCAACAAACGCATTACTGCTTCTGCATTACGCTCATCCAAACTCCCCGTTGGTTCATCAGCAAGTAGTAGCTTGGGTTCCATGTACAAGGCTCTAGCAATCGCTGCACGTTGCTGCTGACCACCTGATACTTCTTCAGGGTAACGACCTAAAAGCGGCATGAGGTCTAGGGCTGAAAGAATTTGACGCCACAAGCCTTTGTCTTCTGGTAAGCCTTTTAATTGGCGGCAGAAACGGATGTTGTCAGCGATATTCAAGGTAGGAAGCAGGTTGAACTGCTGGAAGATATTACCAATGTTGTTGCGGCGATATAGCGTACGCAAATGCTCCGGAGCATCATGCATCGCGAAGTTGGGAAAGGTGATCTCACCGGAATCAGCCGTATCAAGACCAGCGATTAAGTTCAAAAGGGTACTTTTTCCTGAACCGCTTTCGCCCATTAATGCAACCTGCTCACCTTGCTGTAATGTTAATTCTGCCCCTTGTAAAACAGGATGAAATTCGCCCCCGTCTACATAGCCTTTGCATAGGTCTGACAGTTTCAACATTGATTTTGCCGCTCGAATGGTGGTATAGAAATTTGGGTTCCGAATCTACACTAAAATCTTGTTGGTAGGAAGTATTTTGATTCCTCGGTCACACTTTGGATATCTAAATACAACCAATTAGTCACCTAAGCATCATGATTCGATCAAATTTTTCATCCATTTTTTACTGGCCATTCGCATAAGCGATCCAACCCACTTGACGACTTCTTCAGTTAGGAAAAACAAATACACCCATTGAGGCTCCAATCCCAATTTAATCGCAGCAAACGCAGCTAAAGGAATACTAATCAGCCATTGAGCTACAAGATCTTGGTAAAGGCAAAACTTAACATCTCCACCAGCTCGCAATACACCAACAATAGCCATCATAGGGATCGAACGAAGTATTACACCAAATGCTAGGATTAACATAAATTGCTCAGCTAACTTCCTTGTTTCAATAGTTAAAGCACTGAACGCGTCCAATATAAGGTTATTAGTAATCAGAAGCGTGATAGCAACGACAATAGCAATCAATAAGTTAAGAGCTATAGTTGCCCATGCCTGATAGTAAACAGGTTCGAAGTTCTTTGCTCCCAACTGATTCCCGACAAGTACTGCTGCCGCATTAGACATGCCTATCATCATCGCCAACGCTATTGATTCAACGGGTGTCATCACCGAAAGTGCGGCCAAGCCCTGAACACCAGCTTGTCCCATAATGGCATGATAAGCAAAAAGTCCACCGGCCCACGCTAGGAAATTAAACGTCGTAGGTAGAGAGAGCTTAAGAAAGCGTATTATCTTGTCGACCACCAAAATAGCGGCAAGATCACTTAAACCAAATGCAATCGTGTGTTTCTTGCGCCACAAGTAGCCAAACAAAAACGCCACTTCGATTGCACCGCTGATAACCGTAGCAATAGCAGCGCCTTTTATGCCGAGCGCTGGCATACCTAAATGACCAAAGATCAACACCCAGTTCAGGAAAATATTTGAAGCGATGCCAATACCACTAAAGAAGGTACTGGTGCCAGGTTGATGCATAGCACGTAAACCGACAGCCATACTTGCAACACAGGCAACCGCAAACATACTAACCGACGTAATAACTAAGTACTCAGCTCCTAGACTTATTACCTCTCGGGAGTCAGTCGTTAAGCCCATAATAGCTTCGGGAAAAAAGACAAATAGCAAAACCGTAAAGGCAGCAAAAACCATGGAAATGAGCCAAGTTAAAGATGTACTTTGCCTTACCCCCTCTTTATTTCCCGCTCCCCAATACTGTGCGGTGAGCAACGCCCCACCAGTTGTAACACCCACAAGCATAATCGTAGTGACAAATGTGGCACGTGCCGCTACGCCGACAGCTGCAATCTCAGCTTCGCCCAGTTGCCCTAACATTAGAACATCGACCAAACCTCGACTCGAGAACATGATGCTCTGTAGTGTTATTGGTAACGCGATAGCGACTAGACGGCGTAAGAATGCTTTATCAGCATGAGCCATAACTTGAGATAAGAATGTCACGATAAACCACTCACAACTTATTGATAGAAAGGGAAAAGTATTCCATGATTATACCTGTAGGTGATTATTCCACCAGCAAATAAAAGGGCTTTCGATGAAAAAGATTTTGGTACTAGGCGCATCCGGTTATGTTGGCTCACAGCTTATCCCTTTGCTACTTGCTCAAGGACATCACGTCACTGCAGCAGCCCGCCATATTGACTACTTGAGCTCTAGAGTCGAAGCTCACCCAAACCTTGAATTGCTCTATCTTGATCTTGCCGACAGAGAGCTTACCTTGGAAGTGGTCAATGACTTTGATCTGACCTTTTTCCTCGTGCATGGTATGGCGCAAGGACATGACTTTGTTGAATATGAATTAAGCCTCGCTGAGAACTTCAAGCAAGCACTTGAGCAAAGTCGCATCCAGCACGTTATTTACTTGAGTGCGATTCAACCGCAAACTGGTAACTCTCAACACCTAGCAGCACGTAAAGCGACAGGTAAGATTATTCGCCAAGCAGGTGTGCCCGTTACAGAGCTTCGAGCGGGCGTAATTATTGGCCCAGGGTCTGCTGCGTTCGAGATCATGCGCGACTTCGTCTATAACCTGCCGATTCTGATTGCACCTAAATGGGTAGATTCCAAAGCCAATCCAATTGCCCTACCCAACCTGAATCACTATTTGCTTAAACTGGCAGAAACCAAACCAACAGAGAGTGAAATATATGAAGTTGGTGGTCCAGATACACTAAGTTATCGCGAACAATTTGAAGTCATTTGTAAGATCACCAAGAAGCCTTATCGACTTTGGTCAACACCACTACTGACACCTAAAATGGCATCGTATTGGTTGGCCATCGTGACATCGGTTCCTGCAAATATCGGTAAAGCGTTACTTGCAGGTTTAGAACACGACTACATTGCCGATACCAAAGCCATTCATCAGCGATTCCCACAGCAGCTGATTAGCTACGAACAGTCTGTTGAGGACACGATCGCAACGGAAGGCACTTTTGTACGCAGTAACGTCTGGGGCTTCGAACCTGCCGCACTCAAACGCTGGCAGCCGGGCTATGGGTACTATCCAAAACAAGCGGGAGCGAGCATCAAGACTAAAGCTTCTGCCGAATCACTTTGGAAGGTGGCACAAAAGATCGGGAGCCCTGAAAAAGGCTATTACTTTGCTAACATCCTTTGGCGCACCCGAGAATGGCTCGATATCTTCTTTGGTGGCGGAAAACCCATTCGTGTTTCCCCTCCCGGTCCAGAGCTCAAAGTGGGTGATTTCATTGATTCTTGGAAAGTCATTCGCTGCGAAGAGAACCAGTTCCTCTCGCTATTTTTTGGCATGAAAGGGCCAGGGCTTGGTCGTTTGGAAATCACCATTAAAGATGATGGTGAGGAGCGTGAATTCGATATCACTGCATGGTGGCATCCCCAAGGCTTTCCGGGCTTACTCTACTGGTTTGCGATGATGCCTGCTCACCTGTTTATCTTCAAAGGCATGGTTAAAGCCATAGCGAAAGAAGCAGAGGCGCTGGAAAGCCAAAGCAAAGTCCAACCTGACGGTTAAGGCAATAATCGGCGGATATTTTCTAGATGAGCCAGTATTTCTTGCTTGTCATAAAGCGTGTCCGCCTTTGCTGATGTGCTTTGTCGTTCAACCAAGCTGACAGGCAAAACTTCTGACCTAACGCCTTGCCCTTTCTCCATCTGGCTCAGTACAAGTTTGACCGCCCTTCGTCCAAGTTCATTGAAATCTTGCTTAACCGTTGTCAGAGGGGGTGAGAAAAACTGGCTGTCTTGAATGCCATCGAACCCAACAACAGACACGGTTTTAGGGACATTAATTCCCGCTTCCAACAGCGCGCATAACACGCCAAGCGCCATCTGATCATTCGCCACCAATATAGCATCAAAAGGTACACCTTTTAACACGGCATCTTTAATGGCGTTGTATCCACTAACTGCTTGCCAATCTCCCTCATAGTATGCCGCTTGCACCAATTCATGTTGCTGAATCTGTGATTGCCACTCTTGGTAACGAATCTGAGAAGCAGTGGATGCCTTGGGTCCGGAAATACACACAAAAGACTCGCGCTTGTGTTCGATCAAGTGAGAGATCGCCAAATTTGCCCCAGATTTATGATCACAACTGAGAGAATTAACGGGCGTCCCCTCGGGTACATCAATAAAAACCAGCGTGAGCTGACTGAACTGCTCCACTAGGGTCTCTGCCATCTCTCTGGTTACCGGAGCGTTGATAATAATGGCATCAACTTGTTGGGCAATAAGCTCTCGGATTGCAACTCGGAATTCCTCAATGGAGTTGTCACCTAACACTGCTAGCGCCGTCGCGTAATCCATCTCATGCGCTTGGTTGCGAACACCATTAGCAATAAGAGCCACACCGTGCAGTGAGATATCCAAAGAGACAATACCGATGATCCGCGACTTCGCTCGGCTCAACATTTGTGCCCCTTTGTTCGGCACGTATCCAAGCTTTTTGATTGCGTCGTTAACTCGCTTTCGTGTTTCTTCTGCTACGTTATCCGCGCCGTTGGTTACGCGCGATACGGTTTGCGTCGAGACACCTGCTAACCGTGCAACATCTTTAAACGTAACTGCCACTGCGTTCTCCTATTCTGATTTGCTGTTCACTCTACCAAATTTATTCGAATGTTCTCGTGAACAATGTCGTAAAAAACATGAAAAAATGTTCCCGAAAACAGCAGATCTAGCACACAAAACTGCGTTCTAAAACCTGTTCAAAGTCACATTTAAACGGCTATTCAATCGAAATAAAACCAAACAAGCGCATGATTATTTGCAGACTAAATGTTTGCGAAAACAGAGAAACAACATGCAAAAAATTGTTCACTTAAAATCCAAGAATCACAGCATGATCATTAAAGTGGATCGTGTTCCTGAAATCCTTCATTGGGGCGCAAAAATCGCTCAGATCGATCCCGATTTAATGCTCTCAACCGAGCGCCCTATATCTCAGGCTCGCCTTGATGTCGACGTACCCTTATCACTCTGCCCTGAGTTGGGCAGCGGTCACTTTAATGCGCCTGGGATTGAGGGACATCGCAATGGTGAAGACTGGGCTCCCGTGTTCACAACCACATCCATAGAGCACGATGACAACAGCGCGACATTTACTCTGCAGGATGACATTGCCGGTCTTGAATTATTGATTGAGCTACAACTGGACTTTCACAGTGATGTGGTACAAAAACGCATCACCGTAACAAACACAACTGCCGGTGAGTATTGCTTGGGTAAGCTCTCCTCTACTCTGCCACTTCCTAACCATGCAAACGAGCTGATGACGTTCCACGGGCGTTGGTGTCATGAGTTTCAGACTCAGCGTCTGAGCTTTGAGCATGGTGGCTTTATGCAAGAAAACCGCCGCGGTCGCACCTCTCACGAAAACTTCCCAGGTTTGTTCGCGGGCACCAATGGCTTTAGTGAGCAATTGGGGCAAGTTTGGGGCTTTCACCTTGGTTGGAGTGGTAACCATCAACTGCGTGCCGATGTTCGTAGTGACGGTCGCCGTTTTGTTCAAGCAGGTGAACTACTACTGTCTGGTGAAAAGCGCTTACAAAGCGGCGAAACCTACCAATCACCATGGCTTTACGCGACATACAGTAACTCGGGTTTGAATGGAATATCAGAGCGATTCCACGAGTTCGTTCGTGCCAATATTATTCAATTTCCAAACAACAAGCCTCGTCCTGTTCATTTAAACACGTGGGAAGGCATCTACTTCGATCATAAACCTGAATACATCATGCAGATGGCGACCGAAGCCGCCGAGATGGGTGTCGAGCGCTTCATCATTGATGATGGTTGGTTCATAGGTCGTGATGGCGAACGCGCTGCACTCGGTGACTGGTACTTGGATGAAACAAAGTACCCAAATGGTCTTGAGCCTGTCATCAAGCACGTAAACAACAAAGGCATGGAGTTTGGTCTTTGGGTTGAGCCAGAGATGGTCAGCCAAGACTCAAATCTATATCGCCAACACCCAGATTGGGTATTGAGTCTGCAAGGCTACCACCAGCCCTCCGGTCGCTGGCAATACGTCTTGGATTTGCAAAACCAAGATTGCTTCAACTACCTGTTTGAACGTTTGAATGACTTACTGACTCGTTACAACATCGGCTACCTGAAATGGGACATGAACCGTGAATTGGTTCAACCGGGGCATCAAGGTAAACCTGCTGTACATGGTCAAACGAAAGCGCTTTACCGCTTGCTGGACGAGCTTCAAGCAACACACCCTGCGGTTGAAATTGAGTCTTGCTCTTCGGGTGGTGGTCGCATTGATTTTGAAATCCTTAAACGAACTCACCGTTTCTGGGCTTCTGATTGTAACGATGCGCTGGAACGTCAAGCGATTCAGCGTGGTATGAGCTACTTCTTCCCACCTGAAGTCATGGGCGCTCACATTGGTCCTGCAGAGTGTCACTCAACCAATCGTCGTCATGCGATCAACATGCGTGGCGTCACGGCGTTAAGCGGCCACATGGGTGTGGAGCTCGATCCAGTAAAAGAAAGCGCGGAAGAAAAACAAGCGTTTGCTCATTACATTCAACTGCACAAACAGTATCGCGATTTGCTTCATTCTGGACGTACTTTCCGCATCGATCCTGCCGATCAAAACCAGAACATCTATGGCGTTGAGAACGGGCAAGAAATGCTGATTACGGTGTGTCAGTTGGCAATGCCAAATCATGCGCTGCCATCTCCACTTCGCGTTAGCTGTGCGGATGAAAACGCCCGTTACGAAGTCAAGATTGTTGAAATGCCAAAAACCAGCTTCCAGTTGATGAAGCAACGTCCGCAATGGCTAGACAAAGCCCTGACGTTAAGTGGCGATAACTTAAAGGAAATTGGGGTGACGCTTCCGATTCTCGACCCTGAATCGGCACTGATTGTACACCTTAAGAAAATTTAAACCTCTATCTGTGCCCTCTAGCGACCGGGTTTCAACTTCGCGTTGTTCCTGATAAAACACTCCTATACGCGCTAGAGGGACACCCTACAACTAACAAGCAAAACTTAATTGCTTAACTTGTTAAGGAAACAAAATGTCTATTACAGTATTACTTTCGTTCTTGCTGTTTACAGGCTTTGTTGTGGTGTTCACTTACAGCAAAGTTAAAAACGATAAAAACACCTCTCAAGACGGTTTCTTCCTTGGTGGACGAAGCTTAACAGGTGGGCTGATTGCCAGCTCCTTGATTCTTACCAACCTGAGTGCTACTAGCTTTGTTGGCATGAGTGCACAATCCTACACCCACAACATGAGTGTGATGGGTTGGGAAGTGGCATCTGGCGTTACACTGGTTATCATTGCGCTGCTGCTTGTTCCTCGCTACCTCAAGCAAGGCATCACCACTATTCCAGACTTCTTAGAAAGCCGTTACGACATGTCGGTGAAGAAGTTCGTTACCCTGTTGTTCTTGTGCCAATACGTCATCAACATTCTACCTACCACTCTTTACGCTGGCGCAGTGGTACTGGGTGAAATCTTTGATGTACAAGGTTTACTGGGCATTTCTGAGTTCAGCTCTATCGCCCTTATTTCTGCCACTATTGGTTTGTTGGGGTTCTTCTACGCGATTTACGGCGGTCTAAAAGCCGTGGTAATTGCAGACACAATCAACGGCGTAGGCTTGATCACCGGCGGTTTGATGATCCCTGTATTTGGTCTGATGGCATTAGGCGGCGGTAACTTTATGGAAGGTTTAGACGTATTGCTGACTGCCGCCCCAGAAAAGCTGCAATCCGTAGGTAAAGAAACCGATCCACTGCCGTTCTCTACTCTGTTCACAGGTCTATTGTTGGTGAACTTGTACTACTGGGGTACTGACCAATCAATTATCCAACGTGCACTTGGCGCGAAAAACCTGAAAGAAGGTCAGAAAGGCGTGATTCTGGCGGGTGCGATTAAAGTTATCTCTCCACTTTTCCTAATCATTCCCGGAATCATTGCGTTCCATATGTTTGGCGCAGATGCGGGCAACCCAGATACGATGTACACACGCTTGGTGAACGAAGTGTTGCCTAAGCCGCTTGTTGGTTTCTTCGTCGCGGTCATGTTCGGCGCAATCCTAAGTACCTTTAACGGTGTATTGAACAGCTCAACCACCTTGTTTGCTTTGAACGTTTACAAGCCACTATTTGGCAAAGACAAATCGGATGAAGAGTTAGTCGGGAAAGGTCGTATCTTCGGCGTTATAATTGCGATCATTTCGGTCTGTATTGCCCCTTTCATCATGTACGCACCAGAAGGCTTGTTCCAATACCTACAAATGGTTGCGGGCTTCTTTAGTGTGCCTATCTTCACTATCGTGTTTGTGGGCTACATTTCAAAACGTGTTCCTGCTATTGCCGCTAAAGTTGCTTTGGTCGTGTTTGTTAGCTCCTACGCTGCGATGCAATTGGTCTTTGGTACACCAATCCACTTCCTACACCAATTGGCGATTCTATTCGTCGTGTGTACTGCTCTGATGTTTGCGATTGGTCACTTCATGCCGCGTGATACTGACTACGTAATGCCAGTGAATGAGAATATCGATGTGACACCGTGGTCATTCCGCTTCGAAGCATCAGCGGTCATCATCTACATGGTATTGGGCGCTTACGTAATGTTCTCAGACTTCGGTTTTGTCTCAAGCGATCCGACCATCATGCAAGTGTACGGCTTCTGTGGTCTGGTGTTGATGTTCGGTGTGGTTTCTAACTACTTCATCAAACGCAGAAAGCACAAAGAAGTATCAAAGCTTAATGATATGTACATGCCTTAAGTCGACATAGATCGCACACATAAAAATCGGAGCACTGGCTCCGATTTTTTATGATGCGATAGACGAATTAGTCAGCTTTAAATGACAGAGGAATCTCTGCCAATTGATTACCTTCATTCGCAGGGAAGATTAGGTATTCGCCGTGGTATTTCACCATCGATTTGTAATCGGTCACCTTATGAACCATGTAGCCTGCTTGCGATGCTTTCTCAACAAACTCCGCATGGTTACCACGAACAAACCAACTCATCGGTTTTACCAATAGTTCACCATCAAAACAGCTTTCACATTGGTCTGCGCACAATGCTAATGAGTTTTGCCCTTCAGTAAAGATTTGTACTTTACCGCAACCAACTAGTTGTTCAGACGTAGACACTTCCCAACCAGCCTGTTCCATAAGATCCAAGAACGCTTCAATGTCAGAATCTTTGATCACTTTAGGTTCTTCACCTTCTGGAAAAAACTGCCCGTAAAATGCAGAGATGCGTTTGAATATAAACATTAATCCAGCATCATTGCCCTTCGAACGACCTGCTTTTTGCCAACGAGTAAGGTCATCACCCACAGTGCGACCAAAACGTTGTGATTTCAGCGCCTTGGTTACCCAACGAACTAAGTAATGGTTGTTCGCTACTGGCGCATTGGCCAATTTACCTGAGCGGTGCTCTTGGTCTAAATCTGCCAAAGCAGCGTTAACTAAGTTTTGAATTTCTTTGGTGTAATTAGACATTACGCCTTTCTTCCTAAAGTCCAATAAAACAGTGCAGACAGCACTGAACAAGCAAACATAACGATGATCATCGGCCACGACACGCCACCCGGCATTGCAGCAACGAGTGCACCAATCAATGAGCCCGTACCGAAGCGCAGTGTACCCGCAAGCGAAGATGCCGTACCCGCCATTGTTGGGTAGCCGCTAAGTAGCAACGCCATCGAGTTACTACCAATCGTAGACAAAGTACCGATAAACAGCACAACGAATGGCACGATTCCCCATAAACCGAGATCAAGCATCCAGCCCACAAACAGACCAATACCCGCAATTAACTGAATCGTTAAACCAAAACGAAGCATGGCGTGTGAACCAACTTTCTTCACCAAGCGGCCGTTCAGGCTGGTCATGATGATCATCGCGATGATGTTCAAACCAAATAGATAACCGAATTGGTCCGGTCGAACACCATATAAATCAATATAAACAAACGAACCCGCTGTCAGGAATGCAAACATACCCGAGAACGAAAACGCACCTGAAAGCATTAAACCTAATGCCTCAGGGTTAGAACATAGGCGCGCATAGTTGCGAATCGTCGTTCTGAATCTTAGCGGCTGACGATTTTCTGGTTTCAGTGTCTCTGGGATCATCCATAGAACCAGCAAAATCACCACAACAGCAAAAATAGCAAGCACCCAGAAGATCGAGCGCCAACCGAACCAGATAGCAAGGTGACCACCAATCATCGGCGCTACCAAAGGCGCAATCGTGATCACCAAGGTGACGAATGACATTGCACGCGCGAAATCTTCACGGTCAAACATATCGCGCACAACCGCTTGGATAATCACAGCCGCGGCAGCGCCGGCGAAACCTTGCGCTGTACGCACATAGGTAAGCGCATCGATACCGTTAGTGGTTGCACTGACTACTGCTGCCAAACCAAAAAAGAGCACACCTAAAATGAGTACAGGTCGGCGACCATAGCTATCCGCTAACGGACCATGAATCAACTGACCTATCGCAAAGCCTGCCGTATAAGCCGTTAACGTAATTTGTACCGCACCTGGGGTTACACCAAGATCTTTCGCGATGGTTGGCATAGCTGGCAGGTACATATCGATAGCAAGTGGCGTCAACGCACCAATTGCACCGAGTACAAGGAATAATAAAAAACTGATTTGTGACTGGGGAGCACTTTGGGCTTTTTCTGTCATTGCCTTACCTCTTGTTGTGTCCTCCCATCAACATTCCACATTGATTGAGATAGATGATTGACGCTTCTCTCACCCTGAATCCGTAACAGTCACGAATTACAGCGCATAGTCTCCTTACTATTGAGAAGATCATAAAAGACGAAAGTATACCAAGATGGTCTTGACTAACTCGACGCTAAAACCTGCATGATCAGTATGCAGAACGACAAAGTAACCGAGCTAAAACGAAGAGGCGGTGACGTGAACACCGTCTGTACTTATCGTCAGTAAGAACCAACAAGAGAAAAGGATTTCTCAGACTAAATACAGTTCTGCCTGCGTTTACGAGCGGCGAATAAGCGTCTTACTCAGACACTAAGACTGATTTGGTAGGAAACACCATTCTGAGTAATTTCTCATCAAAAGACTAGTTCCTATCAGGAATTAAACAATTTCCCAGAACAGTGATTATTTCCAACCAGATTGAGTTATTTCACAACTGATTCAACTTCTTCTTCTGTTAAGAAGCGGTAATCACCCGGCTCAAGTGCGTCATCCAGCACAATGGAACCAATACGCTCACGGTGAAGATGTTCAACTTTGTTACCAAGCGCAGCAAACATACGTTTCACTTGGTGGTATTTGCCTTCCACAATAGTTAGCAACACTTCGTTTTCGGCTTCGTCAACGATCTCAAGATGTGCTGGCAGTGTTGGCTCACGTTCGTTGCGTAGCTCAATACCCTCAGCAAACTTCTCAACGTAATCAGGTTGAATCGCATCCACTAGCCATACTCGGTACGTCTTCTCACATTTGTGTTTTGGTGACGTAATACGGTGAGACCATTGACCATCGTCAGTGATCAACACAAGACCGGTGGTATCGACATCCAAACGACCAGCAAAGTGCAAGTTTTCTACCTTTGGCTCATCCAGTAGAACAAACGCCGTTGGGTTGTGCCCATCTTCATGCGAACATACAAAGTCCGCAGGCTTGTACAACATGATGTAACGAGGACCAGGAGCACCTACTTCGCGCCCTTCCCATTCAACCACACCACCTTCTGGTACTTTGAACGCACCACTCTTTTGTACTTCACCATCAACCGTTATTTCGCCACTTTTGATGATCTTCGTTGCCTGCTTGCGAGTCGCACCCAGTCCATCACACAAATATTTATCTAAACGCATGAATACCTCTAATGTTTAAGGTCGGGTATTATAGCGATCCTAATTCGAATAGTTGAGCAATTTCACAGATTTTCATGTACACCCTTCGACCATACCAAGCCGACTCTGTAAAAGCGGTGATTCACTATTTTCGTAAACACTCCACACCAGCGGTCATTGTGCTGCCTACAGGTGCGGGCAAGAGCTTGGTCATTGCAGAGTTAGCAAGGCTTGCCAAGGGCCGCGTGTTGGTACTTGCTCACGTAAAAGAGCTGGTGGAACAGAACCATGCAAAGTACGAAGGGTATGGTCTAAAAGGATCGATATTCTCAGCAGGGCTTGGGAGAAAAGAAACCGATCAACAAGTGGTGTTTGCCTCGGTTCAATCCGTGGTGCGCAACCTAGATTCTTTCAAGAACCAGTTTTCTTTACTGGTCATTGATGAATGCCATCGCGTGCCAGACGAAAAAACCAGTAGCTATCAAAAAGTGATCACTCATCTAAGAGAGCTTAACCCTGGCATTAAAGTTTTGGGATTAACCGCTACCCCATACCGCTTAGGCATGGGCTGGATTTACCAGTACCACACCCGTGGACAGGTTCGAACTGAAGAGTCACGCTTTTTCCGTGACTGCATCTTCGAGCTCCCTATTCGTTACTTACTGGATGAAAACTTCTTAACACCTGCTCGTATGATGGACGCCCCCGTCTTATCTTATGACTTCTCGCAGCTCAAACCGGCTAACACAGGTCGATACAAAGAAGCCGAAATGGACATGGTGATCGACAAAGCTAAACGTGCGACACCACAGATCGTTGAACAAATCATTCAATACGCCAAAGAACGTAAAGGCGTGATGGTGTTTGCTGCCACGGTTCGCCATGCACAAGAAATCCACGGTCTGTTGCCAGAAGGCGAAACCGCGATTGTGATTGGTGATACGCCAACACCCGAACGCGATGCCATTATTCAATCGTTCAAGAACCGTGAAATTAAGTACTTGGTCAACGTGTCCGTTCTGACCACGGGCTTCGATGCACCACATGTGGATTTAATCGCGATTCTTCGCCCTACCGAATCCGTCAGTCTATATCAACAGATTGTCGGGCGTGGTTTGCGCCTGTCGGAGGGCAAATCGGAATGTTTAGTACTGGATTACGCTGGTAACAGCTACGATTTATACCAACCTGAAGTCGGTGATCCGAAGCCTGACTCCACCAGCGAGATCATCACCATCCCTTGCCCTGCTTGCGGCTTTAATAACAACTTCTGGGGTAAGTTAGACAGCAACGGCTTTTTGCTGGAACACTTTGGTCGCCGCTGCCAAGGGTATTTTGAAGACGATGAAACAGGAGAGCGCGAGCATTGCGGTTACCGTTTTAGAGCCAAATACTGCGGTGAGTGCGGTGCTGATAACGATATTGCAGCGCGTATTTGCCATGAGTGTGATGCCACTCTTGTTGACCCAGACAAAAAGCTCAAAGAAGCATTGAACCTAAAAGACGCGCTGATCTTTGAATGTACAGAAATGGATTTGACGGTGTTTAAATCCAGTGATGGCAAATCACAATTGAAAGTGACGTATTCTGGTGAAACCTATCAAGGCGAAGGCAATGCACTGGTGCATGAGTTCTGGACACTGAATACCAAAAAGCAGAAGCAAAATTTCAAAGACCAGTTTGTTCGGCCCCACCTCGCCGACAAACATCGTCCGTTTGAAGAAGCATCGCCAACTAAAGTGGTGGCCAACCAGCATCGTTTCCGTCTACCGCAATTTGTTATTGCCCGTAAGTCAGGCCGTTTCTGGAAGCTGCGCGACAAGATCTTTGACGACGAATTAAGATAAGCGAATGCTCACTAATTCACTTTCTGTTCATGTACAGCACGATATAATCGTCGTAACTCATTGAAAAAGGCTTTGCCATGTCTATCTCCTTCACTCCGCGCAAACTTTCCGTGCTGCTAGCTATATTTCCGCTTTTATTGTCTGCACCAAGCTTTGCTGATCACCACGATCACAAAGACCATCATGATGACAAAGATGGTCACGCTATCGTTCGTGACGTCGAAAAACCGGGGACACGAATTGAGTTCGATGAAGATCAGGATGAAGTCTACCGCGCCGTTCAGAAAGGCTATATCCGCCCGTTCTCTGATATGTACGCAGCAGTGGAGAATGATTTATATGGGCGTATTATTAAAGTTGAACTTGAAGAAGACGATGACGAATGGGTTTACGAACTTAAGATCTTGTTCAATGACAGTGTGATAAAGGTGGAATACGATGCCGCTACACTAGAAATGCTCGAGATAAAAGGACGTAACTTCAATAAAGCTCTTAAGCCGCAGTAATCGATATCCAAACATAATTAGAAGAAAGAATATGAAAATACTTGTTGTCGAAGATGAACCTCGCCTAGGCGAACAGATTTTAGAAACGTTGGAAAACAATGGCTGGGTACCAGAACTTTCCCAAGATGGCATCGACGCGCTTTACCGTGCGACCTCTGAAGAATGGGATGCGATTGTGCTCGATCTAGGTTTACCAAAACTAGATGGTCTAACGGTCCTTAAAGGTATTCGAGACGAAAACATTAATACGCCAGTTGTTATTTTGAGTGCCCGTGACACATTATCTCAGCGTGTTGAAGGTTTGAATGCTGGTGCAGACGACTACCTAACCAAGCCATTTGAAATGGTTGAACTAACTGCACGCCTTCGCGCTCAATTACGCCGCGCTTCAGGTAACGCCTCTCCTGTCATGCAGATTGGTGATTTGAGTTTAGATACTCGCTCCTCAAAAGTACTGTGGCAAGGACAAGCAGTCAGCTTAACCGCATTGGAATATAAAGTTGTCGCCTACTTTATGCACAACCCAGAGAAAGTCATTTCTCGTACCGAGTTGGTAGAGCATATCTACAAACAAGATTTTGACCGTGATTCAAACACCATCGAAGTGTTCATCGGTCGTATTCGTAAGAAAATTGCACCGAAAATCATTAAGACAGTTCGTGGACTCGGGTATCAATTGAATGCGGAATAAAAACAAACTTCCCATGCACATTCTTAAGCGGCTGAGTATCAAAAGTCGCTTAGTACTCGCGGCGGTAGTTTGGCTCACAGCGATGATCCTCGCCGCTGGGGTGACAATCCCAACCCAAGTCTACGTCTACATGGTGGATGACACTCGATCACAATTGAATGTCTACATGGACGAGATTGCCGCCCAACTCGAAGTCGACAGCAAAGGCCAACTCACCCTGCCTACTCAACTTTCCGATCCTAGATTTAATCGTCCATACAGTGGTCTTTACTGGAGCGCATCGACGGACACAAGCCTAGAGCGTTCGCGCTCCCTATGGGATAAGAAAATCGAGTACAAAGGGTTAGATAAAGACGCCTTTGGTGCTCGTGATGAAAAACTGATCACGTTGAAAAAGACCCTTTATCTGCCAGATTATGATGGTCCCATTAATGTCATCATCGGTATTGACGAAGACCCAATTGAAGGCACAATCCAGTCTTTAACAGGGCAGCTTTGGATCATTTTAGGATTGCTGTTTGCCGGTGTTCTTGCGGTTATCTTGCTACAAATCGCATGGTCTTTAAGCCCGCTGACCAAGCTGCAAAAAGAATTAGCCGAGCTTAAATCAGGTAATAAGAAAGGCTTGGAAGAAGAGTACCCGAAAGAAATCTCACCTTTAATTTCTGACCTCAATGCTCTGCTCTTTCACTATCAAGAGTTGCTTGAACGTGCACGAAATCATGCGGGAAACTTATCTCACGCGCTAAAAACACCACTTTCGGTTTTAAAAAACGAAGTGCAAAGCTTCACACCTGAAGAACAAGAACGCTTGAACGCACCAATCACACAGATCCAACAACACATCGATTACCACTTGGGTCGTGCTCGTATGGCGGGTTCAATGAACATTCTTTCGGTGAAATCGAACCCTTCAGAGCGTGTTGATGCCATATCAATGGCGTTTGACAAGGTCTACTCACATCGTGACGTCACACTGATTAACGAGCTTGATTCTGATTTGAATGTTGCAGTAGAGAAAACCGATCTGGATGAGATGGTGGGTAACTTACTGGAAAATGGCTACAAATGGGCGAATAGCATCATTCGTGTTCACTCAATGCTAGATAAAGACAATATTCATATCATAATTGAAGACGACGGCCCGGGGATCCCTGCGGAGCAGTTATGCCAAGTGATAAAGCGTGGTTACCGTCTGGATGAAACAACGCCAGGATCTGGTTTGGGCTTAAACATTGTCAGTGAAATGGCGCACAGTTACCGCGGTCAGCTTGAACTATCAGAGAGCAAAATGGGCGGTTTAAAAGCCACATTGATTCTGCAAAAGAGCCGCGCTTAAGTCGCTTACATCAGCCACTCACAGTAACGCTTTAAAATGGCACTTATCGATTTATTCGCTAGGTGCCATTTTTGTATCTAGATAGCTTTTTGGTTGGATAAGTTTAGAGCTAATGATGGCTCACTAATCAGCAGCACATTCCCATCAGAGTAATAGTCATGCTTACTGTCCATTGCAACAGGCTGTGCCAGCGAATGTAACTCCCCCACTAACGCTAAATCACTCACTTCAATTTGATTCGCTAGACGGTCTCTTTCACTATCCACATTAGGATCTATTCGATGTAACACCGTCACAATGCCTGCGTAATGCGCCAACTTGAGACCGTCATCGTAACTAATCGCTCCGACCCAAATTGGTTGACCTGACTTTGATTCTAACCCAGCTTGCCACCAGCGGATATGAGAACGTTTTAGCAAACTTCCAGGCTCTTGGAACGCCATCGACTGTGGCTTGCCGTTCCAAAACAAATCAGAAACTGGCGGCAGTTTCTGCTTCAACAAACTCACATAATCTGCTAGCTCGATGTCGTTTCTCGAGAAGGTTTTATTCTCTAGCCAGCCTAGCTCTTGCATTAGGCTTCTCGGGGATTCACCGACATACACCAAGTTCACTGCCTGGGCGTCAAACACATTCGAGCGCCCCGGATAAACCTTAAAGCCGATATCATCAAGCACTATCGGTTGACTTTTAGTAACGTCGGTTTGTTCTACATTGTCGTCTGCTAGATAGAAAAAGTGTCCATAATTCGCAGCAACTAAACAGAGCACTAAAGCTGTTAGGGATTTGGTCCATTTACGTGACCAGTTTTTCTTCCAAGCCACAAAGGCGAATACAGAAGCGATGAGCACTGAGGCGATAAGAAGCTTGTGTTCAAACAGGATGAACTTAATGGAATCAATTGGAATCCATGTGTTAAGACCCGCGGCAAGCAAATACCCTGCAACGACAAACTGCCCAACACCGAGCATCAGTCCAATTGATGAACAGACCGTAAAACGCTTCCAACTCACATTCACAGAACCCGCCATAAATGGCACGACCCAAGCAACAGGTCCGAGTAAGCGTGCAAAGATCAAAATGGCATTGCCGCGTTTTTTCATCAGCAAACGGCAACGGGCTATTGGGCGCTTCGTCTTGGCTTGCCACCGAATAAGCTTCCTCTGCGCTTTAGAGCCAGAACGTTTGCCAATAAAATAACTGAGTTGGTCGCCAATCCAACCGCCCAATAAAACGGCGATGACGCCCCAAATGACGCCTTGGTGTAATTGATAGCCCGCAGCGAGCAAAAACGGCTCGCCCGGAATAAAGAGGTTAGGTCCAATCGTCGCATCTAACAGAGCCCCGAAGAACAGACTGATCGCTTCCAGCATGCAGCCCCCGACGATTATGAGTGTTGATCTTTATAGTGGCCGAATTTGTATTCCATTTCGTTATTACGCATCTCGCCAAAGAAGAATCGACGCATATTAGCTTTGAAATAGGTCATACCCATTTTAAAGAAACCGTCTTGATCAAGGCGGCGCGGATCGAATTCAAAAGTCATAGGTAAGAAGCGGAAACGCCATGTTTTTGAAGCTCGCTTTACATAATCGCAATCTTCACAAAGCGTGATGGACTCATCAAAGCCATTGATCTCTTTATGCGCACGTTTTGTAGAGAAAATACATGCCCCTACTGCGGTTGGAAATGCGTATTGAGTAATAAACAAACCTGCGTTAAACAGGCCGTAGCCTAACTTATGTGCCATTGGCAGATCGTTTGATCCCATATAAACACCTGCTACTTCCAACTTCGCACCTTCCAATTTACCCATTGCTCGGCTCAGAAAATCGCTCGGTAAGCGCACGTCCGCATCTAAGAAAAGAATACGTTCATATTTTGCAAGTTCTGCTCCCGTGTTACGTCCTAAGCTGACACCACGCGTTTCCATATGATGAACAGTCAGTTCTGGTAGTGAGCCATCGTAAGCTTGCGCGACTTCTCTCGTCGAGTCTTCGCTGTTCGAATCCACTACGATCACTTCAAATTTTTGGTGAGTTTGCTTGGTTAAATCTTCAAGTAGTCGACCAATACGTTTTTCTTCATTCAAGGTAATTACAACGATACTAACTGAATTCATAATGTGCTCCATTGAGGTTATCCGTTTATTTACGATGGAGAATAGAACCGAGTGACTTAACGGTTACTGAGGCCAACATTCATTTTGCGTTCATTTTGTTAATGAATGATTTCGTTCAGAAAGAGAATTGACTGCAAGAGGAATAAAACGTGCGAACAAAAAAAAGCAAAATCGGTTAAAATCAGCGCAATGTGAGCAAACTTTTGCCCGAGCCGCAAAAACGACACTCTACTGCAAGAAGAATTACTGGCTTTTTGGTGATTTAGGTACAATTTCGGTTGCTGAATTCAGAGCAGGATGATAGTATCCGCGCTCGCTTGAACAGTTCCTGTTTCAAGCTTTACCACGAACACAAGGTCGCATTGTGTCGTGAAGTTTTATTTTTTACTAATTTGAGAGTAAATACTATGAAATTCGAAGCAGTAGTACGTACTGAACTAGGTAAAGGTGCGAGCCGCCGCCTACGTCACGCTGGCAAATTCCCTGCAGTTGTATACGGCGGTGAAGAAGCAGCAGTTGCTATCGTTCTTAACCACGACGACATCGTTAACCAAATGGACAAGCCAGCGTTCTACGAAGGCATCGTTCTAGTTATCGACGGCGCTGAAGTTAAAGTTAAGCCACAAGACGTTCAACGTCACGCTTACAAGCCAAAAGTTGAGCACATGGACTTCATCCGTATCTAATTCCCTACCAAGGAATTAACGGATAAAATCCAAACCTTTTGCATAAAAGATTATCGGACTTACCAACCGAGACATCTAAAAAATTTCAAAACCCCGGAGACTTACCACCTCCGGGGTTTTACTATTAAGGGAAAAGTAAATTCTCTTCCTCTTTTCTCAATTTTATCTTCATTGCCAGCAGCTTGCTCTACCAAACGCTGCGCAGCATATTCTTCAACAGTAAGTTATTACGTTCGTGCTATGTACTTCACTAACGTGACGTCGTTGAGTGTCATCTCATCAATGACTTCCGATTCCTCCTCTCCAGAGCGTACAAAACCGCACTTCTTGTAGAAATTAAGCCCTTGCTTATTGCTATCCAACGCCTTAAGACTGATTTGCATCACTGGCGTTGAGAGCAAGCGAGTTTCTAATTCATCGATCAGAGCACTACCAGCACCTTGCCCGAAGTATAAGGGAGATACATAGCAGCAAGTCACAATAGCCGTTTTATCTTCACTAGAGTGATTAGGCAGCTCATAACTCAAAAAGCCGACAATCTCCTTCTGCTTCTCTACAACAATGAGATGTGCCAGTTGCTCCGTCATGACCCGAGTCCACATTCGCTCTCTACGCTCTCGAGTAAATTGGTCGATGTAGCTTTGAGGCATTAACCCTTTGTAAGCGACTTGCCATGAATCGACGTGTATTTTGGCGATCTGACCCGCTTCATCTCTAATTGCATTTCTAACTGTATATTCCATTGCTTGACTTTCCATTACTCCGGAGTAAACACCCTTTGACGACTGTACGCTTCAAACCCAAAAGACTGGCAAAGCTTTATCGAAGGCGTATTTTCGATATTTACTCGATACCTGATTTTACGCTGCCTCAACTTCACTTCATTGATTAAATGACTGAGCAGGCGTTTTCCATACCCTTTTCCTCTTGCTTCAGGAGAAACCAATATGGATAAAGATTCAAACGGTTCTTTCCCTTTATAGCAATAAGAAGCCAACACCGCGACCAGCTCATTTTTGTCAAATATGCCGTAAAAGAAATGGCTATCGAGGTCAAAGTCCGCTTTAAGGATATCTTCTTCGCTCATTCGGCTAACAAAAGATTCAAGTAATTCGAGATCAGATTCGATCGAGAGAGGAATTATCCCATCGTCTTTGTTATTACTATTATCATTAAATAAATAGTAGTCGACATCATCAAATTCACAGAACAATTGCTTATCATTGAGCTTTCTCTCCAGCTCATTTGGGTGAACATGTTTAATTGTTTCCCATAAACTTTCTGGGCAAGAAATATATGTGACGCTACCCGATTGGTATAGAAATACAGCGCAAAGTTCAGAGAACTTTTGCCAATAGTGCGGGTCATAAGAATAGCCGTTGTACAAATTGCCGCTCACATTGAACAGTCTTTGCCATGAGCAATCGATTTCCGCGGTAAGTGTGGTTGTTTTTTTGAGCATCCCTTCCTCTCAACACAGCGTACAGAAAAATCTTAACTATTTGTTTCATAGAGAGTAAGAAGACATTAATCTGACAAAATAATCACCAAAGTTTGCTTCATATCTCACCAAAATGCGTATTGATTCACATTGGAAAAATTAATTCAATTAAGTCACTCACAAAATAAAAACTTAAATTTAACTCCCAACCACAAAATACCATTTCTGTTTATTTGTAGACTTAGGTAGCAGCCTCGTTAATTCCTTTCGTCGACAGAAGTATAAATAAGACTCTGATCACTAAAGTTTAATATTTTTTCCGTATATTTCACGCCGTAACTAAATCAAAATCACACAGAAAGGATCCCCTATGAAGTTTTCCAAATCTCTTTTGGTGCTTTCAGTCGGCGCAGCACTAGCAGGATGTGGCTCAGACAGCGATAACTCTCCAGTTACTTGTGAAACAGCAGATTCATGTACTAAATTCACTGTTCTACACACTAACGACAACCACGGTCGTTTCTGGGAAAACAGTAAAGGTGAGTACGGCATGGCAGCACGTAAAACTCTTATCGAGTCAATTCGTGCCGAAGTTGCAGCTAATGGCGGTGAGTCAATCCTACTTTCAGGTGGTGACATCAACACTGGTGTTCCTGAGTCAGATATGCAAGACGCAGTGCCAGACTTCGTAGGTATGAACCTTCTTGGCTACGACGCAATGGCAGTAGGTAACCACGAGTTTGATAACTCTCTAGATGTCCTAGACATGCAAGCAGAACTTGCTGACTTCCCAATGCTAGCAGCAAACATCTATAAGAAAGATGCTGACGGTAAAGTAACTGATGAACGTTACTTTGCTCCTTACAAAGTGTTTACTATCAACGGTCTTAAAGTTGCAGTAATTGGTCTTACTACAAAAGATACTGCGAAGTTAGTTAACCCTGACAATGTAGCAAGCATTTACTTCGAAGACCCACAAGTTGAAATCCAAAAAACACTTGCAGAAATCGAAGCTAACGAAAAAGTTGACCTAGTATTTGCGACTACGCACATGGGTCACTACCAAGACGGTAACCATGGTAGTGAAGCGGCGGGTGATGTAATGCTGGCACGCTCTCTTAAAGAAGGTGAGCTTGATGCAATCATCGGTGGTCACTCACAAAACCCTGTGTGTATGGAACCAGGCACTAACGAATACGCTGATTTTAAACCAGGCGACGATTGTGCACCAGACCAACAAAACGGCACTTACATCATGCAAGCGCATGAGTGGGGTAAATACGTTGGCCGTGCAGATTTTGAATACTACGACGGTAAACTGCACCTAGCAGATTACGCGCTAATTCCAGTAAACCTAAAAGCCAAAGATGAAAATGGTGATTACCAGTTCATCACTGAAGAAATCAAGCCTGACGCAACAGTTAAGTCAATTCTTCTTCCTTACCAACAGCAAGGCCAAGATCTTCTAGACGTTAAAGTTTCTGAAACTGACGGCAAGCTAGAAGGCGACCGTACTACAGTTCGCTCACAGCAAACTAACCTTGGTCACCTATTGGGTGAAGCGTACCGTACTTACAACCTAGTAAATGCAGACTTCGGCGTGATGAACTCAGGTGGCGTTCGTGATTCAATCCAAACGGGTGACATCACTTACCGCGACGTACTGACAGTACAGCCTTTCGGTAACTTTGTAACGAAAGCAACCATGACTGGTGCAGAAGTGAAAGAGTACCTAGACGTAGTAGCAACTAAGTCTGCAGGTTCTGGTGCATACGCTCAACTAGATAACATCAAGCTATCTGTTGATTGTGATGCTAGCGACGTAACAATCACTGACATCAACGGCAAAGGCTTCGATCTTGCAGCTACTTACACATTCTCTGTAATCAGCTTCAGCGCAGCAGGTGGTGATAACTACCCAATCATCGACGTTGAGTCTACACAGATGACTGACGCGTCTGTTCTGCGTGAGTTCTTTGTGAACAACCCTCAGATCTCAGCTGAAGATTTCAATAAAAACTTAGACAACATTCAGTACTTCAGTAACGGTCAAGCTGTTAAAGGCTGTCCATCTGCAAGCAACTAAACAAGCATAATTGCTTTAACTTGTTGTCGACGTCCACTCAGTTAGTTAACAACTGAAGCAAAGGACGTCAGACTGACCCTAAGATCAACCGGAGCCCTAAAGGCTCCGGTTTTTTATTAGCGCTAAATCTCTGATAAAACACCACCTTCAAAAATCGTTCAAAAAATGTTCATTTGTGTTATTGACGCCTCTGTGTAGGACTTCTATGTTTGATAAGGTCTTTCGAATATGCAGATTCATTAACTGTGATTTATGACTCTTTTTGATTCACATAGCTAATGATTCTAAGAAAGATGCGAATGGCGTTACAAACACTGCTCTCAAACAATTTGTCTCTCAGACTTCAAACTAAAGCGATGGGCTTCTACGCTCCCGCGAACGAGCAGCCACACGAACGCCAATGTGTTCAAACTGCTGCCATCGAGTTCTGGAGGTCAAAATGAAACGAGCCAGCAACAGCTATAGACTGCAATTAATTAAAGAAGTGGTCACTCGTAGAGAGCGCGAAGCGTGTACTGATCCTATGGCGAGATACATACATCAACTAATGGATGAATTGCCAACCAGTAAATTAGACGTGGAACAAAATCATCGCTTTGCAGGTAGTCACTTCGACGAACAAGCAGGAGGCTGGGTAAGCGACCAATGGTCTTTAAAGTAACGCCAAACGCTCATATCTTTGGGCGAGAAAATGGATAGGAAGTTCCCGGCTCTTATGGATAAGAATTTCAGACTGGGCCGGGAATCGTTATGGAGCGAGAACAATCAAAATAGAAATAAAAAAGCTAGAACAGATCTTGTTGTGGTGATGCATCATCGCGAGGCACTTCTTTTTTACCCTTCCCTGCTAACACCTTTCTTCTGTATCGTTGTCGACACAGCTTAATGACGTGCAACTGCTGCGCAGGAGTAAAGCTCAGCCAATTAAACCGCTCTTCTCTTTTACGCATGCATCCCTTGCAGTAACCTTTTTCGTCAGAAGTACAAACTCCGACACAAGGACTTGGGACGGTAAAAAACTCCAATTGCTCCATGCTCAACCCGTTCTTCCGCTCACTTATTTAAGTCCGATACGTTTATAATCAAATAACCATAAGAAATTTCGAAGTTTTCGGTGAATTTCAATACCGAGAATGGGATCTCTGTTATAAAATACGCCGTGTTTAAAAACATACGAAACCATAACCGTATGCTGACAAAAACAGTGTTTTATTACCTATACTTACCACGTTTTCTAAAAACGGAGTCAATAAAATGAAGCTTAGCCTAAAAACGTTAGTAGCAGCAATCTCACTTCCAGTTCTAATGACTGCATGCGCTAGCAATGGTGACAATGTGAAAGAAATTACGGCTCAAGATCTACAGCACCATAACTGGCAGTTGGTTCAAATCGATGGCAATAGCATCGAACTGAAAGAGCGTCAAAAAGCACCTCGCCTAGAGATTGGCGAAAACCTGACGGCAAACGGCAACGCTGGTTGTAACAACTTCTTCGGTCAAGCTGAACTGAAAGACAACCAACTACGCATCGAAAAAATGGGTATGACCATGATGATGTGTATGGAAGACCAAATGAAGATTGAAAAAGTAATGTCTGAAACGCTTTCTGATTGGAGCGACATTACTCTGACTAACGAAGGTCTAGTATTGAAAAACGCAGACCACGAACTAACGTTCGAATTGCGTGACTGGGTAAACTAATCCCGTATTCGTTTTGAGGCAATCGGTCTCTGACAGAATAAGTCTCTAAAAAAGCAGCCAATGGCTGCTTTTTTTGCTTCTAATGTCCCATACCTTGTTTAGCAAGCTTTTCTGGATCGTCATAAACCGCGTGACGATCAATCATATCCAGCGTCGCTTCGTTCATGCCGGTCACGGCGACTATCGAGCCCCCTTTTCGGAACTTAAGAATCGCTTTATCCAATGCCGATATCGCTGTGATATCCCAAAAATGCGCATCGGATAAATCAATCGTGATGTACCTTGTCGTATTGTCGAAATCAAACATATCAGTAAAGCTGTAAGCGGAAGCAAAAAAGATTTGCCCATGAACTTTGTGAATCGTATGGTCGTTATCGACAATGACTTCATCCGAAACCTTCATCAAGGTGCGGCTTTGATTCACATAGAAAACACACGCTAATAAAACGCCTACCAGCACACCGATTGCGAGATTGTGGGTAGCCACAACAGCAATCACCGTAGAAACCATAATTACGTTCGTCGACAAGCTGTGCTTGCGCATATCCGCAATGGAGTGCCATGAGAAGGTACTAATGGAGACCATGATCATCACTGACACAAGTGCCGCCATCGGGATTTGCTTTAGGTAATCCCCCAAGAACACCACCATGACCAGCAAAAACACACCGGAGCAAAGCGTTGATAAACGTGTTCTACCGCCAGACTGAATATTGATCATTGACTGACCAATCATCGCACAACCAGCCATCCCACCAAACAGAGACGCGACCATATTCGCAATGCCCTGTCCTTTGCACTCGTCGTTTTTCTCACTCTCTGTATCCGTCAACTCATCGACGATAGATGCGGTCATTAATGATTCAAGTACACCAACAATGGCTAATGCTAACGAATAAGGGAAAATGATTTGTAGAGTTTCGAGGTTGAAAGGAATATCGGGAATCATGAACACAGGGAGCGCGCTGGGCAGTTCACCCATGTCGCCAACGGTGCGAATATCGATATCAAACATCAACGCAATCACCGTCACCGAGATAATGCACACCAATGGAGAAGGCAGCATTTTTCCGATTTTCGGCAGGTATGGGAACAAATAGATGATGGCTAAACCTAACGCGGTCAAAGCATAAACTGGCCAAGAAACGTCAGTCAGTTCAGGCAGTTGAGCCATAAAAATTAGAATTGCCAAAGCGTTAACGAACCCTGTCATAATCGACTTGGATACAAAACGCATTAAATCCCCTAGCCTCAAATAGCCGATTAACAGTTGCAGCACGCCAGCGAAAAACGATGCGGCAAGCAAGTATTGCAAACCATGATCTTTTACTAAGGTGGTCATCAATAACGCCATCGCTCCAGTTGCCGCGGAAATCATTCCGGACCTTGAGCCAGTAAACGCTATCACGACGCAGATGGAAAACGAGGCATACAACCCCACTTTAGGGTCGAGTCCCGCAATAATAGAGAATGCGATAGCTTCTGGAATGAGTGCCAGTGCTACAACAACTCCTGATAGACAATCTCCTTTAACATTGTTGAACCAAGTATCTTTTGTAAATTTAAACATAAATCTCTCATAAACGTATTGCCTTAATTGGTGCATTGCGCACGGTGAAGGGAGTGATGCAAACGCATCTGAGAGATCGTTCTAGGGCGGACTAATGAGCAAAAAGCACCTTCCTTAATCGTCAATTAAAAAGTCATGGTTTCCTCGAAATGAGTTTCCTCGATATGGACAGTCAAAAAACAAGACCGGCCTCATCAGAGGTGTGCTTTATATCACTTCAAAAATGTAATTTGTAATAAATTCTTACAAAAGTAGGTAAATCCAGCTACAAGCAACAATAAAAAAGCGCCTCCCAAAGGAAGCGCTTATGCATCATTAACACTTTGTTATATCGAAATTTATTTTCATTTAAGCATCAGAATGACTGCTGAGAATAAGACTCCCCGTCAAAACCACTCAATTGCTCATACGCTTTAGACAGAATTGCAATCCCGATAATGGTGACTACAAAACTCAATAGGCTCATTAAGAAAGGCAGTTGCAAAAACGCCAGTGGCGACATCGCCAATCCAAACAGAAGCGGCACCAAAATAACCACGCTCATCATGTACCAAGTATGGCCTTTGGTCAGATTCCATGCATAAGGGAAAGAGACACCTTTACCAATAGCAATCGCTGGAAACACAAGTACCAGTCGACAGCAAATAACACCTAACACCAGCAACGCGATAGCGGCAAGTGCTACATTAATCATGGCGAAAAGCGCCGCAACCGCAACAACGGCGATTGTCATTGCCAAGTAGTGGCCAATAAACCACATTTCGATCTTTCCAAAGGTGAAACGTCCCCACTGAGGTACCGATTGAGGGCCTTTCAAAATGATGCTGTGTACGTTGATAGCCACAATGGCAGACAGTAATGCCATCAAAATTTGCACTAAGACAGTAGCACCGTCACCTTCTGATGTGCTTAAGAGAAGATCCAGAATAATAGAGAGGAGAATGGGTAACACGGTTGCTTTTGCGATCGCTTGTTTATGAGTACTCAGGGAAGAAAAAGCGCTTTTAACGGTATCGACAAACATAGTTAAGTTCTAGCCAAGATTAAGGTTTATTCTGGTTGCTGATGTTATCTTCCTGATATCAATTGAGCAAACCTTTCCCTAAATATCATTAGGTTACAATAAATATTTCGACCTAAATACTTTCATTTATCGATACCAAAATACACTGAAGCTAAATTAAATGCCCCACTTTATGGATCAACACCGCTAAGCTCTCTGCTTCGAGCTTCTTCATCACGTTAGAACGGTGCACCTCAATCGTTCTCAAAGATACGCACAATAAGTCCGCCATCTCTTGGTTTTTCATCCCCTTGACGACCAAACCGAGAACTTCTCTCTCACGCTTAGTGAGGCTCTGTAAAACCTGCTTAGCGCCCAACTTCTCACCATTTTTGAGTGACTGCGCCATCGCATCATCCACCGCCATCACAAGAGCGTTACCATCGACTGGTTTTTGAAAGAAATCGAGTGCGCCATCTTTTAGCGCATCCACTGCCATTGGAATGTCACCATGTCCAGTCAGGTAAATCACGCTAATTGGGCTGAGTTTCTCGTTCATCATTTGGTGAACATCTTGCCCACGCATGTCTGGCATGCGGCTATCGAGCAAAACACAACCAGGTGCAGACAAATTGACCTCATTGAGAAAATCTATCCCGCTAGAGAAAGTCTCAACCTCATAGCCATAGCTTTCTAACAGAAATGCCATGGACTCTAATACTGGTTCTTCATCATCAACGATATAAAGCGAACAAAGGTTACGACTCATGACAAGCCTCCTGATACGGTAAAACGATGGTCACCTGACACCCTGTTGGATCAATTGACCTAAATTGAATACTGCCTTGATGGGCATCAAGCACATCACGACAAATGGCCAAACCTAAGCCCAGTCCATTTTCTTTGGTGGTGTAGAAGGCTTGATCTAATGGTGTCTCTTGCTCTTCGATACCAATGCCATTGTCCATCACATCGATAATCACCATCTCATCGCAAAAGCTAACGTGCAGATCCACGTACAAGTCTTTCCGTTTCGGCGAATGGCTCAAACAGGCGTCTTTTGCGTTGTTCAAAACGTTGAGAATGACTTGCTGCAAACCAGTGGCGTCAGCAAAGACTTTTTGTGGCTCGCCAGAGTAAAGCACTCCCAATTGAATTCGGTGTCGTTGAAACTCGTAATCCACCAGCTTCATTGCTTCTTCAATTAACGAAGCTAAATCCACCCAGCTCTTTTCAATTGGCGTTTTGTTTATCAAGCTGCGAAGGCGCTGAATAATGTCACTTGCAGAAGTAACCTGCTGTTGAATTTTATCGAGGATTGGTGCCATCTCTTCCGCAGTCGCACCTCGCTCCATACGTACCTTAGCCCCTTGGCTGTAGTTCTTTATCGCCGCCAGAGGTTGATTTATTTCATGCGCCAGGCTACTACCAAGCTCACCGACAATGGTGATTCGCTGCGCGTGCTCAAGCATGGAACTCTTGCGGCGCAAATTATTCATAGTGGTTTTTAGCGTTTCGCGACTGCGCTGAAACTTCCACTCCAGCCAGAAGTGATAGCCCGTCAACAACAGTAAAGTCAGTAAAGACGCCATCGCAATGGCTTGGTTCTTATGCAGCCACTCTTGCGCTTTTTGGCCCCAAGATTTTTGCAGCGGGTGCATGTCTAAGTGCTTGTAAACTTTATCTACATTGATGCTCGGTGCAGGCAGCATCCAACCGACATTGTTTGCAGCAACCGCTGCCGGGTGGTCTTCTGGCATTGCGAATAGAGTTTGTGCCACCATCTGACCAACATCGACTGGTGCGCGTTCCGTCATCGCCATCGTCCAGTTTGGGTACAGTGGCGTACTCACCGCGCAAACTGAATCTGCAGGACGCTTCTCATTCAATACACGTAGGTTATGCAGTTGAATACGCCCCTCTTTCGCCATGTTCTCCAGAGTACATGCAGGGACGATCGCGACATCGAGATCGTTCTCGATCACGTCCAAAATCAGTTGATCCGTCGGTGGGCCAGTAAAGTGGATCTTTTCAAAGAATGATGATTTGAAGTAGCCCAGTTTATCGAGCTCGTAACGCAGCGCGAGAAAACCACCAAACGCTTTTTCCGATACCGCCGCAACATTGGCTTTATTGATGTCTTTCAGTGTTTTAAAAGGCGATTCTTCACGTACAACCACCACCGAGGCAATCGACTTATTTGGTAAATCACTGTAAGCGGTTTTCTGCGTTGCCAACCAGTTGATTGGGTATTCGCGAGCAAGTTTGGTCGCCTGCCCCGGACTGGTCAGAATGAAGTCTAGCCAACCGTGCAAAAATGCATCTTCAAGTTGGTCGAAATCGTAAGTATGTAGGTTGAATTGATAGCCAGGATTCTGAGTCTCCAGCCAATCCAAAGTCGGTTGCCATGCTTCTCGCGCATGTGCGTGACCACGCAGCGCTAAAACACCCACATCGTAGTCTGTTCTCTGTACTTTTTGGTCATTAGCAAAAGCAAAAGAGGTGAAGAAAAAAGAGAGAGCAAAAATGAAAAGAATAAACTTTTGAGAATAATTATCAATCACTTACAAAATACTACCAAAATACGGCTGTGGCGCATTTTACCACCATTCCCCCCTGCTACTTTGTTGCTTTAGATCAATCCCACATCATTATTGTGGGAAACCACAATATCGCCATTTAAACGATTTCCTCAGAATGCCTTACCCATAAAGGGGTAGAGCGCATTTTCACCTGTTTAAAATCATGAACACCCAAAATGAATAAAAAACGTTCATGCCTGTACTCCCCCTTCAAAAGCATTCTATCTGTCGAACCATCGAAGGTTCGGCAGTAAAACTTTAAATTAATATATGGAAGCAACTCATGAAAAAATCGACGATTGCGTTGGGTGTGTTCGCCGCTGTTACAGCGGTTGGCTACTCAGCTTACAATACGATGTTTTCGGCTGAGGCTGTGACTGTGGATGCTGCTGCTCAAGAGCAGAAGTTCACACAGTACGCTCACCCAGAACACTTCATTTCTGCACAACAACTGAAGTCGCTGATGGACGGTGACAAAGACGTGGTTGTGATCGGTGCGCTAAATCCTATCAAACCAGATAGCCCTATTTCTGGCTCTTACACTATGTGGCGTAACGATTACTCAGCAGCTGAAGACGCCTACGACTTCGGTGGTATGAGCAACAGCACAGAAGAGATGGAAACGATTCTAGGCAGCTTCGGCGCGACAGCAGACAGCACAATCGTGGTTTATGCAGCGGGCTCTCACCACGATGCAGCTCGCCTGTACTGGCAAATCCATAATCTTGGTCACCAAGACGTTCGTTACCTTGACGGTGGCTTGAACGCTTGGATGGGCGCTGGTTATCCGACAGGCTCTGCAAACCAAAGCGTGGCAGCGGTTGAATACAACGCACCTAACGCACAACAAGATAACAATGCCCTAGCCACGCTAGACATGGTTATTGCTGCGCAAAACAACCCTGATTGGGTGATCCTAGATACTCGCGGCAACGACGAGTTCAACGGTGAGGTTGCGGTTTCTGGCGCGTACGGCCCTGGCACAATCCCAAGCAGTGTTCACATTAACTGGACCAAAGCGTTGAACGAAGACACAACGCTGAAATCAGCAGAAGAACTGCAAGCCCTTTACGGCGACATCATCAAAGGCAAAAAAGTCATCGCTTACTGCCAATCTGGTGTTCGCTCTGCCCACACCACCATGATTCTTACTGAAGTCCTCGGTGCGGAAGGCGTCTACAACTACGACGGCTCATGGATCGAATACAGCCACGCTCACTACGAGCAAAAGAATCCTGAAGTGAACGTTATCAACGGCAAGAGCTAATCAACACGGAACCGCAGTGAATGAACAATGTAATTTTTAGCCAAAAGCTATTCGACACCGCTCAAACGATTGTCGATGGTTGTATGGGTGATGCCGATCCGGCATGTCAAACCGCATGTCCAATGCACACGGACGTAAAACAGTACGTTCGTATGGCTGGCGAAGGGAATTTCCAAGGCGCTCTGGATCTGATCCGCAGCAAACTATTCCTTCCTCAAACTCTTGGTCGTATTTGTGCCCACCCTTGTGAAGCGTCTTGTCGCCGTAACGCTGAGTTCGGTCAGCCGATCAGCGTAGCGGGCATCAAACGTTTCGTCGCAGAGAAAATGGATAACCAAGATCACTGGGATCTCAACATTGCCCCTCTAACGAACAAACACATTGCGATCGTAGGTGCTGGCCCTGCTGGCGCGCAAGCGGCGATCGAACTTCGTCGTCAAGGCCACGAAGTAACGATTTACGAAAAGCTAGACGTATACGGCGGCATGATGCGTGTGGGTATCCCTGAATACCGTCTACCACGCGATGTTATCGATTTCGAATACAGCTACCTAGCGATGCTGGGTATTAAAACTCAGTTTGGCGTTGAGATCGGCAAAGACATTAGCTTCGACACTCTACGTAGCGAACACGATGCTGTGATTCTGGCTCACGGTGCACACGTAGGCTCTATCATTCCATTACCAGGTCACGACAACGATGGCGTGTTCTCTGCGGTTGAATACTTGAAAGAGATTTCTGAAACTCGCCAATTCCCACGTGCAGGTAAACGCGTGATGGTTATCGGCGGTGGTGACGTTGCGATGGACTGCGCGCGCTCTTCATGGCGTATCGGTGCAAGCGAAGTTTACCAATGTTCGCTTGAGAGCCTAGAGAATCTACCTGCAAGCCAAATCGAAATCGACGAGTCGCTAGAAGAAGGTGTCGAGTTCAACGCAGGTTGGGGCCCAGTTGCTATCGAACACGATAACGGCAAAGTAACCGGCATCACTATCAAGAAAGTAGTGTCTATCTTTGACGAGCAAGGCAACTTTGCACCTCAGTACAGCGAAGAAAGCAAAACTATCTCTGTGGATACGGTTGTTTTCGCTACGGGTCAAGTTGTGGCTGACATCACTGGCGGCGCACTGGAACAAACTCGCGGCGGCCGTTACGTTGTCGATAAACAAACGCTAGCTTCTAGCCTAGAAGACGTCTTCGTCGCCGGTGACGCGTGTGGCGGTAACATCGTGATTGAAGCGATGGCATTAGGTCGCAAAGCCGCAATGAGTGTTGAGCGTTTCCTAACGACTCGCCCACTGACTGAAGGTCGCGACTTCGAGCAAGAATACAGCTACTCATCTCGTCTAGACGTGCCACTACCAAAAGGTACGGTAGATACCCCTCGCCTACACGGTGAATTGCGTAACGCTGAAGAGCGTAAACAAGATTTTGCACAAGTGGATTTAGGCTTTACTGAAGCGCAAATCAAACAAGAAGCCTCTCGCTGTCTGCAATGTAGCTGCAAGCTATGTATGACCGAGTGCATCATGATGAATGACTTCAGTGACTGTCCGAAGACCATCTTCTCTGACTTTGTGAACAACAAGTCAATGGACCCATTGATGGCTTACTCATGTAACGCCTGTGACCAGTGCACCATCGTATGTCCGAAAGACTTCCCAATGAAGGAAATGTTCCTAGGCGCACGTGCGGACTTTGTTAAGGCAAACAATGGTGAATCACCAATGCCGGGCCACAAAGCAATCAACATGCACCAGAAGCTGGGCTTCTCAAAAATCTTCACTATGGCAAAACGAGCGGTATCGACAAAATGAGTAATAAAGTATTTATGCCAGGATGCAGCTTGCCATCCTACTCACCAGAAGGCGTAGCAGCAATTGCGAGCTACTTAAAAGAAGTGTACCCAGACATGGGCGCAGTGCAGAAGTGTTGTGGTAAACCAACCGCTGCTATTGGCCAAACTGAGAAGTTCAAAGAGCGTTACGGCCAGCTTCAAGCGGACTTCGATAAGCTAGACGCACAAGAAGTCATTGTGGCGTGTCAAAGCTGCTACGGCATGATCAAGAAGTCTGGCGGCACACAAAAACCAGTTTCATTGTGGAAACTGCTTCCAGAAATCGGCCTACCAGAAGCGCTACGTGGAAAAGCGAAAAACAGTGACGTGGTATTCACCATTCACGACTCTTGCTCTACTCGCTACGAAAAAGAACTGCAAGACGGCATCCGCTGGATCTTGAACGAGCTTGGCTACAAAACCTCAGAACCAGAACACACACGTGAAAACACACGCTGTTGTGGCTTTGGCGGCATGGTAGTGCCAGCAAACCCAGACGTCGCAACACGCGTAATCAAACGCCGCGTGGAAGAGTTTGAGACAGACTACGTTGTGGTTTACTGCTCGGCTTGTCGTGCATCCATGATGGGTGTTGGTACGAAATCTTGGCACATTCTGGATCTGATGTTCGGCCCTGTAATCATGCAAGGTGATGAGCCGCCAGTAAACGTGCTCGCTAGCCCTGTGAAAGCTTGGTTCAACCGCTACAAATCTAAAGCGGGCCTAATCAAGTGTATGTCTGTGTAGATGTGTCTCTGTAGCTACGTTTTTGTAGCTACATCTTTTTAATTATTAGGTTTAAGTGAAGTTGAACTTATGAAATTCGTAAAAATCGCTCTTATTGTTGCTGTTATCGCTCTCGCTCTATTTGCAGCAAAACAAACTGGCATCCTTGAAATCATCACAGACATCAAGAGCCTACAAGATTGGATCGCAAGCTTTGGCGTTTGGGGTTACGCAGTATTCGTAGCAGCATTCGTATTTGCGTGTGTTTTCCTACTACCGGGCAGTGCGTTCACCATCGTAGCGGGTATCGTATTTGGCCCAATCAAAGGCGGTATCTTAGCGCTGTTCTCTGCAACGCTTGGCGCGGTGGCGGCATTCATCGTGGCGCGCTTCCTGCTTCGTAACACCATCATGAAGAAGTTTGGCGATAACCCAATCTTCAAGAAAATCGACGATGGCGTAGCAGCAAACGGTACAAGCTTCTTGATCCTAACGCGTCTAGTACCTGTATTCCCATTCAGCCTACAGAACTACGCTTACGGTCTAACCAGCCTAAACCTTGGCACATACGCTTTGGTCTCTCTACTAACAATGGCACCAGGTGCATTCATCTTCGCTTACATGGCGGGTGATATTGCGACAAACGGTGTATCTGCGATGCTACTAGTGAAGTTTGCGGTTGCGGGTCTTATCCTGTTTGGCATGTCTCTGATTCCAAAATACATCGCGAAGAAAAAAGGCATCAACATGGAAGAATTAGCGAAGTAATCCGGTCTATCCATTATTGACGCCAAAAGAGTGCGACTTATCGGGAGTTGCACTCTTTTCATTCTTACTAATTTGCTCACAGTTTGTGCCTCTTTTGGCGACTTTTAAAACCAAAAACTGACGTGAATTGGTATGACCTCACAAGGCGAATAATTCTATGAAACTATTATCAAATTCGCGTTGATAATAAAGCGAGATAGATTACTATCCATGTAGAGGGAACGGAGCGTTCAGCCTGTTTATACCCCTATGTTGAGTATTGAAAATAGACGTTTTTCATCACATAGGCGAACAAAGCTCCAAAATGAAAACAAAGATAAAGAAACACGGATTACGTATGAAAAAGCTACTTAGCACCATTGGCATTTTAGCCACCATTTTTGCCACCTCCTCTTATGCCACTTCTCACTCCGAAGAATGGCAAAAAATCGAACAACAAGCCGACGGTCAGACTGTTTATTTCCATGCTTGGGGCGGTAGCCAAGAGATCAACCGCTATATCCAATGGGCAGGCAAAGAGCTTAAATCTCGCTACAACGTGACGCTTAACCACGTAAAAGTCACCGACATTTCTGAAACCACTACTCGTCTTATTGCAGAAAAAGCCGCAGGGAAGAACAGCGGAGGCAGTGTGGATATGGTTTGGATTAATGGTGAAAACTTTAAATCAATGAAAGACAACCAACTGCTGTTTGGTCCTTTTGTTGACGGTCTACCAAGTTGGCAATATGTCGACAAAACACTACCAGTAGATGTTGATTTTTCAGAACCAACTGATGGCCTTGAAGCGCCATGGGGTGTCGGCCAACTTGTTTTTATCTACGATGAAGAGACGCTAAACAACCCGCCAAGTTCTTACGCAGAAATGCTAAGTTACGCAAAAGCGTTTCCTAACCGCCTTACTTACCCTCGCCCACCAGAGTTCCATGGCACTAGCTTCATTAAATCTCTACTCATTGAGTTAAGTAACAACGATCCTGCACTGCAAAAACCAGTGACCGACGAAGCATTCAAAACCGTTACGCAGCCTCTATGGACTTACTTAGATGAATTCCACTCTGTTGCATGGCGCGGCGGTAAACAATTCCCTGGCGGAACAGCAGAAACCGTACAGCTGCTAGATGATGGTCAGATTGACCTAGCTGTCACGTTCAACCCGAACGCAGTTTACTCAGCACAATCAAGCGGCAATCTAGCAGAAAGCACCAAAGCATACGCGATGGACGCTGGCGCATTATCGAACATCCACTTCTTAGCGATTCCTTGGAACGCAAATGCCAGTGCAGGCGCGCAAGTTGCTATAGACTTTTTATTAAGCCCTGAAGCACAGTCTCGCAAAGGTGATATCAACATCTGGGGTGATCCTTCAGTGCTAAGCAGCCAGTACCTAACCGGGACGGCTAAGAATACTCAACAGTTCAAATCTATCGCGGAGCCACACCCAAGTTGGCAAGCAGCGTTAGAAAAAGAATGGCTGAAACGCTACGGAAATTAATACACACCCATGTTAAGAGCGCTGTATCTAGTTATTATCGCAGTTTGTATATCACCAACCATCCCGGGACTACTCGGGGTGGTGGTGTCTGCGCTCGGCTATGTACCCCCTATCGGTTTGCACCACTTTTCACTGGATGGCTTTCATGCTGTGTTTGACTGGGAAGGTGTGTGGACGTCGATTGGACTGACTTTCTATTCCGCCATTTTCAGCAGCTACCTTGCTTGTTTGATCACTTTCGCGATTCTTCAAGCCTCATGGGGCAGCGAGTTCTGGCGCAAGATTGAAATGAGTCTTTCCCCTCTTCTTGCTATGCCGCATGTCGCGTTTGCTATTGGCTTCGCTTTTCTATTCGCACCAACAGGCATGGGCGTTCGTGTACTCAACCAAATGTTTGGTTACGATCCAAATGCGCAAACAGTGAATGACTTAGCGTTGTTGATCAAAGACCCACACGCACTGGGTTTGATCGTCATGCTTGCCATTAAAGAAGTGCCGTTTTTATTGTTGATGAGCATTCCTATTCTTCAGCAACTAAAAGTTGAGAAGATTGAGAAAGTCAGCCATTCGATGGGTTACAGTTCCGCGCAAGCATGGTGGAAATGCGTTTTCCCACAATGGTTAGCGAAGCTGCGTTTCCCAATGTTAGCAGTTCTGGCTTACAGCTTATCCGTTGTGGATGTGGCGCTAATTATTGGCCCAACCAACCCTCCTACGTTTGCAGTCTTGGTATGGCAATGGTTTAACGATCCTGATTTGTCACTCCTACCAAGAGCAGCGGCGGGTGCGGTGGTGCTGTTTGCCATTGCGAGCCTTTTGATTGGTTTTGCACGACTTGTTGAATGGAGCATTACCAAAGGCTTCAAACGCTGGCAATACTCCGGCCGTAGCGGTTTTCGCTTACCGGGTAAGACCTTGTTCTCTTTGATTGCTCTGCTTGCTCTTTTAATGGTGCCTTTGATGGTGGTGTGGAGCTTTGCACAACGTTGGCGTTTCCCTGACTTATTACCAAGCCGCTATAGCCTACGTTTTTGGGAGTACGAGTGGCAAAGCATTCTTGGCACGCTAGAACAAAGCATGTTGATTGCAGTTATCAGTGCATCTATTGCCCTTGTATTGGCGCTGATCGCTCATGAGTACCGCCTACGCTACCGTTGGCAGGTGCCGGGGTACATCATTGCTGTACCTATGTTGATCCCACAGCTTTCAGTGTTGTTTGGTATGCAGGTCGCTACTCTGTATCTCGACAGCAATGCGTATTTCTTCTGGGTATGCTGGGCACATGTATTCTTCGCTTTCCCATTCGTTTACCTGTCATTGGATGGGCCTTGGCGCAGCTTCGACAACGGTTTGACTCGCGTCGCTCTAAGCCTTGGCAAATCACCAATGCAAGCTTGGTTGAAAGTAAAATTGCCGATTCTTCTGCCTGCCATTGCCTTTGCTTGGGCAGTGGGAATTAGTGTGAGCTTGGCTCAATACCTACCAACACTGGTGCTGGGTGCGGGTCGCATCAGCACAATAACAACAGAAGCGGTAGCCCTCTCAAGTGGCTTCGACCGTCGTGTCACCGCGATTTACGCAATTTGGCAAGCGCTCTTGCCGTTAATGTTCTTCTCTTTTGCGATTCTACTTAGTCGTTTACACGTTAAGTATCGCCGGTTGTCTATTAAAGGTTTACTACCGAATGAGTCTTTGTCTCGAAAACCTCGCCATCCGTAAAACCAATGGCGACACACTTTTCTCTGCGTTCAACATGACCGTAAAGAAAGGTGAAATTGTTACCCTGATGGGCCCAAGCGGCTGCGGAAAATCCACCTTGTTGGATGCGATTGCTGGTCACCTGTCTTCCGAGTTCGACTATTCAGGCTCAATCACGCTCGATAACGAAAAGCTGGATGCTTTACCTGCACACAAACGTCAGGTGGGTATTCTGTTCCAAGATGACTTGCTCTTCCCGCACCTCACCGTGTGGGAGAATCTGGCCTTCGCGCTACCCGATTCAATCAAAGGCGCAGAGCGCAAAGAGCGTGCAATGCAGGCTTTGAAGCACATCTCGCTAACTAAACTTGCAGAGTCTTTCCCTGATCAAATCTCAGGCGGCCAACGCGCACGTATTGCTCTCACTCGAATGTTGTTGGCAAAACCGAAAGTTGCCCTACTCGATGAGCCCTACAGCAAACTCGATAAAGATTTGCGCGTGCAGTTTCGTAACTGGGTTGTGGAGCAGCTTCAACAAGCCCACATTCCTGCTTTAATGGTGACGCACGATGAGGATGATATTCCTGAGGGCAGTCGCTGCCTGAACTGGCCTTGGGAGACAAGCCATGCTTGATAGCCTAAGTATCAAAATCATTAAGTGGCCATTGGCACAAAGCGCAAAACTCATTGATAAATGTGGTGTGACGGCTAACCAAACCACCTTGTTTGGCTTCGCCCTTGGCTGTTTTGCCTTACCTGCATTGATGGCAGAGCAATACACGCTTGCATTAGCGTTTATTCTGCTAAATCGAATCTGTGATGGATTGGATGGTGCTTTAGCGAGAATTCAAGGCATCACCGATGCCGGCGGCTTCCTTGATATAAGCCTAGACTTCTTGTTTTATTCTCTGATTCCCTTTGGCTTTGTACTAGCAAACCCAGAACAAAACGCTGTCGCGGGCGCGTTCTTGATCTTCTCGTTTATTGGTACAGGAAGCAGCTTCTTAGCTTTCGCGATCATGGCGGGTAAACGTGGTATCGATAACCCTGTCTACAAGCACAAATCTCTGTACTACATGAGCGGCCTGACAGAAGGCACAGAGACCATAGGTTGCTTCGTGCTGTTCTGTTTGTTCCCGCAACATTTTGCCGTGATTGCGTACATCTTTGGTGCAGCATGTTGGTTTACTACGTTTACGCGTATTTACTCCGGGTTTCATACGCTGAAACCATAAACAAAACTTCAAGAGAGATTCCTGATTGCAACGAAGGAATGCAGTCGGGAATCTCTATTCCATCATCCCTCAATAAAGCATCCCACTCACCACCAGCGTCACCACAATTCCAGAGACAAAACTCGGAAAATGCCACGTCCGCTGCTTAGCGCGGTAATACTCTTTTTGTAGGTCCTCTTGGTAGCTCTTTACGGCTAACTCTTTAATGTAGTTATTATGCATAACCTGTCCTCCTGACGTGTTTTACAGGTGGAGGATAAAAGCTCAAGTTAACTTAAGGTCAACGGAAAAATATCAATTTCGGATAATATTATTTGCGGAGGCTGAATCCCTCATTCCTAGATCTTAAATTCAATCAGTTGCACTTGTTTGTATCACAGTTCTGTTGTGTCACTTGATCGTCGTCAATGGAACATCAATCTCTCACACCTTTCGATGTTCAAATGACATCAACTTGCTAGCATGAGCCCATTCAAGATAACTCTGGGCTTGTTATGACTCCTACTGTCGACCACGTACTTCTCAATATCGCACTCAATCTGAGCTCAAATCGCTCTCATGAGCAGCAATACCAAAACCTGATTGACGGAGTGGCACAAGTCTTCCCTTGCGATGCGAGCTGTCTGTTTATCTTTGATGAAGATGGCTTCCTAACGCCAGTCGCAGTAAAAGGTTTGTCGAGCTCAGTGCTCGGTCGCCGTTACTTTCCTAAAGCTCACCCGCGTTTGGATGCCATCATTCATAGTCGCGAGCCTGTTCGCTTTGATGCCGACTGCGCCCTGCCCGATCCATTTGATGGAACACTGTTAACCGAAGATCAATGTATTGACGTCCATGACTGCATGGGCTTTAGCTTGTACGTTGAGGGGCAGCTTGTCGGCGCATTAACCATGGATGCACTTGCAGTTGGCGCGTTTGACCATATCGACCCAGTCGCAATCGAAACGTTCGCAGCACTAACGGCGGCAACACTGCGTAACATTGCGCAATTAAAAGCCCTTAAAGCGCAGAACCAGAAGCAAAAGAGCGTCACGCAAACCCTGATCCAACAGGCACGCTCACAACACGGTGACATGGTTGGCTTAAGCCCACAAATCAATCAATTACGAAACAACATTGCGACCGTTGCTCAATCAGATTACGCAGTATTGGTAACGGGAGAAACGGGGACGGGTAAAGAGCTTGTTGCTCACTCCGTCCATGCTCAATCTCATCGCAATGATAAACCGATGATTTATGTAAACTGCGCCGCTCTACCCGAAGGTCTGGCAGAGAGCGAACTGTTTGGCCACGTAAAGGGCGCTTTTACCGGAGCCAATAGTCATCGTGCAGGTAAGTTCGAACTGGCTGATGGCGGGACAATCTTCTTAGATGAAGTCGGTGAATTGCCATTGATTTTGCAGGCAAAACTGCTGCGAGTTATTCAACAAGGTGAGTTGCAGCGTGTAGGTAGCGATCAGCATTTGATGGTTAACGTGCGCATCATCGCAGCCACTAACCGACAGTTAGAAAAAGAAGTGGAAGATGGCACATTCCGTGCGGATTTGTTCCATCGTTTAAATGTATTCCCAATCAAAGTGCCACCACTGCGTGCGCGTGATGGCGACATTCCAGTTCTTGCGGGGTATTTGTTAGAAAAAGTACGTCAGCAATTTAACGCACCAAACCTTCACGTTCACCCTAAGGTACTGACTCAACTAGAATCTCTGCCTTGGTATGGTAACGTTCGAGAACTTGAACACACCTTAACGCGAGCAGCGTTACATGCGATTCAACAAGGTGCGAGCACCATCATGCTCAATCACTTTGATACTTCGTTGGCATTGGATGATGTAAAAAACACATCGCATTACTTGCCGAAAGAGAGTCAGCCAATGCGCGAGTTAGTAGAGAGTTATCAACGAGACTTGATTGAACACGCTTTGAGCCAAACTGGCGGTGTTTGGGCAAAAGCAGCAGAGTTTTTACAAATGGATCGAGGCAACTTGTATCGCATGGGTAAAAAGCTCGGCATTAGCAAATAGAAACTCTACTTCGCTCATTTATCTAGAAGGAAAAAGTTGCCTCTTTGACAGAGGGATTCCGGATGGCTCACTTAGACTCGTCCGGAATAACGCTTAACACCAATGCACATGGGCTAGCTGTCCCATCTGGTTTCTCGCTTTTCATTCCCTCTTCCTCATTCAAAATAACTAAACCGCTCAAGTCTCCGCTTTGTTCTTATTCTTTATACTCATCAAGTTTTCAGTTGCCTTATTACGTCACTTCCGAAAACACCGAAAGAGCGCAATCGGGAATCTCTTTCTCCGCCCAACCTCATTAACTTTTCTTCTGTTTAACAAGTACTTCCACTTTCGATTGTTCGAGCGTTTCTCACGCGTTGTTTTTCTCATCACATCTGTATTTTCGTTGTCATTTGGACATCATTCGCGTTGTCACAATCACATCAATCACGCACTTCAAAAGCAACAAAATTATTTAAAATCAATAAGATAAAAATTGGCACGCATTCTGCTCTAAAAGGAAAAACAAAACGACTATTACTACAATCACTGGAGAACCCAATATGTTCTGTATTCAATGTGAACAGACAATCCAAACCCCGGCTGTAAAAGGCTGTTCTTTCGCACAAGGTATGTGTGGCAAAACTTCAGAGGTATCCGATCTACAAGACGTGTTGGTTTACACTCTGCAAGGGGTTTCTTTTTGGGCAGCACGCGCGCTTGAATTCAACATCATCAATGATGAAATCAACCAATGGGCTCCAAGAGCATTCTTCTCTACGTTGACTAACGTAAACTTCGATCCTGAACGTATCCTTGAGCTAACTTCTCAAGCAGCGACATACAAAGCACTGCTAAAAGACCAAGTTATGTCTGCCGCAACACTTGCTGACGAAGTCGTATTGAACGTACCTAACGTTGCGAACTTCGAGCTGCCAAACAGTGCAGAAGAAATCCTAGCATTTGCTCCTCAAGTGGCAGTAAACCGTGGTAAAGACCAAGTACACGAAGACGTTATCGGCCTACGCCTACTTTGCCTGTACGGTCTAAAAGGTGCTGCAGCATACATGGAGCACGCACGAGTACTTGAGCAAACCAACAACGATATCTTCGCCGAATACCACGAAATCATGGCTTGGCTTGGTACTGACCCAGAAGATCTAGGCGAGCTATTAGACTGCTCAATGCGCATTGGCCTTATGAACTACAAAGTGATGGAAATGCTGGATCACGGTGAAACAGCTACATTCGGTCACCCAGAGCCAACTACTGTTAACGTTAAGCCAGTGAAAGGCAAATGTATTCTTGTTTCCGGTCATGACCTTCACGACCTAGAGAAAATCCTGCAACAGACGGAAGGCAAAGGCATTAACGTTTACACCAACGGTGAAATGCTGCCTGCACACGGCTACCCAGAGCTGAAGAAGTACCCTCACCTAGTGGGTAACTACGGTAGTGCTTGGCAAAACCAACAGAAAGAGTTTGCTAACTTCCCTGGCGCGATTGTGATGACATCAAACTGCCTATTGAACCCGAACGTTGGCCAATACGCAGACCGTCTATTCACTCGTAGCATTGTTGGTTGGCCGGGTGTCGCTCACCTAGAAGGTGATGATTTTAGCCAAGTCGTTGAATGTGCATTAGCGCAAGAAGGCTTCCAGCACGACGAAATCGAACACAACATCACGGTTGGTTTCGGTCGCAACGCACTAATGAACGCAGCACCAGCGGTTATCGACCAAGTGAAGCAAGGCAATATCAAACACTTCTTCCTAGTAGGTGGTTGTGATGGTGACAAAGCAGAACGTAGCTACTACACCGACTTCACTGCAGAAGCACCAGAAGATACGCTAATCCTAACGCTGGCTTGTGGTAAATACCGCTTCAACAAAAACACATTTGGCGACATCAACGGCATCCCTCGCCTATTGGATGTGGGCCAATGTAACGATGCGTACTCAGCAATCCAGCTTGCACTGGCGCTTGCGAAAGAGTTCGATTGCGACATCAACGAGCTTCCTCTAACGCTTGTTCTGTCTTGGTTCGAGCAAAAAGCAATTGTAATCCTGCTTACGCTATTCGCTCTTGGTGTGAAAGGCATTTACACAGGTCCAACAGCGCCTGCATTCCTAACACCAAATTTGATTGCGATTATCCAAGAGAAGTTCGATATGCGCAGCATTGGCAATGTTCAGGACGACCTTAAAACCATCCTAGCAGCGTAATCGCCTCGCTTATCATGCGCCTCCTTAGTTGGGGGCGCTTTTATCTATTGAGTACTCGATAACCAAAGAGATTGTTATGTTTTTTGAATGGCAAGGCAGTCAACCTGTCACATTACGCTGTGTAGACAAATACCATGAAACTGCCGATGCAGTGAGCCTCAAGTTGGCAGACCTGTCAGAATCGCTCTTATTTGAATTTAAAGCGGGTCAGTTCATCAACCTTGGCGTTGAAATCGATGGCAAGATGGAGTTTCGTGCCTACTCTCTCAGCTCTCTTTCCGGTGACGATTGCCTGCAACTGACGATAAAGCGTGTCGAAGGTGGTAAGGTCTCCAACTACATCATCGATAAGCTTCTCATTGGCGATACGGTTCAAGCACTTCCTCCTACGGGTGATTTCAACTGCATTGATCATCCACCAATCGAGGTCAACGGTAGAAAGAAAGCACTGCTCATTAGTGCGGGCTGTGGCATTACGCCTGTATTCGCGATGGCAAAAGAATGGCTAGGCAACGACGTTGGTGTTGATATTGAGTTCCTGCACATTGCTCGTTCTAAGCCGGAAACCATCTACTTTGATTTACTAGAGACCTACCATTCGGTTTATCCAGATTTCAATTTGAAATTGCTGCTAAAAAACCGTGGTGAAACACTATACCCAGAAGGTCGTTTGAATACCGAGTGGTTAAAAGAACTGGTGCCCGACTTTAAACAGCGCACGGTTTATCTATGCGGTCCAAATCAGTTTATGCTTGATGTTCAAAGCTACTTGAGTGAGCTTGGCTTTGATATGGCGAACTTCTTCCAAGAAAGCTTTACTCCTGCTGCCAGTGAAGAAGCTGAAGTGTCAGATGAAAAGGCCAGTGTGTCAGTACCTGACTTTGCTCAAACGATCGATGCGCAAAAAGGTCAAGTCCTCGCAGACGTATTGGAAGGTGCTGGATTACCGTTGATCGTCGCTTGTCGAAGCGGCATTTGTGGCTCTTGTAAGTGTAAGGTTCGCAAAGGTAGCGTTTCTTCAACCAGCCTTGAAACATTGACCCCTGAAGAAATTGAGCAAGGCTATGTACTCGCCTGCTCTTCGATGATTGAATCCGATCTTGAAGTTCAGATTGGTTAAAACCGTTGATACGAACATTAAAAAAGCGCCGTGCTAGGCGCTTTTTGTTTATGGAAAAGTGTTATTAAACTCGGAAGTTTCTTTGCCTAAACTCAACTAAACAACAGAACTTTCAGTGCAGCTTCGCTATCTACATCCATAAACTCTGGCGGGTTATCCAAACGCTCGCGGAATGTCAGCTCTGGCGCTTCTTCCTTCATGCTTTCAATCAAGAAATCGCTGGTCACCGATGGAGAGTTAACACACGCTAACACCTGACCACCTTCTGCCAATAAATCTGGCAAACGGCGTAGAATCTTTTTGTAGTCTTTAGTTAGTGCAAAGCTGCCTTTCTGAAATGACGGCGGATCAATGATGATCATATCGTACTGACCCGACTTCTTAATCTTGCCCCACGATTTAAAAATATCGTGCCCCATAAAGCTCACTTGGTTGATGTTATGACCATTCAGCTTATGGTTCTCACGGCCTTTAGACAGCGACGCTTTCGCCATATCCACGTTAACCACTTTATCTGCGCCACCAGCAATAGCCGCCACAGAGAAGCCACAAGTATAAGCAAACAAGTTAAGTACGTTTTTGTGCTTGGCATTCTCACGAACCCAATCACGACCGTAACGCATATCAAGGAACAGACCGAAGTTCTGGTTACGACCGATGTCTAGCTGGTACTTTAAGCCACTCTCCTCAACCACAGGTCGAGCATCTAGCTCACCCAACAGAACTTCAGAAGGCGCGCCATCAGCGTAGCGATGTTGAATTGCGATCGTACGCCCCTGTTTCTCTGCCCACAGAGTAGATTCAGCTAACGCGTTCAATCCTGCTTTTAATTCGCTCAGAAACGCCTCATCCACTTCTTTAAATAGATTGATGATCAACTGACCTTGTAACCAATCACACGTAATTTGCTCTAAACCTTCGAAGCGGCGGCCACGACCGTGAAACAGTCGGCGGATTTCATTGGGAGCTTGTGTTAGCTCGGCTTCTAGATGCTGAAAAAACAGCGGAAGTTGTGATGCTTGCATCGAATTCTCTTATTCGTTTTCTTTGTGATGGTTATTTGATCGTAGGCCAGTTGAGTTCCCACGGAGAAAGCCAAGTATCGACACCTTGGGATACCGTTTCATTGTGCCATTTACTGCCAAGCGCTTTATGATCGCGTGGATCGCAAACAAAGCAATGTGTTTCATCTTGATACGGGAAGCACAACGAAAATGCATGCAAGTAGCCGCGGTCAGCGTCATTGCCTGCATTATAAATAGGATCGCCAACAATACCCGAGCCAACTGATTTTAATGCCACGCGAATTTGGTGTGTTTTGCCAGTGTGTGGCTTACATAAAAACAGACGTTCTCCTGGCTCTGCCGCTAGTGAGAAGAATTGGGTAATCGCTGGATTCGTTTTGCTGTTAACCAGTTTCCATGAAGAACGACGCGAGCGTTCCATGTCACCCACTACCAGCCCTTGCTTCTTCTTAGGCTTTTTCGAGCCAATCGCAAGATAGAACTTCTCGACTTCACGATCTGCAAATGCTTGCGACAACGCACTTGCTGCTTTTGCGTTACGACCCAAAAGCAAAATTCCAGACGTCATTTTGTCGAGGCGGTGAATAAGATACAACTGCTCATCACCACTTTGTTTTGCTACTTCTTGCAGCAACATAGTATCACCATCGTCCTTGTGTACTGAGACGTTGGGATGTTTATTGATGATCAGAAAATCTGGATGGATGTGTAGAATGTCGAACATAAAAAACTGGCTCCACGTTTGGAGCCAGAAGTATACCGATTCTAAGCAATTAGGCGAGCTTAAACTTGCCCACCAGCGCTTCCAGTTCTTGAACTTTACGGTTCAGACCTTCTACGCTTTGCGAGCTATCATTGGCCAATTGTAATGAACGGTTTGAGATATCGCTGATCGAGGTAATATCCGCAGCAATTTCTTTCGTCACTGCGGTTTGCTCTTCCGCCGCCGTCGCGATTGAGTTCACCATGCTTTGAACGTGCGCCGCACCCGAAACGATTTCTTCCAGTGAGTTCACTGCACCCGAGCTTTGACTCACACCAATTTCAACCAAACGACAGCCATCTTCGGTGTAAGTTACTGCCTCTTGAGTACCGACTTGAATCGCTTGGATGATCTCACCAACTTCTTGTGTTGCCTTTGTTGTGCGTTCAGCCAGAGCGCGTACTTCATCGGCAACCACAGCAAAGCCACGACCAAACTCACCTGCACGTGCCGCTTCAATCGCTGCGTTCAATGCCAGCAGGTTCGTCTGCTCTGCGATATCTTCAATCACTTTGATAACCGCGCCGATCTTCTCACCATGAGAGCCTAGACTGTTCATCTGCACCGACATATCCGACATCTGCTGAGATACCTGTTGAATGCTTTCCACCATCTCTACAATCACGGTGCGACCTTGTTCAGCGGTTGATTCCGACTTGCGTGCTTCTTCAAACGTCGCAGCACCCTGCTCGGCAACTTGAGAAATGGTCAAGCTCAGCTCTTCTGCCGCAGTCGCAATCAAGTTTGCTTTATCAGATTGGCTGCTAGCACCCGACACAATATCTTGGCTCACAACGGAAAGCTCACCGGTAACAGATTTCACCTCTTCCGACACGAGCGAAATCGAACCAATAAGACTGGTCAAAGACGCTTGCATCTTATTTAGTGACGTCGCGAGGTTAGCCAGCTCATCACCCGATTTATCCTCAATCGGATCGACGGTTAAATCCCCCTCTGCAACGCGCTGCGCCAACTCATCGAGTTTGCTCAGACGGTTGGTGATTGAATTCGACAGCAAGTAAGCGATTACCGCAGTGGCGACTAACGCGATAGAACCTAGAACATAGATTGTGTTTTCAATACTGGTAAACGAATCAGAAAGATTTAACAACGCTTCACTGGTACTTTCTCTCCCGTCCATTGATGCCGCATCCAAGATTGCCTCAATCGGTGCTAAGTTTGCATCATAGAGTGAACGGAGTTTCGCGACATTTTGCTCAACATTTTCACGGCCCAAATTAGTGAGAATCTGAGTTTCAAAATCTTGTGTGAAGGTTTTCATATAGCGCTCAGCCTTTTCAACATTGCGGTAGTCCTCTCCGCCTACTGTTTCTAAAAGCTTAACGTCTTCTATGGCTGCGGCGAATTCTCCTTTGTTTTGTTGGTAATCCGCTTTGGCTCCCGGCACGTCAACAATTGCGCCTAATGCATCTCGATACACATCTCCGGCTTCATCAATTAAAATTAAGTACTGAACAGTTTCAGGAACATCGTCCGTCCTTACCTCGTCAGCCACTTCGTGCGAGCTCAATACTTCTAATGTGATAATTCCAATCATGACCAGCATAATGGCTAATATTGAACCAAAGCTCGCATACAGCTTTTTACGAACAGACATTTTCATCTAATTACTTTCCTATAAACATTCTTACGCTTATTCAATAAACATAAGAAATCACGCAAATTCTGTAAGGCTTATCGGAATGCCACTCGATAACTTTAATCGCGTTTTTTGTGATTCAAATCACTATGCGAGCTAGTTCACAATAAACCTATGAATTTAGTATTAAAAACATCAAATATATAAATTTAGAAAATAAAAAAGCGGAAGCCCCTAAGGGGCTTCCGCTGTTAATTTTAAAAGATCTGGGTAAGTTATAACTTCTTAGAGAAGATACCCGCTAGTGCAATAATACCGATACCTAGTAACATGATTTCGCCTTTACCGCTGTCGAAACCAGACTTGATACCCATGAAGGCTACGATAGCGATAGCAACTGGGATTACGTATTTAACTAGGTTGTACCATAGACCAAATAGTGGGAAAGATACTTGACCGTCGTTCGTGATTTCTTTCTCAAGCTCAGCACGGTTCAGGCGCCAGCCAGCAAAGATACATACCAACATACCGCCAACCGCTAGGAAGATCTTATCCGTTAGTAGGTCGAAGATATCAAATGCGCCCGTACCGAATAGTGTTGGACCAACACCACCAAGTGATAGCGATGCGAACACACACAGTGTCGCCATTACAACACTTGCAGAGATAACCGCTGTTGAACGCTTCAGACCTTTCTCATCGATTAGGTAAGAAACCACAACCTCTAGCAGAGATACTGAAGACGTCAGTGCCGCTACTGTTAGACCAATGAAGAACATTAGAGCAAATAGAAGACCAATTACGCCGCCCATTTCAGCAAACAGTTGAGGTACAACTACGAATACTAGACCCGGACCTGCTGCTGGCTCCATACCGAATGCGAACATTGCTGGGAACATTGCTACACCCGCTAGGATTGCAACACCTGTGTCCATTGCCGTAACCATACCGGTTGTTTGAACTAGGTTCTCTTTCTTCTTCAGGTAAGAACCGTAAGTCATCATACAACCCATACCTAGACTTAGAGAGAAGAATGCCTGACCTAGCGCCGCTAGAACGACATTGCTGTCTACTTTCGAGAAGTCTGGCATGAATAAGAACTCAAGACCTGCCATTGCGCCCGGTAGCATCAGACCTTTCACTGATACAACGATCAGGATAAGGAATAGAAGAGGCATTAGGATTTTACCCGCTTTCTCGATACCGCCTGAAATACCTTTCATTACGATAATGATGTTTAAGAACAGGTAAACACCCATCCACATTAGCGGTTGAACTGGATCAGAAATGAATCCGCCGAAGCTGTCACCAATGGCTTCAGGAGCACTTAGTAGGCCACCACCTACTTTAAAGATGTACGCTAGCGCCCAGCCACCTACTACAGGGTAGAAACCCATGATCAGTAGACCACTTAGTACGCCGATAACACCCGTAAATGTCCAACGACGGTCAGTAGATTTGAAAGCACCTACTGCTGAAAGACCTGTCTTACGACCAATAGCGAATTCAGTAAGCATTACGCTAAAGCCGATAAAAATAACAAATAGAAGGTAGATTGCAACGAACGCACCGCCGCCACTCTCACCTGCAGTGTAAGGGAATTTCCATATATTGCCTAAACCGACAGCGGAACCCGCTGCTGCCATTACGAAGCCTAGTTTAGACCCCCACGTATCACGTGGTGCTGCTGTATTAGTTGTAGCCACGCTTCTTCTCCAAAATAGTTATGTTGTGTATGCATAGAGATAGGCGTCGAAAATGTTGTGTAAAAAAAAGTATACACTTTATAAGATGTTTGTGTGACGCTCTATGTATGGCAAGTAAAGCAGTTTCAAATTAGAATTGGAACCCCAAAAGTTACATTTATCGAACAATTGTAACTTCACGCACGTTAAATGCTGCTTTTTTAGCCAAAAGTTAAGAAAAAACCTTATTTTTTACACAAAAATAACAGATAGCCCTGTTATAAATTTCACTCCTTGATACAAAATCCTCTGCACTTTCCCAATTAAAAATTGTTCCCCGAATTTGGTTTTGCGCTTAGTATCCATATTGGGCTTATTACTTTTGGCATTTATGGACAAGTTCTATCATTTTCTCACCCTTGCTAGCATCGGGCTTTATTGGTTCCTAGTCGCTGGTGTTACTATCCGTGTCGTATTAAAACGTCGCGCTGTTAGCGTTTCTCTTGCATGGCTGATGGTCATCTACATCGTGCCTGTGCTTGGCGTTGCCTGTTATTTCCTATTCGGTGAGCTTAACCTTGGTCGAAAACGTGCTGAACGTGCCAAAGTGATGTTCACACCGTTCCAACAATGGTTTACTCAGTTAAATGATTGTAACGCACATGTTCCTGAAGCAATGGGGCGTCATATCTACCGCATTGACGAACTGTGTAACAACCGTTTAGGCCTTCCTGCACTGAGTGGCAACACTCTCTCACTTCAACAGTCTCCAGATGAGATTCTTCACTCCATCATCGAAGATATTGAAAACGCACAGCATAGCATTCGAATGGTTTTCTACATTTGGCACCCTGGCGGATTGGCCGACTCGGTGGCTTCAGCCCTAATCCAGGCCGCAAAACGTGGCGTAGACGTAAAGCTGTTGCTCGACTCTGCCGGCAGCCCGCGCTTCTTTCGGAGTCATTGGTACAAGATGATGAAAGATGCGGGCATTGATGTGGTGCAAGCATTAGAAGTAAAAATGTGGCGTATTTTCTTACGCCGTTTGGATTTGCGTCAGCATCGTAAGATCATCGTGATTGATGATGAGATCGCCTACACTGGTTCGATGAACCTAGTAGACCCAGCTTTCTTCAAGCAAAGTAGCGGCGTTGGTCAGTGGATCGATATCATGGTCCGTATTACCGGCCCTACTGTTAACGTGTTAAGTGCTATTCATTGTTGGGATTGGGAAGTAGAAACAGGTGAGCGTCAGCTACCTAAACACCCTGAATGTCGCATTGACAATAGCGATGAATTTCAACATCCGATTCAAGTGGTTCCATCAGGGCCAGGGATGCCGGAGTATCTGATTTACCAGGTATTGACCTTAGCAATCAACCAAGCGAACCGTTCACTGAGAATCACAACACCTTATTTTGTCCCAAGTGCCGATCTTCTTGAAACGCTTAAAATGACCGCACAACGTGGTGTAGAAGTTGAACTCATCATCCCACATAAAAATGATTCCATGATGGTTCAATGGGCATCAAGAGCTTTCTACAGTGAGTTAATGGCGGCAGGAGTAAAGATCTACGAATTCTATGGCGGCCTGCTGCACACCAAATCGGTGGTAATTGACGACCAGTTCTGTTTGGTCGGCACAGTCAATATGGATATGCGCAGCTTATGGCTGAACTTCGAAGTTACGCTTGCGGTAGACGATGAAGAGTTCACAAAACAGATGTCATGGCTGCAAGATACTTACATCAAACAGTCACACACTGTCTGCAAAGACGAGTGGAAAAAGCGCAGTATCTTTTCTCGTTTCTTAGAGCGTGTTTTCTATTTATTTAACCCGCTACTTTAATAAATAAGATAAAGCCGCTAAATCTCAACAAAACCGACAGATTGATGCTGTCGGTTTTCTTTTTTACGCCCTATACCACTGTTTTTCGAGTGATGCTCGGACAAGTCGTTTCATTTCTATTTTTCCCTTGCAAACCACCCTTGGTCCATGTTTTAAATATTGAAAATTGTAATTTAGACAGGGAATTTTTATGTCAGAAGGCAAAAAGACCAAACTCGTCACCGCTGGCCGCGATAAGAAGTGGACAAATGGCGTGGTAAACCCTCCGGTACAGAGAGCTTCTACCATCGTATTTGATACCGTTGCGGAAAAGAATCAAGCGATGATCAACCGTGCAAACAAGACCCTGTTCTATGGACGCCGCGGCACAAACACGCACTTTGCCTTTCAAGATGCCATGGTGGAAGTGGAAGGCGGCGCAGGTTGTGCTCTCTACCCATGCGGTACAGCAGCGATTTCTAATGCCATCCTGTCTTTTGTCGAAACGGGCGACCACATTTTAATGGTGGATACCTGTTATGAACCAACCCGCGACTTCTGTGACACCATCATGAAGAAGATGGGCGTCGAGACGACTTACTTTGATCCTATGATTGGTGATGGTATTCGTGAACTTATTCAACCGAATACCAAAATCCTTTTCCTTGAATCTCCTGGCTCGATCACCATGGAAGTGATGGACGTTCCTACTCTGGCAAACATCGCACATGAACAAGACATCATCGTAATGTTGGATAACACCTGGGGCGCGGGCGTGAACTTCTCTCCATTTAAGCACGGCGTTGATATCTCGATCCAAGCCGCGACCAAATACATTGTTGGTCACTCAGATGTGATGTTGGGTACTGCGGTCGCGTCTGAGAAGTACTGGGATCAATTACGTGAGCAAAGCTACCTAATGGGTCAGTGCGTTTCTCCTGATGATGCATACCTTGGTCTGCGAGGTATTCGTACTCTGGATGTTCGCTTACGCCAGCATGCAGAGAACAGCCTGAAAGTCGCACAGTGGTTGGCAAGCCGCCCTGAAGTCGATCACGTTCGTCACCCTGCTCTAGAAAGCTGCCCTGGTCATGAGTTCTTTAAACGCGACTTTACTGGCGGTAATGGCTTGTTCTCATTCGTATTGAAAAGCTCGTATCCGAAAGCAACCACAGCATTATTGGATGGCATGAAGCACTTCAGCATGGGTTATTCATGGGGTGGTTTTGAGAGTTTGATTTTAGCTAACGAGCCAAAGAGCTTTAACAGCTTGCGTACAGTGGCGAACCCAAACTTCGAAGGCACACTTGTCCGTCTGCACATCGGTCTTGAAGATGTTGAAGATCTCATTGCCGATCTTGAAGCTGGCTTTGCTCGATACAATGCATTAGTGCTAGAAAAAGAAGCCTCTTTATAAGCATTCAGAACAATTATTAAATAGCCTCGTACTGCGAGGCTATTTTTTTACCTCTCATTATAGAGTTACTAACTCATTGTCTTAATTAGAATTAACTAATATTCCAATATTCATCAATCCTATGTTAATTGAATCTGTTGATTTTCTTTTGAGTAATCACAGATTAAAACAATGTGCCACAAACGAACTTCTCAACCGCAAAACTTATCTCCTATTTTATAAAACTCATAAGAGGTCATACCACAAGGAGATAGTTTTGAAACTCAGATTCATAACAACAATGCTTTTCGTTTTAAGCACCCTACCTTTTGCATCTGCCAACGCCAGTGGTTACACAGAAACCAAATACCCCATCGTACTTGTCCATGGTTTATTTGGTTTTGATTCCCTTGCCGGAGTCGATTACTTCTATGGCATCCCACATGCTCTAACGAAAGATGGCGCGACGGTTTATGTCGCTCAAGTCTCCGCAACCAACAGCAGTGAAGCACGTGGAGAGCAGCTCTTGGCTCAAGTAGAAACGTTGCTTGCTGCTACAGGCGCGGAAAAGGTCAATTTGATTGGGCACAGCCATGGTGGACCAACAACACGTTATGTTGCTTCTGTACGCCCAGATTTAGTGGCGTCCGTTACCAGTATTGGAGGGGTGAACAAAGGATCAAAAGTAGCTGATATTGTGCGTGGAACGGTCCCTGAAGGCTCCATCAGTGAAGGTGTCGCGGTGAAGCTAGCAGAAGGGCTAGTGACTCTCATTAATCTACTTTCCGGTGGCACTGATCTCGACCAAGACCCACTAGCTTCCTTAGCGGCACTAACCACCGAAGGTTCTTTGGCGTTCAACCAGCATTACCCTGAAGGCATTCCAACCAGTGAGTGTGGAGATGGAGACCTATTGGCGTCTAACGGTGTGCATTACTACTCATGGACTGGCTCTTCCAACTTTACCAACCTGTTTGATCCAACAGACGGCGCAATGGTGGTTTTAGGTTTGGCGTTTGATCGTCCAAATGATGGTCTCGTGGGCACGTGCAGCACTCACTTGGGGAAAGTGATTCGTGATGATTACAAGATGAATCATCTGGATGAAATCAACGGGCTGCTAGGTATCCATCATTTGTTCGAAACGGATCCAGTCACATTGTATCGCCAACATGCAAACCGCCTAAAACAACAAGGTCTATAAGAAGGAAGCCATTATGAAGAAAGTCGCTCTCATAACCTTATTCATCATATCACTCATTGGTGTAGGAGCGGCTTATCTGTTTCCATCGTCTCCACCTTCACAACTTATAAAAGCTCAGTCACAGCAGGACACCAGTATTGATCTCTCTTCTCAAAAAGACTTCTTTGAATACACTCTGAGCGGTCTAGGAGAACAAAGCCTTGAAGAAATCAAAGCCAACGTAAAAACTGGTGAATCACAACTAGATTCACTGGGTATCAGCGCAGAACTGTTCGAAACTTACCTAGTCTACAAAGAAGCGTTATCCAAGCTAGAACCGTTCGAAGGAAATTCGTTGTCATTAAACGAACTGAAGCAGCTAAATGATGCAATCTTAGTGATGCAAAGCGCGTTTTTTACTGACGAACAAATTGCTCAACTTTTCGATGCAGAAAATCGCTTACGCCAGTTAGCAGTAGATAAACTCGCCATTCGAGAAACCGAATTAGACGCTGATTCTCAACAACAAATGCTTGAAGAAAACCTCGCCTCTCAACCTAAGTACATTCAACAAAGCGAGCGCAACAACGCGCTAGTGATTGAACTAAATCAGACCTCGGAAATGCCTGCACAGGAGAAGTATTTGGCTCGTGTTGATTTGGTGGGTGAAGAAGGCGCGGAACGACTACAAGCTCTGGATGAACAACGAGCCTCGTTTAACGCATCACTCAACGATTATTTAGAGAAACGTGCGGAGATCATCAACAATGATTTCCTCGGCGAAGAAGAAAAGAAAACAGAAATCGCCGGATTAAGAGAACAAAGCTTCGAGCAAAACCAATGGCGTCGCGTCGAAGCTTTAGAAAGGATTCATGACAGTGAATCTAAAAACTAATTCAGTTTTTTAGGACAACCAACAATATGGTCATCTACCATGCCTACTGCTTGCATAAAGGCGTAGCAAATCGTCTCACCAACAAACTTAAAACCTTTCTTTTTGAGGAACTTACTCATCGCTTTGGATTGTTCTGTCGATACTGGCACTTGGCTCATGTCTGTCCAGTGATTCACAATTGGCTTGCCATCAACAAATTGCCATAAGGCTGCAGAAAGGCTTCCGTATTCTTCTATCAATTGCTTTGCCGCTTTAGCGTTGCTAAATACTGAGTTGATTTTGCCTCGATGTTTAACCACGTCGAAGTTTTCAACAATGAACTCTGTACGTACTTCATCGCGTTGGATCAGCTTGTCCAAGTCATAGTTTTCAAACGCCTCTCGATAACCTTCGCGTTTTTTCAAAATCGTAATCCAACTTAAGCCGGCTTGAGCACCTTCTAACGTGATGAATTCAAACAATACCGTATCGTCGTGTACAGGCACACCCCATTCAGCATCGTGATATTCGCGTTCAAGTGGATGGGTCATCGCCCATGCACACGTATTCTGTTCCATATTTAATCCTTATAAAAACGCCTCTGACGTTAGCCAGAGGCGTTTTAGAACGTTACTTAAACTAAGCCGTTACTTAGGCACTGCCACCTTGTGGAATAGACGATACAACACTGGCACAACAACTAATGTCAGTATGGTCGCAAAACCTAAACCAAACATGATCGTTACCGCCATAGGTTTGAAGAAGATATCCGGTAGCAGCGGAATCAACCCCAAAATAGTAGTAATCGCTGCCATACATACTGGACGGACACGGCTTACTGCCGCATCAACAACCGCGTCGTACGCTTCTTTACCCGATTTCATCTCAATCTCAATTTGATCAAGCAGTACGATACCGTTTTTCAGTACCATCCCTGACAAGCTCAAAAATCCAAGGAGCGCCATAAACCCAAACGGTGTATTCAAGGCAAGTAGACCAGTTGTAACACCGATTAATGCCAGAGGCACCGTCAGCCAAACAATCAGCGGCTCTTTGATTGAGTTAAACAAGAAGATAGTGATCAAGAACATGAACAAGTAGCCCATTGGCATCGTTGTGAACAACGACGCCTTCGCATCGCCTGATGACTCGTACTCACCACCCCACTCTAGTGAGTAACCTGGTGGCATTTCGATTGCTTCAATCTGAGTCTGTAAACGTTTTTGCAAGGTCGCCGCAGTCTCTTGACCCAAAATATCTGGATCTGCCATAACCGTCAGCATACGTTTGCGGTTCTTACGCACAATGATTGGATCTTCCCAACGCATGTCGTAGCCCATGGTTACTTGTTGTAGTGGAATAAACTCACTCTGAGCTGGGCTCCAAATTTTCATACCCTCGATGTTACGGATGTCAATGCGTTCATCTTCAGGAAGACGAGCGACGATTGGCATCAGGGTTGTACCATCACGGTATAGACCAACGTTCATACCAGAGAATGACATCGACAAGAAATCGTCTACATCTGATTTGGTGATACCGTAACGACGAGCTTGGCTCTCATTGAATTTAGGCTCTAGTACTTGCGTACGTTCACGCCAGTCATGACGAATGTTCGTCGCACCAGGATCCGCGTACATTATGTCCATAACTTGAGCGGCAAGAGTGCGAAGTACGGTAGGATCTGAACCGATGATACGAGCTTCAATTTTCGCGCCGCCACCAGGACCCAATTCAATTTGCTTCAGCTTATAATTGATCTCTGGATAGTTCGCTTTTATATGCGCTCTGAATCGCTCCATCAATGGCGCTAACGCTTCGTAGTTATCCATTCGTGTGGTAATTTCACCGTACGCGGCATAGCTCTTTTCTGGAGCATACGTCAGCATAAAACGTTGCAGGCCCTTACCGGCTGTCGTCGTAATATGATCGACATGGTCCTGTTTTGCTAACCAGCCCTCTAACTCTTTTAGTTTTGCATTAGTAGCACGAATATCCGTCCCTTCCGGTAACCAAACATCTACCTGGAAGATAGGTGTGGTTGATGATGGGAAGAATGCTTGTTTCACAAAGGTAAAGCCATAAATACTTGCAGCAAGGCCCGCAACCAAAACAATGACTGTTAGCCAAGCTCGGCGCATACAAAACTCAAGGAAGTTCTTGTACATAACAAAGATAATGCCGTTGTAAGGGTCATTATCTTCGCCCTCCCCACTCTTTATTTTCTGACCTTTGAAAAAGATATCAGCAAAAAATGGGGTTAATGATATCGCCGTAAACCAACTCAGCATTAAAGAAACGAGCAGTACCGTAAATAAGGTTCCACAGTACTCACCCGTTGAGTCTTCAGACAAACCAATCGGAGCAAAGGCGGTTACTGCGATAACCGTAGCACCCAACAAAGGCCATTTGGTCTGGGTTACGATATCAGTGGCAGCCTGTAGCCTCGTTCGCCCTTTCTGGGTACCAATCAGTATCCCTTCCACCACCACGATGGCGTTATCCACCAGCATACCCAGTGCGATAACCAAAGCACCGAGAGATATACGCTGCAAGTCGATGGCTAGGTACTTCATAAAAATAAAGGTACCCAGAACCGTCAATAGCAAGATCAAACCAATTAGCAGACCAGATCTAAGCCCCATAAAGAACAGTAATACGATGATTACGATACCAACCGCTTGCGCTAAGCTGACAACGAACCCGCTCACTGATTTGTCTACTTCTTTCGGCTGACTGTATATCTCCGAGATTTCAACACCAACAGGTTGTTGATATTTCAGCTCAGCAAGGCGGCGGTCAAATGATTTTCCGACTTCAACCACGTTAACGCCTTGCGCGAACGATACACCAACATTCAGAGCTAAGTTACCGTTAAAGTTGATGATATTCGTTGGTACATCAACATACCCACGCTTGATATCTGCTACGTCTTTCAAAAAGATCAAGCCTTGCGCACCGGACTCGGTTAGCAACAAGTCCCCTAACTCATCAACACTTTGAAACTCACCTGTTGGTTGGATACGAATATATTCGTTACCAATTCGGATTGCACCCGCATCCGAAACCACGTTCTGCGTAGACAATAGATTGAAGACTGTATTTGGTGACAAGCCGAGACTGCTTAATTTCTTCATCGAAATCTCAATGAAGACTTGCTCTTGCTGCTGCCCTGACACTGAGACTTTACTAACACCATCAACTAATTCGAGTTCACGCCTTAAATAGTCAACGTAATCGAGTAGCTCTTTGTAGCTGTAACCATCACCAGTCACCGCAAGCAAGATCCCGTATACATCACCAAAGTCATCAATGACCGAAGGATCGTTTACGCCCGGAGGCAAAGATCCCTTCAAATCATTCACTTTACGACGTAATTCATCCCAAATCTGCGGTAAGTCATCTGGACCGTAGTTATTCTTCATTGTCACAGTGATCTGCGACAGACCACGGCTGGAAATCGAGTTAACCTCATCCACATAAGTTAACTGCTGAATGGCCTTTTCGAGCGGGTACGTTACTTCCTCTTCCACTTGTTGAGGCGTCGCTCCTGGGTACGACGTAACAACCATTGCATCTTTGATGGTAAAAGCAGGGTCTTCAAGACGGCCTAAACCAAAGAATGCTGCAGTACCACCAATCAAAAAGATCAATGAAACCATCCAACTGATTACACGGTTACGGATAAAATACGCTGCAATACCCGTTACATTATCATCGTCTTGAGGCGCACTATTATTTTGCTCACTCATTGCGTTGCCTCCTGCTTGATTACTTCCACTTTAATGCCATCTCTCAATCGAGATAAACCGGCCACAACCACTTTGTCATCAAGCTCTAAGCCGTCGAGGATTTGGACCGACGTTTGTGAGGCTTTACCCGCTCGTACCTTTTGGCGACTGACGGTATTATCGTCGTTCAATACCCATACAAATTTGTTTTCTCGGCTTAACTCATCACCATCAGCATTGAAAATTGCTTCAATCGGCACGTTGATACCAACATTGAGTTCCAAACCAACATTTTTGTCTTTAGATGTCACATCCACAGCCATACCATCAAGAATGTACTCATCTTCAGGCATCGGCAAAGAAAGCGTAACGGTGAACGTACCCGTATTAGGATCAGGTTCAGTGGTAAATTCTTTGATTCTTGCTTCATATTCATTACCACTCGGTACACGAACAACCGCATTAATCGTAGTCAACCGCTCTTCTGTTGGTGGCTGACTCACATACAATCGATCCGGAAGCTGAATTAAAACTTCAACTCGTTCCACTGAGTGAATGTTTACGATGTACTGACCTACCTTGATGTTTTCAAATTGATCGACATTAACTCGCGAGATGATGCCATCAACTGGGGCTTTTAGTGTGGTAAAAGACAAACGCAGTTTTGCCAGTTCTAACTCTGCAAGTGCAATTTGTCGTTGCGCTGCAATTTCATCAAATTGAGATTTCGCCAATAATCCCTTCTTTACCAAAGGCGCGGAACGACGATATTGGCTATCAACCACGGAAAAGCGAGCCGAGGCGTTATCAACATCCAATTGGTAGTCAGTTGGATCCAACTTCGCGATTACATCTCCTTTTACGACCCTGTCACCTTCTTTGACTAAGACACGGCTCACCTCTCCTGCTACACGAAAACTCAAGTGAGAACGATCGGCAGCGTTAGCGATAGCAGGGAAGTACAGGTTATCATCCACTTTCATTCCTTCTAATGAAGCAACACGGACGCGCGGTGTTTCAACCTCTCTCTCTGTGCCCTTGTCACCACATCCCGCTAACAACACGGCAGAACAGAGAGCCGTTAAAGCTAAGATTACTTTCATATTACAATCCTCGCTCCTTAACCCACTCGCGAACCTTGATCCCTGACTCAATCACGTTCACACCAGAGATGATGATTTGATCTCCATCATCCAAGCCTTCTTCAATTTGCTGCTTTTCGTTCAACGTGACTGAGACTTTCTCAACAATACCTTGTTCATTCACGCGCCAAACGCAAGTTTTGCCATCTTCAGTAAACAAAGCTGAATCAGGAATCTTGGTCACACCAGCATTTTCAGAGACTAAGTGAACGTTACCGGACATACCCGGTAAGATACCCACACCTTCTGGGCGATCCATGACCATCGTCACCTTATAGCTGCCGGTTTTAGGATCGGCTTCGGTATCAATTTCTTGGAAAGTGAGTTCAAAAGAACGCTCAGGAAACGCGTCAAAAGTCATCGTCGCGAAGGCATTGGCACCTTGAGTGAACTTACTCAACAGGTGATCAGGCAGCTGGAACAGCACTTTCATCACTTGGTTAGTTTGAATGTTCATGACACCTTCTTTAGCGGCCACGAACTCATGGTTTTCGGCTGGCAGATAGGAAATAGTGCCATCGTAAGGCGCAACAAGTTTTGTGTATCTTAGGTTTGCTTTGGCTTGGTCCCACTGTGCTTTTGCGGAATTATGATTGGCTTTTGCCGCATCGAAGTCTTGTTCAGATACCACCTGCTCTTTGCGAAGCTTTTTCGAACGTTCGTATTGAACGTCGGCTAAGGTGTAATTAGCACGGGCTTGTTTTTCGAGGAGTGAATACTCGTCAGGGTTGAGTACCGCGAGCACGTCGCCTTTTTTAACCATTTGCCCTGCATTCACTTCTATCGATTGAAGTAAGCCAGGCACTCGGAATGCGAGTACTGCTCGGTCGCCGGCTTCTGTGGTGGCAGGAAAATGTCTTTCAAACTGGGCATTGCCTACAGAGACCGTGAAGAGCTTTGCGGGCCGTGATTCGGGTTCAGGGACAGGAGGCAGTTCTTTCCCACATCCAGATAGAACCGTCATGACCGCTAAGGGAATGAGCGCTTTTCTCATGTGAATTCATCCATTTAACATCCATTCTATTTAAGGTAGATGAATTTATGGTGTTCTTCTAGAGAAGGAAGGGAAAATTTCTTAAAAAATAGTAATTTGAGATAAAAATAAAGCAGATCTGAGTCTGCTTTATCAATAAATTGGGAACTGATTACTAGAGCTTATTAAACTCTCTGTTTACGCGGTAAGTATCAGATGTAACATACGCCTCCATACCGCGAATTTTGCTATCAAGGCGACTGAAGTCGCTCTCTAGCACACTCAACAACTGGTCTGGGCTTTGACCTTTCTGCCACGGTTTACTCTTCAGCGTATGTTCTTGGCGTGACTTAATGTTTTCTGTGTAAGTCACTGGCTGCTTTTCCAACATAAAGGTCATCGCGACATATGCTAGCAATACTAGAAAGGTACCACCTAGTAATGCCGCTGAAATCACAACGATACGAATTAACCAAACTTCCGCACCAAAGTAGTTTGCCACTCCGGCACACACGCCGGAGATTTTTCCATTTACAGGGTCACGATACAGTTCTCGTTTATTCATATTTACGTCTCCACGTTGGGGATTCTGCGTCCAAGATACGCTCCAATGTTTCAACTCGAGACTGCATCGCCTCCGCTTTTTCAGACAGTACCTGAAGACGCTCTAGATCTTGGCTCGACAGTGCACTATCTGCTTTGCGTTTGCTGCGATAGTGTAAGAAGAGCCATAGTGGAGCGACAAAGATTAAAAAGACAATCAATGGTCCAGTAATAAAAAATGTCGACATAAATGGCTCCTTTCTTATTTATCGTTCGATGACATCTGTTCTTTCAGTTTTGCCAACTCTTTTTCAATTTCATCTTGTGCTTGTAGCTCTGCAAACTCTTGGTCTAAAGATTTTGCGTTGCCAGTTTTCGCGTACAGATCCGCTTCTGCTTCCATTTCGTCAATCTTACGAGAGTACTGCTCGAACTTTGCCATCGCCTCGTTTGTACGACCTGCGTGAAGCTGTTTTTGCACATCGCGACGGTTAGATGCGGTTTGATTACGAATCGCTAGCGCTTGTTGCTTTGCTCGTGTCTCAGTGATCTTGGCTTCTAACTTACCAATTTCACCCGTCAATTTTTCGATGGTCTCTTCTACCAACGTCTGTTCAGTGTGAAGACCTTTAATCACTTGCTCAAGTTTTTGCTTCTCAATTAGTGCAGCACGTGCTAAATCTTCACGCTCTTTCACTAAAGCAAGGCTTGCCTTTTGGCTCCATTCATTAATTTGGTCTTCTAGTGCTTCCACTTTACGAGCCAACTCTTTTTTGTCTGCAATTGCTTTAGCCGAGTTAGTACGTACTTCTACGAGTGTGTCTTCCATTTCTTGAATGATAAGACGGATCATTTTTTCAGGATCTTCCGCCTTGTCTAGCAATGCACTGATGTTTGAGTTAACGATATCTGCAAAACGAGAAAAAATACCCATAACGGAACTCCTCTTTTTTTCCTATTTAAACTCGACAAGGCGTTAATTTACCTTGCGTCTCCCTTTACATATAACAAGTTGCGTGCCAACTTTAATTAAGCTTAATAAACAATAAGTTAAGCACATTGTTGTTGTGGCGCACCGATATGCTATGATGTTTTTTACCAATAGTTGGTAAATTTCACCAACTTCAATACGGTAACTTATGGCCAGATAGAAAATAAGAAGGACTTTATGAAGCAAAACCTCATTGGTGAATCGCCCGCTTTTCTCGCCGTACTAGATAAAGTATCACAACTTGCGCCAATCGAACGCCCTGTACTCATTATTGGCGAGCGAGGCACGGGTAAAGAACTCATCGCGCAACGTTTACACTATTTATCAAAGCGTTGGGACAAGCCACTGCTTTCTTTAAACTGTGCGACCCTAAGCGAAGGTTTAATTGATTCCGAGCTATTTGGCCATGAATCCGGTTCATTTACTGGCTCTAAAGGCAAACACAAAGGACGTTTTGAACGTGCTGAAGGCGGCACTCTGTTTCTAGACGAATTAGCAACTGCCCCTTTGTTGGTGCAAGAGAAACTGTTACGTGTGATCGAATACGGCGAATATGAGCGTGTAGGTGGGCATACTGCACTCACTGCCGATGTGCGCCTAGTATGTGCGACCAATGCCGATTTACCGAAACTAGCCGAACAAGGCGATTTTCGAGCGGATCTACTCGACAGATTGGCGTTTGATGTCATCATGCTTCCGCCGCTGAGAGAACGAAAAGAAGACATTCTTTCTCTTGCAGAGCATTACGCCATTAAGATGTGTCGTGAATTACAGTTGGAATACTTTGTTGGCTTTACGGAAGAAGCGCAACAGTCGCTGCTCGATTACGAATGGCCGGGTAACGTACGTGAGTTAAAGAACGTTATTGAAAGAGCGATCTATCGCCACGGTTTGAATGCTGACCCTATCGAACATCTTACCTTTAACCCATTTGAAACTGGTTGGGATAACTCGCTTGGTCATACCGCAGTTCAAGAAGCTGAAACAACTGAAACCAATCAAACCTCTGTAATTCGGTTCCCTCTGGACTATAAACAATGGCAAGAAGAGCAAGATATTGAACTGCTCAACCGCGCACTGGAAGAAGCGAAATTTAACCAACGCCAAGCAGCAGAGTTATTGGGATTAAGCTACCACCAACTTAGAGGTATGGTCAGAAAATACAGTTTAGTCGGCCAAGGATAAATTTCACCAGCCCTCTCACTCTAGAAATGGCTCACTATACTGAAGGAAAACAAGCTGTTTTACATCAATAGTGGGCAATTTGAGAGGCAAAGAAGGTCAACAACCAGACAATGATACGGTAATTTGATCTAACACCCCGTGACTCAAAGATTTTATGTTTGGAGCGAGTTGGTAAAGATGATAAATTAGCGGGATCATTTTCGCTTGTTATACCTAATGCAAAATGCAGAAGGAACGAGCAAAGTCCAATGACCATTTCATATTATGAAAGCTTTTATAAGACTATCGCTGAGCCTTCTTGGTATTAGCTTACTCACCGCATGTGGTGACGAAATCGATCACAATGAGATTCGTGAGAATGGATTTGTGTTTTGTGGGCAAGGTAAGCCAACAACATTTAACCCTCAGCTCATTGACAGTGGTATCACTGCTGAAGCTTTAAGTCCTCAGCTTTACGATACACTGCTTACGCTCGATCCAAAATCTCATCAACCCGTTGCAAACATTGCAGAAAGTTGGTCTGTAAACGAAGCGGGAACTGAATACACGTTTAATCTTAAGCGCGGTGTTCAATTCCAGAGTACAGCTTGGTTCACACCGACTCGGGCATTAAATGCGCAAGATGTCGTATTTAGCTTTAAGCGAATCATTGATGTAAACCATCCGTTTCACGACGTTGGTGGTGGTTTTTATCCATGGTTTGCGGGCTTAGATTTCCAAAACCTTGTCAAAGATGTGATAGCTCTCGATGACTACACAGTTAAATTTGTTCTTACTCAACCTAACTTTGCATTCCTAGCGAATATCGCTACTAGCCATGCAGTACTTTTATCTGCCGAGTATGGTCAGCAGCTTGCTGTAAAAGATGACAAAGCACAAATAGACTTTTTGCCTATCGGCAGTGGTCCTTACCAACTTAAAGAGTACCAAGTTAACGATCTTATTCGGCTAGAGCGTCACCCTAGATACTGGAAGTCACCAGCGAAGATGGAACAAGTCGTATTCGATATCTCGCATCGTGGGACAGGTACTCTCGCCAAGCTATTAAGAAATGAATGTGATGTTTTGGCATCGCCAATTTCTAGCCAGATTCCGATCATTCAAGAAACAGAGCACCTTGAGTTAACCGCAACGCCAGCGAACAACGTTTCTTTTATCGCTATCAACACCAGTCATTCTGCACTTAGTGACCCTCGAGTTCGCCAAGCATTAAACCTAGCGATCAATCGACAAAATATTCTGGATTCTGTTTACTACGGTACGGGTACTCAAGCTTATACCCTACTTCCTCCGAACTCGTGGGCTTATCAAAAAGACAGCGTAAAAATACGTTATGACCGAAATTATGCTTTGGCATTGCTACGCGATGCTGGGTTTAAGAAAGGGCTTAAGCTGACTATGTGGGTTCCATTAGAGCCTCGTGCATTTAATCCAAGCCCAAGAAAGACTGCAGAGTTAATTCAAGCAAACTTTGCCGATATTGGTGTTGAATTGAAGTTATTGACCGATGATCGTTTTGAACGAACGCAACTTGAAACCATCGATAATGTCGACTTGTTGCTCACTGGCTGGATTGGTGACACTGGTGATCCGGATAACTTCTTCAGGCCTCTACTTTCTTGTGATTCAGAACGTGTCGGTTTGAACGTATCAATGTGGTGTAACGATGATTTTGACTTCTTGCTGGACTTAGCACTAGAAACACAACAACCACGTTACCGCCTGAACTTGTACCGTCAAGCGCAGAACATTTTGAACGAGGAGTTTCCGGTTATTCCGCTGGCTCATGGCGTTCAATTCCGTGTCCACGATAAATCGCTGAAAGGCTTTAGATCGAGCCCTTTCAATTCACAACCTTTTAATAAAGTTGAGAGAATTCATTAATGTTTTGGTATGCCGTAAGACGCCTTAATCTCTTTGTCATCACTTTGATGATTCTCACTTTAGTGGGCTTTTCTCTGCTACGCCTAGATCCCATCTCACACTGGGCAAACGTTGAGTTTTGGTCAGGCTGGCAAAGCTACTTAGTCGAGCTGTCTCAGCTCAATTTCGGTATTAGCAAAAATGGTAACCCCATCTACGATGAACTGGCGGTGGTATTCCCTGCAACGCTAGAGCTGTGCTTTTTCGCTTTCGTGGTGTCGCTACTGATTGGTATCCCACTCGGTACCATTGCAGGTATGAAACAAGGCAAATGGCTCGATACCAGCATCTCGTTTGTTGCGATGTCAGGTTACTCAGCACCGATTTTCTGGGTCGCACTGATGTTGATCATGATGTTTTCGTTGCAGTATCACGTCTTTCCTGTAGCAGGGCGTTACGATTTACTCTACGAAATTGATCATGTTACGGGCTTCGCCATTATTGATGCCTTTATGGCAAAAGGTGAGTACCGAGCGCACGCACTGCAAAGTGTAATCGAACACATGATCTTGCCATGTTTGGTATTAGCACTTGCACCTACCACTCAAGTCATCGGCTTAATGCGTTCTTCAGTCGCGGAAGTAATGAGCCAAAACTATATCCGTGCCGCGCGAATCAAAGGTTTATCCAACCGTGAAATTGTCACTCAGCATGTACTTCGCAACGCAATTCCACCAATCATCCCAAAAGTTGGCGTTCAGCTATCCAGTATGATCACTTTGGCGATCATTACAGAGTCTATCTTCAACTGGCCGGGGATAGGTCGCTGGTTATTGGATGCGCTTGCAAATCAAGATTATGCATCAATTCAAGCGGGCGTTATGGTTCTCGCAACTCTGGTTTTGACCGCGAATATACTATCAGACTTGATCGGAGCGATGATCAACCCTCTAGTGAGAAAGGAATGGTATGCTAACAAATAACGTTTATCAGGAAGAGCGTATTCCGACTCAGTTTGAGCGCTTCTGGCGCAGTTATCGTGCAAATAGTCTCGCAATGTTCGGCCTATGGTGCTTAGTATTCATCGTATTGGTAACCATTTTTGCGCCCTTACTAGCTCCATATGATCCACAAGCACAATCAGGTGAACTACTCGTTCCACCATCTTGGGCACCAGCGGGAACGGTAGATTACTTCTTAGGCACGGATGACTTGGGCCGCGACATCCTTTCGCGCCTGATTATCGGGTCACAGTTAACGTTTGGTGCTGCTGTCGCTGTCACTGCAATCGCAGCTCTTATCGGCTGCTTTATCGGTGTTTTAGCGGGCATGACCAAAGGCCTTCTTTCAAGCACGTTGAATCACCTACTCGACACGGTCATGTCAATTCCATCGCTACTGCTTGCAATTATCTTTGTGGCTTTCTTGGGCTTTGGTGAGTTCAATATTCTTCTCGCAATCTGCTTAGCTTTGATTCCGCGTTTTATTCGCTCGGTGTACATTGCAGTGCATACAGAAGTTGAAAAAGACTACATCATGGCCGCACGTCTTGATGGCGCCAATGATTTCTACCTTCTGTGGAACTCAATTTTGCCAAACGTTCTAACGGTGATTGCTGCAGAAATCACACTGGCGCTGTCTGTAGCGATTCTAGACATCACAGCACTAGGTTTCCTAGGCTTAGGTGCTCAAGCACCAAGTACTGAATGGGGTGCGATTCTGGGCGACTCCGTTGAGCTGATTTACATCGCACCATGGACCGTGACGCTACCAGGTCTCACCATTATGTTTACCGTGGTTGTTCTAAACTTAGTGGGTGAAGGTGTACGCCAAGCGCTCAATGCAGGGATCGAATAATGCCGTTATTAGATATTCGACATTTAACCATTGAAATTGAAACGCCATCGGGTTTGGTGAAAGCCGTCGACCGCATGAGTATCACCTTAAATGAAGGCGAAATTCGTGGTTTGGTGGGTGAATCAGGTTCGGGTAAGAGTCTGGTTGCAAAAGCGATTGTAGGGGTCTGTAAGGACAACTGGAAGGTGACAGCTGATCGTATGCGTCTCGGTAATATCGATTTACTACAGTTAACCCCGAAAGAGCGTCGACGTGTGATTGCGCGTGATATCGCGATGATATTCCAAGAGCCTTCAACTTGTTTAGACCCTTCAGAAGAAGTGGGACGTCAGTTGATCGAATCGATCCCATCTCGCTCTTTCGAAGGTAAATGGTGGGAGCGCTTTAAATGGCGTAAAAAGCAAGCTATTGCCCTACTGCACAAAGTAGGCATTAAAGACCACAAACGTTTAATGGGCAGCTATCCATACGAGCTAACCGATGGTGAATGTCAAAAAGTCATGATCGCAATGGCAATCGCGACTAAGCCGAAGATCTTAATCGCCGATGAGCCAACTAACGACCTTGACCCAATTACGCAATCACAAATCTTGCGTTTGTTGAGCCGTATGAATCAGCTCAACAACACCACGATTGTATTGATCGGACACGATTTGACCACCATTACACAATGGGCAAACCGCATTACCGTAATGTACTGTGGTCAGTCGGTGGAATCAGCGGATACAGATAAACTCATCGAAGCACCTAAGCATCCCTATACGGCAGCGTTGCTGAAAGCGATGCCAGACTTTAATGACTGGATACCGCATAAACAGAAACTGCAATCTCTGCCAGGTTCTATCCCTCCTTTGCAACATTTGCCGATTGGCTGTCGCTTAGGTCCTCGTTGTCCCTACGCCCAGAGACAGTGTGTGGAAATACCACATACTAAACGTATAAAGAACCATAAATTTAGCTGTCATTTCCCACTGAATACGGAGAAAAATTCATGAGTGCGTTGCTTGAAGTCGATAACCTATCGAAACAGTTCGTCACGCGCTCAGGTCTGTTTAAACGTACAGTCAAAGAGGCAGTGAAACCGGTAAGCTTCAGTTTAGAACCGGGGCAAACCATCGGTTTTATCGGACAAAACGGCTCAGGAAAATCTACCCTAGCACGCATGCTTGCAGGCGTGATTGAACCGACCTCTGGAGAGATTCGTGTAAACGGAGAACGCCTTGAACATAAGGATTACTCAACGCGTTGTAAGCTAATTCGCATGATTTTTCAGGACCCAAATACGTCTTTGAATCCACGTATTCAAATAGGCCGTATTTTGGAGGGGCCACTAAAGCGTAATACTAACATGCCGCCAGATGCACGTATGAAACGTGTGAAAGACACCTTGTTGCGTGTAGGCTTGTTACCAGAGCATGCTTACTTCTACCCTCAAATGCTCGCAGCGGGTCAGAAACAACGTGTATGTCTTGCTCGTGCTTTGATACTTCAGCCGTCGATCATCGTTGCCGATGAAGCGTTAAACGGTCTCGATATGGCAATGCGCTCTCAGATCATCAACCTCTTCTTGGAGCTTCAAGAAGAAATGGGCTTGTCGTTCGTGTATGTATCTCAACATATCGGCATCGTGAAACACATTACCGACAAAGTGATGGTGATGCATGAAGGCGAAGTAGTGGAATTTGGTGATACAAACCAAATCCTAACCAATCCAGAGCATGCGATTACCCAACGACTGGTTGAGAGTCATTTTTACAAAGCGCCAAGCCACTAAAAATTGAGTGAGTAGTAAGTTTCTAGTATTCACTTCCTCTAAAAACAACAAAGCCTGCATCAACGCAGGCTTTTTAGTCTCTGAATTTCAGAACGCAATTGATAATTCTTAACGACGGCTCGCTTGTTTGCGCAGTTCGAAATCGAACTCATCTGGAAACAGCACCACACCTTCTTCATTCTGGTTTGGGAAAACCACAACAGACAACTCATCATCTTCTAGACCTGAAGTCCAACGGCTGTGCCATTTATTCAAAGAGATAGCTTCTGGCTCGCACTCTTCCCAGTCGCCTGTCGCCCATTGCTGTGCAAACTCTTCGTTTGGCCACACTGGTACACAATCGTCGTCTTCTGTGTTTAGCATCACGCAGCCGTGTTCATCCTTCAGAATCCACACTTTGCGGTTTGCTACGATTTCCTTCACACAGTATTTCAAGCGCTGCTCTTCGTTGTAGCGATTGATGGTGTCCATTTGCTCTTGGGTTAATGCTTCAGACATGTTCGTCTCCTATTCCCATAGAAAAATGCCCACCTAATGGCGGGCATTTACAGTATACGTTGGTAATAATGAAATTACACAAGCTCAGTTTGAAGCCAAGGCCAGCCTTGCTTCTTACGGCTTAGTGTGTTTTCCATCATTAGCATGCCGTCTTTCTCGTGCTTAACAAGTTTCTCAGCCCACTCACCTTTGTAAAGAAGACGAGTTTGAGCAGTAGTGATGTCTGTTAGCATAACAGCAGCGAATGCTAGGCTGTCGTTTGCACAACGCGCTTCTAGATCTGCTTCTAGAGCTTCGATCATGCCGTCAACTTGCTCTAGAGTCGCAAGTTCAACCTGACCTACTACTACGTCACGACCGTTGAATGGGTAACCTTTAAGGTCTTTTTCAACAAGTTCAGCAGCAGATAGACCTTCGATGTTTGTTTTAGCAATTAGAAGATCTTTAGTGAATGCGTCTACGTCTTGTACGTCTGCGATAGCCGCTAGTTCAGCAACAGCATCTTTGTCTTTTTGAGTACAAGTTGGAGAAGCAAAACCTACTGTGTCAGATAGGATAGCTGACATCATTAGCTTAGCGATTTGAGGCTTGATCTCGTGACCTTCAATCTTGAACATGTTGAATAGTACTGTGTTAGTACAGCCAACAGGCCAGATCCATGCTTCCATTGGGTTCACTGTCATCACGTCACCTAGACGGTGGTGGTCAACGATACCTGCGATTTCAGCTTCTGCGATGTCGTCTGGTGCTTGCGCTAGATCTGAGTAGTCTACTAGCCAAACTGTTTCGCCAGCTACTGAAGTACGTAGCTCAGGAACTTCTGCGCCTGCTACTTCTAGGATGTGCTGAGTTTCACGGTTAATTTCGCCCTGGCGAATTGGCATTGCTTCTACGCCACGCGCCTTTAGAAGTTCAGTTGCAACTAGTGCACTACAAATACTGTCACTGTCTGGGTTCTTATGACCTACAACTAGAATCATGTCTCTTCCTATTCAAGTCAATTTGATGGCTTCCTAATAGGGTGAATTGCATAACGAATTACACCGAGGAAGCGGGTTTGCTCACAAAGGCGCTTACTTTACCTGATTTGGGGCAGATTGACACGAAGAAAAGTTGTTACCGCCTATTGCGAATAATTCTCACTTTCATATAATGAGAATCATTACCATTTGCATTTGAGCTAATTATGAACGCGACCAAGATTTTTAATTCGGCACATCAGTTGCTGCAACCCACTCAATTTCGCCTTGCTTATAAGCGACTATTGCTTCCTGTTGCGCTGCTGGCTCTATTAGCAAGCGACGCAACGAGAGAAGTCACCGTTGCAACCCTTTCTGATTCATTCTGGGCGGTCTCTTGTTATGTGGCAGCAACACTAGCGATTTACCACTACCTGTCGAATTTCATGTCGAAGACCAACCGATTGACGGCGCTTTATCATCGTTCTCGCGGTCATCAAGTGTTCTTTGCAGCACTCCTTGGTGCGCTTCCGGGCTGTGGTGGTGCAATCGTCGTAACAACCCAGTTCATTAGTGGGCGTGTGGGATTTGGGGCGATTGTGGCCGTACTTACCTCGACCATGGGCGATGCAGCTTTCTTGTTGCTAGCAGCGAAACCAGCTACTGGTTTTGGTGTTATCGCCTTAGGTATTGTGGTTGGTACTCTGTCCGGATGGGTAGTGAATGCTTTTCATGCAGATGATTTCCTCCGCCCAAAGGAGAAAGAACAATCACCTCAAGCACAGTGCTGCAACAGCCACGGCGACACACATACCCCCATGGAGCAGCGCGCGATTAACTTGCAAGGTGCGTTTTGGAAATGGTTGCTTGTGCCTGTCACTATCGTTGCAGTACTTGGTTCTTTTCAAGTCGACATTAACCAAATGCTTGGATTGAAAGACAATACCATGGAGTGGTTAGGGGCGACGTTTGCGGTGATAAGTATGTTCCTGTGGGCAATGACCAAGGAACTTGGCGACTACCAGTCGACCGTATCGGAAGATGACAAAATCATAGACTCTCACCCAATTCAAAAAGCCGCGCAGGATACTAACTTTGTTAGCGCATGGGTGATTTTGGCTTTCCTCGCTTTTGAGCTCACTACGTACTTTTCAGGTCTGGATTTAGGCACGACTTTCTCTGGTTGGGGGATTTGGATGCCACTCATTGGCCTTGCGATTGGCATGCTACCAGGCTGTGGGCCGCAGATCCTCGTTACCAGTCTTTACATTTCTGGTGCCGTACCTTTGTCAGCACAATTATCGAATGCGATCTCAAATGATGGTGATGCGCTATTCCCTGCGATTGCAATGGCACCAAAAGCAGCGTTAGTTGCGACTGTCTACTCGGCAATCCCTGCGTTAATTGTCGGCTACGGATACTTCTTCCTATTCGAATATTAATAATCTAATGCAAATGGATATAAAAAGAGCCTCAATCGAGGCTCTTTTACTTTTTCAACTTAAGCAGATTATGCGGTCACAATCGCTTTAGCATTCAGGCCTTTATCCAAGCTAACTAGCAGTAACTGACAAGGATCTTGGTTAAGCTTCTCCCCTGTCCAGTAATCGTACCAATCGGTAGGCTGGTCTGCAGTAAGCGTAAACTCTGTCGCTTCATCGTTCGCATAGTTGAACAAACAGTGCAAATCGTTTTTAGATGTTAGTGGTAGGAAAGCATGGTTCAAACCTAGCGCGGTAAACTTAGCCGATTCTTGATTACGGCGTTGACGCAGCATCAACTTTGCTAGCGTCTTACTCGCAAATGACGTGATTTCTGGTAAAGGGTCACCAGATAGCAGTAAACCGCCACACGCCAGTAGTGCATTACGATGGAATTGATAATCTTCTCGCGAAGCCGCTTGGTTTGGTAACGAAGTAAACGTCGCGCAATCTGGATCGATTTGCCACAGCTTACGATGCTGCCAACTGCGGAAAAAGGTCTCTTTCGCGATTTGTTCAAAGCGATGGCTATGGCGCTCTACATCGTCAGAGACACGCATTGCATCAACTAAGCCCAAAGAAGGCCACATTGGTGCGTTACAGCCTAAAAGCCACGCATCTCCAGCCCCTTTAGCGATTGCCTCCATGCCCATGCGGTAGGCTTCTACACCAGTAACTCCCGATTGGCTTCGCTTACCTTTTAACGTGCCCCAATAGTTTGCGTCTAGTTTGAATAGCTCGACGCCCCACTCTTGACGCATGACTGAAACAACGTGGGTTAAATGATCTTGTACTTCTGGATTGGAGGTATCGAGAATATACCAAGGTGTGCAGCGCCATCCGCCATAAGTTACCTCTTCGGCTTTCAATAAGCTGCCGTCATTGTGGCGAACAAACCAATCTGGATGATTTTTAAAAATTTCAGACTCTGGCTGTGCAATGAATGGCGCCATCCAAATCGCTGGTTTTTTACCTTTCGCGCGAATGTTATGAATCAGCTCTTTCACCCCACCAGAGAATTTGTCTGATGGCGTTAACCAATCGCCCATAAATGCCTGGTAACCATCATCTAGCAGCACCCATTCAAGTTCAGACAAACTATCTTGCATGCATTCAACGTTGTCCAAAATGTTATTTTCAGTGACATCGGCGTAGTAGGCATACCAAGAACACCAACCAATTGGGGCATCTTGCACAACACCATTACGGACAGGATGATGCTCAGCAATCATTTCGCTGTACTCTTTGTAAAGTTCAGACAATGAACTTCCTCGTAGTACCGCAACCGATTCAAGATTGTTGTGCTCCCAGTCTGATACTTGGGTGTGCTCGCCATCAATGGCCGCTGATAGAACCCAGCGCTCATCATGCTGTTGCACTTCAAAATAGCCGGCAAAGCGATGACAAGAGGTGAAACCAAACAAGCTGTAGCCTGCAGAATCTTCAATAACTAAATAGTTGTAATAACGTTTAGGTGCGTTTTCCGGATAAATTCTGTAAGAGCTATTGTTGTCAGGACAACGCCCTACTTCGACAGGTTGAGAAATCGTGCCAGAGGTTTGCGCAAGCATTTGAAAACCGTCACCAATGACTGTTGCACCATGCTCATACATAAATGGCATTTCGAATAACACTTCACGTTCGGTGAAAGTTTTATTGTGAAGTCCAGCAAACGAAAAGTGGGCCTGATTGCCAACAATCTCAAACTGCAGATCATTGTTACTTACCGAGATTTCGGTGTGATTGGCCAATTGAATGGTCTGTGCCATAGAGTCTCTACTCACTTGATCTTTATTATGTCATTTCCCCCATTATCCTTCGCTTCATTCTCCCAATTCGTTACCAAGCTCACGAAACCGAATCCCATTCACTTTCATCTAATTAGTATTGAGAGAATGCTCACTGAAATTTTGGTTAAAAAAATACCAGCCCGAAGGCTGGCATTTCATTTAAAGTTTAGCGCTCTGATTAAGCTACTTCGATTGGACCACCGAATGAAGTAACTGGTGGAACTTTACCAGTGAACTTCTCGAAGTCTACGATACATGTGTTCGCAGAAGTCGCCTGTGCTAGCTCAGAAGAGCCGATGTCTTGAGTTAGTGTGTTAGGGTCACCGTAAGTACAGATTGCACCTACTTTCTCATTTAGAGGACCGTACCACGCACCTTCTTCAATACGAATAACACCACGTGGGTAGCTGTCAGTAAGTACAGCACCAGCAAGAAGCTGACCACGGTCGTTAAATACGCGTACCAAGTCACCGTCTTTGATGCCTTTCGCTTTTGCATCAACTGGGTTGATGTATACAGGCTCACGACCTTGAACAGCGTAAGTTGCACGGAAGTCTTCAGATTCACACATCTGAGAGTGCAGACGCTTGTCTGGGTGGCAAGACTGTAGCCAGTACGGGTGTTTGTCAGAGCCAGGACCACCGTGTGAGCGTTCTGATTTCTCGAACCACATCGGGTGTTCTTGACAGTGTTCGTAACCGTAACGACCGATCTTACGAGAAGTGATCTCGATGAAGCCAGAAGGCGTACCCAGCGGGTTGATTTCTGGATCTTGACGGAAGTCAGCGTGACGAACCCAAGGCTTACCTTGACCGAAGTCTAGTACGCTCTTCTCCCAGAACTCATCAAATTCTGGCATTTCGAACTTACCGTCGTTCGCTTTCTTACAATCGTTGTACAGGCTGCGGATCCATTCCATCTCGCTCATGCCACGAGTGTACTCGTCGCGACGACCAAAGCGTTGAGTCAGTTCACTCATGATTTGGAAGTCTGGCTTAGATTGGAACAATGGGTCCACTAGACGATGCATAGCAATCAGACCTTTGTTCGAGTAAGAACCGTACACGTCGATGTCGTTACGTTCCCACTGAGTACATGCTGGAAGAACGATATCAGAGAAACGACACGTTGCAGTCCAAGCGAACTCAACCGTTACTACTGTTTGTAGCTTCTGGAACGCTTGCTTCATGCGGTTACGATCTTGGTGGTGGTGCCATGGGTTACAACCCGAGATCACCATCATCTTGAAGTCTGGAAGCTTAACTTTACCACCGTTGTAGTTGATCTCTTTGCCTGGTTCTAGCAGACAGTCGATCCAACGTGCAACAGGGATAGTACGGCTGTAACCGTTAAAGTCGTTGTTATCCCACTTCGGCTTCATACCAGTATCTAGGTTACGAGGGAAACCACCAGGGCCCGCGAAGCCAGTTGAAGGTACACCGATACTTGAGTAGTGGTGACCGTAAGAGATACCACCGCCAGGTAGACCGATTTGACCAACCATTGCTGCAACTACTGCTGCTGCCCAGTATGGTTGCTCACCGTGCTCTTGACGTTGGATACACCAACCCATAAGGATCTGTGTACGACCGTTCACCAGCATGCGTGCGAATTCACGAATCTTGTCCGCTTTCACGCCACAGATAGGTGCAGCCCACTCAGGTGTCTTAACAACTTTATCTTTCGTTTCACCTTGAACGTACTTGATGAAGTCTTCGAAACCTAGACAGTAAGTTTCAATAAACTTCTTGTCGTATAGGTCTTCGTTGTACAGCACGTGCGCTACAGCAAGCATAAATGCAACGTCTGTCATCGGGTTGATGTACAGGTGGTCGTTCTCTAGGTAACGTTGAGTCTTGTTCTTAACTGGGTCTACAGAAAGAACATTGATCTCGCCTTTCGCTACTTTTTCTTTCAATTGCGCTAGGTAGTTGAATGATTCGTGCGTTTCACAGTTCCAACCTACTTGTAGGTTTTTCACTGGGTCGTTTGCCCAAAGAACAATGTTGTCTGAGTTCTCTAGAATTTCAGACCAAGACGTACCTTGTGCATAAACTTCTGTTGAACCAAGTACGTAAGGCATGATGGTTTGACCTGCACCAGTCGAGTAGTCACCTACTTTAGTGATGAAGTTACCGTGCATACCTACAGCACGTTGCATGTGTGCTGTACAGTTGTTGAACGCACCAGTTTGGTTCCAACCAGTTTGACCTGCGTGTAGAGCCCATGGACCGTATTCTTTCTGAACACGTTCTAGCTCGCGGTAGAACAGGTCTAGAGCTTCATCCCAAGTTACACGGATGAAACGGTTGTTACCGCGCGTTTCAGCGCTATATTTGTGCTTCTTCAGCCAATCTAGACGAACCATTGGGTAACGAACACGTGATGGGCTGTAGATGATGCCCTTGATGCCGTTCAACATTTCTGTTGGGTTCTGGTCTAGTTCTAGCGGTTTGATCTCTTGAACTTTACCCGCGTAGATGTGGGCGCGGAACGCGCCCCAGTGTGAACCTGTTACTTTCCAAGTACCAGTAGTCTCAGCTGCGTTTGCAGATGCTGAAGCTAATAAGCTTGGACCGATAACTGACGCTGCACTTGTGGTTGCTACACCTTTAAGAAAACTTCTTCGTGTAATAGCCATTTAATTTACTCCAATCCGACGCTTATTAGTGGTGACCTTCAGCATAATCTGAAGAGTGCTTCTGTAGGTACTTCAAGATCAGTGCTTCACTGTCTGTATCTAGGTTAACGAACGCTAGCATACCGTCGAACATACCTGGCCATGTGTTCGCATCGAAGTGCGCTTCAGCAGGTTGTGTGTGACATACAGAACAGTTAGTTTTGTAAGCTTCTTTCGATTTTTCCCATACAGGGTTGATGTCGTTCAGCATAGATTCTTTCTTGATCCATACCTTCGCAGCGACTTTCTCCCAAGGAAGACCAGTTAGCTCATCAACTTTCTTCTCACCAGCAGTCACAACGTTAGCGTCTGTTGATGCTTCTTTTAGTAGTGATGCTACTGCAATGTTCTTACCGAAGTCTTCTTGAATTACACGACCGAAGCCTTTCGCTTTACGCCAGCCATCGATTTCGATTTCAACGTAGTCGCCTTTATCTTCAAGTACTTTAACAGTCGACGCTGGGTTTAGAAGACCAGCTTCTTTAGCACCTTTGTCGTCGAAGTAGATTGGTAGGTGACGAACACTTACAAGTTGTTGACCAACACCGTAGTCAGTGTTTGAAGTCATACCTTCAAGGTCACCAACGATACCGCCAATGCTGTCCATACCAGCTGGTAGGTTGTGCGCGATACCTTTGTGACAGTCAACACAGCTCTGATCTTTTTCAGCAGCTTGTTTCATTTGGATACGAGCGGTTGGAGACATTTGCTCAAAGTCCATAGACTCGTAGTTATGACAGTTTTTACACTCTAGAGATTTGTTCGCAGAGAAACGATCCCATTCGTGTTTAGCAAGTTCGATACGACGCTCTTCGAAAACACCCGGTTCGTCGTAGTTGCCAAATACCTGTGCAAATACTTCTTTAGATGCTTGCATCTTGCGAGCGATCTTATCAGTCCAGTTGTGTGGAACGTGACAGTCTGGACAAGTAGCACGAACACCAGAGTGGTTTTTCCAGTGAACTGTGTCTTGCAGTTCAACGTATACGTTGTCACGCATTGTGTGACAACTGATACAGAATTCTTCTGTGTTGGTAGCTTCTAGGGCTGTGTTAAAGCCACCCCAGAAAATAACACCAGCGATGAAACCGCCCATAGTCAGCACGCCAAGGCTGATATGAACTGCCGGGCGCGTCATCGTACGCCACAGTTTAATGATTAATGATTTCATTATTTGCTCTCTTAAAATCTTTTCAAAAGTGTGGTTATGAGCTCACCGGCTTACATGCCGTGCGCGCCTGGAGGACCAAAGAAGAACACTTGCAGTGCCCAAACAATAAATCCGTAGCCGCCTACGAAAGCCACACTCAGAATTGGGAAGAGAACAACTGCAATGAAGAGGAAAGACTTCCACTCCAGTGAGCGTTTTTCACCACTCTCAACTTTGTTAACATCACTCATACATTTGCCTATTTTGTATCTAGTGTTATGGAAAGCCTGTATTACCAAGCTTAAGTTTTTGTACAATCTCTATTGGAAAATGTTAGACCATACTATTAGTAAGGTTCAATTAAATCCGGCACTTCAACCCTTGTTATTCAATACTTTTTTGAGCTCATCCGGATATGTGTTTGATTGATATTCTTTATTAAAAAATATTAATAGATGTGTAAAAATAAGTCTTTTGTAAATTTGTTAATCATATAACATCAGCATAACTTTGTTTACAATTTTGCGGATTTTTTTGTGCTACAGAATTACTGATTTTCCGTCTAAATCCAGTATCTTGTGAAGTTTATGTTAATAAAAACCCACTACTTGAAGGTTATTTTCTCGAAGGAAGATTACGAAAAAGAAGAGTAACTTGATTCATAAAGCAAACGTACTCCGTTAAAATCACAATGTTGATTTATGGAGAGGATTTATGGAGCACGTAGTCGATATAAACTGGTTTGAATTAGCACTTTTCAGCCTAATTCTTTTAGTCCCACTCACAATCAACGCTAGGTACAAACTAGGCATTGCCACAGATACCGCAATGAGTGTCGCCCGCATGACCATTCAGTTGATTCTTGTCGGTGTATATCTGGAATACCTGTTTAATTTAAACAGTTTGCTGGTGAATCTTCTTTGGCTAGCAATCATGGTTATTGTTGGGGCGAGCTCTATTGTTGGTAAAGCAAACTTACCCAAAAAACCACTTATGCTGCCCCTAATCACCGGATTAGCATGTAGCTTACTCCCTATCCTTTCCGCTATTGTTTTCGGCTTGGTAAAACCCGAACCATTCTACAATGCACAATATATGATCCCTTTGGCAGGCATGCTGCTAGGTAACAGCTTGAGCAGCAACATCATTGCCCTGCAGAACTTATTCACTGCTTTCGAACAAAGAAAATCTGAGTATGAAGCCGCTATATCTTTAGGTGCATCACCCAAATACGCCTCCTTCCCTTTTCTTCAGGAAGCGCTTCGTGAATCTCTGGCCCCAATTCTCGCCTCTATGGCAACGACTGGCTTGGTGACGCTTCCAGGAATGATGACTGGTCAAATCTTAGGTGGTGCTAGCCCAATGGTTGCGATCAAGTACCAGTTGGTCATCATGCTGGCGATTTTTGTCATGCTGAGTGTGTCTGTCGCGATCACTTTGGAGATGACCCTGAGCTGTGTACAAACCAAAGAAGGCCTCATAAAAGTGAAGTTTATCAACAAGGAAAAACCGTAAAACTGGTCACTTTGACATCACATAAGCATCTCATTTTATGAATTTTTCTCGATCCAAAAAGATACTCACGATCTTTGAGACAGGTTATCCACAGAAAATGTGGATAACCCACACAAACCCATAAGCAACAAGAAACATAGGTGCAACTTTAAGATCAATCTCTGCTCATCAATCAAACGTTCACGAGTTGGTCATAGAAGCGTCATCTACTCCTCTTAGAGTTCAGTTAACCGACGAAGGGAGAGAGCATCATGGATAGGTTGGCCACCCACGAAAAGATCGATGACTTAGTGTCAGAAGCAATAGTAGATTGGCTCACACAGGAGCCTGTAGAAATGACGTCCCATTGGATCCCAAATGAGTTTGGCATCAATGAAGAGCTCGTCTAACGAATCAGTTAAAACATTCAGATAAAAGAAAGGCAAGCCATAGGGCTTGCCTTTTTTGAAAACTATTTCAGATGCTTGTCTTCATCACGTAGGTAGATCATCCAGTACCACATGCCAACGAAGACACCACCACCGATGATATTACCGATCGTCACAGGGATCAGGTTGTTCATCAAGAAACCGATCATATTTAGATCCGCGTAGTCAGAGATGTTGGCACCTGTCATTTGCCAGAAAGACTCTGGCGCAAAATACTTAATACCAATCGCCATTGGCACTTGGAACATGTTCGCAATACAGTGCTCAAAACCAGCAGAAACAAACATCGCGACTGGCAAGATCATTACGGCGATCTTATCAGTTAGAGTGCGACCGCTGAACGTCATCCAAACAGCGATACATACTAAAACGTTACACATGATGCCCAATGCGACGGCTTGGAAGAAACCGTGGTGTAACTTATGTTGCGAAATAGCCATTGCGTTCAAGCCTACTTGACCGCCATCGAACATGTATTGCTTAGTGATCAACATACATACTACCAGCAGTACTGCGCCAACCATGTTGCCGAAGTAAACCACTAGCCAGTTCTTCATAAGGGCTTTCCATGAAATCTTGCCACTTGCGCGCGCAACTAGTGTAAGTACCGAACTGGTGAACAGTTCACCGCCCGTTACCACAACTAAAATCAAGCCAAGGCTAAACGCCAAGCCACCAATAAGACGTGTAATACCCCAAGGGATATCGCCTGCACCTGTGGTTACCGTTGTGTAGAAAATAAAAGCAATACCAATGTGAATGCCTGCAGAAATCGCCAGCAGGAAAGATTTCATTGGAGCTTTGGTCGCTTTGCCAACACCTACTTCGGCGGCACGTTCAGCAGCCTGAGGCGGTAGTAGTGAGTCAAACTGATTGAAGTTCATGGAAGTGTAACATTTAGAAACAATTAACGAGGCGCGGATAATCGCTCCATTTCCAGAGTTTTTCAAGGGCTATTTTTAATGTTTACTATATTTGTTGTTGTTGAGACGGTAATCGATAAAACTCAACTATGAGTTCTTACCCTAACCATCAAGTATTTTTTGTTCGCATGTTTACCATCGAATAAAAATCCCGCGCTATATCAGCCCTATAGCGCTACACTTAACACTTCTAACGGATTTCTATTGCCCAACCTCTATTTTCAGACTAGCTTGGATAAAAAAGTACGAAGGAATTACCTATGAAATATTCTGCTGACCATATCGCTGAACTGAACCTGCTTCTTCAATTCGATCTAAGCAGCGCAGCAACTGGCATTAAAGTTCACAAAGAAGCATCTGAAGAGATGCACGCAGCAGTATCACGTCTGTATGCAAAACAGCTATGTACTCAGCCTGATGGTGGTTATCTAACCGATGAAGGCATCGAAATCGCGGAACATGCCGACAAAATCCTACGTGTGCTTTCTGCCGAATAGCAATAAACAAAGCCTCGAGTTCCTAACAAGAAAAAGCCACCATTTTGGTGGCTTTTTTATCACGTCATTTATCGACCCTAAGCAATGAGTTTTCTAAACTTTCCAAATGGTTGGATTCTGTCATACGCCCAGTTAAAGCCTGTTGCATAAAACAAGAAGAAGATTAAGAAACCAGCTTCTAGCGCTAGAGCCTGCAATAGCGTTATTTGTAAAAACCAAGCGATGACCGGAATCGTAATAAAGATCAACCCTCCTTCAAAACCAATCGTATGGCCAATGCGCATCATTAAGCTTCGCTCTTCTCGGTTTGAACCAAACCACTTATCGAAGTAAAGGTTGTAAATGTAGTTCCATACGACCGTGTACAGGCTCAAGCCGATTCCTACCACTGCTAAATCACTTGACCCCTTCCCTGTGATCAAGGATGTCACCGGTACAATGATCGCTAGCGCAATCATTTCGAATAAGACTGCGTGAAAAATACGTTCGTTACGAGTCATGATTATTTACCTAAATAGTTCTACTCAATGACGCGCATTTTATCTATTATTAAGATGATAAAAAGTTAGATACCATCGGTATAAGCGATATGTTTACTATTGAACAATTACAGGCTTTTGTTGCCACGTCAGAAGTCGGTTCTTTTTCCGCAGCAGCTAGGAAGCTTGGCCGAGCTCAGTCTGTGGTGAGCCAACATATAATGAATATGGAACTCGATTGCGGCGTCGACTTGTTCGATCGCTCGGGTCGCTACCCCAAGTTAACTGAAAAAGGCCAAGAGCTTTTACCTTATGCATTGGCAACCATCAGCCAGTTGAACCGACTTAACAATAAAGCTTGCCAGCTATTTTCACCACAAGCGACACAGTTCATCCTCGCTGTCGATGAGGGAATTCCACTTACTAACCTCCCTAAGGCACTCAAAAAACTTGAGCAGCAATTCCCAGATATCCAAGTTGAATGTTTGACGGGCTCAAGCCCAGACATCATCGAGTTGGTAAAATCAGGTAGAGCAACAACAGGCATCATTCTCAGCGACCTACAAATGCCCGAAAATATTGACTTCTCGAATCTCGGAAATATTGGATTTGATGTTTTCATTTCTTCAAAACATCCTTTAGCGACGCAAAAAATTCGTCATATCGACGAATTAAAGCAACATAGACAATTGGTTATTCGTTCAAAGAGTGCCGATACTAGCGGAATCAATCAGGCGCTGAGCCCCGATATCTGGTACGCTGACAACTATTACATCTTATTGGAACTGGCAAATCAGGGATTTGGCTGGTGCTTTCTTCCAAATCATTTGGTGTCACACTCGCCCAATACATTGACCAAAATTGGTGAAGAATTCACGAAACTGGCATGGCAAGTTAATATCGACTTGATACAACACCAAAAATGGCACTCCGATCCCCTACACCAGCAAGCCAGATTAGAATTACAAACCCTGTTTGAATCATAATCGGGGTCTAACGTAGGAACTTACCGATGGCAAATACACTGATCGTTGGCGCAGGCTGGCTAGGAACACCACTTGCACAAGTCTTATCCGAGCAGGGACATCGAGTTACAGCCACTCGCCGAAGCCAAGCAAAGCTTGATGAATTCCCAATCTCCTCCATTTCCACTGCCCTACTCGATCTCAATGAACTCAACTCCGAGCAACACCTCATTGATATTATCAAACAGCACCATATCGAGCGCGTTGTGGGAGCTTTTCCGCCAGGTTTTCGCAAAGGCAACGGTGAAGAGTATGCACTGCAATGGCAACGCCTAGTTGAAGCGGCAAAAGTAAGCCGCGTGGAAAAGCTTTTGATGGTAAGTTCAACGACGGTCTATCCAAATTTTCCCGTCGATATGAGAGAGGAAGACGCCACATTCGCTTTAGCACAAGACAATCCACATTTCTCGAATAACGCACGTATTATGCTGCAAGCCGAGCAATACGTGATTGATTCTGGCATCGACTATGCCATCGTACGTTGTAGTGGTTTGATCGGCTCCGACCGCCACCCTTCTCGCTTTGCTCTGCGATTAAAACAAGTAAGCCGCAAAGCCCCTGCAAACATGTTGCATCAAAACGACGCTGTCGCAGCAACCGCCTTCGCTCTCAATCAAATCAGCAATGAAGTGGTTAACGCCACTACGCCGAACACCGTCAGCAAAGCCGAGTTTTACCAAGCGGCCATTACGAGAAGTGATTTGGATATTGCCCTTCCACCAGTCACTGAAACTGCCGATAAACGAATCCTTGCAGACAAGCTTATTGCGCTTGGCTACCAGTTCCAATTCAACTCAACGCTGGATGCACTATGAAGCTTTATCAACACATTGAAACCTTGTGGGATTACATGCAACTCAACCAGCAACTCGCACCTGCTGACTGCTTATTTGTTATGTGTAGCAATGACTTACGTGTTGCCGAATACGCCGCAAAGCTTTACCACCAAAAGCTTGCACCTCTGATTATATTTTCTGGCGGTGAAGGCCGTTTTACGGATGGCTTGTTTGACAAAAGCGAAGCTGAAACCTTTGCAGAAATCGCCAAGCTTGCAGGCGTGCCAAATGAAGCAATATTGGTCGAAACAAAGTCGAGCAATAGCGGTGAGAATGTTCGCTTCACCGAACAATTGTTGAGAGAAAAAGAGATTAAGTGCGAGTCTCTTATCTTGGTCCAAAAACCATTTATGGAAAGACGCGCTATTGCGACCTTCGAAAAACAGTGGCAATCGCCTTATTCACAACTGCAAGTCACGTCCACTGCGCATCCTTTCTTTGAATATATCAACGAAGAGATGACGCTAATGATGGTACTTGAGGCACTAATGGAAGATTTTTCTCGAGTGAAAACATACCCAGAGAAAGGCTTTCAAACGGAACAAGAAATCCCAGCTCACGTTGAGTCATCTTATCAGGCACTAAGAGAAAAGTTTGAATTCGGCCTAGCGTAATACGCTTATCAGTTAACAAACTACAAAAAAGCCACCGGATTCGGTGGCTTTCTCTTATCTAGACTCACTTATTTGCCAAGTGCTTCTTTGTAGTGCTGGCGACAAACGGATACGTAACGATCGTTACCACCGATTGCGACTTGATCACCTTCTTTAATTGCGACGCCATGCTCATCAGTACGGATAACCATGTTTGCTTTGCGACCACAGTGACAGATGGTTTTGAGTTCAACCAACTTGTCAGCCCAAGATAGCAGGTACTTACTGCCTTCAAAAAGTTCGCCTAGAAAATCGGTGCGAAGACCATAGCAAAGTACTGGAATATGCAGCTTATCCACCACCTCTGTAAGTTGGTAAACCTGCTCCTTCGATAGGAACTGACACTCATCAATCAGAATACAGTGACGTTTTTCAACCTCATGCAGTGCTGCAATCTCTTGGTATAGGTTAGTATCTGGACGGAACAATTGTGCGTCTGATTGCAAACCAATACGAGAGCTCACTTTACCTACACCGTAACGGTCATCTAACGCTGCTGTGAAAATCACAGGCGTCATGCCACGCTCCTGGTAGTTAAATGAAGATTGAAGAAGAGTTGTCGATTTACCCGCGTTCATTGCTGAGTAATAGAAATACATCTGAGCCACAGAGCACTACCTTCGTTAAAGTTTAGAATTTATAAAAGCTTGTAAAGAAAAGGGCTGAATCATCAGCCCTTTTAAAAGATTCAATTACTTACGACGCCACGTTGTGCCTTCCGGCCCATCTTCTAGAACGATACCCATTTCAGTCAGCTTGTCACGAGCCATATCTGCGTTAGCCCAGTCTTTTGCTGCACGAGAGTCGTTACGTAGCTTGATTAGTGCTTCGATTTCAGCCACTTCATCATCATTACCTGCGTCACCTTTTAGGAACGCTTCCGGATCTTGGTGGAGAATACCAATCACTTCCGCAAGCTCGCGCATTAGCGCACCTAGCTCGCTCGCTTTCTCTAGGTTTTCTGTCTTCAGACGGTTTACTTCACGCGCCATGTCAAACAGTACTGAGTAAGCTTCTGGCGTGTTGAAGTCATCGTTCATCGCTGCAGTAAAACGCGATACGTACTCTTCACCACCCGCTGGCGCTGCATTTAGATCTAGGCCACGTAGAGACGTGTATAGACGCTCAAGAGAAGCGCGTGCTTGGTTTAGGTTATCTTCGCTGTAGTTTAACTGGCTACGGTAGTGACCTGACATTAGGAAGTAACGAACCGTCTCAGCATCGTAGTGACCAAGAACGTCACGGATAGTAAAGAAGTTACCTAGAGACTTAGACATCTTCTCACGGTCTACCATTACCATGCCGCTGTGCATCCATGTGTTCACGTATTGCGTGTCGTGTGCACAGCATGATTGCGCGATTTCGTTCTCATGGTGTGGGAACTGAAGGTCAGAACCGCCGCCGTGAATATCGAAGTGGTTACCTAGGATTGAAGAGTTCATTGCAGAACACTCAATGTGCCAACCTGGACGACCAGGACCCCAAGGTGATTCCCATGTTGGTTCACCTGGCTTAGACATCTTCCAAAGTACAAAGTCTAGTGGGCTGCGTTTTGCTGTTTCGATATCGACCCGAGCACCTGCTTGAAGCTGATCAAGATCTTGCTTAGATAGCTTGCCGTATTCGTTGAACTTACCGACTTCAAACATTACGTCGCCGTTGTCTGCAACGTAAGCAAAACCACGCTCGATTAACTTTTCAACCAATTCGATGATTTCAGCAATGAACTGAGTCGCACGAGGCTCAACGTCAGGACGTTTCATGTTCAGAGCATCGAAGTCAGCGTGCATTTCGCCGATAAGACGTTCAGTCAGTGAATCACAAGATTCACCGTTTTCAGCAGCACGCTTGATGATTTTGTCATCGATGTCAGTGATGTTACGTACAAATGTTAGGTCATAGCCAAGGTAACGAAGGTAGCGAGACACTACATCGAAAGAAACAAATGTACGACCGTGACCGATATGACAGAGATCGTAGATGGTAACTCCACAGACATACATGCCAACTTTGCCGGCTGTAATTGGTTTGAATTCCTCTTTCTGTCTTGTGAGTGTGTTATATATCTTTAACATGATCTCTATCTATGATTGTGAATGGATAACAAGAACGCCGAGTATAACAACTCAGACCTTATTAGGTAATAGCAATTCACGGATAAAACGATAATCGGCTAAACTTCAAGCACAAAACTATTAATTTGTTCTTCCTGAGTTTTTAAAGCGTAATAACTTAGGCTAGAATCGCAGTTTCAATACAACACAGTAAAGGAAAGTAGCATGATCACCCTTCACACTAATTTTGGTGACATCAAGATTCAACTAAACGAAGAGAAAGCGCCAGAAACAAGCGCAAACTTCCTTCAGTACTGCCGCGACGGTTTCTACGACAACACTCTTTTCCACCGTGTTATTGACGGCTTCATGATCCAAGGCGGTGGTATGGAGTCTGGTCTACGTGAGAAAGCATCACGTGCACCAATCAAGAACGAAGCAAACAACGGTCTTAGCAACAAAGTGGGTACACTTGCTATGGCACGTACTATGGAGCCGCATTCAGCAAGCTCTCAGTTCTTCATCAACGTAAACAACAACACGTTCCTAGATTTCCGTAGCGAAAGCCTAGATGGTTGGGGTTACTGTGTATTCGGTGAAGTAATCGAAGGCATGGACATCGTAAATAAGATCAAAGGCGTTAGCACTGGTTCTTACGGCATGCACCAAGACGTACCACTAGAAGACGTACTGATCACTGGTACTACAATCGAAGAGTAATTCTATAGAATTGCTACCAAGAGATAAGTTTGTGGGGAGGCATCGCCTCCCCTTATTTCTATGACGACATTATTTATATCTGATCTCCACCTTACCCCTTCTCGTCCGGATATCACGGAGTGCTTTGTCACGTTTATGCGTACAGAAGCGATTCATGCCGATGCACTTTACGTGCTTGGCGATTTATTTGAGTTCTGGATTGGTGACGATGATAACACCCCTTTCGCAGACCAAATCCGTGCCGAGTTTAAAGACCTGACGGATTCTGGTGTCCCTGCTTTCTTCATCCAAGGCAATCGAGATTTTTTACTAGGTAAACGCTTTTGCAAAGAAACTGGCATGACATTGCTCGATGATGTCTGCACTATTGATCTTTATGGTCAAAAGGCCGTGATCTTGCATGGCGATACACTTTGCATCGACGACGAGAAATATCAAGAGTTCAGGAAAACCGTTCATAAGCCTTGGCTTCAATGGCTATTTAATCGTATTCCTTGGTTCGTTAAAAAAAGAATTGTCGCCAAAGTTCAGTCTGATATTCGAGACGACAAAAAAACCAAGTCTCTCGACATCATGGACGTTAACCAAGGAGAAGTTGAGCGTGTCATGTCTCAAAACTGCGTCAACCTAATGATTCATGGTCACACACACCGCCCAAATACACATATTTTTGAGCTAAATGGTGTTAAAACTACTCGTATTGTCTTAGGTGATTGGTATACACAAGGCTCAGTTTTACAAGTAGATTCTGAAGATTTTCACCTTCACAATCGACCTTTTCGAACGTAATTTCACCAATGTATCATTTGGATGTTTAAGATTGACGTATAGCCCATAGATCTTTTGTGAAAACTCGTTATTATCATTACTAATAGATTTAACAGAATAAAGTACCGCATTGAAGTATTCGTATGTAGCTCGTCAGCCTATTCTTGATAGAGAAAAGAAAACTATCGGTTATGAACTTCTCTTCCGCGATGGGCCAAAAAATACCTTTCCAGAAGTAGAGCCTGAGCTGGCCACTAGTCGTTTACTGTCGGATCATTTCTTATCAACTCACTACAGTACTTTGGGCGACAAGCTTGGCTTCGTAAATTTCCCTTATCAAAGCCTAGTGAACCTTGTTCCGACTCTTTTTCCAAAAGAATCTTTAGTTGTTGAGGTTCTGGAAGATTGTGAGCCAAGCGATGAACTGCTCAATGCGATAAAACACTTGCATTCTTCTGGGTATCGAGTGGCATTAGATGACTTTGTGCCAACGAAAGCTTGGAAGCGCTTCTTGCCTTTTATTTCGATAATTAAGTTTGATATCAGGGTCGTACCCATTGAAAAAGCGTCGATATTTATTCGTGCGCTAAGTCATCTAGATATTGAATTTCTTGCAGAAAAAGTAGAAACCTATGAAGAATTTGAACAAGCCCTAGATGCTGGATTCAATTACTTCCAAGGTTACTTTTTTAGCAAACCTGAAATGATTCAAAAAAAGCGCTTAAATCCTGCCTTTTTAACCGTCATTCAACTGTGTAAAGAGATTGCTGATAAGCCAATTGATTTCAATGAAGTCGAGCGACTGTTTTCTATCGATGTAACCTTGTCTTATAAGCTAATGACTTATGTAAACTCAGGCTACACACTGACGACAAAGTTGAAATCCTTTAGACAAGCCTTGGTATATTTAGGGGAAGATCGTTTAAGACGGTTTATATCACTCGTCGCCATCGCTTCTGTACATGAAGACAAACCAGATTCCCTATACTCATTAGCCATTCAACGCGCGCGCATGTGTGAGATACTACTGAGCCAAATGAACACTAAGTACGATCCCGGCCAAGCATTCCTAACCGGTATGTTTTCATTGCTGGACTCGTTATTAGACCAGCCTCTCGCTGATGTGATTGAAGACATTCCTGTTGATGAAGAAATCAAAACGGCATTAACTAGCAAAAAGGGCGTTCTAGGTTACCTGTTGTCAATGATCATCTCGTATGAAAAAGCCGATTGGGAAACCACTGAAAAATACTGTCAGGCACTTAAACTAACAGAACCTCAACTGGCAAAAGCGTTCAATCAATCAACTGCCTGGGCTCAAGAACTGCTGTCTCAAACATCTTAGAACGCTATAATGCGCCCTAGAATACCTCGACCTTTACGTGAGGTTGTTTGTTTTTATCGCTTAATTAATCGAGATTTCATTTTATGGCCTCCTCTTGTCCTTGCGGGTCTAACCGCACCTACTCACAGTGTTGTGAAATCGCCCACAATAACCATGCTGACGTCATCACTCCAGAGCAGTTGATGCGTTCTCGCTATAGTGCACATGTGTTGGGTCTAGTGGATTACGTGGTAAAAACATATCACCCAAGCTGTAACGCAGAAGAACAACGTGAAGGCATTGCCCAGTCCATCGATAGCGATTGGTGCAAGCTTGAGGTAGTCAAAACTGAAGCGGGTAGCAACAAGAATGAAGGTTTTGTTGAGTTCAATGCGTACTTTAATGAAGACGGCAAACGCTACTGCATGACAGAGCGTTCTCGCTTTGTAAAAGAAGACGGACTTTGGTACTACATTGACGGCACATTTCCTGAAGAGCCAGAAGACGAACTAGAGCAAGATCCACGCTTAAGCCAGCCAGTAAGTAGCCTAAAAGTAGGTCGCAATGACCCGTGTATCTGTGGAAGTGGTAAGAAATTTAAGAAGTGTTGTGGGTAATCGCACCCACACCTAGCTTGTTGAGTCCGCTTTAATGAGATTTCTGATCCCACCTAAGCCCGTCGGAATAACGTGAATATGTGCTTTCGTTTGAAATAGATAACTCTACTTCAAATACCGTTAGAAAATATATCGTCATTCTCAACAACGAAGAACAAGCGTGATTCAGAATCTAATCACCTTAAGCTCTGCTGTTAGGTTTCCCCACCGAATCAACAATATTACATTAAAAAAGCCCCTAGACTCCCGAGTCATAGGGGCTTTCATTTATCTATAGCAGGCTTATTTATGACGCTCTTTCAGTTTATTCACCACGTCATTCATCGATAGACCTTGGTCCTGAAGCAATACCAGCAAGTGGTAAATCAAGTCTGCTGATTCACACACTAACTCCGCCTTATCGCCCGACGTCGCCGCAAGCGCGACTTCAACGCCTTCTTCGCCCACTTTTTGCGAAATACGCTTGGTGCCACGGGCATAAAGACTGGCAGTATAAGAGGAATCTGGGTCGGCACTCTTGCGGGCAGCCAATAGCTGCTCAAGTTGATGAAGCCACACCATTTGTGACTCCTCTTGAGGGTCCACATCCCAGCAAGTTGTATTACCCAAGTGGCACGTAGGACCAATGGGATTCACCTTCACCAGTAGCGTATCGTTGTCGCAATCTAGCTGCATATTCACTAGTTGCAATACGTTGCCAGAGGTTTCACCTTTCGTCCAAAGACGCTGCTTGGTACGAGAGAAAAACGTCACTTGACCCGTTTCGCCCGTTTTTGCCAACGCATCTTGGTTCATATAACCCATCATCAGCACTTGGCTTGATTGGAAATCTTGTACGATGGCAGGTACCAGACCATCCACCTTTTCCCAGTTGATTCGCTCAGCTAGCGAACTTACTTCGGCGGCTTTCACACTCATAGTCGTACCTCAATGCCTTGTTGTTTCAAATACTGCTTTAATTCACCAATGTTGATGACTTGTTTGTGGAATACCGATGCAGCAAGCGCTCCATCCACATTGGCTTTTTGGTAGGCTTCTGCGAAGTGCTCCATAGCACCCGCGCCACCCGATGCAATCAGCGGTACATTACATACTTCGCGCACCATATTCAGTTGTTCGATGTCGTAGCCGTTACGCACACCATCTTGGTTCATCATGTTAAGTACGATTTCACCGGCGCCGCGTTTTTGTACTTCTTGCACCCAATCACGGGTTTCCCATTGGGTCGCTTTGGTGCGTTCTTCATCACCAGTAAACTGGTAAACCTGATACTTGCCAGTCTCTTTGTCGTAGTATGAATCGATACCAACGACGATACATTGCACACCAAATTTATCAGCAAGGTCAGTAATCAACTGAGGGTTCGCCAGTGCAGGTGAGTTGATAGACACCTTGTCTGCACCAAACTCAAGAATGCGCGCTGCATCTTCCGCTGATTTAATACCACCAGCCACACAGAACGGAATATCAATCACTTCTGCAACGCGAGCGACCCAACTTTTATCGACGACACGACCATCACTTGAAGCGGTAATATCGTAGAACACAAGCTCGTCAGCGCCTTCTTCAGCATAACGCTGCGCCAGAGGGACGATGTCGCCAATGATTTCGTGGTTGCGGAACTGGATGCCCTTCACCACTTGTCCGTCACGAACATCAAGACATGGAATTATTCGCTTTGCCAGCATGCAAACGCCTCCTCTGCTGTGAACTTACCATCTAACAATGCACGACCAACAATCACGCCAGCAACACCGCTACCTTTTAGTGCTTCGATATCCGCTAATGAACCGATGCCGCCTGAAGATTGGAACTGCACTTGTGGGTACTGTTTACATAAGTCGACGTAAAGCTCAACGTTTGAGCCTTCTAGCGTACCGTCACGAGAAATGTCCGTGCAAAGCACATGCTGTAGACCTACCGTCAGATAATCGTTGATCAGAGCTTCGATGGTCACGCCTGAATCTTCTTGCCAACCAGAGATCGCCACTTTACGCGTGCCGTCTTGGTCGATGTTGATGTCCAGCGCAAGAACGATTTTCTCTGCGCCGTATTTTTCCATCCAACCTTTCACAAGCTCTGGTTGTTTTACTGCTGTAGAACCGACTACAACACGCTGCGCACCGGCTTCTAACAGATCAATCACGTCTTGCTCTGTACGCACACCACCACCGATTTGGATGTTCGCTGGCGTGCTTGCTAGTAGCTTTGCAATCAAATCAAGCTGACGCGCTGTTGTGTCTTTCGCGCCAGTCAAATCCACTAAGTGTAGCCAGTTTGCACCAGCTTGGTGGTACAAGTTGAACTGCTCTGCTGGGTCGACTTTGTACTCGGTTACTTGGCCGTAATCACCTTGATAAAGGCGAACCACCTGTCCTTCAATTAAATCAAGAGCTGGAATAATCACACTAAATCCCTTTTATAATTCTAAGAAGTTTTGAATAAGCTTCGCGCCCGCTTTTGAAGAACGCTCAGGGTGGAACTGCACACCGTAGTAGTTGCCACTTTGTACTGCTGCTGTGAACGGGTTGCCGTATTCACATTCAGCAATCGTGTAATCCCCAACTGGCATCGCAAAGCTGTGCACGAAGTAGAAATACTCACCTTCTTCAATACCTTTGAACAGTGGGTTACCTGCTTTTGCAGACACCGTGTTCCAGCCCATATGCGGCAGCGGTAAGTCGCCAGTCTGTAGCAACTTCACTTCACCGTCACAAAGTCCAAGACACTCGACTAACTCGTCGGCTTTCTGGCCTTTTTCTTGAGACACTTTGCCCAACAGTTGCATGCCTAAACAGATACCTAGTAGCGGCTTCTCTACCTGTTTTACCAAGCTGATTAGGTCACGCTCTTCTAGGTTTTTCATCGCTTCACTGGCGGTTCCCACGCCCGGTAGGAATAGCTTGTCAGCCGCCAATACAACTTGTGGATCTTTTGAAATCGTTACGTCATAACCTAGGCGTTCAATAGCAAACTTCACCGAAGAGACGTTGGCACAGCCAGTATCGATAATGACAACTTTCTGTTCTGTCACTGTTTTTCTCCTTGCTAACGTTAGCCTTAAAGTACGCCTTTACTACTCGGTAGCTCAGTGCCTTCTACTTTGATTGCTTGGCGCAGAGTGCGACCAAACGCTTTAAATAGACTTTCAATGATGTGGTGATCATTGTTGCCCGCAGAAGAAAGGTGCAACGTACATGCTAATGTGTCAGTCAGAGAACGGAAGAAGTGAACCACCATCTCTGTTGAGAGGTCACCCACTTGCTCACGGCTAAACTGCGCGTCGAACTTAAGGTAAGGACGACCAGATAGGTCCAGTGCACATTGTGCCAAGCACTCATCCATTGGTAGGCTGAAACCAAAGCGACCAATACCACGTTTGTCACCCAGTGCTTCTTTCAACGCCTGACCCAAAGCAAGAGCGGTATCTTCTACCGTGTGGTGATCATCAATGTGCAGGTCACCTTCTACTTTACACACCATCTGGAATCCGCCGTGCGTCGCGATTTGATCCAGCATGTGGTCGAAGAAGCCAAGACCAGTAGAGATGTCATTGCTGCCTTGTTCATCAAGGTTCACCGCAACTTTGATGTCTGTTTCTTTCGTAGTACGAATCACTTCAGCAACGCGTGCCTTCACCGTTAGATCTTTCAAGATCTGTTTCCAACCCATGGTTTCTGGGTTGTATTGAATGCCACGAATTGCCATGTTTTCTGCAAGCTGAAGATCAGTTTGACGATCGCCAATCACAACAGAGTTTTGGAAATCAACTTTGCCACCTTGAAGATACTCTTTTACCAAGCCTAATTTAGGCTTACGGCAAGAGCAGTTATCTTCATCGAAGTGCGGACAAATCAGCACGTCATCAAACTTTACACCTTGAGATTCAAAGATCTCCATCATCATGTTGTGTGGAGCATCAAAGTCTGCTTGTGGGTAGCTGTCGGTACCCAAACCATCTTGGTTAGTGACCATCACTAGGCGGTATCCTGCATCCTGCAACGACAACAGGCTTGGGATAACAAACGGCTCTAGTTTTAGCTTATCTAAACGGTCTACTTGAAAATCAACTGGCGGCTCAACAATTAAGGTGCCATCACGATCGATAAAAAGGATTTTTTGTTGTTTGCTCACTCGAACTTCCTTATTGCTATTCTTTTGGCGCTCCCGCTATTGAGCAAGAGCGATAAATTTTTTCTCTACTTATGAGTAGTAGTTTCTAATAAATCCAAGTGTTTTTTCGCACTCGTCACGGTTCCCTACACTGATACGTACACAGTTTTCGATTGGCGAGTTACGCAGAATAATACCCGTCTCCCAAGCGGCTTTGAAAAGCCCATCACCATCTGGGAATTTCACCAATAGGTAGTTACCCCATCCTTCAAAAACCTCCAGACCCGGAATCATCGACAAACCCACCTGTAAGTAAGCACGGTTCGCGTTCAAGTCGAGAACTTGGAACTTCGCTCGCGCTAGGCCTGCTTCAGAAAGCGCTTGAGTGGCAATTTCTGCTACTGGCACCGGTACTGGATATGGTGCGATAACTTTAAGAAGTACATTAATCAGCTCTTCGTTCGCAAGCGTAAATCCACAACGCAGACCTGCAAGCGCAAAAGCTTTCGACAGAGTGCGCAGAATTGCGAGATTCGGGTATTGCGCCAGTAAATCTACCGTTGATGCTTCAGGGCAAAAATCAATGTACGCTTCATCCATCACCACGATTGCACGGTCTTTTGTCATCTCAAGCAGAGAGACAATATCTTCACGCTTAACTAAGTTACCCGTTGGGTTGTTTGGCGAACATACAAAAACCAGTTTCACGTTATCCAGATTAGCTTCGATACCTGCAAGGTCTAGTTGCCAATCTGACGTTAGTGGCACGGTTTTTCGCTCGACACCAATGGTTTCTGCGCTGATGGCATACATACCGTAAGTTGGTGGACAGTAAAGAATCGCATCTTCACCCGGCTCACAGAAAGCACGAATCAGTAGTTCAATGCCTTCATCTGCACCGCGAGAAGTCAGCGTTTGTTCTGGTTTCACACCCGCATACGCTGCGTAAGCAGAAATCAGTTCTTTCGGTTGGCATTCGCTGTAACGATTAAGACGAGCAAAGTCTGTTTTGTATTCATTGTTAAATGGTGATTCGTTGGCATTTAGCCACACGTCACCGGTACCACCAATTCGGCGAGCCGATAAATAAGGGGTAAGTTGTTGGACTTGTTTACGCGCTAGCTTTTCCATCTCATTGTCCTCTTACTTCGCTGCCAATTTTTCTACGCGGATAGTCACTGCACGTTTGTGTGCATCTAAGCCTTCCGCTTCAGCCATTGTGACTACTGTAGGGGCAAGGTTCTTTAGACCATCAGCAGACAGCTCTTGAATCGTCATACGCTTAGAGAAGTCCGCCAAGCCTAAGCTTGAATAAGTACGTGTGTAACCGTAAGTAGGAAGAACGTGGTTAGTACCCGATGCGTAATCACCTGCTGATTCAGGCGACCAATCACCAAGGAAAATAGAACCTGCGTTGTCTAATAGAGGCAGAAGCTCACGTGGGTTCTTAGTCTGAACAATTAAGTGCTCAGGACCGTAGTAATTTGAGATTGAAACCGATTGAGTCAGAGACTCAGCAATGATGATTAAGCTTGAAGCTAAAGCTTGCTCGGCAATGTCCGCACGAGACAATGCTTTAAGCTGACGTTGAACCGCGTCCGTCACTTGATCCGCAATCACAGGTGAAGGAGTCACAAGTACCACTTGAGAGTCAGGGCCGTGCTCCGCTTGGCTTAGAAGATCTGCAGCAATGAAGTCTGGGTCTGCCGTTTCATCAGCAATCACTAGCACTTCTGATGGACCTGCTGGCATATCAATCGCTGCACCACGGAAATCATTACTTACCTGACGTTTTGCTTCTGTCACGTAAGCGTTACCTGGACCAAAGATCTTATCAACTTTAGATACGGTTTCTGTTCCGTAAGCCATTGCAGCGACGGCTTGACCACCGCCGACATTGTACACTTCATCAATGCCACATAGTTTTGCTACATAAAGGATCTCGTCAGCAATTGGTGGTGGTGAACAAAGCACCACTTTACGACAGCCTGCAATTTTTGCAGGAACCCCAAGCATCAAAACAGTCGATGGCAATGGCGCACTGCCACCGGGAATGTACAAACCCACTTTTTGAATTGGGCGCGTTACCTGTTCACAGACTACACCCGGTTGAGTTTCTACTTTGATTGGCTGTGGCTTTTGCGCTTTGTGAAACTTAGCAATGTTTTCATACGCTTGCTCCAGTGCGTTCTTCATTTTTTCAGAAAGACGCGCTGACGCTTCATCGATTTCTTGAGCGGAAACACGGATGGATTCCGGTTTCACACGGTCGAACTTCTCAGTCAGCTCCAATAATGCAGCATCACCTTCTTTGCGAACTTTTGCGATTACTTCAGAAACCGCGGCGGTGATATTCGCACCTTCTGTAATTGCAGGACGTTCTAGAATTGAGTCTTGCTGCGTTTCACTTAGCGATTGCCATACGACTGTTCTCATTGCGGTTACTCCATCATTTTTTCAATTGGTAGTACTAGAATTGAGCTCGCACCCAGTTCTTTTAGCTGTTCCATGGTTTCCCAGAACAGGTTTTCAGTACTTACCAAGTGAACCGCAACTTTTTGCTTGTCAGCAGATAGAGGTAATACCGTTGGATCTTCCGCACCTGGCAGTAGTGTTTTGATTTGGTCTAGCTTCTCAGCTGGTGCATGTAGCATGATGTACTTAGACTCTTTCGCTTGCTGTACGCCTTGCATACGAGTTAACAGCTTTTCGATTAGCGCCACTTTGTCTGCGTCAAACTCACCAGTGCGTTGAATCAGTGTCGCTTTTGATTTGAAGATAATTTCAGCTTCTTTAAGACCGTTAGCCTCTAGCGTTGCACCTGTAGAAACCAAGTCAGCGATGGCATCAGCAAGGCCCGCGCGAGGGGCAACTTCTACAGAGCCTGTCAGCATACATGCAGAGAAAGGAACACCCGCTTCATCCATGTAAGCTTTTAGCAGTTGTGGGTATGTCGTAGCGATACGTTTGCCAGCGAGGTCTTGAGGACCGTTGTACTCTTCGTCTTTGTCGATTGCGATAGATAAACGGCAGCCACCGAAATCAAGACGACGAAGTTGAACAAATTCATACGGTTCACCCAACGCTTTACGATCTAGACGAACTTCTTCCAGTTCATTTTCACCGATAAAGCCAAGGTCTACTACGCCATCCATAATCAGACCAGGGATGTCGTCATCACGAACCAAAAGCAAATCAATTGGCATGTTCTCTGAGTGAACGACTAGACGCTCACCCATTACGTTGAATTTCACGCCACACTTTTTCAGTAGAGCTTGGCTCTCTTTGCTTAGGCGGCCTTTTTTCTGAATTGCGATTCTTAAGCGTTGTGTTTGCATTGCTTTATCCCTGTGCAAAATTTGGTAATTTGAATATTTTATAAACCAGTAAAACTAAAAAACCCTCGAGAGATGTTGGTCTCCCGAGGGTTTGAAATCTGTTTTCACTTTGATTTTCACCTCCGGGAGTTTCCTATCTCCCGGGTATGCGTACATCTCCCGAAAGACTAGGCTGGGTGATGATGGTGATGAATGTTCATTACAAAATTACGCATACTTATTTAAACTCGATTGAATTGCTTCGTTAACAACCACACTAACTAAGCTTCTGATGTTTTTCAACACAAAAATTAAACTTTTAGCAAAACACCACTTAACCAATTGTTTTTAAACAAATTAAAGTTAGCTCAATCTTAACCTCACATCAAATCGCGTTGTAGATGTTTAACTTGGTGAAACCATGTAAACCCATTTCGCAAAAAGTGAATCTGTTAGGTTGAACACTGAGAACCACATGTCATTCTCATATTTGAGAGCGCGAATCATCCCTGAGACAGCTAATCCTGACTATCCTTCTTATGGGGCATCGGAAGAAATAATATTAATGAAAATTCGCAAAGTGGGAGTTAAGCAGACCACTGCTGACCAGCATCCACAACTTCAGCTTTTGATCGGAGAAAGCTCATGCATTAACGAGTTACGCACCAACATCGCTAAATACGCCAAAAGCGATGCTGAGGTGCTGATTCACGGCGAGACAGGCGTCGGTAAAGGACTCTGTGCGCACATAATTCACGAACTTTCGTCACGACATGAACACCCTTTTGTCTCGGTCAACTGCGGGGCTATACCTTCAGGTCTTGTAGCTTCGGAGCTGTTCGGACACACGAAAGGCGCCTTCACTGGCGCAATCCATGATCGCACTGGATTTGTCGAAAGAGCAAATAAGGGAACGCTTTTTCTAGACGAAATAGGCGATATGCCACCTGATTCACAAATACATTTATTGCACTTTTTGGAAAGTAAGCAAATTCAAAAGTTAGGTGGGGACAAATGCTTAAACGTTGATTGTCGTATTATCGCTGCTAGCCACGTGGATTTAAAAAGTGAAGTGGTAAGGGGGAACTTTCGAGAGGATCTCTTTTATCGTCTAAACATCCTTCCGCTCTCCGTCCCTCCTGTCAGACGTCGTGGTCATGACATTTTGTTATTAGCACAGCATTTTTTAAATCAGCTGCAAAATGGACAAGAATTCGAGATATCAAAAAAAGCTGAAGATAAATTAATGGCGCATTCATGGCCAGGTAATGTACGCGAACTGAGAAATGTCATTCAGCGAGCTATTGTAATGAGTGAAGATGGCACAATCTTAGAAGCTGATCTGGGACTAAATAGCAAAGATAGAGAAATCCTGCCTAATAGCGAACAAATTGACTTAGAGTTCCTGCTTCAAGCTATTGAAGATAACAAACATAATATGAGCGCTGCTGCAAGGCAACTTGGTATTTCCAGAACCACCTTATATCGTCTCATCAAGAAATATAACTTACACGTATAAAGTGTAACGTAACACTGTGTAACACACGTAATCCACACTTTCAGTTACTTAGCAAAAAGCCAAGATAACTGCCATTCTAGCTATAATAAAATCATAGACTTAAATCCGGCATAGCCCTTGCTTAATAACCAATATTGTTTAAGTAAGTTGAGGTGTATTTTACAGCACTACTTTTCTCTAACTGTTACCCCAAAAACGCGATAGCCCCCCTCACCTATATATCGCGTTAAAAAAAGCTCCGCCTGACCTCGGCGGAGCTTCCTCTTTTAATAAGCTACATTCGATGCGCTAAGCGTTTTGACATGACGCCATTTTAGACTTAGAGATCCAAGATAGTACTGCACATACAATCACAAACGTAATTGATGCTGCAATAAACGAGAACGCAATAGACGCTGTCATACCCAGAACAATAAAGCCCACACATGAAACAAGTGCTACCGAAAGCGCATAAGGTAACTGCGTTGATACGTGATCAATGTGGTTACAACGTGCGCCAGTCGATGACAGAATTGTGGTATCTGAGATAGGTGAACAGTGGTCACCGAATACAGCACCAGCCAGAACAGCACTTAACATTGGTAGCATTAGTGCTACGTCTGTTGCACCAGCCATATCACCCGCAATTGGAAGCATGATCCCGAACGTACCCCATGAAGTACCTGTTGAGAATGCCATTAGACCAGAAAGCAAGAATAGGATAACCGGCAGCCAATGAGGGTTAATGTTACCTTGCGCCATTGTCGATAGGTAAGAACCCGTCTTCATGTCACCAATAACAGAGCCGATAGTCCATGCGAATACAAGAATTAGGATCGCACCAAACATCGATTTAGCACCAATCCAAAGTGTGCGACCAACCTCTGCCATTGGAATGCCTTGTTTAAACACAGTAAACAGTGCTACAGCCAGGCCAAGCAAGCTACCGTAGATTAAAGACATACCAACATCGGTGTTCTCAAATGCACCTAGAAGAGCAAACTCTTTACCGTCCGCAGCTAGTGCTTGACCACCGGTGTAAAGCATCGAAGCGATAGTAGCAACGATAAGCGTTATGATTGGAAGCACTAGGTCAGAAACTTTGCCCTTCTCGCTTTCACGAATATCTAGCTCTTCGTTAAGCTCGTGAGCTTCTTGAGTATCGTTTTCTTTATCTTTGTCAAAACCACGGCCTTGAGATGCTGCGATTTCATGCTCACGCATCTTGCCAATATCAAGACCAAACCACGCCACTGCAAATACCATTAATAGCGCAAAAACAGCATAGAAGTTCATTGGGATAAGGCGTACATAAGCACCAAGCGCTGAGTACTCCGTGATACCGTGTGACACCAAGATACCACCGATAATCGTAATAATGTACGCACCCCAGCTAGAAGCTGGCATGATCACACACATTGGTGCCGCCGTTGAGTCTAGGATGTAAGCCAACTTGGCGCGAGATACGTAAAAACGATCAGTTACTGGACGAGAGATCGCACCTACTGCAAGGCTGTTAAAGTAATCGTCGACAAAAATGAATACGCCTAAGAAGGCAGCAAGAAGTTTAGAACCACGTTTACTTTTCACTCGTGTTTGCGCCCATTCCGCAAAAGCGCGCGTACCACCGGACAGTGTCAATAACGCTGTTGTCATACCTAGAAGAATTAGGAAGCCAACAATACTCATATTCCAAGTGTTAATACCACCGTCTTCAATAAAGACAGAAGAAACTTGAGTACTCACATAGCCTACTGTATTACCAATAGACCAATCATTAAGTAGAATCGCACCAAGTACGATACCTACACCAAGAGAAACTAATACGCGTCGAGTTAGAATCGCCAGTGTCAAAGCAACAATAGGCGGTAATAACGAAACAGGAGAATGTGCAAAATCTATTAAATTCATGATCTTCAAAAACCAAAGTTTGGCTAGAGATCTACTGCAGACAAGTCACGTAGCATACGGTACGTGCTCATGTTGAACTTAGCGACAGGGAAGCGAACACTCCACCCAACCCTACAGTAGCGCTCCATAGTTTAATGTTTATATACTATGGCAGTGTTGCTCCTTTCGGATACAACCCCAGCAAGTGGTTTCGATAGGCCACTTACTTCGGCAATCTTCGCCTTCCACTATTATTCATTGGCATCACCCCAATAATAGCTACTCTTCGAGACTGCGCCTCTACGGCAACAACAAACAATTAACCATTAATTGTACAAATTAACAACATATTGTCTGCAATATTGCATCAGGTATTTGCCATTGTACTCATGAGGACCACCAATGCAACACATCAAACTAAATTAAATCGATAAATAATCGTCACAATGATTTATAAATGAAATGTAACTGAAACATGGATTACGCAACTGCAATCACATTAATTAAATAAATAGAAGTTGACGTAAACACTCTACCTTTAGCACTGTGCATTTAAGCTCATAATATTCAAAAAGGAGCAAATCCCCAAATAAGAGTAAGTCTCATATCGCATATTTAAATTCTATCGGTCATACAGCGCCCTTTCACCTAAAGAATAGATTAACAACTTTATGATTAGAGCGATTCCCGCTGAGTATTAAAGCCAATAATGCTTACTAGGCCAAATAAGTTTGAACTTATATTAAACAGTACGCTCCAATATTGAACTTTTATAGAAAAATTATTTATTGTTTGCCAACCACGGAAAGATGGCGTTAAATATTAAAGTTTAATATTTCTATTATTTTGTTTGTTTTAATTAATCACTAGCATTATTATTACCAAACACCCTACTTAAAGAATAGGAACAGTTATGTCTGAGCTGACAAAAACACTTCTAAATATTCGTAGCCTACGCGCATTTTCACGTGAGCTAACTCTAGAGCAACTTGAAGAAGCACTAGATAAACTAACTATCGTAGTTCAAGAACGCAAAGAAGCTGAAGAAGCTGATCGCGCTGCACAAGCAGAGCAAGAAGCAAAACTAGCAGCAATTGCAGAACAAATCGCCCAAGATGGTATCGACGTTAATGCACTAATTAGCGCACTATCAGGTGAAACAAAAACAAAAACTAAGTCTAAGCGCGCTCCACGCCCAGCTAAATACAAATATGTAGATACAACTGGCGAAGAGAAAACTTGGACAGGCCAAGGCCGTACACCTTCTGCAATTCAAGAGCAATTGGATGCCGGTAAATCGCTAGATGATTTCCTAATCTAATCTCGACCAACAGTCATACTAAAAAGGCTCCTCTAAGGAGCCTTTTTTATCTCTTACGCATTTGTATTCTTCACTAAACTCAGAAAGCTCAGACAAAAAAGGCGCATAAAAATATGCGCCTTATAAAGTCATGGTGAAGAACGGTTAACGCTCCCAGTACGCCTCTTCTAGGCTATCTTCTCGCTCAGGCAGTCCACGAGATAGACGAGGAGAATGCTGCACTAGCACTTCATAGCTTGCACGGTTCGCGTATTTACATACTTGCGAAAACGAAGAATACGTTAAAAACTGATGCGCATGCTTGCTGGAGTTTGGCACATTTTCCTTGTGGTACTTATTTGCGGCCATATCATGAAGTACTGCAGATAACGCAGCATCACCAGCACCATTGGTATTTTTAATTTTCTCTGGGCCACCCATATAAGGAGAAATATGAGAATAAACTTTAATTGGGTTTACACTTGCATCCTTTTTCGCTGGACGGCTAAATTCGTAGCGGTTAAATTCCGCGATCGAGCCAGGAAGCAATGGAAGTGAAGTTTCGCGCTTAGCATCATCTTCTGTATAACCCGCCATAAACAATCCAACAGGGCCCGCTGTACATAATACAAGATCAGCCCATTCTAATGTTTTATCAGACGCAGCCAATGGATCAGATTCACCAGTAAGTGCCTCTGCTTCATCTTCATTCATTGCCACAACCGATACGTTATCGCGAATAAATTCTTGCCAGAATGTAGGATCATCTTGAATAACGAATTTAGTACCTAGTGTTAATACCACTGGTACGTCGTGTTTCTTCGCGTATTCAATCGCGCGCATGGTTGCTTCAGGCATTGGGTCGCCTTCTTTACAACGCACTAGGTACGCTGTGAGAACCAGAGCAGATGCACTCTTAAAGATTTTCTCAGGAATATTGTCTGGGTGAAGTTGGTTCATTTGGCCTTCGCTGATTGCGAAAGTACGTTCACCGTCTTCAGTAATAAGAGCAAAACAACGACCGATTGCACCTTCAACACCTTGAAGGTAGTTTAAGTCCATACGGCTTGACGTATTACATAGGTAGCGGTAACCGTAGCTACCGATTTTGATATCCTGGCTCATAACGCCTAGAAGTGTAGAGCGGTCATCTGCCAATACAGAGTAGTTATGTAGCGTGTTACCGATCGTACCGCCCGCATACTCATTCGTAATTAGGTTGTCTTCTTTTAGCTGCTGGTAAAGCGCTTCTGCCGTTGCATCATCAATTACCAGCGAGTGTCCCTTACTCAAACCATATTTTTCGATTACATCCGTGGTAACTTTAGCTTCGATATCTACCAACGTCTGATCAATACCGATAATGTGAGTACGCGTCATTTTCTTGCTTTCTTGTGCTTGACTCACTAAAGGGTCGCGAGCATGAACAGGAAAATAATGCTTCGATTTGCGTTGTCCAGGAAATTTCATATTGTTTGTCTGAATAAGGGATGAAAAGGAGAACGGATTCTATACCGCTGTTATAAAAGCAGCAATAAAAGCAATTATAGCAAACGTTTGCAGTCTATTTTTTTCTTTCAGGCTACTTATTCACCTTCCATAAAGCTTAGATCAGGTAATTGCTCCAGGTGCTCGCTATAACGCTTTAAGTTGAACTCCCCTTCATTTTTCATCACGTCAAAAATCTCAATCGACATCGCACACGCCATCATTGCAATCGCGTCTTCACGTGGTGTGCCTGTCATCATTAGGCGCATGAGCGTTTCTTTTACTTTAAGTGGGTTGCTGTCTTCGAGTTGATTTTCGACAATTTCAATCAACTCAGCTTCTTGCATAAATTGGTTTTCTTCGGTCATTTGATTTTTCCTCTTGGATTTTTGCCAACTATGCCATATATACCATCTCTATACTTATGAAATTACCAACTTGCGATTTTGTTGGAGAAAAGTGCAGCAAATCGAAGTGTGATTTCGATCTCGGATCTGTCACCGGCCTGTGGATTCTGGTAGAATCTGCGTCCCGTTTATTTAAGTGGTGTTTAGTAATGTCTGATAACAGCCAAAAGAAAGTCATCGTCGGTATGTCCGGCGGCGTTGATTCATCTGTTTCTGCGTATCTTCTCAAGCAACAAGGCTACCAAGTAGAAGGCCTGTTCATGAAGAACTGGGAAGAAGATGACAACGAAGAATATTGTACAGCAGCAGAAGATCTTGCTGATGCTCAGGCAGTATGTGACAAGCTAGGCATTCACCTACACACCATCAACTTTGCTGCTGAGTACTGGGATAATGTATTTGAGTACTTCCTTGCTGAATACAAAGCAGGCCGTACACCAAACCCAGACATTCTTTGTAACAAAGAAATCAAGTTCAAAGCATTCCTAGAATTCGCTGATGAAGTGCTTGATGCTGATTACATTGCAATGGGTCACTACGTGCGTCGCTCTTTCCCAGAAAACGGTGAAAAGCCACAGATGCTACGTGGTCTAGATGGCAATAAAGACCAAAGCTACTTCCTATACACGCTAAGCCACGAACAAGTTGCGCGTAGCCTATTCCCTGTGGGTGATCTAGAGAAGCCAGAAGTGCGCCGTATCGCAGAAGAGCAAGACCTGATCACAGCGAAGAAGAAAGATTCTACCGGTATCTGTTTCATCGGTGAACGTAAGTTTACGGAATTCCTAGGTCGTTACCTTCCTGCTCAACCGGGTAATATCGAAACGCCAGAAGGCGAAGTGATCGGTCAGCATCAAGGTTTGATGTACCACACATTAGGTCAACGCAAAGGTCTTCATATCGGTGGTCGTAAAGGCGGTGGCGGTAACGAAGACCCATGGTTTGTTGGTGAGAAAGATCTAGAACGTAACGTTTTGATTGCGGTTCAAGGTAAAGACCACCCAATGCTGAAATCAGAAGGTCTACTTGCATCACAACTTCACTGGGTAGATCGTGAGCCAATTCGCGATGTTATGAAGTGCACAGTGAAAACTCGTTACCGTCAGGAAGATATTCCTTGTACAATCATCCCTATCGATGATGAAAACATTAAAGTGATCTTTGACGAGCCACAAATTGCTGTAACGCCAGGTCAATCAGCCGTGTTCTATAAAGATGACGTGTGCCTTGGTGGCGGCATCATCGAGCAACGCATTAAATATTCTCAAGCTTAGGAGTCGTTACGTGGCGAATACACTTTATGACCGTACTATCGCTTTTGCAGGTATCTGCCAAGCTGTTGCTTTGGTTCAACAGGTAGCGAGAGACGGACATTGTGATCAAGATGCCTTTGAAACGTCAATTAACGCCATTTTGAATACTAGCCCAGCCAACACCATCGGTGTTTTCGGTCGCGAAGCCGACCTTAAGCTGGGTCTTGAATGCTTGGTGAAAGGGATTGATAGCACCCCATCTGGAAGTGAAGTCACTCGCTACATCATCAGCCTAATGGCATTAGAGCGCAAGCTATCGGGTCGTAACGATGCAATGTCACAACTTGGTGACCGCATTCAAATGGCTCAGCGTCAAACGGAACATTTTGAATTGCTAGATGATCAAATGATCAGCAACCTAGCGAGCATTTACTTGGATGTAGTCAGCCCTATTGGTCCTCGTATTCAAGTAACTGGTACTCCATCTGTACTGCAACAAACCGCTAACCAGCACAAAGTTCGTGCGTTGTTGTTATCGGGTATTCGTAGCGCAGTACTCTGGCGTCAAGTTGGCGGTAAACGTCGCCACCTGATCTTCGGACGCAAGAAGATGGTAGAGCAAGCACAAATCCTTCTTGCTCGAATGTAATAAGGTATCAAGTAAGCAGCTCGCGTTTATCGCGAGCTCATTTTTTTCGATCAAAACAAATCTCGCGCAAACGTTTGCGCAATATTCGTGACAATTGCCACAGTTATTGGTATAAAGCTCACGAAATTTAGAAACCCAATTCAGGAGAACATCATGGAACTGTCAGCATTGACTGCTGTTTCACCAGTAGACGGCCGTTACGGAAGCAAGACAATTGCGTTACGCGAAATTTTCAGTGAATACGGTCTACTAAAGTACCGTACTATCGTTGAAATCCGCTGGCTACAAAAGCTTGCTGCTACTGCTGAAATTGCAGAAGTGCCAGCGTTTAGCGCAGAAGCAAACCAATTCCTAGACGACCTTGCTGCAAACTTCTCTGAAGAAGATGCACGCCGAATCAAAGAGATCGAGCGTACAACTAACCACGACGTTAAAGCGGTTGAGTACTTCCTAAAAGAGAAAGTAGCAGATGTTCCTGAACTGCACGCAGTAAACGAGTTCTTCCACTTTGCATGTACTTCTGAAGACATCAACAACACTTCACACGCTCTTATGCTTAAAGAAGCGCGTGAGAACGTGATTCTTCCAGAAATCCGTAACCTAATCGACGCTATCAAAGCGCTAGCAGTGGAATACCGCGACATTCCTCTTCTATCTCGTACACACGGTCAGCCAGCTTCTCCATCAACAATGGGTAAAGAAATGGCAAACGTGGCGTACCGTATGGAACGTCAATTCAAGCAAATCGAAAACGTTGAGATCCTAGCGAAAATCAACGGTGCAGTAGGTAACTACAACGCACACCTTTCTGCTTACCCAGAGCTAGATTGGCACAAGTTCTCTGAAGAGTTCATCACTGAGTCTCTAGGCGTTACTTGGAACCCTTACACAACTCAAATCGAACCACACGATTACATCGCTGAGCTTTTCGACGCTATCGCTCGTTTCAACACTATCCTGATTGACTTCGACCGTGACGTTTGGGGTTACATTGCACTAGGCCACTTCAAGCAAAAAACCATTGCTGGTGAGATTGGTTCTTCAACAATGCCTCACAAAGTTAACCCAATCGACTTTGAAAACTCAGAAGGTAACCTAGGCCTTGCGAACGCTGTGTTCGGTCACCTAGCACAAAAACTGCCTGTTTCTCGCTGGCAACGTGACCTAACTGACTCAACGGTTCTACGTAACCTTGGTGTTGGTGTTGGCTACGCAATCATCGCTTACACTTCTACGCTTAAAGGCATCAGCAAGCTAGAAGTAAACCGCGAAGCACTTCTTGCTGAACTAGACAAGAACTGGGAAGTACTAGCAGAGCCAGTACAAACAGTAATGCGTCGTTACGGCATCGAGAAGCCATACGAGAAGCTAAAAGAGCTAACTCGTGGTAAGCGTGTAGATGGCGAAGCAATGCGTAACTTCATCGACGGTCTTGAGCTTCCTGAGCATGAGAAAGCACGTCTGAAAGAGATGACGCCAGCAAACTACATCGGTCAAGCAATCGAGCTGACAGATAAGCTTTAAGAGAATCGAGAATCGGATAAATTTGAGGGTTGACGTGAAAGCGTCAACCCTTTCTTCGTTTAGGGGGAACGGGATTCGCCCTATGGAATGCTAAGTTTCAGGATAAGGGATAAGGGATAAGGGATAAGGGATAAGGGATAAGGGATAAGGGATAAGGGATAAGGGATAAGGCTCAGTTATAGTCATTCAAGAGGCAACTGCTACCCACACATCCCAAGTTTAACTTCCCTTTACTGAAATACTAGCGCGCCCCTCTCGATTCTTACAGCGAAGCGCTCCCGCATCTCGTTTCTTTATTTCTATTGCCTCTGGAAAAACAGTGTAATCGTCCCTACTTCAACGCCAAACTTCTTAATCTTGGTGAGATTAAATACGTGCATTTCATCTTGGCGGTAAAGCCAGTCATCGAACGATACCGTGATGGTTGAATCATCCATTTTCAGCTCGAAGTCGTATTGCCATTGCAGCGCATTACCCTTCTCTTTCCCGGTCGCAACACCAATAATATCGTCCGCTTTACCTTGATAAGTACCATCTTCGAGTCTGGTAATGACCCATATACGCTGGTCGAGCTCGCCATCATCAAAGACAAAGTCTTCCACAAGCGTTAGTTCATTACCTTCCACTGTGCCGACTATATCGACTTCAAATCGGCGAGTTTGTTTCTCAGTGTAGTCCTGCACCATTCCCCAAGCCTTGACGTCACCTTCAAAGTAGCCAAACAGATCAAAGGCTGGTGATGCCGCTTGATAGTTATCAATATCAGCAGAGCATGCGCTAAGAAGCGTTACCGCAGCAATCACTGGTGCTTTGAGCATTAGTTTCAATAATTTCACTACCTTACCTGCCCTATCAGTTGTTTACGAAGTTTAGGAAACTCTGTTTTCGGTGATAACCAAATCGAAAGAAACGCATCATTAAGTCGCTCATCTTTCACATATCCGACGGTTTTATACGGCTCGCTCCCGGCTTTTCGATAGATAAGTTGTCCATTTTTACCATCAGTGAGATAGGTAAGCTCATCACCCTTCTTAATGTTGGGGAACATTGTGTCCAGCTCCAAGATCCACTTTTGGCGGTAAGGCTCCGTAAAGCCCAGCTTTTGCCACTGCTCATCAGTCACATCGAGCAGCTGCTCTTTACTGATATCGCGCTGGTAGTTGATCTCTAAAGCAAAAGGATGGGGAGAAACGTCTCTAGACACCGAGTACTGACCATCGGGTGCTTTTAGGCGGGACTTGTAAATATCAAAAACAAACCAAGTGAGTTGTGCCTCACCGACCGTTTGCCATTGTTGCCAATTGCTAGTGGTTATTATCTCACTCAAACCAACCACATTTTGAGCTTGCAAAGGCACTGCATAGAACAAGGAGACTGCCATAACACTGCTAATCAGTTTCCGTCTCCAATTTCTCTTCAAGCTTTTCATTTCCGTACACCTTGAGTATCAGAAGCATCATTGCGCACCATTCGACGAACAAGATCGTAAGCGTGGTGCCAACGCTGAGGCCAAATTCAGCGGCTTGGAGTTTGTAGCCAGCAAAGTAACTCGCTGTGCCTCCGATACCGCCTACTATAGATACGTAGGTTTTTGGAAAACGGTACAAAATTGACTTGAGTTGGTAGGCATACCATGAGAATAGAACCCACAGACAAACAAGCCATATGGGCAACCAAGGGGTTGGGAATATAAAGAGGGAAAATTGCTTATTGAAGGTATCTAAGACCAAGCCAATAGATACAATCATGGCGATATTCTTGAGAGCGGAGGGTTCGACTCTCCAGCAGTACACCAAGGTAAATAACGTCAGTATTAACGTCAGCCACTGCCATTGATAGGTCCCAAGCACCGCGGCAAACCAGCAGAGTTGGAACCATGTCGATGCAACAAACACTCTCATAACGAACTACGGACGCTGAAACGTCATGTGAACGGCACTGATCGTGCGAGCTAAGAAGCCACCCTCACAGTAGCTCAAGTAATAACGCCACATGCGCACGAAGCGATCATCGTAACCAAACGAGCGCACTTCACTCTCGGCTTGATTAAAGCGATGATGCCACTCATTAAGCGTTTTGGCATAATCCAACCCAATATCAAACAGATCTCGGGTAACCAAGTCACTGTACTTCGTAGTCGCTTGAGTAAGGGATGTGACTGAAGGTAAAAAGCCTCCTGGGAAAATGTACTTCTGAATAAAATCGACGTTGTTACTGTAGTAATCATAACGTTGGTCGGCAATTGTAATCGCTTGAATCGCCATCAAACCACCAGACTTCAACAAAGACTCACAAACCTTAATGTACGAAGGCAGGAATTGTTTTCCCACGGCTTCAATCATTTCAATAGAAACAAGCTTGTCATACGTACCGGTTAGGTTGCGGTAATCTTCTTTGAGTAGAGTGATTTTGTCTTCTAAGCCACGCTCTTTGATCTTCTGCTCCGCGTACGCGTGCTGCTCTTCAGAAATGGTTGTCGTCGTCACCTGACAGCCATATTGTTCAGCCATGTAAATCGCCATTGCACCCCAGCCGGTGCCAATTTCGATGACATGATCACTAGCTTTCAGCTCAAGTTGCTGACACAGTCGATCCATTTTGTTGATTTGTGCCTGTTCTAATGAGTTGCCCACTTCGTTGTACAATGCTGACGAATACAGCATGTTGGTATCAAGAAACGCTTCATACAAGTTATTACCCAAGTCGTAGTGAGCATGAATATTCTTACGGGAGTTTTCTTGGGAGTTGCGGTTAGTCCAATGACTGAACTTATACAACAACCTTGTAAGCCAACTGCCCTGCTCTTCGAGCTTATCCAGTGCACGCATGTTGAGAGCCATCAACTTCATCAATGCCGTCAAATCTGGACTGTCCCACCAGCCGTCCATGTAAGCTTCGCCAGCAGCAATACTGCCACCTTGCAATAGACGCGAGTAAAACCCAGGATGCTTCACCTCAATGGTCGCCGCCACAGGTTCGCCATTGTAGTCTCCGTTTGGAGTTGAAAAGCGCTCACTGCGCTCCGTCGTCTCGGTCTTGAAGCTTTCAATCACCGTCAGACACCCGATTTCCATTTTTTGCAGACACTGGAAAAGAACTCCACGAGCCGCTTTTTGAGTCGTCGTTAATTCGCGCGGCATTGCCATAGAAGTCGTATTTAACATGCAGAGTTCTCCTTGTGCTTATTATTCTTTTCTTCTTTACTCACTTGCTCAGGTTCTGTCGTCTCAGGTTGAGCATATTTAGGATGTGAATAAAACGGCGCGCCTTTAAGCCATAGTTTGAGAGCGTGCCAATAGATACCGACCATTACTTTTACCGTTTGAATTGGCGTAACGATCAAGCATTTCAATAAGGTTTTGCTTGAAAGCGGTTTGGCTTTCATTGCCATCGTGGCGTCGAAGTGTTTTTCACCTTTGTGGCATTCAAGATGGATATTCAACTTGTCTGTCAAAGGTTTGATTTTCCAATGGTAGCGTTGGTCAATTGGGTTAAAAGGCGACACATGAAACGCTTTGTCTTGCTCCCAACCAAAGTTTTCATCCTGTTCATTTGCCGCTATTGCGTAATAATGACGTTCATTCCAAGGGGTGTTGCTGACTTCTGCCAGCAGGTACTTCCACTCGCCCTCCTTGTTATAAACGTAGTAGAAATTGACCGGACTGAAATAGAGCCCTAAGTAACGCAGGTGACAAACGGCAATCACTTTACCCGTCAAACGAACACCAGTGAGCGCTTCCAGTTTGTCTTGAACGGCTGACTTAATGCATCTTTTACCACCGATGTAATCACTGCGCTTAAAACGTGCCCAATGCCACCAGCATGCTCCAAAGCCCCAGACATTTTTCTCCAACGCCTCAAGTTCATCTAAGTCGATGGCAGGCATAAATAGTGAGTAATTCAGCTCATGACTCACAGGCGTGAATCGACGGTGGCGAACATTGCCTATAAACAATCGGCTGTTCATCTTGCTACTCATATCACGCCGCGCCTTTTTCAAAAGGCACCACATTTTGCTCGCGGTATTTTTCTTCTAGACCTTGAACAACATCAAGCGCGCTACGAACACCATCTTCATGGAAGCCGTTGTACCAATAGGCGCCACAGAACCATGTACTCTGTTTGCCTTGGACTTCGTCTTTACGTTGCTGTGCGGCAATAGACTCCGTGGTAAATACAGGATGATGGTAAGTGAATGAGCGTAGAATCTTGTTTGGGTTGATTTTTTTCGTACTGTTCAACGTGACACAGAAAGTATGCTCAGACTGTATGTGCTGCAGTATGTTCATGTTATAAGTCAGAGAAGGCAGACGCTCTTGCTCTTCTTGACTACCATCAAGTAGGTAGTTCCACGCCGCCCACGCCGCCTTGCGTTTAGGCAACAGGCCAATATCCGTATGCAACACGACTTCGTTTGCTTGGTACGCCATATCCCCCAAGATTTCTTGCTCGGTAGAGCTTATGTCGCCCAGCATTCGCATTGCTTGATCACTGTGGCAAGCGAAGATAACGTCATCAAACCAGTACATCTCACCATGAACTTCAATACCAACACCGTTATCAGTACGGATGACTTTTTCGACTGGGCTGTTAAGACGAATATTATCGGCAAAACCTTTGGTCAACGGTCCAATGTAAGAGCGTGAGCCGCCTTTTATCACATACCATTGCGGGCGGTTTGTGATATCTAACAATCCGTGGTTGAGGAAGAAGCGCAAGAAGAACATGAGCGGGAACGCGCGCATATCCGCTAAAGTCGAAGACCAAATCGCAGCGCCCATTGGCAGAATATAATTGTCAGAAAAGAATGCACTGAATTTGTGCTCATCGAGAAAAGCGCCAAGCGTTTGAGATTGCGTTGATGGATCGTTAGCAAAGCGCTTTGCAAGTTTATTAAAACGCAAGATCTCGAAGATAAAGCGATAGAACTTAGGGTTTGCCCAGTTACGTTTTTGAGCAAACAATGTCGACACGGTATGGCCGTTGTATTCTAGTCCGTTCCCATCGTTTCTGACGCTGAAGCTCATTTGAGTCGGCAGACCTTCAACGCCAATCTCGTTCATCATTTTGATAAAGTTTGGGTACGTACGATCGTTATAAACGATAAACCCAGTGTCGATTGCATACTCTTTGCCATCAAGGCTGACATCAACGGTTGCAGTGTGGCCGCCAATGTAATCATTCGCTTCAAAAAGCGTTACGTCATGTTCTTTATGCAAGTAATAGCCACAAGTAAGGCCAGAGATACCCGTTCCAACGATGGCGATTTTCTTTCTTCCTGCCGTGTTCATGCTTCTTCCTTCTTATGATACGAGTTTTTCGGTTAGCCGTGCTTGCCAGCTGTAGGGAAACAGCGAGATAAAGCGCAAAATGCCAGTGAATCTCGCTGGGAAATAAATATGGCTTTTGTTGGCATCCAATTGTTTTCGGATCGCAACAGAGGCCTGATTGGCCGTAACAATCATCGGCATATCAAAGGTGTTCTTATCTGTGAGTGGCGTTTCAACAAAGCCAGGAAATACCGTCACGACTTTGATGCCTTTCTTTTTAAGGTCGACGGCTAGCGTGCGAGCAAAATAACTCACTGCCGCTTTGGACGCGCCATAGGCTTCTGCGCGAGGCAATGCCACCTCTGATGCGATTGACCCGACAATTACAATGCGATGCCCTCGTTCAAACTGTCCCTGACACGCTTCAACACAATTCGCCACACCTACAACGTTAACGTTCATGACACGCGCCATGAGTTTCGCATCCACTATGCCGTCGTCCATATATTCACAGTCGCCAGCGTTAAAGATCCAAGTTTCAGGAGTGAACGGCAGTTGTGAGAGCGCTTGGATCGTTTCTTCGTACTGAGTCACATCGAAGCGTAATATCGAGATGTTAATCGACGCCGCTTCTAGCTCGGCCAACACCGCTTCGTTGCGGCCGCACGCAATCACTTTCCAACCTTCACCGGCGTAGTCCAAAGCGAGCTGCTTACCAATGCCAGACGTTGCGCCAGTGATAAGAACTGAACCGCTCATTGTCCTAGCCTCTGCTTAATGGTTCTAACGACAGAGCCAAGTAGAGGCAGATTCTCGTACAGCATCTCTCCTAAATCGAAATAGTCTCGATGGTAGATAACCTGCCCTTCACTAAACTTGAGATGAGAAACACCATTGACTGAAATCGGCGCGCCTTTCTGTAGTTTTGGGTGCTGTAAATCCATGGTCCAAGTAAGAAACCCTGTCTCGCCCACCTGTTGATGATCGTGAATAATGAAGTCACAACGGATAACGTTGGTGTAGAGCGATTGAAAATAATCGGAAAGCGCAGGCCAGCCCTCTAGACGATGAGCAGCATCTTCAAAAACCACATCCTGGTGGTAAACCTCTTCTAGCAAGTGCAAATTAGCTTTGCTCAGCTTTTGATATATGTTGCCAACTGAATGAATGTCCATTTCTATGCTCCTATATTACTTCAACAGTTGTACAAAATTATTATATGTACAAGATAGACCAATCATGAAAAGTTGTACAAAAATATTTTTGTATAACTTTGTTTCTGTAGAGTGATACGTGATGGAGTGCGGTAGCGATCAATAGATACAAAAAAAGGCTTGGTCAAAAAACCAAGCCTTTTCAGGAGATTAACTATTTATTTGCTGAATGATTAGTACTGTTGGCTACGTAGTGCCGCAATACGCTTATCTAGCGGTGGGTGGCTCATTAGAAGCTCAGTCATCGAACGCTTACCGTTGATACCAAACGCCATCATAGTGCCATCCAGTTGAGATTCGTGGCTCATCTTCAGACGCTCAAGCGCCGCGATCATCTTCTCTTTACCCACAAGATGCGCTGCACCCGCGTCAGCGTGGAATTCGCGATGACGGCTGTACCACATAGTCAGGAAGCTAGCTAGGAAACCAAATACCAGTTCAAGCACCATAGACACACCGAAGTAAACCATCATGTTTGTACCTTGGCCTTCCTCATCGTCATTCGAAGCAACAATGTTAGCAATGAAACGAGATAGGAAGATAACGAAGGTATTCACTACACCTTGCATTAGCGTCATGGTCACCATATCACCGTTAGCGATGTGGCTAACCTCATGCGCAAGTACCGCTTCCGCTTCATCACGAGTCATGTTGTGCAAAAGACCTGTAGATACTGCAACTAGCGAATCATCACGCTTAGCACCGGTTGCAAATGCGTTGATGTCTGCCGCATCATAAATAGCGACGGTTGGCATACCGATGCCCGCTTGTTGAGCTTGGCGACCAACTGTTTCTAGAAGCCAATGTTCAGTTTCGTTACGTGGGCTCTCAATCACCATGCCGCCTACCGAGCGTAGTGCCATGCTCTTAGACATCATTAGCGAGATGAATGCGCCACCAAAACCAAACACTGCTGCCATCAGTAGTAGACCAGACAGGCTGCCTGGCTGCATTCCAGTTACAGCGTAAACAATATTCAGAACAACACTAAGCACTAGCACGACTGCTAGGTTAGTTGCTAGGAATAACATAATTCGCTTCATTACTTTTCTCCGAGGAAGCTTATCGTTTTTATAAAAACGGTTGTTATATGAAACAGAACTCTACGAGGCGATTTCGCTAGATTCAAGCTCTGTTGCGTTATAGATATAGTCTATCCGCGTTAAAAACAAGGTTAAGCAATAAATTGCAACATTTGTTTTCGAGACTGAAATAATACACACCTTTTTACACTCTTAAATCAGCACTTTAGACCGAGTATAGACTTTGGTCTTATTGTGCGACTATCTGTACGTGCTAGATTCGGGTTAGATGAACGAAACGGGGTTAGCTTTTAGGACAATTAAGCAGCTCCAAACTTCCATGTCTTGAGGGAAAAATCATGGTAGAAACTAACGACTATCAAATGGCTATCGATTTACTTTGTTGTCACCTAGGTATCTCAGAGGATGAGGCAAAACAACAGCTAGGTATTTCAACTGATGCTCAAATGTCAAAGCGTGTTGCAGAAACACAACAAGCGTTGATGGGGCTTAGCCAAGAGAAATAAACTAAGCGTCGAATCTTACGATAAGGCACAAAGGTTTACATGAGAAAAGGGCTGCATGATGCAGCCCTTTTTGTATTTTTTGTTTGTCGGTTAATTATACGTTTAGCAACGGTTCGACATTGATGTATTTACCCAACTCTTTGCGCTTCGCACTTGGAATGTATGGGATCTCACCGAGTTTCGGCGCGTCTAGACGCTCTTCCAACATATCGATGATTTCCGCATAGTGCTCCGTGCCTGGGTTAACGCGGTTTGCCACCCAACCTACGAGATTCAGACCATCCGCTTTGATGATCTCAGCAGTGAGCAATGCATGGCTCAAACAGCCCAGTTTAATACCGACAACCAGTACAACTGGCAACTGTTCTTGCTGCACCCAAGTCGACAAGCTGTCTGTGTCAGACACAGGCACGCGCCAACCACCAGCACCTTCCACTAGAACAATGTCTGATTGCTCTTTGTGTTGAGCTAATTTTTCACTCAATACTTCGTATTTAATTTCTACATGTTCATGCTTTGCGGCAATGTGAGGAGAAGCAGGCAATTCCAAAGCGTATGGGTTTACATCGTCGTACGCGATATCCAGCGTTGCCGCTTTTTGCAGATGCAATGCATCCGAGTTGCGCCAACCTTCCGCCGTCTTGTCGCTTCCTGCTGCCACTGGTTTATAACCAATGGTGTTAAGCCCTTTTGCACCAAGTGCCTGCAAAATAGCTTTAGACGCTACCGTTTTTCCTACATCAGTATCCGTACCAGCAATAAAAAATGCATCAATCATTTAACTATGACTCCAAAACAAACCTGATAACTTGCAGGTAGAAGACCTTGATCGTTTCTAAATGCTTGGTACGCACGCTCAACTTGCAACAAAGTGCGACGGCTCGTCAAGCCATGTGAGCGCCCGCTTACGTGATTTGCACCAATGCCTTTGAGATCACGCATGACAGAAAACGCTGAGTCGTACCAAACTGTGATGGGGGTCAAGTCTAGATGATGGTTGTGGCACCAAGATTGCGCTAACGCAATTTTTACCTGATTGTGGGTAATAAAGTTATTCACGTGTTGATGTGTATCAATTTTTGACCACGCCTCGCGTAACTCATACAACGAGCCATCCGCCAGAGTAGAGAAGCATCCCGTCCCTCCTCGCTTTAGCACACGACGCAATTCTCGCAGTGGGTAGCTTAAATCCGCACACCATTGCAAAGCTAAACTTGAAAAAACGTAATCGAAGCTCTCATCATAAAATGGCAAGTTTTCGGCATCGGCTAACTGGTACTGCATTCGCTGTGTACCACAACGCTGCTGCGCTTTATCTAACATCGCTTGTGAGATATCGCCACAAACCACTTCTGCGCCACGTTGTTGGAGCAGGTGAGAGAAGTAGCCTGTACCACAACCCAAATCGAGAACGCGTTTACCCGTTAAGTCCTCTGGAAGCTTATCAAGCAAGCGATGCCCAACGTCACGCTGAAACGCCGCGTGCTTATCGTATGTTTCAGCTGCTTTGCCAAATGAGGAAGCAATCGCGTCTTTGTCTTGATAGAAACTCTCCAATGCGGCCGTTTCTGCTAAAGCGGTGGTTGCATTATCCATTACAGCGCTCCTAATGCTTGCTTCAGTGCCACTGAAAGCGTTTTAACTTGTTCATTAGTGTGATTGGCAGTGAGTGTAATTCGAAGACGAGATGTTCCTTTAGGTACCGTCGGTGGACGAATCGCTGTCACCCAAATACCGTTTTGACGACAAGCGCTTGCAACCTGTAAAGCCAGTTCGGATTCACCAATCATAAATGGCTTAATCGAGGTTTTCGTTTCAACAAAACCGTCGAGTTCGTTGAGGCTATCTCGATAAACTTCACTTAGCTCTGCAAGCTTTTCACGTCGCCAAGACTGCTCTTGAATCATAGAGACAGCATGCGTCAACGCATACGCTTGTGCTGGCGGTATCGCCGTGGAATACACATGGTGACGAGCAAACTGAGTTAAAAAGTCCCCCGTTGCGTGGTCACATAAGATAGCCGCGCCAGACATACCAAACGCTTTACCAAAAGTAACGATCAACAACTCAGGCTTTACTGAAGCCAGCTCGCAAGACCCACCACCGGATTCACCAAGAACGCCAATACCGTGTGCATCATCGACGGCGAACCAAGTATCGTGGCTTCGTGTAACTTCGGCAATATCATGAATTGGTGCACAATCACCGTCCATACTGAATACTCCTTCGGTCACAACTAGATGGTTGTCTTCGCTATTCAGCAGCGACTTTAGGTGTTCGATGTCATTGTGCTTGAAGCGCTTCATTTTAGCTGGCGACAACATCCCAGCCTCCATCAAAGAAGCATGGTTCAAACGGTCTTGAATGAGGACGTCTGATTTTTCTAGCAGAGTAAACAGCAGCGCTTGGTTAGCACTGAAGCCAGAACCAAACAGGATTGCCCTCTCGTAACCCAGCCATTCGGTCAGTGCCGCTTCTAAATTGCTGTGCGCTGCACTAAAGCCTGTCACCATTGGAGAGGCGCCACTACCGCTGCCGTATACACTCAAGCCTTGCTGCCAAGCACGAACAAGCGCTTGGTCATTGGCCAAGCCTAAGTAGTCGTTACTTGAGAAGTTGATGTAGCGTCTACCTTCGTACTCCAAAATCGATTGGTTGCCAGAAAACACCACATTCATCGAACGATTCAGCCCCTGCACTTTACGGGCGGCAAGGGCGGACTCGATACGAGATTTAAACGCTGGCATCGTAGAAAAGGTCGTCTTTTGTTGGACGAGCAGCAACACGCTCTACAACGCGATCCAGCAACTCGTTTTCTTCGATTTCATCAGGTTTTTGAGACACTTCTTGGCTGTTAATGCCGAGCTTATTGAACAGCATCATGTCTTTATCTTCAGAAGGGTTTGGCGTGGTCAGAAGTTTGCAGCCATAGAAGACTGAGTTTGCACCCGCCATAAAACACAGCGCTTGCATTTGTTCGTTCATGTTTTCACGGCCAGCCGATAGACGAACCGCTGATTGAGGCATCATGATGCGCGCAATCGCAATCAGGCGAATGAAATCGAATGGCTCAACATCGTCCACTTCTTCCAGTGGTGTGCCTTTCACCTTAACCAGCATGTTGATTGGCACGCTTTCAGGGTGTACTGGCAAGTTAGCTAATTCAACCAACAAGCCCGCTCGGTCATTGGCACTCTCACCCATACCGATGATACCACCAGAACAAATCTTCATGCCGGCATCACGAACGTGAGACAAGGTATCTAAACGATCTTGGTAAGTACGTGTGGTAATGATATTGCCGTAGAACTCAGGTGAAGTATCTAGGTTGTGGTTGTAGTAATCCAGACCCGCGGTTGCCAGTTGTTTTGCTTGATCTGGTGTCAACATGCCTAATGTCATACACGTTTCTAAACCCATGCCTTTCACACCTTTGATCATGTCGGTCAAATGCGGCATATCACGCTCTTTTGGATTCTTCCACGCTGCACCCATACAGAATCGAGTAGAACCCGCGTTTTTCGCTTTTTGTGCAGCGTCGAGTACGCGCTCTACTTCCATCAAACGCTCTTTTTCGATGTCTGTGGTGTAACGAGCACTCTGAGGACAGTACTTACAATCTTCCGGACAAGCACCTGTCTTAATCGACAGAAGCGTGCTTACTTGAACATGGTTGGTTTGTTGATATTGACGATGAACAAGCTGCGCTTCGAATAGGAGATCCATGAATGGTTTTTCCATGAGATCGCGCACTTCAGCATGCGTCCAGTTATGACGAACTTCCACGTGTATTCCTTTAGTCACTTTTTTTGTTGTGTTGACAGTCTACTGAGTCTCGATAAACTGTCAACACAACGCAATACAACAAAGTTTACACCTGTTCATTTTTTAAACTCGATTACTATTGGAATAGCACATGGATCTCGCCTTCGACCGCCAGCACATCTGGCATCCCTACACCTCAACGTTGACACCTCTGACCTGCTACCCTGTGGCATCAGCAAGTGGTGTACACATTAAATTGGAAGACGGGACTGAGCTTGTCGATGGTATGTCCTCTTGGTGGTCAACTATCCACGGCTATAACCACCCGCACTTAAATCAAGCGGCTCACCAGCAAATCGACAAGGTGTCGCATGTAATGTTCGGCGGGATTACCCACCAGCCAGCAATCAGTTTGTGTAAGAAGTTGCTATCCCTCGCACCAAGTAATCTTGAACATGTATTCCTTGCCGATTCAGGCTCCGTTGCCGTAGAAGTCAGCTTAAAAATGGCACTGCAATATTGGCATGCGAAGGGCGAACGCCGACCGAAGTTTCTGACTCTGCGACACGGTTATCACGGTGACACCTTTGCGGCAATGTCGGTAACCGATCCTGATAACTCCATGCACTCTCTCTACAAAGGCTTTTTGCCTGAGCATATCTTTGCGGAGTCACCAAATTGTGGTTATTGGGATGAATGGAACCCAGAAGATCTTACAGACTTTGAACACAAGATTGAAACGCATCATCAAGAACTCGCTGCGGTGATCCTAGAGCCTATCGTTCAAGGCGCAGGCGGTATGCGTATCTACCATCCAGAATTTCTCAAAGGCGTGCGTAGGCTTTGTGATAAACACGGTTTGTTATTGATTGCAGATGAAATCGCAACCGGATTTGGGCGTACCGGTAAACTGTTTGCTTGCGAACACGCAGATATTCAGCCAGACATTTTGTGTGTCGGTAAAGCACTCACCGGCGGCTACATGACACTCTCTGCGACCCTAGCGAGCAAACACGTCGCGGATACTGTTTGTGGTGGTGATGCTGGTTGTTTCATGCATGGCCCAACCTTTATGGGTAACCCGCTCGCCTGCGCCGTTGCCACCGCAAGTTTAGAATTGATAGAACAAGGCAACTGGCAGCAGCAAACCCAACAAATCGAAACACTGTTTTCTGAGTTACTACCAAAACTTGAAAAATACGACTTGGTGAAAAACACCCGTTGGTTGGGTGCCATTGGCGTAGTGGAGACGCATCGCCCTGTTAATATGGAAACCATCCAGGCTCTCTTTGTTGAGCACGGTGTTTGGATTCGTCCATTTGGTAAACTGATTTATATGATGCCGCCATTCATCAGCAAGCCGGAAGATATTGAGAAGCTAGTTAACGCGATTGATGCAGCGTTGCAACGTAAAGATTGCTTCACTTCATAGTTCAACTCACCACGAAAACGGTTTGAGTATGAGGCTCAAACCGTCTCTTTATTTGCCTGAACAGTAAAGCTATCGAAGTTGACTGTCTTTACTGGCTCGTCGATTAAATAATGCTTGGCGTTGAGACATCAATTCGATTGTTGACTGACATTCGATACACAAACGAACGCCTTTCATCGCAAGACGACGCGCTTCCGGAATCTCATCGCCACACTCATCGCAGTAATGAGCACTTTCGCCCTGTTTGATATTGCCACGAACACGGGAAATCTCGTCGTCGATGGTATGTTGAATTTGTTGGCTGACGCTATCGTCGTTCGCCCACCCTACGGCCATAAGCCCTCCTCGTTACTTGAATGAGAAAATCTACTTACCGTGGTAAGGTGGATGATTATATCGGTTACAAATAACAAGATAATTAGGGTGAATAAGAAAACACTATTACGCTTTGGTAACAATCACTCTATAGTCTCTTATTCGGCACTCTCTTGAAAAAGCAATGCAAGGTGACTCATACTCCCTTCCTCACATTCAAAATATTGCGTTTGCTCTGGCTCTCTCAAAGTAACACTGAGTATCTTCTCTACCTCATTAAACTCCTCGCTAAAGTACTCACTGACTAATATGACGCGCTCACCAATACTAAATTCCAGTGACTTCTCACCTACCAACGCTCGATGGTAATGTTCAACACGATAATCTTGAGGTTTTATCCGCTGAAAAACTGGGCTTTGATTCACAATGGACTTATTAAAGAGAAGCTCGCCTTTGCCTTGTTCTATCGAAATACTAAAGTTCATAGTTTGGTTTACTGAACATTCAAAGACTTTTCTAGGCGAGGTATCAGCGACAGCAAACGTACTCACCATGGCAACACCTAAAAAACAAATAACCGCCAATCGTTTCATTACCATTCAGCCAACACAGTAAATAGCGCTTGCTCAGACATGCGAGTTAATACATAGCCGTGTGAAGAAGAATACGAGCCACTGAGTACGCTATTCTCTTTCTCAATAACGATATCCTCGATGCCGTCAGCGTTGTAATCCCCTTTTGCCACAATCGTAATAACTTGAAAACCATCGGTCGCGTCGAAGTACTCTGCTCTCACTGGACTGGCGACCTGAGTTCTTTGGATACGATCCGCTTCATCCCACGTTGATAGTGTCTTTGCTTTATCAGCGCTTTCGTTAGAAATAACAAAAGCAAGCGCACTTGGGGCTAAACTAGGAAAGCTATTATCTAACTTAAATTTCGATAGATATGAACGCTTAGAGGCAGCTAACTTTGCCATCTCACTCCATGTTTGACACTGTGTTAAAAAAGCTTTGAACGCGCCGTATTCATAAGCTTTAGCCGCAGTAAAACCCGCTGAGCTTGCATTAGCTAAATCTTTGCAATTAGACACCGATTTTGTGTCGGCAGACGCACTTCTCAACTCAAGCCCGTATCCCCAGTCGAGTGAATTACGCAGCTGCATATTTTCTTTGGAAGGTTTCGCGACTTCACGTGCGAAAAAGCGGTCTGTCCGCTCACTATCTAAGTATTGAGGCTGGATAAGTTCGCTTGCGATAACCCTCCCGAAAACGAGCAAGGTAAGCGCAAAAATAACACGTAATAAAAGGTGGTTTACTGGCATAAAGTTTAACAACAAAGACAAATGAGGACGTTAGCTTGTCACGTGAAAAACCGCTTAGAAAAATATCATTTTTCATCTACTGCCATATTCTGGGCGAGCTCGTCACTAATGCGTGTGCTAATTACATAACAACGTATTTTCACTCGACGCAGATAACAAAAAACCCAGCACTAAGGCTGGGTTTTGGTGTTCTAGTGGTTAACGAATTAACCGATGTGCGTTGCGCCCGCCATGTACTTCTGAAGTACTGTAGGGATTGCAATGCGGCCGTCTGCTTCTTGGTTGTTTTCTAGGATAGCAACCATTGTACGACCTACAGCAAGACCAGAACCGTTTAGCGTGTGTACAAGCTCAGGTTTCTTCTCGCCTTTACGACGGAAACGCGCTTGCATACGACGAGCTTGGAAGTCCCACATGTTAGAACATGAAGAGATCTCACGGTAAGTTTCTTGAGCAGGAACCCAAACTTCTAGGTCGTAAGTCTTACGAGCGCCGAAGCCCATGTCACCTGTACATAGAACCACTTTACGGTAAGGAAGCTCTAGAAGTTGTAGAACTTTCTCAGCGTGACCTGTTAGCTCTTCTAGTGCGTTCATTGAATCTTCTGGCTTAGTGATTTGTACTAGCTCAACTTTGTCGAACTGGTGCATACGAATCAGACCACGAGTATCACGACCGTAAGAACCTGCTTCCGAACGGAAACATGGTGTGTGAGCTGTCATCTTAATTGGTAGATCCGCTTCGTCAGAAATTGTGTCACGAACTAGGTTCGTTACAGGCACTTCTGCAGTAGGGATTAGAGACAGTTTACGTGGCTCTTCGTCGTTTACTTTTTCTACTAGCGGCTCAGTGTGGAAAAGGTCTTTACCGAACTTAGGAAGCTGACCAGTACCGAATAGGCTGTCAGAGTTTACTAGGTAAGGTACGTACATTTCTGTGTAGCCGTGCTCTTCAGTGTGAAGATCTAGCATGAACTGAGCGATTGCACGGTGTAGACGAGCAAATTGGCCTTTCATCACGATGAAACGTGCGCCAGTGATCTTAACAGCACTTGCGAAGTCTAGACCGTCGCCCATTTCGCCTAGGTCAACGTGATCTTTCAGTTCGAAGTCGTAAGACTTCGGCTCACCCCAACGAGAGATTTCAACGTTGTCGTTTTCATCTTTGCCATCTGGCACTTCATCCGCTGGGATGTTTGGAACAGATAGCGTGAATTCATCTAGTTGAGCCATTACTTGCTCAAGTTCAACTTTCTTCGCATCAAGATCGCTACCTAGAGTACCGATTTGTTTCTTGATCTCTTCTGCGCCTTCTTTGTCGCCAGCTGCCATTTTTTGGCCGATTTGCTTGGAGATGGAGTTACGCGTGGATTGTAAATTTTCTACTTCTACTTGAATGGACTTACGTTGTTCTTCAAGTTTACGAATAGTATCTACGTCTAGCTTAAAGCCACGACGCGCCAGTTTAGCAGCTGTTTCATCCAGCTCTGTACGAAGTAATTTAGAATCCAGCATTGTTAATCCTATGCTTTGTGTTGTGAAATCACGCGCACTTTCCAAGCGTACGCGTTAAAAAAATTTACTGAACAAATGTATCCAAAAACGCCTACTTTTCATAGCGCTTTTGTGGGCTATTTGCGTCTAAAGTAGCCAAGTAATCTAACTTTTCGCCGATTTTGGTCTCTAGACCACGATTTGTAGGCTGATAGTACCTACGATCGTCCATTTCAGGTGGCAAATATTGCTCACCCGCGGCGTAAGCGCCAGGCTCATCGTGAGCATAACGATACTCTGCACCGTAACCCATGTCTTTCATCAAACTGGTTGGCGCATTTCGAAGGTGATGCGGCACTTCATATTCAGGTAAGTTATGGGCGTCTGTGAGGGCTTGTTTCCATGCTACGTACACCGCATTACTTTTTGGCGCGCATGCTAAATACACAATTGCCTGCGCAATCGCACGTTCACCTTCTGCCGGACCAACACGGGTGAAGCAATCCCAAGCGGACAGTGCCACTTGCATTGCACGAGGATCCGCGTTACCCACATCTTCAGAGGCAATCGCTAGCAATCGACGGGCAATATACAAAGGGTCACAACCTGCAGCAATCATCCGCGCAGCCCAGTAAAGTGCAGCATCAGGGTTTGAGCCACGAATGGATTTGTGGACCGCAGAAATTAGGTCGTACCAAATGTCGCCTTTGTTATCAAAGCGAGATACTTTCTCCCCTGCTACTTCCGCAAGCAACTTCAATGTGATCTCTTTTTCACCCTGCGCATTGTCCTCTGCCATATCGTAAAGCAGTTCAAGGTAATTGAGAGACATGCGAGCATCACCGTTTACCAGTTCTGCTAGGCGGTCTAAAACATTGTCGGCGAAGTGTGCAGGCGTATTACCCAGCCCACGCTCTTTGTCACTGATCGCTTGATTCAGCGCCAACGAGATTTCATCTTTATCGAGAGACGTTAGCTTGTACACACGCGCACGAGACAGCAATGCGTTGTTTAACTCAAACGATGGGTTTTCTGTCGTCGCACCAATAAAGGTAACGGTGCCATCTTCAATATGCGGTAAAAACGCATCTTGTTGAGATTTGTTGAAGCGATGCACCTCATCAACAAATAAGATGGTGCGGCGGCCTGCCATTTTGTTCTCTCGCGCTTTCTCAATCGCTGCACGGATTTCTTTCACGCCAGACGTCACCGCAGACACACGCTCAACTTCAGCGTTGGCATAGTTTGCTGCCACTTCCGCCAATGTCGTCTTACCTGTGCCTGGTGGTCCCCAGAGAATCATAGAGTGAATATGACCAGCCTCTAGCGCACGGCGTAGTGGCTTACCAGGACCTAAAATATGCTGCTGACCGATGTACTGTTCAATCGTTTCCGGTCTCATACGAGCAGCAAGGGGACGAAAATCTTCGTCCCCCGAGAAATCTAATGTGTAATTGCTCACTGCCAATTAATTCCTTTGGTCATCCACTTCCACGCCATCTGGAATTGTGAATGTGAATCTATCTGCCTTAGGTTTACCAAGCTTCACATTGTTAAAGGTGAACAAGCCTTTCTGACCGTCTTGCTCAACCACGTTAAAGCCTTTCACCACACCTTTAGCATCAATATTAATCTGGAATTGGCCTTGTGTGGAGTCTACCGCGGTAGGAATAAGAGTAAACTGATCACCTTTTTGAGAGATCTGGTAGTTATCCCAATCACTTGCACGGTTACGCGTTAACAAAACAAATGGCGTCTGCTCGGTTGCTTGCTCTTGCCAGTAGATACTCACTTGTTCAATGAACGGGCTGTAGTACCACAATGTTTTACCGTCAGAAACCAACAAGTTTTCATCAGGGAATGTGGTGCTCCAACGGAACAAGCTCGGACGAGCAATCTCAACCGTGCCTTCTCCTTCCATTACCGTTTCGCCTTCAGGGCTGATAACTTGCTGAGAGAAGTCCGCACTGAAACCATCGTTCATAGAAAGGCGTTTGTTTAATTCATCTTTAGGTGTCGCTGCATTTGCAGTAGAGAAGAGAGAAAAGCTTAAAACAAGCGTAGAAAAAAGTTTCGCTGAAAATAGTTTTTTCATTCAAATACCTATCAGAGGGTCAAAGACCTAAAGTTACTCACCTCATTTGGACTGAGGTGAGTAACACAAGTTCATTAATCTTTTGGTGGCGCAGGAGCTAATACTTCGCGGTTACCGTTATGACCTGGAGCACTTACGATGCCTTGTGCTTCAAGCTGCTCAACAATTCGAGCCGCTCGGTTGTAGCCGATCTTGAATCGACGCTGTACGCCAGAAACCGAACCACGACGCGATTGAACCACGTGCTCAACCACTTGATCGAACAGTGGATCCACTTCTTCATCCGAGTCCATCTGCTCGCCTGGAAGTAAGCTTTCTGGGCCTTGGTCGCCACTGATGATTTCATCGATGTAGTTTGGTTTACCACGCGCTTTCCAGTTGTTCACAACAGCGTGAACATCATCATCCGATGCAAACGCACCGTGAACGCGGGTCGTATGGCTTGAGCCCGGTGGTAAGTAAAGCATATCACCCATACCCAATAGCGATTCTGCACCGCCTTGGTCAAGGATAGTACGTGAGTCCGTCTTTGTAGATACAGTAAACGCCACACGCGTTGGGATGTTTGCTTTAATCAGGCCGGTAATAACGTCAACCGATGGACGCTGCGTCGCAAGGATCAAGTGAATACCTGCCGCACGCGCTTTTTGCGCCAAGCGAGCGATCAGTTCTTCAACCTTCTTACCTACCACCATCATTAGGTCGGCAAATTCATCGACAACCACAACGATGTAAGGCAGTTTCTCTAGCAACGGCGGCTCAGTGTCCATGCTGTCGCCTTCTTGCCAGAATGGGTCGTGAATTGGGTGACCCGCTTCTGCTGCCATCTTCAACTTCTCGTTGAAGCCTTTCACATTACGTACACCCAGTGCCGACATCAGTTTGTAACGACGTTCCATCTCGCCCACACACCAACGCAGTGCGTTAGACGCATCTTTCATGTCCGTTACAACTTCTGAAAGAAGATGAGGAATACCTTCGTAGATGGAAAGCTCCAACATTTTCGGGTCGATCATGATGAAACGCAAATCTTCAGGTGATGCTTTGTATAGCATACTCAAGATCATCACGTTTACACCTACTGATTTACCAGAACCGGTTGTACCCGCTACTAGCACGTGAGGCATCTTCGCAATATCAGCAATAACCGCTTCACCGGCGATATCTTGACCAAGTACTACCGTTGTTGGTGACGTTGCTTGTTCAAACTGAGGGCTACTGATTACATCAGATAGGAATACCGTTTGGCGGCTCATGTTAGGCAACTCAAGACCTACATAAGGTTTGCCCGGAATCACTTCTACAACACGCACAGCCATTGCAGACAGGGCACGAGCCAAGTCCATAGATAGACCAGAAATTCGGCTTACTTTTACACCTGGCGCCAAATCAAGTTCGAATCGAGTGATAACAGGACCAGGATAAATGCCGACCACGTCCGCTTTAATCTTGTAGTCTGCAAGCTTAGTTTCAACGAGACGAGCCACTTCTTCCAAAGCATCACGATCGATAAAGTTGTCGCGCTTCTCTGGGTGGTAAAGCAATTCTAGCGTTGGTAGTGGCTCTGCTGGTACTGGCAAGTTTTGCTCTTGCTGTACCAAGAATGGATTTTGCTGAGCGACCACTTTTGCCTGAGCGCTCGATACCATATTTTGGAACGCAGCCACATCTTGGTCGCCTTCTTGAACTTCTTCTACCTCAACTTCTTGAGGTGCAGGTTCAAACGTAGCTGAAGGCGATGCAGGTTGTGGTTGAGACGCAACGTGTTGCTGCACAGGTTGTTCTTGAACAGCCTGCATAGCTTCTTGTGGGTTAACAGCTGCTTGTTGCGGCTCCATATAAGTTGGTTGAGCCTGCTGCGCTTGGTACTCATCTTCTTCATCTAAAACATCTAGATTCGAAATCGTTGGTTCGATGTGCTGGCTTGGCTCAGCTTGTTCAACAATGTTATCCAGTGCTGCAGCGTTAATCACAGGCTCTTCGTGTTGAGGTTTCTCTGTATTTTCTTGCTCAAACGATGCATGAATTGAAGGCTGTTCGTGCTGAGCTTGCTCTGCTGCAAACTGAGCGTATTCGTCATAACTTGGCTCGTTATCGTACTGTTCTGATACAGCAGGTTCAGGCTGAACAAGCGGTTCTTGCGGCAATTCTTGCTGATGAATAGCTTGTTGAGGAACAGCTTGCTGTAGAACTGAATCTTGAGAAACAGGTTGTGAGACTTCAGGCTGAGTAACAACAGTATCAATAACTGGCTGCTGAACTTGTGGCACTTCGTCAGCCCAGTCGTCGGCTTGTTGCGCCGCCGCTTCTAGCTCTTCAATGGTGACATTTAGCTGCTTAGTTCGCTCAACCTCTGGATCAACATTATCTGTATTGACCATTACCGCCGGCGTTGCAGGAGTTGGCGCCTCTTCTGGCGGTTGAGACGGTTTTGCTGCCGATTGAGGCATGTAGATTGGGTATTCATGTACAGGCTCTGGCTCTTTACTGTCATCAATATCATAAGCAGTAAGATGCGGAAGTACTTCATCCTCAGTCTCAGTCTCAGTCTCAGTCTCAGTCTCAGTCTCTTGTTCATTGAGACGTTGAGGCACACTATCTGCAACAACTTCATCTAGCTGAGGTTCGATGGTTTCTTTTTCTGTTCCGCGAACCTTGTTCAAAATAGCAGAAAGCAAACTTAGAGATTTATCTCCAAGCCATTCAACTATCGAAAGCCATGAAATACCAGTAAACAAGGTAAAACCTGCACCCCATAAGAACAATAGAACCAGAGTGGTACCTAGCACGTTTAGAGTTGGCAGCGATAAGCTTGTCAGAACATCACCGACTACACCACCTGATGAAAAGTACCAAATATCGTCGAAGTTAATATCCGCAAGGCCGCTACTGGTTAAGATCAAAATAACCAAGCCAAGCAGGCGGGTACCCCAAAGCATCAGATCGATAGGGTCATCCTCTCCGCGTTTACGAAAAGCAACCCACGCTCCGATGATCAATAGGAAAGGTATAGGATAAGCGAGCGAACCAAACGTAAAGAATAAGGTATCAGCAAGCCAAGCTCCAAACACACCGCCAGCATTATTAATCTCCCCTCCCCAAGCCGTTTGTGACCATGAAGGATCGGCAGGACTAAAAGTGAATAATGCGACGGCGAGTAAAACTGAACTGAGAACGCCAACAATCAGGCAGCATTCTTTTAAGCGTTGGAAGCCATTGAGTCGTGAAGACTGAGGCTCTTCACTGGTTTTGATAATAGTTTCGACTTTCTTAGCGTTCTCTTTGAACATAAATCAACTTGAATACGATATGAGTAATAAATAAGCAAAACAATCCGAGCGGCAAAAGCCGCTCGGTAAATTGATTTAACCATATCAAAGAGAAAAACCCAATTATTCAATGGTGAAAGCGGAAGCATATACCGCTTTCTTTGCAATAATTTAACGAGTTTTAATCACTAGCTGGTTAGTTTGTTTCACTTCTTCCATAACTACATAGGTACGAGTGTCATTTACGCCTGGAAGACGCAGTAACGTATCGCCTAGTAGTCGACGGTATGCACCCATGTCAGATACACGGGTTTTTAGAAGATAGTCGAAATCACCTGATACTAGATGACACTCTTGAATGTCGTCTAGTTTTTGAACAGCGGCATTAAACTGCTCAAACACATCTGGTGCACCACGGTTTAGAGTGATTTCTACAAACACGAGTAGAGATGCATCTAGATACTGCGGGTTTAGTAACGCAGTGTAACCTGTGATGTAGCCTTGACGCTCCAATCGACGTACACGCTCCAGACATGGAGTCGGAGAAAGTCCTACACGTTTTGAAAGCTCTACGTTTGAAATACGACCGTCTTTCTGCAATTCATTAAGAATGTTGCGGTCGATACGGTCTAGTTCCTTGGACGGCTTTTTATAGTTGTCTGCCATTTTTTATTCCACCTTATTACTTCCTTGCAAAAAAATATACTACAACTTTTTAATATTTAGGGCCAAATTTTGTAAAACAATATCTATACTAGATATTAATTCGACAATAACACCCTACAAACAGTTAATACAACCATTATAGAAAGAGGACACAGGATGATCATTGGCGTACCTAAGGAAATCAAGAACCACGAATACCGTGTGGGCATGATCCCAGCTAGCGTGAGAGAACTCATCTCACATGGTCACCAAGTTTTTGTTGAGACCAATGCAGGTGCCGGCATCGGTTTTTCAGACGATGACTACATCGCTGTAGGCGCATCCATTCTTCCTACTGCTGCTGACGTGTTTGCGAAAGCAGACATGATTGTCAAAGTAAAAGAACCCCAAGCTATCGAGAGAGCAATGCTCCGCGAAGGGCAGATTTTATTTACTTATTTACACCTAGCACCAGATTTTCCACAAACTGATGAGCTAATCAAGAGCAAAGCTGTCTGTATAGCCTATGAGACTGTAACAGATAATATGGGTCGTTTGCCACTATTAGCACCAATGTCAGAAGTTGCTGGTCGTATGTCTATCCAAGCTGGTGCCCAAACTCTAGAAAAATCACACGGGGGTCGTGGTTTACTTCTAGGTGGCGTTCCTGGTGTTGAACCAGCGAAAGTCGTTGTTGTGGGCGGTGGTGTCGTTGGCGCAAACGCAGCTCGTATGGCTGTTGGTCTTCGCGCAGACGTTACAATCCTAGACCGTAATGTAGACACACTACGTAAACTAGACGAGGAATTCCAAGGTCGCGCTAAAGTGGTTTATTCTACAGAAGACGCTATTGAGAAGCATGTTCTAGAAGCAGACCTAGTTATCGGTGCGGTTCTTATCCCTGGTGCAGCAGCACCTAAACTGGTAACAAAAGAGCACATTGCTAAGATGAAGCCAGGCGCGGCGGTCGTTGACGTAGCAATCGACCAAGGCGGTTGTTTCGAGACTTCTCACGCAACAACGCACGCAGACCCAACTTACATCGTTGACGAAGTGGTTCACTACTGTGTTGCAAACATGCCAGGTGCAGTTGCTCGTACTTCAACATTCGCGCTGAACAACGCAACGCTTCCATACATCGTGAAGCTTGCAAACAAAGGCTACCGTGAAGCACTTCTAGAAGACAACGGCTTCCTTGAAGGTCTAAACGTTATCCACGGTAAAGTGACTTGTAAAGAAGTTGCTGAGAGCTTTGACCTAGAATATGTTGAACCAGCGCAAGCTATCGCAATGTTCAACTAATGACAAAATAACGCATAAATTGTCACGTTTTGTTTACAAAAGCCCACTCTAAAGTGGGCTTTTTTGCATAGAGCATTTAATTATAAAAAATAACTAAACCTTATAAGCACAAATTAATATGTTTCTAGGTGTGACAGATTTAGCGCAAAACTCTGCCAATCTAACACGATAACCACGTTCTTCAAGATAAAGTGCTTTGTCCAAAGCAAGCCAAATCTCCAACGGCCGTTGAAAGACCAACTGAACCAGGCTCAAACGCTCCATTTGCCAAAAGCGTTGTTCGCCTAACTTTTCAAAATAATCGAAGTTGATTTGTTGAGAAAGATCGATGCCCTTCTGATCCGCCGCCCAGCGGCACAAAGACTCAAAACCATCACTTAACTGCGACTTACGAATGCTTGGCACCGGCTGATACCCTTCCATACCCAAACCTTGTCGAGTGATTAAATCAAACCCCAGCCTAAATACCATTTCTTGCTGACGATGACGGCGTACACGTTCACCACCTGTCACAGTTTGCTGTAGCGGAATACGTAGCTCTTGCTTAGACAACGAGAGAGAAGACGCTCTGACCCGCTCCGACATCGGCTGATACTGCTCAGACTGAATCAAATGATAACAGCAAGGTGAGATCGTCATTGCTGCCACACCATTTTCGCTGCCATACTGCATCAAACGAACATGGAGATCACCACACGCATGCAGTGCCACCGCGTGTTGCGTCGGCTTAAACACCGCCTTCGCTTTGCTATCGAACGCGTCACCTTGAATAAACGTCATCTTCCAATGATGCTCATTCGCCGCTTGTTGCCCCGAATCGCACAGTGCCTGTTGGTATTCAAAACTGGTGACGGGCTGATCGGTTTGCGTCGTCAGGATTCGCCCCAAATAACCTTTGCCTGAACACCACTCTAACCATTCTTCACCATGATGAAGCTGAATCGCCGCTTCTCCCATCGAGCTAATTTGCTCCAATTTACGACCGGGGATGCCGTTATCTAAACCACGGGCAAGCTCCAAACCGTTTAAAGTCAACGTTTCTAAATGGGTAAGATCAGCGAGTTGCTTAAGTTCAGGTAAAAACGGGCTAAGCGCTTTCAACGCAAGTTCGGGCTCTGCTTTGTATTCTTCGATTTGAAAGGGACTAAGAGACGCTAGCCACTGGCACAACTGGGGATGTTGCTCTTGCCATGGTAATGATGTGTGAATGCTGCTTTTAAATGGCTCGAATCGCCACAAAGATTGGTTTTCGATTAAGCAGTCATTAATAAATTGAAATTGCGTTTTCATAGCTCCCCCTACAACGAGCGCATTGTAGAGGGAATCGAAACATCAATGAAGTGTTATCTAACCGGAAGTTCGATGTCTTTAAACATCTCTTCGATTTCCGCGTTCGACTTCAGTGAAATCGCCTGCTCAACGACAGGGCGAGTTAAATGTGGAGCAAAACGCTCCATGAAGTCGAACATGTATGAACGCAGGAAGGTACCACGACGGAAACCAATACTCGTAGTGCTTGCACCAAATAAGTGGCTAGCGTCAATCGCAACCAGATCACCGTCTTGCTCCTCATCGACAGCCATACTTGCTATCACACCAACACCAATACCCATACGGACATAAGTTTTGATTACGTCTGCATCAGTTGCCGTAAACACAACGCGTGGCGTTAGGCCTTCACGATTAAATGCGGTATCTAGCTCCGAACGCCCTGTAAATCCAAACACGTAGGTAACTAGAGGATATGCAGCCAAATCATGAATGGTTACCGTCTCTTTTTTCGCAAGAGGGTGATCTTTAGGTACCACGATAGAACGATTCCAGTGGTAACAAGGCAACATGATGGCATCTTGGTAGAGATGAAGCGCTTCTGTTGCAATCGCAAAGTTCGCCGTGCCTTTGGCAATCGCTTCAGACATCTGTGAAGGCGTACCTTGGTGCATGTGCAGCGATACTTTCGGGTAACGAGCCGTAAAGCCTTTGATTACATCTGGCAATGCATAACGTGCTTGAGTATGAGTTGTAGAGATGTTCAGCGTGCCCATTTCTGGGTGTGTATGTTCACCTGCGACCGCCTTGATACTTTCAACGCGAGCAAGAATCTCTTGAGAAATTCGAATAATTTCCTCACCTGCAGGCGTCACTTGAGTTAGATGTTTTCCGCTACGCTCAAATATTTGAATACCAAGCTCATCTTCAAGCAAACGAACTTGCTTGCTGATACCAGGTTGGGACGTATATAGACTTTCTGCGGTAGCAGACACATTTAAATTATGGTTAACAACCTCAACAATGTACTTCAGTTGCTGCAGTTTCATAGTAATCCCTTACTCAAATGGAGATGAACATTGGACATCGTGTCATCTTGCCGAACGCATAAGCGCATCAAGCTATTTAGCTGGCACGATATAATCTTTAGTTATAACGTGTTAACCATTAAATTAACAGATCTTTCTAACTTATACCCATATACACCCAAGTAACCTCGAGATGTTAGGTTCATAAATCCTTGCGCGTAGAACGCTTTATTTGTTCTTTAGGCCGCATTCTTTGTTCAATTCATCATCAAAATGTGCCTAATGCAAAATAATCAAACAAATGGGGTGCCGAGTAAGATAAGATTCATGTATTCTTGAACGCTAGCCATCAAAAAAATATAAGCAGACACAGAAGATATGAATATTGGTTTAATCATTGCCTTAGTTGCCATCTTATTGGTGTTGGTGCTCGGCTATAACATCATGCTGCAATATAAAGTTAAAGTTGAAACTGCGAGAAGACAGGAATCAGCTCGATATGTAGCACTCATAGATGGGACTGAAGAACTTATCGGACATGCGCACCATATTCCTTTCAGTAAAGAACTTTTAGTGTGTCTTAATAACCGCATTCTCGATGCACTGGAAAGCATGCGAGAGCTAGATCCAAAGAATAAGCAGCTTGTTCAACGAATCGAAAATATGAAGCAACAAATCGACCAGTTGAAAGCCAATTATAAAGGTGGAGATAGCACCAGCTTTAAGCTACCAACCAGTGATAAGCAAGCGATTGTTATGCTTAAGCTGGTTAAGCGCCTACGTGACACTATCCGAAATGAGCACAACAAAGGCCGCCTAGATACTCAGACGTACGTGACTGAAAACGCTCGTCTAGAAACAATGCAAATCCGCATCAACATCGAAAACGTAATCAAACGAGCGAATGACTCTATCGCTCGAGGTCAGCCTGGCACTGCACTACAATTGCTTCGTAAAGGTATTGATGCTCTAAGCACAAAAAATGATGCTTACTCTGTTCAAGCTAAACAAAAACTTGAAGAAATGCTTGGTGACTTAGATAAGAAACGTCAAGATAAGAATGATGCCGAGGTCCAGCAAATTGCCGATAAAGAGCGTGACAATGATATGGAAGCACTCTTCGGTGAAAAGAAAAAGTGGTAAACTCGATAAAAGCTTTCCACCCTATTCGATTAAAGGCTGCGTTTGCAGCCTTTTTTACGTCTTATCGTTTTGAATAGGTATAAGCTGAATAGATAAAATTTGAATGTAAAGTGCTAAAAATTAAAATGATTAATCTCGACGCCTATCAGGATCTTCTTGCTCCAATTAACCAGTTCTTGCAATGCAGCACCCCAGATGAATGGGTTGAGGAAGCAAAAAAGCCAGAAAACCTTCAAACTATTTTGTTGGATCATCTACTGTGTGAACTCAAGGCTGGGCAGTCAGCGATGTTCTTGATCCGTAAATACGCAGTAGACCAGACTAGTGCCCACACCCTACTCGATTGGTTCAAACCCTACGAAGATTTCGCTTATCGCAAAACGGGCTCACTTGCGACATTGAAGGGTAAAAGTAATATCTCTAAAGCGATCATTGCAAAATCAGATTCGCCATATAGCCAAGATCTAATTGATAAGATGGTTTTACTGATCAAAGAAGAATTGCACCATTTCTACCAAGTATTGGAAATCATGGAGAGCCGTGGGGTGGAATACAAAAACATTCCAGCTAGTCGCTATGCAAAAACTCTAATTTCGCACATGAAAACACACGAGCCAGAAACTTTGATTGATAAGCTCATCATTGGTGCGTACATCGAAGCTCGCTCTTGTGAACGTTTTGCAAAACTAGCCCCGCACATGGATGACGATATCGCAAAATTCTACGTATCCCTACTACGTTCAGAAGCGCGTCACTATCAAGATTACTTGATACTCGCAGAGCAAATTGCTGGTAAAGATATTAGTGAGCGTGTGACTTATTTCGGCCAAATCGAAGCGGAACTAATTAGCACTCTAGACGACGACTTTAAGTTTCATAGCGGCGTACCCAGTTCTAAAGTTGCTTAAAATAAAAAGCCCACCTAATGGTGGGCTCTTTATTCTCTGTTCGATTACAGCTTGTATCGCTCATCAATGAAAGTGACTTCTGGGAAGGCTTTCCCCGCTTTCATTGCTTTTTCTGTTTCTTTCTTCGATGTCTTATCAATCCAGAAGTTACCAACATCCATTGGGTGGAACATCCACTCTGTGCTCTTCGTCATACCATCTTTTGGTACTTTAACCCAACGCCAGTGTGCTTCACGCGTGTAAGGAACCATGTATCCAGGAACAATGATATTCGCTTCAGATACATACTTTTGGATCTGGCGTGATAGGTCGTAGCGTTTCTGCTGCTCAAACTCATTGTCATATGCTTCAATCAGCTTATCTAGCTCAGGACTGCTGTAATTCGTATGCGCGTTAGTTTGTGGTTTGTTCGCGTTATCAGAGTGCAAGTACTCCCAGTACGCAGGAATCTCACCAGAGCCCATATTCAAGAAGGCTAATTGGTGTTTCTTTTCAAGGATATACTTAAATGCCGATGAACCATCAACAAGATTCAGTGTGTATTCCAAGCCAGCCAGTTTTGCTTGCTCTTTCAAGTAAGCAATACGTGGAGTCCATGAGTTGTAACCATAGGTAATTGCAAAGCTTAAGCGTTGCCCCTTGTCATTAATACGAACACCGTCAGCGCCAATCTTATCAAAGCCTGCCTTCTCAAAGTGCTTAATCGCAGCTGCGGCATCAAACTTTGGAGGTGTGTTATTAGGATCATCATAGTTACCATGACCAAAGCCAAGACCATGAGGTTTACGCGAGTAGTCACCACGCATGATGTTTTCAATCATGCCGTCATAATCCGTTGCAGCCATGACACCTTTACGTACTTCTAAGTCGTCTAGCATTGGCATAGCAGTATTCATCCATAAGCCACCAGCGCCTTGAGGTGCTTGGTTGAATCCCCAATACTTCTGCACATAACCATTTTTATAGACATCACCGCTTGTTTTGTCATGCCAAAGGTTTGGTAATACCATGTCAAAGTAATCTAAATTACCTTTTTCAAAATGCTTCATCGCAATGTCTTGATCGCGAATCACTGTAATACGCACTTTATCTACATTGTAGCGATTCTTGTAATAACGATTGTTGTAGCCCCACCAATCGTCACCAACATGTTTAAACGTTACGCTCTTACCTTTCTTAACTTTATCTAAGTAGTATGGCGCAGCGGTAGGTTCAGCCTTAAAGTTGAACTTACGAACAAAGTTGTCCGGCATACCATCATTATTTTCATCTTTTTCTTTAGCAAAGAAATGCTCTGGACGAGGTTGAAAACCATTACTTGGCATGTTGATCATTACCATCAATGAGTCATGGCTTTGCGCAACGGCGAGATCAACTTTAATGGTATACTCGTCGATCTTTTCGACGCTCAGGATACTGTTTTTGAAGAAGTCGTTATACCAAGGGTCAATAATGTCTTTAGATGTGTAGTACTTCATCATAAACACGTAATCGTCCGCGGTGATTTTTTCACCATCCGACCATTTCGCTGTGTCATCAAGCTTGAAGTAAACGGTTTTATTATCTTCACCGAACGCCCACTCTTTGGCTAATTGTGGGATCCATTTACCGGTGTTTGGATGGCGCTGTGCCAATTTAGGTGCGCCATCCATAAAGTAGTGACGTAGACCTGAGTTAGCATCAGGACCAACGCTACGAAGAGTCTGTGGAAAGCTCATCATATATGTGCGCAGAGTGCCGCCTCGTACAGCTTCATCAGAAGCGAAAAGAGGCTCGTTATTATTCGAAATCCATTCGATGTCAGCAGGTAGTTCCGCAGCATTTAACTGAAAGCTGCTCGCCACTAACATTGCCAATGCCGAGAATGGCAGAGTTTTTATCATTGTTTTCTTCCTTGTCGTGTTTGCGCAGTAAGACCAGAAGAACGACAACAAGTGAATCTCGAAGCGACTGTGTTTAATACACAGTAAAGGAAATAATGGGAGCGAATACAAAGTGAAGTCCTGTTCACTTCCGTATAAATATCAGAGAGTTTCACTAGGCCATCCTGACCTTACAACGCAGTGAATGCATCCACTCCATAGTATTCGTTACACATTTGTAACGCAACCCATCCATAACACATGGTTGCATTTTCCGAGTATCACAGCGGTTTATGTTAACAAAGTGTGAACCTAGCAGTGCCATTAGCCATACAGTCAAGGCAAAACGATATCAATTACAGCTACCTCTATTTTTTCAGTGCAGCAAAAACAAAAAAGGCGAAGCGTTCCCACTTCACCTTTTTCGTTCGGTTCAAATCAACATTACATATTTGCTAAGCTATCGTTAATTGACTTAAGGACCGATGCAGGATCCACAGCCTGAGTAATCGGACGACCAATTACAAGGTAGTCAGAACCCGCTTGGATTGCATCTACTGGCGTCATGATGCGGCGTTGATCACCTTGCTCAGAGCCTGCTGGGCGGATACCTGGAGTGATTAGCTTAAATTCTTTTCCAAGTTCATTTTTAAGTAGAGATGACTCTTGCGCAGAGCACACTACGCCATCAAGACCAGCGTTCTTTGTCAGAGTTGCTAGGCGAATAACCTGCTCTTGAGGAGCGACGTTCAGACCGATTCCAGCAAGATCGCTCTGCTCCATGCTTGTTAACACTGTCACACCAATAAGTAGCGGGCGGTCTTTACCGTAAGGTTCAAGAATTTCACGCGATGCTGTCATCATGCGCTCGCCACCACTTGCGTGTACGTTCACCATCCATACGCCCAGTTCAGCTGCTGCGCGAACCGCTTTTGAACACGTATTCGGGATATCGTGAAACTTCAGATCTAGGAATACAGAGAAACCGCGTTTATGAAGCTCACGTACGAAATCAGGACCAAATAGCGTAAACATTTCTTTGCCTACTTTAAGGCGACATGACGCAGGATCAATTCTGTCTACAAACGCAAGCGCATCAGCTTGGTTATCATAATCCAGTGCGACAATAACTTTTTGGTCGATCATTTCATCTCCTAACTGTTTTTGGTTCTTATTAAATAAAGGTCAAAAAAATGCAGCGGACAGAAACTCTGCCAGCTGCATTAAAATTATTCACCGTCCAATCCTCGGATTGGCTTGATCGTCCCCCACCCTTTACACGATGGACAGTGCCAGTAAAGGGAATGAGTGGAGAAACCACATTTCCTGCATCGGTAGTGCGGTTTAACTTTTAATTGCTCACCAACCATCGCTTGTAGTGTAGAAAGGCTGTCTTTTGCACGACCATCTTCTGCTTCTGCAATATGGTAGTCAATAAGGCGGTAGAAGCCCTTCATAGTTGGGTTTTTCAATAGTTGTTTGGTTAGTAGTTCTTGTGCGGCTCCCACACTCTCATGGTGCGCAACTAACTGTGCCAACATCAATTCAGACGATACACCGGCTTTCTTATCGATACATGCTCGTAAAAATTCCACCAGCTCATCTTCTTGACCAAGGTGGTGATAACACTCAGCAATTGTTGGCAGTACATCACTAATAAAGTCTTTATCTTGCTCAAGCACGCCAGTCAGGTATTTGATGGTGTGTTTGTAGTCTTCTGATTCCAAGTACACGCGACCAAGAGCAATACTCGCACGGACACATTTAGGATCTTCTGAAAGTGCTTTCTTGAAATGTTGAATGGCTTTATTGGTATTGCCATCCGCTTGGTCAAGCATCGCCAGCTCACACCAGAAGTGCGCAATGTTAGCGCGAATACGAGTGCGTTTTTTGCCCATTTTCGCTAACTGGTTTGCGTAGTGAATCGCTTTTTCCCACTCACGGGTTTGTTGGTAAATAGTCACCAACTGTTGAAGGGCACTTTCACGATGGTCTGGCTCATCAACTAGCTGCTCAAAGATCTTCTCGGCACGGTCTAAAAAGCCGGAGGCCATGTAGTCTTTCGCCAGTTGCTGGAGAGCAAGGTTTTTCTGATCCAGAGTCAGACCAGAACGGGAAATCAGGTTTTGGTGGATACGAATTGCACGGTCGACTTCACCACGAGAACGAAAAAGATTACCTAACGCTAGGTGTGTATCTATCGTTTCGTTATCAACTTGGAGCAATTCAATAAAGTGGTCAACCGCCTTATCTGACTGATCAGATAAAAGCAGGTTAAGACCCGTCACGTACTGACGGGATATCTGATGAGATTGCTTCTGCTTGTCTTGCTGAGCGCTGCGATGCCCCATGTACCAGCCATAGGCGGCGGCTATCGGCAATAACAAGAAGAGTAGTTCAAGCATTAAAGTTAAGCCTTATCCTTATGCCTGTTTTGCTACTGCTGGTTTAGCAGGTTTCTCTGCTTCAGCGGGCTCATACTTTTTAAGTTTCTTTTTCAGACGACGAACCTGAAGTTGAGTCTTGAATTGGATGCTAGCAAAGATAACCCATGCCAGAGCAAAGCCAACCACAAAGACCACACCTAGTAGCGTTGATAAGTGGAATTCACCCTTCGCTAAAAGGTAATTGAAAGTCACGATCTCTTGGTTTTGAGAACCTAAAGCCAGTGCAATTAAAAAGAGAGCTAAAACAGCAACGATTTTTATAATTTTCATGTTACATCACCCTTCGAGGAGTAAGTAGGTAAGATTATGCAGTAAAATGTTTCTTCAGACCATGTATATTACCAATAATCTAGTTATAAAAAAGCGGCATACACGAGAGTATGCCGCTTTTTCAAACTAATAAGAGAGCCTTAGCCAACCATATTTACACGTTCACGAAGCTCTTTACCAGGTTTGAAGTGAGGAACGTATTTACCTTCCAACTCCACTTTATCGCCCGTTTTAGGGTTACGACCTACGCGAGGCTCGCGGTAATGAAGAGAAAAACTACCAAAGCCACGGATCTCGATACGGTCACCGCTCTCTAGTGTAGAAGCCATGTGCTCTAAAATATCTTTTACAGCATCTTCTACCTCTTTCGCTGATAAATGTGTTTGCTCAGCGCAGAGTCTTTCAATCAGTTCAGACTTAGTCATAGTTGCCCTCTTTGAGTATCTTTATCACTCATTATAGTAAGTAATACTAATTCCAACAAACACTTGCTATCAATTCTAGACAAATTTTACACAAAATGCGCAATCAAAAAATGTCTTTTTTTAGCATAGTTTATCAACATTAGTATTACTACTCGCAAAGTAGCAAGCATAAAAAAGGAGCCTTGCGGCTCCTTTTTAGCTTAAGCGAGTAAATTATTCGCCTTTAGCAGCTTTGAAAGCGTCAGCCATTGCATTACCAAAAGCAGCTTCGTCTTGCTTGTTGATAGATGCCATTGCTTCTTGCTCTTCAGCTTCATCTTTAGCTTTGATAGATAGGTTGATTACGCGGTTCTTACGGTCAACACCTGTGAACTTCGCTTCAACAACATCACCAGCGCTTAGGATTAGAGAAGCATCTTCTACGCGATCGCGAGATACTTCAGAAGCACGGATGTAGCCTTCAACGCCTTCTGCGATTTCAACTGTAGCGCCTTTAGCGTCAACAGCAGTTACAGTAGCGTTAACTAGAACACCTTTCTTGTTGTCAGCAACGTAAGCATTGAATGGGTCGTTTTCCATTTGCTTGATGCCTAGAGAGATGCGCTCACGCTCAGCGTCTACTGCTAGAACAACTGCAGAGATCTCGTCGCCTTTCTTGTACTCACGTACAGCTTCTTCGCCAGCAACATTCCAAGAAATGTCAGATAGGTGAACTAGACCGTCGATGCCGCCTTCTAGACCGATGAAGATACCGAAGTCAGTGATAGACTTGATCTTACCAGTAACTTTGTCGCCTTTAGCTTGTGCTTCAGCGAATGACTGCCATGGGTTAGCTTTACACTGTTTCAGACCTAGAGAGATACGACGACGTTCTTCGTCGATTTCAAGAACCATAACCTCAACTTCGTCGCCAACATTAACAACTTTAGAAGGGTGGATGTTCTTGTTAGTCCAATCCATTTCAGAAACGTGTACTAGACCTTCAACGCCTTCTTCGATTTCAACGAAGCAGCCGTAGTCAGTTAGGTTAGTTACGCGACCAGTTAGTTTGTGACCTTCTGGGTAACGCTTAGCGATTGCTACCCATGGATCTTCGCCTAGTTGCTTAAGACCTAGTGATACGCGAGTACGCTCACGGTCGAACTTAAGAACTTTAACTTGGATCTCGTCACCAACGTTAACGATTTCAGATGGGTGCTTAACACGCTTCCAAGCCATATCAGTGATATGTAGAAGACCGTCAACGCCACCTAGGTCAACGAACGCACCGTAGTCAGTAAGGTTCTTAACGATACCTTTAACTTCAGAACCTTCTTGTAGAGTTTCTAGAAGCTCGTCACGTTCAACGCTGTTCTCAGATTCGATAACTGCACGACGTGAAACAACTACGTTGTTACGTTTTTGGTCAAGTTTGATAACTTTGAACTCTAGCTCTTTGTTTTCTAGGTGAGCAGTGTCGCGGATTGGACGTACGTCTACTAGAGAGCCAGGAAGGAAAGCACGGATACCGTTTAGTTCAACAGTGAAACCGCCTTTAACTTTACCGTTGATGATACCAACAACAGTTTCAGCTTCTTCGTAAGCTTTCTCAAGAACGATCCAAGCTTCGTGACGCTTAGCTTTCTCACGAGAAAGTTGAGTTTCACCGAAACCATCTTCAACAGCGTCTAGAGCTACGTCTACTTCAGCGCCAACTTCAACTTCAAGTTCGCCAGCAGCGTTCTTGAACTGTTCAGCAGGGATAGCAGATTCAGACTTAAGACCAGCGTCAACAAGAACGAAACCGTTCTCGATAGCTACTACAGTACCTTTAACGATGCTGCCTTGTTGGAATTCTGTTTCGTTTAGAAACTCTTCAAAGAGTTGAGCAAAAGATTCAGTCATTTATTTAATCTTCAATAAATTAAACGTCCACGGGTATCCTACCGCATGGGGTTATTAAATTCGCCAATCATCATCCTTGCGACCGACGCTCTTAGCCTAGCCGAGCGTAATTACTCAGCTAGCTTCGATTCGATATATTGTAGTGCCTTTTCTACCACTTCGTCGATAGTCATCGACGTAGAATCTAGCACAAGCGCATCCTCTGCAGGGCGTAGTGGCGCCACTGGGCGGTTACGATCTCGATCGTCACGCTCTTGGATCTCGCTCAAAAGGTCAGCAAATCTAACATCTAACCCTTTATCTTGCAACTGTTTAAGGCGTCGATTTGCACGCTCTTCTGCGCTCGCATCAAGGAAAATTTTCGCTTGTGCACCCGTGAATACAACCGTACCCATGTCACGACCATCAGCAACAAGACCCGGAGCAGCCTCAAATGCACGCTGACGACGCAATAATGCTTCACGAACGCGTGGCAAAGCTGCCACTTTAGACGCCGCCATCCCAGTTTCTTCTTTACGAAGTTCACCAGAGACGTCTTCGCCTTCTAGAATCACTTTTACTAGGTCACCTTCAGCAACAAACTGCACGTCTAGATGAGTAGCAAGTGGAACAAGCGCATCTTCTGACTCAGTGTCTACGCCGTGGTGAATCGCTGCGAGTGCAAGTACACGATAAATTGCGCCAGAATCAAGAAGATGAAAGCCCAACTTCTTCGCCAGCAACATACATAAAGTGCCTTTACCTGCACCACTAGGTCCATCTACGGTAACAACCGGAGTTTGAGAGGACATGTTCTTCTCCACCTATAATTTCTTTTTCAGCAATTTGCTCGGTTTTCGAGGCGCGTATTATACGGGTAATTGCCTTTTGGAGCGAGTAAAAATGTCGTGTAAAGCATTACACCCAACGCGCACTTGGATTCACGCTATTGAGAAAAGTTCCAATAAAAAACGGCGAGAATTTTCACTCTCGCCGTTTTAAGTTTCACTCGTTATCTTATCGATTAGACAATCGGTTTTTGACCACGCTCTGCAAGTTTAAGCACGACACTGTCTGCCACTTTACCTGCAACACCAGCGAGCTTGTCTGCCAGTTTCTTCTTCTGCACGTAATGCACTGCTAGTACGGTTTTCTCTTTGCATGCAGCGACAACCAGATCGTCGGAAGTGCTGATTTCATCCACCAACCCTAGCTCTTTCGCTTGCGTACCAAACCAGTGCTCACCCGTTGCCACTTTTTCAAGCTCTAGATCTGGGCGACGCTCACGGATGAAGTCTTTAAATAGTACGTGTGTTTCTTCAAGTTCTTGCTTGAACTTATCGCGCGCTTTGTCAGTGTTCTCACCAAACATAGTCAGTGTGCGTTTGTACTCACCAGCCGTTAGCTGCTCGTACTCGATATCGTGCTTTTTCAACAGTTTGTTGAAGTTAGGGATCTGTGCGATAACACCGATAGAACCCACAATCGCAAACGGAGCTGAGACAATCTTGTCTGCCACACACGCCATCATGTAACCGCCACTTGCTGCAACTTTGTCGACAGAAATCGTCAGAGGCAGACCCGCTGCTTTGATTCGGTCAAGTTGAGAAGATGCCAAGCCATAACCATGAACCATGCCACCGCCAGACTCTAGACGCAGCAAAACCTCATCGCCTTCACGAGCGACAGCTAATACTGCAGTGATCTCTTCACGTAGCGAGCCTACTTCTTTTGCATCAATGCTGCCGTTGAAGTCCAACACGAACAGATGCGGTTCGCGCTTGCTATCGAGAGAACCTTCTTTGCTCGCTTGTTTGATTTCTTTCTCGCGAGATTTGTTCTTCTCTTTCTCTTCTTTCTTGACTGCTTTATCACGAGCTTTGATGAAAGCGTCATCGTGCAGGTGATGCTCCAACTGCTCTACCGCATCTTTATGACGTTCAGAAAGGTTGGTAACTTCCAATTCGCCTTTTGCTGCACCCGACTTACCACTCGCTGATTTTGCGATAATCAACAGCACAATTACTGCTGCAACAACGGTAACAATCTTAGCCAAAAACAGACCGTAATCTAATAAAAATTCCAATGAGAGTTCCTCTATCTCATACCAGTGATAGTCATCAATATGTTACGTAGAAAAATCAGAGAGAAGGCAAGAAAATCAGCAACCTCTTGTTCTGATTGATGGCGTTCAAATAACATACCGGACAACCGTTCTGGAATTGGTATAACACATGAATTGGTGTATTGTAACCAACTTGTCACGATTACCAAGATTTTCCATTGAGAAACAGGCGCATTTCTACATAAACGAACATGAAGCCTGTACGTCGGAACTAGATACAATAATAAGGATTAACTACCGTGAACTACTCCATTTCAGCAGATGCTCTAAAAGGTAAAGTCATTCTTGTCACTGGCGCAGGCAATGGTATCGGTCGCCAAGCCGCCCTTTCTTACGCTCAGCACGGTGCGACTGTGATTCTACTGGGTCGAAACGTTCAAAACCTTGAATCCATTTACGATGAAATCGAGTCTGCGGGCTACCCTCAACCAGCGATCATCCCACTCGATCTAAAAGGTGCAACAAAGCAACACTACATCGACATGGCAGAAACCATCGAAGGTCAATTTGGTCGTTTGGATGGTCTATTGCACAACGCCGGTGTTCTCAGCACGCTGTGTCCGTTTGAGCAAGTCAATGAAGAAGACTTCGACGATATCATGCAGATCAACGTGAAAGCGGAAGTACTGATGACTCAGGCACTACTACCGATCATGCGTAAATCAGAAGCGGGTCGTATTGTCTTTACCTCTTCAACCGTTGGTCACTCTGGTCGTGCTTTCTGGGGTCCATACGCTATTTCTAAGTTTGCTGTAGAAGGTATGATGCAAGTCTTGGCTGATGAGTTGAGTGATACACCAATACGTGTGAATGCAATTAACCCTGGTGCAACTCGTACTCGTATGCGTGAAAAAGCCTACCCAGGTGAAGATGCAAACACGTTAAAAACACCGCTGGACATCATGCCGCTTTACCTTCACTTGATGGACCCAGCAGTCACTGATGTAAACGGTCAGTGCATCGACGCTCAACCAAAGCGTAAATAACCCACTTAGGTTACCTCACATAATTGATTGAAAAGGCAGCAAATGCTGCCTTTTTTCGTATTTCTGCCTATAAAAATCTTGCGACTTTCCATCACAGAAATATACTGTATGTATATACAGGTATTTTATTTATGCAAGACATCATCCAACACTTAAAAAGCCAGCATCTTGTTTGGCAAGCAAATCTAACCAAAGCTGACGATCATCAGTTCCTTAATAGTTCTGGTTTTCCGGAGCTAGATGCTCTGCTTGGTGGCGGCTTTCCTCCTCACGGTGTGGTGGAAATGGAATCCATAGGCAGCATTGGCGAGCTGCGTTTGCTTGCGCCTTACTTAAAAGCATCCCTTTCGAGAGGAGTCACGGCATTCATTCAGCCACCAGCATTGATGAATTCATTGTTCCTACACGGCATTGGGCTAGACATCAACCAGGTGTGGGTGGTCACGCCTGAACATCAGCGCGATGCATTATGGGCAGCGGAGCAGTGCCTCAAGAGCGGTGTTTGTACCAACGTTTTGCTGTGGCAAGATGAGCTAGAGATCCACCAAGTAAAACGTCTGCAAGTGGCGAGCGAGCAAGGATCTTGCCCTCTGTTTATGCTCAAACCTAATATGACAAACCGCTTGTCTTTACCTGTTTCGTTGAGTCTGAAATTGCAAGGTCATGGACAAGGCGTTAGCGTGGAAGTTCTCAAACGAAAAGGCGGTTGGAGCAAAGGTAGTGTCGACATCAATTTCCAACACCACTACCCACAATTGGTGATGCCAACCACGACTCACATTCCATCAACTGTGGTCAATTTCCCATTGGCGAATCAAGGTTAGTGGTATGGCTTTGTGGATTTATTTGCACTTCCCTCGCCTGCAGCTAGACGCACTCTTTGGCGATAACCAAGAGCAACCCGTGGTGATTGTAGAAAGCCAACGTTGTCGGATCATTCAATACAACGAGATTGCCGAGCAACAAGGCATTAAACCAAATATGGGCTTGGGTAGTGCGGCTTCTTTGTGCCGAGATTTGCAAGTGCATCCTTATCATCCGCAAACCGAATTGAGCAAGTTACAAGAAATTGCGCAATGGCTGTATTTGATCACATCTGACGTCGTATTGATGCCAAACCAAGGTATTTTACTGCGCGCAACTCCAATGCTTAATCTGTATGAAGGGCTCCAAAACTATTGGAATAAAGTCAGAGCTCACTTATCGGAGCTGAAACTGAGTTTTCAATTCGGATGTGGCTTTTCGCCTTTTTCTGCCAAATTGATGGCATTAGCAGGGACGAACGTCATCAACGAAGACAAATCTGCCATACAACAAGCCTTATCGCCACTACCGTTAACACTGACAGATTTATCAAGCGCTACTGTAGAGAAGTTACAACGTGTAGGCGTCACCACACTGCAAGGCTTACTTGAACTGCCACTACAAGACATTGCACGCCGATTCGATATTGATTTGGTGAACTACGTTGGCCGACTGACTGGACAGTTTAAACACCCTGTCGACTTTTATCACCCTACCGAATCCTTCCAAGTTTATTTAGAACTGCTGTTTGAGATTGAAAACGTCCAATGGATTGAAAAGCCACTAGCTAAGTTGCTTCGTCAGCTCGAAACCTTTCTCAAGCTGCGTGATAAAGTCGCGTTTGAACTCTGTTTAACCCTCCACCAGCGAGACAAGCAAGCACAGCACCTTCCGCTCACATCCGCACAAGGTGATTACTTGTGCCAGCGTTGGCAACAGCTCGCGAGTTTGAGTTTGGAATCCGTCACGTTAAACGGTCCTGTTATCGGTCTGACGTTAAAAGTAGAACGCCAAGGTGAGCCTTTAAGTTCTGCACGCGATTTTTTTGCTGGGCAAAAAGGGCAAATGAACGCATTAGAACTGCTCTCTTTACTGCAAGCTAAATTGGGCAAAAGCGCAATACTCAAACCCAATATTGCCTGCGATCCAAGACCAGAGAAAGCTAGCCAATATCGCCCAGCCGATGAGCCAGATGTCTCAATTAACACCGTTCCTGCTCTACTGCGCCCCGCGATGCAATTGCCCGCACCTATCGCGCTACAAGAGCAAATATCTCTAGTACATGGACCTGAGCGTATTGTCTCTGGATGGTGGGATGGTGATGAGATCATGCGTGATTATTACATTGCGCACACCAAGCAAGGTCGCTGGTTATGGGTATTTCGCGATCAGCACAAACATTGGTTTCTCCATGGCTATTTTTGTTAAATCGACAGTTATTTTTATTAGATCGTTATGAGTTACGCAGAACTGTTTTGTCAGTCCAACTTCTCCTTTCTCACTGGCGCTTCTCATGCAGAAGAATTAGTGTTGCAGGCGGCGTTTTATCGCTATCAAGCCATTGCAATCACCGATGAGTGCTCCGTCGCGGGCATTGTGAAAGCCCATACGACCATCGAGCAGCATAAACTCGACATCAAGCAAATTGTCGGCAGCATGTTTTGGCTCAATGATGAGTGCCAAGTGGTGCTGCTTTGTCCTTGTCGTAAAGCTTATGCAGAGCTGTGCCGGATCATCACTAATGCAAGACGACGTAGCGAGAAAGGCAGTTATCAATTGTCTGAATGGGACTTGATGTCGATTCGTCACTGTTTAGTACTGTGGCTCCCTACTCATCAAGAAAGCGACCATTATTGGGGGCGCTGGCTCCAACAACACCACGCCCATCGATTATGGGTCGCGATTCAACGTCATTTAGACAGCGACGATAATGCCTACACCACACACTGTGAGTTACTGGCAAGCGAGTTCGAATTACCAATTACCGCTTGTGGTGGCGTCTTAATGCATGCGGTTGAGCGCTTACCATTGCAACATGTCTTAACCGCCGTAAAAGATAGTTGTAGCGTCGACAAGCTTGGCTTTGGTCGTTTATCTAATGCCGAGCGAGCACTGCGTCCATTGAACAAACTGTCTCGAATTTACAAATCCGAATGGCTAGCAGAAAGCACTCATATTGCGAGCTTGTGCGCATTTAAGCTTTCAGAGCTGAAATACGAATACCCAACAGAACTGATTCCGGACGGTTACACTCCTACTACTTATCTACGTATGTTGGTCGAGCGTGGTAAAAAGCGACGTTTTCCTGAGGGCGTACCCTCAGACATTCATCAAACCATTGAGAATGAATTAACACTCATTGAAGAGCTGCAATATCACTATTACTTTCTCACCATTCACGACATTGTGATGTTTGCTAAACAACAAGGCATTCTCTATCAAGGGCGAGGTTCCGCAGCGAACTCGGTGGTATGCTACTGCTTAGAAATCACTGCCGTCGATCCTAGGCAAATCTCGGTCCTGTTCGAACGCTTTATTAGCCGAGAAAGAAAAGAACCGCCAGACATTGATGTCGACTTTGAACACGAGCGCCGTGAAGAAGTCATTCAATATATTTACAAAAAGTACGGGCGCGAGCGTGCCGCTCTGGCAGCCACCGTTATCAGCTATCGCTTTAAAAGTGCCGTGCGTGAAGTAGGCAAAGCGTTGGGGATTGAAGAGACTCAATTGGATTTCTTCATCAAAAACGTTAATCGACGTGATCGCAGCCAAGGTTGGCAAGCGCAAATCATCGAATTAGGATTGCAGCCAGAGTCGTTAAAAGGTCAGCAGTTTATCCAGTTGGTGAACGAGATCATTGGCTTTCCGCGCCATTTATCCCAACACGTAGGCGGCTTTGTGATTTCTTCTGGTCCTTTGTACGAACTGGTGCCTGTTGAGAATGCTTCGATGGAAGATCGCACCATTATTCAATGGGATAAAGATGATTTAGAAAGTTTAAAACTACTGAAAGTCGACGTCCTCGCGCTCGGCATGTTAAACGCGATCCGTAAATGCTTTCAATTGGTCGAGAAACACCATCAGCGATCACTGTCGATTGCCGAGATCACGCGATTGCAAGACGATCCGTACGTGTATCGTATGATCCAAAAAGCCGATACCGTTGGTGTGTTCCAAATTGAGTCTCGCGCGCAAATGAGCATGCTGCCGCGTTTAAAACCCGCGCGTTACTATGACTTGGTGGTGCAAATTGCCATTGTTCGCCCGGGTCCAATTCAAGGTGATATGGTGCATCCGTTTTTAAAACGACGAAATGGTGAAGAGCCAATCAGCTATCCATCAGAAGAAGTGAAAAGCGTACTAGAGCGCACTATGGGCGTGCCGATTTTCCAAGAACAAGTAATCAAACTGGCGATGGTAGCGGCAGGATTTAGTGGTGGTGAAGCCGATCAATTACGCCGTGCAATGGCGGCATGGAAGAAGAACGGCGATCTTGCCAAGTTCAAACCTAAGCTGATCGACGGAATGCGTGAGCGAGGCTATGACTTGGAATTTGCTGAGCGCATCTTCGACCAAATCTGCGGCTTTGGTGAGTATGGCTTCCCGGAAAGTCACTCGGCCTCTTTTGCTGTGCTAGCTTACTGCTCTGCATGGTTGAAATATTACTACCCTGCTGAGTTCTATACTGCCCTACTCAACAGCCAACCGATGGGCTTTTATAGCCCTTCACAATTGATTCAAGATGCGCGCCGACACGGTGTTGAAGTGCTGCCTGTTTGCATCAATCATTCCTCCTATCAGCACCATTTGGTCAAACGTCCGAATGGTCGCCTTGGTGTGCAACTGGGTTTTCGCTTAGTAAAGAGCTTTAATCAGGAAAGCGCCTTTCGGCTAGTTGAACGACGACCAAACTCCGGCTATCGCGCTATCCAAGAGGTGAAGCAAATCTTAAGAAACCGCCGCGACATTGAGTTACTCGCTTCTGCTAATGCGTTTCAAATCCTTTCAGGTAATCGCTATAACGCTCGCTGGGCAGCGATGGATTCACTATCAGACTTACCTTTATTCCATCACATGGAAGAGCCAATGGTAAGTTACCAGGCTCAGCCTTCTGAATACGAGAACTTAGTTGAAGATTATGCCAGTACCGGACTATCACTAAGTCGCCATCCGATTACGTTGCTGGAAGAAGCTGGTAAGTTACCGCGTTTTACTCGGATGAAGCAGTTAGTCGAAAAAGAGCATAAATCTTTAGTGACGGTTGTCGGTGTTGTCACAGGCAGACAATCTCCCGGCACCGCTGCTGGCGTGACCTTTTTCACTTTGGAAGACGATACAGGCAACATCAATGTGGTGGTATGGCGAGCAACAGCACGCGCCCAAAAGCAAGCTTATCTCACTTCAAAGGTGTTGATGGTCAAAGGAATTTTAGAGCGTGAAGGCGAAGTCACGCACGTGATCGCAGGTAGGCTCATCGATTGCACGCACAATCTTGCTGAGCTGAAAAGTAAATCACGCGACTTCCATTAAGCAATCATGTTTTAGAGGTAGGAAAAGGCATTGCACCGAAAAAAGTAAAGGGAGGTCAAGCCTCCCTTTTTGATTCTGCTGAATTAATCTTCAGTCATCGTTTCCGTACGCTTAGTCTTGTATTTCCTATACAGTAACAAGGATAAAGTCATGATGACTTTCGATGTTAACCATATCATTAAACGGAAGTACCCTATATTGATAAGTCTAAATAGACTCATAGGTGAAAAGTGACGCGATATACTTTACATATTTCATTCTCAGAAATATGTAAAACAGTTTAGCAATCACCGTTCAATTAATCACCTATCCTTATGGATTAATTTAGGGCTCACTGATTAATTCTACGTATATAAAACTTGACGCATTCTGTCTTGTGCAACTTCAACCAAAAGATCAGGCTGGAACTTAGAAATAAAGCGATCACACCCCACTTTTTGCACCATGGCTTCGTTGAAGCTACCACTTAAAGATGTGTTCAAGGTGATAAACAACTTGGACATTCTAGAATCAGAACGCACTTCATGAGTCAGCCTATACCCGTCCATCTCTGGCATTTCCGCATCCGTAATCATCATCAGCAATTCTTTTTCGATGTCTTTGCCTTCATCACACCAACGTTTAAGAACCGTTAATGCTTCTAAACCGTCGCGACATTCGATGATGTTCAAACCAAGCTGAGATAAGGTGTCTCTTACCTGATTACGCGCGGTTGATGAATCATCAACAATGAGGACATTTTGTCCAATCATCGCTTGAGCCAGTTCTCGATCTAGTATGCCGTCAGAGATGGTCACGTCATAATGAACGATTTCAGCCAGTACTTTTTCTACATCAATAATTTCAACGATTTGAGATGAATCCCCATCTTTCACTTGGGTGATAGCAGTTAGGTAGTTAGAGCGTCCTGATGTAGATGGTGGCGGCTGAATCTCAGTCCATGCAGTATTGATGATGTTGCGAACCGGTCCTACAAGGAAACCTTGAATAGAACGGTTGTACTCGGTGATGATCAAGTTCTCTTCTTCAACTTCACCACGCAATGGAGGGAAACCGATCGAGCAACGTAAATCAATCACAGGCACAGCTTCGCCACGCAAAGATGCCACACCACGAATGTTATAGTGAGAACCTGGCAGCTTAGTAAGCGGAGGCAGTTTGATCACCTCTTTCACTTTAAAAACGTTAATCGCAAATAACTGGCGACTATTTAGCGTGAACAGCAAAAGCTCTAGTCGGTTTTCACCTACTAGATTTGTACGCTGATCAACCGTATTTAACACTCCGGACATACCACTACCTAACTTTGAACGACTACCTTTCACTCTTTATAGAAAACTGTGTTGGAACAACAAAGTAATACTTTTTTATGAGTGTTCTACAATACTTACGAAAATTACATTAATGCTATTGATATAGCAATGAAGCAGCGCTCAGATTCGAGTTTTCTCTGCTCATATGATCAAAAAAGGGCGAACCTTCCTGTTCACCCTCTGTAAATGCCCTATTTTGATGTCAGAAAAATTAACCTTCAATCACCTTCATCAACAACTGACCGTCGTACAGTGCTTGCTTAATCAAAGCCGCTCCCGGCATGGTCGCTTGTTTATAGAAACGAGACTCCACCAGTTCAAGGTCTTGGTGGTAAACCGGCAAACTTTGTTCTTCAATACAACGACGAACAGCAGGATAAAGCACCTCTTTCGCTTGGTTGATCACCCCACCAATTAAGATCTTTTCTGGGTTAAATAGGTTAATAACAATCGCAATGGCAGAGCCTAAGTAACGGCCAAGCTTCTCGATAACATCAACAGCCAGAGGGTCGCCATTTGCAGCCGCCTCACAGATACTTTCAATGCTCATTTCTTCTTGTTCAGCAAGAACTGAAGCTTCACCTTGAGCAATACGAGTCACAACCTCTTCTCGAATCGCTTGTGAGCTGGCAACGGTTTCAAGACAACCAATATTGCCGCAATGGCAACGTTTGCCATTCGGATCGATTTGGATATGACCGAGTTCACCGATGTTACCGTGTCGACCTTGTAGCACTCGACCATCCAAGATAATACCTGCGCCTAAGCCGTGGTGAATAGAGATAAGAACCGAGTTGTCGTTGTCTTGTGAATGACCAAACAGTTTCTCTGCTAGTGCCCATGCACGCGTATCGTTGGCAATAAAAACCGGTAAGCCTGTTGCTTTGTATATTTCAGGACCTAACGCTAGGTTCTCAACATTGTAATGCGGCATTTGCAACACGATACCCTGCTCTGAGTTCACTAGACCGGGCAGAGTAATCGCAATACTGGTAACACGATCAAGTTGGTCGGCGTAGGTTTGGAAGAATTCATCAATTTCGTAGAGTAAACGTTCCAGCACATCATCTTGGTCACGTTCGTGGATATCGATTTTGGTATCGATAAGAACGTCACCGCCAAGCTCGTGCAGTGCAATCGTCAAGTAGCCTCGACCTAAACGCATCGACAAGAATTGCCAACCTTCATTATTGACCTGTAACCCCACCGCAGGACGACCGCGACTGGTTGCTTCCTGTACCGTTGTTTCATGGATCAGGTGGGCTTCAATCAATTCTCGAGTGATCTTAGTGATACTCGCAGGCGCAAGCTCACTTTGCTTGGATAAATCGATTCGAGATATTGGACCCTTTAGGTCAATTAGTTTGTATACACGACCAGCATTGACCTGTTTGATATGATCAATATGGCCCGGTTGAGCCATGTACATCTTGCACTCCGAAATTCTATAACGGGATAATTTTTTTACTTTGCGAAGTAATTGTGAAGTGAATTGATAAATCCCCGTGACAAGCATCACGTATAAACATGTTTGTTTGTGTATTCAATCAAATAACTAGAAATCGACTCCTGTTAAATTGTTTGAAAAATGACTTATTTTATTCATCAAATTAGGTCACAACACCTGTGTGTTGATGTTTTTTCAGCACTTTGACCTAAATGCCAACAATCCGCGCATACTGTGCATATACTTAGCGAGAATAGAATTCGAGTTATCTAGTCCTACACCTGCATTCTTCGGAGAATCTATGACTTCCATATTAAGAAGAACCAAAATTGTTACAACGCTTGGCCCTTCAACAGATAAAGACAATGTCCTTGAGGATATCATCAAAGCTGGCGCAAACGTCGTCCGTATGAACTTTTCTCACGGTACCAGAGAAGACCACAAAGTCAGAGCTGAAAAAGTAAGAGCGATAGCGGCAAGACTCGGGCGACAGGTTGCTATTTTAGGAGATCTTCAAGGCCCCAAAATTCGCGTATCCACGTTTAAAGAGGGGAAAATAACTCTTGCCGTGGGTGACAAATTTACCTTAGACAGCGATCTCCCAAGGGGCGAAGGTAACCAAGAAGCTGTTGGACTTGATTACAAAGAGCTTCCACAAGATGTCACCACTAATGACATTCTATTATTGGACGATGGCCGTGTACAACTACAGGTAACGAAAGTTGAAGGTAATAAAGTCCATACTCGAGTGACCGTAGGTGGCCCTCTTTCGAACAATAAGGGCATTAATAAAAAAGGTGGTGGCTTATCTGCCGATGCCCTTACGGATAAAGACAAAGCCGATATATTGACGGCTGCGGAGATCAAAGTCGATTACTTAGCAATATCTTTCCCTCGTAATGGGGAGGATATGCACTATGCCCGTCGACTCGCACGAGACGCTGGATTGGAAGCAAAATTGGTCGCTAAGGTCGAGCGCGCCGAAACTGTCGCAAGCAACGACTCTATTGATGACATTATCAAGGCTTCTGATGTAGTAATGGTTGCACGTGGTGACCTCGGTGTAGAGATCGGAGACCCAGAACTAATTGGCGTACAAAAGAAACTTATTCGCCGTGCTCGTAGCCTAAACCGACTTGTCATTACAGCAACCCAAATGATGGAATCGATGATGGCAAACCCAATGCCAACACGTGCTGAAGTTATGGACGTAGCCAACGCAGTATTAGATGGAACAGATGCCGTTATGCTATCGGGAGAGACAGCAGCAGGCCTCTACCCGGTAGAGACGGTTAAATCCATGGCCGAGGTGTGCATGGGTGCTGAGAAGATGTCAGAAGCAAATCACTCTAGTTACCGCTTAGACCGAACTTTTGAAACGGCTGAAGAAACCATTTCAATGTCGACGATGTATGCTGCCAACCATATGGAAGGCATCAAAGCGATGATCGCATTAACCGAATCTGGCCGAACAGCATTGATGATGTCTCGATTAAGCTCTGGTCTGCCGATATTTGCTCTTTCGCGAAATGAATCGACCCTCAACCGCGCAGCGTTATACAGAGGGGTAACGCCAGTATACTTTGATTCCAAAGGTGATGTTGGGCTTACAACAGCACATGCTGCGATTGAGACTCTCAAAGAGCAAGGCCTATTACACGAGGGTGATTTAGTGATTATTACCCAAGGCGATGTAATGGACGTGGTAGGTTCAACGAACTGTATGCGAATCTTATCGGCTTAGGGCTAACCTATCGCTAGGCTCAATATTCTCAGCGAGTATTGAGCCTATTTTAAGCCCTTTCCAAACCATCCGATTTGAGTTCATCATAGAGGCTGATTAAGTTGAACCCGGCTTGAAGTCCCAGTTGATAGTCGTGCTCCAAATCCTCGGGCTCACTCAACAGTGAAGACGCCCTCAATTCCTCTTTTGGAGCCACTTGCAAAATAAACGTGTCATCGGGTGGGTTCGCTAAAAACTCTTGGGTCAACTCGTATGTCTGATAATGAATCATCAGCATGTCTGCGAGGCCAGAGTCAAAGTGCTCACCAATCAAATGACTCAGGCGATATAGGTTATCTGCACCAAACAACCAACGCCCACCGTTTAATAACTTATGTCCCGGCATTTTAGTTTGATGAGCAGCCGCCACTTTCTGCTGTAAAAAGCTGCTCCAATCTTCTTTCCATTGCTCAACTCGCTGCTGCCAAGTATCTTGAACTGAATTGAATGACTCTCGATACCACTCAACATGTTGACCAGTTTCACTCTCTTTAGCTTGAGCCGGAGAGAATGGCTCAGTCCTTATCACAATGATATTGCGAGCATTTTGACGCCAAGCTTCTTGCACCGGAATGGAAGCAGAAACCCCACCGTCCACATACTGTGAGCCATCAATGTTAACGATTCCTTGATATAGCTTGGGAATCGCACAAGTCGCGATCATAGTTTCGAACCAGCGTTTTCCTAGCATAGGTAAATAACGGTCAGATAAAGAATGCGTATCGGTGACCGCAGCAAATGCCCTTCGGTGACCAAGAGAGCGGTGTCCCAAATCGAGATCGAGTTTATATGGGTATTCTTGGATACGTTCTAACGCCCATTCGAGCCCTAAGTACTGCTTCTTACGGATATATCCGAATAAGTTAAAGAATTCTGTTGAAGTCGTAAGATCGGTAATAAACGCTTTTCCCATCCCATGCTGACGACATAAAAACGCACACAAGTTGAGGGCACCCGCGGAAGTACCATAAAATTCATCGAAAGGATCGAAGTTGGAGAGTAGAAATGCATCCAACACACCAGCGGTAAAAATCCCTCTCTGGCCGCCACCTTGAGCGACCAAAGCTGTTTTCCCTTGCCAATAGTGCTCATAAACTGAGAATTCAAGCTCTATGTGGCTGTCTGTGATAATACCGCTGTTGCGTATCATAGGCTCAACCTCTTAGGTTAAGCTGTCGTAATCGCTATGATGCCGAATGTAAGTAAGACAGCAAAGACTGTTACGACAATGAGTAGGGCAGATTTGAGATCGTGTTCCATAGACACCTCCTGTTGTTGTAACAAATTAATAACGCCAGTGTGAATTATGTTCAAGAAATGGCTAATTTAGTCGCACAATTTTGGCTAAGGCATCACAATTAATCTAGTTAATATAGGGAGATAGCAAGATGAAGAACAATATCAAGTGGCTAATTGGGAGTGCATTATTGCTGGGCAGTATCACCTGCCATGCAGAAGTTATAATTACTCCCTATATAGGTTTTACCGGCGGCGGAAATGTTGAAGATGAGGACGGCGCTAAATTTGACATTGAACCATCACCAAACTATGCACTTGCTGTTGAAACGCCATTTGAGAATGGACGATTGGGTCTATTCTACTCTTACCAGTCTACAGAATTAGAACGAGTCAATAATAATTCTGATTTTCACTATCTCCATTTTCAGAGCAGCATCTTGTACCCTATCAGCCAAGGTTGGTCTTCACAGCTAGGTATTGGTTTAGGCGCCGCTTATACCGATGTAGATTGGGCTGATACGAAATATGGGTTTTCGGCCACAGCTTTTTTAGGCATGGAATACGCGATATCACCGGAATTCGCCTTAACAGCACAAGTCCGTTGGCTTGGGACTGTTGTTGATAACGATACGTCCGGAGCGTGTGTACTGCCAGATGACGGTTCCAACTGTGTAATAAAGTTTGAAACCGACTGGATGAACCAATTCCAATCAAATATTGGTTTTACCTTTCGCTTCTAGTTAAGGCTTTTAACGGAAAATCATCTATTGGGCGTAGGGAACATAGCGATACGCCCTAATATTAAAAAACAGATTATTTGACCAAAATCACACCCAGCAAACACAATTTTATTTCACAAGACACTCTCCCCCTCGATCTAATGGCCTACAAAACGACTAATTAACAATATTTAAACCAGATAAAATATTGTCATTAACATTTAGAATCTATTGCGATAAATAATGTAAAAAGTTAGTCTGAAGACAGAAAGCAGAAGAATATTTCAGCTTTTGCAAACACATATCAAAATTTAAAGCATTTAATTCTGTTTCTTGTTAGGCAACGCAAAGCAAAACACCAGAATTTTATACCAACACCGAATATCGGACAGAAAGCTGACGGATAACAGTTGTCCTTTGTTCTACTGGTTTTGCTCATTGCCGAGAAGAGCTTCATTCCTTAGGGAGTTGTACAGGAGTCAAATATGAAGCGAGAACAATGGGGATCCCGTACGGGATTCATCTTAGCAGCTGTCGGTTCAGCTATCGGCTTGGGTAACATCTGGCGTTTCCCTTACATGGCCTATGAGAATGGCGGCGGTGCCTTCTTTATTCCTTATCTTTTCGCCATGATCACCGCAGGTATTCCATTCATGATCCTTGAGTTCAGTATGGGTCAAAAATACCGCGGTTCTGCACCAAAAACATTGGCAAAAATCCACGCGAAATTTGAATGGCTTGGTTGGTTCCAAGTTGGCGTTGCTGCCGTCATCGCCGTTTACTATGTTGCGGTTATTGGTTGGGCAATTTCTTACTTTGGGATGTCGTTCACTCAAAGTTGGGGTTCCGATACCAACGCCTTCTTCTTTAGTGAATACCTAAAACTTGGTGATAACTCTCCAACTGATTTAGGCAGCATTCAATGGAAGATCGCCGTATCTATGCTGATTGCTTGGGCAATTACCTATACTGCGATTGTGAGCGGTGTTAAATCAGGTATTGAACGCGCATCTAAGATCATGATGCCTATATTGTTCATTATGGTGATCTTCTTGATCGGTCGCATGATTTTCCTTCCTGGTGCGCTAGACGGTGTGAACTACATGTTCGAACCAGACTTCAGCAAAATCTGGGACGTAAAAGTGTGGGCAGCGGCTTACGGTCAGATCTTCTTCACACTAAGTATCGGCTTTGCCATCATGCTGGCTTACTCGAGCTATCTGCCAGAGAAATCAGACATCACCAACAACGCCTTCATGACGGTATTGATAAACTGTGGCTTCTCTATCCTTGCCGGTATCATGATTTTCTCGGTATTGGGTTATATGGCTCAAGAACAAGGCAAACCGCTTACTGAGGTAGTTTCTGCGGGTGTGGGCTTGGCATTTGTGACGTTACCTGCGGCAATTAACCTACTACCAGCGCCATACATCCTTGGTCCTCTGTTCTTCTTTGCTTTGGTTGTTGCAGGCTTAAGCTCGCACATCTCAATCATGGAAGCGGTAACCTCAGCCGTTATCGACAAATTAAAATGGAGCCGTAAGAAAGCTGCAAACGTAGTGATTGGTATTGGATTTGTTGTCTCGATGGCATTCGCGACGAACGGCGGATTGCTTCTGCTGGACCTTGTCGACCACTTCGCAAACAACGTTGGAATTATGGTTGGCGGCCTAGTAGAAATCGTTCTAATGGCTTGGTTGTTGAAACAAGTGCCTGAAGTTCGTAACTACGTAAACGAGCGCTCTGACTTCTCTGTTGGTCAATGGTTCGAAATCTGTTTACGCTTTGTCACACCAATCATGTTAGCAGTTATATTGGCAACCAAGCTGTACGCACTTCTAACAGAAGGTTACGGTGGCTACGACCTAACGCTGGGTTGGGTAATGATTGCCGCACTGTTTGTGTTTGGCGTATTGATTAACGTAGCGAGCAAGGAGAAAGCATAATGACTACAAGTGCAATCATCATGATGGTTATCGGACTTGGCATCACTTGGGGTGGCGCTGCGGTATGCATCAAACGAGCAATGAATAAACAGCAGTAAAGCTAACTGCCAGCGAAATTAAGGCTCACAAAACAAAATGCCGGCTCAGTGCCGGCATTTTTGTATCTATTAGAAATTGTACTTGATACCAAGCGCCCCACCGATTTGCAGATCAGGCCCTTTGTAAAAGTCCACTTCAGGATGGATTTGCGCATACAGATCCCAGCCTTTTGATAGATCCCAATTTAAACCTAGTGGGACACGAACGCCGAACTCATCATCCCACTCATACCAACCACCAACACCGACATACCACGTCAATGGCATGCTTTGGTCGAATGTGCCACGCTTAGCGATGTAATCAAATGCCATACCATCATTACCAATAATACCGCGGTACTTGTCTTCAATTTCAACGACAACGCTGAGCTCTTGATCGACCGCCATACCAACAGAAAAATTCTTTGCTCCGTCCGCCGCCATTACGGCACTCGGCAGCATTGTTGCCGCCAATAAAATTCGCTTTTTCACAATCTTCCCCCCACTTAAAAAACAGCGTGCATAATTCAAACATGATGTCATTTTGTTGTGTCAGTAATGAGTAAGAATGACGTACGAAAAAAGCAACAAACGTAAGGTTGAGCGTGAGATCACGGCTAAAACACCAAAAGTAAGTGCTAGTGAGATTAGAGATTAGAGATTAGAGATTAGAGATTAGAGATTAGAGATTAGAGATTAGAGATTAGAGAAGAATAATTGCCGTGAGACATGAAGGAAAAGATACAGAAAGCAAAAAGGAGGCCGAAGCCCCCTTTTTCTTATGGATGACTGAGATTAGCCGTGGTTACGAATCCACTCATCCATTTCAGTTTTCAGGTTGTCAGACTTAGTACCGAAGATAGCCTGAACACCACCTGCTACAACTACAACACCAGCAGCGCCTAGTTGTTTTAGCTTGTCTTGGTCAACTGCTGCTGTGTCAGCAACTGCAACACGTAGACGAGTGATACATGCGTCTAGACCTGTAATGTTAGCTTTGCCGCCGAATGCTGCGACAAGCTCACCTGCCATGTCAGAACCAGTAGCTGCTACTGCATCTTCAGATTCATCTTCACGACCAGGAGTTTTCAGATCAAGTGCTGTAATTACAGTGCGGAATACTGCGTAGTAGATTGCAGCGTAAACTAGACCTACAGCAATCATTAGACCCATCTTCTGAGCGTTACCAGATAGAACTAGGAAATCGATCAGACCGTGAGAGAATGAAGTACCGTGTACGAAGCCTAGAGTGTTAGCAACAACGTATGCAGAACCAGCTAGTAGAGCGTGGATACCGTATAGTAGTGGAGCAACGAATAGGAATGAGAATTCGATTGGCTCTGTAATACCAGTTAGGAATGAAGTCAGTGCAGCTGACGCCATGATACCCATTACTTTCGCGCGGTTTTCTGGTTTAGCACAGTGAGCAATAGCGATTGCTGCAGCTGGTAGACCGAACATCTTGAACATGTAACCACCCGCTAGCTGACCGAAGCCATTACCAGCAGCACGAGATGCTTCATCAGCAACTAGGTAACAAGTTAGTACGCCGTTTTGAGTTTCACCAGCAGCGTTCACACAAGTACCTGCTTCGAAGAAGAATGGTACGTTCCAAACGTGGTGTAGACCGAATGGGATTAGAGAACGCTCAACAACGCCGTAGATACCGAACGCTAGTTGTGGGTTTTGGTGCGCAGCCCAGTCAGAGAATGCAGAGATTGCACCGCCGATTGGTGGCCACACGATAGATAGTACAACACCTAGGATAATCGCAGCGAAACCAGTGATGATTGGCACAGCACGCTTACCAGCGAAGAAGCCAAGGTACTCTGGAAGTTGGATTTTGAAGAAACGGTTGAATGCCCAAGCAGCAACACCACCGACAAGGATACCACCTAGTACACCTGTATCGATTTTCTCAACACCCATGATGCCAGCCATAACACCTAGTGTAGCTGTCATGATGCCGTAACCAACGATTGCAGCAAGACCTGCTACACCGTCGTTGTTTGTGAAGCCAAGTGCTACACCAACAGCAAATAGAAGTGCCATTTGGCCGAATACTGAGCCACCAGCTTGTTCCATTAGGTTCGAAACGATCTCTGGAATGAAGCTTAGGTGGGCAGCACCAACACCTAGTAGGATACCTGCGACTGGTAACACTGATACTGGTAGCATCAGAGCTTTACCAACTTTTTGCAGGTTTGCAAAAAGGTTCTTAAACATGTTTATGCTCCTGATAAATTATAAGTATTATTTGGGCACTAACGGCACACCCCCGTAGCCTAAATGTTAGCACCCAATGAAAATGTAACCACACGTTGCATTATATTTTCCGGCTCTAAATATATATTGATGACCCTCAAACTTTCCACACAGTTACGAAATTTAGTTTCAAAACAAGTCTTAGATCACATGAAAAACGAGCTAATGAAAAGGTTTGCACCACACCTAAAGCCTTGTTTTTTAATTAATTTTATATCTATAAAATTAATTTTAGTGCGTAAATAAAATAAACCACGATGTTATTTTTAGTAACAAAATTACATTTGTAGGTTTAGGCCTTCAGTAAATCAACATTTTTAGTAAACATTAAATTAATTAGTGGTTTTGTTGCTTTAATCAACAAAAAAGGGGCTTGCGCCCCTTTTTTAAACTATTTAATGATTTCTAACGCAAAAAAAGATTTCGGAAGTTTTCGGTGGTTTTTTGCCCGACCTCGGATAAAGCACACCCTTTTAGCTGCGCTATATAGGCCGCAACTTCCACTACATAAGCTGGTTGGTTTTCTTTTCCGCGGTGAGGAACAGGAGCCAAATAAGGCGAGTCCGTCTCAATGAGCAACTTCTCTAGTGGTAAAGCTTTCACAACTTCTTTTAGTTCTGTTGCTTGGCGGAAGGTCACAATACCTGAAATTGAGATGTAGAAGCCTAAATCAAGCGCCGCTTCTGCAAATGCTAGATCTTCAGTAAAACAGTGGATCACGCCACCACATTTTTCGGCACCACCATTACGAAGAATTTCTAATGTATCTTCTCGTGCATTACGAGTGTGGATGATAAGTGGCTTGTTCAATTCGACAGCTAAGTCAACTTGCTGCTCAAAACGTTCTTTTTGCAGTGCAGCTGTCTCTGGCTTGTAGTGATAATCCAAGCCCGTTTCACCAATCGCCACCACCTTTTCGTGCGACGCATGTTGGTGTAGCGTTTCTAATGAAAACGCACTTTCCACGTCGAGTGGATGAACACCACAAGAAGCATAAACATTCTCATAAGGTGTGATCAACTCCAGCATCTTAGGAAACGAGTCCAGCGTTACGCCAACCGATAGAAGCTCTGTGACATTCGCTTGCTTTGCTTTATTAATAACGTCTTCAACGTTGATGTGAAGATCATCGTAATTCAATTTGTCTAAATGACAGTGCGAATCTACGAACATAATGCCTCTCGTGACTCAATTAACCAATTCATAGAAAGTAGCTCAAGGTTTAAGCCTGGGAAGGTTTGCATTTGAGCCTTTAATTCGAGCAATTTTTGTGCTGCTAAGTATAAGCCGTTGTAGTTGCTCGGAGGAAACTTATCAGCCCCCGGAAGTTGGTCCACTTCGACCACACCAAATTGCGCTTTTTGTGCATCCGCTAACAAGTGCCAAGCCCAATCCAATGTTTTGTCCGGGTTCTTAGCCATTAAGGACGCACATTGAAACACATCAGAAACGGGAGAAGACAAAGTATCTATAAAGCAGCGCTCAAACACCTGGTACTCATCAAGCTCACCGTTTTTTACCGCTTCTAGTGTGTTTATGGGGGACCCCATGTTTAGCTTGAGTGCGTACGGCGGCACTTTCGAGGTGCCCTGCTCGCTAATCCAACTCATTGCTTGTTCTGTTGTAGGCGGCGTAACTACCCACTGCTGGCAACGGCTCTGAATGGTTGGAAGCAATCGCTCTTGATTATGCGTCACCAGCAAGAACAAACACTTCTGTCCCGGTTCTTCGAGTGTTTTCAACAACGCATTTGATGCAGACTCGTTCATCGCATCCGCAGGCTCAATAATAAACACACGGTAGCCATTTAGCTGGGAAGACTCATGAGCAAGACGGTTACACCCTCGAATCTGGTCAACCGTAATTGACTTCCCTTCCTTCTCTGGTTTGACCCAGTGTAAGTCAGGGTGGCTGTTTGACTGAATCAACTGGCAGCTATGGCAGAACCCACACGCTTCACTGGTGTAGTTTTGACATAAAAGTGAATGACTAAAGAGCTCAACCAACTTTTCAACGGCTAAGCCTTTCTCACTTTGTAATAACAGTGCACCTGGAACTCGTTCTGAATCCAAACTTGTTTTGAGGTTATCCCAAACGGGTTGTAACCATGGAAAGTCATTTAGCATGAATCACCTCAATCCACATCCTGCTTACAATGATGCTAGCCATTCGTTCAAAGCGGCTTTGATGTCTTGTGCTACTTCTTCAATCGACTGCTCTGCATTGATAACTGCGATAGAGTCATCTGCATTCGCGAGTTCCAAGTAACGCTCACGAGTACGCTCAAAGAAGCTGATATCCATCTTTTCGATGCGGTCGAGTTCACCACGACCGCGTGCACGCTCAAGGCCAACGCGCGGATCAATGTCCATGTACAAAGTGAAAGCAGGCTTAAACTCTCCTAGAGTCGTATCGCGCAGGTTCTTCATCAGCAACGCATCGATTTGACGACCACCACCTTGGTAAGCTTGAGAAGACAAATCATGACGGTCACCCACCACCCATTGGTCGTTTGCTAGTGCTGGTTTAATCACGTTCTCAACTAACTGAACACGCGCGGCGTAAAGCAAAAGCAGCTCGGTCATATCTTTTAGGTCTTCGCCTTCGTGCTCTTCTTTAACCAACGCGCGCATTTTCTCAGCCAGTGGTGTACCACCCGGCTCACGAGTATTGACGATGTTTTCAATACCCGCCGCTTTCAGCGTGTCTAAAACGGTTTTAATCGCAGTACTTTTACCCGCGCCTTCTAGGCCCTCAACGACAATAAAGTTTGCTTTCATCATTTATTCTTTCTTAGTTCTCTTAAATAGGCACGTACAGCACGGTTGTGCTCAGCAAGGGATTTCGAAAATACATGTCCGCCCTTTCCGCTTGCTACAAAATATAAATATTTGCTGTTTTCTGGGTTTAAAGCAGCTTCAATCGACGCTTCGCCTGCCATAGCGATTGGTGTTGGTGGCAAACCGTTGATTGTGTATGTGTTGTATGGCGTTGGAGTACGTAAATCTTTTTTACGAATATTACCATCGTACGCATCACCCATTCCGTAAATAACGGTCGGGTCAGTTTGCAGGCGCATGCGTTTATTGAGACGGTTGACAAATACAGACGCCACTCGTTCACGCTCCGAGTCGATTGCCGTTTCTTTTTCAATAATTGAAGCAAGGATCAGAGCTTCGTATTTGTCTTTAATCGGCAGTTTCTCTTGGCGCCCTTCCCAATGAGCATCAAGAATATTGTTCAACTTAGTATGAGCACGCTCTAAGATCTGACTTTCACTCGTGCCTGCTGTGTAATGGTAGGTCTCGGCAAGGAATAAGCCCTCAAGCTTTTCGCGCTCAATACCTAGCTTTTCAGCCATCTCTTTTTCAGATAATCCGGTTAAGTCATGTTTTACATAAGGTGCTGTACTTAGTTGTTCAACCCATTCAGAAAAGCGACTACCTTCCACAAATGTTATTGCAAACTGATGTTCTTTGCCCGTATTGAGCTGTTCTAACGTTTGATAAAGCGAAAGCTTTGGCTCTAGTTGGTAAGTGCCTGCTCGCACTTGAAGAAGCTCTGGGTAAAGGTGAGGCATTAAGCGGGTGTAATCAGAAGCTTCAATAATATTATCTTTCACTAAATCACGCATGACTCGGTGAAAGCTGGTGCCATTTTCAACGCTGAACAGCTGTGGCTGTTCTATAAGGATTGGCGAGTTAACGTATTGCTTAGTCTGTGAAACAACGTAAAAAGCACCTGCTGCACCAATAACGGCAATCAGTACAACAAAAGCAAACAGTTTTTTAATCACGTATTTAGATTCCCTTGAAGTCGTCGAGTCAGTTTTCCAATTGGAAGTTCAATCTTGTTCTCTGGTGTTGAAATACCGCAAACCGGCGCTACACCCAATAGTGAGTTACACATCCACACCTCTTCTGCATCAAGCAAATCTGTCAGTGTGAATTGGGCTACCTTCACCGGGTAACCTTCAGCTTGGAGAAACTCCAATACCTTACGGCGCATTACGCCGGCCACACCGGACAAACTCAAATCCGGTGTGTATACCCTTTTATCATTAACCCAAAAAAGGTTTGCCATTGTAGTTTCAATGACATGATTTTGCACATTTAACGTCACAGCATCGGCAAATTCAGAACCATCAATTTCCGCCTTTGCGAGAACCTGCTCTATTCGGTTGTTGTGCTTGTGACCTGCAAGTAATGGTTGGATGCCAAGGCGGGTTTCACAAATACCTAACTGCACACCATTTTCTTGCCACTGAGCATAATGAAAAGGAAATGCAAAGTTCGAAATAGTCACAACCGGACCATCTATACCGCTTGGGCTGTACCCTCGACCACCACAACCACGACTAATATGAATCTTGATTCCTGCCGCCTCGTCATTTAAGACCGCGAGCATCGCCCAATCAAAAACCGTATTCCAATCTGGGAAAGGTATTTGCAATGTTTTTAGACACGCCTCCATACGTTCAATATGCGCTTGCCAGTGCTCCAGTTGACCGTACTTAGTCTTAATAGTAGTGAAACAGCCATCACCATACTGAAATGAGCGATCACCGAGCGAAACATGCGTTTGTGGAAGTCCATTTACCCAGAACATTCAGATACCCTTTGATTTCTGATCGACAAATAAAACAAAACGGCTCAATGCTAAGCATCGAGCCGTTAGAATACAAGTATCGCTACTCTAAAACAGTGTTAGAGATTCTTACTCAGCGAATTTTTTGAATACAAGTGAACCGTTTGTGCCACCAAAGCCAAACGAGTTACAGATTGCGTATTCCATATCAACTTTGCGCGCAGTATGCGGTACAAGGTCAATATCTAGGCCTTCTTCAGGATCATCTAGGTTAATCGTTGGTGGAACGATTTGGTCAACCAGAGAAAGAACCGTAATGATAGCTTCAACAGAACCTGCAGCACCTAGTAGGTGGCCAGTCATCGATTTAGTCGAAGATACTAATACTTGTTTTGAGCCTTCTTCACCAAGAGCACGTTTTACACCCTTGATTTCAGCTACGTCACCAGCAGGTGTTGATGTTCCGTGAGCGTTAACGTAACCAACTTGCGTACCGATGATGTTTGCATCACGCATCGCGGCTTCCATTGCTAGTGCGCCACCTGAACCATCTTCACTTGGAGAAGTCATGTGGTAAGCGTCACCAGACATACCAAAGCCAACAAGCTCTGCGTAAATCTTAGCGCCACGAGCTTTTGCGTGTTCGTACTCTTCAAGAACCATCATACCCGCGCCGTCACCAAGAACGAAGCCGTCACGGCCTTTATCCCATGGACGAGACGCTTTTTGAGGCTCATCATTACGAGTCGATAATGCTTTAGCCGCGCCGAAACCAGCCATGCCTAGCGGTGTTGATGCTTTCTCGGCACCACCTGCTACCATCGCTTCTGCATCACCGTATGCAATCATACGAGCTGCGTGGCCGATGTTGTGAAGGCCTGTAGTACATGCAGTAGAGATCGCGATATTTGGACCACGAAGACCACGCATGATAGATAGGTTACCTGCAACCATGTTTACGATGGTCGAAGGAACAAAAAATGGGCTAACTTTACGCGGGCCTTTCTCAACAAGTGCTGAGTGACCTTTTTCGATTAGGTCTAGACCGCCAATACCAGAGCCGATTGCGACACCAACTCGAGCTGCGTTTTCTTCGGTAATTTCTAAGCCAGAGTCATCCAACGCTTGGATACCTGCTGCGATGCCGTACTGGATAAATAGATCCATTTTACGAGCATCTTTTTTAGACATGTACTCTGTGCAATCAAAATCTTTAACAAGACCTGCAAAACGAGTTGAGAAGTTCGTTGCATCGAAATGATCGATGTTAACGATTCCGCTTTGACCTTCTAGCAGGGCTTTCCAAGATGATTCTACTGTGTTGCCTACCGGTGACAACATACCCATGCCTGTGACAACTACACGACGCTTGGACACGATATAATTCTCCGGGAATTGAATGTTTCTATGAGAGGATAGAAGAAGTTAGAAAGAACACAGGCGGTCTAGGAGACCGCCTGGGAGAGATAATTACTGAGCGCTGTTTACGTAGTCGATTGCAGCTTGAACAGTAGTGATTTTCTCAGCTTCTTCGTCAGGAATCTCAGTGTCGAATTCCTCTTCTAGAGCCATAACTAGCTCTACTGTGTCTAGAGAATCAGCACCTAGATCGTCAACGAAAGAAGCTTCATTCTTAACTTCTGCTTCGTCTACACCTAGCTGTTCAACAATGATTTTCTTTACGCGTTCTTCGATGTTGCTCATTTTTCTTTTCCTTTACAGATTTCGCCTAATGCGATGATTCCGTAGTTTATTCGAACTATGGAAAGTTGCAAGGGGGTCCTTGCTGGTCAAACCACAAAATTAGCGAATTTAACCGAATTTCAATACATTTTTGACTTAAATCATGCACAAATCTTGTGCACGACCATCACAACTTAATGACAGTTAACAGCAACTATAGGCTATTTTTCATAAAGTAAAATAGCTTATTTTGCACGAACTGTGCATTAAACCATGTACATGCCGCCATTTACATGCAAAGTTTCACCAGTAATGTAAGCTGCCTCAGGTGAAGCTAGGAATACTACTGCTGATGCAATTTCACGTGGGTCACCTAGACGACCTGCAGGCACGTTCGATAACGTTGCTGCACGTTGGTCATCATTTAGCGCCTTAGTCATGTCAGTTTCGATGAAACCAGGAGCGACTGTATTAACCGTTACACCACGAGAAGCGACTTCACGAGCCATTGATTTAGTGAAACCAATTACGCCTGCTTTCGCTGCTGCGTAGTTCGTTTGACCAGCGTTACCCATAGTACCAACAACAGAACCTACGTTGATGATGCGACCAGCGCGTTTTTTCATCATGCCACGTAGAACCGCCTTAGACATGCGGTAAATTGGCGTTAGGTTCGTATTGATGATGTCGTTCCACTCGTCATCCTTCATACGCATTAGTAGGTTATCGCGAGTGATACCAGCGTTGTTAACAAGAATATCGATTACACCGAACTCATCATTAATGGTTTTTAGTGTCGCTTCGATAGACTCAACGTCAGTCACGTTAAGTGCTAGGCCTTTACCGTTTTCACCCAGGTATTCGCTGATCGCTGCTGCGCCACCTTCAGAAGTCGCAGTACCAATTACTGTTGCACCGCGTTCAACAAGAAGCTCAGCAATCGCACGACCAATGCCACGGCTTGCGCCTGTCACTAGAGCGATCTTACCTTCTAGATTCATCATGTTGTGTTTTCCTTTTCTTATCGTGAACGAATTACTTAGCAGCTTCTAGCGACGCTACGTCGTTAACAGCTGCTGCGCTTAGTGTTTTCACGATACGTTTAGTCAGACCTGTCAGTACTTTGCCAGGACCAAGCTCAAGAAGATTTTCTACGCCTTGCTCGCTCATTAGCTGCACGCTCTCAGTCCAACGAACTGGGCTGTGTAGCTGACGAACAAGTGCGTCTTTGATTTTTGCAGGATCCGTTTCTGCTGCCACATCAACGTTGTTGATAACTGGAAGTTGTGGTGCGTTGAATTCAATAGACTCTAGCGCAACCGCTAGTTTCTCTGCTGCTGGTTTCATTAGTGCACAGTGTGAAGGCACTGAAACAGGAAGAGGAAGCGCACGTTTTGCACCCGCTTCTTTACATAGTACGCCCGCGCGCTCTACTGCGTCTTTGCTACCTGCGATAACAACTTGACCAGGCGAGTTGAAGTTTACTGGTGAAACTACGTCACCTTGCGCAGCTTCTTCACAAGCTTTTGCAATCGCTTCGTCATCTAGACCGATGATCGCGTACATTGCACCAGTACCTGCTGGTACGGCTTCTTGCATAAGTTGACCACGTAGCTCAACCAGTTTGATTGCTTCTTTAAAGTCAATCACGCCAGCACATACTAGTGCTGAGTACTCACCTAGGCTGTGACCCGCTAGGTTTGCAGGTTGCTCAAGACCAAGCTCTTGCCATACGCGCCAGATAGCAACAGATGAAGCTAGCAATGCAGGCTGTGTACGGAAAGTTTGGTTTAGATCTTCTGCAGGTCCATTTTGAACAAGCGCCCATAGGTCGTAACCTAGTGCGTCAGATGCTTCTGCAAATGTTTGTTTTACTACGTCATATTGTTCGCCTAGATCAGCAAGCATACCTACAGCTTGTGAACCCTGGCCTGGAAATACGATAGCAAACTTGCTCATGTTGTTTTCCTTTAAGCAAAGTAAAAAGAAATAAGATGCACGGTAGCGCATCTTAAATTTTGAATTCTTATGAAACTTAGAATTTCACCAGAGCCGAGCCCCAAGTGAATCCGCCACCAAACGCTTCAAGAAGTAAAGTTTGACCGCGTTTAATTCGACCATCACGTACCGCTTCATCCAGTGCTGTTGGCACAGTTGCAGCTGATGTGTTGCCGTGCTTATCAAGTGTAATCACGACTTGGTCTAGTGACATCGAAAGCTTTTTCGCTGTGGCTGAAATAATGCGGTAGTTCGCTTGGTGCGGCACTAGCCAGTCTAGTTCAGACTTGTGCATGTCGTTCGCTTCAAGCGTGTCTTTCACTAGCTTAGATAGCTGAGTTACTGCCACTTTGAATACTTCGTTACCCGCCATGTGCAGCCATTTGTCCGCATCTTTGCCACGTTCTGGCACAGGCAGACTCAACAGATCACCAAATTGACCGTCTGAGTATACGTGTGTAGAGATGATACCCGGCTCTTCGCTCGCGCCAACCACTACCGCTCCTGCCGCATCACCAAATAAGATGATGGTTGAACGATCCGTTGGATCACACGTTTTCGATAATGCGTCTGCACCAATCACGAGTACGTTTTTACACATACCTGATTTGATGTGTTGATCAGCAACAGATAAGGCGTATACAAAGCCTGAACAAGCAGCGGCCAAGTCAAATGCTGGACAACCTTTAATGCCAAGCTTTCCCTGCACCTGACACGCAGATGAAGGGAAAGTATGGCTACTGCTAGTAGTAGCAACGATAATTAGGTCGATATCATTTTTATCAATGCCGGCCATATCGATAGCGTTTTCAGCTGCGTAGAATGCCATGTCTGCAACAGTTTCATTTTCTGCTGCAATTCGACGCTCTTTAATACCCGTGCGAGCTACGATCCACTCATCACTTGTATCTACCATTTTCTCTAGGTCTGCGTTAGTACGCACCTGAGATGGCAGGTAGCTGCCAGTACCTAATATTTTGCTATGCATGAAGACTAATAATGCCTCTCGAGTAAAACCGCTTCCAAACGATCGCTAATACGGCTTGGTACTTGTCGTTTGACCTCGTGTACTGCCTCGCCAAGTGCATTGACAATCGCAGATACATCCGCACTTCCATGGCTTTTTATGACAATGCCGCGCAATCCTAGCAAACTTGCGCCGTTATACTGGTCGGGGTTCAGTGTTTTTAGTTCATTAAATAGCCGAGAAAACAACTTTCTAGCAATCCATCCCTTTATCGTTGATGCCATCATGCTGGTTTTAAGTTTTTCGATAAAGAGTTGTGCTGTTCCCTCGCTGGCTTTTAAGCATACGTTACCGACAAAGCCATCACAAACAATGACATCGGCTACGTCATGCAAAATTTGATTACCTTCAATATAACCCACAAAATTAATTGCGTCGGTTTGAGAAAGCATTTCTGCACAGCGCTTGACCAAATCGTTTCCTTTGATTTCTTCAGCGCCAATATTTAGTACAGCCACACGAGGTGGATGACCGAGGTGCTCCTCAGCTAATGCACTGCCCATCACTGCAAACTGGAACAAACTGTCGGCATCGCACGACACATTCGCACCAAGATCTAACATCCAGGTACGCTTGCCGCTGATAGTTGGTAATGCGGAAACTAAAGCAGGACGCTCAATACCAGGAAGCAGTTTAAGAATGAAACGTGAGAGCGCCATAAGCGCACCGGTGTTACCACCACTCACACATGCGTCTGCTTCGCTTTCAGAAACAAGATCGATGGCCATACGCATAGAGCTGTTTTGGCTATTGCGTAATGCTAAAGATGGCTTTTCTGAGTTTGATATTACTTTCTCGCTATGAAGAATGCTCAAACGAGAACTGGTAGAGGCACCTAGTTGAGATAATTGAGACGTGATCAGAGATTGATCACCTATAAGAATCACTTTTAGCTCTGGGAAATGAGACAGTGCCTGCACGGCGGCAGGCACTGTTACGCGTGGACCGAAATCCCCGCCCATTGCATCAAGTGCAACGGTAATACTTTGCAAAGGTTCAACCTTACTTGTTGATAACCTTTTGACCACGGTAGTAACCTTCAGCAGTTACGTTGTGGCGTAGGTGAGTTTCACCAGAAGTCGCGTCTACAGATAGTGCAGCTGTAGTTAGCGCATCGTGTGAACGACGCATACCGCGCTTAGAACGAGTTTTACGGTTTTTCTGTACGGCCATTGACCCTACTCCTATACTATTGGGTTAAAAACCTAAAGAAGAAGCGGCTACCACACCAGTTACTTTTTCAGATTTTTCAAAACGTCGAATGGATTCGGTTTTTCTTCCTCAATTTCTTCAGGAATCTCACCAAAAACCATGTTATTTGAATCAACGCTACAATCCGCTTCATCGTGCATTGCGATTTGAGGTAATGTTAAGATGAACTCGTCTTCAACTAGTTGTATAAGGTCTAATTCACCGTACTCATTTAGATCTACCAAATCATAAATTTCTGGTGCTTCCTCTTCCGTCTTCTCACCGTAGTAAGGAGTGTAAAGGAATTCAACTTCACACAAATGTGTGAATACCTCATTACAACGCTGACACTCTAAATCGACTTCGATGTTAGCTTTACCAGAGATAACAACAAGTCGCTGTTCATCAATATCAAATGACAATGAGACTTCTGCGTCGCGTTTTACGCCTTCAGTTGTTTCCGCTAAGCGCTTGAAAAGACTAGCTTGGATGATGCCATCGTAATCTAATCGTTTCTGTGCGGACTTCGCCGGATCAACCGTTCGCGGTATTTTTACCTTTTGCATAGGGCGCGAATATTATCTTCCAAATCAAAATTAGTCAAAGAAAAAGGAAAAAAAGTTGTACTTTTTTACGCTTATCATACAGAGCATTAGCCAGAATCGATTTTGATCGATTATCCTAGTGAAAATGCTTGTGCGAATTGTAATTCAAAATGAAAAATTACCAACTGGTTTTAGCCTCAACCTCTCCTTTTCGTAAACAACTGCTGGAAAAACTAGCAGTACCTTTTACTTGCTTATCACCAGACTGTGACGAGACGCCTTTACCCAATGAAACCCCTTTAGATCTCGTTCAAAGGCTCGCGATTGGAAAAGCGACGTCTTGCCACACAACTCAGGACAGTTTGGTCGTTGGCAGTGACCAAGTTTGTGTTATCGACGGTGAAATTGTGGGTAAGCCGCTAAGCCGAGAAAACGCAATCAGACAGCTATTAGCTCAAAGCGGTAAAACCATCACTTTTTATACCGGGCTTGCAGTACATAACACCGCTACGAATCATACTGAAGTCGGCTTCGATACCTTTGAAGTCCATTTTAGAGATTTGGCTCGCGAGCAAATCGAGCGTTACGTTGACAGAGAAGAACCGTTTTACTGCGCTGGCAGTTTTAAAAGCGAGGGTATGGGGATTTGTCTGTTTAAGAAGTTAGTCGGCAAAGATCCGAATACGTTAGTGGGCCTGCCACTTATTGATTTGATCGACATGCTGCAAAAACAAGGGTTAGAGGTTTTGTAGGGAATACAGAAGACTCCAAAGGGCTGATATGGACGGTTTAAGCAGTAACATCAAGCTAGTAACTTTGCATCGCACCCAGAGATTCCCGACATCGCTCCTTCGTCGCTTTCGGGAATGACGCCGTATAACCTCATCCATCAAAAAGTAAGTCATAACCCACTTAAATTCAGAATTCACTGCACGTCATCCTCAAGAGTGAGGAACGAGCGAGTTGGGGATCTCTTTCAACGGTACTGCTGAGCACAAAGTTCTCATAACTCAACAGACAAAGCTGCCGCCACTCTCTAAAAAGCTTTCTACGATCAAAAAAGCCGATGTATTAACATCGGCTTTTACATAGCTTTTTGCGACCCCGAAGGGTGTAGATACTCTTGCCTCTACTTTTTACGCAAACCCGCTAAGACTTTCTCTAATTTCGCTTCCATCGGCGCGTTGATCTCCATCCACTCATCATTCGATGGATGCTGGAACTTGATGTTCGCTGCGTGTAGGAACAAACGGTTCAAACCAACCTGACCTGTGTACGCATCAAAACGACGATCGCCATAACGGTCATCCCATGCAATCGGATGCCCTGTGTATTGAGTGTGCACACGAATCTGGTGAGTACGTCCCGTAATTGGACTTGCTTGAATTAACGTTGCTTGTTCGAATTTTTCCAATACTTTAAAACGCGTCTCAGACGGTTTGCCGTTTGGGTTGACTCGTACAATACTGTTCACTTCGTTTTTAAGTAGCGGCGCATTAACGACTTTACAGCTGTTTTTCCACTCACCCATGACAAGCGCGAAGTAAAACTTCTTCACTGTCTTTTCACGGAACTGTGCTTGCAGATGACGCAATGCCGAACGCTTCTTAGCAACTAACAAAATGCCGGAAGTGTCACGGTCGATACGGTGAACTAACTCAAGGAAGCGAGCTTGTGGGCGCAAAGCACGAAGTGCTTCAATCGCGCCAAACTTCAAACCACTACCACCATGAACTGCGGTTCCAGAAGGCTTATTAAGAATCAGCATATGATCATCTTCAAAAATGATCTTATCTTCTAACTCTGCCACTTTGTTTAGCTTGGTACTTGGTGCAACGTCGCCTTCTTTCTTTTCTACCGTAACTGGAGGAATACGAACAAGATCTCCTGCTTTGAGTTTGTACTCGGCTTTAATGCGCTTTTTATTTACGCGTACTTCGCCCTTGCGCACAATTCGATAAATCATGCTCTTTGGGATGTCTTTTAATTGGTTACGCAAGAAATTATCAATGCGTTGACCCGCCATATCTTCGTCGATATCGACGAACTGGACTTGTGTTCTTATTTCGCTCATGCGCGGTATTGTAAACCCAAATCTGTACGACTTCACATTATTCTTGCCACAAAAGAAATACTTGTCGCCATAAATAGTACTAAAACACGCCAACCTTTTGTTTCAATTATCAAAACTCTTGGCCAACTTCTCAATCTGCTTTGCCTCTTTTTCAATTTTCTAGACTCAACTGCTTATGAAACAGCCAGTTATAAATTACAAAACTTGAATTTAGCGCCAAATTTTCCAACGTTTGCGTGAAAGCAGATTGCTGATATCCACCTGCACTGCTATAGTTCACAGCTGCTAAGGAAGGTTTGGTTACATTTTGTTCATTACCAATCATTTATCCTCAAGCAATGTGAGTAGATTGTTGAAGCTCAGGTGCTGCATTGGCGTAAGACATGCTGAATTCAACACACTTGTTACTCTACTCCTCGCATATTCACGTTGAGTATCTACCGCACCATATAGCGGGTCACAAGCCTGCGTTTCCAACGAAACCTAAACTAGACTTGTGATGACTGAAGTGCCCAAGAGCATCCCCTTCCAGCCGGGAGGCTGCAAAATATAGCCATGGGATCAGGCACCGTGAAAGAGCGAAAAAACAGTGACAAGTTGACTAGAAAGACAAAAGAAAAGACAACGAGAAATTTTCAATGAAAAGAATGTTAATTAACGCAACTCAAAAAGAAGAGTTGCGTGTCGCTCTGGTTGATGGCCAGCGACTTTTCGATCTTGATATCGAGAGTCCAGGTCATGAGTCCAAAAAAGCGAATATCTACAAAGGACGTATCACACGTATTGAACCAAGCTTAGAAGCCGCATTTGTTGATTACGGTGCTGAGCGTCATGGTTTCCTTCCTCTTAAAGAAATTGCCCGCGAATATTTCCCTGAAGGTTACACTTACCAAGGCCGACCAAGCATTAAAGAAGTGCTGACCGAAGGCCAAGAAGTAATCGTACAAGTGGAAAAAGAAGAGCGTGGTAGTAAAGGTGCAGCCCTGACTACTTTCATCTCTTTAGCTGGTAGTTATCTAGTTCTGATGCCTAACAACCCTCGAGCTGGCGGTATTTCTCGCCGAATCGAAGGTGATGAGCGTACGCAACTAAAAGCTGCATTGAGTACTCTTGAACTGCCGCAAGGTATGGGTTTAATTGTTCGCACAGCTGGCGTTGGTAAGAGTGCTGAAGAATTAGAGTGGGATTTAAACGTACTCCTAAATCATTGGGGAGCGATCAAAGGTGCTGCAGATTCTAACCCTGCTCCATTCTTAATCCACCAAGAAAGTAACGTTATTGTTCGTGCAATCCGTGACTACCTACGTCGTGATATCGGTGAAATCCTGATCGATAGCAACACTATCTACGAACGTGCGAAAGAGCATATTCAGTTAGTGCGTCCAGATTTCATCAACCGTGTGAAGAAATATGATGGCGAAGTTCCACTGTTCAGCCACTACCAAATCGAAAGCCAAATTGAATCAGCTTTCCAACGTGAAGTGCGCTTACCGTCTGGTGGTTCTATCGTTATCGACCCAACAGAAGCACTGACTTCTATCGATATTAACTCTGCTCGTGCAACAAAGGGTGGTGATATCGAAGAAACAGCACTTAACACTAACCTTGAAGCTGCTGATGAAATTGCTCGTCAGTTGCGACTGCGTGACCTTGGTGGTCTGGTAGTTATCGACTTTATCGATATGACACCTGTACGCCACCAGCGTGAAGTTGAAAACCGTCTACGTGAAGCCGTTCGTCTAGATCGCGCTCGCGTTCAAATTGGTCGCATTTCTCGCTTCGGTCTATTGGAGATGTCTCGTCAACGTTTGAGCCCATCTCTAGCAGAAGCAAGCCACCACATCTGTCCTCGCTGTACAGGTACTGGTGTTGTTCGTGACAACGAGTCTCTAGCGCTTTCTGTACTTCGTCTAATCGAAGAAGAGGCGTTAAAAGACAATACAGCTCAAGTGCTGGCAGTTGTCCCTGTTCCAATCGCATCATACCTTCTAAACGAAAAACGTCGCTCTGTGAACCACATTGAGCGTACACAAGAAGTGAAGATCACGGTTGTTCCTAACTCTGATATGGAAACACCGCACTTTGAAGTGATTCGTGTTCGTGAAGGCGAAGAGTTCGACCTGCTTTCTTACCTACTTCCAAAGAAACTGGAAGCAATGAAAGAAGCAGAAGGCAAAGAAGTACCAGAGACTGAATTAAAGCCTAAGAAGATCGAAGAACCTGTACTAAAAGGCTTTGCTTCTTCAACTCAATCAGCTCCAACGCCAGCAGCGAAACCTGCTGCTGCGGCTGCCGCGCCTAAGAAGAAAGACGTAGAGCAAGAAGAAAAACCTGGTTTGTTTAGTCGTTTGTTCAAAGCATTAAGCAGCTTCCTATTTGGTTCTAACGAAGAAAAAGAAGAACCTAAGCAAGAAGAAACTAAGCCTGCACGCGACAACAAACGTAACAACCGACGTGATCGTAACGACCGTCGCCGTAACCCACGTGACAACAGAGATAACCGCGATAACAAACGTCGTCGCAAGCCACGTGATGAGCAGGCAACAGAGCAAAACGAAACACAGCAGCCTAATAAACAGCAAAACCGTAACCAAAAACGCAAACCAAAAGCTCAGCAAGCTGATAAAGCTCAAGAGCAGAAAGCAAACGCTAAGGTAGCGGAAAAAGGTCTACAGCTTGCGGCTGAAGCTCGTACTGGCTCTGAAGCGAAACCTGAAGAGAGCAAAGCGAAGTCAAATGCGAAAGCAGAAAAAGTTAAAGAGCGCCGTCAACGTCGCAAACTTAACAAATCTGTACGCGTTAAAGATCAGCAAGCTTCAGAACAGGTAGCTGAGGCTCCAGTAAAAGCGATTGAAACTCCTGTAGAGAAGCCAGTAGAGGCAGTGGCTGAGACTCAACAGGATAAGGATAACAAAGCAGAATCAAAACAACGCCGTAACCGTCGTTCTCCGCGTCACCTACGTGCAAGCGGTCAACGTCGTCGTCGTGGTCGCGATCGTCGCCCTAACCCATTCCGCCTACGTAAAGGTGGTGTAGCATCTCCTGAGATGGCAATGGGCAAAGTGATGCCACGCTACATTCCAAAACCAGCGCCTAAGAAGGAAGAGCGAGTGAAGGAAGAAGCAGCGGTAGTAGCGACAGCAGTACCTGCAATCCAAGGTGGTTTTGCTTGCCCTGAAATGGCGATGGGTAAAGTGATCATTCGCCGTGAACAACCTGCAGTCGTTGAAACGCCAGTGGTTGAACCAAAAGTTCAACAACCTGTAGAAACGAAAGTAGAAGCTCCAGTTGTAGAAGCACCGGTTGTAGAAACACCTATTGCAGCAGCACCAGTGGCTGAACCAGCAGTGTTAGAGCAAGCTGAAACCACTACAGAAGCAGCTCAAGAGCCAGTAGTTGAAGTGGTAGAAGACACTGTAGAGCAAGTTGCAGTAGATGCACCAATCGCTGCACCAGCTCCTAAAGCTGAAGTTATCAAAGTAGCTGCTAAGCCTCGCGCTAGCGCTCCGATGACTAAAGCACCAGGTCCTCAAGAGCTTCGCGAGATTACTGTTTCAGCAGCACCGTTTAAAGCTGAGCGCTATGCACCAAAAGGTGCAGGTAGCCAAGTAGCGACTAACCGTGCATCTTCAGGAATGACAAAGCCTAACTTTAACTAAGTTTTAGCTTGTCATCGCATTAAGCGAAATAAGAAGCAAAAGGCTGCCAATTGGCAGCCTTTTTTGTTGAAGTAAGTGTTAACTCTAATTAGCCATATTAATATCAATGACGGATCACATTTGTGCGTCAATATCTCCTTCATTCTTGAACTTAATCACACTTTTCGGTAGCATTCGCCGACTCAAGTTTTCGACACCATTCTGATGCTGCTCTTTTTTACTACGGTTTGCGCTGATACGAAGTAACATCTTCGACCTCCAGTGCTTGTGCAAATACGAATATGTGTCGAGAGAAATTCATCGCCAAGAGAACTCAATACAAAACATGTTCGAATTCCCTCAATTTTCTAAGCACTCCGTAAAAAACGACGTGCTATCAGGCCTAACTGTTGCATTAGCACTGGTCCCTGAAGCCGTTGCATTTGCATTCGTTGCCGGTGTTGACCCTATGGTTGGCCTGTACGCAGCCTTTATTGTTGGCCTTATCACCTCTATCTTTGGTGGTCGCCCAGGTATGATTTCTGGTGCAACAGGCGCAATGGCCGTTGTTATGGTATCGCTGGTCGCGACTCACGGCGTTCAATACCTATTTGCTGCTATTATGCTGGCGGGTATTCTTCAGATCGCAGCTGGTCTATTCAAGCTAGGTAAATTCATCCGAATCGTACCTCACCCGGTAATGATTGGTTTCGTAAACGGTCTTGCTATTGTTATCTTCTTAGCACAATTAGGCCAGTTTAAGGCACCAGACATCAACGGCATGCTGACTTGGCTACCACAAGACCAAATGCTGCTAATGCTGGGGCTCGTTGCGCTAACAATGGCGATCATTCACTTCCTACCAAAGCTCACAACTGCGGTACCGTCTTCTCTAGTAGCAATCGTGACGGTGACGGCTCTTGTGGTTGGCTTGGATCTAGAAACGCGTACAGTTGTTGACTTCCTACGTACTATGTCTGGTGACGAAGCAGCGACTTTGGCGGGTTCTCTTCCGACCTTCTCTATTCCAGCAGTACCTTTCACTCTTGAAACACTGCAAATCATCTTACCTTACGCAATCATTCTTGCGGCTATCGGCCTGATTGAGTCTCTACTGACGCTAACGGTGCTAGATGAAATGACCAACACACGTGGTCAATCTAACCGTGAATGTATTGGTCAAGGTATGGCGAACATGACTTGTTCAGTGTTTGGTGCAATGGGTGGTTGTGCGATGATCGGCCAGTCAATGATCAACGTGAACTCAGGTGGTCGTGGCCGTCTATCAGGTATCGTTGCTGCAATCGCTCTACTGATGTTCATCCTATTTGCTTCTTCGCTGATTGAGATGATCCCTCTAGCCGCGCTCGTTGGTGTAATGTTCATGGTGGTTATCGGCACATTTGAATGGGCGACATTCAAACTGGCACGTCGTGTACCTAAACAAGATTTCTTCGTTATTGTTCTAGTAACAGTTGTGACGGTTCTAACTGACCTAGCAGTTGCAGTTGCAGTGGGCGTTGTAGCATCTGCTCTCATGTTTGCATGGCAACATGCGAAGCATATCTATGCCGATACTCGACTAAATGATGAAGGCTCAAAAGAGTACAAGATTCACGGCCCTATCTTCTTCGGCTCAGCGGCAAACTTCCTAGAACTGTTTAACGCGCACGGCGATCCAAAAGATATTATCGTTGACTTCGCAGACTCTCGCGTAACAGATCACTCCGCAATCGAAGCGATTGAAACTTTGGCAGAGCGCTACGCTGCACTAGGTAAAACACTTCACCTACGCCACTTGAGCCCAGACTGCCGCAAGCTTCTAGATAAAGCTGGTAGCTTGGTAGAAATCAACGTAAAAGAAGACCCAAGCTATAAAGTTGCAACTGACATTCTGGCTGGCTAAGCCAACATAAATTGCAGTTTTTAGCTGTATGAATAATGCAAAAAGGGATGAGTAATACTCATCCCTTTTAGTATCTGGCACGTTGTAAATGCTTAGAGCTTCTTCAAAATCGCTTCTGACGCCTCTTCAATCAAATCAAGTACCAATTCAAAGCCAGCATCACCGCCATAATATGGGTCTGGGATTTCATTGTAATCAGAACTTGAGTGACTCAAAAACAGTGATACTTTATGGCGATGCTCTCTAGGACAAAGATCGAGAAGATCAGCCAAGTTCGCTTTATCCGCGGCTAGCACCATATCAAACTCCTCAAAGTCCTCTAATGTTACCTTTCGAGAACGCATCCCTTTAAACGAATAACCTCGTTGCTTACCAGCTTGCATCGAACGCGCATCAGGCTGGTTACCGGCGTGGTAGCCAATTGTCCCAGCAGAGTCCACTTCTACAACTACACCTAGCTCTTGCGCCTTTGCTCTTAGCACGGCCTCCCCGGTTGGCGAGCGGCAGATATTTCCCATACAAACAACGAGTAGTTTCTTCATTTTATTCCCTGAATTATCGATGGTTTTTCTTCACGGTATGTTGGTCTATCATAGCGAGATAATTCAATGAACCCAAGTCACCCCGTACAAGGTACAAAAAGGAATTGAGGAAGCCGCATGTCTATCGAAGAAAACAAAGAAGCTCGCCATAAGGCTCGCCAACAAAAAGTAAAACAACAGGTAGACGCCAAGATCGCTGCCGCCCAAGAAGAAAAAGGTTTATTGCTGATCATTACAGGTAATGGCAAAGGTAAATCGACTTCAGGCTTCGGTACTATTGCGCGAGCGGTGGGCCACGGTTTGAAGTGTTCTGTTGCTCAGTTTATCAAGGGGACATGGGACAACGGAGAGCGTAACCTACTTGAAAAGCTCGGTGTTGAGTTCCAAGTCATGGCGACGGGTTTTACATGGGAGACCCAAAACAAAACCGCCGATACTGAAGCAGCGCAACTGGTTTGGCAAGAGTGTAAGCGTATGCTCACCGACGAATCGATTGATGTAATTCTGTTTGACGAACTGACGTACATGGTGAGCTATGGCTATATCGACCTAGATGAAGTGGTCGAAGCGCTGAACAACCGTCCGAAAATGCAATCCGTCGTCATTACTGGTCGCGGAGCACACCGCACTTTAGTCGAAATGGCCGACACTGTATCCGAAGTGAAGAACGTAAAGCACGCTTTTGAATCCGGTGTTAAAGCTCTGAAAGGCGTAGATTGGTAAGCATCCGTCGTTGCTTCCGAAAAGACTATAAACTAAAAAGGGTTGGCTCAATGCCAACCCTTTTCTTTTACTAGGGTCTGTTAGTTGAACAGGTTCTTCAGCAAGCCATCTACTGCTTCTTTGGTCTTCTCATCTTTGATCTTGTCCGTTAGCTTCTCTACGCCACGGTCAATTTCTTTCTGTGCTTTTTGCTTCAACACATCATCAAAGACCAGCTTAAACTTAGGATCTGCCCACTTACCAGAAACATTGATAGGAATAGTAATGTCCTTCAGTTCATCAATGTTCTTACCGCCCTGACCTTCTAGCGTGCCCACAATCGAGGTGCTGATAGTGAAGTCAACCGTTTCATTCAGGTAGTTCGCTTTACCTTTACCACGAACGCGAAGAAGTGGAGACTGCGCTTTCATATTATCGGTAGAGACTACACCTTTGTTCAACTTCAACGTCGCTGTCATAGCACTGAAGTCGGTTTTCTTAACTTCATCTGTACCTTCTAGACTTTGACCTTTGAATCGCGCGTAGTTTTCTCGGATCAATTGAGCAACGTTAATGCCATTCACAGCGCCATCGGCAAAATTGATCACGACCGTGCCGGTCAGGTTCTTCTTGATGCCAGTTGGCGTTAAGCTCTTACCACTTACGTTTACATCAATGTTACCAGTACCTTCCAACATGTCGTTGTTGGCTACATCGATCAGCAATGGTTGAATATGGACACCTTTAATTGACTTCTTCGCTGAGTAAGTTGCAGGTGATTTACGTGCGTCTAGCTTAGCGGTTGCAGTAATCGTACCTTGGTACAACTTAGAGCTGAATGAAGTTAGGTCAAAGACACCACGATTGATAGAGAAGCTTGCTTTAACCGCTTCCATCTTCGCGTTAGCCGCTTTGAACTTATCAATCGTAATATCGCCTTTCACATCCAGAGTCTTTAATGCAGATAAGTCTGGTTCAACTTCCGGCCCTGCTGGCGCACTTTCGCCACCGGACGCTGGCTTGTCACTAACCGGTGCTTGTTGATTTAAGCCAAGGAACTCATCTAAGTCGATGTTAGGACTGTGTACAGCAAAGCGAACTTTCGGAATATCGCCTAGAGTCACATCCGCTTTACCATCAAGTGCAATGGCGTTTGCAGTAAGTTTCTCTAGAACAAAGCTCAAGTGGCCCTTAGCCAAATCGAATGAAAGGTCTGAAGCCATATCGACTTTCATTGGTGATTGTGGAAGCGCATCTCCTTCAAACGTTGAGTTCAACGTCAACTTGTTCAATTGCACTTTGCTGATAGCTTTATCGACGTTTAGCTCACCGCCACCTTGCATATCAAGCTTCATGCCACCTGCTTCGCCTTTTAATACGTAGCTTAGGTTGTTTACTTTATCGAACTCAAACGTGTCTAAACCAATGGTTGCAGATTCAATTTTGTTTGCAGGATCGCGGTAAGTTGCATCAAAGTTGATGTTTTTCAGAGCGTAGCTAGTTAAACCTTTCGCCAGTTTGAAATCCGCTTTACCTTGCGCTGTAAACGTCTGGTCATTCATTTCACCTTTCACGCCGAAGTCTGCCGTTGTCCAGTTATCAAAGGCAAACTGAGAAAGGTTTAAAGAAATATCAGACAGCTTAGTGTAGCTACCCGCTTGCTTGTCTTGGATTTCAACATAGCCATTAGAGATGGTGACACCAGCCAGATTGATCGTCCAATCAGAAGCCGTGCTCTGTGAATCTACCGCTTGCTCTGGAGTCGCTTCAGTGGTTTTTTCTGCTTGCTGAGTTTGTGCTTTGGTTAGCGCATCAATGTTCTTGGTACCATCTTTCAGCGTTTCAAGATAGAACTCAGCGCCATCAAGAGTGACATTCCCAATTTCCAGCTGTTTGCTGAACAGAGGAGTAACGGAAACATCTACACCGACCGTCTCAACTTTAAATAGATTTGGTTGGCTAAAGCCTTGTGGGTTTCTTAATTCAGTGCGACCCAGTTCGAAACCAATTGATGGGAAAAACTGCCAACTAATGTCCCCTTCAATGACCAGTTCCAAGCCGGTTTGCTTTTGAGCTTGTTCCACAATCAGTGGTTTAAATTGGTTTGGATTAACAAAAATCACTAACCCTAAAATAACAGCCAAAATCGCCACAATCGGGATGGCAATGACTAAGAGCAGTTTCTTCATTCGCTTTTTCCTTGCTCGGGTGTTTTTACAATTATAAGCGCAGACTTTTTTTATCGCTGACAGTTCCACGAAAGCGTGAAAAATGTCCGATTTTGTATTGCAACTGGCTAATTTAAAAACAAAAAAAAGAAGTGGCACTTAAGGTGCCACTTCTTTATCCAAAAATAAAGCGATATAGCCGTCTAAGGGCTTAAGCTTTCAGAAGTTTTGCAATGTGCGCTTTAAGAACGTCGATTGCGATACGGTTTTTACCACCACGAGGTACGATGATGTCCGCGTATTGCTTAGAAGGTTCGATAAATTGCATGAACATCGGACGAACTGTCTGTTGGTATTGCTTAAGAACCGACTCCATAGTACGGCCACGTTCTTCAACATCACGCTTAACGCGACGCAGTAGACAGATATCAAGTGGAGTATCCATAAACACTGTCGCGTGCATTAAATTACGAAGGCGTGGGTCTGTTAGCAGCAAGATACCTTCCAAAATGATTACCTTTTTAGGGGTCATTGGAGTGGTGTTGCTTGTACGAGTGTGCTCTGTGTAGCTGTATTCTGGTACTTCTACAGCTTCGCCACGCACCAACTTCTCTAGGTGTTCACAGAGTAGGTCGTGGTCCAACGCGCTCGGGTGGTCGTAGTTAGTCTTTACACGCTCTTCCATGCTTAGTTGGCTTTGGTCGTTGTAGTAGCAATCTTCCGTGATGACACCGATTTGATGATCGCCCACTTTCTCGCGAAGCTCATTGTAGATTGTGCTCGCGATCAGACTTTTTCCAGAAGCAGAAGCGCCAGCAATACCTACGATGACGCATTGATTATTATCAGACATTAGTTTGCACCCGATGATGATTTTCTAGTCACATAAAAAGATAAACTGCCTGATTATAGGGAGTTCACCCCTTCGTTACTAGTTGGAATTAGGGTTTAGTTATAAGTTTCTATCTACTCAGAGGATTAACCGCCAAGCAAACGTTTAAATGCACGATATTCAACCGGCCTTGATATTAAACTCAGTTCACCATAGTAAAACTGATTGCATCTGGTTTTGCTTTGCCTTGCCAATACATTGTACAACACACACGATCCGCAAGCTGTTTGTAGTAACCGGCATGCTCGCTATCAGCACGTCTTGCCACAGTTGGGATACCCGCATCAATATCTTCTCGCATTGATATATGAAGTGGGATCTGCCCAAGTAACGCCAAACCAAACTCTTGCGACATTTTTTCAGCACCACCCGTGCCAAATATGTGCTCAACCGCTCCGCACTGGCTACAAATGTGATAGCTCATGTTCTCCACGACGCCCACCACTGGTACATTCACTTTATGGAACATCGCAGCACCTTTACGAGCATCAGCCAAAGCTAAGTCTTGCGGCGTAGTAACAAGTACAGTACCTGTTACTGGAATTTGTTGTGACAACGTCAGCTGAATATCCCCTGTACCCGGTGGCATATCAATCACCAAATAATCGAGTTCTGGCCAATCAGTCTCTGTTAGCAATTGTGACAATGCCTTAGAAGCAATCGGCCCCCGCCATATTGCCGCTTCAGCTTTATCTACTAAGTAACCGATAGAATGAGTATAGATGCCATGGGCTAAAATTGGCTCCATCCATTTCGCGTCACGTACTTCAGGCTTTGCGTCTTCTTGACCCAGCATCATCGGTACCGACGGGCCATAAATGTCGGCATCTAACAAACCCACTTTGGCACCTGATTGCGCAATTGCTAGAGCAAGGTTGACTGCTGTCGTCGACTTCCCTACTCCTCCTTTCGCAGAACTGACTGCAATGATGTTTTTCACGCCTTTAACAGCATTGGTAACTTGCGTCTCAAGCGCTTTGACACCGAGCTCAATCCGGAACTCAAACGCAGGGACATCACCTGCTGCTTGCTGTTCTTTGATCCAATCGCTCAGCGCATGTTGAAGCTCGTTGCTCGCGAATGGCAAAGTAATTTGGATGCCGCCTTGCGCTGGAATCGCGACTATCCCATGAATATCTGCCCAGTTTTCCACCAACTGCGGATGTTGGAACTGGTTAAGCCAATGACAAAAGTCTTGTTTTGAAGTGAACTGGTGCATGACGCCTCCTTTATACCTAAATGACCTCAAAGTGCTTAGGCCTTTTCGCATCTTGAAGTCACTTGGGTATAACACTCTAATCGTAGCACCCAGAGACAAGATTCAGAACCCCAAAAAAACTAAGGCAATCCATGGTTTGATGCCTTGGCGTTAGGAAGCTCATGGGGTAGTATTACTCTCTATTTTTTTATACCTATCAAAAAGCGATTATTAAGTATGGCAAACGATCCAAGAAAACTGCTGGTAACTTGTGCCCTTCCGTACGCTAATGGTTCGATTCACCTAGGTCATATGCTTGAACATATTCAAGCTGACATCTGGGTTCGCTACCAACGCCTACGCGGCAACACTGTAAACTTCATCTGTGCTGACGATGCTCACGGCACGCCAATCATGCTAAAAGCACAACAGATGGGTATTACGCCAGAAGAGATGATCGCTGCAGTAAGCGAAGAGCATCAAAAAGACTTCGCTGGCTTTGATATTAGCTTTGATAACTACCACAGCACACACTCAGAAGAGAACCGTGAGCTAGCTTCTCACATCTACCTAGAGCTTAAGAAAAACGGTTTTATCTCTAGCCGTACTATCTCTCAGCTGTTTGATCCTGAGAAAGAAATGTTCCTACCGGACCGTTTCGTAAAAGGTACTTGTCCTAAGTGTAAGTCAGAAGACCAATACGGTGACAACTGTGATAACTGTGGTGAGACGTACAGCCCAACTGAGCTGATTGATCCAAAATCAGCAGTATCTGGCGCTACTCCAGTAATGAAAGACTCTGAGCATTTCTTCTTCGACCTACCTCAGTTCGAAAGCATGCTAAAAGAATGGACACGCTCTGGTTCACTACAAGCCGAAACGGCAAATAAAATGCAAGAGTGGTTCGAGTCTGGCCTGCAGCAGTGGGATATCTCACGTGATGCACCTTACTTCGGTTTTGAAATCCCAGGTGAGAAGAACAAATTCTTCTATGTATGGCTAGACGCACCTGTAGGTTACATGGCTTCTTTCAAGAACCTATGTAATAAAACTGAAGGTCTGGACTTCGATGAGTACTGGAAGAAAGACAGCACAACTGAGCTTTACCACTTCATCGGTAAAGACATCGTTTACTTCCACTCTCTATTCTGGCCAGCGATGCTAGAAGGCAGTGGTTTCCGTAAGCCAAACAACGTATTCGTACACGGCTACGTTACAGTAAACGGCGCGAAAATGTCTAAGTCGAAAGGCACGTTCATCAAAGCAGCAACATACCTAGATCACCTAGATCCAGAGTGTCTACGTTACTACTACGCAGCTAAGCTAAACAGCCGTATCGATGACCTAGACCTTAACCTTGAAGACTTCACTCAGCGCGTTAACGCTGACGTAGTAAACAAGATTGTTAACCTAGCATCTCGTAACGCTGGCTTCATCTCTAAGCGCTTTGAAGGCAAACTATCTGCTAACTTCGCAGAAACTGAGCTATATAACGAGTTCACAGTGGCCGCTGACCGTATCGCAGAACTATACGAAACGCGTGAGTTCGGTCGTGCAATCCGTGAAATCACAGCACTGGCTGATAAAGCAAACCAATACGTTGATGAAAAAGCACCGTGGGTTGTTGCTAAAGAAGAAGGTAAAGACCAAGAGCTACAAGACATTTGTTCTGTTGGTATCAACCTATTCCGCGTTCTGATGACTTACCTGAAACCAGTAATGCCAGAGCTTGCTGCACGTACTGAAGCGTTCCTAAACGAAGAACTAACTTGGGAAGGTATCGCTGCGCCGCTAACTGATCACGAGATCACTAAGTTCAAAGCACTATTCAACCGCATCGATCCTAAGAAGGTTGAAGCGATGATTGAAGCATCTAAAGAAGATGCAGCAGCAGAAGTTGCAGCAAAAGAGAAAGCAGAAGCTGAAAAGAGCAAAGCGAGCCAAACTGAGCTAGACAAGGATCCAATCGCAGAAGAAATTGAATTTGACGCTTTCGCAGCCGTTGATATGCGTATCGCGCGCATCATCTCGTGTGAAGAAGTGCCAAAAGCAAACAAACTGCTTAAATTCCAACTAGACATCGGCGGCGAAACTCGTCAGGTGTTCTCTGGCATTAAGTCAGCGTACAAACCTGAAGAGCTAGAAGGCAAGCTAACCGTAATGGTTGCTAACCTAAAGCCTCGTAAGATGAAGTTTGGTATGTCTGAAGGCATGATCCTAGCAGCGGGCCCTGGTGGCAGCGACCTATGGATCCTTGAGCCGCACGAAGGTGCTCAACCAGGTATGCGTGTAATGTAATTCGTTACTTTACTACGTGACTTAGAAATCCTCGCCCAACTCGGCGGGGATTTTTTTCGACTGAATTCACACTTTTGGTGAAATCGCGCACCAAATTCGGACATTTCATTATTAACGATTTGCATAAGCTACTGTTTTAAAATGTTTTAATTATTGGCATCAAAGCTGCTCTTACTTAGTTGCTAGGTCAACAGCACTAACAAGGAGTTGGTTATGTTTGTTTTGATTTCTACTTTGATCTCGATTGCCATTCTGGCTGGGATCTATCATTTAGCTGCAAAGCGGGAGAAACAACACGCTCGCAAGTATCAATTACTCACGTTATTACGCGATGTCGTCCATCTATTGCGTCGCCATCGAGCAGTAACCCACTACTCTATTCAATACCAACAAAATCACGAAAAAGAGATAGAGCAAATTCATCAAGAACTAGGCTATAAATTACACCAGCTAGTGGAAACCTCTCGCTTTGAGAACAAACCCATGTATCGCGTGCTGCAAATCAAAGTCGACAAGTTGATAGAGCAATGGCAAGACAACACCGTAGCACGCAATCAGATTGAGCATGGTAAATTGATTCGCCATAGTTTGTTTTTGATGGATGAGGTCACTATTGCATGGCTCGCAATTGCCCAAAGAGACGAGTTGTATGACGAGTACCACATGAATTGGCAAACTGTAATTGATAGCCTAGAGACGTTGACACAACTGCGTATCAGTATTCAGGACATGGAAGATAGAGGCGGCCCTGAACGAATGAGAAACTATGCATCAGTGATGATTAGAAGGCTTAACCAGTTGGCAGTCATTAGCCCTTTGAGCCTTGCCTCGCCAACATCGACCAAATCGATTCAGTCACTGAACGATTACATTGAAGGTGAAGTAGTCGCCTTAAGCGAAGAAGAACTCTATGACATCACCTCAGACTTATCCCTATCCGTGTTTAACACCTACGACCAAATGCTTTCAGACATCATAGAAACCCTCTACTTACCTTTACCCAGATTGTCCCTAGCTTGATCATCGGATTGCTCGCTTGAGACACTCTCAATACCAATAAAAAACCGCAGGTATATACCTGCGGTTTTATTTTGAAATCGTTGAATTCAAGAATTGATTAGCTGTCGTCTTCTGTGAAGTTGGTTGGCAACTCTTGCTTCATCTCGTTCCAAATTTGCGCACTCTCCATACCATAGTGACGAATCACAATTGGTAGTTGATCACGCTGACCCGTCTCACACGTTTCTAGAAGCTGACGGTAAAAACGTAGCGCTAAATCACGTGACGCTGGGTTTGAGAAGTAGTAGCTACCCACTCGATCATAAAGCTTTCTCAGGCCATTAAAGATAAGACCGTAGATCTGGTTGCCAGAATGGAACGCTAAACGCTGGAACAACATGTAATCGTAGAAGTTGAACGTCTTCGCGATCAAGATTTCTTGGCGTTTCGCTTCGTCTTTCTCATTGTCTTCTTTTACGCTTTGCAGGATCTTGTCTGCATATGGAGAAGCTGCGATAAATTCATCCCATGAAGAGGCACTGACAAGCGCTTCACACGACTCAATCACATTCTGGATAGTACGCTCAGACGCTTCTTTGTTTGCTTTGAATGCATAACGCATGAAGATTGGACTTATGTTAGTACGCGCAGCGAGCAGGTCTTCAACGATGTTCGTTGCGTTATCCACATCAAGTGTCATTAGCGTATCCAAGATATGCAGACCAGACGTCTCCATAAACTGGTTAACTTTCGTTGGCTTACCGTGTTGGATAGTTAACCAGCCATCACGAGCTAAACGTTGCAACACTTCACGCAATGTCGTTCTCGTTACACCGATTAATTCAGAAAGCTCACGCTCAGCGGGTAAAATGGAGCCAGGAGGAAAACGGCCGTTCCAAATGCTCTCGATAATGTATTTTTCTGCGAATCCCGCAGGGCTTTTCGCCTTTATGACCATTCTACTTTTTATCCAATTATTGATTTCACTGGGTCGATAAGACTCATCATACCACTAGTTAACGATTTGAGAAAATTTACGATCAATAAATGAAACGAAGTTTAAATATAGAGTTAATACTCTATTTGTTTCATCAGATTGCTATTGGTAATTTATGAAGCCAAAGACGCGAAATTCATATTTTAAATTCCCGCTATAGGGCACAAAGCAAGCTGTAATAAAGCATTATTGATCACATTTTTTAGATCAAAATATGCAAAATAAAATTGTGCCTAATGGTTAATGTTCTTTATTAATTTATCTTTTCTCGTCATTGAACGTAAATTAAAATCCAAGGTGAATTTTTATAAGCTTTTCATGATATAGTAACGCCGTTTTGATCGCGTTATTACAATTAAAAAGCCGTTTTAGTCGGTAGCATTAAGTTTTGTTGTTGACTATTGATTGACTGAGTGTAGAGTTGCGGTCGAAAGTGAGCGGTGCTTGAGTTTCAGGGGAAGTAACTTGGCAAGACTACAAGAGAACAAAGGATTGTTGTTTTTCTAAGTTATTGTTTAAAAAGGCTAACTAATAAGCCTAATAAACAGAAGCTGAAGCACTATTGTAGTGTCTATTCATAATTTTGTTATAAAGAGAATTATCATGCCGATATCGCTCGGAAACGCCTTTATCAAGAACTTTCTTGGTAAGGCGCCTGATTGGTACAAAGTTGCCATTATAGCCTTCCTAATTGTTAACCCAATTGTATTCTTTCTAATTGATCCATTCGTAGCTGGTTGGTTGTTAGTTGCTGAATTTATTTTCACTCTAGCAATGGCTCTAAAATGCTACCCACTGCAACCGGGCGGTCTTCTAGCAATAGAAGCGGTTGCGATTGGAATGACAAGCCCTGCACAGGTGAAGCATGAGCTTGTAGCCAATATTGAGGTGCTCCTACTACTTGTATTTATGGTAGCGGGTATCTACTTCATGAAGCACCTTTTGCTATTCATCTTTACGAAGATATTGCTTGGTATTCGTTCAAAAACTTTACTTTCACTCGCATTTTGTTTTGCAGCTGCATTTCTTTCAGCTTTCTTAGATGCTTTGACAGTAATTGCCGTTGTTATCAGCGTTGCGGTTGGTTTCTACTCGATTTACCACAAAGTTGCTTCTGGTAACCCAATTGGAGACCACGACCATACTCAAGATGACACCATCACAGAACTAACCCGTGATGACCTAGAAAACTATCGTGCATTTCTACGTTCGTTACTAATGCATGCTGGTGTTGGTACCGCGCTAGGTGGTGTAACTACTATGGTTGGTGAACCACAAAACCTGATTATTGCCGATCAAGCAGGTTGGTTATTTGGCGAGTTTCTAATTCGCATGTCACCTGTGACACTACCTGTATTTATCTGTGGTTTGATCACTTGTGCGGTTGTTGAAAAGCTAAAAGTATTTGGCTACGGAGTAAAACTTCCTGATAACGTCCGTCAAATCCTCGTTGATTTCGATCGTGAAGAACGTAAGACGCGAACAAACCAAGACGTGGCTAAGCTTTGGGTTCAAGGCCTTATTGCAGTTTGGTTGATCGCCGCTCTCGCACTCCACCTAGCCGCTGTTGGCCTAATCGGTCTGTCAGTTATCATCCTTGCAACATCGTTTACCGGAGTAATCGAAGAGCACTCAATGGGTAAAGCGTTTGAAGAGGCACTGCCATTTACAGCGCTGTTAGCGGTATTCTTTGCTGTCGTTGCCGTTATCATTGACCAAGAGCTGTTCAAGCCTGTTATTGACGCAGTACTTGCTGTCGAGGACAAAGGTGCTCAGCTTGCCTTGTTCTACGTAGCAAACGGACTATTATCTATGGTTTCGGATAACGTATTCGTTGGTACGGTATACATCAATGAAGTGAAAACGGCTCTCATGGAAGGCCTAATTACACGTGAACAATTTGATCTACTAGCAGTGGCAATTAACACTGGTACTAACCTACCTTCAGTTGCGACTCCAAACGGTCAAGCTGCTTTCCTATTCTTGCTAACTTCAGCACTGGCACCGTTGATTCGTCTATCTTACGGTCGCATGGTAGTAATGGCACTGCCATACACCGTTGTATTGGCTTTGGTTGGTTTGATGGGAATTATGTTCTTCCTAGAACCAGCAACAGCTTCTTTCTACGACGCGGGCTGGATCGTTCCGCACAGTGGTGATATCGCTCCGGCAGTATCTAGCGGCCATTAAAATTTGGTTGATTAAGAAACTTATCCACGTTAAAAAGCTCTGAGTATTCAGAGCTTTTTAATTTCATCAATAGGATATTACTTGTGACTATTTTTGCATCACTGAATGACTTCTCGAAGGGACGCTTATCTTGGCTTCTTCTTCTTATCGCAATCGTTTTTTTCGAAGCCTGTGCTTTATTCTTCCAACACGTGATGATGCTTGCACCTTGCGTTATGTGCATTTATGAGCGTGTCGCCATGATGGGAATCGGCGCAGCTGCAATGATTGGTCTTATTGCACCCAATAACCCTCTTGTACGTTGGGTGGCATTGGCGGCATGGGGAGCAAGTGCTTATAAAGGTTTGATGCTGGCGATGCAGCATGTCGACTACCAGTTCAACCCATCACCATTTGCAACTTGTGATCTGTTTGTTACCTTCCCTAGCTGGGCACCTTTAAATCAGTGGGTTCCGTGGATGTTTGAAGCATATGGTGACTGTGCGAAGATCGTGTGGCAGTTCCTTGGCCTTTCTATGCCTCAGTGGCTTGTAGTGATTTTCGCGGGTAACCTAATTGCTTTTGCCTTTATCGTGATCGCTCAATTCTTTGGTGGTAAGCGCAAAAACCCAATTCAATAATTGATGAGCCTTAAACTCTGATTTCTAACGACATTACACAAAAAAGCCGACTACAAGTCGGCTTTTCTTTCTATCTGTATATCTGTTATTTACCGCAGCATTGCTTAAATTTCTTACCGCTTTCACATGGGCAAAGATCGTTACGACCCACCCCTTTGAATGGGTTTAAGCTCTTTGATTTTTTTCCTACCATCAACTCATCAGCACCAAGTGCGACTTCGTTGATCATAAGATCAAACTGCTCGATGAAATCCGTTAGCGCAGGAGGGGTTTCAATCCCCGCATCACGCATCTGCTGTTGCGTTTGCTCTTCATCAATTGCCAACATCATCGTTGTTAACAATGCCTGTAGCATGCGTTCAAGGCCATCGTTCAGTACCACATCATGCCACTGCTCTTCAATCATCGGCCAAACGGACATAAAGCCTTCAGCAAAATCAGCTAACTGCTCTGGTTTGCTTTCCGTAAGTGCAAGAATAGAGTACTCGTTACGCAATATGTAGTTGTGCTGCTTGTGAATCTGCTCTTCAACGACTGGCTGAATCGCTTTAAAACCCTCACCTAGAAGAGGCTCTAGCCATGTTTCAGGTGCTAAGGGTTTCGTGGTCAGGTTAGCAGCCAGTACCGCACCTTCCATAAACAGTGAAGATTCGTCGATTTGAACTTCACCTTTCTCAATTAATGTGTATTGCATGACATCTGGTTTCCCATGAATTTGGCGGCATTATACCCTAGAGCTTATAAGATGCTAGTTGATGTCACTCGATGCTGATGAGTCTTTTAATGACAAACTTCACGCACATCGCTACAATCGCCCTCCTTTTTACCACCAAACTGTATTAGGCAAGCTATGCGAGTTGTATTAGGCCCGATGGAAGGCGTTTTGGACCATTTGATGCGCCAAATCCTAACCGAGATAAACGACTATGATCTTTGTGTGACAGAGTTTGTCCGAGTCATCGACCAACTGTTACCTGATCACGTATTCCATCGTCTGTGCCCTGAGCTTCTGCAAGACTCGCAAACCGCATCTGGCGTACCCGTTCACGTGCAACTTCTTGGCCAAGAGCCAAACTGGATGGCAGAGAACGCGTTCAAAGCAGCTGAACTTGGCGCTCGCGGTATTGATTTGAACTTTGGTTGTCCCGCTAGATTGGTCAACAGAAGTAAGGGTGGTGCAGCCCTACTCCAGCACCCTGACCTAATTCACAACGTTGTAAAAGCATGTCGCGACGCGGTGCCTGCTGATATCCCTGTTACCGCGAAAATTCGCCTAGGCTGGGAAAATCCAGAGGACTGCTTTGAGATCGTTGATGCGATTCAATCAGCTGGCGCGAATGAACTGACTGTCCACGCACGTACGAAAGAGGGTGGTTACAAGGCATCTGAGATCAAATGGGAATACATAACTAAAATTCGTGAACGTTTTGATATCCCGTTAATTGCCAATGGCGAGATTTGGAACTACGAAGACGGACAACGCTGTATTGCAACGACAGGTGTTGACTCTTTAATGGTATGCCGTGGTGCATTTAATATTCCGAACCTTGGCAATATGGTGAAATACAACCACCAGCCGATGGCTTGGAATGAAGTAGTAGATTTGCTGATTTACTACTCACAGTTTGAAATGAAAGGCGATAAAGGTTTGTATTATCCAAACCGCGTAAAACAATGGTTTGCGTACTTGCGCCAATCTTACCCTGAAGCGAACGAACTATTCCGAGAGATCCGTACGTTTAATAAAGCAGCACCAATCGTTGAACATATCCAACGCTACCGTGATGAGCTACAAGCACGCCTCAATGTAGCTTAAAAACTTGACCTCTCTGTGTGTTAAAAAGGGCGATTAGATCGCCCTTTTCAATACTAAGATTTGTTGCGCTAGTAACAGATTTTGTTCTTTCCTGTTGTTTTCGCTTCGTACAGTTTTTCATCAGCAACTTTGAAAAGCTCATCAAAGCTCGCTAACTGAGTCGAGCCTTTCACAACAACCCCACCAGAAACCGTAAATCCTTCCTTTATTACTTTCTTTGAACTTGCTGCAATTGAATCCGCAACTCGTTGAAGAATGAGCTTCATACATTCAATATCTTCATCGTAGATTGCTAGAACAAACTCTTCACCACCGAACCGAGAAGCGACATCAGTGTGGCGAATATTTTCTTTAATGGCTCTCGCGACAGCCTTAATCGCATCATCGCCAACATCGTGGCCATAAGTATCATTAATAGATTTAAAGTTATCGATATCAAATACGGCTAAGGCAATATTCTTTTTCGTGATTTTATTGCGCCAGACCGCTTCCATTCCGCGACGGTTCAATAAACCTGTCATTGGATCTTTCGCTGCAAGCTCTTCAAAATAACGACTTTCTGTACGAGCATTGACTAAAAATAGGGCGACGGTACTCAGTACATAAATAAAGAACGCAACGGCGACACTGTACTTCTCAAATACAAGTAAGTTCTTAAACTCATCCAAAATATTGTATTCATAGAAGATTTTATGATTTGAGCTTAAACGTTCGTGCTCTAAAGCCTCTACTCTCAAAACGTTGTCAGGCATGCTCATTACATTAGAAATGACATGCAACTTGCCCGCTAAGTTGTCCGTCGTTTTGAGTAAGGCGTCGACATCAAAATCAATCGACAACACACCTTGATGTTCGCCTTTCTCATAAATTGGCACGGTTAGGCTAATAACCTGACCGTCATGTCGGTCCAACATAGGTGCGGGGCCAGACATAGTCACTTTCACGGTATCCTGAGCTGTTTTCTGCCAAAACGGTCTTGCTTTCAACGTACTCCAAAGCTCTCGAGTAAAGTACTTTGCGTACGTTTCTGGAGAGGAAATAACGTAGCCTCTCTGATCGATATAGTGGATACCAAGAATGTGCGATTCAATATCATGAAGGAATGAAAGGGAAGGAGCAAAACCCGCTTTTTTTTCAGCCACCTTGAATAGATCACTTCCCGGTTCACACAGTTCTTTTTGACCAACAATCATGTAGTCCAGCTCAACAGCCGGCAGTCCACCTGAATGGGTATTCTCTAGAAGCAAGACATCGATAGGCCATACATAACACAAGTCATTTTCTAGCATATGATTGTGTTCTTTAAATAATGGATGGGCAGGATTTGAATAATTGACGAAGCTATAATCTAGGGCTGTCAGAACTTTAACTGCACGATTGACCGCTCGGTCGATTTTAGCGTATTCCAAGTCGATGTAGCGATTCATCGCATCATAGTAGTTTTTGGCTGTCACTAGCATGACAACACAGAGCAAAAACAGAGGGAAGAAGATGACAAACTTGAGGCTGAATCGCCTTTGATTACCCATTGAATACCACGACTGATTATTATTTACCCTGAACAGCTTAAGCCATTCAGGGGCTGTTTATAGTTTTTAATTTAAGTATTCATAAATTTTAATAAATTAGGTGCTAAGTGTCACTTCACTTGCCATAAACTAGACGTTAAAGGTGTGATCTTGACAGAAAAATGACGCCTATAATCAACTTTATCGCCAGTTTCGCAAAGCTGAAGCAAGTATTTAGCATTTAAGCCAAGTTTCCACAACGGAATATCAATCAATTGCACATCTTCACTAAAATTCAATGCAACAATTACAGCTTCACTCCCCAGCTGTCTTGCAAAGACCAATACATCATCAGACGCATATAACCACTGAAGACTACCTGATTGTAAACATGGGTAGTTCCTACGTATGGCAATCCAACGCTTATAGATTGGCAACCATTTGGACTTTGCAACCTCTTCCCAAGGGAAACAGCGTCTGTTATCCGGATCCAAACCGCCTTCTAGGCCAACTTCACTGCCATAATAAACACATGGTACTCCTACGTACGTCATCAGCATGATTAATGCTAATTCCATCCGTTTGTTGTCCCCTTTAATCAGAGAAAGAAAGCGCGCAGTATCGTGGCTGTCCAACTGATTCAGTTGGGATAGTTGGTTGTGCCAAGGAATTTTTGCTCTTGCTTCATCTAACCATTCTTTAAAATCCAGTCCACCAATCATGATCGGGTCATAAGCAATATCTTTTTTAGCTACAAATGCTCGCACTGGATGGGCAAAACCATAGTAGTTCATCGCTCCATCCTCTTGGCCGCCTTGCAGCCATTGCGTCGCCTCAAAGAAGTGTTCACCTAACACATACGCATTAGGGTTGGTTGATTTGGTTGCTTGACGGAAAGCTTCCACATAGTGCGCGTTGTTTTTCGCACCATCGCCTTCACCCAACATATGAATGACATCAAAACGCCAACCATCGACAGAATATGGTGGTTTGAGCCAATATTTGATTACGGCCTCTTCACTTTGATAGATGTAATCGCGCACCTGCTCATTTTCAAAGTTCAGAACGGGTAGGCTAGCAATACCTTTCCAGCCAATGTAATTATTGGTTTCTCCCTCGAAGAAGTAATAGTCACGAAAATCTGAATTTGGATTTCCATACGCCCCAATACCTTCTTGTTTTATATCGAACCAAGGGTGCTCCACTGAGGTGTGATTAAATACCGCATCCAAAACTACCTTCATTTGCTTGCCATGAATTCGTTCACACAAATCTGCAAACAGTTCATTGCTTCCAAACATTGGATCGATCGTGAAATAATCCGTCGTGTCATATTTATGATTACTTGGTGCAGTAAAAATTGGGTTGAAGTACAACGCTGTCACACCCAACTCATCCAAGTAATCAAGCTTCTGCTCAACACCTTTTAAATCACCACCGAAAAACTCTCTTGCGCCCGTATTTTGGTGAGACCCAACCGCCTCCCCCCAAGGTTTTACTAAAATTTCCGGGTCGTATTGAGCGTAAGCATTTCGAATCGATTGCTCATCTTGGCTAGCCTTAAAGCGATCCGGAAATATCTGGTAGAAGACCTGTTCTTGCACCCAGCGAGGAGGCTGAGACTGCGTGTTCAATTTAAAGTGGAACTCTTTCGGCGGCATACGCTTATGCACGCCTCTGCCATCAAGCCAAAGCTGGTGGTTGCCTTTGAGCAGCTTGAACACATAATGGGTGACGTCACGGTCTCGGTTCGCTGCAAATTGTGCTTGCCACAACTGAAGCTCACCTGCATTACCACAAGGCTTCATCTCTATGAGGTATTCTTCATTGTCTGGTTCACAGCGTACATACACGCTATCAAACTCGATGCTTTCGGTTTTCAAAATGACGGTAAGCCGTTCACCATCAAAAACAAGGCCATCTTCAGTTTGGCCATGGAAGATAAATGGAAGGGTCATGGTAAGCGCTCTTAGTATTGGAATATTCCACTATTTTAATAAAGAGCACCCATCTAAAAATCCTCCTTTTAAAAATACCGTACGGGTCATTTTCTCAAGGAGGATCACATTTGGTAGGCGTAGTCGACAAACACTCTAAGCTAGTTCAACAACAAGCTGTCATCTGCCAACTCCTCTCCACGCACTTTAGAAAACATTTCCAATAAGTCTGGTACTTGCATATTCGCTCGCTGCTCACCCGCTACATCAAGAACAATTTCTCCTTGGTGCAACATTACTGTCCTGTCACCACAGGCCAGAGCATCCTTCATCGAGTGTGTTACCATCATTACCGTAAGATTAAACTCGGTGACAATGCGCTTAGTCAGATCAATAACAAAAGCTGCCATACGAGGGTCTAACGCGGCGGTGTGTTCATCAAGCAGGAGTAGTTTACTGTCTGATAGTGTTGCCATAACCAGACTGACTGCTTGACGCTGACCGCCAGAAAGTAGCCCAATGCTGTCACCAAGGCGATCTTCAAGCCCTAAATCCAGAATGCTGATGCGCTCTTGAAACAGCTTGCGACGTTTCGCTGAGAGCGCCATCCCCCACCCGCGACGCTGACCCCGCATGTAAGCAAGCGCCATGTTTTCTTCAATGGACAAATCCCCACAAGTACCAGCTAGTGGGTCTTGGAATACGCGAGCACATTGAGTGGCGCGTTGTGCAACCGTCTTACGCGTTACATCTTGCCCCCCTATGATCACTTGCCCACCAATCATTGGCGTTTCGCCCGTCACCGCACCAAGTAGCGTTGATTTACCCGCGCCGTTGGATCCAATCACGGTGAGGAACTCATGCTCAGGTACTTCTAAAGACACCCCTTTTAACGCTCTGTTTTCCAAAATAGTGCCGGGATTGAAGGTCACTTGAATATCATTGAGTTCAATCATAGTGCCTCTCCTGATCCATTTTTCGATGCCGCTTGTTTTGCATTCGACACTCGTTGTTTGGCTTTCATTCTCTGTTTCAATTTCGGCGCTATCAAAGCTACCGCGACGAGTACGGCTGTAACCAAATTTAGATCCGATGCTTGTAGGCCAAACATTCCCGAACTCAGGGCAAATGCTACTGCTAGGCGATAAAGCACCGAACCAATAATCACCGCACAAACTGCAACCCAGATTTTCCGCCCTGGAATGAGGGTTTGTCCAAGGATAACCGCCGCAAGACCAACTACGATGGTACCCACACCAGAGGTGACATCGGCAAAGCTGTTGGTCTGAGCAAATAACGCCCCAGCAAAACCAACAAATCCGTTAGACAGCGCTAAGCCAAAGTAAGTGTAAAAGCCAGTACTCGCCCCCTGCGCTGCCACCATTCGGGCGTTTACCCCTGTCGCTCTTAACCCTAAACCGAAATCGCTGTTAAGAAGACGCACGACAAATAGCGCGGAAAGTAATACCAGCACACCGACAATCAAAGGTCGGATATACATAGCATCGCCGATCGATTCAAAAGGGGTAAGAATAGTGTCTTCTCCAAGCAGCGCCATGTTCGGCTTGCCCATGATGCGAATGTTGATAGAGAACGCCGCAATCATGGTAAGAATGGAAGCGAGTAGATGAAGAATGCCACAACGAACCGCTAGAAAGGCGGTCACCCACCCTGTCATGCCACCAGCAATGACTGCCATTCCTGTCGCAATCCAAGGATTGATACCCGCCACAATAGCGGTTGCGGCAACGGCGGCGCCCATAGGAAAGCTACCATCAACACTTAAATCAGGGAAATCTAGTACTCGAAACGTAAGGTAGACGCCCAAGGCAACTAAACCGTAGATAAGGCCTATCTCGAGGGCACCAAAAAAAGCAAATGCAGACATAACTGCTCCTTTCTGCACAAGTCAGGTCGACGTTAAACCGACCTGAACACGACTATTACTGAATGCTAGTCGCACGTTTCACAACAGAGCTCGGTAGTTGAATACCCAGCTTAGTTGCCGCACCTTCATTCACAACCAGATCAGAGCCTGTTGCTACTTTGACATCTAACTTGCCCGGCTCTTGCCCTTCCAAAATCGCAGCAACATAGTCAGCAGTTTGAACACCAACCTGATAGTAATCAAAACCTAAACTGGCAATCGCTCCTTTTTCTACATAAGAAGTCGCCCCACCAAAGACGGGTTTCTTTGCCTGATTCGCTGCGACGATCATACCTTCAATCGCGCTAGCTACTGTGTTATCTGTCGGTGCATAAATCACATCTGACTTAGCTGCAATAGCTTGAGTTGCAGATTGTACATCTGCACTCTTCAGTGCCGTCGCTTCTACCACTTCAAGGCCATTTGCTTCCGCGCTCTCTTTTAACAGCTGTACCAGTGTCACTGCATTCGCCTCACCAGGGTTGTAGACCACGCCAATGGATTTAGCTTTCGGCAAAATTTCTTGAATCAGTGCAACGTGCTGCGCCACAGGAGACAAATCAGAAAGGCCTGTGACGTTTTTACCCGGCTGATGCATGGATTTAACTAACTTAGCGCCTACAGGATCCGTTACTGCAGTAAACACAACTGGAATAGAACGAGTAGCAGAAACCAAAGCCTGTGCTGATGGTGTTGCTATGCCCACAAGCACATCTGGGCTTTCACCCACATATTGACGTGCAATCTGTACCGCTATAGCTGGGTTACCTTGTGCAGTTTTGTAGTCAAACTCCAAATTCTTCCCTTGCTCATAGCCTTTTGCTTTCAGGCCATCTATCAAGCCCTGACGAGTCGCATCGAGTGCAGGGTGTTCTACGATTTGTGAAACCGCAACAGTGGCAGTGTTAGCAAGCACGTTGGCAGAGGAAAAAACAGTGGTCGCGGTAAGAATGGCAGTAGCTAATAAATGTTTCGTTTTCATCATGACTCCTTGATGTCTCTTCGTCCTTGAACTGAAAGCCTCTTCGAAAATGAATGCCCAACAGAAATAACGAGGAAGATGGGATGTTGTGTTTAAAGCTGTGCACTTTTTGTGCATCTGTTTTTCATTATTAACGCTAAGTCTCGCTAAAGAAAAGCAAGATTTAACAACAAAGTAACATTTGTGATCTCGCAATCGGTACGTAAGGCGGTTATTGCAAATAAGAAAGGAGTGAAATAAGAATTGCGGGCATAAAAAATGGAGTGGCAATTGCACACTCCATTTCAGTGATAGTGATTAGTTTCGATGTTTAGAACCAGCGCTCGAGTGCTGTCTTATCTAGTTGGCGGAATGCTCGGTTTAAGATCACCGCCAATTCTTTGTATCTTGGACGCGCTTTTACTGGTTCAAGTGCGAAACCTGACTCAGTGATCTTCTGGTGTAATTCACGGTACCAAGAAGCCAGCGTAGGCGGCAGCTTAGTATTTGAACGACTGCCCAACCACCACATGCCTTGCAGTGGCATACTGATCGCGAATAATGCAACCACGATGGCTTGCGGTAGCGCGTTGTAATTATTAAAAGCCATTTGAGTGAGCACACTGATCGCCGCGACTGCTGGCATCACTTTAATGCCAAAGCGTGTTGCTTTGATAATGCGTTGTTCGGGAAAAATGGCGTTCAGCTCTTTACGAACCGGCCAGATCTCCATGTAGCGTTGGCCGTCTTTCAGGCTATGGATCAATCCGACTTGTTTGCTCATACCGCTCTCTCACTAAAAAATAGTTGAACATTTCAACTGAAGGCGCAAAAAATTGATGAAAGTTAATATTCTTTCAAAATTTTTTTGTTATCATTGCCTATTATCGCTATCCTTTGCAGACCCTCAATCTCATTGTTGCCGTTATTTACAATTTAAGCAACTCCGAGATTCCTATCTGCACGGATCGCATCATAGTGATGGATGGGTTCATCACTATTCTTTTATATGGAATTAGAACAATTTTTGACCAAGATTAGTGCGCAGCCTTGCTGGTATCGTCTATTCTTGTGATTGATTTTCATCCTTAACTGATTTTTTTGTCAGACGAATAAACAGGTAGTCATACATGTCTAAGCTAGTTTTAGTTTTAAACTGTGGTAGTTCTTCTCTTAAATTTGCTGTTGTTGATGCAGAAACAGGTGCAGAGCACCTAACAGGTCTTGCAGAGTGTCTTGGTCTTCCAGAAGCTCGTATGAAATGGAAGCTTGACGGCAAGCACGAAGCTCAACTTGGTGCAGGCGCAGCTCACGTAGAAGCACTATCATTCATGGTAGAAACTATTCTTGCTTCTAAGCCAGAGCTTAAAGCTAACCTAGGCGCTATCGGTCACCGTATCGTACACGGTGGTGAGCAGTTCACTCAATCTGCACTGATCACTGATGAAGTTCTAAAGGGTATTCAAGACGCTGCGACTTTCGCACCTCTTCACAACCCAGCACACCTTATCGGTATCGAAGCTGCTAAAGTAAACTTCCCAGAGCTTAAAAACGTTGCTGTATTTGACACTGCGTTCCACCAAACTATGCCTGAAGAGTCTTTCCTATACGCTCTTCCATACAACCTATACAAAGAGCACGGCATCCGTCGTTACGGCATGCACGGTACTTCACACCTGTTCATCACTCGTGAAGTTGCTAACCTACTAGACAAGCCAGTTGAAGAAGTAAACATCATCAACTGTCACCTAGGTAACGGTGCTTCTGTTTGTGCAATCAAGAACGGTAAATCTGTAGATACTTCTATGGGTCTAACTCCTCTTGAAGGTCTAGTAATGGGTACTCGTTGTGGTGACATCGATCCAGCGATCATCTTCCACCTACACGACGCTCTAGGTTACTCTGTTGAACAAATCAACAACATGCTAACTAAAGAGTCTGGTCTTGCTGGTCTAACTGAAGTGACTTCTGACTGTCGTTTCGTTGAAGACAACTACGGTGAGAAAGAAGAAGCAACTCGCGCAATGGACGTGTTCTGTCACCGTCTAGCTAAATACGTAGCGGGTTACACGGCTTCAATGGAAGGCCGTCTAGACGCAATCACTTTCACTGGCGGTATCGGCGAGAACTCTGGCCCTATCCGTGAAATGGTTCTTAACCGTCTAGCTATCTTCGGCATCGAAGTAGACAGCGAAGCAAACCTTAAAGCACGTTTCGGTGGTGAAGGTACTATCACTACTGCAAACAGCCGTATCCCAGCAATGGTTATCTCTACTAACGAAGAGCTAGTTATCGCTGAAGACACTGCACGTCTAGCAGGTCTTTAATGATTAAACTGGCTAGCCGATTGGCTAGCCAGTTTTTCTTCCAAAGAATTTATTAGGGGCTTAACTCCTATTCTCTGAATTTTCATGGAATAAGAGTTGAGCTTTTATCCCCCCAATAGCTAAAGGTACTCTACGAATGTCTCGTACTATTATGCTTATCCCTGCAAGTGCTGGTGTTGGTCTAACTAGCGTAAGCATGGGTGTTCTTCGCGCAATGGAGCGCAAAGGCGTTAAAGTTTCTTTCTACAAACCAATTTCACAGCCACGTTCTGGCGGTGATCAACCAGATCTAACTTCAACTATCGTTGGCTACAACAGCGATATGAAGATTGGTCAACCTGTAGCGATGTCTGTTGCTGAAAGCCTAATCGGTAACGACAACATGGACGAGCTACTAGAAACTGTTGTTGAGCGTTACAACCAAATCAACAAAGATGCAGATGTAACGCTTATCGAAGGTCTAGTACCAACTCGTAAGCACCCATTCGCTAACCAAGTGAACGCGGAAATCGCAGCAACACTAGGCGCGGAAATCGTTCTTGTTGCAACTCCTGGTACAGATAACCCAGCTCAACTTAAAGAGCGCATTGAAGTAGCATGTTCTAACTTCGGTGGTACTAAGAACAAGAACATCTCTGGTGTAATCATCAACAAGCTAAACGCACCTGTTGATGAAGCTGGCCGTACTCGCCCTGACCTATCTGAAATCTTTGACGATGCAGACAGCGCGAAGCAAAACGAAATGAAAGTGATGGAAATCTTCAACACTTCTCCAATTCGTGTACTAGGTTGCGTGCCATGGAGCATCGATCTTATCGCTACTCGTGCAATCGATATGGCTCAGCACCTAAACGCTGACATTATCAACGAAGGTGACATCGCAACTCGTCGTATTAAGAGCATCACTTTCTGTGCACGTTCTCTGCCAAACATGATTGAGCACTTCAAACCAGGCTCTCTACTTGTTACTTCTGCAGACCGTCCAGACGTTATCGTTGCAGCTGCACTTGCAGCAATGAACGGCGTTGATATCGGTGCAGTGCTTCTAACTGGCGGTTACGACATCCCAGAAGAAATCGTGGGTCTATGTAAGCCAGCATTCGAAACTGGTCTACCGATTTTCAAAGCACAAGGCAACACTTGGCAAACTTCTCTTAACCTACAGAGCTTCTCTATCGAAGTTCCTGCAGACGATAAAGAGCGTATCGAGTTCATCAACGAGCACGTTGCTGGTCACATCGACGGTAACTGGATCGAGTCTATGACTGAAGGTACTCAAAAGTCTCGTCGTCTAAGCCCACCAGCATTCCGTTACCAGCTAACTGAGTTCGCTCGTAAAGCTGGCAAGCGTATCGTTCTTCCTGAAGGTGACGAGCCACGTACAGTTAAAGCTGCGGCTATCTGTGCTGAGCGCGGCATCGCGGAGTGTGTGCTTCTAGGTAACCCAGACGAAATCCGTCGCGTTGCAGAGCAGCAAGGCGTAACACTAGGTGCTGGCGTAACTATCATCAACTCTGATGAAGTTCGTGAAAACTACGTGGCTCGTCTAGTTGAGCTACGTGGCGCGAAAGGCATGACTGAAGTTGTTGCTCGCGAGAAACTACAAGACTCAGTATTCCTAGGCACTATGATGCTTGAGAACGACGAAGTTGACGGTCTAGTTTCTGGTGCGGTTCACACTACAGCGAACACTATCGTTCCTCCGTTCCAAATCATCAAGACTGCACCTGATGCGTCTATCGTATCTTCTGTATTCTTCATGCTACTGCCTGACCAAGTATTGGTTTACGGTGACTGTGCGATCAACCCAGATCCAACAGCGGAACAGCTAGCTGAAATCGCTATCCAATCTGCTGATTCTGCAGCAGCATTCGGTATCGACCCACGCGTTGCTATGATCTCTTACTCTACTGGTGAATCAGGTAAGGGTGCAGACGTAGATAAAGTACGTGAAGCAACTAAGATTGCTCAAGAGAAACGTCCAGATCTAGTGATCGACGGCCCTCTACAGTACGACGCAGCGATCATGGAAAACGTAGCTGCTTCTAAAGCGCCTAACTCTCCAGTAGCAGGTAAAGCGACTGTATTCGTATTCCCAGACCTAAACACTGGTAACACGACTTACAAAGCGGTACAACGTTCAGCAGACCTAGTATCTATCGGTCCAATGCTGCAAGGTATGCGTAAGCCTGTAAACGATCTATCTCGCGGTGCACTAGTAGACGATATCGTATACACAGTTGCTCTAACTGCGATTCAGGCAGATCAAGCTGACCAAGCAAAAGAGAAAGCAGTTAACTAATAACCGCGCTTCTTGCAAGATAACAAAACCTCGCCTCGGCGAGGTTTTTTTTTGCCTTTTGGTTTGATTAATCAATAAATCACCAAAAACAAAGCAGCCCCAGAAAGCACACAGCCAATCATTACCGGTGCCACTTTTGCCGACAGCGCTTTATCCCCTATCGCAACGACCATCCCCATCTTAACGATGGTATTTACAGACGCAGCAATCAAAATACCAAGTGCGGCAGTCGTCACACTCAAGGTTTGGGTACTTTGTCGTCCAAGAGCCAACGAGATAGCATCGACATCGGTGATGCCTGAAAGCGCAGATAAGATCAATACCCCGGCATTACCAAACCAGTCTGACAGCGCATGGGACAACAGCATAATGGCCGCCAACACTACGCCAAAGAACAATGCCGATTGAAGCGCCAACGGGTTAGTCTGTTTGTTTGACTGCTCTATCTTCTCGACTTCACTTCGACGCCATATCCACCAAGCAGGTAAATAAAGCGCAACCATCATGACCAAAACAATCGGCCATAACAAACTAACTAATTGAGGATTGAGAACAGATAGGACAATCAACAAGCGAGGAAACATAGTGCCGCAACTCAACAAGACTCCGCTTGCGAGCAGAGGGCTGATACCTTCCTGCTCACGTGAAAGATGAGAAAACTGCAATGTCAGTGCGGTAGAAGAACTTAAGCCAGCGAAGACAGACGTAAACAATATGCCCCGCTTCGCTCCGCCGATCTTAATCGCGAAATACCCGACAAATGAAATACTGGCGATCAACACCACCATCCACCAGATCTCATAAGGGTTCAAAGCCTTCCAAGGACCGTAAGCTTGGTTGGGAAGAAGTGGTAATAAAACAATGGAAATGAGTAGCAGACGTAAAGCTGCATCAAGCTCATACTCTTGTAGCCTTTGCAGGGCATGGTGAAGCTCTTTCTTATTATCGAGTACAACCGCAGTAATGACCGCTGCTGCTGCTGCCAAAACAGGTTCGCCAGAAACGGTCAAACAGCCAAGAACAAAAGTAATCACTAAGCTAACCACACCTGTGATGCTAATGTCCTCACTCTTTCGTTGTTGAATGACAAATGCGATACAAGCAAGGATAACCAGTGCGATTAGAGCAAACCCAATCAGTAAAGGGGTATAGATATTGGCAAGAATCCCAACCAAACCACCAAGTAATCCAACTAAGGAAAAGGTTCGAATACCTGCCACGCGGCTACCTTCGACACTATTGCGCATCACCCAACCACGTTGTGTGCCCACAATCGCACCCAGTAATAGTGCAATAAACAGATTCCAAATTAGCTGCTCACCACTGACAAACTCATTGATATCCATACCCCACCTCAGTCCAAGATCGGCCGTTATATCATCAGTTTATGTGATCGGTAGGAAGAAGCTGTGATGGTGAGAAGATATTGAGAAAAAAGAAAAGCGCCACATCAAATGGCACTTTTCTTAGAAGTTTTAAACTTAGATAGATTCTCGGCCATGAGGCGAATCCAAATCTAATTCAGGGCCTTTGGGTACCACTTGTGTTGGGTTGATACCGGTATGACTGAAATAGTAGTGACGCTTAATGTGGTAGAAGTCTGTGGTTTCTGCCACGCCTTCTACTTGGTATAGCTCTTTCAAATAACCTTGAATATTTGCATAGTCAGCAATGCGTTGTTTATTACATTTGAAATGACCTACGTACACTGCATCAAAGCGAACAAGGGTCGTAAACAAGCGCCAATCCGCTTCGGTGATTTTATTACCCGCTAGATAACGATGCGTTGCAAGATGAGCATCGATTTTATCCAGTGCGGCAAACAGTGAATCAAACGCTTCTTCATAAGCTTCTTGCGTTGTCGCAAAACCACAACGGTATACGCCATTGTTCACGTTCGGATAAATGTAGTCATTCCACGCATCAATGACGCTTTGAAGCTGTTCTGGATAATAGTCATCGTGATTACCCGTTAACTCATTGAACTCAGAGTTAAACATGCGGATGATTTCAGACGATTCATTCGATACGATGGTGTTGGTCTTTTTATCCCACAGAACTGGAACGGTAACGCGCCCAGTATAATCGGACTTAGCTTGGGTGTAGATCTGGTGCATGCGGATATGACCGAATAGTGGCTCTGGGAGTCCCATCTGCCAACCTTCACTTAACATATCTGGGCATACCACAGTAACGTCTATGTGTTTTTCCAGACCTTTAAGTTTACGGAAGATCAGTGTGCGATGTGCCCACGGACAAGCGAGTGAAACATATAAATGGTAGCGACCTGACTCCGGCTGGAACGTTGCATCAGGTTTATTCTTTATCCAGTTGCGAAAACCCGCATCTTCACGAACGAACTTACCACCGCTTGATTTAGTTTCGTACCATACGTCGTGCCAAACGCCTTCAACTAACTTACCCATGACTGATCTCCTCGTTCTGTGTTTTCTACTATATTAGCGATTCTCGCTCAGCTTAGAATCCGGCCACTTAGTACAACTTGTTCAAGAATTTCGAATGATCCAAATTTAGAGTAGTGTCAGCTAATGGGACATAAAGAAAAACTGCAGGCATAAAAAAAGCGCGACCCTATAAAAGGCGCCGCGCTTAAGCCCGTCACAGGCCGAATTTAATTACACTGCTACGTGTAGACAAGATACTGCGTGAACGTCAGAACCTTCGATATGTGGCTTAGTCTTCGCACACTCTTCTGTTGCTTGTGGGCAACGGGTACGGAACACGCAACCTGATGGTGGACTGATTGGCGATGGTAGATCACCCTCCAGCATCTGAATGGTTTTGTTGCGCTCTAATTCAGGATCTGGGATCGGAACTGCCGACATCAATGCACGTGTGTATGGGTGTTTTGGATCGGCAAACAATGCTTCCGCTTCACCCAACTCAACAGCGTTACCTAGGTACATAACCAGTACGCGGTCAGAGATGTGTTTCACTACTGACAAATCGTGCGCGATAAATACTAATGAAAGACCTAGCTCTTTTTGTAGCTCTTTCAGTAGGTTAACCACCTGAGCCTGAATCGATACATCCAGCGCTGATACCGGTTCGTCACAGATAATCATCTTAGGCTTTAGGATAAGTGCACGCGCGATACCAATACGCTGACACTGGCCACCAGAGAACTCGTGCGGGTAACGGTTGATCACGTTTGGCAGTAGACCTACCTTCGCCATCATCTCTTTAACGCGGTCTTTCACTTCTTGCTTAGTCAGTTCTGGGTAGAATGTCTCAAGCGGCTCAGCGATGATGTCACCCACTGTCATACGCGGGTTCAAAGAAGCCAAAGGATCTTGGAAAATCATTTGGATTTCTTTGCGCGTTTCACGGCGTTGTACTTCTTTCATCTTCGTCAGGTCTTGGCCTAACCAAACGACTTCACCGTCTGTTGCTTCAACCAAACCAATGATCGCGCGAGCAAACGTCGATTTACCACAACCAGACTCACCTACCACACCAAGCGTCTCACCTTCATATAGACGAACGTTTACGCCGTCTACTGCTTTTAGGCTTGAAGGTTTTGACCAAGGCCATGCAGATTTTGATGCAATGCTGAAGTGAACTTTCAGATCAGATACATCCAGAATTAGCTTTTTATCTGTACTCATTTGCTCCAAGCCTCCCATTCAGAAAAACATGCACGCTGACGGCCATCACCAAACGGCGTCAGAATTGGTGCTTCACGCTTACAACGATCCATCACACGGTGGCAGCGATCTTGATAAGGACAGCCAGGTGGTAGACGAAGCAAGTTTGGCGGGTTACCTGGAATCGTTGGCAGGATCTCGCCTTCTGTATCCAAACGAGGAATCGCCTTCAATAGACCTTCCGCGTAAGGGTGGCTTGGGTTGTAGAAGATTTCGTTCACCGTGCCGTACTCCATGGTACGACCTGCGTACATCACAAGTACTTTGTCACAAGAACCCGCTACGACACCAAGGTCGTGCGTGATCATGATGATTGCAGTGTTGAACTCAGATTTCAGTTCGTTAAGCAGGTCCATGATCTGCGCTTGAACCGTAACGTCCAATGCCGTAGTTGGCTCATCCGCAATAAGCAGTTTTGGACGGCACAGTAGTGCCATTGCGATCATTACACGCTGACGCATACCGCCTGAGAACTCGTGTGGGTACATGGTGATACGCTTACGAGCTTCTGGGATTTTTACCGCTTCAAGCATACGAACAGACTCTTCGAACGCTTCTGCTTTGCCCATACCTTTGTGCAGCATCAGTACTTCCATCAGCTGATCACTAACTTTCATGTATGGATTAAGAGAGGTCATTGGGTCTTGGAAGATCATCGCGATCTGTTCCGCACGAACCTTGTTCAGCTCTTTTTCTGGAAGGTTAAGAATCTCATTACCTTCGAATTTCGCACTACCAGAGATAATACCGTTCTTAGCCAGTAGACCCATGATTGCGAATACAGTTTGTGACTTACCTGAACCAGACTCACCTACGATACCAAGGGTTTCACCTTGATTCAGAGAGAAGTTCAAATCGTTTACTGCGGTTACGATACCATCTTGCGTGGTAAATTCGACGCGCAGATCTTTGACATCTAATAAACTCATCATTGCTTCCTTTATTCTTTCTATTTTTAATTATCTGTCTTTTGGATCCAGCGCATCGCGCAGACCGTCACCAACGTAGTTGAAGCAGAATAGAGTCACAACCATGAATGCTGCTGGGAACGCCAGCTGCCAGATTGCCACTTCCATTGTTTGTGAACCTTCTTGTAGAAGTGCGCCCCAACTTGTCATTGGTTCTTGTACACCAAGACCAAGGAATGAAAGGAATGATTCAGTAAGAATCATGCTTGGGATAAGTAGTGTTGAGTAAACCGCTACGATACCCAATACGTTTGGTACGATATGGCGAGTGATGATCTTCCACTTGCTCACACCACAAACGTGTGCCGCTTCAATAAACTCTTTACTACGCAGACTTAGTGTTTGACCACGTACGATACGAGCCATATCTAGCCATGCGATAGCACCGATAGCGACGAAGATAAGAACGATGTTACGACCGAAGAATGTTACCAGTACGATAACTAGGAACATGAACGGAACCGCGTATAGGATTTCAAGAATACGCATCATGATACGGTCAACTTTACCACCGATGAAGCCAGAAGCCGCACCGTAAAGCGTACCAATCACAACCGCAACCAATGCACCTAGAACACCCACCATTAGAGAGATACGGCCACCAATTAGCGTACGTACGTAAAGGTCACGACCTAAGCTGTCAGTACCGAACCAGTGCTCAGCACTTGGACCGACGTGCATTGCGTACCAGTCTGTATCATCAAATGTGTAAGGTGCCAACATTGGCAGGAAGATTACCGCAAGGGTCATCAATGTAAGAATGAACAAGCTCACCATTGCCGCTTTGTTACGCATAAAGCGGATACGGGCGTCTTGCCACAAACTACGGCCTTCAACTTCCAGGTTCTCTGCAAATTTCTCGACCGCTTCAAGATTCTCTTTTTTCGTTAACATAACCATACTTCCCTGTTAGTAGCGAATTTTCGGGTCAATCATTGCTAGCAGAATATCAACGATAGCGTTGAACAAGATGAATAGGAAACCAATCAGAATGGTTACACCCATTACTAGCGAGTAGTCACGGTTGAAGGCTGCGTTTACGAACAGCTTACCGATACCAGGCAGACCAAAGATGGTCTCAACAACCACCGAGCCGGTAATAATGCCGACAAACGCTGGTCCCATGTAGGACACAACTGGAAGTAACGCTGGTTTTAATGCGTGTTTCAGGATGATGTAACGGTAACTTAGACCTTTCGCACGAGCAGTACGAATAAAGTTACTGTTCAATGTCTCAATCATAGAACCACGAGTGATACGAGCAAACGTGGCAACATAAAGCAGTGACATAGCAATAACTGGCAGCACTAAGTATTGCCATGAGCCATCATGCCAACCACCCGCAGGGAATAAATTCCAGTGGAGCGAGAACAAGTAAATCAGAGCAGGCGCTAGTACGAAGGATGGCATTACGACCCCAAGCATCGCCGTCGACATAATGGTGTAATCAAGCCACGAGTTTTGTTTAAGCGCGGCTATGGTGCCGATCGTTACCCCCAGAATCACCGTGAAGATAAAGGCAATGAAGCCTACCTTCGCCGATACTGGCAGTGCTACCGAGATTAGCTCGTTTACTGTGTAATCTAAGTATTTGAATGAAGGGCCAAAGTCACCTTGGATTACGTTAGTCAAATACGTGGTGTATTGCTCAAATACTGGCTTATCTAGGCCGTATTTGGCTTCAATGTTCGCCATAACTTCTGGCGGTAATGGACGCTCGCTCGAGAATGGGTTACCCGGTGCGAAACGCATGAGAAAGAAAGATACGGTGATCAAAACCAACATTGTTGGGATCGCCTCAAATATCCTTTTTGCGATGAATTTAAGCATAAACTCACTCTTTCCGTCTGTGACAGTTAAAAAATTGATGATAGGCAACACACGCAGCCTGGCGGATGCGCGTGTGCCTTATTCTTATAGTTTTGAAGCTAAACGATTAGTTAGCTTTGATGTAAAGATCTTTTGAGTAGATCTTCTCTTCCGCGTTGTTAGCAGGGAAACCACCAACGTGCGGGTTTAGTAGACGTGAACGCACGTACTGGTAAATTGGTGCGATTGGCATTTCTTTCGCCATCAGCTTTTCAGCATCTAGGTAAATTTGAGTACGCTCCTCTTCTGAAGTCGACTTAAGTGCTTTGTCGATCAGTGCGTCGTACTCTTTACTACCCCAGTGCTGACCACCAGTAGTGTTCGAGCTAACCATAAGGGTTAGGAATGAAGATGCTTCGTTGTAGTCGCCACACCAACCAGCGCGTGCAACTTCGAAATCACCTTGATCTTTAGTAGATAGGTATGTTTTCCACTCTTGGTTTTCTAGTGTAACGTCTAGACCAAGCGTTTTCTTCCACATTGAACCTAGAGCAACAGCTAGCTTCTTGTGGTTCTCGTTCGTGTTGTAAAGAAGAGAGAACTTAAGTGGGTTGCCTTTACCGTAACCCGCTTCTTCAAGAAGGCGTGCAGCTTCTGCGTTACGCTCTTTTTGCGTCATCTTACCGTAAACTGGTAGCTCAGGGTCGAAGTGCGCTGTAATTTCAGGCGTTAGGAAGTATGCTGGTTTTTGGCCTTGAGCAAGGATTGCTTTTGCAACGATATCACGGTCAATCGCGTAAGAAATCGCTTTACGAACACGAACGTCGTTAAATGGTTCTTTCTTCGTGTTGAATGAGTAGTAGTAAGTACACAGGCTACCCTCAACCGATACTGACTCAGGATGCTCTTTTTGCAGACGCTTAAAGTGCTCAGTCGGTAGCGTTGATGTGAAATCGATCTCGCCAGATAGGAAACGGTTCATTTCCGCTACTGCGTTTTCGATAGGTAGGAAAGTAACCTTGTTGATAACAGTTTTGTCGTTATCCCAGTACTGTTCGTTACGAGTCAGCTCTAGACGCTCGTTCACAACCCAGTTGTTTACTACATAAGCGCCGTTACCTACGAAGTTTTCTGGTTTCGTCCATTGATCACCGAACTTCTCAACTGTTCCTTTGTGAACTGGTTTCATTGTTGTGTGGCCAGTCATCATTACAAAGTAAGGAACCGCAGTATCTAGTTCAACGACTAGGGTGTGATCATCAGTCGCCTTAACACCTAGCTCGCTTTTGTCTTTTTTACCCGCAACGATATCTTTCGCATTCTTCATCTTGGTGTATTCCATGTACCAAGAATAAGGAGAAGCAGTTGCAGGATCGACAGCACGCTGCCAGCTGAACACGAAGTCTTGTGCTGTTACAGGCTCGCCATTAGACCATTTTGCGTCTTTACGTAGGTGGAAAGTGAAGGTTTTGTTGTCTGGGGTTTCCCAGCTTTCAGCAACACCAGGGATAGTGTCGCCATCTGCATTCTGATTCACCAAGCCTTCAAGAAGATCACGAATCACGTGTGATTCAGGAACACCTTGAGATTTATGCGGGTCAATTGTCGCAACTTCAGTACCGTTACCACGAACAAGTTCTTGTTTATCAGCTAGTTTAGTACCTGCTGGAACATCTGCAGCAAAAGCGGTAGTAGAAGCGGCAGCCACTGCCAGACCAGCACCTAGAAGAAGGGCTTGAGTGATTTTGTTCTTATACATGCGTAAAACTCCGAGTTTTTCATTAGCATCCATGACTTCTCTGCAAGGGACTGGAACGGTCAGCATTTTAGAACTTTTTAGCGCACTTTCTGAGCACAAAACTCTAAAACCTTACAAAGACTGCGGCACACATTAGCAATCATTGAAGTAATTTGCCATAAAAATGTAGCAAAAAAACTAATAATTCTGTAAATACCATTCATATTCAGCAATAAATACTAGTTAATAAGTATTCGCTAGCAAAATGGGGATATGAGATATCATTTAACAGGCGAAACTTTCGATAAATCTAAATTTAAACGATTTGATAGCATCTTATGCTAGATATGCACATATTAATTAACATTTACCATGGTACAAGTCTAACAAATTATTGTTTATATCTTGTTCAAGATTTTTTATTGTGAACAGGATCACCGTTCGGTAAACAAGTGAAATGTACGGTATTTAGAGAAGTTATTTAGCCCTCGTTTAGTGGGAGCTAATTTGAAGAGAGGAAGGTCTGGAAATGGAAAAGGCCAAGTCATCTAAACAACTTGGCCATAGGTAGCTACTCGCGATAGAAAAGGAGTTATTTCTCCCAGCGCTGCGCTGCGTGATGATCGGTATCTCGCGATTCAATCCAGCGGTTTTCACTGGTGGTGCGTTCTTTTTTCCAGAATGGTGCTTTGGTCTTTAGAAAGTCCATAATGAACTCGCAAGCATCAAATGCCGCACCACGGTGTGCACTGGACACACCAACAAAAACAATTTGGTCACCGGTATCGAGATCACCAATACGGTGAATAACGCGCACACCTAACAAAGGCCAACGTGATTCCGCTTCATCGCAGATGTCGATCAGGCTTTTCTCCGTCATACCCGGATAATGCTCTAGGTGAAGACCAACCACGTTATCACCAAGGTTCATATCACGAACTTTACCGATAAAGGTAACTACCGCACCAGAGGCCGTGCCTTCTGATAGACGTTGGTACTCTTGATCGACCGAAAAGTCTTCAGCTTGTACAGAAACGCGAGGATCCATATTAGCCCCCTGTTACTGGTGGGAAGAAGGCAACTTCATCGCCCGCTTTCACTACAGTGTCTAAAGGTACGATAGACTGGTTTACCGCAGCCAGTAACTTGCCTGGTTCTAGCGCTAAATCCCACTTGCCTTCTTTGTCAGCGCCCGATTCAACAAGGTGAACTCGAATGGCTTCTACATTATCAAACTGGCCTTCAAGTTCTAGACCATCCATACCAACTAGCTCTCGCGTTTGAGCAAAGAAAAGTACTTTAATCATTATTCCGCCTTGAAGTGTCCTGATTTACCGCCCGTCTTCTCTAGTAGACGAACTTGTTCAATAACCATGTCTTTCTGCACCGCTTTACACATATCGTAAATCGTTAAAGCTGCCACTGAAGCCGCCGTCAGCGCTTCCATTTCCACGCCTGTTTTACCCGCTAGCTTACATACGGATTCGATACGTACTTTGTTTTCTGCTTCGATAGCTTCCAGTTGAACTTCAACCTTAGAAAGCAACAGAGGGTGACAAAGAGGAATCAAATCCCATGTTTTCTTAGCAGCTTGAATACCAGCAATACGAGCAGTCGCAAACACATCACCTTTGTGGTGTTGGCCTGAAACAATAAGTTGTAGTGTTTCTGGAGCCATGTGCACGAACGCTTCAGCACGTGCTTCACGAACGGTTTCTGCTTTTGCTGATACGTCCACCATGTTAGCTTCGCCAGACGCGTTGATATGTGTAAATTGGGTCATTGTTTTTCCTTCGCTTATAGGAAAGGTTATACAGATAGGTGTGGCATGAAGTTACAAGGACGGTGGCTTGCATCTAGTTGTTGCTTGATGATCTTCGTCCAACCAGTACGGCACGCACCAGTAGAACCCGGCATCGCGAAGATAACGGTATGGTTAGCAAAGCCTGCAATCGCGCGAGATTGAATCGTTGAAGTACCAATCTCTTCGTAAGAAACCAAGCGGAATAGTTCACCGAAGCCTTCTACTTCTTTATCAAATAGCGGCTTAAGTGCTTCTGGCGTGCTGTCACGTGAAGTGAAACCTGTACCGCCTGTGATCATGATTGCTTGTACATTTTCGTCAGCAATCCACTGAGAAACGGTCGCACGAATCTTGTACATGTCATCGATAACGATTTGTTTATCGACAACGTTGTGACCCGCTTCTTTCGCGTGCTCAACTAGGTAGCCACCAGAAGTGTCGTTTTCTTCAGTACGAGTGTCAGATACCGTTAGAACGGCAATGTTTGCAGGTTGAAATTTGCTTTCAGCGTGACCCATTTGTTCACCTATTCTCTAATTTGCTTTTGATACGCAGGGTATCGATTCTGGAAAAATCATCAGAAGCCACGTCAGCTCCCGATGTAAAATCTGATTGGAATTAGCCGCCGATAGACGCAAGATGTGGCGTCATACCTGTATTGCCATCGTGCAAGAAGTGACTAACGGATTTCGTTTGCAGCTGCGCTTGAATACGTTCAATCAATTCTTCCTCTTGCTCGTCACGTTCTAATAGGTCACGTAATTCCACGCCATGCTCACCGAACAGACATAGATGCAGTTTACCCATAGCCGATACACGAAGTCGGTTACAGCTCTCACAGAAGTCTTTCTCATACGGCATGATTAGGCCAATTTCACCCTTATAATCTGGATGAACAAATACCTGTGCAGGACCATCATTATGAGAACGTACTTTAAGTAACCAACCGTTGGCGATTAATTGATTTCGGATTGCCACACCAGAGACATGATGCTTGGCAAACAGATCATCCATTTCTCCCGTCTGCATTAATTCTATAAAACGCAGTTGGATGGGACGATCTTTAATCCAGTTAAGGAAAGCAGGTAGCTCGTTGTGGTTGAGGTCTTTCATCAGTACCACATTCACTTTGACTTGCTCATAACCCACTTCAAATGCACGTTCGATACCATTCATCACTTCAGTGAATTTATTTTCACCTGTGATTTGATGGAACATACGCGGGTCAAGGCTATCCACACTCACGTTAATGTGCGTGAGGCCAGCGTCATGCCAGTCCGCCACTTGCTTCGCCATGCGGTAGCCGTTAGTCGTTGTCGCGACTTTTTTGATACCCGGCGTGGTTGCGACTGAGTGAATAATGTCAGTAAAGTCTTTGCGTAAACTCGGCTCACCACCTGTGATACGTACCTTTGAGGTACCACAATCAGCAAACGCTTTGACGACACGTTTGATCTCAGGGAGAGATAAAAAAGACGAGTTTTTATTGCCCGATGGCTTATAGCCGTCAGGAAGGCAATAGGTACATTTGAAATTACATACGTCGGTCACAGACAGACGCAAGTAATAGAACTTACGATGAAATTTGTCTTCGAATTGTTGCGCCACGGAACACCTTTCCAAACACGGGAGGCATAATCATTTCCAATTATGCCCTTGTGACAGAATGTCACTGGCTCAAAATGCTTATCCTTGGACTTAGCATAGTAAGCTCGGAGTTATGGCAACCAGCACTATAATATAAGCACTTGGTAGCTTTGCCGTGTAAAATACTTAATATTCGTAATGGAATCTAGCCTTAATCGATAAAAATCTCTGTAGAAACACAATTTACTTCCTAGTGAGTACACGGCTATTACTCAATAAGATAAATTGTAGTCGGTTATGACAAAAAATATTAGAAGAACACGATGAAAATCTATAACGACAAAAAGGTTGCCGCGGTTGGCGGTGGCCATGGTCTAGGTCGAATGCTATCGGCTTTGAAAGACTTCGGCGAAAATGCAACCGGAATTGTAGCAACAACAGATAATGGTGGCTCAACTGGGCGAATTCGTCATTGCCAAGGCGGTATTGCTTGGGGAGATACACGTAATTGCATCAACCAGCTCATCACGGAGCCTTCCATTAGCTCAATGATGTTTGAATATCGTTTTCGAGGCGCTGGCGAACTTGATGGACATAACCTAGGTAATCTAATGTTGACGGCTTTAGATCACCTATCAGTAAGGCCTCTTGATGCTATCAACTTAATCCGCAACATGCTGAAAGTAGACGTCAATATCTTACCGATGTCAGAGCACCCATCTGACCTGACAGCGCTTGCGGTTGACGGCCAAATAGTAACTGGTGAAACCAATGTAGACGAGATGAACAAAGAACTACGTCGTCTCGATCTTTCTCCAGAAGTCCCTGCGACAAAAGAAGCAATCACAGCTCTAGAACAGGCTGATGCAATCATCCTAGGCCCAGGCAGTTTTCTAACCAGCATAATGCCACCTTTGCTACTTCCGGAACTTGGGAAAGCCATTGCAAATAACCATAGTGCTAAACTTATATTCGTTGCCAACTTGAGCCCTGAATTTGGTCCCGCTGGCTTAATGTCTCTGAGACAGAAATTAGAATGGTGTGAGCGCGCCTGCCAAGGAAGAAAGATTGACGTAGTTTTGGCGGAAGATGCGGATGATGAGGTAAATGCACACTGGAATGTTGTCACACAATCACTTGCTTCTACCAATCGAGATTGGCGACATGATCGTGATAAGTTAAAACAAGCGATTGTTGACCAATTAACGCTATAAGAGACATTAGAAAAGAGGCGCTATGCCTCTTTTCTGTATACGTCTATCATTGACCCCAGCTCAAATAAGCCTTTTGTGTAACCTTCAGCGTGTCAAGCATCATAGACACATCACCATCATGGCTTAATGACTCTCCTCGCTTCACTTTATGATCAATTTGAATCGCTAAGTCACATAAGCGGTCGGCACCAAAACTCGCCGCACTGCTCTTCAATGCATGGCTGATTTCTTTCAAATACACAAGTTGGCCATCACTGGCATTGGCGTTTAGATTGTCGACATATGAGTTCATCTCACCGAGGAAAATATCCAAAAGAATAGGAACATTTTCACTACCTATTTCATCAGACAACTCATCAATTTTTTGTTGATTTAACACTTCCTTGTTCATGCCTTTTTCTGCTCTTCGGTTTGATTCCAAGTTTGGAGCTTACGATAAATCGTTGAAGGGCTTACATCCAAATACCCAGCAGCTCTCGGTATATTGCCATCGCAAGCCTCTATAGCCTGTTCAATGGCGGACTTCTCTGTCATCCACAACGGTATAATATCAGAAGCAGAAAAACTCTCGATTTCAACGGCTCTTGGCATTGGTGTCTTAATCATTGGCGCGTTCAATGGTGGCGGTAACATGTCTAAAGAAATCTCTTTACCGCTGTTCAAGACAACAATGTTACGCAACACGTTTTGCAATTGGCGAACGTTTCCAGGCCATTCATAATCATTGAATCGCTCTATTACCTCTGGAGAGAAACGTACAAAGCTCTTTCCTTCTTCATGCGACATGTAGCCAAGCAATGAATAAGCAATTTCAATCACGTCTTCGCCGCGCTCACGCAACGGTGGAAGGTGTAAAGGAATCACGTACAAACGGTAGTACAAGTCTTCACGGAAACGGCCTTCTTGCACTTCTTTCCAAGGGTCGCGGTTGGTCGCACACACAAAGCGCACGTCTACGCTCTTCATTTTAGAAGAACCGACCTTTTGGAACGTACCCGTTTGAATAAAACGCAATAACTTAGTTTGAAGATCCAAGTCCATTTCACACAGCTCATCAAGGAACAGCGTGCCGCCATCAGCCAGTTCTGCCGCACCTTGTCGATCATTAGCCGCACCGGTGAAAGCACCTTTTACGTGACCAAACAGTTCACTTTCAATAAGGTCTTTCGGAATTGCTGCACAGTTGATGGCGATAAACGGCTTATCTCCACGCTTACTTGCTGCGTGAATCGCCTCCGCACACACTTCTTTACCCGTGCCACTTTCACCAGTAATGAAAATGCTCGCCTTACTGCTCGCAGCAGAATCAATAGTGCGGTAAACCTGCTGCATGGTTTGGCTACTGCCAATAAAGCCTTGATAATTTTGATTGCCAGGGTTGTCAGCTTCATTCTTTAATTTGGTTGCTTTGCGGATCGCATTATTCACCGTGACACGCAATCGGTCGGCTTCGCAGGGCTTAATTAAAAAATCTTGGGAACCATGACGCATTGCCTCTACGGCCGTATCAATAGAGCCGTGTGCCGTCATAAAAATGATCGGGACGTCTGGGTTACTCTCTTTAACCGCATGGAGAACATCCATACCTGTCATATCGGGTAGACGCAGATCCAGCAGAATTAAATCTGGGATTCGGTGCTTTAAGCTGTCAATAGCATCACGCCCAGTGCCAACGATATTAATATCAATACCAAGAGGTGTTAGATAGGAGCGATATAACGCTGCGACGGATGCGGTGTCTTCGACCATCAATAGATAGCGAGACTTTTGACCTTCATTAGATTGCATAACCTAGCCAATTTATCGTTGTGTTTTAAATAATAATCGCATTACGCTTTGCATTTTGCAAATAAACAATCGTAATAAAATGAAATGCTAAATTAGGAAAGTATACAGATCAATGAGATGAAGAATGGCACGATGTATGCGTTACATGATGTGACCCCTCGGGTCACCTAGCCAACTGACGTTGTTTGTGAATTCTATATTCACGCAATGAGCCAATAGACCCGACTGCCTATTGGCTTTTTTTTGTCTTCGATTCAAGAATGCCGAATCACCCAAGTGCACTAAATATTCAATCCTAAGTATTGAAACATAAGCACTTGGGCATTTTGTCGGTAATCAAATTACCGCTAATCAGGCTAACTATTTGCAATGAACTGCGCGCGTAACTTCTCAATCTCATCACGCTTTTGTGCCGCCAGTTCAAATTCAAGATCCTGCGCATGCTGGTACATTGCCGCTTCCAAACGACTGATCTCTTTATCTAGTTGCTGTGGTGACATTACCTCGTAGGTTTGCGAAGGCTCAGCCACTTTCGATAACGGTACTTGCTTATTGTTACGCTGACGCTTCGACTTAGTGATATCCCCTAGCTCCATAATATCTTTGATATTACGTTTCAGAGCTTGTGGCTCAATACCCATCTTCTCATTGTAAGCTCGCTGTTTTTCACGACGGCGGTCGGTTTCGTCCATCGCCTTTTTCATCGACTTGGTGATCGAATCCGCATACAGAATTGCTTTACCTTCGAGGTTACGTGCCGCTCGTCCAATCGTCTGAATCAGGGAGCGTTCAGATCGCAAGAAGCCCTCTTTATCCGCATCAAGAATCGCTACTAATGAGACTTCTGGCATGTCCAGGCCTTCTCGTAATAAGTTGATGCCCACCAGCACATCAAACTCACCTAAGCGAAGATCACGGATAATCTCGACACGCTCTACCGTATCGATATCAGAGTGAAGGTAGCGAACTCTAACATCATGCTCATGCAGGTACTCGGTTAAGTCTTCCGCCATGCGCTTAGTTAGTGTCGTTACCAGAACACGCTCCTCTTTCGCAGAACGGATTCGAATCTCAGACAACAGATCATCGACTTGAGTGGCAACTGGGCGAACTTCTAACTCAGGGTCGAGTAGACCTGTTGGACGCACAACCTGATCAGCTATCTCGTCGGCTGATTTTTCCAGCTCATAATTACCAGGTGTTGCCGAGACAAATATCGTCTGCGGCGAAATCGCTTCGAATTCTTCAAACTTCATCGGACGGTTATCCAACGCTGAAGGCAGGCGGAAACCAAACTCAACCAGTGTTTCTTTACGGGAACGGTCACCTTTATACATCGCGCCAATTTGCGGAACCGTCACGTGGGACTCATCGATGATCAGCAAACCATCGTGAGGCAAATAATCAAATAGTGTCGGTGGCGGCTCACCCTCAGCACGGCCACTCAAGTAACGAGAGTAGTTTTCGATACCTGAACAGAAGCCCAGCTCGTTCATCATCTCAATATCGAATTGAGTGCGTTGGCTGATGCGTTGTTCTTCTAGAAGCTTATTGTTATCCAGAAGCTGCTTCTTACGCACTTCAAGCTCATCTTTGATGCTTTCAATCGCATCAAGAATACGCTCACGTGGCGTAACATAGTGCGTCTTTGGATAAATAGTATAACGCGGCAAGTCGCGCTGTTTGACCACTCCAGTCAATGGGTCGAATACGCTAATGCAATCGACTTCATCATCAAACATCTCTACACGTACAGCATCTTGGTCTGATTCGGCCGGGAAGATGTCAATCACTTCACCTCGAACACGGAACTGGCCACGTTCAAATGCAACGTCATTGCGTGAGTATTGCAGCTCTGCAAGGCGGCGTAGCATATCGCGCTGATCAATCACATCACCGCGACGTAAGTGCAACATCATTTGTAGATACGATTCTGGATCACCCAAACCATAGATAGCCGATACCGACGCGACAATAATGGCATCTTTACGTTCTAGTAGTGCTTTTGTAGCGGACAAACGCATTTGTTCAATATGCGCGTTAACTGAAGCGTCTTTCTCGATAAACGTATCCGTGGTCGGAACGTACGCTTCTGGCTGGTAGTAGTCGTAGTACGACACAAAGTATTCCACCGCGTTATTGGGAAAGAAAGACTTCATTTCGCCGTACAATTGAGCAGCTAAGGTTTTGTTAGGGGCAAGAAGAATCGCTGGTCGCTGTGCTTCTGCGATCACATTTGCCAGTGTGAATGTTTTACCCGACCCCGTTACACCCAACAGTGTCTGATGGGCAAGACCAGCATCTAACCCTTCTAACAACTGCTTAATCGCGGTTGGCTGATCACCAGATGGCTGATATTCAGAGACCAGTTCATAAACTTTACTCATACCCTTCCTCAAATTTACTGCACTTTGGCTGTATATATATACACCTTGTTAGATGAAATCTACGTCTATTTTAGATTTATAGCTCATTGTAATTAATTTTTGCGCTTTCTTTACTTTGATCTAGCCTTACTCAGGCGACTCTGTTATAGTCTTTCGCCCTAGTTGATGAACGTCCCCAAATCATCACAATTTAGTTTCCACAACTTTTCCCCAGAAACACCCAATATTATCCTTTATCCCCAAAAGACCAAATCTTATCCACTTTAAGCAATTTTGCGTCGATTTAAATAAATCACTGTTTTATATGATTATTCAGTGCATATTTCTGATTAAAAATTCAAAACAAACCAGCACTGTTGCATATAAAAGATCTTTACTCAGATCTCATCAACATAGTTATCCACAATTTTGGTGGATAAGTAACTCCAGCCCTTAACTGGCAAGGTGTACAAAAAAGTAAAGAAAAAAAACTATTCTTTTTTGCGAAAAATCTATTTTTTGGTGTTGACAGAAACATAGGTGCTCGGTAAGATTCGCCCCGCTTTCAAACAAAGCAATTCCTCCTTAGCTCAGTTGGTAGAGCGACGGACTGTTAATCCGCAGGTCGCTGGTTCAAGTCCAGCAGGAGGAGCCAAATTCAGAGAAGCCGCGTCTAAGACGCGGCTTTTTCGTATCTAGCGATCCACCTATACAAACTACCACCTCTCTTGCAACAAAAGCTCTTCCCAGAAACACGCTTTTGTTCTTCCCCTGATGTTAGTTGACTACCAGCAAAGCCACGTTAAATCAGCAGCACTAATTGCGTTTTACTTTGTTAACAACCATTCACCAAACTTTTCAATTTCTTATTAATTCATCCGCTCACATCACATACACGTATAATTTTCCATCGGGTGCATAAAACCACACCGTTCTCTGGTTGTTATTGGTGTCACAAAACACGATAATATTGGGATCGGATTTTAAGAACGTAATAACTATGACCGAATATATTTTGTTGTTGGTCGGCACTGTGCTGGTGAACAACTTTGTACTGGTGAAGTTTTTAGGCTTGTGTCCTTTTATGGGCGTGTCTAAAAAACTGGAAACAGCAATTGGCATGGGCTTAGCTACAACTTTTGTACTAACGCTCGCGTCTGTGTGTGCATACTTGGTGGAAAGCTATGTTTTGCGTCCACTGGGCATCGAATATCTACGAACCATGAGCTTTATTTTGGTGATCGCTGTTGTTGTACAGTTCACCGAAATGGTCGTGCACAAAACCAGCCCGACACTTTATCGTCTATTGGGTATCTTCCTACCACTGATCACAACGAACTGTGCGGTTCTGGGTGTTGCTCTACTTAACATCAACGAGAACCACAACTTTATCGAATCGATCATTTACGGTTTTGGCGCAGCGGTTGGCTTCTCTTTGGTACTGATCCTATTTGCGTCAATGCGTGAACGTATTGCTGCAGCTGATGTACCTGTGCCATTTAAAGGCGCATCGATTGCGATGATCACCGCAGGCCTTATGTCTCTTGCCTTTATGGGCTTTACAGGTTTGGTGAAGTAAACGATGAGTACGATTTTAATTGCGATCATCGCTCTTGCTGCCCTCGCTGCTGTTTTCGGAGCGATACTCGGTTTTGCATCGATTCGCTTCAAAGTCGAAGCGGATCCAATTGTCGATCAAATCGACTCTATTCTCCCGCAAACTCAGTGTGGTCAGTGTGGCTACCCTGGTTGTCGTCCATACGCTGAAGCGATCGCTAACGGCGACAAAATCAATAAATGTCCTCCAGGTGGTCAAGCGACGATCGAGAAACTGGCAGATCTGATGGGCGTTGAAGCGGAAGAGTCGGCACACGATCTCGATAGCAAAGTCAAAACCGTTGCTTTCATCCATGAAGACATGTGTATCGGTTGTACCAAGTGTATCCAAGCGTGTCCTGTCGATGCGATTGTTGGTGGTACTAAAGCCCTTCATACCGTGATCAAAGACGAATGTACGGGTTGTGACTTGTGCGTTGCGCCTTGTCCAACTGACTGTATTGAAATGATTCCTGTGGAAACCACCACAGAGAGCTGGAAATGGAAACTTAACGCCATTCCAGTGGTTAACATTACGGATGCTGCCAATGCAGCGAACGTGACTGATTCAATTAAATAAGGTTTCGTATGTTGTCTTTGATTGAACAAATTCGTACTGGTTCGCTATGGGATTTCCCAGGCGGCGTGCATCCGGCAGAAAACAAAAAGCAATCCAACAAAACTGAATTGGTTCATGCCGCCATTCCGTCGGAAATCGTCCTACCTTTAAAACAACACATCGGTAAAGCAGGTAATCTGTTGATTGCTGTTGGTGACACCGTGTTGAAAGGTCAACAGCTAACGGCGTCAGACAGTGGTTTCACCGTTCCTGTTCATGCTCCAACTTCTGGGCAAGTAACAGCTATTGAGCCACGCACTGTTGCGCACCCATCAGGTTTAAGCGAACTGTGCGCAGTGATTACGCCTGATGGTAACGATACTTGGTGTGAGAAAACGCCAGTTGCCGATTACACCCAAGAATCTGCAGATGCGTTGATCGACGTGATTCGCCTTGCTGGTATCTCGGGCATGGGTGGCGCAGGCTTCCCAACAGCTAAGAAGATCCAATCGGGTATTGCACGTACCGAAATTCTTATCGTTAACGCGGCTGAATGTGAACCTTACATCACCGCTGATGACAAACTCATGCAGGAACATGCAGACGAACTGATCCAAGGGATCGAGATCGTCGAGCATATTCTTAAGCCAAAACTGACCATCATTGGTATTGAAGATAACAAGCCAGCAGCAATCAAAGCGCTGGAACAAGCGGCGATGAACAAAGACATCGTGATCCGCGTTATCCCAACCAAATACCCTTCTGGTGGTGAGAAGCAGCTCATCAAGATTTTGACCAACAAAGAAGTTCCTAGCGGCGCTATCCCTGCCGATATTGGCATCCTGGTTCAAAACGTTGGTTCTCTCTACTCAATTAAACGTGCAGTGATCGATGGCGAACCTGTAGTCAATCGCATCGTGACTCTGACGGGTAAGACCTTCAAGCAACCACGTAACGTTTGGACGCTACTTGGTACGCCAGTACAAGCACTGTTAGACGAGTTTGGCTACAAAGCAGATAAGAAACTTCAGCGCCTGATCATGGGTGGTCCAATGATGGGCTTTACCCTCCCCCACGCTCAGGTTCCTATCACTAAAACGGCAAACTGTATTTTGGCACCGAAGCGTCGTGAGATCGCTTCTGACCAATACGAAATGGAATGTATCCGTTGTAGCCAATGTGCGGAAGCGTGCCCTGCCTCGCTATTGCCACAGCAGCTTCAGTGGTATGCAAAAAGCCAAGAATACGAAAAGCTTGAAGAACTGAACCTTAAAGATTGTATTGAATGTGGCGCGTGCGCGTTTGTGTGCCCGAGTGAAATTCCACTGGTTCAATACTATCGTCAAGCGAAAGCTGAAATCCGTACACGCGCTCAAGAAGCGGCAGCAGCTGAACGAGCTAAGCTGCGCTTTGAAGAGAAGAAAGCGCGTATGGAACGCGAAAAAGCAGAACGTGAAAATCGCTTTAAGAAAGCCGCAGATGATCGTCGTAAAGACATGAAAGCATCTGGCGGTGACGATGCGATTGCCGCAGCCATCGCTCGCGTGAAAGCACAAAAAGAGAATACTGAAGCAAAAGCCGAGCCAGCAGTGAAACCAGCGGTTGCAGCCGCGATTGCCAAAGCAAAAGCCAAACAAGCTGCGGCGGCTCAATCTGGTGCAGCTGAGCCTGATAACTCAGAAATGGCGAAGCTACGCGAAGAACGCAAACGTCTTGCTCGCGAACGCAAAGCACAAAAAGAACAAGGTGACGCATCTACAGATAATGCTGACGATAAGAAGTCAGCAGTTGCAGCAGCCATTGCCCGTGCTAAGGCGAAGAAAGCTCAACAAGAAGACGCATCAACACCTGCTGAAGCCGGTGACAAGAAAGCGGCCGTCGCGGCAGCTATCGCCAGAGCTAAAGCGAAAAAAGCACAACAAGAAGATTCAACCGAATCTGTAGAAGTAGAAGCTTCTACAAAACAAGCGGAAGATCCGAAGAAAGCCGCTGTTGCCGCAGCCATTGCTCGTGCAAAAGCGCGCAAAGCTCAGCAAGAAGGTTCTACTGAATCTGCAGAAGCGGAAACACCATCAGAACAATCTGAAGATCCAAAGAAAGCTGCTGTTGCCGCTGCCATTGCTCGCGCTAAGGCGCGCAAAGCTAAGCAAGAAGACTCTACGGAATCTGCAGAAGCGGAAACACCAGAAGAGCAAGCTGAAGATCCAAAGAAAGCTGCAGTTGCCGCTGCTATTGCTCGCGCTAAGGCACGTAAAGCTCAGCAAGAAGCACAAACAGAATCTGTTGAAGCGGAAGCTCCTGCTGAAGAACCAGAAGTGGATCCAAAGAAAGCTGCTGTTGCCGCTGCCATTGCTCGTGCTAAAGCACGCAAAGCTCAGCAAGAAGCACAAACAGAATCTGTTGAAGCGGAAGCTCCTTCTGAAGAACCAGAAGTGGATCCGAAGAAAGCCGCGGTTGCCGCAGCCATTGCTCGTGCTAAAGCACGTAAAGCGCAGCAAGAGACACAAACAGAATCTGTTGAAGCGGAAGCTCCTTCTGAAGAACCAGAAGTGGATCCGAAGAAAGCTGCTGTTGCCGCTGCCATTGCTCGTGCCAAAGCACGTAAAGCACAGCAAGAAGCACAAACAGAATCTGTTGAAGAAACGCCTTCTGAAGAGCCGGAAGTGGATCCAAAGAAAGCTGCTGTTGCCGCAGCCATTGCGCGCGCCAAAGCACGTAAGGCTCAGCAAGAAGCACAAATAGAATCTGTTGAAGAAACGCCTTCTGAAGAGCCGGAAGTGGATCCGAAGAAAGCTGCTGTTGCCGCTGCTATTGCTCGTGCTAAAGCACGCAAAGCTCAGCAAGAAGCGAATAAGAACAATACTGAGGAGAACGAGTAATGTCGTTTTTTATTGCCAGTTCACCACACGCTCACAGCCGTCGCAGCACGCCTGATTTGATGAAATGGGTAGCTCTGTGCGCTATTCCTGGCTTAGTGGCTCAAACCTACTTCTTTGGTTGGGGAACCATCATTCAACTTGTGTTCGCTATTGCGGTCGCAGTGTCACTTGAAGCATTAGTCATGCTTGTGCTTAAGCGCTCTCCTATGCGTGCGCTGCGTGATAACAGTGCCATCGTGACAGCATGGCTATTAGCCGTAGCAATCCCACCATGGTCCCCTTGGTGGATCATGGTTATCGGTTTGATTTTTGCCATCGTGATCGCGAAGCACCTATACGGCGGTATTGGTCAAAACCTATTTAACCCAGCGATGGTCGCTTACGTTGTATTGCTTATCTCCTTCCCTGTCCAAATGACAAGTTGGAGCGCGCCTGTTTCATTGATGTCTGAGCACGTGACTTTTGCAGACGCGTTGTCTCTGATCTTTACTGGCTATGACTTTGATGGTTTGTCACTGCAACAAGTTCGTGCCGGCGTGGATGGCGTAACAATGGCAACCCCATTAGATGCATTCAAAACTGGTATTCATACTGGTGCAACGCCAAATGAGGTGCTATCACAACCAATGTTTGGTGGACTTGCGGGTATCGGTTGGCAATGGGTAAACCTAGCTTACTTGGTTGGTGGCCTAGTGATGATCAAAAAGCGCATCATCCAATGGTACATTCCTGTTGGTTTCCTAGGTAGCTTGGCACTGTTTAGTACCGTGTTTAGCTTGATCATGCCAGGAGAAACTGCGTCACCAATCTTCCACCTACTATCAGGTGCAACGATGTTAGGCGCATTCTTTATCGCAACCGATCCTGTTTCGGCATCAACGACGGTGAAAGGTCGCTTGATTTTCGGTGCTCTGATCGGCGCGTTGGTATTCATTATTCGTAGTTGGGGTGGCTTCCCAGATGGCATTGCGTTCGCCGTTCTGCTTGCCAATATGTGTGTACCGTTGATCGACTACTACACCAAACCAAGAACTTACGGTCACTGAGGTAAACATGTTAACCGCTATTAGAAAAAATGGTCTGACATTGGCGATCTTCGCCTGTGCAACAACCGGTCTTGTGGCACTGACTCAGTACCTAACAAAAGATCAAATTAAGCTTCAGGAACAAAAGCAATTGCTGTCGGTTCTTAACCAAGTGATTCCGGAAGAAATGCATGACAACAACCTTGTTGCGGCATGTACTATGGTATCTGCGCCCGATCTAGGTACAGTTCGCTCGATGCCAACTTACATTGCTACCAAAGATGGTCAACCAACGGCAATGGCAATTGAGTCCATCGCACCAGATGGCTACAACGGTGAAATCAAAATCATCACCGGCATCGATAATCAAGGCAAGATCCTTGGTACCCGTATCCTAAGCCATCAAGAAACGCCGGGATTGGGTGATAAAATTGATTTACGCGTTACGGATTGGATCTTGAGCTTCACTGGTAAGCAAGTGACAGAAAGTAACTGGAATTCTTGGCGAGTTCGTAAAGATGGCGGCGATTTCGATCAATTTACTGGCGCAACCATTACCCCTCGAGCGGTAGTGAAAGCGGTGAGAAACACAGTAAACTACGTAAATAAGTCTCGTGATGAGATTCTAAATCAGCCCCTAGACTGCGCAGGAGGCAACCATGAGTGAAAATAAACTGCTAATGAAAAACGGCATGTGGAGCAACAACCCTGCCCTAGTGCAACTCCTGGGTTTGTGTCCTCTACTTGCGGTTTCTTCGACCATTACCAACGCCCTGGGTTTGGGTATTGCGACTTTGTTGGTGCTTGTCGGCTCGAACGTGACGGTTTCACTGATTCGTAACTACGTACCAAAAGAAATCCGTATTCCGGTCTTCGTTATGATCATCGCCGCCTTGGTAACTTGTGTTCAGCTCTTGATGAACGCTTACGCCTACGGACTGTATCTATCTCTGGGCATCTTCATCCCACTGATCGTAACTAACTGTATTATCATCGGCCGTGCAGAAGCTTACGCATCGAAGAATGATCCATTGCCAGCAGCACTAGACGGTTTCTGGATGGGACTGGGTATGACAACGGTATTGGTTGTACTTGGTGCTATGCGTGAACTGATCGGTAACGGTACTCTATTTGATGGCGCAGACCTACTATTGGGTGACTGGGCAGCGGCACTGCGTATTCAGGTTTTCCACTTCGATAGCAGCTTCCTATTGGCATTGTTGCCGCCGGGGGCTTTCATTGGCGTAGGACTTTTGATTGCGTTGAAAAACGTTATCGACAGCTCAATTCAGGCACGTCAGCCAAAAGAAGAAAAACCAGCCATTGAGCGCGCTCGCGTAACTAACGCATAATATAAGAATTCTAAAATCAAGGCTCTACCACTCGTAGGGCCTTTTTCATAAACCGCAAAGACGGGTTTGGAAGTCAGCAATGAACAAAGTCAAAAGAATTGAAATTCTCGAACGACTCCGAGAAAACAATCCCAATCCTCAGACGGAGCTTAACTGGAGCACACCGTTTGAGTTGCTTATCGCCGTACTGCTTTCTGCGCAGGCGACAGACGTAAGTGTAAACAAAGCAACAGACAAGCTTTACCCTGTTGCAAACACGCCACAAGGCATTCTTGATTTGGGTGTCGATGGTTTAAAGGAATACATCAAAACCATCGGTCTATTTAATTCAAAAGCCGAAAACACCATCAAGACTTGTAAGATCTTGCTAGAGAAGCATAACGGCGAAGTACCAGAAGATCGTGCTGCACTGGAAGCTTTGCCGGGTGTAGGTCGTAAAACCGCTAACGTGGTACTGAATACCGCCTTCGGTTGGCCAACTATTGCAGTGGACACGCACATCTATCGTGTTTCTAACCGTACAAAGTTTGCGATGGGTAAAACCGTCGACGACGTAGAAGAAAAACTTCTTAAAGTGGTGCCAAAAGAGTTTAAGCTTGATGTACACCACTGGCTGATCCTTCATGGTCGCTATACCTGTGTGGCGAGAAAGCCGCGCTGTGGCAGTTGTATCATCGAAGATCTGTGTGAATTCAAAGAAAAAGTGTACCCAGACGAATAAATCCGTCTGAAACAATCGCTAGGAGCAAATAATGTCAAACGGTCGAATTCTTCACACCATGCTGCGCGTGGGTGATCTAGACAAATCTATCAAGTTCTACACTGAAGTCATGGGCATGCAGTTGCTTCGTACTAATGAAAACAAAGAGTACGAATACACGCTGGCGTTCCTTGGTTACGGTGATGAGTCTCAAGGTGCCGTCATCGAATTAACTTACAACTGGGGCACAACCGAGTACGACTTAGGGTCTGCATTTGGCCACATCGCGATTGGTGTAGATGATATCTACTCAACGTGCGACGCGATTAAAGCGGCAGGCGGTAACGTGACTCGTGAACCTGGCCCAGTAAAAGGCGGAACGACTCACATCGCTTTCGTTAAAGATCCAGACGGCTACATGGTTGAACTGATCCAAAACAAGCAAGCATCAGCTGGTCTAGAAGGTTAACTAAGACGCCTCTACTGAAACAAGCTATTATTTGCAGGCAGGTCTGAGACCTGCCTTTCTTTTATCAACAAATTACTTTACTTGATAATAGTTATCGTTTAGATTCACCATCAACATCGACATGTGGGATAACGATAATGATCAGTGAATGGGAAAAACACACACTTCTAGCCGATACCGCACTTCAACTAGATGACCCTGTTCGCAGCATTCTTCATTACCAGCAAGCCCTTAGCCTGAGTGAAGATATTAGCGAATGCGTGGAAATAGAAGCCGACGAGCGATTACTAATTTCGGTGATTTCATGCCACAACCTTGCCCAATTTTGGCGCTGGGCAGGCGACACAGAATATGAGCTCAAGTACCTTCAACTAGCGTCTGAAAAAGTACTGACACTGATCCCTCAGTGTCCTAATACAGATTGCGCAAGCTTTATTGACTCGATTGGCTGCTGTACCAAAGCTCTTGTCGATTTCATGAAGCGCCACCCAAATCCTGCAATCGCAAAACAAGTCGAGAAAATTGATACCGCGACTAATTGTGAGATCATTGCAAAGTTTCGCCTAAACTAAAACCTATTACACAAGCTAAGCGGCAACGAATAAAACTACTAACAACGTCAAGTGGATACAAAAACGCCAGAGTCAAACTCTGGCGTTTTTATTGGTTAGCAGTTCAGTTAGACCTGGGTTCGTCCTAGAGAAATCACCACGCGACGGTTCTTATCTTTACCAATTGGAGATCCATTGTCCGCAATTGGACGACGCTTACCGTAACCTTGCACTTGGATTCTATCTTCCGGTAAACCGAGTGATTCAAAATAATCTCTCAATGACTCAGCTCTTCGCTCAGATAAGTTTTGGCTTTCACTTTTACCGTTGGTGGTATCTGTATAAGTGGCCACAAGCACTAAATCAATGTCTTGATTGTGACGCACGTAATCAGCAATTTGAGAGAGCCGTTTTTTTGATGCTTTTGTGAGCTGGTCGCCCTGGCGTTCATAATGCAAAATAGTGAACGCTATATCTTCAAAACTATATTTCAGCAAATTAGCAACGCAATCACTAAACGCATTGTACTTACTTTGAAACAATACCGATGACAGAGCCACTTCTATACGCTGATCACGGCTTTGCCAGTCTTGATAGCTAAACGTAGGATAACGGCCTTTCTCTAGCTCAGACAGAATACCCCAAGCCATTTGCCCTCCAACATAACCATCAAACTGTTTGAAAAACTTGAGGTTAGTAATGCGGTCTGCGTTCTCTCCCGGTCGCCAAGGAGGCGGCATTGATATCAGGCTAACATTACGCGTCTCACCCATTGGGCGGCGCATCTTCAATTCAAAATCTAAGTTGATTTTTTTACTCGCATGAGATGAAAACACAGCATCACCAAAGTTTGGAATAGGATGAACAAGCTGACATTCCAACGGAGTATTGACCACCATTTCCCACTGAGACTGCTGCGGTGTGGCTAAATAACGCTTCCCCATTGCCAATGCATCGCTTGCACTTAGCATAGAGAGTACTGCACCACTTGTTATTAGCCATTTCTTCATTTAGATATAATCTCTTAAACGGCAGGCAATTGCCGTTGATCTGGTTCTATTGAAAACTATCGAAATAATGCAAAATTCTCGCCAACTATAGTAGCTTAAGACCAAACAGAGGCCGCCTTCCACTTACCTTCTATATAAAATGAAAAATTACTTCGCCAGATTAGAGAGTTACATACCTGCTAATTCAGAGTATAAGTCTTGTTTTATATAGGCATTGTTGAATTAGATAATTATGAGAAATTGCGGTTTTTCTCATCGGTAGAATCTGCAATAATGCAGCCTTCGTCACACAAAAATAAGCCGACATGACAATAGAAAATGAAGCTCTAACCCTGAAAAAGCGTTTTCGAGGTTATTTCCCAGTGGTAGTTGATGTTGAGACCGCAGGTTTCAATGCTCAAACTGATGCACTTTTAGAAATTTGCGCCGTCACCCTAAGCATGGATGAAAATGGCGATCTGCATCCTGCCTCAACCATTCATTTTCATATCGAACCTTTTGAAGGCGCGAATTTGGAAAAAGAAGCGCTTGAATTTAACGGCATTCGTGACCCTTTTAGCCCTCTGCGTGGCGCTGTTTCTGAACAAGAAGCACTAAAAGAGATTTACAAGTTAATCCGTAAAGAGCAAAAAGCAGCAGATTGCTCAAGAGCGATCATGGTTGCACATAATGCGGCTTTCGACTTAGGTTTTGTTAATGCAGCTAACGAGCGCTGCAAACTAAAAAGAGTCCCTTTCCATCCATTTGCCACTTTTGACACCGCAACATTAAGTGGACTTGCTTATGGTCAAACTGTTCTTGCCAAAGCATGCAAAACAGCAGGGATGGATTTTGACAATCGTGAGGCTCACTCAGCCCTTTACGATACACAAAAAACTGCAGAGTTATTCTGTGGCATCGTCAACAAATGGAAGGCCCTCGGCGGTTGGCCGCTTGTTGATGAAGAATAATAAATAAACACAACATATTAGGAAAAGTATGAATCCTGTCGTTATATCTGTGTGCGTCATGCTCGCGTTAGCATTGATGCGCGTAAACGTGGTGGTAGCCCTCACGTTTAGTGCCATCGTTGGTGGCCTTGTTGCAGGCATGAGCCTTGGGGATACGGTTGCTGCATTTGAAAGTGGCCTAGGTGGCGGTGCGACTATCGCACTGAGCTACGCAATGCTAGGTACTTTCGCTGTAGCGATTTCTCGTTCTGGCATCACTGACCTTCTGGCAAAAAGCGTTATTAAGCGCTTAAATGGTAAAGAGAGCTCTGCGTCGACTACTGGTCTAAAGTACGCAGTATTGGTTGCTCTTATACTTGTTACCATGTCCTCTCAAAACGTGATTCCGGTACATATCGCCTTCATTCCAATTTTGATTCCACCTCTATTAGGCGTATTCGCAAAGCTTAAGCTGGATCGTCGTTTAGTCGCTTGTGTTTTGACTTTTGGTTTGATCACGCCATATATGGTTCTACCTATTGGCTTCGGTGGTATCTTCCTAAACAACATTCTACTGAAGAACCTGCACGACAACGGTCTAACCGATGTGGTGGCAAGCCAAGTACCTACCGCAATGCTACTGCCTGGCGCAGGTATGATTTTTGGTCTTCTTACCGCGATTTTTGTTAGCTACCGTAAACCTCGTGAATACAAAGAAACAGAGCTAACGGTTGTTCATGAGACGGGCGAGACGATTAATAAACAACACATCATGGTCGCTGGTCTAGGCATTATCGCAGCACTAAGCATGCAACTTTACACTGGTTCAATGATCATTGGTGCATTGGCTGGCTTCATGGTATTCACTTTCGGCGGCGTTATCGCGTGGAAAGAAACGCACGATGTGTTCACTAAAGGCGTACACATGATGGCAATGATTGGCTTCATCATGATTGCGGCAGCAGGTTTTGCGGCAGTAATGAAGCAAACTGGTGGTGTAGAAACGCTAGTACAATCGCTATCAACAAGCATCGGTGACAACAAGCCGCTGGCAGCACTACTGATGCTGATCGTTGGTCTGTTAGTAACTATGGGCATCGGTTCATCGTTCTCAACGATTCCAATCCTTGCGACGATCTACGTACCACTGGCTTTGGCATTCGGCTTCTCTCCAATGGCAACCATCGCACTTGTTGGTACAGCAGCTGCTCTAGGTGATGCTGGCTCTCCTGCTTCTGACTCAACGTTAGGTCCAACATCTGGCCTAAACGCAGACGGTCAGCACGAACACATTTGGGAAACAGTGGTACCAACATTTATCCACTACAACATTCCACTGATTATCTTCGGTTGGATTGCTGCAATGGTGCTGTAATTGCTTCATTGAATGGATACAATTCGTTACGAAAAAGCCGCTTATTGAGCGGCTTTTTGTTGTTTTGGCTTTGAAAACCGGTTTCGGATTATTGCGCTGGCATGTTGTCGATAATGCGCTCGCGAATGAGCTTCAACGTGTTTTCTGTAGACACATAGTCCACTTCAATCGGGAAGTAAGCGTCGTTAATTTTCAGTACCAAACTCGGGTAAGAATTAACACCAAGACTCTTTGCTAAGCTCAATTGATCTTGGAAGACTCCTTCTAGCAGAGAACCATCCATATCGTTCTTAAACTGCTGCACATTTAGACCGATTTCTTTCGCTAATTGCAGAAGTGTCGCTTCTTCATGAGGTGGCATCGCACGAAGGTAATAAGCGTGCTGAATTGCTTCTAACATTTGCTCATAAGAATCTTGGAAACCGGCTGCAATGACTGCTCGGCAAGATTGGTAAGTGCTGCGTACTGGTGTACATAGTGTCCAGAAATCGTAGTTAAACTTAGTACCAAGCTGTGCTTCGATTTGCTTCCAAATTTGTTCAATTTTCTGCTGCATTTCTGGTGGCATCGGCAGATTAGTATCTGGCGCAAGCCCACCCACCACATACTCGAATTGAATCACGCCAGGCAGTTGTTGTTTCAATTTTTCGATGGTTGGTTTGTAGCCCCAACACCAGCTGCACATTGGATCATGTACGTAGTAAAGCTTCAAGTTCATTCCACTAACCTAAAAAAGAAAAAGGAGCCAATGCGGCTCCTTTGTATTCTATCGCCAAATGTGAGTATTTACGAATTACTCCGCGTCACCTTCAACACGAGCTGCCGCTTCTTTGATTAGAGGCTGAAGTTCACCTTTTTGGAACATTTCCAAAATGATGTCACAACCACCGATCAACTCACCTTCAATCCAAAGCTGTGGGAATGTTGGCCATTGAGCGTACTTTGGTAGCTCAGCACGGATGTCTGGGTTTTGTAGAATGTCTACGTAAGCGAACTTCTCGCCACAAGCCATTAGCGCTTGTGCTGCTTGAGAAGAGAAACCACAACTAGGTAGTTTCGGTGATCCTTTCATGTACAGCAGGATTGAGTTTTCAGAAATCTGCTGTTTGATTTTATCGATAGTTTCCATCGCTTCCTCATTCATGGATGTGAACTTTAATTATTGCCACATTCTACTCAATAAACACAGAATAAAAACCATATAATTAGTAAGCTTTTGTACTAAAGTAACTTCAAGATACAGGAATCCGAGCGTAGTCACTTATTCTAACTTAAGAAAATGGACACCTTGAGAAAACGACCACTTCCATAAGGTTTAAAAGCCGAATCGGCTTTTTGCTGCACACGTGGAGGCGATTTGTTTTGATGTGTATACCCAAGTAACTTCAAGAGTCAGGATTCAGCACATTGTCATTGACTCCCTGTCTACCGAAAGTAAGCAAGGAAAACAACGCGGTGCAATAACGAGCGCTACCCAAGTTGTTTGACGCAACAATCGGACCAATAACTCGCTCTCTTTACACTTAGTAATAGCCTTGGAAGTTATCGCGCTAGCCCTTCTTTCTGTCAAAATATTTTCATATCGGGCTTTTAATAAAGTAAAAACTTGCTAAAATACTTTTCAAGTCAGTCGTAACGACTACATATAAATAAAAACACTGGAAGCAATCGAAAGGTAACCCTTTCATATCTATGGAGAATCGAGCAATGGCATTTGAACTACCAGCTCTTCCTTACGCGAAAGACGCACTAGAACCACACATCTCTGCAGAGACTCTAGATTTCCACCACGGTAAGCACCACAACACTTACGTTGTTAAGCTAAACGGTCTTATCCCTGGTACTGAGTTCGAAGGCAAAACACTAGAAGAAATCATCAAGACTTCTACTGGTGGCGTATTCAACAACGCAGCACAGATTTGGAACCACACGTTCTACTGGCACTGTCTAGCGCCAAACGCGGGCGGCGAACCAACTGGTGCAGTTGCTGATGCAATCAACGCAGCATTCGGTTCTTTCGAAGAATTCAAAGCGAAGTTCACTGATGCAGCGATCAACAACTTCGGTTCTTCATGGACTTGGCTAGTTAAGAAAGCTGACGGTTCTCTAGAGATCGTTAACACTTCTAACGCAGCAACGCCTCTAACAGAAGAAGGTACTACTCCACTTCTAACTGTTGACCTGTGGGAACACGCTTACTACATCGATTACCGCAACGTACGTCCTGATTACATGAACGGCTTCTGGGCACTTGTAAACTGGGACTTCGTAGCTGAGAACCTAGCGAAGTAATTTACTTCCCCTAAGTTCAATTTAGTCATATTTAAAAGCTCGCATCATTGCGGGCTTTTTTATGCTTCAACAACCTATTTCTTCAATTAATCCCCTCTTTTTCCTAAAGTTCTTTCCGCGGTTGCCGTTAAAAGTGCATCAAACGAGGAACATCATGCAAATCCATACTTTAGACAAAGCAGCAATCATCAACGAACTTCAGTTCGGTAATGGTATCAACCATGCCGTGCATGAAGGTCGTCGTGCCGATTTTTCGCTGATTCTATCGATGTTTTCAAATGATGTCCGCGATGTGGTTCCAGTTGAAGAAGTCCAAGAAGTTATCACTAGCGACGACATTCTTCGCCAACAATTCGGTCTATCTCAACCTCAGGCACTGCGTTCTGATAGCAGCAGCTACGAGCTAGCCGCAGAGCAAGCGAAACAGTTTCATGATGCTGGATTGCCTTCGGCGAAACTGAGCCACTATCTAAAGCCTGACGCACTTACTTACCTCCCTGAAGACACATTCAATCTACCGGAAGAGGTTTACCACAACCTTTCCGGCCATGAGCGCCGCAGCCTTGGTGAGCGTAACAAAAAGCTGATTCCTGAAGCAGGCTTATACAACCAACTCGTAACCGCTCAACGCCAGTACCAAATCCACGCTCAAGCGTAAGTAACAGCTTTCCAAACGTCCGGTTTCATTTGACGCACGCCAGAAATGTGACACCTTGCAAAGAACCCAACATTTACCACAGGGTTAAGCCGTTAGTTTGAGGCTTTTCACACTGCCTATAACATTTTTGATCCATGCTAAAAGCACAAACTACTGGTTATCATTGCCTAAATAGTGAAGGTGTTATGGATATCAAAGATTCAATCATACTCGTTACTGCAGCCGGCTCCGTGCTGGGACGAACGTGTTCCAATCATTTTGCACATCTGGGCGCGACTCTAGTTCTGTGTGACAGCAATCCACAAAACCTAAGTGCAAGCTACGCTCAAATTAAGACATTCACCGATAAGGTTTATGCCATTAACGTCTGTGGCGATACTCCGACTTCCATCAACCTTCTGTTTGACCAAATTGAATCCCAGCTTAACGCTTCCCCTGATGTGATCGTCAATTGCTGGACAAGCTCACCAATGCCGAGCTTAATGGACCCAGAACCGATGAACACATACATTGATCACCTTTCTAGTGCAGCTCGCTTTCTTTATACCTATGGACAAGTTGGGGCAGAACGGTTTCGCAATAGAAACAAAAAAGGCGTGATAGTCAATGTGATATCTCATGATGATCACCAAGACCTGACTGGTGTTGAGAGTATGGCCGCGCTAGTGTCTGGGTTTACGCTGAGTTGGGCGAAAGAGCTGACCCCATTCAATATACGTGTAGGCGGTGTCATCCCATCGCTTAACCATATGAAAGAAGATCTAGACGAACGACATTGGGCTGAAATTCAAGATGAACTGGTGCGGAATACTGCGTATATCGTTTCCAATGAGTACTTCAGTGGCCGAGTGGTGAGTACTGAAGTTTAACGTCGCTTTTTATGTGAAGTATCCGTAATTCGTCCTCAATGGGTAAATACATTTCAGGGCGACATCAAAAGATAAAAAAAGCCCCAGTCATACGACTGGGGCTTTAACCTTTTCCCGATTAAGGTTTCGTGCTAGCGAAAACCTTTTCTCATAAGCGAATCTTAATTACGTTTCCGCTTATTATTTTTTAGCTTTAGGAGCTGCTTTCGCTGCTTCTTGGTCTGCTTTTTTCTTGATTACTGTAGTACCTTCGAAAGTTTCACCTTCAACGAAAGCTTTACCGTAGTAAGCAGCCATTAGAACTTCTTTTAGCTCAGAGATTAGTGGGTAACGTGGGTTCGCACCAGTACATTGGTCATCGAACGCTTCAACCGCTAGCTCGTCTAGTTTCGCTACGAAGTCAGCTTCAGAAACACCTGCAGCTTGGATAGACATTGGGATGTCTAGGTCGCCTTTCAGCTCATCCAACCATGCTAGTAGACGTTCAATCTTCTGAGCAGTACGGTCACCAGCTTGGCTTAGGCCTAGGTGGTCAGCTACTTCAGCGTAACGACGACGTGCTTGTGGGCGGTCGTATTGAGAGAACGCAGTTTGCTTAGTTGGGTTGTCGTTCGCGTTGTAACGTACAACGTTAGAGATTAGTAGTGCGTTCGCCAGACCGTGTGGTAGGTGGAACTCAGCACCAATCTTGTGCGCCATTGAGTGACAAACACCTAGGAATGCGTTCGCGAATGCTACACCAGCGATAGTTGCTGCGTTGTGTACTTTTTCACGAGCGATTGGGTCGTTTGCACCGTTCGCGTAGCTTGATGGTAGGTACTCTTTTAGCATCTTAAGAGCTTGTAGAGCTTGACCATCTGAGTATTCGTTCGCAAGAACAGATACGTAAGCTTCTAGAGCGTGAGTTACTGCATCGTAACCACCGAATGCTGTTAGAGACTTAGGCATGTTCATTACTAGGTTAGCATCAACGATTGCCATGTTTGGCGTTAGTTCGTAGTCAGCTAGTGGGTACTTAGCACCAGTCTTGTCGTCAGTAACAACCGCGAATGGAGTAACTTCTGAACCAGTACCTGAAGTTGTAGTGATACATACAAGCTCAGCTTTTTGACCCATTTTAGGGAACTTGTAGATACGTTTACGGATGTCCATAAAGCGCATTGCTAGTTCTTCAAATGCTGTTTCTGGGTGCTCGTACATTACCCACATGATCTTCGCAGCATCCATTGGTGAACCACCACCTAGCGCTAGGATTACGTCAGGTTGGAAGCTTTGCATTGCTTCAGCACCTTTCTTAACTACAGATAGCGTTGGGTCAGCTTCAACGTCGAAGAACGTTTGAACTTCCATGCCTTGAGCTTTAAGTAGTTGTACTACGTCATCTGCGTAACCGTTGTTGAATAGGAAACGGTCAGTTACTAGGAATGCGCGTTTCTTACCTTCTAGGTCGCTAAGAGCGATTGGAAGGCTACCACGACGGAAGTAGATAGACTTAGGTAGTTTGTGCCACAACATGTTTTCAGCTCGCTTCGCTACAGTTTTCTTGTTGATTAGGTGCTTAGGACCTACGTTCTCAGAGATAGAGTTACCACCCCATGAACCACAACCTAGAGTTAGAGAAGGTGCTACGTTGAAGTTGTAAAGGTCACCGATACCACCGTGAGTAGTTGGGATGTTTACAAGGATACGTGCAGTCTTCATCTTGTCGCCGAAGTAACGGATACGGTCTGCGTTAACGTCTTGGTTTGTGTATAGACCAGATGTGTGACCGATACCGCCGATTTCAACCATTGTTACTGCTTGAGCAACAGCGTCTTCGAAGTTATCAGCGCGGAATAGACCTAGAGTTGGAGATAGTTTCTCGTGAGCAAATGCGTCATCGTAAGAAACTTTGCCTAGACCTTCACCAACTAGAACTTTAGTGTCAGCTGGAACTTTCACGCCTGCCATTTCAGCGATTGCTGGAGCAGGTTGACCAACGATTTTCGCGTTTAGTGCGCCGTCGATTAGAAGAACTTTGCGAACTTTATCTGCTTCACCTTTGCTTAGTACGTAAGCTTTGTGAGAAGCGAAACGCTCTTTTACTTCGTCGTATACTTCATCAACAACGATTGCAGCCTGCTCAGAAGCACATACTACGCCGTTATCGAAAGTCTTAGACATAAGGATAGAAGCTACAGCACGCTTGATGTCAGCTGTTTCATCGATAACTACAGGAACGTTACCTGCACCTACACCGATTGCTGGCTTACCAGAAGAGTAAGCTGCTTTAACCATGCCTGGGCCACCAGTTGCAAGGATAAGAGCGATGTCGTCGTGCTTCATAAGAGCGTTAGAAAGCTCTACAGATGGTTGGTCGATCCAACCGATGATGTCTTTTGGAGCACCTGCTGCTACTGCTGCATCTAGAACTAGTTTAGCTGCGTCGTTAGTAGAGTTTTTCGCACGTGGGTGTGGCGAGAAGATGATACCGTTACGAGTCTTCAAAGAGATTAGAGATTTGAAGATTGCAGTAGAAGTTGGGTTAGTTGTTGGTACGATACCACAGATGATACCTACAGGTTCTGCGATAGTCATTGTACCTAGGTTGTCATCCTCTTCAAGGATGCCACACGTTTGTTCGTCTTTGTATTTATTGTAGATAAACTCAGAAGCGAAGTGGTTCTTGATTACTTTATCTTCAACAATACCCATACCAGATTCTTCAACCGCTTGTTGAGCTAGCGGGATACGAGCTTGGTTAGCTGCAAGAGACGCAGCGCGGAAGATTGCATCTACTTGCTCTTGAGAGTAAGTAGCGAACTCTTCTTGCGCTTTCTTAACGCGAGCAATCATTGCATCTAGTTCAGCCATATTAGTTACAGGCATAGGGATTCTCCTAAAATTAACAAATATTAAAAACTTTTTATTAAGGCCACTGCTTGCTGTTTCCACTGTTTATCAGCTACTTAACCAACAACCGTCTTAGTAAATTGCTTTCAGGGCTGAGTATAATATTTCAGAGTGTGAAAAAAATTGACTTGGATCAGATCTCACTCTCGAAATACCCCAAAAGTAGTGGTTTACCACAACAAAACAGCATAAATCATTGATAAACAAGTAAATAAAACCCAACTTTTTATTGAACAAAAAAGAAGCAAACAAACCAAAAAACAAAAGAAACTACAATAATCTGTAAAAAAGTTTCATTTTTAGCCAACAAAATTACATGTAAGCCTAAATTTTTGTGCTACTGAGAGTATATCCAACTCGTTATATCTCTCTACAAACAACGTTTTTTTTTATCAAAAATGTGCGAATGTTAACGTTTGTATAATTCAGCCTACATTCGTGTCAACTTTCTCGGTAACAAAACATTTCCACTTTGGATACATTTTCTTCAATAATTAGTTTTTCTCACAAATAGACTGGGCAATACGTTAGTTTTTTTCATTTTGTGTCTCCCCTCTTTTGCCTTACATTACGCGCTAAAAATACCCTCCCTCCTTTTCACTATTGTGAATATTGATGAGAACAACTTATGCAAACTTTAGAGTTAGCGATTTTCCTACAGTTTTTCTTAGGTTTGGTTGCCGCTGTTAACCCAGTCGGCATCATGCCTGTGTTTGTCTCTTTGACTGGGCATATGACACCAGAAGAGAAGAGCAAAACGGCGACGACAGCGAATGTTGCTGTTGCGGTTATTCTGATCATCTCGCTGTTTGCTGGTCAGCTGCTATTAGATATGTTCAGCATTTCACTGGATTCATTTCGAGTGGCGGGTGGTTTGCTTCTTCTGAGTATCGCGTTTTCGATGATGAGCGGTAAGTTGGGTGAAGATAAGCAAAACAAACAAGAGAAATCGGAATACGTCAGCCGCGAACAGATTGGCGTAGTACCACTGGCTATGCCATTAATGGCTGGCCCAGGTGCGATCAGTTCGACTATCGTTTATGGCGCACGCTACCCAAGTGCCTTCGATACAGTAGGCATTAGTATTACCATTGTACTGTTCTGTCTGTGCTCTTGGTTGCTGTTCCGTTCCGCACCTTTGATCGTACGATTTTTAGGTCAAACAGGTATTAACGTTATCACTCGTATCATGGGTCTGATCCTTGGTGCACTAGGTATCGAGTTTATTGCCAACGGCTTGAGAAACCTATTTCCAGGTTTAGCCTAAGTTTCCTAACTTCTGGTATGATGTTGCAATCCGTTTCATTCTAACGCTGACAGTGCAACATCATGCCTCGCAAGTCTTTTAAGCATCATTTATACGTCATTATCTTCGGTACTCACACTCGTGCCGGACGTGCCTTCGATATCGCACTTATTATTGCCATCATTACTTCGCTTGTGGTTCTTATTCTTGAATCACTGCCATCTGTGATGACCGAATGGTCTCGAGAGCTGCGTTATATCGAATACACCTTCACAGCCCTGTTCACTATCGAGTATTTGTTAAGGCTTTACTGCTCTCCAAAACCTAAATCGTATGCCACCAGCTTTTATGGCGTCGTTGACTTGTTAGCCATTCTGCCCACCTACTTGGCGATATTCTTCCCGGGCGCCTCGTTTATGGGCGTGGTGCGATTACTGCGTGTTATGCGGATCTTCCGTATCCTCAAACTCGTTCGCTACCTGCAAGATTCCAACATCTTGCTGCGCTCTCTATTAATGGCGCGTCGTAAGATCCTTATCTTCTTTAGCACGGTCGGCATTCTTGTCACTATTTTTGGCGCGTTGATCTTTGTTATTGAAGGTCCGCACAACGGCTTTACGAGTATTCCGAAAAGCATCTACTGGGCGATCGTAACTATTACGACGGTTGGCTATGGCGACATGGTGCCGCAAACTCACTTGGGTAAAGCCATTGCATCCCTCACTATGTTGTTGGGCTATTCAATACTTGCTGTCCCGACTGGCATTATTACGGCGGAACTGAGCAACGAAATGAATGCGCATAAGCAACTGGTTAAGTGTCCAAACTGCAATCGCTCTGGTCATGACTCTGACGCAATGCACTGTAAGCATTGTGGTAGCGAGTTGGCGGATCCTGATAATCGTGTAGTGAGCGCGGACGAGGAAGAATAGAATCGGGAATGATGTATTTGAATTTAGACAACAATGCCCGTCACCCTCAAGATCGACGGAAGATCGAGTTGGGGCTCTCTATCTACTTGTTTCTCTGATCAAGGCGTTGTACGTTCCTGCACACCAGATCTACGATCAAAAAAGCCGATGAACTAACATCGGCTTTTCCATCGCTTTTGGCTCTCACGAAACAAAGCATTCCCGCAGGACGAAGCCCGCTCTTGGTTTAGCAACCATCAGTGAAGACTTCTACCTTGTAATCATCACCCTCTTCCATTGCGGTGGTGTATTTTACATAGCAGTTACTCGCTTTAATTGAGTCTCGGTCATAAGCTTTCACCCACTTTGATTGTGTGATCACTCGATAGTTTGGATCGGCTGGAGTTTTACCAGTATTGAATGCATCCCAGACCCATTCACCATCACCGTTTTTGTAGTTCATGTCAGCCGTCATAAACTGTTCTAGACCACCATTTTCTACAATTGGGTAACCAAATTGGACGCTACCTGCACCATCAACATGGTACGCCGGAAGCTTTTCTTGTCCTTCAATAGCCGATTTACCGAAAGCAAGTTCCGCAGCGTTGTGCACAGAGGCTGCCATGCCCTGAATTGAAGAGACCCGAGCGTCATGCTGTAAGTTTAAAAAGCGCGGTGCAGCAACGACTGCAAGAATGCCTAAAATAACAATGACAACAACGAGTTCAATAAGGGTGAAACCTTTAGATGTTTGCTTCATAACAGCGCTCCGATTTGTAAGACGCAGCAAAGCTAAAGGTCAAAAGTCAATTTTTTGTCACGTGAATATCAAAAAAGCGCCCATTGGGCGCTTTCGGTTTAACATCTCATTTATAAGACAGGTTACGCTTTCTCTGCCAGGATAATGCGCAGAGTACGACGAAGTGGTTCCGCTGCACCCCACAATAGTTGGTCACCTACAGTGAAAGCGTTTAGGAAGTCATCACCCATTGCCATCTTACGCAGACGGCCAACTGGGATAGACAACGTACCAGTCACCTTCGCTGGTGTTAGCTCTTGAGCGGTGATGTCACGATCATTTGGCACCACTTTAACCCAATCATTGTGCGTTGCGATGATTTCTTCGATTTCATCCATTGGCACGTTTTGCTTGAGCTTAATGGTCAATGCTTGAGAGTGACAACGCATCGCACCGATACGTACACAAGTACCGTCGATAGGAACACGCGCATCTTGGAAACCAAGGATTTTGTTTGCTTCTACGCCCGCTTTCCACTCTTCTTTACTCTGACCGTTGTCGCGTTTAACGTCGATCCAAGGAATCAAAGAACCCGCTAGAGGCACACCAAACTTATCGGTTGGGAATGAAGAGCTACGCATTGTGTCGGCAACTTTTTTATCGATATCCAGAATAGAACTTGCTGGGTTTGCCAATTCAGAGCTTACAGAGTCGTTGATTACGCCCATCTGAGAGATCAACTCACGCATGTTTTGTGCACCTGCGCCAGACGCTGCTTGGTACGTCATTGCACTTGTCCACTCAACTAAACCTTTCTCGAACAGACCACCAAGGCCCATTAGCATCAAGCTTACTGTACAGTTACCACCAACAAACGTGTTGGTGCCACCGTGAATGCCTTGTTGAATTTGCGCTAGGTTTACTGGGTCTAGAGTGATGATAGAGTCTTCCGCCATACGTAGTGTAGAAGCTGCATCAATCCAGTAGCCTTTCCAACCAGCCTGGCGTAGTGCTGGATAAACTTTCTCTGTGTAACCACCACCTTGACACGTAATTACCGCATCAAGCTGTTTTAAGCTGTCAATATCGAACGCATCTTGAAGTAGACCAGCTTCTTTACCTAGGTTTGGAGCTGGGATACCTATTTGAGACGTGCTGTAGAAAACTGGTTCAATCAAATCGAAGTCTTTCTCTTCGACCATACGCTGCATCAGAACCGAACCGACCATGCCGCGCCAACCAACTAAACCTACTCTCATCGCATTAACTCTCCATGTATATTTTTAAAACTTGCTCCATAGTTCAATTTTCGACACAAAATCTCAAGCCCTAATTTGCAAATAAACGCAACTTTTTTAACCTTTACTGAGAAAGATACCTACTTGGGGTATTTTATCGCATTTTCATATTCATCCCGTTATCTATCGCCCCTGAAACATCACTCTCCCTTTATCCTTTGGTCTTACCACTCAGTGAGAAAATAACAATTGAAGCACACGATTTTTACACCACAAAACATTTCAAACCATTAAATTTAATCTTTTTCAGTTATTAATTTTACAAGCAAACGTTTTTACGGACGAAAGTCAAGATAAAGCACCAAATGTTCGAAATATAATTTTTGTTAATGTATGTTATGCGCGATTAAAACAGGGAGCGGCCTTCCTCTATTGCTCCATGAACGACAGAGGCACATATGAAGCAAGTTACAACACGTCTTCCTAGTCTGATACAGGTATTTATCTCGCTAGGTTTGTTTCTACTTTTGGCATTTTCATTTACTGCCAAACTAGACCTTCCAATTCAGCTGGCACTGTATATTGGTTGGTTCATTATCATGCTATTGGGCCTAAGATTAGGTCACCAATACAAAGATCTTGAAAAAGCAGCACTAAATGGTATTTCTAATGGCTTAGGTGCAGTGCTTATTCTTCTTGCTGTAGGTGCCTTAGTCGGTACTTGGATCAGTGGCGGTATTGTACCTACCATCATCTACTACGGTTTAAAGGCAATTCATCCTTCTATCTTCTTGCTAGCAACCATGATCATCTGCTCGCTAACTGCGCTGGCAACAGGCACCTCTTGGGGTGCGGCTGGTACAGCAGGCATCGCGATGATGGGCATAGGTCAAGGTCTTGGTGTTCCGGCTCCAATTACGGCTGGTGCAGTTCTATCAGGCTGTTACTTTGGTGACAAAATGTCGCCACTTTCAGACTCGGTAATTCTTGCGTCTTCAATGTCGAACGTAGAAGTGGTTGAGCATATCAAGGGCATGTTACCTATCGCGCTGATCAGCTACATCATCACTGGCATCATGTTCACTGCATTTGGCTTCCACTTTGCAGGCAAAGTTGACATGAGCCAAGTAGACTCTGTTATCCAGGCAATGGAACAGCAATTCTTCATTACGCCTTATTCTTTTGTTCCGGTGATCATCGTGTTAGCACTGCTAGCGATGCGTATGCCTTCTTTCCCAGTGATCAGTTTCGGCTCTCTGCTAGGTATTATTTGGGCAGTAATGATCCAAGATGTGGACTTCTTAACAGCGTTCAACACAGCTTGGGCACCATTTGCGATTTCTTCAGGCGTGGATTTCATTGATTCCATCTTGAACCGTGGTGGTATGTCTTCGATGCTTGGTTCTGTCGCGGTTATCGTATTTGGCCTTGGCTTCGGTGGCTTACTAGATAAAGTGGGTGTACTAGAAACGATTGCTAAACTGTTTGAAAAACGTGTACAAAGCGCAGGCTCACTAGCAACAAGTACTATCGGCACCGCGTTTATGGGCAACGTATTTGGCTCAGCAATGTACGTATCGCTGATCCTTACTCCTAAAATTTGTGCAAAGAACTATGACCGTCTTGGCTACAAGCGTAAGAATCTATCTCGTAACGCTGAGTTCGGCGGCACGCTAACATCAGGTATGGTTCCATGGAGTGATAACGGTATCTACATGGCGAGTATCCTTGGTGTCGCAACGCTTTCTTACGCGCCATTCATGTGGTTAAGCTTCGTATGTATCATCGTGACAATCTTTACCTCTTACATGGGCTGGTTTGTTGATAAATGTGAACCAACTGCGCCAGCAACAGAAGAAGCGGAAGGCGAACTAAAACAGCAAACGGCTTAAGTCTTCTTAGTTTTCGATAGATAGAAAAAAGGACCGACGATTCGGTCCTTTTTTACGTTTGTCATTTAAGCTCTGACCAATCAAGCAGATTTAGTGCTGGTTCTTACCGCTGAACGTTTACCCAACGCATAACCCAAAACTAGGGGAGCAAAGAAGATCACTAGAATGAACAAAATGAAGTAGATGATGGTGCTCTTCACGAGTTCAATCAGTTTATCCATGGCAAGGTTCACAACCTCTTGTGAAACATGGTCGAGATCTTGAGCGAACTTCTCACGTTCGTTTGTGATGATTTGAGCTATCTCTTGGCGCTCTCTCGCCACCATCAACTCTAAAGCCTGACGCTCTTCACTCAACTGAAACAAACGCTCTTCTGTTTTTTGATCGATATCTTCCACTAGGGGCTGCAACTTCAAGGCCATTTGCTCAGCTAAATTGCGCATATATTCTGGGTTATTATCGATAAAGTCTTTCAGCGACTCTGAAGTCACTTTAAGGCTGTTCAGTGCAGCGTTGACTTGCTCAATACTTGCCGAACTGTTTAGTGCTAATAGCTGTGCTTTCCACGTCATGATCTTTGGTGTTTGTTCAGAAACCAAACTTAGACGATCAGAAACATCACCAATGGCTTCAGGCATTGTACCGAGAGTCGTTACCGCTTCTTCTTCACTGATTTGGTTTGCAGCTAGCCATGCGCGGTAAGCAGGTGTGCGAATCATGCTTAAATCAGTAAATGGGTACTTCTCAACAAAATCAGCTACGAACACCTTAGTCTTGACGTACACGTCCTTCTTCAACAAAGATTGCGCCAGCTTATCAACTTCTTTCGCTAAGTGAGCAGATACTTGTGTTGCTTCATCCGTTGCAAACAAACCTTTACCCGCGCCTGCACTGTAGAATTGGTTCATTTGGTGACTAAACACCCAGGTATCAATCAACGCAGCCATTGGTGACACTTGATAAGCCGCAGCTTGAAGCCCCTCTTCCGCATTAATTTTCCAAAGTAGAATGTAAGATTGATTCACTTTATCCGTAGACTCATAGCGTTCATGCAGCACATCGGCAGCTTGCTCGACCTGAGCGAAGAATTGCTGAGCGTATTCACGCGTCATAATGCGCATATTTAACTCTTGCTTTGTCAACGGAACTGTCTGGCTCTCGATCTTTACTTCTAATAAAGAGCAGCCAGAAAGGATTGATGATAGACATATAGCCAGAGTGACAGCTAACCGACGAAAACACATGATAAATACCTATATTCGATAGAATAAGAACAGGATAAGCACTCCGTTTATTAACGAAGTAGCTTGAGGTAACGCTTTTACCTCATAGCAACCTATTTTAAGTCAGAGGAATATCAATCCGTTAGCGATTCTTGAAGGGTTTCAGTTTCAAGACTGTCTTTTGCGAAAAGTATTGTACTTTCAAGTATGGTTGTCAGCTTAAGCAGCACACTTTCTGGTACTTGGCTTCCTTGTTTGAGCAAGTCTTCGATTTCCGCTGAAATATGGTGCAGTGGCATCGCTCCTAAACTACCAGAAACACCTTTTAGACTATGCGCAACTCGCTGAGCGTGTTCGAGATCTTCACTGAGTAATTGGCGTAACTTATCCGAATCACCAGCATGATCTTGGATAAACACATCCAACAGCATCCTGACTGATTCTTCATCTCCCGAGAGGGCATCCAACATTTTATCGATATCAATGAACTTACTCTCAGCCGTTTCTCTAGGTTCATACACTGCAGCAGGTGCATGAAAGTCCGACGCTTTGTGATTTGAACACTGACTCACATCGTTAACGTCTTCATTCGGCTCCTGAATGCCCTGTTCAGAACAAGAAGTCCCCCCTAATCGCTGGGGTTCAGATAAGTGAGGATCTTTATTAGCATGAGGCTGTTTGGTTTCATAAGCTATATAACTGAAAACAAGTAACAAACTGCCACTCAATAGAGTCATCATGAGTATAAGATGCTCTAATCGGAGGTGTACTTCATCTTCGAATTTTCGTAGCTGAGAAGTAAAGTCGGGGCTAGAAAGGTGGGTTACTAGGTACTTGCCCTGAGCATGGCGAGACAATACGCCAGAAGCCTGAGCCAATAAGCGCTGAAAATCGTCTCTTTGTGCCTGCGGTAAACTCATCGACTCAATAAACAATTGATCCAACTCTTGATAAGAAGTTTGATTGTTAGCGCGATTTATAAAGAGAGCATCCAATATATGTGCCCCAAGGCGAGCAACCATCGCCTGCAACGCGTCACTACCACCAGCTGCAACCCTTGTTTCTTGTAATGCTTCAGCAAGAGATAACAACTCAAGATCACTAGTAACAAACTTGTTCGCACTTTCTAAAAATCGATCTGTCGTATAAAGCAACTGAGTGACATCCGGAGCCCATAACGCACTCTTAGATTGGCTTTCAAGTTGTAACCTAACTGCGTAGATCAGCTGTAGAGTTAGCGAGATATCGTCAGCATGCTGTACTCGATAAGGTAATTCAAAACGAAATGAATTTCGTACTTCATCGATTTTCGTGCCCAGCTCATCAACGGCTTTCACAGACTGCTCTGTAGAACGGTAACTGGTCCACAATGCCACCGCAGCAATACTCCAGATGACAAACAACAACCAAGAAAATCGTCTTAAAACACTTCTAGCTTGAATCAATCCCTAGCCCTCAGGTGAACTCCATTAATAACAAGAATATAACATCAATTACAGGTTTACTGGGCTTACCTCACATAAAAAAAGAGAGCCACTCTAGCTCTCTTTTGAAAATGATTAATTTCGACTCAACTGGTCTTTTAGATTTGGAGGCGTGCCTTTAATCGTCAAGGTATCGGTTTCTGGATCGTAAAAAATACGCTCACCAAGTAGCAAACTATCGAAACTGATATTCAAGCCACCACCAGCACCAACGTACTTAGTCAACTTACGTACGGTTGAACGATCACCAGGGAATGACTCTTCCAACTCGTAGCCTTGCTCTTTAGTGAAATCCATAAAGCTAGTGCCATCTTGACTTGGTGGCAATTCACCAGACAGTTCAGAAATTTGAACTTCGTCGCCGGATTTGATTTGTTCGTTACAGTAATTGTAAACCTGCTTTTTGTACTCGTTCGCTTCTTGCTTCTCAAGCTTTGAGTCAGCACAAAAGTCTTCGACCGCTTGCATCAAGACTTGGTTTTGCTGCTTAGTATCTAGACCCACATCTGCCTGTAGGAAATCCAAGAAAAAGTCCGCTACTTTACGACCTACGCGACCTTTGATGTAAGAAAGGTAGCGGTTTGAATCACGGTCAGTATCGTAACTTGATAGGTCGATGCGTGCAGCGATGTCCATCTTAGTGATATCTAGATAGTCAGTAGCACTGATATCTAAACCTTCCGTTACTTTTAAGCTTTGATTCAGTGGCAAGATACCAATAAACAGATAGTCGGTAGCTAAGCTTTGGTACTCAGCAAATACTAAAATACCTTCGTCTGCAAAAGGGTATTTAATCAACTCATCTTTCAAACGATTTGCACTAATTTGTGAGAAGTCATAAAAATTTCGTTCTCCTTTGCGCATTTCTTGAAGCCAAAACTGAAATTCGCTGTCTGACTGGAAGCAGCCAAAGCCTTTTCCTGCTTTAGAATGGAATACTCGATGCAGTTCTGCGACTAGATTTTCAGTGGATGCGTCATTTTCGAGAGAGTCTGAACGGTAGGTAACAACCAGTTCGTCCTGATCATTTTTGCTCAACTGATGCAATATTACGTTTGAAAGATGAAGGCTCATAGTGATTTTATCTTGCGACAAGGTTTAAGTTGCTAGGCATTGTAGGGTATCATAAGCCGCTTTTACTATCATTATTAGAGTCTTTATGCCGATTACATCTAAATATACTGACGACCAAGTAGAGAAAATTCTTGCTGAAGTGGGTGCTGTTCTTGAAAAACATGCCGCAACGCCAGAGTTAACGCTAATGATTGCCGGAAATATCGCAACCAATGTCTTAAATCAACGAGTTGCTGCTTCACAACGTAAGATTATTGCTGAAAAATTTGCTCAGGCACTAATGTCTTCTCTTGAAGCCCCAAAATCACACTAATAACGGACAATAGAACAAGTACATGGTAGACAGCGGAAACTCATACGGCGAACGCGTATCTCGACTGGTTGGTTGGGGTCACTGGTTCGCATTCTTCAACATCATAGCTTCGATGTTGATAGGTACACGCTATATCGTCCAGTCACCTTGGCCCGAAACTTTGTTAGGGCAATTTTATCTGGCGGTATCCTGGGTGGGTCACTTTGGCTTCCTAGTATTTGCTCTCTACTTACTGGTTCTTTTTCCGCTTACGTTTATCCTGCCATCACGAAAACTCTTTCGTTTGGTGGCAGTGGTATTCGCGACCGTCGGTCAAACCGTTTTATTGATTGATACGCAAGCCTATCAATCCATTAACCTTCACTTAAATCCCGTCGTTTGGGAATTGTTGTTTAGTGAAGATAAAAGCGCCATTAGCGCAGACTTACAGCACCTTTTTGTTGTAATGCCGCTTATTTTCTTACTCCAACTCGGCTTATCCGAGTGGGTGTGGCGTAAACAACGTAAACTATCTCATAAACATGTTGGCCGACCACTCGCTGCAGTGTTCTTCTTAAGCTTTATGGCTAGCCATCTTGTTTATATATGGGCTGACGCCTATTTCTATAGTCCAATTACAAGTCAACGATCGAACTTCCCTCTGTCGTACCCAATGACAGCAAAAAGCTTTATGGAAAAACATGGTCTACTTGATCGTGAAGAGTACCTGAAACGCTTAGAAGAAAACCGTGACAACATTGATCTCGTTAGTTACCCATTGGAAAAGTTAGAGTTTAATCGCCGCGGCAATAAGCTCAATGTACTGATGATCAGTGTCAATAATTTGCGTGCAGATGCCCTGAATGCCTCTGAAATGCCAAGTACCTATCAGTTTGCAATAGATAATCAAAACTTTACCAACCATTACAGCTCGAGCAATGATGCTTTTGGCGCCTTTGGTTTGTTTTATGGTTTACCAACAAGCTATGCAAGCAGCATTAAAGCACAGGGTTCATCACCCGTTATGCTGAATGTATTGCAAGAGCAAGGCTACTCATTCGGCTTGTTCAGCGGGAATGGATTTGAAGACGATCTATATCCAGAGGTTATCTTCCGAGGTTTAGAGCTAGCTCCTACTTTAGATGGTGCCCAAGCACATACTGAAGCTCAGTCGCTGATTGCATGGAATACTTGGCTAACAGAGCAAGCTAATACGCCATGGTTTAGCTACATTGAAGTGACCACCGTAGATAACTTTGAATCCGAGCCAGCTTCTATCAATAATGAACTGAGCGCAAGTGAGCGATTTAAGCAAGCTTATGAGCAAGCAGTGCAGTCGGCAGATACTACGGTGAAAAACATTCTGACCACACTAGAAGAGCAGCAGTTGTTAGAAAACACCATCGTTGTTATTACCTCTAACCATGGTAGTGAGTTCAACGAAACTAAGACAAACAGCTGGGGTGCAAACAGTAATTACAGCCGCTATCAACTTCAAGTGCCAATGGTTGTTCACTGGCCTGGAATGTTGCCTGCAGAGTTTAGTCATAGTACTAGCCACCTTGACCTGTCCGTTACCCTGCTTCAAGACATGCTAGGCGTATCATCAAACCCAAGTGAATACAGTAGCGGCCGCAATCTATTCGATGAAAGCCGTCGCCGTTGGATTTTGGCGGGAGATACTAAAGAGCTTGCACTTATTACAGAGAACCAGACTACCGTTATCGACAAGTTTGGAAACTACAAGCTCTATAATCAAGACTATCAGCGCCTACGTGATACTAGCCCTAAACTGCCGGTATTAATGCAAGGTCTGACCGAGCTACAGCGTTTCTATACAAAGAGCAACTAACTCACCTTAAACGGCTTTCATTTTGAAAGCCGTTTTTGTTTAAATAAACACCAAACAACACAATTGTGATCACGAAATAACCAAACGAACAATTTTGGGGTTTACAAGATTTTCAAAGCCTTATATTATGCGCTTCAACAACGGAGAGATGGCTGAGTGGTTGAAAGCACCGGTCTTGAAAACCGGCATACGTTAATAGCGTATCTAGGGTTCAAATCCCTATCTCTCCGCCACATTTAGAAAGCTCGTTGAGAAATCAACGGGCTTTCTTCGTTTTAGTGCTTGGAAAATTACGGGATTTGTAAATCCCTAGTTGAACGCAACCCCGGCCCTCAGCCACATTTAGAGAAAGCCCACTAAGCAATTAGTGGGCTTTTTCGTATCTAAAGGCTTAAAGAAGGATTTCTTCAAATCCCTCCTTGAATGCAAGCCCAGCACTCCGACACACTCAAAAAAAGCTCGCTACGTTAGCGCACCCTGCGTGATTACACTCTAGGCTTTAAATTACTGGTCGTCGACACTTTTGAAAAAGCGACATCACTTACAAGCAAGTCGATTCAGCGGCAGATAAAGGTATAAATAAGTGCCTATAACAATTAAGGCCACTGCTTAGTCTCCTGATGAGCCCCCAAACCAGACGCATGAAAAAAGCCAACTGCGTAAGCAGTTGGCTCAGTATAAACAGTCAACATGTTTTAGGATGAGCCAAAGTTAGGCTACATCCAACTTTCTTAAGCACTCATTTCGTTATCAGCATCTAACCTGAATAATTCTGGTTCTGGCTTGCGTTCATAAATCTGCTCGAATAAAGGTACTTCTCGACGATGGAAAGTCGAGGACTCCCACTTTCCGTTCAAGTTAAACTTAGTAATACCATAGGTGAAAATCAGCAATACTAAGCCTTGTATTATTCCAACCCAAAAACTTCCAAACAATAACGTACAAACATAGAAAATCGGATATATCAGCCTCACCACATCTCGATTAATCTTAGAAGTCGTTCTTGCATAAGTAGCGAAAAACAAGAGTAACGAGAAGGCATACAATGAGATACTAGTAGATATATTAACCGTGTTCTGAGTGGAGAAAATTTCTGAGAGCCCAATCAGATGATCTCGACAAACAACATAGAGGGCGATATTTAGAAATGCGAGTTTATTATATATGCCTGCATTGTGTGATTTGGCTTTTTTACCCTTCTGTTCAATGTCTTCTTCCAATTTAGTTTGCATCGTAGAGTTCAAATGGTACAACGCAATTTCAGCGATCGTACTTTGTTCGGCTGATATTTGGTCTTTTGATACTAGTTGCTCAATGTAAGATTTATCGAAGTTATGTTTATCGAGTTTAGTCTTAATCAAAGTAATCACATAGTTAATCCCAACCTCGTAGCTATCGCGTGGTATGGTTTTAGCCATGAACCTATTTGCCCCTGTTGGTTCTTCAAAACAGGCACAACACACAGCATAGAGGTAAGTTTCATCATCATACCTAAACTCAATATATTCGATTTTTCTCTCGTCTAACTCTTGCTCAAGGCATAATTTTAATACATCGACGTATAAATCCAGATATGCCCAATCCTCTAATCTAGCCTCTAGGATTGCAAGGCATGCAGCTGCACCTTCTAATTGCCCTTCTCGTATCAAGTATCTAGAAAATGCGGCTAAATGCATACCACTAGACAGAGACTGCTTTGCAAGCTCTTGATAATCAACATTTTGAGATATGTGCTCAATCCGCCGTTCGATTAACTTTTTAAGAATAAACTGATCACTGTACTTTTCGATATCTACAAACTCGTCTAGGTGCTCATTTGCCGGGTCAAACAAAAATGCTTTTGCGGCAGTGATTGCGCATTCACCGACTGTATCTAGCGACGTCGAAGGTAAAGGAACAGAATAATTCTGTAAGGTTGGAGATAGGTGATAATAATGCAGCAACCACTCTATGTCGTTTGCAAAGCGTAACCCACCTAGCGGACTTAATAATTGGTAATCTGGACAGACTACCCGATAAAAGCCAATGCTAGACAACCAGTTTACTCGTGATTGGCGAACAAATAGTTTCCTTGTTAGGATTTCTTTTCTCACTAGCAACTTAAACCATTGATCAGGTAAAAGTGGATGGCGGAAATATAAGTTTTGCCACTGTTCAGAGCTCAGCTCCAAGACTTGTTCTTCGGTCAAGTCTGGAATGTCAAACCAATCATGATTGCCGTATAGAGAAAGAGAACTTTTCAGCCATTCAGGATAGTCCAACTCAGAGCTCTTGTGTTGCAACCACATTCCAAGCACTTGGAACATAAGGCCAAAGTCACCTCCCCTTTGTTGCTTAGAAACTCTGGCTGACGTTTGCTGAAAATCGTTAGCAGAACCATAACACCCGCACCACAGCGTGAGATAAACCTCATCGCTCAGATCGTTTATTTCCCCGTGCTTAAGTGGCCTCATCGTTTTTGCGAAAGGTTTGTCGTTTGATAGAGTATCGACGAAAAATTCATAACGAGCGTGATCTTTGCTTTTTTCTTTGTCCCATGGTGTCGGAAATAACCAACGCACCTTTGGCTTCTGTAATATCTCTGCTGCAACAACAGCCATAGCCATAGACACATCTTGCTGCTGTCCTTTAAACCAATCAGACAATACTTCAGCAACCAAACCAAAACTGCTCTGATTCACTTGCAGCACATTATTCAACGATTGCACAAACAAGTCTTCCATTGCGAACTCTTTACAAGCATTAGCAACAAGCAGCCATTCATCACAGTTAAGAGCAGTGAAGTGCAATTTATTTAGCTGTTCAACAACTTCCGGGACGACTGTTTTTGGCCACCAACCTTGTAGCTGGCATCCTTTCAGAAATAGTAGATATTGCGAAGGATGGAAAACTTCTGAAGATGGCATCGGCGTGTGCCACCACTGCATAAAATCGTCGATATTCTGATAGGTTGTTGAAAAAGACAATGGCCCAATTCGCATCATTATCGCTCGTTGTTGAGTTGCACAATACTCACTTAGTGCTTCAAGTGGTATTTGAGTTTGTACACCTCCCCAGTAAACTAAGAAGTCAGCGACCTCCTGATCATATTCCGAGCCCTTCATCAAACGTTGCCAGTTGAACATTTGCCAAAAGCAATGAATCAATTCGCCAGGAAACCAGCGTCGTTTCATGATTTTGTCTAATGCATGATCAGAGATCTTAATCTGAGATGACAGATCCAATAAGGCAATTTTCTCCGACCACTTTTTCCAACCGACGATATCAAAACGTACCTTAGGATCTGAAATTCGCTCATCAAAAGTTGCTTTGTACACACTTAATGGTGTGTCACTCTTTTCTCGCGTTGGAAAAGCTTGAGTAATCGTCTCTGCATTACGGCTTTTTAACGCCAAATCATAAGCTTGTTTTAATTGTTTAAACCCTTCAGGATTCACCTCTGGGTGGTTGTGCTTCAATTGTTCACGATATGCACGCTTTATCTCGGTTTCATCTTCAGTTTTCGTGATACCAAGTATTTTCCAAATGTCCATTAAGCTTCCTCTTTTTGTTCTTCTTGGGCTTTTAAAAATAAAGATTCCGGAGCATCAAAAATAGGAAGCTGCAGATCAAAAGGTAAACTATCCCAGACGGGTGCATTCGGGAGATTTAAACAAGAATAAAATTGGCTATAGCATGTAAAACTTCCATCAGTGAATAATATTTCGGGGCCTTCATCGTTGACGCTGTATCTCCAAAACACTCTACCCAGTATGTAACTACGATGATAGGTGGCCCAATCGGGAAACAAGTATTGAATTTTGCGGGCAGCATAGGATAAAAAAAACAACATCTCGTCTTCTGAGAGCCAACCTGACACAAAGCCGTGACGAGAAAGATAAGTTGCCCTCATCAAATCGAATCCAAAAAAGCGACAATTACCGACGAGATCATAGGCCATTTGATGAAATCTAAACTCGTCTCTTAACTGGTCGCTTTCCAAGTTGTCTATTATTTCCTGTTGCTTGTGCTTCCCGGTCAAAGCTATTTGGTCAAAGAAACCTCTGCCTCCATAACCATGCATATCCAAGCTCAGTAATCGATTGATAGTTTCGACGAGATCATCATGGTTTTGGATCCCCCACGATTCAGTGATGGGCTTTCTGTTTTCCTCAAAACTGCCATCTCTGAATTCAGTAGCCATCCAAATCTGGCTCCAATCGGTACCCCAACTCCAAAGCAACATCGGCGCAGTAACAGCAAGCAACCAGTTATAACAAGGTTGATCTTTTATTTTATCTAGTTTTTGAGATTTCATAGTGTTCTTATTATTTAAGCCCTAGCCTACCCAGTTGTTGATAAATTAATGTCCGTTTTTCTCTGATCTCGAGCTCATCTTGTGACGCCAATGCCATCTCAAACGCAAAGATGTACTCTTCTATAACCGTTCGAAATTCCGCTATGTTTTCGGCATAGAGCTGATGCAGTTTTTCGAGTAATGTAATGTTAGGAATTGCCTCTCTAGGGTGGAACTTCAAGCGACTTAGTTTTGCATGGCTCATCTCCAACTGTTCCTGGCTTATACCTTCTGGCGTTTTATCGATAACTTTACTGACGGTTTCACCAGTTGATTGAGGAGTAACATCAACCTCTAACAAGCCATTGATGTCATAGCTAAACCTTATGTCAATTAGCTCTTGTCCCGCTTTTCCCTTGGGGATATCTACTACAAACTCATCAATAAATATATTGTCCTTAGCCCAAAGGCGCTCTCCTTGATAGATCGCCACGCATATATCGGTTTGGTCATCATTGCAGGTCGAGAATGTCTGAACCCTAGAAACTGGAATTATCGTATTCCTTTCTATGATTGGTGAAAAAACGCCTTCTCGATCGCCTCGGCGACAAAGAATGCCAAGACTATAGGGACATACGTCAGTCAATATGATTTCACTAACATGTTCGTTTCTTAAACGACAAGCCGCTTGAATTGCTGCTCCTTGAGCAACGACTAGATCAGGATCGATCTCACTGTGGCCGAAACGGCCTAACAATCGATTCGCGGTTGACTGGATGAGTCTTAGTCGTGTGGCACCACCTACAAAAATGAGCTCATCAATCTGATTTGATTCCAATCGAGCATCTGATAGAGCTTGCCCAAGTGGTCGTAATATTCGGTCGAGAGAACTTTTCCAAACTTCCTCCATGTCCTGTTTGGTAAACTGGATTTTTTGGCCATAAGGCTCTGGGACTTCAACGATCAAACCATCTTCATAACGATGCTTTGCCGTCTCACAATGAGCTCTAAGAGAGGATAGAAATGAGAGTGGAAGCTCCTCTGGGGCAAGTTGTAATCTGGCTAAGACTGCATGAATCACATCATCTGTAAAATCATCCCCGCCTAAAAAATTATCTCCTGTTGAGGCTCTAACCTCGATAAAGCTGTCAAAGTGTTCCACGACCGTTACATCGAATGTTCCCCCGCCTAAGTCAAACACAAGGAAACGACTATTTGCTTGCTTGTGCAGGCTATAAGATAAACATGCAGCGGTGGGTTCATTGATAAGCCGAACAGCATTTAGACCAGCCAAGCGAGCTGCTGCTTTGACCTCTTTTCTTTGAGAGTCATTAAAATAAGCAGGAACGGAGATAACCACATCAGATATAGGCAGAGACAAGTATGTTTCAGCATCTTGTTTTAGCGAAGCGAGAATCAGTGAACACAACTCTACTGCGTTGTATTCCTTTTTAGCCAGCTTAAACGTCTTATTCGTGCCCAAAAACCGCTTAAAAGAAGCGACTGAACAAAGTGGATTTGTAACTAAACGCGATTTGGCAGCTTCGCCAACCAATAGTTCGTCTTTCTCATTAATCGCTACAACTGAAGGTGTTAAGAATTTCCCTAAACTGTTCGGGATAAACACCGCTTTATCATCTTGCCATACAGATATCGCGCTATTAGTTGTCCCGAGATCAATTCCTATGGCCAATTTATGATTAACTTCAACACTATGCACGGATAAGAAACCAATTGAATTAAATAGAGACTATTGTGCCTTCTAAATCAACAAATAACCTTGAATAGCGTTCCAGAAAAGTCACGCACTCCTGTTAAAAAAGTTAATAATTACATTGAGTTACCAATGTAAGCGCGCTGACATGCGAATCCCTTTAACTTTTTTTATCAGCGAGACCTTAAAATTGTTCAAACGCATACACTTGAGCCACAGCTTCGATAAGCTGCATATGGATAGGCACCAAGTCAGCGTGGTCACTTCGGTACCCGCCACCAACGACGGCCGCGACAGGAATACCTTTGTCTTTCATTAACTGCATTAAGAAACGGTCTCGCTCAAATATACCTTCTGTCGACACGTCAAAATAACCCAGTTCATCGTCGGTATGAATATCCACACCAGCATCGTAAATCACCATGTCTGGATGATGTAAGTTAATCGCCATTTCAACCACTTCTTTAAACGTCATTAAGAACGTTTCATCACTGGTATCACGACTCAAAGGGACATCAAGATCGGAATCTGGCTTTCTCGCCGGGAAGTTCTTATCACAATGGAAAGACAACGTGATGATGTCTGGTTCGTCCTCGCACAGAGTGGCCGTTCCATCACCATGGTGTACGTCGCTGTCAATAATCATCACCTTGTCAATATGGTCATGATCCAGCATGTGCTTCGCTGCGATAGCAAGATCATTGAAAAGGCAGAAGCCACTACCAAAGTCTTTGTGTGCGTGATGATAACCGCCGCTTAGATGAATGGCGACGCCATGCTCTAGCGCCATCTCTGCTGTCAACACCGTACCTGCTGTTGACGTGAGTGTACGAGCGATGAGGGCCTCACTCCAAGGGAACCCGATTCGACGCATTTTGACTGCTGGCATGCTGCCAGTCACCAACAAATCAACGTACTCTCCACTATGAACGCGTTTGATATCATCCACACTCAAAGGGTTTGGTTGGAAGAATTCAATTTGTTCTCCCCACCCTTTGGTCGCTATCTTCTCCACTACCGCTTGATAGAGATAGTGATATTTCATTATCGGATAGCGATGGCCTTCTGGCAGCTCAAGTTGTGAGTAAATAGGGTGATAGATAAGGGGTAACATGAGACATTCTTTTCATAAATCGTTGTGAAATAGTACCAACTCCAAGAGTTGATTAAAAAGGAAATTAATTGATAATGATTTTCAATATCAATTAATTTCCTTCTGTTATGAATAAAACCTTATATACGATCCTTGGTACTTTCTTTGGCTCTTTCTGCGCGATATCTCTATTCATGTCGATGATGCTAGGTGCGTGGTGGTTAGTTGATTTTATCGCCTTAAGCTAACACAATGATTCTATCTCCTAGTAACCTCATTGAATCAGATAGATAGGTATTTCCATGAGTCAAACAGTCTTTATCACTGGTGCGAATCGCGGTATTGGCTTGAGTTTAGCTGAACTGTATTTACAACAAGGTGCTCAAGTACACGCGACTAGCCGTAACCTAGCAGAGAGCTCAGAGCTACAAGCATTAGCATCAAACTACCGCACATTAACTTTGCATCAATTGGACGTCACTAATTACCAGCAAGTCGCAGAGTTAGCTAGCAAACTACCGGCTATCGACGTGCTGATTAACAACGCAGGTTACTACGGTCCTAAAGGCTATGGCTTTGGTAACACTAATATCGAGGAATGGCGAAAGGTCTTCGAGATAAATACCATCGCACCATTAAAACTAGTGGAAACTTTTTACCCGCAGCTACAAAAAGGTAGCTCGAAGAAGGTTGCGTGTATCTCTTCTAAAGTTGGAAGCATGACTGAAAACACCTCTGGTGGTGGCTACATCTACCGCTCTTCCAAAGCGGCACTCAACTCCGTTGTTAAGAGCTTAAGTAACGATTTAACCGATGAGGGGTTCACTGTGCTTGCGCTTCATCCAGGCTGGGTACGCACTGCAATGGGCGGACCAAATGCGCTTATCGACACTAAAACCTCTGCAGCAGGGTTAGCAAAAGTTATTGAGCAAAGCACGCAAGCAAATTCTGGCCAGTTTATTAACTACGACGGAACACAATTGCCTTGGTAATAGGCATTTATCAATAAGTTAATGTTGGGCGACGAACAGGTTCCTGGATTCGTCGCCCATTTTTCATTTCTCCAATCTCGTCACTCAACTTGAATTTCACCGTTTCCTATCCAGACTTAGTGAGGTATTAACCCCACTAAGGAGAGTAACCATGGCAGCAGATAAAGATCTGGTGAATTTCAGTGAAGATCATGAGCTCAATTACTGCTTAAGAAGTGCAGGTAAACGTCAAACTCAAGCGAATCGCGATACGCTGATCGACTTAGGACGACAAGTAAAACAGGATTTAGGTAAGCGAGTGTTAACTCAAGATGACGTCAGAGGCGCAATCGACAAGAACGACAACTTGTTCGACTAGCCATGCCATCAATATAAGAAAGCGGCACTGGCTGGTGCCGCTTAATTTTAAGTAAACATGAGTTATTTAGAGGATTTACGTTTGGTGGTCGTCGTTTTGGATGCACCAGATTTGTTGTAATTGCGCTTCTTACGCTTGAATGCTGGTCGCTCGACTTTAGGAAGATGACGTAAAGATTCCGGAATCGGACCCGATTTCACTTCGCCCATTAATCCATCAATACGCTGCTCTAACGCTTGCATGAAAGGCTGATACGCTTGATTTCGTTCTGCCATTCCTTGTAATTGGTGCTCCCAATGCGCTGTCATATCAGGATAAGTCGCATCCATTGGTAGCGCATGAATCAAGCCACGCCCCGCTGGCGAACTCAAAATCGATTTACCCTGACGAGTCAGCAACTGGCGCTTAAACAGCGTATCCAGAATACCGGCTCGAGTCGCTTCCGTTCCTAAGCCATCGGTGTCGCGCAATATCTTCTTCAGTTCTTTGTCTGCTACATAACGAGCAATGCCCGTCATGGCTTGAAGTAATGTAGCTTCGGTAAAGTGCTTTGGTTGTTCAGTCTTACGATCTTTAATTTCACCTTCACGACAAGTCAGTACGGTCCCTTCTGCTAACGGCGGAACCGCATCAATGCCATCATCTTCTTTATCCGTTTTCCCCATTAACGCTTTCCAGCCCGGCGATACAAGCTGACGACCTTTGGCGATAAACATACCACCAGCAATATCAAACACCAGCTTCGCCTCAGCATAAACCGCTGCCGGATAAAACTGCATCAAGTATTGTCGTGCAATAAGTTGATATACCTTCATCTCATTGCCAGATAGCGCGTTCACATTTGCTTGTTTTGGCGTTGGAATAATCGCATGGTGAGCATCCACCTTTTTGTCGTTCCACGCTTTAGACTTAATCGATAAGTCAGCACCTTGCACCGCGCTTTGTAACTCTTTGGCATTGTTAGCAATAGCAGAAGTCACTGATCCCGCTTGCGAATAATGCTCCATCGGTAAGTAACGGCAATCAGAACGTGGGTACGTGATCAGCTTGTGCTTCTCATACAACGCCTGACAAGTATCCAGTACCTGCTGCGCACTCATGCCGTAACGCTTAGCGGCATCAATCTGCAATGCGGATAAAGAATATGGTAGTGGTGCAAATTGCTTGGTTTGCTTTTGCTTCGACTCGGTCACTTTCGCAGGTTGATTGGTAATGCGGTTCGCCACGTTCTCGACCAGCTTTCTGCTGAGAACACGCCCTTCCTCATCTTGCCAAGGTTTACAGGCTTCACTTGGCTTCCAGCGCGCACGAATATCAAACGAGCCATTTTGATCTTGATAAGGGATCAGAGCATGCAACGTGAAGTAATCTTTGGGTACAAAGTTTTCGATTTCTTCATCTCGGCGTACCACCAAACCAAGCACTGGTGTTTGCACACGCCCCACAGATAAAACACCTTGATAACCCGCTTTTTGTCCCAGTAAGGTATATGCGCGAGACATATTCATTCCGTAAAGCCAATCAGCACGAGAACGGGCCAGAGCCGACACAGAAAGAGGAATAAAATCACGATTGCTACGCATTGAGCTTAACGCACGCTGCACCGCGGGTAAGTTCAAGTCAGAGATAAGAAGTCGCTGTGTAGCTTCTTTCTTAGTTTTGGAAAGCTTGCAGTAATCCAGAACCTCGTCCACCAACAATTGACCTTCTCGGTCTGGGTCTCCTGCGTGGATAACCTCTGTCGCGTCTTTGAGGAGTTTACGGATCACCGTAAGCTGTTTACTCGCGCTTTTTCGCGGTCTCAGTTGCCATTGCTGTGGAACGATAGGCAAATCTGCCATATTCCATTTCTTATAACGTTCGTCATAAGCATCGGGCTCGACTTGCTCTAACAAGTGGCCAATACACCATGTGACCACATCTCCATTACCACAACGGATGAAGCCTTGGTCTTTCTTTTGGGGATTTGGCAAAGCCGCCGCGATCGCGCGACCTAAGCTTGGTTTTTCAGCAATAAACAGACGAGACATAAGGACTTGGAAGTAAAAACAATTAAGGCCACATTATCCAATGTCGCCCTAATAAATCAAGAAGAACTGTACAGATAAACAGTAAGATTCATCCTTTGATTAAAGAAACTCGACATAATCAGAGAGGTTTCTTTGAGGTACCTTCATTGGGGTACAACCTGGTGTTCCCAAGTATAAGAAGCCGACGATTTGGTCTTCGCCTTCAAGGCCAAAAGCTTGGTGTACTTCTGGATGGAACATCCACTTACCTGAACGCCAGAAACCTTGGAAACCCTGAGCCACCGCAGCCATCTGCATAGCTTGTGCAGCACAACCGGCAGAAAGGTACTGTTCAATTGCAGGCACTTTTTCATGCTCTGTCACTTTAGCAATAATAGTAACTACCATAGGAGCACGGAAAGGGGCATTTCTCACTTTCTCAACAACCGCCTCATCACTCTCTTCCGCCTCTGCTGCTTTAACCAGAATATCAGACAGCCTTTTCAGGCCATCACCCTGAGCAATAACAAAACGCCAAGGTGTTAACGCTGCATGATCAGGGGCTCGTAGACCTGCTCGAATGATGTTTTCAAGCGCTTTACCTTCTGGTGCGGGCTCAGACAACTTGGCAATAGAACGACGGTTGAGCAAAAGTTCGAGAGCTTCCATGAGCAAATCCTTATTTGATTGAGTTATCATTTTTTACGCAACTCACTTTAGCATAATCCACTTTCCCAAATAACACTCTGTTTTATAGGGACTTAGAAACAAAAAAAGCTGCGCACTTGGCGCAGCTATAAAAGTTAAGAACGAATGAAAAAATTAAGATATGTGTCGAGGAGTTAGAGTTTCACTGCTAATTTAACGCCTTGACGAATGGCCCGAACCGCATCCAGTTCACCAGCATGATCGGCACCACCGATGATATGCAGCTTCTCTCCCAATTCATGCCATTTATCTTCGAATGGGCGAACTGACTCTTGACCAGCACAAATCACCACTTTGTCGGCTTCTAACAACTGCTCTTTGCCATTCACATGGATATGTAAACCCGCATCATCAATTTTGTCGTACGAAACGCCACCGTACAGATGAACGCCGCGCTTCTCTAATGTACGTTTGTGAATCCAACCGGTCGTTTTACCTGGGCCTTTACCTACACGCCCCTTACGACGTTGAAGCACCCACACTTCTTTATCGCTCACCGCATCTGGATAAGGATACAAACCGCCCGGTTGAGACATCTCTTTATCGATGCCCCACTCGTGCAGCCAATCATCAAGTGTTTGGCCGACAGGCTCTGTAATCATGGTGGCAACATCCACACCAATACCACCAGCACCGACGATCGCAACTTTCTCACCAACTGGGGTTTTATCTCGAATCAACGTTTGGTAGTCGACGACTTTCTCTGGGTTATCAATACCATCGATTTTGACTTTACGTGGCTCAACACCTGATGCCATAACGACTTCATCATACTCAGTAAGTAAATCGTAATTGGCTTCTGTCTCTAGATGCAGATTCACACCCGTTTCTTCAATGCGGTTTGCAAAGTAACGAATAGTCTCACGGAACTCTTCTTTACCCGGAATCTGCATGGCCAAGCGGAACTGACCGCCAATGCGATCGTTCTTCTCAAACAAATCAACTTTATGCCCACGCTCAGCCAGTGTCGTCGCACAAGCCAAACCCGCAGGTCCAGCACCGACTACAGCAATGTTTTTCTTCTTGAAAGCGTCTTCAACAACGATTTCCGTTTCGTAACACGCCAGCGGGTTAACCAAACAGCTTGCGCGCTTACCTTTGAAAACATTATCCAAGCAGGCTTGGTTACAGCCAATACACGTATTGATTAACTGAGATTTCTCTTGCTCCGCTTTGGCAACAAAATACGGGTCAGCTAAGAAAGGGCGCGCCATTGAGACCATATCTGCTTGCCCAGATGAGAGAATACGTTCGGCATCGTCTGGGGTATTGATACGATTACAGGTGATAATAGGCACTGACACATGAGGTTTGACTTTCTCTGTCACCCACGTGAATGCCCCACGAGGAACCTGAGTTGCAATGGTCGGAATACGTGCTTCGTGCCAACCGATACCCGTATTGATAATGGTTACGCCTGCTTCTTCTAACGCTTTTGCTAATTCAATTACATCCTCAAACGTGCTTCCTTGCTCGACCAAATCAAGCATTGAAAGACGGAAGATAATAATGAATTTTTCACCGACCGCTTTGCGTACCGCTTTAACGATTTCAACCGGGAAACGCATACGTTTTTTATAACTGCCACCCCATTCGTCATATCGCATGTTGGTACGTTTACATAAGAATTGGTTAATCAAATAACCTTCAGAGCCCATCAGTTCAACACCATCATAGCCAGCTAGCTGAGCCAGCTCTGCACTATTAGCAAATGCTTCGATGGTATTTTTAATTTGGCGAGCACTCATTTCACTTGGGGCAAACTTCGCGATTGGCGCTTTCATGCCTGACGCACTTTGTGCGAATGGGTGCATTGCATAGCGCCCAGCATGAAGGATTTGTAGAGCGATCTTACCGCCATGTTTATGTACGGCTTCTGTCACTACCTTGTGTGCTTTAGCGTGCTTAGGTTTACTGAACTCTGCACTCAAAGGATGTAATCGACCACGTAGATTGGGAGAGAAACCGCCCGTCACGATCAGACCTACACCGCCTTTTGCACGTTCTTCATAAAACGCGGCAAGCTTTTGTAGACCTTCTTTATGCTCTTCTAGGCCTGTGTGCATTGATCCCATCAGGACACGGTTTCGTAGTTGTGTAAAACCTAAGTCCAGTGGCTTTAACAAGTTCGGGTACATGGCAGACATCACTAAACATCCATTTTTATTGTTGTGGTCTGACCACAGTACGCCGCAAAAATCAAAAAATCAAACAGCCGTTTACATTTTTGCAACACGCGTCAATCTCACGTTAAAATATGCCAATTGTTGAATTGCCGTGATAAGCTAAAAAAATTGTTATCTTTTGAGATCTTAGAGATAAGAACCCATACTTTGTAAGATTAGGGAATGACTATCTCGTTATGGAGACAAGATGAAAAAACTCTTCAAATTTATTGGTCTGATATTTAAGGGGATATGGAAAGCCATCACCTTTGTCAGACTTGCACTGGCAAACTTGATCTTCCTAGTGATGATTGCCGTTTTCTACTTTGCCTTTACCTACACGGGCGAAGGTCAACCTACCGTTGAAAAAGAATCCGCGCTGGTGATGAACCTGTCTGGCCCTATCGTAGAACAACGTCGCTATGTAAACCCGATGGATTCGATAGCTGGCTCAGTTCTTGGTAACGAAATCCCGAAAGAGAACGTGTTATTCGACATCGTCGATACCATTCGTTACGCGAAAGACGACCCGAAGATTTCCGGCTTAGTACTCGCACTCCGCGATATGCCAGAAACAAACTTGACGAAGCTTCGTTACATCGCAAAAGCACTCAATGAATTCAAAGCGTCAGGTAAACCTATTTATGCCGTTGGTGACTTTTACAACCAAAGCCAATACTACCTAGCAAGTTACGCAGACAAAGTTTATCTCGCTCCTGATGGCGGTGTACTGATTAAGGGTTACAGTTCTTACTCGATGTACTACAAAACATTGCTTGAGAAGCTAGACGTTTCAACACACGTGTTCCGCGTAGGTACCTATAAGTCTGCCATCGAGCCATTCATTCGCGATGATATGTCAGATGCAGCAAAAGAATCAGCAACACGTTGGATCACGCAGCTTTGGAGCGCTTTTGTGGACGATGTTGCCACTAACCGCAATATCGACGTGAAAGTTCTGAATCCGACGATGGACGAGTTGCTAGCTCAAATGAAATCCGTGGATGGTGATATTGCCCAATTGGCGAAAAAGTTAGGCTTGGTTGATGAACTCGCCACCCGTCAAGATATTCGTAAGTTGTTCGCCGAACAATTTGGCAGTGACGGTAAAGACAGCTATAACGCAGTGAGCTACTACGATTATCTTGTAACTATGCGTCCTGACCTGTCAATGCCAGAAAGTGATGTTGCTGTCGTTGTCGCTAGCGGCACAATTATGGATGGTCAGCAACCTCGTGGCACTATTGGTGGTGACACCGTTGCAAGCTTGCTTCGCCAAGCGCGTAACGATGACAAAGTAAAAGCTGTGGTACTTCGTGTAGATAGCCCAGGGGGGAGCGCATTTGCTTCAGAAGTTATTCGCAACGAAATCGAAGCGCTGAAAGAAGTTGGCAAACCTGTGGTTGTGTCCATGTCTAGCCTCGCGGCTTCAGGCGGTTACTGGATCTCTATGAGCGCCGATAAAATTGTAGCTCAACCAACAACGCTAACAGGTTCAATTGGTATCTTCAGTGTCATTACGACATTCGAGAAAGGCTTCAACAAAATTGGCATCAGCACTGATGGTGTTGGTACATCCCCATTCTCTGGTGAAGGTTTTACCACTGGTCTTTCTAAAGGCGCATCTGACGCATTCCAGCTTGGTATCGAGCATGGCTATAAGCGTTTCATTTCTTTAGTTGGTACTAATCGTGATATGTCACTAGAAGAAGTAGATAAGGTGGCGCAAGGTAGAGTGTGGACTGGGCAAGATGCGATGTCATTCGGTCTTGTGGACCAAATGGGTGATTTCGATGATGCCGTTAAGTTGGCAGCGCAGCTTGCTGACATCACTGACTACGGCATCTACTGGGTGGAAGAACCTCTATCACCTACCGAGCAGTTTATCCAAGAGTTCATGAACCAAGTGAAAGTGTCTCTAGGTATCGACGCTACAAGCTTTTTACCGAAGAGCCTTCAACCTATTGCTCAACAGTTCGAACAAGACGCAAGTATGCTACAAAGCTTCAACGATCCTAAAGGCCAATACGCATTCTGTTTAACTTGCCAAGTGCAATAGCACTCTGAATCATAGTCTAAAAGGGGCAGCTCTGTGCGAGATGCCCCTTTTTATTAGGTTTCATTCCGCTATAATCCCCGCCACTGTTCCCCTACATGAAAGTTAAATATAACGATGACTAGAAAACACATCTACATCGCTTACACTGGCGGTACCATCGGTATGCAGAAATCCGATGACCATGGTTACGTACCAGTAGCAGGTTTTATGGAAAAACAACTTGCTAGCATGCCAGAGTTTCACCGTCCAGAGATGCCAGATTATACGATCCATGAGTACGAGCCTCTGATCGACTCTTCTGATATGACTCCGGCAGACTGGCAGCAGATCGCCGATGACATCCGTGACAACTATGAAAAGTACGATGGTTTCGTGATCCTTCACGGTACCGATACTATGGCGTATACGGCATCTGCTCTGTCTTTCATGTTAGAAAACTTGGGCAAACCCGTTATCGTGACAGGCTCACAAATCCCGTTGGCGGAGTTACGTTCGGATGGTCAAGCGAACCTGCTAAACGCGCTACACATTGCGGCAAATTACCCAATCAACGAAGTCACATTATTCTTCAATAACCAGTTGATGCGCGGCAACCGTAGTACCAAGTCTCACGCAGATGGCTTTAATGCCTTTACTTCACCTAATCTACCTCCATTGCTGGAAGCGGGTATCAATATCCAAATCAGCAACAACATTACTGTGGGGGCAAAGCCAGAAGGTGAATTCAAAGTACATAACATCACACCACAGCCTATTGGCGTGATCACTATGTACCCAGGTATTTCGCACGAAGTAATTCGCAACACGCTACTTCAGCCTGTAAACGCGATGATCTTGCTGACGTTTGGGGTGGGCAATGCACCACAAAATCCAGAATTACTTGGCCATCTGAAAGAAGCATCTGAGCGCGGAGTCATCGTCGTGAACCTCACTCAATGTCTGGCGGGTAAAGTCAACATGGGTGGCTATGCAACAGGCTGTGCTCTTGCGGAGTCAGGTGTTATCAGCGGCTTTGATATGACGCCAGAAGCTGCGCTAGCAAAACTGCACTACTTGTTAAGCCAAGATCTGTCTTACGAACAAATCAAAGACAAGATGCAGGAAGTATTAAGAGGAGAAATGAGCCTGTAAACTCATTTCAAATGCTAAGCCCAACTTATGCGTTGGGCTTTTTGGGCGTAAATTTTAGTCTAAGTTTGGGTTCACTCTAACTATATCTGCCTCTTCTTGACAAAACTGCTTCTTAAGTTCTTGTTTCGACTTAAAACTTATTTCCCCACCTGCAGCAACCGTCATGTGCTGTGCTTCCGTATTGTGCTTAGATTGAAACAACATCACAGCTTGCATACATGAGTCTCGCTGCTCTTGAGAAAGTGGTGTACCCTCAGGCCATCTACCCGTTTCGACCGCATAAACCAAGCGATCATAGACTTCTGGGGTTATCGCGTTTAGTAATTGTTCTGCGTTCATCATGTACCTTTTTATTACATTTTCATCACAGAAAATAACCGGATACTAAACAGAGTCAAGACAACACAAATAAATTGGTGTAACGGATCACAAGCAAAATGATGAAACGTACAAATTGGCTAGTTGCAACCACCTTTTCTCTATTACTCACTGGCTGCTTTGAAGGAAACTTAACAACCGAAGAGCTGTGTGAAAAGAATCCTGAACTTCGTTGCGAACAGCTCAACATGAGTGATGGGCAGTGCCGTATTCCGCGTACCAATTTGGTATGGCACCGCTTTGAAGTAATGAAAGCCCCAACAGAAGCAAATAAAGTTCAAGAATATAAACTGGTTGCTGAGTACCGCAAATGCCTAGAACTCGCTTCTCAGATCACCCCTATCGACCAAAGTGCACTTAAAAGGCAACGCTTCAATGCTTTAGTTAATAGCATCGATGAGCTAGAGCGCATTGTTAATGATTTACAATCCACATCAGATCCATCAACGCTATACTTTCTTTGGTCTCAAACTGGTGACAACAGCGCGAGGCGAAAATTCTTGCAAATGGAAGGAACAGCCGCATTAGATACTGCTGAATTGCAGTTCGCTTTAGCCACTTTTTACACGACTCGCGATCAAGAAAAGACTATCACTATCCTCGATAAGGCATTGTCTCTGACTCAAGACGGAAAAGTGAACCCTGAGATCCTCAAGTCTATGGCAAGTATCCATCAAGGTTTGAACAGAAAAGAGCGTGCTTACATTTGGACGATGGTAGCGAAGCGATTTGATGTGCAAGTCGCCTCTGAAAAAAACCTAAAAGTCATGTTTCACTTTTCCGATGCAAGTAAATATGACGAGCTTGACGATATAGCAGGTAAGGTCGCTAAAGCGATTGATAAAGGCCATTATCACCCAAGCCTCATTCCTACTAACCTTGAATAACTGCTTCACCAAGCTGAATAAGGTAATAATTAATTTAACAGAACACCCTTCTTAGGGTGTTCTTGCATTTGGGTAAGCAGCCACTCACTTGTTATGAATGAAAAATGAAAGGATGAAACATTCTTACATTATATAGTGCGACTATTGTTCTGATTTGTTGAAAATTAACGACACCGAGTTGACGCAGTAGCGTTCACCGGTAGACACCGGACCATCCTCAAAAACGTGACCTAGGTGGCTATCACATGCCGCACAACGTATCTCAGTTCGAACCATTCCGTGACTTAAGTCCTTCAAATAACGAATCGCATCATTATTTATTGGTGCATCAAAGCTCGGCCAACCACAGCCAGAATCATACTTGTTGTCGGACACAAAAAGAGGCGCATTACAGCAGGTACATGCATACACTCCGGTATCTTTGTTATGGAGCAGCTTGCCGCTAAATGGAGGTTCAGTACCTTGCTCACGACAGACATGATATTCCTCAACAGATAACTGCTCACGCCAGTACTCATCGGACTTCGTTACTTTTATTCCATCTTTCTTCACAGCATTCATTTCCTTCTTTCTTATTTTTGGCAATGACTTTTTGAGCAAAAAACTTGCTTCTCGTAACAGTTGTAGCACATACTTTCTCACCAGGACACCATGTGTAATTAATTTGATACGAGTACTTATCTCAAAAGTTATATTACGCCAACTGGAATGTAGAATAACTAGATAAAAGTTTAAAAAACGAGCATTTGCGAAGAATTGTTAAAAAAAGCGTCGCTTTTTTTTGACTTTAAACAAGTTAAGTCCGATTATCTGTTGCAGATGTTTACTGGATTCTGTAATTTTACTACCAGTTATCTTTAATCAGAAATTAAGTTGTGGAGCAACTATAATGACTATCAAAGTAGGTATTAACGGTTTTGGCCGTATCGGTCGTTTCGTATTCCGTGCAGCGCAAGAGCGCAACGACATCGAAGTTGTAGGTATTAACGACCTTATCGACGTAGATTACATGGCATACATGCTTAAGTACGACTCAACTCACGGCCGTTTCAACGGTACTGTTGAAGTTGAAGGCGGTAACCTAATCGTTAACGGTAAAACTGTACGTGTAACTGCTGAGCGCAACCCTGAAGATCTAAAATGGGATGCTATCGACGTTGACGTAGTAGCTGAAGCAACTGGTCTTTTCCTAACTGACGAGACTGCACGTAAGCACATCACTGCTGGTGCTAAGAAAGTTGTTCTAACTGGTCCTTCTAAAGACGCGACTCCAATGATCGTTATGGGTGTTAACCAAGACACTTACGCTGGTCAAGACATCGTTTCTAACGCTTCTTGTACTACTAACTGTCTAGCGCCTATCGCTAAAGTTCTTAACGACAAGTTCGGTATCGTATCTGGTCTTATGACTACAGTTCACGCTACTACAGCAACTCAAAAAACTGTTGACGGTCCTTCTGCTAAAGACTGGCGCGGTGGTCGTGGTGCTTCTCAGAACATCATCCCATCTTCAACTGGTGCTGCTAAAGCTGTAGGCGTTGTTCTTCCAGAACTAAACGGCAAACTAACTGGTATGGCTTTCCGCGTACCAACAGCTAACGTTTCTGTAGTTGACCTAACAGTTAACCTAGAGAAAGGCGCATCTTACGAAGCTATCTGTGCAGCAATGAAAGAAGCTTCTGAAGGCGAACTAAAAGGCGTTCTAGGCTACACTGAAGACCAAGTTGTTTCTCAAGACTTCATCGGCGAAGTTCAAACTTCAGTATTCGATGCTAAAGCTGGTATCGCTCTAACTGAAAACTTCGTTAAAGTTGTATCTTGGTACGACAACGAAATCGGTTACTCAAACAAAGTTCTAGACCTAATCGCTCACATCTCTAAGTAATTAGACAGTTAGCAATTAGCGAATAACTTCGTTAAAGAAAAGGCGGCTCTAGAGTCGCCTTTTTTGTATCTGGAATTTGAGAGAAGACAGACTCTGTTTTACATTTGATGTATGAAGTGTGTCGCGAAGTCTCTCCCCCAGCTATAGGAAACAGCACATGGATTTAAATACTCTCCCTGCCCTAACGGTTCTATCTGACAACGTGACAATCGTAGAAATCGATCAGGTTAAAGTCGTCCGCGTTATTCATGAGAAGGCTACTGCAGGCATCGCACTACACGGCGGTCATGTCGTATCGTTTACACCAGCAGGCCAAGAAGATCTGATCTGGATGAGCGAAAAAGCAATCTTTGATGGTAAAGCGGCACTGCGTGGTGGCATTCCAGTTTGTTGGCCTTGGTTTGGCCGCGTTGCTGCGCCAGCACATGGATTTGCACGCACTGCAGAATGGGAATTAGTTGAACACCGTGAGAACGACAATGGCGTGATCGTTGAACTGGCTCTGTTCCCAACTGAAGAAATTCACGATATCTGGCCACACATGTTCGATGCTCGCCTAGTTGTTGAAATCAGCGACGAGCTAAAAGTGACATTGAAAGTCATGAACATCGATGATGAAGAGTGGACATTCTCTGGCGCGCTGCACACTTACCTAAATGTCGGTGACATCAACCAAGCACAAACAACAGGTATGGGTCCTGAATACATCGATAGCCTAAAAGCAGGTGAAATCTGCAAAGGTGGCGAAGTTCTTCAGCTAACCGATACTATTGACCGTGTTTACACTCAACCAGAAGCGCAAATTTTGGTGAAAGATCCAGTATTAGGCCGCACATTGAGCGTAGAGAACCAAGGTCATAACTCGGCAGTATTGTGGAACCCTTGGGCAGAGGGCGCGCAAGGCATGGGTGATATGGCTGACAACGGTTACCAAACCATGATGTGTGTTGAGTCGACGGTTCACGCTCCAAGTATCGAGCAAGGCAAAACGCTTCAACCTGGCGAGACACATGAGCTTATCACTGTGATTTCTGCGCAGTAATCCAATTTTAAAGGCCGGTTCACCCGGCCTTTTTTACAATTCCATACTAAGACCAATCAAAGCGAATTGAGACGATGGAGCAACCATGAAATACCACATTTATTCAATATCACTTCTTACAAGCTTATTGTTTGGCTGTGCTAGCTCTGAGGTCTTGTTACACGCAGAGAAAAACGTCTTCGAATACAAGCAGTTGTCACCGACACAATTTCAAGTCTATTGCCCAACCGGAATTTGCCGCTTCCAAGTCTCCGCGGACGAGAAAACGGCAGTAAGCATTGAGATGTTCTACGGAGAAGGCAAACCGTTCAAGAAGATTGAGGGGCTTACCTACGACAATCAAAATCAATACCCAGCGTCGAATGCTTTTACTCTTCCCGTAGAGTCAGGCAACGAGAGGCTATCCGTGCAAGTTATCGACTATTACAGATAACCTCTCTCCATTATCGTTCGGAATAATGAATAATAGACTCTCGATAAAGCGAAAGCAGTGTATCGCTTTTCACACCGACGCCAACGTTTTGCGCAGAGAAAGCGCTCCACTCATCGTGCATGTATTTGCGTTGGTCGGTTTTCTGAATCGTCATCCCTTCGGCAGGTCCATCAGTCACTACTCGGACGGCACCACTGCGCAAAGTAAACAGTTCAGGTTCAATCACATAAGCAATCGCGGAAGGGTCATGGACATGACAGCCATCCATTCCTACCTTCTCAGAGTAAAACTTGAGGTAGTAGCGGCTGACATCCCAGATAAACTGCCCTACCTCTCCTGCATCCTCTCTTAGTTGATCAAGATATTGCCCCGTAAAGAAACTCTCTTCTGTCACATCTAAACCAATTATCACAACAGGCCAGGAAGCAGTGAATACTTTGTCTGCGGCATGAGGGTCATCATGGATGTTCGCTTCAGCGTATGGCGTAACATTGCCTCGATGATCGTTCTCACCAAAAGCGCCGCCCATAACAACCACTTCCTTAACCAAGTTAACGATTTCTGGGTCTGCTTCCAAAGCGAGCGCAAGGTTAGTTAAAGGGCCCACGGCCACCAAGGTGATTTCTCCCGGCACTGCTCTAACACTGTCGATGATGAACTGATAGGCAGGCTTATCAATAGCACTCTCATCCAGCGCGCTCGGTGCTTTCACATCACCAAAGCCAGCTTCCCCGTGTACGACAACTGTTGCTCCAACCGGCGCTTTTACTAAAGGCTTCTCCGCACCTTTCGCAACCAGTGCTTTCATACCAAACTTCTGTTTTAGGTAAAGGGCGTTTTGCGTCGCGTTGTCTATCGTCGCATTACCATAAACGGTTGTAATGGCCATAAGGTCGATATCAGGATGGGCTTCAGCAAAAAGAATTGCCATTGCATCATCAATACCTGGGTCTGTGTCTAGAATGATTTTTTTCGTCATATCGGCTTCTACTAAACGCTAGGAAAGAAGCAACAATACCTAGAAAAAACATGGATTAACGTGACCGAAACCGAAGGTATGAGTTTTCTTTTTCTCACCATGCTAACCGACGAATTGAATGAATACAAAAAGATCGCTATCCAGAGTGGCGATTCATCCGTTCTTTCTGAAATAAACTGAGCAATCAAGCGGTCATTTCCTATCTAAGCTATTGGTTGCTCTTATTTTTTGACAATTAACTTAATAAATATCAAAAAAACTCGTCATATAAATCGCTAGCATGCCGATACAACATTTATAACATCTATCAATAATCAGGAAAGACACTACATGCTAGACAAATATCGGAATCAAAGTGTTGGTTTCCAGCTCAAACTGGTCATCACACTGTGTCTGCTTATTGCATTTTCAAGCATTGCTGCGCTTGTTTATCAAAACGCTTCAAACGTACTTTTAGAAAACACGCTGAAAGAACATCAATCTAAAGTGGAATCGATGGCAAAAACCATTGCAGGCCAGTTCAATGCTTATCTGCACACGGCAGAAGTTTTAGAATCAACATTCCGTAATGGTTATTTAGCGGGCGTCTATGTCGAGAGTTACAACGTCGACTTTCAAGGTCACCAAGTACCAAACATCACCCAATACAGCGAAAGCTTGATTGGTGACACTAAGTTAGTTGATAGCTTCACTCGTGACACTGGTGCTGTTGCGACCCTGTTTGCTCCAATGGGCAACGACTTCATTCGCGTCGCTACTTCACTAAAAGATCCTCAAGGTAAGAGAGCGCTTGGCACTACATTAGGGCTTAACCACCCCGGTTACCAAAAGCTTAAAAACGGCCAGCCTTACTATGCGCAAATCAAACTTTATGGTGAGCGCTACATCACCTACTACGCACCTTTAAAAGACGCGAATGGTAAGGTCAACGGTATCTCTTTCATTGGCTTACCTGTTGAGCGCGCGACCCAAGATCTATTCAGCTCGCTACAAAGCGTAAAATGGGGCGACACTGGTTACACCATCATTCTGGATAACGAAAAAGACAACCAAGGTCATTACCTTCTTCACCCAAAACACGAAGAGAGCGATCCACCGATTCAAGAAGTGTCTGACTACAACGGCAATAAGCCTTTCTACCAACTTTTCGAACAGGACAGTGGCTTAATTCGATACCCATTTGAATATCAAGGCACCGTGGGTGAAAAGTACCTAGTTTACACTCAAGTACCAGGTTGGAACTGGAAACTCTTAGGTGGCACTTTCATCAATGAAGTCACCAAAGGCAGCCAAGCTTTACTTCAACTGATTGCGACAATTTCTCTCATTGTGGCAGCGGCCACTTTTGTGGTGCTTACGCTTGTACTCAACCGAACGCTAAATCCACTCACCGTTTTGAATGGCTACATGAACCGTTTGGCAAAAGGTGAAGTGAGTATTGATATTCCTGCGTCAGGTAAAGCATCGAAAAACGAAATCATTAACTTGAACAACGGCGTTGCTAATATGGCGGGACAACTGAACGAGTTAGTTGGTCAGATTCGTTCGACCAGCGACCAAGTTGAAAGCAACTCGACCAGCGTTGTTGATGATGCCAACCGCAATCTTATGCAATCAGACTTACAGCAAGAGCAAGTAGAACAAGTTGTTACGGCCATTGAAGAAATGGCATCCTCAGCTCAATCTGTTGCACAGCAAGTGGAACAGATTGCCGTAAACGTTCGCTCTGCGAACACCGACAGCCAATCTGGCTTGGAAGTTGTCGAAGGTGTCTGCATCGATGTCGCACAATTGAATGACCAACTTGATCAATCGGCAGCAGCCATCGAACAAGTAAACAATGACAGTGAAAGCATTCAAACCGTCACTAAGATGATTGATGAGATTGCAGAGCAAACCAACCTCCTCGCACTCAATGCCGCAATTGAAGCCGCGCGGGCTGGCGAACAAGGTCGTGGTTTTGCCGTAGTTGCTGATGAAGTTCGTACCCTAGCCCACCGAACACAGACTTCCGTTAAAGACGTTGTCGAGATCATTGAAAAGCTAAAAGGCTCAACCAGTAATGCGGTCTCCATGATGAACGAAAGCCAGCAAAATGCGAATAAAGTACTCGATAAGGCGCAAGAAGCTGGTACGGCACTTGAAGCTATAGCAGGACAAGTTCAATCCATCGCCTCTCAAGCCGATGCCATTGCCGCAACGTCAGAAGAGCAAGCTCAAGTTTCACAAGAAATCGCTGCTAACGCTCACTCTATCAGTGAACTCAACCGCGAAAGCCGTGACACCAGCGCTAAAACGTCACAAAGCGCTACTGAACTACAGCAGCAAGCTCAGAACTTGAAGCAACAAGTGGATTTCTTCCACTAAGCACTCGTTAGCAAAACCGTTCAAAAGAGCCGATATATTCGGCTCTTTTTCTTTCGCTTGCCGCATCCCTTTTTGATAGAATCTGCCGCCCTACTATTTGTCCAGAGATCGTCATGAACTATCAATGCCCTCTATGTCATCAAGCTCTTACGCTCACAGCAAAGACGTTTAAATGTGATAACAATCATCAATTCGATCTAGCCAAAGAAGGCTACGTGAATCTGATGCCTGCTCACCATAAACGCTCAAAAGATCCAGGTGATAACAAAGAGATGATGCAGGCTCGTCGTCGTTTTTTAGAAGGTAACCATTACGATCCAATGCGACAAGAAGTGGCTCGCCTATGTGCAAAATACGCTGAGGGCACTGACCACCAGCTTTTGGATATTGGCTGTGGTGAAGGCTACTACACTGACCAAGTTCAGCAATCTCTGCACGCTCAAAATGAAGCGGCCAATGTATACGGTTTGGACATCTCTAAAGTAGCGATTCGTTACGCATCTAAGCGCTACCCGAACTGTGATTTCAGCGTGGCATCTAGCCACCGTCTACCATTTTCCGAGCAATCTCTCGATGCAGTTTTACGTATCTACGCGCCATGTAAGGCAGAAGAACTGCAGCGCGTCATCAAGGATAATGGCGTCGTCATTACTGTCACTCCTGCGGGTCGTCACCTGTATCAATTCCGTGAACGTATCTATCAAGAAGTGCGCCTACATAATGAAGAGCCTGAGAGCATTGACGGGTTTGAATTAGAGCATCAGCAAAAGCTCAACTACACCATGGACTTAAAAGACGGCGTAGCATTTGACCTACTACAAATGACCCCATTTGCATGGAAAGCCAGCGATGAACTTCGCGAAGAATTAAAGTCATCTACACTTTTCCAATGTGAGGCTGACTTTATGCTGCGCGTTTATCGAAAGAAAGCAGCTCAATCAAGCAAAGAACAATAGATTGTAATGTAAATTATTCTCATTAGCATTGATTCATCTGCCAGCCTCCATTAATATCACTCGGACATTTTTGGAGGCTTTTTAATGCGCTTTACTACATTGAGTCTGATTTTTGCAGGCTTGCTCACTGGCTGTGTATCTAACACACCAACAACTCCTAACGTTACTGAAAATAACGTATCCAGTTTCTATGACTACCAACTTCATGATCCATCCGGTGAAGTTATCTCCGTCAATCAACTGCCCCCTGAACTACAGCAAGCTGACGTAATTTTAATTGGTGAATGGCATACACATGCAGGTGTCCACCGATTTCAGACCGACATGCTAAAGCAGTTATCTTCTGCTAACCGCCCCCTTGCTCTTTCAATGGAACAGGTCACACGCGACAAGCAAGTAATCTTGGATTCGTACCTAAACGGCGAAATCGGCGAGCAGTACTTCATGAAGCAAAGTAATGCTTGGCCAAATTACGAAAGTGACTACCGCCCATTGGTGGAGCTTGCTAAGCAAGCGGAGATTCCTGTGATCGCATCAAATGCGCCAAAAGACATTGTGCGTTGTATTGGACGCCAAGGTATCGACTACCTAGATAAGCTCGATTCTGACGAGCGCAGTTTTGTTGCAAATGAAGTCAACACCGCAAACAGCCCATACAAAGAAAAGTTCATGGCATCCATGCACCATGGCAAGCCAGAACAGACCGAGAAGCAATACGCAGCTCAGGTTACATGGGACGAGACCATGGCGGAGTCCATCGTAAAATACTTAGAAAAACACCCAGGGGCTCAAGTGGTTCATGTTGCGGGTAAATTCCACACCGAAGGTGGTTTAGGCACAGCAACATCTATCTTGAATCGCAACCCAAATTTAAACGTCGCAGTTATTACGCCTACTGCGGACATTACGTCTGATGGTTCTGATTACCAACTTGAGGTCCTTGATCCACCAGTACGCTACGTACAAGACGCGAATCGTATGGCGGCGTACAAACACCTCACGAAACGAAACAACGACCTTCAATGTAAGTAATCCGAAATACCTTACAATCGATAAAGAAAAATAGGTCTGCTTTTTGCTTTAATTTCTGGGTATAAACCAGAGGCGGCAAAAGCAGACCTATTTTTTGTTTGATTGATTCAAGAATTATCCATTGCCGCCGATATAGAAATAACTGCTTTTTACCTGCACTCATAGAAGGAGTGCTGTTGTTCGAAGGGGTAACAGATGAATCCAGTAGGAAGCAACTCGGTCAATGCATATTCCAGTCAGCCAGCTAAGATACAAGCTAACAAAGTTGCTGGTAGTGATGATGCGCCTAAACCATTGCAAATAGAGAAAAATAAGGTGACCTTGTCTGATGAAGGCAAAGCCTTGTTAGCCGCGCTGCAAGACATCGACCAAAATGGCCACGAAGTCAAAGCTGAAAACAAAACCGTGGGAGACAAAGTTGAGTCATTCGCCCATGGTGCGTTAGGCATGGATCATCCGGATAAGATTAAAGAAGAAGAGGATGACTCTTACTCTGCGGGTCAATACCTTTCAGCAGCACTCACCGTTGGTGGAATCATCTTAGCGCTTGTTTAGCTTTTTTGGATAATGCTTAAAATCCACCCAAAAATCAAAAGATTAAACAAGAGTTTCTTTCGTTACGACAAGTAACCTCATTTGAACGCGTTTTTTGTCCAAGTCCATAATGGTCAACGATTCATTATTGGACGATGGACTATGAAAAAGGCTTTTCAATCTTGCCCTTCTTCAACTCAATTTTTCCATTTTCCTATTAAGTACGGTCGATAAGTTCGCGCCCGACGAATCCCAAATTTCACTGAATTATCTCGATTATGCTGCTGCGTAAGGCGAGTTCTGTTTGCTGTTCATCATTTGTCTTTAGAAGGGCAAGAGGAGTTGCCACTCTATTCAGACAACATGGTAAGAGCAAAACTGGCCAAACTTGGTTCAGAAAAGGCTTCCATGCCTTCCTCAATCGAGTTTGCTCATTGTGGCCCAAAGTACTGCTTACGCGGTGTAACTTTAGCTCATGACTTTCAACTCCTAAACGTAATTCAAAGCTCACTTCGGTGAGCTTTTTTTATTGTCACCCTAGAACATCGCAATGACTTTCATATGAATCTTTTATTACTGTAGTATTTCCTTCATCAATCCTTGTTGTAATGCCAGCGCTTTTATAAATAAGGAATATACAATGAAGCACTTAGTGACCCCAATCGTAACCGCAATGGCGGCTTCGACGCTCTCTTTCAATGCCCTATCGGCAGAAATCAAAAACGTTATCTTGATGATTGGTGACGGCATGGGCCCTCAACAAGTTGGTCTGCTAGAAACCTACGCGAACCACGCACCAAACTCAATTTACCAAGGTGAAACCACCGCGCTCTATAAACTCGCCCAAGAAGGTGTTATCGGCTCCTCTTTGACAAACCCTGAAGACGCCATTGTTGTAGATTCAGCCTGTTCTGCGACCATGCTTGCGACGGGTATCCCCACCGCTTCTGAAGTGATTGGTATCGATAGCCAAGGCAACCATGTCGAAACTATTTTGGAAAAAGCAAAATCAAAAGGTAAGGCAACGGGCTTAGTATCGGATACCCGAATGACGCACGCCACTCCCGCGGCTTTTGCCTCGCACCAGCCTCATCGCTCACTTGAGAACAACATTGCGGTCGACATGCTAGAAACTGGCGTTGATGTGATGCTTTCTGGTGGCCTTCGTCACTGGATTCCAAAATCAACCAACGACAAAGGCGATACCTACAAGCAACTTGAGAAGCTCACTCAAGGTGATGTTTACCTAAAATCGAAGCGCAAAGATGAACGTAACTTACTCACCGAAGCGCAGCAGCAGGGTTACAGCTTAGCATTCAACCGCAACATGCTTGAGAAAGCCAAAGGCGACAAAGTACTCGGCCTATTTGCTTACTCAGGAATGAATGATGGCATTGCCTACAGCCAGAGTAAAAATGATCCAAAACGAAGCCAACCTTCTCTCAAAGAGATGACCGAGAAGGCGTTAGATGTACTTTCAAAAGACAAAGACGGCTTCTTCTTGATGGTAGAAGGCGGACAAATTGACTGGGCAGGTCACAGCAACGATGCTGGCACCATGCTGCATGAGTTGATCAAGTTCGATGAAGCTGTAAATTCCGTTTATGAATGGGCAAAAAACCGTGAGGATACGCTAGTGATCGTCACCGCTGACCATGAAACCGGTTCTTTTGGTTTTAGCTACTCTTCAGCCAATCTTCCTAAGCCTGAAAAGCGTAGTGGCGAAGCCTTCGCGAAGCGTGATTACGCACCAAACTTCAACTTTGGTCAGTTTGATATTCTCGATGGCCTCTACAATCAAAAGCAAAGCTACTACGGCATGATCAGCGAGTTCCAAAAACTTGATAAAGCGCAGCAAACCCCTGAAAAGCTGGCTGACATTGTGAACGCCAGCAGCGATTTCTCTATTACTCCAGAGCAAGCAGAACGCGTACTAGCAAGTCAACCTAACCCGTACCGCTTAGCTAGCCATAAGTACTTGAAAGAAGAAACTGTCCCAGCCATTAACGACTTTGATGCATTTTTCCCATACAACGACAGGGGTAACTTGCTAGCTCGTGAACAAGCCACTAAACAAAATACCGTTTGGGGAACAGGCACACACACGCATACACCAGTCAATGTGTTCGCTTGGGGACCAGCGGGTACCATTCTGCCAGTATCGAAGATAATGCATCACTCACAACTTGGTGAATACCTTATCCAGCAAATCAAATAATCCATGCTCCGCACTGACTACATTGGTGCACTTCCACGCCCTCCTTTGAGGGCGTTTTTTGTATTCAAAACGGTTGACGCTTCGCTTCTCAAGCTCCAATATCTTCGGTTCATTTGTAAAACGAACAACATCACATGTGCGAAATATTTGCTAAACAACCCCAAGAAAATTATCAGTTTATCACCCGCTCTATCCGCATTGATGGCCATGCCACCAGCGTAAAACTAGAATCGAGCTTTTGGTTGATTCTTGAAGAGATTGCTTCCGCGCAAGAGATGACGGTGCCTAAGTTCATCAGTACTGTTTACCAAGAAGCGTTAAAGCACAATGGTGAGGTCAACAATTTCGCTTCCCTGCTACGTTGTGCTTGCCTTACTTACGCACGCCAACCTCAAGCAACGATTGAAAGCGCGCTCAGCGAACTTAACTAAGTCCCTATTTGATTGTCGTACTTGAGTACTACCTATTGTTCCCGAAAAATGACTAGTCTGGGCGCACTAATAAGGAGTACTCATGACAAAAATGATTCATACCATGATCCGCGTAAGCGATCTCGAGCGTTCTCTTAAGTTTTACAGCAATGCACTTGAGCTAGAAATCAAAGACCAATATATCTTCGACGGGTTTTCTCTTACCTATTTGGCCAACCCAGAAACGGGCTTCGAACTCGAACTTACCCACAACCATGATCAGAGCGAGCCGTATACTCATGGTACTGGTTACGGCCACCTCGCTGTCAGTGTCGAAGATATCGAGGCCGCCCATCAACGCCTAAAGAACTTAGACATAGAGGCGAGCGACATTAAAGCGTTTGATCACCAACAAAAGCACCTAGCGACATTCTTCTTTATTACCGATCCAGACGGCTACAAGATTGAGTTCTTGCAACGTCAAGGTCGTTACCTATAAAAACGAAATCTTTCATAACGGCAAAGAAGTGAACACGACAATGATTCATTTAACGGCTGCATTTCATGCTAAAACAGACTCTATTTCGCAACTCAAGCAAGCGCTAAAAGGCATGCTAGAACCTACTCGTAATGAGCCGGGTTGCCTGCGTTACCAACTGTTCCAAGATAAAAACGACCCAAGTCAGTTCTTGTTTCAAGAGCAGTTTGCAGACCAAGCCGCGTTTGACTCACATTGCAACACGGCGCACTTTCAAGCCCTATTGAAGGAGATTGAAGACTTACTGGTTAGCGAACCTAAAGTGACTTTCTTCGACCAGGTCTAAATCTCGACAGCAATACCAAGAAAAACACCAATAAAAAGGCGCTCATTGAGCGCCTTTGTTGTTATCTGTTAAAGAGGAGGTGTCTACGACTCTTTCTTTTCCACCATGTGTAAGTGTACGTCTTGTTGCGGGAATGGAATCGAAATGCCTTCACGATCGAAGCGCAGTTTCACTTCCTTGGTTACATCCCAATATACATCCCAGTAATCATCGGTTTTCACCCAAGGACGAACAATGAAATCAACTGAGGATGTATTTAAGGTGTGTACCTTGATATTAGGTTCAGGTGAACGAAGTACCGAAGGGTGCGACGTAACAATATCATTTAGCACTTCTTCTGCTTTGAGCAGATCATCGGCATAGCCGATACCAAAAATCATATCAACACGACGAATGCGCTCATGGGTGACGTTTTTAATCACATCTCCCCAAATTTTGCTATTTGGTACGATAATGATTTGGTTGTCGAAGGTACGAATTGTGGTGTTCACTAAGCTCATATGGCTTACCTTTCCATCTACCCCACCAGCATAAACAAAATCGCCAACATCAAACGGACGGTAAATAAGTAACATCATACCCGCCGCAAAGTTCGACAGCGTATCTTGCAGCGCAAAACCGATAATCACACCCGCGATACCAAAACCCGTCAAAATTGGCGCTAGGTTGAGACCTATTTGAGATAAGCCGACCATGATACCAATCACCCAAACGGCTTTACCTGACATTGAGATAAAGAAGTCTTGCATTAGGTGAGAGAGTTTTAAGTTTTTCGAAGCAACGGTTTTACTCACCACTTTGCGAGTTAGCTTGGCTAAGGCACGGGCAATAATGAGAATTAACGCAAATACGAACAGCTGGAAGATATGTTGAGGCGCATTATCAGCTAGCCAATCTACCGCTGAGTTTGACCAGTGGCTCACGATGGAGAGCACCACTTTGGTGTTGAGTAGATCGTGGGTAATGCTCCCCGTCACTTCGAAAATCTGACGCTTATATTCAGAGGTTTCTAAACCAACTTTATCACCAATGGAAATCAGTTTTCGCAAGCTGTCCGTTGCAATACCAAGTCTCTGCTTAAGTATTAATTGGCTTAGTTGTAGCGATGCCTTCTCTGATTCAGGGCTTGAAGACAACTGAGAGGCAATGACACCACTTTGTTGATTCAAGTATTCAATCGAAGCCGAAAGTATGCGCATTCGCTTATCGACTCCTTCTTTAAGCTCCAATTCTGCATCTTGATCTTGGATATTGAGCTTTTTCAACCAAGTCAGGTTTTGCCAGCTCGAGTCATAGCTTGCATCAAGATATTGCTGCAACTCTCGATAGCTATTGATCAAAGAGAGTTTGTCTTCATCCTTAGCCTTATTGATTTCCACCAAAAGTGTTTTGATTTTCTCATCTAAATAAGCAGTCGCACCTACAGAGTACTTCTCTTGCATTCTCACTAACTCAAGCAGTTTGCTATGAGGAATCGATTCATGGTCGATGGCAGTTGCTAATCGGCTTCTTAATTCTTCGTTTTTCTGGAAAAGCTGCAGTTGTAGTGCATCGCGCTCATCACCACTCGCTTGTTTCAGGGTTTCAGACAAATCGATAATGTCTGTGTTGATGCGATCAATCGCTTGCTCCGCAGCAGAAACCTTTGGGACTTCTGCTTCACTCTCTGTTGCCTGCGCAATAAAAGTGCTCAGAGAAGCCATGACTATTGTCAATATAAATAACAAGGAAGCGAAACGCACCTTAAGGGGAGATAGAAACGCCATTATTACCTCATTCGAAAACGTGATTCCGTTCTTAGAGTCCAATTTTGACTCAAAGAGACTCAAACACCTGAAATTATAGTTCTTAAGTTTACAACACGGCTTTAAATGTCGAACAGCATTTCGTTACTCATATGTCAAAGTTCATAGCACGGCTTCAAAATATTCCCCATCCCACTTAAATAGAATGAACTATGATTTAGTCGTATCCGTGTAACTTCAACTTATGTAAGGGAGAATTATGGGTGTTCTATCGTGGATTATTCTTGGCTTGATTGCAGGCGCGTTAGCAAAATGGCTAATGCCCGGTAAGGATGGTGGTGGATGGATTGCAACCATGCTACTCGGTATCGCTGGTGCATTCGTGGGCGGTTTTTTAGGAAGCTTTGTCGGACTTGGTGGCGCAAATGGGATCAATATCGGCAGTATCATCACAGCGACACTGGGGGCTTTCGTCCTGCTGTTTATTTATAACCGTTTTATAAAAAGCTAGGTACTTTCATCTCATCTCCAAAGAAACAAGCCTCTCACCATGAAAGGCTTGTTTACGTCCGGGTTTGGTTGCTTCGATGGATTCAAAGCATTCTCCCCAAAACCTCTCGACCATTCGTTTCAAAAAAGCAATGCGTCAATTATGAGGCATAATCATTGACCTCTAGAGCTCTGCTACCAAGTAATTCATATTAGGTTGAACTGAAATACATAACATTTCGGTTCAAGCGAGTTCTTACTTGAACTCGAGCAAAAAATCGCTCAAACAGGCAGGTTATTGCTCATTTAAGATATTTATCAATGCAAGGTATTGTAATAAAAGGATGAATGAATGGTATGCATTTTGGATATTTAGGGAGCATTCATATGTAAAACATTTTTGAGTTAATTAAGGAAATAAATAATGCCAACTCCATGTTATATCTCAATTGAAGGTCAAACTCAGGGTCTAATCACTGCTGGTGCATGTACAGCAGATTCAATCGGTGACTCATTCGTTGAAGGTCATGAAGATGAGATGCTAGTACAACAGTTCGACCACAACGTTACTGTTCCAACTGACCCGCAATCTGGCCAACCTTCAGGTCAACGTGTTCACAAACCATTTAAGTTCACAGTATGTCTAAACAAAGCGGTACCGCTGCTATACAACGCATTGGCATCAGGCGAGAAAATGACAACCGTAGAACTAAAATGGTACCGCACCTCTATTGAAGGTAAGCAAGAAAACTTCTTCACAACCAAGCTAGAGAACGCGTCTATCGTCGATATCCACTGTGAAATGCCTCACTGTCAAGATCCTGCGAAATACGACTTCACTCAAAACGTAACAGTATCGCTTTCTTACCGCAAAATTACGTGGGATCACGTAAACGCGGGTACGTCTGGCTCTGACGACTGGCGTAAACCAATCGAGGCGTAATCCTCGTCTGTTCATCAATATTGATTTGATGTTCAGTCAGACCGGTGTGGGTGGCAACACCCACACTGGTCTTTGTTTCTCATATTAAGAAGGCACAGTTGATGGCAAAGTTAACATTCACCCTAACCGTTGAAGGATTACCAGAAGAGACTTTTGTGGTTACTGGTTATCAAGGTAAAGAATCGCTATCGGATTCGAGCTTTGGCGTATCTCAGGCTTGTTATGGTTTTCGCTATAACATTGAATTGGCAAGCCGACAATCCGGTATAACCGCTCAACAGGTCGTGGATAAAACCGCCCAACTGACCATGAAACGCAATGGCGAACCCGTTCAATTTGTGAATGGCATTATTCGTCAGTTTTCTCAAGGTGACATTGGTCATCATCATACCGTTTATTCTCTAGTTTTAGTGCCGGCCCTTGAGCGTCTATCGTTACGTCAAAACAGTCGAATTTTCCAGTTAAAGACGGTTCAAGACATCATTAGCCAAATACTGGGAGAGATGGGCGTAGCGGATTTTAGTTTTGCACTAAAAAGATCCCTTTCTCAACGTGAATTCTGCGTTCAATATCGTGAAACGGACTTAGAGTTTGTACATCGCCTAGCAGCAGAAGAGGGGATTACCTATTACATTGAACAAGCCGATGGCAAACATACGGTTGTGTTCTTTGACGACAGCGCTTTGATCAGCAAGTATGGCGCGCCTGTATTACACAATGGCTTGGCAGGTGGACAATCGGGTGAACCCTTTGTTTCCCAATTTAAAATTGAACATCAAAGCGAGCCAAGTCACCTCACTTTCAAAGATTACAGCTTCAAAAAGCCAAGCTATGGCTTTTTGCAAGAGCAGCAAGGTGCAGACCTTAGCTTCCAACAAAGCAGCTATGAACATTACGACTTTCCGGGGCGATACAAAGATGATGGCTCTGGTATCGCCTTTAGCCAACTTCGTCTCGAATACTTACGCCGAGAATCAAACCTAGGGCATGGTAAAAGTAACCACCATGCACTCCAAGCTGGGGTTAAATTTGATTTAAGTGAAAACCTAGAAGCGAGCGCAAACCGCGATTGGATTGTGGTTGCGGTGACGCATCAAGGTACCCAACCTCAAGCGCTAGAAGAAGATGGTGGCCACGGAGCAACCACGTATTCGAATCAATTTACCGTTATCCCCGCAAACAAGACTTGGCGAGCGAAGCCTCAACCGAAACCGCAAGTTGATGGCCCAATGATAGCGAAAGTAGTCGGCCCCGCAGGTGAAGAGATCTATTGTGACGAACATGGTCGGGTAAAAGTGCATTTCCCATGGGATAGAGAAAGCGAACAAAACGAGCATAGTTCATGCTGGGTACGCGTATCTCAGGGCTGGGCTGGGGCTCAATATGGTTTCATGGCTGTACCACGTATTGGTCATGAAGTTATTGTCTCGTTTTTACATGGCGATCCAGATCAGCCGATCATCACAGGCCGCACTTATCATGCGACGAATACTCCGCCATACCCGTTGCCAGCCAACAAAACAAGGACTGTCATTAGGACGGAGACTCATCAAGGGGACGGTTTTAACGAAATTCGCTTCGAAGACCAAGCCGGTCAAGAAGAAATTTTCATTCACGCACAGAAAGACCAAAACAATGTGGTGAACAATGATGAGACCACCAAAGTAGGGCATGACCGCAGTGAAGATGTCGGAAACGATGAAAACATAAACATAGGCCAGAATAGAACCGAAACCGTCGGCAATGACGAGACTATCACCATTGGCAACAACAGAACGGAAACTGTCGGTGGTAACGAGGTGGTAACGGTTAAAGGGAACACTGCAGAAACAACGGCGATTGCCAAAGCGGAAACAGTCGGAGCCGCGAAAGCGCTGAGTATCGGTGCTGGTTATCAAGTGAGTGTTGGGGGCGCCATGAACAAGACCGTCGGTTTGGCTGATATGAGCGAGATTGGCGGCATCAAATCGACAATGGTCGGTAAGTCGATTAATTATGACGCAGGTGAAGAAATAACCCTCAAAACAGGAAAAGCTAGCCTCACGATGAAATCAGACGGGACTATCATTCTAAAAGGTGCAGACATTACATTTTCTGGCAGTGGTGAAGTCAAAACCAAAGCAAAACAGAATGTAGTGATTAAGGGCAAAAAAGTACTCGAGAACTAAAATGACAAAAGAACACCGCGAATATTCCCTTTCGGCAACCCAGCAAGATTTGTTGGAGCAAGTAACCAACAATACTGAGGCTACCAGAAAGCTATTAGATCCAACATGCCCACAATTAGGTAGGATAGCTGACATAGATGAAGATAACCGTTTGTGGTTAGATTTTGCATCTCTAGATTTTCTGCTAGAAGCTTATACAAGTACACCTCTTTATGACTACGATATAGGTCGTGATTGCTTGGTTTCCTTTATTGACCATGACCTAAATCAACCCGTTGTTACAGGGCTAATACATACTCCTAACGAAACCGCTAAAAGCGTGACTATCAAAGCGAGTGAAGAACTTACCTTGGAGTGTGGTAACGGTAGAATTACGCTCGATGCACACGGTAAAGTAAATATCCGTGGACAATCCATTAATAGCCAATCTTATGGTGCGAACCGCATCAAAGGTGGTTCAGTGAAGCTAAATTGAGTGAAGTTATAATGGAATTACACAACTCATCAAAGCTTGACGCATCTTATGCAAGCTCGCTTTCACCTGATGGTAGCAACGGGTTAGTTATCGTTGCTAAGGGTTCTTGGTCATTTCCTAAAGGGGATCAAAATGCCAAACTCCTAAAACGAGAAGAAAGCCTAGCAATCCAAGAGACAGATACATTTACCGGAGATCCAGGCGTTAGTTCTCCAATATACGAAAACGATTTTGCCTCATTTAAGCCGTATTGCGATGTCATTATGCACGCTCACGCTCACTCCATCATGGAATGTGGAGAAGAAAGAGTCAGAGTTAGATTAAAACTGAATCAAATAGATAAACAGTTTTCTGTGACAGGTGCCAGAGCATGGATTTCAATAGGTTTAGGTACAAAGCTGAACACGCCGCAATTGTTCAATACTCAACCTATTAATTATGACATCGCATTTGGAGGCACAGATTCAAGTCGCTTAAGCGATGGAAAAATAAAAGTATGTATGGCGAATCCTATAGGCCTTGGCTACTTACCTCTACACTCAGATAAGGATCGAAAAGGTAAGGCAGGCCCGCAAACTGAGGAGATAGGCGAACCAATTCGCAGCAGTTCCCACCTCTATAAACCACAATCATTTGGCCCAATTGCGCGTAACTGGTTACCACGCTTGCAATACGGTGGAACTTATGACCAAAACTGGATTGATAACGTTCGCCCGTTCTTACCCGATGATTTTGATGAACGTTTTTATCAATGTGCGCCCTCAGATCAACAAACTGATTATTTAAAAGGTGGTGAGAAGGTCATCCTCGAAGGGGTCCATCCCACTGGGATAATTTCTTTTGAGATTCCACAACCAGTTATTTACATGGCAGTGATAGACGCTCAAAACAAAGAACATATTCTCCAGCCTGTTGCTGATACTTTGATCATTGAGCCTGAGTTAGAGCGTTTCAGCATTGTATGGCGCGCAAATTGGAAACTGTGTCGTACGGCTGAAGAAGTAGACACAATTTTAGTTGGTACTCCTACCAAAGCATGGCGCCGCGCCAAAATGTTAGGAAAAACCTACATGCTAGACAAAGGAAAATTGTTAAGATGACAACATTTGCTATAAATGCGGAATCTCCGCTCGCAATACTAGATTTTGGCCTAGTCACGCCATTGGCCACCGGTTGGCAAGAAAGCTGTGCTGCAATGAAAGCTGGCTATGACGCGTTTGTATATCCTGAAGGCAGTCGCTACCCCATAGCAGAGGTACCGTTTAACGAGAGTATTCGTGGTTACAAGAGATTGGCACACTTACTTAATCTCGCACGACAAGACTTAACCAAGCAGTATGATGCAATGCCAGTCTTATGCGCTCTTCCTGATCCCAAGCGTGCCACGCTACTGGATACCGCTAGTACAAAGAAGAAAATATTCGACGAAATTGCGAAAATTCCTGAATTTCAAGGAAAGTTCCATCGTGACTACTTAGAGTGCTTCGATCAAGGTCGAACCAGCTTTGTTAATCAATTGGAGCGAGCGCAAGAAATTCTACAAACCACAAATCATGACAGAGTTATGCTCATGGCTGTGGATAGTCTTTTATTCCCTCAAACTATTAATACGCTGTTGGCAGACTATTGGAACAAAGATCCTATTTTGGGCAAATGTCGCATCCTGACGCGAGGAAACGGAAATGACAACGTAGACGGTTTTATACCAGCAGAGGCCGCCGCAATCATTGTTGTAGGTAAAGCAGAAAAGCATGACTCCCCTTATATTATCGACGGAGCCGCTATTGCTTCCGAGCCTATCCCTATTCTGGACGCAAGAGTCTCAAAAGGAGAAGGCTTAACCACCGCGATCAGAGAGGCTTGCACGGCAGCTGGGTGCACTTTAAATGATTACCCTGCACGTATTGCAGATATTTCAGGCGAACAATACTTTTTCCGAGAGGCCAGCTTAGCTCAAACGCGGAATCTAAAAACTAAAGTAGAACATCAACCTTTACTGTTGCCTGCTTCTCATGTTGGAGAAACTGGCGCTGTTGTCGGGCCAATCATAATGGCAATGGCAATAGACTCCTTCATGCATGACGAAAAATTTGGAGAAAAGGTGTTATGTCACTTGAGTAATGATGAACATGACCGTGCTGCATTTTCTTTGAGGCACCGCCACATCGGCTCAGAAGCAACTTGATTGAGACGACGATAAAGAGGATAAATGATGGCTAACTCCGTATTTGCTAACGGGCTAGAAGTTGCGTGCAAAGTGTCCGATGGGAAATCCATCGCGGCATTCCCAGACCCTTGCTGGAGCCCACCTTCTCCTCCTGCTGGCCCTGTGGTCATACCATATGCAAACACCGCCTACGCAAAGGATCTGGCAAATGGTTCCAAGACCGTGTTCATTGGTGGCAAACCGATTGTTTTGAAAGATAAATCATACCTTAAGACTAGTACAGGTAATGAAGCAGCGACACGTTCGTTTGGACAGGGACTGATAACAGGAACCATCAAAGGAAAAACCTATTTTACGAGCTGGTCAATGAACGTCATGGTCGAAGGCCTTAACGTGACGCGTCACACCGATTTGACGACTCATAACCATGGTTCCTCACCAGGGAACACTGCGCCATGGGCATATTTATCTCAGAGTGATAAACAAGCTGACTGTAAAGAAACAATAAAAAAAGTAGATAAAAAGTGCAAAGTTAGTAAAGAAGAAAATAAACAGTTCCGTGAAAAAATGGAAAAGCGTAACAAAATCAACGCAGAGCGGAAAAAAAAACGTAAAAACAATCGGCAGGTACAAAAGTACAAAGTGCGAAACAAAACATGGAAAGACAAACATTGCAAGCAACTTGCAATCAAACCGCATGTTAAGGCACTAAGTAATCAAGCCAAAGAACTCAAGAACGGCGTCCATGAATTAAGGCAAGAGGTCGAAGATCAACTTAAGCATCAAGGGGTGGATATTATTGCCGGAGCAGCGGCTGATTATGCAGAAAGAGCGGCTAAAAAGCACGTTGCGGCATTAGGGTGCGGCGTGCTCGGGCCAGTAGGCGCAGCTGCGTGTGAAGTTGGAGTGACAGTCTACAACGTAGTAGACAGCATCATTACAATCTTTGATACAACAACAGCAATCTGGGATGCTCGGGATGTTCTTCAAGATGTCACGCAAAAACTTGATGACCTCAAAGAATTTTCAAAAGGCTTAGATGAGTTTAAAGATGTGTTGCAGTTAGACAAAGACTCACCAGAATATCAAGCTCTGCAAAAAAAAGTAGAAGAGCGTGCATCAATAATGGCAGCCGCAGCCGAAAAGAACCCTTGTGTTAAAGCGAGAAAGTGTATGCTGGTTCCGTTTACTAAGTTAACTAAACAAGGAAAGAAAGAAGCCACTATCGCAAAGTCTGATATCCATGGAAAACTCTTTGGAGATAAAAGAGGCTGCTGTCCAGGCCAAACCGGACACCATTTGATACCGGATTCTTGGGCGAAAAATGCGTGTGCCAACTACAAAAAAGGCGATGCCCCAGTCGTGTGTGTTGAGGGCGTACTAAATATACATGGTAGCCACGGGCGAGTTCACTCAGAACTTGATGACATTGTCGATGATCATCGCTTAACTCTAGGTGAGAGCACTCCGATATCCATTGATCAAGCGATAGAGATGGCAGTCGAATCACATAAGGCAACCGTTGGGGCAGATTGCGATGAAAAGTGCACCCGAGCCCAACTCGCACATTACTATAATCAAGCACAGTGTAAGAATATGTTACCGACAAGAAAAAGCGAGATGGGTCGAGGCAAGGACAATGACGACACTGGCAGTGGTTTTAAATAGAGAAGAATTATGGAATTAACAAAAAAAGAAGTGTTTGGTGGTTACCACATTATTGGCTCCTGTGTAATGAGCCACGATTATATCTGTGTCTTAATGGAGGAGGACCTATTTGATGACGATCGAGCGGTGGAAGTTAGGTTTGTAGTATACAACCTAGGTAATGAAGTGGGTAAACGTTGGGGTATGAAGAGCTTTACACCAGGATGGGTAAGCCCTAAAGTCGCGCATACAAAAACTGACGAGTTTGTTGTTGTCGATGGCATAGGAGAGGTGTATTACTTTGGTTTAGGGGCGAACAAGCAATACGAAGAGCGCTTAACAAGCAACAAAACCGGAGTTTCAGCTCTGAAGAACATCGGAGGGACTGTCTACGGTGTTTCTGCGTGCCGCTCTGTATATAAACGACTGGGGCCGGATCATTGGCAGTTAGAGCAAGAGTTACGCGATACGTATAACCATCACAGGGGGGGGCGTGTCTCATTCAGGGGCATTGACGGTTTTAGCCAACAAGACCTATATGCCGTCGGCGGTGATCGAGAAGTTTGGCATTTTGATGGTGAAAACTGGTCCCCCATTGACATTGGCAGTCGTCAAAAATTCCGTTGTAACGCCGTCTGTTGTGCAGAAGATGGTTACGTCTACATTGTGGGCGAATACGGAAAAGTCGCCAGAGGTCGTGGCGAAGAATGGAAGGTATATCACCCGGACGATTATGCGAGCGATTTTTTCAGTGTTGTCAGCTACCAAGGGCGCGTTTTCGCTGGAACAGAGCACAGCACTTACCTTATCGGAGAAGATTTAGTCCCACAGGTTTATGACTTTGAGGGGCAATTTGCACCAATAGCAGGTAAATACCTTTATAGCGCACATGGCAAATTGCTTGTCGCTAACCATTGGAATCAGGTGGCGTTATTCGATGGAGAAAAGTGGCTAAACATCAATGGCTGCCACGATATCACGCCGGAAGAAGGCAGCATGCTGCTAGGACAAGCGTTAGACTTTCTCGAAGAAGCACAAGATCACCTTGATGACCTCGCTGCAATCATCAGCAAGAGTAAAAAGTAACGTGGTTTCATTGCACTAAGTTTTCATCCCCCTTTGGCTCTTAAGTGATAAGAATCAATCAAGCAGAGTGCGAGGGGGTAACGCTACACAACCACACAATGAGGAAATGGATTTCCTATTGTGGACGTATAAATATCAATCAGTAGAACCACTATGGCGATCATTTCTGAACCAATTCTATCGCAACTTTATGACGATGCGCCGTTTGCATGGCATTTGTACCATCAAGCAACTCAATCCCCACTCTTTGACCCGCAGGATATAGAAACGTTACGTTACCGGCTAAAAAGTTACCTAAGGCTACTTTCACTAGCACAAGAGAGTGGTCACCATCCTATCGAGAATATTGACATCGACGATGTTGGAAGTCTATTCGCTCTCACTTGGTTGGGTATAAAGCACCGACAAACTGACCTTTGGCAAAAAGCGGTAGACTATGTTGATACTCTGGAGAAGAGTGACGAACTCGCTTCTGCTTTAGTCTGGTTTAATCCTGAACAATTAAAAGACATACTCGTTAAATTAGGCTTTAGTCAAAACCCTTGGCTTAGACGTGCAACGCTAAAATATGCACAATTTAAAAAAATACGTTTAGCGGATGGTTATTTACAGGACAAAATCAGTGGTTCTGCCGAACCAGAAGTTCTTACCGCACTCGAAAGTATTGCACATCAGAGTAATAAAACAGCATATGATCTTAACGTGGTGAAAATAGAATCAGAAGCATGCTCAATCGCTAAACTTTATGTTCGCTTTTGTCATGGCGAGCCAGAAGAGTCACTCTTGATTGATATACGTCAAATGCTTGATTCAAGCCCCCAAATGCTAAGAGACATACTTCCGTTATTATTCTCATTAATGCCGATTGAGAGCGTAGAAAAATTACTCAGCAAAATTTTACATAGCTCTTATTCAAACAGACTAAAAATATATGCAATTGGTATTGCGGGCTTGCCAAATTACATCCCAACACTCATCAATTTTATGGATTCCCCAGAATGGGCTCCACTAGCAGCAGAAGCACTCTCGATGATTACTGGGGTTGATATAGAGGCTCAAGATTTAAGTCTAGATACAGTGCAATTTCAAGATAAAGAAAAACAACAAGAATATGTATTTCTCAGTGAAGAAACATGGCAAGAAAGAAGTAAGCGTGATGCTTTAACTCAGGCTTATGAGCTAGAGCTGCCCTTCCCTGATATTCATAAAATCCAGCAATGGTGGGTAGCTCAAAGCCCCAAAATGATGTGTCACACTCGGTATTTTTCTGGGTGCATTCCAAGCATGGAAAATTTAGAAAGAATATTCCGAATGGGAAATCAATTACACCGTCGATACGCTGCTCTTTACATAAAGCGCTTGGAACCTCAAGAGCCAATGAGAATGGTGTAAATAGCAATTTACTGTGCTGCAAAGTCCGGTGAACCAAATTAACAACAATCAAGTCTACCGATGAACATTTGCAGCAACTCAAAATCAGATATTGCAGACTCTGATAGCTGCACCCGAGCAGCTCAAGCACAGTGCAAGGATATGTTGCCTACAACAAAAAACGAAACTGGTAAGTGCTGTGAAACTGCTATAGGCGAAGAATTTTAAGAGGATCATACATTGTCAATTACGAAAAAAGAGATGTTTCGTGATTTTAACGCTGTTGGGGCTTGTCTTATGAGCCCAAGTTATCTTTGTATCCTTCTTCAAAGTGATACTGAGAACAAAGATGGCGGAGTGAAAGTCAGGTTTGCGGTGTGTAACCTTGCTCATTTCCCCGAGCAAAAATGGGGTGGGCGTGAGTTTGCAACAGGATGGGCCAGTCCCAAAATCGTACACACAGAGTTCAATGAGTACTTAGTGGTAGATCGAGTTGGTGATGTTTACTACTGCGGAGTTGGTGAAAACAAACATTTTGAATCCAGCTTAACAAGCAACAAAACCGGAGTTTCAGCTCTGAAGAACATCGGAGGGGCTGTCTACGGTGTCTCTGTGTGCCGTTCTGTATATAAGCGCTTGGGCCCAGATCATTGGCAACTAGACCAAACTTTACGAGACAGCTACTTCGCCCATGGCAGCGATGTCCTTGGCTTTGGGTTTGAAGATATTGACGGTTTTAGTCAACAAGACCTATATGCCGTCGGCGGTGATCGAGACGTTTGGCATTTTGATGGTGAAAACTGGTCCCCCATCGACATTGGCAGTCGTCAAAAATTCCGTTGTAACGCCGTCTGTTGTGCAGAAGATGGTTACGTCTACATTGTGGGTGAATACGGAAAAGTCGCCAGAGGTCGTGGCGAAGAATGGAAGGTATATCACCCGGACGATTATGCGAGCGATTTTTTCAGTGTTGTCAGCTACCAAGGGCGCGTTTTCGCTGGAACAGAGCACAGCACTTACCTTATCGGAGAAGATTTAGTCCCACAGGTTTATGACTTTGAGGGGCAATTTGCACCAATAGCAGGTAAATACCTTTATAGCGCACATGGCAAATTGCTTGTCGCTAACCATTGGAATCAGGTGGCGTTATTCGATGGAGAAAAGTGGCTAAACATCAATGGCTGCCACGATATCACGCCGGAAGAAGGCAGCATGCTGCTAGGACAAGCGTTAGACTTTCTCGAAGAAGCACAAGATCACCTTGATGACCTCGCTGCAATCATCAGCAAGAGTAAAAAGTAACGTGGTTTCATTGCACTAAGTTTTCATCCCCCTTTGGCTCTTAAGTGATAAGAATCAATCAAGCAGAGTGCGAGGGGGTAACGCTACACAACCACACAATGAGGAAATGGATTTCCTATTGTGGACGTATAAATATCAATCAGTAGAACCACTATGGCGATCATTTCTGAACCAATTCTATCTATTGCCCATCAGAGTAATAAAACAGCATATGATCTTAACGAGGTGAAAATAGAATCAGAAGCATGCTCAATCGCTAAACTTTATGTTTGCTTTTGTCATGGCGAGCCAGAAGAGTCACTCCTGATTGATATACGTCAAATGCTTGATTCAAGCCCCAAAATGATGTGTCACACTCGGTGTTTTTCTGGGTGCATTCCAAGCCTGGAAAATTTAGAAAGAATATTCCGAGTGGGAAATCAATTACACCGTCGATACGCTGCTCTTTACATAAAGCGCTTGGAACCTCAAGAGCCAATGAGAATGGTGTAAATAGCAATTTACTGTGCTGCAAAGTCCGGTGAACCGAATTAACAACAATCAAGTCTACCGATGAACATTTGCAGCAACTCAAAATCAGATATTGCAGACTCTGATAGCTGCACCCGAGCAGCTCAAGCACAGTGCAAGGATATGTTGCCTACAACAAAAAACGAAACTGGTAAGTGCTGTGAAACTGCTATAGGCGAAGAATTTTAAGAGGATCATACATTGTCAATTACGAAAAAAGAGATGTTTCGCGATTTTAACGCTGTTGGGGCTTGTCTTATGAGCCCAAGTTATCTTTGTATCCTTCTTCAAAGTGATACTGAGAACAAAGATGGCGGGGTGAAAGTCAGGTTTGCGGTGTGTAACCTTGCTCATTTCCCCGAGCAAAAATGGGGTGGGCGTGAGTTTGCAACAGGATGGGCCAGTCCCAAAATCGTACACACAGAGTTCAATGAGTACTTAGTGGTAGATCGAGTTGGTGATGTTTACTACTGCGGAGTTGGTGACAACAAACATTTTGAATCCAGCTTAACAAGCAACAAAACCGGAGTTTCAGCTCTGAAGAACATCGGAGGGACTGTCTACGGTGTATCGACATGTCGCTGTGTGTATAAGCGACTAGGCCCAGATCATTGGCAGCTAGAGCAAGAGTTGCGAGATACGTATAACCATCAGCGAGGTAATGGCACCGGATTCAGGGATATTGACGGTTTTAGCCAACAAGACCTATATGCCGTCGGCGGTGATCGAGACGTTTGGCATTTTGATGGTGAAAACTGGTCCCCCATCGACATTGGCAGTCGTCAAAAATTCCGTTGTAACGCCGTCTGTTGTGCAGAAGATGGTTACGTCTACATTGTGGGTGAATACGGAAAAGTCGCCAGAGGTCGTGGCGAAGAGTGGAAGGTATATCACCCAGACGATTATGCGAGCGATTTTTTCAGTGTTGTCAGCTACCAAGGGCGCGTTTTCGCTGGAACAGAGCACAGCACTTACCTTATCGGAGAAGATTTAGTCCCCCAGGTTTTTGACTTTGAGGGCCAATTTGCACCAATAGCGGGTAAATACCTTTATAGCGCGCATGGCAAATTGCTTGTCGCTAACCATTGGAATCAGGTGGCGTTATTCGATGGAGAAAAGTGGCTAAACATCAATGGCTGCCACGATATCACGCCGGAAGAAGGCAGCATGCTGCTAGGACAAGCGTTAGACTTTATCGAAGAAGCACAAGAGCATCTTGATGACCTCGCTGCAATCATCAGCAAGAGTAAAAAGTAACGTGGTTTCATTGCATTAAGTTCTCGTCCCCTTTTTAGGCGATAAGAATCAATGAAACACACCTTCACAGTAAGGAAAAGGTTTCGCATTAAGGCCGATAAATATCAATTTACTATTCTTTAAAATCTGATGAACTGAATGAATGATGGCGAGTCTATCGATGAATAGTCACAGGAGCTCAAAATAGGATATTGCAAGCTTTACTCGCAAACGTATCGAGTACCTGTGTATGCAATTATTAGAGTTCAAAAAGAGCCTCTTGATACACGCTAACCATGCAGTAAATACACAACACTATTTATAAAATTAGCCGTGAGGTTTTAGTCTATCAGGTAAGTTTTGGATATGGTCTTCCCAGTCCACCACATCAATCTCGTAAACGACTTTGTTGCGTACACTCTCACCAGCCGCATGCATAGCTGACTTAGAACCCGTAATCAAAGGGTGCCATTCTGGCAACGATTGCTTCTCTGCTAGCAGACGGTAAGCACAGGTATGAGGTAACCATGTGAAATCATCAATATCTTCACGCGTGAGCTTGGTACACTCTTCACCTGATGTGAAACGGTTCGGGTAGTCTTTACAAGAACAGGTTTTACTATTCAACCAACTACACGCAACGTTGGTATAGTAGATTTCGTCAGTATCTTCATCCATTAGCTTGTGCAAGCAGCACTTACCACAACCATCACAGAGAGATTCCCATTCTTCTTCTGTCATGTGCTCTAACGATTTACTTTGCCAAAATGGAGTGCTCATACGCTTACTACTTATGTTTTGAATGGGAATGAATAGGGTGCGTTTTATACCCCTCTGAACGGCAAAATTCAAGTTTTACGGCCTTACTGGAGAGATAGGAGCGTTGAGTAAGATTTGTTCGCATTTAGCCAAATGACCTTGTGGATAGGAATTGACGCGCACCTCTTCCAATCTGGCGAGAAATGTCCATAATGCCCCCTTCATTTTTACGAGGGCTTTTAGATGGATTGTCGATTAGGTTGTGGGGCGTGCTGTATTGCACCGAGTATCTCTTCCCCTATTCCGGGCATGCCAAACGGCAAACCAGCAGGTGAACGTTGCATTCAACTGAATGACGATAACCTGTGCAAGCTGTTCGGAAAACCAGAACGTCCAAAAGTTTGCCATGATTTCAAACCGTGTCCGATCGTATGTGGCAAAACTAATCAGGAAGCTTTGAGCAACATTACCGAGTTAGAACAGCTCACTTAATCGTTACCCAATTCCCTTAGGTAAAGGTAAATCGTATCGCGTGAAATACCGAGATGATTTGCCACCATCAATACCGCATCTTTGTATTTAAAAATCCCCAAACCTTGTAAGCGTGTTACCAACTCTCGGTTGCGTTTGGAAGGTGTGATTGCCTCATTCGTCCATACTTCTGACTGAACGGTTTCGATCGTACTAATAATGGTTTCGTCGATGTTGCGTGCAAACGTTTCTGGCGAGCTCGCTCCTGTGCAACAAGGGTTCTGCGGCTGCGGCAAGATTGAGCGCAAAAAGTCCTGCATCGGCACATCCATATCCACGTTGATACAAAGTAGACCAATAGGCTTGTTTTTTGGGTTACGAACGATGGTGGTAATCGAGTGCAAGGTCTTTCCGCTCGCGGTTTTAGTCAGATACGAGTCTGACACGTCCTTGCCCTCAAGTAGCTTCATTCTTGCTAAGTTGGTAATTGGAGCGCCTTCTCCACGTTCAGTAACATGGCCATTGGCAATTTTGATGATTTCTGGTGCTTCTGCATCAAGACTGTGAAGAACGACTTCAGTATGTTCACCGTACATACGAGCAATGCCATCGACGACGTTCTTCATCGAATTCAAAATATCTAAATCACTTTTGGTGAGTTTCTTAAGCTGCAATTTACTTCCCTTAGCAAAAACTTTGAGGCTAGGCCGACATGATATCGATAATAGATTTGTCAGTATACGGCATACCAAGTCTAACCATAGAGCCTACGTTTCTTATAGTTTGTTCGACTTCATCGCCTACTATACCTTGATTCTTCACGCTGTGGTTACCCATCGCCATCAAATATGAGCGTACCGCGGTGGTAGAGGAAGTGCAGACTTTCATCGCGCAGGATGATTTCGCCCCATCACATACCATGCCCGAACTGTCGCTAATTACGTTCTGAATCGCATAACATGACTGTTCAAACGAGCCGCCCGCCAAATACACTAACGCCATGGATGCCGCCGCGCTGGTTACTGTGTTGCCACAGAAAGCAGACAATGGTGGGTAGTAGGATTTGATATAAATCGCGCCAAGATGACTCATTATCAATGCTCGTGCTAGCTGCTCTTCACTGCTTTGGAACGCTTCTGCAGCAATAACGACAGGAACCGTTGCTGCGATACCTTGGTTTCCACTACCAAAGTTGCTCATAGCAGGCAGTGTCGCACCACCCATTCGAGCGTCGGATGCCGCAGACGTCATCATCTGAATTCGGCTCATCAAATCATTGCCAAGCAAACCTTGATCGATATTGCCTTTCAGCGTTCTTCCTATCTCCAAACCGTAACCGCGATCGATCCCTTCTTGCGCCAAAGAACTATTTAACTCCGCCGCTCTTAGAATAAATTTGATGTCTTCAAAAGGCGCTTGAAGTGCAAATTCGTAGATTTGTTTAATCGAGATATCGACGCCTTCGCAAATCGATCCTGTTGCAACACGCTGTTGCTGAGGTGCATCAAACGTCACTTCACCGTTACGAGTAATCTGAATAATGTTGGTATGTCCGCCACTGATCGTCACTGAAACGACTTCATCCCCAGCTGTCATAGTTACGCTGCAAAAGATAAATTCTTGTGTGTCGATACGTGAAACACTGACACGCTCTTGGTCGATCAGTTGCTGGGCGGCAGTTACGTCGTCTTGATTAATTTTGGCAAGAACCTCAAGTTCTGCATTAGGATCTCCTGCCAACGCACCAACTGACGCAGCGATCTTAAGACCAATTTTCCCGGTTCCGGGAACATAAACTCCCATCGAGTTTTTAAATAAATTGTCAGAGACACGAACTTCAATCCTGTCTGGGGTCTGGCTTCCAAGCTCACGCTTTGCAACTGCTGCCGCATATGCAGCAGCAATGGGTTCTGTACATCCGAGCGCAGGTTTTACGACTTGCTTAATGATTTGGATATATTGGTTCCATTGCTGATTCATGCTTTTTTCTCCGTATTACTTCTTGCAAGCAATCGCTTCAACTTCAATCAACACACCTAGCGGAAGATCTTTCACCGCAAAGCAGCTGCGTGCAGGGCAATCTTTATTGAAAAACTCTGCATACACTTTATTGAATTCAGCAAAATCACTGATGTTTGCTAGGTAGCAAGTTGTTTTTAAAACAGTATCAATACTACCGCCACCCGCTTCTAAGACGTGTTTCAAGTTCGTCAAAGATTGATGGCTCTGAGCAGTAATGCCGCCCTCAACCACTTTGCCTGTCGCGCTATCAACAGGAAGCTGACCAGAAGTAAAAATCAAGTCACCATAAGCGGTACCGTGTGAATAAGGGCCGATAGCGGCTGGAGCGTGCTCTGAAGCGATCAATTCTTTCATGTTAATCCTCACATAGTTTTTAGTTTTAGTCGTAAAACTCAGCTTTCGCTTTCGTTTCAAAGCTATTCTTTCAACTATATGTGAGCAAAACAACCACTACAGATCACACAAATCGATCTAAATTCAGATTTTATTGAGTAATTTTGCCGAGATCTCAAATTTATCTGAATTTTCCACAAAAAAATTGTTGTTAATCTTTTTCTCAAATAGATTTGAGAAAAATTCATACTAACAAAGAGAAAACGACAATGAGCGTTACTGTACCTACACAAACTCTTCCAATAACAAATGAACCGCCTCACGTTAAAGCTGGCATGACGGCAGAAGAATGGAGAGCCGCAACTAAGTTTGATAGCACCGACTGGGGTTGGGTTATCATGAGTATCGGTATGGCTATCGGTGCAGGTATTGTGTTCCTCCCCGTTAAGGTTGGCGTGCTTGGCCTATGGGTGTTCCTAGCCTCTGCAGTAATTGGCTACCCTGCAATGTATCTATTCCAACGCCTCTTCATCAATACCTTATCCACTTCACCAAAATGCCAAGATTACGCAGGTGTCATCTCCGGTTACCTAGGTAATAAATGGGGAGCATTATTAGGCATGCTCTACTTCATCATGTTGGTGATCTGGGTATTTGTCTATTCCACTGCGATCAACAATGATTCAGCTTCCTTCCTACATAGTTTTGGCGTAACCAAAGGGCTATTGTCAGAAAATCCGCTGTATGGTCTAGCTTTGGTTTGTGCTTTGGTAGCCATCGCTTCTCGTGGTGAGAAGATCCTATTCAAAGTCAGTACAGGATTGGTATTAATCAAATTGTGTACTGTTGCATTGCTTGGCTTCATGATGATTGAGAAGTGGGATTTAGCAAACGTGGGTAGCGTACCAACAGCAGGTGCTGGCTTGAAAGATGCCATAGAGCTATTGCCGTTCACGCTCACTTCTATCTTGTTCATTCAAAGCTTAAGCCCAATGGTGATCTCTTACCGTTCTAAAGAGAAGTCGATTGAAGTTGCACGCTTCAAAGCAATGCGCGCGATGAAGCTTGCCTTCGGTATTTTGTTTGTCACTGTGTTCTTCTACGCAATTTCATTTACCTTAGCAATGTCTCATGAACAGGCAGTAAAAGCAGCAGAAGAAAACATCTCAGCCTTGGCGATGGTAGCTCAAGGGATGGACGGCACAACTCTGAAACTTCTAAGCCTAATGCTCAATATCTTCTCAGTGATGACTGCATTCTTCGGCGTATACCTTGGTTTCCGTGATTCTTGCCAAGGCCTAGCCATGCTCGCTCTTAAGAAGGTCATGCCAGAAGAACAAATCAACAAAGAGCTTGTGACAAAAGGCATTATCTTATTCGCGATATTGATGGCATGGGGTGCTATCGTTCTGAATTTACCTGTGCTGAGCTTTACTTCAGTATGTAGCCCTATCTTTGGTCTGATTGGTTGTTTGATCCCAGCTTACCTAGTGTATCAAGTGCCTTCTCTGCACAAATACAAAGGTGCTTCTTTATACCTAATCATTGCTACAGGCATTTTGCTGTGTATCTCACCGTTTATCGCTTTTAGTTAATCCATCCTCTCGCCTCGGTTATCATTTATCTATGTGGTAGCCGAGGTTTTCGTCTTTATTTTCTCCCCTCTCCGTTCGCGACAATTCTGTTTCATACCTGAGACGAGTTTACCCAAATCTCGCAATCTGCTTAATTTCCGAGTGCTAGCTCACACTTTTCTGACAATTCTCAACTATGTTCAGCGGGTAATCTCAACCCGCATAGGAAACAATATGAATAAATACATGGCAGAGGTGTTTGGTACTTTTTGGTTAGTACTTGGTGGTTGTGGCAGTGCTGTACTGGCTGCTGGCTTTCCAGACGTGGGCATTGGCCTATTAGGTGTTTCTTTTGCTTTCGGTTTGACCGTTCTTACCATGGCATTTGCTATCGGCCATATCTCTGGCTGTCACCTAAACCCAGCTGTGACTGTCGGTTTATGGGCTGGCGGCCGTTTCGAGACTAAAGACGTTGTACCTTATATCATTGCTCAAGTTGTCGGTGGTGTGATTGCAGGTGGCGTGCTTTATGTTATCGCGACCGGTCAAGCGGGGTTTGATGCTGTTGGTTCGGGCTTCGCTTCAAACGGCTACGGTGAACATTCTCCAGGTCAATACTCAATGATGGCGGCACTTGTGACTGAAGTGGTGATGACGATGATGTTCCTTATCGTAATCATGGGCGCGACAGACAAACGCGCACCGCAAGGCTTTGCACCTATCGCGATCGGTCTGTGTTTGACTCTTATCCACCTAATCAGTATTCCTGTGACTAACACTTCGGTTAACCCAGCACGCAGTACTGGTGTTTCGGTGTTTGTTGGTGACTGGGCTGTGTCTCAGCTATGGCTCTTCTGGGTAGCACCAATCCTGGGCGGTATTCTAGGTGCACTTATCTACAAGAATCTTCTAGGTAAAGAATCAAACGATTAAGTAGTTCGCAAACCGCAAGATCAAAAAAGCCGCTGAATTCAGCGGCTTTTTTATTAAATCTTGTGTCGCCCCAGAAGGGAGTGTGACAAGGTTGTCCCGTCCACGAGCTCAAGCTCGCCACCGACTGGTACACCGTGGGCAATGCGGCTTGCATCAACTTGATGTTCTTTACACAGCTCTGCGATGTAATGTGCTGTTGCTTCCCCTTCCACCGTTGGGTTGGTGGCAAGAATCACTTCAGAAACATCACCTCGACGGAGACGGTAATCCAACACATCAAGGCCAATATCACTTGGGCCAATACCATCCAGTGGTGATAAGTGCCCCATCAGCACAAAGTACCGACCTGAGTATTGACCAGTGGCTTCTACTGCTGCAATGTCTGCTGGACTTTCTACTACACAAATCTGACCGTTTTCTTGGCGTTTTGGGTTAGTACAGATATGGCAGACTTCTTCTTCAGTAAAAGTACGGCACTCAGTGCAATGACCAATTTCTGTCATGGACTGACTCAGCGCGTCTGCCAGTTGCAAACCGCCTTTTCTATCACGCTGTAACAAATGAAAGGCCATACGTTGCGCCGACTTGGGGCCAACCCCAGGTAGACAACGTAAGGCCTCCATCAATTGTTCCAGCATATGACTGGTACGCATTAAAAATCCGCTTAATTAAGATTCAGCAGATTAGAATGGCATCTTCATACCTGGTGGTAGTTGCATACCGCCAGTTACAGAAGCCATTTTCTCTTTTTGAGTCTCTTCAACGCGACGTGCTGCATCGTTGAATGCTGCAGCAATAAGATCTTCTAGCATCTCTTTGTCGTCTTCCATCAGACTTTCGTCAATGTCTACACGACGCACACTGTGGCTGCCAGTGATTGTAACTTTAACTAGACCAGCACCAGACTCGCCAGTTACTTCCATATTCGCGATTTCTTCTTGAAGCTTTTGCATGCGATCTTGCATTTGCTGGGCTTGCTTCATTAGGTTGCCCATACCGCCTTTACCAAACATGTTTATCTCTCTGGTTTAATTAGGTGTTGCATCTGTTAATGGGGTTATCACATTACGTTTTCAACCCCATTCCGTTCAATTTTTAGATAGGACGAACACTATCTTTATCAAGCTCTGCTGCAAATCGACGTTCGATGAACTGAACATGTGGATCGTTCTCTAAGCTGTTCAGAGCTTGTTGTAATTTTTCTTGGTAGAGCCTGTCTCTCAACTCAAGCGGCGTCTCACCGTTTTCGCCGACTCCGATGCTCAGGTGACACTCTTCTCCCAACACATTGTTCAGTGCACTCAGAAGCTCACTTTGCGCTCTGTCGGTATTCAAGTGTGCCTGACTGCCTCTTAATTGTAGCGAAACTGTCGAGCCTTCTTTGTTGAAATGCGAGTTTAATGCCAATTGTTCCACTAATTTTGGGGTATTCATTTGGCTAATTAAGTTCGCCCATTCGCTTTTCTCTAGCGATTCATCAACCAGCTTCTGCGCCATCTCTGGCGTCTTTTCATGCTCTAGCGCTTGCTTGAGCTGCGTAGGTGTCAACTGCGTATTGGCTTTCTTTTCAACCGGTTTGGTTGGACGCCAACGGTACGCTTCATCCTCTGGTGCTTGTTTTTCAGCTTGAGGAGCAGATTTAGGCGACACCTGCGCGGAATTGCCATGCAATTGCGCTAAACGGTCAATAACCGATTCTTTTTGTGCAGATGTCGCGTTAGACTTTTTTGGGCCACCACTTTGCGTTGATGCTTGTTGCTGCCCCTGACGCTGTGAACGTAATTGGTGACGTAGGCCGCTCAAATTACCACGAGCAGGTGCCGGAGCACTTTCTTGTGGCTGAGCTTGTTGAGGAGTTTGCTGCGTTGGCGCAGGGTTCTCACTCATCGGCGGAGCCATATCGTATTGTGGTGCCATATCGTAGCCACCCTGATACTCAGGTTGGTACTGCGGCGCTTCATTCATGGGAGCCGGGGATTGTGTCGCCGGCTGACTCATCGACTGAGCTGGCGCTTGATGTTGCGCTGACGGCGTTGGTCGGCTTTGCACGTGCTGTGCAGGCGCCTGAGCCACTGGAGCTTGTTGCTGCGCTGGTCGTTGTGCAGATGACTGCGGAGCCGCTTGCAATGACGGGCTCACGCTTGATGTCGGCGCGACTTGAGGCTGTGATGAAGTAGAAATCACGTTCGCGCTATTATTTGCTGACGGACGGAATGCCATCATGCGCAATACGATCATTTCCATGCCGACGCGACCATTTGGTGACAACGTCAGATCTTCACGACCTTTTAAAGCAATTTGGTAGTAAAGCTGAACATCTTGTGGTGTGAGAGCTTTACTCAATAATTCGATTTTTTCGGCATCAGGTTGCGTCTGATCCAAGGTCGATGGCAGAGCTTGGTACATCGCGACACGATGAAGCTGCGATGCCAGTTGTTGTAACAATCCATCCCACTCCACACCATTCGATGCAAGTTGCTGGATTTTATCCATCGCCTGTTGAGGTTGCTTACTGCTGATCGACTCAAGTAAGTGAATCGCTTGGTCAGTATCAATTGTCCCAAGCATGTGACTCACGATATCGGTTTGAATTGTACCGTTACCTAGAGCAATCGCTTGGTCAGTTAAGCTCAATGCATCACGCATACTGCCATCTGCAGCGTGCGAGATCATGCCAAGTGCTCTTGCTTCTGCAGAGACTTGTTCTTTTTCCAGAATATGGTCAAGTTGCTGATGAATGTCATCAACACTGATTGGCTTAAGGTGGAACTGTAAACAGCGTGACAGAATCGTCACAGGCAGTTTTTGTGGATCCGTGGTCGCCAACAAGAACTTCACATACTCAGGCGGCTCTTCCAACGTTTTTAACAGTGCATTGAAAGAGTGACGCGAAAGCATGTGTACCTCATCGATGAGGTACACTTTAAAACGTCCGCGAGCGGGTTTGTATTGAACGTTATCTAACAGTTCACGAGTGTCTTCAACTTTAGTACGAGAAGCTGCGTCAATCTCTAATAGGTCAACAAAACGACCTTCATCAATCTCACGACAAGTATCACACTCACCACAAGGGTTAGCAGTAATACCTGTCTCACAGTTCAGGCCCTTAGCAAACAGTCGGCCAATCGACGTTTTACCAACGCCTCGAGTGCCGCTAAATAAGTACGCATGGTGTAAGCGATTTTGCGCTAACGCGTTCTCTAAAGCCGTCAGAACATGGTTCTGGCCTACGACTTGGTCAAACTTGTTAGGACGCCATTTTCGCGCTAAAGCTAAATAACTCATTGAATGTATTAGTGTCCTTCAAACTCGCAAATGCTGTATACGTTCAGGCCTAGACCTTCTAGACGCTTATCACCACCGATTTCTGGCAGGTTGATAACGAATGCAGCATGCTCTAACTCACCGCCTAGTTGGCGGATAAGCTTCGTTGTTGCTTCAATTGTGCCGCCAGTTGCTAGCAGATCGTCAACAACCAATACTTTATCGCCTTCTACGATTGCATCAGTATGAATTTCTAGCGTATCGACACCATATTCAAGCTCATATGATTGAGCAACCGTCGGGCGAGGAAGCTTGCCAGGCTTACGCACAGGAACAAAACCCACGCCTAACTCTAGCGCTAAAGGTGCGCCGAATAGGAAACCACGAGCTTCTGTACCCACAACTTTAGTAAAGCCCATGTCTTTGTAACGCTCAACCAATAGGTTAATCGTTGCTTGGTACGCTGTTGCGTCCTCAAGAAGGCTAGTTACGTCGCGGAAAAGGATACCTGGTTTTGGGTAGTCTTGGATGCTTTTGATGCTAGATTTGATCAGTGAAATTGTTTCTGTAGTCATAATACCGGTTTACTTAGATTGGCTCATCACCCTCTGTTCTAATCACAATATTATGAGGGCAATCAACAATAGGTTTTCACCACCATGTGCTTTTTTAAAAAATCACAGGCGCTGAAAATACAAACGCCCACTCGAAGAGCGGGCACACTATTCCCTACAATCTTAGTGATTTTCTTCTCTGTCAGCAACAAGCTCAGTCACAGGTAGACGCATAAACCAACTGAGTAAAACGATTAGCATCACTAAAAGCGCAATTTTTACCCAGATGAAGGGCGCAACCAGAATTGATACGGTAAAACTCAATACGATAAACAACGCACCACGTTGCTTAACTTTTCGAGTTACCGCTCTATGTTTGTGCCAGTTCTCTAACATCGGCCCAAAAGTTTTATGCTCGTGTAGCCAACGATGAAATGTCGGGCTACCACGTAAAAAGCAGGCACTCGCTAAAAGGATAAAAGGTGTGGTCGGGAGCAAAGGAAGAACGATACCTGCAATGCCAAGTATCATGCAGAGTCCACCTGCAATATTGAAAAAGTAACGCTTAATACGAATGGTGGACTCCAATAAACTATCTTTTAATTAAAAGCCTGCGTAACCGTTCATTACGCGAAGCCAGGTTAACGTTGCAGGTAGAGTTGGGATCAAAAGGACTGCAATAAAACCTAAAAAGTAAAAAACATTATAAGGCTCTTTAAATTCTTTGTCTGCCATGGGCTTCTTCTCACTAGTTGACTTTACTTCTCCCAAACGCACCGCGTTAAATTAACGTTGCACAAATGGGTCATTATTGTTTTAAGCGATGACTATACCTTAAACAGCAAATGCTAAACACCAACAAAAAGTAAGGGTTTATAGAATAAGAAGCCGGATACGAACCAACAAAAAACGGCGCAATGCGCCGTTTCAGTATAAATATACTCCCACAACTAAATAAGCCGACTCATCTGAATGATACTGAGGCTAAAGCTTGAAGATCCGATACAACCTATTGAAAGCTGACCATTGGTGTTAATGGTTAGATCTTTGGTAACGAAGTTCTTCACACTTCCCTCTCCTAAACTCAATCCAGCTGGTACATGGTAGTTCATATTGCCATTGATCCATTGGCTGTCTAAGCCTGCTGGTAGTATAGATATTGAAGAAGAAGCCAGATCCGCCACACCAAATACCGCATTGACTGGCGCTGCACACTCTGAACACTGAATGCCCTTTTCAATAATCTCGACAAGGTCTTTAAGGTCAGCACTAAAGCTCTTCAGGTTCCTTAGGTAATCATCAAATAAAGCTCGAATAAGGAGTGTTGTCGCTACCCCTTTATCTGACTGAGAAGCAGAATCCACCAAGTAAAATGCAAACTGACCATTCATCAACCATCGATAATCAAATACCAAAGGCATAACGTCTGTGGATTGCAGCAACCTATATGAACACTTCCAATCACCTTGGGTGGTATCTTTCTCTGGCAGCAAAGCATGCAGCAGATCCCGAGCGGCGCTTGGGTTGTTTTGCAGATACTCTAAGTGCCAATGCAATTCCTGTTCATCTGGCATCTCGCCGCCATCATCAACACGGAACCACTGGCTTGAAAAATCGCGTTGCTCTGAAAAATGACAATCAGAATCCTCTAGGGTGTTTTCAACTGCTTGATAGAGATGTTCATAATTACTAATGGGTTTGGGTAAGAAATCTTTTATTCCAAACCTTAAGGCTTTCGCAACATCTGACATCTCATTGGTAGCAGAAACTACAATAAGGGGTAGTGATGGATACTCTAGACTAACCTCTTCGACGAACTCAATACCATCGAGCACTGGCATTGATAAATCACACAATATAATGTCGGGATCATTATTTCGAAGTTGTTGCAGTGCTTCTAGCCCGTTTTCAGCTTCTACTACCTTAAATCCCTGACTTTCCAAATAAGCACTAGTCACTTTGCGAAAAATCGGATCGTCGTCCACTAACATGATCAGTTTCTGATTAACCGCTTCTTGCGCCGAGGCTATTGCTGTTTGACTGTGAGTCTTATACATACCTTTACACCTCACAAAGCTCAGTCAAAAAACAAATTAATAAGTCATTATTTTTGTTATATTTACGTCTCACGAAACGTTGCGCAGCAAGACATCAGGCCCTTTCACCTTGTTATAAACCGTAGCCTTAAAATGAGTTTTATACAAATATTGCATGTTTTATCAGTATTTACTCAGCTATGTCTCGTGTGTTGAAATGATGCAACATGTTGACTTAAAGCAAACTTTGATCACAAAGTTAATTATAAATTAGCCAAAAACGGTAATTTAAAGTGTCTGGAAATATGAAATTAGATGATTTGAACCTGTTTCGATTAGTTGTCGAAAATGGGAGCTATACCGCAACTTCGCGTAAGACCATGATTCCGGTGGCAACCATCACCCGACGTATTCAGGCGCTAGAAGATTCGGTTAACTTGCGACTGTTAAATCGCCATGCGCGAAAACTGTCTCTAACAGAAGCCGGAGAACGTTTTTATCATGAGTGCTCTCCCCTTCTTCAACGCCTTACTTCTGCAGCTGAAGAGATCACCGACGAATGCCGCGGTGCGTCTGGCAAGATAAAGATATCCGCGCCATATAATCTGACTAAGCGCATGATGATGCCGATGTTCAATGGTTTTATGCGCCAGTACCCAGATATCAATATTGAACTGACAACTGAAAGCAATGCAGATCAACTTGATCCGACCGAATGGGATGTTATTTTCCGTGTAGGCCCTCAACGTGATTCAAGTCTAATTGCACGTAAGATCGGCGAAGTTAAAGATATTTTAGTCGCTAGTCCCGACTACTTATCTGCAAACCCGGCCCCAACTCATGCAGAAGAACTTAGCAATCACTCGCTACTTAAAGGGCACCCTCTTCTTAAGTGGACGTTGATTAACAGCAAGGGTGAATCTGTCGTTAACATCGAGCGAGGTCGCTTCCAAGCTAACGCGCTAAATGTTGTTCGTAGCGCTTGTTCAGACAGCCTTGGTATTACCCTAATGCCTGACGTGATGATCAAAGAATTTATTGAGAGTGGTGATTTAGTTCGCGTTCTGCCAGATTGGAGCGCAAACCCGCGTGATATCTACATGCTTTACAACCACAAAGACCACCTTCCTGAAAAAGTGCGCTTATTCATTGATTTCGTGATTGCTTACAACATTCACTAAGTCAAGAGCCATAAAAAAAACCAGAGCCTTCGCTCTGGTTTTTTTATTTCTTAAGAAGTCGCTAGGGTCTGTTGACCTTTTGCGGTTAAATTTTGTTCGAGATAAAAGCGTTTTAATCGCGGCGAGAGGTTTGTAGCCTAGTTATTCTAAGTAAAATCCTCTCAACAAAGAGTAAAACGCTTTTAGCCGAACCCTTCGGGCAGCGTTTGTGGCTCCTTTCTACTGCGTTATCGGCTTATCAGGTAGGGCAACTACATTTCAAAGCCTCTGCCTTGCATAAAGAATCCACAAACTGCTGCAAAAATCAGCTCAAAAGGTCAACAGACCCTAATTATGCGCCTTCATTATGCAGTTCAAGGTTCGCTAAATCTTGTTGAATTTCGCGTTCCGTCTTCGCATCATCATTACGCATACCATCTAAGAAATCGAGATATTGCTGATCTATATCACCAGTAACGTATTCGCCGTTAAATACTGAGGTATCGAACTGAGCAATGTCTTGGTTACCTAGGCCAACCGCCTCAACTAAATCATCAAGGCGCTGATAAATAAGCGCGTCTGCACCAATTTGCTTACAAATGGTCTCGTTGTCGCGACCGTGAGCAATCAATTCTGTTGCACTTGGCATGTCAATACCATATACGTTCGGGAAACGAACTTCAGGTGCTGCAGAAACCATAAATACTTTATTCGCACCCGAGTCACGCGCCATTTCAATGATCTGCTCAGACGTTGTGCCACGCACGATAGAATCGTCAACAAGTAGTACGTTTTTGCCTTTAAACTCAGAGCGAATCGCATTCAACTTACGGCGCACAGATTTCTTACGCTGCTGCTGACCCGGCATGATAAAGGTACGGCCGACATAACGGTTTTTCACAAAACCTTGGCGGTATGGTTTGTCGATCGCTTGAGCAATTTGCAAAGCAATGTCACAAGAAGTTTCTGGAATTGGGATAACAACATCGATATCGAGATCTGCGTAGTCTTCGCTGATACGTTCACCGAGCTTCTTACCCATCTCAACGCGTGCGCTGTAAACAGAAATTTTATCGATAAATGAATCTGGGCGAGCAAAGTAAACAAACTCAAAGATGCATGGATTAAGCTTGGGATTGTCAGCACATTGCTTAGTAAACAACTCACCATCGAACGTAGCGTAAATTGCTTCACCTGGTGCAACGTCACGTACAAAATCAAAGCCAACCGCATCTAACGCTACTGATTCTGATGCCACCATGTATTCTGTTTTGCCATTCTCTTCGCGCTTACCAAGACAAAGTGGACGGATTCCATGTGGGTCACGAAATGCAATCATACCGTGCCCAATGATCATTGCAGCGACGGCATAAGCACCACGGATTGTACGATGTACATTTGTTACGGCGCGGAACACATCTTCTGAAGTAACGTTCCCCTTCACAGTGTCGATTTCATGAGCCAATACGTTCAGTAAGACCTCAGAATCTGAAGTGGTGTTAATGTGGCGGCGGTCTTTTTCAAACAGTTTCTGACGAACTTCGTGCGCGTTAGTCAGGTTCCCGTTGTGGGCAAGTGTAATACCGAAAGGAGAGTTTACGTAGAAAGGTTGAGCTTCTGAGGCACTTGAGCTGCCTGCAGTTGGGTAGCGTACATGTCCAATACCCACCTCACCTTGCAAGCGCTGCATGTGTTTGGCTTCAAACACATCCTTCACTAAACCGTTCGCCTTACGCAGACGAAAACGATTGCTTTCTATGGTACAAATACCAGCGGCATCTTGGCCACGATGCTGTAACACCGTTAACGCGTCATAAATAGACTGGTTTACAGGCGTTGTGCCCACGATTCCAACAATACCACACATGTCCTAATCCTCGATTTGCGACAGTAGCTGGCACTACTAGATAGTGCCAGACAAAAAACTTGATGTTGCTTGTAAGTGCTCGAAGAACGGGGCGATGATACGGCTGAACTCTGGGACCAACTGTGACTCTTTCCACCAATCCGAGCTTGGGAATGCAGTAAACGCATCCATAAAAAACAGCACCGCAGAAACAATCAGCACTCCACGTAAACCACCAAACACCACACCAAGAATTCGATCGGTGCCGGACAGTCCTGTTTTTTGTACCAGTTGACCAATGACGTAATTCACCACTGCACCAACCACTAAGGTTGCGACGAATAACGCCGCAATTGCGGCTCCGTTCCGAAACATTTCATCTTCGATGTTGGTGAAGTACACCGCCAATTTGGCGTAGTAGTTGCTGGAGATAAAAAATGCTCCAAACCAAATCACCAAAGACAAAGCTTCTTTAGCAAAACCGCGAACTAAACTGATCAGAGCTGAAAATCCGATCACACCTAAAATGACAAAATCTAACCAATTCATGTTTTCTTCATCTTAAGTTGGCGCGCATTTTAACAGAAAAAACGCTGACGCAAACGTTTTCTTATGGATTTAATGGCTTAAATTTAAGCAATTGACCTTTTGAGCCTGTAATTTTTTGTAATTCCTTGACCTGTCGTTCAAGTTTACTTTTTGATACATCAGGGCCAACAATCACACGAGTAAAGGTTTTCTCTTTTTTCACATGAGCTTGGTAGCCACGCTTCTGTAAATCCTCTACTAGTGCAACTGCATTCTCATGATTTTTCAGAGCCATCAACTGAATGATCCAGGCTGAATCTTCATATTGATTTTTTTCTTCAATCGGTCGAACTGCGACTTCCACCTGTTCAGGCTGTTTCGTTTCTTCTGACTGCGTCCCAGTCGTTTGATTCGACTCAACTACCGCCGCTTCAACGACTTCTGAATCATTCACTGTCGCCGTCACTGGAGAGTCAGGCAGTGAAATATCATCTTCGACAGGTTTTAAAATTTCGAAGTTTTCCACATCGCTATCAAGTTCAGGCTTAATAGGAATACTGGCAAACTCTTCTTTGTAGTGGAGTTTCTTCCCATCTAGTACGTCTGGAAGGACGATAACCCCTACAGCGACTAGAATGATGGTGCCGACTAAACGACTCTGGAATTTACTTGCCATCAAATTACCTTTGATTACTCATTATTTGATTGCCAATGCTCCAACACTTCACCAACGGTATGGAAGGAACCAACCACCAAAATGACATCGTCTTGAGTCGCGTGTATTTTCGCGTCCTCAAACGCTTCTACTGGCGTTTGGAACTGAACTTGACCTTGAGGTAAGTGTTGACATAGTTCCTCCGCTGTAGCCGCTCGTGGGCCAGTCAGCGATGACGGATACCATTGTGTAGCAATTGAGCTTAACGCTTCGATTGTTGCCTTGATATCTTTATCGTGCAGCATCGCCACCACTACGTGGATGTTTTTATCTGCGTATTGGCGCTTTACCTTCTCAACTAAGTATTCTGCTGAATGAGGGTTATGTGCAACATCAAGTACGATTTCAGGACTGTTTTGCAGAACCTGCATTCGGCCAGCTAGGCGTGCATTATTCAAGCCATTAACGATGTTAATGTCAGTGATTTGCAATTCTGAAGCACCGAGAGCCATTAAAGCAGTAGCTGCATTTGGTAAAGGCAGAGAAGGAAGCGGAAGATCATCAAGACCGAACGCGCCACTACACCACTTCCAACCATTGTCAGTCAGGTGGTAATCGAATTGAATACCAACCTGATAGAATTCCGCGCCGATATCATCAGCGTGTGCAGCAACCGATGCAGGTGGCGTTGGTTGACCACAAATCGCAGGTTTACCCGCGCGGTAAATGCCAGCTTTTTCAAAACCGATCACATTAATGTCATCACCCAGCCAGTCAACATGGTCAATGGCCAAACTAGTGATAACTGACACGTCATGGTCAACCACGTTGGTCGCGTCCAAGCGACCGCCAAGGCCAACTTCTAGCAGAACCACATCCACCTTCTCTACTTGAAAAATACGAAGAGCAGCTAACGTACCGAATTCAAACAAGCTTAGGCTGATATCGCCGCGCTGTTTTTCGATGTAGTCGAACGCTTCACAGTGTTTGCTGTCATCGGCATCAAGGCCATTGATACGAACACGCTCGTTGTAGCGAATAAGGTGTGGTGAGCTGTACACACCGACTGAGTAGCCAGCGTCCAATAGAATGGCTTCCATCAGCGCACAGGTTGAACCCTTGCCATTGGTGCCGGCAACAGTAATCACAGTAGGAGCTGGTTTAGTGAGGTTGGCTTTTTGTGCTACCGCTTGAACGCGGTCTAAGCCAAGGTCGATTGCTGAAGTGTGGAGTTTTGTTAAATAATCAAGCCACACCGCTAGAGGGGATGTGGCTTGAGGAATAGAGTTTTGGGTCATCTAACTTTAACCATTAATTTCTTTGGTTTTTATGTTAGTTGATACTTTACCCTTTTTCGTCCGCTTCTGGTACAGAATATGGCTCTTCATTTGGAGATTCGTTAACCGAAACCACCATAGGAGATTTGTGGTTAGTTAGCTTAGCCACTAGACCACCCACACGCTGACGCATTTCACGACGGTCAACGATCATATCAATCGCACCGTGCTCCAGAAGGAACTCACTACGCTGGAAGCCTTCAGGAAGATCTTCACGTACAGTCTGCTCGATAACACGACGACCAGCAAAGCCAATCAGCGCTTTAGGTTCACCAATATTGATGTCACCTAGCATCGCCAAACTTGCTGATACGCCACCCATTGTTGGATCTGTAAGTACAGAGATGAATGGCAGACCTTTCTCAGAAAGGCGTTCAAGTGCAGCACTGGTTTTCGCCATTTGCATTAGAGACATAAGCGCCTCCTGCATACGCGCACCACCACTTGCAGAGAAACAAACAAGTGCACAGTTGTTTTCAATTGCAGCATCTACCGCTTTTACAAAGCGAGCACCAACAACTGAACCCATTGAACCACCCATGAAAGAGAATTCAAACGCACACGCCACAAGCGGCATGCCTAGCAGTTCACCCTGCATCACAACCAATGCATCTTTCTCACCACTGTTCTTTTGAGCAGCAGAGATGCGCTCTTTGTAGCGCTTGGAATCTTTAAACTTCAGTTTATCTTGCGGCTCAAACTCTGTACCTAGCTCGACGCGCTCACCTTCGTCTAGGAAAGTCTCCAAACGACGACGCGCTTTCATGCGCATGTGGTGGTTACACTTAGGACAAACTTCTAGGTTACGTTCAAGTTCAGCATGGTATAGCACCTGCTCACAAGATGTACATTTAGTCCACACACCTTCAGGGATAGAAGCTTTGCGTGAACTTACAAGGTTGCTTTTCTCTAAAATCTTTTCAAGCCAACTCATGGAAGACCTTTTCTCTCAACTCTTCCGCTTCATTGCGAAAGATATAAATTCGGAATATTACGGACGGATTAAAACATATCTTGCCGCGACTGTAGATAAAAAACTGGTTGTACCTATTTTTGATACAGGTGACGCAACAATGGTTATCGCGGCGATCTCTTCTAAAGTACCGATATTTTGAATTAAGTTCGTGAATTTAGTTCAAATTATCTGGCAAAAATAAGGGGCCGATCGGCACTCTTGGTAATCCAAACTCTTCTGGATAGTCCACATCTACCAGATACAAACCTTCCGCCTTTGCTGTCGCTCCTGCTAACTTGCGGTCTTTCGCTTCTAAAAGTGACTTAATCCACTCTGGTTTTTCTTCACCGCGGCCTACTTTAATCAAGCTGCCAGTAATATTGCGAACCATATGGTGAACAAAAGCATTGGCTTTAATGTCGATAACAACATAATCACCATGACGGGTTACATTGAGATGCATCATGTTGCGGCAAGGGCTCAATGATTGACAATGCGCAGCACGAAATGAGCTGAAGTCATTTTCACCGAGTAAGTACTGCCCAGCTTCGTGCATTTTTTTCTCGTCCAAATCACCGTGGTAATGACTCACACCCGAATTTAAGATACCTGGACGCAATGCATGATTGAAGATGATGTAGCGGTAACGACGTGCAGTTGCTGAGAATCGAGCATGGAAGTCGTCAGGTACTTCTACCGCCCAACGGACAGCAATATCGCTTGGCATGTTCGCATTTGCACCCATTGTCCAAGCAACCATTTTTCGACTTACGTTGGTGTCGAAGTGAACAACTTGACCTGTGCCGTGCACACCAGCATCTGTACGACCAGCACACTGCACTTCTACAGGGTGGTTCGCGACAACAGAGAGTGCTTTTTCTAGCTCTTCTTGGACACTTTTCACTTCTCTTTGGCGTTGCCAACCAAAGTAATTTGTACCGTTATATTCGATACCTAATGCGATTCTCATTTTAACCTTCGAACTCTAAAATGGGGCGGGAAGTATATACGTAAGTCCTTCCAGATACAAAAATGGGCAGCGTTTGCTACCCATTTTTTGTTTATCGACCGTTGATGGCGTCGATGAGTCCTTTCGCTTCGCGGCGAATATCATCTTCACCGTAAACAATGGCTTCCTCTAGCAGTTTGACCGCACCTTGTGGGTCATTCATCTCTAGGTAGATTTTTGCAAGGTCAAGCTTACCTGCCGCCTCTGCGTTACTATCTACGTCGACATCACCATTATCACCAATCACATCAGGAAACTCGTTCAAACCAACATCAAGTTTGAGATCTTGTTCTTCAAATTCACCACCATCTTTATCCACTTGAGCCATCAATTCGTCAATCGTCATGAACTGATTTTTCTTTGGGTCAAAGTCGGTAAGGTCTTCTTGCTCACCCCAGTTTTCTTCGGTGATTCTTGGCTGCTCAAGTGCCTCTGATGAACTCCAAACCTCACGCTCATCTTCTGGAACTTCCTCCCCACGAGAAGGGTACTCAGTTTCAGGAGAAAGCTTGAAACCATCCCAATCATCACCAACGTCAAGCATAGCCTCAATATCCATGCCTGCGCTTGCTATGGTGTCACTGTCCAAATCAGTATCGAAGGTTTCTGAATCCATACTGTCTTCAGAAAGTAGATTCGCCATTGCAGCTTCATCAAAATCAGACACTTCCGGTTCAGATGGCGCCGAAAACTCTGGAGCTACCGTTTCGCTTGGCTGAGCAAACATGTCAAACAATGCATCCTGTTCAGATTGCTCTTCAACGTCCTGCTCTACTGGCTCTTCAGCCATTGATGCCATTGCGTCTTCTTCACCAAACTCTGGCAACTCTAGCTCATCGAAGTTGAACTCTTCATCTTCAACAACTGGTTGCTCTGGTTGAGCTGCCACTTCCGGCTCTGCTGGCTCTTCAGCCATTGATGCCATCGCATCTTCTTCACCAAACTCTGGTAGCTCTAGCTCATCGAAGTCGAACTCTTCCGCTTCAGCAACTGGCTGCTCTGGTTGAGCTGCGACTTCCGGCTCTGCTGGCTCTTCAGCCATTGATGCCATCGCGTCTTCTTCACCAAACTCTGGCAACTCTAGCTCGTCGAAGTTGAACTCTTCATCTTCAACAACTGGTTGCTCTGGTTGAGCTGCGACTTCCGGATCTGCTGACTCTTCAGCCATGGATGCCTTCGCATCTTCTTCACCAAACTCTGGCAACTCTAGATCATCGAAGTTGAACTCTTCCGCTTCAGCAACTGGTTGCTCTGGTTGAGCTGCGACTTCCGGATCTGCTGGCTCTTCAGCCATTGATGCCATCGCGTCTTCTTCACCAAACTCTGGTAACTCTAGCTCATCGAAGTTGAACTCTTCATCTTCAACAACTGGTTGCTCTGGTTGAGCTGCGACTTCCGGCTCTGCTGGCTCTTCAGCCATTGATGCCATCGCATCTTCTTCACTAAACTCTGGTAATTCTAGCTCATCGAAGTTGAACTCTTCATCTTCAACAACTGGTTGCTTTGGTTGAGCTGCGACTTCCGGCTCTGCTGGCTCTTCAGCCATTGATGCCATCGCATCTTCTTCACCAAACTCTGGTAGCTCTAGCTCATCGAAGTTGAACTCTTCATCTTCAACAACTGGCTGCTCTGGTTGAGCTGCCACTTCCGGCTCTGCTGGCTCTTCAGCCACCGATGCCATCGCATCTTCTTCACCAAACTCTGGTAGCTCTAGCTCATCGAAGTTGAACTCTTCATCTTCAACGACTGGCTGCTCTGGTTGAGCTGCGACTTCCGGCTCCGCTGGCTCTTCAGCCATGGATGCCATCGCATCTTCTTCACCAAACTCTGGTAGCTCTAGCTCATCGAAGTTGAACTCTTCATCTTCAACAACTGGCTGCTCTGGTTGAGCTGCGACTTCCGGCTCCGCTGGCTCTTCAGCCATTGATGCCATCGCATCTTCTTCACCAAACTCTGGTAATTCTAGCTCATCGAAGTCGAACTCTTCCGCTTCAGCAACTGGCTGCTCTGGTTGAGCTGCGACTTCCGGCTCCGCTGGCTCTTCAGCCATTGATGCCATCGCATCTTCTTCACCAAACTCTGGTAGCTCTAGCTCATCGAAGTTGAACTCTTCATCTTCGACAACTGGCTGCTCTGGTTGAGCTGCGGCTTCCGGCTCTGCTGGCTCTTCAGCCATAGATGCCATCGCATCTTCTTCACCAAACTCTGGCAACTCTAGCTCATCGAAGTTGAACTCTTCCGCTTCAGCAACTGGCTGCTCTGGTTGTGATGACTCTTCATCAAGTAACCAGTCTTCCTCTTGAGGAACGCCAAACTCGTTCGGAGAAGTATTTGGTGTTGGCGTTACTTTTGGCTCTTCAAACTCAGGCTCAATAACCTCCTCTACCACTGGCTCTGGTAGATCTGATGGCTCTGACTCAAGAGCTGATTCAGCTTCAAAGGCAACCTCTGCATCTTCCAAAGGCTCATCTTGAGCTTCTGCTTCAGACAGCTCGTTAAGTAAAGCATCGCCTTTAGGTGAAATCTCTTCCAAATCACCAACGAACTGATTCCGGTCAAAACTGCGCTCTTCCTCAGCTTGTACTGACTGCTCATCTTCAGCTTGAGAGCCTTCTACTTGCTGCTCAGAAACTAGCGCATCAATGTCAAAGTCAGTGTCTAAAGAAGAGGAGCTCTCTTCAACCGCTGGCGACTGCTCTGCTAGAAGTTCCTCAAAGCCAAGTGATGACAATAGTTCATCTTCATCGCTCTCTGTATCGTCTTGACCGATAAGTTCATCAAATGCATCTTTATCGGACTCGGAGTCCTCTTCAAGAAATTCATCAGCATCCGAATCTAATAATTCATCGAGCAACTCTGTGCTATTTTCATCTAACTCCAATGCCTCTGAATCATTATCAAAGCCTGACAGTTGCTCTAATTCATTTAGAGGATCGAAGTCTTCACTATCATCCTCATCTAAATCAATCAGTTCATCGAGTAGGTCTGTGCTACTTTCGTCAATGTGCTCTTCATCGTAGCCTGCAAGTTCTTCAAGCTCTTCAAGTGGGTCTAACTCTGACAGTGAACCGCCATCATCTTCTCCGAGCAACTCATCGAGTAAAGCAGATGCATCGCTGTCTTCACTCAAATCAAACTCATCGTTCGCTGTTGATTTAGCCTCTTCAACCTCTTCGGCAGGTTGCTCATACTGTGCTAATAGCTGATCGATGTCATCATCAGATGCCATTCCAGCGCCAAACGCATTTTCGTTTACTTCACTTGGAGAACTGTCTTCAATCGGAGCATCATCTTCTTCTGCAAGTCCAGAGAACAAGTCATCGAGCATTGATTGATCTAATGCACCCGATTCAAGTTCTTCTGTTGGTTCATCAGCAGATAGTAGTTCTGAGAACTCATCTTCTGACATAGACAAACCAGTATCTGCCGGCTCATCAGAGAGATCGAAAGCAGAGTCATCACCTGAAGCGGTATCATCTAAATCTAGTTCTGGTGATACTTCATCTAGTGCGCGTTCCATCTCTTCAAGACCTAACGCTTTCTCTTCACCATTAACGCTGATTCCATTAGCCGACGAATCAAAGTCATCTAAACCAACATCAAGGTCGCCATCGTCACCAATACCAGCGAATGGATCTTCTCCATCTTCCCCTTCAAGATTGAAGTCAAGATCGTCATCGTCCAAACTTGCAAAGACGTCGTCATCCTCTTGACCGCTGTCATCAGAGAACAGCTCGTCATGGTCACTATCATCACCAAAGAGATCATCATCTAGACTCAACTCTTCATCAAGCTCATCAATGGAGTCACCAATAGCGAGCGGTGCAGCTGCCATTTCAGGTGTAGGCGTTTCTGTTTCCGCGGCTTCTTCTTTCGCAGCTGAACGACGTCCCAACAGCATCACGATCAATAAGGCAATCAATACACCTGGAATCAATGCAGCGAGACCAACTAACCAGCCATTGGACAAAATTTTATCCAATGTGCTCGGCTGCATTCTTTGTTGCTCAGCAACGCGTTGACGTTCTTCAGCTAATAATTTTTCAACTTCTGAGCGAATGCGCTCTTCGTCATTTAATTCAGTTTTTAAAGAATCTACTTCGGTTTGAACTTCAGAAAGCATCAACCTCAAATGGTGATTCTTTTCTTCGAGTGATTCCAACTCGCCTTGAGACACTTGTAGCTTTTCTTTTAATGCCGATACCTGTTGCTCTCCCTGAGGAGAAGTTTCCACTTTAGGAAGCGGTTTCTCTGTAATCTGAACTTCCTCAGGTTGAACCACATTTATCTTCGGCGTAGTAGTTTGAGGCTCAGGCTTTGCTTGGACTGGGCGTACAGGTTCAGGCTTAGGTTCAACAGGTTTTGGCTGTGTCGCTTGATTGAGTTTTGCCTGATGCGCCTTCATTACAGCCGCCGCTTGAGCGGTTGTAGCAATCCGAGTTTGCTCAAGAGATGGCACTCTTAAACGGCTACCAGATTCCAAGAGATGGATATTCTGATTCTCAAACGCTTGAGGGTTGATACGATAAATGGCAAGTAGCGTTTGCTGAACAGAAACTGAGTTTGATGGCCTTAACTTAGTCGCGATAGACCATAACGTTTCATTTTGACCGGTAGGGCCGTAAAAACGTGAAGGCTGTAAATTTTCTGGAGTCGCTGGAAGCGCTCTTTCTATCTGCTCTGCATAACTCGGAGCAGCTTGCACTTCACCAGAGGGGCCGACAAGTCGAATTGCTTCAGCCTGTACCACTGACGATGTCTGAGTCGCGCCCATCAGCATTAGTGCAGCTAATAGACGCTTATAGTTTTGATGCATAAAAAGCTCAGTCTGTGTGCTAAAAATAATTTAAATGGTGATCGGTTAAATATATCGGATATAGCGAGCAAAACTATAGGTTTGAGGATAAAAAATGTGGGGCTCGCGAAATATTCGTACTAATCTCACACAATTTTTTTCAGATAGAACAAAAAAGCCTCGCACTGAGCGAGGCTTTAAGATCCTTAATCAAAGTGACCAAGTACCAATTAATAGTAGTCGCGGATTAGAACTTCTGCGATTTGAACCGCGTTAGTTGCTGCGCCTTTACGAACGTTATCCGCAACGACCCATAAGTTTACGCCGCTGTGGTGGCTGATATCGTTACGGATTCGACCAACCATAACATGGTCTTTACCGCCCGCATCGCGAACCTGTGTTGGGAAGTCTTCACCGTGGAATACTTCAATACCATCCGTTTGCTCAAGAAGGTTGATAACTTCTTGCGCATCAATTGGAGAACGAGTTTCAACGTGAAGTGCTTCTGCATGACCGTAGAACACTGGTACACGAACACACGTTGGGTTTACTGTGATCGATGAATCGTTGAAGATTTTTTGCGTCTCCCACACCATTTTCATTTCTTCTTTGGTGTAGCCGTTTTCCATCATCTGGTCGATTTGCGGAATACAGTTAAACGCGATTTGCTGAGAAAATTGCTTCTTGTCAGCTGGTAGACCGTTTAGCAGTTTCGCTGTTTGACCGGCAAGCTCATCAATACCTGACTTACCTGCACCAGAAACCGATTGGTACGTTGACACGTTAATACGCTCGATACCAACTGCATCGTGAATTGGCTTCAGCGCCACCAGCATTTGAATGGTTGAACAATTCGGGTTTGCGATGATGTTGCGGTTACGGAACTCTGCAATCGCTTCTGGGTTTACTTCTGGAACAACAAGAGGAATGTCGTATTCGTAGCGGAAGTGTGACGTATTGTCGATTACGATAACACCTTCGTCAGCTGCAATTGGTGCCCATTTAGCAGATAGTTCACCGCCAGCAGAGAACAACGCGATGTGCGCTTGAGACCAATCAAACTCTTCTACGTTTTGAACACGTACCGTTTTACCATTGAAGCGGTAAGTCTTACCTTCACTGCGCTCACTCGCTAGTAGGAAGATTTCGCCTACTGGGAATTTGCGCTCTTGAAGCACTTCCAAAATTGTTTCACCGACCGCACCGGTCGCACCTAATACGGCAACATTGTATTGCTGGCTCATTGACTTACCTCAACCTGAAAACCTAGTTCTGCTAATGGTGCAAGATTACATGTTTCATTACCCATTAGCGTGACAGCGCTGTACTCGCGGCGATCCCAGTAGTTCTTACGCATCAGGTCAAAAGAGCCTGGCTTACTGATTTCGCGGCGGAAAAGAGCGTCATCTTTACGCACATCATAGATTAACTGCGTGATGTTGTGCAGCGTCGCTTCATCCCATGCTCTGTCCAATACCATAGTAGGAACAGGCGCGGTTGGCAGTAAATCGCTGGCATGCGCACGTAATTCGTTATTTAAGAACTCACAGTAACTGTTGAAAATCATCGTCGTACCGCGAGCTTTCCCTTCCAGACCATAGCCTGCAACGTGAGGGGTTGCGAATGCTAGCAGAGGCAGAAGCTCCATATCAACCTCTGGTTCAAATTCAAACACGTCGAGTGCCGCTGTAAAGCCGTCGTTTTTCAGTAAACGTTGCTTAAGCGCTTGGTTGTCCACGACTGGACCGCGTGCCGCATTGATAAGAATTTGATCGCTACGAAGACCATTTAGCACCTTCTCATCAATCAGATGATGCGTTGGGTATGGGCCATCTTTGGTGATTGGCGTGTGCAGCGTAATGATGTCAGAACGTTCGATCAACTCGGCTAGCGGAGTGAAGCTGCGAGAATCACCCTCTTCTTGTTTGAACGGGTCATTAATAAGCACATTAATGCCCATGCCCTTCAAACATTTTTCAAGATAGCTACCGACTTGCCCCGCGCCAATGATGCCAACGGTTTTATCGAAAACCGAGAATCCTTGCGGCTGTGCTAACACCATCATGACACTGAACACGTACTCAGCAACACCAACTTTGTTACAACCTGGTGCTGCGGTGAAGAAAATACCTTTCTCTTGCAATAGTGCTTGGTCTACATGATCCATGCCTGCTGTTGCTGTACCAACGAACTTCAGCTTGTTTGCTTTGCTGATCAGCTCTGCGTTTACTTTGGTGACCGAGCGAATCATTAGCGCATCTACATCCACTAAATCATCGGCTGTCAGTGTACGACCGGGTTTTAGAATCACTTCTCCGAGTTGGCTGAATAGCTCTTCAGCGTACGGCATATTTTCATCAACAATAATTTTCATAGCGCCAGCGTTTAACATCCATTTGTATGAGTTCGTTTATTCGCAAGATGCGAAGCTAAAGCGATTGTGCCCTTTTCTTGAAAAATCTCAACAACTATACCCAAGTGACTTTCAAAAGCAGGTTTCAGAAAAGAAAAAGCCCGGCTAAATTAGCCGGGCAAAGTTCCAGAACAAAAGGATCCTATCCCGCTCTCCTTGGGATAAAGTCTGCGTCTGTTCGATCAGTTGACCTGATCAAGCTCTGGAAACTGGTTTGTTGGTCGGTTCACTCCACGAAGAGAATCACAGCCCAACAAATTCAGTTAGCTTTGGGTCGCTTATGCTTGGTACTTTTTGATTACCAATGTCGCGTTTGTACCACCAAAACCAAAGCTGTTTGACATAACTGTCGTTAGCTCAGCGTCACGAGCTTCCGTTACGATGTCTAGACCTTGTGCTGCTTCATCCAAGTTAGAGATGTTCACACTTGGAGCAATGAAGCCATTGTCTAGCATTAGCGTTGAGTAAATTGCTTCGTGAACGCCAGCTGCACCTAGTGCGTGACCTGTCATCGCTTTCGTTGCAGAGATAGCAGGGCTGTTGTCACCGAATAGCTCTTGGATAGCACCTAGCTCTTTCACGTCACCAACTGGAGTCGATGTACCGTGCGTATTGATGTAGTCGATAGCATCAACATCTTGCATTGCCATCTTCATACAGCGAACCGCACCTTCACCTGATGGTGCTACCATGTCGTAGCCATCAGAAGTCGCACCGTAACCTACGATTTCACCGTAAATTTTCGCGCCACGAGCTAGAGCGTGCTCAAGTTCTTCGATAACCAGCATGCCGCCGCCGCCAGAGATAACGAAACCATCACGGTCTGCATCGTAAGTACGAGATGCTTTATCTGGAGTCTCGTTGTACTTAGTAGATAGTGCGCCCATTGCGTCAAACATCATAGTTTGAGACCAATCTAGCTCTTCACCACCACCAGCGAATACGATGTCTTGCTTGCCAAGTTGGATAAGCTCCATCGCGTGACCGATACAGTGTGCAGATGTTGCACAAGCTGAGCTCATTGAGTAGTTCACACCACGAATCTTAAATGGTGTTGCAAGACACGCAGATACTGTTGAAGACATAGTACGCGGCACCATGTAAGGACCTACGCGTTTTACGCCTTTCGCACGCATTGTGTCTGTCGCAACTGTTTGGTTGAATGCAGAAGCACCACCAGAACCAGCAACGATACCTGTACGATCGTTTGAAACTTGTTCTTCAGATAGACCAGCGTCTTCAATTGCTTGCTGCATGGATAGGTATGCATAAGCAGCCGCATCACCCATAAAGCGCATCTGCTTACGATCAATGTGCTCTGCTGGGTTGATTTTCAGATCACCCCAAACCTGCGAGCGCAGACCGTTTTCTTTAAACTGCTCAGACGCAGTGATGCCAGATTTGCCCGCTTTAAGAGACGCTAGAACTTCTTCGACGTTGTTACCGATACTTGAAACAATACCCATACCGGTGATTACGACTCGTTTCATTATGACATTCCTATAATTCAAAAATCAGCTAGATAATAACTAAGATAGTCAACAAAAGTGGTCAGCTTTCCCATAAATTCGTACAATCGACGAATTCTAACCGCGCCAAATCACATATTTGCACCATTATGACTTCGATTAAAAATGCAGAACTTGGTTGGAACGAAGCTGGGACACCAGTTTCTGACCAATTTGATGATGTCTATTTCTCCAACGTAAACGGTCTTGAAGAGACGCGCTACGTGTTCCTCAAACAAAATCATCTACCAGAAAGATGGCAGGAATTTGACCAAAGACGTTTTGTTATTGGTGAAACCGGATTTGGCACAGGGTTGAACTTCTTAGCTGTGTGGCAATGGTTTACCGAATTTCGTCGCGAATATCCAGAGGCAGCGCTAAAAGAATTGCATTTTGTCAGCTTTGAGAAGTACCCACTGAGCAAGTCGGACTTAGAAAAAGCGCATCAATCATGGCCAGAATTGGCAGAGTTTGCCGAAAAACTGCAACAGCACTATCCTGCCGCAGTGCCTGAGTGTCATCGCATTGTTTTAGAAGACGGCGCTATCACACTCGATCTTTGGTTTGGCGATATCAAAGACTGCATGCCGCTTGTTCCTTATGCTGAGCAAGGCTTGATTGATGCTTGGTTCTTAGATGGTTTTGCACCAAGCAAAAACCCAGAAATGTGGAACCAAAACCTATTCAACGGCATGGCAAAATTGGCGAAACAGGATTGCACGGTCGCAACCTTTACGGCAGCGGGCTTTGTGCGTCGCGGCTTAAACGAAGCGGGCTTTGCAATGAAGAAAGTCAAAGGCTTTGGCACCAAACGTGAAATGATCGCCGGTTCGATGGAACAACGTGAAAGGCATTCAAACCACTTACCTTGGTTCAACCGCACTGCGTCAAGTAATCACGATTCCATTGCGATAATAGGTGGCGGTATTGCAAGTGCGGCTCTGGCAAAAACGCTGGTTCGCCGCGGTCAAAATGTCACACTCTACTGCAAAGATGCTCAACCTGCTGAAGGTGCATCAGGCAACCGCCAAGGCGCAGTGTACCCATTATTAAATGGGCCACACAAAGGCGTTTCTCGTGTATTCGCTCCGGGCTTTTTGTTTGCCCGTCAGTTTGTTGACCAAGCAGCGCAAGATATCCAATTTGATCACGATTGGTGTGGCATCACTCAGTTAATGTGGGATGACAAATCCGCAGATAAATTAGAGAAAATGCTTGCTGGTAATTTCACGCCAGAGTTGATTCACAAACTATCTGCTGAAGAGACGGCTGAAAAAATTGGCTTGCCGATCGATATGGCATCGGTCCACTACCCTCTTGGCGGTTGGTTATGTCCTGCTGAACTAACCCGACGCTTGATAGATCAACTGGATAAAACAGAACTTTTTGAAGCGAAGTTCGAGCATCAAGTAAAATCACTAGATTGGGATGACGCGCGTCAGCTTTGGACATTGAAAGCGAACGGTCAAAGCTTTGAGCACTCCACTGTAGTGGTTGCTAATGGCAGTGAGTTCCAAACACTAAGCCAAACCGCTGATCTACCAATGGGTCAGGTAAAAGGTCAAGTTAGCCACGCACCAGCGACAGAAACCTTGTCCAAGCTAAAAACGGTACTGTGTTACGACGGTTACATGACACCTGTTAACCCAAATAATCAGCACCTATGTATCGGTGCAAGCTACGACCGTAGCCACCTCGATTACGAGTTTGACGAGGAAGCACAAAAAGACAACGCCGAGAAGTTGGTGAAGTGTTTGCCAAACCAAGCTTGGACGAAAGAAGTGGACACCTCTGGTAATTTATCACGCCAAGGCATTCGCTGCGTTAGCCGTGATCACCTGCCGTTTGTAGGTAACGTAGGCGACTTTGAAACCATCAAAACGCAATATGCGGATCTACAAAATCAACAAGAACAAGACGTTGAAGCGATTCACCAGTTCCCTAACCTATTCTGTTTCCTAGGGTTAGGTTCTCGCGGTTTGAGCTCAGCGCCCCTAATGGCAGAAGTGTTGGCATCACAAATCTGTGGTGACCCGTTACCACTGCCTGTTGATGTACTGACTGAGCTGCACCCAAGCCGTATGTGGGTTAGAAGACTGCGTAAAGGTAAGGCGATTACTGAGTTGTAACGCGTTTCGAGTGCATAAAGACCCCCTCCTAGCCTCCCCTTAAAAAGGGGAGGAACAAGTTCTTAGCCCCACATTCGTCCTCCCTCTTTCCAAGGGGGAGTTAGAGGGGTAGCTCTGAGAACAAACAACCACTTCTCGCCTCATTTTGAACAAGTGAAGAACAAGTTCTTAGCTCCGCATTCGTCCTCCCCCTTTCTAAGGGGGAGTTAGAGGGGGTTACCAGTTTTTAGTTCAATGCTGCCACGGCCGCTTTCACTTGCTCGGCAACTTCCCCATTACGGAACTGACCCGTTTCCAAATCAAAGTTATCGTAGAAGCTTGGAACAGATTTCGATGCTTTCACTTCCGCACCGAAGTAAGGTGCAGAGCCTGTTGCCGCAGCAAGTACCGTTTGTGCACCACCAGGACCTGGTGAAGTCGCTAAGTACACCGCTGGTTTATTTTGGAACACGTTGCGCTCGATACGTGTCGCCCAATCGAATAGATTTTTGTACGCCGCAGGATAAGAACCATTGTGCTCAGCAAAAGAAACCACCAACGCGTCAGCCGTAGCGATGTCTGCAAGGAAAGCCTTTGCACCTTCCGCTTGACCAATTTCTTTCTCTTTGTCTTCACTGAACAGAGGAACATCGTAGCTATTGAGGTCTAACACTTGCACATCTGCACCTTCAACAAGGTTGGCAGCGTAAGTCGCAAGGGTTTTATTGATAGAGGTGGAGCTAGTAGAAGCACCGAATGCGATAATTTTCATGGTTGTAATCCTTTGTTCACGTTTTGTACTCACTAGAGTAAAAGGTGAACCTAGGTGCTACAACCACAAAAATTTTAAGGAGAGATTCGAAAATTTCGAAGGAGTTTATTTCAACTCTTTTTTGTTTTGACTAGAAGCTTAGAGCAACTAACCGAGCCTTAAGCTTGCGCTTGAAGCTCTTGCCACAGATCGCTCACTATCACGCGATCCGCAGGCGTCAGTTCTGAGCGCGCTGCTTCGAGGCTATTTTCGATGCGAGATTTCAGCTCAGTCACATCGTTAATGCCTTCTTCTTCACACGCTGCAGCAGACAGAGAAATGTGACCACGCAAATAACCACCAGCAAACAATTCATCATCCGATGCCGTTTCAATGCGAGCATCAATCAGTTCTAGTAGTTTTTCTTCAAATTCAATAATCATGGAGCTTCTCTGAGGTTATTTAACGATAAAGTCAGACGTTTCCAGCGGCTTGGTTTGGTAAAAAGCACACAACGCATCCGATAGCATTTTCACGCGAGGCGGAAGACCGTTTTCTAGAATACCCATTACTTCATTGTGCACTTTGTGCATGAAACCAAGACGATCTGGTTCAAAATCGCCGTGTAGATTGTCACAACTGACGTTAAAAGGGAAGTCAGCACTTTTCGCTAGAATCCACTCATACGCTTGAGGGCGAATTTCCACTTTTTCAAACTCAGCTTGAACCTCGGCTGTGCGGCCGTCAGGTTCATACCAGTAACCAAAATCTTCCAACAAACGACGCTCGGGTCCTGCTACGCACCAATGGGCAATTTCGTGTAGCGCTGACGCATAGAAACCACGAGCAAAAATAATCCGATGATGGGGATGCTCTTGATCTGCTGGTAAGTAAATCGGCTCATCACCACCGAGTTCTAGCTTAGTATTAAAAGACTCGAGAAATGTATTATTGAAAATGGTGATAAGGTCTTGATATTCGTGGTTCATGATCGATTCTGTACTTCAAATTGATATGCGGTGCGCATTGTCGCTGTTTTTGTTACGCAGGTAAAGCCACACAACAAGTTTGGTTATTAGCTGAGTTTATCTGAAAGCGGCTTTCTCCATACAATTTCTCATTCGTCACAGATCACATTTCCCACTACACTCACGCCTTATTTTTAAGCTTAATGCTGGCGACTTCAACGCCACTTAAAGCGAGATTCTTTTTGGGTTTGAGCCCCTCCCAAGGCTTAAATCTTGTTGGTAAGTTTTGCTGCTGTTTTCCTTAATCTCAAGGATCATGACAGAGCCCTTTTATTTGAGTGTCCCCTTATGCTGCTAAGTGTGTTGTACATCATTGGTATCACGGCTGAAGCCATGACTGGTGCATTGAGCGCTGGTCGAAGAAAAATGGATTGGTTTGGCGTTATGTTGGTAGCCAGTGCAACGGCAATTGGTGGCGGTACAGTACGCGACATTCTACTAGGTCACTACCCACTGGGTTGGGTAAAGAACCCAGAATTTCTAGCAATCACGTGCGTTGCGGGTGTACTAACGACTGGCTTAGCAAAATGGGTAATTAAGCTCAAAGGTCTGTTCATCCGTTTGGATGCGCTGGGCTTGATCGTATTTAGCATCATCGGTACCAAAGTGGCGATTGGCATGGGCTTGCACCCTGGAATCTGTATGGTATCTGCATTGGTAACTGGCGTATTTGGTGGCCTGCTACGTGATTTGATTTGTCGCCAAACGCCGCTTGTGCTGCATGAAGAGCTTTACGCCTCAGTGGCACTTATTGCATCTGGTTTATACCTAGCTCTGCTTGAGTTCAACGTACCAGATGTAACCGCGACGATTGTCACTCTGATTACTGGTTACATGCTGCGTATGGCTGCAGTACGCTTCAAATGGCGCTTACCTTCATTCCACTTGGAAACAGAAGGTTCAATTCACTAATTGAATTCGAAACCAATTGAAACCCCATTAAAAAGGCAGCTCATTGAGCTGCCTTTTGTGTTTATAAGCTCAAACCTCCATCAATATCGAAAGCAGCACCTCGCAGCCCAATGGATGATTCAGATAGTAGAAACTCTATCGCAGGAACGATGTCCTTTGGCGTTAAAATTCTACCTGCTGGTGTCTCTTTCATCGCCAATTTCAACCCATTAAATGCTTCTTGAGACATTCCTGCTTTCTCTTGAATATCGGTAGCTGTTACTCCTGGCCGTACGCTGTTAATACGAATCCCTCGTTCAGCAAGTTCTAGATTCAATACTCCCACTAGACCTTCTAGCGCCATTTTACTCGACGTATAAAGTGAAGAATTCACAAAGGCCTTTTCAACAACCAAACTGGAGACCATCACGACACTGGCCGGGTTATTCATCACCGGAAGTAACGACTGCAACATAAAAAACGGCGCTTTAAAATTGGTATTTAAAGTAAGCTCAAATTCTTCAAGCGATGTAGTTCCTAATTCGTTAGGGAAGTAAACACCGGCATTAAAAACCACGCCATCCAACTTAATATTCAGCGCTTGAATCTCTTTACCAATAGCTTGTACATCATGGTGGTTTTCATTGTCACACAGTAACGTAGTGATATTAGCGCCTAATCTTGTTGCAACATCATCTAATTTCACTTTATTTCGACCTGTTATAACAACGTGATAGCCTTCACTTGCTAACTTTCGAGCTAATTCCAACCCTATCCCAGACGTTGCTCCCGTGACCAATATTGCGTTTGACTTCATGTTTTCCTTCCTTTGAATTGAATCCAAAGTCAGGTTAATTGAAAGTATCAATAATTATTAGCTACCAAACCATCATCATTTTGTTTCTATATGAGCACCAATAGCCTCTTTGATATCCATAAATTACTCCCACACTTGGCAACCTTTCGCGTTGTCGTAGAGCGAGGAAGTTTTCAGTCTGCAGCAAATGAACTCAATTTACCGCGCTCTTCTGTAAGCAAGAAAATTCGCCAGTTAGAAGAGATTGTAGAGCAACGCCTGCTCCAAAGAACCACTCGAAAGCTAACTTTAACTGAGGCGGGAGAAGCGTTACTCAATACTACTCAAGAACTTCCTTCTCTATTAGACAAGATGGAAACCTTTCTACTCGACCAACAAACGATACCGAGTGGCAAGGTGAAAATCAGTTGCTCGACACTTCTTGGGCAACACTATTTGCTACCACAAATGAAATATCTGGTAGCTTGCTTTCCACAGATCCAATTTCAACTGAGTTTTGATGACAACTGTGTCGACTTAATTGAGAGCAAAATTGATATTGCAATCCGGATAGGTGAGTTACCAGACTCACCAATGCTGGCGAGAAAGATTGGAGAAAAGCGTTGGTGCTTCGTCGCAAGTGATGACTATTTAAAAGTGTATGGCTATCCCACCCACCCGAACCAATTGGTTTTCCATCAGTGTTTAGTTTTTGCCAATCAGACTTCTACACAGAACCATTGGCAATTTGTCGATGAAAATAAAAACATTGAATCCGTATCAGTAGAGGGCGCAATACAAAGTGATGATGCAAGGGCCTTGGTAGAGTTGCTCAAACAAGGAGTAGGTATTGCGAGACTTGATCCTAATGTCATCGCATCAGAATTAGAGAGCGGCGAACTGACAACCATACTCGACAGCTATACTGTGGACTTTACCGCTCCCATTCAACTACTTTGTCTCGGGAAAGCCACTCATTCCAAAGCGAGTAGAGCGGTTTGGGATGAGCTCGCAAGAGTTCTTCCTCCGCGACTCAAAATAAAAAAATAGCGCCCATCGGCGCTATTTTTTTAAATCTTTGGAGTCTCGGTTTGTACACCATGGTTTTGACCACGATGACGTAGCAAGTGATCCATCACGACAATAGCCAGCATCGCTTCTGCAATAGGCACAGCGCGGATACCCACACATGGGTCATGACGACCTTTAGTGATCAACTGAGTTGGTTCACCTTCTTTAGTGATAGTCTCGCCTGGAACCGTAATGCTTGAGGTTGGCTTAAGCGCGATGTTTGCCACAATCTCTTGGCCGGTAGAGATACCGCCAAGAATGCCACCCGCGTGGTTGCTGCCGAAGCCTTCTGGAGAAAGCGTATCACGATGCTCGCTGCCTTTTTGGTTTACCACATCAAAACCGTCGCCGATTTCCACGCCTTTCACCGCATTGATGCTCATTAGCGCATGCGCAATGTCTGCATCTAGACGATCAAATACAGGTTCACCAAGGCCAACAGGTACGTTCGTTGCCACAACCTGAATTTTTGCGCCAATGGAGTCGCCTTCTTTTTTCAGGTCACGGATAAGTTGGTCAAACGCTTCTACTTTGTCTGCATCTGGGCAGAAGAACGCATTATTTTCGATTTCATTCCAATCCACTTTATCGATTGAAACGTCACCCATTTGCGACAAGTAAGCGCGGATTTCAACACCGAACTCGTCTTTCAGATATTTCTTAGCGATTGCACCAGCCGCCACACGCATTGCCGTTTCACGAGCAGACGAACGGCCGCCACCTCGATAATCGCGCACACCGTATTTTTGGTGGTAAGTGTAATCAGCGTGTCCTGGACGGAACTTGTCTTTGATGTCTGAGTAGTCTTTAGAGCGTTGATCTGTGTTCTCGATCATCAAACCAATTGAAGTACCTGTTGTTTGACCTTCAAATACGCCAGAAAGAATTTTTACTTCGTCCGGTTCACGACGTTGGGTAGTGTAACGTGATGTGCCAGGACGGCGACGATCAAGATCCGTTTGCAGATCTGCCTCAGTGATTTCCAAACCTGGAGGGCATCCGTCTACGATACATCCTAGTGCGATACCGTGACTTTCTCCGAATGTCGTTACTCGGAAATGTTGTCCGATACTGTTTCCTGCCATTACTTCCTCAAGTTCATGTCGCCACGCTCTCCATGAGCGCAACTGCTTTCCAATTCTTCGTGAATTCATAGTGGCGTTATTACGTTTTGATGTAAAGCCCGATTTAGTGGAAAAAACAAAACTGGTTGTATTTTCCTAACTCAGTGCGAAGCGGATAAAAAAACACCGAGCACTGGGCTCGGTGTTTTCATTATTTGATCAACTCGTTTGTTTCGACTGACTTAGTCTTTGTACAGTTTGAACTCTTCTGCACATTCAACCAGCTGGTCACGCGTTAGCATGAATACGCCGTGACCGCCGTTCTCAAACTCAATCCAAGTGAATGGAATTTGTGGGTACTGTTCCATCATGTGAACCATTGAGTTACCGACTTCACACACAAGAATACCATCGTCTGTTAGGTAGTCTGGTGCGTTAGCAAGAATACGACGAACCAGTTTTAGACCGTCAGTACCTGCAGCAAGACCCAGTTCAGGCTCGTGCGTGAACTCGTCTGGTAGGCTGTTCATGTCTTCTTCGTCCACGTAAGGTGGGTTAGACACGATCAGGTTGTACTTCTCTTTTGGAAGGTCGCGGAACAAGTCAGAACGGATTGGGAACACTTGCTGCTCCATGCCGTGATCTTGTACGTTTTGCTCAGCCACTTGTAGAGCGTCTGTAGAGATGTCAATCGCGTCAACTTCTGCTTCAGGGAAAGCGTGCGCACAAGCAATCGCGATACAGCCAGAACCCGTACATAGGTCCATGATGCGCGTAGGCTCTTCCACCAACCAAGGCTGGAATTCCGCTTGAATCAATTCACCGATTGGAGAACGTGGCACAAGTACACGCTCGTCAACGAAGAACTCAAGACCGCAGAACCATGCTTTGTTGGTTAGGTATGCAGTTGGTGTACGTTCGTTGATGCGTTTTACTACGCGCTCAACAATACGCAAACGCTCGCTTGTCGTTAGGCGAGAGTTCAATACATGCGGAGGCACGTCAATCGGCAAGTATAATGTTGGCAGGATAAGCTGAACCGCTTCATCCCACGCATTATCAGTGCCATGACCGTAAAACAGGTCAGCGGCGTTAAAGCGGCTTACTGTCCAACGAATCATATCTTGAAGGGTATGCAGCTCCGATACCGCCTCTTCTACAAAAATCTTATCCAAAATTGCCTCCGAAAAGCGCTACAATACTGCCATAAATTGTAAAAATGAAATTGTTAACCTAATGAGCAAAAAAGACACCGAACACGATGACGATTTCGCCTTATTTCAGGATGCAGTACAGGGCGTAAAAAAGTTGCGACAGGATACCATAATCCAGCAACCAAAAAAAAATACTAAGCAAAAAGAAATCAAACGCTCAAACCGTGAAGCGAGTGATTCTGAGTTTTACTTTTCTGATGAGTTCGTTCCACTTCTTAACGAAGAGGGACCAACTCGTTATGCGCGCGACGATGTGTCCACTTATGAAGTGAAACGACTTCGTCGTGGTGTGTATGTGCCGGATGTCTTCTTAGACATGCACGGCATGACACAGCAAGAAGCCAAGCGTGAGCTCGGCGCGATGATCGCTTACTGCGTGAAAAACGAAATCCACTGTGCGTGTGTGCAACACGGCATTGGTAAGCATATCTTGAAGCAGAAAGCGCCGCTTTGGCTGGCTCAACATCCAGACGTAATGGCATTCCACCAAGCGCCTCTAGAATTTGGCGGCGATGGTGCCCTACTGGTGCTACTTTCTATTCCAGAAAAATAAGCCACTAGCTAGCAAGAACGACAAAGGCAGGTTGACCCTGCCTTTTTGTTTGTCTCGAGCTGGAATCCCGAGTTCTAACGTTCTATGGCGTGATATGCCACAGTACTTCACCGCGTTGTGTTTGCGGATCATATTCAATACACGCTAAACCTGATGTTGGGAACATTGGCGGCGTCATGTCTTTTACAAACTCTGACGTTAAGTACCCCACCAGTGGTAAGTGTGACACAAACAGCAGTGATTCAAGCTTTTCTACTTCGATCAATGCATTTGCAAAATCAAATACTTGGTCTGATTGCCCATAAGGCGTAATCTCTTCACACGTTTCAATGCTCTTTGCCGAAAAGTGTGCGCTGATTTCTTGCCAAGTCTGCTCAGCACGAATGTACGGACTCACCAATACTTTATCGAATTGGGCAAAACCTTGTTCTTTACATGCACGAGCAACTGCTTCCGATTCAGTTCTGCCTCTTGGGGTCAGTTGTCTTTCTGCGTCGGAGTTCGCAAAATGTTCCGCCTCACCGTGACGCAAGATAAATATTTTCATGTTATTTCCTAGGGATAGCTAACGCTACCAAAAGGTTGACTGCTATCTTTATACGGATAGCGGGCTAACTTTAATAATGTCGAAACAAAAATACTGATATAATTATCCGTTCATTATACCAATTCGCTTGCTAAAGATAGCGACTTTCTTAACAATCTATTAAAAAGAATATACTCAGTTCATCACATTCTACGATGAAGTTATGAACTCAGTGCATTCCTTCAAATAGCTCGAACCCCATAGCAATTTGCTGATGGGCTTATGCAGTACTCTTACGAATAACAAAAATGCGGCAAGCAGTATTTGTCGAAGCGCAAACTTTGCGCCTCCCCGCTCGGGGATCATAATTACTGTAATGCGAAATCTGGAGACGCATCGTGCACCTAAGTCCAAACGATTCAAATCAATACCGCTACATTACATTGAGTAATGCCCTGCGCGTGTTGCTGATTCATTCTGACACGGCTCAACAGTCGGCAGCAGCCCTAGCAGTTAACGTTGGACACTTTGATGACCCAATGGATCGTCAAGGTCTGGCACACTACCTAGAACACATGCTTTTTTTGGGTACGGAAAAATACCCTAAAGTTGGCGAGTTTCAAAGTTATATTAGTCAACATGGTGGCACCAACAATGCTTGGACGGGTACTGAGCACACTTGTTTCTTCTTCGATGTGACACCAACTGCATTTGAAACGGCACTCGACCGCTTTAGTCAATTTTTTACCGCGCCACTGTTTAACGAAGAAGCGCTAGACAAAGAGCGCCAAGCAGTCGACTCCGAATACAAGCTCAAACTCAATGATGACTCTCGCCGTCTGTATCAAGTAAACAAAGAAGTCATTAACCCTGAACATCCATTCGCTAAATTCTCCGTCGGCAACGCAGGTACACTAGGCGATCGCGATGGCAAATCCATTCGCGATGAGATTGTTGAGTTTCACCATTCACAGTATTCCGCAGATTTGATGACGCTGACTTTGTTTGGTCCGCAATCTCTGGATGAACAGCAAGCGTGGGTGGAAACCATGTTTGCTGATATTCCAAACCACCAGCTGCGCGGTAAGTCGATCGATGTGCCTATCGGCACTGAAGACAGCACAAGCATTTTGGTCCAAGTCGAACCTATCAAAGAATTCCGCAAACTGATCCTGACTTTCCCAATGCCAGGAATGGATGAGCACTATAGCGTGAAGCCCCTCTCCTACTTTGCCCACCTGTTAGGCTATGAAGGCGAAGGCAGTCTGATGATCCAATTGAAAGAGAAAGGCTGGATCACTTCCCTCTCTGCAGGGGGTGGCGCGAGTGGCAGCAACTATCGAGACTTTACGGTGAGCTGCACACTGACGCCAAGTGGCTTAGATCATGTCGATGACATCGTTCAAGCTGTATTCCAGTACCTTTCCATGATCAAACAAAATGGCATGGATGAGTGGCGCTACTTGGAAAAACAAGCGGTGTTGGAATCGGCTTTCCGCTTCCAAGAGCCATCTCGTCCAATGGATTTGGTCAGCCATCTAGTGATCAACATGCAGCACTATCAACCGGAAGACACGGTTTATGGTGACTACAAAATGGCAGGCTACGATGAAAAGCTTCAACGTTCATTGTTGCAATATCTTTCGGTTGAAAATGTTCGCGTCACGTTGATTGCAAAAGGTTTGGAATACAACCAAACCGCAGAGTGGTACTTCACGCCTTACTCGGTCACCCCATTCAGCGAAGACCAACGTCGTTTCTATAAACAAATCGATCCTAGCTGGCACTTCGTGCTACCAGAAAAGAACCCATACATTTGTTATGACCTAGACCCGAGGCCATTCGAAAATGGAGGGTCGCTACCAGAATTGGTTGAAGATCTCGAAGGCTTCCGACTCTGGCATCTGCAAGATGACGAATTCCGCGTGCCAAAAGGCGTCGTGTATGTCGCTATTGATAGTTCTCACGCGGTAGCATCTCCGAAAAACATCGTGAAAACCCGGCTATGTGTTGAGATGTTCCTCGATTCTCTGGCGCAAGAAACCTACCAAGCGGAAATTGCAGGCATGGGCTACAACATGTACGCTCACCAAGGCGGAGTTACTCTCACGCTGTCGGGCTTTAGCCAAAAACTGCCTCAACTGCTAGAGATGATTCTGCATCGTTTTGCGGCGCGTGAATTTAGTCCTGCTCGATTTGAAACCATCAAACAGCAACTGCTACGTAATTGGCGAAATTCTTCCCAAGATCGTCCTATTTCGCAGCTTTTCAATGCGTTGACAGGATTACTTCAACCAAACAATCCACCATTCGCAACATTGGTTGAAGCACTGGAAGAAATTGAGGTGGATGAGCTGTCTGTGTTTGTGGAGTCGATTCTTGCTGAGCTTCACGTTGAGATGTTTGTGTATGGTGACTGGCAGCGCCAGCAAGCTCACAATATGGCAACTACCTTGAAAGATGCTCTGCGCGTAAAAGAGCAGCGCTACGAGGAGGCGCTCCGTCCATTGGTCATGCTGGGTGAAAACGGCAGCTTCCAACGTGAAGTGCATTGCAACCAGCAAGATTCTGCGGTTGTTATCTACCATCAGTGTGAAGATATAGAGCCTCGCAATATTGCCCTGTACTCACTTGCGAATCATTTGATGTCCGCAACCTTCTTCCATGAAATCCGGACTAAACAGCAGCTTGGTTACATGGTCGGCACTGGCAATATGCCGCTCAATCGTCATCCAGGTATAGTGCTTTACGTGCAATCACCTAACGCAGCTCCCGCCGAACTGGTTACCTCGATTGATGAGTTCTTAAATGCTTTTTACATGGTGCTATTAGAGCTCAATGAGTACCAGTGGCACAGTAGTAAACGGGGGCTGTGGAACCAGATAGCAGCGCCAGACACGACGTTACGTGGCAGAGCGCAGCGCCTTTGGGTTGCCATCGGAAACAAAGATACTGAGTTCAACCAACGAGAAAAAGTACTACAGGAACTAAAAAGCCTTACCCGTACAGATATGATTCGTTTTGTCGTAAATGAACTTAAACCTCGTACTGCCAATCGTTTAGTAATGCACTCTCAAGGAACATCGCATATTGATGCTCCGCGTATTGATTTAGGGTTAGAAATAGGTTCAACAGAGGAATTTCAACTGCGTCCAAAAGACTGTGGTTTAGGGTAAAGCTCGACCACAGGACTGGCGTAAAATGGTAAAAATGAGACTTTCGTTTATGCTGTAATTACCTTGTTCAATAAATACGCAGACACGAGGATTACATGAAAAAGCTACTTTTACTTGCTGCTGTACTAATGCCACTTGCACCCGCTGCTTACGCAGATATCTCAATTAAAGGTGACGGCTTCGAGTTAAGTGAGGACTGTTTGCGCCTTGATGGTGATAACGTATCAATTAAGTCAGACGACTGCTCTGGCAAACACAACAAAGGAAAAGGGAAAGGTAACGCCAGTATCCATGGTGATGATAACCCTGGTAAAGGTCATGGAAATGATAAAGGAAAGGGAAAAAACAAAGGCAAGAATGACGACTAATTGTCTGTAAACGGATCCTCTTTCAGAAATCAAAAAGGCTTGCATCACGCAAGCCTTTCTATTTTTTGCTATGGCAATTAGTCGTAGAAATTACGACCTTCGCCAGCTCGAGTCAACAAACCATCACATGGCGCGTAACGATCGCCGTATTTCGATGCAAACTCGTTCATTTTCTCAACCAGCTCTTTCAAACCGAATTGATCCATGTAGCGGAATGGACCACCTAGGAATGGCGGGAAACCAATACCAAAGATCGCGCCGATATCGCCATCTCGTGGAGAACGAATAATACCGTCGTCTAAACAGCGAACGGCTTCGTTTAGCATTGGCAATACACAGCGTAATGCAATGTCACTGTCGCTCAGTTTTGATTCTGGCGTCAGGTTCAGCAGCTTGTACACAGACTTATCGACTTCTTTCTTCTTACCTTTGTAGGTGTAGAAGCCTTTACCACTCTTACGGCCTTTACGACCGTCGTTCAGTAGTGTATCGAACACGTCTGGACCTTTGAATCGCTCGCCCAACTCATTAACCAAGATCGGCATGATTTTCGCACCGATATCAACGCCGACTTCATCCAACAAAGTAATCGGACCAACTGGGAAACCGAAGTCAAGCAGAGCACCATCAAGTTGTTCAATCGGCTCATTTGCCAGCAAGATGTGCGCAGCTTCGTTCATGTAAGGTGCCAGAATACGGTTTACATAGAAGCCAGCTTTGTCTTTAACAACGATTGGTGTCTTGCCCTGCTTCTTCGCAAGTGCAACAACCGTAGAAATGGTCTCTTCTGAAGTAGTTTCATGAGGAATCACTTCCACCAGCGGCATTTTCTCTACAGGACTGAAGTAGTGCAGACCGACGATGTTTTCTGGGCGCTCTGCTTTTTCCGCAATTTTGTGGATTGGCAGAGAAGACGTATTGGTCGCAAAAATGGTTTCCGGTTTAGCGTTCGCTTCGATATCCGCAACCATCTTTTGCTTCAGATCGAGATCTTCAAACACCGCTTCGATAACCACATCAATATGGTTGAAGCTTGTAAAATCAATACCACCAGACAATTGCAGCATCTTCGATTGCAGACCTGCTTTCGAGATAATGCGGCGCTTACGCTGTTTTTCGAACAACTTGTAGTTGTAGTTCAATGCGTTAAGCACACCATCATTGCTGACGTCTTTAATTCGTACTGGCACTTTCGCCTTCGCAACAGAAACGTGGCTGATGCCCGCCCCCATTAAACCGCCACCCAACACGCCAACTTTATTGACTGTAGCTGGGTCTGCTTCCGCGCCGTTTTCTTTCTTCATTTCAGTGGTGGCAAAGAAGATAGAGCGCAATGCTTTAGATTCTGAGCTCATCACCAGTTCGCCAAAACGCTTCGCTTCAAGCTCTTGACCTTGCACAAAGCCCTTTTCAAGGCCATGCTGGATCACTTCTAGAATCGCAACCGTTGCTGGGTAGTTACCACGGGTTTTTTCATTGGTTTTCTTCGCGGCTTGCTCAAACACAAACTTACGACCTAAACCGCTGCCCGACATCAACTTCTCTTTGGTCGATTGCTTCTTCTTACCTTTGCTCTTTCCTTTTTCGATAAGCTGTTTTGCTACATCAAGAAGGATCGTATGTGGCACACACGCATCAACAACGCCCAGTTTTTTCGCTTTCTTAGCACGCAGTTGTTTACCTGTAAGGATTAAATCTAACGAAGGCAGCAAACCAATCAAACGCGGAAGACGTTGAGTACCGCCAGAACCTGGCAGCAGGCCAAGCTGCACTTCTGGCAGGCCTAGACGCGTTTTATCTGAATCGGTACATACACGGTAGTCACACGCGAGAGCAAGCTCTAAACCACCACCAAGACACGGACCATGAATCGCAGCAACAACCGGATAAGGCAGATCGGAAAGCTGTTCGAACAACTCTTGACCTTGCTTAGCCAATGCCTCGGCTTCACTTGCCGTGGTGCACGCTTCAAGCATACGAACATCGGCGCCCGCGACAAAATTATCTGGTTTTAGGGAATGAATGATCATCCCTTTTACGCCACTGGAGTCTTTGAGTAGAGCGAAGATCTCTTTCATCTCATCTGCAAACGCAGCTTGCAGAGTGTTCATTTTTTCGTTTGGCACATCGATGGCTAGCCAAGCAATGTTCTGCTCATCAATCTTTAGACTAAATGCTTTTTGCTCGCTCATTACTCAACCTCCAAAATCATTGCTGCACCAAGACCGCCTGCGGCACATGCTGTATTCAACGCAAGACCACCGCCACGACGTTTAAGCTCACGCAGTGTTTGGGTCATCATACGAGCGCCAGTTGCTGCAAATGGGTGACCGTAGGCAATTGACCCCCCAAGAACGTTGAACTTATCCATGTCGATTTCACCTATCGCTTTCGAACGACCTAGGTTTTCTTGGGCAAATTTATCAGAAGCAAACATCTTCACGTTCGCAAGCGCTTGAGCAGCAAACGCTTCATGCATGTCGATTAACGTCAGGTCTGACAACTCTAGACCCGTATTCTCCAACACTTTTGCTGTTGCGTATGTTGGCCCCATCAGCATGTCCATTTCTACGCCAATAGCCGAAAACGCATAACCGCGAATGTAGCCAAGAATTTCCATGCCAAGTTCTTTCGCTTTGCCTTCACGCATTAGCATCACAGCTGCACCACCATCGGTTAATGGCGTACTGTTCGCTGCTGTTACGCTGCCGTATTGGCGATCAAAGGCCGGACGCAGTTTTGCGTAGCCTTCTAATGTTGAGTCATGACGAATGTTGTTATCTTCAGAGATCCACTTTTTGTAAGGTTCAGGGAAAGCGGTCATCACTTCATCTTGGATCTTTCCGTCTTTCCAAGCTTGCGAAGCTAAAGAATGAGAACGGTGCGCCAAAGCATCTTGCTCTGCACGAGTAATGCCGTGCGATTTCGCCATTTGCTCGGCAGTCTGGCCCATAGAAAGCCCCGTCGAATATTCAGCCACTGCCGGCGGCACTGGCATTAAATCTTTGAAGCTGAGTTTCTTAAGAATGTTGAGCTTTTGACCCAGCGTTTTGGTTTTGCTTAACGCAAGCAAGTTAGCGGCAAGTTTCTTCGAAACACCAATTGGCAGAACAGATGAAGAATCCGCACCACCCGCGATACCAACATCAATGCTGCCCGCCATAATGCTTTCAGCCACGTTGACTGCAGCTTGGAAGCTGGTTGCACACGCACGAGTCACACTGTACGCATCGGTATGGATATGCATACCGGTACCAAGCACGATTTCACGTGCAATGTTTGGCGCTTCTGGCATTTGAACTACTTGCCCAAATACCACTTGTTCGATGAGTTTCGGATCGATGTCTGTACGAGCAAGCATTTCGCTCACTACCATTTTGCCTAAATCGACCGCTGGCACCTGGCTGAACTCAGTGCTTTGACGAGCAAAGGGGGTTCGTAGCCCTGCGACAATAGCAACACGTTCACCGTGGCGTGTTTTCACTTCCTGCTTGCCCATTGTTTCTCCTTAAATACAAGAGGTCTGACCTGATGCATTGTAATCAGTTTGTTAAATTTATCAAACGTGCGTTTAAATAAACGTGAAGCGAGTAGATCTATTGCGCTAGTCCATTGATTCTTCTGCGTTTAAGATAAACGAACTATATAAGCTCTAGTAGGAAGAGAGGGGAAGTGGAAAAATTGGCAAAAAAAAACCACACAAAACTGTGTGGTCGGAATATCTATAAAACAATTAACATACGCCAATTGTAAAATTAATCAGTTTCCTGATTAGGAGAAAGTAAAGTCAGCCTTCAAAAGGAAGTGTCATCTTGCTCAACATGTTAGTCGCAATGACTAACTAGATGACAAGATGTACTATAGCCCCTTCAGTGTATGAGATTTTGAAATAGATCAATTTTTATGGTGTTTTTATATATTCCTGTTCACTCAAAGATCAAAAAGAGTATTTGAACGGTATCGAGCTGATAAGCGACATCATAAAAAACAATAAAGACAAATCGTCATCGCTCTCGGTAAGCAACTGACTATAAGATTAGTAATTTATGCTGCTAAGCTACATTGATATGTAGTCACTTTGGTATTTAAGACCTCACAGAGCAAGACGGAGGCTCCTGTGGCAATATTTAAAATGTTTGGAAAGAAAAATTCCAACAGTCCGGTCAACTCTGATATGGACAGACAAAGAAAATACGAAGCTCTTGTTCGGGGCTATCACAGAGACTTGTATCGCTACGCTTACTGGTTGTGCAAGGATAAGGCGGTTGCAGAAGATTTGGTTCAAGAGACCTGTCTGCGTGCATGGAAGTCGCTGGATAGTCTTCAAGATGAAAAGGCTGCAAAATCTTGGCTTATTACCATATTAAGACGAGAAAACGCACGCCGCTTCGAGCGTAAACAATTTGATTTGGTTGATATCGATGACTACGGCAATGATGCTAAAGTCAGCGATGACCCACATCATCAACAGGAATGGCTGCAAGCTCAGATCATGAAGCTCGACGTCGAATACCGTGAACCTTTATTTCTTCAAGTTGTAGGCGGTTTCAGTGGAGAAGAAATCGGTGACATTCTTGATTTAAACAAGAACACAGTAATGACGCGCCTATTCCGTGCCCGAAATCAATTAAAAGAGATGTTGGATTCTCAAGATACTCAGAGAGGACAAAAAAATGGATGATTTAGAATTTCGTCGTCGTATTTTGTCGGATCCAAAACAGAAGGATGAAGAGATTCTGCAAGCTTTAGCTGAGAACGATGCTAACAGCAAGTTTGTTGATGACGTTTTGGATCTCGACCTTAAAATCAAGCAAGCCATGAATGTGGATGTGCCTGAAGACCTTGCCGACAAAATTCTGTTTAGCCAAACGTCAAACGCGCTAGATGACGACAAAGTGGTAAGACCGAATTTTGCTCGCAAAGCGATGGCACTGGCGGCATCGGTTGCGTTTACTGCTGGTCTACTTGTAGGTCAAATCAACTGGGGTAATGTCATTGTTTCTCCAGCGCAAGCGAGCCTAGCTGATACCGCCATGAAACACGTCGTGGCTGAGAAAGAGTTCGTTAACCAATTAGACGAGAATGTTTCTAATAGGCAAGTAAACGCCAAGATGATGCCTTTCCATTATCAAATCAATGGCGACTTTCCTTACCACGTCTACTACCTGAATCATTGTGGCTTTGGTGAGTCGAACAATGCCCTTCATATGGTCTTCCAAGGAAAAGAAGGCAAAGTAACCATGTTTGTTACTGACGTGAAGAGTGATCAGAAAGTCGACTTTGATAAAGATGGTATGAGTGGCGTTGTGAAACCCGTAGGTAAAGCAAGTATGATTCTTGTTGGTAACAGCGGTGAAGACGTTGAAGCCATCGCAGCGAAACTCGCTCCTATGATGGAACCAATGTAAGAACATCATCGAAACCACAATACTAAACAGTAAAAAGCCGCTAAATTTCGAAATTTGGTGGCTTTTTGTTTATAAATTCAAAGCAAAACATTCACCCCACCTATTGAGTTTAGAGTCAAAACTCTAAATTATGCACTTTAGGTGCAATTTCCCGACATTTAGACATCATTTCTGCAATTTTTATTCAAATTTATCCAATGGTCGGATTTGTATGATCCACTCTTAATACTACTATCTGCGCCACTGAGCAAAAGCTCAACTTATCGTCCAAAGAGACGAAACTAATAAGGAATAAAAAATGACTCAGAACACGCGTCTGTTTAAAAAGACTCTCCTAGCAGTAACGGTTGCAATGGCATCAGGCCAAGCAATGGCAGCTGGTTTCCAGCTAAACGCACAATCAGCGACAGGTATCGGTCGTGCATTCGCAGGTGATGCGGTAATTGCAGATAACGCATCTGTAATGGCTCGTAACCCTGCAGCAATGGCTCTATTTGACACAATGGAACTGTCGGTAGGTTTTGAAAGCATTACTTCAATGATTGAAGTAAAAGATGCAACTTACCGCGGTTTAACTGCCCCACTAGGTACATCTTCAAACTACGACGATGCAGGTGACACTTCTATTGCACCCAATATCCACCTAATCGTTCCTGTAAATGACAAATTTGCTTGGGGTGTAAATGCTTACTCTAACTTTGGTACCAAGACTGAGTTTGATGACAGCTTTGTAGCAAAAGAGTACGGCGGCCTGACTGACGTTAAAAGTGCAAACCTCGGCGTTGCAGGCTCTTACCGTCTAAATGATCAATGGAGCTTTGGTGCTGGTCTAGACCTTATCTATGGCCAAGGTACAATGAAGCGCGAACATGGCCTGCTAGGTACTCTAGTGGATGTTGATAAAGCTGATGGTTGGGCAGTAGGCTTTAACGTAGGTACGGTTTACGAGTTAGACGAAGACAACCGTTTTGGTTTGTCTTACCGCTACAGCCCAGAGATGGAAGCAAAAGACGACAAAGGTCAGAAAATCACACTTCCTCTACCAGATATGGCAGAGTTCTCTGGCTACCATAAAATTACCGACACTAAGTTTGCCGTGCACTACTCTGTTCAGTACATCGGCTGGAGCGCCTTTGATCAGATCGAATTCCGCAACCTTCAGGGCTCACCACTTGGTTCAAGCTACGATAAGCAATACCAATGGCAAGATGGTTGGCACTACGCAATTGGTGGTACTTACTACCTAAACAGCGATTGGACGCTTCGTACAGGTTACATGTACGACACAAGCGCACAAGATTCCCTAACTTCTGTATCGGTTCCTGATTCAGACCGTCAATGGTTCTCAGCAGGCTTCACATACCACATCGATAATAAGTCAAACGTAGACTTTGGCTTTACTTACCTAATGGGTAAAGATGTAGATGTAAACGAGTCAACACCGAATCCAATGCATGTTCCAGGAAACCCATTAACAGGACCTGCAAACATCTCATCGCTATCAGCGACAACCCATGCGGACGCGATTCTATTCGGCTTACAATACAGCCGCAGCTTCTAAGCAGTAAGCGACGAACTAATATAATCACTCTCTATGTAAAAGGCTGGAATTCCAGCCTTTTTTCTTATCTATTCCAGATAACTCCCCGTATTTAAGCGCACAACTGTACCCCTAAGACACCATTATAACTCACAGTTGTTCGCTGAGTTTTATTCACACAGCAGTTACAGTCAGATAAAGATGCTACAAAATGGCAATTTTTTAGAAATTTAGCCCAAAAACACTGTTTTATTGGATTTTCGTTTTTAAAGTAATAACTCTAGTCGTAAACTTTCGCCCCACGTTATAAATAACTCAGCGAACATTACAATGAAAACCAACAAGACTCTCCTTTCAGCAGCAGTGGCATTTGGCCTATTGAGCACATCAGGTGTTGCAAACGCAGCAGGCTTCCAACTTGCAGAGTACTCAGCAACAGGCCTGGGCCGTGCATACGCTGGCGAAGCAGCAATGGCTGATAACGCAAGTTCACAATGGCGTAACCCAGCAATGCTAACTTACCTAGAAGGTACCCAAGTGTCTGTTGGCGCTATCTATGTAAACCCAAACATTGATGTTAATGGCACGACAACTGCTAAGAGCCCAATTACTGGCCAGCCAATCTATCACTCTGCATCTTCAAAAGACTTTGCTCATGATGCCATCATTCCGAACTTCTACCTGTCTCACCAATACAATGAAAAGTTTGCTATTGGTCTTGCGTTCGGTACGAACTACGGCATGGAAACTAACTTAGGTAAAGACTTTGCTGCAGCGAACTTCGGTAACGAAGCGAGCGTAACGTCAATGGAAGCGAACCTAAACGCGGCATACAAGCTAAGCGAAGCATTTAGCATTGGTGGTGGTGTTCGTTACGTTATCGCTGACGGCAGTATTGGTGCGGTAATGCCTCCTCATATGGGTCCATATGCCGGCAAAACACTTAAATACATGGAAGGTGATGACAAAGCTTGGGGTTGGCAAGTTGGTGCTGCATGGCAAATCAACGAAGATAACCGCATTGGCTTTGCTTACAAATCTGAAGTTGAGCTAAACCTTGAAGGGCATGCAGAAGGTTTAGGGTTCGACCTTGTGGCTCCTGTCGCTAAACCGCGTTACAACGGTTCTATGGAGTTAGCGCTTCCTGCAACTGCAGAACTAGCAAGTTTCCACCAATTAAATGACCAACTAGCAGTACACGCAAGCATTAACTGGACAGGTTGGAGCAGCTTTAAAGAACTAGTTGCAAATATTCCTGAGTTTGGTGGTAATGCCGATCAACTAGTAAAAACTGAAAAATGGGAAGATAACTACCGCTTTGCTGTAGGTACAACTTACAAACTAGATCAAAAATGGACACTGCGTTCAGGTGTTGCGTACGACATGTCAGCTGTTGATGACAAGTACCGTACGACGACAATTCCAGAGACTGACCGTCTATGGCTAAGTGTTGGTGCTGGTTATGAGTGGTCTAAGAACCTGACATTAGATGCTGGCTTCACATACATTTTCGCAAAAGACGCACCTATCAGTGAGCCTCGTGATGCTTCTGACAATGCTGCTGCAGCTTTCGGTGGAACATTTGAAGGTGAAGTAACTGGTAACGTTTGGCTAATTGGTGTTCAAGCGAACTACAAGTTCTAATTTGAACGCTATTTATCGATAAACGAAAGTTACCGATAAAAAGAAAGGCTTGGTGAAAACCAAGCCTTTTTGCTTTGCGACTTACTGAAGCGTTTAGAAGTCTTCTTCCAAATACTCATCCAAGTATGCCTCTTCGTCTTCGTCCACTTCATCAGTGTTGTGGATTTCTGCTTTGAAATCTAGACGCTGTAGGTAGACATCTCGTGTTAACACGTATGGATCAGGTGACGTTTCCAGTTGTGCTTCTTGCGGAACCAATAGTGCACGTTTTTCCATGCCCTCAAGTGCCCACTTGCCTAAACCTGCCCAGAAGTTCAAGTAAGAAAGTGGCACATATAGACCATCGACGGTATCTGTAACTTCGCGTAGAGTATAAGGACCATATCCAGGAACCATAAAATATGGGCCATTGCCGAGCCCATAGTGCCCTAACGCACTGCTAAACTCTTTGTTATCATGCTTAGTGATCCCAGCAGCTGTCGCAATATCAAATAATCCGAAAATACCAAATGTCGAGTTAATCCAAAAACGATTAAAATGTTCCACCGCTTTTGTACTGTTACCCATAATAAGGTTGTTTACTACACTTGATGGCTCATCTAAGTTAGCCAACACATTCGCGATACCAGAACGAATAGGTACCGGCGTGTAATCGACATACGCAATTGATATTGGGCGGACCAAGTAAGGATCTAGGTAGTCATAGTTAATCTCCCACATCGAACGGTTAAACCCTTCGAGTGGGTCATAGACATTTGATACTGAGCTATTCGTGTCAATTTTCTCTCTTGCATTCTCTTCTGGAGCAGAAGAACAACCAACTAGGCCAGTGGTAAAGAGCAGCAAGAAGAAAGATTTACCCTTGTTATACATTATTTGTTCCATACGAACTATTGCTATACCAAAATAACCTTAAGTGAATCATACAAGAAGAAATGTGTATAAAAAGTTGCTTTGGTATATAAACAATAAAGGCCAGCAATTGCTGGCCTTTATAATTCTACTCGATAGTTGCTAGTCATACCACAAAACTGAGATGGCAATCACTAAGTGTCAAATATCAAAGACGATTATGCTTATTGATACTGCTTATCAATTATCACTTCAACTGGCTGACCGAAATCAACAACAGCGCTCTCACCGTGCCAATCTTGGTCACGTGTTGCTACATTACCGTCAGAGTCAACGCGAACACGTACGATCAATTTATCCAGTGAAGAAAGCTTTTGACCGTCCATCATTGCATTGCCATCGTCCAATACAACGGTGCGAGGGAATGTACCCAATGGGTAACGAGCCGCAGCAACTGGCATTGGAGAGCCATCTGCACGATGAACCGATACAATCAATACCGCATTTGGATCCAGCTGTACGTCAGGTGCAACATTGATGGTAACGGCCACACTCTTATCTGGTGACACCGCTTCGCCCATTTGCTTACGCGCACTTTCAATGCTGCGTCCCAGCATTTCATAACGGCTGTCTTCTGGACCAATCATTTGTTGCATGATACCCCAGTACTTAATTGCCGCAGGGAAATCTTGACGTTCGAATGCATCAAATGCAAGTAGCGAGAATACACGTAGATCGACGTAATCTTGCTGCATCAACTTACCTAGTAGCGAACGCGCTGTCGCCTGATCCATGTCGTCTTGAGAAAGCATTAGAGCTTGTGCGTAACCAAGTTGGACATCAGGATCATTTGGCTCTAGCTTGTACGCTTTTTCCATTGCATCAATTGAAGTTGTTACATCGCGATTAGCCAGCGCGATACGACCTAATAGCAACCAACCTGTTGAGTCTTCTGGCTGGTAGTGTAGACGAGTACGAAGCGCCAAAGATAAATCAGCCATTTCATCATCACTTAATGGCTCAGATGAAGCAGACATCAACTTTTTAGAAAGTTCAGGAAGGTTAGATGTCACCTCTTGCCACTGCACCACATCTTGAGAAGCACCAAACTTGTAGTATAAACCATAACTCAGAGCTACAGTCAGAATCACAGATGGAATCAGGACGGCAATCGGGGAAACCTTGGTTTCTTTCTGCGTTTTTTCTCCTGGAATGTCATCCAGAAGAGATTGTTTTAGATCTGAAATCAGATCATCTTGACTCTCAACCAGACCTTCATCTGTTTCTTCAGCAAGTTCAGAAAGGCGGTCTTTATAGAACGCCTTGTTGAGTTCATCACGTAACACTTCATCGTTGTTGGCTTTTTGCTTAAGCAATGGTAGTGCAACTAACGCACACGCTATCAGCGTTAGAACAACGGTAGAAATCCAAAATAGTGTCATTACTTCTTGTCTCCGTTGTTCTCGTCATCAAGCAGTGATTTAAGGCGCGCTTCTTTATCCGCGTTCCATTGCTCATCATTAGCTTGTACGGCTTTCGCTTTTGATTTTCGGCTACGTAGCACGATCAAACCAAAGCCACCTAGTACCACTGCTAGCGGCCCTAGCCACAGAATTGCAGTCGCAAAAGTAAATGGAGGATTGTAAGTCACGAAATTACCATAACGAGCAATCATGTAATCCACAATCTCATCTTTCGACTTACCTTCTTTGGTCATTTCGTACACTTTGTGGCGTAGGTCTTGAGCCAATTCCGCATTCGAATCAGAGATTGTGTTGTTCTGACATTTTGGACAACGCAGAGTATGACCAAGTTCTTTGAACTGTTGTTCCTGCTCTAGGTTATCAAACTCATACACTTCAATCGCTGCATGGGCAGCAAGAGAAAACGTCAAGGCAGCGAAAGCGGCTAGAATTAACTTTCTCATTGCTTCGCCTCCTCTACCAACTTGGTGTAAAGCGGTTCTAATGTCTCCGCCCAGTTACGTGGGTTTACATCACCGACATGGCGGTAACGAATCACACCATTTGCATCGATAATGAACGTTTCAGGAGCGCCGTATACACCTAGGTCTAGACCTAGCATACCACTACCATCAAACAAGCTGATCAGGTATGGGTTACCAAGGTCATTCAACCAACCGATGGCTTTGTTACGATCATCTTTGTAGTTCATACCGATGATCTTAACGCCTTTACCAGCCAATTCGTTTAGGTATTTGTGCTCAGCATAACAAGTCGGACACCACGTCGCCCAAACGTTCAGCAGCAAAGGTTCGCCTTTGAAAATAGACTGATCGTATTGCTTGCCTGGTTCCGCGAGATCTTCTAAGTGAAACTCAGGAACAGGTTTACCCACTAATACAGATTCGAGCTTAGTTGGATCGTCACCTTCTTGGTTGCGAACTAACTGAGTTGCAAAGATACCCGCCAACACCATGAAAGCGACCAACGGGATAAATAAGACTTTCTTATTCATTTTATGCCTCCTTCTCCGCTAGCTTTGACTTTTCGTCTTTCTTAGCCGTTTTTCGGAAGCGGTAACGTCTATCAGAGATAGCCAGTGCACCACCCAAAGACATGATCAATGAACCAGCCCAGATCCAACGAACGAATGGTTTGTAGTAAATACGTACTGCCCAAGAACGGTTGTCGTCTAGGCGCTCACCCATTGCGATGTATAGATCGCGAGTGATACCACGGTCGATTGCCGCTTCTGTCATCATTGACTTCGCCGTGCGGTAGAAACGTTTCTCAGCGTGTAGTGTGTTCACATACTTACCATCATTGGTGATTTCGAAGTCCGCGATGTAACCATCGTAGTTTGGACCATCTTTGTCACGTAGGCCTGAGAAGTAGAAATCGTAACCGTAAATCTTAAAGTGCTCACCAGGTGCCAAGCGTACATCACGTTCGATGCTGTAGTTTTGCACCATTGCAATACCAATCACGGTAACCGCAAGACCAATGTGACCCAGCATCATTGCCCAGTGGCTACGTTGAAGTTTACGAACACCTTCGCCGAAGCTATGACGGTGCGTAGCACGCTCGTACAACTCAAAGCCATGCATTGCGATGATCCAGATTGCCATCACCCAACCGACGTAAGCCATCACTGAGAAGAAGTCAGCGAACAGGAACACGCACACGGCAGCCAATGCGAAAGCAAGCACACCAGAAACAATCATTGGCTTAATAAGCTTAGATAGATTGTCGCGCTTCCAACGAATCATAGGACCAATGCCTAATAGGAAGGCAAACGGCATCATCAACCATGCGAACAGCATGTCGAAGAATGGTGCACCGATAGATACTGAACCAAGACCAATTTGTTTGTGAACCAATGGCAACAAGGTACCAACCAATACTACGACTAGCGCAGCAATCAGAAGAACGTTGTTAGCAAGTAGCGCGTTCTCACGCGACACCAAATCAAAATTACCACGTACGCGAACCGCTGCCCCTTTCACAGCGAATAGCAGGAGTGAGCCACCGATTACAAAGACTAGGAAACCTAGGATAAACATGCCGCGAGATGGATCAGACGCGAACGCGTGTACCGACACCAGAATACCGGAACGAACCAAGAAGGTACCAAGCAAACTTAATGAGAATGCTGAGATCGCTAGAAGTACTGTCCACGCTTTAAATGTACCGCGTTTTTCCGTTACCGCTAGAGAGTGCATTAATGCTGTACCCGCCAGCCAAGGCATGAATGATGCGTTTTCTACTGGATCCCAGAACCACCAGCCGCCCCAGCCCAGTTCGTAGTAAGCCCACCAAGAACCTAGTGCAATACCTAGTGTTAGGAATACCCAAGCTGCCGTTGTCCAAGGACGAGACCAACGAGCCCAAGCCGTATCAAGACGACCTGTCATTAAAGACGCAATCGCAAACGAGAATGCAACCGAGAAACCTACGTAACCCATGTAAAGCATTGGTGGGTGAACGATCAAACCCGGGTCTTGAAGAAGTGGGTTCAAATCACGACCATCTACCGGGAAGAATGGCAGTGTACGTAGGAATGGGTTTGAAGTAAGAATGATAAACAGTAAGAAGCCTACTGAGATCATACCCATTACAGCAAGTACACGTGCCACAGATTCTTGTGGCATGCCACGGCTGAAAGTCGCCACAGCAACTGTCCATGCGGCTTGGATAAGCACCCAAAGCAATAATGAACCTTCGTGCGCCCCCCAAACTGCCGTCAAACGGTAGTACCAAGGTAATTGGCTGTTTGAGTTACTTGCTACGTATTGCAGCGTGAAGTCGTTGGTATAAAAACCCCAACACAAAATCGCAAATGAGAAAAACAACATGATAAACATCGACCATGAAAGCGGTCGTGCTGTGTTCATCAGCATAGTGTTGTTATTTGATGCGCCCCATAATGGCAACACACTTAGGAGCACCGCCATCGCAAGCGAGAGTATGAGGGCAAAGTGACCGATTTCTGCAATCATTGGTCGCTTCCTTGTTTTTGTTCAGTGGTGTACTGCAAAGGTTCATGTGTTTTCTTCATTGCTTCTGCAATTTCAGGTGGCATGTACTCTTCATCGTGTTTCGCTAGAACCTCGAAAGCTTTCACGGTAGTCGCATCTTCAAGTACGCCTTGAGCAACAATACCTTGCCCTTCTCGGAACAAATCCGGAAGAATACCTTCATAAACGATGGTTACTTTAGGGCCAACGTCATGGAGGTCAAAACGTACTTTTAGCGATTCAGGGTCTCGGCGTACCGAACCTTCAACGACCATACCGCCAATTCGAAGGCGCTGACCAACTTCTGGCTTTGTACCATCAGGTTTACCGTTCACCAATTCCGTCGGCGTATAGAATAGATCCATATTTTGGTTGAGCGCATAAAGCATCAAACCGATGGTGGCACTAATACCGATAAAGATCGCTAAAACGATGCCTAGCCTCTTTTTACGTCTCGGGTTCATAACGTGTTCTCCATATTCTTCGCCGCGTCGATACGCGATTGACGATCAATTTTCGCTTTCACCTCTTTCAACAGTGCATCCCCACGGCGGATACTTGAAATCAGAAGAATAAGCATAGATAAGAATGTAATACCAAACGCGCTCCATACATAAGCTGCGTAACCACCCATGGCAAATAGTTCGCTCAGAGATTCAAAATGCATAATCAATTACCTCACTGAGTTTTTTCAGTCGCGAGCTTACGCACCCAAGGGCGGTGACTCTCTTTGCTGATAATTTCGTTACGGAAGCGCACCATCGTGACGGCGCCAAAGAAGAACGCAAAACCAAAGATGTTTAGCAATAATGGCCAAAGCATGTTGGATGAGATGGATGGTTTTTCAAATTTAGTAATAGTCGCGCCTTGGTGTAACGTGTTCCACCATTCGACTGAGAAGTGAATGATTGGTAGGTTAACAACACCCACGATAGCCAAAATGCCGGCTGCTTTCGCTGCTGTTTTCTGATCGTCAAACGCGTGGTACAACGCTATAACACCTAGGTAAAGGAATAGAAGAATAAGCTCTGAAGTTAGGCGTGCATCCCATACCCACCAAGTACCCCACATTGGTTTACCCCAAACGGCCCCTGTAAGTAGGGCAATAAAGGTAAATACCGCACCAATAGGAGCCATTGCAAGTGCAGCCATATCTGAAAGGCGAACCTGCCACACTAAACCGATAAATGCGGCGATAGCCATAGACATGTACACACCCATCGACCAAATAGCCGAAGGTACGTGGATGTAGATGATTCGGAAACTATCACCTTGTTGGTAGTCCGAAGGCGCAAAGGCAAGGCCCCAAACGGTACCAACCGATAAGCATACGAGGGCCAATGCTGCAAACCAAGGGAGCAGTTTACCACTAAGGTGATAGGCTGCTTCTGGCTTGGCGTAAGGATGTAGCCATTTCCACATGTTAAGTTCTCACTCTTACTTCAGGGACACTGTCGTGACGGCCGAGACCGTAGCAGTGCTTTAATAATAATTCTTTGATCAAACGTCGCTTAAATTGCTTTTATTGAGTTAGTTGACACTAACTCGCAATGCTGCGCTGATGGCGAATGGCGTAAGGGTCATCGCTCCCATCAGCATTGCGCCTAAAATTGCCAGTTGTCCGTTATACGACATACCTAATGCCGCAGCATCAATTGCGGACGTTGCGAAAATCAGAATCGGGATGTAGAGCGGAAGAATGAGCAAACTCAAAAGAACGCCGCCTTTTTGCAACCCAACCGTCAGTGCTACGCCAATAGCACCAATAAAACTCAGCGTCGGAGTACCGATAATTAATGTCAGAACAATCGATAGCCAAGTATTAAAATCAAGAGAAAGCAGTACCGCCAATAAAGGGCTGATTAAAATCAAAGGCAATCCCGTCAGTAACCAGTGAGCTATGACCTTTGAAATCACAACAAGTTGCAATGGAATTGGCATCAGCATCATTTGCTCAAGCGCGCCATCTTGATAATCATCACGGAATAAACGCTCTAATGATAATAAGGCAGACAGCAGTGCAGCAACCCAAACAATGCCAGCTGCAATACGTGCTAACAAATTAGGCTCAGGACCAATGCTGAGAGGGAAAAGTGTTATCACAATGATGAAGAACCACAACGGGTTCAAGATGTCCGCTTGACGGCGAAATGCAATCAAAAGCTCGCGGCGGATAATGGTAGTCATGGCCGAAATCATATCAATCACCCAGTTTTATTTTTCTAAGTTTCGGGCTGTCTGCAAACATGTCTTGGTGCGTGGTTAAGATCACGATCCCGCCGTTGTCTGCATGACTTGCGAATAGAGACTCGAGCACTTTAACGCCTTGCTTATCGATTGCAGTAAGAGGCTCGTCCAGAATCCATAAGATTTGATTACTTAACCACAGCCGTGCCAACGCAACACGACGCTGCTGTCCAGCAGAAAGCTGTGCTACAGGCACGTCTTCTCTGCCCGCGAGCCCCACTTGAGTGAGCGCAGCAAAGATATCTTCGTTAGAGGAACGATTATTATGGATAGATTGGTAAAAGCGCAGGTTTTCAAACGCGGTCAGTTCACGTTTAACACCTGTTTGATGCCCTAAGAAAAGTAAATCTTGATGGAAAACATCACGAGATTTCTCAACCTCTTCTCCCTTCCATTTAATGATACCTTCGTCTCTATCACCTAACCCAGTGACAATACGTAGCAATGTCGTTTTTCCGGTGCCGTTACGTCCTTCAATTTGGACCAATTCACCAGGTCTAATTTCGAATTGCAGGTTTTCAAACAGGACCCTTTCATCACGGATCGCAGTTAGGTTAGAGACTTCTAACATAGGGCTTCAACTAAAAAATGAACGAGCCGCTATATTAACACAGCTTAGTTGTGACAAAACAGGATAAGAAAGCGATGATGTATGTAAGTTCGTGAGTTTTTGTTAACTTACTGTCACATTTTAATAAAATTAACTATAACTGGTTATAAGCTTTTATTTTAAAAATAAAAAAGGAGCCGAAGCTCCTAAGTTTTGTTTATCGACGTCTTCCTCGCGAGGGGTGTCGATGCTCATCAGAAGGGTGCCCACTTAAAGGTGGAATTTTTTCCTTACCTGCAAGCTTCTTCTGTAAAGAGAGCATCAATTCCGCCTCTGCTTTTGGTAGTTCGCACTCTTCGATCAGCTCATTGATATCAGCACCCAATTGAACCATTTTTGTTGCTCGGCTATACAAACGTCCGTCTGTATCCGCATGCTCAAGTTCATGTATGCGCTCGCTTAAATGCTGGATGATATCTTGCTGCTCGGAAACTTTTTGCCCTAATCCAATGACAACCGAACGAACTTCCAATAGCTGTTTATTGAGTTTTTGAGTCTCTTTCTCTGCATGGCGATACTGAGCACGCTGCTGATCCAATTGCTTTTGCAATCCAGAGCGTATCCGTGCAACCGATAACAGCAAGACTAAGACAATAAAGACAACCCCACCAATAATAAGCGGGGCTGAAAGGAAGGAGTCTTCAATCATTATAGGTGAGCCATCTCATCCCATTCGTCTTCGCTTAGTAGCTTGTTCAAATCAACTAGGATTAGCAACTTACCATCACGGTTGCTCACACCTTGGATGAACTTAGCACTTTCATCAGTACCTACTGAAGGCGTAGTGTCGATCTCTGACGAACGTAGGTAAACAACTTCTGCTACGCTATCTACAAGAATACCAATAACTTGACGTTCTGATTCAATCACGATGATACGAGTGTTATCTGTTACTTCGCCTTCCATTAGGCCAAAGCGCGAACGCGTATCAATAACGGTAACCACATTACCACGTAGGTTGATAATACCTAGAACGTAATCTGGCGCACCTGGAACTGGTGCAATTTCAGTGTAGCGAAGCACTTCACGAACTTGCATTACATTGATGCCGTAAGTTTCTTCTTCTAGTTGGAACGTCACCCACTGAAGAACTTCGTCATTCGATGTATCTTTCTTCACTTCTACTTCAAAAGCTTGAGACATAGTAAATCCTCGTTTATGTCGTTCCCGACCACAATTCTATTTTAGTGATTTTACATCTAAACCAGCGTTTAGCATGCCAATTAGTGCATGGACATGAATTAAAGCACACATTTTTTCTTTAACCATGCCAGCAAGCCAAGGTCTCTTGCCTGCTTGTTCACGCCAGCGCACTTTGTCCACATTTAGTGTTTCGGTGCCAAGTAATTGATTACTTGCCAGCCCCCACATACTTTCACCAAGCATCACTACATATTCGTAGCTATCTTTGTATTCGTCGCTCGAAAGCTTATCGGGCATCACCCATTTAGCGGTATCGACAACGTCGTATTGATTCTCTCTGCTAGTTTGAAGGCCCAAATACCAATCCGGGCGACCAATCAAATGGTTCAATTCAGCAATTCTGTGTATTCCACCGAGCTCATCCAGAGGAACCGCAAAAGTGACACCATTGACATCAAAGTACAGAACCTGAAAATCTTCACTTCGCTGCGTACTCTCCCACTCTCTTGATGGCTCAGGGCCAGCTTGAGTATCGAGCTCGACTTCCACCTCTAAGTCTGTATCAACAATCGGTTCAACAATCTCTTCTACAGGCTCAATGGCGACCGTTTCAAGAACACTGTCTGATACAGAAGGCTCTTCGATGGTCCATTCTTGAATTTCTTCTTCAACCACGACTTGTTCTGCAACCTCAACTTCAACCTCTTGGTGCTTAGTCTCAGATGCAATATCAATCGTGTTCTGTTCCAGAATATCGTCAATATCCAGCTCTGCGACCACATTCGTCGACTCAAGCTGACTAAGAAGTCGTTGCACATCCTCAAGATTTGGTGCTTCTAGCTCTGGAGAATATACCTCATGGTATTGATAAGATTCTGGTTGTGAATATTCAAGCTTCAGCTCTGGCTCTGGCTCTGGCTCTGGCTCTGGCTCTGGCTCTGGCTCTGGCTCTGGCTCTGGCTCTGGCTCTGGCTCTGGCTCTGGCTCTGGCTCTGGCTCTGGCTCTGGCTCTGGCTCTGGCTCTGGCTCTGGCTCTGGCTCTTCAGAGCTTAATTCCTGTTCTAGTAAGTCAAGAGGACTTTCTTGCGATTCAAACTCTTCATCAAGTAAAGCACTAAAATAGTCATCTAGCGCTTGCTCACTCGAAAGTACTGGCTCATGTTCACTCATCAATTGCTAACCTCTCTAGATAGATCAGCAACTGTTTATAAGCAAAGACCCCTCGGCTTCCTGATGCAAAGTGCGACGCTGGTAAGCGCTTCAAACTTGCATCTCTGAATTTGGTATCAATTGGCACTGCTGAAGTCCATACCTTGTCTGGGTAATCTTTCTTCAACCGTGTCAATGTCTGCAAAGATGCTTTGGTACGTTTGTCATACATCGTAGGTACGATCGTTACTTTAAACTCATCTTTGCGAGACTTTTGCATGATGGTTAAAGTGCGAATCATCCGTTCCAAACCTTTCATCGCCAAAAATTCAGTTTGGACTGGAATCAAAATTCGATCGCTTGCAGCAAGTGCATTTACCATCATTACACCAAGTATTGGCGGGCAATCAATCAGCACATAATCGTAATCTTGTTCGACTGCTTGTAGGGCTCTTTTTAAGATCAGCCCCATGCCGCTGCGATTCCCCATCACTCGATCAAGCGTCGCTAATGACATATGAGCAGGGATAATATCGATGCCTTCAACCTGAGTCTCAAGAATCAATGGACGAACTGTACTACTGTTAAATGTTCTTAGCTGGAAAAGGTCGAACAAGCTTGAACTCACCGCATCTGGGTCAAAGCCAAGGTAGGTCGTCAACGATGCATGAGGGTCGGTATCAACCATCAGTACACGATGCCCTTTTTGGCTTAACAAACCAGCTAACGTCACAGTCGATGTCGTTTTTCCTACACCACCTTTTTGGTTAGCTACACTCCAAACGATCATGATTTTTCCTACGCTAAACCAACTTCGACCAACATGCGCTCTGCAATACGTTCTAAAGGTAGGTCTTCTGTTGAAATTCCTGCTTTAGCGACGGCTTGAGGCATGCCATATACGACGCAGCTTTCTTCATCCTGCGCCCAAATTGTCGAGCCAGCAGACTTAAGCATGCGTGCACCTTCTCGACCATCTGCACCCATACCGGTTAGCACCATTGAAAGTACTTTATCGCCATAAATTTTCGCAGCAGAACCAAAAGTAACGTCAACACATGGTTTGTAGTTCATTCGATCGCCGCCATCGATAATACGAAGGCGGGCGGCTCCCGCTCTACCATCCACCATCATCTGCTTACCACCTGGTGCGAGGTACGCTACACCAGCTTGCAGCACGTCGCCATCAGCCGCTTCTTTCACCTGAATCTTACACAGAGAATTCAAACGACTTGCGAAAGCTGCTGTGAACGTCGCTGGCATATGCTGAATCAGAACAATTGGGTGTGGATAATTAACCGGCAGTTTGGTGAGAATTTTCTGCAGTGCCACCGGACCACCTGTAGAGGTGCCAATTGCCGTTAGTTGATATTTCTTACCTGAAGCTCTGAACTTTGCCGCTACCGGTCGTGCAGTCGCTGGCGTCGCCGTTCCGTTAGTACGTAAAGCTGTTGGGCGAGAAGCGGTGCTGCTTGGCGTCGCTACAGGTTTTGCAATTGGGCGACGCATAAACGCGCGCTTGGCTGCAATCTGAATAACGCGCTGCTGTAGCAATGTCACTGCTTCATCACGGTTGCGTGCAATGTCTTCAAATTTCTTTGGAAGGAAATCAAGAGCACCTGCGTCCAACGCATCAAGGGTCGCTTTTGCACCGTCATGCGTCAAAGATGAAAACATCAATATTGGCGTTGGTGCTGCCGCCATGATTTCGCGAACTGCGGTGATGCCATCCATCACCGGCATTTCTATATCCATTGTAATGACGTCGGGCTTTAGCGTTTTCGCTTTTTCAACGGCCTCTCGGCCGTTTACCGCAACGTCAATAACTTCAAGGCGCGATTCTGAATTGATGATCTCGCTTACGCGACGTCGAAAGAAACTAGAATCATCAACAACTAATACTTTAATCGCCATTTTTATCCTTTATATCTTTCTACTCAACTTAAATACGAGACGCAGCCGCGTATTGTTTGAGTAGGTCTGGCACGTCTAGAATCAATGCAATGTGACCATCGCTGGTAATCGTCGCACCCGCCATGCCTGGCGTGCCTTGTAGTAAGTTGTCTAGTGGCTTGATAACCACTTCTTCTTGACCTATTAAAGTATCCACTACGAAGCCAACTCGTTGACTGCCTAGCTGAACGATAACAACATGTCCATGGCCAGAACGCTCTGCGACTTTTGTGCCACGTTGCGCCAACCAATTCTGTAAGTAGAACAGAGGAAGCGATTTATCACGTACGATAATCGTCAACTGACCATCAACAACGTTAGTACGACTTAGGTCAAGGTGGAAAATTTCATTAACCGATGCTAACGGTAGTGCAAATGGATGCCCACCGACGCCAACCATTAGGGTTGGAAGAATTGCTAGCGTTAGCGGTACTTTGATGGTGATCTTCGTACCCTTACCTAGCTCAGAATCGATATCGATTGAACCATTCAAGGTATTGATCGCAGTCTTAACCACATCCATGCCAACACCACGACCTGAGATGTCTGAGATCTTCTCTTTACTAGAGAAGCCTGGAGCAAAGATGAGGTTGAAACACTCTTTGTCCGACAGGCGTGCTGCAGCATCTTCGTCCATCATGCCGCGTTTCACCGCAATACCACGAAGCTTATTCGGATCCATACCGCCGCCATCATCGACGATAGCCAGTTCGATATGATCACCTTCTTGAGATGCTGACAAGATCACTTTACCAGTACGAGACTTACCCGCCCTCGCTCGGTCATCAGGCATTTCGATACCATGGTCAACTGAGTTTCGTACTAAGTGGATTAGTGGATCCGCAAGCGCCTCTACAAGGTTTTTGTCTAGATCGGTTTCTTCACCGCGCATTTCCAGCACGATGTCTTTTTGTAAGTTACGCGCCAAATCACGTACAACGCGAGGGAAGCGGCCAAATACTTTCTTGATCGGCTGCATACGTGTCTTCATCACCGCGCCTTGAAGGTCTGCAGTAACGACATCTAAGTTCGCAACAGCTTTCGACATTTCTTCGTCATTGCTGTTTAAACCAAGACTTAATAGTCGGTTACGAACCAAGACTAACTCACCAACCATGTTCATGATGGTATCAAGGGTTGATGTATCTACACGAACGGTCGCTTCAGCTTGAGGCTTCTTAACTGCAGGAGCCGCTGCTTTTGGCTCTTCTTTTACGGCAACGGGTTTTGCTTCCGGCTTAGGTGCTGGAACCGGAGCTGAAACTGGTGCAGGTGCAACAGAAGGTTGAGTAGGTGCAGCTGGTTCGCTAGTTGAGTTTGCGGAAGCTGGCTTAGTCGCAAAATCAAGCTCTTCGATAGAAGGGCCTTTGCCTGAACCATGTAGCTCATCCAACAGCTTTTCAAACTCTTCATCGGTCATCAAATCACTGTCTGCAGACGGAGCTGTTGGCGCTGGAGTAGCTGGTTCCGGAGCTTTAGGTGTTTCAGGTTCAGTTGCAAAGCTTGATGCAGATGGGCTTTTACCAGCACCATGTAGTTCATCCAGTAGACGCTCGAACTCATCGTCTGTGATATCACCACTATCCACTGGTGCGCTTGCAACTGGTGCTGCTGCAGGCTGTGCAGCGTGTGCGCCTGGAGCACTACCTTTACCATGCAACTCGTCCAGAAGCTTTTCGAACTCGTCCTGCGTAATCTCATCAACAGAGCTTGCACTAACGCTTTCAACTGGCGCTGACACTGGTTCTGGAATAACGACTGGCTCAGGTTCAATAACAGGTTCTGGTTCAGCAACAGGAGCAACGGCGACCTCATCCTCAGACTCAGGTCGACATAGACGATGTAGCTCTTCAAGTAACGCCGGATCCGCGGCTTCTAGAGCATCACGATCTTGAACTGCTTGGAATTGAGTATTAACAGTATCCAGTGCTTTTAGCATGGTATCCATCAAACTCGGAGTTACGGAACGTTGGCCATTTCGCAACACATCAAATACGTTTTCTGCGCCGTGACAGGTATCAACCAGTTCGGCTAGCGACAGGAATCCCGCTCCACCCTTTACTGTGTGGAACCCACGGAAAATAGCGTTCAGTAGATCTTTATCTTCAGGGTTATTTTCTAACTCTACAAGTTGCTCAGACAGCAACTCCAGAATTTCTCCGGCCTCAATTAGAAAGTCCTGAAGAATATCTTCGTCTAAATCGTAGCTCATACGTTACCTTTAAAATCCAAGACTGGACAATAAGTCATCGACTTCGTCCTGCGATGAAACTGCATCTTCCCTCAATTCTGGGTGAAGAATTGGGCCTTCCGCTTCACTTGAGCATTTTTGCTTTGTGTCAGAAGCTTCAACAGGTTTGTTAGCTGTTTCTTCTTCTGGTTTGTTATTCGAAAAGACCGTCAATATTTCCACTAAACGCCCTTCCACCTCATTCACGAGTGTAATTACTCTGCGAATGATTTGACCGGTTAAGTCTTGGAAGTCTTGCGCCATTAGAATTTCGGTTAGTTGACCACGTAATTCTGTACTGTCACCTTCAACTTGAACGAGGAGTTCATCGATACGGTGGCAGAGGGCTTTAAACTCACTTAATTCAATTCGACCATGCATGAGTTCGTTCCATTGAGGACGAACTTGCTGTAAGCAGTTATTTAAGTTGTCCGCCATCGGTAGGCAACATTCCACTGCATCCATCGTCTTGTTTGCAGCCAGTTCAGTTTTCTCGATCACGTACTGGAGACGATCCCTTGCATCTGGGATTTCATCTTTAGCGATTTCCGTCATACGTTGATCGATATTGAACTGCTTCAATGAGTCATGAAGGTCACGTGTAAGAGTTCCGATTTCTTGAAGCATCGGATTTCCTTTCCCTTCATATATGGAAGCAACCAGCGCATCTGCTTGTTCTTGCTCTCCATTTTCTAATAACTGGACGAGAGACTTCGCCTGCTCTAGTGAGATCATCCTGAATAGACCCTTTTACGTTTTGCTCTTTCTAATTACTACATTATGTTAAGTGAGCCATCTATTTTTAGATTTAAAGTATTTGACGACTCAGCTAACGAGTAAAAGTAAGGACTTATAAACGTTCGAAAATTTTATCGAGTTTTTCTTTTAGTGTTGCTGCTGTAAATGGCTTAACGATGTAACCGTTAACGCCAGCTTGAGCAGCTTCAATGATCTGTTCACGCTTTGCTTCAGCTGTGATCATAAGCACAGGAAGATGCTTCAATTCAGCATCTGCACGAATGTGTTTTAGAAGGTCAATACCCTGCATTCCTGGCATGTTCCAGTCAGTTACAACGAAATCGAAGTCACCTTTTTTCAGCATTGGTAATGCAGTTAAACCATCATCTGCCTCTTGGGTGTTATTGAAACCCAAGTCACGAAGTAGGTTTTTGACAATACGGCGCATTGTTGAGAAGTCATCAACAATAAGGATCTTCATGTTTTTATTCAAAATTGCCTCCACTGAATCAAAAATCAGTGTTTTTAGTCATTTTGTGTCCACGCACTCAACTTAGTGCGTAAACGTTGCATCGCTTGGCTTAGTATTTGGCTAACGCGAGACTCACTCACACCTAATACATCACCAATTTCTTTCAAATTAAGTTCTTCGTCATAATAAAGCGAAAGTACCAAAGCTTCACGCTCAGGTAGCTGTTTTATTGATTCAACCAGTGCTTTTCTAAACGATTCATTAGCCACACCTTTGAATGGATTATTGTCATCCGAATCTTCGGCTGGCGTTATGACATCATCAGAGACGCCCAGATCTTCGATACCTATGAGCTTGGAGCAATTAATATCCGTCAACGCGTTATGGTATTGCTCTATTGTAAGCCCCATATGAGCCGCAACTTCAGCATCACTAGGATCTCGATTCAGCTGAGCCTCTAGCTCTGCTATCGCTTGATTAATCTCTCGATTATTTTTATGAACAGAACGTGGTACCCAATCCCCTTTGCGAATGTCATCTAACATCGCACCACGGATTCGAATACCTGCGTATGTTTCAAAGCTCGCACCTTTAGAACCATCATAATTCTGCTGAGCTTCGATAAGACCGATCATTCCGGCTTGGATTAAATCCTCAACCTGAACACTCGGCGGTAAACGGCCTAACAGGTGGTGAGCAATACGTTTGACCAGCACAGAATAACGTTCAATGAAAGCCTGCTGGCTATTGACGTTGCCACGCTGATCATAAGTAAGCGCTTTATTCACCAAAAGGGTCCTCTGAGAATTCATTACGATGCAGCAATCTTTCTACAAAAAATTCTAAGTGGCCACTTGGCGTTTTTGGAATCGGCCAAGTCAGTGCCTTGTTCGCTAATGAGCTGATTGCTAAAGCAGCTGGTGAGCGAGGAAAAGCATCCACTACGATTTTTTGCTTCTTAACTGCTTGTCGTACTTTATCATCTAATGGAATACATGCTACGAGTTCAAGGCTCACATTCAAGAATCGCTCTGTGACTAGCGTCAACTTTGCGAATAATTCTCTGCCTTCACGATAACTCCTGACCATATTTGCAACAACTTTAAAGCGTTGAACTTGATGTTCTTTGCTTAAAAGCTTGATCAGTGCATAAGCATCAGTGATTGAAGTTGGTTCATCACAAACGACTACAACCACATCTTGAGCTGCTCGTGAAAAACTGATAACCATATCAGAAATACCCGCGGCTGTATCAATCAGTAACACATCCATTTCATCTTCAAGGCTACCAAAAGCACGAATCAAACCCGCATGTTGAGCAGGTGACAATTCCGTCATGCTTTGTGTGCCTGAAGTTGCAGGTATTATCTTTATACCATAAGGACCTTCAACAATTGCATCTTTTAACTCACATTCGCCTGCAAGTACGTGTCCTAGATTACGTTTTGAGCGAATACCGAGCATAACGTCGACATTGGCAAGGCCTAAGTCAGCATCGAGTACCATCACCTTTTTACCTTGGCGTGCCATACAAATTGCCAAACCAAGTGTTACGTTAGATTTACCCACACCACCTTTACCACCCGTTACCGCAATAACTTTAGTGAGTGATGGCTGTGTTAAGCGACGGAGGCCGCTTGCTTGATCGTGTATCATATTCTCAGTCATAGTAGTCCGCCGCCCTAGAGTCCTTCGTTGTCACTATTCCAAAAGTGAGGTTCGTTCTCTGTCGACTTCTCTAACAGTTCGTTTGCTTTCGCAATCATGTATTTTGGTTGTGCAATCACAATGTCTTCAGGTACACGCTGTCCGTTTGCGATATACGCGACTGGCATTGCATTTTGAATAACTACGCTAATGAACTCGCCTAAGCTTAGGGATTCATCCAACTTAGTTAAAATGCAGCCAGACAATGGAATACGTTTAAAGTGGTCTAGTGTTTCTTGTAATACGCGTCGTTGAGCTGTCGCTGGCAATACAAGGTAACTGTGGATGACCTCTCCACTCTCTTGCATCAATGTATCCAGTTGCTCTGATAGACGAACATCACGTTGCCCCATACCTGCAGTATCAACCAAAATCAGACGTCTGTTTCGTAGTTGATATATAACATCGGCCAATTCATCAGAATCTTTAGCAACTCTTACAGGACAACCCATAATTCTGCCATATATTGACAACTGCTCATGTGCACCAATTCTATAAGTGTCTGTTGTCACTAAAGCAACGTTGTCCGCGCCATACTCCATCGCAGCACGAGCAGCTAGCTTTGCCACTGTCGTCGTTTTACCAACACCAGTAGGGCCTAGTAGTGCGACAACACCACCACGTTTCAATATATCTTGGCGTGGTGTCGAAATCTGGTCAGCGACCAGTGCTAGTAGAGCCTTCCACGCTCTTGAAGGTTTCGTGTCTTCTGGAATATAGCAAGCCATCTGGTCCGCGAGCTCCGGAGATACACCCATACGTTCTAACCGTTTAATCAGCATTGCTCGTAGAGGTTCACGGCGCTCAACTTCCTGCCACATAAGTCCCGAGACTTGATGCTCCAACAAACGACGTATCGATGTCATTTCTTCTCGCATGTTCTCGAGCTCACTTGGCGAATTATCTTTTTCGTCAGAAGGTCGACGGCGATCATAACGTGTCGGATCCAGCTTTGGACTAGGAGGACTGAATCGATCATCTTGAGCAATAAGCTTGGCCAGAGGCGAATCAGGCTGGTAAGGAGCTGGCTGGTTATAGTTCTCTCTGTGCTTAGTTTGTCTTTGCAACAGCGCTGATAACGAATCCTCATTTTCAGCCACATGGTCATCAGATTCCGACGCACCATGGCTATACTGTTTGAGCATATTCGCAAAGCGTTTTGTCATCGAACCCGATTTCTCGGTGCTGTTGTTCAAGCTAATTTTGTCCTCATCTAATAGACGATCTTCAAAACGACTCGCGGCAGAAGAAGACATTTGTTGATGTTCACTATAACGATTTGGTGTAGTAGAGCGACTAGGTGGCGCTTTTGCACTGCTCTCTCCAGCAGCTGCGTTGGACTCGCCATCTATCGCAGCTACGATCTCTACGCCACCCGCTACTTTCTTGTTCGACATGATCACCGCATCCACTCCAAGTTGTTCTTTCACTTGAAGCAACGCTGAGCGCATATCTTTGGCAAAAAATCGTTTAATTTTCAAACTACGAATCCATTATAATGGGTTATTTAATTACCCACGGCTTGCACAATTCTGATCTGTTTTTCATCCGGGATTTCTTGGTATGAGAGCACCCTTAAGCTTGGTATTGTGTTTTTGACAAACTTAGCCAATGTTGAACGCAATACTCCAGAAGTCAGTAGAACTGCAGGTTCTCCCTTCAGCTCTTGTTCTTGTGTCGCTTGGCTCAAGGAAGATTGCAGACGCTCTGCCAATCCTGGCTCAATACCTGCGGATTCTCCTCCTGAAGCCTGCATTGTTTGATGCAAGATTTGTTCCAGCTCAGGAATCAGTGTAATCACTGGCAATTCAGGCTCTATGCCATTGATTTCCTGGACAATTAGTCGTTTAAGAGAGATACGAACCGCTGCTGTTAGAATGTCAGGTTCTTGACTCTTACTTGAGTACTCAGCCAGGGTTTGGATGATGGTTCTAATGTCTCTAATTGGTACCGCTTCATTAAGCAAGTTTTGCAGCACTTTCACAACTACACCAAGTTGCAGTTGGTCAGGAACAAAGTTCTCTACTAGCTTAGGCGCACTTCGTCCAAGCATTTCAAGTAGGTTCTGCACCTCTTCATGCCCAATGAGCTGTGAAGCATTATTGGTTAGCAATTGGCTTAAATGGGTTGCGAGAACCGTTGAAGAGTCCACTACGGTGTAACCTAAGGCTTGAGCGTGTTCTCTCTGTTCTTCGCGGATCCACACAGCTTCGAGACCAAATGCAGGGTCAATTGTTGGTTCACCCTCGATCATGCCGTAAACTTGACCAGGATTTATTGCAAGCTCTTGGTCTGGCTTGATTTCAGCTTCACCAACGGCAACACCCATTAGCGTAATACGATAGCTATTTGGCGTTAGTTCTAAATTATCGCGTATGTGTACAGCCGGAATCAGAAAGCCAAAATCCTGAGATAGCTTTTTACGCACACCTTTAACCCGTTCGAGCAACTCCCCACCTTGGTCTCTATCCACCAGCGGAATCAAACGATATCCTACTTCTAGACCAATAATGTCCACTGGCTGCACATCATCCCAAGAGAGTTCCCGTTGAGAGATAGGTTCGCTCCCACCTTCCAGCTCTGCGGGCGGCTTAGGCTCTTTCGCTTTTTGCTTCTGCTTTTTATCTAGCCAATAAGCAGCGCCACCAGCAATGGCCGCAAGGGAGAGGAATGAGAAATGAGGCATGCCCGGAACAATACCCATAACACCTAAAATTGCCGCCGTGATCATCAGTGCTTTCGGGTTATCAAACATCTGAAAAATCAGCTGCTCGCCCATATCTTCATCAGTATTTTGACGGGTTACCATCATCGCAGCAGCGATTGATAGTAAAAGTGATGGTATCTGCGCAACAAGGCCATCACCAATCGTCAGCAGGGTATAGATTTGCATAGCTTCAGAGAAGCCTAAACCATACTGCGCCATACCGATGGATAAACCACCAATAATGTTGATGAATAGAATCAAGATACCAGCAATAGCATCACCTTTAACAAACTTTGACGCACCATCCATCGAACCATAGAAGTCGGCTTCTTTGGTAACTTCGAATCGTCTTGTTCTCGCTTGCTCTTGATCGATGAGTCCCGCGTTCAGGTCGGCATCGATGGCCATCTGCTTACCAGGTAAAGCATCTAGGGTAAAGCGAGCACTAACTTCAGAAATACGACCTGCACCTTTGGTAACTACCATAAAGTTGATGATCATCAAGATTAAGAACACCACCAAACCAACAGCGTAGTTACCACCAATTACAACATTACCAAAAGCTTCAATAACGTTACCGGCTGCGTTACCACCTTCATGACCATAAAGAAGAACGACACGAGTTGAAGCAACGTTCAGTGCTAAACGAAGCAACGTTGCAATAAGAAGTACTGTTGGGAACGCAGCAAAGTCAAGCGGACGTCGTGTGTAAACCGTAACCAATAACACCACCATCGCAAGCGCGATGTTGAAGGTAAAAAACATATCCAGCAAGAACGCAGGAATAGGTAAGACCACCATTGCAAGGGTGGCAAGTACCATTACTGGCGCGCCGATAGCCGGCATTGAACGCTGTGGTATTTTGGGCAGCTTATCTGCAAAAGGCAGGCTTAACTTCATATTTAGGTGGTGTCTCAGCTTTGATGTCTGCTCGTCTCGACGGGACGAGGGAGCGATAGCACTCATTCGTAAGTGCTAGGTATTGTTGTTGATAAACACGATTTAAGCAATCTGTGTACCAGCATAAACGCCAAAATAATGACTAAAGATCAAAGTAATTCTCAATCCTTTGATCTTTAGCTAATTTCCCTAAGCATTAATGTCGATATTCTGGGGGAATAGGTAACTCATAGTCCTTGAGTTTTGGTCTTTGTCCACCACGCTTGCGGTACTGCTTTAACTGGAATACGAAAGCGAGTACTTGTGCGACAGCGGTAAATAGTGCATCAGGAATCTGCTGTTCTAACTCAGTGGTGTAGTACAGTGCACGCGCTAAAGGAGGAGCTGGCACAATCGCAATGTCATGCTCTCTCGCAATCTCACGAATTTTCATCGCAATATGATCCGTTCCTTTGGCAACAACGACAGGCGCACGGTCTGTTTTTTGCTGATAACGAAGTGCAACAGAAAAGTGTTCTGGGTTGGTGACAATAACATCCGCTTGCGGAACATCAGCCATCATTCTTCGTTGAGCGGCTTCACGTTGTAGCATTCGGATACGGCCTTTAACCTCTGGTTTACCCTCTGTATCCTTGTATTCGTCTTTGACTTCTTGCTTGGTCATTTTGAGTTGGTCAGCGTGCTGCCAGATTTGAAATGGAATATCAATCGCGACAACTATCAATAGCGAGCAACTGATCAGCAAGACGAAGTTCAGCAAGATATCGAGTGCATGGAAAATGTTTTGCGGATAAACATCCATACTAAGCTGAATCAAATCAGCCTGTGATGCTTGGATCAAGTAAATTGCCACCCCTGTCACCAAGCCAACCTTTAGGATTGATTTGACCAACTCAACCCAGCTTTGTAGCCCCACCATTCGCTTCAGGCCACTTAGTGGGTTCATTTTTGACAACTTAGGCATCGCCGCTTCTGCAGAAAAGCTGATTCCCCCCACGCCAGCCGCGCCAATCACCGCAGCAATAAAGAGCGTCAGTAGGATCAGTAGCAGAGGTAGCAGTAAGGAAGTAAGAGCACCGCCCGCGATATCAAACAATTTGGCGACATCAAAGATTTCATCGCGCTTAAGAGCGAACAAGCGGCTCATGATAGAAAACAGAGCACGAGCCAAAGATTCTCCGAACCACATTAAAGATACAGCACCGACGATAAGCACCGAGGCCGATGCAAGCTCTTTAGAACGAGCCACCTGCCCCTTTTCTTTGGCTTGTTGTAACCGTCGGGGGGTGGCTTCTTCGGTGCGTTCTTGACCGTCTGACTCTGCCAAACCAGCCTCCTAACAACTCAAGCGAATGAGGTTACAAATTTGCTCCTCACCCACTGTCCAATACAGTAAGTAGTGGCTATATAAGCCAGCCAAAATATACCAACACAACAACAAACCAACCATCAAAGCAAAGGCAAAACCGAGCGAAAAGATGTTTAGCTGTGGTGCGGCACGAGTCATTACACCGAAAGATAAGTTAATAGTAAGTAGCGCAATAATGCCAGATAAAGACATGCTCAATGCCGTTTTAAACATAATCCCCAACCAACTTGCCATCTCTCTATAATCGACCGCATTCAGGCTGCCTGAACCAATTGGTAGAGTTTTAAAGCTAAACACCACCAGCTGTAGCATTTTCAGGTGCCCATCTGTTGCTAAGAAGAATAAGGTTGCCAAAAACATGAAGAGTTGACCAAGCAATGGGGTATTTTGACCATTAGCCGGATCGACCATCGATGCAAAGCCTAAGCTCGACTGCATACCTAATATCTGGCCCAGCAGAACAAAAGTTTGAATCAAAAACTGAGTAACCATTCCCATTGCAACGCCAATAATGATTTGCTCAGCGATGGTCATAAAACCACGAAATGAGAGCAATTCAATATCTTGAGGAACTGCCGGAATAGCTGGCATCACGGCAAACGTAATCGCTAACCCGAGGTAAAGACGAATACGTGGCGAAACAAAGCGAGCACCAGTCACAGTCATTACCATTAACATTGAAGATATACGGACATATGGCCAAAAGTAATTGGCAATCCAATCCAGTACAATGTCAGTTGGGTATTCCATCACAATACCTTGTTAATAAAGCACTTGAGGCAAGCGCTCAATCAAACCAAAAAAGTACTCCATCAGCATTTGCGTCATCCAGTGACCAAATAGCATTAGGGCCAACAAGGTCACAATCAAACGTGGCAAAAAGCTCAATGTCTGTTCGTTGATAGACGTTGCCGCTTGAAAGATTGCCACGACTAAACCAATTAATAAGCTAGGAATAATGATGGCGCAGACCATGAGCAGCACCATCCACAAAGCATCTCGGAAAAGCTCGACAAACATTTCAGGAGTCATAATTATTCCTCTTCAAATTTGCCCAGCTACAAAGCAAAGCTGCCCGCTAGGGTTGATAGTATTAAGTTCCAGCCATCAACTAACACGAACAACATTAGCTTGAATGGCAGGGATACAATCATAGGCGAGAGCATCATCATACCCATCGCCATCAGTACTGACGCGACCACTAAGTCAATAATAAGAAACGGAAGAAACAGCATAAAACCAATCTGGAAAGCTGTTTTTAGTTCAGAAGTGATAAAAGCAGGGATCAACACCGCCATAGAGACATCTTCAGGGTTTGTCACTTCCGCCCCAGACATATTAACGAACGTTTCAAGGTCTTTAACGCGAGTCTGCTTGAGCATAAATGCCTTCATAGGCTGTTGTGCTGCATCAAAAGCTTCTCGCGCTGTGACTTGCTCGTTTAAATATGGCTGAATGGCTGTTTCATTCACTTCATTGAGTACTGGGGACATCACGAAAAAAGTAAGGAACAACGCAATACCAATAATGACCTGGTTTGATGGCGTTTGCTGCAAACCCATAGCCTGGCGCAGAATGGACATGACGACCACGATACGGGTAAAAGAAGTCATTAAAATGACCATCGCCGGCAAGAAGCCAAGCATGGTCATCAGAGCCAGAATTTGCAGCGTAACGGAATAATCTTCGCTACCATCTGGATTGGTCGTCATGGTAAATGCCGGAATGCCGCCCGTGTTGGAAACCGATAACGAGTGGCTTGCACCTTTATCACTCTCCATCGCTTGCACGGTAACACTGCCTCCTGGGGCTAAGTTGGCGGGCAATGCGCCTTCTTCGGCTTGAGCGAACGCGGCTGACGACGTTAATAGACTTAGCATCAAGACAACAAGGCCGATGACCAGCCTAATTGGATTATCCTTTATCATTCTTTTTAATCAGTTGGCTAAATTGACTAGCAAATGCATTGGTCGCCAACTCATCCTCTTTTAGCGGCTGTTCTAGTTTAGCCAGGGTTTGAATCGATTGACTGGTAATACCTACCAAAAATTGCTCTTCTCCGACTTGCACGACTGCGATACGCTCTTTCGTTCCGACAGGTAACTGGCTGACAATTCTTAAACCTTTTTGCTGACCCATTACTGGAACCTGCATACGCTTTAGCAGCCATGCCAAAAAGATGATGACACCAATGACAAGAACCAATGAGCCCAATGTCGTCGCCATATCCAAACTATTTGGCGCCGCTGCAAATGCATAAGGAGCACTCAGCGCAAGGCTCAGTGCTCCTGTCATTTGCATCAACCGTGTATTGATTGAACTTCTCATACTAGCGTAGCTTTTTGATACGTTCAGTTTGGCTAATTACGTCCGTCAGACGAATACCAAATTTGTCGTTGACGACAACAACTTCACCATGAGCAATGAGTGTACCGTTCACTAACACGTCAAGGGACTCTCCCGCTAAGCGGTCCAGTTCCACGACAGAGCCTTGGTTTAACTGCAATAGATTTCGAATGCTAATCTGAGAACGACCGACTTCCATCGAGATAGTCACGGGAATATCCATGATGGTATCAAGCTTACGTCGCTCATCTTCAGAAATAGGCGCAGAGGTATCTTTCAACTCTTCTAATGGCGCTGCAAGCACTTCATCAACATCAATTGATGGTGCTGATGGATCTTCGCCAAGAGCTGCTGCCCATTCGTCAGCAAGTTTTTGATCGTCACTTGGTTCCATTATTGTGTCCTGTCTTAAATCTTCTTTGTTCTTCCACCTTCGCGATCAATTCAGCAAAGGCATTGAAATACTGGCGTATTAATTTAATCGTCATCATCGCTTTCAAGCTCAGACATAATGTCCTTACCCAAAAACGCCAAATCCGTTTTTACTACATGTGGACGCTCGATTTCCTCAGAAACTTGCACTGCCAGCTTGTCTTCTGAGCGCCCCATTTTGACTCGATAGGTGGGTAAATCTTCAATGAACATCGTCGCGTGTTCTGGCATCTCAATCGGGATCACATCACCCGGTTGAAGTTCCATCAAGTCACGTAGAGAGATGTCTTTCTCCAGCAAATTCACACGAAAGTTTACCGGGCAATCCATGATCTCTTCACGCAGAGCAGAACTCCAACGTACGTCTGTTTCCATCTTGTCAGATTGAACACCCGCATCCAGCAATTCGCGGATAGGTTCAACCATCGAATAAGGCATTACAACGTGAAAATCGCCGCCACCGCCATCAACCTCGATATGGAATGAGCTGACAACAATCACTTCTGTCGGGCTCACGATGTTGGCCATACTAGGGTTTACTTCTGAATCGAGATATTCGAACTCCACCCCCATGACCGGAGACCATGCTTCTTTGTAGTCTTCAAAAACAATTTTTAGGAGTAATTGAATAATGCGTCGTTCGGTTGGAGTAAATTCACGACCTTCGATTTTGGCGTGGAAGCGACCATCGCCACCAAAGAAGTTCTCTACCAGAATAAACACCAGACGCGCTTCCATAGTGATCAGTGCCGTACCTTTTAACGGACGAAAACGCACCATGTTCAGACTGGTTGGAACGTACAGGGTATTTTGGTATTCACCAAACTTCATCATCTGTACGCCATTGATCGACACTTCTGCCGTTTTACGCAACATGTTAAACAGACTGATCCGCATGTGTCGTGCAAAGCGCTCGTTGATAAGTTCGAGCGTCGGCATGCGACCACGTACAATTCTGTCTTGAGATGAGAAGTCGAAGTTAACGGCACTCCCCGTGTCTTCGTCCATGGGTTCATCGACGTCATCAACATCGTCTACACCATGTAATAGCGCATCAATCTCATCTTGGCTTAATAGATCTGTCACGTTTTACCTATTGAATAACAAAGTCTGTAAATAGGACTTTTTCGATAACTGGTTTACCAACCGCAGCATTCAGCGCAGCTTTGATATCGTCAGTCGCTCGGTTTCTTAACTCAATTCGACCATCCGGAGAGCGCAGCTGCTCAACCGTAGCAGAAGCAAACGTTGATAGAAGAGAGCTTTCTATAAGTGGTGAGTGATAGCGAGCTAAGTTTTCATTTTCACTACCACGAACCATCAGTTGTGCTTTGATTTGAACAAGTCGATCCCGGCTATCACCTGTTACATTGAACACAAACGGCTGCGCAATATTAACGTAAGCGATTGGGTTTGCTGCCGCGACAGCTTGCGCGTCTTGTTCAACCGCGGCTTGTTCAGGTTCACCAGAGCCCATTAAAAAGAATGCAGCAGCACCGCCACCACCAAGCAATACGACGACTGCAATGATGATAATTAACAATTTACTTTTGCCTTTAGGCGCGTCAGCACCTTGTGGTTGTTCTTCTGCCATATTCTTCTCTTATGTTATTTGACGCTAAAACTCTGATATTTTATGCGTAAAAACTAATTCCATCACGCTTTGAAGTCACATTCAAATCAAGATTCACATCAGCATCAAAGTTTTCATCTGATTGACCAGAAAAACCTCGCTCTGAGCCACCTTTTCCAGACTGTTCTGATGCAGTATACCCTTGTTGTTGACCACTACTCTGCTGCTGAACAGAAGAGTCAGCAAGCTGCATACCTTGTTGAGCAAGCATTTCTCTTAAACGAGGTAGCGTCTGTTCAATCAAATCTCGAGCTTGGGGATTACTAACCGTAAAATGAACATTGGCTAAATCGTTGTTCATTGTCATGCGGATCTGCATACGCCCTAGCTCTGGCGGATCTAAGCGGATATCGAGGTTCTTAAGATTCTTCGACATCATCATCTGCACTTTTTCTGCAACTTGTTCATTGGCTAGCTCTTTGGTTAGCTGCAGTGGTAGTTGAGGTTGCTGAGCCGCATCAACTCGCGCCTGTTGCTGGGCCGTTACGCCTTGCTGACCTGCTGCAGCTTGAATTTGTCCCGCTAAACCATGCTGAGCTTCTGGTTTGTCCTGCTGGTGTGAAGTGCCTTTCAGTGTGCCAGCCGCTAGACTTGCGCTCATTGCCTTTTTACTTAAGTCTAGATTCGCACCTGCGTGCGCTGCAGGGGTCATATTGGCTGCAACCAAGGCATCTGGCATTGCCGCAGCTTTATCTGCATTTGGTGTCACCGTTGTTTGCACATTGGCTTGCGTTACTGCATGTTTTAGGTCTTGCGTAGCAAGTTGGTGCGCTTGTTGAGCACTCACCGCTGAAGCCGCTACGCGACTTTGAGTGAGCGTTGCTTGATGCTCGGCCATCGCCACTTTCACATCACTAGGTAAAGCGACAAATTGGGCTAACTCTTGCTCTGGGATATCCGCGACCAACTCGCCAGATTTTAGCCCTTCAATTATCTCGATTTCTTTTGCAGACAGAGGCTCACCCTGCGCTAACTTGGTATCAATAATGTCCAGCTCAGCAAGAGCTACGCGTTGTACTTCAACTGCCTCGCTTTCTAGTGGTATTGCCTGATTAAGAGCTTCTGTACCGACTAGCGCTTGAGCGCCTTGTGCTACGACTTGACCATTGACCGCTGCTTGGGTCGTCGCATTCACCATCGCTTCTGCATGGACCGCCTGTGTGCTTGGTGAGTTCCAATCAATCTGCGCTGCTGATGGGATGTCACCACCTTGTTGTGGCTGAGAAATGTTTGGCACATGTTGTACGTTTGACGCATTCGAAGCGACAACTAGCGGCTTGCCATCAGCGTCTAGCATCACTTTTTCAGGGTCAACCGAAGAAGTCGTCTCCATCCCTTTGATAGACGTATCTGTCGCTAAAGCTTTTTGTTGCTCCGAAGTTAGGCGAGCACTTTGCACATTACTAGCGCCCGCCGATACCATAACGCTTTCTGGTGGCAATGCTTTGCCACCAGAAAGCTCGTTTGATTGAAGCGTTTGGTTTGCTTGCTCAATACGCCCAAGTAGCTGCTGACCTTCTCCCATCGCGCTCTTCACTTGCTCGGTCTGTGGTTGCTCGGAAGATTTGGTTTGGGCAATGTTCGTTTGAGAGTCTTGAGTTGGCTTCGCAGCCAGTGAAGCTGATTCAGAACCAGTCAACGTCGCCTCCGCTCCCTTTGTCATTTCGCTAGAGTCTGGAGAGGTGGAACGACTTGCAGTATCTAATTCAGCTTTAATTGATTTACTTTCGTGGTCGCCACTTTGTGCACCTGCTGCTTTGGATTCACTCTGCTCAAGCAGTTCATCGGTCGACTCTGTGGAAGCGACTTTATCAGCTTCACCACCTTCCGCAGAGACTTTTGCTTGGCTTTCAGCTTCTGAGTCTGCTGAAGCATCGTTAACCACTTCATCTTTGGTCTCTACCGAAGCGTCAGGTGCATCAGATTTTGCCACCGCCTTCTCTGCTTTTTGTGAATCACTAAACACCCCAGCTAAGGTTTCAAAAAAACCTTTGCTTTCAGGGTTATCTTCAACAACCTTACTAGAAGAATCGGTGACCGACACCTTATTGGTTGCAGAAACATTCGATAAATTCACATTCATATAAACACTCTCATCATCGGCAGCGTTGAGCATATCGCTGTCGGATTGCACTTTGGCGGCAAACTTAGGTCACAAGACCCGATATTGATAGCTAATTTGCAAAAATCACGCCAACAGCAGATCAAAAGAGACCAAACTGAACTGTGGTTAACCTGGTTGAAAGAAGAACGAAATTTTTACTCGTGCTCGAAGAGAGACAAATGTTAGGTAGCTGTGTTCATGTTGGTGCACACAATTATGATGACGTTGTTTAGCGGTTAGATTTGCGCCCTTGGGTACCGACTCAAAGAATGGTAATAATGGAACTTGATTCACTTGAGGGTTTGAAGGAATTGAGCAAGGTGCTATATACGCACCTTGCTTGAAACCGTCGAGTGATAAAACTCAGAAATGTTGTGGCTTTCGGCTGTAGAGCAAGGTAGAAAACTCATCCATTTGCTTCTGCTCTCGCTTAGCTTCCGCCGCTTGTTTTTCTTTCTCGCGCTTTTCAATCATCCACTCGTAAGACATGCGCTCTTTGCGCATGTTTAACCAGTAATCTTGGCAGTTCGTTACTTGTTCCTTGAAGTGGGTTTCTGCTTGCTTCTGCTTAGATAACGTTTCATCTAATTGCGTGAGGAATCGATTCAAATGCCCGTATTGACTTGCAGTAAGCCCTGCCATGCCACGGTCTACGAGCTGCTGGCAGTAATCAAGACGATACTTTTCGATTTGTTCTACTTGGCGGTAGTAATCTTCTAGCTCAGTGCGCGCTTTGTTGAGTGCAAGCACTGCTTGGTCTTCACGCTCTTTTGCCTGCTCAAGCAAGAATTCCATCGCATTATTCATAGGTTATTACCCACCCAAGAGGCTTTTCAACATATTCACACACATGTCGTAAGGAACCGACTCTTTCATCCGCTGTTGTAGGTATTCATCCAGTTTTGGTTTGATGGTAAATGCACCATCAATAGCTGGATCGGTGCCCGGCTTGTAGGCTCCGATTGACACCAAGTCTTGGTTCTTGCGACAAATCGACAATACCTGACGTACCGCTTTTGACATCAGGACGTGCTCCTCAGTCGTAATTTGCGGCATAACACGACTGACTGACTTCTCTACATCAATCGCAGGGTAATGACCGGCATCCGCCATTTCACGAGAAAGTACAATGTGACCATCAAGAATCGCTCGTGATGCGTCAGCAATTGGGTCTTGAAGGTCATCACCTTCTGTTAATACTGTAAAAAATGCCGTAATTGACCCTTGCTCTGGACTGCCATTACCAGCACGTTCCACGAGCGCAGGAAGCTTAGCAAAAACACTCGGTGGATAGCCTTTAGTTGCTGGCGGTTCACCGACCGACAAAGCTATTTCACGCTGAGCTTGAGCAAAACGGGTTAGTGAGTCCATTAGAAGCAAGACATCTAAGCCTTGGTCTCGAAAATATTCGGCAATTGTTAGCGCCGTTTGACAACCTTTCAAACGCATAAGAGGTGATGCGTCAGCAGGAGCGGCGACAACAACAGAACGACGTCGTCCATCTTCGCCAAGAATCTCCTCAATAAACTCTTTTACTTCTCGGCCACGCTCACCAATCAGGCCAACCACCACAACTTGAGCAGTTGTTCCGCGAGTCATCATGCCTAGAGTTACCGATTTACCAACACCAGAACCTGCAAACAGACCGATACGCTGACCTTTACCAACCGTCAACAAACCGTTAATCGCTTTTAAGCCAACATCGAGTGGTTCAGAGATCGGTTTACGTGACAGAGGGTTGATGGGTTCGGCATTGAAAGATGCACGCTGCTCTGTGTACAGAGGACCCAATCCATCAAGCGGGTTACCAACGCCATCAATAACGCGCCCCAAAAGCTCCATGCCTACCGGCAGGCCTGCTTCGCTGGTCAGTGGCGTCACTCTAGCGCCAGGAAGAATGCCTGTGATTTGCTCACTCGGCATCAAAAATAGATTATCACCAGAGAAACCTACGACTTCTGCTTCCATATGTCCGGAAATAGTTTCAACCAAGCACAAACTACCAATTGGAGCACGACAGCCTGTTGCTTCTAGTGTTAAACCCACAACTCTGACGAGCTTCCCTGAGGCAACAGGCCTCGTGGTAAGCCCTTCGATTTTGTAGCTTTTGAGGCGTTCAGCTAACGCAAGCATGGCTTACTCGCCTCCTTGATGGCGATTGGCTCCACAAAAACTCTGAATCACTTGCTTGATGCGCTCTTCCATTCGGTAGTTAATACTCGACTCTCCCGCGGCAATCTGTACATCACCACGATTTAACGCAGGCTCTGCTACAAGCGTCCAATTACGGAACTCCAACTCACTCTCGCCATAAGAAGAGCGAATGATGGATACATCGTCGGGGTTAAGATGCAAAGTGATCGGGTGTCCACTGATTGGTAATGCTTCGACAGACTGCTTCACCGTATCAAGGATGACTTGAGGATTCGTTTGAACTTCTACATGAACCACTTCTTTTACAAGGCACAACACCATGTCTACCAATTGCTTTTCGACCTGAGCATTCATCAACTCAAGCGGTTGAGCAAATTGGTTAGCAAGGTTAATAAAGGTCTCAACTTGTTGCTGAATGTACTCTTGACCTGCAGTCACGCCTTCGACTTTACCGAGTTCTAAGCCCTCTGCATGGCCTGCTTGTAGGCCTTCATCTTTACCTTTTTCGTAGCCTTGCTTAAAACCAGCCTCTTGGCCTTGATGCAAGCCTTCTTGATACGCTCCTTGCTTAATTAACTCGATTTGCTCTTCTGTTAATTCAAGAACTTGCTCTTCTTCAGGCTCATCAAAATTAGGCACCCACCCTGGGTCATAATTAAAGGCGGTCTCTTTCGCCTGCTTAGAACTGGCATCGGCATAGTCTGGTAACCCCCAGCGCTGAGGTTCAACCATCGAATCCTCTTCGTCAGGGCGAATAAAGCCACGTTTTCTATCACCGACCATGGGGCACCTACTGTGTACTTAGCTTTGAAGATAATTAGCCCTGCGGAGAATGGTGCAGGGCTGTAGTGATTATAGGAATTCGTCCGCGCCGCCTGATAGCATGATTTCTCCGCTATCAGCCATTCGTCTTGCAATTGCCAGAATTTCTTTCTGCGCCGCTTCCACATCTGCAACACGTACTGGTGGCATTGCTTCAATATCATCGCGCATCATCTCAGCGGCACGCTTAGACATGTTCTTGAAGATCTTCTCACGTAGAGAGTCATCGGCACCTTTAAGTGCTTTCTGCAGAACATCTTGAGGCACATCACGCAGCAATTTTTGAATACCTTGGTCGTCCACTTCGACAAGGTTTTCGAATACAAACATAAGATCTTGAATCTGCGTCGCCATGTCTTCGTCTTGATCTCGAATCTGCTCCATGAGCAAACCTTCGACGTTGTTGTCGAGGTAGTTCATGATCTCTGCTGCTGCCTTCAAACCGCCAATCTTCGCTGCTTGTGCACCAGCCTGACCAGCAAACTGCTTCTCCATGATTTCATTTAGCTCAGCCAATGCAGAAGGTTGAACTTCTTCTAGGTTGGCGATTCGCATCATTAGGTCGAGACGCACGCGTTCAGGGAACTGAGATAGGATTTCTGCCGATTGATCCGCTTCTAGGTATGACAATACGATAGTTTGAATCTGCGGGTGCTCGTTAACAATGATGCTGGCAACCTGACGAGGATCCATCCATTTCAATGAATCAAGACCTTTAGAACCAGTACCAAGTAGAATTTGGTCTACTAGGTTATTCGCTTTGTCCTCACCTAGTGCAGCCACAAGCGCATTACGCATAAAGTCTTCACTGCCCATACCGATGTTAGTGTACTTCTGAATGTCTTCCAGAAATGCACGATGTACCGCAGAAACTTTATCCTGGCTAAGATCCTTCGCTCTCGCCATCGAACTACCAACACGCTGAACCTGCTTTGGTTCAAGGTGGCGAATTATCCCTGCTGCATCTTGTTCATTGAGACTCAACAGCAAAATTGCCGCTTTCTCTTCACCAGAAATGGTTGATGGGTCAATTTCTGCAGGTACACCCGCATTTTCTTCTTGAGGAACAATATCGTTAGCCATTATCCAACATCCAGTTCTTAACTACTTGAGCGGCAAGCTCTGGTTCGTTTGCGACTAACGCACGAACCGCTTTCAACACATCTTCATCTTTATGAAGGTTTGGTAGATCGATGCTTGAACCAAATTCAAACAGTTCACTACTCTCGATATCACTGCCAATCAGGCTGGTCTCACCATCTGCACCAATTGGTAGACCATCAGGTCCATACATTTCGTCTTCATCATCCGCCGCAGGGTTGAGAAGTTTCTTCATAGCAGGGCGAACAAGAACAAGAACGACCACGATAATGACAAGTGCACTTGCGAACCAGCGAACCCAGTCATTAAAGTTAGGGTGCTCCCAAATTGGCGTATCGGCCAACTGTTCCATTTCAGGTTCTGCAAACTTAACGCTCAGAACATTCAATAAGTCTCCACGCGCTTCACTAAATCCGACGGCACCAATCAAAACTTGACGGATGGCGTTAATTTCAGATTCACTGAGCGGTGTATACGTCACCTCACCAGTGTCAGGGTTAACATTGCGATGTTCTTTGATAGCTACGGAAACGGTTTGGCGGTTAATCACTCCTGTTTGCATACGTTCATGTCGAATGGTCGTATCCAATTCGAAGTTACGAGTTGACTCTTTGCGTACTGAGCCCTGGCCTAGCACCGAACCGTCTTTCATTTGCGCAACATCTTGCGGGATAGATGCATCTGCAGGAGGCTGATTACTTAGAGCCCCCGGCACCCCTGCAACCATGCTGCCATTGTTATAATCTTCAAGTGCATATTCACTGCGTGTCGCTGGCGTATTCGGATCAAACTGTTTACGTGTTTGTTCGATGGCACTGAAGTCCATTTGAATATCAACCTGCGCGGTATAGTTTCCGTACCCCAAAATAGGCAAAAGAACAGAATCAATTTTTTCTCGCAAAGATTGCTCTTGGCTGCGTTCAAGCTCTTGCTCTTTACGGCGAGCGGCGGAAACTGGGTCTTGTGAGCCAGAGTTAAGCAAACGTCCATGCTGATCCGTCACCGTAATTCGAGATGTTTTCATCCCAGGTACGGCGCTTGCCACCATATCGACAATAGAGTCGACTTCCTGCTGCTTCAGGTTTGCCCCAGTCGATAAAGTTAAAAATACCGATGCCGAAGCTTCTTGGTTGTGACGGACAAAAACACTGTGCTTTGGTAATGCAAGTAAGACACGAGCCTTGCGAACTTGCTTCATTTCTTCAATTGCTTGAGCGAGCTGCCTTTCACGGCTGAGTTTTAAACGCTCTTGCTCCAAACGCTGAGACACACCAAAACCCATATCTTGCAAAAGGATATCGTCGCCAGCCTCAGTCGCTTGATTGACACCTGCACGAACCATTCCCAACTTAATTGAGTTGTAGTCGCTCGCTTCGACGGAAATCGTATTACCATCAAGTTTATAATTGATTTTTTGCTGATCTAAGTAGTCTAAAACTGGGATAAGTTCTTCAGTTTCATACGCGCCAAGTGGTCGCATTTCTGGTTCTTTGACCCAGAAAAACAACATCACAATTAACGCAACACAGATAGAGATAGAAAGTACAAGTACGACTTGTCGCAGTAGATCGAGATCACCTACTGCCATATCAAACTTTGATGCACTGCGCTCTTCTAGATCTGGATTTTGACCTTCAACATCGATATCCGAACTAGAGACAAGAGCGCCATCGGTTCCGCCATCAGAGACGGTTAAATCTGTAGACTGTTCTGCCACACTTGTTACCTAAAATTAAACTGGCATGTTCATGAGGTCTTTATAAGACTCAATGAGTTTATTTCGAATTTGGACAGTTGCATCGAATGCGACGCTAGATTTGTTTCGTGCAATCATAACGTCAGAAAGGGATACGTCAGCGTCACCGCGATCAAAGCGAGTTTGTAGATCTCCAGACGCTTTTTGCAATGAGTTAACGTTATTGATGGCTTTAGTTAAAAGATCACCAAAATCTGCGCCCACTTTTGCACCAGTTGCAACGGGAGTAGTATTGCTCGCCTCTACCATCATGGCACGCATTTGTGATTGAAGACCATCAATTTTCATTGTCACCTCTAAGCCAAAAGTTTGACGACTAATATAAATCTATTTATTGACGCAGCAAGTAGCGTGCCATAAGACAATAGGCTCAATAGTGTAGCTACTCTTTTGTCTCATGGCTATTTACCCATGCATTAACCCGGAATTTCTATACCCGCGTCACGCATTTTGGCAAGTTTATAACGCAAAGTACGTGGGCTGATGCCCAACTTTTCTGCCATTTCTTTGCGGCGACCATTACATTCGATAAGGGTTTCAAGAATAATCGCGTACTCTTGGTCTCGCAGTTCACCGCCTAAACCTTCGCTACTTGTCGTGCCACGCAGTGGTTCCACTTCCGCGATAGGTTTAACATCTGGTACAACTACATTGCCACTTTGAACTACGCTTTGCAGGCTACTCGCATCCTGCCAGTCAACGCCCTCCAGAAGAATATGCTCAGCTTCGATATCGCCATTGTCACTTAAAATTAGGGCACGCTGAACAACGTTATCTAACTCACGCACATTCCCTGGCCACGGGTAACACAATAGTTTTTCGATTGAAGCGTAAGAGAAACTTGGTACTGGCATTCCCATTTTCCCACAATGCCTTTCAGCAAGATGTTTAGCTAACGGTTCGATATCCCCTTTTCTATCGCATAATGCAGGCCATGAAATTGGGAACACATTGAGGCGGTAATACAAGTCCTCTCGGAAGTTGCCTTCTGATACATACTGTTTAAGGTCGCGGTTACTGGTTGCAAGTACACGCACATCTAGCTTAATGCTCTTGCGGCTACCTAAGCGCTCCACTTCACGCTCTTGTAATACGCGCAGCAGTTTTGCTTGTAGGTTTAAGTCCATCTCACTGATTTCATCCAATAAGATAGTGCCACCTTGTGCTTGCTCGAACTTACCCGGGCACGCTTGTACCGCGCCAGTGAAGGCACCTTTCTCGTAACCAAACAACGTTGCTTCAAGCATATTATCCGGGATTGCAGCGCAGTTGATGGCAACAAACGGACCGTCTTTACGGTTTGACGCATTGTGGATGTAGCGCGACATCACCTCTTTACCCGAACCGCTTGGTCCAAGGATCATCACGTTTGCATCAGTACGAGCAACTTTATCTGCAAGAGCGAGTAATTGAAGGCTCTTTTCATCAGCAACAACGGCATCGCCATTCTCGTCTGATTTGATAGGTGCGTAACGACTCACCATGTTGAGCAGCACTTCAGGCGCAAAAGGTTTCGCCATGTAATCAATGGCGCCATCTTTCATCGCTGATACCGCATCTTCAATATTGGCATACGCTGTCATCAACAAAACAGGTAAGTTAGGCCAATTTTGCTTAATGTTACGCAGTAAAGCGAGCCCACCCATCCCTGCCATTTGGACATCAGAGACAACAATATCAACTGCATTGGATTTCAATTTAACCAATGCGTCTTCTGCACAATCTGCTTCTAACCACTCATAGCCAGCTAGAGCAAGTGTGTCTACTAATGCTTCACGAAGACCTTCATCGTCTTCAACGATAAGCACTTTGCTTTGCGCCATTACGATTCTCCAGTAATTCTTGTTCGCAGTGTCAGCATTATTCAGACTCTGCTTGCACTCGCTCGAGTGGAATGCAAATAGTAAAGCAGGCTCCATCACCCTGCTCTGAAAGAAGTTCAAGTCTGCCATCATGGGCACGACAGACCATTTGCACAACGGCGAGCCCTAGACCAGTACCTTGGGAACGTGTTGTAAAAAACGGTTCCATAATCTTGGTTTGTAGTTCGTCAGGAACGCCAGGACCGTTGTCCTGAACCGAGATTCGCAGCTCTCCATTCACTGGTCGGAAGAAAACATCAATTTGTGATTCTTTACCGCCAATCTGGATCGCGTTCATTACTAAGTTACTAAGAGCTGATGCGATAGCGTTGGCATTACCAAGCAATACCGTATCTTCTTGCTCGACCTCTTGGAAATAATCGATTTGATTATTCTTGAGAGCGGTTTCAACCATGGGCTGAAATTCGGCCACTAACTGTGCAATCGTGAAAGGCTTAATAACCTTATTATCACCACCTTTGGCAAAAAGCAGCATATCATTGACCTGCTTTTCCAAATCGTGCAGTCGATCCATTAATTTGCTTTGAAAACGCTCTTTTGTCGCAGGTGGTAGATTTGGAGCAGCAAGGTTAGAGGCATAAAGCATCGCACTTGAAAGCGGCGTTCTAACCTGATGCGCTAGAGACGCCACCATTCGACCTAAAGACGATAAACGCTGTAAATCACTCACACGTGATTGAAGTAAGCGCGTTTCTGTTAGGTCAGTGATCAATATCAATTGCCCCGTTGTCGAGGCCGAAATCGCAAGTCTCACCTTACGACCGTTTCTTAGAGAGATCTCATGCCCATCGTCTTCACGAGGGTCAAAAGCCGCCTGAATGATGTTAAACCACTTTTCGTTGACGAGTGGTACTTCAAGAATACGATGCGCTTCTGGGTTCGCCTCTCTGACGACACCTTGTGTATCGAGCAAGATGACACCGGCAGGCATTACGTCCAGAACTTGCTTGTACTGCTCAACTTGGTTTTCTACCGAGTCTAAGTGGGACTGGTTTGCTTTATTGTCCATTTGCTGCCTGTCGAGATATCGCCATTTAAATACTAAAATAGCTTGGTACGCAATTAACGTGCCAAGCCATTCTTTATATTTATCATGAAGTTAACCCTTCGACAAGAAGTTGACACTCATAAAAGTGTGGTTTTATTGTCGATTTTAACTAGGGCTAGCGCTGTAAATTGTATTTACGCATCTTCTCAACCAGTGTTGTACGGCGCATGCCCAACATATCAGCAGCACGGGCAACTACCCCACCTTGCGCTTCTAATGCTTGGCTAATCATATTGACTTCCAAATCAGCTAGAAGCTCTTTCAGGTTCACACCTTCTGGTGGTAGAGCTTGCGGAGCATTAAGGTTGTGGTCCAAATCACTCTGTTCATCAAAATTGAAGTCTTCAGAGAAGATGTCTTGGAACACATCTCTCTCTTGCTCTTCTACAGAAGTAAATGGATTTCCTTCCGGCTGGAACTCTGGAATATCACTGTAGCGATATTTGGTTGGCAAGTGATTAACGTCCACCAAACTATTCGGGTAAAGGATAATCATTCGCTCAACCAGGTTTGCCAATTCTCTCACGTTGCCAGGCCAATGATGCTCCATCAGTGAATTAATTGCTCGTGGTGTAAAACATATTGGCAATCCACCTTCAGCTTCTAAACGCGCCATCAGCTCTTGTAGAAGCAAAGGGATGTCTTGCTTACGAGATTTTAAAGCGGGCATTTCAATTGGGAAAACGTTTAGGCGGTAGTATAGGTCTTCGCGGAACGACCCCTCTTCAATCATGCGCTCTAAATTGCGGTGGGTTGCTGCAACAACACGAACATTAACTTTAATCGTCGTGTTACCGCCAACGCGTTCAAAGCATCTCTCTTGGAGAACACGTAGCAATTTGACTTGCATCGGCATTGGCATATCGCCGATCTCATCAAGGAAAATCGTGCCACCTTCTGCGAGCTCAAAGCGGCCTTTTCGAGATGTTAAAGCCCCCGTGAATGCCCCTTTCTCATGACCAAAGAGTTCACTTTCTAATAGCTCAGGTGGGATAGCGCCGCAGTTAATCGGTACGAATGGGCCATTTCGATGTGCTGAATGGTAGTGAATATTGCGAGCAACAACTTCTTTACCTGTACCAGATTCACCAAGGATCAATACGTTTGCTTCCGTACCCGATACTTGCTCAATCAGATGACGAACTTCTTGGATACCACGACTTTGGCCTACAAGGCTTCTAAAAAGCGTATTCTTTCGCGCAGACGCAACGACGTTGACACCTTTTCGTCCCAAAAAGTCTTTGCAATGTCGCAGTGCTTCGCTCAGTTGAGGAAAGTTAAGAGGCAGCTCTAACTCTCCAACATAGTTCGGAAGCTCATCAACAGAAAGAGGTAACGGTCCCATGACAAGCAAAGGAATATGGTGTGCTTGGCTCAAATAAGCAATAACTTGCGTCATCGTTTGAGCATTGGATATATTGCCGACAATACAACCAGACCAAACACCAGACCAATCCACTTCGTCCAGTTGTTTAGAGCTGACAGCATCGCAACTCTCTCCAACAAATTCCAATATATTGCTTATATTCAAGCGACTCGGGGCGTCGTCATCGATTACAAGCAGCTTTGCCAAACCTTGCATAAGTAAGAATAATTGCCTTTGTTTTTGGTGTGTTGCGGCCAAACCTTGATAAGCGAATTTGAGTAAACGAATAAGAGACCGTCTCAAATAACGATAGACAAAATAAGAAAATCAGCAACAAAAAAAGCCATTAGGGCCACTAATGACTTCTATTTTATTTGAATAAAAAAATAAGGCAACCAAGCAATAAAGAGGTGTGAGCTCGATTGAAACTTTAATGCACCAACTATTGTGCAATCAGTAGCAATACATTATGTCTGTCATAAAGTATTGTTTTCGATATTAAATACCAACTTCAGCCGCAGTTAGGTTGTGGAACTCTTGTGGAATCTGGTCCCATGCTGATTTGATCTCTCGAATAATATCGATCACATCATCAATAGGCTGAGGATCATTTTGATGGTTCGCCGCTGAAATCTGAGTAATCATGAACTCATACAAAGAATCTAAGTTTGAAGCAATGTCACCACCGTCATCCATAGATAAGCAACTACGCAGTGCAATAATAATGTCTAGCGCTTTACCAAGACGCTCACCTTTTGCAGGAATGTTGCCTGCTTGCATCGCTGCTTTGCCTTGAATCAAACGTTCAATTGCACCAGCCATCAACATTTGAATTACTTTGTGCGGAGACGCAGCACTTAGTTGGCTGTCAACTGAAACCTTTTTATATGCCTGTAATGAACCGCGCATAGTATTCCTCTTTTATATAAATTTTTTGTACTGCTGAAGCGAACGTTGCCCGTAGCGAAGCTTATGAAGCTGCTTCCCTAGTTGGCTCGTTTCACACTGCATCAGCTCAACAATTTCTTTAGTTCGAGTGACCACTGCTTGCCACTCCGCATCCTGCTTCAAATCAGTATTGACTTCGACAATAGGTAGCAGGTTTTGCAACATCTGTTCCCTAATATCGACCAAACGCAAAATTTCTTCAGTATTTAGTTCAACTTTTTCTAATTCTTGAGAAATTAGTTGATCGAGGTCACGCAGGCTTGCTAGTTCAGATTCCATTTATTAACCCAACGCGCTCATTAATGCACCGAGTTGCCCCTGCATTTTACCTGTGGCGTCTTGCATGGCTGTAAATTTGTCATGAGTACGCTTTTCAAGCCCCTCTATGCGGCGATCTAATGCCGCCTGATCGTCATTTAAACGATAGTTTTGTTCTGTAAGGCTTTTTTCCCTGGTTCTGATAGAACCTGTGATACCGGTAATACCATGAATGGCATCTTCTATCCGCTTAGCAAAGCCTGTATTGCCGCCAAAAAACTTTTCCAGTTCGTTAAAGTTATTGTTGAGCTGCTTATCAAGCATCTCATAATTTATCTCTAGAGTACCTTGTCGAGTGGTGGTGACCCCAAACTCAGTCAGTGACTTAAGGTTTTCTGGGGCTTTTTCAATACGACTCGAAAACACTGACTTCAATCTAGAGTCAGCACTCCTAACGGTACTATCACCAGCTAAGGGGCCTTTTTGTCCAGTCATCGGATCAACACCAGACAAAGCTTTGGAAGTTTGATAGAAGTTGTTGTATGCCGATACAAACGTCTCTATATCCTGGCGAACACTCTGCCTGTCATATTCAACGCCAATTTCTGCGGCAGGCTTGTCCTTAGGTGTCGTACCTTTCAAGCTCAAGCTTACACCTTCAACTGCGTCTTCTATGACGTTATTGTGGCTAGAAAGTTGAGCAACGCCATCAAGTACGACTAGAGAGTCTTGACCCGCTTGAACCTGAGCCATGCCCATGTAAGTCTCAAACGATTTTTGTGCTTTTTCTAATTTAGCTTCAGCGGCGTCAATCTTTTCCAGCTTTTCACGCTCTTTGGGATCAAGCTTTGCCCTGTGCATCTGAGTAGCTTGATCTTGAGTGAGCTCACCACGAGCTACTTTTTCGTCCAGCGCCTGCTTCTCGTCAGCGATTTTTTGTTCAATCTCAGCTTTTTCTTGCTCTAGCTGTTGCTGCGCTTCTTTCGCAGTAACATAAGAGTCCGTCAATGTACCTGATGCGGTGTTTGTCCAGCCAGGGATATCAGGAGCTTTTCCTATCGCTTTTTCATCGAGTTCAAGCTCAGGCGTACGATAAGAGTCCAGCAAAGTACCAGATGCCGCTTCTGACCATCCACCGATGCTATCTTCAGGCATCATGCCTGCTTTCTTCTGCGCTTGATCTATCGCTGCTTGACCAGCTTTTGCCGCTTCTGCACCAAATGATGAAATAGGTTCATTCTTATCAGTGTCATGGGCGTTTTCCTGCGGAGATGAGGCTTCTTCAGGAGGAATAGGATTACCTTGCTCATCAAGCTCTTGAGGAGCATTTGGATCAGCGAGTTTGTCATTTTCTGGAGAGGTTAGCGGACCAATGATCTCTTCCGCTGCATTGCGAGCGTCTTCGAGCGCTTTTACTCGCTCTTCTAACGTTTTGTATTCAAATTTCTTAAGTGGGTTTCCCACTTCAGAATCAACATTGATATGAAGTTGATGGTCCTTGCCTGATTGGTTCGAGGCAAGGATCAGACGTGGCCCTTCTACATCGTTAATGATGGAGGCACGGACACCAGGGTTACCCTTGGCCCCATTTATTCCACGAACAACATCGGCTAGTTTAGTACCAGCACTGACATTAACTTCGAAGTCTTTGTCACCTAATGAAATCTGCAGCTTACCAGGACCAAACTTTGCGTCTTCAGGAACAACATCCGACGCCAATTTATGGCTCTGTGCAAGCTGCAACACATCGATAGCATACTTACCAGCTATAGCATCAGTGGTTGCAGTTGCTGACACGACAGCATCGTCCGTTGTATCAACTTTACGAACGGCAAATGCTTTCTCTTGACGAAAATTCGCCATGAGATTTTTCATCGTATCCAATGATTCTCTGAGTCGCCCATAGGCACTAATGCTGGTGTCTATCTTCATTCGCTCATTGTCGATGCGCTGCTGTTTTGGCACACGCTCCGCATCCACAATTTTGCTGACCATGGAATTAATATCCATGCCACCAGACATACCCAAAGGGCCTAAACTCATCAAATCACCTCAAAAACGACTTACACCTTTTCTACTAACAAACCTGTGTTAGCAGAATGCGCGGCTAGACGACGTAATATCTCTAGCATTTCTTCATCAGGTATCTGGCGAATTACATCACCAGTGGTGGCTTCATAAATCGTCACTACATCTCTACCTGATTCTTCATCCACACGAAATGCGACGCCTTTATTGATGGATGTAACAAACTCATTCATTTGATCCACAATCTTTTGTCGCTCTTCTCTGTTCAGCTCTTTTTGCTGTTCAGCAATCTCTAATGCCGCTTGAACAGAGAAGTCATGCTCAGGTTCTTGCACTGAACTTACAGCGCTAGCTCCTATTGGACTTGAAATTCTAGCTTCGTCTCCGCCATTTTCTTTTGCAACTTTTATGCCACTAGGTGAGCCGTAAGGCTGGATGTTCGATGCGTAAGAGGATATTTCCATCACACTCTCCCTTCCACCTTAATAGCTAGCGATAGAGTTCTATCGCTATGGTGACCTAAAACTTAGGCTTAGTCGACCCAATTAGCCCAGTAGACTTAGCGCTGCAGAAGGAGACTGCTTCGCTTGAGCTAAAATAGAAGTACTCGCTTGCTGAAGAATTTGTGACTTCGTCATCGAAGTTGTTTCTTTAGCGTAGTCTGTATCTTTAATGCGGCTCTTAGATGCATTAACGTTTTCATTAATGTTATCTAAGTTGCTGATCGCGTGGTCGAATCGGTTTTGGAATGCACCTAGAGACGCACGTTGGCTGTCTACAGATTTAAGTGCGCCATCAATCACAGCAACCGCTTCCTGAGCGCCTGCGACTGAAGTCACGTCAATATCTTTCACAGATACGTCTTTCGCGTCGCCAAAGCCGATCTCACCAGCTAGGCCGCCAGAGAACTCAACATCACCAGTTACTTTCTGAGTCGCAGCAAATACTTGCAGTTTACCGTCTTCGCCAACAGAAGCTTTTACATCTTCATTTTGACCATTGATGTAAGTCGCAAGTTGCTCGATATCATCGCCTTTCTTCGCTTGAATAGTAACTTCTTTCTCTTCACCAAGCTTAGTTGTGTACTTCATGCTTAGCTCAGTGTTATCGCCTACTTTCCAAGACGCATCTTTGCCTTCTTCAGCTGCGTAGCTCTTACCACCCATTTCTGTTGTATCTGAGCGTAGACTTCCCATAGAAAGCTTAACGGCTTCACCAGAGTCTGCACCGATTTGGAAAGATTGAGTACCGTAAGTACCGTTTAGAAGTTTGTTACCACCGAACGAAGTTGTCTCAGCAATACGGTTTAGTTCATCGTTTAACGCTGTTACTTCTTCTTGGATCGCTACACGTTCAGCTTTAGAGTTTGAACCATTCGCAGATTGCAGTGACAGGTCACGCATACGTTGTAGGATGTTGGTAGACTCATTCATTGCACCTTCAGCTACTTGTGCAATAGAAATACCGTCGTTTGCATTTTTGACCGCCATATCTAGGCCGCGGCTCTGTGCATTTAAACGGTTTGAAATCTGCAGACCTGCAGCATCATCTTTCGCGCTATTGATTTTGTAGCCCGAAGACAAACGCTCCATTGATTTTTGTTGACCTTCAGCTGCGTGGTTTAGGTAACGCTGTGCGGTCATTGCAGAGACGTTAGTATTAACGTTAATCGCCATAATTGATCTCCTTAAGGCTTTTGCTAATGCACCCTCGTGTCTCTCACCTCACTTAGGTACATCTCATTTCTCTCAGTCCCTTTAACGGCGACCTTTGGATATCCTTTAGGAGAAAATTATTTTTTTTTGCGATTTTTTTGTTCGACATTCTTAACTGTGATTTACATCCCACCTTCACACTATTTTTGGTTACTGCTTAGTCACTTGGGCATCAAAACGAAAAAAACCCAGCCGAAGCTGGGTTTACTCGCTCATCTCTCACCACGAGCCAATGAGGGTCTTGTCTTAAGTTAATGAATTAACCTAGTAGACTTAGCGCTGAGTTAGGCGCTTGTTTCGCTTGCGCAAGGATTGAGCTTGACGCTTGCGATAGAATTTGTGACTTGGTCATTTGAGTCGTTTCTTTCGCGAAGTCTGTATCTTTGATACGGCTCTTCGATGCGTTCACGTTCTCGTTAATGTTATCCAAGTTGCTGATTGCATGGTTGAAACGGTTTTGGAAAGCACCCAACTCTGCACGGTGGCTGTCTACGTATTTCAGTGCCGCATCAACAATAGCTACAGACTCTTGTGCACCTGCAACCGATGTTACGTCGATCGTATCTACTGTTACCGCTTTAGCTTCACCTAAACTTAGCTCACCAGCTAGACCACCAGAGAATGACACTTCGCCGTCAACTTTGTTGTTACCCGCAAATACTTGTAGCTTACCGTCTTCACCTACAGATGCTTTCACTAGGTCAGTTTGACCGTTGATGTAAGTTGCTACTTCTTCAATATCATCGCCAGCTTTTGCGTTGATAGTGAACTCTTGCTCTTCACCAAAGCTGTCTTTTAGCGAGATAGTCAGGTCTGCTTTGTCTCCAGCAACCGACCAGTCTTTACCTTTACCGTTCTCAGCGACGTAGCTGCTGCCACCCATCATTTTGTTGTCTGAGCGCATGTCTTTTAGCTCAAGCATTACTGCTTCGCCATTATCTGCACCAATTTGGAAAGATTTCGAACCATGTGTGCCGTTTAGCAGCTTGTTACCACCGAACGATGTCGTTTCAGCGATACGGTTAAGCTCATCGTTTAGTGCCGTTACTTCTTCCTGAATCGCAACACGCTCTGCTTTTGAGTTAGAGCCGTTAGCAGATTGTAGAGATAGGTCACGCATACGTTGTAGGATGTTGGTTGTCTCATTCATTGCACCTTCAGCAGTCTGTGCAATTGAAATACCATCATTCGCGTTACGTACCGCAACGTCTAAACCACGGCTTTGAACGTTCAAGCGGTTCGAGATTTGTAGACCCGCAGCGTCATCTTTTGCGCTGTTGATTTTAAAGCCTGAAGACAAACGCTCCATTGAAGTTTGTTGAGCTGAGTTTGCGTTGTTTAGGTAACGCTGAGCGGTCATCGCCGATACGTTTGTATTTACATTCACTGCCATGGTGATTTCTCCAATTGATTTTCCGATGTAGCGGTTTCCGACGTCTCGGAAAACCAAGTAGTTCTCTCAAAGTTACTTTTATTAACGGCGCTGCTTCTGATTTCTTGAGGAAAAAAATACGTTTTTTTGAAAAAAAGTTCGTTTGGGAGGGAAATAGTGATGAAGTAAATAAAAAAGCAAAAAAACTTTAAAATTCCACTAAAGCTTCTTTTATTACTGTCGATACAAGCTAGTTTTGCGTTAAATTCGCGCATTACGAACCATTAACCAAGCAGCGTCAAAGCAAGGTTTGGTGCTTGCTTTGCTTGTGCCAAAATCGAAGTGCTGACTTGTTGTAAGATCTGCTGCTTCACCATTTGCGTGGTTTCTTTGGCGTAGTCAGTATCTTGGATACGGCTGTTCGAAGCCGCTAGGTTTTCATGGATGTTATCCAGGTTATTGATCGCATGATTAAAGCGGTTTTGATACGCGCCTAGCTCAGCACGACTGCTGTCCACTGTTTTCATGGCGTCATCTAGAATACCAACCGCCATTTGAGCACCACCCACCGTACTGATATCAATTTTATCTACCGTTCGTTTTACGGTGACATACTTGTCAAGTTCTAACTCATCGCCCAAACCACCACTGAAGGTTGGTCCAGGGTATCCTATGGCATCTTTATAGGACATTAGTAACTGCAGTTGCCCCTCTTCATTAACAGACGCTTTTACTTTATCGGTTTGCCCATTAATGTAAGTAGCGAGTTCTTCTATATCATCACCTGCTTTAGCTTCAATACGGATCTCCTGCTCTTCAAAATTGTTATCACGATAGTGGATAACAATATCGTTGTTTCCGCTTTGAACCGTCCAATCGGAGCCGACCCTTTGAGATGATCTCATAGAAAAGCTAGTAAAAGATTCCGGCTGCATAGTCCGTAGGCCAATTTGTACCGCTTCACCAGCAGTTGCACCGATTTGAAAAGACGATGTGCCAAATGTGCCATTCAATAGTTTACGCCCACCAAATGAGGTGGTTTCCGCAATACGACTTAACTCATCATTTAAAGCAGAGACCTCTTCTTGCAGCGCAGTACGTTCCGCTTTGCTGTTTGAACCGTTAGCAGACTGTAGCGACAAATCACGCATGCGCTGCATGATATTGGTCACTTCATTCATTGCCCCTTCTGCGGTTTGCATAATAGAAATGCCATCGTTCGCATTGCGTACCGCAACATCCAAACCACGCATTTGCGATTGGAGACGGTTGGAGATTTGTAGACCTGCAGCGTCATCCTTTGCGCTGTTAATACGCTTCCCTGAAGACAAACGCTCCATGGATTGGTTCAGCATGTCGGTTGCACTGGTCAAATGACGCTGTGCGACAAGTGCTGCCACATTGGTATTAACGGTGATCGCCACGAATAAAGGTCCTGAAATTAAGGCTTTGGATACTTATCGACCAAATTGCAGAAAGGTTTAGTGTTTTTTGGAAAAGAGATGGAGAAGTAAAACGGCGGTTCGTAGTGTGGACAGGTCAGCGTAAACAATAAGCTTACGCTGACTGTGTAGGATTAGAGTGCTTCTGCCGGCTTAGCAGGTTTGCGCGTAAGATCTTTTGGCGTCTCTTGCGCAGTAATATGGTCGTACTTCTCCGTCAGATGATCTTGAATCTCCTGATGATAAGCACCGTTGAGTTTGTAGAAGCGGAAATACACAACCAAAGCGATAGCGAAGAAGAACGCAGGCAAGCCGACCATGATGCATTGCATACCAAATACTGTGTCTGGGCTCTGCTCCATGTTTGGAACATAGTCCACAGCAGTTAACGCGATACCGATGAAGAAGGCCGCAAAAGCTGAACCTGCTTTCACCACCAGCGTTTGAACTGAGTACGCGATACTCTCACAGCGTGAACCTAGCTTATATTCACCGTAGTCCACCGTATCCGCCACCATAATGACGTTCAGCACCCAGAACAATGCCGTACCGATTTGCAATAACACACCCGCAGTAGAGATCAGCAAGATGCTTTGTTTATCGTACATGCCAACATAGATAAGTACCGCACTGCCTAAGATTGGGAAGCTAGACGCGCATGCCCATAGCACTCGGCGAGAGAACATTTGAGCCAGTTTAGGGAAAAGAACCAGAGTAATTAGATTAGCAATACCAGCATACGCCATGTAGTAAGGGAAAAGCTCCTCATTACCGACCACATAGGTGAAGTAATACACCGCAAAGGCTGTGATGATGTTCGTGGCCAAGTTGTATGACAGTGCCATACAAAGCACGCTCGTTAACTGGTCATTTTTGTAGATAAGAGAGAGGAGTTTCTTCAGTGAGACTTTTTCTTCAGGTTTTGAAGTATCCAGTTTGTCCGTCGAGTAGCGCTCTTTAACGTTACGTAGTGTGATGTAAGTTGAGACAAGGAAACAACCAATAAGTAGCAGTGCGAACACTTGGAACCCAAAGCCTTTGTCGTCGCCGCCAACATAGTTCACGAATGGCATTGCGATAGCTGCCGTCACAATCCATGCAAGACTGGCGAAGAATCGAGGGTACGGAACCAGCTCTTCACGCTCGCGCTTGTCTAGTGTCAGTGTTGGAACCAGTGACCAGAAAGGGATATCCATTAAGGTATAGGTCATGCCCCACAAAATGTAAGTCACTGCAGCATAAGCAAGCAGCCATGGTCCCTCGATGTGATGCGCACTAAACAACATCAACAACACGACCGAGTTGGTAATGGTACCGATCAAAATCCAAGGCTTAAATTTGCCCCAGCGAGAGCGTGTGTTATTCACGATCCAGCCCATAATCGGGTCGTTGACCGCATCCCAAATACGCGCCACCAAAAAGATGGTTCCCACTGCGGCAGCCGAGATACCAACAACATCGGTGTAGTAGAACATCAGATACATGTAAACGATGGTGATAGCGAAGTCTTTACCAAATGCGCCAAAGCCGTAGCTTAGCTTGGTATTCATAGAGATACTCATTTGTTGCTCCTTACGCCTCCTCATCGAGAAGGCGCAGTATATTCACGTTATTGTCGTTTTTATTGATATTGATTTTGTGATTCTGGATTTACTGATGCACCCACGCTGGCAACCAGCCTTCATGTGTCTCAATCAAGTCATCGACTAGTGCATAAATCTCTTCTAACCCGAGTACTGCAGCGGTGTGAGGGTCAAGCATGGCTGCGTGATAAATGCGATCGCGGTTTTCCGTCAAGATGGCTTCTGTCAGCAGGGTTTGAACGTTAATGTTGGTCTGCATTAATGCCGCTAAGTGATTTGGTAAGCGTCCTGCTTTGATAGGTTGAATGCCATTTGCGTCCACCAAACAAGCCACTTCCACACAACAACCTTGTGGCAAGTTGTCAATTAGCGCTTCGTTCTTCACGTTGCCGTAGATAACACTCGGCGTGCCTGTCCAAATCGAGTTCATGATGGTACTCGCGTATTCATGTGACTCTTTGACGGTGATTTGATCCGCGTTTTTGAAGTCTTCGAGGTCTTTTTTCCAGTCAGCAATTTGTTCTACACAGCGTTTAGGATATTCATCCAATGGCACTTTATAACGTTCAATCAAATCTGGGCGATTTGGTTTGATGAAATATGGTGTGTATTCAGAAAAATGTTCTGAAGATTCAGTCACAAAGTAACCCAGCTTCTTAAACATCTCGTAGCGGACTAAGTTAGTACAACGGCCATTGTGGTGCAGACCCGGCTTCGGCGCTTTGCCAGCTTCAAATGCCTCCAGCAGATCAGGGTAGATATCAACATACTCTCCTTGCTCATTTTTCTTTTCGAGCGTCAAGTAGTAAGCCATGTGGTTAATGCCCGCACAGGTGTAACGAAGGTCTGAATATTCGATATCAAGGTCGCGAGCAAGCTCTTCCGCCGTGCCTTGCACTGAATGGCACAAACCCACTTGTTTGATATGCGGGTATTTCTCGTACATTGCCCAAGTGTTCATCGCCATTGGGTTAACGTAGTTGAGCATAGTGGCATTTGGACACACTTCCGTCATGTCTTCACACACGCTCCAAAGGTGAGGAATCGTGCGCAATGAACGCATAATGCCGCCAGGGCCTAACGTGTCAGCGATGGTTTGTTCCAAACCGTGACGCTTACAAACCTCAAAGTCCGTCACAGTACATGGCTCATACCCACCGATTTGGAAAGCTATGACGACAAAGTCTGCACCTTGCAATGCTTCTTTTTGGTTTAAGTGACAAGTGATCGTCCCCGTCGCACCGGATGATTCCATCAACTTGCTTACTACTAGGTGTGATTCCTCCAAGCGGATTTCATCAATATCCATCAAGGCAATTTGCGCCCCTTTAAAGGCCGGTTTGTGGAATACATCACCAAGAATGTTCTTCACAAAAATCGTAGAACCCGCACCGATGAATGTGATTTTAGGGCTTTTCATAGTTGAATCCTTTTTGCTTTCATACTTTTGTTTCGATGCATTTAAGTTACACCTGTCGCAAGGCCGAATTCGTCTCAGATAAACCAATCACTCTCCCGTTTCCTAATATTTAAAGTCAACCAATAAAAAATCTTAGGAAATGGGATATTTTTGTGTAAATCACGGATAAAGAAGGTGGGAAGATACGCTAAGGCTAGTTATTACGGCGATTTAAGTCACATAACCAAAATCTTATAAAACAGAGTAATCGGTGTTTTTGAAGCTGTTCTGAGTTTTGTTTCAACAGATTTAGTACAAAGAACTTATACAGTTTTCTAAGAGGTGGGCGATGGCGAAGGTAGAGTCCAAGGCAGAGTTAGATACATTGAAAGTCGTGATTCAAGATAAGTATTCTTCCGAAACGGTTTCTGTAAGCCCACTTTCGCTGTACTCATCCTATGAAAAAATCGATATCGAGCTCAGGCCGCCCCACTCTATGCCGGGTTATCACTGGCACGGACAAGTAGAGGTAAACATTCCTTTCGGGGATGATGTCGAGTACATCATTAACGGCAGTCCAATAGTGGTGAAAGCAGGCTCGATAGGATTGTTTTGGGCGTCAGTGCCTCATAGGCTCACCGCCCCGGGCAAGAGTCATAATATGGGGATCATCAATATTCCGATTCACCACTTTATGTCTTGGACGCTCAATCGAGACTTCGTCAATCAGATCACTCATGGTTGTGTGTTGCAATCAAACGCCAGTTCATTAGTCAGTGAATTTGAGTTAGCGCGTTGGGCAGAAGAAATTAGTCACCCTTCAGAAAGCCGTCAGCAATTAGCGATAGATGAGATTGGACTCATGTTAAAGCGAATGTGCCTTGATGGCTGGGAGCAACTGGTCATCAATCGACAAGAGAAGTCGACCAAAAAAGGCGTCTCCAAACACTCACAGTTTTACGTCAGTCAAATGCTGGAATACATTGCCACCCATCATAATCAGCCGATTACGATAAAAGACATTGCAGAGCACATTGGGCTGCATACCAATTATGCGATGAACGTATTCCAACGAACCATGCAGATGACCATCAAGCAATACATAACAGCGATGCGGATTAACCACGCCAGAGCACTGCTGAGTGATACCGACCGGACAATATTGGACATAGCCTTAACGGTAGGTTTTAACTCGAGTAGCCGTTTCTATGAGACTTTTCAGAATTATATTGGTGTGACACCAACGCAATATCGTAAGAAATCACGCGAAGATCATCGCTGGAGCAGCCACAGTAGCAGCCCACTTTACGAACTAGAGAAAGGCGCCATTGATGGCAAAAGGCCGCTGACGGTCAGTTAGTCTTATCAGGCAAGAATGAGAAGAAATAAAAAGGCAGATCACTCTGCCTTTTTCGATATGTAGGAGTTGGCGAAGCGTTACTTCACTGCCAATTCCGCTAGCATTTCTTGTGAAGGAGCGAAGAAGTACGCACCTGTCACCGCTTTAGTGAAGCGGAGCAGTTGGTCAGTCTTACCATCAGTCACGCCGTACATGCTCTCAAGCATCACTTTGATGTTGTGGATAGTGTTGCAGTAAGAGATAAACAGCAGACCGTGTGCGCCCGTTACTGTGCCGTATGGCAAGCTGTGACGAACGATCTTAAGGCCTTTGCCTTCTTCTTTGATGTCCACACGACCTACGTGAGAAGCGGCTGGAACATCTTCTAGCTCGATAGAATCTGGCTTAGTACGGCCAATTACTTTCTCTTGTGCAGATACGTTCAAACGGTTCCATGCAGGAAGGTTGTGCTCAAAGCGTTGAACCATCACGTAGCTACCACCAGCGAAAGCACCGTCTTTGATCAATGCAACGTCAGCACGTGCGTCGCCTTTCGGGTTCTCTGTGCCATCAACGAAATCCGTCATGTCACGAGCATCTAGGTAACGGTAACCGTAAGTTTCGTCGACGACTGTTACATCTTCTGCTGTATCCACTAGGAATTTACGCAGTACATAGAAGTGCAAATCGTGACGAGTTGAGTGGCAGTGAATCAGTACATCAACATCAGATGCAGGCGCAATCACGTCGCCTTCACCCAGCTCAGGGAAGTCGATCAACTCTTCTGGCATTTGCATGTTTAGGTGCTGCCAAAAAGACTTAGTGAATGCGATAGAAATCGTTAGGTCTGCACCTGGTTGGCTCGCATTTAGCTCATTTACTAGCTCAGGTAGCGCTTTCAGTTTCGCCAGTACGTTTTCACGGTTTTGGTTCACTTTTAACTGAGTGTAAAGTGCAAATGGTCCTGCTTCAGGCACAATCGCCGTTTGAGCTTGTGACATTGAGATATCCTCTTTATAGCCCCGTGCGGGAAATTTTTGTTCTTAATTTTTTGATGGCTGTTCTTCTTTGTGCTCAATCTGTGGCACGTTGAAGCAGTCTTTCACCCATCTTCCATTTAGAAGATAGATCATAAACCAAGTTAACAGGGTAATTGTGAGCGCGTTTGCCCAGTTGAATACACCATGTTCGAGGTAGACATGATACATGGTCTGAGCCAATTGAATACCGCACAAGATCAAAGTCATAGCACGACCATGTTGAGTAATTTGATTCACCCAGCCTCTATCCGGATGGCGCAAGCCCATCAGCCACATCAGTAACAAGCTTGGAATACCCATCGATAGGCCGAGATATAACGTATTAGAGTCAGGGTAAACAATCGCTAATATCTTGCTACCACTGTCTCTACTTACTCCTGCCATGGCAAACACCACCCAAGAGCGTGCTAGGAACATCCAACCTAGCCATAACATAATTGGCGCTTTCAAAAATCCATGAGCGTCGTACTGATCAAATGAGTAACGCACAATATCGTCTTCTTAGTTTCATAAAAACGCCACTTTAACTGATCGCTTAAGAGTTGCAACCCGGCAAAGATGAGAACTAAAGTTCATTTCGTCATCTTACGCAGGTAAACTAGGTTAAGGTTTACAGTGACGTCGATAAAAAAGCATGAAAAAGAAAAACACAACAGCACCCGTTCCTTCTCAAGAAACCCAAACTGAAGCGATGAAAATAGCTAAATCAACCCAAAAGCCTGGCCAGACCAAAGAGCAGACTAAACTGATCGCTCAAGGGATTGAAAAAGGCATTGCTCAGTACAAGAAACAACAGAAAGAACGCAATCGACAAGCCGATAAAGCAAAGAAAAAGCAACAGAGAGAAAAACAGCGTCAACTCGATGACGTAGTTGAACAAGAATCAGCAAGTATTGAAGCGCCAACGAGCAAACCTGCCGTATTACCTTGGGCATTACTGATACTGAGCTGGATTGGTTTTGCCGCTTACATCGTGATGGGGAAATAATATGCGACATTATGTGATGATAGGGTGCATCGCATTGGCATTAACAGGCTGCTCTGCACCCTCAACCTTGCCAAGTGAAACAAGCTTTGACGTGGAAATTCGCATCGACAACCAATTTAACCCTGAGCAATGCGAGTATTTAGGTGAGCTCACCGGCAGTGAAGGTCACTGGTACAGTTACCTGTTCTTTACCAATGACGCCATGATGCAAGGCGCGATGATCGATCTTAAAAACAATGCGGCGAAACTCAATGCCGATACGGTTTATATGATATCACCGCAAGACTTTACCACTTCATTTAGCGTCTTAGGGACTGCATATCAGTGCCAAAATAGATAAGATTGTTCAGATACAAAAAAAGCCAGCTGTTGCTGGCTTATGCACGAAATCCAAGACTAGTAGCGATATCTTTCTCTCGCTCAAGAACCCATTGACTATCAAAAGGCCCCCAGTCAGAAAGCTGGTAATAACCGTCATTGTGACGTCGGCCATCTTGAACAAAAATCAGTTCAATGCCGATCCCCGGTAAAGCCTTAAGTACATCTTGAATAGTACGACGAGGCCACCCCGTTTTTTCGATTAACCTAGGCACATTTGGCCTTTCTAGACTTTCGACCAGTAAGGCTAAATACAGCCGCCTTGCAAAAACAGGACTCAATTCCATTGACACCTCCTAAAATTGTGCTGATTCATTATTTCTTTTTTGCACAGTAATTTGTTGAGGTTGATCAATAACTCGCCCTTTCCCAGCAATTTCTCCCTTATTTTTTTCAAGAAGTAAATTATTCATCTCATCATTTTGTCAGTTTCGTTGCTTCTTGGTAGGATGCGTTAACAACTCAATGAATAAATAAGCCACATTCAAGTAATTGGCTCGGAAAGAAGAAAGTAAGACTCAAAAGGACACATTATGACGATCACCATGTTCGGCATCCCAAACTGCGACACTATTAAAAAAGCGAAGAAATGGCTTGAAGCGGAAAGCATTACATTTGATTTTCATGACTACCGTAAACAAGGTGTCGATGCAGCAATGGTTACTGAATTTTGTAATGCACTAGGTTGGGAGCAAGTACTGAACAAACGTGGTACAACTTTCCGTCAATTGACTCAAGAACAAAAAGATTCTCTTAACGAAGAAAACGCAATCGCGCTGTTAGTTGAAAACCCAGCGATGATTAAACGTCCCATCTTGAAAGTTGAAGACCAACTTCATATTGGTTTCAAAGCAGACCAATACGCGACCATTTTTAACTCTTAATTAAAGGAATAATCAAGGATGACAGACAGTCCAGTACTGGCACTCGCTAAAGACCTGATCAGCCGCCAATCCGTAACGCCTGAAGATGCAGGCTGTCAGGAAGTGATGATCGAGCGATTAAAAGCGCTTGGTTTTGAAATCGAAGTGATGGTGTTTGAAGACACAACAAACTTCTGGGCTCGCCGAGGCACACAAGCACCGCTGTTTGCTTTCGCTGGTCACACTGATGTTGTGCCTGCGGGCAAGTTAGAGCAATGGGATACGCACCCATTTGAACCAACGATTGTAGATGGTTACCTTCACGGTCGTGGCGCCGCTGACATGAAAGGCTCACTCGCTTGTATGGTGGTGGCAGTTGAACGGTTTATTGCAGATAACCCAGACCACAAAGGCTCGATCGGCTTTTTAATCACCTCTGACGAAGAAGGCCCATTCATCAACGGCACCGTTCGCGTAGTCGAAACCTTAATGGAACGCGGCGAGAACATCGATATGTGCATCGTTGGTGAACCTTCAAGTACTGAAGTGGTTGGTGACGTAGTCAAGAATGGTCGTCGTGGCTCCATCACTGGTGACCTAACCGTACACGGAACACAAGGCCACGTTGCCTACCCTCACCTTGCTAACAACCCAGTTCATCAATCTCTATTGGCAATCCACGAGTTAGCTACCACAGAGTGGGACCAAGGGAATGATTACTTCCCGCCGACAAGCTTCCAGATCCCGAACGTTTCAGCAGGTACTGGCGCGTCTAATGTGATTCCAGGCGAGTTTAACGTTCAATTTAACCTTCGTTTCAGTACTGAATTGAGCAACGAAGTGATTGTTCAACGTGTGACTGAAACGCTGGATAAGCATGACTTAGATTACGATCTAAAATGGACATTCAATGGCGACCCGTTCTTAACGGATACTGGCGCATTGCTAGACGCAGTGGTTGCTGCAGTTGACGACGTGAACAGCACTAAGCCCGCACTTCTCACAACTGGCGGTACGTCTGATGGTCGCTTTATCGCGCGTATGGGCGGTCAAGTGGTTGAGCTTGGCCCTGTCAACGCAACGATCCATAAAGTGAACGAGTGCGTGAAAGTCGATGACCTAGAGAAATTGACCGACATGTACGAAAACACTCTGAAGCACCTGCTAGCAAAATAGATTTTCATCGAACACGTAGTATTTAACGAGAGCACCATGACACCAGAGCAACTTACCGGAATCACCGATTCGCATCTTCAATCCACGTTGGTGGGGCAAAAGGCGTTTATGCTTCACCCAGAAGTCGTCGATGATTTGTTGAAGATGATTGAAGCCGCAACCGAGGCTGGCTTTAAGATGGAAATTGCCAGTGGCTTTCGCGACTTTCACCGTCAAAAAGCCATTTGGAACGGTAAGTTTTCTGGTGACTTAAAGATCTTAGATTCCCACTCTCAGCTTTTAGAAAAAGCGATGCTCAGTGATGAAGAAAAGCTAATGGCGATTCTACGTTGGTCTGCCCTACCCGGTGGCAGTCGCCATCATTGGGGGTGTGATTTTGATGTCTATGCGCGTAACTTGTTGCCGCCAGAAACGCAATTACAGCTAGAACCATGGGAATACTTCGAAGGTCATCAGCTAGCTTTCTATCAATGGTTAGAAGCCAACCTAGATAGCTTTGGCTTCTTCTTCCCTTACCAACAAGATTTGGGTGGTGTGGCTATTGAACCTTGGCACATCAGCCATAAATCGGTTGGGCAACAATGCTTGGCTCATCTGACACCTGAAGTACTGAGAAAGCAGTTAATTGAGCAAAATCAGATCGACAGCATTGCAGGGATTGACGTCATATTGAATAATTTGGATAAGGTCACTACCAAATTCATTCACAATATCACTCTGCCGGAGGCTCTATGATAGAAATACTAACCAACCCTTGGGTCATTATCATCATAGTGGTCAGCATAGTGGTTGGTAATATAGCTGCGTTAAAGTACACCGCAAAAATGAAGTTTGGTCAGATGGATAAGGGCCGTAAGAACGATTTAGACAAGTTGAACGAACTTGATAAACAACGTTACGGAGACCAAAAGAAAGAAAACGATGAATCTCGTTGAATTCGCACGTTGTGGACAGAAATAAAAAAGGGACCTTCAGGTCCCTTTTCTTTGTCCGAGTTATTGCTTCGCGACTGCAGCTAAAACTGGAGCTAAAGACTTCAAAAACTCTGCTTCGACAGGCTTGCCCGACGAATTGGTAACATTAATCGACGTTCGGTTTCCTAGGTCACCAAATAGGAAAGTATATTTACCTGCGTCTAAATCGATTGGTTTCACACCAATATCATTCCAAAATGCGTCATCAGGTGATGCATATCTTGCTTCAACCGTACCTTGTGATTGACTACGACTTTCAATCGTGAAGCCAATTTTTGGAAGTAACTCAGGCAACCGTTGCCATAATACGTTGTACTGTGCACGAGCGATAATAACAGGCAGACCACTACGATCGGTTCCCATCGTAATTGGAATTTGTTTTACTAATTCCTGTGCTTTTTTCTGTGCGTCTTCACGAACTTGTTGATCGTAACGAGCTGTAACCAAGTTGGTCATCAACACATTGTAACGTTCACGATTAGTGCGTGAGACTTCCTTAACCTGCTCGCCTTCTCGCCAATCAACCAAGTTAACTTTAAATCCAAAGCGGTTGTTAGCTTCAAAACGAGAAATATCGTAGCGACTGCCGATTTCCATATCTTCATCCGCTGAATTCCAAGTCACCCAACCCGTTTCAATTAGGTTTTCGCTCTGTTTCTCTACTGGAATCTGATTTGTCGAAATCATATTTTGGACGGTTTGCCAAACAAGATCGAGCTCGTCTTTGCGAAGTAGCCATAGGGTAACCTCACCATTGCTACGTTCCAAGCGCGCACCAGGGATCAGCTCTAGCACTTCTTGTGGGGGACGAATATCAACAGCCTTACCAATGCCACCCTCAAAATTGCCCTGAGGAATGTCATAGTTTGGATAAAACTGAGGCTGAGCATCGGCAGGCATATTCCATTCTGATAACGACTCAGTATTCAAATATTCGAAGTCATCTTTTGCTTGACGACGCTGGTTGGCACCACCTGAACAGGCAGTCAATACAAAAACAGCCAGTGAACTCATCACTAACTGGCTAGAAAGCTTCATCTATACTCCTAAAAACTGAGAGCTCTCGCCCTCAGTTATACTTCAATCCTAGTAAATACCGGCGTCTGTTAGCGCCTGTTCCAAAATCGGCTGCGACTTTTCAGAAAGTGGTGTCAAAGGAAGACGCAAACTGCCGTCACCGATCAAGCCTAGCTTAGTGGCTGCCCATTTTACCGGGATAGGGCTTGATTCGATAAATAAGTTCTTGTGCAAAGTCATCAAACGCTGGTTGATTACTTCAGCCTCTTCAAACTTACCGTCTCGTGCTAAGTGGAACATATCTGCCATGTCTTTCGCAGCGATATTATTCGTTACAGAGATAACACCATGACCGCCCAGCTTCACAAACTCTAAGCCAGTCGCATCATCACCACTTAGTAAGATAAAATCTTCGCCACAAAGTTCACGGTGAAGTGCAATTCGGTTCAAATCACCCGTCGCGTCTTTCAATGCGACGATATTATCAAGCTTTGACAAGCGTGCCACTGTCTCAGGCAACAAATCTACCGCTGTACGCCCAGGTACATTGTATAAAATAAGAGGTACATCACTTGCTTCAGAGATCGCTTTGTAATGTTGGAACAAACCTTCTTGAGTTGGCTTATTGTAATAAGGCGTAACACTTAAGAAGCCTGTAATACCTGAATCTGCAAGTAACTTACTGAATGTGACTGCCTCATGAGTTGCATTTGCACCTGTGCCAGCAATCACTGGGATGCGACCGTCGGCAAACTCTACCGTTTTATTTACGACCTTCACATGCTCTTCAATCGTTAGAGTCGAAGACTCTCCCGTTGTGCCTACCGCAACAATACCGTCAGTACCCGCCTCAACGTGATACTCAACCAGCTTTTGCAGACCATCGAAATCTACTTCACCATCTGGCTTAAATGGCGTGATCAACGCTACGATACTTCCTGAAAACATGTCTATCTCCCTCATTTAACTCTTTCTGCATGGTACTGTAATGCGATTAACAAACACAAGTGTGTATAGACGCTTACAAAGTACAAATGAATGAATAATTATCAGTTGTTAGAGGTTTAGCAAGATTCTTTTGCTCAACTCTGGGGGTTCGCTCAATTCTCGAGCTTCAACGATAATCGTTGCAGCCTTTATCCCCTATGGGATCGGCACCTATTTAGCCCGCGGAATATACTCGCAGTTTTCTTCGTCACGTCAGAGTTAAGTGAAATTATCTCGTCCAGAAAGTAGACGATAATATTTCGCTTACAAAGCAAACAGTCGCGCCTAAAAAAGGAACCAACTCGACATTTCTAATGCTTATCTGTGCTAACATCACTCTATTGAAGAAAGGACAAGAAGCTCATATATGACGCAACATCTGGTACTTACAGCAGTTGGAACGGATCGCCCAGGCATTTGTAATCAAGTAGTCAAACTGGTCACACAAGCTGGCTGTAACATCGCTGATAGCCGAATCGCTATCTTTGGTAATGAATTTACATTGATCATGCTGTTGACAGGCAACACCAACAATATCACTCGAGTCGAAACGCAATTACCTCTACTCGGGCAAGAGCATGACCTTATCACTATCATGAAGCGAACATCCGCACATGAGTTATTAGACAACTCATATGATCTTGAGGTCTTCATCGAATCAGAAGACCGAATGGGTTTGACGGAAAAGTTCACCCAGTTTTTTGCCGATCAGAACATTGGTCTTAACTCACTAAGCGCTCAAACTATTAGTAAGTCTAAAGTTCAACTAGATGCTGACCAATTCCATATTGCAATTACAGCGTCTGTCCAAGCCGACTGTAACCTTATGCAGCTTCAAGAAGATTTCGATGAACTTTGTAACACGCTCAACGTACAAGGTTCTCTGAATTTCATAAAAAACAATCTATAAATAAGTAAAGGACATAACAATGAATACGCTGACAGCAGGCACGCCAGCGCCAGCCTTCTCTTTGCTCGACCAAGACGGTAACACTGTTACTCTCGATGATTTTAAAGGTAAGAAAGTTCTGTTTTACTTCTACCCGAAAGCGATGACTCCGGGCTGTACCACTCAGGCAAAAGGTCTGCGTGATGTAAAAGCAGAGCTAGACGCACACAACGTTGTAGTATTGGGCGTAAGTATCGACCCAGTGAAACGACTTGGTAAATTCATCGAACGCGACGAACTAAACTTCACACTACTGTCTGACGAAGACCATGCAACTGCTGACCAGTTCGGTGTGTGGGGCGAGAAAAAGTTCATGGGTAAAGTCTACGATGGTCTTCACCGCATTAGCTTCCTAATCAACGAGGAAGGTGTGATCGAACACGTTTTCAACAAGTTCAAAACCAAAGACCATCACGAAGTGGTTGTGAACTACTTGAAAGAAAACGCGTAAGCCTAGCTTTCAATCAAACATCAAAAAGCCCAGCAGTCGCTGGGCTTTTTATTGGATTCGATTTCTATTCTTGTATTGGTTCGCTTTCTTCTGTACTTGGCAGTGCGTTCCACACGGCTTTGACAAGTGTCGCCAAAGGAATTGCAAAGAATACGCCCCAGAAACCCCATAAACCACCAAACACCAATACCGCAACAATAATTGCTACTGGGTGAAGGTTCACCGCTTCGGAGAATAGTACCGGTACTAAAACGTTGCCATCAAGCGCCTGAATAATACCGTACGCCACCAGCAACCAGTAAAACTGTGGAGATAATCCCCACTGGAACAAACCAACAATCGCAACGGGCACAGTGACCGCTGCCGCACCGATGTATGGGATCAGAACCGATAGCCCAACCGCTACCGCTAACAATGCAGAATAACGCAGGTCTAAAACTGCAAACGTGACGTAACTCACTCCACCGACGATAAGAATTTCTAGCACTTTACCGCGAATGTAATTCGAGATCTGTTCATTCATCTCGTGCCAGACTTTATTCGCCAACTTGCGATTCTTTGGCAGGATGCCACTGGCCATACTCATCATCTCTTCTTTGTCTTTTAACAAGAAGAAAACTAATAGAGGTACAAGGATCAAGTAAACCGCTAAGGTTGCAATGCTCACAAGTGACGCAAGTGAGCCCTTCACAACACTTTCACCTAAGCCGATTGCTTGGTTTTTAGCGTTGGTTACAACCGTCTCAACAATTTGCAAGTTTGCTAGCTCTGGGTAACGCTCCGGTAATGTGGAGATGAACTTCTGCAACCCTGTATACATGTTCGGAATATCATTGATTAGGTTACCAACCTGAGTCCAAATAGTCGGTACCAATCCGAAAACCGCAATGAGCATCAAACCGATAAAGACAAGTATCACCGTGATAACTGAAAAGGTTCGCGGAATACCAAAACGGCACATTTGTGTGACAGGCCATTCAAGGAGATATGCAAGAACGATCGCTACCAGTAATGGTGCAATTAAGTGCCCGAAAAAATAAATAGTGATAAAGCCGAACAATAAAATCGCGACTAGGCTCACGGCATGTGGGTCTGAAAAACGTCGCTTATACCAACGACTTATCATCTCAAGCATCTTATGATGATTCCTTATTAAATACGGTCAAAGTGAAGTACTCTGGTAATGCGTGACACTGCACTTCATACCCTTGATTGCGTAAATACGTCACTATGTCTCGTTTAGAGCTATTATCCACAACTTGAATCACAAGCTGTTGATACTGGGAAGATTCTCCCTGAAATACTTCAGCAGCGTGACGTTTAGCAAGTAACAGCGCCATAGGGCAGCGTTGCTCACGCAAATCAAGTAACATGGATTCCATTGTATTGCTCTGCACTTATGATAGGGTTGTATTGTAACGGCTTTTTGAGCTGGTGCTAGTGATTTAAGCCTAAACGACAATGACTTCTAATTAACAATTAAAAGTTATGTGTGTGACAATTTACGAAACCAATTCGTTTATCTTCGGTCTTATTGCTAGCATATTCATCCGACACGGATGACCATAAAACATGGTGGCGTTGCAGAGAGGAACTCAGCTCCCAACCCATGTTTCGGTATTTTGGAGAATCTTTAAACCGTATGTTAAAACGCACTCGCTCGCTAGTTTGTTTATGCCTTGCTGCTGCATTAAGTACACCAACGCCTATTTACGCCAATAGTCTCGACCTCCCTGATATTGGTACCGCAGCCGGTGGCACTCTGACGATAGATCAAGAGTTGATTTATGGTGACGCTTACATGCGTATGCTCAGAGCCAGCAGTCCGATCGTTAGTGATCCTGTGATCAACGAGTATATTGATACGCTAGGACACCGACTGGTCGCTAATGCGAATGATGTAAAAACACCGTTCCACTTTTTCATGATCCGTGATCGCAATATCAACGCTTTTGCCTTCTTTGGTGGTTACGTTGCCCTGCACTCAGGGCTATTTTTACACGCTCGAACGGAGAGTGAGCTCGCATCGGTGGTTGCTCACGAGATTGCGCACGTAACACAACGTCACCTTGCACGAAGCATGGAAGAACAAGCTCGACGCTCTCCAGCAACGCTAGCTGCTTTGGCAGGTGCACTGCTCATTGCGATTGCAGCGCCAGAAGCAGGTATGGCAGCGATTACCGCAGCTACCGCAGGGAATATGCAGAGCCAGATAAACTACACGCGCTCTAACGAGAAAGAAGCAGATCGTTTCGGAATCTCAACGCTGGCGAAAGCTGGGTTTGACGTCCAAGCAATGCCACGTTTTTTTGGTCGACTTGCAGATGAGTATCGCTATGCAAGTAAACCACCACCGATGTTACTAACTCACCCATTACCTGAAGACCGAATCACCGACTCTAGGGCTCGAGCACAAGCCTACCCTCCAATGCGAGTTATGCCATCGCTCGATTATCATCTTACTAGAGCACGCATTGTGGCTCGCCACGCGGGTATAGACGGCGAAGCTGCTATGGGATGGTTTGAACGTACACAGAAGAAAGCAACGGCAGATTTGATTCCTACATTTGAATATGGAAAAGCGCTTGTCCACCTAGATAATAAGCGCTTAGACAAAGCCGAAGTATTGCTTAACAAATTACTCAAGCAAGACCCATCTAACCCTTTTTATCTTGATGCGATGACCGATTTATATATTGCTCAGAAGCACCCAGAAAAAGCGATTGATATGTTATCAAAAGCGCTAAAACGATCGCCGCACAATAAAGTTCTCACCATCAACTATGCAAACGCTTTGCTTGAAGCAGGTAAAGACAAAGAAGCAATTAAAATACTGCAGCGCTATACACATGATAACCCAGAAGATACCAATGGTTGGCACCTGCTCTCCAAAGGTAACATTGCCTTAGGGAACAGCGATGAAGATTTAGCTTCGCGTGCAGAAATTCTTGCATTGCGCGCGAATTGGAACAAAGCAATTCAATATTATAGTGAAGCAAGTAAAATTGCCGAACTGGGAAGTTTGAAACAAGCTCGATACGACGCACGTATCGACCAACTGATGATCCAAAGAGATCGATTCATGGCATTACAATAACGAAATGGAGAAAACCATGTCAGTCGTGATTTATCACAACCCTCGTTGCTCAAAGAGCCGTCAAACTCTAGAACTGCTAGAGCAAAATGGTGTGACACCGGAAGTGGTCAAATACCTTGATACACCGCTTAATGTTGAACAACTGAAAGCACTTTACGTTCAACTTGGTTTCTCTTCTGTACGCGAGATGATGCGCACAAAAGAAGACATTTACAAAGAGCTTGCGTTAGGTGAGGCATCAGTCTCAGATGAGCAGCTTTTCGAAGCGATGGCGCAAAATCCTAAACTGTTTGAGCGCCCTGTAGTGGTTGCCAACGGTAAAGCGAAGATCGGTCGTCCACCAGAGCAAGTGTTGGAAATTCTATAAATGGATTGCCAGATCCTCATTTTGTATTTCAGCCGTCATGGCTCAACAAAACAGCTGGCAAGACAGATAGCAAGAGGGGTCGAATCGACTCCTCATTGCGAAGCGATTTTGCGTACAGTTGAAGAATTGTCACCTCACTCACATACCCCTTCTGATCCAATTGTTACTCTAGATGAACTGAAGCATTGCGATGGCCTCGCGTTTGGTAGCCCAGTCTGGTTTGGTAATATGGCAGCGCCGCTTAAGCACTTTTGGGATCAAACGACACCTTTGTGGGTGAATGGGGACCTTATCGATAAGCCAGCCTGTGTGTTTACCTCATCATCTTCAATGCACGGTGGTCAAGAGACGACTCTACAAAGCATGATGACCCCTCTTTTGCATCATGGCATGATGGTGTTAGGTATCCCTTACTCAGAGCCTGAACTGCACACCACGCAATCCGGTGGAACGCCTTACGGGGCAAGCAGTGTAGGACACGAACCAAGTCTTACAGCAGAAGAGATTCGTCTCGCACAACAATTAGGAAAACGACTGGCGACCGCAGCACAAAAGCTCAAAGGAAGTCAGTAAGCTCAAGGATAAGTAAATCGATGTCTGACATTATTGACCAACCACCTCTCAGCACACGAACCCAAACCTATCGCTACATGGCGCTATTCGGCAATTTGGCGTTGTTAGGTTGGGTCGCGATTTGGCAATTAGCACTTTCCCCTCACCCTCATCTGAGCAGCACAACACTGGCAGTTGCGTGGTGTATTCCTCTGCTCCTGCCGCTTCCGGGTATTCTTGCAGGTAAGCCTTATACGCACGCGTGGGCTAACTTTGTATTAATGCTCTACTTTCTCCATGCACTCACTATTTTATATGTGGACGATGGCGAACGATGGCTAGCTGCCGTAGAGTTAATGCTCACTTCGTTAGGTTTCGCTGGTAACATCTTATTTGCACGAGCACGTGGCAAAGAATTAGGCTTGAAACTAAAACGCCTATCTCAAGTTGAGAAGGAAGAGAAAGCTAAATTCCATAAGTAGCTCGCTTTGAAGCTCAAGCTCTCTCGTTACATCCTCAGCAATGAAGAATAAACAATAAAAAAGAGTCGCACTGAGCGACTCTTTTTGTATTCAGCTTTGGGTGAACGTAGAGCTTAGCTTAAGTCTTCCACCACATCAGTTTCTAGTACTGGTGCAATTTCTGACTCTTGCTCTTCGGGCTCTGCTTGCGTACGAACAGGCGCGTTCCATTTATAAATCAAATCATACTGCACTGGTGCTGGCTGAACGATGACTGGTTGCTCTGGTTGAGTTACCTCATTAGCAGTATCTAGCTCCACCACATCTGCAGCTTGACCCTCTTGCGTCTCCACTGGCAATTGTGCTGGTTGAGCAGGTTCTTCAGGTAGTTGTACTGGTGTAGCTTCTTCCATATTAACCATTGGTTCTTCTGTTATCACTAACGGGCGAATTGAAGACGCTTCTTGCTCAAACGCTTGTTGAGAGGCTAACAGGTGAATCGTTAACGTTACTTGGTTTCCTTGCACACGCTTGATTTCCGTACCTGCTACCGAATTCAGTTTGGTTAAGGCATTCTCTAGATCGAAGAAGTCCATCGCTGACTCTACATTCAACACCTTCACATCAATTGCTTTAGAGGACTTGCTTGAAACCACAACCGCACTCTTCTTCGCATAGTAATCAGCAATTCCACCGACCATCGCAGGAATCCCATTTGCACCAGATGCAGATCCACTACGTGGCGATTGTTTTGATTCAGATAGCTGAGCTGGCGATTGATCGTACAGCGTCCAACGAATCTTATCGCCTTGAACACGCATAACCAGTACCGCATCTACAGGATAGCGTTGACTTGCTTGGCTGATTGGTCCGACAAAGTCACCCCAAAGATCTGAGACGTTCACACCAGTCACGTCATCAAAATCACCCACAGGCATAGTAATAGGTAGACCACGAACCTCCGCTGCTTTACGAAGAGCTACCGCGTTCACTGAGTCTGAATGTTCCCACGTAATCGTACGATCGTAGCCCTGCTCTTCCACCATCCACACTAAGATATTTGCTCGGTTTGGGGACCATAAAGGAAGTTGGGCTTGAGTAAGTAGTGAGCGAACTTGGCTACTATTAAACAACATCTTAAGGCTTGTTTGCCCATCAAGTTGGCCATAACTTAGCTGAGAGATATAGCGAGCGCTCGAGCCTACCGCTTTTTGGATAACTGGATTGTTAATAGAAGATTGACTGCCCGTCGCTCTGACGATGACATCTTTCATTCCTTGTTGACGAGCAAGAGACTCACCATCTTTCTGATTACTGTCTATAGCAACTTCTGCACGGTAGACATCTACCTGAGTAAGAGCATGCACAGGCAGGGACAACCAACCTATCAGTAGGAGAGCTAAATAGCGCATAGTTTTCATAATCCTCTAAACAAGAACCCGCATGATAAGCAACTATCATTTCTTGAGCAAGAAGGGTACTGAGTATGTTGTCGATATTCTGACCAACTTATTACGTAAAACCGATATAAACTATTCGCTGACCTTATAAATCCATACAAAAGTTTGATCTAGACAACATTGCAATCGATTGCTAGATGATAAGATTCGCCGGATTTGTCTGCGTATCTTTGAATAGGGAATTATTATGAAAAATGCGTTACAAGGCGCTCAGATGCTCTTTGTCGCTTTTGGTGCTCTCGTACTGGTACCACTTCTTACTGGCCTAGATCCAAACGTCGCTCTGTTTGGTGCTGGTGTCGGTACTCTTCTTTTCCAACTAATTACTAAACGTTCTGTCCCAATCTTCCTTGCCTCTTCTTTCGCGTTTATTGCACCTATCATGTTTGGTATCCAAACTTGGGGTATCGGTGCAACGATGGGTGGCTTAATGGCAGCAGGTTTGGTTTACGTCGGCCTTGGTGCAATGATCAAAGTCCGCGGTGTTGGCTTTATTCATAAAATTCTTCCGCCAGTGGTTGTTGGCCCTGTAATCATGGTGATCGGCCTAGGTCTAGCACCAACGGCAGTAAACATGGCAGTAGGCAAAACAGGTGATGGTGCAATTCAGCTGATCAATGGTGATGCCGCCGTGATTATCTCAGCAGTATCGCTGCTAACAACGATAGCACTGAGTGTATTTGCGAAAGGTTTCCTAAAGCTGGTTCCTATCGTTGGCGGTATCTTAGCGGGTTACACCGTATCACTCTTCTATGGCGTAGTGGATTTCACTCCTGTCGCTCAAGCAGCGTGGCTAGCAATGCCAAACTTCACAGCACCAGAGTTCAACATCAACGCTATCTTATTCATGATCCCAGTGGCTATCGCTCCAGCGGTTGAGCACGTAGGTGATATGCTGGCTATTTCAAACGTAACCGGTAAAAACTACCTCAAAAAGCCAGGCCTGCACCGCACGATCGCGGGTGACGGGGTGGCAACGATTGCCGCATCTATGGTTGGCGCACCACCAAACACCACTTACAGCGAAGTTACGGGCGCAGTGATGCTGACTAAAGCCTTTAACCCAGTAATCATGACATGGGCGGCAATCACGGCAATCGTACTTGCCTTAGTTGGTAAGCTCGGAGCCATTCTACAAACGATCCCTGTTCCGGTCATGGGCGGTATCATGATTCTACTTTTTGGTTCTATCGCGACAGTAGGTCTAAACACGCTTATCAAGAACAACGTTGATCTGCACAAATCTCGTAACCTAGTGATCGTTGCGGTAACGTTAGTATTTGGTATCGGTGGCATGGCTTTCGGTATTGGCGAGTTCAGCCTACAAGGTGTGAGCCTGTGTGGTATCGTGGCAATCATTCTTAATCTAGTGCTGCCACACGACCTTGGTGAAAATCACGTGGTAGATAACGCACAGATGGAAGAAGAAAGCGCGAAGTAGTCCTCTGTGTGGCTCTATCGATATAAGTCGCACGACTTACTCTCGCTTCTCACATCTCGTCACTAGTTTCGAAATAAGTAGATACAAAAAAGGCTTGGTTTGCACCAAGCCTTTATTTTTTCAATTCAGTAATAATTAAGCATTAAGCTCAGATTATTTAGTACCGAAGATCTTGTCACCAGCATCACCAAGACCAGGAACGATGTAGCCTTTGTCGTTTAGCTTCTCATCGATTGCTGCTGTGTATAGCTCTACGTCTGGGTGCGCTTTCTCTAGTGCTTCGATACCTTCAGGAGCCGCTACAAGAACAAGAACTTTGATTGCCTGACAACCTTTCTCTTTTAGAAGATCGATTGTTGCGATCATAGAACCACCTGTTGCAAGCATTGGGTCAACAACTAGAGCGATACGCTCATCGATGTTAGAAGCAAGCTTGTTAAAGTATGGTACTGGCTCAAGTGTTTCTTCATCACGGTAGATACCTACAACACTGATACGTGCGCTTGGCATGTGCTCAAGAACGCCATCCATCATACCTAGACCTGCACGCAGGATTGGCACTACAGTTACTTTTTTACCCTTGATTTGATCAACTTCTACAGGACCATTCCAACCTTCAATGGTTACTTTCTCTGTTTCAAAGTCTGCAGTCGCTTCGTAAGTAAGTAGGCTACCGACTTCTGTCGCTAACTCACGAAAACGCTTTGTGCTGATGTCACCTTCTCGCATTAGACCAATTTTGTGTTTTACTAGAGGGTGTTTAACTTCAACAACTTTCATTTCCATCTCCGGCTTTTTTGGCAATATTTAAACAAACCTTCAGATTATACATGATTTTTGCAGGGATATCAGGATAGATCACTAAAGAAAAAAACCGACGCAAACGTTTGCCATCTGTATTTAACCACTGGTAGAATAGCGCCGTTTTCATATCCAACTTAAAAACCGAGGACTTCCCTGTGAGTGGTAACAACTCTTCTCTTAGCTATAAAGACGCTGGTGTAGATATTGATGCAGGCAACGCGCTTGTAGATCGTATTAAAGGTGCGGTTAAGCGTACTCGTCGCCCTGAAGTGATGGGTGGTATCGGCGGTTTTGGCGCATTGTGTGAATTACCGACGAAATACAAACAACCTGTACTGGTTTCTGGTACGGACGGTGTAGGTACAAAACTTCGCCTAGCGCTGGATATGAACAAGCACGACACTATCGGCGTTGATCTAGTGGCAATGTGTGTAAACGATCTAATCGTTCAAGGTGCAGAGCCATTATTCTTCCTAGATTACTACGCGACAGGCAAACTGGATGTAGACACAGCGGCAGACGTAGTTTCTGGTATCGCTGATGGCTGTGTTCAAGCAGGCTGTGCACTTATCGGTGGTGAAACCGCTGAAATGCCAGGCATGTACGAAGGCGAAGACTACGACGTTGCTGGCTTCTGTGTTGGCGTAGTAGAAAAAGAGGACGTGATTGACGGCACCAAAGTAGCAGCAGGCGATGCATTAATCGCGGTTGGCTCAAGCGGTCCACACTCAAACGGTTACTCTCTTATCCGTAAGATCCTAGAAGTTTCTGGCGCAGATAAGAACGAAGAGCTAGCAGGTCGCACTATCGGTGAGCACCTACTAGAACCGACTAAGATTTACATCAAATCAGCACTTAAGATGATTGAGAAACACGATATTCACGCTATTTCTCACATTACAGGTGGTGGTTTCTGGGAAAACATCCCACGTGTACTGCCAGAAGGCACTAAAGCCGTGATCGACGGTAACAGCTGGGAATGGCCAATCATCTTCAAATGGCTACAAGAAAAAGGCAACGTTGAAACGCACGAAATGTACCGTACGTTCAACTGTGGTGTTGGTCTAATCGTAGCACTACCTAAAGACCAAGCAGACGCGGCGGTTGCACTTCTTAAAGAAGAAGGCGAAAACGCATGGGTGATTGGTGAAATTGCTCAAGCAGAAGCCAATGAAGAGCAAGTTGAAATCCAATAACTTGTGAGTTGCGCTACATAAAGATATGAATGAGGACGCTATGTCCTCATTCTGCTATCTGGAACATCGAAAACCATTCTAATAGTAGGTAATTTAGTGATTACGCACGTCAAACCTACAGTATCAAGGCAGTCTCAATATCATGAAAAACATAGTGGTCCTCATTTCGGGTAGCGGCAGTAACCTACAAGCGATACTTGAAGCCTGTGAAGCCAACATGCCAAACGCACAAGTGGCAGCGGTTTTTTCTAACAAAGCTGATGCCTACGGTTTGGAGCGTGCAAAACAGTTTGATGTGAAGGGTCATTTTGTCGATCCAAAAGCATTCGAATCACGTGAAGACTTTGATGCTGAACTGATGAAGCAAATCGATGAATACCAACCGGACGTGATTGTTCTTGCCGGTTACATGCGTATTCTCAGTGGCGCGTTTGTTTCCCACTATCTGGGTAAGATGATCAACATCCACCCTTCTCTTCTGCCTAAATACCCAGGGTTACACACCCACCAGCGCGCGATTGATGCGGGCGATAAAGAGCACGGCACTAGCGTACACTTTGTCACAGAAGAGTTAGACGGCGGCCCTGTGGTACTGCAAGCCAAAGTACCAGTATTTGAAGACGACGATGCCGATGCACTCGCTGCACGCGTTCAGACTCAAGAACACAAGATCTACCCAATGGTCACTAAATGGCTAGCAGATGAAAGGCTAACGATGAGAGATGGTAAAGCGTATCTTGATGGTTTTGAGCTTGGTGAACACGGCTACGCCGACGAGTAATTCTCAATTCCAAACGACAAAGACAAAAAAGGCAGCCATCACAGGCTGCCTTTTGTTTTATTCGAATGCTCTACTGCGAGAAAACCATCACTCCAACGGTTCTGTCGGTGCTTGGTTACCCGGCTTCGGCGCGGCAAACGGCACATCCGCTAACGCTTCAGCGTTATTCAGCACCAATTCACCAACATGGAACAAACCGTACTCGCCCGGCTTCATGCGATGCCATGTCTCATTACCCGTTAACGGCTGAGTCGCAATCACAGAAACCACATCGTTTGGCGTCGTCTCTTCTTGGAAGTTAATCTCAACATCTTCATCCAACAGCGCTGCCTTGCCAAATGGTGCACGACGCGTGATCCAGTACAAATGGTTGGTACAGTAAGTCATCACAAACTCACCGTCGCTAAGTAGCATGTTAAATACGCCCTTCTCTTTCAGCTTATCGCAACATTCAGCTACGTAGATAAAGACCGCTTCCATATCTTGAGGAGGTTCAGGGTACTTATCTTCCATCTGTTTTAGCAGCCAGCAAAATGCCATTTCACTGTCCGTTTGCCCAACCGGACGATGACGTCCTGTGTGCAAATCCTGATAATCAGTCAGTTGACCATTGTGTGCAAACGTCCAGTAACGTCCCCAAAGCTCTCGCGTAAACGGATGGGTATTCTCGAGATTCACACCACCGCGGTTGGCTTGACGAATATGACTAATCACCGCACGACTTTTAATCGGGTAGTTTTGCACTAATTCAGCAATCTTAGAGTCACAACTTGGGTTTGGATCTTTGAAGTTACGAAACCCCTTTCCTTCATAGAAAGTAATTCCCCAACCATCACGATGCGGGCCCGTTCGACCACCGCGCTGCATCAACCCTGTAAAACTGAAACAAATATCTGTTGGAACATTTGCGCTCATGCCGAGCAATTCACACATGGTTTAACGAACTCCTTACCTTAAAACACAACTAAGCCAGCATTCGGTTTAGTTGTAAATCTTATTCCATCTCTTTTTCAATCAACTGAATGATGATGTGAATGATCTTAATGTGCACTTCTTGAATGCGGTCTGCGTAGCCAAAGTGTGGTACACGGATCTCGATATCAGCAAGACCAGCCATCTTACCGCCATCTTTACCCGTTAGCGCAATCGTCTTCATGCCTTTCGCTTGCGCCGCTTCAATTGCTTTCAAGATGTTGCCTGAGTTGCCAGAAGTCGACAAACCAAACAGAACGTCACCCTTGCTACCAACGGCTTCTACGTAACGAGAGAATACGAAATCATAGCCAAAGTCGTTACTTACACAAGAAAGGTGGCTTGGATCTGAAATAGCGATACCAGCGTAACCTGGGCGGTTTTCACGGTAACGACCTGTTAGCTCTTCTGCAAAGTGCATAGAGTCACAGTGAGAACCACCATTACCACACGACAACACTTTACCATCTTGCTTGAATGAGTCAGCAATCATTTTCGCTGCCGCTTCAATTTGCGCGATGTTGTGGTCATCGCTTAAAAACTTATTCAGAACTTCAGCAGCTTCGTTTAATTCACTTCTAATCAGATCTTGGTACATATGATGTTCTCTTTATTATCTCGGCCACAGCCATAAGGTTGAGCCTCTCGCTTGGCAAATTGTTCTGATGTGAAATTCACACCGGACAGTTCATTACTCTGAGTTTACCCACAAACGAGAATTAGTGTCGATAGCGAACCAACAGATTTGGATTCATCACGATAATAAACTTGTTAACTTGCTTACGAAATCATCACTCACCTCCCAACTTTAGAATTTTAACTCTACATAGATCACTTTTTACTCAATCTTGTGTTTTACATTTATTTAATATTTTGATTACACTTATAGAACTGGTTAGACCTCTTACCAAAATACAGACGTACAACATAAATAAAGTCTGAAAAGGAAAAAACATATGGACATCTTGCTCTCAATCTTAGCGATGACAGTTGTGTTAGGCGTTACGCTCTACCACAGAATGTCTCTCGTGAAATCCGTCAGCCTACTAACTGCTGCCATGCTAGCACTGACGATCGCAGACTCAGCTGGTGTAATTGGCTGGGCTCTTTATGTACTTGCTGTTGCGGTATTCGCCGTATCAGGAATTCGCCAATCACTGATCAGCCGTAAAGCGCTCGTCATGTTTAAGAAAGTCCTACCTGCTATGTCTCAAACCGAGAAAGAAGCATTGGATGCAGGTACAGTATGGTGGGAAGCCGAGCTATTCAAAGGTAAGCCTGAATGGCAAAAACTACACGCCATCAAAGCACCTAAGCTGAGCAAAGAAGAGCAAGCATTCCTAGATGGTCCAGTAAATGAAGTGTGTGCCATGGTAAGTGATTACCAAGTCACTCACGAATTGGCCGACCTACCACCAGAAGTGTGGCAATACCTGAAAGACAACAAATTCTTCGCCATGATCATCAAGAAGAAATACGGTGGCCTAGAATTCTCAGCGTACGCGCAATCTTTGGTGCTGCAAAAACTGACAGGCGTTTCTGGCGTGCTGTCGTCAACCGTTGGTGTACCTAACTCATTAGGCCCAGGTGAGCTACTGCAACACTACGGTACTGAAGAGCAAAAAGATTACTACCTACCTCGCCTAGCAGAAGGTAAAGAAATCCCATGTTTCGCACTGACTAGCCCAGAAGCAGGTTCCGATGCGGGGTCTATCCCAGATTACGGCGTGGTATGTAAAGGCGAATGGCAAGGTGAAGAAGTCCTTGGCATGCGCCTCACTTGGAACAAGCGTTACATCACTCTAGCACCTGTCGCAACGGTACTTGGTCTTGCATTCAAACTGCGCGACCCAGGGGGCCTGCTTGGTGATCAAGAAGATCTTGGTATCACTTGTGCTCTAATCCCAACTGACCTTAAAGGCGTTGAGATTGGTAACCGTCACTTCCCGCTTAACGTACCATTCCAAAATGGTCCAACTCGCGGTAAAGACATCTTCGTACCGATGGACTTCATCATCGGTGGTGAAAAAATGGCAGGCCAAGGCTGGCGTATGCTGGTTGAGTGTCTGTCAGTTGGCCGTGGTATCACGCTACCTTCAAACTCAACGGGTGGCATCAAGACAGCGGCTATGGCAACAGGCGCTTACTCACGCATTCGTCGTCAGTTCAAACAGCCTATCGGTCACATGGAAGGCGTTGAAGAGCCATTAGCACGTCTAGGTGGTAACGCCTACGTGATGGATGCAGCAAGCAACCTGACCGTGGCAGGTATCGACCTAGGTGAAAAACCTTCGGTTATCTCGGCTATCGTGAAGTACCACTGTACGCACCGAGGTCAACAAAGCATCATCGACGCGATGGATATCGTAGGCGGTAAAGGTATCTGTATGGGGCCTTCTAACTTCCTAGCGCGTGGTTACCAAGGTGCACCAATCGCGGTAACGGTAGAAGGTGCCAACATCCTAACTCGTTCAATGATCATCTTCGGTCAGGGCGCGATTCGTTGTCACCCTTACGTTCTTGAAGAGATGAACGCAGCATATTCTGACGCTGGCGATGCAGTTGAGAAGTTCGACAAAGCACTAGCGGGTCACGTGAGCTTCACCATGAGTAACCTAGTTCGCAGCATCTGGTTTGGTCTAAGTGATGGTCTGGGTTCAACATCACCAACTAAAGACTCAACCAAGCGCTACTACCAACAATTGAACCGTTACAGCGCGAACCTTGCTCTGCTATCGGATATCTCAATGGCGGTATTGGGGGGTTCGTTGAAACGTAAAGAGCGCCTGTCAGCGCGCCTCGGTGACATTCTAAGTCAGCTATACCTAAGTTCTGCAACACTGAAACGCTTCGAACAGGATGGCCGCCCTGTAGAAGATTTACCATTAGTGCATTGGGGCTTGCAAGACAGCTTGAAGCAGACTGAAGCCGCGATTGATGAGTTCCTAGCGAACTTCCCGAACAAAGTGATTGGTCGTGCACTGCGCGTATTAATCATGCCATTCGGTCGTGTACGCAAAGCGCCAAGCGATAAGCTAGACAGCAAAGTCGCTCGTATTCTACAAACACCAAGTGCAACACGTTCACGCATTGGTCGTGGTCAATACCTAGAACCAACGGAACACAATGCTGCCGGTAAGATTGAGTTGGCACTGTCTGTGATTCTTCAAGCTGAGCCTGTGTTCGACAAAGTATGTAAAGCACAAGGTAAACGCCGTCCATTTATGAATTTAGATATGATTGCTCAAGAAGGTCTAGAGCAAGGCGTGATCACGCAAGAAGAAGCGGAGCTGTTAAGAGAGGCTGAGCAGCATCGTCTAGATACTATTAACGTGGATGACTTTGAACCGGAGCTATTGGCGGCAAAGCCACTGTACCCTCAGATGGAAAACGTCGCTTGAGCGAATGATGGCTTAAACGATAAATAAGAAAGCAAAACGGGAGCCGAGGCTCCCGTTTTTTATTAAATCTCAGCTAAACACGGTGTTAGCAAAGAAGCATTTATTCTTCGTTATCTTCTTCAACAATAAACGACTGCTCAATTCTGCGTAGTTCTTCTTGAAGCGTCGCTTTACGTTCGTTCAATGCTTTCTTTTCTGACTTAGTTAAGAACTTAACTGCTTTTTTATTCGCCAATGCATACGCGACAACATCTTCACCTTTTTCACGACGTTCACTCACGCGTTGAGAGAAACGTTCATTGTCGCGTGCTTTACGTTCAGCTGAACTTAATTTGCTCATTTTTATGCCTTTAATAAGAATATGGCAGCCCGATTGCTGCCCTCAGGTAAACAAATGAGAAGTCATTCATATAGCTGATGGCTTGAGTGAAGCATAGATACTGAAAGAAACAGCTAAGCGATTGAGAACACTGACCAAAGCCTGCTTGCCAAGCATTCTGTATAGGATGAAGAAACAAACGCCCTAGCGCACTGATAGCAGACTCTTAGTCTCGCTAGATTGAACAAAGTATTGAACCAAAAAACGGAGCTAATCAGCTCCGTTTTCTAATATTTCTTTCACCCTACTTCTTAGGTACTTCCAGCTGCATTTCTGGCATTGCATCTCGTTTCGCTTTCAGTTTACGCAACACAAACCAAACAATTAGCCCCAAAATTGTGGCAATCACGTTGCCTACGGCAATAATTATCATGCTGCGCTTGCGATCGGCTTCCCGCTGGGCAATCAATTGCTTTTCGAGCTTAATCTTACGTTGTTGCTCTAGCTCGGCCTCTTTCGCCAAACGTGCGGCTTCTATATCAACTTCTTCTACCACGCTAAACGACTGCTCGTTAATAGGAAATACTAACGCTCTCTCTGTAGCAAAATCCGTCGCGAAGATCCCACCTTTCCATGAGTACTTTCCTATCTCAGGGTCGTTATCCATCGTTAGGGTCGTGGTTAAGCCATCCGCACTAACCACACCCTGACTAAAAGTAGTAAAGCCATCAGGTGCAATTTGCTCAACACTTACCGCGAGTGACCCCGGCAGAACCATGCCTTGCTCCCCTCGCACGACGAGTTGATGGGCTTTGTTCGCATCACGGGATTGAATAAAAGTCTTGGAAACGGGTGTTGGATAGACAAGAACGATTTGTTCTTGTGCACGCAAAAATACACCGTTGCCAGAGGTAATGCGCGCTCGATATTTTCCGGGAGCAACATCAATGGGTAACTGCACGGTAAACACACCATCTGCGGCTTTTTCATCAAGGTTATGTCCATCATCGGCAAACTCACCGATGACAATAGGTACAGGGCGAGCCTCTTTAATCAACTCATCTTCATTTTCCACATATTTGGTCAGTGTCACGCGCAAATTGACGCGGTCTAAGAAATCACGCAAAGCCAATAACTTATCATCGGAAGTCAGGCGAGCCGTAAACTTAAGCGCCTCACTTTGATATAAACGATTTGGAAAAGTGTCTGTAGTGAGCTTTAGGTGTGAGATTAAGCGGATGTTGTTTTTAGGTGTGACTTTACCGACGGCCTGCCAAGGACCGGACATCGGTTTATCAATAGAAATGATGTCTAGAGAGGGTTCTTGATACCAACGAACATTGTCATACTCACCCCATGAATAGTATTTTTTACCATCAGGGCGAACTAACACAACTGGTTGAGAACTTTGTTCACGATAAACCAAAAAGGTAATCTGCTCGATGCTTGGATCGACACGAAAACGGTTATCTAACAAAGACATGACGGACTCATTTGCAAAAGCGAAACAACTCCAGAACGCTAAAATAGCGACGGACAAAGCCCTCAACATAGTCTCTCCCTATTACTGCCAAATACTATCGTTCACCAGTTCTAGTCTCTTCTGGTGCGCTTCTACTTCATCGGCAGTTGCACGCAAAACCTTTAGCGCTTTTCTTCCTTCAACACGACGAATGCCTTCTGTGTCACCATCGCTCTTGTTGGCATTGAATTCTAGACTTGTTTGTCCACCGGTCATAAGTAGGTAAACGTCGGCTAGAATCTCCGCATCGAGCAATGCCCCGTGGAGCGTACGGTGTGAGTTATCAATGCCGTAACGTTCACACAATACGTCAAGGTTATTTCGCTTGCCCGGGAAGATTTTCTTCGCCATGGCAAGGGTATCGGTCACCTTACAGAAATCATCCGTTTTACCGATGGTTGGATCGAGCATTTCAAACTCGTAATCCATAAAGCCGGTATCGAAGGGCGCGTTGTGGGCAACCAGCTCGGCACCTTTGATGAAATCTAAAAACTCTTGGTGGACATTCGCATAGTCAGGCTTGTCGACGAGGAACTCATCCGTAATACCGTGAACCTCAATCGCGTCAGGCTGAATTTCACGATCCGGTTTTAAGTAAACGTGGAAGTGACGACCAGTCAGCTTACGGTTGATGATTTCTACGGCACCGATCTCGATAATACGGTGACCCATGTAGTGCGGGCCGCCCTCGAGGTTCATACCCGTGGTTTCAGTATCGAGTACGACAATACGATTATGTTCAGAATTGCTGCTGGTATTCATAAGGTTATGTGTGTCAGACTATGCTTTATTAAATGTTTCGGCTAATAGTACCAAAAATATGACCAAACACGTTGAGATTTTCACTGACGGATCTTGTTTAGGCAATCCGGGACCAGGTGGTTACGGCATTGTTCTGCGTTACAAACAAACGGAAAAGACCCTAGCGAAAGGCTACACTCTGACAACCAATAACCGCATGGAAATGTTGGCTGCAGTGGTAGCACTGCAAACGTTAAAAGAGCCATGCCAAGTGACGTTAACAACGGACAGCCAGTACGTGCGTCAAGGTATTACGCAATGGATTCACAACTGGAAAAAACGTGGTTGGAAAACGGCAGATAAAAAACCAGTGAAGAATGCTGACTTATGGCAAGCTCTGGACAAAGAAACTGCTCGCCATCAAGTTGATTGGCATTGGGTGAAGGGCCACGCAGGTCATCGAGAGAATGAAATCTGTGATGAGTTAGCACGTACAGCCGCTGAGAACCCAACTGAAGAAGATACGGGTTACCAAGCGTCTTAGTTTTTGCTACTGGATACCTTTTTCACTGCACTGCCCTCTCTGTTCATCACACCTAGTGGTGTTAGCTTTCTCTTCAAGCGCCAATGTGGCTTGATAGGTTTGAGAGGGTACGTTCGTTTACGAGCGACGATGTAATACAAACTTCCCGCTGGTGATGCCCAATCACCTAAACTGTTCTCTAGCCAAGTCCACATGGTTTTGTAACGCGTCATTGGAAACAGTGCGTAACGATCACAATGAATCACTTGATAGTTCAGTACGCCCAGCCAGTCTTTGATGCGGTTTGTAGTGAACATGCGCCCACTCCACGGCAAATTATTTCTTCGCCAAGGCAGTAAACTTGCTAAGCCAGTGAGACTGATCGGATTAAAACCCGTAATAATAAGATAACCATCATCCATCATGACGCGATCAACTTCGCGTAGCAGTCGATGGGGATCACTTGCATAGTCAAGCTGATGAGCAAGCACGACAACATCAAAGCTTTTTTCTAAAAAGGGCAATTCGTAACCATCTGCGATGACATTATGCAACGGGTTCTGGATATCTACGTTGACTTGGTGTTGAATGTTACAACTACAGCTGGTTAGCTCACAGCTCAAGCCACCCAATTTCAGCATGTGGTAACCGAACAACTTCGGACACCATTCATCAAGTCGGGTTTGGATTGACTCAAGTACCCACGGCCCATTGTTCATCTCTGACCAAGTCGACGGGTACTGTATAGTTTTGTTGCTGAGTGCTGGTTTCATTAACCACCTGACTATTAAAAGGGTGACGGAGAACGAATCGTGTTAGAGATCAAAAGCATACCCGCATTTAATGATAATTACATCTGGCTGATACAAAATAGCGACAAGCGTTGTGCTGTGGTCGATCCGGGCGATGCTAAGCCAGTATTAGAATATTTGCAGGCTAATGAATTAACTTTAGAAGCGATCTTAATTACACACCACCACAACGATCACATTGGTGGCGTTCCAGATTTAGTTCGTGCTTTTCCTGACGTTTCTGTTGTGGGCCCGAAAGCAGAACCGATTCCAACCTTAACCAATGCCATGGAAGAAGGCGACAAACTCGACCTGTTTGGTGAAATTTTCATGGTGCTTGGCTTACCTGGCCACACTTTGGGCCACATTGGTTATGTAGGTGACAGCAAATTGTTCTGTGGTGACGTGCTATTTTCTGCAGGTTGTGGGCGTATATTTGAAGGTTCTCCAGCACAAATGTTTGAGTCTTTGAGTAAAATCGCTGCTCTTCCTGAAGAGACGGAAGTTTTTTGTGCTCATGAGTACACTGCAAGTAACGTGGCATTTGCACTCGCCGTCGAGCCAGACAACGAGCAGTTGCGCCAATACCGAGATGATGTAAACCGCCTACGCGCACTTAATATACCGACGCTTCCAACCACACTACGTAGAGAAAAATGGATCAACCCATTCTTGCGTACAAACAATCCTGAAGTGGTAAAATCAGTCGCCAATCGCATCGAAAATAGCGATCCAGTCTCGGTTTTTACAGCTTTACGTGAGTGGAAGAACGAGTTTTAACCTTTTTCTGCTTGTAACCTCCAAAAACGCAAGTATTATCATCTGCTGTTTGAGAAGCGCCTTGTGCGCTTCTATTGTTTTGGAGGGAGCGCATATCAATGCAATTCGCTCCAATGCATAGGTGAGACCTTCTCATCCATTTGTAAGTAATAAATTGTCTATTATCTTGTGACTGCCACGTACAAAAGCTGCGCGACAGGCAGGAGAAGATAAACAGGCCCTAAATAGGCTGAATCCATGCGTTTGAAGTACAGTTGGGTGTTGGCGGTATTACTATCTGGCTGTCAACTAACTCAGTCAGACTCGACTACCACATCGACACCTGAAACCAACAAAACACAAGCAACAGACTCCCAGCAGGTTGCCAATAGTCAACAAAAGGTTGAACCTAAGGAAAAAGCTGCACCTAAAGTTATCACTCCCCAAGAGCAACAAGATGTATGGCGTCGTATCGGCATGCAACTTGAGATGGACATTCCTCAAAGTAAAAAAATCGACTACTACCGAACTTGGTACCTTAAACACCCAGGGCATCTACGTACTGTATCTCAACGAGCAGAACCGTTTTTGTATCTCATTACAGAAAAAATCGAGGCTCGTAATTTACCGCTGGAGCTTGCGCTTCTACCAGTAGTCGAAAGCTCATTTGATGCATTTGCCTATTCACACGGCAGTGCTGCTGGCCTTTGGCAGTTTGTTCCTGGCACAGGAAAAATGATGGGCCTAGAGCAAAACTTTTGGTATGACGGCCGTCGTGACGTGGACGCATCTACCGATGCTGCGTTGGACTACCTTGTTAAACTAAACCAGCGCTTCGACGGCAACTGGAATCACGCGATTGCTGCTTACAACAGTGGCGGTGGACGTGTAAACAGCGCTATTCGAAAAAATAAGAAACTGGGCAAGCCAACGGACTTTTTCTCTCTAGATTTACCGAAAGAAACCAGTAGTTACGTACCAAAACTACTTGCGCTTGCAGATATTATTGCGAACCAAGACAAGTACGGCATCGAGATTCCACCTATCGCCAATAAACCGGTCTTGGCTCTTGTTGACCCAAAAGAGCAGCTCGATTTAGCCATCGCAGCCAAGTACGCAGATATCAGCGTAAAAGAGTTGCAAAGCTACAACCCTGCCTACAACCAATGGTCTACTGCACCTGAAGGTCCGCACCAACTTCTTATCCCTATCGAGAAGAAAACGGCATTTTTAGAAGATGTCGATAAGAACCGTGGAAAAGGGATGAAAGTGGTCCGCTATAAAGTGAAGTCAGGTGACTCCCTTAGCGTACTCGCTCAAAAGTACAGCACAACAACCAAGGTGATTCGTCGCGCGAATGGAATGAGCAATAATAACATTCGTGTTGGTCAACACTTGATGATCCCAACATCAACTAAGGACGAAAATAGTTACGTTCTTTCAGCCCAAAATCGCTTGTCTAAAACACAAGCCAAAGCTCGTGGTAAGTATAAACTGACTCATGTAGTGCAATCAGGAGAAAGCTTATGGTCTATCGCACGAGCAAATAAGGTATCGCACCAATCTCTGGCAAAATGGAATGGTATGGGGCCAAGAGATACCTTACGTGTTGGACAGAAACTGGTGATATGGAAAAGTGGTGATCAAGGCGCTGTGATTCGTACCGTATTCTACCAAGTGCGTTCCGGCGATACCATTAGCGGCATTGCCAGCAAATTTAAAGTAAAGAGTAATGACATTGTGAAATGGAACTCTCTACAAAAACAGAAGTACTTGAAGCCAGGACAGAAGCTCAAGTTGTACGTTGATGTAACGAAGGTAAGCGTATGAATTCCTCCAGTAACCCTCTCGTAATGTTGTTGGATATCTTTCGAGCACCAACAGCTTGTTTCTTAGCTCTCTACCAGCGTGGCGGTTGGGGTTGGCAACCTTTTATTGTTCTGATGATTAGCCCATTTTTATTCTGGGGAGCCTACTTTTCGAATGTTGACTTTACTTGGCTAAGTGAACAACTTTCTATTCAGTTCCAGCAAATTGACCCTACACAAGTCGAGCTGCTTGAACCAAACACGCTTATGGCTAGTGCCATCATCAATGACGTATTCAATCGCTTTGCAACATTATTGTTGTTAGCTCTATGGTTTTTCCTTGCAACCAAAGCGAGTAAGCAGCAATACGGTTACTGGAAGTGGTTTGCCGCATCAAGTGCAATACTTTTCCCAGCAGTACTAGGGGACATTGCAAGCTATGCGAGCCTGCTCCTTAAGCATGGTCAAGTAATGACGTACGCAGCCGACCTTAACAGCCTAAACGGTTTGTTGAAGTTGCCGTTGACCAGCGAATGGTCTCACTTTGCTAGCTCACTGCCGTTACTTCTGCCTTGGTACATTGTACTTGGTTACGGTGCCGTCCTCACTTGGACAGAGTTTGAACGCGGTCAGGCTCTTGTGATTGCAAGTCTACCATGGGTCGCGTTTTACGTAATTTGGGCACTGTACATTGTCGTGGTGTAACTCGCTTTTCAATTGAGAAGTGCAAACGACACCAACAATGGATTATGATCAGAAGCGTCGCTCAGCGGCGCTTTTGAGTATTTTAGCTTTAGACCTCGATAAAACACATGGTCAAGCGGTAAGCCTGTAATAAACTGGGTACGCTGATCGGGTGAAAACCGAACTTCTTTGAGGTCGATATCTGCCAATGCGACTTTCATTGCCGAAAGCCTCTCTGCACTCCAGCTATTAAAATCCCCCGCAAAAATGATTGGACCTTGGTGCGCTTTCAACGCCTTTTCTAGCGTTGCCAACTGAGACAAATATTCATCCGTGCCCACTGTAAAGTTGATAGCATGAATATTGATAACCGCCAGTTGCTGACCATTACTTAGCTGGTATTCACTATAAAGTGCAGATTTAGGCAAACGTAGCCATGGCTCTTTAGATGTATAAGCACAAGCTCGAATTGGCGCTTTATGAGCAATACTAATGACACCTGCATCGCTGCCAAGGGCTTTAAACGCTGACACTTGGTTACTGATCCACTGACCATCAATCAGCCAACGCTTCAGTTCGCTCGTTAGACTGGCTTCTTGCAATAACAGTAATTGACTCTGCTGCGATAGATGATTTAGAGCAACTTCCCAACTTGGCTTATTCTGCTTATAGATATTCCAAACCAAAATGTTTAATACTCCCTCATTATCAATCGCTTGAGGAGTATCAAAGTCGACACATTTTACCGTTTGAGTTACGTTTTCTCCCGATTGAGAGATAAGCTGCGGCTGTTCCGAAACGGTGAACACCCACTGAAAAGCGAGTAATACTGATAAACCAAGAAAGATAAGAACAGCAATAAAACGTTTAAGCATGACAACACCTGAGCTGACAACAAAAAAGGAGCCCAAGGCTCCCTTTTAGTTTAATCATATTTCGAAAAGATATCGCACTATGAACTTAGATTGCGTCTTCGTCTTCTTCACCAGTACGAATACGTACGACACGCTCGATATCAGTTACGAAGATCTTACCGTCACCGATCTTACCAGTTTGTGCGGTTTCGATGATGGTTTCTACACACTTGTCTGCAACATCTTCCGTCACAACGATTTCTAACTTCACTTTAGGAAGGAAATCCACCATGTACTCCGCACCGCGGTACAATTCTGTGTGACCTTTCTGGCGACCAAAGCCTTTCACTTCAGAGACGGTCATCCCTGTAATGCCTACTTCAGCCAATGCTTCTCGAACATCATCCAATTTGAATGGCTTGATAATCGCTTCAATCTTTTTCATGTTCATCCCTTAAGCTTCAATCGTTTGCGTATATTATCGGTTAGCGCCTCACAACATTCAATCCTTGTTGTTACCACACGACTGAAAATGCTGATACCAACCGTGTTTATTTTGCAATAAACACGGTAATGCCTCTGATATCATATTGTTCCATAGGTAAAAAGCCAGAGCATTGCTCTGGCTTTTTCTCATTCTTCTTTATTGTACTATTTCAAACTTGCGTAAAACGCTGCTAAATTTGCGATATCTTCATCAGACAGCAAGTTGGCTTGTGCTTGCATAACTGGAGCTAAACCGCCTGTACGCTGGCCTTGCTTGTAAGCCTTTATGGACGTGGCGATGTACTGCTCATTTTGGCCTTTCAGATTTGGGTAACCTGGAATCACAGCGATACCATCTGCACCATGACATGCCGCACACACTGCCGCTTTAGCTTGTCCTGCTGCCACGTCACCTGCAGCCAATACTTGTCCACTTAACATACCCAAGGCAACCACTGCCCCTACCATCATTTTCTTCATTGCTTCACCTAATCATTTGTTATTAACCACCAATATACGCTTGCCTTCAGATTGCGGAACATCTGCACAAAGCAGAGGCAACTTCTATCGGGGTATTTTTTAAGTATTCATTGGCATTGTGACATGAATTACAACGACTTGCGCCATATCAGCTCACAATCTTGACCGCTAAAAGCTCGATCAACAAATAAACCAGCAACGGCTACTACTTGGTTTTGATACATCAAAATTGGTATTTGACGACGTAACCAACTCGGTACATTGTACTCTTGAAACAGCTTCTTGAGCTTGCGGCTGTGATTGCGTGTGGTTGGGTGCGCAGATAATCCTTCGGGATTAAACGTCACCCTCAGAAGCTCTGGATGGGGCGGTAAGGCAATGGTGGCTTGTTCTGAACTGGTATTCAAAGTGAGCTCTCCGAGTCGCTCAGGCAACACCAACGCCGTATCGGTTTGAATGTCACTCTGCCACGTCGTGACATCGGCCGTTTCAGTTACCCAATAAAGGCGATTTTGAAAGCGGCGAACTTCACCCTGCTTAAGTTGCAGCTTAGGATTGGCATCTTGCTGTGCCAATCCGACTTCATTCCAAATTAAATTGAGTTGCACTTGAGTTGGCATGTTTGCATTCAACTTCGCTAACCACATCCGGATTAATCGTGCCCGTGCAAGGTCACTGTGGGTGGCTAGCTCATCAATGCTCAAGCTCAGATCGCTTTGCAGAGCACGTTCAAACACCGCGCCAAGCAGCTCATCCAACAAGGCTTCTTGCTGAGCGCACAAGCTAGCACTCCGCTGCACTGCTTGATGAATACTCGGCCAACGTTCAGAGAGGTCTGGAACAATACGGTGTCGAAGGAAATTGCGATCGTAACGCGTATCTTGATTACTCTCGTCTTCCACCCAATCTAGGCCTTCTTCCTTCGCTGCAGCTTCGATTTGCTCACGCTTAATTGCCAATAGTGGGCGAACCAACATACCACCAGCGAAAGGCATACTCTCTGCCATCGAAGATAAACCTTTCGGGCCACTACCGCGTTTAAGCGCTAGTAAGAAGGTTTCCACTTGGTCATCAGCATGTTGCCCTGTCAGCAATAAGTCACCCGCTTGGATATGCTTAGACAACACTTGATAGCGCGCTTCACGAGCCAACAACTCAATACTATCGCCACTGTTAATGTCTAAGCTCACTTGCTCAACAGAACACGTGATTCCCACCTGCTCAGCCCACATTAAACATTTGTCTGCCCAGTCGTCTGCGTTCGAGCTCAAACCGTGATGCACGTATACGGCGTGGCATTTGATTGGGTTATTACCTGTAGAATTCACTTGCTGATAACGACTAAGCAGTTCCAGCAACAGACGCGAATCCACTCCACCACTAAACGCCAAGACAATCTTGGAGCCTGATTGGTAGTAGCGGTCGAGAACTTGAGTAAATTGCGAATAAAGCGATTCCATAAGCCATCCAGTAGAAACAAAAAAGGGCTGGACGTTTGCCCAACCCTTTCTATTTTATCTGTTATCTTGCGAGAGATCAGCTAGCGCCTAGCAACAGCTGTAATTAGCAGTAACCGTAGTTCATTAGACGCTGGTAACGGCGCTCAAGTAGCGTTTCCTGGTCTAGTTGCTCAAGATCTTCTAGCTGACGAAGTAGATTTGCTTTCATGTTTGCAGCCATTTGAACGTGATCGCGGTGTGCGCCACCTAGTGGCTCTTCGATGATTTCATCGATAAGCTCAAGTTCTTTTAGACGTGGTGCTGTTAGACCCATTGCGTCTGCCGCTTGAGGTGCTTTGTCTGAATCACGCCATAGGATTGAGGCACAACCTTCTGGTGAGATTACTGAGTACGTAGAGTACTGAAGCATGTTCACGTAGTCGCCAACACCAATTGCTAGTGCACCACCAGAACCGCCTTCACCAACAACGTTACAAATCACTGGCACTTTAAGACCAGACATCACTTTAAGGTTGGTTGCGATCGCTTCAGATTGGCCACGCTCTTCCGCGCCAACACCTGGGTACGCACCTGCTGTGTCGATAAAAGTGATGATTGGCATGTTGAAACGCTCAGCCATTTCCATCAAACGCAGTGCTTTACGGTAACCTTCTGGTTTAGGCATACCGAAGTTACGCTTCACTTTCTCTTTAGTTTCACGACCTTTTTGGTGACCGATGATCATCACTGGACGACCTTCAAGGCGTGCAATACCGCCAACAATTGCTTTGTCGTCTGCGAACGCACGGTCACCCGCTAGCTCATCAAATTCATCAAATGCGTGCTTGATGTAATCTAGCGTGTATGGACGTAAAGGGTGACGAGCCAGTTGAGCTGTTTCCCATGCACCTAGATTGCTGAAGGTTTTCTTCTTAAGTTCTAGGCTCTTTTTCTCAAGCTGTTCGATTTCTTTATCAAGGTCAACCGCAGAATCACCACCGTGACGAGATACGTCACGTAGCGCTTCGATTTTCGCTTCTAGTTCTGCAATTGGCTTTTCAAATTCAAGAAAGTTTAGGCTCATCTATGAATCCTTTTTTACTCAGCGTCTTACATATTGCGCTGAATTTTTAGTTAAATTCGAGTTCTACTTGGCCTTTACCAAGTAACTGTTTTAAATCGTCTAGTAATGTATCTGTTGGCGTTACTCGCCATTCGGTGCCCAATGTTAACCGCGCTCTGGCGTCGGCACGCTGGTAGTATACATTGACAGGTACGGTTCCGGCTTTGTGCGGTTCTAAAATACGAGTAAATTGCTCAAAGAATTTATCGTTGATCTGGCTAGCATCAATAGATACCGACAAACCACGTGCGTATTTCTCACGTGCGGTACCCAGATCCATAACTTCACGCGCCGACATTTTAAGGCCACCGTTGAAGTCATCAAAGCTGACCTGTCCAGAAACAACCAGAATTTTATCTTTTTCGAGAAGTTCTGCATACCTATCAAGCGCATCCGAGAACAACATCACCTCCATTCGACCACTTCGGTCGTCCAGAGTCATGATACCGATACGCGTACCGCGTTTAGTTGTCATAACGCGAGCTGCAATAACCAGACCCGCTACTGTCACGGATTGATCGCGACGAGTTGGGGTTGCGTCTTTTAGTCGACAACTAACGTACTTATTTAGTTCCTTTATGTATGCGTTAACTGGGTGGCCGGTCAAATATAAACCGAGCGTCTCACGTTCACCCTCTAACCATACTTTCTCTGGCCACGCTGGCACTTGAGTATATTTGTGCTCCACCTCTTCTGGCGCATCAGTCAATACACCAAACATGTCAGTTTGACCAAAAGCTTCCGCTTGGTGGTGTTGGCTTGCCGCTTTCACCGCATCATTGAGCGATGCCATTAGTGCCGCACGGTGTGGACCGAGCCTATCGAGTGCGCCCGCGTAAATCAGTTTTTCGATAACACGCTTGTTGACCTTTTTCAGGTCGATACGGGCACAGAAGTCAAATAGGTCGATGAAGTGACCACCTTTGTTGCGCGCTTCTAAAATCGCATCGATCGGACCTTCACCCACGCCTTTAATCGCTCCGATGCCGTAAACAATCGCGCCATTCTCATCCACGTTAAAGCGGTACAAACCGGCATTGATGTCTGGCGGAAGCACGGTGAGCTTCATGCGGAAACATTCGTCTACTAGGCCAACCACTTTCTCAGTGTTATCCATATCGGCGGTCATTACCGCTGCCATGAATTCTGCTGGATAGTGCATCTTCAGCCATAGCGTTTGGTACGAAACCAATGCATAGGCTGCCGAGTGAGATTTGTTAAAGCCGTAACCCGCGAACTTCTCTACCAAATCGAAGATCTTCATCGCCAACTCGCCATCGACGCCGTTGGCAATTGCCCCCTCTTCGAAGGTCGCACGCTGTTTCGCCATCTCTTCCGGTTTTTTCTTACCCATCGCACGACGAAGCATGTCCGCACCACCAAGGGTGTAGCCAGACAGCACCTGTGCGATCTGCATTACCTGTTCTTGATACAGGATGATGCCGTAAGTTGGGTCGAGAATTTCTTTAAGCGATTCGTGTTGCCACTTTTCATCTGGGTATGAGATCGCCTCACGGCCGTGCTTACGGTCGATAAAGTTATCTACCATGCCCGACTGCAGCGGACCCGGACGGAAAAGTGCCACCAATGCGATGATGTCTTCGAAACAGTCCGGTTGAAGACGTTTGATCAGCTCTTTCATACCGCGCGATTCAAGCTGGAATACCGCAGTGGTTTCCGAGTTTTGCAGCAAGCGGAATGACGGAGCATCGTCCAACGGAATCGATTCGATGCGAACAGGTTCTTTGCCTTCACGCTCTAGACGCGGGTTAATCAGACCCAACGCCCAGTCAATGATGGTTAGGGTACGTAGGCCCAAGAAGTCAAACTTAACCAGACCGGCAGTTTCCACGTCGTTCTTATCGAACTGAGTAACCGGGAAGTGGCCTTCCGAGTCAGCATAAATCGGCGCGAAGTCTGTAATGGTGGTTGGTGAGATTACAACACCACCCGCGTGCTTACCGGCGTTTCGCGTACAACCTTCAAGGAGGCGGCACATGTCGATAAGCTCTTTCACTTCCTCGTCTGCGTCATACAACTCTGGCAGTGCAGGCTCAGCTTTGAACGCTTTTTCCAGCGTCATACCCGGGTCAGGCGGAACCAGTTTTGAAATACGATCAACGAAGCCAAACGGGTGGCCCAGTACACGGCCTACGTCGCGGATTACCGCTTTCGCCGCCATGGTACCGAAGGTGATGATCTGAGATACCGCATCACGGCCATACATTTCCGCTACGTGATCAATTACTTGGTCACGCTTATCCATACAGAAGTCGACGTCGAAATCGGGCATCGAGACACGTTCTGGGTTCAAGAAACGTTCGAATAGAAGGTCGTATTCCAGCGGATCAAGGTCGGTGATCTTCAATGCGTATGCCACCAAAGAACCGGCACCTGAACCACGACCCGGACCTACCGGAATCGCGTTGTCTTTCGACCATTGGATGAACTCCATTACGATCAAGAAGTAACCTGGGAACCCCATTTGGTTGATTACGTCGAGTTCGATTTGCAGACGATCATCGTATTCAGGACGACGTTGCTTGCGCTCTTCCTCATCTGGGAACAGGAACTCTAGACGCTCTTCCAGACCTTCGCGAGACTTCATGACCAAGAAGTCGGTCTCTTCCATACCTTCAGTTGGGAAGGCAGGTAGGAAGTATTCACCCAAACGTACTGTCACGTTACAACGCTTGGCAATTTCAACACTGTTTTCTAACGCTTCCGGAATGTCGGCAAACAGCTCGCACATTTCCTCTTCAGTACGCAGGTATTGTTCTGGGCTGTAGTTCTTTGGACGACGCGGATCTTCTAGGGTGTAACCATCGTGGATCGCCACACGGATTTCGTGCGCGTCAAATAGGTCTTCACTGATGAAAACGACTTCGTTGGTCGCTACAACCGGTAGTTGAGTTTCTTCTGCTAACTCAACGGCAAAATGCAAGTACGTTTCTTCGTCTGAACGACCAGTACGAACCAGTTCTAGATAGAAGCGATCTGGGAAGTATTGGTTGTAGAACTCGACACAACTGTCGACAACTTTACGGTTGCCTTTTAGCAATGCTTTACCGATTTCACCGTTTTTCGCGCCTGATAGAACGATCAAACCTTCTGATAGTTCAGCCAACCAAGCTTTGTCGAGCACCGGTTGGTGCTGTACGTGACCACGAAGGTAAGCTTTTGAGATCAGCAACGTGAGGTTTTTATAACCTTCGTTGTTTGCTGCGAGTAACGTTAATTGCGTCAGCTCCTCTCCAAACTCATCCGATTGCATTTTGAAGTCTGCACCGATGATTGGCTTCACACCACTGCCGTGCGCAGTGCCGTAGTACTTCACCAAACCGCACAGGTTGGTGAAGTCGGTCAATGCCATAGCTGGCATACCGAGTTCGGCGACTTTCTTAACGAGCGGTGGAACTTTGTTGATACCATCCACCATCGAAAAATCACTGTGGATTCGAAGGTGAATGAACTTGGGATCTGACATTAACAGGTACCGTAAAACTAAATCTTATTTGGGATTCTAACCTAAAGCGGGCGTGGTTTATAACACCGATACGCCCATTCTAATACTTTGCTCTATTCTTCGATGCCGAGCGCTTTCTTCACGGGTTTGAAGCTCTTACGGTGCTCACTGATCACACCGTGTTGCTCAATCGCTTCGAAGTGCGCTTTGGTTGGGTAACCTTTGTGCTTAGCAAAGCCAAACTGTGGGTGCTGTTTATCCAACTCTTCCATTTCTTGGTCGCGAACCACTTTCGCGATAATCGAAGCCGCACTGATTTCCGCCACGCGCAAATCGCCTTTCACCACTGCTTGGGAGTCCATTGGTAGTTCAGGGCAACGATTACCATCGATAAGTGCAAGATCTGGCTGCACTTTCAAACCCGCAATCGCACGTTGCATGGCAACCATGGTCGCTTGTAGGATGTTAAGCTCGTCAATTTCCTCAGGAGAACAGCGGCCTACAGCCCATGCCAAAGCTTTCTCTTTGATTTCTGGCAGCAGTGCAAGGCGTTTCTTCTCACTCAGCTTTTTCGAATCGTTTAAGCCTTCAATTGGGTTATTTGGGTCTAAAATAACCGCGGCGGTAACGACATCGCCTACCAAAGGACCACGCCCTACCTCATCAACACCCGCAACCAACTGATAGCCTTGCGGGTATTCAAACGGTGGTAGTTCAACTTTTGCTTTGGTCATTTTTGGTTTTACAGCCATGGTAAATCTCTATTTTTCAATCAGTTTTAGAACCGCGCTTGCGGCTTGTTGATCCGCATCTTTGCGAATCCAATGGTGCATTTCAGTAAACTTATCCAACATTTCTCGGTTGTCGCTCTCTAGTAAGCGAGATACTTCGTCGAATAAATTGTCTGGCGTGCAATCATCTTGCAGATATTCTTTAACCAGCTCGGTATCAGCCAGAATGTTTGGCAGCGAAACATATTTCGTTTTCAGCAGACGCTTAGCAAGGAAAGCCGTCACCGCGTTTACACGGTAACCGACCACCATTGGGCGTTTGAGCAACATACACTCTAACGCCACGGTACCAGACGCCAACATCACGGCATCTGAAGCGGTAATCACGTTACGCGCTGTGTCATCCACCAGTTTGAACTCCAACTCTGGTGCATGCTCTTTCCACGCTTGCTCGAATTGTTCGCGACGTTTCTGGTTTACTAGCGCAACGGCAAAACCAAGATCTGGGAATTTCTGGTGTAACTTCTTACACGTTTCGATAAATGGCTGAGAGAGCATTTTCAACTCGCTGCCACGACTACCCGGAAGTACCGCTAGCCATTGCTTATCTTGCTCTAAACCGAGTAGCTCACGTGCAGGTGCTTTGTCTGATTGCAGCGGAATGGAATCAGCCAATGTATGACCAATGAATTCACAAGGCACGTTGAACTTATCGTAAAACGCTTTTTCAAACGGTAGGAATGCCAATACTAGGTTAGTCGCTGCTTCAATTTTGAAGATGCGCTTTTGACGCCATGCCCAAACCGACGGGCTTACGTAATGCACAGTTTTGATGCCAGCATTTTTCAGGTCTAGCTCAACACGTAAGTTGAAATCTGGCGCATCGATACCAACAAAGACATCTGGCGGGTTATCAGTGAAATACTTCACTAGCTCAGCTTTGACTTTCAGCAGTCTTGGCAAGCGGCCTAGCACTTCAACCAAGCCCATTACAGCCAGCTCTTCCATGTCGAACAGAGACTCGCAGCCTTGAGCGATCATTTTAGGGCCACCAATCCCAACAAACTCTGCATCTGGGTATTGCTGTTTTACCGCCTTGATAAAGCCTTCACCTAGCGTGTCGCCAGACAGTTCTCCGGCAATGATGCCGATACGTAATGGTCTTTCCATATCTACTTCGCTATTTTCCTGTGCGCTATGGGTAACGATTTACACTATGTAGCCTTACAAACCGCAGCGTACAAACCGTTATCCATAAAACACAAAAAGACCGCAGCCCAACTTGGGCGCGATCTTTTCAATTTAACCGCTCATTCGTTAATTAACGAATAATGCCACGTTCCGTTGTTTCCAAAATATCTGAGAAACGTTTCACTGCAGGCCACTCTTGTGCCATTTCAGCTAGGATTGGTTTCACTTCTTCCAGAGTCTTACCTGAACGGTAGATTTCTTTGTACGCTTTTTGCAGCGCACGAATTTCTGGTTTTTCGAAACCATTACGCTTCAAGCCAACCAAGTTCAAACCAAATGGTGTTGCGTGGTTACCTTGAGCCAATACGTAAGCTGGTACATCTTGAACAACCGCAGAACAGCCACCAATGTAAGCGTACGCGCCCACGGTACAGAATGGGTGAATAGCAGAAAGCGCCATTACACCAGCATGGTCTTCTACGGTTACGTGGCCACCAAGAATCGCATTGTTACCAATGTGAGTGTGGTTACCTACGACAACATCGTGTGCGATGTGCGCGTTAACACAAAGCAGGTTATCGTCACCGATCACTGTCGTTGCTTTATCTTGAACCGTACCACGGTGAACCTGAACCGCTTCACGAATCACGTTACGGTCACCGATAACCACTGTTGTATCTTCGCCGCCGTACTTCTTGTCTTGGTTTTCTTCACCAATCACAGCATGTGGGAAAATGCGGTTATCTTTACCAATTTTGGTGTGGCCTTTGATCACTACGTGAGACATCACTTCTGTGCCTTCACCAATCTCCACCGTAGAGGTGATGTAAGTGAAAGGACCAACGATCACGTTAGCGCCAATTTTCGCGCCTTCTTCTACCACCGCAGCTGGGTGGATTTTAGCGGTTTCATGAATCATATTAAAACTCTCGACGAGCACACTTCAGCTCTGCTGAACATACCACTTCGCCGTCAACTTTTGCTACACCACTAAATGCAGCAATACCACGGCGCTCTTTTAGAAATTCTACTTCAATAATCATTTGGTCGCCTGGCACTACAGGTTTACGGAACTTAGCGCCGTCAACACTTGCGAAGTAGTACAGTTCGTTTTCCGTTGGTGCACCAAATGATTTAAATGCAAGTAAGCCAGTTGCCTGAGCCATCGCCTCTAAGATTAGTACGCCTGGGAATACTGGCAGCTGTGGAAAGTGACCTGTGAACTGAGGTTCATTAACCGACACATTTTTAATCGCGTGAAGGTACTTCTCTTCTTGGAAGTCAATCACTCGGTCGATCAATAAGAATGGGTAGCGATGAGGTAGTAGCTCTTGAATTTCAGAGATGTTCATCGTTTTCTTTTCAGTAGTCAAAGTCGTCTTCCTATATCAATTCTCAACAACCAAGATGGCAACACCCCTTACTCTGGGGACGGTAAACCCACTTGGTGATAAATCTACTTATAGCGCGTCATTATAGAAGAAAAAGACCCGCATTTCGCGAGTCTTTGTTCAGAAAGTGGAACTAAGATTCTTCTTTCGGTTTAAGTTGCTTTTCAACGGCTTTCAATCGTTTGTTCATCTCATCAATACGGTGAACTCGAGTTGCCGTCTTACGCCACTCTCGGTTGGTTTGCAATGGAATGCCTGACGAGTATAGGCCTTTCTCTTCGATACTGCGCATAACCATGCCCATACCAGTAATAGCAACCCCATCCGTAATCTCGATGTGGCCATTGATAACCGACGCGCCGCCGATTTGGCAGTATTTACCAATTTTTGTACTGCCTGCCACAATAGTACCACCGGGCATCACCGTACCATATCCGATCTGCACGTTGTGAGCGATTTGAAGTTGGTTATCAAGAATTACATTGTCTTCGATGATCGTATCTTCAAGAGCACCACGGTCGATAGTGGTACATGCACCGATCTCAACACGATTGCCGATACGTACAGAGCCAAGTTGAGGAATTTTAATCCACTCACCTTTGTCATTCGCGTAACCGAAGCCGTCTGAGCCGATGACGGTGCCAGATTGCACTAGGCAGTCATCGCCCAGCGACACTTCATGATAGATAGTAACATTAGCCCAAAGCTTGGTGTTGTTACCTAGCTTTGCGTTTTTACCGATAAAGCAACCTGCGCCAATACTTACGTTGTCGCCTAACTCTACACCCGTTTCAATCACTGCTTTTGCACCGATTGTTACGTTAGTACCCATCTTCACGTCTGCTGCGATGACAGCACTTGGCGCAATCTCATCTGCTGGCTTTGGCGTTGTATCCATAGCTTGAACTACACGAGCAAAAGCGATGTAAGGATCGGCAACCACAAGAGAGTTTCCAATGCATTGGTCCTTATGATCGGCTTTCACCATTACAACTGTCGCTTTACACTCAGAGAGGTGCTTTGCGTATTTAGGGTTAGACAAGAAGGTAACATCACCTTCTTGTGCTTTGTCCATGGGAGCTACACGGTTTACAACGAGAGACTCGTCACCAAATAGCTCCCCCCCGGTAATTGTCGCCAACTCGGCTAATGTTAATGTCTTCATAACTTCTTATTTTAGAGCTTTAATTACGTCTTCAGAGATGTTGTATTCTGGCTTACCGTACTGCAGTGAAGTAGTGTCAATAACAAGATCGTAACCTTTCGCCTTAGCAACTTTTTCTACTGCATCTTGGATAGATTTGAATAGCTTTGCTTTCTCTTCAGCTTCACGGCGCGCGCCAGCTTTCTCTAGTGCTTGAGCTTTTACTTTGTATTCACTGTCTAGCTTAGCAATATCAATACGTAGCTTCTCAATTTCTTCTTGACCTAAAAGTTCACCGTCACGCTGCAGCTTCTCAATCTTTGTCTTAGCTTGCGCTTGAATTGACTTAAGCTCGTCAGCTTTGCTTTTGAAGTCTTTCTGCATTTTTTGTAGAACCACTTCACGCTGAGGAAGAGCCTGAAACACTTGCGCTGTATTGATGTAGGCAATCTTTTGCGCTGCTTCTGCAGCGTTTGCAAACATTGATGAGCTCAGTACAAGAAGGCCTAAACCAGCCGCTTTGATCATTTTATTCAAAATATTTTCCTCAAATTTAGAAGGTTCTGCCGATAGTGAATGTGAAGACTTCTTCGTCATCGCCATCGAATTTTTTAATTGGTTTCGCTAGTGAAAATACCAGTGGTCCCATTGGAGACATCCATTGTAACGCCGCACCATATGATGAACGGTAGTTAGTAGGATCAGAGTAATCGTAATAGTAACGGTCACCAAACTCGGCACCAGAGTCTCGATAATCGAACTCTGTATCCCAAACACTTGCCATATCGAAGAAGATACTGGTACGAATCTGGTTACGAACTTCATCAGATGCAAATGGGGTCGGAACAATAAGCTCCAAACTTGCTAATGCTACTGCGTTACCACCTACTGAGTCATCAGTCGCAGTATCTACACCGTTGTTAGAACCAGAGTAATCACGGTAAACAGCTTTTGGACCAACCGAGTTAGAGCCGAAGCCACGTAGAGTTGTGAAACCACCCGCGTAATAGTTCTCGTAGAATGGGAACAAGTTGTCGTTACCATTCGTCTGACCATAACCGTTACCGTAACCTAGACGGCCGCGGAACAAGAGTGTGAACTCATGCTTTTTAGTCAATGGTACATACTGACGCACGTCATATTGCATCTTAAAGTACTGAACATCAGAACCTGGTACCGTCATCTTATAGAATGCACGTTGGTGATTCCCCGCTGTAGGGAAGTAGCCACGGTTCAAATTGTTTCGTGTCCAAGAAATATTGATATCGAAGTCATTGGTATTCAATGCACCGTTCGCATCAATATTTTCTGATTGAGCTTGTAGGAACTGTTCAACCTGTAGGTAAGGAGAAAGGTTACCGATCTTGTTGTGCGTGTAACCGACACCAAATTCGAAGCGGTTTAGTTCATCAAATGGGAAACCCCAAGTCAGGTTAGCGCCGTAACTTTCATTGGTGTAGTCAACGATACCTGCTTCAGATGCTTCAAACTCATCATAGAAAATTTTACCGCCAAGACTCACACCATCGAGATTCCAATAAGGGTCTCGATAATCTAAGCTGATATTTTTTTGGTAGTCATTCATCATCGCATTGATACCAACGCGGTTACCACTACCAATAAAGTTATCTTGCTGTAGACCAACTTGGAAGCTTACACCTGATTCTGTACCGTAGCCGACACCAAAGTTCACACTACCAGAGTTGGCTTCTTTAACCGAGTAAACAAGATCTACTTGGTCATCGCTGCCAGGAACACGTACCGTTTGAACTTCTACGTTTTCGAAGTAACCAAGACGGTTAAGACGCGTTTTACCCGTTTCAATCGATTTCGAGTTTAGCCAGCTGCCTTCCATCTGACGCATCTCGCGACGCAAAACTTCATCCTTAGTGGAGTTGTTGCCCGTAAAACGAATATCACGAACGTAAATGCGGCTACCTGGCTCAACATTTACAACCAATGACACTTCTTTGTTCTCGTCGTCGAACTCAGGAATTGTACTTACCTGCGGATAAGCATAGCCAGACTCACCGAGCACACGTTTGATGCCTTCCTCTAGTGAGGTCACTTTAGAGCCGTTGTAGGTCTCGTTGGCTTCGAACGGCACCATTTTCTCGAATCGAGCGTCTTCACCAATCAAATCGCCGCGGAATTTTACATCTTTAACGGTGTAAACCTCTCCTTCCTCTAGGCCAAGAGTGATATACACCCCCTTCTTATCTGGGGAAATTGCGACTTGCGTCGAGTCTACATCAAACTTCAAATAACCACGGTCTAGGTAATAGGATTTCAGAGCTTCAATATCACCAGCAAGCACTTGCTTTTGATACTTTTCATCAGCGAGGAAGTTCCACCACGGCACATCAACGTTTAAGTTAAAACGAGAGCGTAGTTCATCATCAGTAAAGACTTCGTTACCAATAAAGTTGATTTGCTGAATCTTCGCCGATACACCTTCGGTGAAGACGAATTTCAAATCAGAACGATTACGAGGCAATGGAGTAACAACCGCTTTTACCGTAGCGTTGTACTTACCAACGCTATAGTAAAAATCTTCTAAGCCTTTTTCGATATTACGTAAAGTGGTTCGGTCTAGAGCTTCACCTTCACGGATACCTGATGCATTCAGGTTTTCCTGTAACTGCTCATCTTTGATCGCTTTGTTACCAGAAAACGCAATGCTAGCAATAGTCGGTCTTTCTTTAACCTGGACTACAAGTACATCTTGATCCTTAAGTACTTTTACATCCTCAAAGTTACCCGAAGCGTAAAGAGCACGAATGATGTCCGCAACATCTTGTGAATCGACCGTGTCTCCTACTCGAACAGGCATTTTCAACAACGCAGCACCAAGTGCCACACGTTGTAATCCTTCAATCTGGATGTCTTGAACTACAAAGTTTTCTGCCCCATTTGCCGAGACACTGGTTGCCAGTAAACTCGCAAATAGAATTCGCTTAATCGCCATATTTGTTCTAATTATTCCTTGCTACTGCTAGATGTCTCTGAAGAATCACAGACGAGTAAAATCATTAAATAGTGCCAGTGCCATTAACGAGAAGATAATCGCACCACCAATTTTATATCCCATTTCCTGCACTTTCTCAGGAACTGGGCGTCGGATGACCGCTTCAATTGCAAAAAAGAGCAGGTGACCACCATCCAACATTGGTAAAGGAACGAGGTTAATAATACCTAGGTTAACACTGATCAGTGCTAGAAAACCTAAAAAGTAAACCAGACCGTAGTCTGCTGTCGCCCCTGCCCCTTTGGCTATCGAGATTGGTCCACTTAAATTATTCAGACCAACATCACCTACAATCAGTTTCTTAAGCATACTGATTGTAAGTCCAATAACTTGACCTGTTTTGTCAATCGCTTTGCCAATAGACTCGAATACACCAAACTGTAATTCGAAGCGATAACTTTCTGGCCATTCTGCGACTTTAGGTGCGATACCCGCAAAGCCAACTAATTGTTTGTTAGCTAGCTCACGACTACCCGGAGTCAAAGTGAATGATTGCTCTTCACCTTGACGTAACACTGTCAGTTCCATTGGTGTTCCTGGGTGAGAACGAATGGCTTCGACCACTTCTTCCCATTTAGAAATCTTATTACCATTAATCGAGATGATTTTATCGTCGGCTTGCAGACCTGCTTTTTCAGCCGCCCCACCTTCGCTTACTTGTGCTAACTCCGTGAAAATCTCTGGCGTATATGGTTTAAAGCCAAGTGATTGCATCGTAGATTGCGTTTCTGGGTCAAAGTTCCAATCACGAATATCAAGTGTTCTCGTGACCTCTGAACCAACTTCGTTTGCTGAAGACAACGTCATCGTCACAGAATCATCACCAATATGGGAAATTAACCCCATGTTGACTGATTCCCAGTCCGGAGTTTTGATACCTGAGATGGATTTTAGTTCCATTCCAGATTCAATTCCTGCTTGAGCAACGATTGAATTGGGTGTTACTTCACCGATTACAGGCTTTACTGCTGGTACACCAATAAGGAAAACTAACCAATAGGCTACAATAGCAAATAGAAAGTTAAAGATAGGGCCGGCGGCAACGATAGATGTGCGTTTCCACAAAGGCTTTTGATCGAACGCCAGGTGTTTTTCATGTTCTGGGATATCATCAATACGGCTGTCCACCATCTTGACGTAGCCACCCAGAGGAATCATAGAGATGCTATACTCTGTTCCGTCTTTGCCTACCTTACCCCAGATAGACTTACCAAAACCGATAGAAAACTTTTCAACTTTTACACCGCAACGACGCGCAACCCAAAAGTGACCAAACTCGTGCACGGCAACCAAGATGCCCAATGCAACGATAAAAGAAACCAAATTCCACAAGATACCAGTCATTAGCTACGCTCGCGTAAAAATTCTAAGGCGATAGTTCGTGACATTCTATCTAGCTCTATCAAGCTTTCCAAGTTATTCACATTCTCAGTTGTATGGCTTGCGGTGATTTTGTTCAAAACTGACTCATTGATGCGAGCGATATCAGTAAAACCAAGGCCATTATTCAAGAACGCATCCACAGCAACTTCATTCGCAGCATTTAATGCTGTTGTAGCATGCTGACCTTCATAGCATGCATCAATCGCTAACTTAAGACATGGGTAGCGAGCAAAGTCAGGTTGAAGGAATGTCAACTCACCCACTTGAGTAAAGTCGAGCGGTTTCACTCCGGCATCCACTCTTGATGGGTAAGACATCGTCAATGCAATCGGGGTTGCCATATCTGGCTCCCCCATCTGCGCCAATACTGAACCATCACGATATTGCACCATAGAGTGAATCACCGACTGAGGGTGAATGATCACTTTCAACTGTTCGCGAGCCGCATTGAATAGCCATTTTGCTTCAATGTACTCAAGACCCTTGTTCATCATGGTCGCAGAATCAACCGAGATTTTTGGTCCCATTGACCAGTTCGGGTGAGCAATGGCTTGCGCTGGAGTCACTTTCTCTAGCTCTACGATATCGGTGTAACGAAATGGGCCACCAGAACCAGTGAGAAGAATAGAAGAAATACCATGCTCTTCTAAGTTACAACGACCTAGGTTAGTTTGAACTTGTTGTGGGAGGCACTGGAAGATCGCGTTGTGTTCACTATCAACAGGGAGAAGCTGAGCACCATGCTCGGCAACCGCATCGATAAACAGCTGACCAGACATTACTAGCGCTTCTTTATTGGCTAGCAGTACACGTTTACCCGATTTTACCGCTGCCATGGTTGGTAACAGACCTGCCGCACCAACGATAGCAGCCATTACGCTGTCCACTTCTTCTAAGGCAGACACATGACAAAGCGCATCGACACCACCTAACACCTCAGTATTTGGTGAGATAGAAGCCAGCTCTGATTGCAGAGCCAATGCCGCCGCTTTATCCGCCATCACAGCGTATTTTGGTTGCCATTTACGGCAAAGCACGACCATCTTTTCAACGTTAGTGCTTGCCGCTAATGCGACGATAGAAAACAGCTCAGGGTTCTGTTCAACCACTTTAAGTGTGCTTGCACCGATTGAGCCTGTTGCACCAAGAATCGTTAACTTTTGCATGATGTAAGACCGTTAGAAAAACTCAGGAGCGACGAAGCCGCTCCCGATAAATTAGAATACGTAGTAAAGAAGAGCAAATACTGGGAAGGCAGCAGTTAGGCTGTCGATACGGTCAAGAATGCCGCCGTGCCCTGGAATGATATTACTGCTGTCTTTGATACCTGAAACACGTTTGAACATACTTTCGACTAGGTCACCAAGCACAGAGATCACAACCGTAATCAGCGTAATGATCACCATATGAAGTGGGCTAGTAAATTGGATATCAAACCAACCTGCAAATAACCATCCAACAATCAATGCTGCGATGATACCGCCAATCAAACCTTCGATTGTTTTGTTTGGGCTCACATGAGGTGCCATTTTGCGTTTACCCATGCTTTTACCAGCGAAGTAAGCGCCGCTGTCTGCAGCCCATACCAAGAAGCAAACGTACAGCACAAGTTTTGCGCCGTGGTATGGATCTACTGAAATATCAGAAGCTCTAAGAATGATCACACTCCAAAGAAAAGGGATCAGAGTTAGAAAACCAAACACATGACGAAGGGCTTTACTGCCTTGCCATAAGTTGGTGGTTTTAGGATAAGTGATTGCCATGCCACTTGCGATAATCCACCATGCAAAACCAAGCGCTAATAAGGCGTAGTGTGGTGCTGCAAGTTGATTTAAGCTTGTTACATCTGGCGAAATGAATAGAAAACTTAGTCCGGTTACAACGGCTGCCGGAACAAGCGCAGCAATACGTGAATTGCTTTCTGTAAACTGTGTCCACTCCCAAAAGCCTAACAGCGTTACCGCAGTCAAAGCGATCATGAAGCCAATTAGGGGTAATTTAAAAATACCTAAAATAACTAGGGGAGCTAAAATTAGTGCTGTTATTATTCTCTGTTTCAAACTAACTAGTCCTTATTGAGCAGCCATTAATGCCTTTATTTGCTCGCCAGTACAGCCAAATCGACGTTCACGGTTAATAAACCAAGTTACCGCCTCAACCAAACTGTCTTCGTCAAACTCTGGCCAATACTCTTGCGTGAAATACATTTCCGCGTATGCTAGTTGCCACAACATGAAGTTGCTGATACGACACTCTCCACTCGTGCGAATAAGCAAGTCAACTTCTGGTAGGTCTGCCATCGTCAAGTGTTGAGTAAACATTTGCTCGGTTATCGCATCTACACTAATTTCCCCATTGAGAACTTTCGAAGCCAGTACTCTCGCCGCCTCGGTAATATCCCACTTACCGCCATAATTAGCAGCAATGTTAATTACCATGCCAGTGTTGTTAGCTGTCAAAGCTTCAGCCTCAATAATTTTACTTTGCAAGCGCTCACTAAAACGGCTGGTATCACCAATAACACGCAAACGTAAGTTGTTTTTATGCAGTTTTTTCACTTCGCTTGATAGTACCGAAATGAACAACTCCATCAAAAGGCCAACCTCTTCTTCTGGTCGTCGCCAGTTTTCACTGCTAAAAGCAAACAAAGTAACGGCTTGAATGCCAAGCTTTAAAGCTGCTGCTATAGTTTTTCGAACGGCACTAACGCCTTTTTTATGACCAAATACGCGAGGTTTTCCTTGGGACTTAGCCCAACGGCCATTACCGTCCATAATGATGGCAATATGCTTTGGGAGGGAATCAGAGAAGGCTTGGGAATTTTGCATAGGGAGTTAATTGAGTTCCATCAGTTGGACAGACTAACACAAAAAAACGCTGCACTGTGAGCACAGCGTTTTCCAACAGTGATGTAGTTGGGAGTATTAAACTTCCATCAACTCTTTTTCTTTCGCGGCAAGAACATCATCGATCTTCTTAACTGCTACGTCAGTCAGTTTTTGAATCTCGTCTTGTGCTTTGCGATCTTCGTCTTCAGAGATTTCTTTATCTTTTAGAAGACCTTTTAGGTCGCTGTTTGCATCACGACGGATGTTACGTACTGCAACACGTGCGCCTTCTGCTTCACCACGAACGATCTTAACTAGGTCTTTACGACGCTCTTCCGTTAGCGGTGGAAGTGGAACGCGAATGATTGTACCAGCAGACATTGGGTTTAGACCAAGGTCAGACATCATGATCGCTTTTTCAACTTTCTGAGTTAGCTCTTTGTCGAAAACTGTGATTGCTAGAGTACGAGCGTCTTCAGCAACAACGTTAGCTACTTGGTTAAGAGGCGTAGCAGCACCGTAGTATTCTACAGAAATACCCGATAGTAGGCTTGGGTGCGCGCGGCCAGTACGAACTTTAGAAAGGTTGTTCTTTAGCGCTTCAACGCTTTTGTCCATGCGCTCTTGCGCGTCTTTATTGATTTCGTTAATCACGGTTTCACCTTAAAAATGTCATCTTTCCTGAAGAAAGCCTAAAGGGCTTGAGCAAAGTGAAACACCATCCAATATTCTAGTTGGATGGTGTTGAGATTTACGCGTCAGCGCAGATCAGAGTACCTTCAGCTTCGCCCATAACCACGCGACGTAGTGCGCCTGGCTTGTTCATGTTGAATACGCGGATTGGCATTTTGTGGTCACGAGCAAGTGTGAACGCAGCCAAGTCCATTACTTTCAATTCTTTATCCAGAATTTCAGCGTAAGATAGCTTATCATACAGCTCTGCGTCTGGGTTTGCTACTGGGTCAGCAGTAAATACACCATCAACTTTTGTCGCTTTTAGAACTACGTCAGCTTCGATTTCGATACCACGTAGACAAGCTGCTGAATCCGTCGTAAAGAATGGGTTACCTGTACCTGCAGAGAAGATCACGACACGGCCTTGGCGAAGTTCGCGGATAGCGTCTGCCCAGTTGTAATCGTCACACACACCTTTTAGCGGAATTGCAGACATTACGCGAGCGTTTACATAAGCACGGTGAAGTGCATCACGCATTGCTAGACCGTTCATTACTGTTGCAAGCATACCCATGTGGTCGCCTACTACGCGGTTCATACCCGCTTCTGCAAGACCTGCACCACGGAACAAGTTACCACCGCCGATTACCACACCAACTTGAACACCCAGTTCAACCAGCTCTTTAACTTCTTGAGCCATACGGTCAAGAACCGCTGGATCAATACCAAAACCTTCTTCACCTTGAAGAGCTTCACCACTTAGTTTTAATAGAATACGTTGATATGCTGGTTTAGGGTTCGTAGTCATGGAGTTTACCTTCCAAAGAGAGTTGTCGATTAACAGTCATGAATAGACACAAGGTCACTTATAGCTATTCATCACGGCTAATTTTGCCCGCTCTTTTCGTAAAAAGACCGCAGCCTAGGCTACGGTCTAATATTTACACAAGTCGCTAAGGATTAACCTTTTTGAGCTAGTGCTACTTCTTCAGCGAAGCTCATTTCAGCTGCTTTCTCGATACCTTCACCTACTTCTAGGCGAACGAATGTAGCAACAGAAGCACCTTTCTCTTTTAGCATTTCGCCAACAGATTTCTTAGGTTCCATGATGAAAGCTTGACCAGTTAGAGAGATTTCGCCAGTGAATTTCTTCATGCGGCCGATAACCATCTTCTCAGCGATCTCTTGTGGCTTGCCTTCGTTCATAGCGATTTCAACTTGAACTTCTTTCTCTTTAGCAACTACGTCAGCTGGTACGTCTTCTGGGTTAACGAACTCAGGCTTAGAAGCAGCAACGTGCATTGCAACGTGCTTAAGAGTTTCTGCGTCGCCTTCACCAGCAACAACAACACCGATTTTCTCGCCGTGACGGTAAGAAGCGATTGCAGTACCTTCAACGTAAGCAACGCGACGGATGTTGATGTTTTCGCCGATTTTAGCAACTAGAGCTACACGCTCTTCTTCGAACTTAGCAACTAGCTCTTCAACAGAAGCTTTAGAAGCTAGAGCGTCAAGTGCTACTTTTTCTGCGAATGCAGTGAAGTTACCATCTTTAGCAACGAAGTCAGTTTGGCAGTTAACTTCTAGAAGAACAGCAACGCCGTTTTCTTCTTTGATGATGATTGCGCCTTCAGCAGCAACGTTACCAGCTTTTTTAGCTGCTTTCGCTGCGCCTGACTTACGCATGTTTTCAATTGCTAGTTCGATGTCAGCGTTTGCTTCTACAAGCGCTTTTTTACATTCCATCATGCCAGCGCCAGTGCGCTCGCGAAGTTCTTTAACTAGAGCAGCAGTTACAGTTGCCATTCTCTATTCCTCGTTTGATTCGAAATAAGGTAAAAAACAGGGGCCTACATTGTCGGCCCCCATTGCTAACTATAACTCAGTCTATGCTACAACAAGGTTTCACATAGACTAAGTGTGACACAGAGCCGTTATTATTCAGCTTCTACGAAACCGTCTTTTTCAGCAACTGCTGCAACGTCTTTGTTGCGACCTTCAGATACTGCAGATGCTGCAGCGTTTAGGTATAGTTGAACTGCGCGGATCGCGTCGTCGTTACCTGGGATGATGTAGTCAACGCCGTCTGGGTTAGAGTTAGTATCTACCACAGCGTATACTGGAATACCTAGGTTGTTAGCTTCTTTAATTGCAATGTGCTCGTGATCAGCGTCGATTACGAATAGAGCGTCTGGTAGGCCGCCCATATCTTTGATACCACCAAGAGATTTCTCTAGCTTCTCCATTTCACGAGTACGCATTAGAGCTTCTTTCTTAGTTAGTTTTTCGAAAGTACCGTCTTGTGCTTGTGCTTCGAAATCTTTTAGACGCTTGATTGACTGACGAACTGTTTTGTAGTTCGTTAGCATGCCGCCCAACCAACGGTTGTTAACGTAGTATTGGTTGCTTGCGATTGCAGCTTCTTTAACAGCTTCAGATGCAGCGCGCTTAGTACCTACGAATAGAACTTTACCTTTCTTCTCGCCAACTTTAGCTAGTTCAGCTAGAGCTTCGTTGAACATTGGTACAGTTTTTTCTAGGTTGATGATGTGAACGCGGTTACGAGCACCAAAGATGAATGGCTTCATTTTTGGGTTCCAGTAACGAGTTTGGTGACCGAAGTGAACACCAGCTTTCAGCATATCGCGCATTGATACAGTTGCCATTTTAAAATCCTCTATGGGGTTAGGCCTCCACATCCCCCATAATTCCGACCAAGCTTCTGCTCAGCACCCCGGAACATGTGACGGAATGTGTGTGATTTAAAGATAAAAGTTTAATCGGAAGAAGCCTGCTTCGCTGCTATTCTAAAGAAAAGCAAAGAGAACAGTCCTCGATTCCGGCGCGCTTTATACCATATTTTAGCCTAAGATGGCTAGTAAAAATTGTTTCTTACAATTCTAATTTACCTATCACACTTACCCCTACTCCCTCTTAAATTCCATGACTAGACTACAAGTAAGAATGACTCATATTCTTAACTGGCTTGGGTTAACCGCTAGATGTCTGATAGAATGCGCGCATTCGCACGTTAGCGTGCTTACGAATAAGTAGAGAAAGCCAATGTCAATCAAGATTAAAACTGCTGAAGAAATCGAACGCATGCGTATTGCGGGCAAGCTAGCCGCAGACACTCTAGAAATGATCGAACCGCACATCAAAGCCGGTGTGACGACAGAAGAGTTAAACAAAATCTGTCACGATTACGCTCTAGAAAGAGGCGCTTACTCTGCACCGCTTGATTACCATGGATTCCCTAAATCGATCTGTACGTCAATCAACCACATCGTTTGTCACGGTATCCCAGCAACTGAAGACGAGAAAGGTGCAAACGGCCAAATGAAGCCAGCTGTACTTAAAGATGGCGACATCATCAACGTTGATATTACGGTTATCGTTCCTAACGATGAAAACGCAGATCTAAGTGTTCGTCCACAAGGCTACCACGGTGATACGTCTAAGATGTTCCTAGTGGGTGATGTTTCACCTGCAAATAAACGTCTGTGTATGGTGGCTCAAGAGTCACTGTACATCGGCATGCGTCAAGTAAAACCAGGTGCAACAGTGGGTGACATCGGTACCGCTATCGAGAAGTACATCAAAGAAAACAATAAGAACAACCCACGTAACAAGTTCTCTATTGTTAAAGACTTCTGTGGTCACGGTATCGGTGATGAGTTCCACGAAGAGCCACAAGTGGTTCACTACAAGAACAAAGACCGTCGTGTACTAAAAGAAGGTATGTGCTTTACTATCGAACCAATGATCAACGCAGGTAAGTTTGGTTGTACTGTTGACGCTCAAGACGATTGGACGGTTTACACTGGCGACGGCAAAAACTCTGCACAGTGGGAACACACTATTGTGGTAACCAAAGAAGGTTGTGAAGTACTAACACTTCGCAGCGACGATACCATTCCACGAATGATGAAAAACGTATAATCGCATATCACTTTCCATATCCCCGCCCATGCGGGGATATTTTTTATCTGCAGCAAATTTGTTAGATTGCTAATAGTTTTAGCTTGCACGGATAGCAAATATGACCCTTCAGTCTCCTCTTACGTTTACCGATGAACAGATCAACATCGGCGAACTTAAGCAAGAACTCGAAAAATTCAGTTCATACCAAAAAGAAGAATTTCTTCAACATCACCCAGTGACGAACCTCGTTTTGTCACGTGCTGAGTACATGGATTTACTCCTCAATCGTTTATGGCAACACTTTGGATTCAAAGACATCCATAATATTTCATTAGTTGCCGTAGGTGGTTACGGGCGTGGTGAGTTACATCCGCTGTCTGATATCGACATTTTGATTCTGTCGAATAACAAACTGCCAAACGCGCTAGAAGCCAAAATCAGTGAGTTCATTACCCTATTGTGGGATTTACGCCTCGAAGTGGGCCACGCTGTGCGTACTGTGGATGAATGTGCAGAAATCGGCCGAGCAGATTTAACCGTTGCGACAAACCTACAAGAAGCGCGTTTGTTGTGTGGCAGTGAAGATACTTTCCAAGCGTTGAAGAAAGTGGTGCTATCCGACTCTTTCTGGCCGAGCGAAACCTTCTACCGCGCTAAGATTCAAGAGCAGCGTGAACGCCACGCACGCTATCATGACACCACCTACAACCTTGAACCTGACATCAAATCCACGCCGGGTGGCTTACGTGATATTCACACTTTAAGCTGGGTGGCACGACGTCACTTTGGTGCAACCTCGTTGCTGGAAATGAGTCGTTACGGTTTTCTGACCGATGCGGAATACCGCGAATTGGTTGAGTGTCAGGATTTCCTATGGCGTGTTCGCTTTGCGTTGCATATTGAGCTGCGTCGTTACGACAACCGCCTAACCTTTGCTCACCAAGCACAAGTCGCTGAACACCTTGGCTACGTTGGAGAGGGTAACCGCGGCGTCGAGATGATGATGAAGGAGTTCTACCGTACCCTTCGTCGTGTGGCAGAGTTGAATAAGATGCTACTCAAGCTGTTCGATCAAGCCATCATTAATGGCGGCGCTTCTGAAGACGCAGAAATCATAGATGAAGATTTCCAACGCCGCGGCGCACTCATCGAGGCACGTAAACCAGCGCTCTTCCAAGCGCGGCCTGAAACCATCTTAGATATGTTCTTGCACATCGCTAACGATTCGAGCATTGAAGGGGTAAGCCCTCCAACTCTGCGCCAGTTACGCACCGCTCGTCGCCGCTTGAACAAGTTCTTGCACACCATGCCAGAAGCACGCGAGAAATTTATGGCACTGTGTCGCCACCCGAATGCACTACACAAGGCGTTCAGCCTTATGCATAAGCTGGGCGTTTTGGCGGCCTACCTTCCGCAATGGAGCCAAATTGTAGGACAGATGCAGTTTGACCTCTTCCATGTGTACACCGTAGATGAACACAGCATAAGACTACTCAAACACATCAACACTTTCAGCTATGCCGAGAACCACAGCAAACATCCAATTTGCTGCGAAGTTTATCCTCGAATCCAGAAAAAAGAACTACTGATTCTGGCGGCGATTTTCCACGACATAGGTAAAGGTCGCGGCGGTGACCATTCGGTGATCGGAGAAGGTGAGGCATACGATTTCTGTATCGAGCACGGTTTATCTAAACCAGAAGCGAAGTTGGTGAGTTGGTTGGTAAGACATCACCTGTTGATGTCTGTGACGGCACAACGTCGTGATATTTACGATCCAGACGTGATTACCGAGTTCGCCAAGCAAGTTCGTGATGAAGAATACCTTGAGTATCTTGTCTGTCTAACCGTTGCTGATATCTGTGCGACCAACCCAGAGCTTTGGAACAGTTGGAAGCGCACCCTGCTTGCTGAATTATTCTATTCCACCCAACGTGCGCTTCGTCGTGGCTTGGAGAACCCTGTTGACGTGCGCGAACGTATTCGTCACAACCAACAAATGGCGTCGGCTCTGCTGCGTAAAGAAGGCTTCTCTGCTCGGGAAATTGAAGTGCTGTGGCAGCGCTTTAAAGCCGATTACTTTTTGCGTCACACCCATAAGCAAATCGCGTGGCACTGCGAGAACCTACTGCGCATGGAAGACACGAGCAAACCACTGGTTCTGATCAGCAAAAAAGCCACGCGTGGTGGTACCGAAGTGTTCGTCTATAGCCCAGACCAACCTGCGTTGTTTGCTACCGTGGTTGCTGAACTCGACCGTCGCAACTTCAACGTACACGACGCGCAGATCATGACAAGCAAAGATGGCTATGTGCTTGATACCTTTATGGTGCTAGATCAACACGGTAAAGCGATTGAAGAAGGTCGTCACAGCGCAGTCACCAAACACATTACTCACGTACTAGAAGACGGCCGCCCGACAAAGATCAAAACGCGTCGAACACCAAATAAACTGCAGCACTTTAATGTAAAAACCAAAGTCGACTTCTTACCGACCAAGAGTAAGAAACGCACTTTGATGGAGTTTGTCGCTCTCGATACGCCGGGACTGTTGGCAAAAGTTGGACGTACCTTCGCAGACTTGGGCATTAACCTCCATGCAGCAAAAATCACCACCATAGGTGAGCGTGCAGAAGACTTGTTTATCCTAACCAGTGAAGCAGGCGGCAGGCTAAGTGAAGAGCAGCAAACAGAACTGCGTGAGAAACTGATAGAGAAACTGTCTGGCCCTGTCTCGGTCTAAGTCAAAACGTACTCTTCATCAACAACTAATGTGGGTAAGGACGATAGCGATCTTGCCCACAAGTTAGGCAATTTGACTAAATATCAGCTATCTAGCTCATAAATTGGCTGCTACAGTTGTATTGACTCCAATTCAATACTCAGAGGTAGCCTATGTATCCACACCTCACTGGTTTGGGCATCCACGATCCAAAACAGATTGAACGTTATTCCCTGCGCCAAGAAGCACATAAAGACGTCCTAAAGATCTACTTCCATAAGCAGAAAGGCGAATTTTTCGCTAAGAGTGTAAAGTTCAAATACCCTCGCCAAGTCAAAAACGTACTGGTAGATAGCGGCAGTCACAAATACAAAGAAGTCACCGAGATCAACCGCAATCTAACACTGGTTATCGATGAACTGAATAAGATCACCAAACCAGCGAAAACGACTGAAGTGGATGTGAAGGAAAAAATTCTCTCTGATCTTCGTCATCTGGAAAAAGTAGTTTCTAGCAAGATCGCTGAAATCGAAGCGGATCTGGAAAAGCTCAAGTAACCCACTTCATTCCTCAATGATTAAAAAAGGGGTTGGTATGTGTACCAACCCCTTTAACATTTACTTCAATAGAACTGAAAGCCTATCAATCGAATCACTTATTTTACCAGTGATTCATCCCACTCAAATCGAGCGAATAGCTGCTGCCAAGTCTCATCGATTTTGGCTTTCATCACGATTTCCTCATCCGTAAATGGATGTACAAAACGTAGCTCTGATGCATGCAGCAATAAACGATGAGAATCAAATTCAGTGCGATACAACTTGTTGTGCTTACCGTCACCATGTGTCGTATCACCAACAATAGGATGGCGTAAGTGAGCCATATGACGACGCAGCTGGTGCTTACGGCCTGTCTTCGGCTTCATCTCCATCAAACAGTAACGCGTAGTCGGAAACTTACCTGTGGAATATGGCACTTCTACTTTTGCTAACGGTTTGTACCCCGTTACGGCCTCTTGGGCTTCTTTCTCTTGTGAAGCGAACTTATCGGCGATTTTATCCAGCTCAACTTTTAAGGCGTAGTCAAGCACACCTTCTTCTTCGATCCAGCCGCGAACGATAGCGTGATAGGTTTTCTCCATCTTATGTTCAGCAAACATTGGCATCACTTGAGACGCCACTTCACTGGATAAAGCAAACACAAGCACACCAGAAGTAGGACGATCCAAACGATGCAATGGGAAAACATGCTGACCAATTTGGTCGCGAAGCGTTTGCATCACAAATTGGGTCTCATACTTATCCAACCAACTGCGATGGACCAGCATACCCGCAGGTTTGTTCACCGCGACAAAGTACTCGTCCTGATAGACGATCTCTAATACAACAGGATCAGCGGATGGTAATGTTTCTTGTTCTGACATTGAGGTTACTTACATAGTTCGTCGATGGTTCGAATAGTCTCAAGCAATTCGCCATAATGCGACTCTTGCTTCCACACTTCTGCAAAATACGGCTCAATAGAAAAGCCACGTGGCAAAGGTTGATTACTTTCCACTAACGCACGCATACGTGCAATAAAAATCCACTGTAGCCACTCATGGGGATGCAGCGTATCAATCGCAAAAGGTTCCGTGCTCTGTAGCGCTTCAGCCGAGGGCATGGTTTGTTGCCATAGCTCATGATGCTGCAATTGCGCTTCAAGTTGTTGAAGTAAGTCGACCAATTGGATGTTTGTTGCCATTAATTCCGTCTCGAACCTTGAATTAGCCGAGAATGATACCATTTCTTGTGAAAAGAACATTAGGATGTCGTATTTAATGGAAAACATTCAAACCCTCACTCAGCTGTTAAACAACAGTCAATGTGAGTATCAAATCTTCGACCTTGGTCGTCGTATCAAGACCATCGAGCCACAAGTCTTTGCTGATGTGGAAAAAGGTCAATGCCCTTACCCATTCCCAATGCAACGCAAAGCACACTTGGCTATTGCATACTGGAATGAGCAAAAGCAGCCTTGGATTTGGTTCTTGAAGTTCGAGTTGGATGAACGTGGCCTGCTCAAGCAAGCGGATATTGGTAACTTCATTAAATACGTCGTAGAAGCCATGGGCACTCGTTTAAGCGAGGAGATGTCGGAAGAGCAGCAACAAAAGCTTTCCAACAACCCATACACTTTCAAACCTGCGGAAGAAAAGATGGCTGTCTTCCACAGCCAAGTTCGCGCTAACTTGGACTTACCCACCAGCCAGTATTACGAGCACACCCAGCACTACTTTAGCGGTGGTTTAGGGTGGGAAAACTGGCAAACGGTTGGTCTGCAAGGCATCACCGATATGGCTGCACGCCTAGGTAAAGAGCAAAATGCCGTCACCTTACGTAAAGCCCTAAATCATTTACCTAATGAACCGCTTTACGCTCTACTTGGCGCATTAGAACATGTTGACCTGCAAGAGCGTTTGGCAGAGCGCATTGCTGAGAAAGCGCTACAAGAAATCGAAAGTAACGAGCCCGATCTGTTCTTGCTTTCCGCTTTGATTCGTGCCCTAGCTGGCGCACCAATCGAGGTGTCACAGCCAATCTTAAAAGCGATTTTGCAAAGCCCGCGATTGAGTCACCAAGAAGTGTTGATCGGTATTGCTGGCCGCACGTGGCACTTACTAGGTGATGCTGACATCGCTGAGCAATTTTTGCTGCGACTTGCACAAACTGGGAACCAGGCTCTATTTAATCAATTGTTTGCTGACCTAGTGATGCTACCAGAACTAAGGTTGGTTCTTTTGCCTCTGCTGCACTCTAGCCCATCAGAAGAGCTAGCGACTGCATTGGTAAAGCTGCAGCAAGCAACAAAGGGATAATAAAGGATTAGGGATGATCGGTGACCTATTAGCCATTTTAGGACTGTGCTTCTTCTGCTTTTTGTTTTGGCAGCAACGACGTCAATCGGAGTTGGCAAAAGCGGCCATTACGCGTAAATGTGAGCAGTTGGATCTGCAATTGGTGAGCATCGCTTTTGGTGCACATAAACTGAAAACGCCAGACGGAATCTGGCGTTGGCATACAGTGTATCAATTTGAGTTTTCATCCCTTGGTGATGATTGCTACCAAGGAGAGTTGACGATGATCGGGTTTAGGCCGCTGAACTTTCACCTACCGCCACATCGCTTGTAAATTCCATTTCAAAGTAAGGGCCGTAAAGGTCTTTACTTTCTATAGTCTTTGTAAATCCAAGTTTTTCCAATACTGCCGTGGATGCTTTGTGATGGCTGTTCACATTCGCTTTGACTTTGTGTAGCCCAAGCTCACGGCACGCTTTCGGGAAAAACGCCTTTAGCGCTTCTGTCGCTAATCCTTTACCCCAATAAGCTTTATCAAAGATAAATCCCAGCTCTGGTTCATGATCCAGATTCGAAATGAATACGTGTCCCATGTAATCACGACTGGCACTCTCAAGCACCGCCATGCTGTAGACATTCTCATCATCCAGAATCTTCTCAAACAACTGCTTAGCAGAAGACACCGTATGAGGGCCGTTCATCTCTGCGCGATTTCTAGCGCAACAATTCAACATCACGAACTCTAGTTGCAACGACTCATTGTAGGGTAGAAGAAGCATTCTTCTGGTTACTATGGTCACATCTGTTCCTTGATTACAGCAAACTTAATTTATCCACATAACAATAACTCGTGAGCTATCGATTTGTTATGCGGTACATAACGCCATTTAGAGAAGCCGAAAGTTAAACCAACTGATTGGAAAGGATATTGATCTGGATTGTTTTTTATTCAGTGTTGTAAGGAATTTATAAATAATGTGATATTGACACTTTTAATTATTTTAAGTTATGTAAGTGCCAAAATAAGAAAGACCCCGACACTAGCGTATCGGGGTCATAGTCTTACTCGCAGCAGTCCGGCTACTAATTAGTGCTCCATGCATCATCCATAATAGTGGCTGATTCCGTCAGCTTAGTCCTTACGTCGCCGTCCTAGCGGTGTCCTTATCATCCTGATAGCTAACATTCCTCGTTAGCGCGCATCACTTGTTCCTTGAGCGGTGTCCTTTGCATCGTCCTGATGCTGTCCTTACCTCAATCCTATGAGGGGTCCATTGTCTTTCCTTAGTCATCAACATCCTATTGATGATTGTGTCCTTACAATGTCCTACGCTCCTTGCTTGATCACTCATCCTGAATAATCAAATCGTCGTCCTGACGATGACCAAATCCTTGGTGCTTTCCTGTTCCATGTCTGCTTCCTGCCGACAAGGTTTAATTTACGCTTTTCCCTTTAAATCACAATCTACCCAAGAAAATCTTTTGTTGAAAAACTTAGTTAACAGCATGTTAAAATGATATTTTTCATACACTTACGGACAAAACATTCTGTTTGGCTGATGACGAAATCGTTTTCTCTTACAACCCGTGTGAGAGATCTCGCACAAGGCACTGCCGAAATTGCTATTCGCTAAAATCAACCGCGCAAAGTATGATGATAGAAGTCATTTTAGTAGGGACAAATTATGTTAACTCAAGACGTCACTAAAGATCTGGAAGCCGTGATGGAGCAGCTACAGCAGCAAGGCAAAGAGCCCACTGTGGCACTGGTAAAAGCACGAATGAAAACGCCCGTGCCAATGCCTGCATTAATCGCAACCATCAAAAGTTGGAAGAGCGCAAACCGTATCCCTAAAGTGGAAGTAGCGGTACAAGCTCCGAAAGAAGAAGATCGCATCACCGCGCTCGAAAACACGGTTGCTCAACTGGTGACTCGCGTTGAAGAACTGGAAGCAAAGCTGAGTGAGAAGACATCATGAAGTTGTGGGTAGATGCGGATGCTTGTCCGAAAGTAATCAGAGAAACGATTGTACGCGCCGCTGAGCGAACCGGTGTAGAATGCACATTTGTAGCGAACCATGTAGTCCCTGTACCCAAGCGTGCCAATATTCACTCTCTGCAAGTACCAGCTGGCTTTGATATTGCCGATAACGAAATCGTACGTCGCGTGGAAGCCAATGACTTAGTGATTACCTCTGATATTCCATTGGCAGACGAAGTGATCAGCAAAGGAGCTCAAGCATTAAGCTCACGAGGCGAGTTATATACGAAAGACACCATCAAAGCGCGTTTGAACATTCGTGACTTTATGGACACCATGCGCTCAAGTGGCATTCAGACTGGCGGCCCTGCAGCTTTGTCTCAAACTGAACGTCGCGAGTTCGCAAATCATCTCGATAGAATCCTTGCCAAGCGTTGATTACGCCTCCCCTTTGCATGAAAATCATTCGTTGATGAAATAGGAATCACAAAACTCCGTTCTTTATTGTTATAACAAAAACGGAGTTTTATTTATGAAGTCACGGATTGCCTTTTCTCTCACTTTGCTTTTATCGAGCCCTCTTTCATTGGCTAACAATGAGTCTTTTGGCATTGTTGGCGGCAGCGCCACCTATGGCGAAAGCGTGTTTTCCATCAAAGACACCCCTCAATTTGGCGCAACACCGAATCTGTTTTATTCAGGGCCGATAGGTTTTATCGATGGCAGCTTAGCCAACTGGCAAGCCTTACCCTACGTAGGCGTATCGGCCAATTGGCGTTTTGCAGAAGTCTCCGATACCTTTGCCGATTTGCCAAATGGCATCAACGACCGCGATGGCAATGGTGAACTTGGTATTACTTTAGGCACCGTTGGTGCAAGACTGACTTATCTGCATGACGTTACCTCAGAACATAACGGTTACGAAGTTCAACTGCATCTCGGTCGGACGCTAGAAACTTGGCTACCACCGTTTACCCTCACTCCCTTTCTAGAAGTCGATTACCGAGATAAAAAACTCTCTAACCATCTGTACAGTGTTTCAGCACAAGAAGCGGCAGCATCAGGACTAAAAGAATTTAAGGCCGATTCTACTTTTGTTTATCAAGCCGGAGTTATTGGTTTGTATGAGTTCACACCATCTTGGATTGGCATTTCTAAAGCTGAGTTTGTGCATCACGATAGCGACAGCCCTTTAATTCAGCGTGATGTCGGATGGTCGTTTGAAGTCGGGCTGACGTATCGTTTTGCAGGGCTATAAGTAGACAAAAGCCTGCGAGAAACGCAGGCTTTGATTGAGCTGAGTGAAGCTTCTAGTTAAGGCGTGTAGTACGTTGCCGCACCTGGACCTACTGGTAGACCGAATACGAATACCCATAGGTAGAATAGAACGCTCCAGCCAACAATGAAGACAATTGAGTAAGGTAGCATGGTCGCAATCAGCGTACCGATACCTAAGTTCTTCATGTAGCGTGTGGCTACCGCGAGGATAAGACCAAAGTAGCTCATCATCGGTGTAATGATGTTCGTTGTTGAGTCACCAATACGGTAAGCCGCTTGAATAGTTTCAGGTGCGTAGCCCACCAGCATCAACATAGGTACGAAGATTGGCGCTGTTACTGCCCACTGTGCTGATGCCGAACCAATCATCAAGTTGATGAAGCCACACATTAGGATGAAGGCGAAGAACAACATTGGACCAGTTAGACCAATTTCCTGCAGGAAGCTTGCGCCCGCAACCGCAAATACCTGACCGAAGTTTGTCCACTTGAAGAAAGCAACAAATTGAGCGGCGAAGAATACCAAAACAATGTACATACCCATTGAAGACATTGACTTCGACATTGCATCAATCACATCGCGATCATTCTTCATAGTGCCTACAACGCGACCATAAACAAAGCCTGGTACTGCAAAGAAAACAAAGATAAACGCAACAATACTCTTTAGGAATGGAGAGCCCGCAACCGTACCTGCATCAGAACGCAGAACACCATCAGCCGGAACAATAGTCCATGCCAGTAGTGCAGAAACGACCAGTACTGCGATACCCGCCAGCTTAAGACCTTTCTTCTCTACGTCAGTCAAACCACCCATTTTATCTTGAGATAGGTCTTCTGCCGCTTCTTCATCGTTGTATTTACCAAGTTTCGGCTCAACGATTTTCTCCGTTACAAATGCACCGGTAATCGCGATAAAGAAGGTAGAAACAAACATGAAGTACCAGTTTACTTCTGGGCCTACCGTGTAAGTTGGGTCAATCATCTGTGCTGCTGTTTCAGTGATACCTGAAAGCAGTGGGTCAACCGTACCAATCAGTAGGTTTGCTGAGTAACCACCAGATACACCAGCAAATGCGGCTGCTAGACCAGCAAGTGGGTGACGACCTAATGAGTGGAACAGCATTGCAGCTAGTGGGATCAATACCACGTAGCCAAGCTCAGAAGCCGTGTTTGAAATGATACCTGCGAAAACAACAGTAACGGTAACCATGCGCTGAGAAGCGCCCATTACTAGGCCACGCATTGCAGCAGAAAGTAGTCCAGAATGTTCTGCAATGGCAACACCAAGCATCGCAACCAAAACCGTACCTAACGGTGCGAAGCCAACAAAGTTTTTCACTAGGTTAGTAACAATCAGTTCTAAGCCGTCAGCATTGAGCAGACTGATTACTTGAATCATACCGTCCGCTGCACGACCCGGTGCGCCTTCTGGGCGAGGATCCATGACTGCGACTTCAAAGTAGCCCGCGATACCGGACATCACTAGGATTGCAAGACAGAAAATGGCGAAAAGTGTGATTGGGTGGGGTAAAAGGTTCCCCAAATATTCAACTGTATCTAAGAAGCGCGTGAATAGTGGCTTCTTTGGCGAGTTTTGTTTCATTGAAGCAGATGAACTCATCTGTTCCCTCCTTGTATTTATTCCTGCGCATTTGTGACAAAAATGTCATAAAGCTTGCGCAGGGTACTCGACACAAGGGTTAAGTGAAAGTTCAAAACGTTACAGAATGTAACTTAAAGACGGATTTATGACCTATTATCGATAAAAATATAGTTATATCACCCACATATAGATCATAAATCAGAATTATAAGTAACTACATCCCATAAATTATTACGATATTTATGGTTATTTTTGAACCGCCTTGAAGCGCGGGTTCGACTTGCAAATGACGTATAAACGTCCTCTTCTTTTTACGATTTGGCAATCAGGATGGCGGTTTTTTGCACTCTTTAATGATTTAACAACTTTCATCTCTTAGTCCTTATCTTTATTAAATTGACCAAAGCGACGATTAAAGTTCGCAATACGACCTTCCGCTTGAACCACACGTTGCTTACCGGTGTAAAACGGATGAGAAGCGGATGATACATCGAGAGTGAAATATGGATAAGTTTTGCCATCTTTCCATTCGATAGTGCGATCAGTGTGTAGTGTCGACCCCACAACAAAGTATTCGTCTACGCTTGTGTCGTGAAATACCACGGGACGGTATTCTGGATGGATACCCGGTTTCATATTAATTGTCCTTTCGATTAATTGTTATGTTATAACAATACAATTAAGAATCATTATCAACAAAAAAGCAAGCGGAATTTTGTGGTACTTTAGCTTCCATCTCCCATGCTTAAGACAACGTATCCATGTACTCCATTGAGCCTATTGGCGTTATTCAAAGCCCATACAAAGAGAAATTTGCAGTCCCTCGCCAACCTCGTTTGGTGCCAGCCGCGCGCTCACGCGTCAAACTTCAAGGCGCAGCAAATAGTCCAGAAGCCGTGCGCGGATTGGAGCAGTTTTCTCATGTTTGGTTGTTGTTTTTGTTTGATCAGAATTTAGAAGCCGGATGGAAACCAACTGTGCGCCCACCTCGTTTGGGCGGCAATGAGCGTATTGGTGTGTTTGCTTCACGTTCGACCTTTCGACCTAACGGCATTGGCATGTCAGCGGTAGAAGTTAAAGGTATCACCAAGGAAGGCGATCAGATCTATTTGGATCTTGGTAACGTAGACTTGGTCGATGGCACGCCAATTGTCGATATCAAGCCATACATCCCCTACTCAGATTCTATTGCAGAGGCACAAGGTGGCTACGCGGAAGACGAACCTGAAAAATCACAGGTCGACTTCTCTTCAGCGGCACTGGCAGCACTCGAAAAGCGTGACGATACTGAGTATGTCAAAACGGTGATCGAGCAGGTTCTGGCGCAAGATCCTCGTCCGGCTTACAAGAAAAACAAGCCTGACAATAAGGAATATGCGGTAAATTTGTTCGATCTGAACGTTAAGTTCACGGTTAGCGATAACTTAATAACAGTTACTGCGATTGAAAGCTTTTGACAAAGGCATTTGGCTGATATTATAAGCGGCTAACAATTTTCCCCTTGTGGGACCTTCATACTCCTGTCCATTCTGGCTTGAGTATCTAACTTTAATAAACGGATAAATTTAATGCGTACCAGTAATTATCTTCTTTCTACTCTGAAGGAGACTCCAAACGACGCAGAAGTAGTGAGCCACCAGCTCATGCTACGCGCGGGTATGATCCGTAAGCTGGCTTCAGGTCTTTACACCTGGCTGCCTACTGGTCTACGTGTGCTGCGTAAAGTCGAAAACATCGTTCGTCAAGAAATCGACAATGCAGGTGCAGTCGAAACTTTGATGCCCGTTGTTCAGCCGTTTGAACTATGGGAAGAGACAGGTCGTTCTGAGAAGATGGGTCCTGAGCTACTTCGCTTTACTGACCGTCATACTCGTCCGTTTGTTCTTAGCCCTACAGCTGAAGAAGTGATCACTAGCCTTGTGCGTAACGAAGTGAGCTCTTACAAACAGCTTCCGCTAAACCTGTACCAAATCCAGACTAAATTCCGTGATGAGCGCCGCCCACGTTTCGGCGTAATGCGTGCACGTGAATTCTGCATGATGGATGCATACAGCTTCGACATCGACAAAGAAGGTCTAGAGAAATCTTACCAAGCGATGCACGATGCTTACTGTAAAGCATTTGATCGCATGGGCCTTGAGTACCGTCCAGTACTTGCTGACTCTGGCGCTATCGGTGGTAGTGGTTCTCAAGAGTTCCACGTACTTGCTGAAAGCGGCGAAGACCTAATCGCATTCTCTACTGAGTCTGATTACGCAGCGAACATCGAAAAAGCAGAGGCGGCAGCACCTGCAGGTGAACGCGCTGAACCAACTCAAGAGATGACGCTGGTTGATACGCCAAACGCGAAAACAATCGCGGAGCTTGTAGAGCAACACGGTCTAGCAATCGAGAAGACAGTAAAAACTCTATTCGTTAAAGCGTCTGATGAAGTAGATGCTGACATCATCGCTCTTATCGTTCGTGGTGACCACGAGCTAAACGAAGTGAAAGCAGAAAACCTACCTCAAGTTGCTTCTCCACTAGAGATGGCAACAGAAGAGGAAATGCGTGCACTTATCGGCGCTGGCGCTGGTTCTCTAGGCCCTGTTGGTCTTGAACTTCCATTCATCGTTGACCGCTCTGTTGCTGTAATGAGCGACTTCGGTGCGGGCGCAAACATCGACGGTAAACACTACTTCGGTATCAACTGGGGTCGTGACGTTGAACTAGGCCAAGTTGAAGATCTACGTAACGTAGTAGAAGGCGATCCAAGCCCATGTGGTCAAGGTACGCTAATGCTTAAACGTGGTATCGAAGTTGGTCACATCTTCCAACTAGGTAACGTTTACTCAGAAGCGATGAACTGTGGTGTTCTTGGTCCTGACGGTAAGAACGTAATCCTAGAAATGGGTTGTTACGGTATCGGTGTTTCACGTGTTGTTGCTTCTGCAATCGAGCAAAACCACGACAAATACGGCATCATTTGGCCAGACGCTTTAGCGCCTTTCCAAGTGGCTATCGTTCCTATGAACATGCACAAGTCTGAAGAAGTAAAAGAAGCAGCTGAGAAGCTGTACGCTGAACTGACGGCTATGGGTATCGAAGTACTATTCGATGACCGTAAAGAGCGCCCAGGCGTAATGTTCTCTGATATGGAACTTATCGGTATTCCTCACACTATCGTGATCGGTGATCGTTCAATGAAAGAAGGCAACTTCGAGTACAAGAACCGCCGCTCTGGTGAGAAGACAGCCGTTGCAATGGCAAACATCGTTGAGCACGTTAAAGCTCAACTACAATAAGCTGCACTAAGCACACTGTGCTGAATATATAGCGATGAAAAGGGTTGGCTTCGGTCAGCCCTTTTTTACATCTGATTTTCTAAGTGTGTAGACCCTCTCTAATATTTGCGTTGTTAATCTTTGGTTCAGATTTATCACCTTACACTGGATTCAATCTAGTAAGGAGGTTACTCATGGATCTAAAAAGTCTTCTTAACCAAGCACTCAAATCAGACCTACTTAAACAAGGTAGCGATGCGCTCAGTAAACAAACGAGCAATATCAAATCATCATCAAGTTCTAGCCAGCTAAAAACGCTTGGCGCAGGTGCGATTGGTGGCGGCCTTATCGGCGTGCTAATGGGCTCTAAGAAGAGCAAAAAGATGGCCAAGAAAGTCGGTACAGGCGCACTCAAAGTCGGTGGCGCAGCAGCATTAGGTGCTTTGGCTTACAAAGTCTATAACGATTGGCAAGCAAAACAGGATACACAAGGTATCAACGAAAGCTTCGATCCTGATGACAACAAACATGCAAAACTGATCCTCAAAGCCATGATTGGTGCAGCCAAAGCCGATGGCCATGTCGATGAAGAAGAAATGGCTCGCATCGAGCAAGCACTGACAGAAATGGGCGCAGATGATCATGTAAGACAGTTGGTTCATCAAGAGCTACATAAGCCTCTCGATCCGGCAGAAATCGCACGCTTAGCGACCTCTCCACAACAGGCTTCAGAAATATATCTGGCATCACTGATTGTGGCCGATGAGCAAAACTTTATGGAAAAAGCGTATTTGCAGGAGCTTGCAAAGCAGCTCAACCTTGCTCCAGAAGTGACGCATCAATTGGAAGCACAGTTGCAGTGATGAATGTTTGCTCAAGTTGCTTGTTAACTTGAGCCAAAACAATTCTCTGCTTTGAGTTTCAAAACGGCTATGTGTATATTTGAGAGCAGTTATCATTTATTAAGGATTTAGCCATGCAAGTATACGGCTGTTGTGAATTAGTTCGTGAGCTTTACGCTCAAATCGGTAGTGGCGATCAAGCATACGTGCCTCAAGCAATCTCGTGTGCCGTAAGAGCACTGAATGACGTTGCGGCAGACGAGTCTCTACCAAAAGACGTGCGTGAAAAAGCGGCGTTTGCTGCGGCAAACCTACTGATCTCTGATTTCGAGGATAAGTAATGAATTTAGCGAACTTCGAATCCATGGATCCAATCATGCTGATGAGCATCGTCAACATGAAGCTACGTGACGACTTCGGTGGTGATCTGGATAAGCTGGTTGCATTCTTTGATATCGACCGCGCAGCACTTGAAGCAAAGCTGGCAACGGCGGGTTTTGACTTTCTGCCTGACGCAGGTCAGTTCCGTTAACCGTTCATCGCGACGGACAACGTAAACAACGAATAGAAAAAAGGGCTTGATGCATTCATCAAGCCCTTTTCTTTTATGCTTTGAGTACGCCGATTAGCCGAACGAGGCCCAAATAACGGTCGCTACCAGAATCGGACAAACAAACTTCACGTATGCTGGCCACAACTTACCGAACCAACCTTGAGTAAACTCCGGGCAACCTTGCTCAAGCTCTTTGATTTTTGAGTGACGATTCCATACCCAACCACCAAATAGACAGAACAATAGCGCCGCCATAGGTTGTAGATATTGCGTTGCGATAGTCGCAACCATGCCAAACAGTGCGCCGAAGTTAAATACGATAACCACACTGAACAGCGCAATCAGGCCACCCAATACCCAGCTTGTCGTGCTGCGTTTCGTGTTGAATCGCTCACCCACCAGCGCAACCGGACATTCAAGCATCGAGATAGAAGACGTCAATGCTGCAATCGTCAGTAGTAAGAAGAAAACAATTGAGAACAGTTGGCCAAGCAAACCTAAGCTATCAAACATCAGCGGTAGAACTGTAAATACCAGTGTATCTGAACTTAATAGGGAACCATCTTCTGCATAGATTTGAACGCCTTTTTGCATCGCAACGAACATTGCAGGCATCACCACTAGACCAGCAATAAAGGCAACGGCGGTATCGACCATAGTCACGTTCATCGCCATCTTCGGCAAGTTCTCTTTCTTACTTAGATAAGAGCCATAGATAAGCATCGAACAGCCACCGATGGTCAGAGAGAAGAAGCCTTGGCCCATTGCGGCAAGGATAAGTTTGCGATCCCATACTTTCTCGAAATCAGGTACCAGATAGTGCTTCAAACCTTCCATCGCACCGTTTTGCGTCATGATGTAGATGAACAGCAAACCGAACAGAACAAACAGTGCTGGCATTAGACGTGTAGACCACTTCTCAATGCCCTGCTTCACGCCGCCTTGTACGATCAAAATGGTTAATACATAAAATGTAATCGTACCAAACAAGTTGCGTTCAACGCTGAAGCCTTTCAACCATTGTGTCGCCGCTTCCATGCCCATGATGTCGGTCACAGCACCCAACATAAAGCAGATCAACCAGCCGCCTACAATCGAGTAAAACGCCAAAACCGCACTTGGCACACTCAGACCAATCCAACCAACTAGGCCGCCAAGCTTCTTGCCCACAGGGTTGTCTGTTAGAGAACGCATGCTGTCTACTGGGTTTGCTTGACCATGACGACCGATCGCCATTTCAACCACCAGCATTGGGAATGCAACGATAAGAATCATCACCAAGTACACCAACAAGAAGGCGCCGCCGCCGTTGCTTGCTGCTTGGGTAGGAAAGCCCCAAATGTTACCTAGACCCACCGCGGCACCAGCTGCCGCTAAGATGAAACCAAGGCGTGAGCCAAAATGCTCACGAGGCTGAGAAGAAGTTTGTTGCGTCATACCACTCACACAAATATCAATGAACTAGCTGACTAGTACACTATAGCAATATCATCTTCTCAACAAGAGCGATTAGGTTAATTACTCGACAGTTAGAACAATTAGTAGATATTCAGTTTGTAAATTTCTACGTACAACAATGAGCGACTAAAAAACAAAAAGGGCCGTTGATGACTCAACGACCCTTTTTATAAGTCTTAGTGGGTACAGATTAGCGCGCTATTCCACCACTTCCCAAACTTCTTATATTGTGAAGACTTGGTAATCTTTCAGCTCTGGGATCTTCTTCAGTAGGTCTTGTTCTTCACCCGCCATATCATCCAGAGATTCACACAAATCTTCCGCTTGTTTTTCTACGTCTTTCGAGTGTTCTGCTAGGCGCTCTTGTACCTTAGCTTGCAGTTCGGCCATGCTTTCAGACAGCGCAGTTAGGTTCAAACCACCGTCTTCTTTCATCTTGGCAGACAATGCATCAAATGCGCTGGTTAGGAATTCTTTGTTAAAGATTTCTTGTGCTTTTTCGAAGTCTTGTGACCATGATTCAGTCATCGAATCAAAGCTATCAGCAGGCAGAATAAAATCACCATCTTTGTAATAACGCGCTTCCACATCTGCAAAGAAGTCTTTTACTGCGACTTTCACGTTATCAAACGAATCAGGCGCATCAAGGCTGACCGCGATGTCATCTATAATGTCGTTTGCCAATGCTAAGCCATCACTTGCCAGCTGTTTTGCTTGCGGAATGTAAGCGTTCATCTTCTCGCGGTAGTTCTCGATTGCCGCTTTCTGATCATCATCAAGCTCAATCAGCTCGCCTTTGATGAACAGGTTATTGTCTCCGTCGACGACCGCTTTTTCACCATTGGTATGCACGATTTCTAAGTTCTGACCATCCATACGAACTTCGTTGTTAATATCGACGCGACACTGGGCTGCATAGCCACTGGCGCTGATGGTCAACAATGAGAGTGTGAGCAGTTTCTTCATTACTTTCTCTTTTTTCATGGTTATTCTTTTTAACTATAACAAGCAACTATGGATACGATGTCAGCAAACCGTCACGACTTCATAACAAGTTGTTTTATCGCCAATTTTCACATCAATCTCTTCCCCTTCTTCTTTGCCGACCAAGGCACAACCAAGGGGGGATTTCGGCGTGAGAACAAACACTTCTTTGCCTTGCCATTCAACGGTCAATCCACCGGAGCAAGGGCCAATAAAGAACGCTTTTTCAACATCGTTCTCGTCCACTAATTCCACATAAGCACCAACCGCGATACGAGCATCGGAAAAATCACGCAGCACAAGAGTGCGGTACTGGCGAAGCTCTTCTTCACTTTCTTGTACACGCATTGCTTGCCCGTGTGCCAGATATGACGCCTCAAGCGCTAATGTGTCGTACTTATGCTCAGGTACGGTCTCTTCATCGGTCGCAGCGTCAATAGCTCTTTGCGTCGAGGCATGAGCAACTTGCAGTTTATCTTCGAGTTGTTGAATGATTATTTGGACTAAATCGACTTTGTTCATACTTTTAGGGCGCGCGTTTGGCACTCAGGGTGTGTTAATGTAGCCCAGTTTATCATCAAACCAAGGTTTCCCTATTATGCAAAGTGACTCGCTTCAGCAAACGCTTCAATCCGTGTTCGGGTTTGACTCATTAAGATCCGGCCAACAACCAGTGATTGAAGCAGTAATGAACGGACACTCAGCCGCTGCCATCTTCCCAACTGGCTCAGGGAAATCGCTTTGCTACCAACTTCCTGCTACTCAGTTACCACACCTGACGTTGGTGATTTCACCGCTTCTTGCATTAATGAAAGACCAACTAAGCTTCTTACAAAGCAGAGGCATTGCTGCGGCATCTATCGACAGTAGCCAAAGCCGTGAAGAAGCACAGCAGGTGATGGCTGGTGTGAAGAATGGACATATCAAGATTTTGATGATCTCGGTGGAGCGACTCAAGAACGAACGTTTTCGCGAGTTCATTCGTCAAATTCCGCTTTCTCTAATGGTGGTCGACGAAGCGCACTGTATCTCAGAATGGGGTCATAACTTCCGTCCTGACTACCTTAAACTGCCGCAATACCAACGTGAACTGAATATTCCGCAAACCCTGTTGCTAACCGCAACAGCAACGCCTGCTGTTATTGAAGACATGCAAAGTAAGTTTAATATCGCTGACGAGAATATTACGGTTACTGGTTTCTATCGCTCTAATCTCGAGATTTCTGTGGTGCCTTGCGAGGAAGAAAATAAGCAAACACAGCTGAATGACATCATTGCTGCGGCCCCTAAACTGCCGAGTATCGTGTACGTAACTCAACAGCAAACCGCAGAGCAAGTTGCTAGCTCACTGATTCGTTTAGGCATCAATGCTCACGCTTACCACGCAGGTATGAAAAGCGACATACGCGAGAAAATCCAACAGCAGTTTATGGACTCACAAATCGACTGCATTGTCGCCACAATCGCGTTTGGTATGGGGGTAGATAAATCTGATATTCGCCGTGTTATTCACTTCGATTTACCGAAATCTATCGAAAACTACGCACAAGAAATCGGGCGTGCTGGACGAGATGGGCAGCGTTCGGAGTGTATTCTTTTGGGGAATACCTCTGGCTTAACAGTATTAGAGAACTTTGTTTACGGTGACACACCAGAGCCAAGCTCAATCAATTATGTATTAGAACAAATTCGAGAGAACACGCCTCAGTGGGAAGTGATGGCGCTACGCTTATCTCGCGACAGCAATATTCGCCAACTGCCACTAAAGACCTTATTGGTTTACCTAGAGTTGGCAAAAGTGATAGAAGCCAAATACAGCTATTTCGCGGAATATCGCTTCAAGTTCTTACAAGACCAGTCTTTCATCCTCAATCAGTTCCAAGGTGAACGACGTCAGTTTGTTGAAGCTATTTTTGCTTGTTCAACCAAAGCGAAAGTGTGGTGCCAAGTGGATTTAGAAGCCTTGTGGATGAACTATCAATCTGAGCGTAGTCGTGTAGTTGCGGCGCTTGATTACTTCCACCAAAACGGTTGGATTGAATTAGAAAGCAAACAGCTCACGGATGTGTATTCGGTTCTCCCTGCTAAACAAAATCAAGAAGCGATTTCTCAGCATTTGGCTGAGCTGTTCCAATCCAAAGAACAGAAAGACATTGAACGAATTCATACTATGTTGAATCTGTTCCAATCATCGGACTGCTTGAGCTATCAGTTAGCGCATTATTTTGCTGATCACAATGCACCAACGCAATGTGGCCACTGTTCTGTGTGTCGTGGACAAGTCGCATCGTTCCCTCAGCCACAACAAGTACAACCTGAGTTGACTCACCTATCCGCTTGGGTTGATGAATTTGTCCAACTTTCACCAACGGTGATTAGCAATGCCGCTGTGGCGCGCTTCCTGTGTGGGATCAGCACGCCAATCATTGCTCAGCTTAAAGCCAGCAAACTGCGAGGCTATGGTTCAATGGCGAATGTCTCTTTTGCACTGGTACTAAAACAGGTTGAGTTAGCGCGAGCTTAGAAGAAACTCAATTGGCGCGCTTGTTGTTCAGGCTTGAGCATCACACTCAAGCCTAACAGCCTTATTTCTCGGCCGTTTTGACGCTTGAGAATGTCTCTTAGCAGCACTTTGAAATCTTCGAGTTCAAGTTGAGGATGAATGTGCTCGATCGTTGTGAGTTGAAAATCAGCAAACTTGAGCTTGATCCCCTGCTTGATGATCGATTTATCTGGACTGGCTTTCTCTAAACGTCTCTCCAGTTCAGGGTACAACTTGTCTTCAATCACCTTCCAACACTCATCATAAGTAGCAATGTTTTCGCTGAAAGTGCGCTCTACCCCAACCGATTTACGTTCGCGCTCGACCACCACTTCGCGATCATCAATGCCATGGCTACGCTTCCACAATGACGCACCTTGGCGCCCAAATTGGCGTAACAGCTCACGGTAATCACTGTTTTTGATGTCTTCACATAGGTAGAAGCCTGCTTGGTGTAGTTTCTCCAAACTGACTTTGCCAACACCGGGAATCTTTTCTAGCGGTAGTTTATCCACCACTTCTTGAACCTTCTCTGGCGGAATCACAAACTGACCATTAGGCTTGTTCATGTCGGAGGCGACTTTGGCGAGAAACTTAATCGGCGCAATACCGGCAGATGCCGTTAATCCCAACTCAGAGTATATGTCGTTGCGAATTGACTCAGCGATTAAGGTCGCAGAGCCTCGGCACATCTTAGAGTCAGTCACATCCAAATAAGCTTCATCGAGAGACAGCGGTTCTATTAGCGGGGTATATCGCTCAAAAATGGCCCGTATCTGTTGGGAAACTTGTTTATAGACGTGCATTCTACCGGGTACCACGAGTAAGTTCGGGCATAACTGGAGCGCACGCGCTGTTGGCATCGCACTACGAACACCAAATTTGCGCGCTTCATAATTACACGTACTGATCACCCCACGTTGTTTCTCATGACCGCCGACAGCAAGAGCCGTCCCTCGGTAACTTGGGTTGTCACGCATTTCTACAGCGGCGTAAAAGCAATCCATATCAACGTGAATGATTTTTCTTACTCGTTCTTGCACGATCTACACACAAATAACACTGTTTAAAAAAACAGTATAGCGATAAATAGGCGCATTTAAAATAGTGTTATCTGGAGCCAGAGCCAAGAATTTTTTCATGGTATTCACCCCACTTTCTATTATTATTGAGCTCTATAACATTAAAAGTAATTTATATACAAAAGTAGGGAAACTTTTTGAGTAAGAGAATTTTGGTTGTCGAAGACAGCCGTGCTTATAGAAATTACCTGCAGCAAATATTAACGAAAGCGGGCTACGAAGTACTTGCTGCTGAAAGTTATGATGAAGCGAAATCAACCTTAGCTTCGCAACCAGAGCTGTTGTGCGCCGTATTAGATTACTGTTTGCCAGATGCTCAAGATGGCGAAATTATTGATCTGCTGTTATCTCATAACCAAAAAGTTATCGTGCTAACAGCCATGTTCCAAGAAGATATTCGTGAGCAGATGCTAGCGAAAGGTGTATTGGATTACATACTGAAAGACAGTATGGCTTCTGTCTCTTACCTACTTCCTCTCATTAAGCGCTTAACAAATAACCAGCAGCATAAGTGTTTGGTTGTAGACGACTCAATGACTGTTCGCCACCACGTTGTGCAGTTGTTAGAGCACCAATATATCCAAACACTTCAGGCTGAGAATGGCCAACAAGCGATTGAGTTAATAGAACAAAACCCCGACATCACATTTATACTCACCGATCATGACATGCCAATAAAAGATGGTATTACAATGATCCGTGAATTACGGCAGAATTTTGATAAAAACCAACTCGCTATTCTTGGTATCTCTGGAAGTGATGACCACACAATGACCGCTCGCTTCCTCAAAGCCGGCGCTAATGATTTCTTATATAAGCCATTTAATCAGGAAGAGTTTTTCTGCCGTGTTCATCAAATACTGGATATGAAGGAAGCAACAACAGAACTGTTTAGAATGGCAAACCAAGATGCTTTGACTGGATTGTGGAATCGCCGCTTCCTGTTTGGCCAAGCTTGTGATGGTTGCGAAAAACGTAATATTGCCATGTTAGATATCGACTTCTTTAAAAAAGTGAATGATAACTACGGGCACGATGGTGGCGATGCGGCACTCGTTATGGTCGCGAATATATTAAAAATCTATTTCCCAGATGATGTGATTGCGCGTTTCGGCGGCGAAGAGTTTTGTATTCAAGCGTGCGGTAGTTATGAAGATTTTGTGACCCGCTTGGAGCAAATGCGTCAACGAGTGGAGAAGACCCCTATTCCTTATCAAGATAAGAACATTCAAGTGACCATTAGTGTTGGTGTGGCGAGTGTTGAAGGTGATCTTGACCAACAGATTAAAGTGGCAGACGACCGTTTATATCAAGCAAAAGGGAATGGGCGAAACCAAACTATTTATCAGTAAGCCTCTCCTCTTGATATAAAGCCTAAAAAAACAAAACCCAGCCATTAGCTGGGTTTTATCATTCTTGCTATCGCTGATTAAGCAATGCGATCTTTTTCCCATGCAGCCAGCTTTTCTGCGCGGGCAGCTTCACGAGCTTCACGCTTCTTACGCGCATCACATGGCTCTGGGCAGTTACATACCTTCTCAATACCAACCGCACCAAGACCACCACAACTGCCTTTTACCACCTTCTTTTGGAAGATGTAACCCACTGCCATCGCTGCAATCACCGCAACAAAAACAGCAAAAGTAATTAGAAATGTACTCATAAGGACATGCTCACTTCTGTTGTTATTTCTTCATGAACGGCTTGTATGCTTCCGAAGCCAGCTCTTTAAAACCATCATCCGTTTTCACGATCATGAAAACAGGAATGTTGTTCTCGTTCGCGATTTCCATGCCTTTGTCTTCACCTAGAACCATAAGGCCAGTTGCAAGACCATCAGCCGTCATCGACGATTTATCCAGTACCGTTACAGACACCACTTTATGATGGATTGGTTTGCCTGTTTGCGGATTGATGATGTGAGAGTATCGCACACCATTGCTCTCAAAGTAATTACGATAGTCACCACTTGTTGCAATTGCCATGTCGCCAGGCTCAATAATTTCTTGAATTGAGCGCTCATCAACAGTTGGCTTTTCAATGGCAATACGCCATGGCACACCTTCACGGTTAATACCTTTCAAACGCATTTCACCACCAACTTCTACCATGTAGTTGTGAATGCCTTGTGATTGTAGGTAATCCGCAACCACATCAACACCCCAACCTTTTGCGATTGTCGATAGGTCAACGTACAAGTTTGGAATGTCTTTCGACATTTTATTGCCTTCAACCGAAAGGTGGTGAATACCTGTGTTTGCTTTACGAGTTGATAGCTCTTCATCTGTCGGAACCACATCTGGACGCGCTTCTGGACCAAAGCCCCATAGGTTCACTAGTGGACCAACGGTTACGTCTAGTGCGCCTAGAGTAAGACCGTTCAAGCGAATCGCTTCTTTCACTACCGTCGCCGTTTGCGGTGATACTTCAAATGGCTCACTGGTTTGATGCTGGTTGAAACGGCTAAGCTCTGAGTCTTCACGGTAAGTCGACATCTGATCGTTCACTTCTTCAAGCAAGCGATCGATTTCTGTTTGCAAAACTTCAGGCGATGGCAGGCCGTCTTGCTCGATGTATTTAATGTTGTATGCGGTACCCATTGTTGGGCCACTTAAATGAACTTGATCTGCCGGCTGTTCACAACCAGCTAGAACCAATAGAGAAGCGAATGCAACAAGCCACTTTTTCACTTGTTTACTCCTATTGTCGTTAAATTGATATGGAAAATGGGTTCTCTCAAGACAAACCGATTTCCTATAGCAACTGTTGAATATGGTTTTTATTTCTACAAAAAATAATGGCTAGCTCTTAGAGAGCTAGCCATAGATTCAATCACTTGGGGGGTATTAACCACCGAAGTCATCTAGAAGGATGTTTTCATCCTCTACACCTAGATCTTTCAGCATGCCGATTACAGCCGCATTCATCATAGGTGGACCACACATGTAGTATTCACAGTCTTCTGGCGCTTCATGATCACGTAGGTAGTTCTCGTAAAGAACGTTGTGAATGAAGCCAGTGTAACCATCCCAGTTATCTTCTGGCATAGGGTCAGACAGTGCACAGTGCCATACGAAGTTATCGTTGTCAGCCGCTAGGCCATCGAAGTCTTCTACGTAGAACATTTCGCGCTTAGAACGCGCACCGTACCAGAATGACATCTTACGCTTAGAGTGCAGACGTTTTAGCTGGTCGAAGATATGAGAACGCATTGGAGCCATACCTGCACCACCACCAACGAATACCATTTCAGCATCAGTGTCTTTCGCGAAGAACTCACCGAACGGACCTGAAATCGTACACTTGTCGCCTTCTTTTAGAGACCAGATGAACGATGACATGATACCAGGTGGTACATCAGGATTATTAGGCGGCGGCGTAGCGATACGCACGTTCAGCATAATAATACCTTCTTCTTCTGGGTAGTTAGCCATTGAGTAAGCACGGATCGTTTCTTCGTTTACCTTAGACTCATAACGGAACAAGTTAAATTTGTCCCAATCTTCACGGTACTCTTCAGGTACATCGAAGTCAGCGTACTTAACGTGGTGAGCTGGTGCTTCAATCTGGATGTAACCACCAGCACGGAAAGGTACTGATTCGCCATCTGGAATTTGTAGCTTAAGCTCTTTGATGAATGTCGCTTTGTTATCGTTAGAGATAACTGTACATTCCCACTTCTTAACGCCGAAGATCTCTTCAGGAAGCTCGATGTCCATGTCAGTTTTCATTGCAACCTGACACGCTAGACGCTCACCTTCACGCGCTTCACCTTTAGTAATATGGTCAAGCTCGGTAGGTAGGATGTCACCACCACCTGATTTAACTTTTACGCGACACTGACCACAAGAGCCACCGCCACCACAAGCAGAAGATACGAATACGCCAGCGCCCGCTAGCGCAGATAGTAGCTTACCACCTGGTTGTGTAACGATCGCCAGTGATGGGTCATCGTTCACAGAAATTGTAATGTCACCTGTTGGTACAAGCTTAGACTTAGCGAAAAGAATCACTAGTACTAGCGCAAGTACGATCAGAGTAAACATCACTACACCAAGAATAATGTCCATTGACTATTCCTTAATTGTTGCGGTTTACCCGGCTTACAGTTGAACACCAGAGAAAGACATAAAGCCTAACGCCATTAGACCTACAGTGATGAACGTGATACCTAGACCACGTAGACCAGGAGGTACATCTGAGTACTTCATCTTCTCACGGATACCTGCAAGAGCGACGATCGCTAGCATCCAGCCCACACCAGAGCCGAAACCGTAAACAACAGATTCAGCAAAGTTGTAGTCACGTTGTACCATGAAAGATACACCACCGAAGATCGCACAGTTTACTGTGATCAGCGGTAGGAAGATGCCTAGCGCGTTGTACAAAGGTGGGAAGAAACGGTCAAGAACCATCTCTAGGATCTGTACAAGGGCTGCGATTACGCCGATGAAGGTGATGAAGTTTAGGAAGCTAAGGTCTACGCCCTCAACTAACGCGTTCTCTTTCAGAACTAGGTTGTAAACTAGGTTGTTCACAGGAACCGCGATAGTCAGTACTACCACAACTGCAACACCTAGACCGAAAGAAGTCTTAACTTTCTTAGATACGGCAAGGAAAGTACACATACCTAGGAAGAAAGACAGTGCCATGTTTTCGATGAAAATCGATTTAACTAGCAGACTGATGTAATGTTCCATGACGCCCTTACTCCTTCGCTTCTACTTGTTCTGGTTTCAGAATACGGATTACCCAGATTAGGAAGCCGATTAGGAAGAATGCAGATGGTGCTAGTAGCATCAGACCGTTTGGCTGGTACCAACCACCGTTGCTCACTAGAGGTAGAACTTCCATGCCGAATAGCTTGCCTGAACCGAATAGTTCACGGAAGAAACCTACAGTGATAAGAACGAAGCCGTAACCTAGACCGTTACCGATACCATCAATTAGCGATGGGATTGGCGCAGATTTCATTGCGAATGCTTCAGCACGACCCATTACGATACAGTTCGTGATGATAAGACCTACGAATACAGATAGCTGTTTAGAGATATCGTATAGGTAAGCTTTAAGCACTTGGTCTACCACGATTACTAGCGATGCGATGATTGCCATCTGAACGATGATACGCACACTGTTAGGAATGTGGTTACGGATCAGAGAAACAGAGAAGTTAGACAATGCAGTTACGAAAGTTACCGCTAGTGTCATTACAAATGCTGTTTCTAGTTTAGTTGTTACTGCAAGAGCAGAACATACACCAAGAACCTGCAGCGCGATCGGGTTGTTGTCCAACACCGGCGCCATAATGCTCTTTTTAATGTTTTGTGCGCTAGACATTAGTTCAGACCTCCGTCACGAACTTTTGCTAGGAAAGGACCAAAGCCCATGTCACCTAACCAGAAGTCAAATGTACCTTGAACACCGTTACCAGTTAGTGTCGCACCAGATAGGCCATCAACGCCGTGTTCAGAACCTTCTGGAGCACCACCTTTAACAATCTTGATTGCTGGTTTGTGGTTCTCGTCGAATAGTTTCTTACCAACGAATTGAGCACGCCATGCTGGGTTTTCTACTTCACCACCAAGTCCAGGAGTTTCACCTTGCTCGTAGTAAGTAATACCAGACACAGTGTTACCGTCAGTTTCAACCGCAACGAATGCGTACATCATAGACCATAGACCGTTACCGTGAACTGGGATGATAACTTTAGAAATGTCATCACCACTTTTCACTAGGTAAACGATACCTGTGTTAGCACGACGTAGGATCTTAGCTTTGTCTTCATCAGCCGTTAGCTTGATAGACTCAGCAGGATCTTTAGCTGCTTTACGTTGGTCGTAGTTTGCTGCTGTAGAGCCGTCTTCAGCTTTCTCTACAAAGTCACCCGTTTTGAAATCAACTAGACGAGGTTCAATGTATTGTGCAAATAGCTCAGGTACTTTTTTACCGTCTGCTTCAATGCCAGCAACTTCTACAATCTTAGATTGCTTATCTAGGACAGCGTTAGCTTTTTGCTTGTCACGCAGGCCTACGGCTGCTGTTGATACGATGATTGAACAAACAAGGCTCAACCCGATAACAACACCCAGCGTCTTTTTAATGCTGTCGTTATTACTTGCCATAGCGTGCTAGTCTCCGCTTGATGTTCTTCTCAATAACCACATGGTCGAACAGAGGTGCGAATAGGTTCGCGAATAGAATCGCCAGCATCATACCTTCAGGGTAAGCTGGGTTAACTACACGAATCATCACACACATTGCACCGATTAGGATGCCGTACCACCACTTACCGCCATTGGTAAATGAAGCTGATACAGGGTCTGTTGCCATGAAGAACATACCGAATGCAAAACCACCTAGAACTAGGTGCCAGTGCCAAGGCATGTTGAACATTGGGTTGGTGTCAGAGCCAATCACGTTGAATAGTGTTGACACTGCAATCATACCGATCATTACACCCGCAATGATGCGCCACGAAGCGATTCGCATGTATACGATCATCGCTGCACCGATCATTAGAGCTAGAGTCGATACTTCACCAATTGAACCAGGGATGTTACCGATGAAAGCATCCATCCAAGTGATAGGAGCGCCAGTGATGTTGTTGATCAACGCGCCGCTACCGCCGTGAGCCCATTGGCTAAGAGCAGTTGCACCAGAGAAGCCGTCAGCTGCTGTCCATACTACGTCACCCGAGATTTGTGCTGGGTAAGCAAAGAATAGGAAAGCACGACCCGCAAGAGCAGGGTTCAAGAAGTTACGACCTGTACCACCGAAGATCTCTTTAGCAACAACAACACCAAATGTGATACCTAGTGCCGCTTGCCATAGAGGTAGCGTTGGTGGAACGATAAGTGCGAATAGGATAGAAGTTACAAAGAAGCCTTCGTTAACTTCGTGCTTACGCACCATACAGAAAAGTACTTCCCAGAAGCCACCAACAATAAATACTGTTGCGTAGATCGGTAGGAAGTAAGTCGCACCTAGTAGCATCTTACTGCCAACACCAGCTTCAGCACCGATGGTGCCGCCAAACATTTCTGTTAGCCAGTAGTGCCAGTTACCTGCGATAACTGTCGCTAGTTGATCACCAGCGTACATGTGGTTAAGTGCTGCGATAGCTTGGCCACCCGCGTTGTACATACCCCAGAACATTGCTGGGAATACCGCGAACCAAACCATGATCATGATACGTTTTAAGTCAACGCTATCACGAACGTGCGAGCTACGTTTTGTTACTAGACCTGGCGTGTAGAAAAGTGTTGCTGCTGCTTCGTACAGTGCAAACCATTTTTCGTGTTTACCGCCTGGTTCAAAATGATGCTCGATATCCTCTATGAATTTCTTAAGCATGGATTACCCTTCCTTCACAATGGTATCTAGGCATTCACGAAGTAGCAGACCGTACTCGTATTTACCAGGACATACAAAGGTGCACAATGCCAAATCTTCTTCATCCAGTTCAAGTGCACCCAGTGCTTGAGCACTGTCAGTATCACCGGCACATAGATCACGAAGTAGCAAAGTAGGTTCCATATCAAGTGGCATTACACGTTCGTAGTTGCCGATTGGAACCATTGCACGATCACTACCGTTAGTTGTCGTTGTCATATTGAACAACTGACCTTTAAAGATGTGACCAAGGAAAGATTTTGTGATTGAGAATTTGTTTTTACCAGGAACAGCCCAGCCAAACAGTTCTTTCTCACGACCTTCACGCAGGACAGAAACCTGCTGATGGTAACGGCCAAGGTAAGCATGTGGACCAGACGCTTGTGTACCAGAAAGTACCGAGCCTGAAATCACACGAACTTCGCCTGGCATCAATTCGCTGTCAGTTAGGTCTTCAAGAGAAGCACCTACAACAGTACGAAGAAGACGTGGGTTATTCACTACAGGACCAGCAAGAGATACAACACGATCTGTGTATAGCTCACCAGTTAGGAATAACTTACCGAACGCGATAACGTCTTGGTAGTTGATGCTCCAAGCCACGTTTTGTGCATTTACTGGGTATAGGAAATGCATGTGGGTGCCAGCAAGACCTGCTGGGTGAGGGCCATCGAAGACGTGTTCTTCTACGTTAGACTGAGAAGAGCGTGGCAAGCTAGTGCCAGATTTACATACGTAAACCTTGCCTTCTGTCAGGGCTGAAAGAATGTCTAGACCTGCAACGAATGCTTCTTGTTGTTCATTGATGATCAACTCAGGCTGTGCTGCTAGTGGATTAGTATCCATTGCAGTTACGAAAATAGCCTTAGTAGCAGACTCGATTGCTGGAACCTTGCTAAACGGACGAGTACGTAAAGCGGTCCAAAGGCCAGATTCAACCAATTGAGTCTTGATCACTTCGCGATCTAGACCTGCTAGTTGAGCTGCTTCGAACTTATCAAATGTAACCTGCTCTTCGCCTGCCACTTCAATCACTACAGATTGAAGTACACGCTTAGCGCCACGGTTAACTTCGATCACTTTACCGGCTGCTGGAGCAGTGAACTTAACGCCAGGGTTCTTCTTGTCTTCAAAAAGAACTTGCGCTTTTTTCACTTCATCGCCAACGCGGACATGCATGGTAGGACGCATGCCAACGTACTCTTCGCCAAGCAAGGCGACTTTTTTGATGGTCTTACCATCATTAATCACCTGGGATGGAGCTCCTGCGATAGGAAGATCCAAGCCCTTCTTTATTGTAATCATACGCACTTGCACTACTTTTATCGGGAAAAAGATTCTTTTGATTGCGTAACTTTTAGACACGACATCAGTGTCCGGTTTTGATGCTGTTTAAAACACCAAAATCGCAACATCCTATTAAAAATCTCATCACATTTTTTGAGCGAGATTTATCAGGTGCAGTAGTCTAGCATTTTTTGGGAACTTGATGCCATGACCAATGATAGCAATAGTGGTTTTATTTCGACCGAATCAGATCTAAAAGGCTAAAGAATAGTCATAAGTTTGAACCATCGCACAATTGCATCGTCCTCTACGAATACCTATTTAGTGATATATTCATGGTTTGAAACAAACAGAAATTTCTATTTATTTGTTGAAACACTGTTAACACATTTTTTAACCAGCTTTTGTACCACATTGTGTCCCCGTAAAAATGTAAAATAAAAAAAGATGACTCTCGTCATCTTCTTTTATCAATACTTTAGCGCCCTCCGCCCATGCACATTGGGCTATCTGGCGCACCATTTTGTTGCTCATGCCACTCAGCTTCAGTGTAAGTATGAATCGCCAAAGCATGAATGTGATTATCAAGTTCATCAGCCAAGATTTGGTTAACTTGTCGGTGACGACCAATTAAACGCTGACCGTCAAAAGCATTACATACGACAATCACTTTAAAGTGGCTTTCTGAGCCTGGTGGAACATTATGCATGTAGCTTTCGTTAATCACTTTTAGGTAACTAGGCTGCAGCTCACTATGTAGCTTCTTTTCTATGATTTCTTGGATCATATTACGTCCTCGCAAATACGAATTATGCAAGTATATACGCAACTCATTCAAACAACGTACAACTGGTTTAAATTTCAAAGAGCCTTCACACTTCTTTGCCTGTATCACGTGCAGCGCTAAAACACGAGAAACAGAGAATTGACAGCTTTTTAGTATCTTGTCCCGCTATCATCTGCGACAATACCAGCTGTATGTTACAACTACCCTTAACTCACTTATGAAAACCGAACTGAACCTTCACGATAGAAGTCTTACACTTCATCGCTTCCCAAAGCGCGCTAATGAAACACTTCAAGCTTGGGATGCGGGAGATGAGTACCTAATTAACCACGTGGAAGAACTGGATCTGCCGACCAATCAGAACATACTTATCATCAATGATAGTTTTGGAGCATTGGCATGCTGGTTTTCAGAAAAGCATAACGTCACATCGATAAGCGACTCATTTGTCTCTCAAAGAGGAGCTCAACTGAACTTAGAGAATAATCACTGCAATAGCGTGACTTTTGACTCAACCATCAGTGAAATTTCCAACCAAACCGATATCGTTTTGCTTCAGTTACCCAAAAGCAATCGTCATCTAGTTTGGTTGTTGAGCCAACTACGTAAAACACTGCCCGTATCGTGCCCTATTATCGCAGTAAATAAAGCGAAAGATATTCATACATCAACGCTCAAGTTATTCGAAAAGCACTTAGGCGAAACAAAAACGTCTTTAGCTTGGAAGAAGCATCGCTTAGTTTTTTCTGCTGCCAATGCACAACCCGTTATCACAGTTGACCCTTTTACGGTTTGGGGTGTCGAAGGTGAGAACATACAACTAAAAAATCTGCCAAATGTTTATTCAGGCGAAAGCTTAGATCTGGGTGCCCGCTTTATGCTTCAGCATATTCCGCAAGATCCTAAAATCAAAAGTATCATCGACCTTGGATGCGGTAATGGTGTGTTGTCAGTAAAAGCAGGACAACTCAACCCAGGCGCTCAGTTAACGCTCGTTGACGAGAGCTTTATGGCTATCGAGTCTGCCAAACAGAACCTTATTGATAACCTAGGTGCCGAGCATCCCGCCCAATGCATCGTCAATAACTGTTTAGATGGCTTTGAGCACAATAGTGCAGACTTAATCATGTGCAACCCACCATTTCATCAACAACAAGCTATTACCGACCATATTGCTTGGCAAATGTTCTGTGATGCGAAACAAATTTTGAACCAAGGTGGTAAATTACAAGTCATAGGTAATCGCCATCTTGGTTACGACGCTAAGCTGAAACGCTTGTTTGGCGATAAAAATGTGAAACTTGTCGCTTCTAACAGCAAATTCGTAATTTTACAGGCGACAAAAGATCCTGCTAAATTAAGCGTTATGCAATAAAGCTATGACTTTAAAAAGGAATAATAAGATGAAAAAACTGGTATTAGCAGCTTCAGTTGCCCTGCTTGCTGCCTGTTCAGCTCCACAGCAGCCACAATTGAACCTTATGCCTCAAACAACTTTGAGCACGAATTCAATTGTACAGGGAAAAACCTACAGCTTAACCAGTAAAGACGTCCGCGCTGCACAATATGTGGCATTGGTTGATAACGGCCGTTCAAATATTTTACCTCTACACGCAAAACAAAACCTTAGAATCACTCTTGAAGACGCATTTGCTCAGCAATTTGCTTCTCAAGGTTTCCGCACCGACCTCAATAGCAATAACTCTATCGAACTAGAGATCCAAGAAGCGCTTATCAATGTGAAACATTCAGTCATGGAAAATGAGATGGATGCGAAGGTCGTTATCGAGATCACTGCAGAAACACCTGAAGGTAAATTGGTTAAGACTTACACGGGTACCGCTAAGCGCTCGGGTACATTAAGTGCCTCTGATTCAGACATTGAAGAAACGCTTAATGATGTTATTAGTTTAACCTTAAAAGAAGCTGCGAATGATTCTGAACTTCGTCAGTACATGCAGGAGCGATTCTAATGCTACGTAAAGCGATTCTTTCTCTTGCGCTATTGAGCTGCAGCGTTTTTGCGGGCCCAAAAGTCGCGTTTGAAACCACGTTAGGAAACTTTACGGTGGAGCTAAACGAAGAAAAAGCACCAATATCCGTCGCAAACTTCCTGAAATACGTAGAAGATGGCAGTTACGAAGGTACGATTTTCCACCGCGTAATCCCTGGCTTTATGGCACAAGGTGGTGGCTTTAACCAAGATATGCAAATGGTTCAAACGTACGCTCCAATCAAAAACGAGGGTAACAACGGTTTAAATAACGACCGTGCAACCATCGCAATGGCTCGTACCAATGCTCCCGATTCAGCTACTCGACAATTCTTCGTTAACCTAGTAGACAACGATTTCTTGAACTACGGCTCTCGCCCACCAGGTTATGCCGTGTTTGGCGTTGTTACTGAAGGCTTCGATGTCATTGAAAGCATGGCGAAACAACCAACCAAATCCATTGGTCGGATGCGCGATGTCCCAGAGACACAAATCGTCATCACCAAAGCAACACTACTCAAATAGCCAAAATCATAAGCCCTTTGAATATTCGAAGGGCTTTCTCTTTTAGCGGCTCTATTTTAACGGATTGATTTATGTCTTCATTACCTTCCATCACTTGGTTGGAAACGGTAAAAAGTTACCTCGATAAACGCCTACTTTGGGTTTTCATGCTTGGCTGCTCAAGTGGCTTTCCATGGGTGCTTATTGGTTCAAACATGTCAGGCTGGCTCAAAGATGCTGGCTTAACGTTATCGGCAATCGGTTATTTCGGTAGCGTTTTTGCAGTTTACGCAATCAACTTTTTATGGGCGCCATTAGTTGATCGTGTCAAATTACCTGTTTTGCATCGTTTACTAGGGCAGCGCCGAAGTTGGATTTTTCTTTGCCAAAGTATCGTGCTAGTTGCGACCTTATTTATTGCTGATGTGAACCCAGCAGAGAATTTGATTTTCACCTCTATGCTTGCTCTATGTATAGCAACAGCATCGGCAACCCAAGACATCGCTATTGACGCTTTTCGTATTGATACCTTCCCGAAAACAGAAGACTCAAAATTGCCTCAAGCTTCAGCAATGGCAGTAATCGGTTGGTGGACCGGTTATTCGCTACCTGGTTACCTTGCATTTATTAATGCAGATACTGTGGGATGGAACGGCGTCTACTACGGCATGGCAATGATTGTTGTTCTGCTCATGATTTTTACTCTACTGGTTGGTGAGCCAAATACTCAGCGAGAACAGCTTCAACGAGAAGCAGAACAACGCCATAAAGAAGTTGTAGGCTCTAAGTTAGTTGCTTGGTTCACTGTAACCGTCGTTGAGCCATTTTTGGACTTCTTTAACCGTAATGGAGTTCGGGTCGCTATCACGTTGCTACTGTTCGTCTTTCTATTCAAAATTGGTGAAGCGTTCTTAGGTCGTATGTCGATTGCCTTCTATAAAGAGGTAGGCTTTAGCAATGAGCAAATTGGCTACTACTCTAAGCTCATTGGATGGGGCGCAACTATGGTATTCACGTTTGTAGGTAGTATGTTCAACGTGAAGTTCGGCATTGTAAGAGGCTTGATGATTGGCGGCATTGCGATGTCAGCAAGTAACCTCATGTTTGCTTGGATTGCGAAAGTTGGCCCGAGCGAGCATTTATTCTTAGCAACGATCTTTGTGGACAACTTTACAACGGCATTCTCTACCGTTGCTTTTGTATCGTTCTTGACGGTGCTTACTGGGCAAGCTTTTTCAGCAACTCAATACGCTCTATTAGCTTCACTTGGTAACTTTGGCCGAACCACTCTCGCTTCTTTTAGTGGCGAACTCGTTGACTACTTGAATGATTGGACAACCTTCTTTGTTCTCACCGCTTTGATGGTAATTCCGAGTTTAATCATGCTTTATTCACTGCGGCACTACTTCACTGAGTTGCTCGAAAAAGCAAGACAAAGAGATTAAGAAGAAATAATGAAAAAAGCCACCGAACATCGGTGGCTTTTTGATTGGGGTCTGTTGAAGCAATATCTAAGGGTACATGCCCTTTCCAAACATATTGAAAATTCGAGCTACACCTTGTGTAAAAATCATCGGCTCCGTCAGGACTGTTAAACATAAACAGTCTTCTCCAGGCTTCGTGAACGGACTATGCTTAACAGTGGCGTCCTTGACCAGCAGATCACCAGCCTCGTAATGGCCGTCCTCGTCACTAAAACCACCATGTAACACTAAGGTCGATTCCAAGCCTTTGTGAGTGTGCTGAGGAATCCGTACATCTTCACCGATGTACATAAGATTGACGCGAGCATCTTCTCCAAGATCTAACTGAGCGCTATAAACTTTGCCGCCGTAACTTTTCCAATCACTGACTAAGTCAGAAAACCGACTCAGTGTTTTTGGTAATGTGAAGTCTTTCCCTGCGACTTGAACTTTAGCCTGTTCTAGCACAATGATATCGTCAGACACCGCTTCTGCACACAATATTTCATCAAGCATGGTGTCAAACTCTTCTCCATACTCTGTAGGAATATCACTCACAAGCACGGCCTGAGCAGCCTCTACTTGGTTTACATATGCACGGCAGTCGGAGCAAGTCTCTAAATGCGTAGCGACAACTAAGCCAGAAACTGCGTCAATACTTCCCGAAGCATATGCCTCTAACAGGTTTTTATCTGGATGTTTGTTCATAATTGCTCCGTATGCATTGAATGCCTCAATTTCTCAACTGCAAGCCTCAGCCGAGATTTCACCGTGCCTAGGGGGATCTCAAACATTTCTGCAACTTGCTGATGTGGTAACTCTTCCAAATACACCGCTCTTAGCACATCTCGCTGATTCTTGGGTAAAATCTCCAAGAACTTCACAACTTGCTCTTTTAGCATATCTTGCTCTGGTGAGTAATGGTCGACCAAATCAGGCGGGTAATATTCTGAAGGCCAAATGTCATCAGAATGAATATGTAACTCCTTCCCTTTCTGCTTTCTCAGCAAGTCAAAGCAAAGGTTACGCAATATTGTGTAGATCCAAGTGGAAAGAGCACTTTTTGCTCCGTCGTACAAATGTGCTTTCTGCCAAACGGTCGCCATAGTCTCTTGAACCATTTCCATTGCAACCTGCTCGTTTCCAACATGTTTGTAGGCGAACTGCTTAAGCTTCGGAGCATAGAAACGGAAAACGAAAGCAAAAGCGGCTTTATCTCTCGCTTTTACTTTATCCATATAGTCGTTCCACTCGCTTCGCCCAAGCTTCTGCGGGCTATCACTCATCATAATCAGCCTTTTAAGGGGAGGAGTTTCCTCCTCCCTTCCTTTTCCCTAATCTGTGATGTCATCAACAATGAGGTTAAAACCATTATTATTACCATCGTCGATGGCGATCACTTGATACACAACACCGTTTGTTACAGTAAGTGGCGCTGAATCAATGGCCACTATAGACGGCTCACCAGCAACAGTAACTGTAACGTAATAAGAACCTTCAGCGATGTACACACCTTGAACACTGTCTTTATACGCAAAGTTCGCTATTGCTGGATCACTTCCTTCTATGCCTGTGCTCGCGGTGAGATAGATATCTACCATTTCAGCGACTGGATTTGCGGCAGCATGAGTAACATTTAACGTTGCACTGGTTACTACAGATCTACGCATATCTTCAACAACGAGAGGTTCAACCATAGTAGATGCCATTCCTACGGCATAGATACTGTAATCCATACCGCCCATCAAAGGGACACCATCTGCATCAATGATGGTCGTTCCAGAAGCCTGATCGATGACATCGATGTCGTAATCACCAGAATCAAGTCCTAGGTAACTACCTACGCCCGGAGTAGTTCGTTCAGGCGCGAACTCAGGATTAGAGAGCATTGCAAATGGCGCTCCATTCACGTTGACATCGACAGTACCTGCGTCTTCAACTAAATGGCCAACTCGTACTTCCGCTTTACTCCCCGTATCCTCAATTATAGAAGAACCAGAACCATCCAATACCAACAACTTCACTGGAGAAGTGCTGTCTGAATCTCCCGTTTTGATAGCTGCAATGGTCAAATTTGCATTTGCCGGCAATGGGATTGAGCCTGAATCAAAGGCAACCGAATCGCCCACAGCCAAACGCACTTGGTAATTGTCAGCTGGAATATTCAGAACATCAGTTGAGTCTTTATAACCTAGCATTGCAACGGGCGTTGACATAGACAAGTCTGCGCCAGGAGCCGTTACATAAACATTCACTGGCGGTATCTCCGCCGCCGCATGCACTATTTGAACGTCCAAGTTATTTTCATCCGCCATAGAAACTGCGCTACGAGTGACCACTAGAGGCTCAACAGTACCTTCCGCGGCATCACCCACGACAAATGCTGTATATTTGGTTTCGCTGTTTAGGTCCAACATCGTCTCTGGAACAACATTCAACACTTCACCGCCTGGTAGTTGTACATCTACACGAACCGTATTTTCTCCCGCCATTAACTTGACATAGCCAGAGCCAACACCGTAATCAACATCAGTAAGTGCTGCGTTACCGTTTATCCATACATTTGCTAAAGGGGCATCTGCAGAAGCATGAACAGCTTGTAGGTTTGAATACTCAATTGTGTCACTGTCTGAGCCACAAGCAGCCAAGCCAATAGCAGTAGCCAAAGTCACTGCGGCTTTCGTAAGTCCTTTCATATCCTAGTCTCTCTTTCATTTGGGGCTTCAATGGCATGTGTGAGAAACGTCAGAGCATCAATGCAATCATCCGCACCTACTAACTTTTCAAACAATGAACGGTCGAGTGGCAAAAGCTCCAACCAGCGCTGGGTAACCCAAGAAGGATCATCATAAAAGCGGTGTTGATACAGGTTACCAAGTTGGGGGAATTGTTCGTAAACGTGAGCGAGTTGCGTACTCAAATGAAGAAAGTCTGGATAGGAGTGGGGCTGTTGCCAATTTTCCATCCATTCAACGTCAGCATGACGAAGACCATCAAAATCAGAGCGCACACGCTTCACTCGGAAGCGTCTCTCTCCAACGACCGTAATGCCAAGAAGCCCATCACTGAGTGTTTCGAAATCAACGATGGTCACCAAAGTACCGATGGACGAAACGTTTCCCGCTGCTCTCTGGTCACTATCGTTACCGACCAAGCAAACCCCAAACCCAATGTTCTGTATGCTGCATTCTTTCACCATACGTTTGTAACGCGGTTCAAAAATACGCAGATTCATTTTCCCTTCGGGTAGTACAACCGAGGTTAATGGGAACAACATCACTTCATTCATTAAATCGTCCTCTTTGATTCAATAACTCATACGAGGGACGTATCAGTCAGATCACTAACGATTTATGTTGGTTAAACGACTGGCTTAAAATGTCATAAAATCGCCCGCGCAAACGATCTAAATCACACTATTTATGCAAAAACATGCAACAACATAAAAGTTCCGTTATTAAAATTAGTTTCGTGACAAACATCACCAAAAACCTTCATTTTTGCATCCTTTATCACTTTCATTTGCGATTTTTATCGCTATTATCCCTGCCAATTGGAAAGCGCAGCAAAGATTGCGTGTTCTGAATCATTACAAACATAGAGAGTCCCCTTATGCGTAAATCACTTCTAGCTCTTGGCCTTCTAGCGGCTACTTCAGCTCCAGTAATGGCTGCAGATTACTCTGACGGCGACATCCACAAAAACGATTACAAGTGGATGCAATTCAACCTTATGGGTGCATTTGACGAACTTCCAGGCGAGTCATCTCACGACTACCTAGAAATGGAATTCGGCGGCCGCTCTGGTATCTTCGATCTTTACGGTTACGTTGACGTATTCAACCTAGCAACAGACAAAGGTAGCGACAAAGCTGGCGCACCTAAAATCTTCATGAAGTTCGCTCCACGTATGTCTCTAGACGGCCTAACTGGTAAAGACCTATCTTTCGGTCCAGTTCAAGAGCTTTACGTAGCAACTCTATTTGAGTGGGACGGTACTGATTACAAAACAAACCCATTCTCAGTAAACAACCAAAAAGTTGGTCTAGGTTCTGACGTGATGGTTCCATGGTTGGGCAAAATCGGCCTAAACCTATACGGTACTTACCAAGGTAACAACAAAGATTGGAACGGTTTCCAAATCTCGACTAACTGGTTCAAACCATTCTACTTCTTCGAGAACGGTTCATTCATTTCTTACCAAGGTTACATCGATTACCAATTCGGTATGAAAGATGAGTACTCTACTGCTAGCAACGGTGGTGCAATGTTTAACGGTATCTACTGGCACTCTGACCGCTTCGCAGTTGGTTACGGCCTGAAAGGTTACAAAGACGTTTACGGTATCAAAGATACTGACGGCTTCAAATCTACTGGCTTCGGTCACTACCTAGCTGTAACTTACAAGTTCTAATAGAACCGATAAGTTCCCCAAAAATGGCGCCTCTTGGCGCCATTTTTATTTGCTTTCCTTTTTTCCCTCATTATCCTTGCAGCAAACCTTTTTAATGAGAGCGTTTGGTGAATATTCTTATCCTTGGTCCGGGAGCTATTGGCTCACTATGGGCGACCAAATTTCAATTTGCTGGGCACAATGTTTCCTTATGGGGAAGAACCTCTGATAGTAAGCAACAGCTTCAACTTGATGACGCTCCTGCAATTAACTTCACTAATCAGCACCTTCCTTCTGTACAAGCCGCAGATCTGATTGTTGTGACGGTAAAAGCATGGCAAGTAGAGGAAGCCATTGAGCCTCTTCTTCCCTACATCAGCAAAGACACCATTGTGATGTTGCTGCACAACGGTATGGGCACTGCACCGCTACTTGAAGCAAAACTGCCTGATAACCCATTGATAGTTGCCACAACAACACACGGTGCTTATAAACCAAGTAAAGAGCAGGTTCTTCACACTGGTCAGGGGAATACTCAACTGGGTGGTTTTAATGCTAAAGGTGCTCAGTGTAGCTTTCTTGCAGATGTGATGAACCACGCTTTGCCCGAAGTTAATTGGAACCCAAACATCAACGCTGCATTGTGGACAAAACTTGCGATCAATTGCGCAATCAACCCCCTGACTGCCATCCATCAATGCAAGAATGGTGAGCTTGCCGCTCCTGAGTTTGACACCAAATTGGCGAACATCACTCATGAGTTAGTGGAAGTCATGAATAAAGAAGAGATCGAGGTAGATTTTGACTCTCTTCATGCCACTATTATGCAAGTGGTTAACGCTACAGCAGCCAACTACTCTTCTATGAGGCAAGATGTTTTTCACCAACGCCGTACCGAGATAGACTTTATTACTGGTTATCTACTGCAAGCCGCCGAAAAGCATCACATTAGCACGCCAGAGAACGCCAAACTCTATCAACGCATCAAACAGATTGAACAAAGCTGGACAGAACAATGAACAAAAAGATCTTAGTACCTATCGCTCCGGGCACCGAAGAAATGGAAGCGGTAACCGTTATCGACTTAATGGTTCGAGCAGGCTATGACGTAACGGTTGCAAGCGCAGACTTCGATGGTGCACTGACTATGAAGGCTTCTCGTGGTGTGACACTTACCGCGGATTGCAAGCTGGTTGATGTTGCCGATGACGAGTTTGATGCGATTGTTCTATCTGGTGGCGTAGGTGGTGCAGAAACCTTCCGTGATAGCACCATCATGATTGAGATCCTGAAACAGCATATGTACGAAGGTAAACTGGTTGCGGCAATTTGTGCTGCTCCTGCTTTGGTTTTACAACACCACAACCTTTACCCTGAAGCTCTGATGACATGTCACCCAAGCTTCCAATCTCATATTCCGGAAGACAAATGGCGAGCAAAACGTGTCACCATGGACGTGAATCACAATCTACTGACAAGTCAGGGACCAGGAACCGCACTTGAGTTCGCTATGGAAATCATTATCAAACTTTCCGGTAAAGAGCATGGATGGATGGTTGCAGAGCCGTTAGTCACTATCCCAACACTGCATTATCACGAGCTCGGTGACGAATAATGTTTGACGTAAACGCTGTACGCGAACAGTTCCCAGCTCTGAATCAAGACGTCAACCAGTCACCTTTGGTTTACCTTGATAGCGCAGCTACAACACAAAAGCCACAATGCGTGATCGATGTGATTAGCCGTTACTACAGTGCACAAAATGCGAACGTGCACCGTGGCAGTCACAGCTTAACAGCCAACGCGACCAGTCAATTTGAAGCGGCTCGTGAAACCGTTGCGAAGTTCATTGGGGCAAGCAGCTCAAAAGAAATCATTTGGACTCGCGGCGCAACCGAAGCGCTAAATCTCATCGCGCAAACTTATGCTCGAAGCTCGCTCCAAGCGGGTGATGAAATCCTGATCAGTGAAATGGAACATCACGCCAACATCGTGCCTTGGCAAATTGTCGCAGAGCAAACGGGCGCGAAAATCGTTAAAGTTCCGATGACCTCCGATTGCCAATTCGATATCAGTGCATTTGAAGCACTGTTGTCGGAGCGCTGTAAAATCGTAGCATGTGCACAAATCACCAATGTGACGGGCTCTCGTCAACCCATCGAGAAAATCATCGCTAAGGCGCATGCGGTAGGCGCGGTTGTTGTTGTTGATGGTGCACAAGGTATTGTTCATGAACCTTTGAACTTGGCAGAGCTCGATGTTGATTTCTATGTCTTCTCTGGCCACAAACTGTATGCACCTGCAGGGATTGGGGTTCTTTATGGCAAGCTTGAACTTTTAGAAGCGATGCCACCATGGCACGGCGGCGGCAAAATGGTCGAAAGAGTCTCGTTTGAGAAAACCACCTTCTCAGCCTTGCCGGGTAAGTTTGAAGCGGGCACACCGAACGTCGCTGGCGCGATTGCGCTAGCAAAAGCTATCGATTGGTACCAAGGCTTCAACCAAACCGAAGTAGAGGCACATCTGCATTCTCTGCAGGAAAAAGCTTACCAAGCACTGACTCAGCTGGACGACATTCAAATCCTCGGTTATCAGCCGAACGCTTCAGTGCTTACTTTTGTGATGGACGGCGTTCACCACCAAGACATTGCTACACTGCTTGATCAACAAGGTATCGCAGTTCGTGCAGGGCATCACTGTGCTCACCCTCTGATGGATGCGCTCAACGTCAAAGGTACTGTGCGTGTTTCTTTTGGTATCTACAATACGTTAGAAGATGTTGAGAAGCTGATTGCAGCCGTTGAGAAAGCAGTCGATATGCTTTAACAATCAAGATACCAATCTAGATATATAGAAAAAGGGTTGAAACCATTTGGCTTCAACCCTTTTCTTTGTTTTGTTCTTTATGCGGTGTTCACTAATCGCAATTACTGAGCCTGTGTTTTGATCTGCTCAACAATCGCTTTCAAACCGTTGCCACGCGATGGGCTTAGATGAGCAATTAAACCCAGCTTTTCAAAGTAAGCATCAATATCAAACGCTTGAATTTGCTCTGCTGTTTTGCCGTCGTAAGCTGCCATCACCAAGGCAATCAGGCCACGAACGATACGCGCGTCAGAATCAGCGCAGAAGTGCCATACGCCTTCTTGCTCTTTGCTCACCAACCACACTAGGCTTTCACAACCAGATACCGTAACTTGTTCTGATTTAAGCTCTTCAGGCATTTGAGGCAGCTTTTTACCCCATTGAATCACCTGACGGTAACGGTCTTCCCAACCTTTAAATTGCTGCATGGTTGCGGCGATGTCTTCACTGGTGATGTCAGTGCCAAACGGCGAAACAGGGAAATCAGTCATGATGCGCTCTCTTCTTTGAATTTACTTCTTATGCTTTTGAATCAGCTTTTCAACGATGCGAGATACCGCAACAAAACCGAAAGTTGCTGTTACAACCGTCGCTGCGCCAAAACCACTCGCACAGTCCATTCGTTTTGGACCTTCTGCTGTCGATTTCACGCCACATACTGAACCATCTGCTTGTGGGTACTTCAATTGCTCGGTAGAGAACACACAATCGATACCAAACTTACGCGCTGGGTTTTTCGGGAAGTTATGATGGCGACGCAACGTATCTTTGATCTTCTTCGCCAATGGATCCTGGATAGTCTTGGTCAGATCCGCCACCATGATTTGGGTTGGATCGATTTGACCACCAGCACCGCCTGTCGTGATCACTTTGATCTTGTTGCTACGACAGTAAGCCAGTAGAGAGGCTTTTGCTTTTACGCTATCGATCGCATCCAACACGTAATCGAACTCTTTGCTCAAGTACTCGTGCTGGTTATCTGGCGTGATGAAATCGTCAATCAGATTGACCTTACATTCAGGGTTAATCAGCTTAACGCGCTCTGCCATCACTTCAATTTTACTTTGACCAACCGTGCCTGTCATCGCATGGATTTGGCGGTTAATGTTAGTCACACACACGTCATCCATATCAATAAGTGTCAGCTCACCAATACCAGTACGTGCCAGCGCTTCTACCGCCCAAGAACCTACGCCACCAATACCAATCACGCACACGTGTGCGGCACGAAGAATTTCTACTTCGCTGTTACCGTAGAGACGACGAGTGCCACCAAAACGTTGGTTGTAGCTGTCAGATGCCGGAGTATCGAGTTCACGCATATTGAAGTTCCAGATGATCGATAGAAAAACAAAGAGTGCGATTTATACGCACTCTTTGATGAAATGTCTAGATGATGAGAGGCGATTCCTCTCGCTAGGCGCTTATTGTAACTTCTCTGGCGGCAAAGCCCAAGGTGCTTGCGTTGGGGTATTTTCCAGACCGAGTTTCCACACACGACCAAAGTGCTTGTAGTGACCCGCTTCTGTGCCAGCACGTGGTCCCATACCGTGGTAAAGGTCAAGATGGTTTTGCTTCACCGCACCGCCAGTGTCTAGCACAATAAGAAGACGAAGCTGATGTGCCCCGCTCCATGTACCGTCTTTATTAAGCAATGGTACTTCAGCTAGGATTGGTGTACCCATAGGTAGAATTGAGCGATCACCTGCAACCGATGCCATTGGTAATAGAGGAATACCTGCTGATCCCGTAACTGGCGCATCCGCTTGCGGCGCAAAGAAGACATAAGAAGGGTTTTGCTCTAGCAATTCACGAACTGCCGCCTCATCATTTGCCATCACCCACTCTTTGATTGCCTTTAATGACATCTTTTCACGTGGCACTTCACCACGATCAATCAAAATACGACCAATGCTTACGTACGCTTTGTTGTTCTTGCCTGCGTAAGCGAAGTATTCCAGCGTATCGTCATCTTTAAAATGAACAAAGCCGCTGCCCTGCACTTCCATCATAAACGGATCAATCATATTTGGTGCGTAGCCAAGCTCAAGGCCTTGCCCCTCTAATGCACCGTTATAAATCTCTGCACGAGTCGGACAGTCCGAGCTGCAAGTCGGCTTGCCATAAACTGGGTACTTAAACTTAGCATTTGGCTCGTGACGCAATTCCATCACTGGTGAGAAATAACCCGTGAATAACACATTACCCTTTTTGTCACCGCCCCCAAGTTGAGCGGCCTGAATGCCGAAAGCACTTAACGCTGTGGTATCACCACTTTGCAACGCCCACTCACTCAACTTCTCGTAAAGTGGTTGGTACATTTTTGCCATTGAAGGCGACTTGGTTACAACTTGCTCTGCTTGCTTGTTGAACTCAGTAAAGTCTTGCGGCTTGTTAGATTCAACCACATTCACTTCATTGAGTATGTTGGTAAATTCACCATCCAGATATTGTTGAGCACGATCTGTTGGTTGAGCACAGCCAAAGAGAAGGCTTAACGTCATTAGAGGTAGGAGTTTTTTATGCACGGAGGATTTCCACAGTTAAATATAGCGAAAGGATGACAAACAAATACCTACGAAGCAATTGAAAAGCTGCGACAAAGTGTATCAACAATGAGCGAATGCACGAGCGCCTCGTACAGTTCATCAACCAAATATATTTATAGCAGAGGAAAATAAAGGAAATGTCCAAGCAATGTTTGATATTGCAGATCCAGTAAACCAGAGAAAATTACTTCGACAGATGTTAAACCATCGCTTCCATGCGATGAACAAGTGGTTCGGAGTTCTAGCGTAGAGACAAGTCGCTTTTGCCTTCTAAACGGAAGACTGGCAAATAATGCGCATTTGAGTCCAACTTCATTTCAGTATGATTTTGTCCCACGAATTCAAACTCTCTTACCTTAGAGCCCACCTTATACGAAAAGGTTTTACCGTCAAACTCAAAATCAGTGGCTATGGTAGAGCCCTGAACGATGATGCCCCTTTCACTGACAATGAACTCTTCACGAGCGTAAGGCGCAACCTCTTGCTCAATCCACTTACCATAGATAAGAGACTTTGGTACCGGCTTATATACAAAACGACCAATCAAGTCTCCATAAACACCAATAACAGCAAGCGTTCCGACTAAGGCAATAAACATCAGTGCACGTTCAATCCACTTACGGGTATTGGTTTTTTTCTGAGTTGGCTGTTCGTTAATAGCAGCGTTTTTTTTCGCTAAAGAAGACATCACACTTTCTTACTTTGAAACCACACACACATTCTACTCTTTTATAGTAAAAAGAATAAAGAGTGAGCAAATTGATGTTTGCTCTTTGTTCCAAAAAAACACCTTGCCAACAATTGAATAAAAAGACAATATTAGAGCATAAATAAACACAAGGAATGGCTGTAGTGAAAATTCGTAGTACTGCTCTAGTTAAAGGATTCCGTCAATCCACACCCTATGTGAACGCCCACCGTGGTAAAACCATGGTCTTAATGTTAGGTGGAGAGGCGGTTGCGGATAAAAACTTTGGCAATATTATCAATGATATTGCGCTTATGCACAGTCTAGGAATTAAGATAGTACTTGTTTATGGTGCTAGGCCACAAATTAATCAGCTACTAGAAAAACAAGACCTTACAACGCCGTACCACAAAAATGTTCGAATCACAGACGAAGCTGCACTTTCGGTAGTTATGCAGGCAGCAGGGCAACTACAACTGGCTATTACCGCACGTTTGTCGATGAGCCTCAATAATACGCCGATGGCAGGAACACAACTTAACGTCGTGAGCGGTAACTTTGTGATTGCTCAGCCCCTCGGAGTGGATGACGGTATTGATTATTGCCACAGTGGTCGTATCCGTCGAATCGATACCAATGCTATCCATCGCACACTCGATCAAGGCTCAATTGTACTGCTTGGCCCTATTGCCAGCTCTGTGACAGGCGAGTGTTTTAATCTGCTCTCTGAAGAAGTTGCCACTCAACTAGCGATAAAACTAGGCGCAGATAAACTTATTGGCTTCTGTTCAGAGCAAGGTGTGATTGATGACAATGGCAACGCCGTCGCGGAGCTGTTCCCTATCGAAGCAGAACATGTCATTAAAAATCTGACCGAGAACACCTCGCCGGACACCGACTATAACTCCGGTACATTACGTTTTCTTAAAGGCTCCATTGCCGCATGTCGTGCAGGAGTGCCGCGAAGTCACCTGATCAGCTACAAAGTGGATGGCGCGTTAATTCAAGAGCTTTTCTCTTTCGATGGCATCGGTACCCAAGTCGTGATGGCCAGTGCCGAACAGGTGCGCGAAGCCGATATCGATGACATTGGCGGTATCCTAGATTTGATCCGTCCACTAGAAGAGCAAGGAGTCTTAGTGCGACGCTCACGTGAGCAACTTGAGCAAGAAATTAGTAAGTTCACCATCATAGAAAAAGACGGTTTGATAATAGGCTGTGCGGCTTTGTATCCATATATCGAAGAACGCAAAGCAGAGATGGCCTGTGTTGCAATTCACCCTGACTATCGAGATGGAAACCGAGGACTACTACTGCTCAACTATATGAAGCATCGCTCAAAATCAGACTGCATTGACCAGATTTTTGTACTGACTACCCACAGCTTGCACTGGTTCAGAGAGCAAGGCTTTTACGAGGTGAATGTTGATTACCTACCTGTAGTAAAACAGGATCTGTATAACTTTCAGCGTAAGTCAAAAATCCTAGCGTTGGATCTTTGAACCACATGATCAACTAACACAAACCGTTCAATTAATGTGCAAACCATTACATTAAAATTGAATGAATATTTATCGTTGATTTATTCATCTGGTTGGCTATACTTTGCGCCAATGCGGTCAAAGTTTAACCGCTAAGGATCTAGGTGAGAGAACTCTCTCCACCCTAAAATACTCAGCATTAATTACGTTTCTGCTGAGTATCCGTATATCAAGGACAGCTGTTTATCTGACTTTTATTAAAGCCGAGAAGAGCACTGTTATATGAGAACTATTATTTGTAATTCGCTGCAAAGCTTTTGGGATATGGCTGATAATCATTTTCTAGAAGGCCTAGATGTGCATTGTGTGTTCCCTGTTAATGATGCCATCAGAGAGTTCATCTTAAGCTACCAAAAACAGTACAACATTAAGAGCGTGTCATTTACCAACGCTTTTAGTAAAGCCAGTTGATAGAAGAAGACCGAGCATCATGCTCGGTCTTTTTGTACGTACGTCTAGTGAATAAACATCATTATTAAGGTGGAACAAGTTACGAAGATAATCATCAGCAATATTGTCCAATACACTAGGCTTGTCATAATCAGCCACGGAGGACTTACGCTGCGAATATCGCTCAGCCCTCTTTTCCGACTAAGTCGAGGAAACGCGATAGCCGCAAGCAGTCCCGTGCCATAAATAAGCGCTCCAAAATGAAAACCTGAACTGATCGCTCGCTCAACTTCAGAAAAGTGTCGCTCATTGAAAGCGTACTGCTTTACATTTTTAGGGGTCAAGAAAACGAGAAAGGCACCTAGCACCACAAACCAAATAAACAACGCAGCACCTGAAACAAAAAAAGCGATAAATGCGATACGTACAAGCCAGGAAAAATCCACGAGCACACCTCATTCGACATCAAAGCTCAAACAATATCGAAGAAAAAGCATGGGGTTCAAACCAGGTCGAATTACTTGGACATAAAAATGGCGGGATTACGACCCGCCACATAAAAACATATTCAGTTTATGAAAACTTCTCACTTTTGAATGACTAAACTCAATTTCTAAGTCGCTCAACCAACCCACTTGCTCGAGTGGTTTTCACTTTAATACCGCGCTTGAGGACATTCATCTCAGCGTACATCGCAAGGCGTTTCTTCGCGCGAGTAATACCTGTGTAGATCAGCTCACGAGTGAGGATTGGACTGAAGTCTGGCGGCAAAATCATCAGCGTGTATTCAAACTCACTGCCCTGTGATTTATGAATGGTCATCGCATATGCGGTTTCATGCTCAGGGACTCGGCTTGGCAGCACCGACTTCACGCTGCCATCCGGTAGTTCAAAGAACACTTTAAGACGCGGCTCTCCTTCGCTGTCGTCTCGCATACAAATGCCGATATCACCGTTATACAACCCCAAGCCATGATCATTACGCGTGACCATCACTGGCCTACCGTGATACCAAAGTTCATCTTGGGTTTGAATCAGCTTACGTGCCGCGAGTGCTTTTTCAATGCGTTGGTTTAAACCGGTCACACCAAAGTCACCTTCACGGATGGCACACAATAGTCGGCATTGATTAAAGGTATCCAACACGGCTTTGGCTTTGCGGGTCAGCGTTTCTGGTTCTCCTGTCTTTTGGTCAATCTCTTGCTGTCCGATGCGTTTCAGGTAACGACCATATTCAGTAACCAAGGTCTGCATCATCTGATTGTAGTTTTGACTGCTCAGTGCAAAATGCTCGATATCAGCAAAATCACGATTCCAAACGTCGTCTACTTTTGCGGCTGAGCCAACGTTGACCGCTTTCGCTAGCTGACCGATACCAGAACGGGCATCGAATCGGTAACTCTTTTGCAGCATACATAAGCTATCGGCAATCGAAGCATTACTGTTGGTGCTGTAAGCCAAGGTGTCAAAACCCGTTAACTTCGCGACCGCAGACGCCTGCTCTTTGCCAAAGCCAAATGCGTGGAACGAACAGATATCACCGAGCACCGCACCTGCTTCTACCGACGCCAACTGGTCTTTATCTCCCAGTAGAATCAAACGCGCATGCTTTGGTAGCGCATCGACGACTTTGTACATCATCGGCAGATCGACCATAGAGGCTTCATCCACTACTAAAATATCGAGGTGCAGCGGATTTTGCTTGTTGTGACGAAACTCTGCACTGTTCGGGATCGCGCCCAACAGGCGATGCAAAGTGCTCGATTCGGTTGGAATTTTCGCTTTAAGCTCAGGCTCCACTGGCAACTCTTGAATCGCTTTACCAATAGACTCCGTCAATCGCGCTGCCGCTTTACCTGTTGGCGCCACCAGCTTGATGGTGAGGTTTTTCTCTTGTCCTGCTTGCTCAATCAATGCGGCAAGCAGTTTGGTTACCGTAGTGGTTTTACCCGTACCCGGACCACCTGAAATCACCGCAAAACGACGCGTCAGTGCCACTGCAGCTGCGACCTTCTGCCAGTTAACACAAGCCGATAATGGCACAAGCTTGTCCAGCACTTGTAGATCGTGAACTTGTTTAACTTGGCAGACTGCCGCATCAATGGCTGCCCAATCGAGACTGTCTACGGTAGCCACATCCAAATGGTCACAGACTAGCTGCTGGCGTAACACTTGATTGCTGGTTCCTGCCTCTGCCGCTTTGGCAAGTGCATTGAACAGAAAGTGGTACTGACGAGCGAATAAATGATGCAGCAACTCAGACAAACGTGTGAACTCTTGAGGCTGTAGGTTTACAGCCGCACTGAGTTGATTGAGTTTGTCCGCCAACGTCACTTCATAGTGCCAGTAACGATGCAAGTAGAGACGCTCACCATCAAACATCATTGGCAAGGCTTCACCTTGAGCACCAACCAAGGCTGACGCTTGCAAAAGCTCAACCCAGTTAACGCCTTGCAGCTGAGTATTAAGCGCTAACGCAGACTCCCCAAACAGACCAAGCTTACTGGCAAGGTCTGCTGGTTGCCCTTGGCCATCAAACAAAGGCAAACAGATGTGTCCTTTCCCCAGTTCACTGCTGAGCACGCCAGCAATAAAAGCCAGTTCTTGGCTGTTCGCTTGTTGCTCAACTTGCGAATAGATAAAGCGCGCGAACTGGAAATCCAATTGGCGAATCGCTCCTTTTTTTGCCAACGATTCTAAAGTTGCCAATAGATCTCGTGTTGCCGCTAGATCTTTTGTTGCCAGAGGGCTGCTTTGCTCAGAAAGAAGATCATTGGTTTTCATCAAATTAACTCCATCTGACCCGATTCACTGGATCGCGTGTCAGGTGCTTGACCATCAATCAAATGATCCATCTCTTGTAAAAATTCAAAGGTTGGCTTGGCGGAAAAAATACCATGATCACTTTGTCCATCCATACCACGCAAGAACAGGTAATAAACGCCGCCAAAGTGCTGTTCATAATCATAATTTAGCAATCTACTGCGTAAGAAACGATGCAGCGCCAAAGCGTAGATTTGGTATTGCAGATCATAGCGATGATCCGCCATCGCCGACTTCAACGCATCACCATGATAATGGAACACATCATCGCCTAAGTGGTTCGATTTCCAGTCGAGGACGTAGTATTTGCCTTGGTGCTCAAACACCAAGTCAATAAAGCCTTTCAACATGCCTTGCACGGTTTGGAAACCCAGATCGCCCGCTTTGGCAGAGAGCGGATCATGACGTTGAATCACACGGTTCAATGCTGGTGCAGACAGCACTTCAATCGGCAGTAAGAATTCCATCTCAACCAAACGTTGCGCCGGACCTTTCTGATTGAGCAGCAGTGCTTTGCTATCCAAAGGCGTTGCCAGCACGGTATCAATCAACTGTTGCAGGATTGGCAACCACTCTTCATCAAGCTGCTCACTTTCCATTAAACCGAGGATGATTTGAGTGTTCTCTTCCGTCGTCGCAGGTTGAGTAAACTCAATTTCCTCAAATAAGCTGTGCAGGAAGGTACCCGGGCGTGCGCCACGTGGGAAGTTGAAGATAGAGCGTTCTGGCTCAACCAATTCCGCTTCATCTTGCTCTTCTGAAGAATCGATATCAAAGCCGGTGATTTCAATCGTCGCGTCATGTTCAGCATGATGAGAGCCTTGCTTAACCAAGCCCGAGTAACTGGTGATGCGCCAGTTTCTATCAATCGGATTTTGCAGCTCTTTGGCAGTCAACGCTTCTAACTCGGTTTGCTCCGCAACATACATCTCATCGTGCTGCTTTGGAGGCTCACAAATCACCACGTTATCGAGATTCTCTTGTTGCTTCTTCAATCCTACAAACAGGTCGTTGATGCCGCCTTCTTGACCATTTTGCACCAAATAACCAATCGCACTGTGATGCACACCGGTTGGCTCTTTGGTTGAGCGACCATTGCGCAGTGGTGAAGCACCAATAAAGCAGGCATACACGGCACGCGTTAGCGCTACATAGATGAGGCGTAAATCTTCAGCAAGGCGTTCTTTATCTGCCTGTTTTAACGACGCATCATTGCCCGTGATATCAAGTACGGTGCGATCGTTCTCAGCGTCGTAGTATTTGGCTTCACTCGCTTCTCGGTAACCAAACACAAATGGCAGGAAGACCAAGTCATATTCCAGACCTTTGGATTTGTGAATAGTGACGATTTGCACCAAGTTACGCTCTGATTCCAGACGCTGAATTTGGTCATCGCTGCCACCCAACCCGTGCTCTGCATCGCTGATAGATTGTGCTAACCAACGCAGCAAACCGTGGTCGCTGTCTAATTCGTTGCTCGCTTGCTGCAATAGCTCACCAATGTGCATCAGATCGGTAAGCACTCGCTCACCGTTTTCGCTTTGTGAGCTCGCCCCTTCTTCTAGCAGACGCTCAGCAATATGACGCTTGCTGATCACTGCACGCAGCATAGGTAGCACGCCACGCTGCACCCAAAGTTTGCGGTATTCTTTGAACTCGTTAACCGCATTTTCCCACACGGTTTCGTCGTTATTGAGGGCGTCTAAACTTGCCGCATCCAAAGCGAACAATTCTGATGCTAGGCTGGCGCGCAGCGCTCTGTCGTTTTCTGGCGTTAATACCGCTTGCAGCAAACGCTGTAAGTCTTGTGCGACGGAACTGGTAAACACACTATCGCGGTTGGACAAATACACACTAGCAATGCCTTGGTCTGCTAACGCCTGTTTGACCATGCGACCTTCGCTACCCATTCGCACCAATACTGCAATGTCGCCCGCTTTAACTGGCTTTTGCTTTTCGCCATTAACCAGACACGCTTGGCCTTGTTGCGCTGCGGTCAAAATGGTTTGAATTTGGCTCGCTGCCGCCTCTGCCATGGCGGTGAGGTATTCACCTTTTGGCAATGGTTTATCTTCCGCTTCTTGCAGCCAATAAGTCAGCGCAGGTTGCTTTTGACCACCTATAGTCCAAACGCGTTTGTCGGCACTTGGGCTGTAATCCACGGAGTGGAATGGAATGTCCGAGTCGTAAATAAACGGGCTATCTGGCAGAGCAAAAATCTGGTTCACTGCCAGTACCATATCGGCACTTGAGCGCCAGTTGGTTCCAAGCGTGTAGTGAGCACTAACTTGGTTACGAGCCTTGATGTAAGTGAAGATATCCGCCCCACGAAAGCCGTAAATCGCCTGTTTCGGGTCACCGATCATAAACAAACCGCACTCAGGATTATTCAAATAAATGCGACTGAAAATACTGTATTGCAGTGGGTCGGTATCTTGGAATTCATCGATCATCGCAACCGGATAAAGCGTTCGAATGCGCTCTGTCAGTAGGGCGGTTTCATCGGTATCAATTGAGGCAGAAAGCTGAGTCAGCAAGTCATCAAATGACAACCATTGCTTCTGATTTTTTGCTTTTGCCAGCATCACGCGACAATGCTCAATCGCATGCGCTAATAATGGCGCTCTTAAGCTTATTGGGTTGGCAAGAAAAGCTTCAATCGCCTCAAACACTGGGTGCTGTGGCGCAGTGCCTTTCGGCGTTTTCTCAAATAACACATTCTGCGCGAACTTCTCCAACTTATCTGGATAGTCATAGCCCGTGGTTTCTGTCGCAGCCCAAGCGTTGACCGCTTCTAGCCACGTCGGTAAAGACTTTTTGGTGTAGCTGCGCTTGTTGACGTCGGAATCAGCAATCAGTGCGAGGAAATCCTCTTGGCTATCACGCCACTGGCCTTTCAAAGCATCAATTTGCTTTAAGTTTTGCTCATGCAAATCGGCAAGGCTACCTTGCATTGCAGGGACAGAGAGACTTAGCGGTGCACCCGTGAGGTAGTTGCTAATGTCATACAATAGATCCGATGGCGAACCCCATAGTTGGCGTACTTCTCCCGCCAAAGCAAATGGCAGCGGGTAGAAGTTACGACGCCAGTAATCGGCAACCACTTGCGCTTTAAGATGGCTTTCGTCCGTTACAAATTCATTATTGAAACGGCTACCGGATTCGAATGCGTTTTGCGTCAGCATGCGTTGGCAGAAACCGTGAATGGTGTACACCGCTGCTTCATCCATTTGGCGTTCCGCTTGCAATAGGATCTCAGCGGCTTGCTTATGATCCTCAATTTCTTCCAACAAAGGTTGAATCACAGGATCTGAGCTTTGTCCGCGAGCGAATGCGATCCTCGCGTCGTGAATACGCGCACGAATACGATCACGCAGCTCCGCCGTTGCAGCTTCGGTAAAGGTCACCACCAGAATTTGATCCACGGTCAACTGCACGCGGTGCTTCGTATCGGCAGTGCCATGCCCTAGTAGGAGTCGCAGATACAAACCCGCGATGGTAAAGGTTTTACCCGTACCCGCCGATGCTTCAATTAGCCTTGCACCATGCAGTGGAAAAGTCATGGTTTGCAGTGGAGTTGGAACTGACATTTGCGCCATAACGCTGAATCTCTCCGGATTATCGACTGATCGAACTGTGATCTATCGTTAAAAATTCTATTAATATGTCTAATAGGTTGGAATATTTAGACCTTTGTGGGATCTCACTCACGGTTATCATTACGGAGTACCGTTAGTATGCGCCTCACGAAATAAGCCAAGCCTTTCAGGCAGCTACACTCAAACGAATCATGGTCCCTCTGACCTTGTGGCCGTACAGCGAACGCCCTACAAAAAATAATGATTTTCTGGCGGCCACCCTACTCTCTTCTTTGTCTAAATAATCCAACTTATTCTTATACCCAAGTGACTTCAAGATACAGGATTCAGAGCGTTGTCACTGATTCCCTGTTTATCGAAAATAAGCAAGGAAAACAACGCTGTGTAATAGATTGCTCTTTCCAAGTTGTTTGACGATGAAATTGCTTCAGTGACACGCTCCCGAAGGGCGAGTTGTCTTGGCTCGTATACTTCGTTGACGATTTTTAATTTAGAGCCACTAGATCTTCAAATCATCGCCTCGCCTACAAGCCAAGTCAATCTCGCTGAACCAAGCATCTTGAGGTTACTTGGGTATACTTTCAGCATCCATCGCCGTCAATCTTGCGCCTTGAAGAACCAATGCAGTCAGTGTGCGAACTTCTGCTGCAAGCTCATCATTCCAAGCAGACCAAATACGCGAAATATACGCATTGTTTCCTTCGCCTGGGCTCATGTAACCATCATTGAATGCGTCCGCCATTTTCTTCAGCGACTTCTCTTCGTCATCAGCCCAGTGGCCACGACTAAAGCCCGCCTCGACACACGCCAGTGCTGTTTTCGGGAAATATGGTAATGGCTTGGTCATGCCTTCAAAAAACAGACGTACTAATTCAGAAAGTAGCTGTTTCGCTTGCGCAGCGTCTGCCATTGCTGGGTAAACCAAATGCACCGCGCCTTCCTTGCGGTCATAGCCGATAACGTGAGTCTTTCTAGCGTGACCAGAGGCAGACATAGCAAGATGATCAATCCATGCAGCAAGGTAATCCTGCGCACGAATTTTACCGCTGCGGTAGCGAATCAAACCGGACTGATAGCATTGAGTCAACCAACCAGTTAGACGGATGTTTTTTCCTTCACCAAGCACATCGAAGGTAAGGTCGATTTCTAAATCGTCTTGCGGCGCACCGGACAAAAACGCCAACTTATCCACCAGCTCTTCCGCTTGCACACGGTTGGTTTCAAACTCGATATCACCAAATGCGCCAACTGGTAATTTGCCCTGTGCGCGTTGCTCACTCATAAAGTGCTTGAGTACGTCTGCTTTTGCGGACGGTTGAGTAATAGCGGTTTCGAGTAAGGTTTCTAGTAGCTCATCACGCATTTGATAGCTTTCTAAACCGCCTAATACAAAGGGCTCATCGTCTTCCATCACAGGCAATGGCGGCTCGAACATCACTTTCAAACGGCGGTTAAAGAAATACTGAACTGGCAAACGCCAGAAACGTTGTAATTCCACCAAGTCCAATTCGATTGGGAAGGTTGCGCCAAGTAAGTAATCATCCAATGCGCGGTTAAACTCGCCACGAGCATGACCTTGCGATTGATTGCTTTGGGTCAACGCAGCCGGAATCCACTCCTTAGCATAGCTTGAGTGAGAACCTTGGAATGCGCTTGGGCTAAATGGCACCATGGCATGCACATTCACTAACTCATTAAGTAGTTTATCTCCGGAGTCATCGACAGGCTGTTCTTGATCGCCATCTAGGCAGTAGTTCTGATGGCAATATTCCATCAATTCAGACACCAGAACAGACGGCACTCGTTCGGTGTTATCTTGAATAGAACGCCCAACGTAGCTGATGTACAAACTTTGCTGCGCAGACAGCACGGCTTCTAAGAATAGATAACGGTCATCGTCTCGGCGTGAACGGTCCCCCGGTTTAGTGCGCCCTGTCATTAAGTCAAAACCTTCTGGTGGCATTGAGCGCGGGTAAACACCATCGTTCATACCAAGCAGACACACGGTTCTAAATGGGATCGAGCGCATCGGCATCAGAGTACAGAAGTTCACTTGTCCGGCAAGGAAGCGCTGGCTGACCCGTGTTCCTGACAGCTTGTTTTGTAGATACTGGCTAACAATAGAAGGCGACAAGGCATCATCAAATGCCGCATCGGTTAGCTGTTCTTTCAGTTGGCTCAAGGTATCTCGAATGGACTTAAGCGCCATTTCCCCTTCTAGCTCAACGGAGAAGAAGTCATCCAACATCGCCACCAAGGTTTCACGCCATGCATCAATCGACTGAACATGGGAAAGTTTGCGGCGATATTGGCTAATTTTTTGAATAAAGTGAGCTAACTTACCGGCAAGTTCTGCGCCCATGCCTTGCACTTCATTGTATGGCGAGAGGCTACCTTCTTGCGCTTCAAACAAACCGGCAGATTCTGGCATCGCGTAACCTAATAACATACGCTGAATACCAAATTGCCATGTGTTTTGGCGTGTTTCTGGCAGTTCAAATTCGCTGCCCGTATGGCTATCTAGCCCCCAGCGAATGCCGGATTCTTCCACCCATTGTTTGGCTTGAAGGAAATCATCTTCGCTGAGATCGAATCGCTTCAAAATCGCCGGCGTTTCTAACAGCTCAAGTAATTCAGAAGCCAAGCAACGTGTATTCGGTAAATTAACAAGTTGCATGAAAGCCGCCAAAATTGGGCTTTCTTGATCGGCCGTTCGGTCTGAAATCGAGTAAGGAATAAATCGCTCACCCGGCGCATTGCCGAACACCGCCTGAATCGCAGGGCTGTAGGCATTGATGTCTGCCACCATGACAATAATATCGCGCGGTTTCAGTGTCGGATCAGCATCGAACATTGCCAAAAGCTGATCGTGTAACACTTCCACTTCTCGCATTGGGCTGTGGCAAGAGTGCAAGCTCAGGGATTTATCACCCAAACTCACCACTTGTTTGTGCTGGCTGCTGTCGATTTGCTCGTCGTCTTGGTGCTCTTCTAAATTAAGAATGTCGGCTTGAAGTTGATGGAGCAGACTGTCGCGCTCGACATCAACAAAAGCTTCAATCTCATGGGATTCGAGCTGCGACAACAGATACATGTTATCGCGTCCAAGTTTACCCATCGACGCCAACAAGCTGTTACCCACCACATCGGTATGCAGCTCATCCACCACGTTTTCTTCTAGTGAACCTTTTAACTGCTCACTCTCACCTTGTACTTCAGAATGGTCTTCTTGCCAGACCACGTGCTGACGATGTTTTGCTGCCAAGCGAGCTAGGAATTTACGGTCGCGTACCTCACCCCAGTAATAACGACAAGGGTTGGTAAACATCAAGTGCACATCAATGTGTTCACCAATGGCTTTGAGCGCATCCATGTAACGTGGCGGTAGTGAGGAGATGCCAAATACAAACAGACGCTTCGGCAGATGGTCAAAGTTACCGTTGAAGTTTTCTAGCGTATCAATGAAGTGCTCATACAAATTGGCACGATGGTAAGGCGATTGCTCCAAAATGACGGTGTAATCGTACAGTGCCTGCCATAAAATCGGCTGCCATGGGTGTTCATCTTCAAGTTCAGGCACCGTTTGCCCCGCTTCCCAGCTTGCAATCCATTCTGGGCGATACACCAAATAGCCGTCGAAGATATCGGCAATTTTCTCTGCCAGTTGATACAGTTTGGAGTTGTCACTGTCGTCTTGAAGATAACGAGCCAAAGGTTCGAATGACGCTTCGTTCAACAAACCCGGAAGCAAATGCATCAGCTTCCACGTCATGGCTTCTTTGTTGAAGGCACTGCGCTTTGGCACATCAGCCAATACTTGGGTAAACATTTCCCAGATAAAGGTCGCTGGCAGCGGAAACTCTAGGTTTGCCGCAACACCAAACTCTTTCGCCAATTCCATTTTCAACCACTGAGACATACCTGGGCTTTGCACCAGAATTTGCTCTTTCTCGAATGGGTTTTCTAATGGGTTGATGCGAATTAGTTCAACAAGAAGTGATTTGAGAACATCGACCTGATTGGAGTGATAGACAGTAAACAAAGTAAGTGCACCGAATGCCAATGGAAACTGCTAGCAAGCTTAGCACAGCCGCATTTATTCCTAGAGCGATCTCGATAGCTTAAATAACAAAAGGTTAGAGAACACTCAAACTCTGCGCAAATAACCAGCAACTGACATTTGTAAGCGACACCTTACATGCAAATACAAAGTGTGACATTAGTCACAAGTATTTCATGATAAAAAACACTGTTTTATAATCATCACAAATTTCTATAACAATCCCCATCATGTTGAACATCGGTATGAAGCTCACAAAGGAAGGCGAAATCGCTTCTCTTTCCAGCAGCTATCCACTTCACATTCAATTAAATGGGCGAAAAATACTGGAATATCAAAGTATGTTGCGCAAACTTTCATCTAATAGCGCTTGGTTGATGGCATTTTTTGCTTGCTTTGCTCTATATCTATCGATCGCTTGTTACCCGTTTTTGTTGTCGAATAGCCAAGCAGAACCGCTCACATTTCTACAAGAATACTACTTAATCGCCACACAGCTAGGCTGGCTGGGTTTGATTACTCTGCCACTGATGTTGAGTTGTTTATTGCTGTCCTTTTTGCCGACACGCATGTTCAAAGCCGTTGTGATTGCGGTGGCAATCGCACTCTTGATCATGTTGAAAGTCGATATCCTCGTTTTCCAGCAATATAAACTGCACATCAACGGCCTACTGATCCGCATGTTCTTTGAAGGTGGTCGTGACGTATTTGAAATCTCTTGGATGAGTTGGCTGATCTTCATTAGCGATATTGCATTACTGGCAATCGGCCTCGCATTTACCGTTTGGCTGAGCAATAAGATGGCACATAGTCGCGCTAAGTTTGTGCTAATAAGTGTGTGGTTTGGCTTGTTACTTAGCACTCAGGCAATCCACGCATACAAAAATGCGCTCTACGATAACGAAGTCAGCCAGTTTTCGAATAACTGGCCTCTTTACTATCCATTGACGGCACGCAAATTCATCTACAGCCACAACTTAGTAGACGAAAACACGGCATCACATAACCGCGTTGAACTGAAGAACGTTGAAAGTGGTTCGCTTAACTACCCGCTGACACCCATTGAGGTCGAGCGCAGAGACACACAGCCGAACGTCCTATTCATTCTAGTTGATGCATGGCGCTACAGCGATGCAACGCCAGAAATCATGCCTAATGTCAGCAAGTTCGCCGAGAAAACGGTCAATTTCACTCAACATATGAGCGGTGGTAACTCGACTCAAGCAGGTATTTTTAGCCTATTTTACAGCTTACCAGCGACTTATTGGGATAGCTTTTATGCCAGCCAGCGCTCCCCTATATTCCTCGATGCTCTGCAAAATCAAGGCTATCGAATGGGCATCTTTGGTTCAGCGCCATTAACTAGCCCACCTTTGTCACGTACCGTTTTTAAAAAGGTGAAAGACCTCACCCTAAAGCAAACGGGTGAAACACAAGTCGCGCGTGATCAGCAAATCACGGAAGAGTTTATCCAGTTCCAGCAACAGGAAAGTGATAAGCCGTACTTTGGCTTCTTGTTCTATGATTCAGCCCATGGCACAAGCTTTCCTGAACCAGAATTCGCTAAGTTCAAACCTTACTGGGAGCGCGTCGACCATATTCTTCTGAATAATGATTTCGATGCATCGCTTTACCACAACCGCTATAAAAACTCGTTGTACTTCATCGACAGTCTGATTGCGAACGTGCTAAAGAATATAGATCTGGAGAACACCATTGTCGTGATCACTTCAGACCATGGAGAAGAGTTTAACGACCATAAAAAGAATTACTGGGGTCATACGGGTAACTACAGTAATACACAAGTTCATGTGCCTTTATATGTGTTTCTGCCAAACCATCAACCAGAGCAAATTCAATACCGAACCACACACTTTGATATCGTTCCAACTTTGATGAACAGCCTATTTAATGTGAAAGGTGCTACTGATTCATACAGCGTTGGACACGATCTATTTGATAGCCATATATCTCGTGATTGGTACATCGCAGGTAGCTACTACAACTACGCTTTGGTGGGGAAAGAGACCATGTTAGTCGTGAACCCTGGCGGACAATCCCAACAGCTTGATAAACGCCTCAACGTTGATAGGAAGCATCAGGTGCCCGTTAGCGTAATCCAGAACTCGTTGAATGAGATGTCTCGTTTCTATAACTAAGGATAAGAAAAAGCCTCTTGGCGAGAGAGACCAAAAGGCTTTTTTTGCTTATGCATATTTTATTTATGCATGATGTGCTGTCATTAAGCGTGGTTGAATCAGCAAATTATTAATGTATTGCAATGCTACATAAGTCACTACGATTGTCGCCACTATCAACTCAATGCCAGCTAGACCACGAACTTGTTGTACATAGTGTGCAGCTAGACCATTTGCTTCCATCCAATTTGCAGTTTTGAATAGAGCTGTCGCACCAATCACCATTGGGAAGGTAAACGCTGCATAGCCTGGACTAAATGGCAGTCTTAGCAGTTTAAAGAAGGCTAAGTAGATGATGGCTGTCATCAATACTGCGATACCAAACAATAGAGCAATAATCACTGGTGAAGGCGTTGCGGTTACGGTTAGATAACCTGCCAGCGATAGGCTTGCTGGAGCAGCCAAGATTGCCATGGTTGGTTTTGCTGCATCTGGAATTTCATGGGTGAACATGAAACGGTAGATCATGATTGGTAACATCACGGCATACGCAACCATACCGAATACCAAAGCACCATGCGCAATTGGTGCAAGCACTGGATTACCAGAGAAAGACACATCGGCAACGATGATACCCACAGGCGGTACGAACCAGCTTGGCACCATGTGGTGTAGCTCGAAGTCTTTCGCACGGTGGTATAAAAAGCTCGCAAGGAACACGATATGTAGAGCTACCGCTACTAACCAAAGCACGTCACCTGCAACAGGGAAAAGGTGCCCTAATGAGTTTGAAACCACCATGGTTCCCATTGCGAAAGTCGGAACGACACTACCCACCACAGGGTGCGCAAGATCTTGTCTTAACAAGTGATTGTGAAAAAGAAATTTAACTGCCAAGATTGCTAACAACACGCTTGCAATACCTGCGCTAATCCACTGTCCATAGCCATTTAATTCGGCGAAGTTTTCCCAACTCCAACCTAAGCTCGCAATACCAAGAGCCAGACCCGCCATTGGGGTTGGTGCTCCCATTACTTTTGCTTTTGTTCTTTGAATCATTACGACCTCAAATCTAGGCTAACTTTCTATGGGGTGTATATTACTCTTGCACTTCGTTCCAATATATCTAATTATTTAGAACTAACGTTCAGATTTACTTAACGGAATATCATGCCTAGTCATATCTCTCTCAAACAACTGAAAGTTTTTACTACAATCACTCAGCACAAAACGCTGACAGCAGCTTCAGAAAGTCTGTTTCTTTCTAAAGCGGCCGTGAGTATGGCGCTGTCTGAGCTAGAGAAACAAATTGGTCATCACCTATTTGATCGAGTGAACAACCGTTTGATTCTCAACCAAGAAGGACAAAAACTTCTACCCCTCGCGGATGAACTCCTCAACCGAGCTCGGGATATTGAGAGTGTGTTCGATGGCGATCAAACCCTATCGGGGCTTTTACGTATCGGCGCCAGTGACACCATTGGCAACCAAGTCGCGCCTTATCTGCTAAGTGATTTCCGTCAGGATACCAATCATCAGTCACAGAGTTTGTTCATCTCTAACTCAGCGCAGATTTGCGACATGTTGATCGCCTACGAGCTCGATATCGCACTCATTGAGGGCAAGACCATACACCCAGAGCTGGAGTCAACGCAATTCAGTGAAGATGAAATGTGTGTGATTTGTCCACCGGATTACCCTAACTTCGATGAAGGGCCAATCAGCCTAAACGAACTCGAAGACACAGAATGGATTCTGCGTGAGGCGGGTTCTGGCTCTCGAGAGTTCTTTATGCGCGCCATCGCTCCGCGCCTAGAACACTGGCATGAGGCTTTTCAACTCAACACCACCGAATCGCTGATCAATTCGGTATCTGCCGGACTTGGCCTAGGTTGTTTATCACGCCTATCTGCTGAACCTGCAATTCGCGATGGTCGTGTGAAAATGCTCAACATGCCACTGGATATGAAGCGTCGCTTCTGGCTGCTACTCCACAAAGAGAAGTATCAAAACCCGCTATTGCGCACGTTTATTGAGTTCTGCCAAGATTGGGAACGCCCAGAGAACCCACACCTTAAAGATGACTAGTTCAAGATAGGTAGTTCAAGGCAGATAGTTCAAATGCTGGTCACTTAGTTGTACACGGCTCTCATTCTTAGGCTTGTCGCTAGACTTAACTGGTCAAAAACTGTATAAAAAGCCAGTATAAATTAATCAAGTTAGAGGACCAACACCATGGCTGTAATCGTCAAGTACGTGGTAGAACGCAATGGAGAAGAGAAAATGACTTTTACCTCTAAAGCGGAAGCTGACGCATACGACAAAATGCTGGATATGGCGGACGAGTTATTCTCACTGCTAGGTAAAAGTGAACTTCTAGAAGACGAAGGCAAGCAAGAAGATCTTGCAATGTTCCTTGCGCAGAACAAAGAAGAAGTGCTTTACGCTCTGGGTGCAAAACGTAAACCTGCACCAAAAAAAGCAAAGAAGCTTGAAGCTGTTGAAGAAGATAGCGAGCAAGAAGACGCTGCATAAGCCTCTAATTTGTTTCGAGAAAACGTCGCATTATGCGGCGTTTTTTTATGCCATTCATTTATCGCCATATATCTCTAGCAATATAAAGAACCGATTTAATATCCCAAATTACTCTAAATTTCATGTTGCAGATTAGTGTGACTTAGATCTAATCTAATTGCACACGGTGATGGGGTGCCACCGGAATCGAAAGATTCGAACCGCTTTTAAAGCTAATGACTCCTACAGAAACGAGAACAGGTCAGCCCTGTTGGAAATGCTTTACCAATGTTGTTAAAGCAAGAGTTCTGTAGTGAGCAATTCAACTCTTCTCCAACCCCGCTCCTGTTTTCTCAAAATTAAAAAGATATCCAAAATAGTTGTTAACTCAACAAGGCGACAAACGCATGAGCCTCCTGAACATAGTTTTTCTATTTGATGGAGCGAATAAGAGCAGTCAACGCCGTTGAGTCTGACCAATATGCTGGATATCGTACACTGGGAAAACATTATGCAATACTCACACGAAATCCAATCAATGTGCCCGATTCAACGCGGCGATCTTCATGCATCTGCACCGATCCCTGTTGAAGGCGCAATGATCAATCCAAAAGACGTTATCGCGATTTCTGGTCTTAGCCACGGTGTTGGTGCTTGTGCTCCTCAACAAGGCGCAGCAAAACTGACCCTTAACGTCAAAAACGGCATCATCGAAGAAGCTTTGATCGAAACGATCGGCTGTTCAGGCATGACTCAATCAGCCGCGATGGCCGCAGAAATCCTAACTGGTAAAACTATTCTTGAAGCACTGAATACCGACTTGGTATGTGATGCTATCAACGTCGCGATGCGCGAAATATTCCTTCAATTTGTTTACGGTCGTACTCAATCTGCTTTCTCTGAAGGCGGCTTGGAAATTGGTGCGGCACTGGAAGACCTTGGTCAAACTCAACGTAGCCAAGTGGGTACTAGTTACTCAACTAAAGCAAAAGGCGTGCGTTACATGGAGTTAGCAGAAGGCTACGTAACAAAACTCGCGTTAGACGAAAACAAAGAAGTGATTGGTTACCAATACCTCAACCTAGGCAAGATGATGAAAGCCATCAACGAAGGCGTATCTGCAGCAGAAGCCGCAGACAAAGCAACGGGGACTTACGGTCGTTTTGACGAAGCCGTAACGACCATCAACCCACGCCAACAATAATTGCCACCAAGAGGAAAGAGATTATGAACACTCCAATTACTGAATCTGTACGTCGCACATTAGACGAAATGCAACTTTCTTCTCTGGAAGCGGCTTACCAATACTGTATGGATCGTGGTATCGACCCTAAAGCACTAGTGATGGACACTCAACCTATCGCGTTTGAAAGCGCTGCTGATGCCTACACACTGGGCACTGCTTTGGCGATTTTCCGCGGTGCAAAAACAGCAGAAGAAGCTGCAAACATCATCGGTGAAGGCCTTCAAGCCTGCACAAAACCGGGCAGCGTAGCAGAGCAACGCCGAGTGGGTATCGGTCATGGTGCATTGGCGGCTCGTCTATTGAATGAAGAAAGTGGCTGTTTCGCTTTCCTTGCCGGTCATGAGTCATTCGCAGCGGCAGAAGGCGCAATCAAAATCGCATTGAACGTCAACAAATCACGCAAAAATCCGTTGAAAGTGATCCTGAACGGTTTGGGTAAAGACGCCGCTTACCTCATCTCACGCATCAATGGTTTCACTTACGTACGCACTCAATACAACTACCAAACTGGTGAGTTAGTGGAAGTAGAACGTCGTCGATTCTCGCAAGGTCCACGTGGTGAGATCCTTTGCTACGGTGCAGACGATGTGCGTGAAGGCGTAGCTATCATGCATAAAGAACAAGTGGATGTGAGCATCACAGGTAACTCAACCAACCCGACTCGCTTCCAACACCCTGTAGCAGGTATCTACAAAGCGGAACGTAACCGTGAAGGCATGCCTTACTTCTCTGTGGCATCAGGTGGTGGTACTGGTCGTACTCTACACCCAGATAACGTGGCGGCGGGTCCTGCATCTTACGGCATGACCGACACTATGGGTCGCATGCACGCCGATGCACAATTCGCGGGTAGCTCTTCAGTACCCGCACACGTAGCGATGATGGGCTTCATCGGTATGGGCAACAATCCAATGGTAGGGGCAACGGTTGCACTTGCAGTAGAGGTCGGTGAGCTAAGCCTCTAAATCGATTTATCGCTTTACTATCCAAAGCCAGTAAATCCAACAAACCCAGTGTAGGGGGAGTGACTTCGGTCCTCCCCTTATTTTTTGCGATGCGCCCTTCTCCAACTTCACTGTGTCTCTGCCCAAAATCGGTCTGATAAGGCTTTTGCGACACATTTCTCATCAGACAAACATATCTCTAAAAAGACAAAAGGTATCCATCTACAGACTTTCTCCATTTCCCCTCTTTAAACTCCCGAACACTCTCTTTATGATGACTGACAACTTAATTATTTCTTGTCAGTGAACAGACGAGACACAAGACTCAACACATGGAGATCAACTATGGCTTTCTTCTCTCTAGCCTTTGGTACGGCAACTAAAAACCGCGACGGCAAAATCATCGAAGCGTTTTTCCCAAACCCAGTTCTTGACCCAAGCGAAGCGCTTGTTAACGCACTAGCAGCAGTAGCAGGTTACGAGCAAGGCAACCAAGCTATCGAGATCTCTGCAGCACAAAGCGCAGAACTGGCAGCAGCATTTGAAGCAAACGGCGATGCTGCAAACGCATCATTCGCAGCAAAAGCAGCAGAATCAGCACAACCACTTGTACTGGTTATCCTTGCAACTGACGAGCAGCCACAAAGCGTTGCTGAAGGTTTCCTAAAGCTTCAACTTATCTCTAACCGCCTAGTTCAACCACACGGCACGGTACTAGACGGCATCTTCGGTCTACTACACAACATCGCATGGACTAACGAAGGTCCAATCGATCTACCTGAACTAGCAGAGCGTCAAATCGAAGCTCGCCTAGCGGGTCGTGCACTAAGCGTAGATTGCGTAGACAAGTTCCCTAAAATGGTGGACTACGTGGTACCAACTGGTGTTCGTATCGCTGACACTTCTCGCGTACGTCTTGGCGCACACGTTGGCGAAGGCACAACGGTAATGCACGAAGGCTTCATCAACTTCAACGCGGGTACAACTGGCGTGAGCATGGTTGAAGGTCGTATCTCTGCTGGCGTAGTGGTTGGTAACGGCTCTGATATCGGCGGCGGCGCATCTATCATGGGCACGCTATCTGGCGGCGGTAAAGTTGTGGTTTCTATCGGTGAAAACTCGCTACTAGGCGCGAACGCAGGTCTTGGTTTCCCAATGGGTGACCGTTGTACTATCGAATCAGGTCTATACGTAACTGCTGGTTCTAAAGTACGCATGCTAGATTCTGCTGGCCAAGAAGTAGAAGTAGTGAAAGCACGTGATCTTGCTGGTGTTTCTGACCTACTGTTCCGTCGTAACTCTGTAACAGGTCAAATCGAGTGTCTTGCAAACAAGAGCGCGGTTGAACTGAACAGTGAACTGCATAAAAACAACTAATTCATTCGTGAATTAGCCCTACGAAAAATCCCCCAGCAGGAAACTGTTGGGGGATTTTTTATTGCCTGATAGATGGCACATTGTTACGACATGGCGTGTGACGTAATACTGAGAACTTCAAATACTCAGCTTTTTAGAATTTTACTTGTTCAGAAAGTTCACTGCTTTATCTGGGAAGTCAGTAAACAAACCATCCACTTTCACCTGATTGTAGAAGATGTCCATCATGCCATCGAAGCTGTCGGTGTAAGCAGGAATACGCCCTGGGTCCGCGCGGAAAGTATAAGGATGCACTTGCAAACCCGCCTCTTTTGCCGCTTTCATCAAAGGTTTGATGATGATGTTATCCTTGGTTGATTTATCATCCACCAACATTGGCTTCCAAGGACCGATCCCTTCCGCGTATTCCGCGACCTTCTTCATACCATTGGTTTCAAACATCCAGTCATAACTGTATGGTGTTGCCTTGTCGCCTTTGTACTCCATAGTCTCATTCCAATCGGTGTAAGCCATGAGCTGAACGAGCTTTAAATCCATGTCCATCGCAGGCATGAGTTCACTGTTGATGCGCTGGAGTTCATTGGCATCGAAACACTGAAGGTATACTTTGTCGTCTTGCGAGTCGTAGCCGTACTGTTTTAAAACTTTAAGCACCGCTTTTGAGATGTCTTTACCTTCATGGCGATGGAACCACGGCGCTTTGATTTCCGGGTAAATACCGATGTCATAACCCAGCGTTTTGTTTAAGCCTTGGATCAGCTCAATCTCTTCAGCAAAAGTAGGTACGGTGAAGTCTGATTTCCACATTGGGAATCGTGTCGGATAGCCAGCAACCTTGTTACCTTTATCATCAATGTTAAAGCCTTCAGTGACTCGCAATGATTTGATTTCTGCCAACGTGAAATCAATCGCGTAGTAACGACCATCTTTACGAGCACGATTTGGGAAACGCTCTGCCACATCGGTCACGCGATCGAGATAGTGATCATGTAATACGACAAGTTGATCATCTTTGGTCATCACCACATCTTGCTCGATGTAATCTGGTTTCATTGCGTATGCTAACGCTTTTGCTTCTAACGTATGTTCTGGTAGATAGCCGGATGCGCCACGGTGCGCGATAACAAGCGGTTGTGCAATTGCTCCAGCGGAGATGCTCAGAGCGAGAACCGTCATGCAAACTGACGTTGTTTTCATTGTTATTTCCTTAACTTATTTGAAGGGGCAGTATTCCACTGCCCCTTTAAGGTTTTATGACGCCAATGCTTCTTTCTCACGCGCTTTTTGTTCATGGTGAGCGCGCTCGCCAAGAAATGCGTAAGTCAAACAAACGATAGACGTGATACATGAACCCACGAGGATGATAAAACCGCCATCCCAGCCGAAGTGGTCTACCGTGTAGCCAAGAATTGCGTTTGCCGCTACCGCACCGCCCAAGTAACCAAATAAGCCAGTTAGACCTGCAGCCGTACCCGCCGCTTTTTTAGGAGCAAGCTCTAGTGCATACAAACCAATCAACATTACCGGACCGTAAATCAAGAAGCCGATTGCAACCAAGGCCATCATATCGACTGCTGGGTTACCTGCTGGGTTGAACCAGTAAACCAGCACAGCTACGGTTACTAACGCCATAAATAGAATACCGGCAGGAGCACGACGACCTTTAAACAGTTTGTCTGAAATCCAACCACACAATAGCGTACCTGGGATACCCGCCCACTCATATAGGAAGTAAGCCCAAGAAGATTTATCGACCGAGAAATCTTTCGCTTCTTTTAGGTATACCGGTGCCCAGTCCAACACACCGTAGCGGATCAGGTAAACAAATGCGTTCGCAATCGCGATTGACCACAACAACTTATTAGAAAAGACATACTTGAAGAAAATTTCCTTCGCCGTCATTTCTTTTTCGTGTGACTTGTCGTAATCGTCAGGGTAATCGTCTTTGTACTCTTCAATTGGCGGAAGACCACAAGACTGTGGTGTATCTCTTACGGTGAACCAAATAAAGACAGCAACGAGCGTGGCAAAAAATGCAGGAACATAGAAAGCGGTGCGCCAATCGTCGTTAAATGCCCAAAGGCCAAGAATAAATAGTGGACCAATTAAACCACCGCCTACGTTATGCGCCACGTTCCAAACCGATACTATCTCGCCACGCTCTTTGCGCGACCACCAGTGAACCATGGTTCGACCACAGGCAGGCCATCCCATACCTTGGAACCAACCGTTTAGGAACAATAGAATAAACATCGCGGTAATGCTGCCCGTGGCCCAAGGCATGAAGCCGAAGCAGAACATCACAAGCGCAGACATTAATAGACCGCCACTTAAGAAGTAACGAGGGTTTGAGCGGTCAGAGACACTGCCCATTAAGAATTTTGATAAACCGTAAGCAATAGATACTGCAGCTAAAGCAACACCAAGATCACCACGACTGAACCCTTGATCAATCAAGTAAGGCATCGCCAAGCTAAAGTTTTTACGAACCAGATAGTAGCCAGCATAACCGACAAAGATGCCGATAAAGAGTTGCCAACGTAAGCGGGAATAAGTGCCGTCGATCTTATCGGACGATAAGCGATCGATGTGCGCCTTGGGTTTGAATATTCCAAACATAGGAACCTCATTAATATAGTGAGCGATGGTAGGGAGTACAAAATCGCGAACGAGCAAGAAGGAGTTTCGTTCGAAAGTTTATGCATTTTATGAAATACGATTTTTATTTCTGTGACAAATGTTGCATAGGGATTAAATTTCAGTAAATACAGTAAACTAGAAGCATTTAATTGGACAGCGCTTCCATTTCCCCCATATTCCGTTACTGTTTATATAGAGCATGAAGTGCGCAAACGAACAAAATCACCGCGAACTTAAGCAAACCAAGTGCTCAAATGACCACATAAATGGATAATAGGTAAAGGAGGAAGAGATTAAACACGTGATTTAAGTTAGAAAGCCTCAATATGGCGTGTTGCAACAATGTCATGGCGTTAACAATTAGGACCGGTATCAACCAACCACTCCCAAAGTGCATTCAAAGCGAATCTCCGAGTAAAAGACGGTTTATCAACCACGGATAAACGTCTTCGCTCTTAGTGATGACGCAGCTCTGGGCAACGAGCGAATGAATATCAGCAATCCCTTATCACCATTAGTGTTAGCTAGCTCTTTAGGGTTAGTTTTCGACCAATAATCTGAGTATTTTCCCACCACTCGCGAAGCAGGTTCACAAAACTCCTCTTACCAGTTTGTGCATTGATTTTCACATCGGTAGTTTTAGTCCATCAAAGCAAAATTGAAGACCATAATTCGTTTTATCGAGTTTCCTTTTTGAGCAAAAGATGCGTCAATTAACAAAAACGAAGAGTTTGATTAACAAATTTATGCTCAAACGCTCACTTTTGACGCTCGTTTGTTTTCGCAAACGTTTATATATGCACAATAGAACCGTGCTAGATAAGCATAAATATTAAAGGACTCTTAACATGACAACGAACAAACACCCCTCACTGCTCGGAGAATGTTTGGCCGAGTTTATCGGTACAGGATTACTTATCTTTTTTGGCGTAGGCTGTGTCGCAGCACTCGTTTTGACCGGGGCTCAATTTGGTCAATGGGAAATCAGTATTGTATGGGGCTTTGGCGTCGCCATCGCTATTTACTGTACTGCGGGCGTATCCGGTGCACACATCAACCCTGCCGTAACTATCGCACTGGCGATGTTCCATGGATTTGATAAGGCGAAAGTTGTGCCTTATATCATTGCGCAAATGCTCGGTGCATTTTGCTCTGCCGCTTTGGTTTACAGCTTGTACAGTAACCTGTTTACGGATTACGAAATCGCGCACAACTTCGTTCGTAGCAGCCAGGACGCATTAGCGACGGCGGGCATTTTCTCGACTTACCCACATGCTTCTCTCTCTTTCTTTGGCGCTTTTGCTGTGGAATTCGTGATTACTGCAGTGCTAATGTTTGCCATTCTTGCTCTTGGTGACGAGAACAACGGCGCACCTCGCGGCGCGATGAACCCATTACTTATCGGTATCCTCATTGCAGTTATCGGTGGTTCTTTAGGCCCACTGACTGGCTTTGCGATGAACCCTGCTCGTGACTTCGGCCCTAAACTGTTTGCTTACTTTGCAGGCTGGGATTACGCACTGACTGGTGCTCGTGAGATCCCATACTTTATTGTTCCAATTCTTGCTCCTATCGCAGGTGCTTGCTTCGGTGGTTGGTTGTACCCGAAAGCGATTGCTGCATATCTGCCACAACAAGGTCATGGCTGTACTATCCCTAACCAGTGCGAGACCGAAGAAGAAGCAGAACAAGCTCAAGCTTAAAACCAACTCATTCGAACATTTACTAAAATATAAATAACGAAACAAAAGGATTCTTACCATGACTGAGCAAAAATACATTGTTGCCCTAGACCAAGGCACGACAAGCTCTCGTGCTGTCATTCTGGATCATGACGCGAATATAGTAAGCGTCGCTCAGCGAGAATTTACTCAGATTTATCCAGAGGCTGGTTGGGTTGAACATGACCCAATGGAGATCTGGGCAACTCAAAGCTCTACTTTGGTTGAAGCACTTGCAAAAACCGGTATCCGTAGCGACCAACTTGTTGGTATCGGTATTACCAACCAACGTGAAACCACAATTGTATGGAACAAAGAAACAGGCAAGCCGGTTTACAACGCGATCGTGTGGCAATGTCGCCGTACTGCCGATATTTGTGAAGAATTAAAAGCGCGCGGACTAGAAGATTACGTTCGCGACAATACCGGTCTGGTTCTAGACCCTTACTTCTCTGGCACAAAAGTGAAGTGGATTCTAGATAATGTTGAAGGCGCACGCGAAGATGCTGAAGCAGGCAAACTGCTGTTCGGTACTGTTGACACTTGGTTGGTTTGGAAGATGACTCAAGGCCGCGTTCACGTAACGGACTACACTAACGCATCTCGTACCATGCTCTTCAACATCAATGACCTATGCTGGGATCAGAAAATGCTGGATGAGATGGGTATCCCAGCGTCGATGATGCCTGAAGTCAAACGCTCATCAGAAATCTACGGTCAAACCAACATTGGTGGTAAAGGCGGTACTCGTATCCCAATCGCGGGTATTGCAGGTGACCAACAAGCCGCGCTTTACGGTCAGATGTGTGTAGAAGCCGGACAAGCGAAGAACACCTACGGTACAGGTTGTTTCTTGTTGATGAACACTGGTCAAGAGAAGGTCACATCGAAAAATGGTCTGTTGACTACGCTAGCATGCGGTCCAAAAGGCGAGCCAGCTTACGCTCTTGAGGGTGCAGTGTTCATGGGAGGCGCTTCAATTCAATGGCTACGTGATGAAATGAAGATTCTAGCTGGAGCTGAAGATTCAGAATACTTTGCGACCAAAGTAGATACTTCAAATGGTGTTTATGTTGTTCCTGCGTTTACTGGTCTGGGCGCACCATATTGGGATGCTTACGCTCGCGGTACAATTGTCGGTCTAACTCGTGGCGTAAACTCTAACCACATTATCCGCGCAACTTTGGAAGGCATCGCTTACCAAACTCGTGATGTGCTAGATGCAATGCAAGCAGACTCGGGCATCAAACTAGCGAACCTTCGTGTAGATGGCGGCGCAGTGGCGAACAACTTCTTAATGCAGTTCCAATCTGATGTTCTAAATACCGAAGTTCACCGCCCTCAAGTAACCGAAGTGACCGCTTTGGGTGCTGCCTACCTAGCCGGCCTAGCGGTTGGTTTCTGGGATAGCATTGATGAACTGCAAGACAAAGCTGTGCTCGATCGCACATTCGAACCACATGATGATGAAGAGAAACGTAATCGTCGTTACAAAGGTTGGAAGCGCGCAGTTAAGTGTGCTCAAACCTGGTCTGAGCTTCACGACGAAGACGATTAATTTCTGATAAACGATTAGTTTTCCCCCTGATTAATCGTAAAGAGCGCCTAATTGGCGCTCTTTTTTTGCGTTCGATCGCGGATTCCACACTCCCACAGCTTCTCACAATGCGCTAATTCGAGCACAATAGAGCAAGTTTCTATTTTCGATTTTGAAGCATTGGCGATTACCAGTGCACAAGGGAGTGCTAAGTGAAGCAAATACCAAGACACCAACAGATTGTTGAGTTGGTGAAAAAACAAGGCTATGTCAGCACGGATGAGCTGGTAGAAAAATTTAATGTTAGTCCTCAAACTATTCGCCGCGACCTAAATGACCTCGCAGATGAAAACAAAATTCGTCGCTACCACGGTGGTGCAACCATTCCTCTCAGTTCAGAGAACACCTCATACAACACGCGTAAAGCGCTTAACTTCAATGAAAAAGATGTCATTGCGGAAGAACTCGTAAAACACATTCCAGATGGCGCAACTTTGTTTATTGATATTGGCACGACCCCAGAAGCTGTCGCTCGAGCGCTCAATAAAAACCACAAACAGCTTCGCGTGGTGACCAATAACATTAATGTTGCCACCATTCTTTTACCGAACCCGGAAATCAAAGTGATTTTAGCGGGCGGTGAAGTTCGCAACCGAGATGGCGGCATTGTTGGTGAAGCGACACTCGATTTCGTCAAACAATTCCGCCTCGACTTCGGTATTTTAGGCATCAGTGGTATCGATTTTGATGGCTCACTACTGGACTTTGATTACCACGAAGTTCGCGTTAAACAGGCGATTATCGATAACAGCCGCAGCGTTTTCCTTGCGGTTGACCATTCGAAGTTTGGTCGTAATGCGATGGTGAAACTGGGCAATATCGCGCAATTGAACATGGTATTTACTAACAAACAACCACCAGAGGAGATTCTCGCGATTCTAAAAGAAGCAGCAGTTCCGCTCGAAGTGGTTGATACACAAGTGGAAAGAACCATAACCGAATAGCGTTTACACTCACTATTTACGCGCATAAATGACCTCTGTCTTAATTAGGCAGAGGTTTTTTTGTGCCCAAATCACACAAAACGCTCATAAACGAAAATAAACAATGACCACAAACGAAACCTAAGCTAGGATAAACTCATGTTCTAAAATGCTCGTTCGCTCACTAAGAGGTCAAATTTATGAGTATCCAACAAAATGCTTCCACGACGAATTCATCCCCTACTCTAGACATGATCGTGATCGGTGGCGGCATTAACGGGGCTGGTATTGCTGCAGATGCTGCTGGCCGTGGTTTAAGCGTCGGTTTGTACGAAGCTAACGACTTCGCATCGGCAACCTCTTCTGCAAGTTCAAAACTGATCCATGGCGGATTACGTTACCTTGAACACTATGAATTTCGTTTGGTTTCGGAAGCGCTCGCTGAGCGTGAAGTGATCTTACGTAAAGCACCACACGTGGCTCTGCCAATGCGCTTCCGTTTACCTCATCGTCCATTTTTACGCCCAGCTTGGATGATCCGCTGTGGTTTGTTCCTTTACGATAATTTGGGTAGACGCACCACACTGCCAGGCAGCAAAACCGTCAACCTTGCAAAATCAGGTCTTTTAAAACCTGAAATGAAAACTGGTTTCGAATACTCAGATTGTTGGGTAGACGATGCGCGCTTAGTCTTACTTAACGTTCTGGCTGCAAAAGAGAATAACGCAGAAGTTCGCAACTACTGCCGCGTAGAAAAAGCACACCGTGAAGGCGGCATTTGGCATGTCACTATTCATGACGTCACCACAGACCAACGTTTCGAACGTAAAGCGAAAGCTCTGGTTAACGCTGCTGGTCCATGGGTGAAACAGTTCTTTGATGAAGGATTAGAGCAAACCTCCCCTCGCAACATTCGTTTGATCAAAGGCTCGCACATCGTTGTTCCTCGTATCCACAACGAGCCGCAAGCCTACATCCTACAAAACAAAGATAACCGCATCGTATTTATGATCCCTTACTTAGATAAGTTCTCGATCATTGGTACCACAGATGTGGAATACAAAGGCGATCCGCGTGAAGTCGCGATCTCCGAAGATGAAGTCGATTACTTGATCGATATCGTTAACCAACACTTTGTCCACCAGCTAAGTCGCGAAGATGTGGTATGGACTTACAGTGGTGTACGCCCACTGTGTGATGATGAGTCTGACTCACCGCAAGCGATCACACGTGACTACACACTAGAGTTGGATGCTGAATACGACCACGCACCTTTGCTTTCAGTGTTCGGCGGCAAGCTCACGACATACCGTAAGCTTGGTGAAGCGGCAATGAAGAAACTTGCCCCGTTCCTACCTGAAATGGGTAAAGACTGGACGGCAAACCAAACCCTTCCTGGCGGTAACTTCAGTTGCAGCCGCGAGCAACTGGCGAAGATGATTCATGCGAAATACTCGTGGGCATCAGAAGCGATGTTGCTGCGCTATGTGACTCAGTTTGGTACACAAACTTGGGATTTGATGGAAGGCACTAACAACGTAGAAGATCTTGGCCACTGCTTCTCAGAGCAAGCAAGCGGCGTATATCAACGCGAAATTGATTACTTGATGAATCACGAAATGGCGCTAACCGATGAAGACATCTTATGGCGTCGTACAAAACTTGGTTTATACATGAACGAAGAGGAGAAAATCGTACTGGCAGAATATCTAAAAGAGAAGCTGCAACAAAAAGTCGTTAGCCTCTCACAAGTAAGTTAAATTGGACTCTCCTAATACAAAGCCTGCACCTCGCAGGCTTTTTCTATTGTGAGCAACTAGATTCAAGTTATTGATTGAAAAACAAATATGATTGGTAAAAAGTTTTTTATCGTATGAACAATTGTAATTTAGCCACACATACCGTCTAGCATATTTTAATTTAAACTAATTCGAATAGAATGCGCATTTTCCTTCATAACTAAAATAAAAAATGCCTAAAAAACTTATACTTTCAACCATCATATCTATGGTGCTTACTGGTTGCTTTAGCGACTCAGGGAGTAGTCAGCCTCCTTCAGTAGAGCCGCCTTCGTCGAATCACCCACCTAGTGTAGAGTCAGTTCCTGTGCTTACTGCGCTGGTCGATCATAAGGTAACTTACCAACTTGTTGCCTCCGATAGAGACGGTGATTCTCTGAGCTATCAACTGAACGATGCGCCCGATTTTGTGTCTGTCGATAAACTTGGCTTAGTCACTATTGCTCCAAAAGAACCAGACCAAGACCAGTATCAATTTTCTATCAGCGTCTCAGACGGTAAAGCTAAGGTAACCACCCAAATTCAGCTCAATGTGTTTGCTCAACCAACAGCATCTTGCCCTGAAGATACGACTGATCCAGAGTGTAATAATGACAGCGGTTTCCAACCTAACTTCGCTCCTGAGCTCAACGTTGATGCGCAAATCGATGTTAAGGCAGATATCGCATCGAACTATCAAGTCAGTGCTAAAGACTACAATGGTGATCAACTAAGCTTCTCTTTAAACCAAGCACCTTCTTGGGCATCGATTGATAGCCAAGGGCTTATGAACTTCGTGCCAACTGCGGCTGATATTGGCACTTACGAGCTTGCAGTGATAGTCAGTGACGGCACATTCGACGTAACCGCTGATACTCAAGTAACCGTGCATTTAGGCATGACACCGGTAGATCCAGACTTGATAAATCATGCTCCGGTGGTTGACCCTATCCCTGAGCTAACAGCTCAAATTCTGCAACAGTCAACTTACCAAGTTCTTGCGACGGATAAAGATGGTGATGCACTGGCTTACTCTTTAAAAGATGCGCCTGATTTTGTCTCCATCTCAGAAAATGGTCTGCTATATATAGAGCCACTAAACAACTCAAATACTGGAAGTCATCATAGCCAGGTACTAGTAAGTGACGGCTCACTTACCACATCTCGTAATCTAACCATTCACGTTAGTGAGCAAGATGAACCAGGGAATGACAACAATGCTCCTATAGTTCAATCAATAGCACCGATCACCGCTTTCACCGATCAAACGCTTGAATACCAAGTCATCGCATCTGACCGAGATGGGGACCGTTTGAGCTTCTCACTTGATAACTCGCCAGAATTTGTCTCGATCACTCAATCAGGCGTTCTTACTTTCGCACCAACACCGGTGCATGAAGGCAATTATCAATTTGATGTTACGATCAGCGATGGGAAGTTAAGCACAAAGACAACCGTTATTGCTCAGGTTCATCTTCCGACAGCATCCTGCGATGAAGACAGCACCGCACCTGAGTGTGTGAACCCCGATGAAGGTATGGAAGTCACCTTCTACAAAGCTAGTCTGACAGCATCAAACAAGCCATTAAAAGGCGATGTGAGTTGCAACGGGCAATCACTCTTAGAGGGTCACTTTAATACGACAGAAGGTGACAGCTTTACTTGTTACTTAGAATCACTCGATTCCAGTTCAATAGAACTCGGAAGCTTCATCGCTCCCGATCACAAGAGCCAAAGCCTCAACTCAGATGCATTAGTTCCCATTGCCTTTGAGCTCACCAACGTCATCGGTAAAGGTGATAATGCGGCGAAAGTATTGGAGTCGATCTCCTCTTGTCCAGAGTCACAACAGGTCTGCCTTAACAAGATGGACAGCATCGACATTGCCGGGATCTATAACTCAGCTGCACTCGATTCAGACGAAACCGTAGGCGCGTTTTTAGCCGCTAAAAGTGAAGAGTCTACTGACGACGTAGGTAAAGCACCGAGCTCACACCGAGATCCTAATTTGGTTCCTGCGGTATCTGGTGGTGATAACGATTTGAACAGTGACTTTGTGTCATCTAATGCAGAAGCCAGTTTGACATATCAGCCAAGTGTAGAGGCTCAAGTATTAACTCGCAGTACATTAACTGACGCTCATGGACTGCCGATTGCGGGAATCAGCTATTTCTCCGCACACTCAACGGGGGTAACAGATGCGAATGGTGAATTTGAGTATTTGTGGGGGGATTCACTCACATTTGGCATTGATACCTTTGAGTTTGGCTCCGTTATCGGTAACAAGGTAAGTTATCAACTTGCCGATGTGACAGAAAACCCTGTAGTAAAAGCGAACATCCAAGCTTTATTGCAGCGTTATGGCGAAGCAAGTGGCGAACAGATCACGATTGATGCTCAAGTACGGGACGTATTCTCACAATACCCGAACGTCATCAATGAGCTGATCAAACTTACCCTACCGAATGGTGGAAAGTTAGAAGGTACCTCTTTCAGCTTGCCTAATGAATTTGAAAAGCAATTTGAACAGGGACTTACTGCGCTCATTGATCAATCTTTGAAAAAGACATCAGTTGTCGCAAATCGATCGCCAGTCGTCTTTTCTCTGAATGATGATAAATACGTGACCAACTCACTTAAAGCAATCTTTGACGGCGTCACGACTTTTCATGTCTTCAACGATAATAGCAGTTTCTATGGTGCAACAGGTTACACGCGCGGAATGCGTATGTTGAATATGTCAAACCGTGCGTTCCCAATTGTCATGCCACGCACCGACATTAACCGACAAATTGCTTTTGATGAAGCCCAAGCCTGGACACGAGAAGGTAAGCCATACATCGCAAACTGGCCTGACATTGAAATGCCAGCCATCCCTAAAGTTTCAAAAGACAACGCCACCTTCGGCTTTCCATTTGTTACAGCTGGAGAGATCGGCTTAGGCAAAGTGGTGTTTATGGGCAACAGCTTGTACCCAAGTATCCTGTCTTGTCCAAACAACTACTGGGCGAACGACGCACTGCGTATTGACAGTACCGCTTACTCTTGTACAACCACTGTTGATTTATCCGATGACCCAAGAAACGATCATGGCAGCATGAAACGCTTCTTCAGTAATCTGTTCCAATGGCTCGCACCTGAGTTAAACAATGGTGGCATTCGTGTTGCCACCAATATCGACCTAGCTGCGGCAGCAAGAAGTAATGTGTCTCATGGCACTCAATATGACTTCTTTATTAGCCCAGAATACGGGTTTTACGCAGTCGATAAAATCAGTAAAGGTGGCTTTGAGGCGCTTTCTATCACAGAAACACCATTGCTTATTCTTCAAGGTTATCAACCGAAAGTTCTCGGTGATGGCATGACTCATCGCTACATCGCGGATTTAGATCAAGCAAACCTAACTCAGGAAGATATCACCGCCCTCATCCACTTTATCAATGATGGTGGCAGCGTGATATTTATGGATGCCATCGACGAAAAGCTAAACCCTGAACCTTTAGGACGTCTAGCCGATGCAGCTGGTATGTCTATTGGTGGCAGTAATGTGACGCCAACTAACCAAGCTTTCTGTGGTTCATCATACTACTGCCAAAGCATGTATCCGAACCTTCATGTACGTAGCCGCTATGACATGGTCGTACTAGAGCGATTCCCTGATGTCAATGGCAAACGCCCTTACCAAGTCAATGATGACGGCTCGATAACTTGGGCTCCGCCAATCGATATGCCAAGCCTTGAAATTCCTCAATATCAAGTAGAGAAACTTGATAGCAATGGAAAACCAATGCTAGACGAATCTGGGCAACCAATCATGGCAACAAAGCATGCTCGTATTTTTGTACAAAATGAGCAAGAAACAGCAGCAGCGATTGCTGAACTGCAAAATGCGTTTCCAGGTACATCAATCTGTAGTCATGATTACGAATACGAAATCGACTGTATCGAAATTCGCAAAGGTGATGGTGTCATTGTACGTGGAAACTATTGGCGAAAAGACTTCGATCGTTACCAAATAAGCCCAGATGTAGTGGATAGCATGGTGAAAGCTGCGAACTTAGGCACCAATATCCAAGCGTTGATGGATCATGAACTTTACTACCGTACTAAAGGCGACAAAGGTATTCGTTTATCTACCACAGAGCTAAACCAAACCTATGACAACCTATCAGTATGGTTATGGAACAACAATGATTATGCTTACGATCAGGACGTTCAAGATGAGCTCGGTTTTGAAACTCTAGTCAACTACCTGAATTGCTACACAAACAATAAACATGGCAACGGTGGGGCTTGTCCTGACTCATTAAAGGCTCAACTGATTGAGCACAAGATGGTTCACGGTGAAGGTGAACTATTAGGGCAAATGAACCCTAGCTACCCATTGAACTATACTGAAAAGCCTTTGACTCGCATTATGCTCGGGCGCTCATTCTGGGACTACGACATTAAAGTGGATACATCAGCGTACCCTGGTCAAAGTACAGGAGAGGCAACCAATGTTTCAATTCAGATTGCAACCGCGGGCTCCCCTGTAACCTTCTCAGCAGGAAACAATCAATCAACTGGACTTTGGGCACCACAGTTACAAAAAGTCACTGTGACAGGCGGCGTACAAGCTAACATCACCGTAATGATGGCCGATGATTTAACAGGTAAGCCTCAACATGAGACTCGTCTAAATCGTCCACCTAGAATGCAAATGAACTTTGCCCACGATGGGGTATTAACCAAGTTCACCGTTCCTTACGGGGGGCTTATCACGGTTAAACCAATAAGCTCTGCTTCTGCAGATAATGCAATAGCGACATTCACTTTCGATGGCGTACAAAAAGCGGCATGGTGGAAAGAAGGGAAATGGGTGCACTCGATTGAAGAGAGTACCGCCCCAATCGCAGAAGTGGACACGGGGAGCTTCATTTATACAACGGCCGTTAAGAACTTGACCAACGCGGATCTTGTAAAGTTCAGTGAAGAAATGAATCAGTTTGCTGAAGCTGCAAGTGATTTCTATGGTCGAGATGAAGTAACAACTGAGGGCAAGCATCGACGTTTTACCTACGAAGATCTCGCTGAATTCCGCCACCGATTCGTCAATGACGTACAGATCTCGATTGGTGCTGCACATTCAGGTTATCCAGTTATGAACAGTGGCTTTAACGCCCAAAATGAGAACATACCATTACAACCTCTGGCTAGTTGGTTACTGTGGCATGAGGTAGGTCACAACTTAGCCTCAGCGCCATTTATAGCTGCTGGTAGCACTGAAGTAACTAACAATTTGCTTGCCCTATACATGCAAGAGCAAGTCAATGGCAAAATGGTTCGTATCGAAGCTGACATACAAAAAGCCCCATACTGGTTGGAGCAAAACAGCGGTCATGCATGGAGCCATGGCGATGCGGGTTTACGTTTGGTTATGTTCGGACAGCTAAAAATCTGGGCTCAAGATAACTTCATCATCGACAATTGGTATTCATCAGGAACTGAAAAGCCAAGCATCTACAATCATGACCAAGGATGGAACATGTTTAAGTTTATGCACCGCAAATCCCGTGGCGATTCACAAGGTGATGAAGGTATGAACTACTGTAGTGCACAAGCCACTGGCCTTAGCGGTGGTGACTTGATGATGCTTTGTAGCTCTTACGTTGCTAACCACGACTTGAGCGATTTCTTTACTCTCTGGAATGTTGGTGAAACATCAAGTACCAGTCCTGAAGGAATCAAAACATACTCAGGTGGAATCAGTAGCAAAGCCCTAACAATGTTAGCTGGCCTTAAACTACCGAAACCAGAAACCCCACCTCAAGCGATCAGTCACCTTCCTGATGCTGTAGTACATTGATCCAATAGTTTTGGCCTCGAAAGAGGCCATTACTTCTCCCGACCTCTTTTCCATTTATCGATACCACAAATTTTTTTAATTTCATGGTGTTAGTACATTTTTCTATCATTTCATTCCTTTATGTAGATCGCGAGTAATCTACAACCCCAGCCAACTATGGACTCTGATGAAACAAACTATTTTGCTGCTATCGCTGTTATTAGCAGGCTGCTCACTTGGCCCAGAAGGGTCTCACCAACAGCAACCAACACAACCGTGTGATTGCAGCGCTTATGAACCGCCTATTTCTCCGCCAACCTCAAATGACAGTGATATCGCTAAGCTATTAGCACATATCAAAAAGCTCGCTCAAGATCGTTGGGGGGAAGATGAATTTGTTGAGGCCGGTAAGCATCGCTATGTGAAATACCTTGATGGTTATAGCACTCGCGCTCACATCGATTTTGAGGCGGGTAAGATTTATGTTTCAACGATTTCTCAATATCAACCAACCGAAAAGTTACAGAAAGCCATTGTACAAACGTTACTGATGCCTGCAGACCCTGCACATGCTGAGCTCTTTAGTGATAAAGAGGCAGTGCTGCGTGGGAAGCCTTTCTTACTTGGGCAGGTTTTGGATCATGATGGCAAACCAATTGAATGGGAATGGCGAGCAAATCGCTACGCGGATTATTTGATCGACAACAGGTTGCAAAAAAAAACCATCAAGCGTGGTAGTGCTTACTATGTTGAAATTACCATGGTAAAGGACCACTTAGAGCAGCGTGAGTACCAATACGCAGGCCTGGTTCAAGATGCAGCGAAACGATATGGGTTATCTGAAGATCTAATTTTCGCCGTGATCAAGACGGAAAGTAGCTTTAATCCTTACGCAGTTTCTCATGCCGGAGCTTACGGTTTGATGCAAGTTATTCCTAAAACCGCTGGTGCTGACGTATTTAACTTGGTGAAAAACAAACCCGGAATTCCGACCAAAGAGTATTTATTCGATCCAGCAAACAATATCGATACCGGTGCGGCATATTTCTATATATTGAAAAACCGCTACTTGCGAGATGTAAAGCACCCAACTTCCAAGCACTTCAGTATGATTTCCGCGTACAACGGTGGCACTGGTGGCGTTCTTTCGACGTTTGATAGTGACCGAAAGCGCGCGATGAACGAACTCAATAGTCTAAATCCAACTCAAGTTTATCAGGCTCTAACGACTCAACACCCAAAAGGGGAAGCAAGACGTTACTTACAAAAAGTTCTGTATTTCCAAAAAGACTTTAGTGAAGGGAACATATAAATACTAGGGGTTGTTGACCTTTCGAGTTGGCTTTTGCAGCGAAAGATAAACAGCCCCTAGGGCTTGGCAATAATCCAAGCCCTTTTTCATGGAGAAGAGTCAAGACTTCCTGAAACTAGCCAGGGTGCCCATCCGCTCGTGGAGTAAGCAACATAATGCCAAAACGCCATACAAACATACCAAAGGCAAGGATCCACAATGCGGCACTCACATCGATCCAAATGAGCATATTTGAAGGGTCAAAAATAACGCCCAAACTTCTCGTTAACGCGGCTCCAATAATCGCAATAAACGCGATACTCATATTCGGACCTTTGTAAATCATGCGCCCTGTGTGCCCCATAGTGACGCGAGCAATCATCGCTAAGATCAATCCACCCAGTGCACCAATCGCAAACAAGTGAATCAAATTGTGACTGGCAAATGCGTTGTCCCAACCACCCCGCAAGATAAGACTTAAAGGCAGACACAAATATGCCGTATGTAAAGACCACACAAGTGGCTCACTTAGGGTTAACCAAGGCTTCCAACGTAGGAATCGAACCAATTGCGCGACTCCGGCAAACAGCATCAGTGGCTTACCAAGTTCAGCAAAAGTTACCGGGAAGAAGCTCAACACAAACAACATGACCAAAGGTAGGTTTGCTAGCCAATCTAACCACATGAGTGGCTGAGCTTTTTCGAAGTTAAAACGACGAGCAGTGAAGAAAGGAATCACTCTCCCCCCCATCACCGATAGTAATAACGTAAACCACCAAAGCATCGCCTGCCATACCGCCGATGAAGTGAATGGAGGCATGCCCTTCACCGTGGCATAACTGGCAAAATTAGCAAAGATTGCGAGTAAGAATAGCGGGACAAAAAATAGGTTTCGCCAACCTTTAGCACGGTATACACGAATGCCTACTTCATATGCTACAAACAACAAAAATAGTGCTTCAATACTGCTGGTTAACCAAAGTGGTGCTGGTGTCCATAGTAATATTCTTGGTGCCAACCATAAGGCAAACAAAGCCAATAACGTGTAATGCTTGGTGCCATTGATGCCAGTCCAGTTTTGCACAGCAGTCAGCACAAAACCCACCACGATGGCCATCGAGAAACCAAACAACATTTCATGTACATGCCACCACAACGCAGGAACACTCAGTGCGCTTGGCTGTCCGGTCTGAAACATCCATACCCATATCGCAATCGCGATAATGGCGTAGATAGAGCCAAACAGGAAAAAGGGTCTAAACCCGAGTCGCAGCCATGCGGGGATTTTTTCTTCCACTTTTTTATCGGTGATATTCAGCATTGTGATGCCCTCAAGTACTTTTAGGTACTGTCCAAAAATTCAACACCAGCGATCTTACCACAAACATGCATAAAAAATATATGTTATAATTTTAAACTATCCTTTCTAGGTAAAAGCTATGCTCCCTGCGTTGCTTGGAGAGTACTGTTTAGGTATAACAGGTAGAAATGATTTCGTCGAAGTAAGGGAAGCAATCGAGATGTATATATTTGGCTATGGCAGCTTAATTAATTCAGCCTCACGTAAGTTAACGGGGCAAACTGGAGAAGCCATCCCGGTAGTTGCTCATGGACTAGTGCGTTATTGGGGGAAAGTCGATGACAGCTATATCCTGTCCCCCCTAGTTGTGAATGAAGGTGAAGGCCAAGTAAACGGCGTATTACTTGAAGTTGATGACCAAGCACTGGCTGAGTTTGACCGTCGCGAGCGTGGTTATCACCGTATTCAAATTCGCCCTGAGCAAATCGAAGCTGAAGTCTCGTTTAACCGAGAGCACAGCATTTGGGTCTACGTCAAAAATGATCCTCTACCGCCCTGTTCACTCAGCCCAATCATGCAAAGCTATGTCGATACTGTTTTAGCTGGTTGCTTGGAAGTATCTCACGCCTTTGCTGAACACTTTGTCGACCATACTATTGGTTGGCAGCATGCAAAAGAAAATGATCGCCACCAGCCTAAATATGGCAACCTTGCTGGAGTGCAGGTCCATCATTATGAAGTGATCGATAACCTAATTAAAAAGGGAGCCTAGCCGCTCCCTTTTGTTACAGTTTTTTAGCTGATACCAAGTTAGAACCTGTAATCTAGACCTACATAGAAGCTGTCGAAATCGAAATCAATATCACCACCATCACCTTCAATTTCAATCGATACAGAAGAGGCTCGATAACCACCTGAAATCATCAATCCAGACATGAACTCGTATCCTGCTTCTACACCATAGTTAAAGCCGACATTGCTTCCATCATCAGCAACCCCGTCAAGAGTAAGGTCAACCCCTAACACTCCAATTCCGGCAATCGCGCCAGCATAAAAACCTGTTCCTGGAAGGTAGTATTTCGGCTTAACATTTACGTTAATCCCATAGGCATCGATTTCGGTCTTAACTTCTTTCGTCGTAAACCCATCCGAAATAGTGGCGATACCATCAAACGAACCGAAATTCATGTATTCGGCCTCTAAGGCAAAACTCAGCTGCTGAGTTAAAGCTCGTTCAACACCAAAACTTACGCCAAATCCCGTGCTGGAGGATAGGCCACTAACTGTTGATTTAGGGATATCAAGATCAGTATTGTGCACCTCAACTCCAACATATCTACCTATGTTTGTGTTGGCTTGAACAGAGCATGACAAAACAACTAATCCCACGGCCAATGACAAAGAAGACGCTGCGAATTTCATTATAATTTCCTTAAACATCATGATTTTAAATAATATCAGCCAAGGAAATATAACTTATGTTGCATATCATTTAAGCTTAATAGCTATAAAATGAGACGTCATGCATAAATATTTATAATATTAGCTATTTGTTTGTTAATGCTAAACAATTCTTACCCCGGCAGGCATTACGCGTTCCGGTGTCAGTAATACGCTTTCCGACTCATCGTCAGTTTCAGCGCACAGCAACATACACTCAGAGGTTTCACCACGCATCTTAGCTTTTGCTAGATTACACAGCACTACCACTTGTTTACCCATTAACTCTTCTTCTGTGTAGTACGGTACAAGGCTCGTTACCGTTTGCAGGGTTTTCTCACCGACATCGATCTGCACAATGTACAGCTTGTCTGCATTCTCGTGGCGCGCCACCTCGATGATTTTTCCGGTGCGAATTTCTAACTTTGCAAAGTCTGAGTAAGCGATCGTTTCCATTTATTAAAACTCCAGTAAAACTTTACTAAAAAGATAACGTTTACACTATCAGTAAGATTAATAATTACAAGAGGTAAAGATCGCACTTTAGAAAGTAACCAACTGTTAAAATTGCACTTATTACACAATGGGTGTTTAATACTCCGGTTAACGTTTTTAGCCAACGAAAGGTTCCTCATGGCAACAATCAAGGATGTCGCGAAAGAAGCCGGCGTATCGGTCGCGACCGTCTCTCGCGTGATCAATAAATCACCGAAAGCAAGCCAATCTTCTATCGACGCAGTGACGCAAGCAATGAGCAAACTGGGCTACCGTCCAAACGCAGCAGCGCGAGCACTCGTCAGCCAAAGTACCAATACGATGGGCGTGCTGGTAAGCGATGTCTCTGACCCCTTCTTCGGCACCATGGTCAAATCAGTTGATAACGTGGCAAGAGAAAATGGTAAACACATTCTGATTGGTAATGGCTACCACAACCCAGAAGACGAACGCCAAGCGCTAGAACTTCTGATCAACAGCCGTTGTGAAGCCATTGTGATTCACTCTAAAGGCTTATCAGACGAAGAACTGGTTGGTTACGCCAAAGAAGTCAAAGGCATGGTGTTGATCAACCGCCATATCCCAGAATTGGCCGAGCGTTGTATCTCTCTTGATAACTGCAAGGGCGCGTACTTAGCGACGGAATATTTGATTCGTCATGGTCACAGCAAGATCGCGTGTATCGCCTCATCCCATGACATCGAAGATACCGACGAGCGTTTACAAGGTTACCAAGCGGCACTGAAAGATCACGATATAGAGCTATCAAAAAGCTATATCGAATATGGTGAACCAAACAGTGACGGCGGCGAAACAGCCATGACCAATCTGCTGACCAAATCACTCGCAATCACTGGCGTGGTGGCGTACAACGATTACATGGCAGCAGGTGCGCTGGCGGCGTTAGACCAAAATGGTATCGACGTACCAGATAAAGTGTCCATGGTTGGCTTCGACGATGGCTTAATTGCTCGCTTCGTCAATCCAAGTTTGACCACGATTCGTTACCCAATCGAAATGATGGCAGAGCGTGCCGCGCGTTTGGCGTTAGCGTTATCGCGTGATGAACAAGTAGAAGATGACACCATCATCTTTAGCCCAACTTTAGTGCGCCGTAACTCGGTGGATCGTCTTTAAAATATCGCGCTATTCAGTGCCAAGAAAGGTTACAAAGTAAAAGCTCTGCCACCGAAGTGACAGAGCTTTTTCTTTTTGGGGTGTTTGTAGAGAGCGTTATTTTGCCAACTTTTGATAAGCTTTTGACCTACTGTGAGCAAAAAGCCTACGGTAACCCAAAAGCTCGAAAATGCTCAGTTTACCTAGAAAGCAAACTGATAAGTGGTGCAGAAGCGGTACTCTTGTTCAGGCTCAAGAATACAGCTTGGCTGCGCCCACTCAGCATGGTTTGGCGAATCTGGTAAAAACTGCGTTTCTAACGCCAGACCCGCGTAATCATTATATTCACCGCCACGGCGATTTGGTGCGCCAGCTAACCAGTTGCCCGTGTACAATTGTATAGCAGGCTTGTTTGTCACTACTGACAGGTGCACTTTTTCATCAGGAGAAACCACCAGCGCAACTGGTTTTGAAACATCACGATGAGCATCGAATAGGTAGCTATGGTCATACCCTTTGGCGGCAACCTGTTGTTCATCTTGTAAGAAGTGTTCTGAAACTGGTTTTTCACTTCTAAAGTCAAATCCAGTGCCTTTCACATCTTGCAATTCACCAAGCGGAATACCGACCTCAGAGGTTGGTAAGTATTGGCTTGCAACGATGGTTAAGCGATGCGAACGACAATCTAAGTCCGCTTCTGCCCCCAACAAATTAAAGTAGGCATGGTTGGTCAAGTTTATCGGTGTTGCTTTATCTGTCTTAGCGAAGTACGCAATGCTCACTTGGTTATCATCAGTCAACGTATACGTCACTTGCACTTCTAGATTACCTGGAAAACCTTGATCGCCATCTTCAGACAACAAAGAGAACGTCACTTGCTGATTGGAGTGAGACTCAATCTTCCAACGACGTTTATCAAAACCTTCTTCACCACCATGCAGACAGTTGCCCGCTTGGTTAGTAGACACTTGAAATACTTCGCCATTCACTTCAAAAAGACCATTGGCGATGCGGTTTGCGTAGCGACCAACAGTGACACCCATGTAACACTGTTGCTGCATGAAACTCCCCATCGTCCCCACTCCGAGAAGCACTTCACGCAACTCCCCATTCGCCAAAGGTAAACGACAACTCAGCCATGTCGCGCCAATATCCATAAAGGTAACGCTCATGCCTGTGTTATTTTTCAGTTCGACCACGTTGGCAGTCGCGCCATCAAAGGCGGCCTGCTGTGTCATCGTGATAGTTAATGGCTCAGTCATCTCTCGCTCCTGTTGCGTCTTAAAGCACTTTGAACTTAAAGCAATTTTGCACTTAAAGTACTTCGACTAAACCAGCGCCGTTTTTCGCTTGGCACACGTAGATGGATTCTTTTAGACCCGTTGCTGCTTGGTACTTCGCTTCTACCGTTGCTTTCACTTCGTCAACCAACGCTGGCGGTACAATCGCAACGATACAACCACCAAAGCCGCCGCCTGTCATGCGCACGCCGCCTTGCTCGCCAATCACTTCTTTCACCATCTCAACTAACGTATCGATTTCTTTGACTGTGATTTCGAAATCATCACGCATAGAAGCATGAGACTCAGCCATCAGTTCACCCATGCGCTTCATGTCGTGTGCGCTAAGTGCTTGTGCTGCTTCTACCGTGCGGTCGTTTTCTGTGATTACGTGACGAGCACGTTTTGCTACTAGCTCGTCAAGTTCAGACACTTTCTCGTTGAACTGTTCAATGGTCACATCACGCAGTGCTTTCACACCGAAGATGCGCGCCGCTTCTTCACACTGCTCACGGCGCGTGTTGTATTCGCTGTCTACCAAGCCACGTTTTTTGTTCGAGTTGATGATCACCACGGCCATGTCTTCAGGCATCGATACCGCTTCGGTTTCTAGGCTACGACAGTCCAACAGCATGGCGTGATTTTCACGGCCTTCTGCCGAAATCATTTGGTCCATGATGCCGCAGTTACAGCCAACAAATTCGTTCTCTGCTTGCTGGCCGTTCAGCGCAATTTCCGCTTGGCTGATTTCTAGATTGAACAGCACTTTGAACGTTTGGCCAATCACCACTTCCAACGCTGCCGACGAGCTTAAACCCGCACCTTGGGGCACGTTACCGCTAACAGAAATATCCGCACCAGAGAATTGGTAGCCACGAGCAAGAAGGCACTTCACCACACCGCGAATGTAGTTTGCCCACATTTTGTCTTGTTGGAATGTGATTTCTTGCGTGATATCGAACTCATCAACGGCGTTGCCGTAATCCACAGAAACCACGCGCACTAAGTTGTCTTCACGCTTCGCTGCCGCCACAACGGTTTGGTAGTTGATCGCACATGGCAGTACGAAACCGTCGTTGTAATCAGTGTGCTCACCAATCAGGTTTACACGACCAGGCGCTTGAATAATGTGGCTTGGCACGTAACCCAGCACTTGTTCAAAAGAGGTTTTCACATTTTGGATTAGATCAGACATAGGGACGTTCTCTTAAATTATAAATTTGGTATTGGTGTAACCGGTGTTAAGTCCTGATTTCCAGTTTCGTATTCACTCGGTCTAATCCTCCCCCTTAATAAGGGGGAGTTAGAGGGGGTTAGCTCTCCCCTCCCGAATAAAAGGGAATTTGACCGAGTTTTAGGTAAAACCAACGATAACTCCGGTTATTCATTAATTGGTTTTATTGCTCTTTGTAATGCACATCGCTTACATCACGCAGACGCTGCGCCGCTTGTTCTGCGGTTAGGTCTCGTTGGCTTTCTGCCAGCATTTCATAACCAACCATGAACTTACGAACCGTTGCACTACGTAGCAGTGGTGGATAGAACAACGCATGCAGTTGCCAATGGTCGATATCGGTGCCTTCTTCAAAGAACGGCGCGTAATGCCAACCCATTGAGTAAGGGAAAGAGCATTGGAATAGGTTGTCGTAACGGCTGGTTAGCTTTTTGATTGCAACCGCAAGGTCATCACGTTGCTCATCGGTTAGCTCACTCATTCGACGAATATGCGTTTTAGGAAGTAGCATGGTTTCGAATGGCCACGCCGCCCAGTAAGGAACAACAGCAACCCAGTGTTCAGTCTCAACCACGGTACGTGAACCGTCTTTAAGTTCAGCTTGCACGTAATCCACCAGCAAGTTGCTGCCATGCTCTTGGTAGTAAGCTTTTAAGTTGTGTTCTTTACGTTCGATTTCGTTTGGCAAGAAGCTGTTTGCCCAGATTTGACCGTGCGGGTGAGGCTGAGAACAACCCATGGTCTCGCCCTTGTTCTCGAATGCTTGAACCCAAACGTAGTCTTTACCCAACTCTTCGATTTGATCATTCCACGTGTCAATCACGCCACGGATTTTGTCGATCGGTAGCTCAGGCAACGTTTTGCTGTGATCAGGCGAGAAACAGATCACTCGGCTCAACCCGCGTACACCTTGCGTTTTGAACAGTGGGTTGTCTGACTCAGGCGCATCTGGAGAGTCCACCATCAATGCTGCGAAGTCATTTTGGAACACATACGTGCCTTGGTAATCTGGGTTTACATCACCAGAAATACGCTCGTTAGTTGGACAAAGGAAACACTTCTCATCGTAGCTAGGTAGCTCATCAATAGCAGGTTTCTCATCAGCACCACTCCAAGGGCGTTTTGCACGATGCGGTGATACCAAAATCCACTGACCCGTTAGTGGGTTGTAACGACGGTGTGGGTGATCCACTGGGTTAAATTCAACATTCGACATCTTACTTACTCAACTTTTAAAATTTCTTTCATCTGCATTCCCCAATGAAATTGGAGTGCAGCTAGGCGGCAAGCTTTCCAATATCCATGAGCATAGGTTTTCTATGTGATTGGAATTGGAAAGTGCAGGCAACAACGCTGCAGCTTCAATTACGCAGGGGAATAGCCTTGCGGGTTATTTGACTGCCACTTCCACGTATCTGCCGTCATTTCCGCAACACTGCGGGTCGCTTTCCAGCCAAGGTCTCGCTCCGCTTTATCTGTACTTGCCCAGCATTCTGCAATGTCACCTGGGCGACGAGGACAAAGTTCGTAAGGCACTGGGTTACCGCAAGCCGCAGCGAACGCTTCTACCATCTCAAGCACGCTAGAGCCTTTTCCCGTACCTAGGTTGTAAATGTGCAAACCTGCTTTTTCACCTACCGATTTCAGCGCTGCGATATGGCCGTCTGCCAAATCCATCACGTGGATGTAATCACGCACGCCTGTGCCATCTGGCGTTGGGTAGTCATTGCCAAATACCGACAGTTTTTCGCGGCGGCCTACTGCCACCTGCGCGATAAACGGCATCAAGTTGTTCGGGATACCCTGAGGGTCTTCACCCATAGTGCCCGATGGATGCGCACCAACTGGGTTGAAGTAGCGCAGCAAAGTCACGCTCCAATCGTTTTCTGCATTGAACAAATCGCTCAAGCACTCTTCCACCATGTACTTGCTGCGACCATATGGGTTAGTGGTCGCCCCCGTTGGAGAGTCTTCCGTAATCGGCACAATGTCAGGATCGCCGTAAACCGTTGCCGATGAGCTAAATACAATGCTCTTCACGCCCGCTTTACGCATGCTGCGCGCCAACACCAATGAGCCATTAACATTGTTGTCGTAGTATTCCAATGGTTTCGCGACAGATTCTCCCACCGCTTTCAGGCCAGCAAAGTGAATCACAGCTTGAATGTCATGCTTGGCAAATACTGAGTCCAAAAAGGCTTCATCGCGAATGTCGCCTTGGTAGAAAGCCGGTTGCTTACCGGTTAGCGCTTCAATGCGGCTTAACACTTCCACTTTGGCATTACACAAGTTGTCGACAATGATTGGCTCCATACCTACTTCAATCATCTGGACACATGTGTGACTGCCGATGTACCCCATACCGCCTGTGACAAGAACTTTCACTTTTGCTTCTCCACTTTTGCTGCTCGATGCTTGGAAATTGGTTGAGCCTGCTTACCAAGCAAATTCGCTCATCTCTTAACTGGCTAAAAGTCTACCAATCAAAACCGATCCAGATCCGTGATCAAACTCAAAATAGTGTAAACGTTTCCACAAAATTACATCACGATTTAAAGTCAATAAAAATAAAGAAAGTTGAGTTAGAGCAGAAAAATGGGAAAGATTTATGATACTTACATGTATAAACGTTTACACAATGTAAGAAAAACATGGTGATTCACGCAAACCAGAAAGATGATTTTCCGCAATCGATACCTGACATTGCTCTTACAAAACGAGAGATAAAGCCCGCTACAGTAGCTCTGCCTCAAATGTAACCATTTGTAACAGGACTTATTCCACAGTCTTTTCCCTCTCTTGGGGCAAACAGAAAACTGAAACCGCATCAAAAGAGCTATTCATGTTACGTAAGCGAAACGAATTTCGAGATCATACCCAGGAAGTGAGGTTGTTTAAGAACCGTGCCATCGTCGCCTTTATTGGCATGGTCATTTTATTAGGAGGGCTGGTCGCCAACCTATACAACTTGCAGGTTAATCACTTTAAAGATTATCAAACTCGTTCTAACGACAACCGAATCAAAATTCTGCCTATCGCGCCAACACGCGGCTTGATCTACGACCGAAATGGCGTATTGCTGGCGGAGAACCGCCCGGTTTACAACCTTGACATGATCCCAGAGCAAGCAGGCGATCCGGATGCGCTAATTGAAAAGTTGCGTCATTACGTCGACATCACCCCAGAACAAGTCGACGCTTTTAAAAAACGCTACAAGCACACTCGCCGCTTTCGTTCTGTCACCATCATGAATGAGCTGAATGACGAACAAGTCGCGCGCTTTTCTGTTCATCAGCATGAGTTTGATGGCGTCTTTGTCTCCGCCGATCTCAAGCGCTTCTACCCTTATGGTGCAGAGTTAACGCATGTATTGGGCTACGTTTCTCATATCAATGATCGAGACTTACGCCGCCTTGATGAAGAAGGCAAATTACAGAACTACCAAGCAACACAAAACATCGGAAAGCTAGGCGTAGAACGTTACTACGAAGACACTCTACACGGCACCAAAGGCTACGAAGAAGTCGAAGTAAATAGCCGAGGCCGAGTGATCCGTACCATCCAATATGTGCCGCCTATTCCAGGCAAAGACATAGTGTTGAACCTAGATATTGAGTTGCAAGAGTATGTCTATAAAGAGCTAGACCATCGTCAAGGCAGCGCAGTCGTACTCGACCCAAGTGACAACAGCGTACTCGCTATGGCATCAAGCCCAAGCTACGATCCGAATCCATTTGTGAACGGTATTTCCAGCAAAGCCTACAGCGCTCTGTTGAACGATCCAGCTCACCCTTTGGTTAACCGCACTACATTGGGCGTTTACCCACCCGCTTCAACCGTAAAACCATTTATGGCAGTGGCTGGGCTCGAAGAGCACGTAATCACACCAAGTACCGTACGTAACGATCATGGCACTTGGCGCATTCCTGGCTCGAAACCTAACTCAAAAGCATGGCGAGATTGGAAGCGCTGGGGCCACGGGGATGTTGACGTCACCAAAGCCATTGAGGAATCGGTTGATTCGTTCTTCTATCAAACCGCTTTTGACCTTGGTATTGACCGAATTTCTGCATGGATGAACCAATTTGGTTTTGGTTTGCCTACGGGTATCGATATTTACGAGGAAAGTAGCGCCAACATGCCAACTCGAGAGTGGAAAATAGCACGCCACCGCACACCTTGGTATCAAGGTGATACAGTGCCTATCGGCATTGGGCAAGGTTATTGGACAGCAACACCAATGCAAATTGCAAAAGCGACTTCCTTTCTCATTAACCATGGAGAAATGAAAGCCCCGCATCTACTCAAAGCCGTGATTGAGCACGGTGAAAGCTTTGAAAAACAAGTCAAGGTCACGCCAAAAAACTTACCTCCTATCGAAGGTGTCCCTGATGAGTATTGGGATATTCCAATTAACGCGATGCGCTTAGTAAACAATGGGGCTCATGGCTCAGGTCGCCGCGCATTCAAAGGAGCGGAATACAGCAGTGGTGGTAAATCGGGTACCGCACAGGTGTTTGGCCTGCGCAAAGACGAAGTCTACAACTCGAAAAAGCTCGCTAACCACCTGCTTGACCATGCGTTGTTCACTGCGTTTGCACCGTACGACCATCCGAAATACGTGGCGACTGTCGTCATTGAGCACGGTAATGGTGGTTCAAAAGTAGGTGCTCCGTTCATTCGCCATGTATTTGATCATCTACTGGTCGACCCAGATAAAACCAAAGGTAAAAAGTCTTAGGTTTAACCTTATCGCCTTGCCGCTTATGTTAAGTGGCAATAATAAACAATAAAGTCCGACCGGATTGTCCTAGCCGCTCGGGCTTTTGTTTGCTTAAAACTCCTCTTCTCGCGGTGATATCTTCATCTCACTCCTCGCACAGTTTTACTAAAAATTTGTGCATCTATAAGTAGCTGTTTACAATGGGAGGATTATTGCTTTTTCTCACTGGGACAGTGAGCTTTGCCTACGGGAAGTATACATGGCAACATTAAAAGATATCGCTACCGAAGCTGGCGTCTCACTCGCGACCGTATCGCGGGTGTTAAATGATGATCCGACTTTGAGCGTAAAAGAAGAAACCAAACACCGCATCTTAGAAATCGCAGAAAAGCTGGAATACCGCACCAGCAGTTCCAAAAAAGCCACCAAAGAAGCGAGACAAAAACACCACTTTTTAGCCTTGTATAACTACAAGCAAGAAGCCGAGGTGAATGACCCTTATTACTTGTCGATTCGTCACGGGATTGAAACCCAGTGTGACAAATTGGGCATTACGCTAACCAATTGCTACGACAGCATCATCGATGTAGAAACGCAAAAGATCACCGGTATCCTTCTAGTCGGTAAAACTGACAGCGCTGTGATTCGTAAATTGCCTAAACGTCTTGCTGACAGCATTTGCTACATCGACTTCTCTGACAGCGATAGCACATATGACTGTGTTGATATCGATCTGGCTCGAATCAGTAAACAAGTGGTCGACTTCTTTGTCGAACAAGGCTACGAACGGATTGGTTTTATTGGTGGTCAAGATGAACCAAACACTGCAGACATTCGTGAAAATGCATTTGTAGAATACGGCAGCTTGAAAGGCGTGGTGTCAGAAGACGATATTTATCGCGGCGATTTTTCTAGCCTCTCGGGCTACGACTTAGCCAAAGCCATGTTGGCAAAAGGCGATTTTCCTAAAGCGCTCTTTATCGCTTCAGATTCAATTGCAATTGGTGTTTTACGCGCGATTCATGAATTCGGTTTGAACATTCCACAAGACATTGCCCTAATCAGCGTCAATGACATTCCAACCGCCCGATTTACCTTCCCACCACTCTCAACTGTGCGCATTCATTCTGAGATGATGGGTATTCAAGGGGTAAATTTATTAGTAGAAAAATACCGCGACGGTCGCGCACTGCCTCTACAAGTGCATGTGCCGAGCAAATTAAAACTCCGCGGCACCACTCAGTAATTCCCTTCACATTATCAAATTTATAAAGCACTGAATATTCAGTGCTTTTTTATTATCCCCTCTTTAAATCTAGCTATTTTTTATCCACTTTACCTAAGAAATCGGCTTGGGATGCCATTCCTTTATCCTGATCACATCTTGTTCAATGATCGTTCAATAAAACGTGACCAAGTTAAAGTTAAACGTTTTCACTAATTTATTTTAGTAAAACTTTTACTAATATCTTTTCCCAGATAATTCATCACTCTTTTTCAAATGACATCGGCTGCATTTCTTTTGGATAGCTTCAAGCATTGGACTCCTCCTTTGCCTGCTACCAAACTAAGCCGAGGGGAGAACAAACGTGAACAATTGGGAAAACTTCCTTCACCTGCATGAGAATCGTATGGCACCACGTGCTTACTTCTTCTCTTACGATTCAATTAAAAACGCACAAACATTCCAACGAGAACTGAGCAGCCGCTTCAAACTGCTAAGTGGTCAATGGACATTCAACTACTTCACCAATCCTCTCTTGGTGCCAGAAGAGTTTTACTCGCAAAAAATGGAAGAATGGGGACAAATTACCGTTCCAAACATGTGGCAAATGGAAGGTCATGGCGACCTTCAATACACAGATGAAGGCTTCCCATTCCCTATCGATGTGCCTTTTGTTCCGACAGATAACCCGACAGGTGCTTACCAACGCACGTTCACTCTGGGTGAAAACTGGAACGACAAACAAACCATCATCAAATTTGATGGCGTTGAAACCTACTTCGAAGTTTACGTAAACGGTCATTACGTTGGCTTTAGCAAAGGCAGTCGATTGACCGCAGAGTTCGACATCTCTTCTTATGTACAACAAGGTGAAAATTTACTGTCTGTACGTGTGATGCAGTGGGCAGATTCGACTTACATTGAAGACCAAGACATGTGGTGGACGGCGGGTATCTTCCGCGATGTGTACCTTGTCGGAAAAGAGCACGTTCACGTCCAAGATCTAACTGTTCGTACTGATTTCGCCGACGATTACCACAGTGCCACCCTAAGCTGTCAAGTTGAGCTAGAAAACCTGTCTACTACGACTGCTTCTGGTTACACGCTGGAATACTCGCTACAAGACAAAGGTACTGTGATTGCCAGTGGCCAATGTGATGCACTGACTATCCAAGACAACAGCCAACCAAACTTTGCCATTGATGTAGTGAACCCAACCCATTGGACAGCGGAAAATCCATACCTTTACCAACTGTTCATTACACTAAAAGACGCACAAGGCAATGTTGTCGAAGTGATTCCGCAACGTGTTGGCTTCCGAGACATTAAAGTGCGTGATGGTCTGTTCTACATCAACAACCAATACGTGATGCTGCACGGTGTAAACCGTCATGATAATGACCACCTAAAAGGTCGCGCTGTTGGCATGGATCGCATCGAGAAAGACCTGATCTTGATGAAACAACACAACATCAACTCAGTTCGCACCGCGCACTACCCTAACGACCCACGCTTCTACGAGCTGTGTGACATTTACGGCTTGTTCGTAATGGCAGAAACCGACGTAGAAACCCACGGCTTCGCTAACGTTGGCGATCTCAGCCGCATCACCAATGACCCAGCATGGGAAAGTGTGTTTGTCGATCGCGCAGAGCGTCATGTTCATGCTCAAAAGAACCATCCTTCGATCATCATGTGGTCACTGGGTAATGAGTCTGGTTACGGCTGCAATATCCGCGCGATGTACAGCGCAACTAAGGCGATTGATGACACTCGCTTAGTGCACTACGAAGAGGACCGCGATGCAGAAGTGGTTGACGTCATTTCAACCATGTACTCACGTGCTCAGCTCATGAACCATTTTGGTGAACACCCGCACGACAAACCTCGCATCATCTGCGAATACGCACACGCGATGGGTAACGGACCTGGCGGTCTGACGGAATACCAAAACGTGTTCTACAAGCATGACCACATTCAAGGTCACTACGTTTGGGAATGGTGTGACCATGGCGTATTAGCGCGTGATGAAAACGGCCAAGAATTTTACAAATACGGCGGTGATTACGGCGATTACCCGAATAACTACAACTTCTGTATGGATGGTTTGATTTACCCAGATCAAACGCCGGGACCAGGCTTAAAAGAATACAAACAAGTTATCGCACCAGTGAAAATTCACGCGGTGGAGGGCACAAAAGACCGCTTTACCATAGAAAACAAATTGTGGTTTACCAACCTTGATGATTACACCATCACGGCGGATATCCGAGCGGAAGGTGAAACGCTGCGCAGCGTGCAGTTTAAGGTCGAAGAACTTGCTGCGAACAGCGCACGTGAAATCACAATTGATTTGCCTGAACTGGACGAGCGTGAAGCCTTTATTAACTTCACCGTGCGTAAAGACAGTCGAACTCTGTACAGCGAAGCAAACCACGACATCGCGAGCTACCAGTTCCAGCTAAAAGAAAACACAGCAAGTGAAGCCGAGTTTGTTAACCACAATGCGCAAGCGTTAGTAACGACAGAAAGCCGCTTGGAACACGTGATTGAAGGCCACAACTTCACGCTGATTTTCTCTAAAGTCAACGGCAAGCTGACCTCTTGGCTCGTCAATGGTGAAGAGCTGATTCAATCTGAGCCTAGACTGAACTTCTTCAAGCCAATGATTGATAACCACAAACAAGAGTACGAAGGTTTGTGGCACCCAGCGCACTTACAAATCATGCAAGAGCACTTCCGCACGCTGCAAGTCGAAGCAACCGATGATTCGGTTTCGATCACGACCACCAGCATCATTGCACCGCCGGTGTTCGATTTTGGCATGCGCTGTACCTACCGCTACCAAATCAACGCACAAGGTCATTTGAATGTGGAACTAAGCGGCGAGCGCTATGGCGATTACCCGCACGTTATCCCTGTAATTGGCTTGGATTTGGGCATCAATAGCAACTTTGACCAAGTGAGTTACTACGGTCGTGGTCCTGAAGAAAACTACCAGGACAGCCGCCAAGCGAACTTGATTGATGTCTACCACAGCACAGTAGCCGACATGTTTGAGAACTACCCGTTCCCACAAAACAACGGCAACCGCCAACACGTTCGTTGGGCATCACTAACGAATCGTCACGGCACGGGGTTGTTGGTGAAACCACAGCAAGAAATCAACTTCAGCGCTTGGTTCTACACCAACCAAAACCTGCACGAAGCGCAACACACCATTGAGCTAGAAAAGAGCGGCTACATAACACTCAACCTTGACCATCAAGTGATGGGACTGGGCTCAAACTCATGGGGCAGCGAAGTGCTTGATTCATACCGCGTGTACATGGATGAGTTCCGCTATGGCCTAACACTGATGCCACTTCAAGCGGGCGATTGCAGTGCACAAGCCATGGCACACCATGATTTCGACAATGCGTTCTTCACTCAACCTAATACTCAAACAGCAAACGAGGCGTAATCCATGATCGTGTTAGACAACTTAGACCAATTCAAAGTCGTGTACCGCAATGGGCGTAAATGGCAGCGCTGTGTCGAAGCAATTGAGAACACCGTAAACCTTAAAGATAGCGTGATGTATTCCATCGGAGACTCCTTGGTTTACATGATTCAAGACGGCACAAAACAAACTGAAATGTTTGAAGGCAACCGCCGCTACTTCGACGTGCATTACTACCTTGAAGGTCGCGAAACGGTGGAGTTCGCTGACAAGAGAAACCTACAACCTGAGCAAGCTTACCAAGATGAAACTGACCGCGAGTTCCTTTCCGGCCAAGGGGATACTCGTGAGCTTTGTGAGGGTCAGGTAGCGATTTTCGATAACACCAAAGCCTACCGCTTCCATGGTGATAACCGCGTTAGAAAGGTCGTGCTGAAAGTCACTATCGAAGATGGCTACTTCTTAAATAAATAACAAAAGCAAAGAACAAGAGAAGGGCTGCGCTCACAGCAATGCAAGCCCTTCCTCCCTACAATTCCAACGTGATTCATCGGAGATAGAAAATGTCTGAATCCAAACGTAATACGATAGGCAAATTCGGGTTGTTGTCCCTTACCTTTGCCGCGGTCTTTAGCTTCAACAACGTAATTAATAACAACATTGAGATCGGTCTTGCTTCAGCGCCAATGTTCTTCTTGGCAACCATTTTTTACTTTATTCCTTTCTGTTTGATCATCGCAGAGTTTGTATCGTTAAACAAAGACTCGGAAGCCGGTGTGTATGCATGGGTAAAAAGCTCACTTGGCGGACGTTGGGCGTTTATCTCTGCCTACACCTACTGGTTTGTTAACCTATTTTTCTTCACGTCATTGCTACCACGCGTTATTGCTTATGCGTCATACGCGTTCCTTGGCTATGAATACATTCTGACCCCACTCACCACAACAGCACTGAGTATGATTCTGTTTGCGTTCGCAACTTATGTATCAACTAACGGCGCGAAGATGTTGGGTCCAATTACCTCAGTCACTTCTTCTTTGATGCTGCTACTGACTATGTCGTACATCCTGCTTGCTGGCGCTGCATTAGTCGGTGGAGTTCAACCTGCTGACCCAATCACAGTAGAAGCCATGGTGCCAGACTTTAGCTGGGCATTCCTAGGCATTACCACTTGGATCTTTATGGCTGCAGGCGGTGCTGAATCGGTGGCGGTTTACGTAAACGACGTGAAAGGCGGCTCAAAGTCTTTTGTTAAAGTGATCATCGTTGCAGGTATCTTCATCGGCGTACTTTACTGTGTCGCTTCAGTGCTGATTAACGTATTCGTACCTAGCGAAACACTTAAATACACGGGTGGTTCTGTACAAGTATTTGAAGGTTTAGCGGCGCACTTCGGCTTGCCTGAAATATTGATGAACCGATTTGTAGGCTTAGTGTCGTTTACCGCGATGTTCGGCTCTCTGCTAATGTGGACTGCGACACCAGTGAAAATCTTCTTCTCTGAAATTCCAGAAGGTATCTTTGGTAAGAAAACCGTAGAGCTAAATGAAAACGGCGTGCCTGCTCGTGCTGCTTGGTACCAATTCCTTATCGTTATTCCACTTATGATCATCCCGACTTTGGGCTCGAACACAGCGCAAGATCTGATGAACACGGTCATCAACATGACGGCTGCGGCTTCAATGTTGCCCCCACTGTTTATCATGTTGGCTTACCTAAACCTACGCCTAAAACTGGACCATCTAGAGCGTGATTTCAAAATGGGCTCTCGTATGACAGGTATCACTGCGGTTTCTGTGCTTATCGTTATCTTTACTGTGGGCTTCCTAGCGTCAACCTTCCCAACTGGCGCAGACATCATGACGATTATTTTCTACAACGTTGGTGGCATTGTGATTTTCCTTGGTTTTGCTTGGTGGAAGTACAGCCAATACGAAAAATCACTCGACCAGGAAGAGCGCGCCAAAGAAGCAGCGCCAGCAACTCAAGCAATGTAAGCCTTACATATAACGCTTGATAGCACCTGACCACATTCGTCAGACCAAGGGCACCCATCGGTGCCCTTTTTTATACCCAAGTAACCTCGAGATGCTAGGTTCAGCGAGAGTGCGTTGAAGTAACGATATCTGCCACCAGCTGACGTAGCCACGTCCCTTTGTCTTCATTGTTACGACTGGTGTGCCACAGCATAGCAATATCAAAATCGGCAACCGCAATCGGCGGCTGCACTGACACTAAGCCATCTGAAAACCCTTCTGCTGATGCCATTTTTTCCGGCACAATGGCAATCAAATTACGTTGTTTAAGCAGATTACGGATCGTCAAGAAGTTACGAGAAGCCACTGTTACCTTGCGGCTTAAACCATGTTCCGCGAGTTTTTTGTCTACCTGGGTACTTAAACTGCCATCCGGGCTCACCAAGGCTTGTTCAATATTGGCAAATGCTTCAATCGATAATTCAGTATCACCGTTTAAAACCTGCTTATCGCATAGGCACACATGCTTTTCAGTGTAGAGATATTGGCTATCAAAGTTGTCATCGAGTACGGGCATGCTACCAAGAATGACATCGAGCTTGTCGTGTTCAGTAATGGCGACATAGTTGCTACGGTTAACATTGATAAAGCTGATTTGCGCTTCTGGCGCGCGCTTGCGAATTTCATCATAAAGCAGAGGTGCGAAGATGAACTCAGCGTAATCGGTAAGACCAATGCGACACACGCCAGTGTAGTTTTCTGGCTGAAACTCGGACTTAGTCAGCAAGTCTTTGGCAATGGAATCCAATAAATGATGCACTGTTGGCGCGATATGATGCGCGTGCTCAGTCGGATCCATTTTATGTCCTTTACGCTCAAACAGAGGGTCATCAAACAGCACACGTAAACGCGACAAGCTATGGCTCATGGCGGACTGGCTGACAAAACTCTTCTCGGCAGCCAAACTCACACTGCGATAGCGATACAGATAAGAGAAGGTCACCAACAGATTCAAATCGATGTTACGCCACTGAATATCATCTTTCACAAACCACCCAATCCTATTTCATTCATAGATGAAATTAAAACTATTAATTTGAGTCATCTTAGTACATTTCATACAGTAACTGGAGTGTTATTGGAGATTTGACAGGCTCAATATGTTTACCATTTTTAAAACCTTTTTTTGGCTTGGTTGGATCAGTTTCGGTGGTCCTGCAGCACACATCGGTTACTTCCGCCAAACATTCGTAGAAAAACTCAAGTGGATTGATGATAGCGAATACGCACAAATCGTGGCATTGAGCCAATTTTTACCGGGACCGGGGTCAAGCCAAGTTGGCTTTGCCTTGGGTTACAAACGCGGAGGTCTGGGCGGCGCTTGTATGGCGTTTCTTGGATTCACGCTGCCTTCAGTGATCATCATGTTGGCACTTGCAATGGTGAGCAGCCAAATCACGGATACGGCACTGTTCCAAAACATCGTACACGGCTTGAAGTTACTGGCTGTTGTGGTGGTCGCTGATGCGACATGGGGAATGTACAAAAATTTCTGCCAAAGCAAACTAACAGCGGGATTGTGTGTAGCAACCGCAATAGCGCTATTAGTTGCACCTAGCATCATGACACAAATGTTGGTCTTAGTAGTGGCAGGTTTGATTGGTACTCAATACCTAAAGAAAGAATCGACCACACCAGCAGAGCCGTTCAAACCAACTATCGCTCCACTCGCTCTGTTTGCCGTACTTCTTGTTGGCTTGCCTTTGGTGGCTCACGCTCTACCGATGCTGGGGTTATTTAGCGACTTCTTCCAAGCCGGCAGTTTAGTGTTTGGTGGTGGTCACGTGGTTCTTCCATTGCTGCAAAATATTGTTGGCGATCAGCTCAGCCAAGATGCGTTCCTAACGGGCTACGCAGCAGCACAAGCTGTACCTGGACCGATGTTTACCTTCGCAACTTACATTGGCTATGAGCTATCGGATACACCAACTCTAGGGGCGCTAGTTGCAACACTGGGTGTCTTTCTTCCGGGCTTTTTGCTGTTACTTGGCGTGCTGAAAAACTGGCAAGCTCTAGCTGGCAAACCTGCGGTATCTGGCGCAATTAATGGCGTGAATGCCTCAGTAGTTGGTTTACTCTTAGCGGCACTTTACCAACCAGTATTCACTAGTGCTGTGATTGCTCCGATTGATATCGCATTAGTCATTGCCGGTTTCTACCTACATAAAAAGCTCAATCTATCTGTACTTTGGATGATCGTATTCTTTGTCGCAGCAGGCTGCGTGACTGGTATGACTTAAAACTCAAACTAAAAAGCGCACCATCCGAATAGCTTGGTGCGCTAATTGAGGCTCAAAAAACAGTCCTCTTCTACACCGTATCCATTGCCACTTCTTGGGTTTTACTTTTTACACCGACTTTCCCAACCACAAATTGCGCCACTTTCCAAATCACCACAGTGACAACTAAAGCAACATAACCGTCTACCGCGTAATGCCAAGCAAGGTGTACGGAGGCGATCATAATGATGATCGCAAAACACCAAAGTAAGATTCCCACCTTTTTGTTGATTTGATACGCCCCCAGAGCCAGCAAAACGGAAGAAGCGACATGCATACTAGGCATAGCCGATATTCCCGCCCCTATGTCAGTGCTCCGAGAGGAATATGATTGCCATAAATACTCTTGAAGCTGTGACGTTTCACCGCCGTATATTTGCAATAACCAAAAAGTATCAACTTGATTCGACAGTCGCTCCATTAAAGGTAAGTACATGGTCTTATCCGGATACAGTAAGTGCATAAAGCATGGCCCGGCTGAGCTCATTGCTACTGCTAAAATACCCCCAATAAAAAACCAAGTCATAAAGAATGAAAGCAGGTAGGATTGTCGATTGTACTCATTCTTGCAATACCACATGAAGTACAAGAAGCTACCCCAAATCAACAAAAACCAAAGGTTGTAGGCGAAGTTAAAAAACATCGTCCAGTATGGACTAGAAAATAGCTCATGGGTTAATACCCAAGGCGATACGCCTCCGTGAAGAAAAAGATCCCACTGATAGAACAGCTCATCGAATCTGAAAGCATGAATATCAGGGATGATCTGCTTAAGATAGGTATAGTTTGCTAAACAGATATTGAGCAACATCACCCTTGATATAAAGACAACAACTTTGCTCGCCGGAGATAGCATCCCTTTCAAGGTAATATAATAAGAATAGAATAATCGCTCTTCTTTCTTTATCAGCATTTTGAAGTAGAAAAAGAAACTCCAAGAAAAGAATAATGCTTTCAAACAGATAGACAATCGACCCAAGTAATCACTGAACTGATATTGATAAACAACTTGGTCTTGATAGATGCTATAAAGCACATAAGTCACTATGCAAGTTAACAAAACAAAATAATAAAGGAGCTTATCTTTAATAAGCTCTTCAGCAACTTCATTCAAAGAACTGACTAAAGTACGCATAGCTACACTCCTTTAATAATTTCATTGGTTATTGTCAAAAAACAACCGTAGATGTATCCGTACCTTCACGAACCATAGCTAAAGCACGCTCTAAGTTTTTATTGGCCATTTCATAATAGGAAGGGTTCTTATTTATTGCTTGTTGAAGATAAGGGATAGCTTCATCTGGCTTGCCTTGCAGAATCAAGAAATAGCCCACATTATTCAGCGCTTCGGACTCACTCATGTGTTTATTGAATATGCTCAATGCTTGACGTGGCTGGCCTTTCGCAAGTGATATTAGTCCTAAATTATTGATTGCGCGCTCATTTGATGGACTAACACTCAATGCAGCACTGGTGAAATGTGTCGCTCTGAAATAATCTTCAGTCATATAGTACGAGTAACCAAGACTAACGAGCGCGTTGACGTTTCGGTTATCGATTTCAACCGCTTTTCGAAGCAGCGCTTGGGCTGTTTCGTGATTTCCTCTTACATCAGCTAATACGCCAAGCCCTACATAAGACTCACTTGGCGAAGATTCATCAAAACGTAAGCCTGCAACGGACTCTTTAGAGACCGCATCTTTGGTCAAATTAGGGTCTCCACCTAAACGGATTTGGTCGGCATTAATGGCGCGCAAGTAATAACTTTGTCCTATCTCCTTCTTTCCTTGCTTGGTATTTAGTTTTCCTAATTCGGCCAAAGAGCCAATATGATCAGGGTTTTCGGCCAATGATGCCCTAAACGAGCGATCAGCCAACTCATAATTTTCTCTGACTAGATGGATTTTACCTACGGTATAAAGCGTCTTGTCTTTGTGTTGTGCATTGGGGAAGGCAAGTGATCGGATGTACTCATAGAGTGCAAGGTCGATATTGTTATTGTTCAGTGCTGCATCACCGCGTTGAATGGCTTCCTCCTCGGTTGCCGGAGGTGCATCACTTGTTAAAGACTCTACGGGCTTTCCTGAATACAAGCTTTCATCAAAATCAGAGTCATTTTGTTGAGAGGAGCACGCTGTTAGTAGTATGACAGTCCCAATTAAAACAGTTTTTCGAATATCCATATCCCCTATCCCTCTTTATAAAAAGGCTTCGGCAAGAATTATTAATGCCGGTCCGACTGCGACAATAAAAAAACAAGGCCAAATACACAGCACCATTGGAAACATCATTTTTACTGGTATCTTTGCGGCCATCTCCTCTAAAGCTTGCTGACGCTTATCCCGATAATCGTCTGTATATTCGCGTAAAGAGTCGACTATGCTGCCGCCAATACGTGATGCATGGCTGAGCATGCTTACAAGCCCCATGATTTCCTCAACACCAGTTCTTACCACGAGCTCTCTTAGAGCTTCTGGCATTGGTTTACCTGCTTGGATCTTCACACAAACAGTATCAAGCTCATCGGCCAATTCAGGGTGAGAGATGGCTAATTCATTGGCTACTCGCCTTAATGCAGCGTTAAAACCTAATCCTGATTCGGTACACACCACCAATAAATCCAACATATCAGCAATACCGGCACGGATATTTTCTTGCCGTTTCTTCACCATCTGTCTTAATGCGATATCTGGAGCAAAAAGCCCTATCGCGACAGCCAGAATCATATAGGTATAGAGGCGCCCGATATTAGGGAAAACAATGTAAATAAACATGGCGACCAAAAGGCCGATGATAGTGGTAACGGACTTGATAGCATAAAACAGCGATAACGCATTACGTTGATGAAATCCGGCATGCATCAGTTTGTCTTTGGTCGTTTCTCGCTCTTTTTCACTGCTTGGTGAGGTAAGAGGCGCTAAAGATTCCAAGGTATCCATCATTCTTGCGTTTGCTTGTGAGCGCCCTTGTGGCTCTCCAGATAGCTCAGCCAATTTTCTTTTAATTGGAGAGTTCACTCCCATAAGCAAAGAGCCAATCGTCAGAACAACCAAAATCGTCGCGATCATGATGAATGCCATGATGAGTATCTCTTGATCGATATTAATTTGGGCCAGCCAATCTCTTAATTGTTGTTCATTCATAGCTACACCTTCATGCTGACGATTTTTCGGATCCAAAGGGTGCCAATAAATAGCGCAACCATCCCCATCCCAATCAATTTCACACCAGTCGGGGTGCTGTGAAGGGGCTCGATATAATCAGGTTTTGAAATGGCAATAATGATGTACATTGCAAACGGAGCCAAAACCAAAATCCATGCGGACATTCGTGATTCTGCTGAAATGGTTTTGATCTTTCTGGTTAACTTAAAGCGAGCTCGAAGAATGCGAGAGAGCTTTTCAATATTCTCAATTAAGTTACCGCCCGTCTCTTTCTGCATCATCACCGCGCTGGCAAAAGCCAGCATAGAAATCGTAGGCGTTCTTTCAGTTAGCTGCATAATGGCTAAACGCAAATCATAACCGTAATTGAGGAGATTGAAGGTTTGAAGAAACTCTGGCCCCAGAGGTGCTGGCATTTCACGGCCAACTTCCCCAAAAGCTTGGTTAATCGGTTGTCCCGCTTGCAATACACGCTTAATAATATCCAGAGCTTCAGGTAGTTGCTCTTCAAACTTCATCAAGCGCTGGTCGATTCGTTTTTGAACATATAAATATTCACAAACCCAAATAAGCAGCATAACGGCAATGCAAAGGTACCAAGCTTGACCAAAAAACAGGAACAACAACGCAACTGCCACTCCCCCAAGCAGTGATGCAAATAGAAACTTACTGAATCCAACATTAATGCCCGCTAGCTCAAGCTTTCTTTTAAGGTTGTCAAAGATACCAATTTGAACCAATTGCTGTTCTAACGGACTGAGATCTTTGAGCGCATTTGCTCTCAGCAAGTTAATGCTCTCTGCATCAACATTTTTCCGACTTTCTTTAATTCTTTTGAGCAGTTGCTTCTGCTTTACTTTTTTACCAGCCGAAGGAAGAATCAATGCTTGGCTAATAAATACAACCGACAAAAACAGTAAGAAGAGAAAAATAGGACCTTGGTTTTCCATACTCAACTCCTATAGCTTTTCCTCGGTGAACAGTTCAAATGGTACATCTAGACCACGTTTTATCAGTTGGTCATGGCAACTAGGCACAATACCTGTTGCTACATAATCACCGAGTACGTTACCTTCCTTGTCCACCCCAAGCCTTTGAAACTTAAAGATCTGCGACATAGTAATCACATCGCCTTCCATGCCATTGATTTCTTCAACGCTGACCATACGGCGTTTACCGTCCTCTTGGCGTTCCATTTGCACCACAACATGAATCGCTGAAGCAATTTGGGCACGCAAGTTTTTCGTCGAAACATTCCACCCCGCCATTGAGAACATATTTTCAACTCGTCCTAGTGCGTCTCGCGGGGTGTTGGCGTGAATAGTCGCGAGTGAACCATCGTGGCCAGTATTCATCGCTGATAACATATCAACCGCTTCTGCACCACGTACCTCACCTATAACGATTCGATCCGGACGCATACGCAATGAGTTTTTCACTAACTCGCGCTGGTTGATTTCCCCTTTTCCTTCAATGTTTGCCGGGCGAGTCTCTAAACGAACGATATGAGGTTGTTGCAGTTGGAGCTCTGCCGAGTCTTCAATTGTGACAATTCTTTGATCTTTAGGAATAAAACCTGAAAGAATATTCAAGGTGGTGGTTTTACCAGAACCCGTACCACCAGAAATAAGAATATTGAGCTCACCCACCACCGCAGCTTCAAGAAAACGAGCCATTCCTTCGGATACAGAGTTTAGCTGGAGCAGATTCTCCATAGTTAAGCGATCGACTGCGAATCGACGAATCGATACTGAAGGACCATCAATAGCAAGCGGCGGGATGATTGCATTAAAACGAGAGCCATCTTTCAGGCGAGCATCAACCATAGGTGAAGACTCATCAATACGTCGCCCCACCTGACTAACAATTCTATCTATAATATTTCTTAGGTGACGTTCGTCGAGAAAAGTGTGTGGTGTTTTCTCCAACTTACCAAACCGCTCGACATACACATCATTATGACCATTCACCAAAATATCTGATATTGATGGGTCATCTAACAGTGGCTCTAAAGGCCCGAGACCAAACACCTCGTCTTCTATTTGTTTGATGACACGGCTACGTGCCTCAGAACTCAGCGCATGAGTCTTGTCTTCCGAGATCAGTTGAATTACCGCTTCTTTCAGCTCTGTTTTGGCTCTGTCTTCTTCCAAGTGAGAGAGTAAACCGACATCCAACGTATCAAGTAACTGTTTATGGTAGTAATGCTTAACAGAGAGGTCTTGCTCAAGTTGCTTTTTCTGCTCTTCGATAGCTTTCAGTTTTGCTTCTAGTGGCGAAAGAGATTGATCTCTCTCTGTTTCCTGCTCCTCTTGCTCTACAACCTCTTCCTCAAGCCTTATTTCCTCTTCTTGCGCTAGTTCAGAAAAACTTGCCCCAACACTTTTTCGTTTAAAAAACATAGCCCCCTCCTTGGCTTATGAAAACAATTTCTTAAACCAGCTTTTTCCATCCTCTTTCGGGTTCTCTAATAAGTGCGATATCTCTGCTAAAGAAGCTTTAATCGCACTATTTTTCTTCGACTGAACAATTGGGTTACCTAAATTGGCACACTCTAACGCTAATGAAAAATTATTAGGTACGATATGAATTGAGCGTCCTTTAATCGTATCTTCGATATCTCTAACTGATATTTCAGCTTTTTTATCAAAACGATTCACTATAATCTCTATATTGTGGGCGCCAACACTATAATCTAACTCCAAAATTCTTGCGTAATTGGAAGCATGTTTTATGGAGGTGACATTTTGTTGAACAACCAAAAATACGTGAGTTGCCGGAGAGATAATCTGTTGAAATGTATGGTCAATACCATGTGACATATCAACAATGATGTGAGAGTAGAACTGTCTCAACAACGGTAATAACTTACTTATCCCAGCGGCACATTTGTAGTTATCTTTGATATTCTCTTGATTAAAACAGAGATAATTAAGACCTGAAGAGTGCTTAAATATAAGTGTTTCCAATGATAGTTCATCAAGATCAGATAGCTGCTCGACTACATCATTAATGCTGTATTTAGGTTTGCAGTTTAAATAATCTGCAGCATCACTAAATTGCATGTCCAAATCAACAAGTAAGACTTTACTCTGAACGTAGCTTGCTAATTCAATTGCAGAGTTCAGAGCTAATGTTGTTGCACCAGAGCCCCCTTTTGTATTAATAAATAGCGTCAAATCACCCATTTTTTTACTGAAAATTTTTTCTTCAGCGGTTGTTTTTAAAACTGGGTATATCTCCTCAAAATCAAACTTTTTAGAAAAATAGTCTGATGCACCAAGCTTTAACGCCATTTTTAGTGAAGCTGTATCATGCTCTTCGCCAAATACGATAAGTGATGTATTGGACTGCTGTAAGTTACTGTCGTTAGAATAAACATGAGCAATTTTTTGCGCCCATCCATCCCCTGTTTCGACATAAACTAAATCTGGAGTTTGCTTACTTTTTACGTTTTCTTGAACAAAGAGTTTTAACTCAATCCACTCAATATTGACGTTTAAACACTCAGATAACTCAGCGACCACATGTGTTTTAAATTCTGACGATGAATAAACGACCCAAACAATTAGATTGGTTTTCAAGGTTTTACTACGATCGCTTGCAATTTTAATTGGTTTCAACACATTGCTACTCCCTTAGCAGTTCGTAATAACATCGCTTCCCTCTGGCCTTAAAATACCAAGACTTTCAGCGGGAAGGATGGTTTCAAAATTTGGTGTCGTTCCTATAGCATTAATCAAAAACGACAATACGACAAACTGAAAACTATAATTAATTGCTCTAGCTTTAACGTATTTGATTTGAGTTAATGTTGCATCGAGAGTTGCTGAATCTGCCATTGGCGTACTCAAAAATCCCGACACATCTACAGTATTACCACTTTGGTCTAAATAGGTAATTTCCAAATTATTTGCACTAAAGCCTGAAGGGTAAATATTCGTTACGGCAGGCATTGACGGAATATCATCCCTATCGGCGACATAACAAACTGTCGCTAAGCGCGCAGCTCTCCTGGTTACTTCGTTCACCATTTGTGTCGAATAAAAATAAGCAGCGAATTCCAAAATAACGAAAATCACGATCAACACACTGACAGCGATAATCGAAAACTCGACTTGAGTAACCCCTTTCTGTTTTGACAATAACGTACTCATGGCCCCGTCCTCATCTTAGTTGATGCTCCAATTGAAAACTGAAGAGATTCATTGGAAAACGGTAAACTCGAAAATAAAGGCGTGTAATTGTAAGTGGCAGAAAGGGTCACTTCTTTATTCGCAGCCGTTGGTTGCGTCACCACGATATCATTGACACCTATCAAGTCGATGATAGGAGAACCTGTCGCCGTCGGGTTGCCATAAACCACGACATTTTTGATACTAGACTCCTCAGCTATGGCATCAAAGTCTAGCGTACCGTAGGTATCCACCACAGCATAACGGGCCCCGTTTTGCAGCGCTTTATTCACTTGGGTATATTGGATAAACGCTCGGCCAACATCCATCACTAGCACAGCTAGTATCAGCAAAACAGGTAAGGTAATAATAAACTCTATCGCTGCGAGACCTTGTTGAGTCGATACGTTATTTTTGAAGTATTTGTTCATCAGGACTCTCCACTCAATGGATCGTCATAAAGCTGAATGCGATACGGTCCTTTATCGGTCGGATCGTTTCCCGTTGAACCGTTATTGATCAAGCAATCATAAAGGAATTGACCGAAAACAGATGCTTGGCCCGAGTTCTCAACTCGCTGTAGCAAAAAGAAACAGCCAAAACCCAAGACATCAAAGTCTGTTTTACCAGTAGAGTCAGCGGTACAATCCACAATAGGAATACGTAAAATCCTACGTCCATGTTGTCCAGAACTAATATAGTCGTTACCAGAGCAAGAACCACCACCTTCACACCCTGAAAGCTCAGAAACATAGTCGGTATAATATAGGTCACCATTGTAGGTGCCCCCTTCAACCATTAGGTTATTGGGCTCGCGAACATACTTATCTGGTAATACCGTTCCATCGTCTTTCATCGGCCCAGAAAAGTCATTAAGACGAGTGTTTAGACCTTGTGCTACTGGCCCTATGCTATTACCTGGTTTGGTAGTCACCGTGGCACCAACAGCCGCGCAACCATTGTAAGCTCCAGCTAAAGCTTGTCGAACGAGTGCTGCACCACCTCCATCACCGCCACCCCCATTGCCATTACCACCACCGTTGCCATTGCCATTGCCGGTATCACCACCATCGCCATCTTCAACAGTGCCTTGGCTGAAATCTAGTAACTGAAAGTTACCGGGGCCCATATCGGTATTATCTTGGTCGCCAACTTTAAGCTCATGAATCAGCGACGGATCAGTGTCTGTATTTGGGTTATAGCCATCGGGGTTATAACCCCATACAGCATCAGCACCCGCATCAGGATCTCCACAAACCGCTATCGGTGTAATGTTACAGGTATAGGCAATAGCAGCACTGCGGCCCGCGACGGCGCTGGCTGAGACATTCTTGTTACCACTAAAGATGTAGCTCAAATACTGAGTTAATGGCATCTCTGTTACTGCCACACGAACGTAGATGTCTTCGTCAGCTGGCAGTGTAAAAGAAGCCGCATTGACCCAGCTTTGCCTATCAGCGGAGAAAGTAACCGCTGAGTTGCTACTAGTAAACGTCATTTCACTATTACCAGACGCTGCAGCAAAGCTATTTAGCATCGCTATCGCAGCCGTCTCGGCTTGAGTTACGTCCAAGGTATCATCTGCCACTACCGCCCCAGCTAAAGCAGCTGAATCTACCGCATTTTGTAATCGAGCCTTATTTAATATTTGATGGTTAATATCGATTGCAAATGCTGCCATCGCTAAGATGAACAGCATCAACATGCTCACTAACACCAGAACGATACCACTTTGTTTCGTTCTGGATGAGGCATTGCCTTTTGCTAGCATAGCCTACTCCTTTAAGCAGTATATTCTGCTTAGTCTTCGTCTTTGGCTATCCCATTATTGTTGTAAACCTCAAGACTCACTTGCGAACGCTCGCCACTACCCTCTGGTAAGTAGCCTAAGTTCTCTTGCCACGCGTTAGGGTTGAGTGTTTGTTCTGTTCGTAATTGGCTTACTGAGATTCCAAGCTCCGGTTCATTCGCACAGCCTAAAAGCCCCAGAGATGCTACGAAAATGAACAATAAAAATAGTTTTTTCATCCTGAGTCCCTCCTATAAACTGTGGCCAAATTTACCTTCGGAACCACCTTCCGAAACGTTGTAATCAATAACATTAAGATCAAGCTGATCATCGTTATTCAATTTGTATCTATCAAAATCAAGCTCTGCCCCTTTACCCAATAAATAGAACTCGACGTCATTTGGGCTTACAAAACCATCTGTCGGCAAGGTCACTCTTCTTCTATCGATTGGTTTAGCCAACCTTGGAGTGACTAAAATCACCAGTTCCGTTTCACCAGACGTGAATTCTTCACTTTTAAACAGTCGACCAAGTACTGGAATATCACTCGCACCAGGTATACCGCTATCGACATTACGTGCATTCTCACTTAACAAACCTGCAATCCCGATAGTTTGTCCATCGGCAAGTTCGAGAGTCGTACCAGCACTGCGCTTAGTGATTGGAGGAATAAAGAATGCAGCATTAACTTCACCTGGATTAAAAGTAAGCACCCCAGAGTTTGCAATCTCACTGACATTGACGTTCATCTTCAAATTAATTTTCTTATCGCTAAGAATGTATGGCACAAAATCTAACGCTACACCGTACTCTTTGTAATCAATAGTGATGCCGTCATCATTCGGCACTGGAATAGGAAACTCACCACCTGCAATAAACTCTGCTTGAGTACCACTCAGCGCTGTCAAGCTTGGCTCCGCGAGCACCTTTGCGACCCCATTTTGCTTAGCGACATCCAATGCAAACGTAAAGAGCGTGTTACTATCGATAAATGATCCAAGAAAGCCGAACTCATTCACACCAGGGGCATTGAGGATAGGCTGTATGAGGCCATCAATACTTTGAATATCGCCCCCTACCGTTGTCGCTCCCCAAGTAAAATCGCCACTCTTTTGAAAGAAATGGAAATTTGAGTCAAAGCGACGTACAAGACTGCGTTGAACCTCCGCAACCGTCACTTCTAACGTGACTTGCTGCGCGCCACCGATAGATAACAGGTTAATAACTGGGCTTTCATGCACTTTATCGTCATCATTACTGTCTTTCTCCTTATCGACTGCATCACCGACAGCAAAGGTTTCAGCCACTTTAATTGCGGTATCCATGTTTTGCTGATTACTAACTAAACCACGCAACACGATTTTTTCTTGGGCACTGTGAACTTCAATGCTTTCGTTAGGTAAGAATTGATAAAGTTTCGCTTTAAGGCTATTTAAATCGTGAGTAACTTCTACGTTAAACGATTCGATGATTCGGCCTCTACTGTCCCAGACTGCTACATTTGTCGTACCAAGCTTTTTACCAATCAAAAACAGCTCATTGGATCTCAAAACCAAAAGATCTAATACTGCAGGATCCCCCAACGTTACTTTCTTCGCTTTTCCTGAGATCATTAGCTGAGTTGACTGATGATGCGGTACGGTAACGATTTTCCCAGACTGCGCTGCGACCGCGTTAACAGATAAGCTGACAAGAAGTAACTGACAAAAAATAAGAATTGTTCTGTTCATAAGTCACCTAATTACTGACTCGGACATTCGATGCCTGAGTTCCCTTAATTACCGTCACGCTTGGTCGGGGTGTGTAACGTTTCTTCGCAATTGGCTTATCGACCTCGTGAGGGTTCCTTAGCGCTAATTGGATCTTCCCTTTACTATTTTCTGTTAGTAACTTTTCTGCTTCTTTTGGTGTTACTTCTAGCGTCACAGCTCGAACAATAACTGGCTTGTTATCTTTGGTTTTTGCGGTTTGGTCTACTGCCAATACCTTGATATTTTTAAGAACAGTGGTGGTGTTAGCTCTTTTCCCTTTTCCTCCGCCGATGGTATTAAGAATGTCCACCTTATTGCCCGGCAACAAGAAACCTGCGACACCGATAACGTCATTTACCCGTATTGTTACCGCGCGTTTACTTTCAGGGATTAGTGCTGCAAGAGTTGCCCCCTCACCAGGTAAAGCTAAGCGCTCCGGCTGAACCATTTCTCCATCGTAAATGGTAGTCGCAACGATTCTTCCAACCGCTTGTTCTGGTACCTTCAGCGTGCTCTCTGTAATCCAATCCACTTCCATTAGTTTCGTGGTCAAATGGCGTTCTTCAACAACCGTACCTGGCTCTAACTCCATTGCTGCAATTAACACCGGATGACGCTCTACTTCTTCAAGTTCAACCGTTGGCTGACTTTGCCCATCTAACCATTGTTTCGCTATCATCACAGCTCCCAACCCAAACACGATTGAGAGTAGTAACAGCATCACGACCTGTATCCGACTCATAATTCCCTATCTCCCTATTCATCAACAGTAAAGTAGAGTTCCCACGCTCTTCGCAGAATGTCTGCGTGAACTTCACTGCCGCCCCCCTCAAACAATAAAATATCTCGACTAATACCTAGTAAATCCTTAGGTAAGCAAGGGTAAAAAGCCTTACCACTCTCACTATGCAGCCCCATTAATGTGTCGATAATTCCATCTTCTAACGACAACTGCTTAAGCTTGGCTGTTTCATTTAGCAATGCGACGTAATCGGAATGCTCCAATGGACGAAATTCCACCTTATACCCCAGTCTTCTTAAGAAGGCAGGATCCGCAATTGAGCTTGGGGGTAAGTTGGATGAAAATGCTAGCGTCAACATAAACGGCACGGTAATTTGCTGGCCATTGGGCAACGCGAGATGATCGAAGAAGTACTCCATTGGCACAATCCAACGGTTTAGAATGGCGTCCACGGGCATAGGTTGGCGACCTAAATCATCAATAACCAAAATGCCGTTATTTGCCATCATTTGTAACGGTGCAATCCAAATACGATTGTGTTCACTGTGGTTCACTTCCAGCATCTCCATAGTGAGCTCACCGCCCACTTGGATATTCGGTCGTTCACACAGCACCCATCTCTTGTCGTAATGTCGTTCTAGCTTTACGCTCAATCGCGCATGATTATCATCTAGCCTACGGTGATGGTGCTCCGAATAGACTTTGATGATATTACCGTCAGCGTAGACCGCGTAAGGAATAAATACCGAAGTGTTCATCGCATTCAATACACGAGCTGCAACGTAACTCTTACCTGTACCTGCATGCCCATAAAGCAGCAATGCCCTGCCAGAGTTGATAGCAGGCCCCAAAATTGGTATCAAACGCTCAGCGCCGTATACATCTTGAAGTGCCCGCTCGACATCTTTTCGCTCAATTGGATATTTACGAATATCTTGCGCTTCTACGACAGTCCAATATTCTTCAAGTGAAACAGGAACAGGCCCAATATAAGCATCCTTACGGAACGCCAGTTCTGCTTCAGCCATCCCCAACTCAGTAAGCCCATAACGAACATTAGAATAGGAGTGGTGAGTTTGATCCGAGACCGGCTGATACACTTCAACCCAACTGCGGCGTCTTAGTTGAGCCAGCGCGTTTTCAACTACATGAGAGACAACACACAAGCGGCTAGTCAACTCGACCAAATCGCATTTTGGGTAAGCAGATAGATGCTTCAGAACTAGGTTCTCTAGAACAGCTGGTGGCACCCCTAAAGCTTCTTCTGATGCCGGCACTTTTGGTGGTGTAATTTGTGGCACAAGTTTTTCCAAGCAAACAGAGCCCATGCGACCTCCCTATCACAAGCGACTTAATTACTTATCAGAAGAGCTAGATTTTCTTGCCTACTAATAAATGTAAGAGTAATAAGCTAAGCCAATAACAATGACAGGAGCGAATGGGATAACTAAATGAGACTCGTGCCTAAAACCAGGCGTAGCTTTTCTTAGACAGTAGCCTCTGACTTGATGCGACAATGACTTATCATTACTTGCAATATTCAGCGCAGCATAAAACAGCCCAACAACGCCTCCTGCAAGAAGAATCCATATCATCGCGTCCCCAATACGACTTAACCCCAACCATACACCTATAACTGCCAACAATTTGACGTCCCCACCAGCCATAACTTTTAACATGAACAAGCCAAAACAGATGAAGAATGTAACGATGCCCCCTTTGACGTGATCGTACCAATCTGTGCCAGGGGAGCTTGTAAGTGACGCAGCAACAACTAAAAGAAAAACAAGAACATATTTGTTAGGAATACGGTGTCTCTGAGCATCAGAGACACCTATTGCAAACAATATACTCCAGGCTGCAAATTCAATTAACATTGGTATTTAATCACCGACGGTGTTGATATCACTAGCAACGCTTTGGAATTTACCCGCTAGCGTACTCCAGAAACCAATATTAAGCAGTGCAGCTACAATCAATGCAGCACCAAGAATGTATTCCAGTAGTGTTAGACCTTCTTCATCTTCAATAAAGTCATTGAATAATTTGCGTACAGATTCCATTTGTAGTCCCCTCATAATTCCCGTGTAAATGGCGCTGTTGCAAGGCAACCTACGCCATGGATTAACAGTAGGACAAACGAAAAATTGACGGTTAGGACTTTTTTGCTAACGATTAGGACTTTTTTGCCAATTAATATTTCTATTAACTCATAGCTATACGTTGAATATATGAATATTAAATCGATACACATATCACACTTGCACAACTGCTTAATAGTTCTAAACTTAATGCTGACATGATGGCTAATACTCAATAAAAGAAATCTAAAAACTAACGTGTAATTGGATCACTCAGGCTTTCAAAAACATTGTGACCGTCTCAATAATGAGAGGAAAGAACGTGAGAGAAACCATCACTATTTATTGGCTTGGTGAGCCATTCCATTCACTCCCTAAACCCTTTCGTGGTGATCTAGAATTAAGGTTTGAAGTTATAGACTGCGGCAAAGATATCGCCGTCATGAGTGAAAAGGGCATTGAGCACTATTTTGTTTATTTAACTCAACCGGATCATAATTTTCTCAAATCGATCAGTACTCTTTGCTCTAATCTTGATAAAAAAATCATTGTTCTATTTGATAAAAATGAAGAACTCGTACTTCCTCAAGATAATATTTGTTCCGAAATTTATCATTTATCCTCAGGTAATTTTCCAGACTGGATAGAATCCGTCAGGTTAAAATACTTTCAAGGTTCAACATACAATAGAAATATCGATTTAAAATTAGAAATCAATCTCTTACATAATAATTCAAATTTAGATCGTGTGATTCAGTATGTGACTAAAAACGTTCATCGAGAAATAAAAGAGCAAGATGTCGCTGCACTATGCCATTATTCTGTAACGTATTTTTCTAAGTTATTTCATCGAAAAGTCGGAATTAGTTTTAGAGATTTTGTGACAACCAAACGAATCAGCCTTGCAAAGAAACTGCTCGTGGAAGATAGCTCAGCCAAAATTGCTTATGTTGCCTACCAATGTGGATACCGAGACGTGTCTTACTTTTCTCGGATCTTCAAGAAAAAAACGGGCTACTCTCCTGCCGCATATCGTCAAAAATTTTAACACTCCCCACAACGTTATTAAACGCACAGAAATGAGCAATGATACTCACTGATGTGGATTGAACATGCTAAAGTTAACAATGTTTTAACAACTATAAGTACAAGTAAAAGACATGGAGTCACTTAACATGAATCAGCCTAACCCTAAAGTCGCTACTGGCTGCGCTCTCCCGCCACCAAATGAAATGATTCTCAAATGGGCAAAGGAACGCCCAAACGAAGTCTATCTAAAGCAAATCATCAACAGACAGTTTGTTGAGTTCACTTATGCCGAAGTTGCTGAACAAGCGCTAAAACTTGTGTCTGCACTACGAAGCCTCGGAGTAAAGCCTGGGGACAAAGTGGCATTAGTCTCCAAAAACTGTGCCGAATGGTTTATCTGCGATCTTGCGATGATGCTTGGTGACTATGTTAGTGTGCCAATTTTCCCGACAGCTGGTGCGGATACTATCGAGTACTGTATTACCCACAGTGAAAGTAAAGCTTTGATCGGCGGTAAGTTAGACGATCCAGCCGCAACGCAGCAAGTCATTAATGCAATTCCAGATTTAATTAGTATTGCGCTACCTTATGACACTGCACCTAATTGCCAATATCAGTACAAGGAACTGATCGCCAATGTAATGCCAAGTGAAGAGCGCCCTCAACACACTGACGATAAGCTAATGTCGTTGGTTTATACTTCCGGTACCTCAGGGCTGCCGAAAGGTGCAATGCTCACTTACGGCGCGTTTAGTTGGTCTGTTCAACAGTTGATTAATCATATTGGCATTCAAGAAAACGACCGTTTGTTCTCTTATTTGCCACTTGCTCATATTACCGAGCGTGTATACATCTTCGGCTCCTCCATCATGGGTGGTGTTACCACCGCTTTCCCAGAGTCTCTCGATACCTTTATCGAAGATGTGAAAATGCATCGACCGACACTGTTTATTTCGGTACCTCGTTTATGGACCTTGTTCCAGCAACGCATTCAAGACAAACTTCCGCCGAAAAAGCTCAACATTCTGTTAAAGATCCCGTTTGTTAACTCACTTATCAAAAAGAAACTGGCAGATGGCCTTGGTTTAGATCAAGCACGTGTTCTTGGTTGTGGTTCTGCGCCCGTGTCACCAGCTTTGTTGGAGTGGTACCGCAGCATAGGCTTGAATATCACGGAAGCTTGGGGCATGACGGAGTCTTTCGCCTACAGCACACTAAACTACCCTTTCCGTGCCGATAAGATTGGCTCAGTGGGTAATGCCGGTCCAGGTATTGAACTTAAAATTGCTGACGATGATGAAATCATGGTTCGCGGTAAAGGCTTGTTCTCTGGCTACTACAAGAACGACATTGCTACGCAAGAGTCGTTTGACTCCGAAGGGTGGTTGCACACGGGGGATATTGGCTCAATCGATGCGGACGGTTACCTGACTATCCAAGGTCGTAAGAAGGACACCTTTAAAACTTCAAAAGGTAAATTCGTTGCGCCAGTTCCTATTGAGAAGAAACTGTTCGAATACAGCCGTGTCGAAATGATGTGTTTGATTGGCCTAGGCTTACCAGGACCTATCTTGTTGGTTGTGCCACACGACTTCCCGGACTTCGACAAAGAACGTTACGCACGAACGACTCGCAAAGTGATCGCTCGTATGAACGAAGAGCTGGAATCACACGAGCAAATCAAAGGGGTATTGATGATTCAAGACCCGTGGAGCATCGAAAATGGTATTCTGACTCCGACCTTGAAGATCAAGCGTCATGTCCTAGAGCAGAAATATCATGAAATTGGTCACAACTGGCCAAAAGGTGAAATGGTTGTGTGGGAAGAAGACCTGTAATCAATTCATCACCCTACACTGTCTTGTCAAACGCTCCCAGTTAGGGAGCGTTTTTATTTCTCAACCCAATCACTCACGCCAAAACGGTTTATTAATTTCCTTTCGCACTTCTCTTTCACTATAACCAATGTCATCCAAAAGATGTTCTGGCAGCTCTGCGAGATGACGCCGTGTTCGGTGGTTCTTTCTCCAAATAGAGAGTTTAGAAAAGATAAACTGAACCAAACGTTGTTGTGGCTTCGAGGCTAATCGCCCACAAGTTTGCACGGTATTGTTCATATCTCCTCCTTTTGATTCACATTGACCTCTTAATAATCAGTGACTACCCTGTTATTCTCAAACGATAGAATCTGACATTGAGTTAAGGAAAACTAATGTGAAAGAGCGTATGCCTCCGCTACAAGGGCTGTACTACTTCTACATCGCTGCAAAGGAGGGCAGCTTTAAAGCGGCAGCAAGGCACTTGTTTATTACCCCAGCCGCGATTAGCCAGCAGATACGTCAACTAGAAGAGTTTCTTGGTACCGATTTGTTTGTGCGCCAACATCGAAAGATTCTCCTCACTCCAGAGGGGAGTTTGCTATTTACCCAAGCTGAGCGAGGGTTCGATCACCTCCAACAAGGTGTGCGTTTGATTAACCAAGATCCCAACCCAAATCACCTCTCCATCTCAACATTGCCCTCTTTTGCCCACCACTGGTTAGTACCAAGAATCACAGCGTTTCGGCAACGTCATCCAGATATCTCCTTGTTAATGGAACCAACGAACGAGCTGGTGTCATTCCAAGACAGTCAAATTGACCTTTGCGTTCGCTATGGGCATGGCAATTATCCGCACCTTGAGTCACAGTGGCTAATGGATGAGGTCTTCTACCCTGCTTGCCATCCGGTTTATCAGAAAGAACACAATATCTACCATATAGAAGACTTGGAGAAAGCGGAGTTAATTGAAGATTTATGGCCCGATCTGGATTGGAATTTGTGGCTTGAAACGCTGGGCCATAAAGCAGCGAAGCCGACCCTAAAATACAGTGGTTCGCATTTAGTTCTGGAAGGTGCACTTTCTCTACAAGGCGTCGCTTTGGTTAAACACAGTTTGGCGTATCGTTATATTCAAGAAGGTAAACTGGTTCGAATTGGCGACGTGGGAATTCAACCCAAATATGCCTATTACCTTTGTGCGCCAACGGGGTATTTAAAGCGTCAAAAAACGCAGCTATTTAGTCAGTGGATAAAAGAAGAGATTGCTGAATTTGAACGCAGTACCGTTCGTGATTTTAAAACGATTCAATTAAAAGAAAAGTAAAGTCAGTAATAGATGTTGGAAAGCCCTATAGATCGGTTTACCGACAGATATTAAAAAGCCCCGCACAAGGCGGGGCTTTGAGATCTTAAAGAGTTAAATTAAGAATTACTTCTTAGCTTCGCGCTCTTTAACTTCTGCGATTACTTGCTCAGCAACGTTTGCTGGACAAGCTGCGTAGCGTGCGAACTCCATAGAGAACTGACCACGACCAGAAGTGATAGTACGTAGGTGACCGATGTAACCAAACATTTCTGATAGAGGAACGTCTGCTTTAATACGAACGCCAGTAGTACCAGCTTGTTGGTCTTTGATCATACCACGACGACGGTTAAGGTCACCGATTACGTCACCAACGTTGTCTTCTGGAGTGAACACGTCAACGTTCATGATTGGCTCAAGAAGTTGCGCGCCAGCTTTAGGCATAGACTGACGGAATGCACCTTTAGCTGCGATTTCGTAAGCGATTGCTGATGAGTCAACTGCGTGGAAACCACCGTCGAATAGTTCAACTTCAACGTCTAGAGTTGGGAAGCCAGCTAGAACACCAGTATCCATCATTGACGCAAAGCCTTTCTCAACTGCAGGCCAGAATTCTTTAGGTACGTTACCACCAACAACTGTTGACTTGAACGTGAAGCCAGAGTTTGGCTCACCTGGTTTGATACGGTAGTCGATCTTACCGAACTGACCAGAACCACCAGACTGCTTCTTGTGCGTGTAGCTATCTTCAACTGCTTGAGTGATAGTTTCACGGTAAGCTACCTGTGGAGCACCTACTTCTAGCTCAACGCCGTAAGTACGCTTAAGGATGTCTACCTTGATGTCTAGGTGAAGTTCACCCATACCTTTCAGGATAGTTTCACCTGAATCTTCATCAGTCTCAACTTGGAATGATGGATCTTCTGCAACCATTTTACCGATCGCGATACCCATTTTCTCAGTAGAACCTTTGTCTTTTGGAGAAACAGCAATAGAGATTACTGGTTCTGGGAAGATCATAGCTTCTAGAGTACATTCGTGCTTAGGATCACATAAAGTGTGACCAGTTTGAACGTTCTTCATACCTACTACAGCGATGATGTCACCAGCTTGAGCTTCTGTAAGTTCGTTACGTTCGTCAGCTTGCATCTCACACATACGACCGATACGCTCAGTCTTACCAGTTGCAGAGTTAAGGATTGTGTCACCCTTCTTCATGCGACCAGAGTAGATACGGATAAATGTTAGAGCACCGAAACGGTCGTCCATGATCTTGAACGCAAGTGCTTTTAGTGGCGCGTCAGCGTCAACTGTAGCAACTTCACCTGTCGGCTCACCAGTTTCTGGATCTGTTAGAGGTTGAGGATCAACTTCAGTTGGAGCTGGTAGGTAATCTACAACAGCGTCAAGGATAAGTTGCATGCCTTTGTTTTTGAATGCAGAACCACAGAACGTTGGGAAGAACGCTAGATCACGAGTACCTTTACGGATACAAGCTTTTAGTTGATCGATAGTCGGCTCTTCGCCTTCCATGTAAGCTTCCATTAGGTCGTCGTCTTGCTCTACAGCAGTTTCAACTAGCTCTTCACGGTACTGTTCTACGTCGTCAACCATGTCAGCTGGAACGTCTTGAATTTCGTAGTTTTCTGGTAGACCTGTGTCATCCCAAACGTAAGCTTTACGGTTTAGTACGTCTACAACACCAACGAAATCGTCTTCACGACCGATAGGTAGAGTCATAACTAGTGGGTTTGCACCTAGTACGTTCTTAACTTGGTCAACAACGCGGAAGAAGTCTGCACCCATACGGTCTAGTTTGTTTACGAAGATCAGACGAGCAACTTCTGAGTCGTTCGCGTAACGCCAGTTTGTTTCTGACTGAGGCTCAACACCACCAGAACCACAGAATACACCGATACCACCGTCAAGAACTTTAAGTGAACGGTATACTTCAACTGTAAAGTCTACGTGTCCAGGAGTGTCGATTACGTTCAGGCGGTGACCGTTCCACTCACAAGTTACTGCTGCAGACTGGATTGTAATACCACGCTCAGCTTCTTGCTCCATGAAGTCAGTTGTAGACTCGCCGTCGTGTACTTCACCAGTCTTATGGATTTTACCAGTAAGCTTCAGGATACGCTCAGTTGTGGTAGTTTTACCCGCATCAACGTGCGCGAAAATACCAATGTTTCTGTATTTTGATAAATCAGTCATTGTCTTACTCTGTTAATAAGGTATAAAGTGCGCGCAGAGTATATCACAATCTGTCAAGACGGATACCTTTGCGTGCCATTGGAACAAAAAAAATTTTAACGTCGATTTTCCACCATCAAATAATAGTCAAACTTCGCAATTTGTGTGCTTAATTCGATTATATTAAGGATAGATTCAACATTATTATTACCCCTAAAATTGGGGCACAAGATAGTGTTTACAACTCATCAAATGCTTCAATAGCCTCCGATAGTTTTTTTACACCATGGATTTGCATACCAGGAATACCGCCCTTTGGCATATTCGCAGCTGGTACGATCGCTTTCTTAAAGCCGTGCTTGAATGCTTCATTCAGACGCTCTTGGCCACTTGGTACAGGTCGAATCTCACCCGCCAAGCCAACTTCTCCAAACACGACGACATCTTTCGGCAATGGTCGGTCACGAAAGCTTGATAAAAGCGCCATAACTAAAGCAAGGTCTGCACTGGTCTCTGTGACTTTCACACCACCAACTACATTCACAAACACATCTTGGTCTGCCATTTGTAGACCACCGTGCTTATGCAGCACTGCTAATAATAGAGAAAGGCGGTTCTGTTCTAAACCTACCGCTACACGACGTGGGTTTGCCAATTGTGAGTAGTCGACCAACGCTTGAATCTCTACTAATAGAGGGCGTGTACCTTCCCAAACCACCATCACAGAAGAACCAGATGTCTCTTCTTCACCACGGGATAGGAAGATTGCCGAAGGATTATTAACCTCTTTCAGCCCCTGTCCCGTCATAGCAAAGACGCCAAGTTCGTTCACAGCACCAAAACGGTTTTTGTGGCTGCGTAAAGTACGGAAGCGGCTATCAGTACCACCATCGAGTAGTACTGAACAGTCAATAATATGCTCAAGCACTTTCGGGCCGGCAAGAGTACCATCTTTTGTTACATGACCAACAATAAATACTGCAACGTTGTTTTGCTTCGCATACCTCGTTAATGCCGTTGCCGATTCACGCACCTGCGCCACACTGCCCGGTGAAGACTGAACGTCAGACACATGCATGACTTGAATCGAGTCAATAACCATAATGCGCGGCTGTTCTTTCTCAGCGATCTGGCAAATTTTATCAACGTTGGTTTCAGACAGCATCTTAAGATGCTCTTTTGGTAAACCAAGACGAGAAGCGCGCATCGCGACTTGCTGAAGTGATTCCTCACCAGTGACGTAGAGTGTTGGCATTTGCGCAGACAACAAACACATAGTTTGCAGCAGCAATGTCGATTTACCCGCACCAGGGTTACCACCAATCAGAATTGCAGCACCAGGAACAACGCCACCACCAAGCACACGATCGAGCTCTTTAAAACCACTAGTAAACCTTGGTACTTCTTGTAAGTCGATTTCCGATAAGGTTTGAACTTTCGATTCTGTTGCTGAACCAGCATAACCACTCAAGCGTTCATTGCGCGCAACTGTCGGAGATGCCGCGATACGAACTTCGGTAATCGTATTCCACGCACCACACGCATTACACTGTCCCTGCCAACGCGGGAAGTCTGCGCCACAATCATTACAAACATACGCTCGTTTTGCTTTCGCCATGATGCCTCGATTTTTTCAACACTCGGTTTCTTCAACAAATGTGACCAAGCACCGCCATGTCATACCTTATATGACACGAAGTATTGATATACTTAAGTTTCGCTTTGCTTAGCCGATATAATCTAAATAACGACATACTTTAACAGAAATAATGCAGCAATCTGAAATACTCTCTTTAGCAGAAAGACTCATCCCTGTTTATGGCTCGAACGACTTTGACTTCGTTTTAGGTCAATTAACTGAGGGAGAAGCGCCTTCAGCCAAAATCTTGGTTAAGATGGAACTAAAGCGCATCATGACTCCTTGCACAAAAAGTATTGATTTACGTGGGCGAGTAAAAGGAGAATGCCGAGAGTATGTTTTAGATGGCATTGCACACTGGTTAGACGACGTTGCCTTTAATGCTTACCACAAAAACATCAAAAGGTTTGGTGGCTATACAGAAGGTGTTTGGGAAACCTTAGTCAACACTCGGAACAATTTTCGAGTTATGGGGAACTCAAATGCTGCTAATCAAGCAACCCTACTCACTGATCCTAAGAGTCCGTTCCTTTCTGAACCAGTGCATCTTGGTTATGATCTAAAGCGCCAAGAAAAGCGATTGAGAGTACAATCACAAGTAGAGATAAAGTTAGCAAAAGGTCAAGTTCTACACGGGCTAAGCATTGATCTCTCAAGCTCAGGGGCAAAATTTAAAGTACCAAGTGCTTTTAAGTACGCACTTGGTGAAATCATCCAAGTTACCTTCAGTGAAATTGCAGGGAAATCTCAAGTTACAGGTATAGAAAAGCCTCTTGAGTATCGAGTCTTAGCAGTGGATGATTGCTATGAGAATGACTCTGTAAAATATCTAAGAACGTTACGTCTTACTGATACCAACATCATCGCACGTGTGATTGATGAAGCACTAAACAGCGCGTCAAAAAGAGCAAGGCACGATAATCAAGACAAGATTATTCGAGCAAGGACAAGGGGATACGAGCACATCGCCTTAAAGCACACTGGTAATTTGCCGCTGTTTTTTGAAGGCAGTAAGTTAAAGCTTGCGATGCTAACACCAAATAATCAGAAGTTGTGGCAATACTGGCATGATGAACGAAACCAACAAAGCCTTGGTGCGCTATTTAACCCTCAAAGGGTGGCAAGCCTTATAAAAGCCGGAGTGAAAGGTGCAAGTAACGTACTCTATTCTTTCACTCATGAACACGAAGGCAAGGTTTACTTCTACTCAATGCTCATGCCAGAGGCAACTCGAGAGCAAAGGCAGCTTTTCTGGCATCTAGGCGCGCGTAGGAAAAGTTGGAAAGCATTTCGCATTTCAATCTTTGAACTATCGAAAAAAGAAAAAGAAGATCTAGCTGCTTTTTCAACAGAGCTAGCCAACAGCTCGGAGTCGCTCTCCCACGTCGGCATCTTACAAGAGATATCCGATTTCAATGCCGGAGCAGATTACTTACTTACTGAAAAACCTCGCTTGCCAGCAAATACCTTGAATAATTTCCGCCACCCAAGAAAAGTGGTTGGCAATCCGAAAGGCATCTACTTCGACGCACGCTCTCGACGCAAAGAACCAAGGTATCGCTTTAAGACACCATTAGTGTTAACAGCCTCAGACAAAATACAGTCATCAGGCTATACATTAGACCTATCGAAGAGAGGACTTGGGCTAATCCTTGATACACCAACGCCATTACGTTCTGGCCAAGAGGTAAGAGTCAATTTTAGAGAGCTGCAACTCTACGATAAAAAGCTTCCACTCAGTGAGGTTCCCTATCGCGTCATTCGTGTTAGCCCTGATGGCAAAGGCGTTCAATTAGTTATCGATGAGAATAGTAAGACGATCAAAGTTATCGCATTCCTCAACAGTATTATCGAACACAATCAAGATAAGCTGATACCACAAAAAGAACTATTACCAAGCAATGCGTTATTAGAGCGGCTGCATTGTGTTTTGCTTTCGCGAATTGTGAGTACACCAATATTTGTCAGCAAGCAAAGCTCATCGACAATAAAAACACCCGTAATGGGAGTGAACTTCCCATTACCGAAACACGTCGAACTGTTCGCTCGTCTAGGACACAAACAGCATTACTCTCTTGAGCCGCTGTTTAAAGGTCGTTCCAGCACATTAATCGCAGAGCCTATCAAGCGTATCGATGGCGCTCAGGCCAAACATCATGACGCTTATATTAGGGTTGAGTACACCGGTAAAAAAATTACTGGCATTCAGTCAAAGCTTCACGGTGAATTTTCCAGCATAAAAGAACGAATAATGTTCATCAAGAAAGCACGTATGGCGGGAGAGTTTCTTGCGGTTAGAATCTCCAGCGCACCGATTTTTGATGCAATGACTTCATTACTGGAAAAAGATTTGAGTGACTTAACTCAATTTGGCGTTCATCAAGCAAGCAAGCTAGAGAAAGAACTCACTGCACTCGTTGGTTATATCGAATTAGAAGACATCACTGAAGAAGTTCTCATTCGATTGGAGTTAACACAATAAAGAAACACCGCCATCTGGCGGTGTTTCTTTATTTGGAAGAAGATCCAATTAAGGTTTCGCTTTCCAGCTGATTTTCTGTTGTTTAACCAACACCCCAGAAAGAATACACAGTACACCGCCAAGACCTGCGAATCGCACTGCGGTTTGCGCTTGTTCTTCAACCTTAGGTTTGGCGTGATAAGCAACCCCAAGGCCTGCCGCAGCCATCATCACCAAATCATTTGCACCGTCACCGACTGCGACGGTATTGTGTTGCTCAATCTCGTACTCTTCTGCAAGCTCGACCAAAATGTCGGCTTTGGTTTGTGCAGAAACGACATCACCCAAAACTTCGCCAGTCAGCTTACCATCAATAATTTCCAACTGATTAGACTGAGCAAAATCTAAGCGAACCTTGTCTTTGATAAAGTCGGAGAAATAGGTAAAGCCACCTGAGGCAATGGCAGTCTTCCAGCCCAATGCATTAAAGGTAGTAATCAAGGCCTCGAAATCTGGCATAAATGGCAGTTGGCTACGCACCTGCTCTAAAATCGATTCATCAGCACCTTTTAACTTACCCACACGCTGACGCAAACTTTGTTCAAAATCCAATTCACCTTGCATAGCACGCTCAGTCACTTCTGCGACTTCTTCGCCCACACCAGCAAGTTTAGCAATTTCATCAATACACTCTATTTGAATTGCCGTTGAGTCCATATCAAACACGACCAACCCTGGTGCAGATAGATCCGGCACTTCATTTAATGAAGCGTAATCCAGCTTTAAGCTTTGTAGTATGGTTTCATGCTCTGGTGTAAGGTTGCCCGCCATTAATGCCACTTCATACTGACCGACTTTCCACGTATCTAAAATTGGGTTGTAGAAGCCTGTATAGAAATCGATATCTTCAAAATTGCGGGGCTCAAGATGTTCACCAAACACAATCCAATTCGCCTTAGCTTTATCGAGCTGTGTAGCAAAGCGAGTTTCAGGTAGTCGTTTTAAAAGAGTCGTATGCCTTCTGATAGGCAAGCTTTTTGACGCGTCCATGTATATAATCCCTTATGACTTTGCTAAAACGTTACCCTAACAATCTAAAAAGGCAAGTCTTTGTTTTATGTTGAACGGATGAGTAATAGCTATGAGTGAATCCTTATTCTCGGTAAGAAATGCCTTGCGAATACTCGCACTGATTTTGTTATGTGTGATGTTTTTTATCACCATCAAAAACAGTGTCGTAATCAGTAAAGGTAATGAGAAAATTCAGGCCCAGCAACTAGAGACACTCACGAAGGTATTGATCTCACAAGCTTCCCTGTCGGCGAGTGAAATGATCATTAACAAAGATCAAGAACGCTTACTAAAGCTCACCAATCAATTAGCACAAGATCGTTTAGTTTTTGATGCCACTATTTATGACGCTGAAGGTATTCGCTTAGCTTCCAGCGAAAAGGCGCTATCTGTACGTGAGGTGTTAGGACTGGACACACCACTGGCCACAGCCTCTATTGGTCGTCAGCAGTTGGTGGAACCTGTATACGCTGACAATGCACTTATTGGATTTGTGCGCGTCACCTTTGAAACAGGACGTGTTACCGCAATATCTGACCACCACTATCGTAAAAGTGATCGCTACATGTACATGATGATACTCATGAGTTTTGTGGGTGGAATGCTATTTATTATGATTTTACGTCGACAGACAATCCGCCGTAAGAAAGGGGAAAACCTGCTGCTGACCAAGTAATTCGAAAAGCGAATTCAGAAAATAAAACAGCCCGCATGATGCGGACTGTTTGCTTTTATAATTTACAGCAAGAAGATTACTCTTCATCACCTAATAGAACGGAATCAAGTGCAATGATCATCATGTCATTGAACGTAGTTTGACGCTCTTCAGATGTGGTTTGCTCGCCAGTTTTGATATGGTCAGAAACAGTACAAATAGTCAGCGCTTTTGCACCGTACTCAGCTGCAACACCGTAGATACCAGCCGCTTCCATTTCAACACCCACAATGCCGTACTTGTCCATTACTTCGAACATTTCTGGATCAGGTGTGTAGAATAGCTCTGCAGAGAATAGGTTACCTACTTTTACGTCTACACCGCGTGCTTTTGCTGCTTCTTCTGCTGCGCGAACCATTTTGTAGTCAGCGATAGCAGCGAAGTCATGACCTTTAAAGCGGATACGGTTAACTTTAGAGTCCGTACAAGCACCCATGCCAATCACAACATCACGCACTTTGATGTCTTCGTTTACCGCACCACAACTACCTACACGAATCACTTTCTTTACACCGAAGTCTTTGATCAGCTCAGTAACGTAGATTGAACATGATGGGATACCCATACCGTGGCCCATTACCGAGATCTTACGACCTTTGTAAGTACCGGTGTAGCCGAACATATTACGAACGTCACACACTTGAACTACATCTTCAAGGAAAGTCTCTGCGATGTATTTAGCACGTAGCGGATCACCCGGCATTAGAACGACGTCTGCGAAAGCACCCTTTTCTGCGTTGATATGTGGAGTTGCCATGTTTCTTTTCCTTAACCTGTCTCTAGCGATCCGCACTGCTACTGGCGGCTTTGGCTAGAATATTCTCATTTCCGACAAGCAACATTTTTATGCTGCCAACATAAAACTAGGAGCATGATGCTCCTAGTTTTCAAACCTAACTAATTATAGGAAGTTCTTACCGTAATCCATTGGAGAAGTACCGAAGTAACTTGCCAATGTTTGACCGATATCTGCAAAGCTATCACGACGGCCTAGTGAACCTGCTGGTACCTTCTTACCGTAAACAATCACAGGGATGTGTTCACGTGTATGGTCAGTACCTGGCCATGTTGGATCACAACCGTGGTCGGCCGTTAGGATAAGCACATCGTCTTCTTCCATTAGCTCAAGTACTTCGTTAATGCGACCATCGAAGTACTCAAGTGCAGCTGCGTAGCCCGCTACATCACGGCGGTGACCGTAAGCAGAGTCGAAGTCCACGAAGTTAGTGAATACGATTGTGTTGTCACCCGCTTCTTTGATTTGCTCTAGCGTAGCTTCGAACAATGCAGGGATACCAGTCGCTTTCACTTTCTTAGTGATGCCGCAGTTTGCGTAGATATCAGCAATCTTACCGATAGAAACCACATCACCTTGCTTCTCTTCAACAAGCTTCTGTAGAACGGTTGCTGATGGTGGCTCAACAGAAAGATCACGACGGTTGCCCGTACGCTCGAATTGACCTTTACCAGCACCGATGAATGGACGCGCGATAACACGACCGATGTTGTAATCTTCTAGCTCTTCACGTGCGATTTGGCAAAGCTCTAGTAGGCGGTCTAGACCGAATGTCTCTTCGTGACATGCGATTTGGAATACTGAGTCAGCAGACGTGTAGAAAATTGGCTGGCCAGTCTTCATGTGCTCTTCACCAAGATCATCAAGAACTTGTGTGCCTGATGCGTGGCAGTTGCCAAGGAAGCCGTCTAGACCAGCACGTTCAAGAATACGGTCAGTCAGCTCTTTCGGGAAGCTGTTCGCTTTGTCAGTGAAGTAGCCCCAATCAAAAAGAACAGGTACACCAGCGATTTCCCAGTGACCAGACGGCGTGTCTTTACCAGAAGAAAGCTCCGCTGCGTGACCGTAAGCACCGATGATTTCTGCATCTGCGTCTAGGCCAGGTGCAAAGCGACCTGTAGACTCTTTATGCGCCATTGCCAGACCTAACTTAGATAGGTTTGGAAGACGAAGTGCGCCTTGGCGCTGATCGTTGTTTGCTAAGCCTTGCTCACATTGGTCAGCAATATGACCAAGTGTATCTGAACCTACATCACCAAATTGCTCAGCATCTGCTGCTGCGCCGATGCCGAATGAGTCTAGTACTAAAATAAATGCTCTTTTCATTGCTCGTTCCTTAGGCCCACTCGGCTTCTTATTATGGTGAGTAGGCCTTGTGTAATATTACTTATTAAAGATCTTCTGCTCGGATTTGGCGGTAAACCTCTGGTGTTGGTGTGTATTCGCCACCAACTTTAATTGCACTGCGAAGTGCTTTTGCTGCTTCTTCCCACTGCTCTTCTGTGCGAGCGTGGATAACAGCAAGAGGCTTATCGCTATCTGCCACTTCACCTAAACGGATGAAGTTGTCAAAACCAACTGCGTAGTCGATTTCGTCTGTCGCAACACGGCGACCGCCACCCATAGAAACAACAGCCATACCGATAGCACGTGTATCCATCGCAGACACTACGCCAGTTTCTGTTGCGTATACAGGCTTGATGATTTCAGCTTTCTCTAGGTAATTATCGTAGTTTTCTACGAAGTCAGCAGGGCCACCTAGGCCAGCTACCATCTTACCGAAGCACTCAGCCGCTTTACCGTTGTCTAGCGCTTCCATCAGTTTCGCGCGTGCGTCTTCTGTGTTCTCAGCAAGTTTGCCAAGTACCAACATTTCTGCACATGATGCCATTGTTACTTCAAGTAAACGTGGGTTACGGTATTCACCTGTTAGGAAGCGAACCGCTTCGCGTACTTCCACTGCGTTACCCGCAGAAGAAGCCAATACTTGGTTCATGTCCGTAAGGATTGCGGTAGTCTTAGTGCCAGCACCGTTTGCTACTGCAACGATAGATTTTGCTAGCTCTTCAGACGCTTCGTAAGTTGGCATGAATGCGCCAGAACCTACTTTTACGTCCATTACTAGCGACTCAAGACCTGCTGCTAGCTTCTTAGATAGAATAGAAGCAGTGATCAGTGAAATGTTATCCACTGTTGCTGTGATATCACGAGTTGCGTAAACGCGTTTGTCAGCTGGTGCAAGATCGCCAGTTTGGCCGATGATTGCGACACCTGCGTCTTTAGTAACATCACCAAAAACTTCGTTAGTTGGTGTGATGTTGTAGCCAGGGATAGACTCAAGTTTATCCAGCGTACCGCCTGTGTGGCCCAGACCACGGCCAGAGATCATAGGAACGAAACCACCACATGCTGCCACCATTGGACCAAGCATTAGTGAAGTAACGTCACCCACACCACCTGTAGAGTGTTTATCAACAATCGGGCCACCAAAGTTCATGTGGCTCCAGTCGATAACCATACCAGAGTCACGCATTGCACACGTTAGTGCGATACGCTCAGGCATTGTCATCTCATTGAAGAAAATAGTCATAGCAAACGCAGCGATCTGACCTTCAGATACTGTGTTGTTTGCTACGCCTTGAATAAAGAAGTTGATTTCGTCGGCAGTTAAAACTTCGCCATCACGTTTTTTACGAATAATTTCTTGTGGTAAATACATTAGTGCCTCCCACGCTCGTTATGAGCCATGGTTAAAGTAGGATAAAGAGGTTTGGTAGCACCAAAAACTGGTGCTACCGTTCAGACGTATTGTTGGAATTAGTAAGCTGTTGGATCAGCAACTTCGTCCGATACTTCTAATGTATTTAGTAGGTTTGTTAGCAGGCTAGACGCACCAAAACGGTAATGACGAGCATCTACCCAGTTGTCACCTAGGATTTCGTCAGCCATTGCTAGGTATGCTGCTGCATCTTCAGCAGTGCGCACACCACCTGCTGGTTTGAAACCAACAGTTTCTGCAACACCCATATCACGAATAACTTCAAGCATCATGCGAGCGTATTCTGGAGTCGCGTTTACTGGCACTTTACCAGTTGAAGTTTTAATGAAGTCAGCACCTGCTTCGATACAGATTTGTGATGCTTTCTTAATTAGCGCTTCTTCTTTTAGTTCACCTGTTTCGATGATCACTTTAAGAAGGATATCACCACAAGCTTCTTTACATTGCTTAACTAGTTCGAAGCCAACTTTCTCATCACCCGCCATTAGAGCGCGGTATGGGAAAACAACGTCAACTTCGTCTGCACCGTAAGCGACAGCCGCTTTAGTTTCAGCAACAGCGATTTCAATATCGTCGTTACCGTGTGGGAAGTTCGTTACTGTTGCAATACGAACTTCTGGCGTACCTTGCTCACGAAGTGTCTTCTTAGCAATAGGAATAAAGCGAGGGTAAATACAAATTGCAGCTGTGTTGCCTACTGCTGTTTTCGCGTCATGACATAGTGAGATCACTTTTGCATCAGTGTCGTCATCATTCAGCGTAGTTAGGTCCATAAGTTTTAGTGCACGTAGCGCTGCTGCTTTTAAATCGCTCATTTCTATCTCCGATCAATATTCAAAAAATTCACTACTCAGCCTCACATCACTTCTCTAACTATAATCAACAAGTCGAGACAGTGTGAGAAATTGGCTAAACAGTCTATTAATGAACGGACTTGGTTCCCTGAAGACTCGGCATATACAGCGAATAATTCATATGCCAATTGCTATCCTTGTCACCGCACAGTACCAGTTTGGCCTATGGCACAACAATCTATGATTGCGGTGTCTTTAATATCACATCAAACAATAAAACTCTTGCTAGATTTGATATTGAGGGCAAATCATTTGCCCATCGAGTATGTAGTATTCATGGAGTGATTAAGTAATAACCTTAACCGCTATCCTGTGATTACTACATTATAGATATTCACCGCAAAACTGTAGCACCAAATAGAGCGCAAACGGTTTGTATCTCAAAATTTTCCGGCCTCTATTCCACCAACTTCGTAAGCCACTCACGTAGACCTGCGTGCGGTAGAATTTTTTAGGTCCAAAAAACGAAAAATGCCCCGCAGCAATTTCTTGCTACAGGGCATGGTTTAAAACGGCGTCTATATATTAAGAACCGATTCTAATTAAAGTGCTGCAAGGCTAAGGCAGAAACCTGCGATAGTAGCTGCCATTAGGTTAGACAACGTACCAGCAAGAACTGCTTTAATACCCATGCGAGCGATATCTGAACGACGGTTTGGTGCAAGGCTACCTAGACCACCAAGTAGGATCGCGATAGAAGAAAGGTTCGCGAAGCCACATAGTGCGAATGAGATGATAGCTGTTGTCTTCTCAGACATTACTTCACCAGTTGCTGCAACTACTTGAGCGCTTTCACCTAGGTAAGGTGTGAAGTTCAAGTAAGCAACGAATTCGTTGATAACTAGTTTCTGACCGATGAATGAACCAGCAACAACTGCTTCGTTCCAAGGAACACCGATTAGGAATGCTAGTGGAGAGAATGCGTAACCTAGGATTAGCTCTAGTGTTAGTTCAGGCATACCGAACCAACCACCGATGCCACCTAGCATACCGTTAACAAGAGCAATAAGACCTACGAACGCGATTAGCATTGCACCAACGTTTAGCGCAAGTTGTAGACCAGAAGCCGCACCGCCCGCTGCTGCGTCGATTACGTTAGCTGGTTTGTCGTCGCCACCGTCCATTGCTTCTTCGATGTCTTCGTGAGGCTTATCAGTCTCAGGGTGAAGAATCTTAGCGAATAGTAGACCACCTGGTGCTGCCATGAATGATGCTGCTACTAGGTACTCTAGAGGAACACCCATTGAAGCGTAACCTGCTAGTACACCACCAGCTACAGATGCTAGACCACCACACATTACCGCGAATAGCTCAGATTGAGTCATCTTAGGTACGAATGGACGAACAACTAGAGGTGCTTCAGTTTGACCTACGAAAATGTTAGCTGCAGCAGACATTGATTCCGCGCGAGAAGTGCCAAGCGCTTTTTGTAGTGCACCACCAAGAATCTTGATAACCCACTGCATTGCGCCAATGTAGTAAAGAACTGAAATCAGTGCTGAGAAGAAGATCAGTGTAGGAAGAACGCGGAATGCGAAGATGAAGCCGCCGCCGCCGAATACTTCGAACATCTTGTCAGAAACAAGACCACCGAATAGGAATGATGAACCATTGTTACCGTAGTTGATAACGTTAGAAACACCAGTAGAGAAACCGTTCAGTAGATCACGGCCCCAAGGTACATAAAGAACAAATGCACCTAATGCGAATTGGATAGCAAATGCGCCACCCACAGTTCTTAGATTGATAGCTTTACGGTTATTAGAAAATGCAAATGCAATAGCAAGAAGCACTACCATACCGACTAGGCTCATAAACAGGCTCATAGTTTATGACTTCCTTATAAGTTATTTGTTGGCGTGTTACAAAATGGAGCTATAAAGCGGGGGCAATTATACTCATCCAGAATCAATTAAAGTAATGCCATCCTCACACTTTCTTATAAGATTCATCATTGATTCACCTGTGTTTGTGAGTTATCTCACAATAAGAAGGAAAACGTTTTCTATTCTGAACAGCATCTTTAGATTTTATTCACATATGGAGAAGGCTGAATTGCTATTTTTCCATAGACTTTCAGCAATCGATTGCTTTTCTCTGTTATGCAACTCTGAGAGTTGATTCAATATATGAATGAGTTTGGTAGGGTGATTCGGCTCGCCCTGATAGCCAAGTATAGGCATATCCGGAGCGTCCGTTTCTAAAACAAGATATTCAAGTGATAATCTTTGAATCGCGTCGCGTGTTTTATTCGCTCTTGGGTAGGTAATGGAGCCGCCAACACCGATAAAAAAACCTAATCGAACCCATTCCATTGCTTGCTGATAACTGCCAGAAAACGCGTGCAATACACCACCTTTAGGAAGCTTAGCCGCTTTAACCATTTGGATAAGTCGATTGTGCGCTTTACGGCTGTGCAGAATCACCGGCAAATCAAATCGCCTGGCGAGTTCAAATTGCAACTCAAGTGCACGTTCTTGCAATTCAACCGGCACTTCGATGGCGAAGTCGAGACCGCACTCCCCTATCGCAACACATTGTCGACTAGACGAAGAAAGTAATGATTCCAGTTCCGGAACAAACTGCTCAAACTCTGGTTGTAGAAAATAAGGATGGAAGCCAAGCGCGTAATAAAGATGGGGGTATTGATTGGCCAGCGCTTGAATATGAGTCCAATTACTCGGCCCAACAGAAGGAATCAAGATGCGCTCAACGCCTTGCTCGCGAGCGAGATCGACTTGGTGAGCAAAATCCTCTTGAAAGACATCGAAGTCAAAGTGGCAATGGGTATCAAACAGTTTCATTATTTGGCTTCTTTTGCTCTTCTTTATTGGAAGAAGAGTTTTCGTGAACAGGGTCCTGTTTATACGGCACACAACTGCGTTTTTGATCAGGCGTCAGCCCCATCTCTTTACACCAATCATCGTAGCGTTTGAGTCCTTTTTTAAACCAGTTCATTGCACACCCTTTTTTAGCCCTTAGAATTCTTTCTGCGCCAAATAAAAAACCGCCGTTAGCTAAGTGTATAGCTAACGGCGGCTTATAATCTAGTACGCGATGTAAAGCGCGTTAGATTCGATTAGTGCTCACGAGTCGCACGGAAATCGATATCAGGGAAACGCTCTTGCGCTAGGTTTAGGTTAACCATGGTTGGTGCGATGTACGTTAGGTTATCGCCACCGTCCAATGCAAGGTTCGTTTGGTTCTTACGCTGGAACTCATCCAGTTTCTTCGCATCACCACACTCAACCCAACGTGCTGTTGCTACGTTAACACCTTCGTAGATAGCTTCAACGTTGTATTCTGACTTCAAACGAGCCACAACCACGTCAAACTGAAGCACACCAACGGCACCAACGATCAGGTCGTTGTTTTGCAGTGGACGGAATACCTGTACCGCACCTTCTTCAGACAGCTGAACCAGACCTTTTAGAAGCTGCTTCTGCTTCAATGGATCTTTTAGACGAATACGACGGAACAGTTCTGGTGCGAAGTTTGGAATACCAGAGAATTTCAGCGCTTCACCTTGGGTAAAAGTATCACCGATTTGGATCGTACCATGGTTGTGTAGACCAATGATGTCACCGGCGTAAGCATGTTCTGCACGAGAACGGTCACCCGCCATGAACGTTACCGCATCAGAGATACTTACTTGCTTGCCAAGACGAACGTGGTTCATCTTCATGCCTTGCGTGTAAGTACCCGATACGATACGCATGAAGGCGATACGGTCACGGTGCTTTGGATCCATGTTTGCTTGGATCTTAAATACAAAACCAGAGAATTTGTCTTCTGTCGCTTCAACATCACGCTCAACCGCTTGACGTGTTTTCGGTGCAGGTGCCCACTCCGTTAGACCGTCTAGCATGTGGTCAACACCAAAGTTACCCAGTGCCGTACCAAAGTAAACTGGCGTTAGTTCGCCGGTCAGGAATAGCTCTAGATCAAACTCAGGACATGCGCCCATGACTAGTTCAAGCTCTTCACGCACACTTGCTGCTAGGCTCTCACCGACTTTCTCATCAAGCTCAGGGTTGTCCAGACCTTTGATGATGCGCACTTCTTGGATTTCGTGACCATGACCAGACTCGTACAGAATAGTCTCATCACGGTGAATGTGGTAAACACCTTTAAACTCTTTACCACAGCCAATTGGCCAGGTAATTGGCGCACACATCATGCCAAGTTCGTTTTCTACTTCATCCAATACTTCCATTGGGTCACGAACATCACGGTCAAGTTTGTTCATGAAGGTTACGATTGGCGTATCACGCAGGCGCGTTACTTCCATCAGCTTGCGAGTACGATCCTCGACACCTTTCGCCGCATCGATAACCATCAGACACGAGTCAACCGCCGTTAGAGTACGGTAGGTATCTTCCGAGAAGTCTTCGTGTCCAGGAGTATCAAGTAGATTTACCAAACAATCATTGTAAGGGAACTGCATTACAGAAGTAGTAACCGAGATACCACGTTCCTTTTCCATTTCCATCCAGTCTGATTTTGCGTGCTGCGCGTTACCACGACCTTTAACCGTACCTGCTTTTTGGATCGCGTTTCCGAATAACAGTACTTTTTCAGTGATGGTGGTTTTACCCGCATCCGGGTGAGAAATAATAGCGAACGTTCTGCGCTTAGAAACTTCGCCTAGAAAAGGTGTATTTGACATGAAACTGATCTTCTTTGATGTCTGGTAGCTTGTTTGAAATTTAAACAAGCCTTATTCGATTCAATATTGCGCGGTATTCTCGCTTATTATTGCTTTAGGGGCAACTTTCCTCTGACGAGTTCAGAGAGATGTAGGCTGATTGACCTTATCCTTCCATGCTAACTCACCTAGCGGCGCGACTCTATTGGCAGATATGACTACCTGATCTCTTCCATTTTGTTTCGCATCATACAATGCAATGTCTGCACGCTTTACCCACATATCCGGAGTATCTTCAGCAATCAAACACTCTGACATACCCACACTAAGAGAGACCTGAGCATGACGTGGATAGTGTTTCGTTCTTACTTTCTCGCAGATGCTGTTCATCATGATGTGAGCACTTTGCATAGAAAGCCCTTCAAACAACAGTAAAAACTCATCTCCCCCCAATCGGAATAACAGATCATACTCGCGGGAGTTTTGATTTAGGATTTTGACAACCTCTGTAATCACTTCATCTCCAACGTCATGCCCATAAAGGTCATTGACTTGCTTAAAGTGATCAATATCGATAACCGCGATTGTTGACGCTTTCTGCTTCTTTTTCTCATCAAGCGCACGATATAGAAATGCCTCTAACTGACTCCGATTCAGCGCTCCAGTCATCGAATCTCGTGTCGAGAGGTATTTTAGGCTGTTTTGTAGCTCTACTATTTTGTGTACCGCAACATGAGCAACAACCGTGCAGCAAATCAACGCAATGATGAATCGTAGTATGATGCTCAATTCGAGCTGCTGCCAAGTGGCGACCATGCAACCTACAATCATAAAAATATTGGTCACGAGTGCATCTTTCGTCGGGATAATAAACACCAGCGCTACGATCACAGGGAAAACCCAATAAGTGGCAATGACACCAAAAGTAGACACACTTAAGACAATAGATAACCAGAGCAAAAATAAAGGGATGCGGTGACCAATTACTCCCACACCCAGCATAAATAGGCACGCCAACTCAACCACAAAGCTAAGCTGAAAGCTTAATAGAACAACCCCGAGTAAGGTTTCACCAATGATAAGGTTTTTTACGCCTAGGGGAATAAATGTCGCTAATGTCACGAGCATCAAAACCTTGAGCACCACTTCACGACTAGTCTCATCAAACAACTGAGCCACAGGAGTATCGAGTTTTCTAGGATACGACTTAGTCAACGCTCCCTCCCTACACTTTATAGATCGTGTTTCATATAATTTATAAATCTATAACTATGTTGAGGATAATGCGAACAAAAGTAGTGATAGAGAGTAAATATGTGTGAGGACGGTTTATAAAAGCCTTGGATGAACCAAGGCTTTAGAATCAGGTGGGACAAATGCCAGCTTTTAGTTGAAGAAGATATAGCTCATGATTATTGCGTCTTCCTTACCATTACCAGTTTTCGCTGGGTAATAGTTATAGCGACGATCCACTTCATTAAAACCCGCTTGATCATAAATATGGATTGCCGGGTGGTTACTTTCACGTACCTCCAGCCAAGCACTTTCTGCTTTGGCTTGCTCGCAGTGTTCGATAAACGCATCCAGTAATTTTTGCCCTAACCCTTTGCCTTGGTGAGATGGCGAGACGGCAATGTTCAGTAGCGTCACCTCTCCAACAATATTCTGCCCATAGAAGTAGCCAACCACTTGAGAACCTTCAAGCATGACATGGTGACAAGCACCACGGCTCGTTAAATCTCGAACCAATGACTCAGCCCAAGGATGAGAATGGGCTTGTTGTTCAATTTGCCAGACTTGGTCAAGGTGCTCAGCACCCATCGGCGTAATTTCAATTGTCACGCGTTAGCTCCGTTAAGAGTACGAACAGATTTGTTGCCACAATGCGCGGCGTTGTTCGTTGTTGCCATCAATATCTTGTAATAGCGGTGAAGCCAGTTGCTTGGCATTGATGCTCACATCAGCCTCACAACCCGCAAACCATACCCACTCTAGCTGATGTTCACCTAAAGAAGATAAGCCTTCTGGCTCAATGTGCATTGCGTCATTGAGTGTGAGCTTAATGCTCTTCAATACACGCTCAAACATCAAAGCGGTCTCATTTTTTGGACACATTGGCGATACCAATAAGAGTTTACATGAACTTTGCAAATCTAATAATGGCGCTTGATAGCCTTCTAGCCTTTCTGGATGACTCAGCTCCCATGTGCTGATCCCCATCTCGTGTAAATACTGTTTCTCGTTTATTGACATCTTTTGTCACCTATTTGAACGAGGCAATCCTATCAAAATTTCGCATTTAAAGTCAGAGGTGTTATGAAGCTTTTCCAATCACTCGCAATCACATTACTTATCGCTACCACCAGCTTCACTACTTTTGCTAAGGATAACAATGATGGTTGGGAGCTTATCGCCGAAAAGACCGTAAACTTCCAAACCGAAACCGACACCGTTGAACCAAATGGTCTGTTTAAAAACCGTCAGTTCAGCAAAATTAAAATCAAATGTACTCAAGGCACCATGAGTATTAAAAACATGAAAGTCACCATGACCGATAGCAGCGAGAAAAAGTTGAAAACCATGGTCGGTACACTAACGAAAGGTATGTCGACTCGAGCTTGGACACTGCCTGGTTCAGAAGACGCTAAATTCAAACGTCTAGATATGGAATACAAGAGCTGGGGCAACATGACTCTCAATGCTGCGGGCATGAGCAAAAAAGCCAAAATAGAGGTTTGGGGTAAAAAGCGCGTTCAAGAACAGGATTAATCTACTCTTCCTACCTACTTATTAAAACAAAGCCCGCTTTTTATAGCGGGCTTTGTCGTTGAATATTAGCGATTATAGCTCAGAGAACTCTGGAGAATAATCGATGCGACCAGAACGTCCATCACATTGACCTTCTACCAGCTCTGCTACGCGAAATGCACCTTGTGGTACTTCCCATGCACAATCGAAGCCCATCTCTTCGCTGGCTGTAAAGCCTTGACGCCCGTAGTAAGCTGGATCGCCCAACACCACACACACTGGGTAACCAAAATCACGTAGTGAATCAAAGCCTTCTTTGATCAACTCGGCTGCAATGCCTTGGCGACGGTAACCTTCATGCACAGCCAAAGGCGCAAGACCTTGCCACGACAAATCTTCACCATTCAACGTCACAGGGCTAAACAGAGCGTGACCAACCACTTCACCTTCATCGGTGCATGCCACCAAAGATAACGTGAGCTTGCCGTTTTCACGCAAACGCATCACTAAATTAGCCTCTGCATCCGTTGGGAAGGCGTGTTTCAATAAACGGTCAATAGTGAGAATGTCCGCTGGGGCTTCAGTTCGAATAAGCATTCGCTACTCCAGTTTCTTGTTCTGGTTCTTGAACCCCTTTCTGAACAAAGTCAGCCAATTGGTTCAGTGCCACTTGCATCGCTTTTGGCAGCTGCTCTAAGTCAACACTATCCATCAGGTTCTTAACTTCTAAGCCAAGTTCAGTGTCGCCCTCAATAGACAGACGACGTTGGAAGAACAGTGTATCAGGGTCTTCTTTGCGGCCAGCAATCAGGACTAGGTCGTTAAGGTTGCCGCTAAAACTCACATCTTCCTGAACTGGTTTCTCTGCCACCAGCAATTTTTCATCTTGATAGCTGATGTACCATGCTAAGTTCAAGTCTTTAATCGCAACTTTCAGCCACTTATCTTCAAGGAACTCAAAATCGCCATCTTCTAGAGCTTCTTTGAATACCATTTTCAAACCTTCTAATAAGGCTTTTTTCTGAACAGTTTGTGGCAATAACTGGACTGGAGATCGCAAAATTGATGCTGCGTTCTTTACTAGTTGACTGCGAATCTTGTTTAACACGCTAATTATCCGTTACTTTGTCATGAGAATGCTTATATTAAGCGATAGAGTAATACCTATACCTGTTATGCATCAATAAAAATTGTTTGTTTGCTTCATAAGCAGTTTTCATGGCGAAGCCATCTTTTTTTGAACTTACGTAGAGATTTGAAGCACTCACATTGATAAACCCTTTAATAACGGGATATTCAAAGTTATAGTTATCAAAACAGCGTTTTTATTACACGGAAGAATAATCAGGCTCTTTGGAGATCGGTAACCCCATAATGCCTTCGCAGCACCTAAAACATTGGTTTGTAAAGCTCACCTCAAATAGTCCTTTTTTCTTTGCCATCTTAGATAACGAGTATCGTTATCGAATGGTAAGTGAGCGCTATTGCGATATTACAGGTTTAGAACACGATGATGTTGTCGGTCTTACCGACGAACAAGTATTGGGTGAACAGTTTTATCATAAACTTCAGCCATACTATCAGCGTGCTTTTAGCGGAGAGCACATTGAGGCAGAAATTACGCTCGATGAAACTGACTTAGAAACTAGCCTTCATTTCAGTATTTCTCCAATTATTGAAGACAAGCAAACTCGATTTGTTGTTTTTCATGCCATCGATACCTCTGAAAAACAAATCCTTGTTCGCTCTCTTGAAGAGTCCGAAACAAAGTTTAGTAAGCTGACTCAGTTATTACCCGACGGCTTATTGCTGGTTGAAGATGACATCATCATCTCTGCAAACCCTGCCTCAGCACGATTGCTTGGCTTGAACTCACCACATGAATTACTTGGCGAAGAGCTCTCTAGGCTGTTTATCGATGAGAACAGTAAGAAAGTATTCAGTCATAAACTCAGTTCATTGTTATCGGAAAAGCCGTTTATTTGCCTGACCAGTGCTCGCTGTGGCTTTGAACGTAAAGTTCAACTTAATGCTGATGTCACCGCTATTCTTGGTAGTGAATCTCAAATCATCTTGATTCAAGATGCGGATGACACACCAAAAAATTTATCGAATAGTACTGAAGACGCACATATCGACTCACTGACTAAGCTTTATAACCGATTTGGCTTTACCAAGCGTTTAGAACAGTTAATCAGAAGCCAAACACCACTCTTGGTCTTCTATCTTGATATCGACAACTTCAAAAACATCAATGACTCACTTGGTCATCATATTGGCGATAAAGTCATCCAAGAAGTTTCAGCCCGACTAAAACGTTTATTACCTAACCAAGCTATCATTGGCCACTTAGGTGGTGACGAGTTTGGCATCATCCTTCCTGAGCCTGAAAACTCAAGAATGGCGGAGATTATCTCTGATCGTATTATTTCCCTGATCAACCAACCTTTCGATCTGCATCACTTTAGTAAACGCCTCGCGTGTTCTATCGGTAGTGTTCGTTACCCAGAAGATGGTCAAGACGCGCGTATTCTGCTGCAAAACGCAGACACCGCTATGTACGAAGCAAAAGATCGCGGCCGTAACCGTCTGATTAAATTCAACGACCAGATGAACAAAGAAGCACGCATGCGTTTGTGGTTAGAGATCGAACTACAAAAAGCGTTGCAGCAAAACGGTTTGGAAGTATGGTACCAGCCAAAAGTTAACGCGCGTGATTTCAGTATTAACGGCGCAGAAGCACTCGTACGTTGGAAGCACCCAGTCGAAGGCTACATTAGTCCAGGAGCATTTATCCCTGTAGCAGAGCGCGCAGGCTTGATTGAGCACCTTGGTCGTGTGGTAATGCGTGATGTATTTAACACGGTAAAACGCTGGAAACTGCAAGGTATCTTACCGGGCCGTGTGGCCATCAACCTCTCTCCAGAGCAATTTGGTAACCCGCAACTGATCGATTACATGGAGAAGTTACTGCGCACTACCGAACTTGACCCAAGCTGCATTACCTTCGAGCTAACAGAAAGTGCGGTAATGAGCGACAGCGAACACACTTTGCAAATGCTTAATGCGATCAAGAAACTTGGCTTTGCATTGTCTATCGATGACTTCGGTACTGGTTACTCTTCCCTTTCCTATCTAGCCCGCTTTCCGATCGATGAATTAAAAATCGACCGTGCGTTTATCAACGATATCGATACCCTACCGAAACAGGTGACGGTGATTGAGAACATCATCAACCTTGGTAAATCATTAGATTTGACGGTTGTTGCCGAAGGTGTGGAAACCCATCAGCAAGCAACACTGCTATCGAACCTGCAGTGTAACTCGATTCAAGGCTTCCATTTCTACCGCCCTCAACCAAAACACGAAGTTGAAGAGTTGTTTGCGCAAAACCGCCGTCATAAGAACTGATCTCAACTACAGCAAAATCTGAGATTTACCCCTTACTCTCAAGGGGTAAATCTCAACTTTATTGAGCTAAACCTAACTTAGGTCAATTTCGCTATTCATAATTCTTCATAAAATGCGGGCACCTTTTTATTCTCTATGATTGTGAGCATATGGAACTCTTGTGTCCTGCGGGTAACTTGCCTGCGCTAAAAACCGCGATTGATTGCGGTGCAGACGCCGTATACATCGGCTTTAAAGACGATACCAACGCTCGTCACTTTGCTGGCCTGAACTTCAACGGCAAGAAGCTTGAAAAAGCGGTGCAGTACGTTCATGACCGCAACAAAAAGATCCACGTTGCGCTAAACACCTTTGCCCATCCAAATGGTTTCGACCGTTGGACAAATGCGGTCGACAATGCAGCGGCACTGGGTGTCGATGCGCTGATTGTGGCTGACATTGCGGTACTTGAGTACGCTGCTCGCAAATACCCAGAGCTAGAACTGCACCTGTCAGTACAGGCTTCAGCAACCAACGTTGCAGCAGTAGACTTCTACAAGCAAAACTTCAACGTCAAACGTGTTGTACTGCCTCGTGTACTATCTATTCATCAGGTTAAACAGCTTTCACGCAATATCACCAGCGATGTTGAGCTCGAAGTCTTTGCTTTCGGTAGCCTATGCATCATGTCGGAAGGTCGTTGCTACCTATCGTCTTACATGACTGGCGAATCACCAAACACCGTTGGCGCGTGTTCTCCGGCGAAATACGTTCGCTGGCAAGAAACAGCAAATGGTCTGGAATCTCGTCTTAACGATATCCTGATCGATCGCTACAGCGCAGGTGAAAACGCGGGCTACCCAACCTTATGTAAAGGTCGTTTTGAAGCTGAAATCGAAGGCGAGAAAAAACGCTACCACGCACTGGAAGAGCCAACCAGTTTGAACACTCTCTCTATGCTGCCAGAACTGTTTGCTGCGAATGTCGCTTCAGTAAAAATTGAAGGTCGCCAGCGTAGCCCTGCGTACGTAGAACAAGTAACGCGCACATGGCGTGCTGCGATTGATCGCTACCAAGCAAACCCAGAAGCTTACCAAGTAGAAGCGGCTTGGGATGCAGCGTTGGCAAACGTGTCTGAAGGTACGCAAACCACACTTGGTGCTTACCACCGTAAATGGCAGTAGAGGTTAAGATGGATAACTCAATGAAATACGCGCTTGGTCCACTGTTGTACTTCTGGCCAAAGCAAGATGTTGAAGCGTTTTACGAACAAGCGAAATCAAGCTCTGCGGACATCATCTACCTTGGTGAAACCGTATGTTCAAAACGTCGTGAAATGAAGCCCGCACATTGGTTCGATATTGCGAAAGACTTGTCTGCATCTGGCAAACAAGTCGTTCTTTCAACGATGGCACTATTAGAAGCACCAAGTGAAGTGAACATCATGAAGAAGTACATCGACAACGGTGACTTCGCGATTGAAGCCAATGACGTGTCTGCGGTTCAACTGGCTTCTGAGCACAAGGTGCCTTTCGTCGTTGGCCCTGCGGTTAACACTTACAATGCGCACACGCTTAACTTGTTCCTAAAACAAGGCATGATCCGCTGGTGTATGCCTGTAGAGCTATCTCGTGAATGGCTCAGTAATACGCTGGTTCAATGTGATGAGCTTGGTATTCGCAATAAGTTTGAAGTAGAAGTATTCAGCCACGGTTATCTACCTTTGGCTTACTCGGCACGCTGCTTTACCGCTCGCGCAGAAAACAAAGCTAAAGATGATTGCGAAACTTGCTGTATTAAATACCCAACAGGTATCCAAGTAAGCAGCCAAGAAGGTCAAGAAGTCTTTAACTTGAACGGCATCCAAACTCAGTCTGGTTATTGCTACAACCTGATCAACGATCTACCAAGTATGGAAGGTCTGGTTGACGTGGTTCGTTTAAGCCCGCTAGGTCTCAGTACCTTCTCTGAATTGGACCAATTCCGTTCAAACGAAAAAGGCACCAACCCAGGCAAGATCCAAGACCGCCAATGTAACGGTTACTGGCATCAACTTGCAGGTCTAGAAGTGAAGAACATCTAATCCCTGCTTACGGTTTCAAAGCAATAAAAAAGCGAGGTACTGACCTCGCTTTTTTTACATCTTTTCGTCGTTAAGACGCTTGAATACTTGGCTCTGCTGAACTCTCGTTCATTAGCTTCTTAATATCACGCCACAACATTGTCATCACCACTAAACTTAAGGCGATGTTGGACAGTGGGAATGCAATCCAAATACCCGTCACACCCAACAGCTTCGGCATAATGAACAAGAACGGTAATTGAATCACCATATTACCGATGGTCACGAACATGGCTTTACTGCCTTTGTTGACTGATTGGTAGTACGCCGCGGCAACCACTAAGAACCCATCTAAGAACAATGCAAACATATGGAGACGAATACCGACCACCGTCGCATCAATCAGATTCTGGTCAGCATTGTTGAACACCGATACAAACTCGTATGGGAAGATGTTCATCAAAATAACAAACGCAACTCCACCAAGTACAGAAGTGCCCATTGCGACCTTTAACAGCTTACGAATGTTATCTTGGTTGCGCGCGCCATGGTTGTAGCTCACCAAAGGTTGCATACCATTGGCGATGCCTTCCGCGATCAAGTAGTAGACCGTCACGATATAACCCAAGATGGCGTAAGCACCAATCAACAACGCACTACCGTACTGGGCAAACAACGCGTTATGCAGCGCGACCATCATTGAGCCATAAGCGTACATAAAGAAGCTCGACGTGCCAATCATGACAATCTTAGGAATGACATCAAACTGCATCTTCAAATCGCTGAAAGACAAGCGCATGTTGGCTCTGGAAGTAAAGAAGTACCCCACACCCAAAATCGTCACAACCATCTGCGCCAGAGCGGTAGCAATAGCAGCACCGGTAAGCTCCCAGCCAAGCCAAGCGATAAAAAGGTAGTCGAGTACGATATTGATCACCGCACCGATCACCATCAGGATGGTGGCTAAGTTAGGGCTATCATCATTACGAAGCAAAAATGGCACCGCAATCGAGCCTAGCGAGAACACACACGCCACGCTAAGAATGTGTAGGTATTGCAAGCCTAGCTCGTACACTCGCCCTTCTGCGCCCTGCCAGCGAATAAAGTCATCGGCGAAGAAGAACAAGATTGTCGCTACGACAGGCATCAAAGCAACTAAAAGCAAAAGGCCGGTTGAGAGAATGCGTTTAGCACCTTCACTGTCTTTTTCACCTTGCTTGATAGAGGCCAGCGCCCCCGTACCTACCCCGACCATCATACCAATACCAAGTATCGAGCCAATGATCGGCCAAGCAACGTTGATCCCCGCTAATCCATCAGCACCAACATAACGACCGATAAAAATGCCATCAACAACTTGGTATAAGCCGTTAACCAACATGGCTGCGACGGTCGGAATTGTGTATTTCCAAAACTGTTTATAGATAGAGTTTTGCATGACTACCACCAATAGTTAGCAAGGCTAACTAAATAGATAAAAGAGTAAAATGTATGTTTAGTTTCCGAGCGCTTTATCCAGTAGCGCTTTCAGTTGCTGTGCTTCTTGCTTATCAAGTTTACGCATCAGTTGTTCAGAAATATCCTTGTATACCACCTGTTCAAGGGACATTTCTGCTATCACTTCTTCCGTTAGCAAAACGCGCTTTGAACGCGCATCTTCATTACACGCAATACGCCTTACCAAGCCCTTTTTCTCCAAACGAACTACCATATTTGAAGCTGAAGGTTTGGTGACTTGCAGCTCTTCAGCCAAGTCAGTAATACGCACACCTTCTGGATGAAGCTGAATCACTCGTAAGTAATCGAACTCATTAAAGCTCAAATGTGAAAGCGGATCTTCCTTGGCATAAACGCGCCACGCTTTAGCACAAAAACGCTCTAAATCAATCAGGCTTTTTTCTAATGCCACTGTAATTTGCCCATTTAGTTAGCAAGGCTAACTATTTTAGTGAAGCAGTCTAATTTGTTCAAGTACAAAAAAGCCGCTCTAGTTGAGCGGCTAAAAAACTATTGTTGCTGAGTACTTTCTGCTTTAATTTTTGCTAAACGTTCTTGCTGTAGCTTTTCGTAAATCTGAGTCAGCTCAACAAATGAATAGCGGTGTTCCACATACTCATAGACATTGAACGAAATCGCTAATTTATATAGCGATATAGCATCTGCTACATCACCCTCTAGTTGATAACGTTTGCCGAGATAGAAATAAGTTTCCGTTAAACGCTCTGCTAGGCGGTGATTCTCCCGCGTCCCTTCCATGATAGCTTTCAGTGCTGCGTCATCAGGCACATCTCTCAGCATAATGGCGACTAAAACCCACCCCCACTCTTCGCTAATATCGCGTTGATATCTTTGCTGTAGGTTTGCCTTCGCTAACTCTGGATTTTGCTCTGCTTCAATAATGTATAACCACAATGCTCGAAAAGGATCTTTAGGGTTCTCTTCGTAGTGCTTTGTCATATCTTCCATAGCAAGATCAATTCGACCACCATAGTACAAAGCAATCGCACGGTTACGTTCCGCATAAGAGTTCTCTGGCGCAAGCTCTAATGTTGAATCAAATGCTTCATAAGCCGCGTCGAACTCACCTAGTTGAGTAAAGTAAACGCCAAGCAGATTGAATATATCTGGCTGAGCAGGATTTAGCTGTAGTGACTGATTAAAATCAAGGCGAGCGAGATCTCTCAAACCAACGCTATCGTAGTAACTCCCGCGCTCATAATGCATTTTAGCTCGCACTTCATCACTAAGATCTGGTCGTTGTAATAACTGAGATAGCCGTGCGATCTGAACCTCTTGCTGCACGCTAGGCTGCAATGGCACAGCCATCGGTGGATATACCCACTGCTGAGAGGTTTGTTGAGAAGTGCTAGCGCACCCCGTCAATGCAATTGCGATACATAAACTTGCGGTTTGAAACCATTTCACTAATTGATACTCCTGTTTGGACCGCCTTTAACTCACGATGTATTAATGCACTATAGGATATTTCTGTCCATCAAATACAATAAAAAATAGCAAGTTAAAAAAAGGGGAGCGAAAATGCTCCCCTTTTATAGCACGTTTTCAGGCCGTTAATCTAATAAAAGACCAAAGCCCAAATCAGTATTACTCGTCTTTAGCAGCAGGTGCTTCAGCAGCTTCTTCAGCTGGCTTTTCTACCGCTTCTTTCATGCTTAGACGTACACGACCTTGGCGGTCGATTTCAAGAACTTTAACTTGAACTTCTTGACCTTCAGTTAGGTAATCAGACACTTTCTCAACACGCTTTTCAGCAATTTGAGAGATGTGTACTAGACCATCTTTACCAGGAAGAATAGTAACGAATGCACCGAAGTCAGCTAGGCGAGCAACTTTACCTGTGTAGATACGGCCCACTTCAACTTCTGCAGTGATCTCTTCGATACGACGGATTGCTTCTTTCGCAGCTGTACCTTCAGTTGCAGCAATCTTAATTGTACCGTCGTCTTCGATTTCGATAGTTGTACCTGTCTCTTCAGTTAGAGCACGGATAACTGCACCACCTTTACCGATAACGTCTTTGATCTTCTCTGCACTGATCTTCATTGTGTGAATACGCGGAGCGAACTCAGAGATATCTTCACGAGCACCAGAGATAGCTTCATCCATTACAGATAGGATGTGCTTACGTGCACCTTGCGCTTGGTTAAGAGCAATTTGCATGATCTCTTTAGTGATACCTTCGATCTTGATATCCATCTGAAGTGCAGTGATACCGTCGTTAGTACCTGCTACTTTAAAGTCCATGTCACCTAGGTGGTCTTCGTCACCAAGGATGTCAGAAAGAACAACGAAGTCGTCGCCTTCTTTAACTAGACCCATTGCGATACCCGCAACAGAAGCTTTAATTGGAACACCAGCATCCATAAGTGCTAGAGAAGTACCACATACAGAAGCCATTGAAGAAGAACCGTTAGATTCTGTGATTTCTGATACTACACGTACTGTGTATGGGAACTCATCTACAGATGGCATTACTGCAGCAATACCACGCTTAGCTAGTTTACCGTGGCCGATTTCACGACGCTTAGGAGAACCTACAAAACCAGTTTCACCAACACAGTATGGAGGGAAGTTGTAGTGTAGTAGGAAGTGATCTTTACGCTCACCAGTTAGCTCGTCGATGATTTGAGCATCACGCTGCGTACCTAGAGTCGCAGTTACTAGAGCCTGAGTTTCACCACGTGTAAATAGTGATGAACCGTGTGTACGAGGAAGAACACCAGTACGTACGTCTAGCGCACGAACCATGTCTTTTTCACGGCCGTCGATACGTGGGTTACCAGCGATGATGCTGCGACGTACAACTGTCTTCTCTAGATCGTGGAAGATAGTGTGGATTTCTTTTGTGTTCGCTTCTGGATCTTCAGCAAGTAGCACGTCGTTTACTTCACCAGCGATCTCGTGGATGCGGTCGTAACGAGCCATCTTCTCAGTGATTTGGTAAGCTTCAACAAGCTTAGCTTCAGCCAGTTCAGCGATCTTGTTTACAAGTGCTGTGTTCTCTTCTGGAGCAACCCAATCCCAAGCAGGAGTCGCAACTTCAGCAGCAAACTCGTTGATTGCGTTGATCACTGTTTGTTGTTGGTCGTGGCCGAATACAACTGCAGAAAGCATTTCTTCTTCAGTTAGGTTGTCAGCTTCTGACTCAACCATTAGTACTGCAGATTCAGTACCCGCAACAACTAGGTCTAGCTTAGAAGCTTCTAGCTCTGTGTTGCTTGGGTTAAGTACTAGTTGACCGTCGATGTGACCAACACGTGCAGCACCGATAGGACCGTTGAACGGAATACCAGAGATAGCTAGCGCCGCAGAAGTACCGATCATAGTTACGATATCAGGTTGAACATCTGGGTTAACAGATACTACCGTTGCGATAACTTGTACTTCGTTTTTGAATGCATCTGGGAAAAGTGGACGGATTGGACGGTCGATTAGACGAGCCGTTAGCGTTTCACCTTCAGATGGGCGACCTTCACGCTTGAAGAAACCACCAGGGATTTTACCTGCAGCGTAAGTACGCTCTTGGTAGTTAACTGTTAGAGGGAAGAAGTCTTGACCTTCAACCGCTTCTTTTTTACCAACTACAGAAACGAATACTGCCGTATCGTCCATAGTAACCATTACTGCAGCCGTAGCTTGACGTGCGATAACGCCAGTCTCTAGAGTAACTGTGTGGTTACCGTACTGGAACGTTTTAACAACTGGTTTTTCGAACATTGTTATTCCTTGTTTCTAAGCGCATCGAATGATTTGCTCAGAGAGTATTGATTGATACTCAAGGCATTACGAATCGCGACTAGTAAAAACAAACTGATTAGGTATTCAGTTCACTTTTAATAGTCGCGACCTTTTGGTCGACGTTGTGACTGTAATGCAATGAGCTACTTTGGATATAAAACTCCGATCGTGGAATTTTACCGTGCGTAGTATAACGACTTAAATAGGATTTGGCTAAGCTATAGCAATTAAATTAAGTAACGGGCAACAAAAAAGGGGCTAAAAGCCCCTTTTTCGACAAACTGTTCTATGCAGCCGCTGATTAGCGACGTAGGCCTAGACGCTTGATTAGATCTTGGTAACGAGAAAGGTTTTTACCTTTCAGGTAGTCAAGAAGCTTACGACGGCGAGAAACCATACGTAGAAGACCACGACGGCTGTGGTGATCGCCTTTGTGCGCTTTGAAGTGACCTTGTAGGTGGTTGATAGAAGCTGTAAGTAGAGCTACTTGAACTTCTGGTGAACCAGTGTCGCCTTCGCCTTGTGCGTATTCTGCAACGATTGCTGCTTTAGTTTCTGCATTCAGAGACATAATTCTCTCCTAATAAGAGTAGGTTTAAAGTTGTAGCAGCCAATCTCTGATTCAGCCGCTACGCGAAGCGCGAATTATAGGGAAGTTTCCTTATACGCGCAATATAAAAATACCGGCGATTTCGCCGGTATTTTCAATTCACAGACAAGCTTATGCTTCGTCGCGGAACACCACCAAACGTTTTGGTGCTACTTTTCCATCGTCGTTCACTTCTGCAACACCAATAAAGAGCTTGTCTTCACCGGAGGTCATGCGAATTGGTGTACCTTCCGGAGCACCAAACACTTGGACTGGCATGCCGTGCTGTACTAAGTTAGTCAGCTCAGCGTTGAGATTTACCTCTGGCAAGTCTTCTACTGCGGTATCCATTGGTAGCAACAGTGGATCAAGCAACTCTTTAGGTGCTACTTCGTCACGATGCGCTTGCTCTAGCAGCTCATTAAGTTGCTCTAGCGTCACCATTTTTTCGTACGGGTATTTAGCAACACCAGTACGACGAAGCATAGTCACGTGTGCGCCACAACCAAGCATTTCACCTAGGTCATCAACGATAGTACGGATGTAAGTGCCTTTGGAGCAATGCACTTCCATCTCTACTTCATCACCTTCAAAGCGGTGAAGGACGATCTCATATACCGTGATCTTACGAGATTCACGCGGTACTTCAATGCCTTTACGAGCGTACTCGTAGAGCGGCTTACCTTGGTATTTCAATGCTGAGAACATTGAAGGTACTTGGTCTGATTCACCACGGAACGTATCAATGCACGCTTCTAGCTTCTCTAGATTCACGTCAATAGGACGCGTCTCTACCACTTCGCCATCAGAGTCAGACGTATCAGTACGCTCACCAAGCTTTGCGATTACGCGGTAGCGCTTGTCTGAATCCAACAAGAACTGAGAGAACTTGGTTGCTTCGCCTAAGCAGATTGGCAACATGCCCGTCGCTAGTGGGTCCAATGCACCGGTATGACCCGCTTTCTCAGCAAAGTAGATACGTTTTACTTTTTGCAGTGCATCATTGGAAGAAATACCTGTTGGTTTGTCCAACAAGATAACGCCATTAATTGGACGACCTTTACGACGACGAGCCATTACTCTTCCCCTGCCTGATCTTCTTCGCGACCTGAATCTTGCTGTTTACGCTTGTCTTCGCTAACCACTTCAGAAACTAGGTTAGACATACGCATACCTTCTACTAGCGTGTTGTCGTAGTAGAAACGGATTTCAGGAGTCAAACGTAGACGAATACGCTTACCAAGCATCATACGGATGTGCACTTCGTGCTCACGTAGCGCTGCTAAGCATGATTCTGGCGTTTGCTCACCCACGCATAGGAAAGTAACGAACACTTTTGCGTAAGCAAGATCGCGTGATACTTCTACATCAGAAATCGTAACCATGCCTAGGCGAGAGTCACGAACTTCACGTTGAAGGATCATCGCAAGTTCTTTTTGCAGCTGCTGTGATACGCGCTGCGTGCGGCTAAATTCTTTTGACATATTCATTCTCTTAAATAGAAAGAATGGGGGGATGGTCAAGCCAGCCCCCCATGGTGTATTCAACAACCAATTACTATTTGTCTTTCAGACGGTTAGTAATTTTAGTCAATTAGTCTAGAGTACGTTTGATTTCAACGATTTCGAATACTTCGATCTGGTCGCCTACGCGAACGTCGTTGTAGTTCTTAACGCCGATACCACACTCGTAACCATTCTTAACTTCTTGAACGTCATCTTTAAAGCGACGTAGTGACTCTAGTTCACCTTCGTAGATAACAACGTTATCGCGTAGTACGCGGATTGGGTTGCTACGCTTAATCAGACCTTCAGTAACCATACAACCAGCGATTGCGCCCAGTTTCGGTGACTTAAATACGTCACGTACTTCAGCAAGACCAATGATTTCTTGCTTGAATTCTGGAGCAAGCATACCGCCCATTGCTTGTTTAACTTCGTCAATCAATTGGTAAATGATTGAGTAGTAACGTAGATCAACGCTTGCAGCTTCAATCGCACGACGAGCAGATGCATCAGCACGTACGTTAAAGCCAAGGATGATTGCGTTAGAAGCTTCTGCAAGAACTGCATCAGTTTCTGTAATACCACCAACACCAGAACCAACGATGTTTACTTTCACTTCGTCAGTAGACAGTTTCAGTAGTGAGTCAGCAATCGCTTCCACAGAACCTTGTACGTCTGCTTTAAGAACTACGTTTAGCTCAGCAACTTCACCAGCCGTCATGTTAGAGAACATGTTCTCTAATTTAGATTTCTGCTGACGAGCAAGTTTCACTTCACGGAACTTACCAGCACGGTAGTTCGCTACTTCACGTGCTTTACGCTCGTCACGTACTACTGTTGCTTCATCACCTGAAGAAGGTACGCCTGAAAGACCTAGGATCTCTACAGGGATAGATGGACCAGCTACTGTGATTTCTTTACCTAGTTCGTCACGCATCGCACGAACGCGGCCGTATTCTTGACCACAAAGAACGATGTCGCCTTTGTTTAGCGTACCAGATTGAACTAGTACTGTTGCTACTGGACCACGACCTTTATCTAGGCGAGATTCAACAACAACACCAGACGCCATACCTTCTGCTACAGCTGTAAGTTCTAGAACTTCAGACTGAAGAAGGATTGCTTCTAGAAGACCGTCGATGTTTGTACCCTGTTTAGCAGAGATGTGAACGAACATGTTCTCACCGCCCCATTCCTCAGGGATTACGTCGTATTGAGCTAGCTCATTCTTAACGTTGTCTGGGTTCGCGTCTTCTTTATCGATCTTGTTCACAGCAACGATTAGTGGAACGCCTGCCGCTTTCGCGTGCTGGATCGCTTCAACTGTTTGTGGCATTACGCCATCGTCTGCAGCTACTACTAGAACTACGATATCTGTCGCTTGAGCACCGCGAGCACGCATTGCAGTAAACGCTGCGTGTCCAGGAGTATCAAGGAACGTGATCATACCGTTGTCAGTTTCAACGTGGTAAGCACCGATGTGCTGTGTAATACCACCCGCTTCACCTGAAGCAACGTGTGTACGACGAATGTAGTCAAGTGTTGACGTTTTACCGTGGTCAACGTGACCCATGATAGTTACAACTGGAGCACGTGGTACTGCTTCTGCGTTTGTATCGCGGTCAGATAGTACTGCTTCTTCCAGTTCGTTCTCTTTACGAAGAACTACCTTGTGACCCATTTCTTCAGCAACAAGTTGTGCTGTTTCTTGGTCGATCACTTGGTTGATAGTCGCCATAGCGCCCATCTTCATCATTACTTTGATAACTTCTGTCGCTTTAACCGACATCTTGTTAGCAAGTTCAGAAAGAACGATTGTCTCACCAATCACTACGTCTTGTTTCGCTACAGTCGCAGACTTATCGAAACCGTGTTGCATTGAAGTCGGCTTAGCAAGTTTGCCTTTGTTACGGCCTTTGCCACCACGTTGGTTACGACCACCGCGAGATTGCTCTTCTTTCGCTGGTTTCTTCTTCTTACGACGAGCACCACCTTCTTCTTTACGGTCAGCTGCATCTTCAGCTTCACGAGCGTAACGAGAAGTGGTTACATGGTAATCAGAGTTCTCAAGTTCTTTCTTCTTAGACTCTTCTTCAGACCAACGAGCTTCGTTCTCTTCTGCAAGTTTACGAGCTTCTTCAACAAGCTTAGCTGCTTCTTGCTCAGCTTTACGTTGGGCTTCTTCTTCCTGACGACGCTTTAGCTCGTCAGCTTCTTTCTTCGCTTGCGTATTAACATCCGCATTTTTTGCATTCATTTCTTTCTTAGCCTTTTCAGCTTGTGCGCGTTTTGCCTTTTCTTCAGCTTCACGTTTTGCATCCGCTTCACGTTTTGCTTTTTCTTCGGCTTCGCGCTGTGCTTTCTCTGCAGCTTCACGTTTGGCTTGTTCTTCTGCCTCACGCTTCGCAAGCTCTTCAGCTTCACGTTTTGCTGCTTCCTCAGCCTCACGTTTTGCGTCGTCTTCGATAGTGCTGCGCTTCACATATGTGCGCTTCTTACGCACTTCTACTTGAACATCCTTACTTTTGCCGCCACCTGCTGCAACACTTAATGTGCTACGAGTCTTACGTTGAAGCGTCAGTCTAGTAGGTTCAGATTCGCCCGACGTATCGCCGTGCTCTTTCTTCAGGTGAGAGAGAAGCTTCTGCTTCTCCTCATCCGAGACATGGTCAGAACTCGCTTTGTTCATGCCTGCGTCAGCAAGTTGTTCCATTAAGCGGTCGACTGGAGTACCAATCTCTTCACTCAGTGCTTTAACTGTTAATTGTGTCATGCCGCTTCCTCCTTGCTGATATTATGCTTCTTCGCCGAACCAACAGATGTTACGCGCAGCCATAATAAGCTCACCTGCACGCTCTTCTGTCAGGCCATCAATACCTTCTAAATCATCGATACCTTGGTCAGCCAAGTCTTCTAGTGTTGCCACGCCTTTCGCTGCCAATTTAAACGCCATTTCGCGCTCTAGGCCTTCAAGACCTAGTAGGTCTTCAGCAGGCTCTAGACCTTCAAATGACTCTTCTTGCGCTAGAGCGATTGTCGTTAGTGCGTCTTTAGCACGGCTACGAAGTTCTTCTACAAGTTCTTCGTTCAGACCATCAACTTCTAGTAGTTCGTTAACTGGAACGTACGCAACTTCTTCTAGCGTTGAGAAACCTTCTTCAACAAGCAGTTGAGCGAAGTCTTCTTCAATGTCTAGGTACTTCATGAAGTTTTCGATAGATGCTTGAGACTCTTCAGCATGCTTCTTCTGAAGATCCGCCACTGTCATTACATTTAGTTCCCAACCAGTCAGTTGAGATGCTAGACGTACGTTTTGACCGTTACGACCGATAGCTTGTGCTAGGTTGTCTGCCTCAACAGCGATGTCCATTGAGTGTGCATCTTCATCAACAATGATAGAAGCAACATCAGCTGGTGCCATTGCGTTGATTACGAATTGAGCTGGGTTATCGTCCCAAAGAACGATATCAATACGCTCACCACCAAGCTCACCAGATACTGCTTGTACACGTGCACCACGCATACCAACACACGCACCTACAGGGTCGATACGTTTGTCGTTTGTTTTAACAGCAATCTTAGCGCGAGAACCTGGATCACGTGCAGCACCTTTCAGTTCGATGATTTCCTCAGCGATTTCTGGCACTTCTACACGGAACAGTTCAGCCAACATTTCTGGCTTAGAACGTGTAATGAAAAGTTGGAAACCACGAGCTTCTGGAGCAACTTTGTAAAGAAGACCACGAACACGGTCACCTGGACGGAAGTTTTCACGAGGAAGTTGGTCATCACGAAGAATAACCGCCTCTGCGTTATTACCTAGGTCAAGAACGATCGTCTCACGGTTTACTTTCTTAACAGCACCAGTGATAAGATCACCTTCGTTGTCAATGAACTGTTCTACGATCTGTGCGCGCTCTGCTTCACGTACTTTTTGTACAATAACTTGCTTCGCTGTTTGCGTTGTAATTCGGTCGAATGTAACAGAAGGGATATCGTCTTCTACGAAATCACCTAGTTGAAGATCTGCATCTTCATATTGTGCAGCTTCTAGTGAGATTTCTTTTGTTGGGTTTTCAACTTCATCAACAACCAACCAACGGCGGAATGTTTCAAACTCACCCGTTTTACGGTCAATGGCAACACGCACATCGATTTCGATTTCGTATTTTTTCTTTGTAGAAGTTGCTAGAGCAATCTCAAGAGCTTCAAAGATACGCTCACGAGGTACCGCTTTTTCATTCGATACCGCTTCTGCTACCGCTAAAATTTCTTTACTCATTGTATTTAGCCTCTAAGCTTCAAATTTTTTAGGGAACTAAAATTTAGGGATCAGGTTAGCTTTTGAAATGTTACTTAGAGCAAACTCTTCTTGTTGCCCCTCACAAGTAACTGCAATTGTCTCACCATCTACGCTGTGGATAATGCCTTTCCACTTACGACGGTTTGCAACAGCCATTTTCAATACGATGCTGACCTCGTGACCAATAAATTGCTCGTAATGTGCTGCTTTGAAAAGTGGTCTTTCTAAGCCTGGAGAAGAAACTTCTAGGCTGTAAGCAACAGAAATTGGATCTTCAACGTCTAATACCGCACTTACCTGATGGCTAACTTCTGCACAGGCATCTACGTTAATACCATTTTCATGGTCGATGTAGATACGTAACGTTGAGTGCGCACCCGCACGAATAAATTCTAATCCAACTAACTCGTAGCCTGTTGCCTCTACTGGAGCTTCAAGCATTTCAGTAAGTTGTCTTTCTAAACCAGTCATTTTAACCACTCCAGAAACAAAAAAAGGGCTCAGAGCCCAATCAAAAAACCAAGCAGTATCTGAGTAATTATAAAAACTCAGATAACAAAAAACCCCGAAAAGTCGGGGTTTTATGCTGCTGGACCCTGATACGTTAAGAATAGCAAAAAGTGCTTTTCTTAACTCACAGTGTGGTTAGCACTGTGCAAACTTGCCAATCGAGTCATTCTTTCCAACGAAAGAAGAGATTGGTTGCGGGGGCCGGATTTGAACCGACGACCTTCGGGTTATGAGCCCGACGAGCTACCAAGCTGCTCCACCCCGCGTCCGACTTGCTGAGCATTATACCGCCAAACAAGTGATTTACAAGTTTGTAAATTTATGGTGCCGAGAGAGGGACTCGAACCCTCACACCAAAGGCACTAGCACCTCATGCTAGCGTGTCTACCAATTTCACCATCTCGGCTACACAAACCTTACAGCTTATTGAGGAATTTCATCACCAGTTGGTGCTGGAACTTCACTCGCTGCATCATTAACTTGCTCTACAACTTGTTGTTGACCTAGTGTTGGATCAACCCATTGAGATTCTGTCTTATGTGTAGACATACGACCAAGTAGCAAGCTAACGATAAAGAATACTGTTGCTAAAATAGCAGTTGTTCGGGTTAGGAAATTACCTGAGCCGCTTGCACCAAACACTGTGTTTGAAGCACCAGCACCGAACGAGGCTCCCATATCTGCGCCTTTACCTTGTTGAATCAACACAAGGCCAATCACACCAAGCGCTGCCAACAGGTAAATCACAAGTAGAACTGAAAACATTTTTTCCACCTATGTTCCAAATTGTTGAGCCAGCGCCGTTCATAAGTTCAAACAATGAGCATTACGAACAAGGCTAGCGACCTCCTGACTGGAGGCCGAGCAATACTAGCGAAAGCCAGCAACGCTGACAAGGGGAAATTGCCAAAAAAACAATGGCAAAAGCCCAAGCGGTCAAAAAAAGGGCAAAACTTACTCTTAATTCACCATATTAACCTAAGAAAACTTAACAGTTATCTTTGATTGCTTGAGCAATCTTTAACGCAGAACTCTGAACTAAGTCAGCATCTTCACCTTCAACCATCACCCTTAGTAAAGGCTCTGTGCCTGACTTACGCAGAAGAACACGGCCTTTTTCACCTAGTTCAGATTCTACTTCAGCCACCGCATCAAGCACGGCACTAGCCTCGAGGGGATTGCTATCACCTTCAAAACGTACATTTTCTAGCACTTGAGGGTACAAGGTCATACCTTGAGACAAATCATGTAGTGACATCTCACTGCCAACAATAGAAGCAAGCACCTGTAGTGCAGCTACGATAGCATCTCCGGTCGTAACCTTGTCCAGCAAAATCACGTGACCTGAGTTTTCTGCACCGATCTTCCACCCTTTTTCTAGCAAGCGCTCCATAACATAACGGTCACCGACTGCTGCACGCACGAATGGAATACCTAATTGCTTCAGACCATTTTCCATGCCTAGGTTGGTCATTAGTGTACCAACCACACCGCCTTTTAGTTCGCCTCGGCGTAACGCATCACGTGCGATGATATAAGCAATCTGGTCACCGTCAACCTTGTTACCTAAATGGTCAACCATGATGATTCGGTCGCCATCACCATCGAACGCAAGGCCAAGATGAGCTTGCTCTTCTACAACACGTTTTTGTAATGCACGGACGTCTGTCGCACCGACTTCATCATTGATGTTAGTACCATTTGGTTCCACACCCATTGCAACAACATCTGCACCTAGCTCTTTGAATACGTTAGGAGCAATGTGGTAAGTTGCGCCGTGTGCACAGTCAACTACGATCTTCACATTGGCAAGACTAAGCTCTGATGGGAAAGTGCTCTTACAAAATTCAATATAACGACCTGCTGCATCATTTAGGCGAGTTGCTTTACCAAGCTCGGCAGATTCCACACATTCAATGTCTTTGTCTAGCTCTGCTTCGATAGCCAATTCAATATCATCCGGAAGCTTAGTACCTTCAGATGAGAAAAACTTGATGCCGTTATCGTAGTATGGGTTGTGTGACGCTGAAATAACGATACCCGCTTCCGCTCGGAAGGTTTGCGTCAGATAAGCGACTGCCGGTGTTGGCATTGGACCGGTAAAGGTCGCTTTCAGACCGGCCGCAGCAAGGCCCGCTTCTAACGCAGACTCAAGCATGTAGCCAGAAATACGCGTATCTTTACCAATAATAACTTTTTTAGTGCCTTGTTTCGCTAATACACGACCAGCCGCCCAGCCAAGCTTGAGTACAAAGTCAGGTGTAATTGGGTATTGACCCACTTTTCCACGCACACCATCGGTACCAAAGTAACGTCTTTTATCAGACATATAACGTTCCTTAATTCTTTTAGATATTGTTTTTCGTCATCTCAACAACTTTCATTGCTTCAATGGTTTCTTCGAAGTCATGAACTCGGATAATCTGAGCACCTTTCATCGCCGCAATGGTCGCACAAACCACGCTAGCGTTGGTGCATTCAGCTGCGGGTTTATCCAACAGCTTAAAGATCATCGATTTACGTGAAATGCCAGCCAAAATTGGCAGACCAAATTCGTGAAACTTCTCGAGATGAGCAAGCATATGATAATTGTGTTCAATTGTTTTGCCAAAGCCAAAACCTGGGTCGAGAATAAGTTGAGACTTATCAATACCGACCGCTTCGCAAGCTGCAATACGCTCTTGGAGAAATGCCGCGACATCTTCCATCAGATCATCGTATTGAGGATTGGCCTGCATCGTACGTGGTTGGCCTTTCATGTGCATCAAGCAAATTGGCAAGTTTGCTTTCGCTGCCACTTCTAACGCCCCTGGCTCTTGAAGTGCGCGCACGTCGTTAATTAAGTCTGCCCCCGCCTCAATGGCTTGATGCATTACCTCGGCTTTACTTGTGTCAATAGAAATCCAAACATCATGTTTTTCACGGATCGCTTTGATCACGGGGACAACACGCTGTAATTCTTCTTCTAGTGAAACATCCGGGGCTCCAGGGCGAGTCGACTCTCCACCGATATCGATGATGCTGACACCAGCAGCAATCATTCTCTCAGCTTGAGCAAGTGCAAGTTCAAGTGAGTTGAACTTACCACCATCAGAGAATGAGTCAGGAGTGACATTGAGAATCGCCATAACATGCGGACGAGAAAGGTCGAGAGATTTGTTGTTTGCTTTAATAATCATAGCTTTAATAATCACAACATATACAAAAACCCCGAGCTTAACTCGGGGTTTATTATCAAAGGCTACTCTTTATTCAGAGTCTTTCTTTTCTGGCGCTTCGCTTGAAGTCGCTTCTTGAGATGCCGGTTGCTCTACTGGTTTTGTAGACTCTTCCGACTTCTCTTCAGCTTTTGCTTCAGGTTTAGCCTGAGGCTTATCGTTGTCTTCTGGTTTGCTTGCAGGCTTATCACCCCAACCAGCAGGTTCACGAATTTCAGTCTTACGCTCCATCAAGTCTTCAATCTGGCCAGCATCAATGGTCTCATACTTCATTAGCGCATCTTTCATCGCATGCATGATGTCCATGTTGTCTTCCAAGATTTTCTTCGCACGGTCATAGTTACGGTCGATGATCTTACGAACTTCATCATCAATAAGTTTTGCCGTGTCATCAGACATGTGTTTAGTCTGAGTCACACTACGACCTAGGAACACTTCACCTTCTTCTTCCGCGTACAGTAGCGGACCAAGTTTCTCAGAGAAGCCCCACTGCGTAACCATCTTACGAGCGATGTCTGTTGCACGTTCGATATCGTTCGATGCACCTGTCGATACTTTGTCAGCGCCGTAGATCAGCTCTTCCGCTAGACGGCCACCGTACAAGCTAGAAACCATTGATTCTAGGTGTTGGCGAGACATACTCACACGGTCTTGCTCAGGTAGGTACATAGTCACACCCAACGCACGACCACGTGGAATGATAGATACTTTGTACACTGGATCGTGTTCAGGAACCAAGCGACCAACAATCGCGTGACCCGCTTCGTGGTATGCAGTTGATTCTTTCACCTCTTCAGACATCACCATTGAACGGCGCTCTGCACCCATCATGATTTTGTCTTTCGCCAGTTCAAACTCAACCATAGAAACGTTGCGCTTGTTGCCGCGTGCAGCAAATAGAGCCGCTTCGTTAACTAAGTTTGCTAGGTCTGCACCAGAGAAACCCGGAGTACCACGTGCAATTAGAGATGGCTCTACGTCACCCGCTAGAGGCACTTTACGCATGTGTACTTTAAGAATTTGCTCACGACCACGTACGTCTGGAAGACCAACAACGACTTGGCGGTCAAAACGGCCAGGACGCAATAGCGCAGGGTCAAGTACGTCAGGACGGTTAGTCGCAGCGATAACAATGATACCTTCGTTACCTTCAAAACCATCCATCTCTACAAGCATTTGGTTTAGTGTTTGTTCACGTTCATCGTGACCACCACCAACACCTGCACCACGTTGACGACCAACCGCATCGATCTCATCGATAAAGATGATACAAGGTGCCGCTTTCTTCGCTTGTTCAAACATGTCACGTACACGAGATGCACCAACACCTACGAACATTTCTACGAAGTCAGAACCAGAGATAGTAAAGAATGGTACTTTTGCTTCACCAGCAATGGCTTTCGCTAGTAGCGTTTTACCAGTACCAGGAGGACCAACCATTAATACACCTGTTGGAATCTTACCGCCCAGTTTTTGGAAGCGGCTTGGATCACGCAGGTAGTCCACCAATTCTTTTACGTCTTCTTTTGCTTCGTCACAGCCTGCAACGTCCGCAAAAGTTGTCTTGATCTGCTCTTCGCTCATCATACGAGCTTTGCTCTTACCGAAAGACATAGCGCCTTTACCGCCGCCACCTTGCATTTGACGCATGAAGAAAATCCATACACCAATCAGTAAGATCATTGGGAACCAAGAAATGAAAATAGTGCCTAGCAGGCTTTGCTCTTCAGGAGGCGTACCTTGCACTTTCACGTTTTGATTAATTAGGTCATCTAGAAGCTTTTGGTCATACACAGGCATGTAAGTAACCATTTTGGCACCGCCGCCGCGACGAACAAAGCTAATCTCACCGTCTTTAAAAGTTGCTTCTTGAATCTGGCCTTGGCCAACTTCCTGTACAAACGTGGTGTAATCCACGGTTCTGCCATTGCTCTCTCCAGGGCCAAAGCTCTGGAATACCGACATCAATACGACAGCGATAACAAGCCACAGAATTAAATTTTTTGCCATGTCACTCAAGGTGTCAGCCTCTCGATAACTAATTGTAATTAAAGGTAGGGTACTACAGTTCATTTCCTGTAGCTATAGTGTTAACCATGCTCTAAACGAGCGAAATAGTTAACCTTTGTAACCAGTGGCTACAACGAAGACTTCTCGGGAGCGAGCTCGCGATGAGTCTGGTTTTCTGATTTTTACGACTTTAAACATGTCTCGGACTTCTTTCACAAATTGATCGAAGCCTTCACCCTGGAAAACCTTTACGACAAAGCTACCATTAGGTGCTAGAACTTGTCGACACATATCTAAAGCCAATTCAACTAAATACATAGCTCTCGGCTGATCTACAGAGTTGTTACCAGCAATATTAGGCGCCATATCAGACATTACTACGTCAACCATCGAAGGTTGGATTCGTTCTAATAAAGCATCTAAGACCGCCTCATCTCTAAAGTCTCCCTGCAGGAAGCTTACACCAGCGATTGGATCCATAGGTAGCAAGTCACACGCGATGATTTGACCTTCTTCACCTATTATCTTAGCAGCATATTGAGACCATCCGCCTGGAGCCGCGCCTAAATCGACAACAGTCATCCCAGATTTCAACAATTTATCTTTTGTTTGGATCTCGTCTATCTTGAAGTAAGCACGTGAACGGTAGCCTTTCTTACGAGCTTCATTTGCATACTTATCATCAAAGTGTTCTTTCAACCAACGACCAGAACTAGCCGAATGTTTTTGTTTACTCATTTTAATCCCAACAAGGCGTAATTAGGAGCTATTGTTCTAATAGGCTCAACCTATTACTCAATAAATTATAGTCTTCAGCAATAGATGGCGTTAAAATAGCTTTTTTCAACCCTTATTTTAAAGAAAATTGGCCGCGTAATGAACCTAAGCACCAAACAAAAGCAGCACCTAAAAGGCCTGGCTCACAGTTTAAAACCTGTTGTGCTAATGGGCGCAAATGGACTTACAGAAGCCGTGCTAGCAGAAATTGAAATCGCTCTAAACCACCACGAACTGATCAAGATTAAAGTTGCATCAGAAGACCGTGAAACAAAGCAGCTAATCATTGATGCTATTGTGCGTGAAACTGGCGCAGAAAAAGTACAAGTTATTGGTAAAACACTTGTCCTATACCGTCAATCTGAAGAACGTAAGATCGAAATTCCACGCAAGTAATTTCAGTTCTTAGCTTCAGAAAAAAAGGTCGCTTAATGCGACCTTTTTTGTATTTAAACAACAGTATTAGACGTACTCTACGCTGTCGATTTCAAAGTCTTTAGCACCGCCAGGGGTCTGAATCACGACTTCATCACCTTCCATCTTACCAATCAAGCCGCGGGCAATCGGTGAACTAATAGAAATACGACCCGCTTTGATATCCGCTTCGTCATCACCAACGATTTGGTAAGTTTTCTCATCTTCTGTATCACAATCGATCAGGGTAACTGTCGAACCAAAGATAACCTTACCAGTGTTATCCATTTTCGTTACATCAATCACTTGAGCAACAGACAGCTTGTACTCAATATCACGAATCTGAGCTTCACAGATGCCTTGCTCTTCGCGTGCTGCGTGATACTCCGCATTTTCCTTTAAATCACCTAGTTCACGAGCCTCTGCGATCGCTTCAGAAATTTGAGGGCGAAGCTTAAGTAGACGATCTAGTTCTGTGCGTAGGAGTTGTTCACCACGCAGTGTCATTGGAACTTTTTCCATTATATAACCTCAAGGCCAAAGGGTTCTTTGGACAAAAAAAACCTACCCAATCTAAAAGATTAGGTAGTGAGTTAATTGATGCATTTCTTCTAGTTTAAACAAACTCTAGGGTGAAATCACCCTAATTTAAAAACCGTCGAAATAACGTGATGTAATGCACTTAAATGCAGCAAACTTAGTTTCGAGATACATCTCAAATTATTGAAAAACAGCTAGCTAGCCACACACAAAAACATCAAAAAAGATAAAAACAAATCAATGTCAGAACCAAGCAAACCACGACATATCCAATAAAATACAACAACTTAAATTATAAAAACCAGCAATCGAACAGTGTTCATCAGTTCAATTTATATCATTTTACTAACTCATAATGAAACTTTAGCAGTAAAACATGTCCGGCAAGTTATTACGTCATAGTGTTTTCGAAAGTGAAGTTTTCTCATAAATGAAACTATACGCATAACAATAACTTGTGAGAGATTACCTCTCCCCCATAAAACAATGATTATGGACAGCTAACTAGGACAAATAAGATGAAAAAGACTCTAATTGCTCTTTCTGTATCTGCAGCAGCTATGGCAACTGGCGTTAACGCAGCTGAACTTTACAACCAAGACGGCACTTCTCTAGAGATGGGTGGCCGCGCTGAAGCACGTCTATCTCTAAAAGATGGCAAAGCTGAAGATAAATCTCGCATCCGTCTAAACTTCCTTGGCACTCAAGCGATCAACGACAACCTATACGGTGTTGGTTTCTGGGAAGGCGAATTCACTACAGCTGAAAATGGTGACGTAGATGGCAACAGCAATCTAGACACTCGTTACGCGTATGCTGGTCTAGGTGGCGCATTCGGTGAGATCACTTACGGTAAAAACGACGGTGCACTGGGCGTTATCACTGATTTCACAGATATCATGGCTTACCACGGTAACTCTGCGGCAGATAAACTAGCTGTTGCTGATCGTTCAGACAACATGGTTTCTTACAAAGGCCAATTCGAAAACCTAGCTGTTAAAGCAAGCTACCGTTTTGCGGACCGTATCGAAAACACTGCTGGTACTGAGTACACAGACAACGGTGAAGATGGTTACTCTCTATCTGCAATTTACGCACTAGGCGAAACTGGTCTTGAGCTAGGTGCTGGTTACGCAGATCAAGACGAAGCTAACGAGTACATGCTTGCTGCGTCTTACACAATGGGCGACCTATACTTCGCTGGTGTATTCACTGACGGCGAAAAAGCTAAGAAAGATGGTGACTACACAGGTTACGAACTAGCGGGTGCTTACACTCTTGGTCAAACTGTATTTACAACGACATACAACAACGCAGAGACTAACGATGAAACTTCTGCTAACAACGTTGCTGTCGACGCATCTTACTACTTTAAGCCTAACTTCCGTGGTTACGTATCATACAACTTCAACCTAATCGACTCTGGCGATAAACTAGGTAAAGTTGGCGGTAACACGGTTGCATCTAAGATGGATTCTGAAGACGAGCTAGCTCTAGGTCTACGCTACGACTTCTAATTGAGTCTTTAGACTTGAAGAAATGCCCGCACATTGCGGGCATTTTTGTATTCAGATATTCACACAAATTCAGTATATACTCTCCTCATCGACCACAAGAAAGTATCATCACCATGCGTATACATTGGCCAATTTGCTTTTTCTTTTATTGCTTCAGCATGATTGTCCATGCATACCCATATCAAGAGGTACTTCCTGATGGGGTACGCCTTAGCCTAGTCGCTGAAAAATTGAGTGATCAAACTGAGCTGCTAGGCTCAGCACCAAGTTCTCAGCTGTTTCCGCCAGCAAGTACCCTAAAAGTCGTCACCGCACTAGCGGCAAAGTTAGAGCTCGGAGATAGCTTCAGCTTTACCACCAGCCTTTCCAAAGCTAATGACGATCTTGTCATGTCATTTAGTGGCGATCCCACGTTAACAAGCAAAGACTTAAGTAACCTGCTGGATCAACTAAAAAAAAGCGGTATTACCGAAATTAAAGGAAATGTCTGGTTAGATGACGCTATGTTTGTTGGTTATGACCGCGCCGTAGGCTGGCCATGGGATATTCTAGGCGTGTGTTACAGTGCCCCAGCCAGTGCGATTACATTAAATGAGAATTGTGTTCAGGCGTCTATTTATACTCAAGACAATGGTAAAACGCGGGTATTTGTCCCAGAGCATCAACCAATCCATGTTTCAACCTCAGCAATTACCGTTAGCAAGTCGGGTCAGAAAGCAAAACATTGTGACTTAGACCTTATTGCACACTCCTCAAACCAATACGAGCTCAAAGGGTGCCTAGTTAAACGTGATAAACCGCTGCCACTTAAATTTGCGGTGCAAGACCCTAGAGCGTATACCAGTCGAGTCGTCTATACATTACTGCGCCAAAAAGGAATTAAGCTCCACGGGCAAGTATTGATTGGAGCTCCCCAAAATGACATCAACACGAAGTTTATTGCCAGCCACCACTCTAAAGCTTTGCCAGCCTTGCTTGAAGAAATGTTAAAGCGCTCAGACAACCTAATTGCGGATACTTTAACTAAAACTCTAGGCCACCATTTTTATATTCAGCCTGGCAGTTTTAGAAATGGCACCGAAGCGATAAAGCAAATCATATTTGCCAATACTTCTATTGATATAAAAAATGCACAGCTCGAAGATGGCTCTGGTTTATCGCGTAATAACCGCATATCAGCCGCATCAATGGCTGACATCCTTCGTTATATATGGAAGCATGATAAAGAGCTAAACCTGATTGCAATCATGCCTAAATCCGGTGAATCGGGCACTTTGAAATACAGGCAGAGTATGCGTAAGGCACCAATAAAAGGGCAATTAATCGCAAAAAGTGGTTCGCTTTACGGGACGTATAATATGGCGGGTTATGGACTTGATAAAAACGGCAAACCAAACACCTTGTTTGTTCAGTTTGTGTCGGACTACTTTCCAGAAAAAAGGGACGATAACAAACCTGTCATCGCCCCTATCACCCGTTTTGAAAAACTGTTCTATCAAGACATTGTGAGCTTCAGTCAGACAATACCCAAGAAGTAGTTCACCACGGTAAAGTAGATCCACATCCCTGATATATCGACAATCGATGCTAATACTGGACTCACCAATACGGCAGGGTCTAGTTTAAAAGCTCGAGCAATAATAGGTAGCAAACCGCCAAGCGTGGTAGAAATAGTCACCTGAATAAATAGTGCAACCGCAATAGCCAATGCGATATCCTCAAGCGCAAAGCCGCCCGTTGACTGCCCGTTGCTAAAAAGCATAATACGTCCCACCATCACAACGGCGATCGCTAATGCAATAAATAGCGCTACGCGGCTTTCTTTCCATAGAACTTCTAACCATTGGCGCTTCTTAAGTTCTCCAGTTGCAAGAGCACGAATGACCAAGGTTGCAGCTTGTGTCCCCGTATTACCACCCGCAGCAGCAATCACTGGCATGTACACCGCAAGTAAAACGAGCTGGCTCAAGGTGTCTTCATACTGCGCGATGATTAAACCAGACACAATTCCGAGCAACGCAAGTGCAATGATCCAGCCAATACGCTGCTTCACATGCCCTAGTACACTCGTGGAAAGATAACCGTCAGGTGTATCAACTTCAGATATATGGAGGCCTAACTGGTGAGCATAGTGACGAGCACGTTTGTCATGCCCAGCTTGTTCAAGTTGAGCAATAAGGCTATTTACATAGCCAACCGAGCAGTGTTGCAAGATACCAACTGCCTCATCAATAGGCATGATTGTTAATAAGTGCAGTTGCTGCTCTTGCTCGTATTGCAAAAACGCATTACGAGCGGCACCAATTTCTACTTCAGAAAAGCTTGGTGTTGTTTCAATAAAAGTGTTGTTCATTACCGTCATGGCGAATCTCCCGATTGGCATTGGTAACGACCATCGACAACGCACGCAAACAACGTTCAATACACCCGCTTCATAGATTTGAAACTTGGGGCGCACGAAAACATCAATGCCAAAGCACTGTCTATTCAGAATTTATGAAAGGAAATAACAAGAAGGAAAAATTAGAAAAGATGCCTCACCACTCAGGTAAGGCGGAGATCGCCAATACCGAAGCGGGTTATTTCGCTCCCTTAATCTTACTCACCCAGCAACTGGGAGGATGGTCGGTATTGTTCATGTAAATCTCCGATAAAGCTGCTCATCTAGCAGCGCGCGTATAGTAGCAAAGTTAGACAACTTTTACAGTTCATCTCAGGCTAATTCACCAAATTTTTATACAAAAAAAGCGCCATATAGGCGCTTTCATTTTGAACAGTTATTGATTACTTAATAGTAATACGTGCGAATTTACGTTTACCGACTTGGAATACGTAAGTGCCTGCTTCAGGAGCAAACTTCGCATCAGCAACTTTCTCGCCTTCGATCTTAGCAGCGCCTTGTTTAACCATACGCATTGCTTCAGAAGTTGAAGCACATAGACCCGCTTCCTTCAGTAGGTTTGCTACTGGAGTGCCTGCTTCAAAATCAAACTCTGGCATTTCGTCAGGGATTTGGTTCTTAGCAAAACGGTTCACGAACTCTTGCTCAGCAGCATCTGCATCCGCTTCACTGTGGAAACGTGCAATGATCTCTTTCGCTAGCAGTACTTTGATATCACGTGGGTTCTTACCTGCTTCCACGTCAGCTTTGAACTGTGCAATTTCTTCTAGAGGACGGAAAGACAATAGCTCGTAGTAGCTCCACATTAGATCGTCAGAGATAGACATGATCTTACCAAACATTTCGCTTGGCGCTTCGCTGATGCCAATGTAGTTGCCTGACGATTTAGACATCTTCTTCTCGCCGTCTAAACCAACTAGAAGCGGCATCATCAGTACAACTTGAGGTTTTTGACCGTGAGATTTTTGCAGTTCACGCCCCATTAGTAGGTTGAACTTCTGGTCAGTACCACCCAGTTCAACGTCAGTTTCCATTGCTACTGAATCCCAGCCTTGAAGCAGTGGGTACATGAACTCGTGGATAGCGATTGGCTGACCGCCTGCATAACGCTTTTTGAAGTCGTCACGCTCAAGCATACGAGCAACAGTTTGGTTCGCAGCAAGACGAATCATACCTTCTGCGCCTAGCTCAGATAGCCACTCAGAGTTGAACTGAATTTTAGTCTTAGCTGGATCTAGGATCTTGAACACCTGCTCTTTGTACGTTTCAGCGTTACGTAGAACGTCTTCACGACTTAGCGGTGGACGAGTTGTGTTCTTACCTGTTGGGTCACCAACCATTGCAGTGAAGTCACCGATTAGGAACGTCACTTCATGACCTAGTTCTTGGAACAAGCGAAGCTTATTGAAAATAACCGTATGGCCTAGGTGAATATCAGGTGCTGTTGGATCGGCGCCTAATTTAATACGTAGAGGACGACCTTCTTTTAGTTTTGCGATAAGCTCTTCTTCTGGAATCAGCTCTTCAACACCGCGCTTAATCTCGGCTAGTGCAGCTTCAATGCTCGCCATTCTTGTTCACTCCCACAGATTTGGCAAAAAGTTAATAGCTGGACATCTTACTTGAATAGCGATGCATTTTGAAACACGTTAGACTAGGTAGTTGTCATTTTTTACGTTTAAATCAGTTATCCAATACTCATGCATTCATTTTTCGTCCGACTTCCACTCTTGCACAAAGTATTGATCGGTGTTTTTAGTGCTCTCATTGTTGTTGCACTGTTTTTTTTACCCGATCCTCAAGACCTAGCACCAGAGCAAAGCCGATTAGAAATCGGCCAGCATTACCCTGTCCCCCTTTCTCTGCCAACAAACTTATCTAACCCATCCCTTAGCTCACTTCCTTCAGTGCTAAGATGGGAAACACATACGGTGAAAAATGGTGAGAGTGCTGCGGTGCTATTCAATCGTATCGGCTTATCACCTCGTCTTCTCCACGACCTGATTACGACTAATAAAGAGATCAAAAATCAGCTTACCCGCCTTCGTCCGGGAGACGAGCTTAAGTTTGGTTTTGATGAGAACAATAATTTTGTTCAGCTAAAACGCACACTCAACGCATTCGAGACATTTAGAATTAAGTCTGAGGGTGGCAAATACATCTCTCAAGTTGATAAAAAAGAAGTCGATTACCAATACAACTACGCTGAAGCGACCATCAAATCTAACTTCTGGAATGCCGGAATTTCTTCGGGTTTAAATGCTAACCAGATTATGGAGCTGGCTGGGATCTTTGGTTGGGACATCGACTTTGCTTTGGACATTCGTAAAAACGACACTTTTCGCGTACTTTATCAAGAAGAGGTGGTTGAAGGTGAAGTAATTGGACGCGGCAAAATCATCGCAGCAATATTCCACAACCAAGGCGATAAGTTTACCGCTATTTTGGATGAGAAAACGGGGAAATACTACGATGAGAACGGCCGCGCCATGAAGAAAGCTTTCTTGCGTGCACCTTTGGATTTTCGTCGTGTAACATCAAACTTCAACCCTCGCCGTTTACACCCTGTGACTGGCAAAGTCCGCCCTCACCGAGGGACAGACTATGCTGCTCCGGTGGGTACGCCAATTTGGGCAGCTGGTGACGGTGTCGTACAGAAGTCTGCTTATAATAAGTTCAACGGTAACTATGTCTTTATTAAGCACAGTAATACTTACATTACCAAGTACTTACACTTAACTAAGAGAATGGTAAAAACAGGCCAACGTGTTAAACAAGGACAAACTATCGGCACCTTGGGTGGAACAGGTCGAGTAACTGGTCCGCACTTACACTATGAGTTTTTAGTCAATGGCGTTCATAAGAATGCGAGAACGGTTAAATTACCACAGTCCAAATCGCTAACCGGCAAAGCAAAGCAAACCTTTATGGCGAATGCAAAAATCAGCATGGCCAAACTAGATCGCTACAGTAAATTGCTCGCAATGAAGTAATTAAAACGATTTAAATTGAACAATAACTAAGAGGCAGCCTAAGCTGCCTCTTTTGTTTTAGGGTCAGGTTCATCAATATTGTGTTCACGGCCAAGCATCAACAGACACGGTGTCAGCACCAAGGTCAACACAGTCGCAAAAGCCAAACCACCAGCGACTGCAGTGGCTAACTGCGACCACCACTGTGTGCTCGGTGCACCAAATTCTATTTTCTGGTTCACCAAATCGATGTTCATCTCTAATACCATCGGCAACAAGCCAAGTATCGTTGTTACCGTGGTCAATAGCACTGGGCGCAGACGTTGTACGCCGGTACGCAAAATCGCGTCTGATTTTTCTAACCCACGTTTACGCATCTGATTGTAAGTATCTATCAATACAATATTGTTGTTCACAACAATCCCGGCCAGTGCGATCACTCCAATGCCCGACATAATAATGCCGAATGGCTTTTGGAAAATCAGCAATCCAGCAAACACACCGACCGTAGAGAAAAGCACTGCACTTAGGATCAAAAAGGCTTGATAGAAGCTATTAAACTGAGTAATCAAAATAAGCGCCATCACACCAAGAGCAACCATAAAAGCATTTTGCAAGAAAGCGGAAGAGTTCTCTTGCTCTTCGTTTTGCCCTCGAATTTTAAACTCAATCCCAGCCGGTAAACCCAATTGCGCCACTTCCGCCACTATCTTTGGCAGCTCTAGTGCGAGGTTATACCCCTCAACCATATCCGCTTTGATATTTACCACTCGGCGCCCATCAACTCGGCGAATCGTATCCTGCTTATGATCCGGTTTAATTTGAGCAAAGTTAGTAATCGGTACTAAGCCCGCAGCCGTTTTCACTCTCAGCTGATCAAAACGCCCAATATCACGCTTATCTTGCGGATAACGTACTAAGATATCGACTTCTTCATCGGCATCATCCGGAAGATAATCACCAATCTTCAAACCGTTAGTGACAAACTGGACGGTGTTACCAACTAGAGTCGCATCAGCGGCAAAGCGAGAAGCATCGTCCCTGCGGATATCAATCTGCCAATCAATCCCTTCTTTATTAGTGGTATCACTCAAGTTAGTTAGCGCAGGGTTACGATCAGCCCAGTGACGAACCACTTTGGCTGCACTGTCTAATTGGTCAATGCTTGAATTTTGCGCCGACATTTCAATCACGAGATCATGCTCAACTGGTGGTCCGGCATCGGGGAATTTGTACTCCAATTCCACGCCTGAGAATTGGTTAGTGGTTTGTTTGAGTTCTTCAATGATGTCTTTCACTTTACGGCGATATTGCCAGTCAACAGGGGTAATCTGAATTTGACCAATCTCATCACCATCATTTGAATCGGAGCCTGTGCGCGTGTAGACACTTTCAAACTCATCATGCCCTAACATTACTTTCTCAATCTCTTTCATTACGATGTCTTTCTCATTGATCGACAAATCACCATAAGAACGCACTTTGACAGTAAAGAAAGCGGGATCCACTTCAGGGAAGAACTCCGCCCCTAGTCCCGCTTTGTTATAAGTAAAGCCGACACCACCAGCGAGTAGTATGGCGCTGAATAGAACTTTCAGTGGATGCTTGATAGCGACCGAGAGCGTTTGATAGTAAAGCTTGGTAATACCGGTGGCCTTATCAAACTCGCCATTATGAAGATCAATCATCTCTTGCTGGCTTTTAGGGTTAACCACTTGTGGCTTACCAATAATTCCACCAATGACCGGCACGAACAGCAGCGCCATCATTAACGAAGCTGTTAACGTCGCAATCAAGGTTAATGGCAAGTACTTCATAAACTCGCCCGTAATGTCCGGCCAGAACAATAGCGGAGCAAACGCAGCAAGAGTAGTCGCAGTAGATGCCGTAATAGGCCAAGCCATCCGTTTTGCCGCGTCTCGATATGCTTCTTTACGTGGCGTACCTTCTTGCATACGCCTATCAGCAAATTCGGTCACCACGATAGCACCATCCACCAGCATACCGACTGCCATGATCAGCGCGAAGAGCACGACAATGTTGACCGTTAAGCCAAATACCGAAAGCACCAATAAGCCCGTAAGGAATGAGCCAGGAATGGAAATGCCTACCAAGAGAGCGGTTCGCACACCAAGTATCGCGATAATGACGATAACCACTAAGATAATCGCGGAAAGGATATTGTTTTGTAGATCACTAAGCATCAGCTTGACATCGTCAGACTGATCCCACGTATACTTAACTTGCAGGTTATTTGGCCAATCCGCTCGCTTTTGAGCTTCAACTAGGACTTGCTTAACGAGTTCAACCGTTTCGATAATGTTTTCGCCCGCACGTTTTTTAACATTCAATACGACAGCCGGATCACCATCCAAGCGAGCAAAGCTTTCAGGGTCACGGAAGGCTCGGCGCACTGTCGCAACATCATCAAAAGTGATCACCTCTTTGCCATTAACCTTGATCGGCAACTCTAATACGTCTTTTAGAGAATCAAATACGGAAGGGACTTTAACCGAGAAGCGACCATAACCCGTATCGACAAAGCCGGCAGCAACCACTCGGTTGTTTAAAGCAATCAAATTGTAGATATCGGCTTGATCCAAACCGTAACTTTCCATCAATAGCGGATCGACCACGATCTCAACGATGTCTTCACGATCACCGGCAATATCAACTTCCAATACCTGACGATAGCTTTCTAGCTTGTCACGCAGTGCTCGAGCAATCTGCACTGTGGTGCGCTCAGGAACCGTGCCATACAAAACCAGTGTGAGAACCGGCTCCTCGGAAGCAAATGTTACCTCGTTTACTGTCGGCTCATCGCTATCTGCTGGCAGTTTGGGCTTAGCGAGATCAACCGCATCACGCACATCAGCCATGGCCTCAGCTAGGTCAACACCAACACTAAATTCCAGCGTCACTGAGGCATGCCCTTCAGAGGCCACCGAGGTCATCTCTTTTACCCCTTCGATAGAACGCAGCTCTTGCTCTATTGGACGAACCAATAAGCGCTCCGCATCTGTTGGAGAAATACCTTGGTGCCCTACTGACACATAAATGATTGGGATTGTAATGTCTGGGCTCGATTCTTTAGGAATCGTAATGTAGGTAATCACGCCAGCAATAAGAATCATCACTAGCAAAGTTAACATCGTACGTGCACGCGATAACGCAGCATCAATCAAAGCAAACATATTGCCTCCTTATTGCTGGTTCACGGCTTCAATGGCGTCATCCACTTTGGTCGCCATCACTAAATCACCATCACGCGCAAAACCTTGCCCAAGTACAATGATGTCCACTTGGTCTCCCAACCCTGATAGCCAAACGCCATCTTTCTCGGCTTTCACAAGTTGAATCGGCACAAAATGGACATGTTGGTCTCGAAGCGTTTTGATACCAAGATTACCTGCTTCATCTAACGCGAGCATGGCTGCGGTTACTTTCACTGCCATCACTTCACTAAGCGACAATACCACTTCAGCGCTAACACCCGCAGGCATTGCACTTTCATCGTTGCTAATTTCAATCTCAATTGGGAAGGTATTGGTCGAAGTAGAAGATACGCGCCCGATATAACGAATTGAGCCTTGGTGGTGAAGGTTGTTGATAGTGCGAACGTCAGCGACTTGGCCTTCTTTTAAATACTGAATATGACGCTCGCTAACATCCGCTTCGATGACTAACTTTTCAAGGTCAATAACGGTGGCAATCGGATCGCCAACACCAACAAAGTCACCAACTTCAACGAATCTATGGTCAAGAATGCCATCGAAAGGCGCTCTTACTTTGGTATTTTTGAGTGCAGTTTCAACGTTACTTAGATTTGCTCGTGCATCAACCAATGCAGCTTGTGCTGTGGCAAACGCAACCTCCCCCTGTAAGCCTCGATTTTTCAGAGACTCTGCAGCTTTAAACTCTTTTTCTTTAACACGCAGCATCGCTTTGGCGCGTTTAAGCTGAATATCGAGGTCACGCTCATCAATATTGGCAATCACCTGCCCTTGTTTCACGCTTTGCCCTTTTTGCACATTCAAACTGATGATCTTACCTGCGACTTCTGCCCCTAGACGAGCTTGTCGATTTGGCGCGGTGCGACCGTACAGTTCAATGGTTTTGCTGGTTGGTTGGGCTGTAAAAGAGTTGAACATCACCTTAGCAACAGGTGTGTCTTCAGCTTGAGTGTTTGAAGGAGAAACCGTTTCGTCTTGTGCTTTAAGTTGACCCATTGCGAGCCAAGCAGCTAAAGCGATCACAAGCGTTAGAGAGACTAGCCATGGACGCTCTACAATACGACGTCCAAAAGAAGATCCAGACATACAAAGTCCTTTTTATTTTTAGCTCTCAGCTCTCTTTGGAACTGGGAGTGCGTTTACGTGACTTCCTGCTACGTAAAACTCAGGCAGCCAATTGGCTGCCTGTTGTCGTGTTAATTAAACACTGAATGATGCACCACAACCACAAGTTGTCGTCGCATTTGGGTTATTGACGAAGAAGCGAGCTCCTTCTAAACCTTCCGTGTAATCAACCACGCCACCGATTAGGTATTGCAGGCTCATTGGGTCTACAACCAGTGTTACACCACTGTTTACGATTGTTGTGTCGCCTTCATTTACGTTCTCATCAAATGTGAAGCCGTATTGGAAACCACTACAGCCGCCACCAGTAATGTATACGCGTAATTTCAGCGCTGGGTTTTCTTCTTCCGCAATCAACGTTTGAACGCGAGATGCCGCTGCATCAGAAAAAGATAATGGTACGTTTACTTCGCTCACGAAGACCTCTCTCACTCGTGTAATGCGTCAAGCCTGAAGCAAGACGTCAAATTTGTGCTAATTAGAGCGATTATCCAATACCTGACCAACTCGTTCAAGTATTCACCGCCGATTCTTTATATCCGATGCTGATATGTAAGATTACAACGCCAGACTACACATAAATTACCCAAAACGTTTCTAACTTGAGTTTAGCTAGGTACAATGCGCTCCACTTGGTCCGAGCAATCAAAAGAGGATAACCCCATGACCAAATCATCAGAGCTATATCAAAAGGCTCAGCAAACCATTCCTGGCGGTGTGAACTCACCAGTTCGTGCATTCAACGGCGTTGGCGGTTCTCCGCTATTTATCGAACGAGCAGACGGTGCCCTGATTTTTGATGCCGATGGTAAAGCGTACATTGATTACGTTGGCTCTTGGGGTCCTATGATTCTAGGTCATAACCACGCAGTAATCCGTGAAGCGGTTATCGATGCAGCACAACGCGGTCTAAGTTTCGGTGCACCAACTGAGATGGAAATTGCGATGGCTGAGCTTGTATCTGAGCTAGTGCCATCAATGGAACAAATCCGCATGGTGAGCTCTGGTACAGAAGCGACCATGAGTGCTATCCGTCTAGCTCGTGGCTTCACTGGTCGTGACAAGATCATGAAATTTGAAGGTTGTTACCACGGCCACGCTGACAGCTTGCTAGTAAAAGCGGGTTCTGGCGCACTAACTCTAGGTCAACCAAGCTCTCCTGGCGTTCCTGCAGATTTTGCTAAGCATACGCTAACGGCAACATTCAACGACCTAGATTCAGTACGTGAACTATTCGCAGCAAACAAAGGCGAAATCGCATGTATCATCGTTGAGCCAGTAGCGGGCAACATGAACTGTATCCCACCAGTAGAAGGCTTCCACGAAGGTCTTCGTGAAATCTGTGACCAAGAAGGCGCGCTACTGATTTTTGATGAAGTAATGACAGGCTTCCGCGTAGCACTAGGCGGCGCACAAGCACACTACAACATCAAACCAGATCTAACGACCCTAGGTAAAGTGATCGGTGGCGGTATGCCAGTGGGTGCTTTCGGTGGTCGTAAAGAAGTGATGCAATACGTAGCGCCGACAGGTCCTGTTTACCAAGCGGGTACGCTTTCAGGTAACCCTGTGGCGATGGCTGCGGGCTTTGCATGTTTGAACCTTCTAAAAGAAGAAGGCAACGAGAAACGTCTTGCGGCGAAAACAAAACAGCTTGCTGAAGGCTTCAAAGCACTTGCTGAGAAACACGGTATCCCAATGGTAGTAAACCAAGTGGGCGGTATGTTTGGCTTCTTCTTCACAGACCAAGAAACCGTAACATGCTACGAAGACGTGACTAAGTGCGACGTTGAGCGCTTCAAACGTTTCTTCCACCTAATGCTAAAACACGGTGTATACCTTGCACCATCAGCATTCGAAGCAAGCTTTACTTCTCTTGCTCATGGTTCAAAAGAAATCGACGCAACACTAGAAGCAGCAGATCGCTGTTTCGCGATTCTAGCAGAAGAAGCTAAGTAAGCTTTTTACTCGCACACCAAAAGCAAAAAAGGACCTTCAGGGTCCTTTTTTATTGTCTGAGCTATGCTTGCCAATTAAAAATCACGAGAATAGCGAGTACGCCGATAACAATACCAAACCACGGTATGCGTTTGTTTTTCTTCTCACTCTGACACTTCTTGTCACCGTTACAACAACCCATTTTTCTATCTCTTGATTGATAACTGCCTGATTTGTGGTCATTATAACAAGGTCCGTTGCACCTTCCCAATTCGGCTATGTCATAAGCTTGAAAGAATCGTCGGTGCAAAGTAATAAAGGTTTGACGCTGTGGTATAAAGCGCTAGCCGTAACATCATCCGTAAGTTGGATTAATCCCATGCCGAACAATGTAAAAATCACGTCGAGTCACCGAGTGTTAGTTGTTGCACTACTCGCCGCTGCTTTTGCCTGCTATTTATTGGTTGAACCCTACGTAAACTCAATCGTAATGGCCTTTATCATCTCGCTACTTATGTTCCCAATACATGAGTGGTTTGAGAGCAAAATGCCTAACCATAAAAACTTGGTCTCACTACTCTCTTGTGTGGTTCTAACCTTTATTATTGTGATTCCATTGTTGTTTGTCTTTGCTGCCATCGTTCAGCAAGGTTCCGTCTTTTCTCAAAATACCTATAAATGGGTGACCAATGGTGGTATCCAAGATATCTTCCAACACCCATGGGTAGTCAAAGGTTTAGCGCTAGTTAATGAGTACTTACCTTTCGATAAAATAGAACCTCAAGCTATCGCAGAGAAGATTGGTCAATTCGCCACATCATTTGGTTCAAACCTTGTTGCTATCAGTGCAAAAATCCTTGGTGATGCGACGAACTTCCTGATGGACTTCTTCCTGATGCTGTTTGTGTTGTTCTTCCTGTTGCGTGATCACGATAAGATCATCTCAGCAATGCGCCACATCTTGCCGCTTTCTCGTAGCCAAGAAGACAAGATTCTGACCGAGATTGAACAAGTATCGAAATCCGCAGTTATGGGGTCATTCTTGACCGCGATAGCTCAAGGTTTTGCAGGTGGTATTGGCATGTGGTTGGCAGGCTTCCCTGGCCTGTTCTGGGGCACTATGATGGGCTTCGCATCTTTCATTCCAGTCGTTGGTACCGCGTTAATTTGGATTCCGGCAGCCGCTTACTTATTCCTAACTGGTGATACGACTTGGGCCATTTTCCTAACGGTGTGGAGCGTGGTCGTGGTTGGCTCTATTGATAACCTGTTGCGTCCGCTGCTAATGCAAGGTAGCGCCGGCATGAACACCCTTATGATCTTCTTCTCATTACTAGGTGGTCTGCATCTGTTTGGTTTGATTGGTCTTATCTACGGTCCATTGATCTTTGCCGTGACCATGGTGTTGTTTAATATCTACGAAGAAGAGTTCAAAGACTTCCTCAACCAACAAGACAACAGCTAGTCATCGCTTAAGCACTTCAAGCTTGGGGCAGATTGTGCGAAAATCTGCCCCTAATTATTTCTAATGAACCTAATTTATGTCTGCTTACATCGCACCTAGCCAAATTGCTCAGCGCCAACTTGAGTATTTCAACGGAAAACACGTTTTAGTCGCAGGAGAAGTTGAAGACTTATTCCCGCTAGAGTTAGTGGAGCATTGCGAATCTGTAGAAGTGTTTACTTCCAACTACAGCTACTACCGCCAAATTCAAACCTCTGACAAAGTGAAAAGTCATTTTGGATCTGAGTTTGACGTTGAAACACAAGCAGACATGGTCCTTTTATACTGGCCAAAAGCTAAAGCTGAGGCGGAATATCTGCTAGCGATGTTGATGGCTAAGTTAGGCATCAATACAGAAATCGTCGTCGTTGGTGAGAACCGCTCAGGCATCAAGAGCATTGAGAAGATGTTCAAAGAATATGGCCCTGTGAACAAATACGACTCTGCACGTCGCTGTTCGTTCTATTGGGGCACTTGCCTTAACGAATCGAAACCGTTCAATCAAGCCGACTGGTTTAAGTCTTACTCCATCACTCTGGGTGAGCAATCACTTACGGTTAAGAGCCTTCCTGGTGTATTCAGTCATGGTGAATTTGACTTAGGTAGCCGCTTACTGCTTGAAACCCTGCCTAAACTGTCTGGCAAAGTGCTCGATTTTGGCTGTGGTGCAGGTGTGCTTGGTGCGTTTATGGCCAAAGCCAACCCAGAAATCGCAATCGAAATGTGTGATATCAACGCATACGCGATCACCTCTAGCCAAGCAACATTAGAGGCGAATGGGATAACTGGCCGTGTATTTGCGTCAGATATTTACTCTGATACCGCCAATGACTATCGCTTTATCATCAGTAACCCACCATTCCACAGCGGTTTAGATACCAACTACAACGCAGCAGAAACGCTGTTAGGTCAAGCACCACAGTACATGACAGCCGATGGTGAGATGGTAATCGTGGCTAATAGTTTCTTGAAATACCCACCAATTATTGAGCAAGCATTCAATAATTGCGAGACGCTAAATAAGACCAACAAGTTCTCTATTTACTACGCAAAAAAATAACGTTTTTAGTAACGCACGGTAGAATTACTGTGCGTTATTCACACATTAGTTGCCTCTCCCGCGAAAATTTGCGTTGTTCAGCACGGTTTACAACCAACTTTCTTGTCAAAGAAAAAAAACTCGTTAATTTTGTTAATTCTAACGAATTAACTTCTTATCCGTTTTTAACGAGAACCAAGGTAAGTCTTATCTTCAACAACTTACCGATTTATGAGTTGTAACCATCCCATGTTTAAGTTTTACAAAAAGCAGAAATTTAAGCGACTGCAGAATACTCTCATGACCGCATTTCTGGTCTTAAGTATTACGCCTTTGACGATCACTGCGATTTTCTTCCTACAATCACACAGTAAAGATTTACAAGAACAGAGTACATCTCATCTTCTCTCTGTCCGTGATACTAAGCAGCAGCAAATCTTAGATTATTTTGCAGCCCAAGAAACCGAAGTCATGGGCTTTGTTCGTTCTGAGCTCGCATACGCGAGCGGCGGACGCTTCTATGGTCTCGTGAATGCATTTAATCGCTTGGGTCAAAGTGAAGAAGAATCTCGTGAAAATGCACAGCAACGCTACATAAAAGGTAGTGGTGATCAGATAAAAACGTCGATTTTACCCGAATCTTCCAATTACGTAGGTAGTGAGCGTTATCGACTACTACATAAACGTTATCACTGGGCATACCTAGAGCTGCTTAAACGTTCTGACTTCAACGACATTCTATTGGTCGATATTGACGGCAACGTGACGTATTCAATCAACAAAGATGACAACTACGGTACCAACCTACTAACAGGACGCTATAAAGATGCCGCTTTAGGCAGAACATTCAAGCGCCTATCTGAAGATGTAAGTGCTCGCCGTAAAGTCAATGAAGACTATACGCCAGTTGTTATTTCTGACTTTGATGTAGAAAACGGTAAACAAGTTGCTTGGCTTGGCGCTCCAATTATCCAACAAGGCTACCTACACAGCTATGCAATGTTCCGCCTACCGAGTAACGGGATCACCAAATTAATAGCGGAGATCAACCGTGACACTCCTATCGAAACTCTTTTAGTTGGGTCTGACCATAAACCAAGGACAATCAACACCAAAAGTAACGAAATTAACAATAGCTTAATCGTGGTTGATAAGGCGCTACAAGGTGAAACTAGCGTAGAAACTTACACCAATGGAGTGGGTGAAGATATCATGGCTGCATTTGCGCCAATCAGCAATCGAGGGATTACTTGGGCGCTAGTAGTTCAATTGCCAGAAAAACTCGCCTTTGCTCGCGTGCATCAATTAGAAAAGTTGTTTGTTATCGCGATGTTTATCGCCATTATTCTAGTGATTATTGCGTCGCACTACCTATCTAACTTCATCACTTCCCCTTTACTTAAGCTGACTTGGGCAGCAGAGAAAGTATCCGCTGGTGATCTAGATGAAACGACTTTTAATACTGAACGAAAAGACGAAATCGGTCGCCTGGCAATCAGCTTCGAACGAATGCAGCGCTCTATCCGCGAAAAAATCCAGACGATTAAACAACAAAATGCAGAACTAGAGAGCAACATTAAACTCATTCAAAAGCAAAATGAGGATTTGCAGCTCGCTGATAAGCTCAAAGATGAATTCCTTGCCACCACTTCTCACGAGTTAAGAACACCATTACATGGGATGGTTGGCATTGCCGAGACATTAGTTTCTGGAGCGAATGGAGTCATTCCCGCGAGCCAGAAATACCAGCTCGATATCATTATTAAAAGTGGCCAACGACTCGCCAGCCTAGTTGACGACCTACTTGATTACCATAAGATGCGCTACGGCAGTATGGATATTCAAAAATCTGCCGTTAACTTACCAAGTGCTACGCAACTGGTTCTTGAGCTGTCTAGCCACTTGTTAGGCAACAAAACGATTCGGATTATCAATCAAGTTCCTAGTGATCTTGTTCCAGTATCGGCCGACCCTCAGCGCTTAGAACAAGTTCTCTATAACCTTATTGGCAATGCGATTAAGTACACATCTGAAGGTAAAATTGTTATTTCAGCAGGTGTGATAGACGATCACATCCGAGTGCAAGTTGTAGATACAGGACAAGGGATACCAGCGGAGCAATTAGAGCACATCTTTGAACCTCTGATTCAAGCAGGCCAAGACTCCACCCGATACCGCCAAGGTGCTGGGCTCGGCCTATCGATCAGCCGTCAATTGATTGAACTGATGGGCGGCTCTCTCTACGTGAGTAGCCAGCCGATGGTTGGTACTACATTTAGTTTCACGCTACCTGTAGCAAGTGAAGATGAGATCTCTCTGACTCAAAACCTTTCAGTTCGTGGCCATTTCCAGGTGCCAGAAAACGGAGTCGAAGTAAATGAGGAGCCTTCACTTCCAGAGAACCCGGACGGTCCACTACTGTATGTTGCTGATGATGAGCCTGTAAACCTACGTGTGCTAGAAAGCTTCTTACGGCTTGAAGGCTACCGAGTAAGAACGGTAACCGATGGTCCAGAAACACTAGAACTTGTTGAGAAAGAAAAACCTGAGCTGTTATTGCTTGATATCATGATGCCTGGAATGAGTGGCTACCAAGTTTGTAGCGAACTACGTAAACACTACGATCATGCCGAGCTTCCCGTCATTATGCTCACTGCACTCAATCAAACTGAAGATCGTGTTCGAGGATTTGAAGCTGGCGCGAATGACTATTTATCCAAGCCATTCAATAAGCATGAACTAGCAGCAAGGATTCAAGCACATTTAACCGCAAGTAAGGCAGAGCAACGTCGAATCGAGAACAAGCAGCTTGAGAGTGAACTAAAGCAACGCGCTCAAGTAGAAGCTAGCTTGCTAGAAACTCAAGGGCGACTTTTAGAGCAGCTAGAGTCTGCTCCTGAAGCGATCATATGTTTACGGGAAGACCAACGAATTCGATTTGCGAATGAGGCTGCCTGCAAACTGTTCAAGCGCAGCCTAGAACAGTTGCGACGCTCATCTGCAGACGAGCTTATCGCCCCTAAATATTTGACCGTTAAACAGCCTCATTACTGCGGAAAAATTGATATTTATGTTGAAGATGTTCGCCAAAATATTGAAGCGGATATCCTCAAGCTTCCTGAAGGTTCAGGCCTCGACGTCATGTATATCTTTAACGTTGGAGGGGGGGCAAGCGCGACTCGAATTTACAATCTGGAAACAGCTGTAGAAGTATTGTCTAGCTATGCATTTGACGGCGATAAAGACCAACTACAAAAGCTGAAGGAACTGGGTGGCGAGTTTACACGCCTAGCTGATAAAGCTCTGGGTAACAAGAAGGATAAGCAGGATCTAATGCGGGAAATACTGGTTGATACCATGATTCATGCCCTAGATTACTGGGAGTCTGCTACCGGAGAGAGTAAATTTGCTTTTGCAGAACAAAGCGGCCTTTGGCGAGTGTACTTAGACAGAAGCACCCTCCAAACACGAACCTTAGATAAATACCTACGTATCGAGACGCTACCTAAGACACCTCGTTGGCGAACGGTACTAAGCTCTATAGAGTTTATTCTTGAGCATTGTAAAGAACAAAGCCCCGATCGTAGCCACATTGAAGCACAGCGCGATAAACTGCAGAGGTTACTCACTAGCTAGCCAATTTATTAAATAGCCCCACCAGCCCGGTGGGGCTTTTTTTCACCCAGTGCAAGTTAACTAGGCACTCCATAGCTCTGGCTCCTATCACTCCCCAACTCAGGTAATCAAAGCACCTTGGCCAACCACAACCTTGAGATTATTCAAGTCGACACCAAACTTAGGTGCCAACAGGAGCAGCCAAAACATTGGAAGCAATACAACAGAACTCATTTTCAATGAGCTATCTTACGCTATTTTTATCACCTTCATTTTCTACTGATTTACCATTTTTTATCTTGCAAAATACACCTCAATCACACTTCATTTCTCGTATAAAAAAAGCATGTTCAGCTGCTTTCTTTCGCTTACAAAAACAGCCATTTTCACTCCAATCAGGCTAATAAGACCAACAATTGATGTAGATTGAGACGTCAATCACAACAGAACGGCAGATTAAATTTCACCTAATAAATTAACGTCATTTTACGCTGTGAGCCAGATCTCCAATGTAATCAAAAGGCAAAAACCCCTGCATTTAAAAATAACCACAGGTTAGCAATCACTAACATAACAAGTTTAACCCCATATAAACTGCGAGGCATATCAATGTTCAAAAAATACGCTCAGAGAGCAAAATTAAATCAGAAATGACGTTTATAACGGAGATTTGATGTGTTTTAACGTTTTTAACGGGAATCGAGTTTGATTATTTAGTAGATAAGGTGTTTTCTTAGTCCTGCCTAAGGCCTACAGGCCACTCTAGAACTCAGTTGTAATGACAGAGGTAGGCCTTAGAGAGTGTTTATCAATTGATGACATTCAATTCCATTAGTGAAATGAAAGCAAATAGTAAGGAACAGCTATGCTTGCCAATATTAAAAAAACAGCACTAGCAACAGCAATTATTGCCACTGCTACTACAGGTTTCGCATCAGTAGCAACAGCAGCTGAACGTAGTGAGCTGACTATCCACCCTAAAGAGTTTACAACTTTTGTTCGTAACTTTAACCCGTTCTTGGGTGCAACTAACCTGCACACAACAACAGACTTCATCTACGAGCCATTAGTAGTTTTCAACGAAATGCATGGTAACACGCCTGTATTCCGTCTAGCAGAAAACTTCAAAATGGCCGATGACCTAATGAGCGTAACTTTCGATATTCGTAAAGGCGTGAAGTGGTCTGACGGTAAAGCATTTACTGCTGACGATGTTGTTTACTCATTCAACCTAGTAAAAGAAAAACCTGAACTAGACCAATCTGGTATCAACTCTTGGGTTACTGGCGTTGAAAAAGTTAACGATTACCAAGTGAAGTTCCGTCTAAGTGAGGCGAACTCAAACGTTCCTTACGAAATCGCGAAAGTACCAGTTGTACCGAAGCACGTATGGAGCAAAGTGAAAGATCCATCAACATTCACTAACGAAAACCCTGTAGGTACTGGTCCATTCACAGAGATCGATACTTTCACTCCTCAGCTATACATCCAGTGTGAAAACCCGAACTACTGGGATGCAGCTAACCTAGATGTAGACTGTCTACGTGTTCCTCAAATTGCGAACAACGACCAGTTCCTAGGTAAGATTGTTAACGGCGAAATGGACTGGACGTCTTCATTCGTTCCTGATATCGACCGTACTTACGCTGCAGCAAGCCCTAGCCACCACTACTGGTACCCGCCTTCAGGCACTCAAGCGTTTGTTGTGAACTTCAAGAACCCAGACGCAGCTAAAAATGAAGCACTAACAAACGTTGATTTCCGTCGTGCATTCTCTATGGCACTTGACCGTCAAACTATTATCGATATCGCATTCTATGGCGGCGGTACAGTGAATGACTTCGCATCTGGTCTAGGCTACGCATTCGAAGCATGGTCTGACGAAGCAACACACAACAAGTACAAAGGCTACAACACGTACAATGTTGAAGGTGCTAAGAAGCTTCTATCAAAAGCTGGCTTTAAAGACGTAAACAAAGACGGTTTCGTTGATACTCCATCAGGCAAGTCTTTTGAACTTCTAATTCAATCTCCAAACGGTTGGACAGACTTCAACAACACAGTACAGCTAGCAGTTGAACAACTAGCTGAAGTAGGCATCAAAGCTCGTGCTCGTACACCAGATTTCTCTGTGTACAACCAAGCGATGCTAGAAGGTACTTACGACGTGGCGTACACCAACTACTTCCACGGCGCAGATCCACACTTGTACTGGGATAGCGGCTACAACTCTAAACTGCAATCTGGTGACGGTATGCCTCGCTTCGCGATGCACTTCTACAAGAACGAGAAACTAGATGGTCTACTTAACAGCTTCTACAAAACAGCTGATAAGCAGAAGCAGCTAGAGATTGCTCACGGTATTCAGCAAATCATCGCTCAAGACCAAGTAACTATCCCTGTGATGTCTGGTGCTTACATGTACCAATACAACACAACTCGCTTCACTGGTTGGTGGAACGAAGAAAATCCTAAGGGCCGTCCAAACATTTGGGCTGGTATCCCAGAGCGTCTACTTCACGTACTGGACCTAAAACCGGTTAAATAAGTAGAAGTTCATTCCTCGCGGCACACCTTCCGTGTGCCGCCTATAAAAAATCCCCTCGTGACCAAAGCAACATATGGCGCTCGTCGTCAGGGGATTTTTCGCTCTAAATTTCGCTAGGAGCGACCTGAAACCAGAAACAGGGAAAAAATCTGGGTGAGTAAGGTGTGAGTTATGGGTTATTTTTTAAGACGTTTGTCGTTCTATCTTGTCGCGCTCTTGGTTGCAGCGACGTTAAATTTCATTATTCCGCGAGCAATGCCTGGTGACCCAGTTACCATGATGTTCGCTAACGCTTCAGTACAGGTTACGCCAGAAAGAATCGCAGCAATGAAAGAGTTGCTAGGTTTCGTTGATGGTCCTATTTACATTCAATACCTGTCATACATCAAAAACATTCTAAGCTGGGAGCTAGGTACTTCTATTCAGTTTTACCCGCTTTCAGTTAACAGCCTACTAGGTAGTGCATTCGGCTGGTCACTATTTCTTGCTGGTACTGCAGTAGTACTTTCGTTCTCGATTGCTTCTGTACTAGGTATCTTCGCGGCATGGAAGCGTGGCAGCAAATATGATGCTTTCGTTACGCCAGGCACACTGATTGTTCAAGCGATTCCACAAATGGTTATCGCAATGCTAGCGCTATTTACATTCTCAATCGGTCTGAAATGGTTCCCATCAGGTTACGCTTACACTCCAGGTACTATTCCAGATTGGACTAGCTGGGAGTTCCTAAAAGACGTTGGTTACCACGCAATCCTGCCATTATTCTGTGCAACGATTGTTCAGATTGGTGGCTTCCTGGTAAACATGCGTAACAACATGATCAACCTTCTTGCTGAAGATTACATCACAATGGCAAAAGGTAAGGGTCTGAGCGAAAACCGCGTAGTATTCAATTACGCTGCACGTAACGCTCTTCTACCAAGTGTGACAGCACTTTCCATGTCACTAGGTATGGCGATTGGTGGTCAGCTAATTATCGAGATGATCTTCAACTACCCAGGTCTAGGTACCGTTCTTCTAAACGCAATTCACGCACGTGACTACCAAGTACTTCAAGGTCAGCTAATCATCATGACCATGTTCATGCTGTGCTTCAACTTAATGGCAGACATGCTGTACATGATTCTAGATCCTCGCCTACGTAAGGGAGGCAAATAATCATGAAAGATCTATTCAAACTAATTCTGGGCAACCCGTTCGCACGTATTGGCCTAGGTATCGTAACTGTGTTCCTGTTCGTGGCAATTGCCGCACCATTAATTACCAAGCATGCTCCTGACAAACGTACAGGTAATCCACATGAGTACCCGGGCTTTGTTGTGAAGCAGGCGCAGAATAACCCTGATGGTTGGGTCGCGAAAAACCTTGCTGATGACCGTCGCACACTGATCATGTCTAAGAAGGCTGACCATGTTATGGGTACAACCCGTATGGGTCGTGATGTTTGGTCTCAAGTGGCTTACGGTGCTCGAGTATCGCTAGGTGTTGGCTTTGGCGCTGGCATTATTGTGTGTTTCTTAGCAACGGTAATCGGTATCTCAGCTGGCTACTTTGGTGGTCGTGTCGATGACATTTTGAGTGCAGCAATGAACATCATGCTGGTAATTCCTCAGTACCCACTATTGTTCGTACTTGCTGCTTTCATTGGGGAGGCAGGCCCGCTCACCATTGCCTTGATCATCGCTGGTACCTCCTGGGCTTGGGGCGCCCGTGTCGTTCGCTCTCAGACGATGGCACTGCGCGAGAAAGAGTTTGTGAAAGCCGCTGAAGTACTGGGTGAATCGTCGTTCCGTATTATCTTCGTTGAGATTTTGCCAAACCTTATCCCTATCGTGGGCGCAAGCTTCATCGGTTCGGTAATGCTAGCAATCAACACAGAAGCGGTAATCTCGTTCCTAGGTCTAGGCGATGCAAATACTATCAGCTGGGGCATCATGCTGTACAACGTACAGACTTCGTCTGCAATGCTTATCGGCGCATGGTGGGAAGTACTAGCTCCTTGTATTGCACTGACTCTACTGGTTACAGGTCTTGCTCTACTGAACTTCGCAGTAGATGAAATTGCTAACCCTCAGCTTCGTTCTCACAAAGGCATGAAGCGTTGGAAGAAATTGGCAGCACAAGACAAGAAAGAACGTGAGCCAGAATTGGCACCACAAAATGCACTATGGAGCGGAGATAAATAATCATGACTGCACCACTAATTTCTATCCGTAACCTATGCGTAGACTACATTACAGACGCGGGCGATGTCCGCGCCTGTAACAACGTCAGCTTTGATATTGCACCAGGCGAAGTATTCGGCCTAGCCGGTGAATCAGGCTGTGGTAAATCAACCGTTGCATTCTCGCTAATGCGCCTTCATAAGCCGCCAGCGTTTATCACAGGTGGTGAGGTTATCTTCAACGGTGAAGATATCCTCAAATACAGCGATGACCGCATGCAAGCCTTCCGCTGGAGCGAGATGTCGATGGTATTTCAAAGCGCAATGAACGCTTTGAACCCGGTTCTTACTATGGAAGAGCAGTTCTGTGACGTAATCATGCGTCATACCAATATGACTCGTGCTCAAGCGAAAGTTCGCGCTGAAGGTTTATTGGAAATCGTAGATATCCACCCTAGCCGTCTAAACGATTACCCGCACCAGTTCTCTGGTGGTATGCGTCAGCGTCTGGTTATTGCTATTGCTTTGGCTCTGAATCCAAAAATGATCATCATGGATGAACCAACGACGGCACTAGACGTGGTTGTTCAGCGTGAGATTCTGCAGAAGATCTATGCACTTAAAGAAGAGTTTGGCTTCTCCATTTTGTTCATCACCCATGACTTGTCATTGATGGTCGAGTTCTCTGACCGCATCGGCATCATGTACTCGGGTGAACTGATTGAAGTCGCGCCTTCTAAGCAAATTCTGGAAAGTCCTTACCACCCTTACACTAAAGGTTTGGGTAGCTCTTTCCCTCCATTAACTGGTCCTAAAACCAAATTGACTGGTATTCCAGGCAACCCTTTGAACTTACTAGAAGTTCCTCAAGGCTGCCGCTTCCAAGCTCGTTGCGAACGCGTCCACGAAGCTTGTACTCGAGTACCAACTCAGCTGCGTCAAATTGAACCTGGTCGTTTCTCAAACTGCCACTTATACGGCGATCCGATTGCTCAAGCCAAGGTTTAACAACAAAAAATAACGCTAGCTAAGAACAAAATTACACTGGAGAGAATTATGAGCAAACAACTCGGCGAACTGCTGATTGAAGGTAAAAATGTCGTTAAGGACTTCCCTTTAAACAGTAACTCAATCAAGCAGTCTAAGATGCGTGCTATCAACGACGTATCATTCAAAATGTACAAAAGCCGCGGTTTGTCAGTAGTAGGTGAATCTGGTTCAGGTAAATCTACTACCGCAAAAATGATTGCGAAAATGTACGCCCCGACCGATGGCATCATCGAGTACAAAGGTCGTGATATTCAAGATATCACGTCTAAGCACGATTTGATGACTTACCGCGAAGGCGTGCAAATGGTATGGCAAGACCCGTTTGGCTCGCTAAACCCAACACACAACATCTTCCACCATATTGCTCGCCCACTGTTGATCCACAAGAAGGTTTCACCGGGCAACAAGAAGGAACTGGAAGAGCGAGTGTACGACCTACTAGAACAAGTTGGTCTGATTCCGCCAAAAGAGACCGCGCAAAAGTTCCCACACCAACTTTCTGGTGGTCAGCGCCAACGTGTGAACTTGGCTCGTAACATTGCGGTCGGCGCAGAAGTGGTGCTGGCTGACGAACCAACGTCAATGCTCGACGTTTCAATTCGTGCCGGTGTTCTTAACCTGATGGAAGAGATGAAGTTTGAGAAGCAAATGTCTCTGCTTTATATCACTCACGACATCGCAACAGCGCGCTACATCGCTGAAGATCTCGCAGTTATGTACGTGGGCCACATGGTTGAATGGGGTGATACAGAGGAAATCATTCATGATCCTCAACACCCGTACACGCAGCTACTGGTTTCAGCAGTGCCAGATCCATCGAAGTCAATTCACGAGAAACTAAAAGGCAACAAAGGTGAGATCCCACTGTGGACACCAGAATCCGTGGGCTGTCCATTCGCTGGGCGCTGTGTTCATGCCACAGAAAAATGTCGCGAGCGACTGCCTGGTGTGACGCAACTGTCCGATAACCACTTTGTTCGTTGTTACTTATTCGAAGATTAATCATAACGAGGGTCAGGCATCAACCTGACCCCTTTTTCCCTTTATATTTTATTGTTTCCCGGAGAAATTGAATGCTGCTACTGACTAACCATATTGGTTATGAGCGTCTGGGCCCTAAAAAAGCTATCATCCAGACGAGCCGATCACGCCTGTCTTCTTATACGGCTTTATTGGTTTGCGCCAATAGTCATCAGACGGTTGCCACCCTAACCCTAGAGAAGCAAGGCAAAGTAGCGAACTGGCATCAAGGTCATTTCTACCTGATCGACTTTTCTTCATTTAATACTCCAGGTCACTACTATCTTCGTTTCGATCATTTACGCTCATCTCACTTTGAGATCGGCGAACACATTCTTCTCGATCACACTCTATCCGATGTGATCCACTATTTTAAGTCGCAACGCTGTGGCGGTATTTTCGATCAACAAGATCGTCAAGCACCACTACTTAACTCTAACGAGACGGCGGATGTTCATGGCGGTTGGTATGACGCATCAGGTGACGTCAGCAAATACCTAAGCCACTTGTCCTATGCCAATTACCTCAACCCTCAACAAACCCCTATGGTGGTTTGGAATATGTTGAAAGGTTTGTCTCTGCTCCAAGGCGACGAGAAACTGGCTAAATTCACAGAAACTCGCCTCATTGAAGAAGCACTATTCGGCGCAGACTTCCTTGTTCGTATGCAAAATGAAAAAGGCTTCTTCTACATGACCGTGTTCGACAAGTGGAGTAAAGATACAGCGCAACGCGAGATTTGCGCGTACGAAACTCAACTTGGTCATAAGCTTGATGACTACCAAGCTGGTTACCGACAAGGAGCCGGCGTTAGCATTGCGGCATTAGCCTCAGCAGCACGCCTAGACTTTCACGGTGAGTTCGACCAACAAAAATATCGCAATGCGGCAGAAAATGGTTATTGGCACCTAAAAGAACACAACACCCAATATCTAAACGATGGTCAAGAGAACATCATCGATGAATACTGCGCGCTGCTCGCCGCAGTGGAGCTATTCAAAACGACGAAAGAAACGCGCTACATAGAAGAAAGCCGCTTGTGGGCCAACCGTCTTTCAGCTCGTCAAATGAGTGATGAGCACATTCAACACTTCTGGTCAGCCAATCAAGATGGTAGCCGCCCTTATTTCCATGCGGCAGAAGCCGGGCTTCCTGTTATCGCACTATGTGAGTACTTATCAATTGAAGACGACTCTGAGCTCGCATCACCAGTAAAACAAACCATCAACAGAGCGTGTGAATTTGAAGTCTCTATCACCAACAAAGTAACCAACCCATTTGGCTACCCTCGACAATACGTAAAAGGTGTGGATGAGGCCAAACGTGATGCGTTCTTTGTGGCACACAACAACGAATCCGGTTACTGGTGGCAAGGTGAAAATGCTCGCCTGGGTTCACTGGCAGCTATGGCTTATGTGGCGCAACCTTTCATCGAGTCAGAAACTCTACAGCAGCAGCTTTCAAAACTGGCACAAGACTCTATGAACTGGGTTGTTGGCTTAAACCCGTACGACATGTGCATGTTAGACGGTCACGGCCGCAATAACCCTGATTACCTTCCGCAATACGGTTTCTTCAACGCAAAAGGTGGCGTATGTAACGGCATTACTGGCGGCTTTGAAGATGAGGAAGACATTGCATTTAATCCACCAGCACAGAAAGACGACATGCTTCAAAACTGGCGCTGGGGAGAACAATGGATCCCACATGGTGCTTGGTATCTACTCGCCGTAATGAGTCAGGCTCAGCACATCTCAACTTTAGCGAACTCTCAAGCATTCAAGGAACAATAAACATGGGGATGTATTTTGTAGGTATTGATGGCGGTGGCACTTCATGTCGCGCCCGTATCAAAGACGCGCAAGGCAACTTCATTGGCGAAGCAAAAAGTGGTAGTGCCAACATTATGTTGGGAGCAGAAGTCGCAATGGCATCGATTCTTGAATCTATTGCTTCAGCAGCACAGCAAGGCGGCCTAACCCAACAAGACTTTGCCTCTATGCACGTAGGTTTAGCGCTTGCAGGAGCTGAGCATAAAACCTCTTGGCAAGCATTCATGGTTTTGGAACACCCATTTGCCAGTATGACACTCAATACCGATGCTTACGGAGCATGTATTGGTGCGCATAACGGTGAAGATGGCGCGATCATGATTGCAGGAACAGGTTCTTGCGGCATTTTCCTAAAAGGCCTTGAGCAACACGTTGTTGGTGGCCGAGAGTTCCCAATATCCGATCAAGGCGGCGGTGCTGTAATGGGTCTACGCCTAATTCAGCAAGTCTTGCTGGCAGAAGATGGCATCCGTGAAAAAACACCTCTGGCCGCGCACGTTATGGCTCATTTTGAAAATGACGTCGACAACGTGGTGGCATGGTCTAAGCAAGCTCTGCCTCGCGATTACGGTCAGTTCTCTCCAGCAATTTTCCAACATGCAGAACAAGGTGATGCACTGGCGATTGAAATGCTAAAGCAAACCGCAGCGGACATAGAAATGTTCTTAGTTGCTTTGAATAAGCGCGGCGCAACTCGTATTTGCTTGATGGGTAGCATTGCCGAGCGAATTCTGCACTGGCTATCTCCACCAGTACAACAATGGGTGGTAGAGCCTCAGTTTGATGCGATTGAAGGGGCAATTATGTTTGCTGGCAAGCCAGAACATAACCTTTACTCGGTAAGTGTTGAATAGGAGTGAGCATGGAATATCGTGTTGATTTAGTGGTCCTTTCTGAGCAAAAACAAAACTGCCGTTTCGGACTCACCTTTCATAACTTGAGCGATCAGGACCTAAACAACTGGAGTCTGACCTTCGCATTTGATCGCTACATACTTCCAGATAGCGTTTCAAATGGTCAACTGACTCAGATTGGTAGCTTTTGCACACTCAAACCTGAGGGCATGGTACTGGCTGCCAACCATCACTACTACTGTGAATTTAGCATTGGCTCTAACCCATTCCGTTACTACTCGGATGGTTTTAATGAAGCGATAATCGACTTTATGGTAGATGGTCAACCTCAACGTGCTCAAGTCGATGTCACCCCTATCGTTTTAGCTTCACCTTATCGTGAGCGCAGTGACATTCCAGCAAGCTTAACCCACGCTCAGCCGCTGCTACCGAAACCAAATCATATTGAAGTCAATGAAGGCTACTTTACGCTGACTGAGCAATCTGGTGTTGCAACATATACCGATTTGGCTCAGCCAGCTCAAAATTGGTTCATAGACGAACTTCAGCGCATTCATCAGTTCTCAGTAAAAGAATCAAACAGTGGCAATGTAATATTTAAAGGAAACCCGACTTTAGACGAAGGCGTCTACAAGCTAAAGATATCGGAAGAATCGATTAAGATCGAAGCAGGTTCCACTTCCGGTTTTATACACGCGACAGCGACATTGTTGCAGCTAGTTAAGGCGGGGAGAGAAGCATCCACTCTCGATTTTGTCTGCGTCACAATCAAAGACAGCCCTCGCTTTCGTTACCGCGGCATGATGCTAGATTGTGCTCGTCACTTCCATTCTGTAGAGGAAGTGAAACGCCTCATTAACTTATTGGCACACTACAAGTTTAATACTTTTCACTGGCACCTCACTGACGACGAAGGTTGGCGAGTTGAGATTAAATCCTTACCAGAACTAACCAGTATTGGCGCTTGGCGAGGTGTAAATGAAGCGATTGAACCTCAATATACTCATTTATCTGAGCGTTATGGTGGCTTCTATACCCAAGAAGAAATCAAAGACGTTATAGAGTTTGCAGCGCAACGTAGCATCACGATTATTCCTGAAATTGATGTACCCGGACATTGCCGCGCAGCGATCAAATCTCTGCCGCACCTTTTGGTAGAGAAAGAGGACTCAACAGAATATCGTAGTATCCAGCACTACAACGACAATGTCATCAACCCTGCTCTACCGGGAAGCTACGAGTTTATCGACAAAGTTCTTGAGGAAGTAGCCGCTTTATTCCCAGCTCCTTATGTACATATCGGCGCAGACGAAGTGCCTAATGGCGTGTGGTCAAAGAGCCCGGCATGCCAAGCGTTAATGGAGCAATTGGGTTACACCGATTACAAAGAGCTGCAAGGCCACTTCCTACGCCACGCCGAAGACAAGCTGCGCAAGTTGGGCAAACGTATGGTGGGCTGGGAAGAAGCCCAGCACGGCAATAAGGTCAGCAAAGACACCGTGATCTACTCATGGTTAAGCGAAGAAGCAGCACTGAACTGCGCTCGCCAGGGCTTTGATGTGGTGCTACAACCAGCACAAACCACTTACTTAGACATGACTCAAGATTACGCACCAGAAGAGCCAGGTGTGGACTGGGCGAACCCGTTGCCACTAGAGAAAGCCTACAACTACGAGCCGTTAGCAGAAGTACCTGAAGACGACCCAATCAGAAAACGCATTTGGGGCATTCAAACCGCTCTATGGTGCGAAATCATCAACAACCAATCGCGCATGGACTACATGATTTTCCCTCGCCTAACGGCCATGGCTGAAGCATGTTGGACTGAAAAACAACACCGCAATTGGACCGACTATTTATCACGTTTGAAAGGACACCTTCCTCTGCTTGATTTGCAGGGAGTGAATTACCGTAAACCGTGGAAGTAATAACAAGCCAGATGCAACCGCATCACGCTTAAAGAGTTTTTAAATTTTTGGCTGCAGACGCAGCTTAGTAAAAAGGAAATACACAAATGAAATACGGCTATTTCGATAACGAGAATCGCGAATACGTCATCACTCGCCCTGACGTACCAGCACCATGGACAAACTACCTAGGTACTGAGAAGTTCTGTACGGTTATCTCGCACAACGCGGGTGGCTACTCGTTCTACAACTCTCCAGAATACAACCGTGTTACTAAATTCCGTCCTAACGCGACCTTCGATCGCCCTGGACACTACGTTTACCTGCGTGATGATGAGACAGGGGATTACTGGTCAATCTCTTGGCAACCAGTTGCAAAAAGTCTAGACGAAGCAAGCTACGAAGTCCGCCATGGCTTGTCTTACTCTAAGTTCAAATGTGAATACAGCGGTATTACCGCAACGAAAACACTGTTCGTGCCAAAAGGCGAAGACGCTGAAATCTGGGATGTAGTAATTAAAAACACTTCAGATAAACCACGTACGATCAGCGCATTCTCATTTGTTGAGTTCTCATTCAGCCATATTCAGTCTGATAACCAGAACCATCAGATGTCTCTGTATTCTGCGGGTACGTCATACAATGAAGGCGTGATTGAGTACGACCTGTACTACAACACGAACGATTTCGAAGGTTTCTACTACCTAGCTTCAACGTTTGACCCAGATTCATACGACGGCCAACGTGACAGCTTTCTAGGTCTATACCGTGACGAAGCACACCCGTTAGCGGTAGAACAAGGTAAGTGTTTCAACACTGCACAGACTTGTTACAACCACTGTGGTTCTCTGCATAAGCAATTCACTATTCAACCAGGTGAAGAAGTGCGTTTTGCTTACATTCTAGGTATCGGTAAAGGCAATGGTGACCGTCTACGTGCTAAGTACCAAGACCTTGCAGAAGTAGATAATGCGTTTGCGGGTATCAAAGCACACTGGGATGAGCGTTGTGGCAAGTTCCAAGTGAAATCGCCAAACGAAGGTCTAGACACCATGATCAACGCTTGGACACTATACCAAGCAGAAACTTGTGTGGTGTGGTCTCGTTTTGCTTCGTTCATCGAGGTGGGAGGTCGTACTGGTCTTGGTTACCGCGATACAGCGCAAGATGCAATCTCAGTTCCTCACGCTAACCCAACAATGACGCGCAAACGTATCGTTGACCTACTGCGCGGCCAAGTGAAAGCGGGTTACGGTCTACACCTATTCGATCCAGATTGGTTCGATCCAGAGAAAGCTGACGTTAAACCATCGAAATCTCCAACAGTAGTTCCAACACCTTCTGATGAAGACAAGATCCACGGCATCGAAGACACATGTTCTGATGATCACCTATGGCTAGTTCCAACCATCTGTAAGTACGTGATGGAAACGGGTGAGCACAGTTTCTTTGACGAAGTGATCCCTTACGCAGATGGCGGCGATGCAAGCGTTTATGACCACATGAAAGCAGCGCTAGACTTCTCTGCGGAGTACGTAGGTCAAACCGGTATCTGTAAAGGTCTACGCGCAGACTGGAACGACTGTCTAAATCTAGGTGGTGGCGAATCTTCAATGGTGTCGTTCCTACACTTCTGGGCACTGCAAGAGTTCATCGACCTAGCGAAATACCTAGGGAAAGAAGCCGACGTAGAGAAATACACGGAAATGGCAGCAAACGTTCGTGAAGCATGTGAAACACATCTTTGGGACGACGAAGGCGGCTGGTACATCCGTGGTCTGACGAAGAATGGCGACAAGATCGGTACAGCGCAACAAGCAGAAGGCCGAGTGCACCTAGAGTCAAACACGCTAGCGGTACTTTCTGGTGCGGTATCTCAAGAGCGTGGTGAGAAAGCGATGGACGCAGTCGATGAGAACCTGTTCTCTGAATACGGCCTGCACCTAAACTCACCATCATTCGCAACACCAAACGATGACATCGGTTTCGTAACTCGCGTTTACCAAGGCGTAAAAGAGAACGGCGCTATCTTCTCACATCCAAACCCATGGGCTTGGGTAGCAGAAGCAAAATTGGGTCGTGGTGACCGTGCAATGAAATTCTACGATGCACTAAACCCATACAACCAAAACGATATCATCGAAAAACGTATTGCAGAACCATACTCATACGTGCAGTTCATCATGGGTCGTGACCACCAAGACCACGGTCGTGCAAACCACCCGTGGTTAACAGGTACATCTGGCTGGGCTTACTTCGCTGTTACCAACTTTATCCTTGGTGTGCGTACAGGCTTTGATGGTCTGACTATCGATCCATGTATCCCAACTAACTGGCCTGGTTTCGAAGTGACTCGTCAATGGCTAGGTGCAACGTACAACATCAAAGTGGTTAACCCAGACTCAGTAAGCAAAGGCGTTAAGTCGATTACCGTGAACGGTGAAGCAGTAAATGGTGCATCTGTACCAGTTCAAGCGGAAGGTTCAGTAAACGAAGTTATCGTTACTCTAGGTTAATCGTCTTTTAGGGGAGAGCTTCTCCCCTTTTGATTTATCCGATGCACTTGAGTTTGATGAGTACATCGGTTCGCTAGCAAAGATTTAAGAAGCGGTGGGATGCCGCTCTTATCGAGGATCGAATCATGATCAAATTTGGTACAGGCGGCTGGCGTGCATTTATTGGTGAGGAGTTCACCAAAGATAATGTACGTTTGGTGGCTCAAGCAGTAGCAAACATTACCAACAACGAATCCGCAGCTGATCGCGGCTTTGTGATTGGCTATGACCGTCGTTTTCTTTCTGATAAAGCAGGTCGTTGGTTTGCTGAAGTATTGGCAGCAAACGGTATTGCGGTTAGCTTTATCGACAAGTTTGTCCCTACACCTATCGTGATGTTCAAAGCGAAGGAAATGGGCTGTGCTTACTCTGCATGTATTACCGCATCGCACAACCCAGCCGATTACAACGGCATTAAAGTCTTCATTGAAGGTGGTCGTGACGCAGATGAAATCATCACCCAAAAGATCGAATCACAAATCTCAACCCTAACAGTGAATGACGTGAGAAGCGTCGATTTTGAGCAAGCGGTTGAAGACAAGCTAATTGAAATCATTAACCCAATGAACGAGTTTGTTGACTCGATCATCGACTTTATCGACATCGAAGCGATCAAGAAAGCGAATCTACGCGTGTTGATCGACCCTATGTTTGGTGTTGCGAAAAACGCGCTACAAACCGTGCTGATCAACGGCCGTTGTGAAGTCGACGTGATTAACGACGGCAAAAACCCAGATTTCGGTGGCTTAATGCCATCACCAAGTGCTGCAACCCTTTACCGCTTGATGCACCTAGTGGAACAAGAAGGCTATGACATCGGTATCGGTACCGATGGCGACGCAGACCGTCTTGGTATTATCGACGAGAAAGGTCACTTCATTCATCCAAATGAAGTGCTACTGCTGCTTTACTACTACCTACTTGAATACAAAGGCTGGACAGGCTCAGTGGTACGTAACATCGCAACCACGCACCTTTTAGATAAAGTTGCAGAAGATCACGGCGAGAAATGCTTTGAGGTTCCAGTGGGCTTTAAGCACATCAGCTCTCAAATGGAAGCTGACGATTCATTGATTGGTGGTGAGAGCTCTGGCGGCCTAACTATTCGCGGTCATATCAAAGGCAAAGACGGCGTATTCGCATCCAGCCTATTGGTAGAAATGATTTCAGTAACCGGCAAAAAACTGTCTGAGTTGCTGGATGAAATCTACGGCAAGTATGGCTATGCCTACATGGCGGAAGGCGATTGCAAATTCAAACCGGCGCAAAAAGAAGTACTGTTCAGCAAGATTTATGTTGAAAAGCAGTTGCCTGAGTTTGAGTTTGAAATCGAAAAAGTCAGCTACGAAGATGGTGCGAAAGTGTACTTCAAGAACGGCGGTTGGATCATCGCTCGCTTCTCAGGTACCGAACCATTACTACGAATTTTTGCAGAGATGCAAGATAAAGACACTGCAGAACGTGTTCTTCAACAGTTTAAGGACTTTCTGTCCTTATAGCTAAATTGTGTGCCCGCTTCGTGCACACGACCTATAGGTGAAGAACACTTGCCCGGCGACATACCCGCCGGGCCTTTTTCTTTTCGATGATACTACTTAGGCGAAAGCTAACACGCCTTGAGTTTCTACTTTCACCGTAACGCTATCCCCAACATTCAATGCTTCCGCTGAGGTTGCCAACAGTCGGTCACCATTGACATCAATCACGTAGCGGCAGTGGTCACCCATAAAGTGCTGCTCAAGTACTTTGACCGCACTCTCTTCATCAGCAGCAATTTGCACATGTTGAGGGCGAAGCAGTAATGCACATTCTGCATCAACTTGGATTTCTTGCTGAGCATTGGCTTCCACCACACCAAGATGAGTTTCAAATTCACTGTCAGAAATGCGCTTCGCTGCAAGGTAGCTACCACCACCTAAGAAGTCTGCAACAAATTTGCTCGAAGGCTGGTAGTAAAGCTCAGAGGCTGTTCCGTATTGCTCGATTACACCATGGTTCATTACTGCCATCTTATCGGCAAAGGCAAACGCCTCTTCACGACTGTGAGTAACGAAAATTGCGGTAACGCCTTGCTCTTTAAAGATTTTACGGATCTCTCGGATAAGTTCATGGCGAACTTGGGTGTCGATATTGGAAAACGGCTCATCCAACAACAGAAGATCCGGTTTGTAAGCCAGTGAGCGGGCAATCGCCACGCGCTGCTGCTGACCACCAGAAAGCTGGTGAGGATAACGATCACCGTAGCCTTTAAGGTGAACTAAGCCGAGCATTTCTTCTACTTTGAGAAGCTTTTGCTGCGCCGTTTCATTTTTCAAGCCAAAAGCGATGTTCTCTGCCACTGTCAGATGCGGGAATAAGGCGTAATCTTGGAAGATCATACCGATATTACGCTGCTCTGGTGGTAACCAGTTTTCACCGTCATCAATAGTGAGACAATTCAAGCTCATTTGACCAGAGCTTAGCGGCAACAAACCAGCAATGGCTTTCAATAGCGTTGTCTTACCGCAACCACTCGCGCCGAGCAGGCACACGATCTGTCCTTGTTCAACTTCTAAAGAAAGTGATTCAAGGACGGTCTGATCGTCATACTGACAAGTTAGGTTTTTAATCGATAGTGCGCAGCTCATCAGTGATTTTGCTCCAGTGAACGGTTAACAACAACAAGCGGGATCAACCCAACTAGGACCAGTAATACTGCTGGTAGAGCAGCAAGTTCCAAATGCTCGTCCGAGGCGAAGTTGTATACATACGTCGCCAAGGTTTCAAAGTTAAATGGACGCAATAATAGTGCAGCATTGAGCTCTTTCATCGACTCAATAAACACCAACAAACCAGCAATCAGTGCACCACGTTTAACCAGAGGGAAGTGCACTCGCCAAAGCATGGTATTAGGCGTACAGCCCATGGTACGGGAAGCCATATCCAGCGACGGAGAGATCTTATTTAAGTTACTTTCGACACTACCAATCGCCACAGCGGAGAAACGCACCACCATCGCAAAAATCAGTGCAAACATGGAGCCAGAAAAAATCAGTCCAGGTCTGCCCCATTCCATCGCTTTAGCAATATCGTTAACACGGTGATCCATAAACAGCACTGCCACCATGACACCAATCGCAAGTACAGTGCCCGGAACCGCGTAGCCCATAGAAGACAGACGCATGAAAGCTAAGCTAGAGCGGCCGCCGTTTACGCGTTGGCTGAAATTCACCGTCAAAGCAATCGCAACACCGATGATGGCAGCCACGACTGACACCACCAAACTGTTCCATGCATATTCACGAAACTCCGGTGTCCAACTTTGTGCAAAGTAAGTAATCGCGTAATCAATTAACTGTAGCAATGGGAAGATGAACGCAATTGCTACCAAACCCCAACACCAAATCAGTGCGCCCCACTTTCGCCAACCTTTTAGCTCATAACGGAAATCTTCATGGCTATTAAACTGGCTTTGGAATAACTTCTGTTTGCGGCGGCTGTAGCGCTCGGCACTCAGTAACAACACCACAATCATCAACATCATGGCTGAGATCTTCGCGGCTGCATTTAAGTTCGAGTAGCCTAGCCAAGTATCGTAAACCGCAGTAGTCAGCGTGTTCACCGCAAAATAGCTGACGGTGCCGAAATCGCCAATGGTTTCCATTGCAACCAGAGACAGGCCAACAGCGATAGAAGGCCTGACAAGCGGCAAAGAAATGCGCCAAAAGCTCTCCCAAGGAGAACATTTCAGTAAGCGTGCACTTTGTAACAAAGAGACGTTCTGTTCCATAAATGCCGCTCGGCAAAGCAAGTAAACGTATGGGTAAAGAACAAGAGAAAGAACGAAAGTGGCACCGCTCAAAGTACGGATATCTGGGAACCAATATTCGCCCGGTCCCCATCCGGTTATATCACGCAAAAAGATCTGAATCGGCCCAGCAAAATCAAACCAATCCGTGAAAATGTAACCAATGATATAACCTGGCATCGCGAGAGGCAGAACTAATGCCCACTGCAGCCACTTCTCAGTTGGCAATTTACACATCGCCATAAACCAAGCACTTGGAATACCGAGAATCAAAGAAAGGAGCATCACACCAGCAGTCAGAACTACGGTGTTATAGATGTAGGTAGGCATGACCGTCGACATCAAGTGTGTGAACAGGTCATCTGTCTCGCCAATGGCGGTATAGAAGATCGCTAAGATCGGCAAAACCAGTAACAGGGTAATCACCCCACTACTGGTTTTCCATAGAGAATGTTTATTCTTCATTGCCTAAATACTGCAAGGCTGTATGAAATACAAATGCGGCTGCAAATACATCTCATATCCTTTAATCAAATGGGGGTATAGTTATACCCCCACATGGAATTAAAGGTCAAATTTCACTTCATCTAGTAGCTTAATTGCCGCTTCGTGGTGAGAAGCAATGTCATCTAGAGAAATCGTATCTGCTTTGAAGTCACCCCAAGATTCCACAAGCTCAGAACGCTTAACACCTTCTTTTACTGGGTACTCGTAGTTTACTTCTGCGTACATTTGTTGCGCTTTGTCACCCGTTAGGAATTCCATTAGCTTCACAGCGTTGTCTTTGTTTGGAGAGAACTTAGCCATCGCCATACCAGAGATGTTTACGTGTGTACCTGTTGTCTCTTGGTTAGGGAAGTTGATGTATACCGCATCAGCCCAAGCTTTTTGCTCTTTGTCGTTAACCATCTTACCTAGGTAGTAGCTGTTACCTAGAGAAACGTCACATAGACCTTCTTTGATTGCTTTAACTTGAGCACGGTCGTTACCTTGAGGCTTACGAGCTAGGTTCGCTTTTACGCCTTCTAGCCATTCTTTTGTCTCAGCTTCACCGTGGTGCGCGATCATAGAAGACACTAGAGATACGTTGTAAGGGTGCTTACCGCTACGCGTACAGATTTTGCCTTTGAATTCTGGCTTCGCTAGATCTGCGTAGTTGAAGTCGTTACCTAGTTTGCCAACACGGTCACGTGAAGAGTAAACGTTACGAGTACGTAGAGTCAGAGCAAACCACTCGTTTTCTTTGTCTTGGTACTGTGCTGGTACGTTTTCTTCGATGATTTTGCTATCTACCTTTTGAACTAGACCTTTGTTAGTCAGCTCCGCTAGACGGCTGATATCTGTAGTAAGGATTACGTCAGCTGGGCTGTATTCGCCTTCTTGAGCCAACTTCTCTGCTAGGCCTTTTTTGGCAAACTTCACGTTTACTTTAATGCCAGTTTCTTTAGTGAACTCGTTGAACATTGGTTCAACTAGGAAAGGTTGACGGTAAGAGTAGACGTTCACTTCTTCAGCAGCCATTGCTGTTGGAGCTAGAGTAGCGCAAGTAATCGCTGAAAGAGTTAGCAGTTTTTTCATTGTTTAATCCTTTACCATGCTAATGATAACGTTTATCAGTTGCGTTATTATATGCATGTTCAGTAGGAAAACAATGATGTGACACTAAAAAACCTGCTCATCAGAGCAGGTTTTTGATAGTTTACTTTGTAACTAATTGTTTCTTTATGTCGACTATTTCACAGTAACAAATTCAGGGTAGGCACCAACACCACAGTCGTGCATATCCATACCTTCAAGCTCTTCTTCTCCCGATACGCGAATGCCGATGGTTGCTTTTAAGATTGCCCATACCACAAGGCTCGCACCGAATACCCAAGCAAAGATAACAGCCGCACCTAGAAGCTGTGCGCCGAACGTTGCATCACCATTACTTAGCGGTACAACCATTAAACCAAAGAAACCACACACACCGTGTACAGAGATAGCACCTACAGGGTCATCAATCTTCACTTTGTCTAGACCGATGATACTGAATACCACTAGCACACCCGATACTGCACCGATTGCAACTGCGTAAAGTGGTGATGGTGATAGAGGATCTGCCGTGATGGCAACAAGACCAGCCAATGCACCGTTAAGAATCATGGTTAGATCAGCTTTACCCCAAGTAGTTTTACATACGAGTAATGCTGCGATAGCACCTGCTGCCGCTGCTGCGTTTGTATTAAGGAAGATTTGACCTACCGCTGTCGCGTTTTCAAAATCAGATACCATCAACTGAGAACCGCCATTGAAGCCGAACCAACCAAACCAAAGAATGAACGTACCCAATGTAGCTAGAGGCATGTTTGAACCAGGAATTGGGTAGATTTCGCCGTTTTTACCGTATTTACCTTTACGTGCACCCAGTAATAGTACGCCTGCTAATGCTGCTGCTGCACCTGCCATGTGTACGATGCCTGAGCCAGCAAAGTCACTAAAACCTGCTTCTGATAGGAAACCACCGCCCCATGTCCAGTAACCTTCCATTGGGTAGATAAATGCCGTCAGCACTGCTGAGAAGATGAGGAAAGACCAAAGCTTCATACGCTCTGCTACCGCACCAGATACCACTGACATTGCTGTTGCGACGAATACCACTTGGAAGAAGAAATCCGACTCTAACGAGTGATCTGCGCCTTCACCTTGTGTGCCAATTAGTGCACCAAATGATGGTAACCAACCACCTTCGCCATTATCAACGTACATAATGTTGTAGCCGACCAATAGGAACATGGTACAAGCAATCGCGTACAGACAGATGTTTTTGGTTAGAATTTCTGTTGTGTTTTTCGAGCGAACTAAGCCCGCTTCCAGCATGGCAAAGCCAGCTGCCATCCACATAACCAACGCACCAGAAATGAGGAAGAAAAAGGTGTCGAGTGCGTAACGTAATTCAGTTACCGTTGTTGTTAATTCCATGATAGTTCTCCAATCCCTTGAATTCTTAAAGTGCTTCTGCGTCCATTTCACCAGTACGAATACGTACTGCTTGATTTAGGTCGTAGACAAAAATCTTACCGTCACCAATCTTTCCTGTTTGAGCCGCTTTAGTGATGGCCTCTACCACACGATCCACATTGTCTGCATGGGTTGCGATTTCTAGTTTTACTTTTGGTAGGAAGTCGACTTGATACTCGGCGCCACGGTATAGCTCCGTGTGGCCTTTCTGACGACCAAAACCTTTAACCTCTGATACTGTCATCCCTTCAATACCGACATCAGCCAATGCTTCGCGCACATCGTCTAATTTAAAAGGTTTTATAATGGCATTAATGATTTTCATTGAATCTTCTCCGCAGCTTTCATCCTGAAACATTTGTATTAATCCAAGCGGCGTGCCAACTTTTTATCTTGTTGATTTATATAGAGTTAGCAAAATTAACAAACTTATAAACAAAAAGGGCGCACCATATCGGTGCGCCCTTCTCACAAATATAAGGCAACCCTAATTAGACTCCCCAAAACTGTGCGTTAAATGTTCAAAAAGTCTTTCCATTGCTCTATCAGGGTACAAAAGTCTTCAATACCACAACTGGCTGTACTCTCTGCATCGTAGAAGTCAAACTCGCTTTCCATTTCCACTTCATACTCATTGCCCAATGCGTTTTCTTGCACTAGCACCTCGTCACCATGGATCATCAAACTGATCTCTGCACCGGTTAATCTATGCTCTTGAGATGGCGAAGAAAATGCCTGATCAATTAAGGCTTCAACTTGCGCGATTTTCGCTGGGTCTTTACCAATTTCTTCTTGCAACCAACGACCTACAATCTCATGCCCCATGCTGCATTTGACATAGTATTCGCCCATCAATGTGTTGCGGATGAATTCAAATTCCATCGTGATCGCCTTTTCGTATCAATTTGGTGCGGAGTATACAGGGAGATTTGAGATGGGAGAAGCGGGAGACGAGAGCTCTCTCAATGGCTTGTTTAAAAGAGATTCCCGACTGCACTCCTTCGTCGCTTTCGGGAATGACATCGTTGTTACTCTTAGCTATTTAAATCGTCATCCTCAATAGCGAGGCACGAGCGAGTTGGGGATCTCTCAATAGATTCCCGACTGCACTCCTTCGTTGCTTTCGGGAATGGCATCGTTTTTACTCTTAGCTATTTAATCGTCATCCTCAAGAGCGAGGCTCGAGCGAGTTGGGGATCTCGCAATACGTAGCCTAAAAGAGATTTCTCCTCCCTCAGTCTAGGAAACGACATAGTTCTAGTATCTCGTAGCGAAGCATCCCACAAAAAAGCGCCCACCAAATGGTGGGCGCTTAATTAAGTATTAGCAAAGCTCGCTAAAATTATGCAGGCTCTTGGAAGATAACCTCTGCCGCTTTCTTGGTGTACTCATCCATCTTGTGGAAGTTCAAGTAACGGTAAGTATCTGCTGCTGTCGCATCGATTTGCTTCGCGTATTCTAAGTACTCTTCCTTCGTTGGAATCTTACCTAGAATTGCACCAACCGCTGCTAGCTCAGCAGAAGCAAGGTATACATTTGCACCTGTACCTAGACGGTTCGGGAAGTTACGCGTTGAAGTCGACATTACTGTTGCTTTGTCTGCTACACGCGCTTGGTTACCCATACATAGCGAACACCCAGGAGTTTCAATACGAACGCCAGCGCGGCCGTAAATACCGTAGTAACCTTCTTCCGTCAGTTGGTCGCGGTCCATCTTCGTTGGTGGCGCTACCCATAGACGTGTATCTAGTTGACCACCGAATTGCTCTAGCAGTTTACCTGCTGCACGGAAGTGACCAATGTTAGTCATACAAGAACCGATGAACACTTCATCAATCTGTGTGCCTTGAACTTCAGACAGAAGACGAGCGTCATCTGGATCGTTCGGTGCACATAGGATTGGCTCGTGAATATCTGCTAGGTCGATTTCGATGATGTGCGCGTATTCTGCGTCTGCATCCGCTTCCATCAACTCTGGGTTAGCCAACCACTCTTCCATCGCTGTGATACGACGCTCGATAGTACGACGGTCGCCGTAACCTTCCGAGATCATCCACTTAAGCATGGTGATGTTTGAGTTTAGGTATTCTTCAATAGACTCTTGAGACAGCTTAACTGTACAACCTGCCGCTGAACGCTCTGCTGACGCATCCGATAGTTCGAAGGCCTGCTCAACTGTTAGGTGCTCAACGCCTTCGATTTCTAGTACGCGACCAGAGAATTCGTTGATCTTACCTGCCTTCTCAACCGTCAATAGACCTTGTTGAATTGCGTAGTAAGGAATTGCATGTACAAGGTCACGTAGCGTAATACCCGGCTGCATTTCACCTTTAAAGCGCACCAAGATTGACTCTGGCATATCCAGTGGCATAACACCTGTCGCCGCAGCGAATGCAACCAGACCGGAACCTGCTGGGAATGAAATACCTAGAGGGAAACGAGTATGCGAGTCACCACCTGTACCTACAGTATCAGGCAGAAGCATACGGTTTAGCCATGAGTGGATTACACCATCACCCGGACGAAGTGATACACCGCCACGGTTCATGATGAAGTCAGGTAGTGTGTGGTGCGTGTTTACATCGACTGGTTTTGGATACGCAGACGTGTGACAGAATGACTGCATCACAAGATCAGCGGAGAAGCCCAGACACGCAAGGTCTTTTAGCTCATCACGAGTCATAGGACCGGTTGTATCCTGAGAGCCAACAGTTGTCATTTTAGGCTCACAGTATTGACCTGCACGTACACCTTCAACGCCACATGCCTTACCTACCATCTTCTGAGCTAGTGTGTAGCCTTTGTCAGATTCAGAAGGGTCAACTGGCTTAGCAAACAGGTCTGTTTCTTCTAGGCCCAGTGATGCACGAGCACGGCTTGTTAAGCCACGACCGATAATCAGTGGAATACGACCACCAGCACGAACTTCATCAAGCAGTACTTTGCTCAGTTCAAAGCTAGAGATCTCTTCACCGTTTTTACGCACAACGCCTTCGTATGGGAAGATATCAATTACATCACCCATGTTCATGTTCTGTACGTCTAGTTCGATTGGGAGTGCGCCAGAGTCTTCCATTGTGTTGTAGAAAATTGGAGCGATCTTACCACCTAGACAAATACCACCGGTGCGCTTGTTTGGTACGTATGGGATATCTTCACCCATAAACCAAAGCACTGAGTTAGTCGCTGACTTACGAGAAGAGCCGGTACCAACAACATCGCCCACGTAGGCCAGTGGGATACCGTCTTTTTGCAGTTCTTCAATTTGATTGATAGGACCAACGCTGCCTGGTTGATCTGGCACGATGCCATCACGTTCCATCTTCAGCATCGCTTTCGCGTGTACTGGGATATCAGGACGAGACCAAGCATCTGGTGCTGGAGACAAGTCATCGGTGTTGGTTTCACCAGTAACTTTAAATACTTTAACAGTAATCTGTTCCGCGACTTTCTTCTTCGATGTGAACCATTCTGCGTCCGCCCATGATTGCAGGACTTGCTGTGCGAATGCATTACCAGCTTTGGCTTTCTCTTCTACATCATAGAAAGCATCGAACATCAGTAGGGTATGAGACAACGCTTTAACTGAGATTGGCGCTAGTAGGTCATCGTCTAGGAATTCAACTAGAGGAGCGATGTTGTAACCGCCTTGCATCGTACCTAGTAGCTCAGCAGCTTTTTCACGGCTTACTAATGGTGATTCCACTTCACCTTTTGCTACCGCCGTTAGGAAACCTGCTTTTACATATGCAGCTTCATCCACACCCGGTGGGATACGGTTCTCTAGTAGGTCAAGAATAAATGCTTCTTCACCTTGTGGGGGATTTTTCAGAAGTTCAACAAGTCCAGCAACTTGTTCAGCGTCTAGCGGTTTAGGAACAACTCCTTCGGCAGCACGCTCTTCGACGTGTTTACGGTAGGCTTCAAGCACGACTTTTTTCCTCTCATTGCGGTTCCTCCTTTTTAATTACTATTTTTCAAAGTAAAGGAGTGAACATCCTTGGAAACTTGGCTCTCCATTGCCCTTGTTTTCATTCAATTCTGATTGAGAAACAGCGCCGTAGAGGCCAAACTGTGGGCGAAAGGATAGCAAATTTAACGTTAAATTAAAATCTCATCATTTTGACCAACATAGCAACTTACGACTAAAGTCCGGTAAATTTTGGCTAAATATGCGGAGATCTTGCTATCCTACTCCCGGTTATTTAAATGATGTTCCAACGATCAGGTACACTGCATCTAAATTCTGCTCTGTACGACCGTATGCCAACATGATCGGCCCAACTGGAGAATCTACTCCAAAGAAAACCGACGCAGCATTATACAGTGGCGCCTCATGCAACTTAAGATCGTTGTCTGACCAAACACCACCGTGTTCAAGGGACGCACCTAGATAAACTGGTGCTTCAAACAGCCCGAAGTCGTTATCCATCCATTTATAACGATACACCAAGCTGGTATAAAATAAGTTCTGTCCAATCAGACTATTACGAGGAATACCGGACAAATTTAAGAAGCCGCCTAACTCTCTAGGATCTAAAGGCACAAAAGAGTTTTTACTCTCAACAAAGCTATATTCCGCCTGTCCGACTAAAGTATGACGGCTGTATGTCATTGCACCTTTAAAACGGGCGGTAATTTCATAAACAGTATCTTCAATGCTATTTTTTGCGTTTTCACCTCGAAGATCCTCAGGAGTTTTGTCATGAGAAACAAGGTAGTCCAAGTCGATCAGCATACCACGAGTTGGAAGTGCAAAATCGTCCAAAGTGTCTAAGCGGTAGTTGGCAAAAACACCCAGTCGCTCATAATCTAGCTCCCCCGCAGACTGAATAGTAGATGCTTCTATCGTCCCTTTGGTATAGCGACCACCAACACGAAACTCTTGCCACAAGGTTGGCTGCACACCTGCAGCTAGCTCGGTAATAAACTCGGTGTAAGAAACTGGTAGAAAATCATACACTGAACCGATATCGGGGTTTTCAAACTCGTCATCGAGAGGTAAGTTTCTGTTCTCCGTGTTGTAATTCACTTTGCTAGAAACGAACAACTGCTGACTCGAAAGCACCGGAGAGTAAAGCTCCGCCTCAATCAATTTATCCGTGCCCATATCCACATTAAACGTCAGCTCCGCGCCGTGAGAGTTCAAGTTAGTGAAATTTGCCGATATACCGATGCCATATTGACTGTCAGTATTGAAATCGTCTTCTAAGAAAAAACGGAAGTTTAGGTAATTTGGACCCCAAGATTTTTCGTTCACTTCAAAGACGAGTAAGTTCACCCCATCGATCTCTTCAAAGTAATAAGTGATCAGTTCAAAACGATCCAGTGCATAGAGATTCTCTACCGCTTTTTCGATCTCTGCCGTTTCTAGAGGGCGTCCTGTGTCTAACTCAAGTCGGTTAGTCAACAGCACATCACTGTAGTGGGTATTGTTCACAAGAACGATTTGGTCGACGACGCGTTCATCCCCATACTCAAGGTTCTTGCGCATATCTTGTTTATGTTCGATGTATTTCTGGTACTCCGCATTCGACACACTCAGCCCTTCAAGTTTTGACTTTAGTCCTCGAGTGATCTCATAACCCGCTTTAAAAGCGTCAGGCATTTTATTGAACTCAACCGTCTCCATTTGCCCTACATTAGGACGAATGTAAACATCATCTCCGCTGAGTGTTTCGGCTTGCTCTTGGGTACTACGACGAACAAGATAGTTAGAAAGCTGATCTGCTACGATGAATAAACCAGTGAAGTCCTCTTTGGTTTTGTAATCTGTACTGATATCCACCGCAATAACGATATCGGCGCCCATCGCGCGTGCAACATCAACCGGCATGTTATTAACCACGCCACCATCCACCAGCATATGACCATTGAGTTCGTAAGGTGGAAGCGCGCCAGGCACTGACATACTCGCCATCATGGCATCAACTAGATAACCGTTATCTAGAACGACCTCTTCCAGCTCGACGATATCAGTCGCGACGGAGCGGTATGGAATGGCAAGATCATCAAAGGAGTTAAAACGGCCAAGGTTGCCCGTGGTTTCGCGCAGAATGCGCAACATGTTTTGGCCTTGCACCACGCCTGTTGGCGAACGCACTTCACCAAACCTCAAACCTAGGTCAGTAGTGATTTGATAACGGTCTTCGTATTCTTTATCGCGGACGCGACGTTGGCTGCGGTCGACACGGTCTCGATAACCGCTGTTCCAATCGACACTGTAGATAAAACTTTCGATTTCATCGGCGCTCATCCCCGTGGCATATAGACCACCAACATAAGCACCCATGCTAGTCCCAGTGATGATATCAACGGGAATATTCATCTCTTCCAGAGCCTTCAAAACCCCAATGTGAGCGGCTCCTTTTGCTCCACCACCAGCGAGGACGACAGCAATTTTAGGCCGAGAGGAGTCTTCTTCGAGATGTTTAGCAAAGGAAGGCGTTGCAATCAAAAAGGAGCAGACCCACAACGCAAAGCAACGTATCCATGGGTTCGTATTTGACCTTTTTAACATTCATTTCTTCCTTTACTGAATATTGAACACCTACTTTTACTAAGAATTAAACAACTGCACAAGTCAGTGATGGTGTTTTTGGTGGTCCTACCAATCAAATAAGCTGTTCAACCAGTTCGACTTTTTTTCACACTGTTGCTTAATTTGCCCGGTTTTATCCCACACTGGCAGTTTGTACTCACTACGACAATTCATTTCCAGCGCACCATTCGTCGCTTTCTGAAAACCTAATGTGGTCACTTCATTCGGCCATGGCAGCTCTAGTCGCTCTGGAATACGCTGTTTCAAGTATTCAGCATACACACGCAATGCGCCACTAGACCCAGTTAGTTTAGTCGATTTATTATCATCGCGACCAAGCCAAACGGTGGTGACTTCTCGCCCATCAATACCCACAAACCAACTGTCACGGCTATCGTTACTCGTCCCCGTTTTACCTGCTAATGCCGCCCATGCGAATTGGCTTTGTAGGAATCGGCCCGTACCTTGTGCAACACCTCGCTTCATCGCATAAGTCGTCAGCCAAGCAGCTTGCTGATCAACGGCCTGAGTTGAGCGGGGCAGCGATTGATAAATCACATTGCCATCCATATCAATCACCGAGCGTAATGCAGAGAGTTTCGCACGTTTACCAGAGTTCGTTACTGTTTGGTACATTTGTGCTACTTCAAAGGGCGTTAACGAAAATGATCCTAAGAACATCGAAGGAACAGGGCGGATCTCGCTCTTATCTACACCAAGGCGCTCTAGTGTGTCTGAAACTTCTGGAATTCCTAACTGCATACCCAAGCGCACGGTAGGCACATTGAGTGATTTTGCTAAGGCTAGATATAACGGCACATCGCCACGGAACTTACGGTCGAAGTTGCGCGGTGACCAAACCGTCCCTTTACTTCCTTTCAAGCTTAACGGCGTATCATGTAACGTCGTCGCCAAATTGTATTTTTCTGGTTGCTCCAATGCCGTCAAGTAAATTGCGGGTTTAACTAAAGAACCAATTGGACGACTAGCATTCAATGCGCGGTTAAAACCTTCATAACCAACACGCTTACCACCGACCATGGCACGGATTTCACCACTATGACGATCCACTGCGACAGCGGCGGCTTCAAGATCTTTGCCAGCACGTTTAGCAAGCTCAGGCACTTTCTTCGCAATGGCTTGCTCTAACTTACTTTGAGAGACTGGATCTAGAGAAGTAAATAAACGCAGGCCGGTTTCAGCTTTGAAGTTATCTCCTACCTTCTCTTTCAACTCGATATTCAACTGCTGAAAGTAAGCAGGCTGGCGACTGGCAATACGTGGATGACTCTGCGTATCCAGAGGACGATTCACGGCTTGCTCATACTGCTGCGCAGTAAGCATCTCTTGTTGCATCAAAAGACGCAGTACCAAATCGCGACGAGTTTTCGTGCGCTCTGGGTAGCGAATAGGGTTGTAGTAAGACGGTCCTTTTACCATCCCCACTAGCATAGCGAGTTGGTCAATACGCAACTCTTGGATCGGCTGGCCGAAGTAGTAACGTGATGCCAGAGCAAAACCATGAATCGCATCCCCGCCACTTTGCCCCAAATACACTTCGTTTAGATAAGCTTCTAAAATACGATCTTTGCTATAGCGGTAATCTAGAATCAGAGCGATGTAAGCTTCACGGACTTTACGCCAAAGGGTTTTATCACGCGTCAGGAAAAGGTTTTTCGCTAACTGCTGCGTCAGTGTACTGCCACCTTGCACGGTGCGTCCGGCTTTGATGTTAGCAACTAAAGCACGACCAATCGCCAGTGGTGATACACCGTCATGTTGATAGAAATCACGGTCTTCCGTTGCAAGAAGTGCATCGACAAGGATCTCAGGAAACTGATCTCTGCGTAAGAAAAGACGTTGCTCATTTTGATCTTTTTCTAGCATGCCCAACATCTTAGGCTCAATGCGTAAGTAACCCAGATCGCCTTTAGATTCTAAGGATTGAATGCGTTTGAGACCACTATCAGAAAAGTACAGCATGACGTGACGATCAGGCTCTGGGCCATCGGCAAATTCAAATGGACGACGGATCAACTCAATACGCGTTGAAGAAGAAGAGTATTCACCAGGGTAACGAGGCTGACTTACCTTACGGTAGTTCAATACATCAAGCTCATTACGCATCTCTTTGATGGTAATATTTTCGCCCGGGCTTAAGTGAAGAATTCGCGCATAAACCACTGTCGGAAGGTCAAACAACTGACCATCAAAACGGTCTTTCACCACGCTATCGAGATAAATACCGACAAACAACAATACCGCCGCTAGTGCAATGCCCGCTTTCCAACTGAATGACCACATAGCTTTTAGCCAAGAACGGTTGCTACGCTCTGGTTTTTTGGATGGTGATTTTCTCGGACGTTTTGCACCACTTTTTTTCGCGGGTGCCGTTTTGCTTGACGTTGTTTTCTTGGCAGGTGCTCTTTTCGCTCCTGGCTTTTTAGTATCAGTCATTATTCATTTGTCTTTTTGTTTTCGTTGTCGCTACATGAGTCGCAGGATCGTCAGGCCAAACATGTTTAGGGTAACGGCCCTTCATCTCTTTTTGCACTTCTTTGTAGCTTCCCGCCCAAAAGGCTGCTAAATCCGTTGTCACCTGTAGTGGGCGCTGAGCTGGAGACAACAACTCTAACACCAATCGCTTACGACCTTGCGCCACGGTTGGAGAAGTGCTTTCTCCAAACACTTCTTGCATACGCACCGACAGCACAGGCTCATGGCCAAACTGGTAGCGAATGCGCTTTTTCGAGCCAGTAGGTAAGCGATAGTCTTCAGGTAACCACTCATCAATCTGTTGATTCAAAGGCCAACCTAGTCGAGCATTTAAGGCTTCAACTAAGTTCACCTTAGCTAAATCTTTCACCGACGAGACCGTGTTCATGTACGGCTCTAGCCACCCTTCTAAGCTATCAAGCAAACTGGCGTCATCAACGCTCGGCCAAGGTTGCTCGGGTAACCATTCCACTGCACAACGAATGCGTTCCAGTAAACTCTCCGCTGCAGGTGACCAGTTTAGACTCTGTAAGCCCTGACGGCGGACATACGTGAGTAAAGCTTGTGTCATTTTTTCTTTACCCGGACTCGGCAGCGCTTCCCGTTTTACCACCAATTGACCAAGTTTGACTTGGCGCTCTGCGATCAAACGGCCTTTTTTTTCATCCCAATCGACCATTTCTTTCGTATTAAAAAGGTGCGCGAATTTTTCTTGTAAGCTATTGATATCTAAATCACACGCCAAGTTAATTTGGCTGTAACTAGAGTGCGAACGCATCAAATCAATCGCCACCAAATACTCACAATCGCCCAGCGTCTCTTCTGGTCGACATTCAGCACCATGTCCATTCGACAGAGTAAAACGACCATGTTGATTAACGCGCTGCTGAGCGATTCGATCAGGAAAAGCCAGGCTTAACACCAATGGCAGCAATCGCTCATCGACATTTGATAGACGAAATGCTGCATCCAATTTGTAAGCTAAGTTCTGAGCACGCTTACTCAATACGGTTCTCTTAGAATGCGTGCTACTCATCCACCGATGTAGGCTATGAGAAATATTAGTGACATTACGCTCTGGTTCTTCAATAAGGGCGACTGCCGCTAGCGCAGTATTTAGCATCTTTTCGCTGTGTTGCTGAGCCTGAATCAGCATTCCGGCCGAACGGGGTTCAACGCCCAGCTCATGTGCCGTCTTACCTTCAGGAGTCAGTTGACCTTGCTCGGTAAGCAATCCTAGAGAAATCAGCAACTGTTTAGCTTGAGCAAGCGATGCCGAAGAGGGAATGTTTAGCCATTTAAGGTCAGAGATATCCCCAGCGCCCCAAAATGCCAGCTCCATCACCAAGCTTGCTAAGTCAGAATGCAGAATTTCCGGTTGCGGTACTTGTGGTTGCTGTTTGAATTGGCTTTCAGAATATAAACGAACACAAATACCCTCTTCGATACGACCTGCACGACCGGCACGTTGAATCGCAGAAGACTGCGCTACGCGGACTTGCTCCAAGCGCGTAAGTCCATTCTTCAAATCAAAACGTGCCACACGCTCTAACCCAGAATCGACGACTAATCGAATACCTTCAATGGTCAATGAGGTTTCGGCAATATTGGTCGCCAACACGACTTTCCGTTTACCAGAAGAAGCCGGTGAGATAGCTTTTTGCTGCTCGGCAAAGCTAAGTTGACCATACAGTGGACACACTTCAACGTTATCAGGTAGGTGCGATAAACGCTCTTCCACCTGTTTGATGGCTGCGACTCCTGGAAGAAAAGCCAGCAGAGAGCCCGACTCTTTGTGTAGTAAGCTCTCTATCGTTTTTGCCATAGATGTAGGCAGATGATCGTTCGGACCAAGCGGTAAATAGCGCGTTTCCACCTCAAAGCTACGACCTTCCGATTCAATGTAAGACGCTTCTGGTAGCAAGGATTGCAAAGCATCTTGATCGAGCGTTGCCGACATAACCACCAGCTTTAAGTCGTCTCGCAGCGCTTCTTGCACCTCTAAACTGAATGCTAGTGCCGTATCAGCGTGAATACTCCGCTCATGAAACTCATCAAAAATCAGCAGATCAATGCCATCTAACTCCGGGTCATTTTGGATCATGCGCGTCATGATCCCCTCGGTCACAATTTCAAGTTGCGTGCTCTTACTCACCTTTGTTTCACCACGAACACGATAACCAACGCGCTCCCCGACTTGCTCTCCCAACTGCTGCGCTAAAAAACAGGCAATGTTACGAGCAGCAAGGCGTCGAGGCTCTAACATCACGATTTTGCCTGTCACGGTCTGATTATTGAGAAGTTGCAGCGGGAAATAAGTGGATTTACCGGCACCAGGGGCTGCTTTGAGGATCACTTGATGTTGATTTTTGACCGCCGTAAGTAATTGTGGCATCACGGCTTCAATCGGCAATTGTGACAAAGGAAATACCCTATGTTGTAATGTTGGCCACATTGTACATAAAAACCTTCTTGGCTAAATAAGCAAATGCAATTCAACCCCACTCTAGAGTCAGCAACTCTGCTCAAACGCTACAAACGCTTCCTTGCCGATATCGAACTAGATAGTGGTGAAGTTCGCACCATCCATTGTGCCAATACTGGAGCAATGACAGGCTGCGCAACACCGGGCAATAAAGTTTGGTATTCCACTTCTGACAATCCTAAGCGCAAATACCCAAACAGTTGGGAGCTTAGTGAGACCGCACTAGGACACAGAATCTGTATCAATACCGCTCGCGCTAACCAATTAGCGGTAGAAGCTATTGAAAATAATGTGATTTCGGAACTGGTTGGGTATGACCAACTTCAAACTGAAGTGAAATATGGCAATGAAAATAGCCGAATTGATATCTTGCTCAGCGCAAGCAACAAACCAAAGTGCTATATAGAGGTGAAGAGCGTCACCCTGCTTGATGAGAAGAATTCATCAGGACAAGGATATTTCCCAGATGCCGTGACCACTCGAGGACAAAAGCACCTAAGAGAGCTCACAGAAATGGCACAAACTGGAAGTAGAGCCATACTTTTATTCACTGTTTTACATTCAGGTATTGAAAAAGTATCTGCGGCACACCATATAGACGCGAAATATTCAACGTTACTAAAACAAGCACAAGAAGCGGGAGTAGAAGTTCTCTGCTATAAAGCTGAACTGAGTAATACTGAAATCAAACTAATCTCTGCTATTGAATTTATCAATTAAGAGAAAAAATGATGTCGTCTTCACATTGACGATAAGTTTGCGATTCAGTAATTGCCTGCACCGCCTCTTTTTGCTATAGATACCCGCCTTAAATTGACTGCGATGCAGTTGACTAGGTGTAAGTAGGAGATGCTGTATGCCAGAATCAAAGAAGAAAACGATAGGCATCCTAGCCATTGCCGGTGTGGAGCCATATCAGGAAAAGCCTGGTGAAGAATACATGTCACCAGAGCAGGTTGAACACTTTACAAAGATCTTAACAGCTTGGCGTAATCAGCTCAGGGAAGAAGTCGATCGCACTGTACACCACATGCAGGACGAAGCAGCGAACTTCCCAGATCCAGTTGACCGTGCCTCTCAAGAGGAAGAGTTCAGCTTAGAACTGCGTAACCGTGACCGTGAGCGTCGCCTGATCAAGAAGATCGAAAAGACTCTAGACAAAATTACTGAAGACGATTTCGGCTTCTGTGAATCTTGTGGCGTCGAGATTGGCGTTCGTCGCCTAGAAGCGCGTCCAACTGCTGACCTTTGTATTGACTGTAAAACACTTGCAGAAATCAAAGAGAAACAGATGCAAGGTTAATCAACCACGCATTATGATTATTGAAAGGGAGCTCAGGCTCCCTTTTTGTTTTGACTAGCTTTTTAACGCTAAACTTCTAGTTTTACCCGAATACTTTCGAGATACACGCATGACACGCTATGTAGGTCGATTTGCCCCATCCCCTTCAGGACCATTACATTTTGGTTCCTTAGTTGCCGCTCTTGGCAGCTACTTTCAAGCAAAAGCCAATCAAGGGACTTGGCTCGTTCGAATCGAAGATCTTGACCCACCGAGAGAAATGCCTGGTGCAGCAGAAGATATTCTTAATGCGCTCCAAGCTTATCAACTCCACTGGGATGGTGAAGTGGTGTATCAAAGTGAACGACACCATTTATACCAAGCACAAATTGATGCGTGGTTGGAGAATGGCGATGCTTATTATTGCCAATGTACACGTAAGCAAATAAAAGAGCATGGTGGTTATTATCTCGGCACTTGCCGCGACAAAGGCTTGAAAGAAGGTGCGATTCGCCTAAAAATGACCAAGCCCATCGCCAATTTCCTCGATCAGAAGCATGGTTTGATGACCATTCCTGAGGCGTTAGTAAATGAAGATTTCATTATTAAACGTCGAGATGGATTATTTGCCTATAATCTTGCGGTAGTATTAGACGATATCGACCAAGGGGTGACTGAAGTCGTCCGTGGTGCCGACTTAATTGAGCCCACTGGTCGTCAAATCAGCTTGTACCAAATTCTTGGACAACCGGAAGTTAGCTACTTGCATTTACCATTGGCGATGGACACTAATGGCAACAAACTGTCGAAACAAAACCATGCGACAGCCATTGATGTCGCTAATCCGAAGCCAGCTCTGCTGCATGCAATGACGTTTTTAGGATTCGATATTCCTGACGATATTCGAGCCGCTAACGTAGACGAAATACTACGTTGGGGCTGCGAAAATTGGCGTTTGCAACAGCTTCCAGCGGAGATCGAGATCACACCGTGATTCTCAAACGGCACTGTGTAGGCTATCATTAGCCGCAAAATTGGCCCTAGAGGCATAAAAACTAACCAAAGCAAGATTGGATTAAACCCAGTTATTGCCAGATGCACATGAATACAAACGACAATACAACAAGCGAATCTGCCATGATCCCAGAACTCGCTCTCAATGTACTTACTCGTGAAGAGCACAACATTTCGCGTAAGCAGATCAGTGATAATGCACTGAAGGTGCTATACCGACTAAACGGTGCCGGTTTCGATGCTTTTCTTGTGGGTGGCGGGGTTCGAGACTTACTGCTTGGACAAAAACCAAAAGACTTTGATATCGCAACTAACGCGACACCAGAACAAATCAAACAGCTGTTTAGAAACTGCCGTTTGATTGGCCGTCGCTTCCGTCTTGCCCACATTATGTTTGGCCGAGACATCATCGAAGTTGCGACCTTCCGTGGTCACCACCAAGAGCAAAAGAACAAGAACGTTTCCCAGCAGTCAAAAGAAGGCATGCTGCTTCGTGACAATGTTTACGGCACTATTGATGAAGATGCAGAGCGCCGTGACTTCACGATTAACTCGATGTACTACAACATCGCAGATTACTCTATTCACGACTACGCTCGTGGTATTGAAGATCTAGAGGACCGTCTTGTTCGCCTAATCGGTGACCCAGAAACCCGTTACCGTGAAGACCCTGTTCGCATGCTGCGCGCCGTTCGCTTCGCAGTGAAACTTGACTTCGATATCGAAGAAGACACCGCTGCACCGATTGAAGAGATGGCACCGCTACTGCGTGATATCCCATCAGCACGTCTTTTCGAAGAATCGTTGAAGATGCTTCAATCTGGTCACGGTCTAGAGACTTATCACCTACTGCGCGAATACAACCTGTTCCAACAGTTGTTCCCTGTAATTGCTGAGCACTTCACTGAAGATTACGAATCTCATACCGAACAAATGCTAGATTTAGTGCTTGATTCGACCGATATGCGAATCGAAGAAGGCAAGCGCATCAATCCTGCGTTCATGTTTGCAGCGATGCTGTGGTACCCGCTATGTGCCATGGCAGATAAACTAATGGAACAGCGTAACCTGTGCCATTACGATGCCATCATGGAAGCGAGCAACATCATTCTTGATGACCAAGTTCGTACCATTGCCATTCCACGCCGCCACACAGCGACGATTCGTGAAATTTGGCAACTGCAATTACGCCTTCCACGACGCAACGGTAAACGCGCATTCCGCCTAATGGAGCTCAACAAATTTAGAGCTGGCTTTGATTTTCTTGAAATGCGCGGTGAAATTGAAGGTGGTGATACTCAGAAGCTTGCCAAGTGGTGGGAAACTTTCCAAAATGCTGGCCGAGAAATGCGCCAAGCTATGGCTGCGGACCTAGACGGCCAAGCGCCTAAAACCGGTCAACGCCGCCGTAAAACTTACCGCAAGAAAAAGAGTAAGCCTAAGTCATGATCACAGCGTACATTGCGGTAGGCAGTAACTTGGCTGATCCTGTCAGCCAAGCGAAGAAAGCGATCGAAGCCCTTAAAACATTACCAAACTCTGAGTTTGTTCAGGCTTCATCACTTTACAGCAGTACACCGATGGGACCACAAAACCAACCGGATTACATCAATGCGGTTGTGGCGATAAAAACCAATTTGACGCCTCTTGAGCTGCTCGATTGCACCCAAGCGATTGAGCAAGAGCAAGGGCGTGTCCGTAAAGATGAACGCTGGGGTCCACGAACTTTGGACCTCGACATGATTCTTTATGGCAATGAGGTGATCGATTCCGAAAGACTGACAGTTCCACACTATGGAATGAGAGAGCGCGAGTTCGTACTCTACCCTCTTGCGGAAATTGCACCAAGTTTACAACTCCCAGACGGGACCGAGGTGTCGTCACTACTTAAACAAGTAGATCGAAACGGCCTCAGCATTTGGCAGTCATAGCCAACTCCTAGTGAGGAAAAAACAATGAAAAAAATGACCATTAACGACCTGATTAAGTGGAAGCAAGAAGGTCGTAAATTTGCTACTTCAACTGCATACGATGCAAGCTTTGCCCAACTTTTTGAAAGCCAAGAAATGCCGGTTTTATTGGTAGGTGACTCTCTAGGCATGGTTCTGCAAGGTAAGACAGACACATTACCTGTGACCGTTGAAGATATCGCTTATCACACACGCTGTGTGCGCGCTGGTAGCCCTAATTGTCTATTGATGGCTGATATGCCATTCATGAGCTATGCAACGCCTGAGCAAGCGTGTGAGAACGCAGCAACGCTAATGCGTGCTGGTGCAAACATGGTAAAAATCGAAGGCGGTGATTGGTTAGTTGATACCGTTAAGATGCTAACTGAACGTGCTGTTCCAGTTTGTGCTCACCTTGGTCTAACACCTCAATCTGTAAACATCTTTGGTGGTTACAAGGTACAAGGTCGCGATCAAGAAAAAGCGGATCGTATGGTTAAAGACGCTCTGGCATTGCAAGAAGCCGGTGCTCAAATTGTTTTACTCGAGTGTGTTCCTGCTGACTTGGCAGCGCGCATTACACAAGTACTTGATGTGCCAGTGATTGGCATCGGTGCTGGTAATGTGACAGACGGTCAAATTCTTGTAATGCACGATATGTTTGGAATTTCGGCGAACTACATGCCAAAATTCTCGAAAAACTTCCTTGCTGAAACAGGCGATATGCGCAAAGCCGTGGCTCAATACATGGCTGATGTTGAAAGCGGTGCATTCCCAGACGAAGCACATACTATTGCCTAGAGGATAAATGCATGCAAACTTTTGCGGAAATCTCAGCGATTCGTGAACAGGTAAAAACCTTTAAGCGTGAAGGTCGTAAGGTAGCGTTTGTCCCAACCATGGGTAACCTACACGAAGGCCACTTAACGCTTGTTCGTAAAGCTCGCGAATACGCGGATGTCGTTGTCGTAAGCATCTTTGTAAACCCGATGCAGTTTGACCGTGCAGACGATTTGAATAACTACCCTCGCACTCTAGAAGAAGACCTAAGTAAACTAGGTGGCGAAGGTGTAGAACTGGTGTTCACTCCAACACCAGAAATGATCTACCCTGAAGGCTTAGACAAACAAACATTTGTTGACGTCCCTGGTCTATCAACCATCCTCGAAGGTGCATCTCGCCCAGGTCACTTCCGTGGTGTTACCACCATCGTAAACAAACTGTTCAACATTGTTCAGCCAGATGTGGTTTGCTTTGGTGAGAAAGACTTTCAACAGCTTGCTGTGATTCGCAAGATGGTTGATGACCTAGCAATGGACATTGAGATCATTGGCGTACCAACCGTACGTGAAATGGACGGCCTTGCAATGAGCTCTCGCAATGGCCTGCTTACCATTGATGAACGCCAACGTGCACCGGTTTTAGCACGCACTATGCGTTGGATCAGCAGCGCTATGCGTGGTGGTCGTGACGATTACGCTTCTATCATTGAAGATGCGAACGATCAGCTACGCGCAGCAGGTCTACAACCTGATGAAATCTTCATCCGTGATGCACGTACACTTCAGGCCATCACAGCAGAGACCACACAAGCGGTGATCTTGATGTCTGCATTCTTAGGAAAAACACGCCTAATCGATAACCAAACGGTTGATATGGTAGTCGAAACCAAAGAAGAAGAATCAAGTGAAGATGACTCTGCAAATGCTGAGTAAATCGAAGTCTTAAATGAAAAGGTCGGCGCTAAGCCGACCTTTTTTACATCTGCTAATTTGATTTATGAGTAAACAGATTGAAGCCCTTCTGGACGAGTCTTAAATCGCTTGTGTAACCACATCCATGCTGGAATATCTCGCTTTATCATCCCCTCGATTTCTTGATTCAAGATACTCGCCGCTTTAGCCGGATTGCGTCGTTCAAATTGCTCGCTCAGGTCCTCACCAATATAAAGCGTATATTGGTTGTCACTCATGACGGTCACTCCAGATATCACCGCACACTTGGTTGCATCAACCAATACACTCGAGCCAGCCGTGCTTGCCGCCTGTTCGACGGCGAAGAAAGGTACGAATACCGAATTGTTCACCCCATAATCATGATCCGGTAAGTACCATAATCGCTTGCCATTTTTCAGGACTTTGAGCATCGATTTTACGTCTTTCCTGTCTATCATTTGATGTCCACATCGAGTTCGACCACGGTGCTGAATGAACTCGTAAGCTGGGTTTGAGTTAGGGCGATATACACCGTAGCCTTCAGCAAATTGACTAAAGATTCTCGCCGTCATTTCCAAATTGAGGTGATGACTGCATACTACTAGCACACCTCGCCCATTCTTTTCTTGCTCAAGTAAACGCTCTTTGCCCACAACTTTAGTTAGATGCTTCACTCGCCACTCAGGCCAAAACCAAGCCATACCCGTTTCAATCAGTGCCATACCAGTGTACTTAAAGTTTGCTTTTACCAGCTCCTCACATTGTTGTTCGGTGTATTCAGGAAAACAGAGCTTGAGATTGCGCTTAGCAATTTCTCGGCGACGCTTCATTGGCAGCATAGCGAGAGAGCCGATACCTCTTCCCAATACTCGCAACAACGGATACGGCAGAACATTGACGATAAACGCTAACAAGCCGAATGCAAACCAAACAGACCAGTATTTAGGAAGAAGCAATTTAAAGGAAAAAGAAGGAGATGGGACGGTATTCATGGCTTCACTCATTTACAACAGATGTATTTACGACAGATGAGTGAAACCTAGCATGTAAAAAGTCGAAAAATTGTATGGGAATGTATTGGTGTGCATAGAAAAAGAGCAGCCCCAATAGCTGCTCTTTCAATTCTTTGTGTATTAGCTTCTTAAACCAATTCCTTTGGTCACCAAATAATGAGCCACACCATAAAGCGCGACCACAAATACCGTCAGTACGCTAAACGAAGTGACAATACCCACGTCGGACACACCAAGGAAGCCATAACGGAATGCATTCACCATGTAGACGATAGGGTTCAGTTTAGACACCCCTTGCCAAAACTCAGGCAATAGACTGATTGAGTAAAAAACACCGCCGAGGTAAGTCAGTGGCGTCAATACAAACGTCGGGATGATGGAGATATCATCGAACGTTCTTGCGTAAACCGCGTTAATCAAGCCACCGAGTGAGAATACAACCGAAGTCATAAATACCGTCGCGATAATGATGCCCCAGTGTTCCACTTGCAAATCAACAAAGAACAGCGACACGAAAGTTACGATAGTCCCCACCAGCAAACCACGAACGACGCCCCCCATAACAAAACCAAGAATGATGACGTAGTTTGGTACTGGCGCTACTAGTAGCTCTTCAATGTTACGCTGGAACTTAGAACTAAAGAATGACGACGCGACATTAGAATACGAGTTGGTGATCACCGACATCATGATCAAGCCCGGCACAATGTATTCCATGTAACTAAAGCCGTTCATTTCACCAATACGAGAACCAATTAGGCTACCGAAGATGATGAAGTACAGCGTCATCGTAATCGCTGGCGGCACAAGAGTTTGCACCCAAATTCGTGTAAAGCGATTGATTTCTTTCGTTAGCAGGCTACAAAAAGCGGTCCAATATAACTTGTACATTATTGGTTACCTCCACGTACGATGCTGACAAACAGCTCTTCCAAACGGTTTGCTTTGTTACGCATAGAGAGTACTTTCACCCCACTGTCTGAAAGTTGACTGAATACTGAGTTCAGACCTTGGCTCTTGTCCAACTCAATCTCTAGTGAACCATTGATCATCGTTTGGCTATTCACACCCGCAAGCTCTGGCATCTCACTATCAAACTCAACATCGAAGATGAAAGTTTCAACACGAAGTTTTCCGAGTAGCGCTTTCATCGTTGTGTTCTCGATCAGCTGACCTTTATTGATGATACCGATGTTACGACATAGCATTTCTGCTTCTTCAAGGTAGTGAGTCGTTAGGATGATAGTAATGCCCTGCTCTTGGTTAATCTCCTTCAAGAAATCCCACATTGAGCGACGTAATTCGATATCCACACCTGCTGTTGGTTCATCAAGGATCAACAGCTGCGGCTCATGCATCAAAGCGCGAGCAATCATCAAACGACGTTTCATACCACCCGATAGGTTACGTGCTCGCTCTTTGCGTTTTTCCCATAAGTCGAGCTTAGTCAGGTACTTTTCTGCTCGCTCTCGTGCAAGCGTTTTGGATACACCATAGTAACCTGCTTGCTGCATCACAATCTGTTCGACCGTTTCAAACTGGTTGAAGTTAAACTCTTGCGGTACCAAACCTAGATTTTGCTTCGCTAGTTCTAGGTGTGTATCGATGTCGTAACCGAAAACCTTAACCGTACCGGAAGTTTTGTTTACCAAAGAAGAGATAATGCCAATCGTAGTGGATTTACCAGCACCATTCGGCCCTAAAAGCGCGTAGAAATCACCTTTTTCTACTGTTAGGCTAATGCCCTTCAACGCTTCAAATCCGCCCGCATAAGTCTTGCGAAGCTGTTCTATTTCTAATGCGTACATTGCGTAATCATTGCCATCTGTTGATGAATCGTGAATGCCAATACCTTTAGGGGCTCATTGATAGCGACTAAAAAGTCGAAAGCGGTATTGCACTGAAGTTGAATTAGTTTATCGTTGAATAACGATGAACACAAATAAACCTTTCCATAAAATTAGAAATAACTATAAGTTTCCTTAACTCTATATACGAAAAAGCGCCACCAAATCTCTCTGGTAGCGCTTTTAAGTAAACCACTTAGACTACATGGTTAGCATTTGATGCTCATCTGTTTCTACATGCTTTATCGCCGCATTCAATGCTTCGTAACGGAACTTGTAGGTGTTTTCATCAGGAACTAAATCTATCACGTGGAACTTCTCTAACTGTTCACGAGTACGTTGATTTGGACACAGTAGGTAAACTGCACAGTTTGCATCTAGAGCATCTTTAATCGCGTTTTCTAGCGCCAGACCTACCGTCACATCAATCATAGGTACATCAGTAAGATCGAGGATCATCACTTCATAGTCAGAGATACTCGAATGCTGACGAGAAATGGCTTTCGATACGCTGAAGATCATTGGCCCCGAAAGATAGAAGAACAACACTTTGCCATTCGCTCTATCTAGTAGGCCTCGCTCACTATCTGTTAGCGGCACATCGTCTTCATCCGCATCACTGATTGCCTTCACTTGGCGTGCTTGCTCGCGGCTTAAACGCTCAATAATGATGATGTTAGAAATAAACACACCAAGACCGACCGCAACAATCAAATCTACGAACACCGTTAGGAACATCACGCCATACATGACTGCCATACCAGGAAAGCTGACTTTATGGGCACGTTGAATGAAGCTCCAATCAAGAATGTTGAAACCAACGTACACCGCGATACCCGCGAGCACTGCCATTGGGATTGGCTCAGTCAACCCGCTTGCAACCAAAACCACCAGTGCAAGGATCAACGCACGAATCACCCCAGATAATGGCGAGCGTGCGCCAACTTGGATATTGGTTACGGTTCCCATTGTCGCGCCAGCACCAGGCAGTGCACCAAACAGACCAGAGATCATGTTCGCCAAACCTTGGCCGCGCAATTCCTTATCTGAGTCATGCTCTTTACGCGTCAAAGAGTCACCAATAACAGCCGTGAGCAAGGTATCAATACAACCTAATGTGCCCAGCACTAAGGCATCAATGACCATTTCGGTAAACATCGCAGGATCAATATGCGGCACAACTAAAGACGGCAAACCTGCTGGGATTTCACCAATTCGGCGAATATCTTCAGCATCAAATAAGATGACCGAAAGCAAGGTGACTGCAACCAATGCCACTAACTGAGCTGGGACGTATTTACGGTACTGCTTAGGGAAGAAAAACAAGATACCTAACGTCAGCAAGCCCAAAAACAACTCGCTAAACTTGAGGTTAGAAATGGTGTCTGGTAATGCCGATAACGTCCCGATGACCCCACCAGAAGGCGCGGCATGACCTAATAGAGGCGAGAGCTGTAATATAATCAGAATGACACCGATACCCGACATAAAGCCGGAGATTACACTGTAAGGCATCAGTGTAACGTACTTACCTAACTTTAATGTGCCGAGCACAATCTGGAATGCCCCCGCCATCATTACAACGGTAAAGGTCATTGCCATCCCCGTTTCAGGGTACTTGGCCATCATGCTGGTCAGTACAGCGGTCATGATCACTGTCATAGGACCGGTTGGTTCCGATATCAGGGTATTTGAGCCACCAAACAGAGAAGCAAAAAGCCCCACCATGATCGCACCCCATAAGCCTGCTTCTGCGCCAGCACCAGATGCGACACCAAAGGCTAACGCAAGAGGAAGTGAAATAATGGCCGTGGTGACGCCACCAAACAGATCCCCTTTCAAGTTGATATCCTTAAAGCGACTACCGAACATTGAATTTGCTCCCTGCATTAAAAAGACAAAATGCCATCAATCTAACAAATATTTCGTCAAAGAAAAAAACACAATAAAACCACGAATTCGCTAGGCTTATTCGCATACTGAATGATGTCTGCATATTTTATGATTTTCACAGCGAGAACTAGTCAGATGAGTCATCTTGAATGAATATTTAACGGGATCGAAATTGTAACATTGTGTATAGTTACAGCGCTGATCGCTTTATAAGCACTGGTGAGTGGTTGGTTTTTTTAATTTTTAGGGAAGTAGATGTCAGATGCCGGAAATTAAACAATTATTCGAAAATAACTCTAAGTGGTCAGAAGAAATCAAATCTGATCGCCCAGAATATTTCGCAAAACTAGCGGAAGGTCAAAAGCCCGACTTTCTATGGATTGGTTGTTCAGACAGTCGTGTTCCTGCAGAGCGACTAACAGGGCTGTTCTCGGGCGAGTTATTTGTTCACCGAAATGTAGCGAATCAAGTGATCCATACCGACCTAAACTGCCTTTCGGTTGTGCAATATGCGGTCGATGTATTAAAAGTAAAACATATTATTGTCTGCGGCCACTATGGCTGTGGTGGCGTTAACGCAGCTATCGACAACCCTCAACTTGGTCTTATCAATAACTGGCTCCTTCACATCCGAGATCTCTATTTTAAACACCGAACTTATCTAGACCAAATGCCTGTCGAAGACCGCGCGGATAAACTTGGTGAAATCAACGTAGCAGAACAAGTCTACAACCTAGGTAACTCGACCATTATGCAAAATGCTTGGGAACGTGGTCAGGATGTAGAAATTCATGGCGTTGTGTACGGGATTGAAGATGGTCGCCTTGAATATTTAGGTATTCGTTCAAACTCAAAAGAGACCGTTGAAGCCTCTTACCAAAAAGCGCTCTCAACCATTCTTAACTCAGACAACAAATTGCTTTGTCGCTGAGTTAAAAAGTATCAGCCGAACCAAATAAAAGAAAACGCCCGTTAATTTCTTAACGGGCGTTTTTGTATTCTTCTAGTAAGAGTAATGATTACTCTTGTGGTACCACTTTACCAATGAACGGTAGGTGGCGGTATTTTTGAGCGTAGTCGATACCCACTCCAACCACAAACTCGTCTGGAATCGCAAAGCCAACGTAATCAACTGGCACTTCAACTTCACGACGTGATGGCTTGTCTAGCAGCGTACAGATAGCAATCGACTTTGGTTCACGTAGAGAAAGAATCTCACGGATCTTGTTCAGCGTATTACCCGTATCAATGATGTCTTCAACGATCAGGACATCTTTACCTTTGATGTCATCATCTAGATCTTTAAGGATACGCACATCACGAGAGCTTTCCATCGTGTTACCGTAGCTAGAGGCAGTCATAAAGTCCACTTGATGAGTCAGATCAATTGCACGCGCCAGATCCGCCATAAATACAAATGAACCACGAAGCAAACCAACCAAAACTAGATCTTCACTGCCTTGGTAACGTTCTGTAATTTGCTTGCCTAATTCGCGAATACGTTCCTGAACTTCTTGCTCAGAAATCATAACTTCTACTGTATGTTTCATACTGTGCTCAATATTCTTGTGAGTTGAGGTTGGTCGTACGCAAACGATCACCTTTTTACGCAGCGTAGTGTAACACCACGAGTAGAGCGATAAAAGCGCTCTTCACCACCAAGAAATTTTTAGACCTACATCTAAGTTTTCACAAGTAGTTGATGAAAAACGCCACAGTAATGACATTCCTATCGATAATTTTCTGATTGCATATTGACCTTAATCATATGCACCATTACACTCATCAAGCTTTAAGCAATCATTAGAATAATTAAATATAAGCGTATTAAACGCGAAATAATCAACTCAAATGGCAAGGATATTTAATATGGACTCAATTGCAAAGAGGCCTCGTACTAGGCTTTCACCTCTTAAACGTAAACAACAACTGATGGAAATCGCTCTAGAAGTATTTGCTCGTCGCGGCATTGGCCGTGGTGGTCATGCGGATATTGCCGAGATCGCTCAAGTTTCTGTTGCGACTGTATTTAACTACTTCCCGACTCGCGAAGATTTGGTGGATGAAGTTCTGAACCACGTTGTTCGTCAGTTCTCTAACTTTTTATCTGATAATATTGACTTAGACATTCATGCTCGTGAGAACATCGCCAACATCACTAATGCAATGATTGAGCTAGTAAGCCAAGATTGCCACTGGCTGAAAGTATGGTTTGAGTGGAGTGCGTCAACACGTGATGAAGTATGGCCACTTTTTGTAACTACAAACCGTACCAACCAACTGCTAGTGCAAAACATGTTCATTAAGGCCATCGAACGTGGTGAAGTATGTTCTGAGCATGAACCAGAGCACTTGGCAAACCTCTTCCATGGCATCTGTTACTCTTTATTTGTGCAAGCAAATCGTTCTAAGAGTGAATCTGAACTAGCTAGCTTAGTTAATTCTTACCTAGATATGCTTTGCATCTACAACCGCGACCATTAAGCTGAAACGCGAATTTGATTAAATCAAAGGCTGATACTTAGGTATTGGCCTTAATTATATGGTCCGCCCCACTCTCAAGCCCTTAAGCTTAGAGTAGGCTCTCAGAATGAGGTGAACCATATGTCTTCTATTCATATTTTAGGTATCGACCTAGGCAAGCACTGTTTCCACGCTATCGCTCATAACCGTTCAGGTGCAGAAGTATTACGTCGTAAGTTTAGTCGAAACCAACTCCAACGTTTCCTTTGTAAAATCGAACCAACAACCATTGCTTTCGAAGCTTGTGGCGGTGCTCATTGGCTTGCTCGCAAGAGTGGTGAATACGGTCATCAAGTTCGACTTATTCCTCCCCAGTACGTTAAGCCTTATGTCAAAGGCAACAAAAATGATTTCATAGATGCATCAGCAATCGCAGAAGCCGCTGGTCGACCAACAATAAGGTTTATCGCGGTAAAAAGTGAAGAAGCCCAAGTCATCGCAGCGATTCATCGTGTCAGAGATGGTTATATCAAGGAGAGAACGGCCGCCATGTCTCGAATTGGGGCTATCTTGCTTGAGTTCGGCCTAAGTTTTCCAAAGGGGCATGCAAAGATGAAGGCTCTCTTCCAATGGCTAGCAGAGCAAAAAGCGTCTTTACCAGAAAGCTTACTCGTTGAATTAGTGTCTATCCACGAGCATTACAAATACCTTAATGAACGAGTCAAAGTTCAAGACAGTAAGCTTCAAGCCGTTGTTAACAATAACGAAAGTGCACAATTGCTGAAAACTATCCCTGGCGTTGGCGACCTCACATCGACGTTGTGTGTTGCCGATGTAAGTTCCCCAAGTAACTTCACCAATGGTCGGGAAATGGCTGCATGGTTAGGGCTTGTGCCGAGACAGTTCTCTACGGGAGGAAAGACCAAGCTACTTGGCATGAGTAAACGAGGCAATAAACATCTCAGAACTCTGTTTATCCATGGAGCAAGAGCAGTTCTCTCAAGGCTAGAAACGACAGGGAAAGTGTTTGGAGAGTGGCTCATCAAGCTCCGGGCGACGAAGCCATTTAATGTTGTGGTCGTAGCACTTGCCAACAAGCTAGCAAGAATAGCTTGGGCGGTGTTATACCACCGCCAAGCTTTTAAGGCTGTATAGCTATAACCAAGTTTGCAACGCCAATGAACGTGATGACAAAAACGGTCAATCGACCAGGTTAAGAACCTGACACAAAAAATAGCGTTAAACGCTTTGGGCTTTTTAAGGATAATCTGGCGCAGATATCATCGTGGAGCTGGGAAGCTAGTACTCCCAACAAGGACTCCGAATACATTAGCGCAAACCAACTCCGTTATGACTTAATTGTAGTTGCAATAACGGGGCGGACCATACATTTTTGTTTTTGATAAGCGATAATAATTTGTCTTTCTTGAAACAAGTCAACTCCTTTAGAGCCGACCCTCTTTCATTAGCCTTCCCACAACCAGCTCTAGATTCCTAAAGCGGAGCACTCCCGAACCTCCAAACGTAGCGTTCTTTTCTTCCAATAAAAAAACCGCTGACGAATCAGCGGTTTCTAAAAACATTAGCGAGTAGCTAAGAAAAAGTTACTTTTTCTTTTTAACTGCTTTTTTGTTTGGAAGGTCAGTGATTGAACCTTCAAATACTTCAGCAGCTAGACCTACTGACTCATGTAGAGTTGGGTGAGCGTGGATAGTTAGTGCAATATCTTCTGCATCACAACCCATCTCGATAGCCAGGCCGATTTCACCAAGCAGTTCGCCACCGTTAGTACCAACGATAGCACCACCGATAACGCGGTGAGTTTCTTTATCGAAGATTAGCTTAGTCATACCGTCTGCACAGTCAGATGCGATTGCACGACCTGATGCTGCCCATGGGAATGTTGCCACTTCGTAGTTGATGCCTTCCGCTTTCGCTTCTTTCTCTGTCTTACCAACCCATGCTACTTCTGGCTCAGTGTAAGCAATTGAAGGAATAACTTTAGGATCGAAGTAGTGCTTCTTACCAGAGATAACTTCTGCCGCTACGTGGCCTTCATGCACACCTTTGTGAGCAAGCATTGGTTGGCCAACTACGTCGCCGATCGCGTGGATGTGAGGAACATTAGTACGCATTTGCTTATCAACGTTGATAAAGCCACGCTCGTCCACTTCAATACCCGCTTTTTCAGCATCGATAAGTGCACCGTTTGGTACACGACCGATAGCAACAAGAACGGCATCGTAGCGCTCAGCTTCTGCTGGTGCTTTTTTACCTTCCATTGAAACGTAGATACCGTCTTCTTTCGCTTCAACTGCTGTTACTTTAGTCTCAAGCATTAGCTTGAACTTGTCTTTAATGCGCTTAGTGAAGACTTTAACGATGTCTTTATCTGCAGCAGGGATAACTTGGTCAAACATCTCTACTACGTCTACTTTAGAGCCTAGAGAGTGGTATACCGTACCCATTTCTAGACCGATGATACCACCGCCCATGATAAGCAGTTTTTCTGGTACTTCTTTCAGCTCTAGTGCATCCGTTGAATCCCAAATACGTGGGTCTTCATGCGGGATGAATGGCAGTTTGATTGGGCGAGAACCCGCAGCAATGATAGCGTTGTCGAAGTTAACCGTTGTTGACTCGCCTTCGCCTTCTACAAGGATAGAGTTAGGACTTGTGAACTTACCGTAGCCGTTTACTACAGTAACATTACGCATCTTAGCCATACCGCTAAGACCGCCAGTCAGTTGATTTACAACTTTCTCTTTCCAGATACGGATTTTGCTGATGTCTGTTTGCGGTTCGCCAAACACAACACCGTGCTCAGCCATCGCTTTCGCTTCTTCGATAACTTTTGAAACGTGAAGAAGTGCTTTAGATGGAATACAACCAACGTTTAGACATACACCACCAAGAGTGCTGTAACGTTCAACTAGTACTGTTTCTAGACCTAAGTCCGCACAACGGAATGCAGCTGAGTAACCAGCAGGACCAGAACCAAGTACAACAACTTGGGCTTTAATTTCTTTGCTCATTGTGACCTCTTGTAGTCATTATCCCTAACAGGCTGAGTAGATGTTCTTAAATTATTAGGCTTTCAAACGATCAATATTTTACAGAGATGTTAACAGTGTGAAAGCAGCTTTAAGTTAGCCTGTGAGCTAGACAACAATTCATCTTTCAGATTCTGAACGATGTGAGAAATTGTCGTCTAAAAATAGTCTTTTATATAAAGAAGTAAGGTGACCCGAAAGCCACCTTAACTATTACTTTCTATATTACAGTACTAGGCGACGAATGTCTGATAGTGCACCGTTTAGGAAAGTAATGAAGCGTGCACCTTCTGCACCATCAATCACACGGTGGTCGTATGATAGAGACAGTGGAAGCTGTAGACGTGGTTCGAACTCTTTGCCGTTCCACACTGGCTTCATTTCAGATTTAGATACACCTAGGATACCTACTTCTGGCGCATTTACGATCGGCGTAAACGCTGTACCGCCGATACCGCCAAGGCTAGAGATTGTGAAACATCCGCCTTGCATGTCAGCTGCCGTTAGCTTACCAGCACGTGCTTTCTTAGAAACTGCCATTAGCTCTTCAGATAGCTCGTAAATGCCTTTCTTGTTCACGTCTTTAAATACAGGAACAACAAGACCGTTTGGCGTATCTACTGCGATACCTACGTTCACGTACTTCTTAAGAATGATGCTTTCGCCATCTTCAGAAAGTGAAGAGTTAAACGCTGGGAACGCTTCTAGTGCTTTCGCTACTGCTTTCATGATGAACACAAGAGGAGTGATCTTCATGCCAGTGTCTTTCTTCGCTTCGATTGCATTCTGCTCTTTACGGAACGCTTCTAGCTCAGTGATGTCAGCGTTGTCCCACTGTGTAACGTGAGGGATCATTACCCAGTTACGGTGTAGGTTTGCACCAGAAATCTTCTTGATCTTAGAAAGCTTCTGAACTTCCGTCTCACCGAATTTGCTGAAGTCAACTTTTGGCCAAGGTAGTAGACCAAGCGCTGCGCCGTCGCCCTTACCAGATGCTGCCGCACCAGCGCCAGACTCAAGACGCTTAAGCGCATCTTTAACGTAAGCTTGAACGTCTTCTTTTAGGATACGGCTCTTACGACCAGTACCTTTAACCTTAGATAGGTTAACACCGAATTCGCGAGCAAGACGACGGACAACTGGAGACGCGTGTGCGTAGTCGTTGTTCTCTTGGAAATCGTTCGCTGCAGGTGCCGCTTCAACTTTTGCTGCTGGAGCAGGAGCCGCTGCAGGTGCTGGAGCTGCTGCTTGTGCAGGTGCTGCAACAGGAGCTGGAGCTGCTGCTTGTGCAGGTGCTGCAACAGGAGCTGGAGCTGCGCCAGCTACTTCGAATACCATGATTAGAGAGCCAGTCGTTACTTTATCGCCAGCTGCAATCTTGATTTCTTTTACCGTACCAGCGAATGGAGCTGGAACTTCCATTGAAGCTTTGTCACCTTCAACAGTGATTAGAGATTGCTCTTCTTCTACTGTGTCGCCAACTTTAACCATGATCTCAGTAACTTCAACTTCGTCACCGCCGATATCTGGAACATTCACTTCTTTGTCAGCTGCTGCCGCTGGAGCTGCTGGAGCTTCTACTCGGTCCGACGCCTCGGCTGCTGGAGCCGCTGCTGCGCCTGAACCGGCAGTTTCGAATACCATGATTAGAGAACCAGTTGTTACTTTATCACCAGCAGCAACTTTGATCTCTTTTAGAGTACCAGCGAATGGTGCTGGAACTTCCATTGATGCTTTGTCGCCTTCAACCGTTAGAAGAGATTGCTCTTCTTCGATGCTGTCGCCAACTGCAACCATGATTTCCGTAACTTCTACTTCGTCGCCACCGATATCTGGAACGTGAACTTCTTTTAGTTCTGCCGCTGCTGCTGGAGCTGGAGCCGCTGCTGAAGCCGCTTCTGCTGCAGGAGCAGGTGCAGCAGCTGCTGCACCCTCGGCTTCGAAAATCATGATTAGAGAACCAGTCGTAACAGAATCACCTTCCGCTACTTTGATTTCTTTAACGATACCTGCTTGAGACGCTGGAACTTCCATAGAAGCTTTGTCGCCTTCAACAGTGATAAGAGACTGCTCTTCTTCAACCTTGTCGCCAACGCTTACAAGAATCTCAGTAACTTCAACCTCATCCGCACCGATGTCAGGTACATTAATTTCGATTGCCATTGCTTATTTACCTTCTAGTTAAGCGCTGTATTAAGCGTAAAGTGGGTTTGTTTTTTCAGTGTCGATGTTGAACTTAGCAATCGCTTCAACGACGACTGACTTCTCAACATCACCACGTTTCGCTAGTTCAGTAAGAGCTGCAACAACTACGTAGCCCGCGTTAACTTCGAAGTGACGACGTAGGTTCTCACGGCTGTCAGAACGACCGTAACCATCAGTACCAAGTACTTTGTAAGACTCAGAAGGCATGAACGCACGAACTTGCTCAGAGTAGTTCTTCATGTAGTCAGTCGCTGCGATTGCTGGCTCAGTACCCATTACTTGTGCAATGTAAGGTACTTTTGCTTCTGCTTCTGGGTGAAGCATGTTGTAACGCTCTGCGTCTTGACCGTCACGAGTTAGCTCGTTGAACGATGTTACAGAGAACACGTCAGATGCGATGCCGTATTCTTCGCTTAGGATAGTCGCTGCTTTACGTACTTCGTTCATGATAGTACCAGAGCCCATTAGCTGAACTTTAGACTTGTCACCTGCGTAAGACTCAAGCTTGTAGATACCCTTACGGATACCTTCTTCAGCGCCTTCTGGCATTGCTGGCATTGCGTAGTTTTCGTTCATTACCGTTAGGTAGTAGAACACGTTCTCTTGGTTCTCACCGTACATGCGACGGATACCGTCTTGCATGATTACTGCAACTTCGTAAGCGAATGTTGGGTCGTAAGAGATACAGTTAGGAACTGTATTCGCCATGATGTGCGAGTGACCATCTTCGTGCTGTAGACCTTCACCGTTTAGCGTTGTACGACCAGCAGTAGCACCTAGTAGGAAACCACGAGCTTGTTGGTCACCAGCCATCCACGCCATATCACCTACACGTTGGAAACCAAACATTGAGTAGTAGATGTAGAACGGGATCATTGGTAGATCGTTCGTGCTGTATGACGTTGCTGCTGCAACCCATGAAGCCATTGAACCTAGTTCGTTGATACCTTCTTGTAGAACCTGACCTGAAGTTGCTTCTTTGTAGTAAGAAACGATGTCGCGATCTTGAGGTGTGTAGTTCTGACCGTGCGGGTTGTAAATACCGATCTGACGGAATAAACCTTCCATACCGAACGTACGAGCTTCGTCACAGATGATAGGAACGATGTTCTTACCAATGTTCTTGTTCTTAAGCAGGATATTAAGAGTACGAACGTAAGCCATTGTTGTAGAGATATCACGCTTCTGCTCACTTAGTAGCGGAGCGAACTCTTCTAGCTCAGGTGTTTTGAATTCTTGAGTGAACTTAGGTAGACGCTGTGGCGTGTAACCTTTTAGTTCTTTACGACGAGCGTGTAGGTATTCGTACTCCGCTGTACCTTCTTCAAGTTTCAGGTATGGAAGTTCTTTCACTGCTTCGTCAGTTAGGATGTCTTGAAGACCTAGACGATCACGTAGGTGTAGTACGTGAGTCATATCCATCTTCTTAACTTGGTGCGCGATGTTCTTACCTTCAGCGGCTTCACCCATGCCGTAACCTTTAACAGTCTTCGCTAGGATTACTGTTGGACGACCTTTAGTTTCTGCTGCGTTTTTGTAAGCTGCGTACAGTTTAGAAGACTCGTGACCACCGCGCTTAAGTGCGAAGATTTCGTCATCAGTCATGTCTGCAACTAGCGCTGCAGTCTCTGGGTATTTACCAAAGAAGTGTTCACGTACGTAAGCACCGTCCTTAGATTTAAATGTTTGGTAGTCACCATCTACAGTTTCGTTCATCAACTGTAGAAGCTTGCCTGTTGTATCTTTAGCAAGTAGAGCATCCCAGTTGCTACCCCAGATAACTTTAACAACGTTCCAGCCAGCGCCTTTGAATAGACCTTCTAGCTCTTGGATGATGCTACCGTTACCCATTACAGGACCGTCTAGACGCTGTAGGTTACAGTTGATTAGGAATGTTAGGTTGTCTAGTTTCTCACGCGCAGCGAAAGAAAGTGAACCACGTGATTCTGGCTCATCCATTTCACCGTCACCTAGGAACGCGTATACACGCTGTGCAGACGTGTCTTTCAGACCACGACCGTCTAGGTACTTAAGGAAACGCGCTTGGTAGATCGCAGAAATTGGGCCAAGACCCATAGATACTGTTGGGAACTGCCAGAACTCAGGCATCAATTTAGGGTGCGGGTATGATGGGATACCTTTACCGTCTACTTCTTGACGGAAGTTGTCTAGCTGCTCTTCAGTTAGACGACCTTCAACGAATGCACGAGCGTAGATGCCCGGAGAGATGTGACCTTGGTAGTAAACTAGATCGCCACCGTCCGTCTCGTTTGGAGCGCGGAAGAAGTGGTTGAAACAAACTTCGTAGAACGCCGCTGCTGACTGGTAAGAAGCCATGTGACCACCTAGGTCTAGGTCTTTCTTAGAAGCACGCAATACGATCATGATTGCGTTCCAGCGAATAATCGAACGAATACGACGCTCAAGAGTTACGTCACCAGGGTAAGCTGGTTCTTGTGCTGCTGGAATAGTGTTGATGTAGTTTGTGTTGATGCCAGTTGGCATATCAACGCCGTCTAGACGTGCTTTTTCTAGAACGGTTTCTAATAGAAACTGTGCACGTTCTACACCTTCTTCACGAACAACTGATTCAAGGGCTTGTAGCCAATCTTGAGTTTCCAGTGCATCTACGTCATGCTTCATGTCAGACATGGCGATCTATCCTTCTGTTGGTTGGATCTACTTATTTAAGTAAGCGGTTCTTGTATTAAGAATCGTTACCTTGCTGAATTCGACGCAGAGAACGCTCTCGTCGAGACTCTTCTCGAGTCAAATCCAACAATGTTTCTTCAATATAAGCTAAATGTGAGTGAGACATTTCACGTGCCTTTTCAGGCTGACCAGAAACAATCGCATCCACGATATTAGCTCTGTGTTTACTTACTTTATCGACCACTTCATCGCGGCGATGTAAGAGCTTTAGATTCTGTAGAACATTTTGCTCAAGCAAAGGCGCAAGGCTGCGAACAATATGAAGCAGGACGACATTGTGTGCCGCTTCAGTCAAAGCAATCAGAAACTGCATCACTGCAGCGGCTTCTGCCTCAACGTTATCGCCTTTTTGCTCTTCGCTAATTTGATTCAAACAAGCTTGAATGCGTGCAAAATCTTCATCGGTACCACGCAAAGCTGCAAAGTACGCTGAAATCCCCTCCATCGCATGGCGCGATTCAAGTAGGTCTAACTGCGTTTCTGAGTGAGTCGACAACAAGTTCAACAACGGATCTGAAAAGCTTTTCCAGATGTTTTCACTAACGAATGTGCCACCGCCTTGACGACGAGTAAGCAAACGCTTTGCTTCTAAGCGTTGAATGGCTTCACGGACAGATGGACGAGACACATCGAACTGCTTAGCGAGTTCGCGCTCTGGTGGCAACTGCTGCCCCGGAGACAATGTTCCTTCCACAATCAACCTTTCTAGCTCTTGTTCAATAACATCAGAGAGCTTTGGCTGACGAATCCTTTGATAAGCCATAATTTATTGTTCTTCTACTCTTGCAGGTAATTGGTAATACCAATTTTAAGATGGTGCAGAAATTAACATAATTAAAACGCCACTGTCCAGCCAAAAATTGACCTAAATCATAGAATGGACTTACAACCAACACTCTGATAACAATCGACTATTAAAACAGCAATAAAATTGGTCTTACCAATTACATAAACAAAACAGATGGGAGCTCTGCGTGCTAGTAATTTTGATCAACAAAAACAAAAAATGACAAAATTATCCGTACATTTTTTCACCAACCGCTGTTTTGAGCGTTCAAAATGTAGTTAACTTTTAACAAGCATTCATATTTCTCGTATCAAAAAAAGGCATACTTGAGTGTATGCCTTATTTATTTCTGTTTTTTGAATTTACACTTTCGCTACAAGTTAGCGTTGTATTTGTTGCCTGAACTTGACCCAGTCAAAGCTTAGACCAGGATCGGCTTTTCTCAAGGGAGCGATATACTGATGCCCCGTGATTCGGGGTAAGGTGATTTTGGGGTAAGAATGCATGACCGCATGAGCCAAATCCGTAAGTGATTGATATTGCTCTTCTGTATAAGCCACAAACTCAGTGCCTTCTAACTCAATACCAATCGAATAGTCATTGCAACGTTCACGACCAGCAAAGCTAGATTGCCCGGCATGCCAAGCTCTATCTAAAAACGAAACAAACTGAACAATTTCGCCATTACGCTTTATTAAGCAATGTGCCGAAACACCCATTTTGTGAATTACTTCAAAAAATGGATGTGCTTTAGGATCGAGATTGCCAGTAAAAAAGTCCTCTATATATGAATCACCAAACTGCCCTGGCGGCAAACTGATGTTGTGAACCACCAGCAGAGAGATATCATCTTTATCTGAACGAGCATCAAAGAATGGCGATGGAACATGCTTTGCTTGCGTCAACCAACCATTCTCGATTTTTAGGCACATATCAACCTCTCTACTTTGCAAATTAACTGCTGAAATTATTGACACCGGAGAGTATCATTCGTTGCCATCTCCCTTTCAAGACAAGATTTGCGATGAAGAACACACACAACAGCCAAGAACGCCTAGAATACCTTAAGCAGCAGCTTCCATTAGAAATCACTCGTGCCGTAGCCGACACCCTAAAAGAAGACCTAGGTGGCACATTGGATGCAGACAAAGACATCACCGCATCGCTTATCCCAGCAGACGCTATTAACGCAGCAACCATCATTACTCGTGAACACGGTGTATTTTGTGGTCAAGCATGGGCAGATGAAGTATTTAAACAACTGGGTGGCAAAGTCGCGATCGAATGGCATGTAAAAGATGGCGACAAGGTTGAACCAAACCAAACACTTTGCACACTGACTGGTCCTGCTCGTGATTTGCTCACTGGCGAGCGCAACGCAATGAACTTTATTCAAACCCTTTCAGGTTGCGCGACTATTACCGCTGAGTACGCAGAGAAAATTGCTCACACTGAGTGCCGTCTATTAGATACTCGTAAAACCATTCCGGGCTTACGTAGTGCGCTAAAATACGCAGTAGCCTGTGGCGGTGGTTTCAACCACCGTATCGGTGTATTCGATGCCTACCTTATTAAAGAAAACCACATCATTGCATGTGGCGGGATCACTCAAGCGATTACCACAGCAAAATCGCTGAACCCAGGTAAACCAGTTGAAGTGGAAACGGAAAGCTTGGACGAGCTAAAAGAAGCGATTGAAGCAGGTGCAGATATCATCATGCTCGATAACTTCACTACAGATATGATGCGTGAAGCCGTCGCTATCAATGCAGGACGCGCTGCGTTAGAAAACTCTGGCAATGTGACTCTAGAAACCATCGCTGAATACGCAGAAACAGGCGTAGATTACATCTCGGTGGGCGCTTTAACTAAGCACCTAAAAGCGATGGATCTTTCGATGCGCTTCAAATAACGAACGTAAAATTCGTCACTAAAAAATGACTAATATGGAGAGGAGCTTAGGCTCCTCTTTTTATTTCGAAGCTCAAAATTCATCGCAAAAGCATGAAACGCATATGCAACAGCATGTTAAAGATACCTACCTGACTCGAAACCTTTTATTTGCTTAGTTTTCTTAGGCTTAATCTATTTTATGCTTCCGCCCCGTGCAAGATGCATCTGGAATTAAAGGAAACATAAATGAAAACAAACAAACGCAATAAGCAAAAAGGCTTTACGCTGATTGAATTAATGATCGTAGTAGCAATCATCGGCGTGCTTTCTGCCTTTGCCATCCCGGCATACTCAGACTACACACAGCGCACACGCGTGGCTGGCGCAGCTGCTGGTATTACTGGATTTAAAACTGCGGTAGCAATGTGTGCACAAGACTTGGGTCAGCTAGTAGGTTGTAACGCTGGCGCGAATGATATCCCAGCTACAATTGCTGCTGGTGATGACGGTGGTACGATTTCTTACGTTGATGCTGTAACGGTTGCAAATGGTGTCATTACTATGACAACAACAGGTGTTGATGGCGGTGGTACTAACCTAGCTTTAACCTTCACGCCTAATATTGGTAATGGCGTAGTTCAATGGGGCATTACTGGAACAGGCTGTACAACAGCAGGCCGTAGCATCGACTGTTCAGGTAACTAATGCTCACCAACCTCTGCTCTGTTCTTCGTCAGGCTGGTTTAATTGATACTCAGCAAGAAGATGCCGTCATTGAGCTAGTAAAAGCCTCTGGTATTTCGGTACCGGAGGCTTTGATCCATAACATGTATTTTACCTCAGATGAACTAGCGGTTCATTTGAGCTCTTTGTTTGGCTTAAACTATTGCTCATTATGCGAGTTTGACTTTGAACCACTTTGTAAAGAGTTGGGGTTAAGAGAGCTCATTACAAAATATAATGCTCTCCCTCTAAAAAAAGACTCCAATGCTCTTACGCTAGCAATTCCCGACCCCACAATGTGGCATGCGGAAGATGATTTTAGGTTCGCTACAGGATTGCAAGTGGAGCTAGTCCTTGCAGACTTCAAAGAGCTTCAAGCTTCTATACGTCGCTTATATGGCAGGTCAATTGAAAACTCTCACTCAAACTTAAAAGATATCAATCAAGACGAACTGGCTAACCTTGTAGATATTGGTGAAGACGAAATAGAAAACATCGAAGATTTAAGTGAGGATCAATCCCCAGTCAGCCGTTACATCAACCAAATTTTGCTCGACGCAGTCCGGAAAGGAGCTTCCGACATTCATTTTGAGCCATATGAAAACATCTTTCGTGTTCGGCTACGTTGTGATGGCATCTTAGTTGAAACTCAACAGCCCCCTAGCCATCTTAGCCGTAGACTCTCTGCACGCGTAAAAATTCTCTCTAAACTTGATATTGCAGAACGACGGTTACCACAAGATGGCCGAATTAAGCTCAAGTTAAATAGTGATGTCGCCATTGATATGCGCGTATCCACGCTCCCTACGTTATTTGGCGAAAAAATAGTATTACGCCTATTGGATAGCAGCTCCGCATCTTTAGATATTGATAAGCTCGGATACAGTACAGAGCAGAAAGCTTTATATTTGAATGCCTTAAAACGCCCTCAAGGTATGATTCTTATGACCGGCCCTACCGGTAGTGGAAAAACGGTGTCACTGTATACCGGGTTAAACATTCTAAACCAACCAGAAGTTAATATTTCTACAGCGGAAGATCCTGTTGAAATTAACTTATCTGGCATCAATCAAGTTCAAGTTCAACCAAAAATTGGTTTTACATTTGCAGAAGCACTGCGTTCATTTTTAAGGCAAGACCCTGATATTGTCATGGTTGGTGAAATACGAGATTTAGAAACTGCCGAAATAGCAATAAAAGCCTCCCAAACTGGCCACCTCGTTCTATCGACACTGCATACAAATTCCGCTGCCGAAACGGTTGTTCGCTTAAATAATATGGGCATTGCAAGCTTTAACCTAGCTTCCTCTCTAAGCCTTATTATTGCTCAACGTCTCGCGAGACGTTTATGCCAAAACTGCAAGCAGCCAGCGTCAATGACTCCTGCGCTATCCTCACTGGGTATATCTGACAAAGACCATGTTTTTGACGCCAACCCTGTAGGGTGTAGTGATTGTACAAATGGTTACAGTGGGCGCACAGGGATTTATGAAGTAATGCCATTCGATGATGCAATGTCAGAGGCGATCATCAAAGGGTATACATCTCTGGAGCTTGAACGATTAGCTGTAGAGCGAGGAATGAAAACACTAAAGGCTTCAGGGTTAGAAAAACTAAAACAAGGGATCACCAGTTTTAGCGAGCTTCAACGCGTACTTTACTTATAGTCAGGTTCTATCAACATGAAAGTATCAACACCCCAACTTAAGAACTTCCGCTGGAAAGGCATCAATAGCTCAGGAAAACAAACATCAGGCCATATACTCGCTCTGAATGAGGTCGAGGTTCGCGAAAGACTCGATGCTCAACACATCAAAGTTAAAAAACTGAAAAGAAGCAATGCTTCTGTCTTATCAAAATTAAGTAACAGAGTTAAAGCCAGAGACATCACGATTTTCACTCGCCAGATTACAACTATGCTGACAACCGGTGTTCCTATTGTCCAAGCGCTCAAGTTGGTGTCAGAAAATCACCGCAAAGCGGAAATGAAATCCATACTGTTGAACATTAGTAAAGCAGTAGAGGCAGGAACCCCCATGTCAAAAGCAATGAGAACTTCAAGCCAGCACTTCGACCCGCTGTATACAGATCTCATTGCCACTGGAGAACAATCCGGTAATTTAGATAAAGTTTTTGAACGCCTCGCTACCTACCGGGAAAAAAGCGAGCAGCTTCGAGCTAAAGTTATCAAGGCTCTGATTTATCCCGCCATGGTGATCTTAGTAGCGCTAATTGTATCTTTTGTCATGCTTACCAAAGTAATACCTGAGTTCCAAAAAATGTTTGCTGGCTTTGGCGCCAATTTACCTTGGTTTACCCAACAGATCCTAGCCCTATCAGATTGGGTTCAAAATTGGGGAGGGATTATGGTTTTAGGAATTGTGGGCGTTATTATTTCATGCAAGCTAATCAGCAATCGTTCTCCTTCTTTCCATCTATTTTTAGCGCGAACGAGCTTGAAAATCCCAGTCCTAGGACCAGTTTTTTCAAAAGCGGCAATAGCTAAATTTAGTAGAACACTAGCCACTAGTTTTAGTTCCGGCATTCCGATACTCACGAGTTTAAAAACCACCTCAAAAACCTCTGGCAACCTACACTATCAACTCGCAATTGAAGAGGTCTATCGTGATACTGCTGCAGGGATGCCAATGTACATTGCGATGAGAAACTGCAATGTATTTCCAGAGTTAGTATTGCAAATGGTTATGATTGGCGAAGAATCCGGAAGGCTTGACGATATGCTCAATAAAATAGCCAATATTTATGAGTTCGAAGTCGACAACACCGTAGATAACTTAAGCAAAATCTTAGAGCCTTTAATCATCTTATTTTTAGGGGTGGTTGTCGGCAGTATGGTTGCTGCAATGTACTTACCAATCTTTAACTTGATGAGCGTATTGGGATAGAATGATCCTTTAGCAATTAATCCCATCAAAACAGCACTTTGCTATTTGATTCATCGCGCAAGAGAAAGATATGGAAGTATTCCAGTACTACCCATGGCTATTCGTTGTATTTGCCACGATTTTTGGTTTGATCGTAGGCAGCTTCCTCAACGTTGTTATTTATCGACTACCCAAAATCATGGATCTAGAATGGCGACGCGAGTGCGCTGAGTCATTTCCTGAATACAAGATCGAGCCACCAAAAGAGACGTTAACGCTCAGTGTGCCGCGTTCATCTTGTCAGCAATGTGGTACACACATTCGCATCAGAGACAACATCCCTGTGATTAGTTGGCTATTACTCAGAGGTAAATGCCACAACTGCCAGTCTTCTATTAGTGCTCGCTACCCTCTTGTCGAACTGCTTACTGCGTTTTGTTCGGGTTTTATCGCCTTTCATTTCGGTTTTAGCTACTTCACTACGGCCCTTATTTTCTTTACCTTTGTACTGATAGCCGCCACATTCATCGACCTAGATACTATGTTGTTGCCGGATCAACTCACGCTGCCATTAATGTGGGCAGGTATTGCCCTTGCTCTCGTGGGTATAAGCCCTGTTAGCCTGCAAGACGCCGTTATTGGAGCTATGGCGGGTTACCTCTGCCTCTGGAGTGTCTACTGGGCATTCAAACTGCTAACTGGCAAAGAAGGTATGGGCTACGGTGATTTTAAACTACTTGCAGCATTAGGAGCTTGGTTAGGTTGGCAATCTTTGCCGATGATCATTTTGCTTTCATCAGTGGTAGGCGTCATCTTTGGTCTTATTCAATTGCGTTTGCAGAAGCAAGGCATCGAAAAAGCCTTTCCTTTTGGTCCTTACCTTGCAATCGCGGGTTGGGTAAGCCTAATTTGGGGCAATCAAATCCTTAACTGGTACTTTACGTCAATTCTAGGAGTGTAGATGGCTTTTGTTATTGGCCTAACGGGCGGTATTGCAAGTGGCAAAACCACCGTGGCAAACCTATTCAAGCAACAATTCAAGATTGACATTGTCGACGCCGATATCGTAGCTCGTGAAGTTGTGGAACCAAATACTCCTGGCCTCAACGCCATTATCGAGCACTTTGGTACTGATATTGTTCACGATGATCAAACTCTTGATAGAGCAAAGCTAAGAGAAAGAATTTTCTCTCATCCCGAGGAAAAAGCTTGGCTCAATGGCTTATTACATCCAATGATCAGTGAAAAGATGATCGAAGACCTAGAGCAAGTTACATCGGACTATGCGCTTTTGGTTGTTCCTTTACTAGTAGAGAATAAGTTGGATAGCTTATGTGATCGCGTCCTTGTTGTTGATGTAGAACCTCAAACTCAAATATCCAGAACAGTGAAACGAGATAACGTTAGCGAAGAGCAAGCAAAAGCGATCTTGGCTTCGCAAGCATCTCGAGAGCAACGACTCGCTCTAGCTGATGATGTGGTTAAGAATAACCCAAATGACCCTGAACTTTTGCTTCAAATCACAGATTTGCACGAAAAGTACCTAGCCATGTGTAAGAAAAATCTGCGAAAATAGGAAATGAAATTCGATAGGGCTTAAGTTGATGACCACGCACAAATTTGAACATCCTTTAAATGAGAAAACTCGCATCTATTTAAGAGTTGAGTCTTTGCTGCGTCAGGCTCACTTAGCCTCTGGTTTTACCGACAACCATCAATATCAACTTTTCTTTCGTTCGATATTCGATATGCTCGAGATCTTTGAGCAAATTCAATTGAAAAGTGAGCTGGCAAAAGATCTTGAGAAACAACGTCTCGCTTATCGAAATTGGTTAAATGTAGATGGCGTCGATCAAGAGGCGCTTAGTGCTCTTCTAAAAGAGATAGACACTATTCATGAACATCTCATGCGTGCTGAACGTTTTGGTCAATCCTTAAAAGAAGATCGTTTTTTAAGCTCAATCCGCCAGAGGTTTAATTTACCTGGTGGCTCATGCTGCTTTGATCTTCCAGCTCTGCATTATTGGTTACACCTCCCAATAGAACGAAAAAAGCATGATGCGAATCAATGGCAATCAAGTTTAAAGCCTTTATCTGATGCTCTATCTCTATGGTTGAAGCTCACTCGTGAAACTGGCCACTTCAAAGCACAGATAGCTCGTGCAGGCTTTTTCCAAAGTGACGCTGAAGATGCGAATATTCTACGTCTGCATATTCCTATGGAATACGGTGTCTATCCGATGATTTCAGGACACAAGAACCGCTTCGCGATTAAATTTATATCATTTGAAAGTGGTCAAGCTTGTACTCAAGACGTTGAGTTTGAACTCGCCGTTTGTAGCTAAGCGCAACTCACACTACTATTGCCATAACACCTTTGAACACCGAATAAATAGGACGAATGACGATGTCTAAAATTACAGTCGTTCCATGCCCACAATGTGGTGCCGACGTAGAGTGGGGAAAGAAAAGTCCTCACCGCCCTTTCTGTAGCAAACAGTGCCAAATGATTGATTTTGGTGAATGGGCTGACGAAGAAAATACCATTCCTGGCGCACCAGATATGTCGGACAGCGATGGTTGGTCTGAAGACCAGTACTAAAAAATTGAGAGGCTAGATACGAGAGCGCTACGCTTCGAGAATAATAGAGAGGGGTTGATGTGAGAGCATCGACCCTTTTTGTTTTTTAGCATATCGAAAAAGAGATTCTCGACAACGCTCCTTCGTCGCTTTCGGGAATGACACAGTTTGGGTTCATTTGTTTTTATTCGTCATCCTCAAGAGCGAGGGACGAGCGAGTTGGGGATCCCTTTTTTACTCTCTCTCGGAGGAAAAATGCCGCTCACTAACCGAAGCGCTCCACTATATCAGAGCAAGTATTCCTGACTCTCGAAGCACTACGCCCTTTTTCGCGCATAAAAAAACGGAGCCCATTTGGGCTCCGTTTACGATGAGAACGCTAGTTATAGCATTACTTCTTAGCAAGTTTCTCTTTGATACGAGCAGACTTACCAGAACGCTCACGTAGGTAGTACAACTTGGCACGACGTACTGCACCACGGCGTTTAACTTCGATGCTATCAACGATTGGAGAGTGTGTTTGGAACGTACGCTCAACACCTTCACCGTTAGAGATCTTACGTACAGTGAAAGCAGAGTGAAGACCACGGTTACGGATTGCGATTACAACGCCTTCGAAAGCCTGTAGACGCTCACGGTCACCTTCTTTAACTTTAACCTGAACTACAACAGTGTCACCTGGTGCAAATTTAGGTAGGTCTGATTTCATTTGCTCTTCTTCAAGAGCCTTGATGATGTTACTCATTTTTTAAATTCCTAGAATAAACTGATACTAAATAAATTAGGTTACTTTGCATTGTGTTCACTAATGAACTCAGCAAGTAATTGTTCCTGTTCGTCAGTCAGAGCTAGGTTTTCCAGGAGCTCTGGTCTTCTAAGCCAAGTTCGGCCCAGCGACTGTTTTAGTCGCCATTGACGAATGTCCTTGTGATTGCCTGACATCAGTACCGCTGGTACCTCTTTGTCATCCAATACTTCTGGACGCGTATAGTGAGGGCAATCTAACAAGCCATTTGCAAAAGAATCTTCTTCTGCTGACGCGAAATCCCCTAGCACCCCCGGAACAAACCGAGAGACAGAATCGATCAACGTCATGGCTGGTATCTCACCACCCGTCATCACAAAATCACCAATCGACCATTCTTCGTCGACTTCAGATTGAATGATGCGCTCATCTACCCCTTCGTAACGACCACAAATCAGAAGTAAATTCTCATTCGTTGCCAGTTCTTCGACTCCTTTCTGGTCGAGCTTGCGACCTTGAGGAGAAAGGTAAATGACTTTCGTCTTACCCGGTGAGGCTGCTTTCGCGGTATGAATGGCATCGCGCAAAGGCTGAACCATCATTAACATACCAGGACCACCACCGTAAGGTCGGTCATCGACAGTGCGATGTTTGTCGTGAGTGAAATCGCGAGGATTCCAAGTCTCAATCGACAAAAGACCTTTTTTAACCGCTTGACCTGTTACCCCAAAATCAGTAACAGAACGGAACATTTCAGGAAAAAGGCTAATAACGCCAACCCACATGTTTATCTCGCTCTGTAATTTTGGAGATTAGAATCCAGGATCCCAGTCAACTTCGATCCGTTGAGCTTCGCGATCAACTTTGATGATCACTTGCTCTTCAAGGAACGGAATTAATCGTTCCTTCTGCCCGAAAGCATCTTTTAGATTTGCTTTAACAACCAGAACATCGTTTGAGCCAGTTTCTAGAATGTCAGATACGACACCTAGATCGTAACCTTTAGTGGTTACTACTTGCATCCCAAACAATTCACGCCAGTAGAACTCATCTTCTGACAATTCAGGCAGTACCGCAGGGTCAATAGCAATTTCAAAGTTGGTCAGTAAATGCGCGTCTTCGCGAATATCCAGACCTTCCAGCTTAGCCACCATACCTTTGTTATGGCGCTTCCAGCTTTCTACTTTGTACTCAACCCACGTACCCTTTTGATTAATAAACCAAGGGCTGTAATCGAAAATGCTTTCAGCATTGTCTGTGTAGGAAAAAACCTTAAGCCAACCACGAATGCCGTAAGTAGCACCAAACTTGCCTACAACAATCTTTTCGTTGCTCATTGTTTCTTTACCTTTCATCGACATAAACTAGTTTCTACTTCTAAAGTAAAATTAAGCCGCTTTTTGAGCGTCTTTAACTAGCTTAGCAACGCGGTCAGATAGAGACGCGCCTTGGCCAACCCAGTGGTTAACGCGGTCTAGGTCTAGACGTAGACCTTCTTCTTGACCTTTTGCAGTTGGGTTAAAGAAACCAACTTTCTCGATGAAACGGCCAGTTGCAGCGTTGCGGCTGTCCGCTACTACGATTTGATAAAATGGACGCTTCTTAGCGCCGTGACGTGCCAAACGAATGGTTACCATGTCGTCCTCTTTGCTTTCTCAAAAATAAAATTAACCCCAATAATCATCCATAAAACTGAACAATCTGGGGTCTCGTGCCAAAATAAAGCTCCGGAATTTTACTCTTCTCCCGGAGCAATGCAAGGGATTTAGTTACTTTTTCACCAACATAAATTGAAATTCAAGTTTGTGATGTAGCTAACACCCTGAAACTAAAGTCTAGGCAATCGTTTAACGACCGAATGGATTGAAGCCACCGCCTCCACCCATACCGCCCATCATGCCTTGCATGTTACGCATCATGCCTTTCATGCCGCCCTTTTGCATCTTCTTCATCATCTTCTGCATCTGGGTGAACTGTTTCAGTAGACGGTTAACATCTTGAACCTGAACACCAGAACCCGCAGCGATACGCTTCTTGCGCGAACCTTTGATGATTTCAGGGCGTTGACGCTCTTTCATCGTCATTGAGCTGATGATCGCTTCCATTTGCTTGAACATCTTGTCATCAACTTTGTCTTTCACGTCAGATGGTAGCTGAGACATACCTGGTAGCTTGTCTAGCATGCCCATCATGCCACCCATGTTTTGCATCTGACCTAGCTGTTCACGGAAGTCTTCAAGGTCGAAGCCTTTCTTCTCTTTGAACTTCTTCGCTAGCTTCTCTGCTTTGTCTTGGTCAACATTGCGTTGTAGGTCTTCAATCAGTGACAGTACATCACCCATGCCTAGAATACGCGATGCAACACGATCAGGGTGGAATGGTTCTAGTGCGTCGGTTTTCTCACCCACACCGAGGAATTTGATTGGCTTACCCGTAATGTGACGAACTGATAGCGCCGCACCACCACGTGCATCACCATCCACTTTAGTCAGAATCACACCAGTTAGTGGTAGCGCATCACCGAATGCTTTTGCTGTGTTCGCCGCATCTTGACCTGTCATTGCATCAACAACGAACAGTGTTTCAACCGGGTTAATCGCTGAGTGAAGATCTTTAATCTCACCCATCATTTCTTCATCGATAGCCAAACGACCAGCGGTATCGACAATCAATACGTCGTAGAATTTCTTCTTTGCGTGGTCAATTGCTGCATTAGCAATATCAAGTGGCTTTTGATCTGGTGAAGATGGGAAGAAATCGACACCGATGTCTGATGCTAGGGTTTCTAGCTGCTTAATCGCTGCAGGACGGTAAACGTCGGCAGACACAACCAAAACTTTCTTCTTATCACGCTCTTTTAGAAGCTTAGATAGCTTACCTACCGATGTAGTTTTACCCGCACCTTGTAGACCCGCCATCAAAAGCACTGCTGGCGGCTGCGCTGCTAGGTTCAGTGCTTCATTAGATTCACCCATTACCGCTTCAAGCTCAGCTTGAACGATCTTGATGAACTCTTGACCCGGCGTTAGGGATTTAGAAACTTCTACGCCCACCGCTTTTTCTTTAACGCGGTTTACAAATTCACGTACAACAGGAAGCGCAACGTCCGCTTCCAATAGTGCCATGCGTACTTCACGTAGGGTTTCTTTAATGTTGTCTTCGGTCAGACGACCTTTGCCACTGATATTCTTCAGCGTTTTGGATAATCGATCCGTTAAATTCTCAAACATCTTTGTCTCTTCGCTAAAATGGCGATTAATTAGTGTGAGTATACCTTAGCCAACGTCACAGTCATACCCGAACACAGCTCTTATCCTTAACTTGAGGGCTAACTCGTTAATTTCAATATCTCATCTCTCGTGATTGATGAGGCATAGCCCATAGCCCCAAAGAGTAATGCAAGGTATAATTTTCACCATTGTGCACAATAACTCTTAAGATTCATGGATAGCTTAATTGCCATCGCAGCCGCCATTCTTTACGTTCTGGCAATTGCGACCATCATTCCCGGACTCTCTCAACAGTCAGGAATTAAAGCGAAAACCGTATTTGCCAGCGCGGCATGTGCGTTGGTTTTTCACGCTTGGATTCTGAGTGATCTGATTTTCGACGGTTCAGGGCAAAACCTCAGCATTCTTAATGTCGCCTCTCTTATCAGCTTTATTATCTCACTGGTGATGAGCGTTGCGATGCTGAAGAACCGCTTGTGGTTCCTTCTTCCTGTGGTTTATAGCTTTGCTGCCATCAATTTAACTGCTGCTACTTTCTTACCAAGCACTTTTATTAAGCATTTAGAGAACGACCCTAAGCTACTTATACACATTTCCTTTGCGCTCTTTTCCTACGCAACTTTAACTATCGGTGCCCTATACGCACTGCAACTTGCGTGGCTCGACCACAAACTAAAAGCCAAGAAGTCGTTAGCAATTAATCCGAATTTGCCACCTTTGATGATGGTAGAGCGTCAACTGTTCAAGATTATTTTGATTGGTAACTTGCTCCTAACGGGAACCTTGATTACTGGTTTTGTTTTTGTACAAGACATGTTTGCTCAAGGAAAAGCTCATAAAGGTATCCTTTCTTTCATCGCTTGGGTTGTGTACTCAATCCTACTTTGGGGGCATTACCAGAAAGGCTGGCGAGGCAAGAAAGTGACATGGTTCGCGGTAGCAGGGGCGACCTTGTTAACCTTAGCGTACTTCGGTAGTCGCTTTGTGAAAGAAATCATCTTAAGTTGATGTTCTCCATCTATAAAATGTAATTAATAAGGAGCCTAGGGCTCCTTATCCTTTATATTAAAGGGCAAATAAAATAGAGTAACCCTTATTGCATTGACTTAATGGTCAAGCTCGGTCATAAATTAACCAAACACATACAAGGAACAGCAGCGTTTTGGACGACATATCTACGGGTATCTTATTTGCGCTACTCGCGTGTCTTATCGTCATATCAGGTTACTTCTCCGGTTCAGAAACAGGGATGATGTCTTTGAACCGATACCGCTTAAAGCACTTAGCCAATAATGGGCATAAAGGGGCGAAGCGAGTCGAAAAACTACTAGACCGCCCAGATCGACTGATTGGTCTTATTCTTATCGGTAACAACCTCGTCAATATTCTCGCGTCTGCCATCGCGACCATTTTAGGTATGCGGTTATACGGAGACTTAGGGGTTGCGATTGCCACTGGCGCACTCACCATGGTTGTCCTTGTGTTTGCAGAAGTCACACCGAAGACCATCGCCTCGCTTTACCCAGAGCGCGTCTCTTACGCGAGCAGCATTCTCCTCACTATTCTAATGAAAATTCTGTCACCTCTGGTGAGGTTAGTTAACTTCATTACTAACGGTTTTATCCGTTTGATTGGTGTGAAAGCCGATCACACCACAGAAGATCATCTAAGCTCAGAAGAACTGCGCACTGTCGTTAATGAAGCAGGCGGTCTTATCCCTCGTCGTCACCAAGACATGCTGGTATCGATTCTGGATCTAGAACACGTCACCGTTAACGACATCATGGTGCCACGCAATGAGATCACAGGGATCGACATCAATGATGATTGGAAATCTATCGTCCGTCAGCTGACTCACTCTCCTCATGGTCGCATTGTGTTGTACCGTGATCAGATTGATGAAGTCGTTGGTATGCTGCGCCTACGTGAAGCATACCGATTAATGCTAGAGAAGAATGAATTCAACAAAGAAACACTACTGCGCGCTGCTGATGAGGTGTACTACATCCCAGAAGGTACGCCACTGAATGTGCAGATGTTGAAATTCCAGCGTAACAAGCAGCGTATCGGTTTGATTGTCGATGAGTATGGTGACATTAATGGTCTCGTCACTTTGGAAGATATCTTAGAAGAGATTGTTGGTGAATTTACGACTTCCATTGCACCAAGCTTGTCAGAAGAGATTACTCCTCAAGGTGACGGCAGCTTCCTAATTGAAGGTAGCGCCAACATTCGTGACATCAACAAAGGCTTGAAATGGAAACTACCAACCGATGGTCCACGCACTTTGAACGGTCTGATTCTAGAGCATTTAGAAGACATTCCTGAAAGCCACTTGAGTGTGCAAGTTGCCGGACATCCAATGGAAATTGTCGATATTGAAGAGAACCGCATCAAGCTGGTGAAGGTGTACCCAAAGCTCAAGAAGAGCAGTTAACCTCACCACTTTAAATATTCTAATCAACAAAAAATAGCCTGACACTGTCAGGCTATTTTTTTGTTTTCAGAGATCTAAACTCAACGCTAAGTTAGTCGATACGTAACTCTTTCAGCATAGATTCTGGCAGTGCCAAATCATCATTCTTATTGACTGCAACGCCCGCTTCTAGAATGTTTTTCGCGATTTGCTTTGCCTCATCTAAAGAGTGCATTGCAGCTGTACCACATTGGTATTCATTCAGCTCAGGGATCTTGTTTTGACTTTCTACTTTCAATACGTCTTCCATTGCTGCAACCCAAGCATCCGCCACTTGCTGCTCTGAAGGCGTACCAATCAAGCTCATGTAGAAACCGGTACGGCAACCCATTGGTGAGATATCGATGATCTCAACGCTATCACCGTTTAAGTGGTTGCGCATAAAGCCAGCGTACAAATGCTCTAAAGTGTGAATTCCCTTCTCAGAAAGGATGTCTTTGTTCGGTGCAGTAAAACGTAAGTCAAATACTGTGATGGTGTCTCCCTTTGGAGTTTGCATCGTTTTAGCCACACGAACTGCTGGCGCATGCATACGTGTGTGGTCTACGGTAAAACTGTCTAATAAAGGCATTACATCTCTCCTGATTGTAACCTCCAATACTTACACGTATTGGTCATTATTTCTGTTCATTTCCCCTCTGACTATTAGGGGGGAGACTAAAAGAACCAGCTGCTGTTGTCTTCTAATTCCTGACGACATTGCTTCAGCTGCCAGCCATAAGTCTTGGCGGTTTGCTCCACGCGTCTTGCAACTTTAACTAAGCTAGGTTTGCTTTTATAGGTCCCACGCTTATAGCCACCACGTCCTTCATGGTACGCAAGATACTGGTTGTAAGGGTCCCATAACGAAATGCCTAATTGACGACGAGTCTCATGGGTATACCAACCGACAAACATCATTGAATCGTCAAAATTGGTGCGTGAACCACCTTGTCCTGTCGCTTTTTGAAAATCTTCCCAAGCAGGGTCTTGAGCTTGAGCATAACCGTAAGCACTGCTGACACGTCCCCATGGAATAAAACCGAGAATGTAATCTTTTGGCGGTCGAGCATCATGACGAAAGCTACTTTCTTGCTTAATGATCGCCATGGCAACATTTATCGGTGTGCCCCACTCTTCTTCCATGTCTTTGGCATCTTCGTACCAACCGGATTTTTCTCGGAATATTTCACATAGGTTATCTTGTTGCTTTGGGGGCGCAGTTGCACAACCGGCTAACATCACGCTCCCAAGCACAGACACCACTAACGGCTTAATGTCCAATCCCTGCCCTTACTGCTGGTTATTGTTTTAAGTAAGCAAAGTAATCTTCTAGGAAATCATCGAACGATAGAGTATCGCTTTGCTCTGCTTGTTTTTGTTTCTCTACCGATGTTGCAACTTCCGTTTCCATTGCATCGGCTGAATATTGTTCATAGTTGTGTGCTAGGTTTTCTTCGCGGAATTTCATGCCAAGCGCACAACCCACTTTACCTAAACCACCATGCTCTTTTGTCAGCTCAAGCAACTGACCAGAAATGGTTAGCTCTGGCTCATCAATCCAAGACTCAAGTTTGTCACAAACTGCTTGGTACGCATTTCCACCAGCAACCGTGTCCATTTCAACCGCAATCTGACGAAGGTCAGCAAACACACGATGTGCCCAGTCTTGTAGAGACAGGCGCTCACCTTGGCAACCGATTTGTAGCATCAAACCTTTCTCACGACCAGACACAATGACCTTGTTCCAGTTGTCACGCCAGCATTCAAGCTCACAGTTGTCCATTGGGTCAGAATCTGAAAGTGCCGCCCAAGTAAGGAATAGATCAAGGAAGCGAACCTGCTCTTCACTCACACCAACGGCGCTGAACGGGTTCACGTCTAGCGAACGAACTTCAATGTACTCTACACCGCCACGTTTAAGCGCTTCAGAAGGTTTTTCACCGCTCTTAGTTACACGTTTAGGACGAATTGGGGCGTACAGTTCGTTTTCAATTTGCAAGATGTTCGAGTTAAGTTGACGATATTCTCCATCGACTTTTACACCAATCTCGGCGAACTGTTCCGATGGATGACGAATCGCATCATCTAAACCATCAAGATACTGTTCGATGGTGTTAAAGCCAATCTTAAGCACACTTTGAGCACTGTTGGTGTAACCGAGATCACTTAGACGCAGAGAGGTCGCTTTTGGTAGATAAAGCGTGCCGCCAATCTGCTCAAATGGCAGTTCGGTTTCACGCCCTTGAATAAATGAGCCACACAGCGCTGGAGATGCACCAAAGAAATACGGGATCATCCAACCAAAGCGGTAGTAGTTACGAATCAGCGCAAAGTACGCGTCTGATTTTGTCTCTTGGCGTGCTTCTTCATCTTGTTTGCCATACAAAGCATCCCAGAATGATTCAGGGAAAGAGAAGTTAAAATGCACACCGGAGATAATTTGCATCAAGCTACCGTAGCGGCGTTTTAGACCTTCACGGTAAAGCGTTTTCATTTTTGCTGAGTTTGATGAACCATATTGAGCTAGCTGAATATCATCTTCAGTGCCTACATAACATGGCATCGAAAGCGGCCACATTTTCTCTTCACCCATTTTGGTTTGAGTGAAGTGATGGATGTCTTTCAATTGTCCCATCAGTTCAGGAATGTCATGCGATACTGGAGTAATAAATTCCAGTAGAGATTCTGAAAAGTCGGTCGTGATCCATTTGTTTGTGAACGCTGAGCCCAAACCCTCTGGGTGAGGTGTTGTAGCTAAATGGCCATCCTGACGATAGCGCAAAGTTTCTCGCTCAACACCGCGTCCAAACTGCTTAAATACTTCTGGGTTTGATGCAACTTGTTTTAGTCGCGCAGCAAAATCAGTCAAAATGAGGTTCGCTTATATTGGGAGCAGGACACTCGCCAAGCGTGGCAAGTGAAAGCTAAGTTATTGATATATAATCCATCTAGATAAATAACCCATCAAAAAGTCATTTATCTAGTTAGAAACGAATAGCGGAGAGTCTCCTCTCCGCTATTAAATGTGTACTCTATCGAATGATTTCAAGCTCTTCCACGTCTTTCCCTAACTTTTCTAGTTGAGGGCGAAGGGATTTCGCATCCCCGACAACCACTATCTGATAGTCATTCGGGTCGAACCATTTTTCAGCTAGAGCGTTGAGCGTCTGTTTATCGACAGTCTCAACAATAGCGTTGCGTTGCTGTAAGTAATCTTTATCTAGGTTGTATTTCAAAATATCACTGATGAGTTTGCCTTTCTGTGTTGGCGTCTCGTATTTCAGTGCATCTTTTTGACCGACTGCTTGGCGCATAAATTTCAATTCATCGTCAGTCATGCCCGATTGTGAGAACTCGTTCAACTCATTCTCCATCTCGATGATAGACGCAACAGTCGAATCCGCACGCACTTGAGCAGTAAATACAACAGAACCTGTTTCTACATTACCGGAGAAATAACCATAGGCACCATAGGTGTAACCTTTGTCTTCACGAAGGTTTTGGTTGATACGGCTATTAAAGTTTCCAGACAAGTTAAAGTTTGCTAGCTGACCCAAGTAGAAATCACCTGTTGCATCATAAGGCATTCCTTGACGAACCATCATGATGACACTTTGCGGTGCGCCTGGCTTATCCACTAAATGTACTTTTTGTAAACCTAATGGTGCGATAGCTTGTGGTGCATACAAGGGAGCAGCTTCGTCCTCCCAGTTAGACCAGAAAGCAAGTTGTTTCTCGACATCATCTTTGCTGATATCACCAACGGCTACAATCTGCGCACTTTGTGGCGTGTAGTGTTTCGTATAGAAGTCACGTACATCATCTAGGGTCAACGCTTGAAGCCCTGCTTTAGTCCCATCTTTTGGACGAGCAAAAACAGAGTCTCCATACAACACTTGACGGCTCGCTTGCGAAGCCATCCAGCTTGGCTTCTGATGCTCGTACACTAACCCTTCCAGCGCTTGAGCTTTAACGCGTTCAAAGTCTACTTGCTTGAATGCCGGCGATAACAACATCTCCTCGACAATCTTCAACGTCGGTGCAAGGTTTCTTTCTAGAGCAGAAACACGGATGTTCGTGGTATAACCCGTTGCCCCAACAGAAATTACACTGCCAAGCTTGTCTAATTCCGCTTGAATTTCTTCGGCTGAATGCTGAGTCGTGCCTTCTTGTAACATTGCCGCAGTTAGCTGAGCCAAGCCTTCTTTACCTTCCTGAACAAAGCGCGTACCTGCAGGCAAGCTAAACTGCATAGTGACCGTCGGCGTTTCACTGCTTACGGTACCAAGCAACTCAGAACCGTTCTTGAAGTGAATGTCGTATAGCTTCGGCATTGTCGCTTCTACAGGGTTACCAACTGGTGGCTGAACTGAACGATCGAAGTTATCCGTTGCTCGTCGGTAAGCCAATTGGTCTTCTGTGATCTTTTCATATTCTGGCAAAGTGCGCTTTGGTGTCACAAACGTCGCAGGTTTTACCGCAAGTTCGGTCTTACCACGTGGCACAACGCTCAGCGTTACCTTGTTCTTACCTTGAATGAAATCACTGTATGCTTTCTCTACGGATTCAGGCGTCACCGCACGTAACTGTTTCAGCTGCTGTTCAATCAGATCCGGTTTACCAAAGAATGTTTGATTCGACGCCAGTTGCGTTACTTTACCTTTGACACTTTCTAGAGCAAAAATCGCGTCTGCTTCAGTTTTTCCTTTAAGTTGCTCAAGACGGTCTTTGGTTACCCCATCTTTGGCAAATTTATCCAGCGACGCCATAAGCTCATCGTAAAGCTTGGTGAGGTCGCCTTTATCACCAGAATCTCCCATCGCGTAGACATAGAAGTTACACGACAGCTCAGCACAGTCATGGAACGAGCCTGCATCGACTGCTTTCTGGGTTTTAACTAAGTCTTGATAAAGCACACTGTTAGTACCACTACCAATTACGCTTGATAGTGTATCAAGTGATGCTTGGTTGGCTTCGCCGCTGTAAGTGGTCGGCCATGCAACCATTACCATTGGTTGTTGAATACGATCTTCTAAGGTAATGAACTTACTTTCTGCTAGCTTAGCCGGCTGCTTCGGTGCGTTTTCAACTTCTAGACCTCTAGGGATCGAACCGAAGTATTTGTTCACCCACTCCAGTGTTTGTTCTACATTGATATCACCACCAATGGTCAATACTGCATTGTTTGGACCATACCAACGAAGGAAGAACGCTTTCAGATCATTCACATCAACACGATCGAGATCTTCAACATAGCCGATAGTTTGCCATGAATAAGGGTGACCTTCTGGGTACAGCGCTTCTGCCATGCGCTCCCAAATCAAGCCATAAGGACGATTATCGTAATTCTGGGCGCGTTCGTTTTTCACTGTAGAACGCTGAATCTCAAATTTCTGCTGTGATACCGCATCCAACAAAAAGCCCATACGATCCGACTCTAACCACAGCATTTTTTCTAGCTGATTAGCCGGAACGGTTTCGAAATAATTAGTACGATCACGGTTCGTGGTGCCATTAAGTGTGCCCCCCGCTTCTGTGATGATCTTGAAGTGCTGTTGGTCACCCACGTTCTCAGAGCCTTGGAACATCATGTGCTCAAAGAAGTGTGCAAAACCTGATTTACCAATTTCTTCACGTGCCGAACCAACATGGTAAGTCACATCTATGTGCACCAATGGATCGGAATCTTCAGGTGCCAGAATCACCGTCAGGCCATTATCAAGTTGATACTTCTGGTATGGTATTTTAACTTTGCCTTCTTCCGCTTTCGATGACTCAACAAACGTCACCCCATCAGGCAATGATGAAACAGGGGGATTTGATGCACAGCCCGTGATCACTAGCAGTGAACACGCACTTACCCAAAACATTCTCATGCGCTTTCCTTAAAATAAACCGAGATAGATGGCGGCCAACAAGCTGTACCTTGCGGCTTTGCCTAAAAATATAAGAACTAAGCAAGGCAGAAATTTCATCCTTAACCATCCTGCCGCTAAACATAGCGGATCACCAATCACTGGCAACCAGCTGAAAAACAATCCCCAATACCCATATTTGGATAACCACTTCAATGCGGTATGACCGTGTTTCTCATCTTGGGTTTTATTTGGAATCCACAACCCCAACCAATAGTTGGTGAGACCGCCAAGGGTATTACCAATGGTAGCAACAATAATGATGGAAGAAACTGAGTACTGGTTTAACGATAAGGTCGCAATCAATCCAGCTTCAGAGCCACCCGGTAATAAGGTAGCACTGAGAAACCCCGTCATGAATAGCACCCATAATGCGGAGTCAGAAAACCATAATGCTAAGTTTTCAAAGGCAGCATTAAATGCCTCTAACATGTCATATCAAGCAAGATCTTGCCTCGAGTCCTTCCCGACTCAACTTGTTTGTGAGCTTCAACAACCTCATTCATCGGATAGACGTGTTGTACTTCGGTTTTCAACAACCCAACCCCAACCATGTAGAGCAAGGTATCAAGTTGCTCGCGATCGGGTTTCACCAACATACCACTCGCTTCGAAACCTAGTAGCTTGGCTTTTTCACAAATCAACTCTGCAGTAATAGTAGGAACGGTGATCACTCGAGCATTATCCGTCAGGCATTTGAGGGCATCCAAGGCTGCATCGCCACCGACGAGATCAATCAAAACATCGACATCTTCAACACGTTCTGACACTGGGGCAAATTGATAGTTCACTGCATGTGCGCCGAGTGTAGCGAGGTAGTCTAAATTTCGTCCACTACATGTAGTAAACACTTCCGCCTTCGTCGCCACTGCTATTTGTACCGCTAGATGCCCAACGCCACCTGCCCCCGCTAAAATCAGCACGCGATCACCTTCAGTGACATTTGCCTTACTCAGCGCTTGAGCGGCAGTTTGTCCAGCCAACGGGAGCACGGCTGCTGCTTCCAACGTAACCGTATTTGGCACATGGCTAAGTTCAGACTCAGGAACACAAACGTATTGGCTATAAGCGCCACCGCGGACTGGAAAACCAATAAACCCAGCGACCTCATCCCCTTCAGTAAAGCGTGACGCCCCTTCTCCGCATGACACCACTTTGCCAGAGATATCATAGCCAGGCACCCAAGGTAAGTTATCTTTGTTCTGATCGGCCGCCCAGCCAAGCCCTGCGCGTGTTTTGACATCAATAGGATTGACACCAGAATAGGCCACTTTAACGAGGACTTCACCCGCCTGAGGAGTTGGTGTGGATGTGGTTTGAGTCGCAAGGACTTCTGCGTCGCCGAATTCGGTAATAACTATCTGTTCGTGTTCCATAACCCATTCCCTGAGAGAAAACAAAAAGGGATGCAAAAAGCATCCCTTTGACTATAAACCATTTTGTTTGCCGAAGTTAATCGCCAATTTGTAAATTGGTTGATAATTCTCTGTCACAGATTATCAACCACGTTATTTAAAGACCTACCTAGCCCACGAGCGCGAGCAAGATACCCGCCGCCACTGCTGAACCAAGGACACCGGCTACATTTGGTCCCATTGCGTGCATCAATAGGAAGTTTTGTGGATTCGCTTCTAAACCAACCTTATTCACAACACGCGCCGCCATTGGTACAGCAGAAACACCTGCTGCGCCAATAAGTGGGTTGATGTCCTCTTTCGAGAATTTGTTTAGGAGCTTCGCCATTAGAACACCTGCACCAGTACCGATGCTGAATGCTACTGCACCGAGCCCTAAAATACCTAGCGTTTCTAGATTCAAGAACTGCTCAGCTTGTAGCTTGGAACCAACACCAAGACCTAAGAAGATGGTCACAATGTTGATCAGTTCGTTTTGAGCAGTTTTCGACAAGCGATCCACCACACCAGCTTCACGCATCAAGTTACCCAAACAGAACATACCAACCAGAGGTGTCGCCGAAGGTAGGAACAGAATCGTCATCAGTAATACCGCAAGTGGGAAGAGTACTTTCTCCCACTTACCAACATGACGAAGTTGAGCCATCTTGATTTGACGTTCTTCTTTGGTGGTTAGAGCTTTCATGATTGGTGGCTGGATAATTGGAACCAATGCCATGTAACTGTATGCGGCAACTGCAATCGCACCAAGTAAATCCGGAGAGAGCTTACTCGCCAAGAAGATAGCAGTTGGCCCATCCGCACCACCGATGATCGCGATAGACGATGCATCCGCCATGGAGAACTCCATACCCGGAACATAGTTAAGCAATATCGCACCAAATAACGTCGCGAAAATACCAAACTGCGCAGCAGCGCCTAACCACAAGGTTTTCGGGTTCGCAATCAAAGCACCAAAATCGGTCATCGCACCTACGCCCATGAAGATCAGCAGCGGGAACACGCCCGATTCGATCCCAATGTAGTAAACGTAGTACAGCAAACCGCCTGGCTCAGTAAAACCAGCATTTGGAATGTTTGCCAAGATGGCACCAAAACCAATTGGTAATAACAGTAAGGGCTCAAAGCCTTTTTTGATCGCCAAAAACAGCAAGGTACAACCAACCAACATCATACAGATTTGGCCGAACTCAAAGTTAGCGATCCCTGTTTCTGACCATAGGGTCATCAATCCGTCCATGATGCTCCCTTACGTCAAACTCAGCAATGGTGAACCAACGGTAACGGCATCACCTTCTTTCACGTTAAGCTCTTGCACAATACCGCCACGCGCTGCACGAACTTCGGTTTCCATCTTCATCGCTTCTAGGATCAAAAGAACATCACCTTCAGCGACTTCAGCGCCTGGTTGAACGTTAACTTTAAAGATGTTACCTGCAAGAGGTGCAGGAACCGCTTCAGCGGCACTGTTAACAGGAGCGCTTGGCGCTGCAGGTTGAACAGGTGCAGCTGCCCCACTCGGCGTTACCGATGTTAATTGCCCCTGAGGACCAACTTCGACCTCATAAACTTGCCCATCAACTCGCACGCTGTAGGTTTCAACACCACCAGCTGATGCTTGTACTACAGGTGCAGCGACAGGTTTCGCCGCTTCTAACGTTGGTGCCGGCTCAAACGCGTCTGGGTTACCGCGGTTTTTCAGGAATTTCAGACCGACTTGAGGGAATAGCGCGTAAGTCAGTACGTCATCAACACGCTCACTCGCTAGCTTAATACCTTCAGACTGCGCTTTCTCCATCAAATCAACCGTTAGGGTTTCCATTTCTGACTCAAGCAAGTCTGCAGGACGACAGGTGATCGCTTCTTTGCCATCAAGCACTTTTGCTTGAAGCTCAGCATTCACTGGCGCAGGCGCAGAGCCGTATTCACCTTTTAGAACACCAGCGGTTTCTTTGGTGATGCTCTTATAGCGCTCACCTGTCAGCACGTTGATCACCGCTTGAGTACCAACAATCTGAGACGTCGGTGTCACCAACGGAATGAAGCCAAGGTCTTCACGTACACGAGGGATCTCTTCCAGTACTTCATCAATACGATCCGCAGCGCCTTGCTCTTTTAGCTGACCTTCCATATTCGTCAGCATGCCTCCAGGAACCTGAGCGATCAGGATGCGCGAATCCACGCCTTTTAGCTGACCTTCCCACTTAGCGTATTTCTTACGTACTTCACGGAAGTAAGCAGCAATAGGCTCAATTTGGTCCAGTTTAAGATTAGTATCACGCTCTGTACCTTGCAGCATCGCAACCACAGTCTCAGTTGGCGTGTGGCCGTATGTGCAGCTCATTGAAGAGATCGCAGTATCAAGGATATCGATACCCGCTTCTACAGCTTTCACAGCAGTCGCCGTAGAAAGACCCGTAGTTGCATGGCAGTGAAGCGCTAAAGGCACGTCACAAGACGCTTTGATGCGCGTGATCAGCTCTTCTGCTTCGTACGGCTTAAGTAAGCCAGACATATCTTTGATACATAGAGAGTGACAACCTAAGTCTTCAAGACGTTTAGCAAGATCGACCCAAGTATCCGCGTTATGTACCGGACTGGTGGTGTAAGACAAGGTTCCTTGCGCATGAGCACCAACATCCACCGTAGCTTTTACTGCTTTTTGGAAATTTCGAACATCGTTCATTGCATCAAAAATACGGAACACATCCATACCATTGGCGTGAGCACGTTCAACAAACTTCTCTACTACATCGTCAGCGTAATGGCGGTATCCTAAAAGGTTTTGACCACGTAGTAACATTTGCATTGGTGTATTTGGCATCGCTTTTTTTAGTTCGCGTAAGCGCTCCCATGGGTCTTCTCCCAAAAAGCGGATACACGAGTCAAACGTTGCGCCACCCCAGGTCTCTAATGACCAGTAACCAACCTTATCTAACTCAGCTGCAATAGGCAGCATATCTTCGATACGCATACGCGTAGCAAACAGGGATTGATGGGCGTCACGAAGGACCACATCAGTGATAGCTAGTGGTTTAGACATGCTCTTAAACTCCTTTTTAATCCTATTTTCGGCTACTTCGCGACAGAGGCGCGATGTTTATGAATCGCAGCCGAAATCGCTGCCACTACGTGTGGACTAACAGCTGAAGAGGTTGATTGAACGTTAGTATTTGTTTTCGGTGCTGCGATCGGCGCTGGTACTTCTTCTGGTACCAATTTGGACATCAGCCGAACGAGATAAACTAGAATGGTGAGGAAAATAAATACGACCGCCATCCCTGTTAACATCAGGGTGGCCGCATCTACTAGCAGGCTTCCTATATTCGTCATGTTGCTTCCTTTCTTTGTCATCCTGACAATGCGCAGGACTGTAATAGCGTCAAATCCCGACCAATGGATTATCTCGATTGGTTAAATTTTGTCAATTTTGTTTAAGAAAGCTTTTAAATAATCTCTAATATTGATTATTTATTCACTACTCAGATCACAAATTGCACGAAAATTCACTTCGCTTGTGGGATCGCTCAACATATAACCACACTAAATTAAAGTGTTTGTAAAAACTGCGATTAGGATTTAAAAATGAAAAGAGCCTTAAGGAAGAAAGTAAAATAAAAACAGAAAGATAGCTCAAATTAACACAACAAAAACACCACGTTAACAATAACGAAACACAAGTATTTCATCAATGTTTGGTTAGGTTTATCTGCCTTTGCATGCTCGCCAAGCTGAAGATCGCTTAAGTAGAAGCTCCAAGGTGACTATTTAAGCGAAACAATATAGAAGCTCAATGAAACAAGAATCATAAACTGAAGATAGGATTTGGCGCGAGAGATGGCTGTGAATAAGCGAAGGACGCGCCATTTCATAACCAAACACCAGATACAAAAATGTATGGTCCGCCCCGTTATTGCAACTACAATTAAGTCATAACGGAGTTGGTTTGCGCTAATGTATTCGGAGTCCTTGTTGGGAGCACTAGCTTCCCAGCTCCACGATGATATCTGCGCCAGATTATCCTTAAAAAGCCCAAAGCGTTTAACGCTATTTTTTGTGTCAGGTTCTTAATCTGGTCGATTGACCGTTTTTGTCATCACGTTCATTGGCGTTGCAAACTTGGTTATAGCTATACAGCCTTAAAAGCTTGGCGGTGGTATAACACCGCCCAAGCTATTCTTGCTAGCTTGTTGGCAAGTGCTACGACCACAACATTAAATGGCTTCGTCGCCCGGAGCTTGATGAGCCACTCTCCAAACACTTTCCCTGTCGTTTCTAGCCTTGAGAGAACTGCTCTTGCTCCATGGATAAACAGAGTTCTGAGATGTTTATTGCCTCGTTTACTCATGCCAAGTAGCTTGGTCTTTCCTCCCGTAGAGAACTGTCTCGGCACAAGCCCTAACCATGCAGCCATTTCCCGACCATTGGTGAAGTTACTTGGGGAACTTACATCGGCAACACACAACGTCGATGTGAGGTCGCCAACGCCAGGGATAGTTTTCAGCAATTGTGCACTTTCGTTATTGTTAACAACGGCTTGAAGCTTACTGTCTTGAACTTTGACTCGTTCATTAAGGTATTTGTAATGCTCGTGGATAGACACTAATTCAACGAGTAAGCTTTCTGGTAAAGACGCTTTTTGCTCTGCTAGCCATTGGAAGAGAGCCTTCATCTTTGCATGCCCCTTTGGAAAACTTAGGCCGAACTCAAGCAAGATAGCCCCAATTCGAGACATGGCGGCCGTTCTCTCCTTGATATAACCATCTCTGACACGATGAATCGCTGCGATAACTTGGGCTTCTTCACTTTTTACCGCGATAAACCTCATTGTTGGTCGACCAGCGGCTTCTGCGATTGCTGATGCATCTATGAAATCATTTTTGTTGCCTTTGACATAAGGCTTAACGTACTGGGGAGGAATAAGTCGAACTTAATGACCGTATTCACCACTCTTGCGAGCAAGCCAATGAGCACCGCCACAAGCTTCGAAAGCAATGGTTGTTGGTTCGATTTTACAAAGGAAACGTTGGAGTTGGTTTCGACTAAACTTACGACGTAATACTTCTGCACCTGAACGGTTATGAGCGATAGCGTGGAAACAGTGCTTGCCTAGGTCGATACCTAAAATATGAATAGAAGACATATGGTTCACCTCATTCTGAGAGCCTACTCTAAGCTTAAGGGCTTGAGAGTGGGGCGGACCATATAATTAAGCCTCGCATTAAGCGAGGCTTTTTTAAAGATTGGCGCGTCCTGGAGGATTCGAACCTCCGACCGCCTGGTTCGTAGCCAGGTACTCTATCCAGCTGAGCTAAGGACGCACGGTTTTCGATATCGGTATTATCAATATCAGGAGTTCACCAAGAAACCCTAAAGAGTGGCGCGTCCTGGAGGATTCGAACCTCCGACCGCCTGGTTCGTAGCCAGGTACTCTATCCAGCTGAGCTAAGGACGCGCAGTTTTCGATATCGGTATTACCAATATCAGGAGTTCACAAAGAAACCCTAAAGAGTGGCGCGTCCTGGAGGATTCGAACCTCCGACCGCCTGGTTCGTAGCCAGGTACTCTATCCAGCTGAGCTAAGGACGCGCAGTTTTCGATATCGGTATTACCAATATCAGGAGTTCACAAAGAAACCCTAAAGAGTGGCGCGTCCTGGAGGATTCGAACCTCCGACCGCCTGGTTCGTAGCCAGGTACTCTATCCAGCTGAGCTAAGGACGCGCAGTTTTCGATATCGGTATTACCAATATCAGGAGTTCACTAAGGAAACCCTAAAGAGTGGCGCGTCCTGGAGGATTCGAACCTCCGACCGCCTGGTTCGTAGCCAGGTACTCTATCCAGCTGAGCTAAGGACGCGCAGTTTTCGATATCGGTATTACCAATATCAGGAGTTCACTAAGGAAACCCTAAAGAGTGGCGCGTCCTGGAGGATTCGAACCTCCGACCGCCTGGTTCGTAGCCAGGTACTCTATCCAGCTGAGCTAAGGACGCGCAATAATCTTTATTTTACTTTGTATAACCCGTTTATCAAACGAATTATTAAATAGTGGCGCGTCCTGGAGGATTCGAACCTCCGACCGCCTGGTTCGTAGCCAGGTACTCTATCCAGCTGAGCTAAGGACGCGCAGTTCTTCTTGCTAAGAAGTTGTGAAGCAAATCACACTAGTTTCTTACGAAACAAAAAAAAGGCCATCGGGCCAGTCAATGAATGGCGGTGAAGGAGGGATTCGAACCCTCGATACGGGATAAACCGTATACTCCCTTAGCAGGGGAGCGCCTTCAGCCTCTCGGCCACCTCACCGTTTTCATTGTTATATCTCAAAAGAGATATGGCGCGTCCTGGAGGATTCGAACCTCCGACCGCCTGGTTCGTAGCCAGGTACTCTATCCAGCTGAGCTAAGGACGCACTTTTTGTTGATAAATCAACGTTGCAAGAATGGCGGTGAAGGAGGGATTCGAACCCTCGATACGGGATAAACCGTATACTCCCTTAGCAGGGGAGCGCCTTCAGCCTCTCGGCCACCTCACCGTCTTGCGGAGGCACATATTACGTTTTACCGAAAATATGTCAAACACTTTCTTTGAAAAAAAACGCAAAAATCGCTTAACCGATGCGGATTTAATCAAAGTGATTATTAAACAAACTTTACCACCCTATTATGATGAAAAAAAGAGAGTCTTCTCTTAAAAAATGACATTTATTAGAAACTAAAAAGGCTAGCCTATCGGCTAGCCTTTTTCATTCAAACTAAGCTCTGTAAACAGGAGCGGCTTAGTAGTTACCTGAAGCAACGTTGCCATTGCCTTTTTCAGCTTGAATGCGCATGTAGATTTCTTCACGGTGAACAGAAACCTCTTTCGGAGCGTTAACGCCGATACGTACTTGGTTACCTTTAACACCTAGTACAGTTACAGTTACTTCATCACCAATCATCAGTGTTTCGCCTACGCGGCGAGTCAAAATTAGCATTCTTTGCTCCTTGAGTAATCTCTAAATTTTCTTGCTACAAAGCTATTATCCAACAAAAGTTATATTTTCGTAAACTACCTTGTTACCGAAAATTAGCCCAAAAAGGCATGTTTTTGCTGAATGTTCAATGCTTCACTAGATGTAACGTAAGCATCATGAAGAATATTTGCTGCTGCATCCACACATTCAGGTGGTAAGACTAGCATCATAGTGAGTGCATTCGTTGAGCAGAAGTTGGTCGTAATATCTTGCTGTGCCAACAATTCACAGGCATGGTCAACCATTCCATTGGCTTCTAGCCCCACAGCGGTCAACAGGCTTACAAGTTCACTATTACGGATTTTATCGCGGAACACCAGATCCAACTTGGCACATGCATCTTGTTTTATCATGATACCTGTTCGTTCTGCTTCCTCGATCACATTCCAAATGTCTATACCTAACATCTGACATTGCTTTGTAATGCTAGACAAATGTTCGTTATCGACTTCAATCATGGCAAGGTCACGTTGAATGGCTATACCAGAGACGGCTTTTAAGCCTGACTCTCCTTTTACCAAACTGCCTTCGTTCACATCAAATGTCGAAAGCACACGCAGTGGCACATTATTCTTCCATGCAAACTGCACAGAAGGGAGATGCAACACTTTCGCTCCACGGCTGGCCATTGCTTCCATCGAAGGGAAATCAATCACCGCCATTTTTTGAGCGTTTTTTACTACACGTGGATCACAAGTATAAATACCATCAACGTCGGTAAAGATTTGACACTCATCAGCGCTTAATGCGCCAGCTAATGTCACTGCGCTCGTATCTGAGCCACCTCGACCTAATGTGGTGATATCCCCATTTTCATTCACACCTTGGAAGCCTGCCACGATAACGATTTGGTCTTGTTGAAGCAAATCCATAATCGTAGAAGTATCAATGTGTTTAATCGTCGCGTCATTGTGTTGATTATCCGTCACAATGTTCGCTTGTGCTCCGGTAAGTGAGCGAGCAGCATAACCCAATTTATTGAGAGTCATTGCCAATAGTGCCATCGACACTTGCTCACCAGCAGAGAGCAAAACATCAAGTTCTCGAGCCGTTGGAACGCTATCTACTTGCTTAGCGAGATCCATTAGTCGGTTTGTTTCGCCTGACATCGCAGACACAACAACGACAACTTGATTACCATCATTTTTCGCCTTAATGATGTGTTCAGCTACCTGGTGGATTCTTTCAATTGAACCCACTGAGGTTCCGCCAAACTTTTGCACGATAAGGGGCTTTTTCACCAGTCTTCACCTTCCCAAGACCAAAGTCTCATTCGGACCACTCATATTCTACTAGTTGAAAATTATATAAGCGGTAGTTACAACAAAAACCAAGCAGCGTAAATGACCTGGTTAAAATACGGTCAATTAAACCACTTGGTTACCATAAAAAAATTACGCCCAATCAAAGAACATTGATTGAGCGTAAATTGTATTTTAAATAATTATAGGCGTTCTTCTAGCCAAGGCTGTACAGACTGAATCGCCGCAGGTAGTGCCGCAACATCGGTACCACCAGCTTGAGCCATATCTGGGCGACCACCGCCTTTACCGCCAACTTGCTCAGCAACCATCTTCACTAGGTCACCAGCTTTCACTTTGCCGATAAGGTCTTTGGTTACACCTGCAATCAGACCGATCTTGTCATCGTTCACGTTTGCAAGAAGGATAACGCCGCTACCTACTTGGTTTTTGATGTCATCAACCATAGTACGTAGGTTCTTGTTATCTGCGCCTTCTAGAGCTGCAATCAGTACTTTAGTACCGTTGATATCCTGTACTTTACCCATGATGTTCGCGCTTTCTGCTGCTGCCATCTTGTCTTTCAGTTTTTGGATTTCTTTCTCTAGAGATTTCGCTTTCTGTGCTGATTCTGCCAGTTTCTCTTCATACTTAGCCGCTTGAGCTTCGATTGCGTCTAGCGCACCTTCACCCGTTACCGCTTCGATACGGCGGATACCTGCTGCGATACCACCTTCAGATGTGATCTTGAATAGACCGATGTCACCAGTGCTTGAAGCGTGGATACCACCACAAAGCTCTGTCGAGAAATCGCCCATAGACAGCACGCGTACTTCGTCATCGTACTTCTCACCAAACAATGCCATTGCGCCTTTCTTCTTCGCAGACTCAATGTCCATCACGTTGGTTTCAACCTTGTGGTTACGGCGAATTTGCGCGTTCACTAGACGCTCAACTTCTTTCAGCTCTGCAGCCGTTACCGCTTCTAGGTGAGAAAAGTCGAAACGTAGGCTATCTGGTTTCACTAGTGAACCTTTCTGCGTTACGTGCTCACCAAGAAGTTGGCGTAGCGCAGCATGCAGCAAGTGCGTCGCTGAGTGGTTTAGAGAGATAGCTGCACGACGCTCGGCGTCAACGATAGTTGCTACTTCGTCACCTTTCGCTAGAACGCCTTCGGCCATTACACCGTGGTGTGCGATTGCGTTGCCTAGTTTCTGAGTGTCTTCAACACGGAATACACCAGACTCAGTGTGGATTTCACCAGCGTCACCACATTGACCGCCTGACTCAGCGTAGAATGGTGTCTCACCAAGTACGATGATTGCTTTGTCGCCTGCAGATAATGAATCTACTTCGTTACCCTCAACAAACATCGCAGCAACTGAGCTAGAGCCTTTAGTGCCTGTGTAACCACAGAATTCTGTTTGAGTATCCACTTTGATTGCTGCGTTGTAATCAGTACCGAAGTTACCTGCTTCACGTGCACGTTGACGCTGCTCTTCCATCGCTTTCTCGAAACCTTCTTCGTCGATAGCGAACTCACGCTCACGTGCAACGTCGTTAGTTAAGTCAGCTGGGAAGCCGTAAGTGTCGTAAAGTTTGAATACGGTTTCGCCGTCTAGCACTTTACCGTCTAGGTTATCTAGCGCTTCGTTTAGGATCGCCATACCACGCTCAAGTGTACGACCGAAGTTTTCTTCTTCGATACGCAATACTTTTTCAACCACAGCTTGTTGACGCTTTAGCTCTTCACCAGCCGTACCCATGATGTCTGCTAGTACACCAACCAACTTGTGGAAGAATGCACCTTGTGCGCCTAGCTTGTTACCGTGACGAACTGCACGACGGATAATACGACGTAGCACGTAACCACGACCTTCGTTTGAAGGCATTACGCCATCAACGATCAGGAATGAACATGAACGGATGTGGTCGGCGATAACGCGTAGCGATTGGTTCGATAGGTCTTCGTAACCGATAACTTCAGCGGCTGCTTTGATTAGAGCTTGGAATACATCGATTTCGTAGTTTGAGTGAACGCCTTGCATGATTGCAGAGATACGCTCGATACCCATACCTGTATCTACCGATGGTTTTGGTAGCGGTTCCATAGTGCCGTCTGCGTGACGGTTGAACTGCATGAATACGTTGTTCCAGATCTCGATGAAACGGTCACCATCTTCTTCAGGCGTGCCAGGACGGCCACCCCAGATGTGCTCACCGTGATCGTAGAAAATTTCAGTACATGGACCACAAGGGCCAGTGTCACCCATTTGCCAGAAGTTATCTGACTCGTATGGTTTACCACCTTTCTTGTCGCCGATGCGGATAATGCGGTCTGCTGGAACGCCTACTTTTTTGTTCCAGATATCGAATGCTTCGTCATCTGTCTCGTAAACCGTTACTAGTAGACGGTCTGCTGGCAGCTTAAGAGTTTCAGTTAGAAATTCCCATGCGAAAGCAATCGCGTCTTCTTTGAAGTAATCGCCAAAGCTGAAGTTGCCTAGCATTTCAAAGAAAGTGTGGTGACGAGCTGTAAAGCCAACGTTTTCCAGGTCGTTGTGTTTACCACCAGCACGTACACAACGTTGAGCCGTAGTCGCTCGAGTGTAGGCTCGTTTTTCTAAGCCTAAGAAACAATCTTTAAATTGGTTCATACCCGCGTTTGTGAACAGCAGGGTTGGGTCGTTATGTGGAACTAACGATGAACTTTCTACGATTTGGTGTCCTTTGCTCTCAAAGAACTTGAGGAACGCGTTACGAACCTCATCAGTGCTCATGTACATGCAGCTCTTCCTGAAAATAGTCGAGTTAGAATTTTGCCGTATTGTAGATCATGCAATCAGCTACGACTAGTTTTCTTGCGGAAAAGAGGGGGTAGAAGAAAAAATTTAAGGTAAAACAAAAATCAACGTGAGCCATTCACTATGAATCTTCGTCCTCGAAGCTCAGCGCGTAGCTGATTTGGTCAAAACTGTAGCCACGATATTGCAGAAATCGCACCTGTTTAGCGTACTCTTTCTGGTCTTTGGCTTTAATTCCTTTGAATTTCTTCTCAGCAGCCATTCTTGCCAGTTCAAACCAGTCTTGTGGCTCTTCTGCCATCGCCATATCAATGATGGATTCTGCGACACGCTTTTGGTTCAATTCTTGACGAATGCGGCGCTCACCGTGACCTTTGTAAACATGCTGGCGCACTTGGCTTTTGGCATAACGCAGGTCATCCAAATAGTTATGGTCGAGACAAAAATTGATTGCCGCTTCTATCTCTGCCTCTTCATAACCTTTTAGAGCCAGCTTTTGGTATAGCTCGTATTGCCCATGGTCTCGACGGCTCAATAATTGAATAGCCGCTTCTTTGCTGGATAGGGTCGGCGCTTGACGCTTTTGGTACATAGTGTTCCTAAAACTATTTTTGCTGTACAGGCTCTATAACAATCGTAGTAAATAACCACTCACTCTAGCTTACATAGGCGCTAGTTCTGAACGCTGACCTACCCTAATTGATATGAGCCTGCCCTTGTGTTTTCGGTTTTGATTTCAGCAGATACAACAAAGCCCCGCATAGCAGGGCTTTGTTCAACATGATTCAATCAGAAGATTAAAACTCTTCTTCTTGCTCTGATTTTTCACCGGCTTCTGGTGCTTCAGGTAATGCTGGTGAAAGTAGCATTTCACGCAGTTTAGTATCGATAGTCTTACCGATTTCTGGGTTTTCGCGTAGGTAGTTACAAGCGTTTGCTTTACCTTGGCCAATCTTGTCGCCTTGGTAGCTGTACCATGCACCCGCTTTTTCAACTAGCTTGTGCTTCACGCCTAGGTCAATCAGTTCACCTTCACGGTTGAAACCTTGGCCGTACATGATTTGCGTGTTTGCTTCTTTAAACGGTGCAGCAATCTTGTTCTTAACAACTTTGATGCGCGTTTCGTTACCTACTACTTCGTCACCTTCTTTGATTGCGCCAGTACGACGAATATCTAGGCGAACAGAAGCGTAGAACTTAAGTGCGTTACCACCCGTTGTTGTTTCTGGGTTACCAAACATTACACCAATCTTCATACGGATTTGGTTGATGAAGATACACATACAGTTAGATTGCTTTAGGTTACCCGTTAGCTTACGCATCGCTTGAGAAAGCATACGTGCTTGAAGACCCATATGGCTGTCGCCCATCTCGCCTTCGATTTCTGCTTTTGGTGTTAGAGCCGCAACTGAGTCGACAACCATAACGTCGATAGCACCAGAACGTGCAAGTGCGTCACAGATCTCTAGCGCTTGCTCACCTGTGTCTGGCTGAGAAACCAACAGTGCATCGATATCAACGCCAAGTTTCTTCGCGTATACAGGATCTAGAGCGTGCTCTGCATCGATAAACGCACAAGTTTTACCTTCACGTTGTGCAGCTGCGATAAGCTCAAGAGTTAGTGTTGTTTTACCTGAAGATTCTGGACCGTAGATTTCTACGATACGACCCATTGGTAGACCACCAGCACCCAAAGCGATATCAAGAGAAAGAGAACCCGTTGAGATGGTTTCTACGTCCATTGCGCGGTTATCACCAAGGCGCATGATAGAGCCTTTACCGAATTGCTTTTCAATTTGACCTAGCGCAGCGGCGAGCGCTTTCTGTTTGTTCTCGTCCATTACTTTCTCCGATTTATTCATCTTCTTTGGGCGACGAATAGTAATTCATTTTTCTTAAGCAGAAGAACTGCTCAGCAATGAAAGTTATTATACTGTTGATTCATACAGTGTCTATACCTGTATGAAAAAAATTTGGCTGACCTAAAGCTGTGATTTGCTCTAGCCCTTATCAACGCTGGGCTAAGACAATTTCACAAATTCTAAATCAGATGTTGATGCAATTGAGTCAGTGCATGCTCGACCGCTTTTTTGCGAACTTCTGCACGGTCACCAGTGAAATGCATGGTTTCGACTTGCTGCCAATTTTGATTATCAGCAAAAGCAAAGCAGACCGTTCCGACAGGTTTCTCTTCACTCCCACCTCCCGGACCAGCGATACCACTGATGGATACGCCGATGGTTGCGTTGGAGTTTTTAATTGCGCCCTGCACCATTTCAATCACAACAGGCTCACTCACTGCACCGTGCGCTTCTAACGTTGAAGCCTGTACGCCAAGCATCTCCATTTTAGCTTCATTACTGTAAGTAACGAACGCGCGATCAAGCCAAGCTGAACTACCAGCAATGTCGGTAATAGCGGTTGCAAAACCGCCACCCGTGCATGATTCTGCGGTGGTTAAAACATGTCCATGCTTAGCCAATAATGCGCCGAGATCGGCACTCAATTTTGTTGCTCTTTCCATAGCCAAAAATGCCCTTTGTCTCTTTTTACTTGATAGGGATTCACGTATCCTAAGCCGCTACGGAAATAAACAAAAGTACTTACCTGTGAAAGCTGAACAAAAACACACTCCGATGATGCAGCAATATCTCAAGCTAAAGGCTGAGAACCCAGAAATCTTGCTGTTTTACCGCATGGGCGACTTCTACGAACTCTTCTACGACGATGCTAAACGCGCATCTCAATTGCTTGATATTTCGTTGACCAAACGTGGTGCATCGGCAGGTGAACCTATCCCGATGGCTGGTGTTCCATTCCATGCGGTAGAAGGTTATCTAGCTAAACTTGTTCAGCTTGGTGAGTCTGTCGCGATCTGTGAGCAGATTGGCGATCCAGCGACAAGTAAAGGCCCGGTTGAGCGTAAAGTAGTACGCATTGTTACGCCAGGAACTGTGACTGATGAAGCGCTGCTGTCTGAGCGTATCGATAACCTGATTGCATCGATTTACCATCACAACGGTAAATTCGGTTACGCGACAATGGATGTAACTTCGGGTCGCTTCCAACTAGTCGAGCCGGAAACCGAAGAAGCGATGGCCGCTGAGCTGCAACGTACCGCACCTCGTGAGTTACTCTTCCCAGAAGATTTTGAACCCGTACATTTGATGTCGAACCGTAACGGTAACCGTCGTCGCCCGGTCTGGGAGTTCGAGCTAGATACCGCTAAACAACAGTTGAACCAACAATTTGGTACGCGCGACTTGGTAGGCTTTGGTGTTGAGCACGCATCACTCGGTCTGTGTGCTGCGGGTTGTTTGATCCAATACGTAAAAGATACTCAGCGTACTGCCCTACCGCACATTCGCTCACTGACCTTTGATCGCCAAGATCACTCCGTCATTCTTGATGCGGCAACACGTCGTAACTTAGAGCTGACGCAAAACCTATCTGGTGGAACTGATAATACGTTAGCCGAAATACTCGATCACTGTGCGACTCCAATGGGCAGCCGTATGCTAAAACGTTGGTTGCATCAACCAATGCGCTGTGTCGATACTCTTAACAACCGTCTTGATGCGATTGGTGAGATCAAAGATCAGAGCTTGTTCACCGACATTCAACCAATCTTCAAACAGATTGGTGATATTGAACGTATCCTCGCTCGCTTGGCGCTTCGCTCGGCACGTCCGCGCGATATGGCTCGTCTACGTCATGCAATGCAGCAACTGCCAGAGTTGGAAACCGTCACTTCTTCTCTGGCTCACCCATACCTTAAAAAGCTGGCTCAGTTTGCTGCACCAATGGATGAGGTATGTGATTTACTCGAGCGCGCAATCAAAGAAAATCCACCAGTGGTTATTCGCGAAGGTGGCGTGATTGCAGAGGGCTACAACGCTGAGCTTGATGAATGGCGTAAACTCGCAGATGGCGCAACCGAGTATCTAGAAAAACTCGAAGCTGACGAACGCGAACGTCATGGTATCGACACCCTAAAAGTTGGCTACAACGCTGTACACGGTTTCTTCATTCAGGTAAGTCGTGGTCAAAGCCACTTGGTTCCACCACACTATGTGCGTCGCCAAACGCTGAAAAATGCAGAACGCTACATCATTCCTGAGTTGAAAGAGCACGAAGACAAGGTTCTGAACTCTAAGTCAAAAGCGCTAGCAGTAGAGAAAAAGCTGTGGGAAGAGCTGTTTGATTTGTTAATGCCAAACCTTGAGAAGATGCAAAACCTTGCTTCGGCAATTTCTCAGTTAGACGTACTACAAAACCTAGCCGAGCGTGCAGATTCACTTGATTACTGTCGCCCAACTTTGGATAAAGAAGCGGGCATCAGCATTCAAGCCGGTCGTCACCCTGTCGTAGAGCAAGTAACCAGCGAGCCGTTTATTGCCAACCCTATTGAGCTAAGTTCAAACCGTAAAATGCTGATCATTACTGGTCCAAACATGGGTGGTAAATCGACCTATATGCGCCAAACTGCATTGATTGCTTTGATGGCTCACATTGGTTCATACGTACCTGCAGAATCGGCTCATATTGGCTCTTTGGATCGTATCTTTACTCGTATCGGTGCGTCTGATGATTTGGCCTCTGGCCGTTCAACTTTCATGGTTGAAATGACCGAAACAGCCAACATTCTTCACAACGCAACTAAGAACAGCTTGGTACTAATGGATGAGATCGGTCGCGGTACCAGTACTTACGATGGTCTTTCTTTGGCATGGGCAAGTGCTGAATGGCTTGCAACTCAGATTGGGGCAATGACACTTTTCGCGACTCACTACTTCGAATTGACTGAGCTACCAAACCTACTGCCAAACCTAGCCAACGTTCACCTTGATGCGGTAGAACACGGTGACAGCATCGCCTTTATGCACGCAGTTCAAGAAGGCGCGGCAAGCAAGTCTTATGGTCTAGCAGTTGCTGGTTTAGCTGGTGTTCCAAAGCCAGTGATTAAGAATGCGCGTAACAAGCTGTCGCAACTTGAACAATTAGGTCAAGGCAATGATTCGCCTCGCCCTAGTACGGTCGATGTGGCAAACCAACTCAGCTTGATCCCAGAACCAAGTGATGTTGAACAAGCATTGTCGAATATTGATCCTGACGATCTAACGCCTCGCCAGGCACTGGAAGAGCTTTACCGCTTGAAGAAGATGCTCTAGTTCCTAAACTTATCCAGTAAAACGCAAAAAGGCTATGGTCACCCATAGCCTTTTGTTTGTTCTGAACTCGCCTCTACAGCGCTTCTACCTAATCATCTTCTACGTTGAACAAGTTTTCCATGTTCAGACCTTGTTTAATCAAGATCTCACGTAGTCGACGTAAGCCTTCCACTTGGATCTGACGAACACGTTCGCGTGTTAGACCAATCTCACGTCCCACTTCTTCAAGTGTTGATGGCTCATAGCCAAGCAGACCAAACCGACGTGCAAGCACTTCTTTCTGTTTTGGATTCAGCTCTTCTAACCAATGGATCAATGAAGATTTAATGTCGTCGTCCTGAGTGGAAACTTCAGGATCTGAATTGTTGGCATCAGGAATAATATCCAGCAGCGCTTTCTCGCCGTCACCACCAATTGGTGTATCAACAGAACTAATACGCTCGTTAAGGCGAAGCATTTTGCTTACGTCTTCTACCGGGATATCTAGCTGTGCAGCAATCTCTTCTGCTGTTGGTTCATGATCGAGCTTCTGAGAAAGTTCACGCGCGGTACGCAGATAAATGTTCAGCTCTTTAACCACATGAATTGGCAGACGGATGGTACGAGTTTGGTTCATCAACGCACGCTCGATCGTTTGGCGGATCCACCACGTTGCGTAAGTTGAGAAACGGAAGCCTCTTTCTGGATCAAATTTCTCTACCGCACGGATCAAACCTAGGTTGCCTTCTTCGATGAGATCAAGAAGTGCAAGACCACGATTGCTGTAGCGGCGAGAGATCTTCACTACCAGACGCAAGTTACTTTCGATCATACGTTTACGAGCAGCTTCATCGCCACGCAATGCACGTCGAGCATAAAGTACTTCTTCTTCTGCTGTGAGTAGAGGTGAGAAGCCAATTTCACCTAGATAAAGCTGTGTTGCATCTAAGCTCTTATTACTCGCATCGAATTCCTCTCTTTGCGAGCTCTTCTCTTTTTTGGATGGTGATTTTACAAGTTCGTTATTAATGCGGCCTACTGCTGCATCGTCATAATCAAACTCTTCAACTTTGGTTACTGTGTTGCTGATACTCATAACGCCTCCCCCTGGCGAGTTAGCAAGACATGACAACTCAATATGTCGCTAAATGATGTCGCAAGTTGTTATTCAAAGTTTTAAGGCAAATACCGTTTTGGATTAACGGACTTACCTTGATAACGAATTTCAAAGTGAAGTCTGACCGATTTCGAACCCGAACTACCCATCGTCGCGATTTTTTGTCCAGCTTTAACACTTTGTCCTTCTGAAACCAGCAATCTATCGTTGTGAGCGTATGCACTTAAATAATTTTCGTTATGTTTAACTATTATTAAGTTGCCATAACCTCTTAGCGCATTACCAGAATACACAACTGTGCCGGTTGCGGTTGAAACGATAGGCTGACCACGCTGTCCTGCGATGTCGATGCCTTTATTTCCTTGTTCGCCCGCTGAAAAATTCTTAACTACTCTCCCTTTTGTAGGCCACAACCACTTAGACACTTTGTCATTTTTTGCTGTAGTTGTAGGCGCTGGCTTCTTAACATTTTGGTTACCTTTTGAACCAACATACTCTTTTGATTTCGATTGTTCAACCTTCTTTGGAGGTTGTTTTTGTGTAACTTTCGTTGGCTTCTGACTAGAGCTTTTACTTGAATTTGATGTCTTAGCTGGTGTTGTTTTTGTCACGGTTGGGCTTGGGGTCGCTACAACCACAGGTGGAACAACGGGTTCCACTTTATGACCAAATTTAGGTGAATTATATTTCGGAGCCCAAAGTTTTAACTTCTGGCCCGGGAAGATCGTGTAAGGAGCAGCAAGTTCATTGTAACGAACCAGATCTTTTACATCCTTGTCTGTGACGTAAGCTATAAAATAAAGGGTATCGCCTTTCTTTACTTCATAGTAGCTACCTCGATAACTACCGCGCTCTACCGTTGAGTAATCTTTACTTATGCTTGAGACGGGTGCAGGCGAGTGAGCTGCGCAACCAACCAGTCCCGCAGCTAACAAACAGCTAATACCAAAACGATGTAATAACTTCTTCACCTAGTCTTTAACCTTTAAGCCAAATCACCTGCAACTAATGGCACAAACCTTACCATTTCTACCACGGTTGACAGATATTGTTCACCCTGACGTTCAATTTTTAATAGCTGCTGCTCTTCTTCACCAACGGGAATGATCATCTTACCGCCGTCTTTCAACTGGGATAAAAGCGCTTGGGGAACACTTTCCGCAGCTGCAGTCACGATAATCGCATCGAACGGGCCTTTCGTTTCCCATCCGAGCCAACCATCGCCATGTTTGGTCGAGACGTTATAAATATCCAATTGCTTCAGGCGACGCTTAGCGTCCCATTGCAGAGATTTGATTCGCTCAACGGAATAGACATGATCCACAATTTGAGCGAGAACTGCCGTTTGATAACCCGAGCCCGTGCCGATTTCTAAAACATTACTGTCCGATTTTAAATCTAACAACTCTGTCATTTTCGCCACGATGTAAGGCTGAGAAATGGTTTGCCCCTGACCAATCGGCAGTGCATTGTTGTCGTATGCTTGGTGCATCATTGCTTGTGAGACAAAACTCTCACGCGGCAGTCGATAAATCGCATCCAACACACGTTGATCACTGATGCCACTGGAGATAAGAAATGCTATCAACCTGTCAGCATGTGGGTTAGTCATTAATTCTCTTCCTTTAACCAACTGTCCATTGCGCGCAGCGACTCGTGAGCAGTGAGATCGACCTGCAGTGGTGTGATTGAAACAAAGCCATGTTCAATCGCGAAAAAGTCCGTACCGATGCCAGCATCTTGCTCTTTGCCCGGAGGACCGAGCCAATAAATATCATGTCCGCGCGGATCTTTCTGCTTAATCATATTCTCAGCGTGATGACGCGCACCCAAGCGAGTCACTTCTATCTCACCAAGCTCTTCAAACGGAAGATCAGGGACATTTACATTCAATAGACGATTGGTTGGGATTGGGCGAATCAGATGCAGCTCAACCAACTGGCGAGCAATTTTAGCTGCCGATTCAAAATGTTGTTTACCGACTAGAGAAAAAGCAATCGCCTGCACGCCAAGAAAATGTCCTTCCATCGCCGCAGCCACCGTACCGGAGTACAGCACATCATCGCCTAAGTTTGCTCCGTGATTGATGCCTGACAACACAAGATCTGGCAAGTCATCTTTCATCAACTCATTCAGCGCGAAGTGCACACAGTCTGTTGGAGTACCTTGCACAGAGAAAGTCTTCGGCGAAATCTCGGTCACTCGTAGTGGTTGCTCTAGCGTCAGCGAGTTAGACGCCCCAGAACGGTTTCGGTCTGGTGCTACAATCGTCACTTCAGCAATGCTTCTTAGTTCATCAGCAAGAGCATGAATTCCCTGAGCATAAACACCGTCATCGTTGCTGAGCAGTATTCTTAATGGCTTCGCGTTGTGTGAATCCATTTCCATTAGTATTCTCTTTCTACCTTTTCTTCGATGACCAACTCACGCACGATTGAAGTCGCAAAAGAACCCGCATCTAGCGAGAACGTTAATGTGATGTTGTTACCATCGACCGTCCAAGCTAAGTCTTGTGGTTTAAGTGCAATATCACGACGGTCATGGCGCATACGGTTACCACGAATCAAAGCCATCAAGTCTGGCTCTTCATCTAAGAATGGTTGTTCTAAAGTAAGGGCATCCGCTTGAGTTGGCAGCGCATTATCACCCGCTAGGGCTGCGGTAATTGCCACTTGACCTTCAGCAAATTGCGCTTGTAGATCTGCGATGTTGCTTGCATCAATCAACTGAGTGCCAGAACTTGTCTGCGCAATATCACCGTCGATGAACTTATCAAACACACCTTTCTCTAATCGAGCTGAAACGATACGGTTGAAGATCCAAGAACGAGCCGCAGACAAGTACATGCTGCGCTTGTTTTGATTGCGGGTACGAACGTTCTCGCGTCCCCATCGACGTGCTTCTTCTAGGTTATTGCCATCGTTACCAAAACGCTGACTACCAAAGTAGTTTGGCACACCCACTTGCTTCACTTTTTCAAGGCGTAGCTCAACATCCGTCACATCTGTCACTTCAGACAAAGTAACCACGAACTCGTTCCCTACCAGGTCACCCGGACGAAGTTTTTTATTGTGACGATCCGTTGCAAGGATTTCGATGCTTGGGTATTGCGCCAAAAATGCTGAAAAGTCTGGCGTTTCACCTTTTGGTAAATGCACACTTAACCATTGTTCGGTCACAGCATGACGGTCTTTAAGGCCCGCCCAGCTAACGTCTTTCGACTTAACACCACAGGCTTTTGCTAGTTCGTTAGCAACAAAACTGGTGTTCTCACCTGTTTTACGGATACGAACCATTAAGTGCTCGCCTTCACCCGTAAAGGCAAAACCTAAATCTTCGCGAACCTGAAAGTGCTCTGGTTGCGCTTTGATTTTTGCAGATGCAACTGGCTTACCTGTTAGGTAAGCCAATGAAGATAAAATGTCTGACATGATGTATTTCCGCTGATATCACAGCTTAGAGGAGCAAATTGCTAATTATTGCTTAAACAGAAGTACAACTGCTTCCGTTGCAATGCCTTCTTTGCGTCCAGTAAAACCAAGACGTTCTGTCGTCGTCGCTTTTACGTTAATGTTGCTAATGTCGGTTTCGAGGTCTTCGGCAATAGCTGCACACATTGCGTCAATGTGCGGTGCCATCTTCGGCGCTTGTGCCATGATAGTGACATCTGCATTACCAAGACGGTAGCCTTGTTCTTTGACTCGACGGTAAACGTCTTTCAATAATTCACGGCTATCTGCGCCTTTCCATTTGTCATCCGTGTCTGGGAAGTGACGGCCAATGTCGCCAGCAGCAATCGCGCCAAGCAGCGCATCCGTTAACGCATGCAGCGCCACATCACCATCAGAGTGCGCAATCAAACCTTGTTCGTAAGGGATCGCTACACCACCAATGATTACTGGACCTTCACCACCGAATTTATGTACGTCGAAACCATGACCAATTCGAATCATTTTCTATCCTTTCTTTATTCGCCGCGCTCACGGCTGAGATAAAACTCGGCTAGCGCAAGATCTTCTGGCTGAGTAATTTTTATGTTATTCGCATTCCCTTGAACCAGTGCCGGCTTTTCGCCTAACCACTCTAAAGCCGAAGCTTCATCAGTAATGGTAACACCTTGTTCTAATGCGTCAGCCAGCGCTTGGGTAAGCTGCTGAGTTTTAAACATTTGTGGGGTTAGTGCATGCCACAATGCTTCTCTATCTACCGTATGATCAATGTCTTGTGCGGTGTTTGCTCGCTTCATTGTGTCTCTCACTGGAGATGCGAGGATGCCACCCGTTGGGTGAGCGCTACAAACATCAATCAAACGGTCAATGTCGGATGTTAATACACACGGTCTTGCAGCATCGTGGACCAAGACCCACTCGCTCTCCAGATGTGTACTTACATAGTTTAGCCCTGATAACACAGAGTCTGCCCTTTCTTTGCCACCAGCCACACGAATCACATCAGGGTGCTGAGCAATGGACAGTTCAGGGTAGTATGGATCGCCGTCGGTAATAGCCACGACAACCTTAGAAATTTTTGGATGAGAAAGCAGTTTCTCTACGGTATGTTCCAGTACCGCTTTACCGTCAATCAACAAATATTGTTTTGGACGATCTGCTTTCATGCGGCTGCCAACACCTGCGGCAGGCACAATAGCAATATGGGTTGGAGTGTTAGTATCCAACATATTAATGCTCTTCCTCATCGACAATTCGGTAGAAGGTTTCGCCATCTTTAACCAAACCAAGTTCATGACGTGCACGTTCTTCGATTGCATCAAGACCTTGTCGTAAGTCATCAATCTCAGCGAACATCTCGTTATTACGAGCTTGCAGCTTGCTGTTTACTTGCTGCTGTACTTCAATTTCATCTTCTACTGTGTAGTAGTCAGACACCCCATTTTTGCCAAACCAAAGGGTATATTGAAGCCAGCCAAACAGTAACGTAAGGGCTATGACAAAGATTCGCATATCGTTGCTAACATTCTGTACCGGAAGGGATTAGATAAGGTGACATATATAGCATAAATGCGTGATTGGCTCTAGGGCAGAAAAAGAGACTCACACGCTCCTTACAGGAAAAAAGCAGCAAAATGAAACAAAGAGATTCCCTACTCTCTCCTTCGTCGTTCTAGGGAATGACAAATGAACATGAGCGAAAAACATCAAAAGGCAAAGTCTGTTCTCATATCTCCAAGGGAAGCGAAGCGTTCCCAAAGGGCGAAGCCCGTTCCCGCCTCTCGAAGCAAAGCGTTCCCATGTGTCAGATACAAAAACACCCCGCCGAGGCAGGGTGTTTTTAAAAGCTTTAAGTTAAGCGGTTAATTCAGTTAAGAATTAAGCTTGACCTTTAACTTCTTTAAGACCGTTGAAAGGAGCGCGCTCACCTAGAGCTTCCTCGATACGGATAAGTTGGTTGTACTTAGCAACACGGTCAGAACGGCTCATAGAACCAGTCTTGATTTGACCTGCAGCTGTACCTACCGCTAGGTCAGCGATAGTTGCATCTTCAGTTTCGCCAGAACGGTGAGAGATTACTGCTGTGTAACCTGCGTCTTTAGCCATCTTGATTGCAGCTAGAGTCTCAGTTAGAGAACCGATTTGGTTGAACTTGATAAGGATAGAGTTAGCTACGCCTTTCTCGATACCTTCAGCAAGGATCTTAGTGTTAGTAACGAATAGGTCGTCACCTACTAGTTGAAGCTTGTCACCTAGTAGTTCAGTTTGGTGCTTGAAGCCAGCCCAATCAGACTCGTCTAGACCGTCTTCGATAGAAACGATTGGGAATTGGTTAGCTAGCTCAGCTAGGTAGTGGTTAAACTCTTCAGAAGTGAAAGTTTTACCTTCGCCTTTCATGTTGTAGATGCCAGCTTCTTTGTCGAAGAACTCAGATGCAGCACAGTCCATAGCTAGAGTAACGTCTTTACCTAGTTCGTAACCAGCAGCTGCAACAGCTTCTGCGATAACTTCTAGAGCTTCAGCGTTAGACTTAAGGTTAGGAGCGAAACCACCTTCGTCACCAACTGCAGTGCTGTAGCCTTTAGACTTAAGAACTTTAGCTAGGTTGTGGAATACTTCAGCACCGATACGTAGACCTTCTTTAAGAGTCTTAGCACCAACTGGTTGGATCATGAACTCTTGGATGTCAACGTTGTTGTCTGCGTGCTCACCACCGTTGATGATGTTCATCATTGGTAGAGGCATAGAGAACTGACCAGCTGTACCGTTTAGCTCAGCGATGTGCTCGTATAGAGGCATGCCTTTAGCTGCTGCTGCAGCTTTAGCGTTTGCTAGAGAAACAGCTAGGATAGCGTTCGCACCGAACTTAGATTTGTTTTCAGTGCCGTCTAGTTCGATCATTACTGCGTCGATTGCAGCTTGGTCTTTAGCGTCTTTGCCAACTAGAGCTTCAGCGATTGCGCCGTTTACAGCTTCAACAGCTTTAAGAACACCTTTACCTAGGAAACGTGCTTTGTCACCGTCACGTAGCTCAAGAGCTTCGCGAGAACCAGTAGATGCGCCAGATGGAGCTGCTGCCATACCTACGAAACCGCCTTCTAGGTGTACTTCAGCTTCTACAGTTGGGTTACCACGTGAGTCGATGATTTCACGACCTAGAACTTTAACGATCTTAGACATTAATGTTTCCTCTCGTTTCAAATATAAATGTCAATTTTAAAGGGCAGCAGCACAACCTTCGCCGCTGCCCGTATCCTTTTACTTCTCGAATTCGCCGCGAGCGTTTTGACCTGCAGCTTTCACGAAACCTGCGAATAGTGGGTGACCATCGCGAGGAGTCGAGGTGAATTCTGGGTGGAATTGAGCCGCTACAAACCATGGGTGAGCTGGGTTCTCAATCATTTCCACTAGTTTCTTGTCCGCTGATAGGCCAGATACTTTCAGACCTGCTTTTTCGATTTGCGGACGAAGAACGTTGTTTACTTCGTAACGGTGACGGTGACGTTCATGAACAGTCGCGCTACCGTATAGTTCACGAGCTTTAGTCCCTTTCTCTAGGTGACATAGCTGTGAACCAAGACGCATCGTACCACCTAGGTCAGACGTTTCAGTACGTTCTTCAACTTTACCTTCGCCGTCTACCCATTCAGTGATCAAACCTACCACAGGGTACTTAGTGTCTTTGTTAAATTCTGTTGAATGTGCACCTTCCATACCCGCTACGTTACGCGCGTATTCGATCAGTGCTACTTGCATGCCTAGACAGATACCTAGGTAAGGTACTTTGTTTTCACGAGCGTATTGTGCTGCGCGAATCTTACCTTCGATACCACGGTCACCGAAGCCGCCAGGTACTAGGATTGCATCTAGACCTTCAAGTACTTCTACGCCTTTCGTCTCAACATCTTGAGAGTCTACGTATTTAATTGTGACGTTTAGACGGTTTTTCAAGCCTGCGTGTTTAAGTGCTTCGTTTACTGACTTGTAAGCGTCTGGTAGTTCGATGTATTTACCGACCATACCGATAGTTACTTCACCAGTTGGGTTCGCTTCTTCGTAGATAACCTGTTCCCATTCAGACAGATCAGCTTCTGGTGCGTTGATACCAAAGCGAGCACAAACTAGGTCATCTAGACCTTGAGACTTAACAAGTTGAGGGATCTTGTAGATTGAATCTACGTCCTTCATTGAGATTACCGCTTTCTCAGGAACGTTACAGAATAGCGCAATCTTCTTACGCTCGTTCGCTGGGATCATACGATCAGAGCGGCAAACAAGAATATCTGGTTGGATACCGATAGATAGCAGCTCTTTAACAGAGTGCTGAGTTGGCTTAGTTTTCACTTCGCCCGCAGCTGCTAGGTAAGGAACTAGAGTTAGGTGCATGAACATTGCACGTTCACGGCCTAGTTCTACTGCAAGCTGACGAATCGCTTCCATAAATGGCAGTGATTCGATATCACCTACTGTGCCACCGACTTCAACGATAGCAACATCATGGCCTTCAGAACCTGCGATTACGCGGTCTTTAATAGCGTTAGTGATGTGAGGGATAACCTGAATAGTTGCACCTAGGTAATCGCCACGACGCTCTTTACGTAGAACGTCAGCGTAAACACGACCAGCAGTGAAGTTGTTGCGCTTCGTCATCTTGGTACGAATGAAACGCTCGTAGTGACCAAGGTCAAGGTCAGTCTCTGCGCCATCTTCCGTAACGAACACTTCACCGTGTTGAGTTGGGCTCATTGTGCCTGGATCAACGTTGATGTAAGGGTCAAGCTTCATCATAGTCACTTTAAGACCACGAGCTTCTAGAATAGCTGCAAGAGATGCTGCTGCAATACCTTTACCTAGAGAGGATACAACCCCGCCAGTAACAAAAATGTAATTTGTCGTCATGTTTAACCTGAAATTGGTTGAATGAGGGAAATGGAGTGCTTCTGGACGGGACGTAAATATACCAGAAGCTCCTTAACGCCACAACGTGAAATCTATCACACTGCAATTTTTTATTTTTTGCTTCAAATCAAAGTCGCGTATTCATGTATTTTCATCTTTGTTCATCTAGCTTCACTTCATCCCACATAGAATCAAGCTCATCTAGCGTAAAGTCTGTGAGCTGCTTACCATGCGCTGCAACTTTAGTTTCCACGCCTTTAAAGCGTTTCGAGAACTTTAAGTTAGCCTTTGCCAGTGCCACTTCTGGGTCTTTCCCTAAGTGACGCGACAGGTTCACAGTTGCAAATAAAAGATCGCCTAATTCAAGCTCAACCTTTTCCTCATCCGGATTAATTTGAAGCGCTTCTTCCATCACCTCTTCAATTTCTTCCTGCACTTTTCCAACAACCGGACCAAGCGAGTCCCAATCAAAACCATATTTGGCGCACTTTTTCTGGATCTTTGTGGCACGCGAAAGTGCAGGTAGAGAGTTTGGTATTGAGTCTAGAATACTTTCTTCAGCTTTGCCTACTTGAGCTTTCTCTTTGGCTTTTTCCGCTTCCCAGTTTGCGTTAATTTCATCATCCGATTCGAACTCTACATCAGAAAAAACATGCGGATGACGACGAGTCAGCTTTTCGTTAACCGTTTCGACCACGTCAGAAAAATCAAACAGTCCCTGCTCTTTCGCCATTTGGCTGTAGAAAATCACTTGAAACAATAAGTCACCCAACTCTTCTTGCAAGTTCGGCCAATCGCGGTTTTGAATCGCATCCACCACTTCATAGGTTTCTTCAATGGTGTGCGGAACAATGGTGTCGAAAGTCTGCTTTAAGTCCCAAGGGCAACCGCTTTCTGGGTCACGCAGCTTCGCCATGATTTGTTCTAACTGTTCAATTGGATGACTCATTTTCTGTTCCTTTAAAACTTTCTATCTAAAGAAAAAGGTGAGCGGCCAAAACCACTCACCTTCTAGATTATTTTATTTTCTCAGCGGATTTCACTAAGTAATTGTTACTTTGACAAGGCAACAAGTTTTCGCGACTCCTGAGCATAGCTCGCCTATGTGATGGAGCAAGAAAACGCAGTTAACGCAGTAAAAGTGACAAGTACGACGTGAAATTTAGCCTAAGCGTTTCACCGACATTACATCCTTAATCTGCTCAACACGCTTCGAAACGCGTGAGAACACTTCAAGGTTGGTCACTTCAAGGTCAAAGTCCATGATCGACATTTGCGTGCGGTAATCGACACGGCTCTTCATGCTGGTAACTTTTATTTTCTCGTTCGCAAATAAGGTGGTGATGTCTTTGAGCAGGCCACCTCGTTCCATTGCTTCGACGCGAACGGTTAAGATGTAAGAACCGACAAAGCCGCTACCCCAAACCGTATCGATGATACGTTCTGGTGCGTGATGACGAAGCTCTTCTAGCTGTTCACAGTCACTGCGGTGAACCGAGATACCGCGGCCTTGGGTGATGTAGCCTGAGATCTCATCGCCTGGTATTGGCTGACAACAGCGCGCTAGGTGCGTCATTAGGTTATCGACACCTTCTACCACTACCGCATCTTTCTTCGGACGACTTTGCGCTGGAGCTCTGCTTTCTGCTTCTTGCAGTTTTTCTAGCGCTTGCTGGTCTTCCTCTTCTGCGGTTGGCTTATTCACCAACGCGTTGATGTGGTTGATGATCTGGTTAATACGCAAATCACCACTACCGATACCAACGTATAACTCATCGGCACTATTTACGTTAAAACGCTTCAGAGCGTAACTGTCAGCGTCTTTCAGTGTCGCGCCAATTTTAGTCAGCTCATGCTCTAATATTTCACGACCTGCTTCTAGGTTCTTCTCACGACTTTGCTTGCGGAACCATGCGTTAATCTTCGCACGCGCTCGACCGGATGTTACAAAGCCCAGAGATGGGTTTAACCAGTCACGTGATGGGTTTGGCTCTTTTTGAGTGATGATTTCGACTTGGTCGCCCATCTGCAACTTGTGGGTGAACGGTACGATACGACCCGCTACTTTAGCGCCGATACAACGGTGCCCCACTTCGGAGTGAATGTGGTAAGCGAAATCGAGCGGTGTTGCGCCCATTGGTAGGTCGACAACGTCACCACGTGGGGTAAAGGCATACACGCGGTCATCAAATACCTGACTACGTAGCTCGTCCAACATTTCACCAGAGTCAGACATCTCTTCTTGCCAATCAAGTAGCTTACGCAACCATGTGATCTTCTCATCATAACCGCTGCGGCTACTTGCACCCTCTTTGTACTTCCAGTGTGCTGCGACACCTAGCTCGGAGTCTTCGTGCATCTCTTTAGTACGAATCTGGATCTCGATCGTCTTGCCTTCAGGACCAAGAATCACGGTGTGAATAGACTGGTAGCCGTTTGGTTTCGGGTTTGCTACGTAATCGTCGAACTCGCTTGGTAAGTGTTTGTATTTGGTGTGAACCACACCTAGAGCGGCATAACAGTCTTGAAGTTTGTCAGCGATGATACGTACCGCACGTACGTCAAACAATTCATCAAACGCCAGGCTCTTCTTCTGCATTTTGCGCCAGATGCTGTAGATATGCTTTGGACGGCCACTGACTTCAGCATTGATCCCGCATACCGTCATTTCTTGAGTTAAGTCATCGACAAAGTCTTTGATGTATTGCTCACGAACAATACGACGCTCAGCTAACTGTTTAGCAATTTGCTTGTAGGTTTCAGGTTGTTGGTAGCGGAAGGCGTAGTCTTCAATTTCCCACTTCAACTGACCAATACCGAGGCGGTTCGCCAGAGGTGCATAAATGTTTGCACACTCTTTTGCCGCTGCTCGACGAATTTCGTCTGGCGCTTTTTTTACTTCAATCAGGTTGCAGATGCGTTCTGCCAATTTGATGATCACACAGCGGAAGTCATCCACCATCGCTAGCAACATGCGACGAACGTTATCCACTTGAGATGACGCTGCTCCGCCTTCCATTGTGACATTTAGCTGTCCGATGGCTGCCATTTCTTCTACGCCATCAATCAGCTTAATTATCTCTTTGCTGTATTTTTCCTCTAGCGCTTCTCTATCAAAAGCACCACTTGAGACCAGAGGAAACAGTTGCGCAGCGACGAGTGTCGCTTTATCCATCGATAAGGTGATCAAGATTTCTATCATTTCTCGACCACGCCACAACAAAAGCTCAGCCTGCTCGTGATTCGCCAAAATGGATTGGCAATCACGATACACTTCAATTAAGCGTTTTGCTGTGTTCTTCTCTTGCCCTAGACTAGCCACCCAGTTTTCGAGTTCAAACTGTTCATCTTGGTTTAAATGCGCGCTTCTTACCGCAACCATTTCATCATCCTAATTATTATATTTGTGTGGTTTGACTAACACTATCCAGGTTAGTTCTAGTGCCAAGCTTTAAATGCTGGCTTATTGACCACCCACCACAAGTAAGTAGCCAAAGTCTTAAAAACTAAGACTTTTCAAACAATGCCATCGATTCTAGATGACTGGTATGAGGGAACATATCCAGCATACCTAATTTGGTTAGTTGATAGCCTTGCTCAAGCAAGCTCTGGCTATCCCTTGCAAGGGTAGCAGGATTACAAGAAACATAAACTACACGCTGTGCGCCAAGCGCTGAAACTTGATCGATGATCCCACTCGCGCCCGCACGTGCTGGATCGAGCAGCACTTTGTCGAATTGTTCGGCAGCCCAAACTTGACCTTCAAAATCTTGCTCAAGGTTAGCGTGATAAAATTGTGCGTTATTGATTTGGTTCAAGGATGCATTACTTGCTGCCTTTTCCACCATTTCTGCCACGCCTTCTACACCAACCACGTGTTTTGCACGTTTTGCGATTGGTAAACTGAAGTTACCTAGGCCACAGAACAAATCTAACACTCGCTCGTCACTTTGCGGGTCTAACCACTCCACTGCCTGAGCGACCATTTTCTGGTTTACCGCTTGGTTCACTTGAATAAAGTTATTGGGCGTAAATGGCACAGTGACACCGGCTTCTTGGTAAAAAGGTACCTCACCTTCAATTAAATCCAGCTGGTCCGTTTCAGGCATCAGGTAAAGCGATGCATGATGACGCTTCGCCAATTCCACCAACGAGTTGGTTTCTTCATCTGTTAATTTACTTAAGTGACGCAATGTAATGCATGGACCATTGTCACCTAGCACCAGTTCTACATGGCCAAGTTGTTCTGGCTTCTTAAACGCTTTTAGCGTCGAGTAGATTTCTGGCAACAGCACATTCAACTCAGGCGCTAGAACCGGACAGTCCGTTACTTGCGCGATTTGCTTGCTGTGCTTCTTGCGGAAACCAAAGTGCAGCTGACGAGTCTTTTTATCTACAAATAGACTCACACGAGCACGGCGACGGTAGCCAAGAGAGTCACCCAATACAGGCGCATCTAACTCGATATCACTGCCGGCAAATTTTCTCATCAACTGACGAAGCGTATGCTGCTTATGCGTCAATTGTTGGTCATAGTTCAAATGCTGAAGGTCACAACCACCACATTCATGGTAATGCGGACAAAATGGCTCTACACGATCGTCACTCGGTTTAAGGATTTTAATCAACTTACCACGAGCGAACTTGCTCTTCTCTTCCACCAATTGAGTGACCACTTCCTCACCCGGTAGCGCGCCATCGATAAATAATGGTTTCTTCTTAAGGTAAGCAATGCCCGCGCCGTGGTGATCCAAACGCTCTACTTGCACCGCTTGGTGACGGGTATTCAGTTGCGTTTTCTTTTTAGGTTGAAAGATACGTGCCATGCTCTGTGCCTGATTTGTGTCTAATTGCTCTACTGCTTCACTATTCTAGATTGCAGCCATTGTGTGATTCGAGTGACTTGATTATGCTTACCGTTTATCCGGTGACGTCACTTCTTTGCTCAAGGCTTTATCGTGCGCTTGAGAAATAATGCGTTATTTTCCCATATCCAGACTCCGATGTAATTAGATAACATGACCAGATATGGCTTACGAGCACGTGTAATTACACTAACTCTCGCTCCCACTCTCATTATTGGTTTATTACTGAGCGGTTTTTTCTCATTTAATCGCTACCAAGACCTCGAGAAACAAGTTATCACCACAGGTAATAGCATTATCGAACCGCTTGCCATTGCCAGTGAAACTCACCTACTTTCCGAAAGTCGCGAAGCAGTTCGTCGCCTTATCAGTTACGCTCACCGCAAAAATTCTAAACTCGTTCGCAGTATCGCGGTGTTCGATGAAAATCATGAGCTTTTTGTTACTTCTAACTTCCACCCCAATTTTGAAGCTCTGATGTTTCCAAAAGACAAGCCGATCCCTCAGTTAGGCGACTCGGAACTGTTTGAGAACTCTCTCATCTTACGTGTTCCTATTCTATCTGAAGGTCATTACCTATCAGAATTCTCCAATGAGAACCAAGGCACCAAAGCCATTGGCTACATCGCGGTGGAAATGGATCTTTCGTCCCTTCGCTTGCAGCAATACCAAGAGGTGTTCTCTGCGTTCTTGGTATTGATTCTCGGCCTTGGTCTCGCGAGTGTGTTTGCCTCTCGCCTCATGCATGATGTAACCCAGCCGATCACCCACATGAAAAACGTTGTGGATCGCATTCGCCGTGGTCACCTTGATGTTCGTATCGAAGGAAAAATGCACGGTGAGTTAGACCAACTTAAAAACGGTATCAACGCCATGGCGGTCTCGCTGTCGGAATATCACGTTGAGATGCAGCACAGTATAGACCAAGCGACATCAGACTTGCGTGAAACTCTTGAGCAGTTAGAGATCCAGAACGTGGAGTTGGATATCGCGAAGAAACGTGCGCAAGAAGCGGCACGCGTGAAATCCGAATTCTTAGCGAACATGTCTCACGAGCTTCGTACTCCACTTAATGGTGTGATTGGCTTTACCCGCCAGATGCTGAAGACACAGCTATCAAACAGCCAAACGGATTACTTGCAGACGATTGAGAAGTCGGCGAACAACCTACTTAACATCATTAACGACATCCTCGACTTCTCGAAACTGGAAGCCGGTAAGCTAGCGCTGGAAAACATTCCGTTTGAGTTCCGTGAGAGCTTAGAAGAAGTAATCAATCTACAAGCCACCAGCGCGCACGAGAAAGGACTGGAAATCACCTTGAAAGTGGATCCGAAGATCCCACAAGGCTTGGTAGGTGACCCACTTCGTATCCAACAAATCCTCACTAACTTGGTCGGTAACTCCATCAAGTTTACTGAGCGCGGTAACATCGACATCAGTGTGGAGATGCGCTCACAATCTGGTGATTCGGTCGAGCTGCAATTCATGGTGCGCGATACTGGTATTGGTATCTCCGAGCGCCAGCAAGCGCAGTTGTTCCAAGCGTTTAGCCAAGCAGATGCGAGCATTTCACGTCGCTACGGCGGTACTGGTCTTGGTCTGGTTATCACTCAGAAACTGGTGAGCCAAATGGGCGGTGAAATCAGCTTAACCAGTCGCCTACACCAAGGTTCAACTTTCTGGTTTACGCTGCGTCTGAGCTCAACAGAAATGCCAATGAGCGATCTAATTGAAGTCGAACTGCTAACAGGTAAGCAGCTGCTGTTGGTTGAGCCAAACATGCAAGCGGCATCAGTGACTCAGCAGATCCTAAGCCAAGAAGACATTCTGGTGACCTACCGCTCTTCATTGCCAGAGAACGACGAAAACTACGATTACGTCTTGTTGAACCTAGCTGCTAACCAAACCTATGACGAACAATCCGTTGCGACATGGATTGAGCAAGCAAAACGCATGGCTCCGAGTGTGATCATGGGTACGCCAAGTACTGAGTTGGCACTGGCAGATCAAGTGATGAACGATCATCAGATCCAATGTCTGACCAAGCCATTATCACGTCGTAAGCTTCTGCAAAGCCTGATCACCGACCATGTCGAAACGCCTCAAGCGGTGATTGCACCAATTGAACCCGTCGAGAATGAACGTCTACCACTGACTGTACTTGCGGTCGACGACAACCCAGCTAACTTGAAGCTGATCTCTGCGCTACTGAAAGAGCGTGTAGAAACAGTAACGGCGTGCAGCAATGGTCAGCAAGCGGTGAATCTCGCAACTGAGAAGAAATACGATCTGATCTTCATGGACATTCAAATGCCATTGATGGACGGTGTGACCGCTTGTCAGCACATTAAAGAGCTTGAGCTGAACAAAGACACCCCTGTGATTGCAGTCACTGCGCATGCCATGGCGGGCGAGCGTGACCGACTACTGGCTGCGGGTATGGATGATTACCTGACTAAACCAATTGAAGAGCACGTGCTGCAACAGGTTTTAGTCCACTGGAACCCAAATACCTGTACTGAGAGTGTCGACAAAATCGCGCCTTCTTATGTCGAACCAGTTGTGGAAGCTCCGCCATCAGTGCCAGAAAAGCCACAACAAGATGTCATTATCGATTGGCAAGCAGCATTAAAGCAAAGTGCCAATAAAGAAGACCTCGCTAAAGATATGCTACGGATGCTGATTGATTTTATTCCAGAGGTGGAAGAAGTGGTTGATCAATCCTTAGAACAAGAAGACTTTTCGCGTGATGATCTTATCCATGTGGTGCATAAACTTCATGGTAGCAGCTCTTACTGTGGCGTACCGAGGTTGAAGTCACTGTGTGCAACCTTAGAACAAGCCCTGCGCTCGGGTGCGAGTATCGAAGACATCGAGCCGGAAATGTTCGAACTGCAAGATGAGATGATTAAAGTCACCACGACAGCAAAGCTTTATATCGAGCAGTAGACATAAGTGCACCTAATTCGAAATCGCATCAATAAAAAAGCCAGAGCATCGACTCTGGCTTTTTCATATTCGCTTTTTAATTAACAGCCGTCAGGTGAGTTAGGATTCTAGGATCACGGTCGCAACCGCGTAATGACGCTCATCAGATATCGACAGATGGACATGCTTCACGCCCATCGACTCTGCCATTTGCTTTGCTACACCAGATAGGGTTAACACTGGCTTTCCAAACTCATCATTAGAAACCGTAAAGTCATGGAAAGTTACGCCTTTCGCAATACCTGTTCCTAACGCTTTTGAGGCCGCTTCTTTTACTGCAAAACGCTTAGCAAGGTAGCGTCCCTTTTGTTTCAGCTCGGCAAACTTTGTCATTTCGCCTTGCGACAGAATACGTTGTGCAAACGGCTCACCCGTCCTACCAAGCGCTTTTTCAATGCGCTCAATCTCTGCGATGTCGGTACCTAAGCCTAGAATAGCCATACTTCAATCTGACTATTTACGAGCTTCAACCATAATGGCTTTCATTTCAGCCACAGATTTTTCTAGGCCATCGAACACCGCACGACCAATGATCGAGTGACCAATGTTTAGCTCATAGATTTCTGGTAGAGCAGCGATAGGAGCAACGTTGTGGTAAGTCAAACCATGACCCGCGTTTACGATGATACCTAGGTCGTCAGCATAGCTCGCGCCTGCTGCGATCTTCTTCAGCTCATCTTGCTGATCTTCTTCTGTTGTCGCGTCTGCATAGTGACCAGTGTGAAGCTCAATGTAAGGTGCGCCACAAGCTTTTGCCGCATCGATCTGTTGACGGTCTGCATCGATAAACAGAGATACTTTGATGCCCGCTTCGGTTAGTTTTTGCGTTGCCGCTTTCACTTTTTCAAGCTGGCCAACAACGTCTAGACCACCTTCTGTCGTCAGCTCTTCACGCTTTTCTGGTACTAGGCAAACGAACTCAGGCTTAGTTTGCAATGCAATCTCAACCATCTCGTCAGTAACAGCCATTTCAAGGTTCATACGAGTTTGAATGGTTTCACGCAGAATACGAACGTCACGATCCAAGATATGGCGACGGTCTTCACGTAGGTGAATCGTAATACCGTCTGCGCCAGCACGCTCTGCGATTTCTGCTGCGTGTACCGGATCTGGGTATTTAGTACCACGCGCATTACGTAGAGTGGCAATATGGTCGATATTAACGCCTAAGTAGATTGAGCTCATTTTCCGTTACTCCGTGCTCTGTATGTCTGAATGAATAATTCACGACTTTTTAAAGGTTTGCCGCCAAGATACGGCTTTAAGGCCATACGTGTAAAGCGTTTCGCCGCTTTTAATTGCTCTTTAGTGACGAATCGCCGCTCACTGATTGCAATCAATTCATTCCCTAGAAATGTTAGGTTGTCGCGCCTTACCGAAGCGATGAATCCTTTTTGTTCGCGATAACGGTAAGTCATCTCAGGATCGACTGGCTCGCCTGTCCCGGCACAATGCAAGAAGTCAACGCCATACCCCATTGAAGACAAAAGGGCCAATTCAAAACGACGAAGCCCCGGCTCAGGGTTGTCACTCTGAGCCAATTCCGTTAGTGCATGCAGGTAATCATGAAATAAGGCAGGCATCGGTACTTCTGCCATTAACACGCGCCCAACTAATTCATTTACGTACATCGCGGAATAAAGGTTTATCCCGAACAACGGCAAGCCCAAACTGATTGGCTCAGCCTGACGTAAGGTTTTCATCGACCCCTTGCCGGACCATTTCAGCAATAATGGCGTGAAGGGCTGTAATGCCCCTTTAAGATTGGAGCGTTTGCTGCGTGCGCCTTTCGCCATCAATGTGATACGGCCATATTCCTCGCTGAATACATCAAGAATTAAGCTCGATTCACTATAAGGGCGTCGGTGCAATACAAAGCAGCGTTGAAAGCCTTCTGAAGACTGGTTGCTCATTTCAATCTGTGTGCCTAAGTCGGTAATAAAAAATAAGGAGCCAAGCGGCTCCTTATTCTAATCGATATTATATTTTAGTCGATGTTGGAACGAAGTGTCTTCGTTACCAAACTTACAAGCAACCAAACTTATAGATCGTCGATGTAACCCAGTGAGCGTAGTGCACGTTCATCGTCTGCCCAACCAGATTTCACTTTTACCCAAGTCTCTAGGTAAACCTTACGACCGAATAGTTCTTCCATATCTAGACGCGCTTCACGACCAATCGTTTTGATCTTCTCGCCGCCTTTACCAATCACCATTTTCTTCTGACCGTTACGTTCAACAAGAATCAGGGCGTTAATGTGAAAACCGTCGGTTTCTGGGTTGTAATCGAAACGCTCAATCTCAACCGTTACTGAATATGGCAGCTCTTCACCAGTAAAGCGCATCAGCTTTTCACGCACGATTTCAGACGCCATGAAACGCTGAGAACGGTCGGTTACGTATTCTTCTGGGAAGTGGTGCGTTGCTTCAGGTAAGTGGTCACGAACGTGCTTGCGCAGAACGTCGATGTTCTTACCTTGTTTTGCAGAGATTGGCACAACGTCAACGAAGTCCATTTTCTTAGACATGTCGGCCATGTGCATCATCACTTCGTTACGATCTTGCACGTTGTCTACTTTGTTCACACAAAGCACAACTGGGAAGTTCGACTTTTGAAGCTTAGTCAGCACCATCTCGTCGTCTTTGGTCCAATGTGTACCATCAACCAAGAAGAAGACTAGATTCACATCACTCAGAGATGAGTTAGCCGCTCGGTTCATCAAACGGTTAATCGCACGCTTCTCTTCAATGTGAAGTCCTGGTGTATCCACGTAAATCGCCTGGTAATCACCATCAGTGTCGACACCCATGATGCGGTGACGAGTTGTTTGCGGTTTACGAGACGTAATCGAAATCTTCTGACCCAAGATTTTGTTCAGAAGCGTCGATTTACCTACGTTTGGACGACCAACAATCGCAATGAAGCCACAGTGTTGGTTCTCTGGTGAACTTACTTCACCGTTTGATGCGAAGAACGCATCGATATCGAATTCGTTATCAGCCATTCGTTAATTGCTCAAGTGCCGTTTCTGCAGCCGCTTGTTCTGCCTTGCGGCGGCTGGTGCCTTTACCGATTACAGGCTTATCCACACCTGCTACGTCACACTCAACCGTGAACTCTTGGTTGTGCGCTTCACCTTTAATATTAGTCACTGTGTAGACAGGTAGTGGTTTTCTTCTGCCTTGCAGGAACTCTTGTAGGCGAGTTTTTGGATCTTTTTGTGATACGCCAGGCTTGATGGCTTCAAGACGCGAGTTGTACCAGCTCAGTACAATACCGCGCACGGCTTCAATATCACTATCAAGGTAAATCGCACCAATAATGGCTTCTACCGCATCGGCTAGAATAGAGTCTCGGCGGAAACCGCCACTCTTCAATTCACCTGGACCTAATTTTAAATAATCTCCTAGATCGAATTCACGACCTAGCTCCGCCAATGTGTGCCCACGAACCAAAGTAGCGCGCATGCGACTCATGTCACCTTCGTTAACTTTCGGGAAACGATGGTACAGATCATCAGCGATGACAAAACTTAAAATTGAATCGCCCAGAAACTCAAGACGTTCATTGTGCTTGCTATTGGCGCTGCGGTGAGTCAGCGCCAAGTTGATAAGCCCAGCATCCTTAAATTGGTAGCCGAGCTTTCTCTCTAGTTTCTCAATTGGAGAATTCATACTCTCTCGATATTTAAATGGTTAGTGAATACCACCGATGCGGTTGAAACGCACACCAGTTGGAATCCAAGAAGGTAGAACGCTATCTGCGCCACGTTCAAACTCGAAGCTGATCCAAATTGCGACAGCTTTACCGACTAAGTTAGCCTCTGGAACAAAGCCCCAGAAACGACTGTCCGCACTATTATCACGGTTATCACCCATAACAAAGTACTGACCTTGAGGTACAACCCATTCACTTGTGCCGCTACGAGGGTAGTAGTTTTCCACTCGGTTGCGGACGATAGGGTTAACCAAGATTTGATGTTCAACGTCACCCAACTTTTCATTCATCTGAATCAGAGGAATGCCATTTTGGATAAATTGGCTCTCTTCAACATTGCTCAGTTTAACTGGCTTACAAGCTGACTCACCTTTCGATTGAATACAAATTTGCTTGTCTGAAGAATAACGAACCGTATCACCAGGTAAGCCAACAACGCGTTTAATGTAGTCAATGTTTGGCTGTGGTGGATACTTAAATACAACGATATCACCACGCTCAGGTTTGCCTGTTTCTACTAGCTGATGACGCCACACTGGATCTTTCAATCCGTACGCGTATTTCTCCACCAAGATAAAATCACCTACAAGTAGAGTTGGCATCATTGAACCTGACGGGATTTGGAACGGTTCATAGATAAAAGAACGTAATACCAGAACAAATGCAATTACTGGGAAAATAGAGACACTATTCTCTACCCACCAAGGTTGGCTTTCTACTTTTTGCAGTGTCACTGCATCCAGACCGTTTGCCGTTTGCGCTTGAATCTCCGCTACTTTTGCTTGACGTTTTTTCGCAAACACCAACTTTTCCAGTAGCCAAACTACGCCAGTTACCAAAGTCACGATAACTAGAATCAGTGAGAATGTATTCGCCATTAAATTCCCTTATCTAAAAATACGAAAGTGAAAGAGCCGAAACCCTTTCACTTATTTTACTATCTAACGTCTTATGACAGACAAGAGTACGAGATAGTTCAACTCTAGTCTTTACCAACGTGAAGAATTGCTAGGAACGCTTCTTGAGGCAGTTCTACGTTACCGATCTGCTTCATACGTTTCTTACCTTCTTTCTGTTTCTTCAGAAGTTTCTTCTTACGGCTCACGTCACCACCGTAACATTTCGCGATTACGTTCTTACGTAGCTGTTTCACAGTAGAACGCGCGATGATGTGGTTACCGATAGCCGCTTGGATCGCGATGTCGAACATCTGACGAGGGATGAACTCTTTCATCTTCTCTACAAGCTGACGACCACGAGTCTGAGACTGATCTTTGTGCGTAATCAACGCTAGTGCATCCACTTTGTCGCCGTTCAGTAGTACGTCTACGCGTACCATGTTCGATGCTTCAAAACGTTGGAAGTTGTAATCCAGAGACGCGTAACCACGTGATGTCGATTTCAGACGGTCGAAGAAGTCCAGTACTACTTCCGCCATTGGGATATCGTAAGTAATCGCAACTTGGTTACCGTGATAAACCATATCCACTTGCACACCACGCTTCTCAACACAAAGTGTGATTACGTTACCTAGGTAGTCAGAAGGAACTAGGATGTTACAGCGCGCGATAGGCTCACGGATCTCTTCAATGTCATTAACCGCTGGCAGTTTTGCCGGGCTATCAACGTACATTGTCTCACCGTTAGTTTGCTCTACTTCGTAAACTACGGTTGGTGCCGTTGTAATTAGGTCAAGATCGTATTCACGCTCTAGACGCTCTTGGATGATTTCCATGTGCAGCATACCAAGGAAACCACAACGGAAACCAAAGCCAAGTGCTGCTGAGTTCTCTGGCTCATAGAATAGCGATGCATCGTTTAGGCTTAGTTTGCCTAGTGCGTCACGGAAGTTTTCGTAATCGTCAGAGGATACAGGGAACAGACCTGCGTATACCTGAGGTTTTACTTTCTTAAAGCCAGGTAGTGGCTTCTCGCTGCCGTTCTTCGCCAGTGTCAGTGTATCGCCTACTGGAGCACCTAAGATATCTTTGATACCACAAACAACCCAGCCTACTTCGCCCGTATTTAGAACATCAGTGTCCACTTGCTTAGGCGTGAAGATACCTAGGCGGTCTACGCCCCAAGTTTGACCTGTGCTCATTACTTTGATCTTGTCGTTTTTCTTCAGTGAACCGTTTTTAATACGAACCAAAGAGACAACGCCAAGGTAGTTATCGAACCATGAGTCGATGATCAGTGCTTGAAGTGGCGCTTCAGGATCACCTTCTGGTGCTGGAATTGCTGATACGATGTTTTCTAGAACGTCTTCAACACCTAGACCTGTCTTCGCAGAACAGCGGGTTGCTTCCATTGCATCGATACCAACGATTTCTTCAATTTCTTCCGCTACACGCTCAGGATCGGCTGCTGGTAGGTCAATCTTGTTTAGGATTGGTACAACCTCAAGATCCATTTCGATCGCGGTGTAACAGTTAGCTAGCGTTTGAGCTTCTACACCCTGACCTGCGTCAACCACCAGTAGCGCACCTTCACAAGCGGCTAGAGAACGTGATACTTCGTACGCAAAGTCAACGTGTCCCGGAGTATCGATGAAGTTCAGCTGGTACGTTTCACCGTCTTTAGCGGTGTAGTTTAGCGTCACACTCTGAGATTTAATGGTGATACCACGCTCACGTTCAAGATCCATAGAATCAAGAACCTGTGCGGCCATTTCACGATCGCTTAATCCACCACAAACTTGGATTAGACGGTCAGATAGGGTCGACTTACCATGGTCGATGTGGGCGATAATCGAAAAGTTACGAATGTGCTTCATAGATTTATGGGTGACTAACTCTTTACAAATAGGGACATAAGAAAGCTGTCGTTTGACGGCATTTCAATCAAGTTGGCAGATTCTACCCAATTTCGTTAACGGGCGCACCTTATTTAGAGTGTAGGACTCATTGAATGGGCTCACCAAGAACTCGAATCAAAGTAACTTGCCGTTTTGACTCGTCTTCCAGTGGACGTGACACGCGTTTAGCAAGCCACATACCACCAGCAGCAAATAGCACTGAAGATAGAATGACGATTCCCTCACCACCAGAGGTAAGAGGCGCTAACAGGAAGTGGCCGATAATAGCGCCAATAATCAAACCAAAAAGAGGGAGGAGGTAGACTGCCATGGCTGATTTGATAAGGCTTGATTCAGGAAAACCTATTTCCACAACCTGACCAACTTTAACGGACTTTCGAGTGCGCAAATGCCATGACAATGTTTTATTTCCCATTGCTTTGGTCACCACGCCTGTGCCACAACTTTTTTGCGACGAACAGCTGCTGCAACTGGTTTGTTGCTCGCAGCTAAGATCGATATCATATTGCTGACCGTGACGATGAACACCCGTCACGGTAGCAAGTGCAGTCATCATGGTTGTTCACTCTTTGTTACATCAAAAGTAACCGACTGCGCAATTCTTTGCGCTGTTGCAGGGGGAATATCACCAACAACAGAAATCTCATGTTCACCTTTAATGAAGCTATGTAATGTACGACGACCTTGACGAACCAATTGTCCCTTTAAGGAGTGCTGGTCTTTTTTAGCAACATAAACAGAGAAGTTGAATAAGCCATCAGAATATAGTTGGCTCTCCACCATTTGGTCTGTCACAGCCATGCGGTAGCGATTAAGCTCATTTGGCTCAAAACCTTCTGGTGTCCAACCAACATGCCAATTACTCGTACCTATATCGCCTTTTGGCATTGTTAATACGGCTGGCAATTGAACATCTTGTAGGCCACTCATTAACTCGGCAATTTTGGGATTTACCGTGTAAGAAATCGCCCTGTACTGCTCAAGCATCTCACCATCACGATCGACTAAATCAGCACGCAAAGGCAATTTACTTTTTTCATCTATCCAAAGCACATATGAATAACGTAAGCCATCTTTCGGTACAATTCTCAGTACTTGTGTAGGTACACCCGCTTCTCGCGCTCGGCCGATTTGTACATAGTCATAATACAAATTGAGCTCATCGATGTCAGTGTTCAGCATAGGCATGATCGGAGCCACCATTTTACCTGATTCAATGGTAAAAGGTTCTGCACCAGTCTCGACATAACTGACTTCTCGCCCACGTCTAATCACTTCACGTACAGGACCACTTAGATAGACTAAGTGAGCATATTGCTCTTCACCATGTGGCGCATGACGATACAACAAAGGCTCGATGCTGTTCTTTTTGATAAGGATGTATGAGAGCTCGTAGCTTAGGGTTTGGCTCGCTTCGCTCATTTGATGCAATAAAGCCTCCGCTGGCTTGTCACCAGCAAAGGCTTGTGGAGTCATCATACTGAACAGAGCGCAAGCGCTGATCAGAAGTTTCTTCATTCAATATCCGGAGTCAGGGAAGCACCTTGCTCAGAAGCTTCACTGTTAATTCTTAACTGCAATTCGTAGTCACGCAGCATAGCATGAACGCGTTTACGTTGCTCTTGCATATTCGCTTCACCAACAGAACGCTCTACGGATTCACGAGTTAAACTCACTGGTTCTGCACTACCGGCAAATGGAATAGTCTGCAAGACTGGTAATTGTTCAGCTTGCGGAAGTGACGGATCGCTCCCTCCATATTGCTGAACACCGAGTATCACCGCTAAAGACACACAGGCAGCCACGGCAACTTGACCAAACTGCGTTAACCAAGCAGGAAGCTGACGCTTAGCTTGTTGTGGTTCAGGTTGTGACTCTCTAGGTGCATCACCAATTGAGATTACGTTGGCACTGTGCGTATCGATGGCACGATGTGCTGGCTCATCTTCTAATGCTAACGCTACGCTTTCAGCAATATTCCACTCAGGCTTTGCTGGTGCTTCACCTCGCATGACATCACCAATCAGATGATAATGTTGCCAAGCCTCTAGACTATCATGGTCTTGCTCTATCTCTTTGATAAGAGCCTTATCGACCAGTTCACCATCCATGAGAGCTGAAAGTTTTTCTTTGTCAGCCATTATTTTCACCATAGTTAACTTGTACTAGCGCTGTAAAAGAGGTTTGATTTTCTTTTCCACCGCTTCACGAGCACGGAAGATACGAGAGCGTACCGTTCCCACCGGGCAATCCATTACTTCAGCAATTTCCTCATAACTTAAGCCGTCTAGCTCACGTAGAGTCATTGCTGTCTTTAAATCTTCAGGTAAAGCTTCAATTGCACTGAACACTACCCGTTGCAATTCTTTGGACAACGTTAAGTTCTCAGGGTTCGAAATTTCTTTTAAAGCGTTACCTGTCTCATAAAATTCAGCTTCTTCAGCATCAACATCCGTTGCTGGAGGTCTGCGCCCCTGAGCTACGATGTGATTTTTCGCAGTATTCACAGCAATGCGGTACAACCATGTGTAGAACGCACTTTCTCCACGAAAACTCGGGATAGCTCGGTAAGCTTTAATAAATGCTTCTTGTGCTACATCTGGAACATCACCAGGATTACTTACGTATCTGGAAATAAGGTTACATACCTTGTTCTGGTACTTAGTTACCAGCAGGTTGAATGCTTGCTTATCGCCATTCTGAACTCGCTCAATCAATACTTGATCGGTCAGCTGCTCGTTCATTCGAGCGGATACTCCTATTTGTTATGCCCCTACTCTTCTCAGATATGGGTACTAATTATGCAAAACGTAGTATTGACACCACTGCTTACTTGAGCACTATTGTGACTCTGGTGTGAATGAGAAGTTCCATGTTTTTTCAATTTTTTCGTCATGGCAATTTCACAACGTGATGTCGATATCCTATTACGCTCCCAAAGCCCTGCTTACACGATGCGCTAACAGGCATGCATCTGAGTGTGACTTGGGTATAATGGACGAACTTTACCCTAGATTGTGCTGGGTCAAGTTCAGAAAAGCAATGGAGTTGACAAACTATTACTTTTCATTTGCATAGCTAAAGCAAACAAGGCAAGACCTCCAATTAGAGAGCGTCTGCGCCCAGTGATTACAAACAAAGCGTACGTAATTACACAAAGAAAGAAGAGTGGCTCAAGCCACCAATAACATTTGCAATGATTTTAGCCTTTTGGCGACGGATGTCGTAAACATGGAATGCACATGAAGTGCAAACAATACACAAGGTAACCCTTTTACCTTAGCTTGGGATCAGAAAAGTTTTATGAACATGAACCGTGAACACGAATGTGATGTGTTAGTGGTAGGGAGTGGTGCCGCAGGCTTGTCGTTAGCATTGCGAGTTGCCAACCACTGTAAGGTTATCGTATTGAGCAAAGGCCCACGAAGTGAAGGCGCAACGTATTATGCTCAAGGTGGTATCGCAGCAGTATTTGATGAATCCGATACTATCGAATCTCATGTAGAAGACACCCAAATCGCGGGTGACGGTATCTGTGATGAAGATACCGTAAAATTTATCGCCGAAAATTCCAAAGAGTGCGTTCAGTGGTTAATCGATGGTGGCGTGCCGTTCGATCGTGAAGATGATGACTCCGACGACGAACCACGTTATCACTTAACTCGCGAAGGCGGTCACAGCCGTCGCCGTATTTTGCACGCTGCCGATGCAACTGGTATGGCAATGCAAACATCATTGCAAGACAACGCACACAATCACCCAAACATTCATGTCTTTGAGCGTCATAACGCGCTCGACTTGATCACTGAAGATAAAGTCGGGGGAGACAAGAGCAAAGTTATCGGTGCTTACATTTGGAACCGTAACGAAGAACAGGTAGAAACTGTTAAAGCAAAGTTTGTGGTACTTGCCACTGGCGGTGCTTCAAAAGTTTACCAATACACCTCTAATCCAGATGTATCTTCCGGGGACGGCATTGCCATCGCATGGCGAGCAGGTTGTCGTGTAGCTAATATGGAATTCAACCAATTCCACCCAACCTGTCTTTACCACCCAGAAGCGCGTAACTTCCTGCTAACCGAGGCTCTACGTGGAGAAGGTGCATATTTACGTCGACCAGATGGATCTCGCTTTATGCCGGACTTCGATGAACGTAAAGAACTTGCCCCACGAGATGTCGTCGCTCGCGCTATAGACTTTGAGATGAAGCGTTTGGGTGCCGATTGCATGTACCTCGACATCAGTCATAAGCCTGCTGATTTCATTACCAAGTACTTCCCAACCATCTACTCTCGATTGATGGATTTGGGCATCGACATGACCAAAGAACCAATCCCAATTGTTCCGGCCGCACACTACACGTGTGGTGGCGTAATGGTTGATCAAAACGGCCATACCGACCTAAAAAACCTATACGCTATTGGTGAAGTAAGCTACACGGGCTTGCATGGTGCAAACCGTATGGCTTCAAATTCACTATTAGAGTGTGTGGTGTACGCATGGTCAGCAGCCAAAGATATTCTTAAACACCATACCGAGGTTCAGATCACCACTAAGCTCCCATGCTGGGATGAGAGCCAAGTAACCAACAGCGACGAAGAAGTCATTATCCAACACAACTGGCATGAGTTGCGACTTTTCATGTGGGATTACATGGGTATCGTGCGTACTGATAAACGCTTGGAACGCGCACTTCGTAGAATTCAAATGTTGCAACAAGAGACGCATGAGTACTACAGCCATTTCCGTGTATCAAACAACTTGCTAGAACTGCGTAACCTATTGCAAGTGGCTGAGTTAATGGTGCGCTGTGCAATGCAACGAAAAGAGAGCCGAGGCCTGCACTACACTTTGGATTATCCAAATCAGTTAGAAAATAGTGGCCCGACGATCCTAACTCCTAACAAATAGTACTAAGCGGGAGCTTCGGCTCCCCTTTGCCACTGTCTGAGAATCAGGCAGAGTTGCCGATATTGCCGGTCGTCACACCCATCTCGCCACACATTTACCCGCCTACCACACTCAGTGACAAACGTAACCTTAAGAGCTTTGGCCGATAGATCCACTTTCATCAATGAAGAGGTCAACCTTTCACATTTCACAATGCCATTTCGATGGACAAACCACTGGCCTAAGCTAGGCTTTGCCACAAAGCCAGTACAATAGTGATACTGAAGAACCAGTAATAACAAATAAATAGATAATGAGAGTGGAATATTAGAAAGGACAGTCGCCCAAACCAAACCAGATAAAACCATCAGATTTAAGATTTGGGCACTTAATGAGGAGGTAACGGTGCAATTAACGAACTTTGCTGAGGTTGTGAGCGACAATTTTATCAACCATCGACGCATGACCTAGGTTTTCACTACGACCATGCCCCATTACCCACGTAAATAGATCTGGATCATCACATTCTAGTAGTGAGACAAAATCACGCTGCTCTTGTTCACTCAGAGCATCAAAGCACTCTTCAAAAAACGGCATAATCACCACGTCAAGCTCAAGCATGCCACGACGACAAGCCCATTTAATACGCGCCTTTTCTTCCGCAGTGTACATTCAGTATTCCTTCATAGATGTGTAGTTCTTAGTGCGGAGTGTAACAAGGGATGTGCGACGTCACTAGTGTGCGGGTCACAATATATTGCCAAGTCACTGCAAATCCTGATCGCATTTAGTAAACAAACGTTCAACTGAGTCAAACACCTCAAAATTGAGTGGGTATATTGAGTGCTGACAAATGCCGATTCTGCAATTAACATAGCTGAAAAATATCTTCAAAAGGCATTGTAATCATGGAATGGCAAACTCGCTTTTCACCGCTGAACTTATCGACACAAGACGCACTACCTAAGCTGTCTATCTCGCTATTGGATAACCTGGGCATGATCACCATGGTCGGTGACGACAAGAAGTCCTACCTACACGGTCAAGTCACTTGCGATGTGGTTTCTCTCGAGAAAGACCAAACAACATTGGGTGCACATTGTGATGCGAAAGGTAAAGTGTGGAGTGTTTTCCGCCTATTCCACCATAACGATGGCTACGCAATGGTTCAGCCGAAATCAGCGATTGAAGTGGAACTGAAAGAAATCAAAAAATACGCGGTATTCTCGAAGGTGACCATCGAAGAATCAAGCGAAGTGGTACTGGGTGTTGCTGGTGAGAATGCAGATGCGTTCATCTCAACACTAAATGCTGATTCCGGCGACGTACTTGCAATTGAAGGCGGCACAGCTGTCAAAGTAGCTTCAAACCGTTGGTTGCTTGCGCTTACAGCAGACGCAGCACAATCTATAGTTGAAAACAGCCAAGCAACACTGACCACAAATGAGCTTTGGACTCGTTTCGATATTGAAGCTGCACTACCATACGTGGCAGCAGACGCTCAAAACGAGCACATTCCGCAAGCACTAAACGTACAAGTGCTCGGTGGTATCAGCTTTACGAAAGGCTGCTACACAGGTCAAGAAACCGTAGCGCGTGCGAAATACCGCGGCACCAACAAACGTGCAATGTACATTGTTAAAGGTGCAACCGCTGAAGCCTTAGGTGAAGGTGCGATTGAATTGGAGCGTAGTGTGGGTGAAAACTGGCGTTCAGTAGGCGCATTGCTCACACATTACCAATTCAGCGACAACCAAGCGATGGGTCTCATTGTATTACCAAACAACCTAGACGATGACACTCGTCTGCGCTTGGTTGCTCAACCAGAGTGTGAATGGGAAATCGCAGCGCTACCGTACAGCCTTGACGATGAGTAATACCATTCATACCCCTTTGATGCAGTTTTTAGCGGACCAGAACATCAAATTCCGCCTTCTTCCTCATCAAAGACCAGCAATGACCATTGAAGATGCCGCGCAACAGCGCGGCATTCGCCCTTCTCAAATGGTCAAAGCAATCCTTTTGCGCGATATGGGGAACCAATACGCACTTGCCTGCGCGCCAGGTGACCGCAGTGTTGATCCAAAGAAAGTACGCGCCCTACTGCAATGTCGTCGTATGACGTGTGTTGATCAAGCGGACGTAGAAGCCATAACAGGGTACAAGATTGGTACTGTCACTCCGCTGCTATTGAAGCGCTATATGCCGATCGTATTCGACCCAAGCTTGCTCGAAGAAACAGAGATCACCATCAGTAGTGGTGATCGCATGGCAGGCTTAGCGATGTCCATCGATGATCTAATCCAATTGTGCCAACCAACCATGGCTGATATCTGCCGCTAACATGTAATCAAACGCAGGATTCTCACTCCTGCGTGATCTCACTCATATCTCTCCGATCACACCAAAGAATCTTTAGTCATTTTTAAAACATAAATAGTCACAAGTAAAAAACTCGTATATGCTGAATTCGTTGGTTAAGTTTTCAACAACAACTCAGCCAACGTAAAGTGAATCTGCTGACCAAGTGACAATGTTCATAACGTCAGATATCCACTTTTGTGTAATGCATCTGTGACTATTCGCCCGCCATTGCGGGCTTTTTTTTGAACTTACCTCAGCTTTCTATCTCTAACTCTATAAATAAGAAACGTTTGCCATGTGAGTAGCCCTTTAGTTTGTGCACGCTAATGGCCAATTTAAAACCTTCAGCAAACAATCATTTTCCTTCTATTCTTAATTCTGTAACAAAGCTATTGCTTAATGCTCACACTTGAAGGAGAAAAGAGAACAAGTTGGTTCCGGCGTACATATTTTTTTGGGGTAATCCTCACGTTAAATAAGATATGACACTGTCAAATTGTCGATGACAGCACAAATATCTAAAGCCATCGTTCTAACCTGTACTTAATACCATTGCTGTCACAATAATTTTTGCGTCAGAAAAGTAGAATACTAACGCTAGGTAAGAGATAAGGAAGAGTAAATATGAGACTGTTTAAGCGCTATACACCAGGTATGATTGCTAAACACATAAGTCGTCTTTTTAAGGGAAGAATCTATATTTACGGAGTCGGTAAGTTCGAGTTTGATAACGGAAAATTGATGTTGCCAGAGAAAGCTGAGAGGCGTCACTTTCAGGCAGTAAAAGAGATTAATCAAGAGATTATGAAACTCAGATGCGCCTACGCTTAGCTTAAACATCGATGTAATAAGAAAGGCTGGATAAACCAGCCTTTTTTGTGTCTTCCGTTCGTCACGCAATAGGCGTTTTTATTGACGCGCTAGTTCCGGCAAATTGCCTTTCAAACCCAATGCACGTTTCATTATTTCATCTTTTGCACCGGGCAGTTGCCCTGCTAGGCTCAAACCAATACCACGAACCAGCTTCTTGGCAGGATTCTCACCGGAGAACAGGTCACGGAAGCCTTGCATTGCCGCTATCATCTTCGCCGCTTCAGCTTTACGCCAACGCTCGTAACCACGTAGGTTACGTTTGGAGCCAATGTCTTGTCCTTGTTTCCACAACGCCAACACTTCTTGTGCTAAGCTAGCTGCATCCAATAAACCAAGGTTTACCCCCTGCCCTGCAAGTGGGTGAATGGTATGCGCTGCATCGCCAACCAACGCCACGCGTTCAACCACAAAGTCACGTGCGTAACGCATCTTAAGTGGGAATGCCGCACGTTCGCCAACCACTTCACACAAACCTAAACGCACATCAAACTCACTAGTTAATGCTTTATTGAACTCTTGTTCGTTCATCGCCAACAGTTGCTCTGCACGATTTGGTTCGGTTGACCAAACAATCGAACACATGTGTGGGTCAGACATCGGAAGGAACGCCAATGGACCATGCGGTGTAAAGATCTGGCGCGCAACGCTGTTGTGCGGATCAGCAGTTTTTACGTTCGCAACAAGTGCGCTATGACCGTAATCCCAATGTGTCAGAGGGATATCCATTTGGTTACGTAACCAAGAGTTTGCACCATCTGCACCAACGACCAACTTCGCTGTCATAGCTTGACCATTGTCGAGCGTTAGCCAGCTTTCTTGCTCACCTACCGCAAGTGTTGCACAACGAGCAGGCATAAACAGCGTTACGTTATCCAGCTTTTGTACTTGCTCTAGCAACGCCAACTGAATCACACGGTTTTCAACGATATGACCGAGATCCGGCTGAGCCATGCTTTGCGCATCAAATGCGATATTGGCGAAGCTGTCTTGCTCCCATACTTCCATCGCGTAGTACGGTGACGCTCGACGCTGCTCAATGCCTTGCCATGCACCAAGGTTGCGAAGGATGGTTTCACTTGAACGACTTAACGCCGATACGCGAACATCTGGCAGTTCATTTAAGGTGTCGTTTGGTACTGCGCCTTCGATAACGGCTACACGCAGGTCACTATCCTTAAAAGCGGCAGCCAATGCTAAACCTACCATTCCACCGCCGATGATGGCGATATCTACACTTTGCATCATTGCTTTTTGTTACCTAATTCGTTGCCGTTTATCGTTTCACTAAGCCAAGTGTATGGCGTAGCAGCGGCTGCTTAAAAGTAGAAAGGTTATCCATAGTTGCGAGGGCAAGGTTACGCCCGATTCGCATCGCAGGTAAATCATTTGAGAAAATATGCACGAGAGAGCTGGTTAGCCAAATCGTTTCGCTGCGATCGTCTTCACGGCGTTGGCTAAATCGCATTAAGCCTTGATAACGGCCTACATCTTGGCGTTGCTTAACAAGCTCTTCCGCTAGCGATGCCACATCGCGAATACCAAGGTTGAAGCCTTGCCCTGCAATAGGGTGAAGCGTTTGTGCAGCATTGCCGACAATAGCAAAGCGGTGCGAAATGTTTTGCTTACGATGACGCAGAAGAAGTGGGTAGCTCGCGCGTTGTCCAACTTTTTGCATCGCCCCTAACCGCCAACCAAAATCTTTCTGCAGGCGCTCAAGAAATTCAGTATCCGACAAGTTCACCACGGTTTGCGCTTCTTCAGGACGCAAACACCACACTAACGACATACGGTTGTCACTCATCGGCAACAGTGCGACGGGGCCATTCTCAGTAAAACGTTCAAAAGCGCGACCTTGATGAGGCTCTTGCGTCACGATGTTGGCTATCACTGCCACTTGGTCGAAATCATGCTCAGATAGCTCTAAACCGATTTGCTGACAACATTTTGATACTGCGCCATCGGCAGCAACCAGCAACTTCGCTTCCAGCTTCTCACCGCTGCTCAGTTCAATGTGTGCTTTGTCTTGCTCACGCTCGATGTTCGCAACCGAATCAGGGCAAAACAGAGTGATCGCCTCACTCTTATCCAAAAGCTCTTGGTAGACACGGCCAACATCGGCGAGTTCCACTACGTAGCCAAGCGCTTCAACGCCAACTTCTTGCTTGGTAATCTCGGTCATGCCCGCATGAGAGCGGTCAGAAACATGAATATGTTCAATTGGGGTAGCACAAGGCTCGATGGCAGACCACAACTGTAAGTGACGCAGAATGTTGACCGTGCCGTAAGACAGGGCAATCGAGCGAGAATCAAACCCCGGATGTTCATCCGACTGGGCTTTAAAAGGCTCGACTACTGCTATTTGCAGCGCACCTTTGGATAAACGATCGATTGCTAATGCAAGCGTAGCACCTGCCATAGCACCACCAGCAATTACAACGTCATATTGCCTCATGCTAACCTCTAGAAGCTGTTCGATGATTGGAAACGATGTGTTTAATGAATCGTTGGTTTGTTTTCATTACTTTCTGGACGAGCTCCGAATTCAGCATGAATAGTAAGTACGCACGCTTTTATGTGTTCAATCACTTGTTCTAGCAATTGAGCTTGCTCACCTAGGTCATCATCTTCATCAATGCCTAACTTCGCGATTTCTTCTAGATCAGCCAATGCCTCTTTTACATCATCGGACGCTTTGTTCAAGGCAATTCCAGCCAGGCCAAGTCCAGAGATAAAGTGATTAACGAAATCTGATACGCTATCCGCTAAAGCGAATAAGCCCTCTTCACCGACTTCATCAGGAAGCAGCAAAGATAATTCCATTGACGTACCAGTGAGTTCATCTACAGTCACTTTGAATATACTTTGTGCTAACGCAAGTGCGGTTGTCGGCCACCCCATGCCATCATTAGTGTAATCAAACAAAATTGGTTGCCAGGTCTGGTCGTTGATCGCCAATCCACCGCTTAGCATACCAACAAGTAAACCGTGTAATTCTGCCGGCGTTACTGCAAGACTTGCGGAACTTAGCTCAGCAGCGATGGATTGGTATTCAGGGAGGGTGATTTCACTCATAATCTTGGCTCATTCTTCATAATCGTGTTTTGATATATCCTACCATCAAGCATAGTTCGCTGAAACGGCAATCAATTTCAAATTTGACCACCATTTATCCAATTTGCCCATTTCCTGTGTCATCACTTCATCATTTAACAATCTAACGAGGGAAATGCTTGAATCTTAATAGAGGTTTTCCTATAGTTTCCCCCTCGGTAGTTGTAGACAACAATACCTTAGATAGCGTGATAACAGAGTTTATTCATCATGAGCAACCAAGCGGTCGACGTTGAAATTCTTGGCAAAATGACACGAGTGAATTGTCCTGCTGGACAAGAAGAATCGCTCATTGCTGCGGCAAAAGATCTCGATCGTCGATTGAACGAGATGAAAGAACGTACTAAGGTAAGCAATGAAATTCAGCTACTGACTTTTGCTGCATTGAATATTAGCCACGAACTTCAAACTAAATCCTATGAAGCTAATGGCCAGCAGCAAGAAATCACTGAGCGAATGGAAGAGCTCACTGCATCGTTAGACGATGCACTTAGCAAAGTAAAGCAAGGACAGCAGTAATTACCAAATTTACCCTGGGGTGTTCGTCAGCAGGATTTAAGTCCCTGAGCCGATAAGCAATACCAAAGGGTTAGTACTTGATAGCTATTGAGCAAGCTTGGCATGCACCGAGAAGCCTACGGTTATCATTGCTGATCCGCCTTGAACCAGCTGGTTCAAGGGCCACAATCCTCAACGGCACCCTGGGGTATCCTCTCTATGTCAGATCTATCTCGACAAGACTTTCGAAAACTCATCCGCGAAAAACGCAACGCACTGTGCAGTGATACTCAGTTCCAAGCTGGACTTGATCTCCTTAAACAATTCTCACAATTGCCTGAAATACAAAGCGCACAGCACATCGCAATTTATCTTTCTGCTGATGGTGAATTAGATACCAAACCTCTCATTGAATGGCTATGGCAGCAAGGTAAGTCGATTTACCTGCCAGTGATTCATCCTTTTTCCAAAGGTCAGTTACTCTTCCTGCAGTATTTAAATAATGACCAGTTGGTGTACAACAAATACGGAATATTAGAACCTGCGCTGGATATTCGCCATATCAAACCAGTTCGCGAACTCGATTTAATCTGCACGCCTTTGGTAGGCTTTGACAGTGTTGGGCACCGCCTAGGAATGGGCGGCGGCTATTACGACCGAACACTTTCGCACTGGTTTAGCACAGGCGAAGGTGCAAAACCTATCGGTATCGCCCACGATTGCCAGCATGTTGAGCGCTTGCCAGTTGAAAGTTGGGACATTCCTTTACCAAAGATCGTGACACCAAGCCAAATCTGGCAATGGGAAATCTAGCACGTTACCGCTATAATCACGCCGCAAACGTTAAAGAACATCTATGCAGGAGATAGGCATGACTCAAGATGAAATGAAAAAAGCGGCTGGTTGGGCAGCACTTAAATATGTTGAAAAAGGCAGCATTGTCGGTGTTGGTACTGGCTCTACCGTGAATCACTTCATCGATGCCCTAGGTAGCATCAAAGACGATATTAAAGGCGCAGTGTCTAGCTCTGTTGCTTCAACTGAGCGTCTAAAAGAACTTGGTATTGAAGTTTACGAGTGTAACGATGTAGCTAAACTCGATGTCTACGTTGATGGTGCTGATGAAATCAATGCCGCTCGTGACATGATCAAAGGCGGTGGCGCAGCACTAACGCGTGAAAAAATCGTGGCGGCTATCTCAGATAAATTCGTATGTATTGTTGACGGCACAAAAGCAGTTGACGTACTTGGCCAATTCCCACTTCCAGTAGAAGTTATCCCAATGGCACGCTCTTACGTTGCTCGCGAGTTGGTGAAGCTAGGTGGTGATCCTGCATACCGTGAAGGTGTTATCACTGATAACGGCAACGTGATTCTAGACGTGCACAACATGCAAATCACGAACCCGAAAGAGATGGAAGACAAGATCAACGGCATTGCTGGTGTAGTAACGGTTGGTATATTCGCTCACCGTGGTGCAGATGTGGTTATCACAGGAACACCAGAAGGTGCGAAAATAGAAGAATAAATCATTAGATGATCTAAATTTTCTGTTATTTCATTACAGACGGCGCCCTAGGGCGCCGTTTTTTCTTCCTTTTTCTAAGAAAAGCATGCCTTATTCCGTAATTTTCTTACCCAAAGCAAATTTTTTTTGTTACTTTATTGAACAGAAGACGCACAAGGAAACGTTTGTCTTCCGACAAAACTGTTAATTATCCCCTTTTTAGTAGTTTTGCTTTATGTGCGCCACATTAGCCCACCTTTCCATTTAAGGACGAGAAAAATGGCCAAAGTTTCACTGGAAAAAGAAAAGATTAAGATCCTCTTATTAGAGGGACTCCACCCTTCTTCAGTTGAAGTTCTTCAATCAGCTGGTTATAGCAACATTGAATATCACAAAGGCTCCCTTTCGGAAGAAGAACTGATCGAAGCAGTTAAAGACGTGCATTTTATCGGTATCCGCTCCCGAACCAACCTATCGGAAGAAGTGATCAATGCGGCAAATAAACTGGTTGCGATTGGCTGTTTTTGTATCGGTACTAACCAAGTTGATCTAGGTGCGGCATCAAAACGTGGTATCCCCGTATTTAATGCACCGTTCTCAAATACTCGAAGCGTAGCTGAACTAGTACTTGGGCAAATTTTATTACTTCTGCGTGGTATCCCAGAGAAAAATGCTTTAGCTCACCGTGGCATTTGGAAGAAGAGTGCGGACAGCTCATACGAAGCGCGCGGTAAACGTCTAGGCATCATCGGTTATGGTCACATTGGTACTCAGCTAGGTATCATTGCAGAAAACTTGGGGATGCGTGTCTACTACTATGACATCGAGAATAAGCTGTCATTAGGTAATGCCACACAGGTTCACACAATGAGCGAATTGCTCAACAAGTGTGACGTTATTTCTCTTCATGTTCCTGAGACACCAGAAACCAAGAATATGATGGGTGAAGAAGAGTTTGCTCGCATGAAGCCAGGAGCGATCTTTATCAACGCAGCTCGCGGTACAGTGGTTGATATTCCAGCGCTATGCCATAGCCTAGAGTCAGGCCATGTTTCAGGTGCTGCAATTGATGTGTTCCCGGTAGAGCCGAAGACGAATAAAGATGCATTTGAATCGCCACTACAAAAGTTCGACAACGTTATCTTAACACCGCACGTAGGTGGCTCAACGCAAGAAGCACAAGAGAATATCGGTGTAGAAGTTGCGGGTAAACTGGCGAAATACTCTGACAACGGCTCAACGCTATCAAGCGTGAACTTCCCAGAAGTATCATTGCCTGAGCACCGTGAATGTTCACGTCTATTGCACATCCACAAAAACCGCCCTGGTATCTTGACGCAAATTAACACCATCTTCGCAGAAGAAGGCATTAACATCGCAGGCCAGTATCTACAAACGGCGGCAGATATCGGTTATGTAGTTATTGATGTTGAAACTCACCGCTCAGAAGAAGCGCTGGTGAAACTAAAGGGCATTGAAGGCACCATTCGAGCTCGTATTCTTCACTAATTGCTGACCAGTAAATACACAAAAGGCAGGGTTACCCTGCCTTTTGTTTTCTAGCCATAGCTACTGATGTCAGTATTATTTCAGTCTGTAAACCACATCCACCTGATCACGAATAACCAAAGTCGAGTCTTGATAGCTATTCGAACTTTGCTTCGCATCCATCGCCATTGATCGCATTAAAATTGGCTGTCCATTCATTTGGTTATATGAAATCTGCCAAACATCGCCAAGTTTCTTTTCAAATCCAACAGCCAATGATGCCGCTTTTTCTTTCGCATCTTTAATTGCTGCCATGCGTGCTTTTTGCTGATACTCAGCCTGGTTGCTCACTTTCAACTGAATATTATCAACTTGGTTGATACCGGACTCTAACGCCATGTCCAAATACTTATTCAGGTTTGCTAGATCATTGACATTTACATTGATACTGCGTGATGCACGGTAACCAACAAGCTCAGCTTTACCTGATTTAGGGTAATGATATTGCGGCGCCAAATATAGATTCGAACTCGTCACATTGTCTTTGGAAAGGCCTGCGTCAGATAACTTTTTCAAGAACTCATCAACCGACTTGTCTACTGACTGCTTTGCTTGCTCAGCCGTCATTGTCGTATCAACGACTTTTACCGAAAAAGTCGCCATATCAGGGGTAGCGACCACTTCACCATATCCAGTGGTAGTTACATGAGCAAACTCTGGTACGTTCGCAAAGACAGATAAACTAGTTAGGCTCAATGCTGAAGCGAGCAGGTAAGACGAAAGTTTCATTATACAAATCCATCCATATTAATATGACTTCATCATAGGTAATTCTGGCGAATATCCAAGCATCATCAATCACTTCTAACACAATCCTGACTCAGTAAATAAGATGTTACTGGGGCAAATTTTGCTGCGCATATGACACAATCGCATTAGAGATCTCCTGTAAAACCCCTGTCTCTAATTGCCAATGGTGCCAATAAATTCGATATGACATTAAAAAGCCTGGGGTAATGTCAATTAACTCCCCCTTCTCCAGCTCATCAGTGATCTGTAAGCGCGGAATCAAACAGTAAGCGACTCCCGCTAACGCCATTTTCAAGAAAGCTTCTGAGCTACTGATATTATGGTGGATCACGCTGTCTGGCCTGACATTGAAATGTTCGGTTAAGAACTTCTTGTGTAAATCATCATATTGGTCGTAAGACACCGCTGGTGCTTTTGCTAAGGTTTGATTGTTTACACCTTCAGAGAAATAGCGTTGATAAAACTCAGGGTTGGCGACACAGACATAATCGATACGTCCAAGATAATCTGCTCGGCAACCTGGTATTGCTTGAGATTCTAGACTGATCGCCCCAGCTACCTCACCACTTCTAAGTTTTTCAATTGATCGCGATTCACCATAGATAGTTAGCTTCAACTCCACTTGGCGATGTTTCATCACATCCTGTAATGCTGGTAATAACCAAGTAGCAAGACTATCTGCATTGGTAGCAAGAGATAATTGGACAGGACGTGTCGACGTGTCGTTTTTCAGCTCAGGAAGAATTTCATGCTCAAGAAGCCTAACACGACGATAAAGTCCAAGCAGCTTCTTACCAATAGGCGTCGGCTTTGGGGGTTGCTCGCGAACAAGAACCGGCTGAGCAAGATATTTTTCGAGTTGCTTGATACGCTGGGAAATGGCTGATTGTGAAACGAAAAGGTGCTCCGCTGCTCGGTCAAAACTCCCCTGATGTACCACCGCATCTAATGCTTCTATCCACTTATAGTCCAATCCTCGCACGTGTTTTCCTCCCTAATAAACGCCAAGTACATATGATAAGCAAAGCTAATAATATATTAAAATCATTAATTATACTTATTTCAATAAAAGCTTTATCTTCCCTTTCTCTGTTGTTTTATAACTAATTTTTGAGGTGTGTTGTGAGCTTTTGGGTGTTATTACAAGGATTCGGTTTAGGTGCGACGATGATCATTCCAATCGGTGCGCAGAATGCATATGTCCTTAACCAAGGTATTAAGCGCCAACATCACCTGACGACCGCCACCATCTGTAGCATCCTAGATATGCTCTTCATTTCGCTCGGCATTTTCGGTGGCGGCGCGATTCTGTCACAAAATGAAATCCTGCTGACATCGGTGACATTAGGTGGCATTGCTTTCTTGAGCGTTTACGGCTTATTGTCATTAAAGAGTGCATTCAAACCTACTGACGCTTCCGAGTCGAAAGGTGAAGTGGTTGCACGCGGTCGCCGTACCGTGATTCTTGGCGCACTGGCAGTTACCGTTTTAAACCCACACCTCTACTTGGATACTGTAGTGATCTTAGGTTCGATCGGTGGTCAGTTCGAAGGCAACGATCGCATCGCCTTTGCAATAGGCACTATCATGGCATCGTTTGTATGGTTCTACACCTTATCATTAGGTGCAGCGAAACTAGGTCCAACACTCTCAAAACCAAAAGTTAAGAAAGGCATCGATATAGCAGTTGCTACTATGATGTTTACTATCGCTTTTGTACTTGCGAATGAGTTAGTCACCAAATACTGGTAAAGACAAATAAGAAAGAAACACGACATGGAGTCACTGCAAAAAATCTATCAACTCAACCGAGAGCGATTCAACGCGCTCTCCATCCCCTTTCGAGAATGGCAACACGAAGCCATTCTCGACTTCGATACCGACGTCAAAGTCGCCGCGCAACTCGGTTGGACCGGCACTCATACAAAGAGTCTTTTTCTCAAGCTAAAAAGGCAAGGTTATGCAGTCTTCCTGACCGACAAAGACTCTCGATTAGACTCCAAACAAATCAAAGCCCTCACTGGTAAACGACCTTCAATTTGCAGCGACGATGAAATGATTGAGCAGCTAGGTTGTGTGCCCGGTGCGGTGTGTCCGATAGGGTTGCCGGAGCACGTCATCATCATTGTCGATACGGCACTCTATCAACATGAAGAGCTACTCTATACACCAGGTTTACCCGAGTTAACCTTTGGCTTTGCAGGTAGCGAACTTAAACGTCTGCTCCTTGCTGGCAGTAACACTCTGCTAGAACTTTAGAACATTGGGATAAAAAAAAGCGAGGCCATTGCCTCGCTTTTTTATGTTCTCAATCGAAGTGATTAAGCTTCAACTTTGTTCAAGTGAACATCCATTTGTGGGAATGGAATTTCGATGCCAGCTGCATCCAACGCTTCTTTGATTGCTAAAGTAGAATCGAAGTAAACGTCCCAGTAGTCAGCGGTTTTACACCATGGACGAACCACGAAGTTCACTGAAGAATCTGCTAGTGCTAGCACACCAATCGTCATGTCTGGATCTTTCAGGATACGAGGGTCTTTTTCTAGCGTTTCACGAATCACTTGCTTAGTTTGCTTAAGATCCGCTTTGTAAGATACACCAATCACCAAGTCAACGCGGCGAGTCTCATGACGTGAGTAGTTTGTGATTGCGCCACCGATAACCGATGAGTTAGGCACAACAACCATCTTGTTGTCAGGTGTTTTTAGTACAGTTTGGAAGATTTGAATTGCTTCAACACTACCAGCCACACCACCAATTTCCACATAGTCACCAGACTTGAATGGACGGAATGCAACAATCAATACGCCCGCTGCAAAGTTAGAAAGTGAACCTTGTAGAGCAAGACCAACTGCAAGACCTGCCGCACCAATTACTGCAACTACAGATGCTGTTTGAACACCTACACGACCAAGTGCCGCGATAAGTACAATAACAAATAGAAGGTAACGAACTAGACCGTGGACAAATTCAACAACCGCTTTGTCCATCTTTTTCTTTTCAAGTACTTTTGAAACACTATTCGCTACTGCTTTAACGATAATGTTACCGATAAATAGAATCAGTAGTGCAGAAATGATGTTCACACCGTACTGAATAAGAAGATCTGAGTTATTGGTTAGCCACGTTTCAGCTTTGCTCAAACCATCTGTTAAAGAGGTATCGATACCCATCGATTCACCTGCCATAATTCGTATCCTCAAAATAAAGATATAAAAATCTAATTGCCGTTAACTTATGAACCTTGTTTTTTATAGGTTCTTATCTACAACAACATCCCTATTGTTTTACTGAACAGTGTCAGATTTTTGGCACAATATCTCAAAACTGAATTTTTTCAAAGTCAGAGTTTCGCAAAGATATGCAAAACAAAGATTTATCAGGAATTTCTGATATTGGCTTGTTACAGAGTACGCAAAGGTTTTACATTTCGCCACACTTTTTGCTCAGTTCTATGCTACTTGGCGTCGAAATAGACCGGGTTTCGAAATTTACGTAAAAACGAAGGGATATGAAGTGAGGTGATCATATAGCAGTTGATTTAGTTATCAATTGCTCAGACATGGAGAATGTCGGAAGTCTCATAGTTTAGACATAAAAAAACCCGCTCTAAGAGCGGGTTTTTAGAAACTCAGTTAAGACGAATTATAGTACGTCTACTGCGTTTAGGTCAGCAAATGCTTTCTCTAGACGAGCTACCATTGAAGCTTGACCAGCACGTAGCCATACGCGTGGATCGTAGTACTTCTTGTTTGGTGCGTCTTCGCCAGTTGGGTTACCGATTTGACCTTGTAGGTAATCGCGGTTTTCCGCTTCGTATGCACGGATACCATCCCATGTAGCCCACTGTGTATCAGTATCGATGTTCATTTTGATAACACCGTAGCCGATAGACTCTTGGATTTCTGCTTCAGTAGAACCAGAACCACCGTGGAATACGAAGTTTAGAGCGTTAGGTGCAATACCAAACTTCTCTGCACAGTATGCTTGAGAGTCACGTAGGATAGTTGGAGTTAGAACAACGTTACCTGGCTTGTAAACACCGTGTACGTTACCGAAAGACGCAGCGATAGTGAAGCGGTGTGAAACAGCGCTTAGTTTCTCGTATGCGTATGCAACGTCTTCTGGAGAAGTGTAAAGCTCAGAAGCGTCCATATCAGAGTTATCAACGCCGTCTTCTTCACCACCAGTACAACCAAGTTCGATCTCGATTGTCATGTTCATTTTAGCCATGCGCTCTAGGTACTTAGCACATGTTTCGATGTTCTCTTCTAGAGACTCTTCAGAAAGGTCTAGCATGTGAGAAGAGAATAGAGGCTTACCAGTTTGAGCGAAGAATTCTTCACCAGCGTCTAGTAGACCGTCGATCCATGGTAGAAGTTTCTTAGCAGCGTGGTCAGTGTGTAGGATTACTGGCACACCGTAAGCTTCTGCTACAGCGTGAACGTATTTAGCACCAGCTACAGCACCAAGGATTTGAGCACCTTGACCTTCAAGTTTAACGCCTTTACCAGCGAAGAAAGCAGCACCGCCGTTAGAGAACTGAACAACTACAGGAGCTTTAACTTTTGCAGCCGCTTCTAGTACAGCGTTCACAGAATCAGTACCAACAACGTTTACTGCTGGAAGTGCAAAGTTGTTCTCTTTTGCTACTTCAAATACTTTCTGAACGTCATCGCCAGAGATAACACCTGGTTTTACGAAGTCGAAGATCTTAGACATGGATGTAATCCTATTTATCTGTCGTTTTTTAAACAAAACTTGTTAAATTGAAAAATCTTGCAAACGTTTGCTCACAACTGAGGCTATTCTAGCAGAGTTCCACTCTCGTTGCAGCAAACAAGAAAGCGGGAGATAACTCCCCCGCTTTGCGATTATTACTTAGCGCGTGCTTCTAGCATTTCAACTGCTGGAAGTACTTTACCTTCTACGAACTCAAGGAAAGCACCGCCGCCAGTAGAGATGTAAGATACGTCAGCTTTGATACCGAACTTGTCGATAGCTGCTAGCGTGTCACCACCACCTGCAACAGAGAAGCCTTCAGAAGCTGCGATAGCTTCAGAGATACCTTTAGTACCTGCTTCGAAGTTCTTGAATTCGAATACGCCTACTGGACCGTTCCAAAGGATAGTCTTAGCGTTCTTAAGGATTTCTGCTAGTTCAGCAGTTGAATCTGGACCAAGGTCGAAGATCATATCGTCGTCTTGTACTTCAGAAACGTGCTTGATTTCAGCTTCTGCGTTCTCGTCGAATGCTTTCGCACATGCAACGTCAGTTGCTACTGGAATTGCACACTCATCCATTAGCTTCTTAGCTGTTTCAACTAGGTCTGCTTCGTATAGAGACTTACCAACGTTGTGACCAGCAGCTGCGATGAATGTGTTAGCAATACCACCACCAACAACTAGTTGGTCAGCGATTTTAGATAGAGACTCAAGAACAGTTAGCTTAGTAGAAACTTTTGAACCACCTACGATAGCAACCATTGGACGAGCTGGCTTGTCCATTGCTTTGCCTAGTGCTTCTAGTTCGTTCGCTAGTAGAGGACCAGCACATGCTACGTCTGCGTGCATACCAACACCGTGAGTAGATGCTTGTGCACGGTGAGCCGTACCGAACGCGTCCATTACGAAGATGTCACATAGAGAAGCGTATTGCTTAGATAGTTCTTCTTCGTTTTTCTTCTCGCCTTTGTTGAAGCGAACGTTTTCAAGAACAACTAGTTCACCAGCGTTTAGCTCTAGACCGTTTAGGTAGTCTTTCGCAAGTTTAACTTCGCAATCTAGTGCGTCGTTTAGGTAGTTAACTACAGGTTGTAGAGAGAACTCTTCAGCGTATTCACCTTCAGTTGGGCGACCTAGGTGAGAAGTAACCATTACTTTAGCGCCTGCTTCTAGACAGTGCTTGATAGTTGGAAGAGATGCGATGATACGTGCATCAGAAGTTACTTTACCGTCTTTTACTGGCACGTTTAGGTCAGCACGGATAAATACACGTTTACCTGCAAGATCCAGGTCAGTCATCTTGATTACAGACATGATGTGTCCTCTCAAATATTAAATAATTAAAGTTTTTAAAAACCCGGCAATCCTGCCAAGCCCGTTAATTCTTCAAACTGGTTATTGATATGGAGATACGTCAAATTTATTTCAAGGTCTAAAATAAAAATTTTCTCCATCGCTACTTCACTCTTATTGCTCCACTTGTGAAGAAGCTTGCATTGCTAAGGCGGTATCCAGCATCCGGTTAGCAAAGCCCCATTCGTTATCGCACCAAACGAGCATTTTTACGAGTTGCCCATTACTCACTCTGGTCTGAGTTCCATCCACAATTGCACTATGGGGATCGTGGTTAAAGTCGATAGAAACGAGTGGCGATTCAGTATAGTCAACAATGTTACGTAATGTACACTGAGATGCGTTAACAATGGTTTGATTTACGTCATTAACTTTCACATTTGTACTAATTGTGACACTTAAATCCATCGCAGTGACGTTTACAGTTGGTACTCGAACCGAAATTGCTTCAAATTTGTTGGAAAATTTCGGGAAGATTCTTTCAATCCCCTTATGCAACTTGGTATCAACTGGAATGATGGATTGGCTGGCCGCGCGGGTGCGACGCAAATCATTATGGTAAGCATCGATAACTTGCTGATCGTTCATTGAAGAATGAATGGTTGTGATGGTGCCAGACTCAATGCCGAAGGCTTCATCCAAGACTTTGATAATTGGAACGATGCAGTTGGTGGTACATGAACCATTGGACACCACGCGGTGTTCGTCTTTCAGAGTTTCGTGGTTCACACCGTAGATAATGGTGTTATCGAGATCGCTCGCACCAGGGTGTGAAAACAGTACTTTTTGAGCGCCAGCTTCAATGTGGGCTTGGCCATCTGCTTGTGAGCCGAAGACACCAGTACAGTCGAGAACAATATCAACTTCGAGGTCACGCCATGGTAATAATTCAATCTCAGCAAGGTGAAGAATACGGATGGGGTCAAACTCGCCACTGTCATGGTGAACAAAAAGGTGCTGTTGATCATGAGAGATTTTCTTTCCAAAACGGCCATGGCTGGTGTCATATTGAAGAAGATGAGCCATCGCTTCTGGCTGTGCCAGCTCATTTACCGCCACAACCTTAATCTGTTGGTGCTTACCACTCTCATATACTGCTCGCAGTACATTACGACCGATACGCCCAAATCCATTGATCGCAACCTTTAGCATTTATCCTTCGCCTCACTAAAAATTCGTGGCACAGATAGTACCTGATACGCAGACTGAACGCATTAAGTAAGTGATCTCACTCGCGGTAAACTATCTTTTCACTTCACGAAATATTCACTGCACTAATATATTAATTTCTGACACCGCATGTTTCGCTTGGCACTTTAACTCCTTGTTTGACCACCAAAAGGAAATGCGTATGTCAGGTTTTCCCGCTGCTCACTTTTGCAAGCGATGCAATAGAGAAACACCACACTCAGAGGTGCTGGTCCGTAAACCAAGCAGTTACGATACGGATAAATCGATTCTTGGAACCTTAAAACTTTGGGCTCATACCCTGATAAACGGCGGTCACTATTACGATATGGATCGTTATGTCACTTGTAAGGAATGTGGACACAAAGAGAAGGATAACTGGGGAAACGAATTTGAATAGGCACAAAAAAACCGAGCACTAACGCTCGGTTTTTCATTTCTAGCGCTAAATTACGCTAATAGTTCTTTTGCTGTATTCACTACGTTTTCTACAGTGAAACCAAACATTTCGAACAGTTGGTCAGCTGGCGCAGATTCACCAAACGTTGTCATACCGATGATACGACCGTCGAAGCCAACGTACTTGTACCAGAAGTCCGCAATGCCCGCTTCTACAGCGATACGAGCTGTTACGTCTGATGGCAGTACTGATTCACGGTAAGCTGCGTCTTGCTTATCGAATGCATCTGTTGATGGCATTGAAACAACGCGTACTTTCTTACCTTCAGCCGTTAGTTGCTCAGCTGCTTTCACTGTTAGTTCAACTTCAGAACCTGTCGCGATTAGGATTAGCTCAGGCTTGCCATCGCTGTCTTTCAGGATGTAAGCACCTTTCGCGATGTCCGCTACTTGCTCAGCCGTACGTTCCTGTTGCGCTAGGTTTTGACGAGAGAAGATAAGCGCCGATGGGCCATCTTTACGTTCAATCGCTAGTTTCCATGCCACTGCAGACTCAACTTGGTCACATGGACGCCATGTGCTCATGTTTGGAGTCAGGCGTAGAGATGCCATTTGCTCAACTGGTTGGTGAGTTGGGCCATCTTCGCCAAGACCGATAGAGTCGTGCGTGTAAACTTGGATGTTCTGAACTTTCATCAGAGCAGCCATACGCATAGCGTTACGTGCGTATTCCATAAACATTAGGAATGTTGCGCCATAAGGAACGAAACCACCGTGTAGTGCGATACCGTTCATAATCGCAGTCATACCAAACTCACGTACACCGTAGTGGATGTAGTTACCAGAGAAGTCGTTCGCTTCTAGAGACTTAGAACCAGACCACATAGTTAGGTTAGAAGGCGCTAGGTCAGCAGAGCCGCCCATGAATTCTGGAAGCATTTGACCAAACGCTTCTAGTGCGTTTTGAGATGCTTTACGTGATGCGATGTTTGCTGGGTTAGCTTGAAGGTCAGTAATGATTTGGCTTGTCTTCTCTTCCCACTGTGCAGGAAGTTCACCGTTTAGACGACGCTTAAGCTCTGCTGCTTCTGCTGGGTAAGCTGCTGCATACGCTTCGAACTTCGCGTTCCAAGCTGCTTCCTTCTCAGTGCCTGCAGCTTTCGCATCCCACTCTGCGTATACGTCTGCTGGGATTTCAAATGCTGGGTGTTCCCAACCTAGGAATTCACGTGCTGCTGCAATTTCTTCCGCACCTAGTGGTGCACCGTGACAGTCGTGAGAACCTGATTTGTTTGGAGAACCAAAACCGATGATAGTTTTAGTACAGATAAGTGTTGGACGAGGGTCTGCTTTCGCAGCGGTGATTGCTGCGTTGATCGCTTCAGAGTCGTGACCATCTACAGCAGAGATTACGTGCCAGCCGTAAGATTCAAAACGCTTAGGTGTATCGTCAGAGAACCAACCTTCAACGTGACCATCGATAGAGATGCCGTTGTCATCCCAGAATGCGATCAGTTTACCAAGGCCTAGCGTACCAGCAAGAGAACATGCCTCGTGCGAGATGCCTTCCATCAGACAGCCGTCGCCCATAAACACGTAAGTGAAGTGGTCAACGATGTCATGACCTTCTTTGTTGAACTGAGCTGCTAGCGCTTTCTCAGCCATCGCCATACCAACAGCGTTAGTGATGCCTTGACCTAGAGGGCCTGTTGTTGTCTCGATACCAGGTGCGTAGCCGTACTCTGGGTGACCAGGAGTCTTAGAGTGAAGCTGGCGGAAGTTCTTAAGATCGTCGATAGACAGCTCGTAACCGCTCAGGTGCAGTAGAGAGTAAATCAGCATAGAGCCGTGACCGTTAGACAGTACGAAACGGTCGCGGTCTGCCCACTCTGGGTTAGCTGGGTTGTGGTTTAGGTGAGAACGCCAAAGAACTTCAGCGATATCAGCCATACCCATAGGTGCGCCTGGGTGGCCAGAGTTAGCTTGTTGAACACCATCCATGCTAAGAGCGCGGATTGCATTTGCCAGATGTTTACGAGAAGACATGTCTGCTCCTGAGTGCATTAAGCGAATTGATAAAGGAATGTGGGCACTTTCATCTAGCGAGCTGAGTATAAAAGTGCGGGCAATATTCTCTCAAAGCCAAAATCTGACTGCAAACGTTTTACTCACCATTTTTGCGGTTTTAACTCAATCTTTTTGCAGTTACTGGTGAATTTATTAAAAATTCACCCCATCAAAAGCAAACGATTGGGTAATAAGCTAGACGAATTCAAATCGAAAAAGAGCTTGTAATTCGACCGTGGGAAATTAAAATAGACGTCTAGATGTAGAAACACCTACAAACTGTATTGTATTTTTCGTGGCAAGCTTGCGTTAGTTAGCCATGAGTAAACCTTAAGATTGGAGCTATCATGGCTAAGCACCTGTTCACTTCTGAGTCGGTATCAGAAGGTCATCCAGATAAAATCGCAGACCAAATCTCTGACGCAGTTCTTGATGCAATTCTTGAGCAAGACCCAAAAGCACGCGTGGCTTGTGAAACTTACGTTAAAACCGGCATGGTTATGGTTGGTGGTGAAGTAACGACTTCTGCATGGGTTGATATCGAAGAAATCACTCGTGAAACAGTTCGTGAAATCGGCTACGTTCACTCTGACATGGGCTTTGATGCGAACTCGTGTGCGGTTCTAAACACCATCGGTAAGCAGTCTCCAGACATCAACCAAGGTGTTGATAAAGCAGACCCTAAAGAGCAAGGTGCGGGCGACCAAGGCATCATGTTTGGTTACGCAACGAACGAAACTGAAATCCTAATGCCAGCTCCAATTACTTACTCTCACCGTCTTGTTCAAAAACAAGCTGAAGTTCGTAAGAGCGGTAAACTAGATTTCCTTCGCCCAGATGCGAAATCTCAAGTAACGTTCCAATACGACCAAGGTAAGATTGTTGGTATCGATGCTGTTGTTCTTTCAACCCAGCACTGCGATTCAGTAACAACACCTGACCTACGTGAAGCAGTAATGGAAGAGATCATCAAGCCAGTATTGCCTTCAGAGTGGATCACTAAAGACACGAACTTCTTCATCAACCCAACCGGTCGTTTTGTTATCGGTGGCCCAATGGGTGACTGTGGTCTAACTGGTCGTAAAATCATCGTAGATACTTACGGCGGTGCAGCTCGTCACGGTGGCGGTGCATTCTCTGGTAAAGATCCATCGAAAGTAGACCGCTCAGCAGCTTACGCAGCACGTTACGTAGCGAAAAACATCGTAGCAGCTGGCATGGCTGACCGTTGTGAAATCCAACTTTCTTACGCAATCGGTGTTGCTGATCCAACGTCTATCATGGTTGAAACGTTCGGTACTGAGAAAGTATCACACGAAATCATCATTGAAGCGGTTCGTCAAAACTTCGACCTACGTCCATACGGCCTACAGGAAATGCTTAACCTGCTTCAACCTATCTACAAGCAGACAGCAGCATACGGTCACTTCGGTCGCGAAGAGTTCCCATGGGAAGCGACAGATAAAGCAGCTATCCTACGCGATTTCGCTGGCATCAAGTAATCAAGCCACGCAAGAATCGATAAAGCCCTCGCCTCTGGCGAGGGCTTTTTATTTTAGACCTGTCCATTCTTTTCTCTCTTTCTCCTTGAACAAAAATTCGGCAATTATTTGTAAATTGCTCCATCTCCGCCAATAGTTAACATAATGTTAAATGCACTTTCGATGTATATAACGTAAACAGCTGTGATGCAGGCTCACGTGGCTAAACAGAGTCATGAAAAACGTCAGCCAACCATCTTTTATGGCCTAGGTGCCACCGTGGGAATAAATCAAGGAGGAGTTATGCCTCGTACCGTAAATCCATCTGACTTCCAAAATAAGCGAAAGGAAGTTCCAGATAACGAATACGCCAGAACCATTCCATGCAATACCGTGAATCTTTCTGCACCATTCCATTGGCTCGCTCTAGGCCTGCACGACTTTGTCCGCATGCCGATCATCAGTGCCTTTTACGGCATCTGTTTTATGGCGGCCGCGATCGGCATTGTGTTGCTGGTGCAATGGCAAGGCACACACTTGGTAGTGATGCCAAGTCTAATTGTCTACATGCTAATCGGCCCATTCCTAGCACTCGGCTTATATGACGCAAGTTGGGAGAGAGAGCGCGGACACAAACCAAGCTTGTTCCATTCAATGAAAGCCATTGGGCGCAACTCCACCTCCCAATGGGCATTCGCCGTTATGCTCGCAGTGTGTATGATTTTCTGGATGCGAATCGCCGCACTACTTCACGCTCTATACCCTTCTGTGCAAGGTGCTCCACTTACTGAATTCCTACCATTTTTGGTTATAGGTTCTCTAGTCGGTTTTGTCTTGGCATGTGTGGTGTTCAGCATTTCTGCTTTCTCAATTCCACTTATGATGGAACGTCGCGTTGATATGATGACAGCCGTTTTCACCAGCTTCAACGCTGTAAAATCCAACATTCCTGCGATGATCGTATGGGCAGCCATTATTTGTGGCGGCATCTTAATTGGCTTTGCGACATACGGTATTGGTATGCTCTTCACTATGCCAATCCTAGGTTACGGTACATGGCATGCGTACCACGCGACTGTTAAGAAAAAACACACGCCTTAGAAAACTGATGCTATGATCCAGCCCTCGCCAATGCGGGGGCTTTTTTATTGAGTAAATGGGGTGAATCGTGGATATAGAACTGAGCTACAAAGCCAAGCAAGTGATGGCCGATTGCATCGCCATGGCAGAACAAGCTTTCCAACGTTCTTTCCCCATTCCATCCCTGACTTTCAATGTACGTGGCAAAGCCGCAGGAAAAGCCTACTTACAGCTGAATGAGGTTCGATTGAATCCAAAACTCTTTAAAGAAAACCCTCAAGCCTTTCTTGAAGAAGTGCTCCCACATGAAGTCGCGCATCTCATTACTTATCAAGTCTACGGTCGAGTTCGCCCGCACGGAAAGGAGTGGCAAGGCGTAATGGAAGCCGTGTTCAAAGTCCCAGCCAAAACCACTCACAGCTTCGATGTGGCCTCTGTGCAAGGTAAAACCTTTGAATACCAATGTAGCTGTATGACCTACCCGTTATCGATTCGTCGCCATAACAAAGTTCTTCGCAAAGAAGCGGTGTATTCATGCCAAAAATGCCGCCAACCACTTAGCTTTACTGGCACGCAGCTCTCCTAAAGCCACGAGCATCCACTTTTCTGTTCCAGAAAGAGAGACATTCGAACTCAAAGCACTGCTTTTCTAGTTCTACTGTTAACTTACTCATCACTAAAGCCCATTTATGCGTGTTAGAATGAATAAAGTCATACTTTATAAAGACTTTAATCATGAAATACCTGTTCTCTTTATTCCTACTTGTGCTTTCTAGTGCGGCAATGGCTGCACCTCCAAGCTCTTTCTCTGCGGCTAAGCGTGAAGCGGTAAAAATTTACGCCGATCACCCAACCAGCTTCTACTGTGGTTGTGACATCAAATGGCAAGGTAAGAAAGGCGTACCGGATCTTGCTTCATGCGGCTACCAAGTTCGTAAGCAAGAAAAGCGCGCATCACGCATCGAATGGGAGCACGTTGTCCCAGCATGGCAATTCGGCCACCAGCGTCAGTGTTGGCAAAATGGTGGACGCAAAAACTGCACAAGAAACGACAAAGTTTTCAAATCAATGGAAGCTGATCTCCACAACCTGACTCCGGCTATCGGTGAGGTAAACGGCGACCGTTCAAACTACAACTTCAGTCAGTGGAACGGTATGGACGGCGTAAGCTACGGTCGTTGTGAAATGCAAGTTAACTTTAAGCAGCGTAAAGTCATGCCGCCCGATCGCGCGCGTGGTTCAATTGCACGTACTTACCTCTACATGAGTAAAGAGTACGGCTTCAAACTTTCGAAACAACAAACTCAGTTAATGAGTGCTTGGAACAAAACCTACCCTGTAGACAAGTGGGAATGTGAGCGTGATGAGCGCATTGCTAAGATTCAAGGCAACCACAACCCATTCGTTCAAGAGGCTTGTCGCGCACTGTAATTCTTCCTGCAATTATCGCGATACACCTCCGTAGTTTGAGGCGTTGTCATTTACTGCAATGGAAACGCCTCTTGCCCCTTGTTTTTTCGGTGGAAAGCATCCATGTTAGTGTCTAAACACTCGCGTATGCAGGAAATCGAAACACTATGCGTATCCCTCGAATTTATCATCCAGAAACCATTCAACAACTTGGCATCATTGCTCTGAGCGACGATGCTGCCGGCCATATTGGTCGCGTGCTGCGCATGAAAGAAGGGCAAGAAGTCCTACTGTTTGACGGTAGCGGCGCAGAATTCCCAGCAGTCATCAGCGAAGTCAGCAAAAAGAATGTAATGGTTGAGATCACTGAACGCGTAGAGAGCGACATTGAGTCACCACTTGATCTTCATCTTGGTCAGGTTATTTCGCGTGGCGACAAGATGGAATTCACCATCCAAAAATCGGTAGAGCTTGGCGTAAATACCATTACACCACTTATCTCTGAACGTTGCGGCGTAAAACTGGATCAAAAACGTTTTGAGAAGAAACTGGCTCAGTGGCAAAAGATTGCGATCAGTGCGTGTGAACAGTGTGGTCGCAACGTAGTACCTGAAATTCGCCCGATCATGAGTTTAGAAGAGTGGTGCCAAGAAGAGTACGACGGCTTGAAGCTGAACCTTCACCCTCGTGCGAAGTACTCGATAAACACTCTGCCAACGCCTGTTGAAAAAGTTCGTCTATTGATTGGTCCTGAAGGCGGTCTATCTTCCGACGAAATCGATATGACTCGCGAATACCAATTTGAAGAGACGCTACTCGGTCCTCGCGTTCTGCGCACCGAAACTGCGGCTCTGACAGCAATTACAGCCTTACAAGTTCGTTTCGGCGATCTTGGTTAAAACGGAGAAAAATAATGATCAAACTCGGTATTGTAATGGACCCTATCGCGTCCATTAACATCAAGAAAGACTCTAGCTTTGCCATGATGCTTGAAGCGCAACGCCGCGGCTACGAAATCCACTACATGGAAATGAACGATCTGCACCTAGACCAAGGTAAAGCGATCGCAGACACCAAAGTGGTTGAGCTCAAAGAAGATCCAAACGGCTGGTACGAATTCAAGTCAGAGCAGACTATCGAACTGTCCGAGCTTGATGCTGTACTGATGCGTAAAGATCCTCCGTTCGACACTGAATACATCTACGCAACTTACATCCTTGAACGTGCAGAAGAGCAAGGCGCACTGATCGTGAACAAGCCACAAAGCCTACGCGACTGTAACGAGAAACTGTTCACAGCTTGGTTCCCAGAGCTAACGCCAACCACTATCGTGACGCGTAAAGCAGAAAAGATTAAAGCCTTCCGTGAAGAGCACGGTGATGTGATCCTAAAACCACTTGATGGTATGGGCGGCGCATCTATCTTCCGCGTTAAAGAGAACGATCCAAACGTATCTGTGATCATTGAGACGCTAACGAACCATGGTCAAAACTACGCGATGGCACAAACCTTCGTGCCAGACATCAGCAATGGTGACAAACGTATCCTAGTGGTTGATGGTGAACCAATGCCTTACTGCCTTGCTCGTATCCCTGCAAAAGGTGAAACGCGTGGTAACCTAGCGGCAGGCGGCACGGGTGAAGCTCGCCCACTAAGTGAAACTGATATGAAGATCGCTCAAGCAGTGGCACCGACCCTAAAAGAAAAAGGCCTTATCTTTGTTGGTCTTGACGTGATTGGCGACAAGCTTACGGAAATCAACGTAACTAGCCCTACTTGTATTCGTGAAATCGAAGCGGCTTTTGATATTTCAATCACTGGCAAGCTAATGGACGCAATTGAGCGCCGCGTAAAAGGCGAATAACTCAAACTGTATTACAGTTAATAAAGAGTGTTGCGGATTAAATTAAGCAAACTCATGCACATACCTACACGGGTGAAAACATGGTGTTTGCTTAAGTATTTTAATAGCCTTATAAGGTCGAGATGAGAATGAACCTCACAAACCACTTCTTAGTTGCCATGCCGGGAATGAAAGATCCCTACTTCCAGAATAGCGTTATCTACGTCTGTGAACACAACGAAGAAGGCGCTATGGGGTTGATGATCAACGCACCTGTCGATATCACGGTTGGTAGTATGCTTAATCAAGTCGAAGTGCAACCTGTGCACCCTCGACTGTTTGAAGCAAGCTTGGATAGGCCAGTTTACAATGGCGGCCCTGTTTCTGAAGATCGCGGTTTTATCCTGCACAAGCCAAAAGACTACTACGAATCAAGCATTCAGATGACCGATGAACTGGCGGTGACTACCTCTAAAGACATCTTGTCAGTACTGGGAACAGAAGCCGAACCTAGCGACTATTTGGTAGCACTGGGATACTCAGGCTGGAGCGCTGGTCAGTTAGAAACCGAGTTGGCTGAGAATTCTTGGCTGACCATCGAAGCGACGCCTGAGATCATTTTCGATACACCGATTATCGATCGCTGGAAAAAAGCAGTCGAGAAGCTTGGCATCGATCCGAGTCAACTGTCTGCGGATGCTGGCCACGCTTAAAGGCGTAAACAACCACTACTTTCATTTATTTAGATTCGAGACTCCTTATGTCACGTACAATCATGGCCTTCGATTTCGGTACCAAGAGCATTGGTAGTGCCATCGGGCAAGAAGTCACAGGCACAGCCTCACCGCTAAAAGCATTCAAAGCGAATGACGGCATTCCAAACTGGGATGACATCGAAAAGCAAATTAAAGAGTGGCAACCAGACCTATTAGTGGTGGGTTTGCCGACAGACTTACACGGTAAAGATCTAGAAACCATTACACCACGAGCAAAGAAGTTCGCCAATCGTCTCCAAGGTCGTTACGGTTTGCCCGTTGAATTGCATGATGAACGCCTATCAACGGCAGAAGCACGCGCTGAGCTGTTCAGTATGGGTGGCTACAAAGCGCTATCGAAAGGCAATATCGACTGCCAATCCGCGGTGGTGATTCTTGAGAGCTGGTTTGAAAACCTTTGGGGTGAGTAGACATTTCAAGCGTAAATAAAAAAGGTTGGCTTCTGCCAACCTTTTTTATTTCTGGAGTAGATTATACCAATCACAGTAAATAAGTGATCAGAAATAGCGTAGGGAAAATGCTTCAGAACAAGGCGCAATTTTTCGATAAGTAGTTATTCTACAATCAAAAATTGCAACGCAGTTATCGAGTATTTTAACAAGCTAGAATGACCAGTTATTTACTACGATTGGTATTAATCCATATCGATCTTAACGTTCGCCAGCGTGCCTGTAGAGAAGGCTTCACCACGTTGCGTCTTCAACATCAAACGCAGATCGTTGGCTGAATCCGCACTGTGCAATGCATCTTCTTCGCTGATCTTACCTTGCATCACCAATTTGTAGAGCGATTGGTCGAAGGTCAACATCCCAAATTCGTTAGAGCGAGCCATGGTTGATTTCAACTCATGCAGATCACCTCGACGGATCAGATCAGAAACACGCGGGCTGTTTAATAAGATTTCAAACACGCCATGACGTCCTTGACCGTTTTTATCGCGGATCAACTGCTGACCGACAACACCTTTTAAGTTCATCGACAGATCAAACAGGAACTGATCTTTCTGATCTTTTGGCACTAGGTGCAAAATACGCTCAAGCGCTTGGTTTGCATTGTTGGCGTGCAGTGTCGCCATACACAAGTGACCTGTCTCAGCAAAGGTCATTGCGTATTCCATCGTTTCTCGGCTACGGATCTCACCAATCAAAATCATGTCTGGAGCCTGACGTAACGAGTTTTTCAACGCCACCTCATAGCTGTCGGTGTCTAGGCCCACTTCACGCTGTGTCACGATACAACGCTTATGCTCGTGCACAAATTCAATCGGGTCTTCTACCGTCAGGATATGGCCAGTTTTGTTGTTGTTTCGATAGCCCGTCATCGCCGCCATAGTCGTTGACTTACCAGAACCAGTTGCACCAACCACCAGCACTAAACCACGCTTGGCAATGGCAAGATCTTGCAGCACCAAAGGTAACTTGAGTTGCTCAAACGTCGGAATATTGGTTTCAATACGACGAATGACTGCTCCCGGCAATTCACGTTGGAAAAAGGCACTGACACGGAAGCGACCACAATCACGGACAATGGCAAAGTTAGACTCACGGCTTTTGCGAAACTCCTGACGTCGCTCTGGGTCCATCGCGCTGTCAAGCAACAAGGCGACGTCATTTTCAGTCAACTTATCGCCTTGCGGGCGCAGTTCGCCATCGACACGAAACAAGATCGGTGCACCAACAGTGATATAGAGATCCGACGCTTTTAACGCCAGCATGCCTTCGAGAAATTTATTCAGGTCCATTATCCGTCTTCATTTTATCAAGATGTCTATTACGAGAATTGCTGCGCTTCAATTTCGATTTTCTTATCCACTTCTTCACGAGTAACCATACCTTGCGCCATCAATTGGCGAGCGTTTTGCTCCATGGTTTGCATGCCGTGCGCCGCACCAGTTTGAATGATTGAGTACATCTGTGCGACTTTATCTTCTCGAATAAGGTTACGGATAGCAGGTGTCGCCATCATGATTTCATGACAAGCAATACGACCGCCGCCGTTACGTTTTAATAGTTTTTGCGCGATAACCGAACGCAATGATTCAGACAGCATCGAACGCACCATGTCTTTGTCACTACCAGGGAAGACGTCAATAATACGGTCGATGGTTTTCGCTGCTGAGCTAGTGTGCAGCGTACCGAAAACAAGGTGGCCCGTTTCAGCGGCTGTCAGCGCCAAACTGATGGTCTCTTTATCACGCATCTCACCAACTAGAATTACATCCGGGTCTTCACGCAATGCGCTGCGCAGTGCGTTTTGGAAGCTGTGTGTATCACGGTGTACTTCACGTTGGTTGATCAGACACTTATTGTTGGTGTGAACAAATTCAATCGGATCTTCAATTGTTAGGACATGCTTATTGTGATTACGGTTAATGTAGTCAACAATGGCAGCCAAGGTAGTCGATTTACCAGAACCCGTAGGACCGGTAACCAGTACCAAACCTTTTTCGGCATTGGCGATCTTTCTGAAGATCTCTGGAGCTTCTAGCTCTTCCAGTGTTGGGATACTACTTGGGATGGTACGGAACACAGCCGCACAACCGCGAGATTGGTTGAAGGCGTTGACACGAAAACGGCCAACGTTATGCAATTCAAATGAGAAGTCGACTTCGAGTTTTTCTTCGAACTCACTGCGCTGCGCATCGTTCATGATTTCAAAAACCAAACGATGCACTTCTTGGTGTGTAAACGCTGGAATGCCCAGTTTTCTCACATCACCATCAATACGAACCATTGGTGGTACACCTGCAGAAAGATGTAGATCCGAAGCATTATGTTTTACACTAAAATCCAGTAACTCAGTGATATCCATTTAAAATCCTTAAGTCTAAAGTACAGCTATGAGTAGTATTCAACAAAACATTGAACATATCACCTCTCAAATTCGACACGACGAACAAAAGTGCGGTCGTTCTCCAGAGTCAGTGCAACTTCTAGCAGTAAGCAAAACTAAACCTGTCGAGGCAATTCTCGAAGCTTACCAAGCTGGTCAAATAGCATTTGGTGAAAACTACGTCCAAGAGGGCGTCAGTAAAGTTCAGCACTTTGCCGAACATTATCCAGATAATCGAATCGAATGGCACTTCATTGGTCCAATTCAATCCAATAAATCACGCCCTGTCGCTGAACATTTCGATTGGGTTCACACCATTGATCGCGCTAAGATCGCTCAACGTCTCAATGATCAGCGCCCTAGTGAGCTAAAACCGCTACAAGTTCTGATTCAAGTTAACACCAGTGGTGAAGAATCAAAATCTGGTGTCGCCGATGCAGAAATATTCGAGCTAGCTGAGTTGATTTCTCGCCTGCCAAACCTCACGTTAAGAGGGTTGATGTCGATTCCTGCCAACGTGCCAGATTACGAATCACAACTTCGTGCATTTAAGCAACTTGAAGAGCTAAAACAAAAGCTAGCTCAGCAGTACCCAGATGTCGACACACTGTCCATGGGGATGAGCGGTGACATGGATGCAGCAATCGAAGCAGGTAGCACCATGGTGCGCATCGGCACGGCGATCTTTGGCGCGCGCGACTACAGCAAACAGCAATAAAAGCGACTCGTTGTCAGACACTGCGAATTTGAGTCTGACCGCCTTTCTTTAGGCAGTCAGAGCAATGTGGTGCAATTATACACCTGAGCGTACAACAAATTGTAAGAATTTATATTTGGAAATCAGACATATGGAACATAAAAAGATTGCCTTTATCGGCGCAGGAAACATGGTGCGAGCGATTGTTTCTGGCCTTGTAGCAAATGGCTACCCTGCACAGAACATCGTTGCGACCGCACCATCTGACACGCGTCGCCAACCTCTTGAGCAAGACTTTGGTATCCGCACCACCAGCGATAACATCGCAGCCGCGTCAGAAGCGGATGTTGTGGTATTGTCTGTAAAACCACAAATGATGGAAGACGTTTGTAAACCACTGCAATCTATCGACTTCAGTGACAAACTGGTCATCTCCATCGCGGCAGGCATAAACTGTTCACGTTTGGATGACATGCTAGCAGCTAAGCTGAACTTGGTTCGCGTGATGCCAAACACGCCATCGCAACTTGGTCTAGGCATGAGTGGGCTTTATGCTCCTGAACATGTGCAAGAACAAGATAGAGTCTTCGCGGCAGAGCTAATGCAAGCCTGCGGTAAGGTATGTTGGGTTGAAAAAGAGTCTGGCATCAACAACGTGATAGCAGCGGCAGGCAGTGCACCAGCTTACTTCTTCCTGTTTATGGAAGCGATGCAAGCAGAAGCGATTGCTCAAGGCTTCGATAAAGACACTGCTCGCACGTTAGTTCAACAATCCGCACTTGGTGCAGCAAGTATGGTGGTAGAAAACCCAGAAACTGAGCTTTCTACACTGCGTGAGAACGTGACATCAAAAGGCGGCACGACAGCAGAAGCACTACGTACGTTCAACGAGCACCAACTGTCTGATATTGTGGCGAAAGCAATGCAAGCTGCAGTTGCTCGCGCTGAAGAAATGGAAAAACTGTTTTAATGACTTGAGTGATACCCACTCTGTGTCACTCACTTACTTGTTAAGGGTACCTTATGAATTCAATGAGTTTTCTAATCTCAACCCTATTTGACCTGTACATCATGGTCGTGATTTTGCGTATTTGGTTGCAGGCTGCACGTGCAGATTTCTACAACCCATTCTCGCAGTTTATTGTCAAAGCAACCCAACCGATTGTAGGACCGATGCGCCGCGTGATCCCATCCATCGGTAGCATCGACTTAGCGACGGTACTGTTCGCTTACGTGCTGTGTGTACTTAAGTTTGTTGCACTGATCCTAATTGCTTCAAGTGGTTCAGTTTCTTTCAGTGCTGATTTCCTATTCCTAGGTTTACTATCGCTGGTTAAAGCCGCAGGTGGCTTGTTGTTCTGGGTACTACTAATCCGCGCAATCCTAAGCTGGGTTAGTCAAGGTCGCAGCCCTATCGAGTACGTGTTCCACCAATTAACAGAACCAATGCTAGCGCCAATCCGCCGCATCATCCCTGCAATGGGTGGCTTCGACTTAAGCGTACTAGTACTGTTCATCGGCCTGCAATTCGCTAACTTCCTAATGGGCGACATGATTGGTCCTATCTGGTATCAACTATAATGTCAGAAGCAGTTTGGCATGATGGCGAGGATGTAGTGCTTCGGCTCTACATCCAACCAAAAGCAAGTCGTGACAAGATCGTCGGCTTACATGGTGAAGAACTCAAAATTGCCATCACCGCGCCGCCTGTCGATGGTAAAGCGAATGCGCACTTAACCAAGTTTTTAGCCAAACAATTTAAAGTTGCTAAAGGTTTGGTTCACATAGAAAAAGGTGAACTGGGACGTCATAAACAAATTCGGATAGAATCCCCAGTACAAATACCGACAGAAATTAAAGCCATCATTTGATGGCTTTTTATTTACGAAATTCGTACCAATAATTAAACGCCCGATTCGAGGAAGTGATAATGAGCAAATGGATTACCGCCCTACTGATCAGCCTATTGTCTTTACCAAGCATGGCAGGTCAGTTCAAAACCATGAAAGACATCGAGGTACACTACATCGCGTTTAACTCGACCTTTTTAACCCCCAAGATCGCCCGTAGCTACGACATAAAACGCAATGGCTACAATGCAGTACTGAATATCAGCGTGCTCGATAGTGCCTCTCTGGGTAAACCTGCCGTTGAAGCTAAAATCAGTGGTCAGGCAAAGAACCTTATCGGTCAAACACAAAAGCTCACTTTCCGCGAAGTGAAAGAAGGTGATGCGATTTACTACCTAGCAGAGCTCGGTATTACTAACGAAGAAACTTTTACCTTCGATATTGACGTTAAAGCTGGAAACAAAGGCTCAGGTAAGCTTAAATTCACCCAGAAATTTTATGTCGAAGAGTAATTGGGTTGTGATGTTCTAAAAGCTTTTAGACCATCATAACCCTAGAACCAATTTAATCAGGGAGAACACTGCGTTCTCCCTTTATCGCTACAGAAAGAGACGACCATGAAAAAGATAGTGCTAGCAACAGGCAACCAAGGCAAAGTTCGTGAGATGGCAGATCTGCTGTCTGACTTCGGTTTTGAAGTATTGGCGCAAAGTGAGTTCAACGTATCTGAAGTAGCAGAAACTGGCACGACTTTCATCGAAAACGCGATCATCAAAGCTCGCCATGCAGCACAAGAAACGGGTCTTCCTGCGATTGCGGACGACTCTGGCTTAGAAGTCGATTTCTTGAAAGGCGCTCCGGGCATTTACTCTGCGCGTTATGCAGGTGAAAAAGCCTCTGACCAAGAGAACCTAGAGAAGCTGCTTAAAGCAATGGAAGGCGTACCAGAAGCAGAGCGCACCGCTCGTTTCCACTGCGTATTGGTTTTGATGCGTCACGAGAACGATCCAACCCCTATCGTTTGTCACGGTAAATGGGAAGGTCGCATTCTCACTGAAGCACACGGTGAAAATGGCTTTGGCTACGACCCAATCTTCTTCGTACCTGAAGACAACTGCGCGTCTGCCGAACTTGAGCCAGCACGTAAGAAGCAACTGTCTCACCGTGGTAAAGCGCTCAAGTCGTTGTTTGCTCAACTTTCTGAGCAAGTGTCTCAGTAATCACGAGCGAATTAGACCATGTTAACGCCCCCAGCACTGAGCTTGTATGTACACATCCCGTGGTGTGTACAAAAGTGCCCATATTGCGACTTTAACTCTCACGCACTTAAAGCCGAGATCCCAGAAGAAGAGTACATCAATGCCCTTCTTGAAGATTTGGATACCGACATTGAGAAATACCGTCTTAACGAAGCGCCACGTCCACTGCATTCAATCTTCATTGGTGGTGGTACGCCGAGTTTGATTTCGGCAGAAGGCATCGAGCGTCTACTTAAGGGCATTGAAGCGCGGATTCCGTTCAAGCCTGAAATCGAAATCACCATGGAAGCTAACCCTGGCACCATTGAAGCTGAGCGTTTTGTTGGCTACCGCAAGGCTGGTGTAACGCGCATCTCTATCGGCGTGCAGAGCTTTGAGCAACAGAAGCTTGAGCGTTTGGGGCGCATTCACGGCCAAGACGAAGCCGTCAATGCTGCTAAGCTGGCACACCAAATCGGTTTGAACAGCTTTAACCTCGATCTCATGCACGGCTTACCAGATCAAAGCATCGAACAAGCCTTAGCAGATTTGGACAAAGCGATTGAGTTGGCGCCACCGCACTTGTCTTGGTATCAGTTGACCATCGAACCAAACACCATGTTCTATTACAAGCCACCGACTTTGCCAGATGACGATGACTTGTGGGATATCTTCGAGCAAGGACATGAGAAACTTGCTGCGGCAGGCTACGTTCAATACGAGATTTCTGGTTACAGCAAGCCGGGCTATCAGTGCCAGCACAACCTGAACTACTGGCGCTTTGGTGACTACCTTGGCATTGGTTGTGGCTCACACGGTAAGCTGAGCTTTGCTGATGGTCGCATCATTCGTACCACTAAGGTCAAACACCCGCGTGGCTATCTGATGGCATACCAAAACATGGTGAAGCCGTACTTGGATAGTGAACAGCTTGTAGCTGATGAAGATCGCCCGTTTGAGTTCTTTATGAACCGTTTCCGCTTAATGGAAGCGTGCCCGAAACAAGACTACATCGATACGACAGGTCTGCCGTTGAGCTCAATTCAAGAGACTATCGATTGGGCGCTTGAGATGGGTTACCTGAGTGAAACCGAGACTCACTGGCAAATTACCGAGAAAGGTAAGCTGTTCCTCAATGATTTGCTCGAAGCCTTTATGGCGGAAGAGGAATAAGAAGATTCGGGAACGGACTGCGTCCTACAGAACGCTTCGCTCCGAGAGATTCGCTGAAACGGCTATGGATATATTCGACCAAGCCAATATAGCCTTTTTCTCTGCTACAAATAACAAAGGGTTGGCGCTCAAACGCCAACCCTTTCTTTTATTCATAGCCGCATCATATAGAAAGAGATTCCCGACCACGCTCCTTCGTCGCTCTCGGGAATGACCTTAATAGAATCCGATGCTTTTGTCTGTCACTCTATAACGAAGCAATACAAGTTCCCTCCCCCCTTCAAAGCAATCTATTAACTCTACAAGATGCTTAGATCACTTATTTTGGTCATCCTCAAGAGCGAGGCACGAGCGAGTTGGGGATCTCTTTTTCCTAAACCGAAGCGTTCCCAAAGGACGCAATCCGTTCTCGCTTCTCGTCTCTTTTCCTTAGAAAATCGAACGACCAATACGCTCTGCAAGTAGTTCAAGTGCTTTAGTACCAGCGAGTGAGTTACCAGATGCATCAAGCTCTGGTGACCAGACCGCAATCGTCATTTCACCCGGTACGACAGCGATGATGCCACCACCAACACCTGACTTACCCGGCATACCAACGCGGTAAGCAAATTCACCAGCACCATCATACAAACCACATGTTGCTAGCAATGCATTCAACTGCTTGGTTTGCGTTGGTGATACGACAGGCTTACCCGTTTGTACCGACGTGCCTTTATTAGCTAAGTAGCTAAAGGTCTTCGCAAGATCGACACAGCTCATCTTCAATGCACACGCATGGAAGTAGTTTTGCAGAACGGGGATGACCTCGTTCTCGAAGTTACCAAATGAACGCATCAAGTATGCAATCGCAGCGTTGCGGTCGCCATGCATCATTTCAGACGCAGCAACCACTTTGTCGTACACGATATGAGTATCACCAGATAGCTGACGAGCAAATTCCAATAGACGCTGACGCGGCGCAGAGAGACGGCTTTGCAGCAAATCAGCAACTACAATAGCACCAGCGTTAATGAACGGGTTACGTGGAATGCCCTGCTCCATCTCTAACTGGATCATCGAGTTAAACGCCTGACCAGAAGGTTCTTTACCTACACGACACCAGATCTCTTCTTGCTTGTACAAGCACATTGCCAGAGTCAGGCTCAACGCTTTTGAGATCGACTGAATCGAAAATGACTCTTCTGCATCGCCCGCTTTAATCACTTCACCTTCATTGGTGTATACCGCTATACCCAGCTTAGTATTGGGTACTTTTGCCAATGCGGGAATGTAGTCGGCCACTTTGCCTTGGCCAATTAAAGGGCGAACTTCCGCCAGAATGTCTGTCAAAATTTGCGCTGTAGGTTTCATCTTCTACCTTCTTGTCACAAGAACCCAAATAGCTGAGTTCAGAGGTAAAAAAAGCCAACGCGGACGTTGGCTTTTCCATGGAATTTATTCGACTCAAGTCGATTATGGTTTTATTGCCACAATGATGTTGCGGTTGATGGATTGATCAACACGGTGAAGATAACCGATGTAAGGGTCTTCTGAAAGCACCTTCCACCCTTGCTCTTCAAATAATGACGCCACGTCTTTCCACTTCAAAGTGAATTCGTTGAAAGACAGCACCACAGAACCTTGTTTTTTCAACACCACTTTCCATGCAGGCAGAGCCTCTTTCAGAAGCTCCAGTGGGCTGCGGTTCAGTTTGCTGTCTTTGGCATTTTTGCTGCCGTGTTGCACGCCGTAAGGCAAGTCTGACACCATCACATCTACCGAGTTCTTCTTCACAACTTGGTCAGCAATACGCGTATCTGCTGAGTACAGCTTCATCGTTTGAAGATTACCTTTGTTGTAATCGTCTTTGTCCGCTGCAGCCTCAACCACGAAGCCATCTGCCACTTTTTTACCACCAGAAGTGCGCTTTTCTTTGCTCACTTTGTGCTTAAAGCGACCGTTCTTCATGAACTTAACGATGAAGGTTTGGATCTCTTGAACCCATTTCTGGTTGATCTCAACACCCACAACATTCAAGCCGTGGATCAAACCTTCAAACAGTGTTGTACCTTTACCACACATAGGATCCATCAGCGTCAATTGCGCACTGCCCGTGTTGGCAGCACTTACACCTAGGTTCACCATCAAACGCGTAAACTGCTCGTTTGTTTTACCTGTGTAACGCAGGATCTGACTCATGCTCTCAGGAAAAGTATTGAATGCAGGCGCCTGAATTGGACGTAATAAGCCATCTTCACGCACTTCAAATAGCGCGTAGTAGATAGATGACGCAGCAATCTTGCCTGCCTGTGCTTCACTTAGTGCTGTTTCGCAAGAGAACACAAGTGCAGCTGGAAGACCCACGTCTTTATTGCCAATTTCAGTTACTTCAACACCTTCCGACGCCAAAATCGCTTTTAGCTCAGAACATGCAATCGTCATAGCGCTATCAAAGTAAATACGGTTATGACCCGGATTCGCTAATATCGCGTAGTGGTACATCTACTGGCTCCTTAAGCAGTACGCTTGAATTTGATATCCCACACACCGTGACCTAGACGGTGACCGCGAGCTTCAAATTTAGTCAGTGGACGCTCTTCTGGACGAGGGATGAAATCACCTTCTTCAGCGATATTTTCGAAACCAGGCGCTTGGTTCATGATTTCAATCATATGCTCAGCGTAGTTTTCCCAGTCTGTCGCCATGTGGAAGATACCTTCATTAAGGATAAGCTTCTGACGAACCATTTCAGCGAACTCAAGCTGTACGATACGACGCTTGTGGTGACGCTTTTTGTGCCATGGGTCTGGGAAGAACAGTTGTAGCGTTGCTAGGCTGCCATTTGGGATCATGTGTTCGAATACTTCTACCGCATCGTGACACATTACACGTAGGTTCGTGATACCTGCTTCGCGAGCATCTGCAAGACAAGCACCAACACCTGGACTATGCACTTCGATACCGATGAAGTTTTTCTCTGGCGCGTTCTTTGCCATTTCAACCAATGAAGCACCCATACCAAAACCGATCTCAAGCACTACTGGGTTATCGTTGCCAAATACTTCTTTCCAATCAAGAAGTTCTGCTTTGTAGTCGATACCCATTGTTGGCCAGCACTCGTTCATCGCATTCTCTTGGCCCTTAGTTAGACGACCTTCGCGACGCACGAAACTGCGGATTTTACGGATCATTTTACCGTCTTCGTTGTATTCGTTAGTGGTTACTTCACTCATTGATTTTGCCTGCACATTGATTAATCAAAGCGGGGATTATCCAAAGAATTCACTTAGGTGCAAGTATTTGTTGAGCTATCAGACTATGGCAGCCCAAAAGCAAACAAACCAGACACAATATCCCCACAGTTTATCTGTTGTACTTACACCACAATCTGTGGTGCAATTTTGCTCCTAACCAATAATAGAATACAGAGCAAGTCGTGACACCTTTCGCCAGTGCCATCTTAGAATGGTATGACGCATATGGAAGAAAAGATCTTCCGTGGCAACAAAACAAGACCGCTTACAGTGTCTGGTTGTCTGAAATCATGCTTCAGCAAACTCAGGTCACTACGGTTATCCCTTATTACCAACGCTTTTTGGAGCGCTTCCCGACCGTGGTCGATCTTGCCAATGCTGAGCAAGATGAAGTGCTGCACCTTTGGACCGGCTTAGGTTATTACGCACGTGCTCGTAACCTTCATAAAGCCGCAAAAGAGGTCGCCCATAAGTACAATGGTGAGTTTCCTCTAGACCTAGAGCAGATGAATGCCCTACCGGGGATTGGTCGCTCCACCGCCGCTGCGGTTCTTTCGTCTGTCTATAAACAGCCACATGCGATATTAGATGGCAATGTAAAGCGAACACTCTCACGCTGCTTTGCCGTAGATGGATGGCCGGGACAAAAGAAAGTCGAAAATCAATTGTGGGAAATCGCAGAGACGCACACACCACGAACGGATGTCGACAAGTACAACCAAGCCATGATGGATATGGGTGCCATGATGTGTACCCGCAGTAAGCCTAAGTGCACCTTGTGTCCGGTCAACGAGCTTTGTGTAGCAAAGAAACAAGGTAACGTGCTTGATTACCCGGGTAAGAAGCCGAAAAAAGACAAGCCGGTCAAGCAAACACGTTTCGTTATGCTGCATCACAAAAATGGCGATAGTCACGAAGTGTGGCTAGAACAAAGACCGCAGACGGGTATTTGGGGCGGGCTATTTTGCTTTCCGCAAACTGAGCATATTGATGTGGAGAGCGATATCGATTTACTACTTGAACAGCGTGGTATTCAAGCTAGCGACATTAAACATCAAGAGACGCTGATTACATTCCGCCACACATTCAGTCATTACCACCTTGATATCACGCCGATTTTGATTGACCTGTCAAAGCAACCTAATGTGGTGATGGAAGGTAACAAAGGTCTTTGGTATAACTTATCTAAACCTGAAGAAGTCGGTTTGGCAGCCCCAGTAAAACTCTTACTGGAAGCGCTACCCCACGAGCTTCGTTAATTAATTGCAAGGAGTCATTATGAGCCGCACTGTTTTTTGTGCTCGACTAAAGAAAGAGGGCGAAGGTCTAGACTTTCAACTTTACCCAGGTGAACTAGGTAAACGTATTTTCGATAATATCTCGAAAGAAGCTTGGGCTCAGTGGCAGCACAAACAAACTATGTTGATCAACGAGAAGAAGCTCAACATGATGGATCCTGAACATCGCAAACAACTTGAGACTGAAATGGTGAATTTCTTGTTCGAAGGTAAAGATGTTCACATCGAAGGCTACACGCCACCAAGCGAATAAAGCAAACTTGTTTTAAAACAATGACATCACAACCAACCTTGTGGTGTCATTTTTATATTAGAGCCCACAAAGCCATCTCAATAGTTATGAAAAAAATTGCCTTTATTGCTACCGCACTCTTAATGGCAGGTTGTAGCCGCGAATTCGTCGAGCAAATTTACGACGTCAATTACGAGCCAACCAACCGTTTTGCCAACAACTTAGCAGAACTGCCGGGACAGTTTGAAAAAGACACCGATGCACTCGATGCACTGATCAGCAGCTTCTCTGGCAACATTAAAAAGCGTTGGGGCCAACGCGAAGTGAAGTTTGCAGGTAAAAGCAATTACGTAAAATACATCGATAACTACTTGAGCCGCGCTGAAGTCGACTTCCAAAAAGGTGTGATTACCATAGAAACGGTTTCTCCAACAGAGCCACAAAAACACCTTAAGAACGCCATTATCACCACGCTTTTAACGCCAGATGATCCGGCTAACGTTGACCTGTTCTCTTCCAAAGAAATCAAATTGGAAGGTCAGCCCTTTCTCTATAAACAGGTTGTCGACCAAGACAAAAAGCCCATTCAGTGGTCATGGCGAGCAAATCGCTTTGCCGATTACCTAATCGCAAACCAAGTCAAAACCAAGGATGTCGACTTTAAGAAAGCGTATTACGTCGAAATCCCAATGGTGGAAGATCACTTCTCACAGCGTAGTTACCAATACGCTGATATCGTGCGTCGCGCCTCGAAGAAATACGACATCCCTGAAGATTTGATTTACGCCATCATCAAAACCGAAAGTAGCTTTAACCCGTATGCGGTAAGTTGGGCAAATGCGTATGGCTTGATGCAGGTTGTTCCAAAAACAGCTGGTCGTGACGTATTCAAGCTGGTGAAGAATCGTTCTGGGCAGCCAAGTCCAGAATATTTATTTAACCCAGAGAACAACATTGATACCGGAACGGCTTACTTTTACATCCTTAAAAACCGTTATTTGAAAGATGTACAGCACCCAACCTCGTTGGAGTACAGCATGATTTCTGCTTACAACGGCGGAACTGGTGGTGTTTTAAACACTTTCCATCGAACTGATCGCAAACGCGCAATGAAAGATTTAAATTCTTTACAGCCAAATCAAGTTTATTGGGCATTAACAAAAAAACATCCAAACGCAGAAGCACGTCGTTACCTAGAAAAAGTTACAAATTTCAAAAAGGAATTTAACGCTGGATAAACTTTAGCGCGATAGTTGAATAAAAAGCGTTCGAACAACCACTTTTTTGAAATTATTTAAAAAAAGTGGTTGACGCAAAGCAGGAAAATCCGTTTAATAGCGCTCCGTTGCCCGGATAGCTCAGTCGGTAGAGCAGAGGATTGAAAATCCTCGTGTCGGTGGTTCGATTCCGCCTCCGGGCACCACAATTTGATTTGTTGGTGTCTTAACTAAATGTTATTGCACGAACGAAGCACAAAGAATATAGTGTGCCGACTTAGCTCAGTAGGTAGAGCAACTGACTTGTAATCAGTAGGTCACCAGTTCGATTCCGGTAGTCGGCACCATTCTTTTGCCTCGATAGCTCAGTCGGTAGAGCAGAGGATTGAAAATCCTCGTGTCGGTGGTTCGATTCCGCCTCGAGGCACCATATTTGGTGCGCTTGCTTAAAGCAAGACACAAAACAGAATAGTTCCTCCTTAGCTCAGTTGGTAGAGCGACGGACTGTTAATCCGCAGGTCACTGGTTCAAGTCCAGTAGGAGGAGCCAACTTCTAGAGTTTCATGTAAATGAGATTCTTAAAAATGAAGAGTTAACTCTTCTAAAAAGAATAAAGTGTGCCGACTTAGCTCAGTAGGTAGAGCAACTGACTTGTAATCAGTAGGTCACCAGTTCGATTCCGGTAGTCGGCACCATTCTTTTGCCTCGATAGCTCAGTCGGTAGAGCAGAGGATTGAAAATCCTCGTGTCGGTGGTTCGATTCCGCCTCGAGGCACCATATTTGGTGCACTTGCTTAAAGCAAGACACAAACAGAATAGTTCCTCCTTAGCTCAGTTGGTAGAGCGACGGACTGTTAATCCGCAGGTCACTGGTTCAAGTCCAGTAGGAGGAGCCAACTTTGAAAGCCAAGTCTTCGGACTTGGCTTTTTTCTTATCTGCAACACTCTCCCCCCTCTCTACTTTCATTTCCTTCTTTTCCTTTTCTCATCAATCTCCCCTCGAAACCTCGTTATAAACTCATACTTCATTTGATAAAAAGCACTTATTTCACGCTAAAAATTTAATCCAAATCATAGTTTCAACATTGATGCATAGGCGCTTGTGTACAAGTTCAATATGATGAATTTATTATTACGCCCCCTAATAAGCTATGCATTGCATAGTAAATAACACGCCTTGTGAGCTAACTATGAAATTAAAAACTCAAGCCTATTTATTATCTGCAATCATTTTGATTGCCCTGCTTGCTTTGACCGCAACGGGTCTTTGGACACTGCGCGTAGCAAGTAATCTAGATAACAAAGCTCGAGTTACAGAGCTATTTAAGAGTGCCTATAGCATTCTGACTGAAGTCGAGAAAATGGCAGTGGAAGGCAAAATGCCGGAAGACGAAGCAAAATCACTAGCGACTCGCCTACTTCGCAACAATATCTACAAAGATAACGAATATGTGTATGTTGCAGATGAAAATATGATGTTCGTAGCAGCACCGCTTGACCCTCAATTACACGGCACAAGTTTCCATGACTTCCGCGATGGCGATGGCAACAGTGTTGGCCAACTGATCTTAGATGTTCTGGGTCGAAAGACAGGTCAAATCGTTGAATATACTTGGACACAGAAACTGCCTGACGGCACGATTGAAGAAAAGCACTCTATCGCAGAGAAAACCCCGCACTGGAACTGGGTTGTCGGTACAGGCATTGGCTTTAACGAAGTAAATGCGCGCTTCTGGTCTACAGCGCAGTGGCAGCTTGCACTGTGTCTAGCGATCGCAGGGGCTATCCTGGGTGGTTTAATTATCTCTATCCGTAAAATGCTTAACCTGCTCGGTGGTGAGCCAAATGACGTACGTGAAGCAGTTCAAGCGGTTGCTCAGGGTAATATCCAAACCAGCTTTGAGTACGCGGCACCTAAAGACAGTATCTATGGCGCCGTACAGGACATGAGCCAATCGTTAGCTAAGATGGTTACTAACTTGGACGAATCAATGCATGCATTACGTTCAGAGCTGTCTGCTGTAGAGTCTCGCTCTAATTCCATTGCTGATTTGACCATGTCTCAACAACAATCAACAGCCATGATCGCAACCGCTATGACAGAAATGGCATCGTCAGCAAACCATGTAGCAAGTTCAGCAAGTGATACAGCACACAACACTGATGAAGCCGACAAACAGAGCCAGCACACACAATCACTGATCCACAGCACGGTAGACAACATTCAGGGCCTAGCAACGCAACTAAACACAGCAAGCAAAGCCGTGGCAGACCTAGATCAGGACGTAAACAGCATTGTTAAAGTGCTAGATGTCATTGGTGATATTGCAGAACAAACAAACCTACTGGCGTTGAATGCCGCAATTGAAGCTGCACGTGCAGGTGAACAAGGTCGAGGCTTCGCAGTTGTTGCAGATGAGGTTCGTAACTTAGCAGGTCGTACGCAAGATAGCACAAAAGAGATACAGCAAATGATCTCTAACCTACAAGAAGGCTCACGTAACGCAATTCACACGATGGAAATTTGTGCTGAAACTAGTGAAAGTACTGTGACAGAATCAATGAACGCGTCAGAAGCACTACAGCAGATCGTCACAGCATTAGAGTCAATCACTGGTATGAGTCAACAAATTGCTACGGCAGCGGCAGAACAAACTCAAGTGAGTGATGATATTGCACACCGTATTAATCTCATTGAAGAAAGTGGTAGCCAGCTAAATGTCGTCGTGACAGAGAGCCAATCAAGCACACAAACATTGGCATCTTTGGCTGATGAGCTCGAAGGCTGGGTCAACAAGTTCTCTGTAAAGCACTAGTTTAAAGTCAATTGTTCAATAAAAAGCACGTTTTAGGACGTGCTTTTTTTGTTTTTACTGATAAATAATAGCTACCGCCTTCTAAAACCGATGGCCGACATTGCCTATCAGGTGGTGATATTATGTCAAAAATGCATAAAAACACCCCATTACGCACACAAAAACAGCAAACGATATTTTTTTTGTATTTTATTGTTGACCTAAAAGCCGAAAAGCCTTTTAATACACCTCGTCGCCCGGATAGCTCAGTCGGTAGAGCAGAGGATTGAAAATCCTCGTGTCGGTGGTTCGATTCCGCCTCCGGGCACCACAATTTAAAATTGTTGGTGTCTAGCACGAACAATATAAAGAATAACGGTACGCCGACTTAGCTCAGTAGGTAGAGCAACTGACTTGTAATCAGTAGGTCACCAGTTCGATTCCGGTAGTCGGCACCATTTATTCTTACACAAGATAATTCCTCCTTAGCTCAGTTGGTAGAGCGACGGACTGTTAATCCGCAGGTCACTGGTTCAAGTCCAGTAGGAGGAGCCATCTTTCAGTTAGTAAGTCGATTACTTATTAACGAAAATGTGCCGACTTAGCTCAGTAGGTAGAGCAACTGACTTGTAATCAGTAGGTCACCAGTTCGATTCCGGTAGTCGGCACCACTTATTAAAATTTGTTCCTCCTTAGCTCAGTTGGTAGAGCGACGGACTGTTAATCCGCAGGTCACTGGTTCAAGTCCAGTAGGAGGAGCCATATTAGAAAAAGCCGCATCACTTGATGCGGCTTTTTTGCATCTGAAGAAAATCCACTGCCCCCCATCCACCTTTCTCTGAATAAACAAAAAGCCAGGTGATGTACCCAGCTTTCTCTTTTTTGTTTCGTATCAGTGAGCAGCTAAACAGAAGACTAGCTCAAACCTCCAAGACAGATGTACTTAGTCTCTTGATACTCATCCATGCCTTGCTTAGCACCTTCACGACCAATGCCAGATTCTTTAATCCCGCCAAACGGCGCAACTTCCGTAGAAATAATTCCTTCATTTACCCCTACCATGCCATATTCCAAACCTTCACTAAATTTGATGATGCGCTTCAAACTATCGGTGTAGAAGTAGCAAGCTAAACCATATTCAGTGTCATTCGCCATCGAGAGCACTTGTTCATCGTCATCAAAACTAATGACTGGCAGAACCGGACCAAACAACTCTTGTTGCACGATCGCCATACCTTGTTCGACATTACCTAAGATAACTGGCTCCATAAAGCGCCCAGGACGTTTTTGAGGCTGATTAAGTATCGTTGCTCCTTCTTGTACTGCCAGATCGATCACCGCCTCTAGACGATGCTTAGAGGCCATAGTAATAACAGGACCAAGAGTTGTATTTTCCTCAAGACCATTACCGACTGTAAGGCTTGCAGCTTTATCTAACAGCTTAGTTAAGAACATCTCCTTTACGCTCTGATGCACATATAAGCGGTTGGTACACACACAGGTTTGTCCGGCATTACGAAACTTAGAAGCAATCAAACCATTAGCTGCAGCTTCTAAATCTGCATCGTCAAAAACAATAAAAGGCGCGTTTCCACCTAATTCCATAGAAGCTGCTTTAACCGTATCACTCGCCTGCTTCATTAAGATCTTGCCTACACGCGTAGAACCAGTGAAAGAGATCTTCTTAATGCGAGGATCGGTACTCAAAACTACGCCAAACTCCGCGGCTTGTTCAGAAAGAACAGTAGACAATAGGGCTTTAGGGATACCAGCCTGATGAGCAAGCTCCACCACAGCCAGAGCAGTCAAAGGAGTTAATTCAGAAGGTTTAATGATCATCCCACATCCCGCAGCCAAAGCAGGCGCCGCTTTTCGGGTGATCATTGCAATAGGGAAATTCCATGGTGTAATCGCTGCACACACGCCTACGGGCTGTTTGATGGTAGAGAGGCGTCTATCTACAGCAGGAGCAGGAATAACCTCACCATAGGCACGTTTAGCCTCCTCTGCGAACCATTCTACAAAAGAAGCTCCGTATGCGACCTCTCCACGACTTTCAGTAAGGGGTTTACCTTGTTCTAAGGTAATGATGTTCGCGATGTCTTCCGTATGCTCTACAAGCAATTGGAACCACTTTTTCAGGGAAGTGGAACGTGCTTTAGCGCTGAGTTTTGCCCATTCGATTTGAGCTAACTTACATGCCTCTATTTGCGCATCGAGCTCGTCCAAAGAACTAGGCTTTAAGTGAATCAACTCTTTTTCAGTGGCAGGATTAATAACTGCAATCCCATCTTGAGAAGAAAGGTTTTCGAATAAGACTCTTAGCGTTTCACTTTGTATCTGCTGCATCATTAGATTGTACTCCCAAAAGAACCTGTATTAGGTTAATCCTTCCAATGAACAAGAGTAAAGCAAACATAGTTTTCTTCGGTCTTTACTCATGCGAACAGCAACCTGCTTTTACACTTTGAACTGCCATGAATAGGCGGACTAACGTACCAATGATATTCACTCATCTCAAAGTGACATCATTTTGCACTAAAAAGATATACACCCACTCAAAGGCTAGATTCGTAAATAAACGGCAGGAAACATACACCGAGAATAGTTTAACCTTTTAGATGAACAAATGGGGGGTTACTGACTACAGGCAAGCCCTTACAAGGTTCTTTACCTAGAAATAAGGCACAATTTTACTTTCTAAAGAAGTGAGCAAACAGCTAGGATTGCAGGTAATTGGCCTCTTACACAATCGCGACTCATTCGCTGGTAGACAAACAGAGCGATTAGATACTAAAAGGCGCTATCACTTCTTCCGGGACGTGTTATTTAGGGCTTTGCCTGAATAAGTGGCGAGCTGGCGGAGATGCCTAGTCCGGGGTTGCAGGCAACCGGAACTCGTTCCCTGAAAGGGAAATTATTATGCTCTAAAACGACAAAACCCAGTCCGAAGACTGGGTTTCTAAATAAGTGGCGAAGTGACTGGGCTTGCACTCAATTGGACTCGCACACGAGCGGGACTCGTTGGTCGTAGACCAAAATAATAGCGCAAACGAAAAAGCCCTAGCATTTCTGCTAGGGCTTTGTCTGAATAAGTGGCGGAGCGGACGGGACTCGAACCCGCGACCCCCGGCGTGACAGGCCGGTATTCTAACCAACTGAACTACCGCTCCGCACTGGTTAGACATTTAAGTCTAAGTTTTTGTCTTCACTTTTTCATAAAAAGTGAAAATAAAATACAAGCCTGGCGATGTCCTACTCTCACATGGGGAAGCCCCACACTACCATCGGCGCTAATTCGTTTCACTTCTGAGTTCGGAATGGAAATCAGGTGGGTCCAAATCGCTATGGTCGCCAAGCAAATTCTTTAATTCGGAAAGCTGTTTTCGTTCTTAACACATTCAATGTTCTTACATTGAGTCCATCAAAACCCCTTGGGTGTTGTATGGTTAAGCCTCACGGGCAATTAGTACAGGTTAGCTCAACGCCTCACAACGCTTACACACCCTGCCTATCAACGTTCTAGTCTCGAACAACCCTTTAGGATACTTAAAGTATCAGGGAAGACTCATCTCAGGGCTCGCTTCCCGCTTAGATGCTTTCAGCGGTTATCGATTCCGAACTTAGCTACCGGGCAATGCGTCTGGCGACACAACCCGAACACCAGAGGTTCGTCCACTCCGGTCCTCTCGTACTAGGAGCAGCCCCCTTCAATCTTCCAACGCCCACGGCAGATAGGGACCGAACTGTCTCACGACGTTCTAAACCCAGCTCGCGTACCACTTTAAATGGCGAACAGCCATACCCTTGGGACCGACTTCAGCCCCAGGATGTGATGAGCCGACATCGAGGTGCCAAACACCGCCGTCGATATGAACTCTTGGGCGGTATCAGCCTGTTATCCCCGGAGTACCTTTTATCCGTTGAGCGATGGCCCTTCCATTCAGAACCACCGGATCACTATGACCTGCTTTCGCACCTGCTCGAATTGTCATTCTCGCAGTCAAGCGGGCTTATGCCATTGCACTAACCTCACGATGTCCAACCGTGATTAGCCCACCTTCGTGCTCCTCCGTTACGCTTTGGGAGGAGACCGCCCCAGTCAAACTACCCACCAGGCACTGTCCGTAACCCCGATAAGGGGTCGACGTTAGAACATCAACACTACAAGGGTGGTATTTCAAGGACGGCTCCACCAACACTGGCGTGCTGGTTTCAAAGCCTCCCACCTATCCTACACATGTAGGGTCAATGTTCAGTGCCAAGCTGTGTAAAGGTTCACGGGGTCTTTCCGTCTAGCCGCGGGTACACTGCATCTTCACAGCGATTTCAATTTCACTGAGTCTCGGGTGGAGACAGCGTGGCCATCATTACGCCATTCGTGCAGGTCGGAACTTACCCGACAAGGAATTTCGCTACCTTAGGACCGTTATAGTTACGGCCGCCGTTTACCGGGGCTTCGATCAAGAGCTTCGACCGAAGTCTAACCCCATCAATTAACCTTCCGGCACCGGGCAGGCGTCACACCGTATACGTCATCTTACGATTTTGCACAGTGCTGTGTTTTTAATAAACAGTTGCAGCCACCTGGTATCTGCGACTCTCAATAGCTCCATCCGCAAGGGACTTCACCGTCGAGAGCGTACCTTCTCCCGAAGTTACGGTACCATTTTGCCTAGTTCCTTCACCCGAGTTCTCTCAAGCGCCTTGGTATTCTCTACCCGACCACCTGTGTCGGTTTGGGGTACGATTCCTTACAATCTGAAGCTTAGAGGCTTTTCCTGGAAGCATGGCATCAATGACTTCACTACCGTAGTAGCTCGACGTCGTGTCTCAGCCTTAAGAAGAGCCGGATTTACCTAACTCTTCAGCCTACGCACTTGAACCTGGACAACCGTCGCCAGGCCCACCTAGCCTTCTCCGTCCCCCCATCGCAATTGTAAGAAGTACGGGAATATTAACCCGTTTCCCATCGACTACGCCTTTCGGCCTCGCCTTAGGGGTCGACTTACCCTGCCCCGATTAACGTTGGACAGGAACCCTTGGTCTTCCGGCGAGGAGGTTTTTCACCCCCTTTATCGTTACTCATGTCAGCATTCGCACTTCTGATACCTCCAGCAGCTTTACAACCACCTTCAACGGCTTACAGAACGCTCCCCTACCCAATGAAGTAAACTTCATTGCCGCAGCTTCGGTTTATAGCTTAGCCCCGTTACATCTTCCGCGCAGGCCGACTCGACTAGTGAGCTATTACGCTTTCTTTAAATGATGGCTGCTTCTAAGCCAACATCCTAGCTGTCTAAGCCTTCCCACATCGTTTCCCACTTAGCTATAATTTGGGACCTTAGCTGGCGGTCTGGGTTGTTTCCCTCTCCACGACGGACGTTAGCACCCGCCGTGTGTCTCCCGGATAGTACTTACTGGTATTCGGAGTTTGCAAAGGGTTGGTAAGTCGGGATGACCCCCTAGCCTTAACAGTGCTCTACCCCCAGTAGTATTCGTCCGAGGCGCTACCTAAATAGCTTTCGGGGAGAACCAGCTATCTCCAGGTTTGATTGGCCTTTCACCCCTAGCCACAAGTCATCCGCTAATTTTTCAACATTAGTCGGTTCGGTCCTCCAGTTGATGTTACTCAACCTTCAACCTGCCCATGGCTAGATCACCTGGTTTCGGGTCTATATCCAGAGACTGAACGCCCAGTTAAGACTCGGTTTCCCTACGGCTCCCCTAGATGGTTAACCTTGCCACTGAATATAAGTCGCTGACCCATTATACAAAAGGTACGCAGTCACACCACGAAGGTGCTCCTACTGCTTGTACGTACACGGTTTCAGGTTCTATTTCACTCCCCTCACAGGGGTTCTTTTCGCCTTTCCCTCACGGTACTGGTTCACTATCGGTCAGTCAGTAGTATTTAGCCTTGGAGGATGGTCCCCCCATATTCAGACAGGATATCACGTGTCCCGCCCTACTCGATTTCACTGAATGTGCGTTGTCAACTACGGGGCTATCACCCTGTATCGCCGGACTTTCCAGACCGTTCGTCTAACGCATATAAAGCTTAAGGGCTAGTCCAATTTCGCTCGCCGCTACTTTCGGAATCTCGGTTGATTTCTTTTCCTCGGGGTACTTAGATGTTTCAGTTCCCCCGGTTCGCCTCCTGCTGCTATGTATTCACAACAGGATACTTGCTTATGCAAGTGGGTTTCCCCATTCGGAAATCCCAGACTCAAATGGTTTTTACTACCTAATCTGGGCTTATCGCAAGTTAATACGTCCTTCATCGCCTCTGACTGCCAAGGCATCCACCGTGTACGCTTAGTCACTTAACCATACAACCCGAAGGAGTTTCGAGTTGATGAACAAGTCACCAAAGTTGTCTGCAATTTTTATACATGATGCAGACTCGATTTTGCCGGACTCAAATTCCAAGAACACTTGAATGTGTTGTATTGGTGTTTGTCATAAAGACAAACATTGAGAACTTTACAATCAACAATAAATTGTTGATTTGTCAGCTTTCCAAATTGTTAAAGAGCAGATTTCTTAATGAAACCATTTTTAAAAGCACTCATTGAATGCGCTTAAAGATGGTGGAGCTATGCGGGATCGAACCGCAGACCTCCTGCGTGCAAGGCAGGCGCTCTCCCAGCTGAGCTATAGCCCCATCAAGGTGTCGATACTGCATACCAACTTCAAAGGAAATTGGTGGGTCTGAGTGGACTCGAACCACCGACCTCTCGCTTATCAGGCGAACGCTCTAACCACCTGAGCTACAGACCCAGTATCGTCTCTTTTACTTTATAAACCGTATCAATCTGTGTGGACACTCATCGTGAGTAATCATCGTATAAGGAGGTGATCCAGCGCCAGGTTCCCCTAGCGCTACCTTGTTACGACTTCACCCCAGTCATGAACCACAAAGTGGTAAGCGTCCTCCCGAAGGTTAAACTACCTACTTCTTTTGCAGCCCACTCCCATGGTGTGACGGGCGGTGTGTACAAGGCCCGGGAACGTATTCACCGTGGCATTCTGATCCACGATTACTAGCGATTCCGACTTCACGGAGTCGAGTTGCAGACTCCGATCCGGACTACGACGCACTTTTTGGGATTCGCTCACTCTCGCAAGTTGGCTGCCCTCTGTATGCGCCATTGTAGCACGTGTGTAGCCCTACTCGTAAGGGCCATGATGACTTGACGTCGTCCCCACCTTCCTCCGGTTTATCACCGGCAGTCTCCCTGGAGTTCCCGACATTACTCGCTGGCAAACAAGGATAAGGGTTGCGCTCGTTGCGGGACTTAACCCAACATTTCACAACACGAGCTGACGACAGCCATGCAGCACCTGTCTCAGAGTTCCCGAAGGCACCAATCCATCTCTGGAAAGTTCTCTGGATGTCAAGAGTAGGTAAGGTTCTTCGCGTTGCATCGAATTAAACCACATGCTCCACCGCTTGTGCGGGCCCCCGTCAATTCATTTGAGTTTTAATCTTGCGACCGTACTCCCCAGGCGGTCTACTTAACGCGTTAGCTCCGAAAGCCACGGCTCAAGGCCACAACCTCCAAGTAGACATCGTTTACGGCGTGGACTACCAGGGTATCTAATCCTGTTTGCTCCCCACGCTTTCGCATCTGAGTGTCAGTATCTGTCCAGGGGGCCGCCTTCGCCACCGGTATTCCTTCAGATCTCTACGCATTTCACCGCTACACCTGAAATTCTACCCCCCTCTACAGTACTCTAGTCTGCCAGTTTCAAATGCAATTCCGAGGTTGAGCCCCGGGCTTTCACATCTGACTTAACAAACCACCTGCATGCGCTTTACGCCCAGTAATTCCGATTAACGCTCGCACCCTCCGTATTACCGCGGCTGCTGGCACGGAGTTAGCCGGTGCTTCTTCTGTCGCTAACGTCAAATAATGCAGCTATTAACTACACTACCTTCCTCACGACTGAAAGTGCTTTACAACCCGAAGGCCTTCTTCACACACGCGGCATGGCTGCATCAGGCTTGCGCCCATTGTGCAATATTCCCCACTGCTGCCTCCCGTAGGAGTCTGGACCGTGTCTCAGTTCCAGTGTGGCTGATCATCCTCTCAGACCAGCTAGGGATCGTCGCCTTGGTGAGCCATTACCTCACCAACTAGCTAATCCCACCTAGGCATATCCTGACGCGAGAGGCCCGAAGGTCCCCCTCTTTGGCCCGTAGGCATTATGCGGTATTAGCCATCGTTTCCAATGGTTATCCCCCACATCAGGGCAATTTCCTAGGCATTACTCACCCGTCCGCCGCTCGACGCCGTTATCGTTCCCCGAAGGTTCAGATAACTCGTTTCCGCTCGACTTGCATGTGTTAGGCCTGCCGCCAGCGTTCAATCTGAGCCATGATCAAACTCTTCAATTTAAGATTTTGTTCGGCTCAATGGATACTGAACATTACATAAGTAATGTTTGAATTGACTGTGCTGAGTCTTTCGACTCAATGGTCACTTCGTATCATTGAAACCTAATTTGAAACCGAAGTTTCTAATTGGATTATCATCAACGAGTGCCCACACAGATTGATAGGTTTATATTGTTAAAGAGCTTGCTTATCGAGAAGTTTTTCTCTCAAAGCGGAGGTGAATTCTAAAGAGATAATTGAGAGTGTCAAACACTTTTTCAATTTATTTTCTCAGAAGCTATTTACCTCTTCGACTCTGCTGAAGCCTTATCGCGTCTGCCGTGTCGATGGATGCGCATTATAGAGAAGCGGACATTTTTGGCAATAGTAAAAGTGCATTTTTTTCTAAAAAACATGCCAACTGGATGCTTTTCACCCAGAGCTAACATTACCCCAAGGAATGACTCATATTTTGCACATCTTATCCACAATTTTCTGTGGATAATTGGTTAATCATCACTATCGAAGAAATATGAAATACGAGACCTTGGGTTAAGGTACTCTTTGATTTTATCAGGTAACTTCGATGGATGAATTGCATTAACAATTTTTAAGTCTTTAGCCGCCAAGTCAATTATGGGTGCTTGCGTTCTTGGCACTTCGGGATCATAAATGAGGACATTTGGGCAAAGTAAGTTCGAACTATTAACCGAGATAACTAACCCGACCATGTTGTTAGATAGCTGCACAACTGTTCCTGGAGGGAAAACACCCATGAACTTGATTAAGATATTCAAGTTATCGTTATCATAAAGGTGCTTGCAATTCTTATATAGATGAGAGAGTGCGGTGTAAGGAATCTTTTGCTCTGACGCAATCGGGTTATGACACAAATTGTCAAACGCATTTGCGACTGATACTACTTGGGTATAAGGATCTATTTCGCTGCCCTTTAGCCCTTCAGGGTAACCTGAACCATCTGCTACCTCATGGTGCTGTGCGATTACACGCTTTGCGCTTTCTGGAAATGCTGCAATGTTCTTAGCTAAGTCAACTCCATATTTAGTATGCAGCTTTAAATAGTTACACTCTGGTTCTGTCAACGGTGTTTGTTTTCTCAAAATAGCAGTGGGGATTTTGATTTTCCCCATGTCATGAAACAGTGCAGCAAAAGATAACTCCTTCAGCTGTTGAGCATTAAAACCTTTTGCTTTACCGATCATCATTGAGATAACAGCTACGTTAAGAGAATGAAAGTAAATATCCTCAAACTCATTTTTGCCATTCATAAGATGCAAAGTTACGTTATCGTCGCACATCAGTTTCTCGACGATATCATCCACCAACAACACAGCTTCATCGACAGCGTCTATTGGTCGGTTACGTATTTTCGTCATCACTGATCGCATTCTTGCCAGCGAGCGCTCAAACTCTTTTTCACATTGGATAACTCTACGACGGTAAGCACTCAGCTTTTCAATTCGCTTTTGCTTTTCTTGCCATAGCTTTTTTGTTTCCTCATCAATAGAGCTCTCATTGACCACTTCTTGTTTTATTTCACTGTTTACAGGAAGGGGCTCTGCATCACTTTGTGAGAGATTGAGATATACAAACTTTACGCCCAAATGACGAATCATTTCGACTTGTTCTTGGTCTTTGATCTTAAAGCTATTAAGAAGAAATGGATGCTCATTCCACTTTAAAGGAAGGCGAATATGAAGCCCAGGTTGAATACGATCCACTGTAATTTTGATACTAGCCACTTTTAAAACAACGAATTAACCTAACTAGGATTTTTAATAGTAGTGGATTTTGTAAATTAAATCATCCATAGCTGCCACTGATTGGAGCGCTTTGTGTAAGAAAATATCTATAAGAATGCTCTATCTGCTTGTCTTAATTTAAGTTCACCGGAAAAGTGGCAACAACGCGTTTTCGCTTGTTGGGTGATTTGAGTCATAAGAGCCTGCACTGCCGAGCGGGCCATTTCACTGATAGGAAAGTGAACTGCTGATACTGGTGGATACAAACCTGAACAAAGATCTACGCTATCAAAACTAACCAATGAAATTTGATCTGGTACTTTTATCCCTTCTTTATTTAAGTATTGCATTGCGCCAAAGGTCATTTCCTCACTGCAAGAAAACACTGCGGTAATATCAGGATGACGATGGATAAGTTGTTCCATTGCAGCAAAGCCACTTTGACGGCCATAATTACCCTCGACCCACCAGCTGTCATCCACGCTTATACCCGCCGTTTTCATTGCGTTTATGTAACCGAATCTACGCAATAGACTATTGTGACGACTTGAAGGACCAGATATGCAACCAATATTCTTGTGCCCTTGCTTTATCAGATGCTCAGTCGCTACTTGACTTGCATTCAAATGATCGAACGTAACACACCTATCTTCCAAACCATCAACTTGACGATCTAAAAGCACAAAGGGGGTCGGTAATTTAGCCAGTTCACGTAAGTCATCATCAGAAAGATAACGGCTATGGAGCACATACCCATCGCAGCGAAGGTCACTAAATCGTTGAATAGCCTCTCGCTCACCTTCGGCTAAATGATGTCCTTGCGCTGTAATGAGGAACTTCTTGTGAGTGTCCAGTTCAGTCTGAACTTGTTCCATCATCTCACCAAAGAATCCCCCGGTGTAGTAGGTCACAAGAAGACCGACCATATTGCTAGAAGAGGTGGCAAGTGAGCGAGCGATTGCACTAGGACGATAGTTTAGCTCCGCCATAGCAGCTTCAACTTTCTTCCTTGTTTCCTCACGAAACTTCCCCTCCCCATTAATAATGCGAGAAACGGTTGAGCGGTTTACTCCTGCGAGTTCGGCGACGTCTTTAATCCTTGCCATAATGCTTATATATCCCAACAGCTTGTTTTGATAATGGTGACAATACGAAAAGTGGCTGCCAGCAAATCGTAAGGTGCTTAGGGGGCGATGCTGACAGCCTTAATCATACACTGGCTACTTTGCTTGGAGAAATAAGAGCCGAGTAATCCGTGACAGTCATACCATGCTTAGTGAGCTCTTGTTGAAGAACCGAAGACGTCAGCACTTGAAGTTCCAACTCACGCTGCAAGGCGTAACTGCTTTTCAGCAGAAGAGGCTGATCAGCTTCAGCTGGATGGCACATAACTTCAACCACATCATATTGGGCTTTCAAACTCAACAAATGCTTCATGATGCCTTCTAAACTAACCCCTTGATCATAGAATTCATCAGTAAAGTAATAATTCACTCTGTTCTCTATATGGCACAAACCGCTACCACGCAAAGGGACTTTGTATTTCTGAGCAACCTTTCGAATCACCGGAAGCAATTGTGGGTGTGTATGCGCATGATGATGGCTATCTAAATGACTCAGAGACAATCCCAATTTTAGAAATGCCTCGACTTGAGCGATTGCCTCTTGGTAGACCACCTCTTCTTCGAAGTCCTGTTTCTTCCACAATTCATCATAACTAACAAATCGCGCCTGGCCATTGGTCAGGTTTGGATGCCCTGTTAACGGAGAGCCTGTGGTAAAACGAAGGTGCACGCCAATCTTTAAGTTCGGATTTTGCTTTGCCAATTCCACAGCATGTTCTTCAGCATCCATTCCCACCATCATAGTGGTTGAACGAACCACTCCTTGTTGGTGGGCTTCGACAATGCCTTTATTCACACCGGGTGTTAAACCAAAATCATCGGCATTAAAAATTACTTTCATTGGCGTGTCTCCTCGCTCTACAACGTTGTTAATTTGAATTGAGGCAGATAAGGAGCGTTCACTGCTAAGATCTCATCCAATATGGATTTGGCTCGACCAATATCTGGAACAAGTGGGTTATTGGTTAACGCCATTAATGCTTTGTCGTAGCTTCCTTCAACTGCAGCTTCGATAGCGAGTTGCTCATAAGCTTTAACTTGATGAAGTAGGCCTTTGACATTGCTTGATAGTTCACCAACCGCAAGCGGCTTCGCTCCCCAACTGCCGATCACAGCACTACACTCAATCACAGCGTCATCTGGTAAACCATTGATAGCCCCATTGTTTAACACGTTCACTACATGAATGCTGTTACGGTTGTTATAAATTGAGTCGACGAGGTTTAATGACGCATCTGAGTAATAGGCACCGCCTCGCTCTTCCAACTCTTTTGGTTTGTGGTCTAGGTTCGGGTCTTGATACAGCTTAAATAACGCACTCTCCGTCTCCATTACTTGCTCTGCTCGCGTGCCTTGCTCCCCCGCACTCTGCTTTTCTTCTGCTAGCATCGCATCGGTTTGATAGAAATAGCGATGATAAGGACAAGGAATGGCTCCAAGCGCTTTAAGAAATGCCGGATCCCACGGTTCTTCCCAGATATTCTTCATACTGAAGTTTGCGCCATCCCCAACTTTTTCCAGAACGATTTGAGTAATATCTTCGCCTTTAAGCCACGCCTTCAATACCCAAACAAGATGGTTCAAACCTGCAAACTCAAGTTGAAGCTCTTTCGGTTCGCAATCCATCATTTCAGCAATCATCATTTCCATAGACACCGGAACGTTACACAATCCAATGCTCTTTACGTTGGTGTATTTACTGACAGCTTCTGATACCAAACCCGCAGGGTTAGTAAAGTTGAGCATCCACGCATTAGGCGCTAACTCTTCAATGTCTTTACAAATATCAAGAATAACCGGAATGGTACGCAGCGCTTTGGCAAAACCACCAGGCCCTGTTGTTTCTTGGCCTATAACGTCATATTTAATCGGAATGCGCTCATCATTCGCTCGTGCAGCCAAGCCACCAACACGGAATTGGGTCATGACAAAATCGGCGTCTTTAATCGCATCTCGGCGATCGAAGCTCGCTTTGATTTCAATATCTGCTCCCGCCTTGTCAACCATGCGTTGCGCCAAGCCTTTAATGATCTCTAACTTCTCCGCCCCCGATTCAATATCAACAAAGTGCATCTGCTTTACAGGCAGGAACTCTAAACGTTTTATTACGCCTTCAACAAGCTCTGGGGTATAACTACTACCACCACCGATAATGGCGAGTTTGATTGCATTTCTTGGCATAGCGACGTCCTTATTTTTCTGCTAACTGCTTATTCAACGCGACAATTTCCACTGCTATTTCTTGCGCTAAGATTGTCGTCATCAAATGATCTTGAGCGTGTACCATCACCAAGGTCATTGGCACTTTTCCTTCACCCTGATCTTCTTCAATTAGTTGGGTTTGAATCAGGTGGGCTTTGTTGATGCACTCTCTTGCTTGAGAAAGCTTTTCCTCTGCGGCTGAAAAATCCTTCTCTCTCGATAAACGCAATGCCTCATAGCTCAAACTTCTGGCTTCACCTGCATTACAGATAATTTCCATTACGACTAATTCTTGTTCCATCTCTTCTCTCCAGAAACATGGGCTGCCATGTGACAGCCCAATTACTATTAAGCAGTCACGCCTTCGCCAGATGGCTGTTCAGCATCCTTACTTTCTTTGCTCGTAGGTAACTCTTGTTCCATCACCTGCTTCTCAAACATCTTGAAGAACGGCAGATAAATAAAGAGGTCAAGAATCAGTAGGCCAATCACCAACAGCACTGGTGAGAACGTCCAACCACTACCCCATGAAGCACCAATCAATGCAGGCGTTGTCCAAGGTGTAGTCGCAACCCCCATGCCCACAAAGCCAAGCTGTACTGCAAAGTAAGCAATAGTTGCGTTAACGATTGGCGCAAATACAAAGGGAATAAACAGGATTGGGTTCATTACTACTGGGCTACCAAAAATCACAGGTTCATTGATTTGGAAGAAACCCGGCACAGCACTCATTCGGCCGATACTCTTAAGGTGCGCGGAACGGCTAAATGACATCAGCATCACTAGTGCAAGTGTTGCGCCCGAACCACCAATAAAGATATAGAAATCCCAGAATGGTTGGGTGAATACGTTTGGAATTGGTTGGCCCGCAACAAACGCATCAATGTTAGCGCTGATGTTGGTAAGGAAGATTGGCGATAGAAGACCAACTACAATCGCCGCACCGTGAATACCAGCAAACCAAAGTAGCTGACACACCAGCAATGCACCAATGATTGCAGGTAAGGTATTCGATGCACTGATCAGTGGTTTGAACATCGCCATAACCGCATCAGGGATCAGCATGTCATATTGAGTTTGAACAAAAATACTTAGCGGATACAAGGTTAGGAATATAGCGAGTACTGGCAAAAGGACCTCGAAAGAACGAGCGATTGCAGGTGGTACTTGCTCTGGCATGCGGATCGTAATGTTGTGCTTTTTCATAAAGCGGTAAAGCTCAACCGCAAAGAAAGCACACATTACCGCGGTAAAGATTCCGGTACCGCCCATGTGCTTCATAGCTAGTGCTCCATCTTTAGCTGGAGCAGCAACCAAAAGGAAGCTCATCAGTGATAATACCGCGCTGGTGATCCCATCCATTTTGTATGCTTTGGCCAAGCTATAGGCGACCCCAAGCGAGACAAATATAGTCATGATCCCCATCGACATATTAAAGGGCATCATAATGGTGTCGAAATGTGTGGTGGCGAAGTCTAACCAAACTCGCCCGAGTGTAAATGTGGTGTCTTCAGCAAATGGTGGGAAAGCAAAAATTAAGATAAAACTACCAACAATAATAAACGGCATTGCCACAATAAATCCGTCTCTCATTGCTCTAACATGGGGTTGATTTCCCACTTTTGCCGCAATAGGGGCTATATGCTTTTCGACTATTCCTATAATCGCATCATAAAGCTTCATAGAGTCTATCCTTATTTTTAGACAAAAGAATCCCGCACCAAATATTTATATTTAGTGAATATTCTTCTTTCTATTTAAAGTTATTGAATTAGTTAATCAGTTCTAATGCTTGTTGTAATACTTCTTCGCCTTTCATCATTCCATAAGCTTGTGGAGAAATAGCATCAATATTTTTACCGTGCTCTTGTGCGGTTTTACGCAATTCTTCTAGTTGGAATCGCACCTGAGGACCAAGCAAACACACATCGTACTCTTTGATCGCTTCATCAAATGCGTTTACCGATAACGCATCAATCTTGCACTCAAGCCCTTGCTTTTCAGCAGCTTGCTCCATTTTCTTCACAAGCATACTGGTCGACATCCCTGCGCTGCAGCATAAAAGAATTTTTTTCATGGCCTTACTCCCGTTGTGTAAATTTCAACCTACAAAAACTGTAGCAAAAATAACCAACACAAAAAAGCGCAACCGGTTGCGTTGAGTATGAACAAGATCCCATTTTCAATATAAAAAGTGTGTCATTTCGTTATTTAACGAAATTCAACCTCATCTTTATCGAGTAAGAAAAACTGAGCTCAATAAGAATTTTGGTGAAGATTATCTATTAAAAATAAATTTATATCGGAGTATAAAAAGGAATAAATCATCATTAGATTTTTATTTAAACTACCAATAAACATTAAGCTAAAGAATGATTTAGTTATGTGCTAAAAAAAGCCAAAGGTGGCAGAGTTAACTCTATGACCTTTGGCTCTACTTTACTGACTATGATAGTTCTGGCAGGTTTTAGTATGAGTAAACTTTAGTTCGCTTTCTGTAATTCATTAAAAGGCGTACCAGCAGAGTTGCTGTATAGCGTTGCTAGAATGTCCATTGCGGTTTCACTCCAAAGCCCAAAGTAACCATCAAGGTGGGAGAACATCCCCATTGCATGCGCCATCTCATGCTTGGCCATTTGGTAATCCCAGCTGCACTGCCCATTTCCCATATTCACCCACAATAAAGAACTAGCACTATAAGTATGTGCTGCAGGATTAACCACCAAACTCAAATTACCAGTATATGGCCCTATCGATGCATTCCCACACATTTCCTGCGGATCGTTCGCCCACTCAGTACTATAGTATGCGGTTCCTTGGGAAAAAACTAAGCCCCCAATAATCCCATGAGCGTTTTTAAAGCTTGCTTCACTATACGTATAGTTCCCGCGGTTCTCAGTGGGAAAAGAGAGATCTCTGTAGCCACTGAGATCATCTGTCAGAAGGTGAAAATCAGTAAAAATATTCCCCAAGCGGCTTTCGATTTGGTTTACGGCTTCAACGACGGCAGTTGGTGGTTGTGTTCCTTCTAAAGAAACATAGTAAAGCGGTATCTGGTTAGTCGTATCAAACCTCACCGTTCCATTCTGAACCAATTTTTGGCCATCTAGATAATCACTGTATAGACTAGGGAAACCTTGCACAAAGTTTGTTTCTTTAACCAGGCTAGCAAACTCATCTCCACCAACAGTCGTTGGTGCTGAACCACCATCTCCTCCTCCACAACCAGCCAATACAACAACGCCAGACGCAAACACTGCTAAATACTTACCATTCATAAAACAACCACATTTATTAGTTAACTATACTTTTTATTTATTCTTTAATGATAATTGTATGATTTATAAAGTAATATGATTCGAATCAACAAATACCAGTACTAACACAAAAGTCACCTTTGCAATATGGTTCTGATGGACGAACAATTAGGGGACATTCAACCGGACAAGGCGCCTGCTGCCACGCTGGGTTTGAATTCACAAACTCCAGATACAACAAAGCCCCGACTTTCGTCGAGGCTTTGTCTTGGAATATGGTACCGGTGGGCGACTTGATTGGACAGGCACTCCTGCCGCCACGCTGGATTTGAATTCACAAAACCCAGATACAACAAAGCCCCGACTTTCGTTGAGTCTCTGTCTTGGAATATGGTACCGGTGGGTGACTTGATTGGACACGCACTCCTGCCGCCACGCTGGATTTGAATTCACAAAACCCAGATACAACAAAGCCCCGACTTTCGTCGAGGCTCTGTCTTAGAATATGGTACCGGTGGGCGGACTTGAACCGCCACGCCCGAAGGCAACGGATTTTGAATCCGTCGTGTATACCAATTTCACCACACCGGCATCTCTAGGCTATCGCCCTTTGATGGTTGGCATTATACGGAAGCTTTTGACCTACGCAAGCAGAAAAACCTTTAATAACTATCGTTTGCTGATAATTTCGCCACAAACTGTGACAAAGAAGATCTTAGCTTAGCTAACCCTACAAACTGCTCAGCCCTTATAAGCGGTTAACGGTAATATCCGAAACATAACCATTGCCAACGCTAGAGAGTGCATCATGAATCATCTTCGCAGCATCACCTGCACTCATAAAACCGCTAGTATCTAGTGATTTACCACTAGTCTCCCAAAACTCCGTTGCCATACCGCCAGGATAAACAGCGATAATCTTCATCGGTTTGCCTTTTAGCTCCATACGAACGGACTCAATCAAACCTTTTACTGCCCACTTTACTGCACAATAAGTCGATTCTTGTGCCTTTGGTAACTGTGCAGCTGTAGACATCACCATCACGACGCTGATTGGTTGATCTTGATAGCGCTTTACTAACTCTCTCAGGACATGAATCGCCGAAGTGAGATTATTTTCAATTAGCTTTTTAATCTCTTGCGGGTCTTGCTCTGCTAACAAACCAAAATAACCACTTCCAGCACAATGAATCAGAGTCGAGGGCGTTTGAGGCAACTCATCAAACAAACGCTCAACTTGATATGCGTCGATAAGATCGCAGCTTCTCGTCTGAGCTTTGTTTGAGAGATGTTGAGCCAGCGTATCTAACTTCTTTTCACTACGCCCTATTAGCAGGGTTTCTTTACCTTGAGCATCATACAATTTGGCCAGTTGAGCTCCTAAGCCACTGCTTGCGCCAGTAATTACGATCATCTTGTACCTCTAACTATGTCATTCGTAATCTTCTTTACTAAGCAAGGTAACGCATGTTTGACGGTTTCACAGTTTGCATGATACGAACTTTGAACTGGATTACTTTGTGAGTCACGATAAAGTCACTTTGAACACGTGATTTGTTTACAATTAGAGACTCTGTGCGTTAGCTCTCTTTTCACCGGCGGACGGAATCTATATTCTGACGCACGATTTTAAAGGTAAGTAATGGAATTATGACTACTTCTACAACTCTTCCACCAGCGGGTTTTTTCCGTCGACTCGCAGCGTTGTTTTACGACACACTGATTATCCTTGCGATTGAGATGATGGCGGCAGGTGTAGTAATGGCGATTGTCTTTGCGCTGAACGCGGCAGGATTGCTGAGCTATGGAGAATATGTGGATGCAGCAGATATGCTAGGAAAGCATCCGGTATTAAGCCCATTGTTCACGCTGTATCTTGCTGTGGTATGGATCTACTTTTTTGTGTTCTTCTGGACTCGTGCGGGGCAAACCTTAGGTATGCGAGCTTGGAAGATACAAGTACGTAATAGCAAAGATGGTGCACCAATTACAGTGACACAGGCTCTTATTCGTATAGCGACATCTGGTTTTGGTCTGGCTAACCTAACGGTGCCAATTGACCCTCAAAAACGTGGTTTCCACGATATTTGGGCAAAAACTGAAGTCGTGGTCTTGCCTAAAGCAAAATAGCTTAGTGGCAAAAGTAGAATAAAAAAAGGAAGGCACGGTGCCTTCCTTTTTCATATTTATCGCTTTTGAAAACCTACAGTTTTCTTCTTAGCAAAGATACTGCAATGGCTAGGAACACCAAGCTTGGCGCTAGTGCGCCGAATACAGGCGGTATGCCATATACCAAGGTAAGTGGTCCAAAGAACTCACTGGATATATAGAAAGTAAAACCCGCTACCACGCCTGAGAGTACCCTTGCGCCCATGGTAACACTACGTAACGGCCCAAAGACAAACGACAACGCCATCAGCATCATAACTGCAATAGACAGCGGCTGAGATAACTTACGCCAAAATGCCAACTCATACCGCGAGGCGTCCTGCTCTGAGGCTTTCAAATACGTTACGTAATCATACAAACCACTTAGAGAAAGCTCTTCTGGCTTCACCGTTACGACTGCCAGTTTGTCTGGCGCCAATGAGGTATGCCACTCCATCTGTTCCACTTGACGCTTAGAAATGACATTTTCATTCTGCATATCAGTAATTTGAACATTGTGCATTAGCCAATTATTGTTATTTTGATAATCAACTTCTTCAGAAAAGATCACTTTTTCAAGATTCTTATCGTCATCAAAACGCCACATATTCAAGCCGTACAGCTTTTCATCTTCGACTTTACCAATAAAGATGAAGTCATTCGCATCTTTTGCCCATACGCCGGCTCGTACAGAGACAATACTCCCTCCAGACAGCGCAAATGAGCGTAAGTCTCGTGCCATTTTCTGAGCTTCAGGGGCTCCCCACTGACCGAGCGTCATCACGATAAGCATCAATGGCACCGCAGTTTTAAGCACCGATAGACCGATATCCAACTTAGAGAAACCCGATGCTTGCATAACAACCAGTTCAGAACTTGATGCCAGCATACCTAAACCAATCAATGCCCCCAATAAAGCTGCCATAGGGAAAAACATTTCAATGTCTCTAGGCACACTTAGTAGGACAAAATACAATGCATGAAGTAAGTCATAAGCACCCTTTCCTACTTTTCGCAATTGTTCTACGTATTTGATTATCCCTGAGAGGCCAACGAAGGTCGCTAAAACCAAGGCTGTTGTAGAAATAATTGTTCTACCTATGTAAAGGTCTAGAATTTTAAACACAGCTTACACGAGCCTCTTCTTGCGGAATTTATCTTTAACTTTTCTGACAGACACACTGTCCATCATGTTTGCCATAACAGCGACTATAAGTAGCATTATATTAATGGGCCACATACCAACATATGTAGGTAAAGAGCCATCCTCAATTGCCGACTTTGTTGCACTCATAGCTAAGAAGTAAGCTAGGTAAATCAATATAGCTGGACCCATTTTGGCAAATCGCCCTTGACGTGGGTTCACCGCAGACAAGGGAATGACTAACATGGTCAAAAGTGGAATACATACAAATAGCGAAATACGCCATTGCAATTCGGCTTGGGCATGGCGACTAGGATGACCAATCAAATCTACTGTAGCAAAGGCCTCCCAATCTCGACCTTTGTGTTTTACTTCCCTCTGACCGATTAGGCCTTCGTACTCATCAAACTTTGTTACCATATACTCAACACGAGTTGGCACGCCTTCATAACGCGTCCCATCTTGCATGGTAATAACCTGACGGCCATCTGATAGCTCTTTCACAACCCCTGAGGTCGAAAAAATCACGCTTGGTAAGATCGAGTCTCTTGGACGCATTTGAGCCACGAACACATGCTTAAGCTCGTTGTCTCTTATATCATCAATAAAAACAACTGAAGACCCATCAGGCGTACCTTGGAATTGTCCTTTCTTGAGCAAATCAACGCTATTTTCAGAAGCAACTTGTTCTAGGAGAGACTCTACTTTGTCTTGAGACCAAGGGGACAACCACAACGAGTTAAAAGCAGCAACGCTTGACGTAATGACAGCTAAAGACAAGGCGGCCTGGATCAAAAATTTATTCCCAATCCCCGTCGCATTCATTACCACAATTTCACTCTCTGCGTATAAGCGGCCAAAAGTGATCAATATGCCGATATACAAACTCAAAGGCAGCATTAATAACCCCATCGCTGGCATGTTTAAGCCAACAATAGAAAAAATTAATCCTGCTGGGATGTCTCCGTCTGAAGCATCGGCAAGAACACTGATAAACTTCTGGCTCACAAACACCAAAAAAAGTACGAAAAAGATCGCAAATTGACTCTTGAGTGTTTCGCGGATCAAATATCTAACAATAATCACGCTCAAATTACCTATACAAAACTTGTTTTTTTGGTCGAATCACTATAGTTTCCCGTTGAACCATTTATTTTTTTAAAAATTATAAACTAGATGTTAGCGCTTAAATCAGCTCTATTGGTAAGACCTGAGCTTAAATTCAACAAGTAAGCGATCATTATCTAACATTTAGAGCAATTTGTCTTCAGGATGTAGGAGTACGCATGGAGTTCAGTGTTAAAAGTGGCAGTCCAGAGAAACAACGTAGCGCATGTATCGTTGTTGGTGTGTTTGAACCACGTCGCCTTTCTCCAGTAGCCGAGCAACTTGATAAAATCAGTGACGGTTACATCAGTTCACTACTTCGCCGTGGTGATCTAGAGGGTAAACCTGGTCAGATGCTGCTACTGCATCAAGTACCAGGTGTTTTGTCAGAGCGCGTTCTACTCGTAGGTTGTGGTAAAGAACGTGAGCTAGGCGAGCGCCAGTACAAGGAAATCATTCAAAAGACGATCAGCACACTTAACGAAACAGGTTCTATGGAAGCAGTATGTTTCCTAACTGAACTGCACGTTAAAGGTCGCGATACGTACTGGAAAGTACGTCAAGCTGTTGAAGCGACTAAAGATGGTCTTTACACATTTAACCAGTTCAAGAGCGTTAAGCCGGAAACCCGTCGCCCACTACGTAAGTTAGTGTTCAACGTACCGACACGTCGTGAACTGAACCTAGGTGAAAAAGCAATCACTCACGGTCTAGCCATTTCTTCTGGTGTAAAAGCATCAAAAGATCTTGGCAACATGCCACCAAACGTTGCAAACCCAGCTTACCTTGCATCTCAAGCTCGTCGCCTTGCTGACGACTACGAAACAGTAACCACCAAGATCATTGGTGAACAAGAGATGGAAAAACTGGGCATGACATCTTACCTAGCAGTAGGTCGTGGTTCGAAAAACGAATCAATGATGTCGATTATCGAATACAAAGGTAACCCAGAGTCAGAAGCAAAACCTATCGTACTAGTTGGTAAAGGTCTGACGTTCGATTCAGGCGGTATCTCTCTCAAACCTGGTGAAGGTATGGATGAGATGAAGTACGACATGTGTGGTGCGGCATCTGTATTCGGTACAATGAAAGCGCTAGCGAAGCTAAACCTACCAATCAACGTTATTGGTGTCCTAGCAGGCTGTGAAAACATGCCTGGCAGCAACGCTTACCGTCCTGGTGACATCCTAACAACCATGTCTGGTCAAACCGTAGAAGTACTGAACACGGATGCGGAAGGTCGTCTTGTTCTTTGTGACGCACTGACTTACGTAGAGCGTTTCGAACCAGACTGCGTAGTTGACGTTGCAACGCTAACTGGTGCTTGTGTTATCGCACTAGGCCACCATATCAGCGGCGTAATCTCTAACCACAACCCACTTTCTCATGAGCTAGTAAACGCTTCTGAGCAAGCGAGTGACCGTGCTTGGCGTCTACCAATGGCAGACGAATACCACGAGCAGTTGAAGAGCCCATTTGCTGACATGGCAAATATCGGTGGTCGTCCTGCTGGCACTATCACTGCGGGTTGCTTCCTGTCTAAGTTTGCTAAGAAGTACAACTGGGCACACGTCGATATCGCAGGTACTGCGTGGAAATCAGGCGCAGCGAAAGGCTCAACGGGCCGTCCTGTCTCAATGCTTGTCCAATTCCTTTTGAACCGCAGCGGCCAAGAGACAGAAGAGTAATTTCTGAACAAAATCTAAAAGGGCCGCAAGGCCCTTTTTTATTACCTCGATTTTCTTAATTGAAAATGGGACTTATGATGGTCTTAGGATGAGACCAACGGCAAGCGAGAGAATGATGCAAACTGCAACTTTCTACATCATTAAAGAAGATAGCCCGCAAGCAACCGCGGCTGGCTTTGAAGAATACATCGTGTTTTTGGCTCAGCACTTTGCTCGCCAAGGCGCAAAAGTGTACTTGAATTGCGAAGATAAACCGCACGCTGAACAACTCGCCGAAACCTTTTGGCAAATTGATGCAGATAAGTTCATGGCACATAATCTCGTAGGCGAAGGACCGAAATACGCCACCAATATTGAGATCGGCCATAACGGCGTAAAGCCGAATTGGAATCGTCAGTTAGTAATTAATTTGGCGGAAAATGAGACAACCTTTGCGAACAAGTTTGCTCAAGTGGTAGACTTCGTGCCTTGCGAAGAAAAAGCTAAACAGCTCGCAAGAGAAAGGTATAAAATTTACCGTCAGGCAGGTTATCAACTGCAAACGATCGAAATTCAATATCCTTAACGGTCAATCCTTATAGTTAAGCTCTCCACTCAGAGAGTTCACTTATAAAGATTGACTTAGATTCAACCATCAACGTATCCATTAAAAGAGCGCTATGGAAAAGACATACAACCCAACTTCAATCGAACAAGCTCTGTATCAGACTTGGGAAGAAAAAGGCTACTTCAAGCCACACGGTGACACTACTAAAGAAGCTTACAGCATCATGATCCCGCCACCGAACGTCACTGGTAGCCTACATATGGGCCACGCGTTCCAAGACACGATCATGGATACTCTTATCCGTTGTGAGCGCATGAAGGGCAAGAACACTCTTTGGCAAGTAGGTACTGACCACGCAGGTATCGCAACTCAGATGGTTGTTGAGCGTAAGATCGCTGCAGAAGAAGGCAAAACAAAACACGATTACGGTCGTGAAGCTTTCATCGACAAAATCTGGGAATGGAAAGGCGAATCTGGCGGTACTATCACTAAGCAGCTTCGTCGTCTTGGCGCATCTGTAGACTGGGATCGTGAGCGCTTTACGATGGACGATGGTCTATCTAACGCGGTTCAAGAAGTGTTCGTACGTCTATACGAAGACGACCTAATCTACCGCGGTAAGCGTCTAGTTAACTGGGATCCAAAGCTACACACAGCGATTTCAGATCTAGAAGTAGAGAACAAAGACACCAAAGGCAACATGTGGCACTTCCGCTACCCACTAGCGGATGGCGTTAAAACAGCGGATAGCAAAGACTACATCGTTGTTGCAACCACTCGTCCAGAGACTATGCTAGGCGATACTGGTGTTGCGGTTAACCCAGAAGATCCACGTTACAAAGATCTTATCGGTAAAGAAATCATCCTTCCTATTGTTGATCGTCGCATCCCAATCGTGGGCGATGAGCACGCAGATATGGAAAAAGGTACTGGCTGTGTGAAAATCACACCTGCGCACGACTTCAACGACTACGAAGTTGGTAAGCGCCACCAGCTACCAATGATCAACATTCTGACTTTCGACGCGAACATCCGTGACGCTTCTGAAGTATTCAACACTAACGGCGAAGCAAGCGACGCATACAGCACTGAGCTACCAGCTAAGTACCACGGTATGGAGCGTTTTGCCGCTCGTAAAGCTATCGTTGCTGAATTCGACGAGCTAGGTCTACTTGAAGAAGTGAAAGATCACGATCTACAAGTTCCTTACGGCGACCGTGGTGGCGTGGTTATCGAACCAATGCTAACTGACCAATGGTACGTACGTACTGCACCTCTAGCGAAAACAGCGGTTGAAGCAGTAGAAAACGGCGACATCCAATTCGTTCCTAAGCAATACGAAAACATGTACTTCTCTTGGATGCGTGACGTTCAAGACTGGTGTATCTCTCGTCAGCTATGGTGGGGTCACCGCATCCCAGCTTGGTACGACAACCAAGGTAATGTTTACGTAGGTCGTGACGAAGAAGAAGTTCGTAAGAACAACAACCTAGAGTCAGTCATTGAGCTTCACCAAGACGAAGACGTACTGGATACATGGTTCTCTTCTGCACTATGGACGTTCGGTACTCAAGGTTGGCCTGAGCAAACTGACGATCTGAAAGTATTCCACCCTTCAGACGTACTAGTGACTGGTTTCGACATCATCTTCTTCTGGGTTGCACGCATGATCATGATGACCATGCACTTCGTGAAAGACGAAAACGGCAAACCACAAGTACCATTTAAGACGGTTTACGTTACTGGTCTAATCCGTGACGAAAACGGCGACAAGATGTCTAAGTCGAAAGGTAACGTACTTGACCCAATCGACATGATCGATGGTATCGACCTAGAGTCTCTAGTAGAGAAGCGTTGTGGCAACATGATGCAGCCTCAGCTAGCGAAGAAAATCGAGAAGAACACTCGTAAGACGTTTGAAAATGGTATCGAAGCATACGGTACAGACGCGCTACGTTTCACTCTTGCAGCAATGGCATCAACAGGTCGCGATATCAACTGGGATATGAAGCGTCTTGAGGGTTACCGCAACTTCTGTAACAAGCTATGGAACGCGAGCCGTTACGTAATGATGAACACAGAAGAGCAAGATTGTGGCTTCAACGGTGGTGAAATTGAATACTCACTAGCGGATAAGTGGATCGAGTCTCAGTTTGAACTTGCAGCGAAAGCGTTCAACAACCATATCGACAACTTCCGTCTAGATATGGCGTCTAACACGCTTTACGAATTCATCTGGAACCAATTCTGTGACTGGTACCTAGAGCTAACTAAACCAGTTCTATGGAAAGGTACTGAAGCGCAACAACGTGGTACTCGCCGTACACTAATCACGGTTCTTGAGAAGACTCTACGTCTGGCTCACCCAGTGATTCCTTACATCACTGAAACTATCTGGCAAAGCATCAAGCCACTAGTTGAAGGTGTAGAAGGTGAGACAATCATGCTTCAAGCACTGCCTCAATTCGACGAAGCAAACTTCAACCAAGAAGCGCTAGACGATATTGAATGGGTGAAAGCGTTCATTACCAGCATCCGTAACCTACGTGCTGAATACGACATCAACCCAGGTAAGCCGCTTGACGTTATGCTGAAAGCTGCAAACGCAGAAGACGCTGCGCGTCTAGAAGCAAACAAACAAGTACTGATGTCTCTAGCGAAACTAGAATCTGTACGCGTACTTGCTGCTGACGAAGAAACGCCAGCGTGTGCGACAGCATTGGTTGCGAAGTCTGAGCTGATGATCCCAATGGCGGGTCTGATCGACAAAGACGCTGAACTTGCTCGTCTGGATGGCGAAATCAAGAAAACTCACGGCGAAATCAAGCGTATCGAAGGCAAATTAGGTAACGAAGGCTTCGTAGCGAAAGCTCCTGAAGCAGTTGTTGCTAAAGAGCGTGAGAAACTTGAAGGCTACAAAGAGACGCTAGCTAAGCTAGAAGAGCAGAAGACAACGATCGCTGCACTTTAATCTCTAAAGACTAGAGTAAAAGAATCAAAGGGTTGGTGTGAAAGCATCAACCCTTTTTGCATTTTATCGCTCGGAAAGCTTTCAAAGATATTCGCTCTTCTCTCCTACTTTCCCTCCTATTTAATAGTTTTTACCTATCAAACTAATCTTAACTGCCCATTAGATTTAATGATAATAATTCTCAATAATAGACCTATCGAAACAACACAACGATTGAGTAATTATCATGAAAAAGACACTAACCTTTGCAGCACTCCATTTTACTATCGCGTTTAGTGTCGCTTACGTGCTTACTGGCGACATTCTAATTGGTAGTTTAATTGCCATGATTGAGCCTTCAGTGAACACCGTCGCTTTCTACTTTCATGAAAAGGCATGGGCAAAAGTCCCAGCGCTTAAAGCTCGTCAGTGGATGACCAAATTAAAAACCGCAAGCTTTGCCACCATCCACTTCAGTGTTGCCTTTAGTGTGGTTTACTTGCTAACAGGTGATGCGTTTGTCGGCGGTATCATGGCGATGCTAGAGCCAAGCTTGAACACAGTGGCTTACTACTTCCACGAGAAAGTATGGATGCGTAAATCAGATAGCCAAGCCCCACAGTTCTGCCTACACCAACACGCTTAAACATGGAGGCTCAATACGCCTCCTAACGAACAAAATGACATTTACCATTGACAAAGTTGCGTACCGCAATTAATTTAATTGCGGTGCGCAACTTTATTTTTAGAGGTAAGTGATAATGAATGCTCGTCAACTCCGACACTACTCCCGTCAAGCCGTCCGATTGCTTGGTATGCTCGATAAACAATGCGGCGATGTCGCTCTCACTCCTGTGCAAGCGCACGCATTAGGTGAAATCCAATTGCAGCCGTTGACCATCAATCAACTGGCACAACAACTCAATGTCGACAAATCCAATGCAAGCCGCACCGTTACCGGTTTGATTAAACTAGGTTTGGTTGAGAGCATCGAAAACCCAAAAGACAAACGTAGCCAACTCGTAGCGCTTACAAAGCAAGGTCAGCAGGCGTTATCGCAACTAGACCAACAGCAAAACAGATTCTTTGAACAACTGCTTACCCAACTCGATGACAGCGAGCAAGAGCAACTCAAACTTGGTTTAGAGACTTACCTAAAAGGGCTAACGAAAGTGTGTCAGGCTGAGGAATACGTTCTTCGACCTCTTACCAAAGCAGATAACTCACGAGTTGCAGACGTGATTCGTAAAGTCTCTGCAGAATATGGTTTAACCGCAGACAAAGGTTATGGTGTGGCAGATCCAACGCTTGATGACATGTACTCGGTTTACGACCAGCAAGGCGCAGCCTACTGGGTAGTCGAATACCAAGGCGAGATTGTGGGTGGCGGCGGCTTTGCACCTTTAGCTGGTGAGCCAAATGTGTGTGAGCTACAAAAGATGTACTTCTTGCCTCAAACACGAGGGCACGGCTTAGCTAAACGCATCGTCGCATTGAGCTTACAGCTAGCGAAACAGTTTGGGTATCAGCAGTGCTATTTAGAAACGACAGAATGTCTAAGAGAAGCGGTAGGCTTGTATGAAAAGCTAGGCTTTGAGCATCTCGATGCCCCGCTTGGACAAACAGGGCATGATGCATGTGAAGTCGTGATGCTTAAAACGTTATAGAATTTTATCCCCAAACTTAAAGTACAAGATGGGTAACACAGAGCTCTTGGCTAAGCGCCACTGTAAATGCTTGGCGTTGCCCATCCAACTCCACCACGAGTTCGTAGAGATCTTTTGGATCGGGATCATTAAGATCGGCATACTTTGGCGCTTCGATCTGGAATAAAGCACTCGCATGATCCGCTCGGACATCAATAGGAATATGGTAAGTCATGCCATTAAACTTAACCGATGCCGATACTAGACCCGGCGCAAAAGTTTGGTAGTACAAATCCACCTTAAACTCACAACCACCACCGTGGTGCCAAATCTGCTCGGTTGCTACACGGTCTAAACGCACATTGCGAATAAACTGCAGATACGGCTCTTGCCATACCCCCAAGCGCTCATCACTCTTTTGGTATTCATGATCCGCAAGTGAGCACAACTCTGGTTTATCCTCATCCAGCAGAAGATCTTCTTCTTCCTCAAGGAACAGGATCTCAAAACGGTTACGCCCCATCTGCATGAACGGACGAATGTCTTTTTTGTACATGCTTTGTGAACCGTCACAGTCGAACAATGCTACCCCGTTTAAACGCACTTCAGCATGGTAATCCACACCACCCAACACCATTTCTACCGCTGGGAATGCCATCATGGATTCATCTACTTCAATGTCGTGCATCAGATGCCACTCTTGCTGACGAATCACGTCTTCAGTCAGTTCAGCAGGCAATACATGACTCAAAGGAGCAGGGAAAGTAATGTCATCCTGTGGGATAGAAAGGTCCGTCAGTGGAGAGACTTGCCATAAACCGGCGAGTGAGAGTTGCATAGTTACCTTGAGCTAGATCAATTTTCACGCATTATAGAGATAATAAGCACACAAACTCAATGAGAATTATTTATCCTCACCAGCGGTTATCATTTTCAAGGCACAAAAAAACCAGCGATCAACGCTGGCTTCTTAATATAAATGAGCTGATTACTCTTCGTCTTCATCATCTTCTTCAGGGTAAAGCGCATCTTCGCCTTCGTAGTAAGTACCCCAACCGTCGTAGATGATGTCGTATTTTTCTGCAAGATGAACCAATTTCTCAACCTGTGCATCAATTGCTTCTGCGTTTAGTGCAGATTCCATTGTTGCATCACAGCAAAGTAGTTTGTTGCCATCTTCATCTTCTGTTTCTTCAGCTTCAAGAACTTCAAAGCCCATCTTAAACGCTTCAACAACCGCTTTCTCTAGTGTGTCAAAGTCTTCAGCAAATAGGTGGTGCTCGATTTCGTATAGTGAATCTGGATCGCTGCCATCTTCTAGCAATGCTGCAATGATATCGCGAGTCTCTTCCTTTTGAATCTCAATTAATTCTTCTACTGATAGATATTCATCTTCGTGAGACATGTTTTGGCTCCAGATTAGTTACTTGATGGAAACACTATACTCTAAACTGAGTACGTTAATGCGGTGAAATATGGCACGGATTGCGATGAAAAGCCACAAACAAACACCAAACTACGGTGATTCTTGATGATAATTTTGACTCGCAAATCGAAACTCCGCTCACAGAAACAAAAAATTAACAAAAACGGGTAATCTTTAATATTCAGAAGATCCTAATTGAGCCTTAAACGAGTAATTTTAGACTTGTTTGCGTGTTTATGATCTTGGAGTGAATACAGTGACAGCTCGGTTACTCTGGCCTAACGAATAAAGAAAAGCTAAAAACTGCATATTTCAGAATGGTTATGCACGTTTTATGCACTATTGATGTACCCTCTCTTCCCCAAACTAAAAAGAATAAAAACGCACTTTCTAAAAGCTATGAATGAACTGCAAAATATAGAATTAAAATGCGCCCAATTAAAATTTACAAAATATAAAGCTAAAAAACAACATTTTTACAAAATATAAGCCAACCAAAGGAACTTGCATCTTAGCACCAAGCTTGTCATAACTAACGGCTGGAATATTTGTAAGGATACAAAATGAGCAAGCTGTACGTTGGATCAGAAGTAGGTCAACTTAGACGAGTTCTATTAAATCGCCCAGAGCGTGCCCTCACCCACTTAACACCATCAAACTGCCATGAATTACTATTTGATGACGTATTGGCAGTCGAAGCTGCAGGTGAAGAACACGATGCATTCGCTCGGACTCTAAGTGAGCAAGGTGTTGAGGTGTTACTGCTTCATGATCTACTAGTCGAAACCCTTGCGGTTCCAGAAGCAAAACAATGGTTGTTAAACACTCAGATTTCTGACTTCCGTTACGGTCCGACCTTCGCTCGCGACCTGCGCCAGTACTTAGCAGAGATGGACGATGAACACCTGGCCAGTATTCTTCTTGGCGGATTGGCTTACTCGGAACTGCCAATCAAATCTTCATCGATGCTACCGAAAATGAAGCGTTCTCTAGACTTCGTTATCGAACCTTTACCTAACCACCTATTCACTCGCGATACTTCATGCTGGGTTTACGGTGGTGTATCACTCAACCCAATGATGATGCCTGCACGTCAGCGCGAAACCAACCACCTGCGCGCGATTTACCGTTGGCACCCAACCTTTGCTGGGCAAAACTTCATAAACTACTTTGGCGATGAAGACCAACACTACGACAATGCCAACGTTGAAGGCGGTGATGTTCTGGTTATCGGTAAGGGTGCGGTTCTGATTGGCATGTCTGAGCGTACAACTCCACAGGGTGTAGAAAACCTAGCGGCGAGCCTATTCAAATCCGGTCAGGCGAAAGAAGTCATTGCCATCGACCTACCGAAACACCGTTCATGCATGCACCTTGATACGGTAATGACGCATATGGATGTCGATACTTTCTCGGTATACCCAGAGATCATGCGTAAAGATTTAGACACATGGCGCCTAACACCAAAAGGCAATGGGGAAATGCATGTCGAAGCATCACACAACTATCTGCACGCAATTGAATCGGCACTGGGGTTAGACCAACTGAAGATCATTACCACTGGTGGTGACAGCTATGAAGCTGAGCGTGAGCAATGGAACGATGCCAACAACGTACTAACAGTGAAACCTGGTGTTGTGATTGGTTACGAACGTAACGTCTACACTAACGAAAAGTATGACAAAGCTGGCATTGAAGTCCTGACCATTCCGGGTAACGAGCTTGGTCGCGGTCGTGGTGGTGCACGTTGTATGAGTTGCCCAATCGAACGTGACGATATTTGAGAAATCTCTCTCACCAAATAAAACCAATAAAGACTAAGGTTGATGTGAATGCATCAACCTTTTTTTGCTTTACTTTAAAATAATTATTCACATATATAGCATTTTCATGCTTTAATGGTTTTATTACTTATCAACCAAACGACCTAAAGGACGAGCTATGGCTTTCAATCTACATCATCGCAACTTTTTGAAGCTATTGGATTTCTCCACAAAAGAAATTCTCTTTTTGCTCGAACTGTCTGCTGAGCTAAAAAAAGCTAAATATGCAGGGACAGAGCAGAAGAAACTTCAAGGCAAAAACATTGCACTAATCTTTGAGAAATCTTCTACTCGTACCCGATGTGCGTTTGAAGTCGCTGCTTTTGATCAAGGCGCTCAAGTCTCTTACATCGGCCCTTCTGGCTCGCAGATCGGTCATAAGGAATCAATGAAAGACACGGCTCGAGTTCTTGGTCGCATGTATGATGGCATCGAATACCGCGGATTTGGTCAGTCTATTGTGGAAGAGCTAGGGGCTTACGCAGGTGTTCCAGTATGGAATGGCTTGACTGATGAGTTTCATCCTACACAAATACTGGCGGATTTCCTCACCATGCAAGAACACGGACGTGGTAAACAACTGCATGAGATGACCTTTGCCTATCTGGGTGATGCACGTAACAACATGGGCAACTCTCTCATGGTCGGAGCCGCCAAAGTCGGCATGGACATTCGTCTCGTGGCGCCAAAAGCATTCTGGCCAGAAGAAGAATTAGTCGCGACTTGCCAAGCGATTGCTCAACAAACCGGTGCGAAAATCACTTTAACTGAAAGTGTCGAAGAAGGCGTAAAAGGTTGCGACTTCCTCTACACCGATGTTTGGGTTTCCATGGGCGAGTCCGCCAATGCTTGGGACGAGCGTGTTGCACTTATGACGCCATACCAAATTAATATGGACGTGATTAAGCAAACAGGCAATCCTCACGTGAAATTCATGCACTGCCTGCCTGCTTTCCACAACGACGAAACCACAGTGGGCAAAGAGGTGGCAGAAAAATACGGCATGAATGGTTTAGAGGTAACAGAAGAAGTGTTTGAATCAGAATACTCAATCGTGTTTGATGAAGCTGAGAACCGAATGCATACCATTAAAGCCGTGATGGTAGCGACACTAGGTAGCTAAACCAAAGCATTAGAAATGGTAACAAAAACCATGATGTAATCGCTTGCGCTCACGAAAGTTAAGCGTATAATCCTCGGCAATTTGTCTGAGGATTACGAAATGACCAAGCTGATTGCTGACGTAAAAACGCGATTTGCTCTAGCTAAGCGACTACGCTTACGTGCGGTTATTTTTGTTAATTCTATTGAATTTTAAAACCTCCCCATTTGGGGAGGTTTTTTTATGTCCAAAATTCAATCGTGGTGAATTTTGGAGATAGTCACTACTGTTATAGGGAAGAAGATCATGGCGAATTCGCTTTACCAGAAGCACATCATCTCTATTCCAGAGCTTTCACGTGAAGAACTGGAACTGATTGTTGAAACTGCAGGTCAACTAAAAAAAGAACCTCGTCCAGAACTGATTAAAAACAAGGTCGTAGCTAGCTGTTTCTTTGAACCATCCACACGTACTCGCTTGTCATTCGAGACTGCGATTCAACGTATCGGTGGCGATGTGATTGGTTTTGACAATGATGGAAACACCTCCCTGGCAAAAAAAGGCGAGACACTGTCTGACTCGGTACAAGTTATCTCCTCTTACGTTGATGCATTCGTGATGCGCCACCCTCAGGAAGGCGCGGCTCGCCTTGCATCTGAGTTTTCTAACGGTGTACCAGTCATCAACGCAGGTGACGGTGCAAACCAACACCCTACGCAAACCCTACTCGATCTATACACAATCGCCGAAACGCAAGGCCGTCTGGATAACCTTAACGTCGCGTTTGTTGGTGACCTAAAGTACGGTCGCACTGTGCACTCTTTGACGCAAGCACTGGCAAAGTTCAACAACATTCGTTTCTTCTTCGTCGCACCAGACGCACTGGCAATGCCAGATTACATCTGTGAGGAGCTTGACGAAGCAGGCATTCAATACAGCCTGCACACTGATATGGAAAGTGTCGTCCCTGAGCTAGATATCCTTTACATGACGCGCGTACAAAAAGAGCGTTTTGACGAGTCTGAATACGCACATATCAAGTCCGCTTATATCCTAACAGCAGCACTATTAGAGGGTGCGCGTGACAACCTAAAAGTACTCCACCCACTACCTCGCGTGGATGAAATCACCACGGATGTGGATGCAACTCCACACGCCTACTACTTCCAACAAGCACAGAACGGTGTATACGCTCGTCAAGCGTTGTTGGCATTGGTTCTTAACGAAACACTGTAATCGGGGGAGAAAAGACATGACTAAAGAAACTCAATTGCAGGTAGAGGCAATCAAAAACGGCACGGTAATCGACCATATTCCTGCGCAAATTGGTATCAAAGTGCTGAAACTGTTCGACATGCATAATTCTTCTCAGCGCGTAACTATCGGTCTGAACTTGCCTTCTTCGGCTCTGGGTCACAAAGACCTACTGAAGATTGAAAACGTGTTTATCAATGAAGAGCAGGCAAGCAAGCTTGCACTTTACGCACCACATGCAACCGTAAACCAAATCGAAAACTACGAAGTAGTTAAGAAGCTTGCACTAGAACTGCCTGAGCGAATTAACAACGTGTTTGAGTGTCCGAACAGCAACTGTATTACACACAACGAGCCTGTAGCGAGCAGCTTCCAAGTGTTCGAGAAGAAGGAAGAAATCCGTCTAAAGTGTAAATACTGTGAGAAAGTATTCGCACGTGAGATCGTCACTGAGCGTTAATTTCTCGCTTCGATTCTTGCTAACGATAAATTGACCAATACCCCGCTCATGCGGGGTATTTTGCTCTTTACGTGCTTCATGTTTAAAGGCACACTGCTTATTCTTAAGAACACTCAAAATGCTTGAGTAAACTCTTTATTCCCCTAAACAGATGGAACAATTCAAATGACGAAAGTACTTCACACTGAGTCTGCACCAGCAGCAATCGGTCCTTACGTTCAAGGCGTAGATCTAGGCAACATGGTTCTTACTTCTGGCCAAATCCCGGTAAACCCAGCGACAGGTGAAGTGTCTGCCGACATCGCAGAGCAAGCTCGTCAATCTCTAGAAAACGTAAAAGCTGTAGTTGAAGCATCAGGCCTTAAAGTAACAGACATCGTTAAAATGACAGTATTCGTGAAAGACCTAAACGACTTCGGTACAGTAAATGAAGTTTACGGTAAATTCTTCGATGAACACGAAGTAGCAAACTACCCTGCACGTTCTTGTGTAGAAGTCGCTCGTCTGCCTAAAGATGTTGGCATCGAGATTGAAGCAATCGCAGTTCGCAAATAATTGCACTTGCTAACAAGCATAAAAAAACGGGTAGCTCAGGCTACCCGTTTTCTATTGTCTTTTTGCTGCTGTATCGCAGTCAGGCTTAAGCTGCGTTGCGCTGTTTCACTTCTTCATCCAACGCTTCTAGTTTCTCTTTCATTTGCTCACGACAGCTGTTCGCCAGCTCACGGACACTCTCTTTACCGTAGCCCTCAGAGCTTACTGGCGGCAGCATCTCAATGATTACATGTCCGTTGTTCCAACGATTTAATTTAATATGATCAGTCGAACTGCATACGATTGGAATGATTGGCACCTCTGCACCAATAGCCGCATGAAACGCACCAGTCTTAAATGGCAGCAAACCACGGCCACGAGAGCGAGTACCTTCTGGGAACATCCATATTGAAACATCACTGTTCTTGATGCTATCCACAACTTGGTCAATGGTACCTTTCGCTTTAGAACGATTCGCACGGTCGATCAGAATATTGCCAGTTAGCCAGTAAAGCTGACCAAATAGAGGCATCCACGCCAAACTCTTTTTACCTACGGTAACCACTTTTGGTGTAACCGCCGAAGACACGGTGAACAGGTCCCAGTTGTTTTGGTGGTTTGCAATATAAACATGCTGACCACGCGAATACGCATCTTCTGGAATTCGTAGCTCAAGCTTGATACCAAATACACGCGACATCTTGCCGAATAGACGGCCGAAGGTGAAAACATGCTTAGGATTTCTAGGGCTTAGTAGGCAGTAACCACAACCACCAATAAACATCACAATTGCGAAAATTGCGACAGCAAATACACGTAACAGTGCAATCATTGTTGTTCTCCAAGAACCAGCTTTACGCCAGCTACAGCTATTATTGTCTCTTTTGACATAGTCATGAACTATGCAAGAAAGCGCGATACAAAAAAGCCGAAACCAACGTTTCGGCTCTCTTCATATCCAAGTCACCTGCACCGCAGTTTAACTTGCCTCGCTCACTCGCTCAATATTTGCGCCAAGTGCAGCCAGTTTATTTTCGATTTTGTCGTAACCGCGGTCAATGTGGTAAATACGATCAACGATGGTTTCACCTTTCGCAATACAACCCGCAATGACCAAACTTGCCGAAGCTCGTAGGTCAGTTGCCATTACTTGTGCACCACTTAGTGAATCTACATCGCCACAGATAACCGTGTTGCCTTCAATTTCCGCTTTCGCGCCCATACGCATCAGTTCAGGTACGTGCATGAAACGGTTTTCAAAGATCGTTTCTGTGATTACGCCGCCGCCTTTCGCCATCATGTTCAATAGTGTGAATTGCGCCTGCATGTCAGTAGGGAAACCTGGGTGCGGAGCCGTGCGGATGCTTACCGCTTTCAGCTCACGGTCAGTCATATCAACAGAAATCCAGTCATCGCCAGTTTCTACCAATGCGCCTGCTTCTTCTAGCTTAGCCAGTACCGCTTCTAGAAGGTGTGCATTGGTATTACGACATACCACTTTGCCGCCAGAAACCGCTGCCGCTACTAGGAAAGTACCGGTTTCGATACGGTCAGCAACGACGTTGTGCTTACCACCACCTAGACGCTCAACACCCTCGATAGTGATGGTATCAGTACCTGCACCAGAGATTTTCGCACCTAGCGTGTTTAGGAAGTCCGCTGTATCAACGATTTCAGGTTCACGCGCTGCATTGTCTAGCGTTGTTGTGCCCTCAGCAAGTGCTGCTGCACACATGATAGTGATGGTTGCACCAACACTTACTTTGTCCATCACGATGTGTGCACCTTTTAGGCGACCATCTACTTCCGCTTTAACGTAACCATCTTCTAGTGTGATGGTTGCACCAAGCTGCTCTAGACCTGTGATATGTAGATCAACAGGACGAGCACCAATCGCACAACCGCCAGGTAGAGAAACTTGACCTTTACCAAAACGAGCCACTAATGGGCCAAGTGCCCAAATTGATGCTCGCATGGTTTTCACCAAGTCGTAAGGCGCACAGTACTCATTAATACTGCTTGGATCGACATGAACAGAACCATTGCGGCTGACTTTAGCGCCCAAGCGCTTTAGCAGTTCCATGGTTGTGTCGATATCACGAAGGTGTGGTACGTTTGCTACTTCTACTGGCTCTTCAGCCAAAATTGACGCAAATAAAATCGGCAGTGCTGCGTTTTTTGCACCTGAAATGGTCACTTCACCAACCAACGGCTGATCTGACCCAATAACTCGAAACTTTTCCATTATAAACCTTATAGCGACATTAGCTTTTTATCACGAGCCCACTCATCTGGAGTGAACGCTTTAATCGATAGTGCGTGAATGTCGTTACGCTGGATGTAATCCATCAGAGGACCGTAAATTAACTGCTGCTTCTTAACGCGGCTCATTCCATCGAAACAAGCATCAACAGCAACCACCTCATAATGGCTACCTTCACCTTTTACATGCACTTCTTGAAGGTTTAGTGCTTCTTCTAATAGCTGTTGTACTTTTGCGCTATCCACAATTTACCCCTGATAATTCTGTATGTGTTTTGCCACTAAGGATTCAACATTACTAAGTTGAAACAAAGTGCGCAGTTGCGCTGGCACGAAACTCAGCATTATATGACAGTTTTGCTTTTTTGCATGCTCTAATAAGTGGATTAACATCACCATTCCTGCAGAGTCAACACGCTCAATATCCAATAAAGAGCACTCTAATTCGGTTTGTGATGGTTGCCACTTCTGTGCCTCAACCCAAAGAGCCGGAACGGTTTCACGATCCAGCGCTCCTGTAAGTTTAAGAATACCAGCCTGTAAATGCCACTGTTCCATTACTTTTCCGCCTCAAAGCGAATCGGTTGTTCCGCCAGCTTTTCTAGATCTTTTGCTACCGCAAGAATACCATCTTGACGGATTTTCGTGTTCCATTCAGATTGTTTGCTCGACAGTAAGCTAATACCTTCAGCAACCATATCAAATGCCAACCACTCGCCTGTTTTCTTGTCTTTGCGCAATTTGAATTCAAGCCTAATGTTAGGACGCGGAGCATCAATAATATCTACCTTAATGCTCGTAATACGTTTAGATGAATCCAATTTTGGTTCTGGGCCAAAAGCGATTTGTTGATCAGAATATTGCGTTAATACTTGCGCATAAGATGTCACTAAGTAAGCCCGAAATGCTTTGATAAACTCCCCTACATCTTCACGCTTTGCCCCTTTTAAGTTAGGTCCAAGCAATTTCAATGCAGCGTAGCGATCGTTAACGTAAGGCATCAGCTCTTCTTCAACGATGGTTTTTAACAAATTAGGGTCTTGTTTGATCTTCGGCTGTTCAGCCTTGAGGCGGTCAAACGTCACTTCCGCAACTTGCTTCATCATTTGGTATGGCTGTGTTTTATCGACTTCATCAGCAACAACACCAAATGCTGCGAACGTTGCTAAAAAAGAAAGTAATAATCTAGAAAACATGGGTTATTCCTTACTCGTATCGCCTGAGCCACCAATGCTATATAGAACCTGCCCGATTAGGTCTTCCAAGACCAATGCTGACTTGGTGTCTTCGATGGTATCGCCATCTACAAGCATTTCTTCATCGTCAAAAACAAAACCAGGCACTAAGCCTATGTACTGTTCACCAATCAATCCCGATGTCAATATTTGCACACTCGAGGTTTCTGGGAACTGGTTGTATTGACTGTTAATCGACAAGCTCACTACTGGCAGTAGATTATCCGCATTTAGCGTAATATCACTCACTCGACCGATAACCACACCACCAACCTTCACAGGTGAGCGAACTTTTAAACTACCAATATTATCGAACTCGGCTTTCAAGGTGTAAGTATTGCCAGAGCCAATGCTTTTTACGTCAGCAACCTGAAAAATCATCACAAGAATCGCGCAAATTCCCGCTAATACAAAGCTGCCAACCCATAATTCTGTTTTACGTGTTTGTTGCATGATTAATTCCCAAACATCAATGCGGTCAGTACGAAGTCTAAGCCCAGTACTGCTAAAGAAGAATGCACTACAGTGCGCGTCGTTGCTCGGCTGATCCCTTCAGACGTCGGAATAGCGTCATAGCCATTAAACAAAGCAATCCAAGTAACGGTAATAGCAAACACGATACACTTGATCATGCTGTTACCGATGTCTTGACCTAATTCGACCGAAGACTGCATTGCAGCCCAGAAACTACCATGATCTACGCCTTTCCAATCGACGCCAACAAGCTGAGCGCCCCAAATCCCCACAGCCATAAAGATCATAGCAAGTAGAGGCATTGAGATCGCCCCCGCCCAAAAGCGTGGCGCTATCACTCGTTTCAGCGGGTCAACCGCCATCATTTCCAAGCTAGACAACTGCTCAGTAGCTTTCATCAGACCGATTTCTGCCGTTAATGCTGAACCAGCACGACCTGCAAACAACAGCGCAGTTACTACGGGCCCAAGTTCACGTAGCAATGACAAGGCCACCATTTGACCAAGGCTGCCCTCTGCACCGTAATCCACCAACACCACGTAGCCTTGCAAGCTAAGCACCATGCCGATGAACAAACCAGATACCACGATGATAGCCAACGATTGAACGCCTACGGAATAAAGCTGCTTGACCAGCAAAGGCAAATTTTTAATTGGCTGAGGTCGAGTCAATAATGCACCAACAAGCATCAAGGTTGCACGACCGAATGCTTCGCAGATGGCTAATGTGCGTCTTCCTAAAGAAGCGACAAATTGAATAAAGCTATCGACCATCAAATAAATCCTTTTCGATACTTTGAGCTGGGAAGCGGAATGGTACTGGCCCATCCGCTTCGCCTTGTAAAAACTGCTGCACGCGAGGGTCAGGATTGTCTCTCAACTCTTGTGGTGTGCCAAACGCAATCACTTTGCCATCGGCCATCAAGTAAACCCAATCGGCAATGCTCATCACTTCGGGCACATCATGAGAAACGATAATGGAGGTCACACCTAACGCTCGATTCAAATTACTGATCAGCTCAACAAGCACACCCATGGTTATTGGATCCTGACCAACAAAAGGTTCGTCGTACATGATAAGGTCAGGGTCGAGCGCTATCGCGCGGGCTAATGCAGCACGGCGAGCCATACCACCAGAGAGCTCGCTTGGTTTTAACTCCGCAGCCCCTCGTAACCCTACAGCTTCAAGCTTTAGCAGCACCATGGTTCGGATTAATTCTTCGGGGAGATCTGTATGTTCACGCAAAGGAAACGCGACATTATCGAAAACGTTCAAATCAGTAAACAGAGCGCCTGATTGGAACAACATACTCATCTTTTTACGAGCATGGTATAAGTGCTTTCGAGATAATCTAGGGATGTTGTCACCGTCAAACCAAATCTCTCCCTGCTCTGGATATAATTGGCCACCAATTAAGCGCAATAGAGTCGTTTTACCTATTCCAGATGGCCCCATAATTGCGGTAATTTTCCCTCTCGGGATATGTAACTCAATGCCATCGAAAATCTTACGTTCTCCTCGCGAGAAAGTAAGATTGTTCACTGTAACTAAATCATCGTTTGGCATAGCATTTTTCTCTTACTCATAGGTAAAGACAATCAGTAAAGTATACCCATTGCTCCAATAGCTACTCATTTCAGCCAACTGACTTGGCAATAAAAATCATTTGAGTACGACTCAAGCTTGTCATCATAAGCAGATCGGCGGTGGATTAAAAGTGAATTAAAAGCACTGTTCAATTAAAGAAAACCATAAAATTTCAAAGAATTCTCAAAAGAGCACACATTTTAAGGTGTAGAGCGGTTTAGAGTTGACCTACACTCGGTTGCATTATCTTCATTCGCGATTGAGCAACAATTAAACACAAATTCGTTACTAACTTTTAATTTATGCATTGTTTATCTTCCATTTTTGGTCGCAAAAGGTCAAAATTAGCGGTTACTCATTTTGCTTATTTATTACCTAGGAATCATCATGCTCGAAGCCGTTGCGTTGCTTATCGTCGGTCTTGTTTTACTTGTTTGGAGTGCAGATAAGTTAGTTTTTGGCTCCGCTGCTCTAGCCCGCAACGTCGGTATTTCACCACTAGTGATCGGCATGACCATTCTAGCAATGGGCTCATCTGCACCAGAAATGATGGTTTCAGCAACCGCAGCATGGGATGGCAAAACCGATACAGCGGTTGGTAACGTACTGGGTTCAAACATCGCTAACATTGCTTTGATCCTAGGTATTACTGCGATTATCAAACCACTTTCTATAAGCTCTGCCGTGATTCGCCGTGAACTGCCTTTGATGATAGCAGTTACTGTGCTTGCCGGTATTTTGCTATGGGATAGCCACTTAGGTTTCTATGAAGGCATCTTGTTATTCATTCTGTTCGCTGGTTTCTTATTTGCCATGCTGCAAATCAGCCGTAAAGAGCAGAAAGCCGGTGACGCGTTTGTTGATGAACAAGAATCTGAAGTTCCAGAAGGCGTAACTAACCCTAAAGCAATTATGTGGGTCGTGATTGGCTTGATACTACTTCCCTTAGCAGCGAGCATGCTGGTAGACAATGCTGTTATCATCGCTAAATACTTTGGTATGAGCGACCTTGTGATCGGTCTAACTATCATTGCCATTGGTACTAGCCTTCCAGAGCTAGCCGCTTCTCTTGCAGGTGTTCTTAAAGGCGAAGACGACATGGCTGTAGGTAACATCATCGGTTCAAACGTATTCAATATTCTTGCGGTAATGGGCCTACCAGGCATTATCAACCCATCGATGCTGAGCGAATATGCAATGGGGCGTGATTTCTGGGTAATGCTAGGCGTGTCTCTGCTACTCGTAGCGATGTGTCTTGGTAAATCTCGAAGCATCAACCGACTAGAAGGTTCCATTCTGTTTGTGTGTTTCTTGGCTTACCAAGTATACCTATTCGCAAACATGGCCGCTTAATAACAAAATAAGTAAACACGAATTGGAGCTCTGATATGCCCACTCAATTTGATTTTCGCGCAGCTGCTAAACAAGTTCTTGATATTGAAGTTTCAGCTCTACAACAGCTAGACCAATACTTTAATGAGCAGTTTGAACAAGCTTGTAAGTTGATTCTTTCCAATAGCGGTAAAGTTGTCGTGATGGGGATGGGCAAATCAGGTCATATTGGCAATAAGATTGCTGCGACACTAGCAAGTACTGGAACCTCTGCATTTTTTGTCCACCCAGGTGAGGCAGCGCATGGTGACCTTGGTATGATCAGCGCGGGTGACATCGTTATCGCGATTTCAAACTCGGGTGAATCTCATGAGATTCTATCTCTATTCCCTGTGTTGAAACGCCTGAACATCAAAATCATCAGCATGACTGGCAAGCCAGAGTCGAACATGGCGAAGCTGTCTGATCTGCATCTGCAAATCACCGTGCCAAAAGAAGCTTGCCCTCTTGGTCTCGCGCCAACCAGTAGTACCACTGCAACTTTGGTTATGGGTGACGCATTGGCGGTAGCTTTACTTCAGGCACGTGGATTTTCCGCAGAAGACTTCGCTTTATCTCATCCCGGCGGTGCGCTGGGAAGAAAACTGTTGTTGAAGCTGTCTGATATTATGCACTTTGGAAACTCACTACCAAAAGTTTCACCGGATGCACTGATTCGTGATGCCTTACTCGAGATTTCAGAAAAAGGCTTGGGGATGACGGCTATCGTCGATGAACACGATGCTATGCTTGGAATATTCACCGATGGTGATTTGCGTCGCACGCTAGATAAACGTATTGATATCCACACGACTGCGATTGGTGACGTAATGACTAGAAATCCAACCACAGCGCACCCAGAAATGCTTGCAGTGGAAGGTTTAAATTTAATGCAAGATAAGAACATCAACGCTTTAGTTTTATGCGAAGACAACAAAATTGTTGGTGCACTGAATATGCATGATTTGTTAAAAGCAGGTGTAATGTGATCAGTACTCACTGTACTGCGCACTGCACCCAATTTAAATAAGGCAATAGTCAGGGAAGTACTGAGCTAAAATAAAGGCCTTTATTATATGAGTTTTACTCGTTTCATATATTTGATGCTGATAGTCTCCATCACGTGGTGTAGCTATTATATCTTTTCATCTGAAAGAAATTCAGATGTCCAGATAGCACCTAACACCGAGTTGCCAATGTTTAGTGGTAACAAGTTAGAAAATACAACATACGGAGATGATGGCATTAGAAGTTATGTCATTGTCGCAAACCATTTAGACTACTTTGCTAAAAGTGGAAGCACTCTTTTTGAGCAGCCTATTTTGTTCGTATACAAAGGTGGTGAAATTGTAGAGTGGAAAGTAACATCTAGAACAGCAGTCTTGGATGATGACCAAGTATTAACTCTGTACGATGATGTTCTAATGCACAATCTATTACCTGGCGCTAGCTTCGACACCATGGCGACAGATAAAATGACAATCAATCTAAATAATCGAGATTTTTACGCCAATCAGAAAGTTATTCTAGTTGGACCACAGTTTGAAAATACTGGAGGCGCAATGCACGGAAACTTAAATAGTCACATTGCAACTCTAACAAATGATGTTCAAGGTCGATATGAAACTGTTACACCTTAGCTTACTAACATTGATTTTAGCAGCCCCAACAGCACTAGCTCTAAAATCAGATACCGAGCAACCTGTTTACATTAACTCTGATACACAACAAGTTGATATGAAAAGTAACAAGGTTGTTTTTCAGGGGGATGTATCCCTGAAGCAAGGGAGTATTAACATAAATGCTGACAAAGTAATTGTTACGAGAGATGCGAATACTCAAGAAATATCCCAAATTGAGGCATACGGAAAACCCGCTACTTTTTCTCAACTAATGGATGATGGAAAGACGCTTAATGGCCAAGCAAACGAACTTGATTACATAATCAAAACAGATCAGCTTGTTATGCGTAAAAATGCTGAACTCGAGCAAGAAGGAAATACTATTCGAGGTTCAACGATTCGCTATCACATCCAACAACAGAAGTTAGTTGCCGATAGCTCAAAGACAGAACGAGTAACAACGGTCTTACAACCTAATCAGGTAAAATAAAATGTCAATTTTACGCGCAAAGAACCTTGCGAAAAGTTACAAAAAGCGCAAGGTTGTGACTGATGTGAGTCTAGAAGTCGAATCTGGCCAAATTGTTGGTCTGCTCGGGCCAAACGGTGCAGGTAAAACCACATCATTTTACATGATTGTAGGCTTGGTGCCTCGTGATGAAGGTATCATCACTATCGACGACCAAGATATTAGTATTCTACCTATGCATAGCCGTTCTCGTATGGGGATCGGCTACTTACCACAAGAAGCATCAATCTTCCGTAAGCTATCTGTTGAAGACAATATCATGGCCGTTCTTGAGACTCGCCAAGAGTTAACACGAGAAGAGCGCCAAGATAAACTGGAAGATTTATTGGAAGAATTCCACATACAGCACATACGAAACAGTGCAGGTATGGCACTATCAGGTGGTGAACGCCGCCGTGTAGAAATTGCTCGTGCATTGGCAGCAAACCCTCAGTTCATTTTGTTGGATGAACCGTTCGCGGGTGTTGACCCAATTTCGGTTAACGACATCAAGAAAATCATCGAACACTTGCGCGATCGCGGTCTTGGTGTATTAATCACTGACCACAACGTACGTGAAACCTTGGACGTGTGTGAAAAAGCCTATATCGTAAGCCAAGGTCACCTCATCGCTTCTGGGACTCCGGACGAAGTTCTCAACAACGAACAAGTGAAACAAGTTTATCTCGGCGAACAATTCCGTCTATGATTACATTAGGAACGGTAAGATTCTGAGCATTACAAGGTAAGTAACACTGAATGAAACCTTCATTACAACTCAAGCTAGGTCAACAGTTAGCCATGACGCCGCAGCTGCAGCAAGCGATTCGTTTGTTGCAATTGTCGACGCTCGATCTTCAACAAGAAATCCAAGAAGCACTGGACTCCAACCCGCTACTGGAAGTTGAAGAAGGCCACGAAGAACCTCAAGCAAACGGTGAAGACAAATCAGCGTCTGAATCTGCTGATAACAGTGCGAACGAAGCCAACGATGCCTCAGAGCCCGACCTTCCAGACAGCTCAGACGTGATTGAAAAATCGGAAATCAGCTCTGAGCTAGAAATTGATACCACTTGGGATGACGTATACAGCGCAAACACGGGCAGCACTGGCCTAGCGCTGGATGACGACATGCCAGTCTACCAAGGTGAGACCACGGAGTCGCTGCACGATTACCTCATGTGGCAGTTAGACTTAACACCTTTCAGTGAAACCGACCGCACCATCGCCCTCGCGATAATCGATGCCATCGACGACTACGGCTACCTAACCCTTTCTCCTGAAGAAATCCACGAAAGCTTCGATAACGAAGAAGTGGAATTAGATGAAGTAGAAGCGGTACGTAAGCGTATCCAACAATTTGACCCACTTGGTGTAGCCTCTCGCAACCTGCAAGAATGCTTGCTACTGCAACTGGCGACCTTCCCTGAAGACACGCCGTGGCTCGCTGAAGCAAAAATGGTGTTAAGCGATCATATCGACCACCTTGGTAATCGCGACTACAAGCTGGTAATCAAAGAAACTAAGCTTAAAGAGGCGGACTTGCGTGAAGTATTGAAGTTGATTCAACAACTTGATCCGCGCCCAGGTAGTCGTATCACACCCGATGACACTGAATACGTCATTCCGGATGTGTCCGTATTTAAAGATCATGGTAAATGGACCGTCTCCATAAACCCTGACAGCATTCCGAAACTAAAAGTAAATCAACAATATGCGCAACTAGGCAAAGGCAACAGTGCGGATAGCCAGTACATTCGCAGCAATTTGCAAGAGGCAAAATGGCTAATCAAGAGCCTAGAAAGCAGAAACGAGACGCTTCTCAAAGTTGCAAGATGTATTGTTGAACATCAACAAGATTTCTTCGAGTATGGTGAAGAAGCCATGAAACCAATGGTACTTAACGATGTAGCATTGGATGTGGACATGCATGAGTCAACGATCTCTCGTGTGACTACACAGAAGTTTATGCATACCCCACGTGGCATTTTTGAATTGAAGTACTTCTTCTCTAGTCATGTTAGTACAGACAATGGTGGAGAATGTTCGTCCACAGCAATTCGCGCTCTCATAAAAAAACTGGTCGCAGCGGAAAATACCGCTAAACCATTGAGTGACAGCAAAATTGCTGCTCTTCTGGCTGACCAAGGGATTCAAGTCGCAAGACGAACGATCGCGAAGTATCGTGAATCCTTGGGTATCGCCCCTTCAAGTCAGCGTAAACGCCTACTTTAAGGCACCAACTGAAAAGGAAAGTCTATGCAAATCAATATTCAAGGCCATCACGTTGATCTTACCGATTCAATGCAAGACTATGTTCAATCTAAGTTTCAGAAGCTCGAAAGGTTCTTCGACCACATCAATCAAGTACAAGTCGTACTAAAAGTTGAAAAACTCAACCAAATAGCGGAAGCTACGCTCCACATAAATCAGGGCGAAATCCATGCGTCATCGAATGACGAAAATATGTATGCAGCAATTGATTCGCTGGTGGATAAATTAGTTCGTCAACTTAACAAGCACAAAGAAAAACTAAACAGTCATTAATCATGCAATTGAGCGAGATACTGTCACTGGACTGCACCAAAAGTGCAGTCCATTGTACAAGTAAGAAACGTGCCCTAGAGATGATCAGTCAGATTGTCGCTGAAAACACGGGCCAAGATTCTACACAACTGTTTGAGTGTATGCTCAGCAGAGAAAAAATGGGGAGTACTGGTATCGGTAATGGTATTGCTATTCCTCACGCAAGAATGCAATCCAGCGACAAAGCTATCGCCGTTTTACTACAATGCGACGAAGCAATTGAGTTTGACGCTATCGACAACCGACCTGTCGACCTTCTTTTTGCTCTTCTTGTTCCCGAAGAACAGTGCAAAGAGCACCTCAAAACACTTTCCTCTATGGCAGAGCGCTTGAGTGATAAGCAAGTACTCAAAATGCTGCGTAAAGCTCAGAGTGACGAAGAACTCTACGACATTATGATTCATCAGTAATCGAGGCAATCACCATGCGATTAATCGTTGTTAGCGGGCACTCTGGTGCCGGGAAGAGTGTTGCCTTACGCGTACTTGAGGATTTAGGTTATTACTGTGTAGACAACCTACCAGTCAACTTACTCGACGCGTTTGTTCAATCAGTCTCTGAGAGCAAACAAAACGTTGCAGTAAGCATCGATATTCGAAATATCCCTAAGAAACTCAAAGAACTAAACACCACGCTAGAAAAGCTAAAGGCTGAGCTGGACGTTACGGTACTGTTCTTAGATGCGAACAAAGAAACGCTACTTAAACGCTACAGCGAAACCCGCCGAATTCATCCCTTATCATTGGGAAGCCAGTCTTTATCACTGGATCAAGCCATTGAGCTTGAGCATGAAATACTGATGCCACTAAAAGCGCATGCTGACTTAGTCCTGAACAGTAGCGGTCAATCTCTGCATGATCTCAGCGAAACGGTACGTATGCGTGTTGAAGGGCGCGAGCGTAAAGACTTGGTGATGGTGTTTGAGTCATTTGGTTTCAAATACGGTTTACCATCAGATGCAGATTACGTGTTTGATGTGCGCTTCTTACCAAACCCACATTGGGAGCCTGCGTTGCGCCCTCTTACTGGTTTGGATGCTCCGATCGGTGCGTTCCTAGAGCAGCATCAGTCGGTACTTGACCTAAAATACCAGATTGAAAGCTTCATTGAGACTTGGCTGCCTCTATTAGAGAAAAACAACCGCAGCTACCTGACCGTTGCGATTGGTTGTACTGGTGGCAAACATCGCTCGGTTTATCTCACTCAAAAAATCGGTGAGTACTTTGCGGATAAAGGACACCAAGTACAAATTCGCCACACTTCACTGGAAAAGAATGTTAAGGAATAACGGTGGAACTAAGTCGTAAAGTATTGATCCAAAACCGCTTAGGCTTGCACGCTCGTGCGGCAGTAAAATTGGTCGAACTGGCACAGAGCTTCGATGCGGTGATCACCATCGATAACGAAGAAGACAAAACTGCAACTGCAGACAGCGTCATGGGCTTGCTGATGTTGGAATCCGCCCAAGGACAATACGTGACCATCCACGCCACTGGCGATCAATCCGAGCAAGCTCTTGATGCGGTTTGCCATTTGATTGAAGATAAGTTTGACGAAGGCGAGTGATTCACTCGCTTTTTTATTATCTCTAGCCAGATATCCCACATAACTTTCACCTCCTGCTTAAATTCCGATAAATAATTTTGTCGACTTTCATAAGTTGTTATTAAAAGGTGCCTAGAATTAAGTTATTATTCAAAGCATTGTAAATATCAGGAATTGGGAGGAATGAATGGCAGAGCAAATAGAATTCGACCAAGCTCACCAAGCCCTCCAAGAAGTCACAGAAGCACTGGAAAACGGTCGCTTTGTCCATGTTCGTCGCCAACTGCAGGACATGGAACCTGAGGATATCGCACACCTTTTAGAAGCCTCGCCGCGTAAGAGTCGTGAGGTTCTTTGGCAGCTCACCGATCCAGAAGATTACGGTGAGATTCTTGACGAGCTGAACGAAGATGTTAAAGACAGTCTTGTGTCCAAAATGGCTCCTGAAGCGCTTGCAGAAGCGACAGAAGGCATGGACACCGATGACGTGGCTTACGTACTGCGTAGCTTGCCTGACGACGTCTCACGTGAAGTTCTCTCTCAAATGGACTCTGCCGATCGTCTGCGCGTGGAAACCGCCCTATCCTACCCTGAGGATACCGCGGGTGGACTGATGAACACCGACGTAATCACCATTCGTGGTGACGTTGATGTGGATGTTGTCCTGCGTTATCTGCGTATGAAAGGCGAACTGCCTGAAGCAACTGACGCGCTGTACGTTATTGATGATGAGAGCAAACTGATTGGTGAACTACCGATCACGACGCTGATCACCACACAACCTGATGTCAAAGTCAGTGAGGTGATGGAAGATGCGGATGATGCGATTACTGTTGATACTAGTGACTCTGACGTAGCAAGCCTGTTTGAGCGTCGTAACTGGGTATCTGCTCCGGTTGTGGATGAAAATCAGCACCTCGTTGGTCGTATCACCATCGATGACGTGGTTGACGTTATCCGTGAAGATGCCGAACACTCAATGATGAGTATGGCGGGTATGGATGACGACGAAGATACCTTCGCGCCTGTGGTAAAGTCTGCTCGTAAACGTAGTATTTGGCTTGGTGCCAACGTACTTGCTGCACTGGCCGCTGCTTCTGTCTCCAACATGTTTGAAGCGACTCTAGACCAAATGGCTGCGATTGCCGTCCTGATGACGATCGTACCTTCAATGGGTGGTGTAGCAGGCAACCAAACCGTTGCGCTTGTGATCCGTGGCTTAGCACTCGGTCATATCGGTGACTCGAACAAACGCGAACTGTTGATGAAAGAAGCGGCTATCGGCTTGCTGAACGGCATCATGTGGGCGCTGATCATCGGTGGTATTGTAGTAGCTTGGAAAGGTAACTGGATGCTTGGCGGGATTATCTCGGCAGCCATGCTGACCAACCTGCTTGTGGCAGGTGTTGCGGGTGTAACTATCCCAATACTACTGAAGAAGATGAATATCGACCCAGCACTGGCTGGTGGTATGGCGCTGACGACAGTGACCGACGTGATTGGTCTTTCAGTTTTCCTCGGTCTCGCGACCTTGATGATTTAGCCTCAGTAATGACCAGTAGGTAACAAACAATAAAAAAGCCTGATGAACACATCAGGCTTTTTCGTATCTAGCGGTTAGTGAGCTTACTCACCGGCAACCTTCATGGTATCCAACAAGATAGAACCTGTTTGGATTTGTGAGCGTGTTTCTACATCACTACCCACAGCCACAATCTGATTGAACATGTCTTTCAAGTTACCCGCGATAGTAATTTCAGACACTGGGTATTGGATTTCACCGTTTTCTACCCAGAAACCTGCAGCACCACGAGAGTAATCGCCAGTCACAACGTTCACGCCTTGACCCATGGTCTCTGTTACCAGTAGACCGGTGCCCAACTCTTTCAACATTTGCTCGAAGTTTTGACCTGTCGACTTCACGTACCAGTTGTGGATTCCGCCAGCGTGACCCGTTGGGTCCATCTTCATCTTGCGAGCGGCATAGCTGGTTAGCAAGTAAGTTGCTAAAACACCATCGGTGATGATTTCACGATCTTGCGTGTATACACCTTCACTATCAAATGGGCTGGAAGCCAATCCACGTAGTACGTGTGGACGCTCAGAAATGTTGAACCACTCAGGTAATACTTGCTTACCAAGATGATCCAATAGGAAAGAAGACTTACGGTATAGGTTACCACCACTGATTGCCATCACTAGGTGACCAATCAAGCCTGTCGCTACATCTGCAGCAAACATCACCGGGTATTTGCCTGTCTTAAGCTTTTGCGCATCAAGGCGGCTGATGGTTTTCTCTGCAGCGTTGCGACCAACAGTTTCTGGTGTCCAAAGATCATCACGATGACGCGCAACGGTGTAGCTGTAATCACGTTCCATCTCACCGTTTTGACCCACACCAATTACACAACAGCTGGTGCTATGACGGCTGGATGCATAGCTGGCTAACAAGCCGTGGCTATTACCATACACTTTTACGCCATAGTGGCTATCGTAGCTTGCACCATCGCTTTGCTTAATCGCATCGCTGTAGTTCAACGCTTCTTTTTCAGCGGCAATCGCGACTTGCGCTGCGTAGTCTGGATCGGGCGCATCTGGGTGGAAAAGGTCTAAGTCTGGTACCTCTTTCACCATGTATTCTTTTGGAGCAGGACCTGCGAATGGGTCTTCTGATGTGTATTGAGCAATGTCTAGTGCTGCTAAGACCGTTTGTTCGATAGCAGCTTCACTCAAGTCAGATGTGGAAGCACTGCCTTTGCGTTGACCACGGTAGACGGTGATACCCAGTGCGCCATCGCTATTGAATTCAACGTTTTCCACGTCACCCATGCGAGTGGAAACACTCAAACCTGTGCTCTTGGTGATTGCGACTTCAGCGGCATCAGACTTCGCCGCAGCGATTTCTAGTGCACGTGAAACGGCTTGTTCTAGCTCGGTACGTTGCTCAGCAACCTGCTGTTTAATATCCATTGTCTTTCACATCATGTATTCGATGTACAATAGAATAACAAGAATTTCGCTTTCTCCCCACGATTCTTGTTAAAATAGTCATAATATTAATCAAAACACAGGCAACTGAAATGGCACGTAAGAATCAAAAAGCGCCATGGGAACCAGAAGAAGAGATCATCTGGGTAAGTAAATCCGAGATGAAGCGAGACATGGAAGAGCTGCAAAAGCTAGGTGAAGAGCTTGTAGGCCTAAAGCCAGCTGTTCTAGATAAGTTTCCATTGAGCGAAGACCTACGAGAAGCGGTCGCTGATGCACAACGCTTTAAAAACGAAGCGCGTCGTCGTCAGCTACAACGTATTGGTAAGCTAATGCGTTACGAAGATCCAGAACCAATCCAAGCGGCGCTGGATAAAATCCGCAACAAGCACTCACAAGCGACAGCCGCTCTGCACAAGCTAGAAGCACTGCGTGATCGCGTTGTGGAAGAAGGCGATAAAGCGATTGATGACGTAATGGAACTGTACCCAGAAGCGGATCGTCAACGTCTACGTCAACTTGCTCGCCAAGCAGCGAAAGAGAAGAAAGCCGGTAAACCAGCAAAATCTTACCGTGAAATCTTCCAAATTCTTAAAGCGTTTGAAGAAGAAATGTAATTCAACGCTTAAGAACGTAAAAAGCAGACCTTTGTGTCTGCTTTTTTCATGCCGATTTTCTGCTATTACGCCAAGCGATTGAGACTTTCACCGCGCTCAAAGGCGTTAATATTTTCAATCAGAATCTCAGCCAAACGCTGAATCGATGAGTCACTACCCCAGGCAATGTGTGGCGTCAGCAATAGGTTCGGCAAGTGCATATTGGCAATCAGCGGATTATTCTCATTGGCGGGCTCTTGGGTAAAGACATCAACCCCAGCACCAGCAATCTCACCTTGCTTTAAGCCGTCCACCAAAGCTTGCTCATCCACCAAGCCACCACGTCCAGTATTAATCAAAATTGACGTAGGCTTCATCTGCTTAAGCTCCGCCGCGCCAATCAAGTTTTGCGTCTCATCATTCAAAGGGCAATGCAATGTGATGGCGTCCGCTTGCTCAAGAACATCAGCAAAAGAAACATAGCCTTCTCGGCACTCTGTTGCGCCTTTACGCTCGGCAAACAACACATTCATACCCAATGCTTTTGCCAATCGTGCCGTTGCCTGACCTAATGCGCCGCTGCCAACCACACCTAAGGTGCTACCTGCAACGTCTCCAATCGGATGCGTAAAGAAACAGAACTGCTTGTTGCGTTGCCACTCGCCTGCCGCAATATCTTGATGATAACCAAACAAGTTACGACGCAAGGCAAACAGCATTGCGATAACGTGCTCTGGTACAGACCGAGTCGCATAGCCACGCACGTTCGCGACCGCAACATTGCGCTCAGCGCAATAGTTGATATCGACGTTGTTGAACCCCGTGGCCGCCACAGCAATCATCTTGAGATTAGGAAGCTGAGATAGAACGGTTTGGTCGAGCACCACTTTGTTACTGATAACGATATCCGCATCAGTGAGACGCTCAATCACTTGCTCTGGAGAAGTCAGATCGTATTCCACCCAATCATGGGCAAAGCTTGGACGAGGTATTTGAATTTGAGTGGGGATGGTCGCGCGGTCGAGGAAGACCACTTTAGGCAGTGACATAACAACTCCTTGTTCACTGCCTAAAGATGAATTTATGGGCGAGGCAGTGTTTTGTAATCTGGTAATTTACGCGCTGGGTCGAAATAGTCAAAGATCATCGCTTCCGCTTCCGGGTAGAAATCACAAGGAACAAAAATGCTGCGCAGCCAATGGCATTTCGGATGGTAAAAGCTCAACTCAGCGGCATGCAGTTCTAGGCGTTCAGAGAAGGCTTTCGCTTCTTCGGTTGCGTAAAACTCATCGCCCACAATCGGGTGACCTAATGCCTGCATATGAACTCGCAATTGGTGTGATCGACCAGTGATCGGCAACAAACGTACAATCGTCGTCTTTGAACCATCAGGATGTTCTTCTCGCTTCGCTACTTGGAACAGCGTCTTAGAAGGTTTGCCATCTTCAAAACACACTTTCTGCAACGGACGATTAGGCCAATCACAAATCAGCGGCAGGTCAATCTCACCCTCTTCTTGCTCTATATGACCCCAAACGCGCGCGTAGTAAATCTTATGCGTCAATCGGTATTGAAACTGCTTTTTTAACGCACTTTCTGCACGTTTGTTTTTAGCGAGCACCATCAAGCCAGAAGTGCACATATCTAAACGATGCACAACTTGAATGTCAGGGTATTGCTCGGTTAAGCGACCCCACATGCTGTCATGATGCTCAGCAAGACGCCCCGGCACAGAAAGCAAACCAGATGGCTTGTTTACCGCCAAAATTTGCTCATCTTCAAAAACGACATCAATCCAAGGGTCGGTTGGTGGATTGTACTCAAGCATTGCCATGGGCAGGATCTCTACAAAAAAAAACGCGCTGATTATACCCAAGAGATGCAAAGATGCATGCAGAAAAATCGCTTAAATCCTGCCTCTTTTTACCATCGATATAACTTTTAGAAATAACAAAAATAGCCAAGTCAATAACGAAGAGAAAAATTAAAAAAATCACTTCGTAAATATAAATTGACAAGCTGAGCGGTAATGTTATTTATAAGCATAGTTGACACAAAAAGGACAATAATAAATGGAATCCGCAGTATCCGATCAACCCCAATCCAAAGTCTCGCAATTCTTCCGCTCCCTTGGCCCTGGTATTCTTATGGCCTCTGCCGCCGTCGGTGGCTCTCACCTTGTTGCATCCACCAAAGCTGGGGCGATCTACGGCTGGCAACTCGCGGCGCTCATCCTGCTGGTAAACCTTTTTAAATACCCATTCTTCCGAGCAGGCGTGCAATACACCATGGGCACAGGTAAAACTCTGGTTGAAGGCTATGCAAAGCTTGGTCGCCCATACTTGTGGTTGTTCTTGTTTCTTAGTGCTGTTTCAGCGGTAATCAATACAGCAGCCCTGTTGATGTTCAGTGCTAGCTTGTTGGGCTACTTCATTCCATTTTCATTGTCGATGGCATCGCTCAGCATCATCGTATTGGTCACGTGCTTGGTGATCCTATTTGCTGGTCATTACAAAGCGCTAGATACACTCTCTAAAGCCATCATGACCGTATTGACCATTGCGACTTTGCTGGCGGTGGCGATTGCATTTGGTAACCCTGTAGAGCCTGTTGCGAACTTTGAATCCCCTTCTCCGTGGTCAATTGCAGCAATCGGCTTTATCGTTGTGACCATGGGCTGGATGCCTGCTCCAATCGAGATCTCTTGTTTGACGTCTGCGTGGTTAAAACGCCAAACTAGCCAACAAGAAGTTACGGCAAAATCTGCCCTGTTTGATTTCAATGTCGGCTACATTGGCACAGCGGTACTGGCTTTGGTGTTTGTATCGCTAGGCGCGTTGATGTTGCACGGCTCAGGCATCGAGCTTAAGAGCTCCGGCGTAGGCTTCTCCCACCAGCTTGTTGGATTGTACGCTTCGACCATTGGTGAGTGGTCACGTTACTTAATTGCAGTGATTGCGTTCTTCTGTATCTTCGGTAGTACGATTACGGTGATTGATGGTTATTCACGTGTCATTTCAGACTCTCAGCGCCTACTGCGTTCACAGCCAGAAACCGATCCAAAAGCGACGTCTGCGATCATGCTGATCGTATCGCTACTAGCTTTAGGTATTGTTGTGTTCTGGGCTTCGGCACTGCTGCCAATGTTGGACTTTGCCATGGTGCTGGCATTTATGACGACACCGTTTTTCGCGCTATTGAACTACATTCTAGTGAGTAAAACGGACTTACCTAAGCCATTGGCATTGGGTCGTAAATTGAAGTGGTTGTCGATTGCTGGTTTGATTTACTTATTCGGCTTCTTAGCACTGTTTATTTGGTGGAAGTGGTTGATGTAATTAGCTGCGAGCGACTAACTTAGCTCGTGGGATAAACAAAGCTCAGATAAAGAAAAAGGTCTTCAATTGAAGACCTTTTTTCGTTTGTATGAACGCTGATTAGTTGTGGCTGACCACAATCAGACGTAGCGAATCTAGCTGAACCTGAGCTTGGTTGATGTAACCTGTTAGCTCTTTGATTTGCTCTTCAATCGCTTCAATTTCTTCATCACGGATGTTCGGGTTTACCGCTTTCAGTGCTTGTAGACGCTCAAGCTCGGCATTCAAGCTTTGCTGCATATCTTGATGCGCTTGCTTACGAACTTCTTCCACTTTTTGCTCAACCAATGCGTCACCCGCTTCGATTAGGCTGTGAATGTCTTTCTGTACTGATGTCACTAGCTTGCTGCCTAGGTGACGGTTTACCGGGCTAAGCTGACGGTTGAAACCTTCAAACTCAACCTGAGAAGACAGATCGTTACCACGAGCATCCATCATCATGCGAATTGGCGTCTTCGGTAGGAAACGAGCAATGCCGCTGCGTTTTGGTGCTTGTGCATCCACCGCGTATACCAGTTCAAGTAGGATAGTGCCCACTGGTAGCGCTTTATTCTTCAGTAGAGAAACCGCAGAGGTACCCACGCCTTCGCTCATCAGCAAATCGATACCACCTTGAATCATTGGGTGTTCCCAACTGATGAAGTGCATGTCTTCACGAGACAGCGCAGTATCACGGTCAAACGTGATTGTCGCGCCTTCATATGGCAAGCCTGGGTAACTTGGCACCATCATGTGTTCAGATGGCGTTACCACAAGTGCGTTCTCGCCTTTGTCGTCTTGGTTCAAGCCAATGGTGTCGAACAGAGACAACGCGAATGTCACTAGGTTTGTATCGCCATCTGTCGATGCGATTTTCTCAACGATTTGCTGTGCTTTATCACCGCCATTTGAGTGCATCTCTAGTAGGCGGTCACGACCTTGCTCAAGTTGTGATTTCAGCTCTTTGTTCATCTTCGCTGATTCTTCAATCACTTCATCAAGGTTTGAAACATCACCAGATGCCAGCATTTCAATCAGCGCATCAGAGTACTTATCGTAAACCGCACGACCTGTTGGACAGGTTTCAGCAAACGCGTTCAGACCTTCATCGAACCAACGCGCCAGAATCGCTTGCGATGTGCCTTTCAGGTAAGGTACATGAATGTCGATATCACGCTTCTGACCGATACGGTCCAAACGACCAATACGTTGCTCTAGCAAGTCTGGGTTGAACGGCAAATCGAACATCACAAGTTGGTTAGCAAACTGGAAGTTACGACCTTCTGAGCCGATTTCACTACAGATAAGAACCTGCGCGCCACCCTCTTCTTGCGCGAAGTAAGCCGCTGCTTTGTCACGCTCAAGGATCGACATACCTTCGTGGAATACAGTTGCACGAATACCTTCACGCTCACGCAATGCTTGCTCAAGTTGTAGTGCCGTACTTGCACGAGAAGCAATAACCAGCACTTTGTCGCTGCGCTTCTCTTTTACTTTCTCAAGTAGCCAGTTCACACGTGAGTCAAACTGCCACCAGCTTGAATCTTCACCTTCAAACTCTTGGAAGATTTCTTCTGGGTAAAGGTTCTTCACCGCGCGTGCTTCTGGTGTCATCTTGCCACCGATCATGCCTGATACACGCATTGACGTGGTGTACTGCTGCGGAATGTCCATTGGCATTAGATGTACGTTACGCTTCGGGAAGCCTTTGATCGCTGCACGCGTGTTACGGAACAGAACGCGACCAGTACCGTGACGATCCATTAGGTTGTCGATCAGCTCTTGGCGCGCTGACGCTTTCGCTTCTTCATCACTGTCGCTTTCAATAATGCGGAATAGTGGCTCAACGTCTTGCTCAGAAAGCAGTTCAGTAATTTGGTTTTTCGCTTCGTCAGGCAGCTTCTCACCAGAGAATAACGACGTGATAGCATCCGCAACAGGTGCGTATTGCTCTTCTTCTTCAACAAATGCGTCGTAATCGTAGAAACGATCTGGATCTAGCAGACGTAGACGAGCGAAGTGGCTTTCACGACCAAGTTGTTCTGGTGTCGCTGTCAGTAGTAGTACACCCGCAGTACGTTCTGCCAAGCCTTCTACCACTTGGTATTCGCGGCTTGGTTTGTCTTGGCTCCACTCTAGGTGGTGCGCTTCATCGACAACCAATAGATCCCACTCGCCTTCTAGCGCTTGCTCAAAACGCTTGCGGCTCTTACGTAGGAAATCCAGAGAACACAATACGTATTGCTGCGTATCGAATGGGTTTTCTGCTTCTGCGAACGCTTCAATACAACGCTCTTCATCAAAGATAGAGAAGTGCAGGTTGAAACGACGCATCATCTCAACGAGCCACTGGTGTTGCAGTGTCTCTGGTACCACGATAAGAATACGCTCGGCACGACCAGCCAGCACTTGCTGGTGGATGATCATGCCTGCTTCGATGGTTTTACCAAGGCCCACTTCATCCGCTAGCAATACGCGAGGCGCATGACGACGACCGACTTCGTGCGCGATGTAAAGCTGATGAGGGATCAAACCTGCGCGCATGCCACACAGACCACGCATTGGGCTCTTGTGTTGTTCAAATTGGTTTTGTAGCGCACGGTAGCGAAGTACAAAGTTGTCCATGCGGTCGATTTGACCTGCGTACAACTTGTCTTGCGGCTTGTTAAAACGAATGTGGTTGCTTAGGAAGATTTCACGCAACACGATCGCCGTCTCTTGCGTGTCTTCACGAGTACCGAAATAGGTGTATAGACCTTCATCTTCCAGTACTTCTTCAACTTTTAATGACCAACCTTCTTGGCAATCGATGACATCACCGACGTTGAACGTTACTCGGGTAACTGGTGCATCGTTACGTGCGTAAACTCGGTTTTCCTCTGATGCTGCAAACATCAATGTCACAGTACGAGCATCCATTGCTACTACGGTACCTAAACCTAAATCGCTTTCCGTATCGCTAATCCAGCGCTGCCCCAAAGCAAATGTCATGAATTGACTACCTCGTTATTAGTTCTTGATTCGTATTTCTTGTTGGTCTACTCACACCCGAAGGCATGGGTAATAGTTTAGATCTGATTCTGGCTTCTGCTATGCCAATCGAGCTTGTCATGCCACTATTGCTGAACATTTTTAAGCCAGCTAAGCATAATAATTCTCTCATAGCCTATGCCCAGAAAAAGGTCGCTAATCTTACTTGAAGCTGTGATTTAGGTCACGTCGAAACGGCTGTAAGGGCAAACTTTTTTTCCTGAATTAGGAATGCAATCAAATTGTAAAAAACTCATGACAATTATTGAGTTGTAAGAAGTAAATATTACGTATACTTCTATTAAGGGGCGCTAAGAATCATTGAACATGATTTGAGCGCATTAAGTACACGATTAGGATCAACACGGGTTTGCTAGTAAGTTGTCTTGCTACTCGGTTGCGCACTAACCGACATTGCCCGACAACCTCTATTGCAAGCAATTAGAGTTAGGAAGAACTTTCCTTCTTAACTTTTAGCCAGCAAAGCCGCACTGCGGCAAGGAGACGCTATGGGCGATACCGATCGGAAACTGTTTGTACTCGATACTAACATTCTTCTTCATGAACCCTTCGCCATCTTCTCTTTCCAAGAACACGATGTCGTCATTCCAATGACCGTGTTGGAAGAACTCGACCGAATCAAAGACAGTAAACGCGATGTAGCAAGGGATGCACGCGTTGCTATTCGCGCCTTGGAAGATCTGTTTAAAGACGCAACACCGGATGAAATCTCTGAAGGTATTCCGGTTGCTAAAGACACCTCTTCCCAAGGCACCATCTCTATTTTGGCGGACTTCGAATTGCAGGAAACCGTCAAAGCCTTCGCCGACAAAGCCGGTGACAACCGCATCCTCAATGCGGTGCTTTATCTGCAAAATAAACGTGCACCACGAGAAGTTGTGCTCGTAACCAAAGACATCAACATGCGTTTGCGAGCCAAAGGTGCTGGCGTACGTTTCGTTGAAGACTATCGCACGGATCAACTGATTGATGATATCCAATACCTCACCAAAGGCTTCCAACAACGTGAAGGCGATTTTTGGAGTGGTGTTGATGAAGTTGATAGCTATGCGCTGGGCGGAAAAACATTCCACAAACTCAGTCGCGAGCCGTTCGAGCCGACCTTTATTAATCAATACGTGATTGATGAGGAGAGTGATTTTGTAGGACGAGTAGAAACCATCAATGAAGATAAAGTCACGCTACTCGATCTCAGTCGTGAGCGCATGATGCATCGACGTGCTTGGGACATTACACCGAAAAATATCTATCAAGGCATGGCAATGGATGCCCTACTCGATCCAGACATTGATTTGGTGATTCTGACTGGTGCCGCTGGTAGTGGTAAAACGCTCCTTGCCATGGCAGCTGCACTGGAACAAACCATTGAAAAAGGCATGTTCGATAAGATCATCGTAACGCGCAACACGCCAGACATTGGTGAGTCGATTGGTTTCTTGCCAGGCTCGGAAGAAGAGAAAATGATGCCGTGGTTGGCAGCGGTGACCGATACTTTGGAAGCTCTGCATAAGAACGACCACTGCACCGAAGGTTCGATGAAGTACATCTGTGATAAAGCCAACATTCAGTTTAAGTCGATTAACTTTATGCGTGGTCGCTCGATCCAGAATGCATTTGTCCTGCTCGATGAGTGTCAGAACTTAACCGCTTCACAAATCAAAACCATCATCACCCGTTGTGGTGAAGGGACGAAGATTGTGTGTTCGGGTAACTTGGCACAAATTGACTCCCATTACCTCACACCAGTCACATCTGGTTTGACGTATATGGTTGAACGCTTCAAGAACTTTGAAGGCAGCGCCAACATTCACCTCAACGGTGTGGTGCGCAGTCGCTTGGCAGAGTTTGCCGAAGAAAACTTATAATAACTATTTTCCTTCCCTTAAAAACAAAAAGAGCGCTCAGTGAGCGCTCTTTTATTCTTTAATAGCTTAACGTTTGATGCTCTGGGCTAAAAGTCGAGATTCCCTATCATCGCTCCTTCGTCGCGGTAGGGAATGACGATCTTTAACGTCATAGCTAATTGGTAGCTAATGCTTACTCAGTACCACCAACGGTAATGGAATCTAGCTTCAATGTTGGCTGACCAACGCCAACCGGCACGCTTTGACCCGCCTTACCACACACGCCAACACCTCTGTCGATGCTCAGGTCGTTACCCACCATAGAGACTTGCTGCATCGCTTCAATACCAGAGCCAATCAGCGTTGCGCCTTTCACTGGGCGAGTGATTTTACCATCTTCAATCAAGTACGCTTCCGATGCAGAGAACACGAACTTACCAGAAGTGATGTCCACCTGACCGCCACCAAAGTTTGGTGCGTATAGACCTCTCTTCACCGTAGAGATGATCTCTTCTGGCGTGTGCTCACCCGGTAGCATGTAAGTATTAGTCATACGTGGCATTGGTAGGTGCGCATATGATTCGCGGCGACCGTTACCTGTTGGATTTACACCCATTAGGCGTGCGTTCAACTTATCTTGCATGTAGCCTTTTAGCACACCATTTTCGATAAGCGTGTTGTATTGACCGTTCACGCCCTCATCATCCACATTCAATGAACCACGCAGATCTTTCAGTGTGCCATCATCCACGATCGTACAGAGTGGAGACGTCACTTGCTCACCCATTTTGCCAGAGAACACTGACGACTCTTTACGGTTGAAGTCACCTTCTAAACCGTGGCCTACCGCTTCGTGCAGCAATACGCCCGGCCAGCCAGAGCCAAGTACTACAGGCATCATGCCTGCAGGAGCGGCTTCCGCTTCTAGGTTCACCAGCGCCATACGAATCGCTTCATCAGCAAATTGGAAGGCCTGTTTCACGCCGTCTGTTTCAGACAAGAAGAAGTCGTAACCGAAACGACCACCGCCACCAGCACTGCCGCGTTCACGGCGATCACCTTTTTCAGCAAGAACGCTGATTGATAGACGGACAAGCGGACGAATATCGCCAGCATAAGTACCGTCGGTTGCTGCCACTAGCATTTGCTCATGCACACCACTGATGCTGATAGATACTTCTTTGATCATTGGCTCTTTGGTACGGATGTACGCGTCCAGAGACAACAACAGTTCGGTTTTTTGTTGCTTTTCCCAGCTTGCTAGTGGGTTTACCGCATCGTAGTAAGCTTGGTTATCAGAACGCTTGAACGCGTGTACTTTGCCGTTTTGACCTTGCTGCGCAATACCACGCGCGGCAATCGCACTTTGCTTCAAACCTTCTAGTTGAATTTGGTCTGAATAGGCGAAACCGGTTTTCTCGCCTGTGACTGCTCGTACACCGACACCACAGTCAATATTGAAAGAGCCATCTTTAATGATGCTGTCTTCTAGAACCAGAGACTCGTGCCAGCTGGACTGAAAGTAAATGTCCGCATAATCGATCTGGCGCGTCGCAATGCTCGCTAGTGTGTCAGCGATGTCTTGCTCTGTCAGACCGTTTGGGGCAAGGAGTGCCTGTTCTATTTGGTTTATGCTCATAGTTAGCTCTTTTATTTCCGTTTCAATTCATTTTGAAAGCGACTGTGTTGAGTCAGCGGCATATTCTGCCTTACTTGCTGGTTGTGTGACAAATCTATCTCCGCCACCAGCAATCCTACTTGGTCATTCAATTGTTGGTGAACGCTTCCCCAAGGGTCTATCACCATGGAGTGCCCCCAAGTTTGGCGACCACAAGGGTGCGTTCCTGTTTGCCCACAGGCAAGAATCCAGCATTGGGTTTCTATCGCTCGTGCTCTTAGCAGTATTTCCCAATGCGCTTCTCCCGTAACAGCGGTAAAGGCAGCGGGCACAGCTATAATTTGAGCCCCTGCGAAGCGTAACGCTTTAAACAATTCAGGAAAGCGTACGTCGTAGCAAATACTTAAGCCTACCGTACCAATATTGGTCTCTACCGTCACGATACGATTACCAGCACTAAAGGTATCCGACTCACGATAGCTGCCATGTCCATCGGCGACATCCACATCAAACATATGCAGCTTATCGTAGTGAGCAATGCACCCGCTTTGCGGTGAGAAAACCAACGTTGTAGTGGTAACACCTTGCTCAGTACGAATCGGCATGCTACCCACGATTAAAGTCAGTTGGTTGTGCTGTGCGATATCAGATAAACACTGTTGAATCGGACCGTCACCCAAGGCTTCTGCATTCTGGTGATACGCCTCTCGGTTGGCAAACTGTGTGGCGTTCTCTGGCGTCACAACCAGCTTAACACCTTGCTCGGCAGCCAATGCACACTGCTTGGCAATGAAGTCCAGATTCTCCTCGATATCTGGGCCGGATGTCATTTGAATGATGCCAACACGTTCCATGTTCTCTATTCCTTGTACGTAAGAAGAGTAACTGCGCGATTATTTCGCTTGTTCGCGCAGCTTTTCTGGCAACTTGTATTCGCCTTTGCTTCGTGAAATCTCTTTTACAGTAGGTGAATCCAGTGGACCTTTCACTTCATAGTTTACTTGCGTGAAGACCTCTACTACAGGAGAAATCACCGTCGAAATTGCCAGTACATACAGCGCTGTTTGAGGGGCGACTGCAAATGCTGTCAGCATTGGAATACCTGATGTAATGTCTGGAGTGAACTTCACTTCCGCATCAACCAAACGAGTGTTCATATCAGCAATACCGCGGATCTGCATTTCACCAGCCAAGGCATCCATCACAATATCGTTGGTGATAAACACACCGTCTTGGATTTTACCGGTGCCCGTAATTGAGTTAAAAGCCATGCCTTTGTCGAATACATCGGTAAAGTCGAGCTGCATCTTACGAATGATAGAATCGAGACTAAACAGACCTAACAATCGCGCAGCACCGCTGACTTCAGTGATCACGCCTTTGCCAAACTCACTAGAAACCTCTCCTTGCAAGCTCTGCGTTTTCATTGCCCACGGAGCACCATCCCAATCTAATTGTGCATCAATTCCGAATGGAGCCTGTTGTATGCCAGAAGTAATACCAAAACGCTCCATTAAGTCACTGTTGTTTTCACCTTGAACCTTCATGGTGAGATTCGAATGGCTGCGCTCTTTGCTTAGCTCCCACCAACCATTCATATCGACTCTATTCTGGCCACTGCTGAAGGTGACATTTTTCCATTCAAGGCGGTTATCACGACGCTCAAGTTCTACGTTGACCTTACCCACTTTGTAACCTTGCAACCAAAAATCGTCGATATTCAGCGTTAAGTTTGGCATCTCCGCATGAAACTTACGATCAAAGTTTGAGATAAGCGGAGCCGCTTGGTCTTCACTGGCAAACAATGAATTGCGCTCTTTTGTCATCTCATCAAAACCAGGAATATAAAGGTGCAAGTGTTCCAGTGAAACCGATAAATCGTAAGGCTTGAGGTAGTTAGCTTTGCCTTTTACCTCTTGGCTATTAACATCTAATAGCCAGCTTAAGTTCTTCTTACGTGCAGTTAGATCGACATCGTGAAACTCTATGCCGGCCAGTTGAAGGGTTTGCACGTCTAAATCAATATTAGTTGGTTTAGGAATAGCTGGCGTCGCCATCTCAGAGAGCACAGATGGCTGGTCGCTTACAGGAACATGCATCAGTTCAGCCCAGCGATCGATACTCAGCTCATCCAAGCGAATTGAAGCATGGTGACCAACAATTGGATTCATTCTAAAACCGCCATTCCCGATCACAAGATTGGTCGCAGTAAGCTCAGGAACGTTACCAGTAATATCGATTTCAGTTTGATATTTCGCACTTGGTAATTGCAAGCGAGCAGAAATCACTTCTTGATTACCTGAAGCTTGTAACTTTGCTGTGCCTGCTTCTCCAGTCGCCTTAGCTAATGGATATGGGTATTCGCTTGCTAATTGGTTCAGTTTCGCAATGACATCCACTTGGTAAGTAAAACCAACATCATTGAGTTGAAGCTCAACATCCATCTGCCAAGGCGCATGACCAGAAACTAAATTTAGCCAACGTTCACCTAAGTAGGGTTTTAGCGGGTCGACTTCCCAATCCCCCAAGGTGTTAATGGTCACGTTATAGCCTTGCTCAGCATTCTTCCCACGAAAATCGAGAGAGATGGGTTGGTTTAACAACTTGGCAGATAAGCCCGATGTCGTCACAACATCGTTATCAAACTTGATTCGCCCTGTCGCACTTTCTAGTCGCATTGGTGGCGCATCAATATCAACACGATTATTTTTAAGATCCGCGTACCCCCAAGCTCGCGCATCTTTTTCCATATCAAATGGAATATTTAACTGAAACTCTGAATAAACCGGACCACTCACTTGCAATGCCGTCAATGCAGCCCCAACAGAGTCAACCAATGGGGTTGCCATCATGTAATCGCGAACTTCATTCCCTGACGCGCTTGCTTTGGCTTCAATTTCGATGTGACCACCTTCGGCCAATTCGGGAATGCGCCCTGTGATACGTTTGGCTTTAACACCATTCAATGTCGCCGATTTGGAATCCAAATACATCGCATCATTTTCAAATAGCAGATCCAGTTGTAAGTTGGTAATGGTTGGCCACGCAGTATCAAAACTGAAATTTGCATCCTTTAGCCCAACCCAAGCTTGGAACATGCCATTGTGCTCTTTGTATGGAAAATCACCCAGTTCGCCATACCAAAGTAGTTTTGCGGTATTGACCTTACCACCTTGAATCGCAGTAGAGAGATAGTCTGTCAGATCTTGTCCAAGCGCTAACGTCGGCAGGTAACGCCAAGTTTCACCTGCGTTGTAGAGGTCAGCTTCGGCATAAAACGATAGGAATGGACTTTGCTCTTTCGGGAAGTCGAGACGGAATGCGCCCAGCACTTGTAGATCCGGTGTCGCTGCGGTAACTTTGTCCGACCAAAGACGCCAGCCCTCTTCATCTTGCTGCCAAATGATGTCCACTTCACCTTGCTTAATATTCAACGGCGCTTGAAACACATCACCGTACGGGAAAACATCATCTATCACCGTGACTTTTGCTTTTGCTTGATCTAGGTTACCCGCCACCTTACCTTGCACATGATTGAAACCCGGAAGCAGTTCCCATTGGGTTAAACCTAGCTCATCCACTTCAGCAGAGTAACGCAGCGTATCTAAACCACCATTCATTGCTAGACGAATGTCTTCCACTCGCCCCTTTGGCGCGAGCTTATCGAGAAAATCGGTAGTAGATTCAGACTTTGGCGCCAATTTCACCAAAGGTGTTAGCGCTTCAATATCCAATTGAGAAAGGTTGAGTAACCAACCATCTGGCTGCCAATCAAAAGCCACATCCAATTCAGGCCATGGCCTGTCATCCGTGCGGACTTTTAGTGAGTGACCATTTACTTTCCAACCTTTTTTATCTGGTGAAAGCTTGAAAATACCCGACTCTAGGAGCAATTCGTGGCGACCTTTCTCATTCCACACCAGCTCAGACGGCTGCAGATCGACATAAGCGTAACTCGGTTGGCTATGTCTTAGTGTGAGCCAAGTGTTGAGGCTGACTTTACCCGACTCCACGCCAGATTCATTTTGCATGTAGGTCGTTAGCCAAGGTGTCACAGAAACCTCTTGAGCACTCACATAAAACTCGCCGGAGACATCACGCAACGACCCGTGATCTGTGAAGTTAGCGCGCACTAACAATGAATTGAGACTCGCATCGGCAATGCTCACTGTACCTTCGGCTAGGTGATGCTTACCTTGGTTACTCCAGCGGAGTTGTTCGATATCTAAACGACGGGTTTCACCTGAAATGGACTTATACCAAACTTGAGATTTGGTAATAGTAAAATCTTCAAATTGGCGTAATAGTAACGAATCTAACTTATCAATAAGAGTCGACTCATTACTTCTTAACTCAGGTTTTGCGGGTGCCGTTGGACGCTCTTCTATTGATAGAAAGTCAATATTTCGGATATCTAACGCTAAATCTCGAATAGTTAAGTCAGCGACAACTGGCTTAAGTGACAAGAGTGACTGGATAAGGTCAAACTCAATTTGAATCTCATCAACAGCGAAGCTTGCATCTTGGTTGTTTGGTAGATTCGCCTGAAGACCTTGCAGGGCGATTGAAGGGTGGCTGTTTCGCCATGCGCCACTCACGCTAGCGATAGAAAAGTCAAAACCTGTGCCTTGCTTGACCCAGGTTTTGATTTCATCTTGAAAGTGATTAAGTTGTGGCAGCGCTATACGTAACGTGGTGACAAGAATGGCCAACGATACCAAAATTGTCACTACACCCCACGCAATAACGCGTCCGAAACGGTTAAAACCAGAATTCACAAATATTCCAATTACATCATCACAACATCAAACTGCTCTTGAATATAAAGAGGCTCAGCTTGAATGCGCACTTGCTTACCAATAAAGACTTCTAACTCAGCTAAGGCATGAGACTCATCACCAAGTAGCGTTTCTGCAACTGATGGTGAAGCATACACAACAAAGTTATCGGCGTCGTAAGCACGATTAACTCGTGTGATTTCACGTAGGATCTCGTAGCAAACTGTTTCGACAGTTTTAACGCTGCCACGCCCTTCACAAGTAGGACAACCTGAACAAAGGATATGTTCAATACTTTCACGCGTGCGCTTACGCGTCATCTCAACCAAACCAAGCTGAGTAAAGCCATTAATGTTGGTTTTCACTCGGTCTTTCGATAACGCAGTTTCAAGCGAGGTTAGTACTCGCTTACGGTGCTCTTCTGATGCCATATCGATAAAATCGATAATGATAATACCGCCTAGGTTACGCAGACGCAGTTGACGGGCGATAGCTTGAGTCGCTTCAACGTTAGTATTAAAGATTGTTTCTTCAAGGTTACGACGGCCAACAAATGCACCGGTATTGATGTCGACCGTGGTCATGGCTTCCGTTTGGTCAATAATCAGGTAACCACCAGACTTGAGTTCAACTTTGCGCTCCAAAGAACGTTGGATTTCGTTCTCGGTATCATACATATCGAAGATAGGCTTATCACCTTCGTAAAGCTCAAGCTTATCCGTTAACTCCGGCACATACTCCGAGGTAAACTCTTTTAGATTCTCGTACTCAAGGCGAGAATCGACCATGACTTTATCAAGCTCAGTGCCGACAAAATCACGCAGGATACGTTGCGCTAAACCTAGCTCACCGTACAAGGTAGAACGAGTTTTGTATTTTGAACGACGCTCCATCACTTTTTGCCACAAGCGCTTCAAGAATGCAGCGTCTTGCGACAGCTCCTTCTCATCAGCACCTTCTGCTGCAGTACGAATGATAAAGCCGCCGTGCTCATCACAGTAATGATTCACGACTTTCTTTAAACGCTCACGCTCACTTTCGCTTTCAATGCGTTGAGAAACGCCAACATGGCTGGCACCAGGCATAAAGACTAAGTAACGAGAAGGAAGGGTAATATCCGTTGTCAGGCGGGCACCTTTGGTACCAAGTGGATCTTTCACTACCTGAACAACAATATCCTGTCCCTGGCGAACCAATTCAGAAATATCTCGAACCTGAAATTGTTGTTTTTCGTTCTCAGCCACACATTCAGTATGAGGAACGATATCTGACGCGTGTAGGAATGCCGCCTTATCTAAGCCAATATCAACAAACGCCGCTTGCATACCAGGTAATACTCGGCTTACTTTGCCTTTATAGATATTGCCAACGATACCACGACGGGATTCTCGTTCTATATGAACTTCTTGTAGCACTCCACCTTCAATCATGGCCACGCGAGTTTCACTCGGGGTCACGTTAAGCAGCAACTCTGCACTCATGTGCACACCTCAAAAACAATTATAAAAATTCTTGGAGTAGCTGGTCAGTTTCAAAAAGAGGTAAGCCCACTACGGCGTGATAACTTCCTTCTATACGAGTGACAAATCGTCCCCCGAGGCCTTGAATACCGTAACTGCCAGCTTTATCGCATGGTTCCCCTGACTGCCAATATTGTTGTATTTCTTCTTCGGTCAGGTTCTTAAACCATACATCAGTGATGACAACCACTGAACGTTGTTGTTCGGAAGACACGACACTGACTGCTGTCATGACTTGATGTTGGCGTCCAGATAGGAGATCTAGCATTCGCTTAGAATCAGCATAACTCTTGGGCTTCTCTAACACTTGGTTATCGCACACCACCACAGTATCTGAACCCAATACAATCGAATCAGGCTTAGCTAATGCTAAGCCTGCTTGGGCCTTTTCCGTAGAGAGACGCAACACGTAGTCTTTTGCCTGCTCATGGTCTTGTTTTGCTTCCTCTATATCAGGAAGTACAATATCAAATTCATAACCTAACTGAGCAAGCAGTTCTTTTCTCCTCGGGGATCCCGAAGCGAGAACCAGAGACAAGCCTTTAATCAAAACGCTACCTTACGTGCCATAAACGACGAATCCGTCGCATCAATAAAAACATCCATGGCCAGAGTATACAGTTAATTGCAGCCGTCCACAGAGATAATGGATTAAATACTACGTCTTGATTCAAATATTCCCCGCAGAATATCAATACTTCTAAAAGCACAGTCAAAGCAGCAATTAATATTGACTGCTGCCACAGTGCCATATTGCGAATAACGAGAAAGTTCAGCGCAACTAGGTATATCACTATCGACATCATCATGCCGCGAATACCAAGCGTAGAGCCTATCAAAATATCCCACAATAAACCCAACACCAAAGCTGAGCCGACATTGACACGGTTAGGTAGTGCCAGTACCCAATAACAGGTCACGAGAAACAGCCAAGAAGGTCTTAGTAAGTCTAATACCCCCGGCCAAGGGATCGTCTGCAATGTTAAAGCGACAAAAAAGCTAACACCAATGACGAGACGGCTTCGAAATGCACTATTGGCCATTGCTTACCTCATGTTCTGTGTCTTCTTCTGCATTAGACTGCAAAACTTTGTGTTGTCTGTCTTCATTCGGCCAAATCAGCAGCAAGTATCTTAAGCGGTCAAACTCAACCACAGGCTCCGCTTTAATAGAAGCGAACTCTTGTCGAGTATCGTGATCGACGACTGTCACATTCGCAACGGGGTAACCTTCAGGGTAAATACCGCCTAGGCCAGAAGTAACCAATAAGTCGCCCACTTGGATATCGGTACTAGTAGGAATATGCTCTAGTTGAATTTCATCAATCTCACCATTTCCTGACGCAATGACTCGTATATCGTTACGAATCACCTGTACTGGGATGGCGTTCTTTGCATCAGTGAGTAATAGCACGCGAGCATTGTGCGCAGCAACAAACGTCACTTGACCGACAATACCTTTTTCATTGATCACTGGTTGGCCAACATATACGCCGTCGATCTTGCCTTTATCAATCACCACTTGATGACGATATGGTGAAGTATCTACCGCCATAACTTCGGTAACCATTTTCTTCTCGTCACGGACAAATGAAGACCCTAGCAACTTACGCAAACGTTGGTTTTCTTCTTTGTATTGGTCAAGCAAGATAAGCTCACTCTTAAGACGTAGCACCTCGCGCTTAAGACTGCGGCTGTTTTCAAGCAACGTTTGGCGGGTATTCATGCGCTCAAACGCCCCATCAAACATGGTACGAGGCAAGTTAGCAGCATATTGAATAGGCGCCACCATACTATTAAGTAAGTAACGGACATTTGAGAATGTGTCTAGACGACTGTCAGCAAGCATTAAACTAGCAGAAACTATGACAGCAAAAAAAAGACGGGACTGCAGAGAGGGGCCTCTGCCAAAAATCGGTTTCATCTTGTCTTTGACCTGATCGCTACTATCATCATTGGCCTTTGTTTGGCAACCTTATTGCTGAGCAGAGTAGGTGAATAATCGTTTGATTCCAGTCAGAAAATAAGCTTGTAGTATGAGTGGATTAATAAGAGCCGTGAACAAGAAAATGAAGCCCTGTATAGAAGGGCTTCACACTCTTACTTATTCTTCAGAGAAAAGATCGCCACCGTGCATGTCGATCATTTCTAGTGCTTTACCGCCACCACGAGCAACACACGTTAGTGGATCTTCGGCGATAACCACTGGGATACCCGTTTCTTCCATTAGGAGACGATCAAGATCTTTCAGTAATGCACCACCACCCGTAAGAACCATACCGTTCTCTGAGATGTCCGATGCTAGTTCTGGTGGACACTGTTCTAGTGCAACCATCACTGCTGATACGATGCCAGATAGTGGTTCTTGTAGCGCTTCTAGGATTTCGTTTGAGTTCAGGCTAAAGCTGCGTGGCACACCTTCTGCAAGGTTACGACCGCGCACTTCAATCTCTTGAACTTCATCACCAGGGTATGCAGAACCGATTTCGTGTTTGATCTTTTCGGCCGTTGCTTCACCGATCAAGCTACCGTAGTTACGACGCACGTAGTTGATCACAGCCTCATCAAAGCGGTCACCACCGATACGCACAGAAGAAGAGTAAACCACACCGTTTAACGAAATAACTGCAACTTCAGTTGTACCACCACCGATATCGACCACCATTGAGCCTGTTGGCTCAGATACGCGCAGGCCAGCACCAATTGCCGCTGCCATTGGCTCGTCAATTAGGTAAACTTCACGCGCGCCTGCACCTAGCGCTGACTCACGGATAGCACGACGCTCAACTTGCGTAGAACCACAAGGAACACAAACCAGTACGCGTGGGCTTGGTTTAAGGATGCTGTTATCATGCACTTGCTTGATGAAGTGCTGAAGCATTTTTTCTGTTACGTAGAAATCAGCGATTACGCCGTCTTTCATTGGACGGATAGCTGAGATATTACCCGGCGTACGACCAAGCATTTGTTTTGCTGCATGACCGACAGCAGCAACGCTTTTTGCAGAACCTACACGATCTTGACGAATAGCAACTACAGAAGGTTCATCTAGGACAATACCCTGTCCTTTTACGTAAATTAGAGTGTTGGCAGTACCTAAATCGATAGATAGGTCGTTAGAAAACATGCCACGAAGTTTTTTAAACATACTCTTCGCTCATCCTGCAAAAATTTAGAAGACAAAAATTGTCCTAAATGTACCAATGCCTCGCTGACACAGCAAGGCATTGGAGTACAAACATGGGCTGAAACCCTCAATTTCTTGCAGATTCCTTACCTAGAGCAAATAAACGAGCCTTAATTCCCTCCGGTCAGACCCGGTTCTCCTCGATAAATCACCCTGTCGTTACCTCGGTTGATACCAAAAGTAACAATGGTAGATGGATTTTCTTCAGAACCATCATTATCCCAGTCATATTTGAGCCAAGGGAAATTATTCGAACCAGCAGTAAGATCTAACCACAGTTCCGTCTGTTGACGATTCGACTCACTTTCAACTGCAGTAATACTTCTAGAAGTACCATTGGTAACTACACCGCCATCGGCCAAGTTCACATCTACATACTTAGAGTCAGGCTCATTACCCTTCCATTTATGCTCGAATTTCTCTCTCGCACCATAAATAGTGGTTTGACTATCAGAACTGTTCGTCACAAATCGACCACCTTTCCAATATTCTACGGTTAGAGGTACCTGCAATTTAAGTGAATCTGGTTTGCTGTTGTCACCCTGCTTACCGCCAACATCAGCCAAATTAACTCGGCCAAAGCGTAAATCCGGCTGGACAAATAGCTCCTTAGTACCAATAGTCACACCAGCCTTGTCTACTGATGATGAGGAAAGGTCAATAGAAATAGAGGTAGAGGTAGAGGTATCTGACGAGTTCTCTAAGTAGTTAAAAGGGCCATCCGGTTTAGATACCACCTTGCTCCACACAAGCCCACTCGCGCTATATTTCCCGACACTTTGCCCTGAAATATAGGGACCTTTACTGCCATTCAACCAGCTACCAGTGTACGCGGCCGGCGCACTAAACCTACTAACATTTGCCGAGTTATTTTCGTACAAGTTGAATTTCGCGTGGTAACCTTCACCAAAATACGCATAGTTACGTAAAGCGCCGCCTCCTTTCGACAATGCCTCAACGTAGAACTGTTTTAACCCAAAAGGCTGTCCCATATAAGCAAATGCTTGGCCATTTGGATAATCCCATACGTTATTGTACGAAGGCGTTTGATCATTACTGTAAACATTGAATTTACCAGGATAGAAACGTCCAACATTGAGCGTTGCATCAGCAATCTTATACGTGCTACTTCCCAGATAGGTAGAGAATGCTTCGCCTTCCCCGCCAACAGGCGCGGTAGCGGTAAAGTCAAATGAACCTACTTCATCAACAGCCTGCTTGAAAGACACTGAGCCACTAACCCATTTAGCGTCTTCGGGTAGCTTTTCTGTTAGCAGCGTACCATTCACAACATTCCCCTTGTTCACACTCGTTGTCGGGTCTGGATAAGTCACTACGTGGTCAATACTAATATTCGACTCTTGGTAATTTCGGGCAACGTCTCCGTTTGATTGATATGCTGTTACCTGCATTGTGAACTCTTGACCTGCTGGAATGTAGCTTGTGCAATTTGGGGAACATGCGCCATTATCGCTTACGCTCAAACCTAACTTAGCAGGGAAACTTACAAATGATGCAAACCCTGCAGAATCCTTCACATCGTTAACTTTCGCATCGATACGGACTTTACCAACCTCTTTATAGTTAACTTTGAGGTAAGCTTTACCATTTGAATCAAAGTAGACATCGGACAAAGGCTTAGGAACTTGAGGTTGCAATGTGACATGACCACTCCATTTAGCATTGCTGTCACCCGCCTTTTTGTACCATACCTCAACAGATTTCGTTTTATCGACTGGTGCAATCTCGTGAGTCACTTTCATAGTAACATCTCGGCTTTCACCCCCAGTTTTTACATGTGATGAGCAGAATGAAAGATGATCCGTACCGGCAGATTGTCTAGCTGAAACCACATCCCCTATGTTTACTCCGAGTACGTTTTGAGAAAACAACACATTACAGTTCTCGACGGACAGTTCATCACCGTTATTGATACGACAGCGCGCTCCTTCAAAACCAAACTGAGGTACCGAACTATTCGCAACTCCCATCGTAACCGTACCGGCTTTATATCCCTGTAATAGAAGATCAACTGAATTGTTGAAAGTGATGTTCGTGAGCTTTTCTTGCTCTCCATTTACCCAATTAGCGACGCTATTGGTGGATGATGGCAGTAAAGTAACTGTCAATGGCTCTAACTCGCCTTCACTTGCGGCAGCATCTTCTGGATAGGTTTGAGTACACCTTTCATTCATACATGCTTTTAGCGTGACTTTCGAAGGCTGGCACGTACTACCGGATCCTGAATAGTCAAATTCAAAGTGATGGATACCATCCGTTAACTTCTTGTATTTATCTGCACAAACCTGGAAGTCATCAATTTCATGGATATTGGTATATGATCCCGTCGATGCAGTCACAGAAATACGGAAGTTTTCTGGAGCAATAGACTGCCCATAACCATTCATAACATTGAATGATTTGATTAACGTTTCCCAGCGACCACCATCAATTTGACGCTCAATAGAAACCCAAACTCCGCTCGCTCGGTTTTTAACGGTGTTGCGAGAGTCTACAGTCATTCTATAACGGTGGATCTCATCTCTATCTCGACCATTGTAATTTGTTCCGAAGACATCAAGTGCACCGACATCTGTATTGTTTTTAATAAATTTATAGCCACCAAACCAGCCTTCTAGGGACTGACTGTTGTACTGAATTGTCTTCTTATAACCAGCACCGCGAATAGCAATAGATTGTTGGCGACGACCTGGACGGCCATAGTCATTTTCATAATAACTGCCTTCATTCGAGAAGTTACCGTACTCATCGATACCAAATGCTAACCAACCGCCGGCAAAACCTTCTATACCGGGTTTAACACCAAAACCTAAAGGTCCACCAAATGCACCTGTCGCTGGAGGGACATTTGCGTCAGAAAAAACGATACCAACCCCATCTGCACCAGGTCGTGTGGTATTTGAGTGAGCATAATGATTAAACTCCACCTGCATGATGTTGTCATCAGATGGAAAAATGTAGTTGTAGGCTGATGCTGTTGCTTGATTGTATTGGTTACTTGATAATCTAAACTTACCACCAGTAATGCTCGGTTTAGTACTATTCTTAAAGCCCATCACAGACCAGTTTGTAAGAGAGCCTGAGTCAAAGTTTTCAGGTGGCAACAATTCACATTGAACAGGCTCTGGGTCAGGGCCTGGAGGCGTAATTCCACAATAGTCGTAGAAATCTTTGTATTGAGAGCTCTCACCTACGTCAACCGGACATGTACCTCGAGTTTGAGATGCATCACAACTCGTATCATTTAGACCGCAATAACCAACCAATTTACCGTTATAAGAGTATGAAGAGTTTGCGGTTCCGCAAAGCGTTGAGTTACTAGCAATACTTACGTATTTGTTAGTAGGGAAACCAATCGCTTTGGCGTCCGCAAGAATTTTAGCCGACGATAACGCCATTCCCTCATTCTTTACACTCGCGGTACCAAAGACAGAAGAGTTAGTCACGTGTAAGTATTTCTTAGTAGAGACGTCATCGCCAACATATGAATTACTAATGTTTGCACCTTCGTTCCTACTGGAAGCGACACCACACACATAAGAACTTTCAATCACATGAAGATATTTCTTAACATCAACATTACCTTTGATTTTTGAGTTCTTGACCTGACCACCTTCGTTGGAGCTCGATACAACGCCAGAAACTTGAGAATACTGAATATCTACATAGCCTTTCGCGGTAACGTTGCCTCCAACTTGACTGCTGACAATGGCCATACTTTGGTTGCTACCCTGCGTATTATCAATATTTCCATCTACACTAGAATGAGAAACGCTGACGTAGCCTTTAGTAAACACATCACCTGAAATCGATGAACTATTGGAAATAGCAATGGCTGGATTTCCATTACTTTGGGAAGTCACATTTCCTGTCACATCAGTTCTATTGAGCTCAATGTAGCCATCTGCGGAAACAGACTGGTTAACCTTATAGTTTGTGACTTTCACTGCATTCTTAGCGTTGATGTAGCCATCGACAAGTTTAATTGAACCTGATGCTGAAAGTTCCGCCCCACCGTGAGACGAAGATATGTGACCTCCAACGGAAGTGTTCGTTATTTGAATTTGGTTCTTGGCTTCGATATGTGCGCCCACATTTACGTTGTAAAGCGAGATTCCACCATTATCACTATCGACGTAACCATCAACGTTACCGTGATTAATTGTAAGCTGGCTGTAAGCTAAAGCATTTTGTCGAATATCAACATTGCTTAACTGGAGACCATTGTTAACACTTCTCAGTGAACCAAATATTGTTGAATCTGTTAGTTGGATATAACCACCATTATCAACATGGCCATACACATACAGGTTGTGAGCACTAAAAGAATTACGATTCAGATTTAACGATAAGCTGTGGCTAGGGCTACCGATAGTGTTTCTACCACCTAAAGAAGCGTATCGACTTAACACTAATTGCGAAGTGCTTCCCCCAGTAACAATATTATCACCGTAATAGAGATTTACATTGCTAGGACACACGTAAACAGAGAGGCCATTGGAATAATAACCATTTGTTGGGCATGGACTATAAACAGGTACCCATTGACGTTGCCACCTCCCTTTTTCCCTGACCCAATCAACGGTAGGGGTTAGATCATACGTTACAGCAGCAAGCCCTTGAGCACATAACAAAGAGTAGGCTACAGCACCAAGTATTATTCTTTTTTTCATTGCGTTAATCCTTAATCCATATCTCTTGTCTGCGTTCAACTAAGTTAATTCCATTACCACATCGCACTGCCGCCTCAACTCGATAGAACACTTGATTATCAAGTTTTTTATCGCCCCCGTTGCATTCAAGACGAACCAAAGTACATTTTCCAAAATTGACTTCTTTCGCTATTTCAGTGAACTGGCCATCAACGTCATCGTGACAGTGACTCCCTACTGAGGGATCTGCTTCCCCCAAAGGATATATTTCTGTTAAAGCCCACTCTGTTGCCGATTGAGCAAGAAACCATGCCTGTGTACCAAGGAACTCTTTCGTAACGAGGGTTTGATTTGACCAATTTATCTTGGTGATCGACGTCGCCATATAACCCATAACAACAATAACGAATAAGCTCACAATAAAGACGTTGCCCTTTTGGTGTTTATTTTTATGGGACATTGAGTACCTGCACATCTTGTTGATAAACACTCTCCTCTCCATTTTGTTCAAAGGCAAATTTTAGATAAACAATGCCGCCAATCTGTAGGCTAGTGTTGGTATAATTAAAGGCACTCTTCGAAGCATCAATATCTTCAACTGGCACTCCATTTCTTGTTAGCAGGCCACTGTCATTAGGTAAGACAGGCTGTACAATACAGTACCGAATCGCAGAACCTGGTTTATACAAATAAATACGAGCAGCAATGGATTGACTCGCTAATGGCAAAGGCAGAGCGAAACTATAAAACTGCGCGTTACCGTCACCATCGTCGCTGTGTATTGATAGATCACTATCAATAGAAAAACTATTCCATGATACTGTACCAATGGGGGGATTAAACAAGTCTTCATAGCGCGTTGGATTAATAACGAGCCTTAAATTTTCAGCGCTTTTTATCGTTCCACCCGGAACTTGCTCGCCAGTAACAAATAGCAAATTGGAAGTTCCAGGCTTCTCAAAGTAATACCCCGAGTTATAAGTCGGAACAAACTCCAAACACTCTGAACCACCAGAATTAGTGATACGGAAACTATTTGGAACTGCATGTCGAATTTCACGCGAGAGTTTTTCCAATACAAATTGAGCTTGGGTTTGAATGCGTTGCCGTGAGTTTGCATCGACAAAACCTTTGACACCGACTTGCACATACCCTGCAATCCCAAGCATGATAATACTACCGATAACGATAGTGACCACCATTTCAATAAGTGTAAAACCTTTACTCCCAGCTCGCATTAGTAATTACCTCTGTACCCAAATAGAGACATAACTTGTGCGTTACTCGCAAAGATTTGTAATTCAACACGCCTCATTTTCGGGATAGCTTCGCCGTTCACATCCTTTGTTTTTTCAGTCACAGAAACCTGTACACGAAAGTTTTTGTATGTGTCATTGGCACTCAAACCGATTACATCTTGCAAAGCGTATTGAGGCATGCCGGCTGGGCAATCTACTTTTGTTTCGCTAGTAAACCAACAACCGATATAATCATCGACATCATTAAATGTGGCAGGGGTTGATTCACCATCATCTGTGTCAGCTTTGAGTTCTGAGCAATCCGGCGCACCTTCTTCACCACAGCGTAGCCAACCGCCATTGATATCACTATTGTGGTCAAAATTACGCGATAGTATTTGAGACATCATACTTTGCCCCAGAGCGACCGCGCGAGATTGATAATGTGAACTAGAAGCCTCTTTTATTGGAGGGATGAGGGCAGAAGAAAAAATGGTCATAGCGATCCCCAACAAAACAATCGCGATGATCATCTCAATCAGAGTCATACCCAATTGCTCTTTTGGAAATCTTTTCATGAGCAAGTTCTCTTTTCTACATAACCTTGCGAATTAATATGTATCGAACATGTTTTACCACTACCATTCTCTGTAATTTGAATCGTAGGTGTCGCACCACTTGGATTTCCCAATAAATTAAATTCAAGCTCTAGATTAGGAGAGAATGAAACCCCATCTGGCATAAACCAGTCACTTCTTGATGCAGTTTGAGACGAACATGATGCTTTTGAACCAATGCAGTTATTCGTTACGTTTAAGATAAAGTCATTTTTGTCAACGATAGTAGTATCGCTAAGGTTGGATTGCATGCGATTGACTTGTACCTGACGAATAACCGCAATTGCCTGATCCTGTACCGCTGCAGCAGGAATACCCGCGCTTAGATAGCGACTGGCCGCATACAACGATACTACAGATAGAATAACGATCACCATGACCAACTCAATAAGAGTGAATCCCGATGAAATATGGCGAGCTTTCATAGGGGCAACCTTACTTCACGACAAGCGATTAAATTATAAGCAAAAAAAGGGAGGGATATTGGGTAAAGATCACACTTTTATATTAATTTGTGAGCACATTGTTAATTGTGAGAATTAGTTTTTACTTCTGCCCATTTCTTCTTCAATACGATCATAAGTCTGTTTATTACTCAGCGTTTCAGATACATGTTCTGCTGTTTGCTTGGTCTGCTCCCACTTAGCTTCATATGTTTCTGGCTCAAAGCTGATAAACCTTGGTAATACCACATAACCAATCACACCTAAGATGATTAGTACAGCCACAAACTCCAGCGCACTAAGACCTGATGATTGACGCATATGTACCATTCCAAGATTAACCAAAGTATAGAGATAAAGGCCAGACTAGCTGGCCTCGAATAAAAAGCTTAACACTTATCATCAACAACTACAGTTTTTGCTGCACCAGCAGAATCTTTGCTCGAAGCTTGAGTGTACTTAACATAGCATTCAGTATCAGTAATCTTAGCTTTGGTGATTGTACCCTCTTGCTTGAAACCAATTACGATCTCATTTGGTGTAGCACTTGTATCCACAAATGAAGACCAGTCTTCATTTAGACCAACTACCGCATTACCAATACCAGTCGCTGTCGCTGTTGGGTAACCAAATGCAGCAGAAATACTTCCATCAACATTTGATGTTGTTGCTGTTTCTACACCTTCGACCGCAGCTTTACCATAAGTAATGCCTGCCGCACCATCGATAGCGCCTTTTAAGCCTTGGATAGAAGCTTTTCGTGCATCATTTTGTAAGTTAAGGAAGCGTGGTGCAGCCGTTACCGCTAGGATACCTAGGATCACAATTACCACCACAAGTTCGATAAGGGTAAAACCACCTTGTCTTTTCATTGTTTCTCTCTCTTTTGTAAACATGCAGAGTGACTGCAACGTTAAGGTCACGCGACCATTTGTGTTATTGCTTAAGTTAGTGTCGATGGTTACGAATCACTCACTAGTTAAGCGAAATCTGGATTGATAAATTTGCACTGTGTAACTGGATAATTAGTTTACAAATTTCAAATTTTTAATACGAAGCTATTATACCGAACTAGCGTCTCATTTATAGCACTAAAGTGTCAAAAAACTTACCTTGCCGAGTTTTCGACATCAATTTGCAAGTGGTTAGCATTAAATGTCACTAATACCAGCTGTTGACTTGAATACCTGTACATGCAAAGGTACTCATCACCTTTGGTAATCAGTTTTATTTCTGACAAATTAGCCCTCATAATCTTACGCTGAGGGTAATGAATCGTTAACCAACTATCGCAATCAAATTGTTCACTGTCATCAAGCGGTAATACTAGCCCAGCGTCAGTCATTAACAATATCGAGCCATCGACCTCGATCGAATCTGGTTCGCCCTTCATCAACCAAATACTTCGATAACGATTAACACTATCTAGCATCCAATTTTTGGCTAGACTTGCTCCTGTATCATCTAACTCTTTTTGCAGAGGAGCCAAACTCTCTAGCAGTGCGACTAGCACCGCAGCGACAAATGTCCCCCACAATATAAGCCTTGCACTTGCTCGGTTTTCAATCACACTTTAGCCTTTGATTATATCGAGCATACCCCACATAGGCAGGAAGATACCCAAGGCTAAAACCATAACCATACCCGCCACAATCACCAAAAGTAGCGGTTCTATTCGTGCAGTTAAGGTCTTGAGATCATAATCTACTTCTCGATCATAAAAGTCTGCGACCTCGAGCAATAATTCATCAATTCGACCCGTTTCTTCACCGACAGCAATCATCTGAATAACCAGCGGTGTAAAGATTTTACTATTCACTGCCGTCACAGAAATGGTGCTCCCCGCTTCGATGGAGGATTTCATCTCAACGATTCGATTCTCTAGGAACTTATTGCCCAGCGCCTCACCGGCCAAAGCCAATGATTGGTTCAGCGGCACACCTGACTTAAGCATCAGTGAAAAAGTTCGAGAAAAACGAGAAAGCTGAGCACGATTGACGATATCACCGACAATAGGAACTCTTAGTCGAAACTTATCAAACCTTTCTCTTCCATTTGCAGTAGCTATCCAAGCTCGAAAAACGAGGAATGCTCCAATAATCAGAGCAATGAGCAAGCCCCAGTAATTAACGAAAAAGCTTGATGTTGCAATTAGCACACGTGTTGGTACGGGAAGTTCGACTCCAAAACGAGTAAACATGGTAGCAAATTGCGGAATCACGAAAATATTCAAAATGAACATTGCGATCGTGATAAACACGATGACAAACGTCGGGTACCGCATTGCGGCTTTGATACGTTTACGAGTTTCTAACTCTTGCTCATAGTAACTAGCCAACTGCAATAAAGCTTGATCTAAACGACCGGTGTTTTCACCCACATTAATCATGGAGACAAACAAAGGGCTGAACACTTTGCTGTGCGGCTGCATTGCGGCTGATAATCCGCGACCATTACTAAGCTCAGAGACAACATCTTCAAGCGCATCTTTTAATTGTTGATTTTCACAGTTTTGTAATAGACCACGCATAGAGCGAAGCAGTGGAACCCCAGCTTTAGTTAAACTGAATAACTGGCGACAGAACAGAATAATGACTTCAAGAGGGATCGCAGGTACAAGCAATTTAGATAAACTAAAGCTACTAGCATTAGATGCCTTTCTTAACTGAATATTTAGAGGAATAACCCCTTTATTCATTAATGCTTCCGCAGCTGCCTCTTCATTAACGGCATCAATCTTACCTTTGGTCGCGGATCCGGTCAGTGTTCGACCTTGATAACTGAATGTTGGCATCTAATCACCTACATTAAGATTGCATCTGCTTTACCAGATGAATCGCCTTCACCAAGCGCCATCACTTCATCAAGGCTAACAATACCTTTCAAAGCCAGCTCCATAGCGGAAGCTAATAGGGGCTTATAGGATGCGGATTGACGCGCCGCTTGCGCAAAACCTACCGCATCATTCGCACGTAACTTATCCATCATCTCGTGTTCTAATTCCAACATTTCAAACACGCCGATTCGACCTCGATAGCCGGTTAAGTTACAGTTCTGACAGCCTTTTCCTTTATGAAAAACAGCATTTAACTGATTAGGGAAACGTCCTGACAACCACTGTTGCCGAGACTCGTCGACAACATCTTCAGTCTTACAATCAGGGCAGACTCGGCGAACCAATCGTTGAGCAACAACCGCACGAACTGCACTTGCAACAAGATAGCCAGGTGCCCCCATATCTATCATTCGTAAAGCACTGTCTATTGCATCATTGGTATGCAGCGTACTCAAAACTAAGTGGCCTGTTAACGCTGCACGCAAACCAATCTCTACCGTTTCTTGGTCTCGCATCTCACCAACTAAGATGATGTCTGGATCTTGACGAAGGAAAGTACGTAGTACTCGTGAGAAAGTAAGATCAATTTTACTATTGATCTGTACTTGTGTAATACGTGGTAAGCGGTATTCCACAGGGTCTTCTGCAGTAATGATCTTCTTACCCGGTTCGTTTAACTCACTTAATGCACCGTATAGCGTTGTCGTTTTACCCGAACCCGTTGGGCCAGTCACTAAGATCATGCCATGCGGGCGAGACAACTGACGGCGCAAACGAGCAAGTAAATCAGCAGGTAAGCCCGAATCTTCTAGTTTTCGTAGACCTGAAGACTGGTTAAGCAAACGCATTACCACAGATTCGCCATATTGCGTTGGCAGCGTCGACATACGAATATCGATGGATTGACCTCGAACCTTAATGTTAAAGCGACCATCTTGCGGCAAACGCTTTTCAGAAATATCTAGGTGTGCCATCAATTTAAGGCGTAAAACTAAGGCTGATGCGACATTGACTTCATTTAGGATGGTTTCATGCAAAACACCATCAACACGTTGACGGAGACGAAGCACTTTATCATCTGGCTCAATATGAATATCAGATGCACCCACCTGCACGGCATCTTCAAACATTGAGTTAACCAACTTAACAACCGTAACTTCTTCACTTTCCGTCTCTTCAATACCATAATCAAATACATCAACATCCTGATGCTCGGCTTGAAGCTGTTCGGCGAAAGAGGCGATCTCCTTAGTTCGGCGATAATAGCGGTCAAAGCTTTCCACCAATTGTCGCTCAGAAGCAATAATAAACTCTAAAGCGTACTCACCTAATAAGTTCATTAGCGATTCTTGGGTGAACAAGTCCGCAGGATCGCTCATAGCAACTCTTAACGTATCACCGTTTTGTGCAACCACCATGGCACGTAGACGACGAGCATGAACCTCCGGTAAAAGTTGCACCGCATCGGCATCAATAGGTGCACGACTTAAATCAATGAGCGGTAAACCCAGCTGCTGGGAAAGGAAGTTCAGCATTTGCTTTTCAGAAATAAACCCCAAAGCAATCAGGGCATCACCTAACTTTTGCCCTGTCTCATGTTGGCTAGCAAGGGCTTGCTGCACTTGTTCTTCTGTGACAATGCCCTCTTCAACAAGCAGGTCACCAAGACGCTTCCTTAATTGGATTTTCATTCTGCGCCCTCCAGCTGCTTCAAGATATTCAGTCTATCTCTAATAAATGCTTGTGATTGATTAGACACACCCACTTTTCCTAATGCTTGCTGGTAGGAGTAGACCGCTGCTTTGATTTGAACATTACGCTCTTGCTGAATGGCTAACCCAAGCCACCAACGTGCATTCTCTGGCTCTCTTTGCGTTAAAAGCTGATAACTTTCTAACGCGAATTCCGTCTGTTTCTGCTTTTGAGCCAAAGCAGCTCGCATTGCTAAATAATCTCGAGTTGGGTTATCTGGCATAAAAACTAATGGGCTCAATGCCGCTTCAGGCTGGTTTGCTTTCACTAACAACTTGGACAATGCAAGTCTTAGTGGCTGGTTATCATTGTCCAACTTAATACCAGCCTGAAGTATCTCGTACGCTTTTCTGGTATCACTTTTACCAAAATATAATGCCGCTAGTTTCTGTCTCGCTTCAATATTCGATGGCTCATAACGCAGCGCCTCTGCATATGCGGCCATTGCTTCCTGCATATCATTTGAGTCCATTGCTTTACCGGCTCGGTTCATAGCTTTATCAGCAAGTTGTTGATGGCTTAGCTCCACCTGCTCAATATGCATAGAGCTCGCTTCATCAACGACTTCTAGCGGCTCACTGTGCAGCGTCGCTGGTTCTGCTATTGATTGACTATCTTCTGCCACCACTTTTTTAGGCGTAGAAGCAAGAGATTGAGGAGAATAAATTTCTTGGGTCGCTACCCGCTCTGATTGATTAGCACGAACATGAGCCACTTCAATGTTTTTTGTTGCAACAACTTGCTCTAATTGAGGCGTTATTTTGGCTGTTGGAGAGCTGGCATCTACATTTGCCACCTTTTTAGCTACATTATCAGCCCCTGCTAATGCCACTTCATTAACGTTGTCCGGCGTAGGCGCTTGAGAGACGGCCCACCCTCCGATAGCCAAACTCATAGAAAAGCCCGCGATTAACCATAGCCAGGGCTTTCTTTTAGCAACGACCGGAACTTCCGCTCTTGATAGCTCAGGTTTATGCTCCTTCTCTGCGAGTTCAGATAAAGCTTTGTTAATTGCACTCAAGATCGGCTCCATCCCCAGAATATCGGGGTCTTAAACTTTGGTTTACAGGCATCAAGGGTGTCATGCATTGCCGCGTAAACGTGTTGATTCTTAATTAATGTACAGCGGTCATTAAACGCCGTGAGTAATGATTTATGGCAAATCTGATTAATTAGCCTAGGAACCCCAGAAGCAGAACGCCATATTGCTTTTTTCTGCTCAATACTAAAAATGTGCGCCCCATTTCCCGCTTTATTAAGTCGGTTGTCCATATAGGCCACGCCTTCATCTAAGTTGAGAGTACGTAATTCACAATTGAATGTGATGCGTTGTCGGAACTGCCGCAAATTGTGACTTAACAGGCGCTCCTCAAGCTCAGGCTGACCAAACAAAACCAACTGGAGTAGTTTGTCTTTCTCGGTCTCTAGATTCCCAAATAGGCGCAGAGTTTCTAATGCTTCAAAAGACAGTGCTTGAGCTTCATCAACAATTAAAACGGTTCTTTTTCCTACTGAGCGAATACAGATCAATCGTTCTTGAATAAGCTCCACAACATTTAGCGGATCAGCATTTTTAATTCCAAGCTCTCTAGCCACCGCTAGTTGCAATTGAGCCCCTGTAAGCGCAGGGTTTGGCAAGTAAATCAGCTCGGCATCATCTTCAATTTGCTCAATCAGCTTTCGACAAACCATGGTTTTGCCTGTTCCCACTTCCCCAACCACTTTTATGACCCCTTCTCCCATATCAATCGCTGCGATGATGGTTTGAATGGATTCATAATGAGGAGCTAACCCCAAAAACAGTTCTGTATTAGGGGTTAGTGAAAATGGTTGTAAGCGAAAACCAAAATGCGATAGATACATACACTTATCAACCCACTAGTTTAAGTGTTGACTGCATTACTGCGAATCAGGGAACCACTCTTGCAGCAAGTCACGCGAGCGCTCTAGTTCTTTCTGCCATGAGTTAACGCCAACAACCGTTGGTTTTAGCAGAATAACGAGCTCCGTTTTTTGGGTAACGTCTGACGTATTTCTAAATAAGTGTCCCAGTGCTGGTATATCACCCAAGAATGGGACCTTTGATGTTTGATTCACGTTTTGTTGCTTCATCAAACCGCCAATTACCACGACATCACCACTTTTCGCTCTGATGACGGAATCAGACTCACGGACTGAACTTTTCGCCAACGGCAGTTGCACATTTTGGAACTCACCACCTAAATTGAGCGTTTTCAATTCTTCCTGAACTTCGATAACCGCTGGGTGAACATGCAGGAATACACTTCCTTTATCATCAATTTGAGGCGTTACGTCTAAAGAAATACCAGAGAAAAAAGGCGTTAACTCCACTTCAGGAACCGCATTAGAGTTCTCACCGTTTCCTGCATTGCTTGATAATTGAGTCACAAAGTACTCATCTGAACCTACTTTTATCACCGACTTCTGGTTGTTAGCGGCTGTAATTCTCGGACTAGAAAGTACATTCAAATCCCCTTGTGTAGACATAAAGCTCAGAACTGCATCGAAGTTACCATCTGAGATGGTGATATTTGTTTGACCACCGAGAAGCGTGCCAATAGCATCTAACCCAGGTAAAGTTGGGATTGGAACACCAGTTCCAGGAAGGGTTCCATCAGGATATGGGCGTCCAACAGAAATGCTGCCAGATCCTCCAATCGAAGCTGATATATTTGACCAGTTGATACCTTGTTGATAACCGTCACTCAAAGTCACTTCTAGAATCTTTGCTTCTAGAATAACTTGGCGCTGCATGCGTTGTTGAGAAACACCGAGGAACTCTCTCACTTCTCGGATATCATCAGGAAAAGCTCGTACTGTAATGACACTCGCTTGAGGCGTAACAACGACACTTTGACCATTTCCGGAACCTATGAGACTTGCAACAGCTTGCTGTAATGCCGGCCAGAAATCACTTTCCGTCAACGTTTCAATGCGCGTACCGCCATTCGCAACAGTCGAGCTATCACTGCTTGAATCAGAATTGGAACTAGATTCGTCGGAATTGCTACCAGAGCTAGATGTCCCTGCAGATGCTACAGAACCAGTAACTATACTCGTCAATGAGCGGCCTGAGCGCTTAAACTGCAAATAGTCGACAGGAATCGTCACCGTTCGCATACCCGCGGGATACACCTGTAAAACCTTGCCAGATTTGACCACATCATAGCCATACATGTTTTGCACGACATTCAGCACTTCATCAAGCGTCACATCCGTTAAGTTTACAGTAATTTTTCCTCTTACTGCCGGGTGAATAGCTACGCTATACTCCGTCCCCTTTACGAGAGAAGCAAAGAAGCTTCTGGCTTCCACTGCATTAGCTTGAATTCGAAAGCGTTTTACCATGCCTTCAGAACCAGAAGCACTCGATTCAAGATCTGGCATCAAATCAGCTTCAACGGAAGAAGGGATTTCATCAAGCTGTCTGCTATTTGACTCGTTGATTGACTCGTTAAGAGCTTGCTTTACTTCTACCGGGTCTCTATGGCCCATAGAGCATCCTGCCAACGAAGCAACCACAACTGCTATCACTAATTTACGCATATCTGTTTAGGCTCTGATTTTTATTGTTTTACATTTAAACGAAAAAGCTCGAGTTTCCAATCTCGGTCACCACGCTTTAAAGTCACATATTCACTATTAATACTGGCAACACGATAACCATTTAAAGAATGCCCTTGCTCTACTATCTTATTATTAATAATGGCAATACATGGCATATCTGGCTTACACACAATACTGTTTAGTGTTGGTAATCGATACTTCCGTTTTACTGTTGAATTAGCTTGAGTTGGCTTCTCCCAACCTAGAGGAGCCGTAGGATCTTGTTCAACGGCACAAATGCTCGGCGCACTAATAGAACCGATAATCATCGCTAGAACTATTTTTTTATCCACCGATAAACTCCTCTTGAGAGCCCAAAGTGTATACTTCCAACACCAAATTAGCCTTTGGGTAATCCTCCACTTGGTAAGTGAAGTTGCGCCAATAATAACTCACCGGAAGTTGTTCAAGTTTCTTTAGATAACTGGCAATAGAAAAGTAGTCACCGCTCAACTCTAGGCGTACAGGGTGCACGTAATACCCCGAGTACTGCGACGCCTCTTTATCAGGCGTAATTGGCTCTGCTTTCAATGTACTCAAGCTGATCAAATGCACCCCTGATTGCTGCTCTAAAACACTTTGTAGCAGCTCTGCCATTTGAGAAGGTGTAATCAAGTGCTCAATGATTTGCGACAGTTGCATTGATAAGTGCTGACTCTCTGATAGTAATTGTGCAATAGCTTGATCAACTTCAGCATTGGGATCTTTCTTCAATTGAGCTTGAACACGTAACGTTTCAATTTCAATCTGTTGATTACTCTGCTTTTGGGTATTTAGTTGCCTATTGCTGCTATTTACACTATCTAACTTCGGCTCTAATACCATAGTAAACAGCAACATAACTATCGTCACGAATCCACAAGCAGCAATTAGCCCTTTCTCTCGTGCGCTTAATTCGTCAAAGCGCTCTTCTAATGAAGACCAAACATCATTCATTCTTGTGTCTCCTTGCGAGTACTCAACTCAAATGTCACTACCCCTTTCTCGGTACGACCAATCGCAACATCATCAAAGGTACGCCCTACCAAGCTAATCTCATTCTTGAATTGCCCCACCCAATCAGGTACAGCTCGAGGTGTCCTTGCGAGACCTTTTATATCAAGTTGCTCTTGGGCAATATGAATACCTGAAATAGAGATGTTGTTATTACTTAACTTCGCAAGAGAAGTCATAACACCTGAATAGCCAATGCGCTGTGAATCATCATACTTGCCTACAGCAGTTAGTGAATCTCGCTTAGCTTGAACCTCTTTTTCGAGACGAGCTTGCGCAGCTAACTTGTTAGCATCAGGCTTAAGCTTTCTCAATTGAGCGTTATAACGGTCTAGTTCTGATTTAAGAATGTCACCCTTACTTTTGGCGATATTTATTTGGTCATCAACTCCTTGATATTGCCAACTGACATAGCCATATGACAGCACAATAACTAACGCCGCTGCTGCCCAAGATATCGCAACATTTTTAAGAGTAAGCAGCCTCTTTTTAGGCTTCAGGTAGCTAGGAAATAAGTTAACTCGCCACTCAGAGACAAGTGATGCCGTATCCGCTAATACATGGCCTGATAGCTCATGCGCTTCTCCAATTAAGGCTGATACTTTGGTGCTAATTCGGTAATTTAGAGACTGCGATAGTTCGTTTTCATCCTCTTCATCACAACATACTTTGAGCTGATGTAGCTGCACATTGCGAACCTGTGAAGATAAATAGTCAATGGAGCGTTGAAGCTCTAGTGACAAACTATCCATCTGTAAATCAGTCGATGGCACCCCTGTCAACGGTGATGTTACACTTCTTATGGTACGGTTAAACATCATTGTATGTTCAACAAAGGCGCTGATTCTAAAGTGCCCCTTACATGAACGTTGCAGCAGTAGAAAATTACCCAATTCCCCTGACGCTCTTCCCCACACTTCATCTTCAGGAACGATGGTGTTAAGTGACAACTGATAACGTTCAGAAAGCAACATCAATTTATCTAATATCTTTCTTGGCAACACATAAGTTTGAACTTTCGTCGAGTTGGGTAACTCCACAGCGTCGGCAACGATGTCAATCGCTCGTTCTGATATCAACTCCTTTAATAAGAATGGCAAGGCTGACGGCCACTCTTGGCGAGGCATAGATGGCTTATCAATCTGATAGATCTGATAGAAATTGTGTGACAAGACAACTGTCAGTGAGTCATAAGAGCTAGCAGCAACACTTAAAGCCTGTTCGCACGATTTCTCCCAATTTCCATCAGAGATATCAAATCTGGCTGGGCTAGCACTTTTTGCTGACGCGGATAAATAAACAGCATCAGGCTGTATCACCATAAAGCAGGCTCTTCCACCAGCAGAAGAACCAGTAATTCTATTGAGTAATCCGTGTAGTCTTTTCATTCTTATCTATTATTTTTTCGCCAGCGATTTCTGCGCCCAGGCTTAATCTGAGCATCAGATTGAACTTCTTTCTTGGCATCAATTATTGGAAATAAACGAACTTCAGATGCGAAATAACGTCCTTGAACTCCATATATACCTAGTTCAACTAGAGCATCTAGCTCTTGTTTGCTTTCAACTCCAACTGCAATAATCCTCGTACGACTATTTTCAGCGGCTCCTAGCATGCTACGAATAAACAGTTGGTTTTCATGTCTTTGGTCTATTTTTGTCACCAAACTGCGGTGCAGCTTGAGATAATGGATGTCCACCTCTTTTAGGTAATGCGTGCTCACAATCGTACGCCCCGCTTGCCCAACGATTAGGCGACACCCCAAACCAGACAGCATTTTAGCGACTGGCCGCATAAAATCTAAGTGTCTTACAAATTGCGCCTCAACAAACTCAAAAATGAGACACTTTCGGCTCTCTGTTGACAACTGTAGTAGTTCATCCCGTAACCACTTAAAGTGTTCTCGCTGCCCAAAAGGGGGAACATTTAAATTGATGGTAAAATGGGTATCACCGTGGCTTTGTTGCTTATAATGCTGCAAAAACTGAGTCACGACAGCACGGTCCATTTGTGCCTCGTAACCAACCTGCCGGACAGCAGAGATAAATCGAGAGGCCTTCACAATCCCATTCTCTGGATCCTGAATACGGCATGTTACCTCTTCGTGAAGCACTTTTTTATGCGACGAATCACTTATTGAAAAAGCAGATTGTGCGTAGAGTATCACATTTTCAGGCGTTAATGCTGCATCAAAAAGAGTACGCCACCTGACACTACCTCGAACGTCCTCATAATGACTCAATTTCTTGAACCGACTCCAGTTATTGTTATTTTGTAATTGAGCGCTACGTAAAGCTGTCTCCGCTTCATCGATAATTTGGCTATGACGCTCACCTTCCTTGTACATCGTGATGCCAATATGGCACCAGTTATCAATGTCTAAAGGCGCTGGAGGTACTAACTTTTCGAGTTGACGAATACATTGAGATGCAAGATTGGCGACATCTTTGGCAGACTGATGCGGCAAAAACAAAGCAAAGTCAGCCTCATAATAACGAGAAAAAACCACATCAGGAAAACGCTGAACCAGATTAGAGATTAAACTCCCTACTTCAACAATGAAGTCATCGCTAGACTGCTTATCTAGCTCTTCTTGAACCGATTTCCAATCTTGAATACGCAGCAATAGGACGGCCCCTCTTGAACCACTTTCAAGCAATGCCGATTCAAGTTTGCTGTCAAAAAGGACACGGTTTGCAGTACCTGTTAACTTATCAAGAAACGTCTGCGTACGAATGAAGGTATCGAATCGACTTCTTTCTTGGCGAGCATCTTGTAGTTCCTCAATCAAGACATCTAAGGCTTCGCTAGCAGTATACGGCCACTCTCGTTCATCACCTTTAGCATATTGCTCCACTCGTCCTGCTAGGATCATACGACCACGCTCTTCCAGCATCTCTGAACCAGCTAGCTGCTCTTTCAGCCATGCTACACCACGCAGCAAGCAAAAGATGATCAATACGACAGCTAAAGTGATAGACCATAGCGCTTGCATGGAGTAGCCATAACCTAAATAAGGAGGAACCACTTTAAAATGAATGACGTAGTTTTGGTTATGAGCTAATCGATAATCTTGTTCAAACAAGATCGAAGGGTCGACATGATGTGATGTGTCTTTGAAACGATACACGACTGCATCATTCGCGAATAGAGTCATTTCAACGATGTTACTTGCCTGCAGCATCTTCGGCATCCAGCGCTGCATAGAATAAGCCGCATCAGGATCTTCCATCTCTTTGTCAACGACCTCGACAATCCCTTCTAAATAGTGATTGAGATACTCTTGTCCGAGTCGTTTGAAAGAGAGGGTGCCTCCAACAAACAAGATAAACATTGCGCATATTACGATCATAGTGACAAAAGCCACCAGTCGTGTGCTTAGCTTTAGAGTAGGGGTATACCTCATGAATACCAAATTCCTTTTCTATTCACCATATACCTTATTGAATTACTTATACTTGATAACAAAACACTAAACAATCGGATTAATCTGATTGTGAGACGCTATAGCAAAATCACCATTTTACTACGCATTGAAGAGCTAAAAATGCGATCTGATGCAGACGCTCTTCCAAGCAATAAAAAAGCCGCGATATTCGCGGCTCTTTACTAGACGTATTGCTTAGAACGGAATATCGTCATCAAAATCCATAGGCGGCTCATTGTACTGCTGCTGTGGTTGCTGCGGAGCCTGTTGTTGAGGTTGCTGCTGTGGAGCATTGTACTGCTGCTGAGCAGGTTGCTGAGGTTGACCCCAACCACCTTGTTGTTGCTGCTGTTGCTGACCACCACCCATCGGTGCGCCACCTTGAGCACGGCCGCCAAGCATTTGCATAACGCCGTTGAATCCTTGAACAACAACTTCTGTCGTGTAGCGGTCTTGACCATTTTGGTCTTGCCATTTACGTGTTTGAAGTTGACCTTCAACGTAAACCTGAGAGCCTTTGCGCAGGTACTCACCAGCTACTTCAGCCAATTTCCCAAACAAAGCCACACGATGCCACTCTGTTTTTTCACGCTGTTCACCAGTCGCTTTGTCACGCCATGACTCTGAAGTTGCAATCGTGATGTTTGCTACCGCACCACCGTTAGGCATGTAACGAATTTCAGGGTCGTTACCAAGATTCCCCACCAAAATAACTTTGTTAATTCCACGGCTGGCCATGATGTGCTCCGTTTCACTCTGGATGTATTAAAAATTAAGCGCATTAGAATAACACGCTTTGCTGACTTGATTAAAGCCCAATTAGATTGTCAGTCATTCACCAAATATCTGGAACTAAAATCTCTTTTCTTGATTAAGGAGTAGCAAATGTGAATCACATTACATCATTCGTTTCTTTAGGCTTTGAAACTAAACGCAATTCTCTTCAAAGCCACTAGTTCATTTGCAGATTTGATGTCACCGTTATTCCAATCACATTAACTGGAGTAACCTGCTCATGAGAAAATCTGCTTATGCGAGAAAACTCTTTCTTATCAGCTTAAAACAAGATGAAAGTTCTCAGCTAACACAGCTGAAGAAATATGCTGATATGGATATTCCTCTCATTGGTATTGATGACCTTATGGAAGCCAACCCTAAGCACCGCAATAAGATCTTACTCATTGATTTTGAAGAACACAAAGACTTGATTCTTTCGATTAAGAATCTTCCATTAGTATGGAAGAACTTTGAAACAATCATATTTAACGTCCCAAAACGCCTAACAACGGACGAGTTACTCTCGTTCGGCCAGCTAAAAGGACTGTTCTATAAAGAAGATAGTGCTGAAAATATCGCAGAGGGATTCAAAGAAATCATAAACGGCCAAAACTGGTTGCCTAGGAATGTCACGAGCCAACTTTTGCACTACTATCGCAATGTCGTCAGCTCCCATACCACTCCAGCAACCGTTGACCTCACCATTCGCGAGTTACAAGTTTTACGCTGTTTGCAAGCAGGAGCCTCCAATTGCCAGATGGCAGAAGAGTTATTTGTCAGTGAATTCACAATAAAGTCGCACCTATACCAAATTTTTAAAAAGTTATCCGTCAAAAATCGGGTTCAAGCGATAGCATGGGCAGATCAGAATTTGCTGTCATAAATCCCTGTTTTCGTACTTTATTCATAATAATTACACATCGAGCATGGTAAAGTACTCCAATATCTACAGGCTAGATAATCGAATAACAAAGGATCATATATGATAAAAAAATGCTTGTTCCCAGCAGCGGGTTATGGGACCCGCTTTCTTCCCGCAACTAAGTCTATGCCAAAAGAAATGATGCCTGTCGTGAACAAGCCACTGATTGAATACGGTGTAGAAGAGGCGATCCAAGCGGGTATGAACGGCATGTGTATTGTAACAGGTCGTGGCAAGCACTCTATCATGGACCACTTTGATAAAAACTACGAACTGGAACATCAGATCAGTGGAACCAACAAAGAAGAGCTATTGGTTGATATCCGTGAAATCATTGATTCAGCTAACTTTACCTACATCCGCCAACGTGAAATGAAAGGTTTAGGCCATGCAATCCTAACAGGCCGCGAACTAGTTGGAGACAACCCATTTGCAGTAGTTCTAGCTGATGATCTTTGTGTAAACGAAAAAGAAGGCGTTTTAGCTCAAATGGTCGCACTGTTTAAGCAATTCCGTTGCTCAATCGTTGCTGTTCAAGAGGTTCCCGAAGAAGAAACTCACAAATACGGTGTTATCTCTGGTGAGATGATTAAAGACGATATCTATCGCGTAAACGACATGGTAGAAAAGCCAGAGCAAGGTACAGCGCCAAGCAACCTAGCAATCATCGGTCGCTATATCCTGACTCCAGATATTTTCGAACTGATTGAAAATACTGAACCTGGTAAAGGTGGCGAGATCCAAATCACTGATGCATTGCTTAAGCAAGCGAAAGCAGGTTGTGTATTGGCGTACAAATTTAAAGGTCAACGTTTCGACTGTGGTAGCGTAGAAGGTTACATCGAAGCCACAAACTACTGCTTCGAAAACCTGTACCTAAAAGACGAAAAGAAGTCTGAGCTAGGTAAACACGCAACGAAGAAAGAAGTATAAACAGCTCAAACTTACTGATTCTAAAGCCCAGCAAAAATGCTGGGGTTTCTTTTACTGTTTTTTTGTCCAGTATTTTCTTTGCACATTTCTCACACTATGTAATACTTGCGTCACTTGGTTATACATAGAGCAAAAACGATGGATAAAATAGAAGTTCGTGGTGCCCGCACCCATAACCTCAAAGACATCAACCTCACTATCCCCCGTGATAAACTGATTGTCATTACTGGTTTGAGCGGTTCTGGTAAATCCTCTCTCGCATTCGATACTTTATACGCTGAAGGTCAGAGACGTTACGTAGAGTCGCTATCAGCTTACGCACGCCAATTTTTGTCTCTCATGGAAAAACCGGATGTTGACCACATCGAGGGTTTGTCTCCTGCGATCTCGATTGAGCAGAAATCAACATCACACAACCCACGCTCTACCGTTGGTACCATTACTGAGGTGTACGACTACCTACGTCTGCTTTACGCACGCGTTGGTGAACCTCGTTGTCCAACACACCACACACCTCTAGCAGCACAAACCGTCAGCCAAATGGTCGATAAAGTTTTAGAGTTGCCAGAAGGCAGCAAAATGATGCTACTTGCTCCTATCGTGAAAGAGCGTAAAGGTGAGCATGTTAAAACGCTAGAGAACCTAGCAGCTCAAGGTTTCATCCGCGCACGTATCGATGGTGAAACTTGTGATCTTTCTGATCCACCACCGCTAGAACTGCATAAGAAACACACTATTGAAGTCGTTGTGGACCGCTTTAAAGTTCGCCCAGATTTGCAGCAACGTTTGGCTGAATCATTCGAAACCACACTAGAGCTGTCTGGTGGTATTGCAGTTGTTGCTCCAATGGACGGCGACGGCGAAGAGGTGATCTTCTCAGCTAACTTTGCTTGCCCTATTTGTGGCTACAGCATGCAAGAACTTGAACCTCGTTTGTTCTCGTTCAACAACCCTGCTGGCGCGTGTGGTACTTGTGATGGTTTGGGTGTGCAGCAGTATTTTGATCCAAGCCGAGTCATTCAAGATGAAACGCTTAGCTTGGCGCAAGGGGCAATTCGTGGCTGGGATCAAAAGAACTATTACTACTTTCAAATGCTGACAGCGCTGGCGGATCATTACGGCTTCGATCTTCACGCACCGTTTAATTCTCTACCAAAGAAAACCCAAGACATCATTCTTAAAGGATCGGGGCGTACTGAAGTTGAGTTCAAGTACATTAACGATCGTGGTGACATTCGCGTTAAGCGCCATCCTTTTGAAGGGATCCTGAATACACTTGAACGCCGTTACCGCGATACCGAATCTAATTCGGTACGTGAAGAGCTTGCGAAATACATCTCTACGAAGTCTTGCTCTAGCTGTGGCGGTACTCGTCTGCGCCTAGAAGCTCGTAACGTCTTTATTGCCGATACGACACTACCGGAGATTGTAGAACTCAGCATCGCCGACGCATTGGAATTCTTCCATTCTTTGAAGCTAGAAGGTCAACGTGCCCAAATCGCTGAAAAAGTGATGAAAGAGATCAACGATCGCCTGCAATTCTTGGTTAACGTAGGATTAAACTACCTCAACTTATCACGCAGCGCAGAAACCCTATCGGGTGGTGAAGCTCAACGTATTCGTTTAGCGAGCCAAATTGGTGCTGGTTTAGTGGGTGTCATGTACGTTCTAGATGAACCATCGATTGGTCTCCACCAGCGTGATAACGAACGCCTATTGAAAACCCTGACCCACCTAAGAGATTTGGGTAACACAGTGTTAGTGGTTGAGCACGATGAAGATGCGATTCGTTGTGCTGATCACGTGATCGATATCGGTCCAGGTGCAGGTGTACACGGTGGTAACGTGGTCGCTGAAGGTACGATGGACGAGATCATCGCCAATCCAAACTCACTGACTGGTCAGTACCTCAGTGGCGCGAAAGAGATTGCAGTACCAAAAGAACGTACGCCACGCGATCCGAAGAAAACCGTTGAACTACTTGGCGCGACAGGTAACAACTTAAAGAATGTTGACCTTTCCGTTCCTGTTGGCTTGTTCAGTTGTATTACCGGTGTATCCGGCTCAGGTAAATCAACGCTGATTAACGATACCTTCTTTAAGATTGCTCATACCCAGTTGAATGGTGCAACAACAGCGCACCCTTCACCATATAAAGCAATCAAAGGGTTAGAGCACTTCGATAAAGTTATCGACATTGACCAAAGCCCTATCGGTCGTACACCACGTTCAAACCCAGCCACTTACACTGGAATCTTTACTCCGATCCGTGAACTGTTTGCGGGCACGCAAGAGTCGCGATCTCGTGGTTACAAACCGGGGCGCTTTAGCTTTAACGTACGCGGTGGTCGCTGTGAAGCCTGTCAGGGTGATGGCGTAATCAAAGTAGAAATGCACTTCCTACCTGACGTCTACGTTTCTTGTGATGTATGTAAAGGTAAACGCTACAACCGCGAAACACTTGAAGTACGTTACAAAGGCAAGACCATTGATGAAGTACTGGAAATGACGGTAGAAGATGCGCGTACTTTCTTCGACCCAGTACCAGCGATTGCTCGTAAGCTGCAAACTCTGATGGATGTTGGACTGTCTTACATTCGCTTAGGTCAAGCAGCAACTACGCTGTCAGGCGGTGAAGCTCAGCGTGTGAAACTGGCTCGAGAGCTGTCTAAGCGTGACACAGGCAAAACCTTATACATTTTGGATGAACCGACAACCGGTCTGCACTTCCACGATATCCAGCAGCTACTAACTGTACTGCACCGTCTGCGAGACCACGGAAATACTGTTGTCGTCATCGAACATAACCTCGATGTTATTAAGACGGCAGACTGGATTATCGACTTAGGTCCCGAAGGCGGACAGGGTGGTGGTGAGATCATCGCACAAGGAACGCCTGAAGATGTGTCTCAGATCGAAGGTTCACACACCGCTCGCTTCCTTAAGCCTATGTTGAAGTAAAAAAAACAGGTAAAGTAAAAGACCAGCCTTCGCTGGTCTTTTTTAATAGTAATGGCGTAATTTCATGGCAACAATACATGTAAGTGGCACAAAACTTTCTCCAAATAGAGTGAAAGCGCCTCTAAATCGCAAGTTTCTTATTTCTCTCACTGTTGTTTTTCTACTTGCGATGCATATATTTATGCCAAACCCTGGCGGATCAGGGCTTGCCCTCTCTTTTAACGCCACAACTTGGATTGGTTTGAGTATCAGCCTTGGAATAGGCTTATATCATTTAGCAACAAATAGAGAAGTAAGATACTCAAAATTAACCATTGGCCTGCTATTTAGCGGTGTGATCATTTCCATACCTGTGCTTTTCCCCAATGCGAATATTGAACACTCTGCCAATCAGCTTATCGGTCTATGGACTGGGTTGATATTGTTCGTTTTGCTACAACAATTTAAATTCAGCAACAAGCACAAGCAGAGACTCTTGTGGTTCGTCGTACTCGCGGTGATCATTGAGTCACTGTTTGGTTTCATCCAGTTTGTAGTATTGCAACCCGGTAATATCTTTGGATATGACACAGTTGCCAATAGACCATATGGTATTTTCCAACAACCAAATGTAATGGCTAGCTTCCTAGTAACAGGGTTAGCGATTGCAGGTTACCTTTTAGCAAGACAACCTTATAAGTATGAACGTAAGCTCAGTGATATTATTATTTTGTACTTAGTCCCTATTTTGACTATACCGTTAGTTATCGTACTCGCATCTAGAACAGGGTGGCTGAGTTGCATTTTTGTTTTGCTCTTGCTAATTCCATATCTATTCCGTTTTACCACTAAAAAACGACTAGTTTGCTGGCTATTTTCAATCCTGATTGGCCTTATGATTGGCACCACATTAGCCATCGTTAAAAATGAGAGTAGTAACAGCCTCAGTCAAAAAGCAACAGCTTCCGATGACATAAGAAGTACGCTCTATAAACAAGGGCTGGATATGCTGATCGAGAAGCCGTTTACTGGCTATGGTTACGGTAACTTTGAATCCTCATACATTCTGTATACAGCTAGACAGCATGCATTAAATGAAAACTACCCTAGCGGTTTACCAGCTTTGGATCACCCACATAATGAGTTGCTATATTGGGGGGTAGAAGGGGGATTGCTGCCAATTATTGGCATTACACTGGCTGCTGGCTTGGTGCTTTTTCGTATTTACCATGCAAAAAGGGGAACTCGCCTGGCTATTCTTGCTTTGTTTATCCCTATTTTGATGCACTCACAGCTAGAGTATCCGTTTTATCATTCCTTCATCCATTGGATAATCTTTGTTATTTTACTTTATTGGGTTGATCAGAGAGTCTCTCGATATAGAAAAGTTCATTTTAGTAAAGTTACAAAAAGCCTGCTGAGAGTCTGTAGTATAGTTATACCCGCTGCTATCAGCTTTTATATGTTAAGTGCGCTGCATACCAACTATGTATTAACCAAGTTTGAAACCACTCGCCCGACCAATCCGGATATCTTAAATCAGGTGACGAACCCCGTGGTTTGGAAAGATCGTTTCGATTGGGATGTATACAGCACTTTCTTAAACATCGGTTTATACAAGCAAGATCCAACCTTGATTCAGCCTTACATTGATTGGTCTTTGGAAATCATTAAAGACAAGCCACGCCCAGCGTTTTACAACAACTTGATACTGGCATATCAAGGGTTGGATGACACAAGCAAGGCAGAACAAATTCGTGCAGAGGCACAGTTCCTGTTCCCTAAAATTGATTTCAGTGGCGTCAACTATCAGCCACCTTCTCAAGCCATCTCTGCTTCACCAACACCGGCTTCCGGTGCTGAGCAATAAATGCAAAAAAAGCGAAGGAATGACCTTCGCTTTTCTTTAGCTCATGACTGAGGCGGTTTATTCAGTCAGAGACTCTTCTAACGCTCGCAAACACAAAGCAATATTTTCAGGTCGAGCACCATAGCCCATAAGTCCAATTCGCCATGCTTTACCCGCCAATGCACCAAGACCTGCACCAATCTCTAGGTTGTAGGTTTCAAGTAAGTGATTCCGCACTTTTGCTTCATCAATTCCTTCCGGGACATAAATCGCATTAAGCTGTGGTAGACGATGTTCTTCTTCTACCACGAATTCAAAACCTAGTTTTTGCAGACCCGCTTTAAGCTTCTCATGCATTAACTGGTGACGCGCCCATGCATTTTCTAAGCCTTCATTTTTAAGGATAAGTAGAGCTTCATGCAGAGCATACAAACTGTTCACCGGCGCTGTGTGGTGATAACTGCGCTTGCCTTCTCCGCTCCAGTAACCCAGCACTAAGCTTTGATCCAAGAACCAGCTTTGAACCGGTGTCGTCCTGGATTGAATCTTCTCAATAGCAGCTGGAGAAAGGGTGACTGGTGATAAGCCTGGAACACACGACAAACATTTTTGGCTGCCCGAATACACAGCATCTAACTGCCACTCATCAACTTTAAGGGGCACACCACCAAGTGAGGTTACAGCATCGACAATCGATAGCAAACCGTATTGCTTCGCGAGTAGACCCAGAGCTTGGGCGTCACTTACCGCGCCCGTCGATGTTTCTGCATGAACAAAAGCAAGAATCTTAGCATCAGGGTGCTGCTTTAACGCTTCTTCAACTTTATCGACCGATACGGGCGTTCCCCACTCATCATCGACGACAACCGCTTCCCCACCAGCACGAACCACGTTTTCACGCATACGCTCACCGAAAACACCATTGCGGCAGACGATGACTTTGTCGCCCTTTTCAATCAAGTTGACAAAGCACGTTTCCATGCCTGCACTGCCCGGCGCAGAGACTGCAATGGTAAATTCATTTTCCGTTTGGAAAGCGTATTTAAGCAGTTGTTTTAGCTCGTCCATCATGGCAATGAAAAGTGGGTCTAGGTGACCAACCGTTGGACGGCTAAGCGCTTGTAAAACTTGAGGTGAAATATCAGATGGACCAGGTCCCATTAAAATACGATGTGGGGGAATAAAGCTTTGGATCGGCATGTCAGCTCCTTGATTGCAGTCATTCATCCTGAGCGTTATAAAAGTTCTATGTAAAATGCTGGCTCAGGCATCGGAGTTTTCACCCTAATAGATTTTTCCTCTATCGGCAATTAGCCCTAAGTATAGAGGTCAAACCACTGTCACAAATTCGTTAATAAAAACTTTCATAATGGTTGAGATATTGGTTGACAATGTGACAGCAAAACCGTTCAATGTTTAAGCTTTATGCAGAAGAGGAGCACTGCCCAGGCAGGTGATTTGTGGAGCCGCAATTCCAATACCAATCACTCAGGGGGAGTAGTGCCGAGGTAAGTCAAAGTTGCAGGATTTGACTTGTCGGTTGACTTGGGTTGAGTCCCATCAACTGTCATCAGCGCCGTATGATGAAGAGCTTCTGAGGGTAAATTTTCAAATTACATTCTAACTACCTCTCTATTTGCTCTGTTCCTTTCCTCACCAAACATTGGATGTATTGGGCAACCAATTAATTGTTGTTATTTTTTCAGGAAGTCGTGGGAGAACGCAGTGAGCGCATTTAACGTAGCAAAATTCGGTGGAACCAGTGTTGCCAACTTTGAGGCAATGAGCCGTTGCTCCACTATCATAGAAAACAACCCAAATACTCGTCTTGTCGTCAGCAGCGCTTGCTCAGGAGTCACTAACTTATTGGTCGAACTGGCAAATGGTGTTCAAGACCAAGAACATCGTGCAGAAGTATTACAGAAACTAGCAGGTATTCACGAGTCGATTCTGTCGCAGCTAGAAAACGCAACCGAAGCAGCAGCTGAGGTTTATTCAATTCTTGATACTGTCACTAGCTTAGCTGAGGCTGCTTCAATCCAAGCAAGCACTAAACTGACAGACCATTTGGTTGCTTGTGGCGAATTAATGTCGACTCATATTCTTACGCAACTAATGCGTGAGCGCGGTGTGAATGCAGTTCGTTTTGATATTCGCGACGTGCTAAAAACCGATGGTAATTTTGGTCGAGCTGAACCTAATGTCGAGACAATTTCGCAGCTAGCACAAGAAAAGTTAGTCCCACTTTGCCAAGAATACGTGGTTATCACCCAAGGTTTTATTGGCTCAGATGAAGAAGGTAATACCACCACGCTTGGTCGTGGCGGCAGTGACTACAGTGCAGCACTCATTGCAGAAGGTGTGAAAGCAGCAGGTCTAGAGATTTGGACTGACGTTCCGGGCATCTATACCACAGACCCACGTATCGCCTCAAAAGCAGCGCCAATCCCAGAGATCAGCTTTAGCGAAGCATCAGAGATGGCAAACTTCGGCGCAAAAATTCTACACCCTTCAACGCTAGTTCCGGCACTTCGTCACGACATCCCTGTATTCGTAGGCTCGTCTAAAGAACCGGAAAAAGGTGGTACATGGATCCGCCACCAAGTAGAGAGCTCACCTTTATTCCGAGCACTTGCTCTGCGCTGCAACCAAACCATGGTGACATTACGCAGTGCTAACATGTTCCACGCATACGGCTTCTTAGCCAAAGTATTTGAGATCCTAGCGAAGCACAAAATCTCTGTAGATCTGATCACCACATCTGAAATCAGTGTGTCACTCACTCTTGACCAAACAGACACGTCTGGCGGTGCTCCTCAGTTACCACAAGCCGCGCGTGAAGAGCTTGAAGTGCTATGTAAAGTAGAAGTAGAACACGACCTATGTCTCGTCGCTCTGATTGGTAACAACATGAGTGAAAGCAAAGGCTACGCGAAGCAAGTATTTGGCACGCTAGAAGACTTCAACCTACGTATGATCTGTTACGGAGCAAGTCCACATAACCTGTGCTTCCTTGTTCACGAGTCGGTATCTCGCCAAGCGATTCAAAAACTGCATACTGAATTGTTCGAGCAATAAAAACTCTTTCATCCACTAATAAGCAAGGGCTGCACATGGCAGCCCTTTTCGTTTCGATCTGGTTTGGTTAACCGTTAATGTTGGGACCTAACCATTTTTCCGCTTCGATCCTATCCCAGCCTTTGCGATCAGCATAGCTTTGCAACTGATCCTCTTGGATCTGAGCGATCGCAAAGTAACGAGAGTCAGGATGCGAGAAGTACCAACCCGATACAGATGCACCTGGGTACATCGCATAGCTCGATGTCAATGACATACCAATGTTTTCTTCAACATTCATCAGCTCCCAAAGCGGTCCTTTCTCAGTATGCTCTGGACATGCTGGGTAGCCAGGAGCAGGACGAATACCTTGGTATTTCTCACGAATCAGGTCTTCATTCGACAGAGCTTCATCCGCAGCGTAACCCCAAATCTCTTTACGCACACGCTCATGTAGATACTCAGCAAATGCTTCCGCCAGACGGTCCGCTACCGCTTGAATCATGATGGCATTGTAATCATCACCTTGCGCTTTGTATTCGTCGGCAAGTTCACGCTCACCGATACCACCAGTTACTGCAAAAGCACCAACCCAATCGCGCTTACCAGACTCTTTCGGTGCAACATAATCAGACAGACAGTAGTTGAAGCCTTTTGGTTTCTCCGTTTGCTGACGCAAGTTATGCAGCACTTTCGCCACTTCGGTACGCGACTCGTCGGTGTAGACTTCGATATCATCACCCACGCTTGCAGCAGGGAACAGACCACACATACCTCGCGCTTTGAGTAAGCCTTCACGCTCAACACGATCCAATAACTCATTAGCGTCTTTGTACAGGCGCTGCGCCTCTTCGCCCACTTCTTCATGGTCAAAGATTGTTGGGTATTTACCGACTAATGACCAAGTCATAAAGAAAGGTGTCCAGTCGATGTACTTACGCAAAGTAGACACTTCAAAGTCATCAAAGATATGAATGCCCGGCTTCACAGGAGCAGGAGGCGTGTACTTATCCCAATCAATCGCGACTTTGTTCGCTCGTGCTTCTTCTAGAGTAACAGGCTTGGTGCGCGGCTTCTTGCGGTTATGCTGATCACGTACGCGTTCATAGTCCACGTCCAGTTTCTCAACAAAGCCAGGATGAAGTTCGTCTGAAAGTAATGAAGTACATACACCAACCGCACGAGAAGCGTTATTGACATAAACCACAGGATGTTTGTAGTTCTGCTCAATCTTGACCGCCGTATGCGCTTTGGATGTTGTTGCACCACCAATCAGAAGTGGAAGATCGAAGTCAAGACGCTCCATTTCTTTGGCGACATGAACCATTTCATCGAGGGACGGAGTAATCAAACCAGAAAGACCAATGATGTCGACGTTTTCTTCTTTGGCTACCTTGAGGATCTTCTCACATGGCACCATTACGCCAAGGTCGATGATCTCATAGTTGTTACATTGTAGAACCACGCCAACAATGTTTTTACCGATATCGTGAACGTCACCTTTTACCGTAGCCAACAAAATCTTACCGTTGGAAGAACCGGCTTCCTTCTCTTTATTAATGAAAGGCTCTAAGTGCGCTACCGCCTGCTTCATAACACGCGCTGATTTCACTACCTGCGGAAGGAACATCTTACCTTCACCAAATAAGTCACCAACCACGTTCATGCCGTCCATCAATGGGCCTTCAATGACTTCAAGTGGCTTAGAGGCATTAAGGCGAGCTTCTTCGGTATCTTCAACGATGAACTCAGTAATGCCTTTAACCAGCGCATGCTCTAGACGTTTTTCTACCGCCCAAGTACGCCACTCTAGTGCAGAAGCATCTTCTTCTTTGCCGACCCCCTTGCCGGCGTATTCTGCCGCGATATCAAGTAGTCGCTCGGTCGAATCATCACGGCGGTTAAGAACCACATCTTCTACTGCTTCACGTAACTTATCAGGAACGTTATCGTAAATTTCTAACTGACCCGCGTTCACGATGCCCATGTCCATACCGTTTTTAAAACAGTGGTATAGGAACACCGCATGAATCGCTTCACGAACGTAGTTATTACCGCGGAATGAGAAGGAAACGTTAGACACACCACCAGAGATCATCGCGTGAGGTAAGTCGCGCTTGATGTCTGCAACCGCTTCGATGAAATCCACGGCGTAGTTGTTGTGCTCTTCGATACCCGTCGCAACTGCAAAGATGTTCGGGTCAAAGATGATGTCTTCTGGTGGGAAGCCGACTTCATCAACCAAGATACGGTAAGCGTTAGTACAGATTTCTAGCTTACGTTCACGTGTTTCTGCCTGACCAACTTCGTCAAACGCCATAACGATAACTGCGGCACCGTATCGACGAATCAGTTTTGCTTGCTCAACAAACTTCTCTTTACCTTCTTTCAAAGAGATGGAGTTTACGATGCCCTTGCCCTGAATACACTTCAGACCCGCCTCGATAACCTCCCATTTAGAAGAGTCGACCATGATAGGCACTTTGGAGATCTCAGGCTCAGATGCGCATAGGTTTAGGAAGCGAACCATACAGGCTTCTGCATCCAACATGCCTTCATCCATGTTGATGTCGATGATCTGAGCGCCGTTCTCAACTTGTTGTCGGGCGACCTCTAACGCTTCATCATAGAGTTCTTCTTTGATCAGACGTTTAAATCGAGCAGAACCAGTTACGTTAGTACGCTCACCCACGTTGATAAACAACGTCTCTTTTTCAATCGTAAGAGGCTCAAGACCGGATAAACGACATGCAACCGTAAGCTCAGGCAAATCACGAGGTTTCACACCTTCAACTGCCATTGCCATATGGCGAATATGCTCTGGCGTGGTACCACAACAACCACCAATTAGGTTGAGGAAACCGCTCTCTGCCCACTCTTTAACGTGTTCCGCCATATCTTCTGGCGAAAGGTCATACTCGCCAAAAGCGTTCGGTAGACCCGCGTTTGGGTGAGTAGAAACAAAAGATTCAGAAATACGAGAAAGCTCTTCTACGTACGGGCGCAGTTCGTCAGGACCAAGCGCACAGTTCAAACCAAATGAAATCGGGTTAACATGACGAAGAGAGTTATAGAAGGCTTCCGTAGTTTGACCTGAGAGGGTGCGTCCAGAAGCATCGGTAATGGTACCAGAGATCATAACTGGCAACTCGATACCTAGTTCTTCGAAGACGCTATCAACCGCGAAGGCACAAGCTTTAGCATTAAGTGTATCGAAGATAGTCTCGATCAGAACAAGATCAGAGCCACCTTTTATCAGCGCTCGAGTTGATTCTGAATAAGCTTCAACAAGCTCATCGAAGCTGACGTTACGATAGCCCGGATCGTTTACATCAGGGGAGATAGAACAAGTACGGTTTGTTGGACCAAGCACACCCGCAACATAACGTGGGCGCTCTGGCGTTTTTGCCGTCCACTCATCAGCGGCTTCACGCGCAAGCTTTGCAGCGGCAAAGTTGATTTCCTCACTCAGGCTTTCCATCTCATAGTCAGCCATCGCAATCGTCGTCGCGTTAAAGGTGTTGGTCTCAAGAATGTCAGCGCCAGCTTCTAAGTAAGCGCTGTGAATTTCCTTAATCAATTGAGGCTGAGTGAGCACCAACACATCGTTGTTGCCTTTTAGATCACAATGCCAATCCGCAAAGCGCTCTCCTCGATAGTCTTGCTCTTCAAGTTTATATCCCTGAATCATGGTGCCCATACCACCATCGATCAGCAAGATACGTTGCTTTAATTGAGCTTCAATCTGTTGTCTTACATTACTTCCCACAGTACAGCCTCATTCCTTTAGTTATCTCTCCATCCTATCACACAAATTAAAGGAGTCTAGACGTCTAAAATACGAATTGCTGATTATTTTGTCTCCATTCTTGCTTACCGTAATATCACGAAAAAATGTTTGCTATTTGCTCAACATCGTCCGAAAATTCCATTCATAAATTGTTACAAATAGAGAGCTCTATGTCGGTTTACCATACCTTATGCTTCTTATCTGCTGCAGCAATGATTATTGCCTTTGTAAACAGCAAGATAGGAAAAATGCAAACTACCATCGCTATTACCGCCGGTTCAATGGTACTTTCTCTCCTTATTTTGATAGCAGGTCAAAATGACTGGTTTCATCTCACAGAGATAGCTACTGAGACTGTTACGAAAATCAACTTCGAAGACTTTTTACTCAAGGGGATATTGGGGTTCCTCCTCTTTGCAGGAGGCTTGGGGATTAAGCTACCAAATCTCAAAGATCAAAAATGGGAGATTACGGTTCTTGCCTTGGGTGCAACGCTCTTCTCGACCTTTTTCATAGGTTTTGTTCTCTATGGCTTTTGCAGCCTGATCGGTATCCAATTTGATCTGATTTATTGTTTATTGTTTGGCGCACTTATTTCACCTACTGACCCAATCGCCGTGCTCGCGATTGTTAAGAAACTTGATGCTCCAAGACGAATTTCAACTCAAATTGAAGGGGAATCACTATTCAACGATGGCTTTGGCCTCGTCATATTTGTAACTCTATTTACTATTGCTTTTGGAACGGAAGCTCCTACCGTAGGAAGTGTAACTCTTCTATTTATCCAAGAAGCCATTGGAGGAATCGTCTACGGCTTTGCGCTAGGACTACTATTCCACTACTTGATCAGTGCAACTGATGATCATTCAATGGAGCTATTGTTGACCATTGGCATCCCAACTGCTGGATACGCTTTTGCAGAGTACCTACATGTATCAGGTCCACTTGCGATGGTTGTATCGGGCATCATGATTGGTAACTGGACTCGCTTTATTGGTTTTTCTAAAGAGAGTGAAGATCACCTAGACCACTTCTGGGAACTTGTCGATGAATTCTTAAATGGAGTGTTATTCCTACTAATAGGTATGTCAATGCTGCTATTTGAGTTCCATAAAGAAGACTGGATCATGATGGCGATATCCGTACCATTAGTACTTGCAGCTCGATACCTAAGTGTATTTATCTCCTATATCGGATTTAAGCGATACCGAAAATATAATCCTTGGTCTATCAAGATTCTTACTTGGGGAGGCTTAAGGGGTGGATTGGCACTCGCAATGGCATTGTCTATACCATCTGGTTTTTGGGTGATTCCGGACAAGCTAATTGATGTAAAAGAGATCATATTAGTTATGACCTACTCGGTTGTTGTATTCTCTATTCTCGTCCAAGGTTCGACAATCACGCCTATGATAGAGAAAGCAAAGGCGGCAGAGCGACTACTTGAAGAAGAATCGAATAAAACAAAAGATTCTGAAATATCTAAAGAGTGACCACTTGTCCCATCAGATTTTATGGCAGCCAATAGGCTGCCTTTTTTATGTCTACATAAGAAAAACCTATGCTTAATTCGATTTATTACATATGAGCTTTAAACACCACTTGAAAATATCAAGTTGAGCCAAAAACGTGCAGTAGCGGTTAATTAGAATCAATAAGATTAATACAAGAGTATCTACTTTTATTACAAGTTATCAAAGACATCGTACATTACCTATCGAAGGTAGCGATTCAAAGCTAAGCTGATGAAGTGAAGGAAGCGGCTAGATTTACACAAATAGCCTCACTAACTAAGTCTGCCCAGTTGATGAGAAGCTTTACGTGTACAGGGATAACTTCGAGAGACAACTTAAGGCTTTGCCTAAATAAGTGGCAGACGACCGAGATTGCGGTTAACGGGCAAAACTTTTGCAGGACTCATCTCCTCGCTTTGCTTTAAAACGAAGAAAGCCAGTTCGAAGACTGACTTTTTAGATAAATGGTGGAGAACTTGGCTTCCACTCAATTAGACCGCACACAAAAGGGGCTCGTTGGTCGAAGACCAAGTTTGTGCATATACGAAAAAGCCCCAGCATTTCTGCTAGGGCTTCATCTGAATAAATGGCGGAGCGGACGGGACTCGAACCCGCGACCCCCGGCGTGACAGGCCGGTATTCTAACCAACTGAACTACCGCTCCGCATTGGTCAGACTTTGAAGTCTAAATAAGAACCTGGCGATGTTCTACTCTCACATGGGGAAGCCCCACACTACCATCGACGCTACTTCGTTTCACTTCTGAGTTCGGAATGGAAATCAGGTGGGTCCAAAGCGCTATGGTCGCCAAGCAAAATTCTGATTATAAATGGTGCTGATACCCAGACTCGAACTGGGGACCTCATCCTTACCAAGGATGCGCTCTACCACCTGAGCTATATCAGCATCAAGATGTCCCTTTAGGACTAAAAAAGCCCGTTTTTACAAACGGGCTCTCTTAACTAGTGTCTTCACCTTTAAAAAGGTAAAAACTAAATTTAAAGCCTGGCGATGTCCTACTCTCACATGGGGAAGCCCCACACTACCATCGGCGCTAATTCGTTTCACTTCTGAGTTCGGAATGGAAATCAGGTGGGTCCAAATCGCTATGGTCGCCAAGCAAATTCTTTAATTCGGAAAGCTGTTTTCAGTTCTTAACACATTCAATGTTCTTACATTGAGTCCATCAAAACCCCTTGGGTGTTGTATGGTTAAGCCTCACGGGCAATTAGTACAGGTTAGCTCAACGCCTCACAACGCTTACACACCCTGCCTATCAACGTTCTAGTCTCGAACAACCCTTTAGGATACTTAAAGTATCAGGGAAGACTCATCTCAGGGCTCGCTTCCCGCTTAGATGCTTTCAGCGGTTATCGATTCCGAACTTAGCTACCGGGCAATGCGTCTGGCGACACAACCCGAACACCAGAGGTTCGTCCACTCCGGTCCTCTCGTACTAGGAGCAGCCCCCTTCAATCTTCCAACGCCCACGGCAGATAGGGACCGAACTGTCTCACGACGTTCTAAACCCAGCTCGCGTACCACTTTAAATGGCGAACAGCCATACCCTTGGGACCGACTTCAGCCCCAGGATGTGATGAGCCGACATCGAGGTGCCAAACACCGCCGTCGATATGAACTCTTGGGCGGTATCAGCCTGTTATCCCCGGAGTACCTTTTATCCGTTGAGCGATGGCCCTTCCATTCAGAACCACCGGATCACTATGACCTGCTTTCGCACCTGCTCGAATTGTCATTCTCGCAGTCAAGCGGGCTTATGCCATTGCACTAACCTCACGATGTCCAACCGTGATTAGCCCACCTTCGTGCTCCTCCGTTACGCTTTGGGAGGAGACCGCCCCAGTCAAACTACCCACCAGGCACTGTCCGTAACCCCGATAAGGGGTCGACGTTAGAACATCAACACTACAAGGGTGGTATTTCAAGGACGGCTCCACCAACACTGGCGTGCTGGTTTCAAAGCCTCCCACCTATCCTACACATGTAGGGTCAATGTTCAGTGCCAAGCTGTAGTAAAGGTTCACGGGGTCTTTCCGTCTAGCCGCGGGTACACTGCATCTTCACAGCGATTTCAATTTCACTGAGTCTCGGGTGGAGACAGCGTGGCCATCATTACGCCATTCGTGCAGGTCGGAACTTACCCGACAAGGAATTTCGCTACCTTAGGACCGTTATAGTTACGGCCGCCGTTTACCGGGGCTTCGATCAAGAGCTTCGACCGAAGTCTAACCCCATCAATTAACCTTCCGGCACCGGGCAGGCGTCACACCGTATACGTCATCTTACGATTTTGCACAGTGCTGTGTTTTTAATAAACAGTTGCAGCCACCTGGTATCTGCGACTCTCAATAGCTCCATCCGCAAGGGACTTCACCGTCGAGAGCGTACCTTCTCCCGAAGTTACGGTACCATTTTGCCTAGTTCCTTCACCCGAGTTCTCTCAAGCGCCTTGGTATTCTCTACCCGACCACCTGTGTCGGTTTGGGGTACGATTCCTTACAATCTGAAGCTTAGAGGCTTTTCCTGGAAGCATGGCATCAATGACTTCACTACCGTAGTAGCTCGACGTCGTGTCTCAGCCTTAAGAAGAGCCGGATTTACCTAACTCTCAGCCTACGCACTTGAACCTGGACAACCGTCGCCAGGCCCACCTAGCCTTCTCCGTCCCCCCATCGCAATTGTAAGAAGTACGGGAATATTAACCCGTTTCCCATCGACTACGCCTTTCGGCCTCGCCTTAGGGGTCGACTTACCCTGCCCCGATTAACGTTGGACAGGAACCCTTGGTCTTCCGGCGAGGAGGTTTTTCACCCCCTTTATCGTTACTCATGTCAGCATTCGCACTTCTGATACCTCCAGCAAGCTTTACAACTCACCTTCAACGGCTTACAGAACGCTCCCCTACCCAATGAAGTAAACTTCATTGCCGCAGCTTCGGTTTATAGCTTAGCCCCGTTACATCTTCCGCGCAGGCCGACTCGACTAGTGAGCTATTACGCTTTCTTTAAATGATGGCTGCTTCTAAGCCAACATCCTAGCTGTCTAAGCCTTCCCACATCGTTTCCCACTTAGCTATAATTTGGGACCTTAGCTGGCGGTCTGGGTTGTTTCCCTCTCCACGACGGACGTTAGCACCCGCCGTGTGTCTCCCGGATAGTACTTACTGGTATTCGGAGTTTGCAAAGGGTTGGTAAGTCGGGATGACCCCCTAGCCTTAACAGTGCTCTACCCCCAGTAGTATTCGTCCGAGGCGCTACCTAAATAGCTTTCGGGGAGAACCAGCTATCTCCAGGTTTGATTGGCCTTTCACCCCTAGCCACAAGTCATCCGCTAATTTTTCAACATTAGTCGGTTCGGTCCTCCAGTTGATGTTACTCAACCTTCAACCTGCCCATGGCTAGATCACCTGGTTTCGGGTCTATATCCAGAGACTGAACGCCCAGTTAAGACTCGGTTTCCCTACGGCTCCCCTAGATGGTTAACCTTGCCACTGAATATAAGTCGCTGACCCATTATACAAAAGGTACGCAGTCACACCACGAAGGTGCTCCTACTGCTTGTACGTACACGGTTTCAGGTTCTATTTCACTCCCCTCACAGGGGTTCTTTTCGCCTTTCCCTCACGGTACTGGTTCACTATCGGTCAGTCAGTAGTATTTAGCCTTGGAGGATGGTCCCCCCATATTCAGACAGGATATCACGTGTCCCGCCCTACTCGATTTCACTGAATGTGCGTTGTCAACTACGGGGCTATCACCCTGTATCGCCGGACTTTCCAGACCGTTCGTCTAACGCATATAAAGCTTAAGGGCTAGTCCAATTTCGCTCGCCGCTACTTTCGGAATCTCGGTTGATTTCTTTTCCTCGGGGTACTTAGATGTTTCAGTTCCCCCGGTTCGCCTCCTGTTGCTATGTATTCACAACAGGATACTTGCTTATGCAAGTGGGTTTCCCCATTCGGAAATCCCAGACTCAAATGGTTTTTACTACCTAATCTGGGCTTATCGCAAGTTAATACGTCCTTCATCGCCTCTGACTGCCAAGGCATCCACCGTGTACGCTTAGTCACTTAACCATACAACCCGAAGGAGTTTCGAGTTGATGAACAAGTCACCAAAGTTGTCTGCAATTTTTATACATGATGCAGACTCGATTTTGCCGGACTCAAATTCCAAGAACACTTGAATGTGTTGTATTGGTGTTTGTCTTAAAGACAAACATTGAGAACTTTACAATCAACAATAAATTGTTGATTTGTCAGCTTTCCAAATTGTTAAAGAGCTAATCACTTCTAATGAAGTAACCATTTTTAAAAACTCTCAAGAGAGAATGTTTAAAAATGGTATCCCGTAGGGGAGTCGAACCCCTGTTACCGCCGTGAAAGGGCGGTGTCCTAGGCCTCTAGACGAACGGGACACTGGATTGAAGATATTGGGATATCTTCGTCTCTTTTACTTATAAACCGTATCAATCTGTGTGGACACTCATCGTGAGTAATCATCGTATAAGGAGGTGATCCAGCGCCAGGTTCCCCTAGCGCTACCTTGTTACGACTTCACCCCAGTCATGAACCACAAAGTGGTAAGCGTCCTCCCGAAGGTTAAACTACCTACTTCTTTTGCAGCCCACTCCCATGGTGTGACGGGCGGTGTGTACAAGGCCCGGGAACGTATTCACCGTGGCATTCTGATCCACGATTACTAGCGATTCCGACTTCACGGAGTCGAGTTGCAGACTCCGATCCGGACTACGACGCACTTTTTGGGATTCGCTCACTCTCGCAAGTTGGCTGCCCTCTGTATGCGCCATTGTAGCACGTGTGTAGCCCTACTCGTAAGGGCCATGATGACTTGACGTCGTCCCCACCTTCCTCCGGTTTATCACCGGCAGTCTCCCTGGAGTTCCCGACATTACTCGCTGGCAAACAAGGATAAGGGTTGCGCTCGTTGCGGGACTTAACCCAACATTTCACAACACGAGCTGACGACAGCCATGCAGCACCTGTCTCAGAGTTCCCGAAGGCACCAATCCATCTCTGGAAAGTTCTCTGGATGTCAAGAGTAGGTAAGGTTCTTCGCGTTGCATCGAATTAAACCACATGCTCCACCGCTTGTGCGGGCCCCCGTCAATTCATTTGAGTTTTAATCTTGCGACCGTACTCCCCAGGCGGTCTACTTAACGCGTTAGCTCCGAAAGCCACGGCTCAAGGCCACAACCTCCAAGTAGACATCGTTTACGGCGTGGACTACCAGGGTATCTAATCCTGTTTGCTCCCCACGCTTTCGCATCTGAGTGTCAGTATCTGTCCAGGGGGCCGCCTTCGCCACCGGTATCCTTCAGATCTCTACGCATTTCACCGCTACACCTGAAATTCTACCCCCCTCTACAGTACTCTAGTCTGCCAGTTTCAAATGCAATTCCGAGGTTGAGCCCCGGGCTTTCACATCTGACTTAACAAACCACCTGCATGCGCTTTACGCCCAGTAATTCCGATTAACGCTCGCACCCTCCGTATTACCGCGGCTGCTGGCACGGAGTTAGCCGGTGCTTCTTCTGTCGCTAACGTCAAATAATGCAGCTATTAACTACACTACCTTCCTCACGACTGAAAGTGCTTTACAACCCGAAGGCCTTCTTCACACACGCGGCATGGCTGCATCAGGCTTGCGCCCATTGTGCAATATTCCCCACTGCTGCCTCCCGTAGGAGTCTGGACCGTGTCTCAGTTCCAGTGTGGCTGATCATCCTCTCAGACCAGCTAGGGATCGTCGCCTTGGTGAGCCATTACCTCACCAACTAGCTAATCCCACCTAGGCATATCCTGACGCGAGAGGCCCGAAGGTCCCCCTCTTTGGCCCGTAGGCATTATGCGGTATTAGCCATCGTTTCCAATGGTTATCCCCCACATCAGGGCAATTTCCTAGGCATTACTCACCCGTCCGCCGCTCGACGCCGTTATCGTCCCCCGAAGGTTCAGATAACTCGTTTCCGCTCGACTTGCATGTGTTAGGCCTGCCGCCAGCGTTCAATCTGAGCCATGATCAAACTCTTCAATTTAAGATTTTGTCGGCTCAATGAATACTGAACATTACATAAGTAATGTTTGAATTGACTGTGCTGAATCTTTCGATTCAATGGTCACTTCGTATCATTGAAACCTAATTTGAAACCGAAGTTTCTAATTGGATTATCATCAACGAGTGCCCACACAGATTGATAGGTCTATATTGTTAAAGAGCTTGGCTTTCAACACGTTAGTGTCTCAGCGAGGTGCGTATAATACGCTTCCCACTTTGAAAGTCAACATAAAACTCTAAAATAATTTAGAACTTTATGGTGACTTGCTTATTAAATAAGCAAGTGCGAAATAAAGCCTGGCGATGTCCTACTCTCACATGGGGAAGCCCCACACTACCATCGGCGCTAATTCGTTTCACTTCTGAGTTCGGAATGGAAATCAGGTGGGTCCAAATCGCTATGGTCGCCAAGCAAATTCTTTAATTCGGAAAGCTGTTTTCAGTTCTTAACACATTCAATGTTCTTACATTGAGTCCATCAAAACCCCTTGGGTGTTGTATGGTTAAGCCTCACGGGCAATTAGTACAGGTTAGCTCAACGCCTCACAACGCTTACACACCCTGCCTATCAACGTTCTAGTCTCGAACAACCCTTTAGGATACTTAAAGTATCAGGGAAGACTCATCTCAGGGCTCGCTTCCCGCTTAGATGCTTTCAGCGGTTATCGATTCCGAACTTAGCTACCGGGCAATGCGTCTGGCGACACAACCCGAACACCAGAGGTTCGTCCACTCCGGTCCTCTCGTACTAGGAGCAGCCCCCTTCAATCTTCCAACGCCCACGGCAGATAGGGACCGAACTGTCTCACGACGTTCTAAACCCAGCTCGCGTACCACTTTAAATGGCGAACAGCCATACCCTTGGGACCGACTTCAGCCCCAGGATGTGATGAGCCGACATCGAGGTGCCAAACACCGCCGTCGATATGAACTCTTGGGCGGTATCAGCCTGTTATCCCCGGAGTACCTTTTATCCGTTGAGCGATGGCCCTTCCATTCAGAACCACCGGATCACTATGACCTGCTTTCGCACCTGCTCGAATTGTCATTCTCGCAGTCAAGCGGGCTTATGCCATTGCACTAACCTCACGATGTCCAACCGTGATTAGCCCACCTTCGTGCTCCTCCGTTACGCTTTGGGAGGAGACCGCCCCAGTCAAACTACCCACCAGGCACTGTCCGTAACCCCGATAAGGGGTCGACGTTAGAACATCAACACTACAAGGGTGGTATTTCAAGGACGGCTCCACCAACACTGGCGTGCTGGTTTCAAAGCCTCCCACCTATCCTACACATGTAGGGTCAATGTTCAGTGCCAAGCTGTAGTAAAGGTTCACGGGGTCTTTCCGTCTAGCCGCGGGTACACTGCATCTTCACAGCGATTTCAATTTCACTGAGTCTCGGGTGGAGACAGCGTGGCCATCATTACGCCATTCGTGCAGGTCGGAACTTACCCGACAAGGAATTTCGCTACCTTAGGACCGTTATAGTTACGGCCGCCGTTTACCGGGGCTTCGATCAAGAGCTTCGACCGAAGTCTAACCCCATCAATTAACCTTCCGGCACCGGGCAGGCGTCACACCGTATACGTCATCTTACGATTTTGCACAGTGCTGTGTTTTTAATAAACAGTTGCAGCCACCTGGTATCTGCGACTCTCAATAGCTCCATCCGCAAGGGACTTCACCGTCGAGAGCGTACCTTCTCCCGAAGTTACGGTACCATTTTGCCTAGTTCCTTCACCCGAGTTCTCTCAAGCGCCTTGGTATTCTCTACCCGACCACCTGTGTCGGTTTGGGGTACGATTCCTTACAATCTGAAGCTTAGAGGCTTTTCCTGGAAGCATGGCATCAATGACTTCACTACCGTAGTAGCTCGACGTCGTGTCTCAGCCTTAAGAAGAGCCGGATTTACCTAACTCTTCAGCCTACGCACTTGAACCTGGACAACCGTCGCCAGGCCCACCTAGCCTTCTCCGTCCCCCCATCGCAATTGTAAGAAGTACGGGAATATTAACCCGTTTCCCATCGACTACGCCTTTCGGCCTCGCCTTAGGGGTCGACTTACCCTGCCCCGATTAACGTTGGACAGGAACCCTTGGTCTTCCGGCGAGGAGGTTTTTCACCCCCTTTATCGTTACTCATGTCAGCATTCGCACTTCTGATACCTCCAGCATGCTTTACAACACACCTTCAACGGCTTACAGAACGCTCCCCTACCCAATGAAGTAAACTTCATTGCCGCAGCTTCGGTTTATAGCTTAGCCCCGTTACATCTTCCGCGCAGGCCGACTCGACTAGTGAGCTATTACGCTTTCTTTAAATGATGGCTGCTTCTAAGCCAACATCCTAGCTGTCTAAGCCTTCCCACATCGTTTCCCACTTAGCTATAATTTGGGACCTTAGCTGGCGGTCTGGGTTGTTTCCCTCTCCACGACGGACGTTAGCACCCGCCGTGTGTCTCCCGGATAGTACTTACTGGTATTCGGAGTTTGCAAAGGGTTGGTAAGTCGGGATGACCCCCTAGCCTTAACAGTGCTCTACCCCCAGTAGTATTCGTCCGAGGCGCTACCTAAATAGCTTTCGGGGAGAACCAGCTATCTCCAGGTTTGATTGGCCTTTCACCCCTAGCCACAAGTCATCCGCTAATTTTTCAACATTAGTCGGTTCGGTCCTCCAGTTGATGTTACTCAACCTTCAACCTGCCCATGGCTAGATCACCTGGTTTCGGGTCTATATCCAGAGACTGAACGCCCAGTTAAGACTCGGTTTCCCTACGGCTCCCCTAGATGGTTAACCTTGCCACTGAATATAAGTCGCTGACCCATTATACAAAAGGTACGCAGTCACACCACGAAGGTGCTCCTACTGCTTGTACGTACACGGTTTCAGGTTCTATTTCACTCCCCTCACAGGGGTTCTTTTCGCCTTTCCCTCACGGTACTGGTTCACTATCGGTCAGTCAGTAGTATTTAGCCTTGGAGGATGGTCCCCCCATATTCAGACAGGATATCACGTGTCCCGCCCTACTCGATTTCACTGAATGTGCGTTGTCAACTACGGGGCTATCACCCTGTATCGCCGGACTTTCCAGACCGTTCGTCTAACGCATATAAAGCTTAAGGGCTAGTCCAATTTCGCTCGCCGCTACTTTCGGAATCTCGGTTGATTTCTTTTCCTCGGGGTACTTAGATGTTTCAGTTCCCCCGGTTCGCCTCCTGTTGCTATGTATTCACAACAGGATACTTGCTTATGCAAGTGGGTTTCCCCATTCGGAAATCCCAGACTCAAATGGTTTTTACTACCTAATCTGGGCTTATCGCAAGTTAATACGTCCTTCATCGCCTCTGACTGCCAAGGCATCCACCGTGTACGCTTAGTCACTTAACCATACAACCCGAAGGAGTTTCGAGTTGATGAACAAGTCACCAAAGTTGTCTGCAATTTTTATACATGATGCAGACTCGATTTTGCCGGACTCAAATTCCAAGAACACTTGAATGTGTTGTATTGGTGTTTGTCTTAAAGACAAACATTGAGAACTTTACAATCAACAATAAATTGTTGATTTGTCAGCTTTCCAAATTGTTAAAGAGCTATGTTAGCTACAAGCTTTCGCTTGTGAACTATCAATCTGTGTGGACACTCATCGTGAATAATCATCGTATAAGGAGGTGATCCAGCGCCAGGTTCCCCTAGCGCTACCTTGTTACGACTTCACCCCAGTCATGAACCACAAAGTGGTAAGCGTCCTCCCGAAGGTTAAACTACCTACTTCTTTTGCAGCCCACTCCCATGGTGTGACGGGCGGTGTGTACAAGGCCCGGGAACGTATTCACCGTGGCATTCTGATCCACGATTACTAGCGATTCCGACTTCACGGAGTCGAGTTGCAGACTCCGATCCGGACTACGACGCACTTTTTGGGATTCGCTCACTCTCGCAAGTTGGCTGCCCTCTGTATGCGCCATTGTAGCACGTGTGTAGCCCTACTCGTAAGGGCCATGATGACTTGACGTCGTCCCCACCTTCCTCCGGTTTATCACCGGCAGTCTCCCTGGAGTTCCCGACATTACTCGCTGGCAAACAAGGATAAGGGTTGCGCTCGTTGCGGGACTTAACCCAACATTTCACAACACGAGCTGACGACAGCCATGCAGCACCTGTCTCAGAGTTCCCGAAGGCACCAATCCATCTCTGGAAAGTTCTCTGGATGTCAAGAGTAGGTAAGGTTCTTCGCGTTGCATCGAATTAAACCACATGCTCCACCGCTTGTGCGGGCCCCCGTCAATTCATTTGAGTTTTAATCTTGCGACCGTACTCCCCAGGCGGTCTACTTAACGCGTTAGCTCCGAAAGCCACGGCTCAAGGCCACAACCTCCAAGTAGACATCGTTTACGGCGTGGACTACCAGGGTATCTAATCCTGTTTGCTCCCCACGCTTTCGCATCTGAGTGTCAGTATCTGTCCAGGGGGCCGCCTTCGCCACCGGTATTCCTTCAGATCTCTACGCATTTCACCGCTACACCTGAAATTCTACCCCCCTCTACAGTACTCTAGTCTGCCAGTTTCAAATGCAATTCCGAGGTTGAGCCCCGGGCTTTCACATCTGACTTAACAAACCACCTGCATGCGCTTTACGCCCAGTAATTCCGATTAACGCTCGCACCCTCCGTATTACCGCGGCTGCTGGCACGGAGTTAGCCGGTGCTTCTTCTGTCGCTAACGTCAAATAATGCAGCTATTAACTACACTACCTTCCTCACGACTGAAAGTGCTTTACAACCCGAAGGCCTTCTTCACACACGCGGCATGGCTGCATCAGGCTTGCGCCCATTGTGCAATATTCCCCACTGCTGCCTCCCGTAGGAGTCTGGACCGTGTCTCAGTTCCAGTGTGGCTGATCATCCTCTCAGACCAGCTAGGGATCGTCGCCTTGGTGAGCCATTACCTCACCAACTAGCTAATCCCACCTAGGCATATCCTGACGCGAGAGGCCCGAAGGTCCCCCTCTTTGGCCCGTAGGCATTATGCGGTATTAGCCATCGTTTCCAATGGTTATCCCCCACATCAGGGCAATTTCCTAGGCATTACTCACCCGTCCGCCGCTCGACGCCGTTATCGTTCCCCGAAGGTTCAGATAACTCGTTTCCGCTCGACTTGCATGTGTTAGGCCTGCCGCCAGCGTTCAATCTGAGCCATGATCAAACTCTTCAATTTAAGATTTTGTCGGCTCAATGAATACTGAACATTACATAAGTAATGTTTGAATTGACTGTGCTGAATCTTTCGATTCAATGGTCACTTCGTTTCATTGAAACCTAATTTGAAACCGAAGCTTCTAATTGGATTATCATCAACGAGTGCCCACACAGATTGATAGGTTCTTATTTTTAAAGAGCTACTCTTCTTTGTGACTCACATCACTTCGGAAGAGGCGGCCATTCTAGCGAGATAATTTTTTGTGTCAAACACTTTCTCAAATTATTTCGTTTTTCTTTTTGACCTTGCCGACTTTGCTTTGAACCCTTGTGAGCTCTGCCCTGTCGACAAGGAGGCATTATAGAGATCGCGCTCACATTGGCAAGCGTTATTTTGCAAAAATTGCAAAAATAATGGTTAAACGCTGAGTTTTCGCTCAAAGCCTTATTTATCCAACTTTACCCAAAGAAGGCAAACAACTTATCCACAGAGTTATCCTTTTGAACCTAATATTTACTCTTATAAATAAAGAAAAGCTGCTTTACGGCAGCTTCTTTTAATTAACTCAAACTCGACTTTAACCAATTGACCACTAGATACCGGAGCCGTCTTGCTCAGTTCCATCATCCTCATGCAATCCACACTCACGTTTTAAGCCAAAGAAACGGGTTTCCTCTTCAGACATGCCCGGCTCCCACTTTTTAGTCGTATGTGTATCACCTACCGAGAGGTAACCTTGCTCCCAAAGAGGGTGATAACTTAAACCGTGTTCTTCTAGATAATAGTGCACATCTTTATTTGTCCAGTCGATCACGGGCAAGAACTTAAACACTCCATTTTGAATCGATAAGATAGGCAGACCTGCTCGAGATTTACTTTGCTCTCGGCGTAATCCAGAAAACCAAGTACCAACGTTTTGCTCACGCAGAGCACGTCGCATCGGTTCGACCTTGTTTATCTTGTTGTACTTCTCGATCCCCTCGATACCTTGTTCCCAAAGTTTCCCATAACGCGCTTCCTGCCAATGGGCACTTTCTATCGCTCGGTATACTTTAAGGTTGAGGTTTAGTTGCGCCTTTAACTGATCAATAAAATGATAGGTCTCTGCGAATAGATATCCGGTATCCGTTAGGATGATCGGAATATCCGGCTTTTGTTGTGTCACAAGATGAAGCATCACTGCAGCTTGGATACCGAAACTGGATGAGACTGCGAACTCCCCTTCCAAATTCTCCAATGCCCACTTTACTCTCTCTTGCGCCGAAAGCTGTTCGAGCTCGACATTGATTTGAGCAAGACGGAGGATTTGCTCCGTCTTTGTTAATGTCAGTAACTCTGCTAGCTCCGGCTTGGAGGCTACAGAATCAAGCATGGAAGTCCCTCTTTGATACGAACACTTCTTGAATAATTCCAGCTCGAATAGTGAAATCGCCAAATGCTTCGCCTTCTTCACGCTCAACAGCCCAACGAGCCACCAGCTGATCAATCTCTTCTAAGATTTGCTTGTCCGTAATGTTCTCTTTATACATCTTCGGTACTCTTGTACCGCCGCGATTACCACCTAGGTGTAAGTTGTAACGACCCGGCGCTTTACCGACTAAGCCGATTTCTGCCAGCATTGCTCGTCCACAACCATTTGGACACCCTGTGACACGAAGAATGATGTTGTCTTCTTCAGGTAGACCATGCTTTTCTAAAATGTCTTCAACATCGTTAACAAACTGAGGAAGGAAGCGCTCGGCTTCTGCCATTGCTAATGGACACGTTGGGAATGCCACACACGCCATCGAGTTCTTACGTTGTTCACTTACGCCGTCATCCATTAAGCCATGCTCACGAGCAATCTTCTCGATCTTCGCTTTTTGGCTTTTTGGTACACCAGCAACAATCAGGTTTTGGTTTGCCGTCATGCGGAAGTCGCCTTTGTGAATTTTGGCAATTTCAGCGACCCCTGTCTTAAGTGGCTTACCCGGGAAATCCAACAAACGACCGTTTTCGATGAAGAGTGCTAGGTGATGCTTACCATCGATACCTTCAACCCAACCGATACGGTCACCACGTTCCGTTAATTCGTAAGGGCGGCTTTGCTCAAATTTAACACCGGCACGTTTTTCTACTTCCGCTTTAAACACATCACTACCGACACGATCTAATGTGTATTTGGTTTTTGCATTCTTACGGTTAGAACGGTTACCCCAATCACGTTGAGTTGTTACTACAGCAGCGGCAACATCAAGTGTTTTCTCTAGTGGGATAAAACCAAAGTCATCCGCTCTACGTGGATAAGTTGACGTATCGCCATGCGTCATCGCTAGACCACCACCAACAAGCACGTTAAAACCAACCAGCTTGCCGTTATCTGCAATCGCTACGAAGTTAAGATCGTTAGCGTGTACGTCTACGTCATTTTGCGGTGGAATAACCACTGTGGTTTTAAACTTACGTGGTAGATAGTTCTTACCCAGAATCGGTTCGTCTTCTTCCGTGCTTTCTACTTTTTCACCGTCCAACCAAATCTCTGCATAAGCACGTGTCTTAGGTAGTAGATGCTCGCTGATCTTCTTCGCCCATTCGTAAGCTTCTTGGTGTAGCTCTGACTCCACTGGATTAGTGGTACACAACACGTTACGGTTAACGTCACCCGCAGTTGCAATCGAGTCAATACCAATGCTGTTTAACGTTTGGTGCATCAACTTGATATTTGGTTTTAGCACGCCATGGAACTGGAACGTTTGACGAGTAGTAAGACGAATACTTCCATATAAAGAGTGCTCGGTTGCAAACTTGTCGATCGCTAGCCATTGCTTTGGTGTAATGATGCCACCCGGCATACGTGCACGAAGCATGACGTTATGTAGCGGCTCCAACTTTTGTTTAGCACGCTCGTTACGGATATCGCGGTCATCTTGCTGGTACATTCCGTGAAAACGAATCAATTGGAAGTTGTCCGCAGTAAAGCCACCAGTAATGCGGTCTTGCAGATCTTGTTCAATCGTTCCACGCAGTAAATTACTTTCTCTTTTAAGGCGCTCGTTATCCGAGAGTGGACCAAGCACCTCACCTAATACTTCTTGGCTGTTTGATTGTTGATTCGCGCTCATTAGTACACATCCCTTTGGTAACGTTTCGCTTTACGTAGATCGTTGATAAATGCTTCGGCTTCTTCACGAGATAGCTTGCCTTGTTGCTCGGCTACAAATACCAGCGCATCGTGAACATCTTTTGCCATACGAGTGGCATCACCACATACATAGATGTAGGCACCATCTTGAATCCATTGCCACACTTGTTCAGCGTTTTCTAGGATGCGATGTTGAACATAAACCTTCTCTGCTTGGTCACGACTAAACGCAACATCAAGGCGAGTCAGCAAACCTGACTTGAGGTACTTCTGCCATTCAACTTGGTAAAGGAAATCTTGAGTAAAGGTACGGTCACCAAAGAACAACCAGTTCTTACCTTCCGCGTCACGGTTATCACGCTCTTGAATAAAGCTACGGAAAGGCGCAATACCAGTACCAGGACCAACCATGATGATTGGTGTGTTGTCATCTTGTGGCAGTTTGAAGTTATTGTTGTGCTCAACAAACACTTTCACTTCACCGCCTTCTTCTAGACGTTGAGCGAGGAAACTCGATGCTCCACCATAGCGTTTTTCCTCACCTTTGTCGTATTCAACCAAACCTACGGTTAGATGAACTTCTTCATCGACTTCCGTTTGACTCGAAGCGATAGAATATAGACGAGGTGTCAACCGACGAAGCAAACCAACCAATTCTTCGGCACTTAGCTTGGTCTTCTTCTCTGCAAGCACATCCACAACTTGGGTATTTGCAGCGTACTCACGAAGCTTGTCTTTATCTTCCACTAGCTTTTGTAGTTTCTTGCTACCAGATAGCTCTGCGAATTTAGTGACAAGTTGAGGGTTTGATGCGGTGATTTCGTACTTGCTAACCAATGCACTATGAATAGAAAGGCTTTCACCATCCACTTCAATACTCTCGACACCAGAAAGACCGACTTTCCCTAAAATGGCATTAGCAAGTTCAGAGCTATTATCGAACCACACGCCTAGGGCATCACCCGGTTGGTAAGTCAGGCCCGACTCTTCTAAATCAATCTCTACGTGACGAACGTCTTTACCTGAATCACGCCCCGTGATTTTCTGGCTGGTCAGTAGTGTGGCTGTATATGGATTTTGCTTGTTGTAAGCAGAATGCCCTGGAGCGGCTTGACCGACAGGTAGTTGAACCACTTCTGCTTCATTACCTGAAGAAAGGGCTTCTTTTACTTGTTCAAGCGCTTGCTTACGCCATTCTGCAGCCGGTGCTTCATAATCCACATCACAATCAATACGGTCGATGAAGGCAGTTGCGCCGAGCTTAGATAAGTAAGTATCAAAGTCTTTACCCGTTTGGCAGAAGAACTCGTAACTAGAATCACCCAGAGCAATTACGGCGTATTGCAGATTTGGTAACTTCGGGGCTTTCTTAGATTGAAGGAACTCATGCAGTTCAATGGCATTGTCCGGCGCTTCACCCTCACCATTGGTCGACGCTACGATGATCACATGGGTTTCTTTCGCAAGGTTCTTGCCTTTGTAATCGCTGGCGTCAAATAGCTCAACAGCAATGCCTTCAGCTTTAGCTTCTTGCTCTAGAGCCTCAGCAACGCCTTTTGCATTGCCGGTTTGAGAAGCAAAAATGATGCTTAGCTTTCCTGCTGGTTTTGCCGCCACCGCTGCTGCCGCTTGCGCAATTGGGTTTGCAGCCGCTGCGCTTGGTTGGTTTTGAGCTAGCCCCCAGAAGTACCCACTGACCCATGCGAGTTGTTGTGAAGACAACTCAGAGACAGTTTGCTGGAGTGCGTTAAATTGCTGGTCATTGATCGGGCTTGCGATTGGTGGGTTACCACTCTGCCCTTTATTTTCTTCCGATACATTCTTTTGAAAAGACATTGTCACGACATCCCTATTCATTGCGTGACGATAGATTAACCAACCTCCCTAATAACAAGAAAGAATAGAAGTGAATGTTTTATAACTTTTTGGAAGTATAAAAGCGAAACCAAGATTCAACGATCTTCAATTCGAACTTGCTGAAAGCCGACAGCCATGGCTGACTTTGAAGCCGTATCGAGATCATCGTATAGGCATTCTTCTCCATGACTGTCCGTGAGACAAACGAAACCTCCACGCGCATGGCGAAACTCAACAACCCATCCGCCTTCTTGAATTGAAGGTTCGATAATAGCTTCTACCAGCTGGTTGTCACGAAATAGATGTCGTAATTCATTTATTGTCATCGCAATCCCTGCTCCAACTTTTATACATTGCTCTTAGATAAGCATGGTCGAAGTCTGAAACTTGGGCGAGAAATTCGATTTAATATAATGAAGTGATATAAAAAAACGCCGCTTATAAAACGACGTTTTAAAGAATTGAGTAGTATCGAGTTAGAAGGAGTATTCTGCAGATATAAAGAACCCGTTTGCAAAGATGAACTCTTTGCCTAAGCTCGATAAGAACTGTTCCGACTCTAAATCAATCACACGGTACCCCCCACGAAAAGCCAGTTGAGACTCTTGGAAAGGAATTCGGTATTGCATACCAGCCATCAGATCAGTGCTTTTAATGCCTTTGTTATCACCAAAGTTCATTTCACCAATTACATCAAAATTAGTATTTGGTACCGTTATTTCCGCATAACCATACCAAGCCCAAATCAGCTCATCAAAATCTTCAGTACGAGCATTAGTGCCGGCATCCACGTATTTCGTGTCACTCAAATTACTAAAGGTAAGACCTGCATCAAAATGAAGCAAATCATGTTCAAGAACTTGGTAGTAAAGCGTAAGGTCTAGCTTATCGAAGCCCATATAATCCGCATCAACGCTTGAGTAACGAAGGCGCGCGTTTGGTACATATTTTACATCATGCTCAATCGCTGCATAAAAAGTACCGGTTGTACTGCTATCTCTTCTAACCTCATTAACTTTAGTATCTGCCGCCCAGACTTCTGCTCCTACCTTAGCAGTAAAAGAAGACTCTTCTGCAAAACAAGGGTAAGACGCTGCCAGCGATAGGGATACTGTCGCTAAAGCGATGGTCGCTTTATATGTCATGTGATTTTTACTCCGAGATAGCTGATTTCAACATTAAGGGGCGTGCCGGGATAATATCATATTCTCGCAGCCCCCCATCAACTAAATATCCATAACAACTTACTTATAACGAGGTTGGGCAACGCAATTTTTAAAAAACCAAATACCTAGCGCAATAACAATTAACCACGGCAATAACTTCAGTACTACGCCGACCATACCCAGCAAGAACATCACCACTAGAGCAATTCCCGTCGCGGCAAATACTGTGACCATGGTAATCCCTGTTACCAGCAAAGTTGCCGTGAAAACTAAAATAAAGATGAGTTCCAACATAATCACTTCTCCTTTGTTTTAGTTTAACTAGAGCAGGTTCTGTACCAACTTATGAAAAACGAACTAAGCCAATGATCTATAGACAAAAATAAAGCCAGAGGCATTTCTACACTCTGGCTTTACTATTTGTTAGTTGGTAATTTTCACCAACCACTGGTGAAATTTACACGTTCAACTCTTTAGGAATCTTAGCAAGTGCGTCTTGTAGCACCTCTAGACCTGAACCAGGTTTATGCGCATTTTCACTGATGTGGCGACGCCATTGACGAGCACCTGGCATGTTTTGGAATAGACCCAACATATGACGCGAGATATGACCTAGGTAAGCACCTTTTGCCAATTGTGCTTCGATGTACGGGTACATCTCTTCGACAATTTCACTACGCTTTTTAACTGGAGCCGTTGAACCAAATAGCTCTTGATCAACAGACGCTAGCAAGTAAGGGCTTTGGTAGGCTTCACGACCGATCATTACACCATCTAGGTGTTGTAGATGCTCTTTTGCTTCTTCTAGTGACTTCACGCCACCATTGATAGCAATAGTCAGATGCGAAAAGTCTTGCTTCAATTGATATGCCCGTGGGTAATCCAATGGTGGGATTTCACGGTTTTCTTTCGGGCTCAAACCACTCAGCCACGCTTTACGCGCATGAATAGTAAATTGCTCACAGCCGCCTTTTTCAGACACAATTGAAACGAAGTCTGTTAGGAACTCATAAGAGTCTTGATCGTCGATGCCGATACGTGTTTTTACTGTTACGGGAATATCCACAACAGATTTCATCGCTGCTACGCAGTCTGCTACCAACTGAGGCTCAGCCATTAGGCATGCACCAAAGCGACCGTTTTGCACACGATCAGATGGACAACCTACGTTAAGGTTGATTTCATCATAACCACGCTCTTGGGCTAACTTGGCACACGTCGCCAAATCTGCCGGGTTAGAACCACCAAGCTGAAGGGCTAACGGATGCTCTTCTTCGTTATAAGCTAGGAAATCCCCTTTTCCATGAATGATTGCACCTGTCGTTACCATTTCGGTATACAACAAGGTTTCTTTGGTCATCAAGCGATGGAAATAACGGCAATGACGATCCGTCCAATCAAGCATTGGTGCTACCGAAAGCCTGCAAGAATGAGTCATGATAAAGACACCCATATACGTATTAATTAAGGGAGCGTGATTAGCGCTCAAAATTCAAGTCGGCTATTGTATACCTATTGGGCTTTGGGATGCGAGTCTCGTTGACAATTTCAGTCAATAGGAAACACGCATAAAGTGTGTGTTCCTGCACTAATTCATCATTTGAGCCCTACGCAATTTGCTTTATGTCATGATTTTCGTTTTGATAGCAGGTAAAATTAAGAATTTCTAAACCAAGTTCCAATAGAAATGGTTTATCATTAGGCTAGTCCAATAGTTATGGTGAAGGATTTGGACCCAACAATCATTGAACAAATTGAAGGAATATGTGCGGCCAGAGGAGTGAGATTAACTCCACAGCGTCGACGCGTTTTTGAGCTTATTTGTTCTAATCGCCGCGCCTCTAGTGCGTATGAGCTATTGGAGCAACTAAAGGAGAGCGAACCTCAAGCAAAGCCTCCTACAGTATATCGGGCTTTAGATTTTCTGTTGGAACAAGGTTTCATTCATAGAGTCGAGTCTACCAATAGTTTCATCACTTGTTGCTCTTGCAACACCGATCAGCACTATTTCCAATTGCTAATTTGCGATAAATGTGGCGACGTCGTTGAACTTGAAGATGAGACACTGATATCCTTGTTAGCCAATAACGCAGAGAAGCATGGCTTTCGAGTTACTAATCAGGTAATCGAAACGCATGGTACATGCCAGACATGTTCCTCCGAAATGAAAGAATAAGTATATAGAAGAACGTTATGCGCGCTGAATTTGTAAACCCGTTTTTAGCTTCATTAATGAATGTACTAAAAACGATGGCTTCCTTGGAGCTGAAGCCTCAAAAACCCCGTATCAAGAAGGATGAAATTGCACGTGGCGATGTTTCTGGCTTGATCGGTATGGTTGGAGCTCAAACTAGAGGTTCAATGTCGATTACTTTTGACGAAGCTCTAGCGCTAGAAATCATGCAAAACATGTTGGGCGAACGCCCAAATGGATTGAACGAAGAAGTTACGGATATGGTCGGTGAAATCACTAATATGGTGACTGGCGGCGCAAAACGTATTCTGGCTGAAAGTGGTTTTGATTTTGATATGGCAACTCCAGTTGTAGTATCAGGTAAGGGTCACACTATTCGTCACAAGTGTGAAGGCTCAATCATTATCATGCCTTTCTCTTCACAGTGGGGAAATGCCTTCATTGAGATTTGCTTTGAATAATTGAGAAGAAATAGGTTGGTCCGTGCCAACCTATTTTGTTTCTGCCTCAGGCAATAAAAAAGGTCAGCATTTGCTGACCTTTTGTTTTTCTATTCAAACATTAAGCCTTGAACGCTTTAAATGCATTGATTAGACCGTTTGTCGAGCTGTCGTGTGAACTAATCTCAGAACCGTCAGCTAGCTCAGGTAGGATTTGGTTTGCTAGTTGTTTGCCTAGCTCCACACCCCATTGGTCGAAGCTGAAGATGTTCCAGATAACGCCTTGAACGAAGATTTTGTGCTCGTACATTGCGATCAGGTTACCTAGCGTGCGAGGTGTGATTTGCTTAACTAGGATAGAGTTCGTTGGGCGGTTACCTTCAAATACTTTGAACGGTACTAGAGACGCCATTTCTTCTTCGCTCTTACCTGCTTTCGCAAATTCTGCCTTCACAGTTTCTGCTGACTTACCAAATGCCAATGCTTCTGTTTGTGCAAAGAAGTTAGACATCAGTTTTTGGTGGTGGTCGCTTGCTGGGTTGTGGCTGATTGCAGGTGCAATGAAGTCACATGGGATCAGCTTAGTGCCTTGGTGAATCAGCTGGTAGAACGCGTGCTGACCGTTAGTGCCCGGTTCACCCCAGATGATAGGACCAGTTTGGTAAGTCACTGCGTTACCTTCACGGTCAACGTACTTACCGTTAGATTCCATGTTACCTTGCTGGAAGTACGCCGCGAAACGGTGCATGTACTGGTCGTAAGGTAGGATTGCTTCAGACTCAGCGCCGTGGAAATTGTTGTACCAAATACCGATCAGAGCAAGAATCACTGGGATGTTGCTTTCTAGATCTGTCGACACGAAGTGGTTATCCATCTCATGAGCACCGTCTAGAAGCTCGATAAAGTTGTCGTAACCTACGGACAATGCAATTGAAAGACCGATTGCTGACCATAGTGAGTAACGACCACCAACCCAGTCCCAGAACTCAAACATGTTGTCAGTGTCGATACCAAACTCAGATACTGCAGGAGCGTTAGTAGAAAGCGCTGCGAAGTGCTTAGCAACGTGTGCTTGATCACCAGCTGTCTCAAGGAACCAATCACGAGCAGAGTGCGCGTTAGTCATGGTTTCTTGAGTCGTGAACGTCTTAGACGCGATCAAGAATAGCGTTGTCTCTGGATCTACTTTCTTCAGCGTCTCAACGATGTGAGTACCATCAACGTTAGAAACGAAGTGCAGGTTTAGGTGGTTTTTGTATGGTGCTAGTGCTTCAGTCACCATGTAAGGACCAAGGTCTGAGCCGCCGATACCGATGTTTACGATATCTGTGATTGCTTTACCTGTGTAACCTTTCCACTCACCGCCGATTACACGCTCAGTGAATGATTTGATTTTTTCTAGAACCGCGTTTACCGCTGGCATTACGTCTTCGCCGCCAACCATTACAGGTTTGTTCGAACGGTTACGCAGTGCAGTATGAAGAACAGCGCGATCTTCTGTTTTGTTGATCGCTTCACCACTGAACATCGCTTCAATTGCTGACTTAAGCTCAGTCTCGTTAGCAAGAGCGAAAAGGTGCTTCAGAGTTTCCTCGTTGATTAGGTTCTTTGAGTAATCGACTAGGATGTCTGAGCCGAAGCGTGCAGAGTATTTGTCGAAACGCGCAGCGTCTTGAGCAAATAGCTCTTTCAGATCCATATCTTGTGCAGATTCGAAATGCGCAGTTAGCGCTTTCCAAGCTTGTGTTTGCGTTGGATTGATATTTTTCAACATGGTCTTTATCCCGATGTTACAGTAGGTTCCATTCCTTACAGTCTAGCGAAAACTGCGGAATCCCCGATTTAGCAAATAGAATATAAATGAGATGTTTGGGCAAATTGCCACAAAACAAGTCTTTGTAATTTTTTTTCAGTCGCCAATTATGACTGAGTGCCCTTACACTCACATTGAGTTAGGTCACGTTCCCTGTTTCGAATTTAAACAATTCATTTATGACGTTGGGAATCATATCATTTACTAATGACAGGCTCTAATTGGATTAGGATAGACGCCAACCCAAATTTTTCCAAAGGAACGCATATGTGGGCACAAAAAACTCTGCAATTAAAAGCACGTAGTCGAGGCTTTCATCTGATCACTGATGAAATTGAACAACAATTACCACAAATCCAATCGCTTTCAGTAGGTTTGTTACATTTATTCATTCAGCATACGTCAGCCAGTTTGACCTTAAATGAAAATGCCGACCCGACTGTGCGTATGGATATGGAAGCTCACTTCAATAAGTTTGTGCCTGAGCGTGCGCCTTATTATCAACACACCTATGAAGGTGATGACGATATGCCAGCTCATATTAAAGCGTCTTTACTTGGCAGCAGTGTGACAATTCCTATTCAAAATGGGCAATTAGCGCTGGGAACATGGCAGGGAATTTACTTAGGCGAGCACCGTGATTACGGTGGCAGCCGACGCATTATTGCCACCATCAACGGCGAATAACTCTGATAAAACAAAGACTAACCACAGGGTTAGCCTTTGTTTTATATCGATTTAGAACGGTTGATTTATCATGACTCGGAAGGTGCCCTCGTCAGCACCTTTTGCCATCTCGGCACGAACTACAATCCCTTCAACTTGGAAGCGCACAGCGCCACCGACGTTCCACTTCATGTCTTCATGCAATGTCTTGAGGTCATAATTGTCCGCGACTCGCCCTACTTCAACAAATGCCACCCATTGCCACCAAGGTAAGTCGTAGTAGTTGATAAGAGGAATATCATCGAGTGGCTGCCAGTCTGGCAATACGCGGTATTCCGCAGAATAATGAATCGCACTGCGCCCATGATAACGACCTGCCGTATAACCACGCAGACGATACAAACCACCTAAGCGCACTTGTTCTTGCTCAGGTGGTCGACTACATACTGTACCATCACACTGATTCCATGTCGGTGTATCTGCTGTATAGAAATCGAATGCCAGAACTTGCTGATCAAACCAATCGCCCAACGGACCCAACGAGTAATACTGACTGTTTTGAAACTCCCACTTCAACCATAGATCTTCTGACTGTAAGCTCTCCGCTCCCGTAGTTAAGTCAAACGAGGTATGGGAGCCTCGCGTGGTATTACGCACACTGTCGCGGTTATCCCAGTCAAATGTCAGGCTAAAACCTGTCGCTTCTTCTTTCTTATCGTTGTAGATGTCTAACTCACGAGAAGAATAAAACGGCGTGAAGATAATTGAACTGACACCGGACTCAACTGGAGAAGCAAAACTTACATCGCGAATCGGTTGGAATGCACCAAGTAACCCGTGTTCACGAACGTTGCCCCAAGGAAGCAGGAACTTGAACTCCAGCTTGTAGTTCTCTTCATCCCCATTGGTTATGGTTTTGTCTTCCGTTGAGGAGCCGTTTGAGCCTTGATCGCCTAAGTAATATGGATTGTCGTTAAAGCGCGCTTGATACATCTGCGTGCTAAACAAAAGGTTTGATGACAAAGCGTAATTGAAAGCCGAAAGAAAACCGACGTAGCTGTCTTTCTCAGAATACAGCCCCATACCAAACAGCGCGGCTTGTGGCTGACCAACGCCTTTTGCTACACCAGCAAGACCGATGGTGCTACCTAAGGTTTCGGTACTGAAATAAAAAGGAACGAATGCAGAGTCTTTTTCTTTCGCGACACTTTGGTGGGATAAAAAAAGGCTGGCAGAAAATGCCAGCACTAAACATATTTGGTTCTTCATGGGCTACTTCGTGTATTCCATTTCAACGCGAGAAGTCAGCTTAGTCACAAGCTCATAAGCAATGGTGCCTATGTGGCTTGCTACCTCTTCCACCGGTAAGTCCTTACCCCATAGAATCGCTTCATCGCTCACTTTATCCGTCGCATCGGCCCCTAAATCGACCGTCAACATATCCATAGATACACGCCCAGCGATTGGCACTTTACGTCCGTTAACTAGAACTGGCGTACCATTTGGTGCCGTTCGCGGATAACCATCGCCGTAACCAACCGCAATAACACCTACTTTGGTGTCTCGTTCACTAGTCCACATACCACCATAACCGACGCTTTCACCTTTCTTCACTTCGCGTACTGCGATCAGGTGCGACTTGAGCGTCATGACTGGTCGGTAGCCCATGTCTTGCGCTGTTCGGTGATTAAATGGTGAAACACCATACATAATGATCCCAGGACGAACCCAATCAAGTTGGCTCTGTGGCCATGCAAGCAAACCTGCCGATGCCGCTAAAGAGCGCTCGCCCTGACAGCCAGCGGTCAGCGACATAAATAACTCAATTTGTTCTGTGGTGATGTTACTCTCTAGTTCATCTGCACAACCAAAGTGACTCATGTAACGCAGCGGCTTTGCTACATTGGGACAAGCATTTAGTCGACTAAGAAACTCATCATATTGCTCTGGGCGTACACCCAGTCGGTGCATACCACTGTCGATTTTTAACCACACGACGACAGGTGTCTCAAGCTCAGCTTGCTCAAGAGCCGCAAGTTGTTCCTCACAATGAACAACCGTTTGAATGTTGTTGGTCACCAAAACGGGCAGATCACCCGAGGAGTAGAAACCTTCGAGAAGAAGAATGGGTTTCACTACTCCGCATGCGCGAAGTTGAAGCGCTTCCTCGATTCGAGCTACACCAAATGCATCAGCGTGGGTGGCATGCTTAGCTACATGACGAAGCCCATGACCATAGCCATTCGCCTTCACCACCGCCATCACTTTGCTTTCTGGCGCTTGTTCTTTTACGCGTTGTAAGTTGTGTTGCAGTGCTGACAAGTCAATACATGCCATCGCGGCTTTCATATAGCTCATGGTATTACTCATCATCAATATCAAATGCTGGGCCCGCGTAGTTATCGAAGCGCGAGTGTTGACCTTGGAAGGTTAAGCGAACCGAGCCGATGGGGCCGTTACGTTGCTTACCAAGAATAATTTCTGCCGTACCTTTGTACGGGCTATCTGGGTTATAAACCTCGTCACGGTAAATGAACATGATCAAGTCGGCATCCTGCTCGATAGAGCCCGATTCACGCAAATCTGAGTTAACTGGGCGTTTATCGGCACGCTGCTCTAGGGAACGGTTTAGCTGCGATAGTGCAACAACTGGTACGTTCAATTCTTTCGCCAATGCTTTCAAAGAGCGCGAAATTTCCGCGATCTCCAAAGTACGGTTATCAGAGAGAGCAGGAACACGCATTAGCTGAAGGTAGTCGACCATGATCATCGATAGGCCACCATGCTCACGAGCTACACGACGAGCACGGGAACGTACTTCTGTTGGTGTTAGACCAGAGCTGTCATCGATGTACATGTTTTTCTTCTGCATCAGGATACCCATGGTAGAAGAAATACGAGCCCAATCTTCATCATCAAGCTGACCAGTACGGATCTTGGTTTGGTCAACGCGAGATAGGGACGCAAGCATACGCATCATCAACTGTTCGGCAGGCATCTCTAGCGAGAAGATAAGTACCGGTTTGTCTTGGTCCATCGCCGCGTTTTCACACAGGTTCATCGCAAAAGTGGTTTTACCCATCGATGGACGTGCCGCTACAATGACCAAGTCAGAACCTTGCAGACCTGCGGTTTTCTTATTGAGATCATTAAAACCAGTGTTCACACCGGTCACGCCATCTTGAGGTGTTTTATAAAGCAACTCGATACGCTCAAGCGTTTTTTCAAGAATGTTATCAACGTTTTGCGGACCTTCATTTTCACTGGTTCGAGACTCTGCGATAGCGAAAACTTTACTCTCCGCCATATCGATCAAATCTTCAGAGCTTCTGCCTTGTGGATCATAACCAGCGTCTGCGATTTCATTTGCCACACCAATTAAACCACGAACAATGGCACGTTCAGCGACAATATCCGCATAGGCATTAATGTTTGCGGCACTTGGCGTGTTTTTGGCCAGGTCTGCTAGGTATGCAAAACCACCAACATCATCGAGCTGCTCATGACGTTCCAGATGCTCTGATAAAGTAATCAGATCAAGTGGTTTCCCTGCTTCGAGAATGGTCTTAACACCTTCAAAGATCAGACGATGAGGGCGACTGTAGAAATCACTACTAACAACACGTTCAGCAACGGTGTCCCAGCGTTCGTTGTCTAGTAACAGACCACCAATTACTGATTGCTCGGCTTCTAGTGAGTGAGGTGGGACTTTGATTGCATCTACCTGACTATCCGAAGGTTTGCGATTTCTATTTTCCGCCATGACTTTGCTCGATAACTACTAATGACCCGAGATTATAACCTTAAACCTAACCAAGATGCTTCCCTGATGAGACAATTAGTTGTCAGGAATTCAACTCACCAATAGGTATTGAATTTCGTTTGGGTCTAATAAAAATTAACCGACCATTGACCAAGCACACTATATGTATCAGTATCATGCCCCTCCTTTTCTCAACATCCGAGGTATTTGTGTCACGATACTGGTTACTTAGCTTTGGCTTGCTTTGTGCAGGTACAGCGTATGCCGAAGAATCAGTACAAACAGAGCAAACCGTCAAAGCTCCTGCTCCACTGAAAACGGAGGTCGAGTTCGGCTATCAAGCTCACACAGGTAACACGGATTCACGCTCCTTGAATGCTCGCCTGAGCGCAGAGTACACCGCCGGACGGCACCGTTCGAATGGAGAATGGAAGTTCTATAATCTGTATAAAGATGGCGAAGAAGATAAGCGCTCCTCGACTTACAGCGCTCAAACCGACTATAAGTTAGGCCCTAAGACATATTTCTACGGCAGCTTTAAAGGCGTTGATTCTCGCTACAGTGCTTATTTCAAAGATTACACACTTTCTGGCGGTTTAGGTTATCAGTTCTCTTATACTGAACAATTTGTATTAGAGGTTGAGGTGGGGCCAGGCTTCCGTTATCAAGAACCTAACTTAGATGAAATTGATGACGATGACATTATCTTTCCTGACATAGTTCAAGAAGGCATCTTCCGAGGCAACATTAACACCTCATGGCAAGTACTCGACAACCTGAGTTTTTCAGCTGATGTCACGTTAGTAGCAGGTAAAAGCAACACCCGAGTTGATAGTGACTTAAGTATCACCAATGACATCACTGAAGATATTGCATTAAAGCTTACTCACTCCCGTCAATATCACGATAAAGTGCCAGATGGATTGGAAAAGGCTGACAGTGTCTTTTCAGTAAATCTGCTGTTTCTGTTCTAGAAACGGACTTCCTTCTTCGCAAATTTCAGACATAAAAAAAGCACCTCATAAGAGGTGCTTTTTAGCATTTCGTCTTGGTACTGAATTACTCAGCAGCAACAACTTGTACGTTCGCAGTAGCGAAAACTTCTGAGTGAAGTTGAACGCTGATCTCGAACTCACCAGTGTTACGTAGAGCACCTTCAGGAAGGCGAACTTCGCTCTTAGCAACTTCAACGCCTGCAGCTGTGATAGCGTCAGCGATGTCACGAGTACCGATAGAACCGAATAGTTTGCCTTCGTCACCAGCTTTAGATGCGATAACAACAGCTTCTAGAGCGTTAACTTTCTCAGCACGTGCTTCTGCAGCAGCTAGTTGCTCAGCAACTTTAGCTTCTAGTTCAGCGCGACGAGCTTCGAACATTTCAACGTTACCTTTAGTAGCCATAACTGCTTTACCTTGAGGGATAAGGAAGTTACGAGCGTAGCCAGATTTAACGTTTACAGTATCGCCAAGACCACCTAGGTTACCGATTTTATCAAGTAGAATAACTTGCATTGCTTAATCCTCTTTCTTAATAAAACGACCGATTACTGATGCTTGTCAGTGTACGGTAGTAGAGCTAGGTAGCGCGAACGCTTGATAGCGCGAGCTAGTTGACGTTGGTATTTAGCGCTTGTACCAGTGATACGGCTAGGAACGATTTTACCAGCTTCAGTGATGTAGTTTTTAAGAGTTGCTACGTCTTTGTAATCAATCTCTTGTACGCCTTCTGCAGTGAAACGGCAGAATTTACGACGACGGAAGAAACGAGCCATGGGCTATCTCCTGATCTTAAATTTGAGTAATGTTGTCGGCGTGTAACACTAATTTCCCAACGCCATTTCGGCCGGTTTGGTAAGCAACAAAACCACTTACCTTAATGTTACTGCCTTGTACTAAATTCTGAGTTAATGCTTGCGACCTAAGCCCACTGACAACTACCGGCATTCGACAATAAACTTGTCGTGGTAGGTCAGCTTCGATGATAGTAGAACGATGCTCTACCCAAAACCGACAGTGTTCAATGCCACTAGGGCTTTTACTACGAATGGGCGGCTTGGCAATGGTGCCACTCAGCTCCATTCGATTGGTCATAAGAAATATTACTCAGCAGCTGCTTCTGGCTTAGCTTCAGCACGCTCTTCGCGACGAGGAGCACGCTCTGCACGCTCTTCTTTCTGCTTAAGCATGATAGATTGCTCAGTGATAGCCGCTTTAGTACGCATGATCATGTTACGTAGAACTGCATCGTTGAAACGGAAAGCAGTTTCTAGCTCATCGATTACAGCTTGGTCAGCTTCAACGTTCATTAGAACGTAGTGAGCTTTGTGAAGCTTGTTGATTGGGTAAGCCAGTTGACGACGGCCCCAGTCTTCTAGACGGTGGATTTTACCGCCAGCTTCAGTGATTGAACCAGTGTAACGCTCGATCATGCCAGCAACTTGCTCGCTTTGATCAGGGTGCACCATGAATACGATTTCGTAATGACGCATTGGTTGCTCCTTACGGATTATTAGCTTCCACGATTGGCTCGGTCGTCCAGAGGAAGCAAGGAACTAAAGAAAATTGACCGAGTTTTAAGGAGCACGAATAGTACAGAAAGGAAGCAAAATAGGCAAGTGATTATTTGCACACCACGCTGGATATTTTTGCTTAGCTCACGCCAGAAATAATAAAGGCTACCAACCAAGTGGCAGCCTTTTAAATCATCACGTTACAACGCTTTCTTTAAAGCTAATCTGTCAGCGCTTATTTGACTTCTGCAAGCTCTGCGCGCATTTTGTCGATCACCTGTTTGTAATCCGGCTCGCTGAAAATAGCCGAACCAGCAACAAACATATCTGCGCCCGCTTCTGCAATTTCACGAATGTTATCAACTTTCACACCACCATCGATTTCTAGACGAATATCACGACCAGACTCGTCAATCATCTTGCGCACTGCTCGTAGTTTATCTAGCGTGTGAGGGATAAATGATTGCCCACCAAAACCAGGGTTTACTGACATCAGTAGAATCAAGTCAACTTTGTCCATGATGAACTCAAGATGTGCAAGCGGTGTTGCTGGATTAAGTACTACACCCGCTTTACAGCCATGCTCTTTGATAAGCTGGAGAGTACGATCTACATGCTCAGATGCTTCAATGTGGAAAGTGATCATCGACGCGCCAGCTTTTGCGAAATCAGGGATGATACGATCAACAGGCTTCACCATTAGGTGAACATCGATTGGGGCAGTAATACCGTAATCACGTAATGCTTTACACACTGGCGCACCAAAAGTCAGGTTTGGTACATAGTGGTTATCCATAACGTCGAAGTGCACCACATCCGCACCAGCTGCGAGTACTTTCTCTACGTCTTCACCTAGACGAGCAAAATCAGCCGATAAAATGGATGGAGCAATTAGAAAATCTTTCATACCTGACCTCAGTAGTGGCGAGCAAACAGCAAATAATTTGCGCGCAATTCTACCGAAGCCAGTGGGGAGATCCACTATTTAGATGCAATAGTGTGAGAATTAAGAGTCAGATTTATCTGCGTCTGACGCACGGAATAGAGCAAGCAGCTCGTCAACTTTATTGCGACCGCTGCCGTTACGGCTGATAGTACGCTTCACTTTTACCACGTTCAGTTCTGCACCATGGTATAGGCGACGCGTTAACTTCGTGTCGTGGTTAGAGATCAGAACTGGAATGCCTCGTTCAGTTGCCGCTTTCTCCGCAATGTCTGCCAACGCTGCTTGATCATCAAGCGTAAAGCCATTTCCTGCATAAGAGGTAAAGTTTGCAGTGTTAGATAGCGGTGCGTAAGGCGGGTCGCAGTAAACCACACTGCCCTTACGTGCTCGGCTGAATGTTTCTGGGTAACCTTCACAAACAAAAGTCGCTTTCTTCGCTTTTTCAGCAAAGAATTCCATCTCTACTTCTGGGAAGTACGGCTTCTTGTAAGAACCAAATGGCACGTTGAAGCCACCTTTCTTGTTGTAACGGCACAGCCCATTAAAACCAAAACGGTTCATGTATAGGAACGCCAGAGAGCGGTACATGACGTCGTCCGTTTTATTAAACTCAGCGCGAATGCTCAGGTAGGCTTCTTTGCGGTTGTTCTCTGCAACAAACCAACGCTTCGCTTCTGAGATGTACTCTTCAGGACGCTCTTTCAGCAAGTTGTAGAGATTAATCAAATCTGGATTGATGTCCGCCAGTAGATATTGGTCGTAATCGGTATTAAGAAACACCGAACCAGCCCCAACAAAAGGTTCAACTAGCTTTCGAGCCGGTGGCAAATGGCGTTGGATGTCTTCAACCAGACCGTATTTTCCTCCTGCCCATTTCAGAAAGGCTCGTTGCTTTTTCATCTACTGCTCTATCTATCGACCAAAAATTAAGGCTGCGGAATGTAACATATTTTTCAGCGAAGCTCAGGATTATTTCACACGCTCTATCTCACGCTGAACTTGTCTTAACGATTTTGCCCAAGGACTCAGCGCTTTGAGTGAAGATGGTAAACTATCTACCGCATCTCTAGCCTGCTGAATGGTTGGGTAATCTTGATAAGTAATGATGTACCAATCAGTATTATTTCTCACTGTTGGGTAGATTCTTACTTTGCCGTTAAGTTGGTAATCATCTAAAAAAGATTGCACATCTTCTAAAGATGTCATCGCTGCTAACTGCAAGGTATACGCTCTCGGAGAGAGAGTCTTCAACTCCTCTTTAGCAAAAGAGAACTGAACAATCGGCGGTGAAGAAGCATCTGATTCAGGGTTCGCCACTTCCTCTGTAGCTTCAGGTCGAATCACCTCAATCAATGCTGAGCTTGCAACACTAGGCGTTTCGCTTTGAATCGAGGTCGGCTCTACAACTTGTTTTATTTCTGTTGTATCTACCGTATCAGCCTTACCTTCAAGCAATGCATCAACGACATCTGACTCAATAACAACTCGCTGCTGAGTATCTTCATTACCAACGCTAGCCACCTCTTCGACAATGGCTGGCGGCAGCGCATCCGAATCATCTTGAGCACCTGAAATATCCAAAGAGGGATCTACACTGTGATCTAACGGTGTTAAGTTTTCCGTTTTTTTAGCCTCTTTATCACTTGGCTCCGATAACGTCGGTATTGCCGTCTGTTCCAAAGAGCCTGCAATTTGCTGAGCTTTATCATCGGGAGTCGGCTGATTGAGCATCCACCAGTATCCACCAGCAGCAAGAAGCAATAACGCTAATACGACAACAGCAATTTTAATTGGCGAGCCAACTATAGAGCGGATAATGATCCTTTTTTCCACTTTTAAATCTCCTAACGCCATAATGTCACCAGGGATTGGACTGACTGTTTTAAAAGCAGCCCGCGTGCGCTTTTCATTGTCATCATCAACATAGCGCATTACTAATGACTCAAAAAACTGCCTTGCTTCCATTTCAGACAGCATATCAACTTCGAGCTCAACGGGTTTAAGTTCTTGCCCGTAACTCACCCGTTGCAAAACGTTTTCTAAACGACCAAGCTGAGAAAATAGTATGACATTGATTTTCCAATTTGAATTTGCCTGAGCCGCTAATACAAGCATCCACAGCTCAGAAATAAGTGCTTCACTTAACAGGTGGGCGTCATCGACCACTATCGCAATGTCACACGACTCGCTATCTAGAATTCGCTCCATACTGTCTAGCAAACTATCTTGCTGATTGAAAAGCGCATCACTCACAATTTGACTTAAAATCTGCATACGACGCTGGGTATCATCCTGGTTGGGATGACACAGCAATAAGCACTGATTCTTATTCGTGGCACCAACTTCAAGATATCGTTGGGCTAGCCATGACTTTCCGAATCCAATATCGCCATTAACCACAATAAGGTTAGAGCTAAAGTTGCTCAACATAGCGAGGCGATGCAATAAATCTGTTTGAGAGTCTAATTCTAAAATATGAGCTGCACTCATTCGTTAACCCTAATAATGCATCAATGACGCCTGAAGGCGTCACTGTTTAGGTTAAATATCGCGACCGAAGTCGATAGCTTGTTTGATTATGTCTTGCGATGTGTCCGCAATGACTTCTGCACTGCCAATGCCAGTTGGCAGAACTAAACGTAGCTGACCGGATAAGACTTTCTTATCTCGCATCATGTGTGTCATGAAGTCATCAAAGCTCATGGTATCTGGCGTATGCACTGGTAGTTTTGCTCGACGCATAATGGTAATAATGCGATCCAGCTGTTGCTGCGTAATTAAGCCACGTAGATGCGACGCCTTCGCTGCCATAACCGTACCAGAAGATACCGCTTCACCATGCAACCAGTTACCGTAACCCAATTCAGCTTCAATCGCATGACCAAAGGTATGGCCTAAGTTCAACAACGCTCGGATGCCCGATTCTTTCTCATCTTGAGCTACAACTTCTGCTTTGATTTCACAACAACGTGCGATGGCATAAGTCAGTGCTTCTTCATCCAATGCATATAGACGGTCAAGGTTCTCTTCTAACCAGTCGAAGAAAGCACCATCATAAATAATGCCGTACTTGATCACCTCAGCAATACCCGCAGCAAACTCGCGCTCTGGGAGCGTCGATAGGCAGTTGGTATCGATGATAACCGCTTTAGGTTGGTAAAAAGCACCAATCATGTTTTTACCAAGCGGATGGTTCACTGCCGTTTTACCGCCAACCGACGAGTCCACTTGAGACAATAGTGTGGTTGGAATCTGGATGAAATCAACACCGCGTTGGTAGCATGCCGAGGCAAAGCCAACAAGGTCGCCAATCACACCACCACCTAACGCAATAATCACTACGTCACGAGCATAGCTTCCTTCTAGCAGGAAGTTCATGACTTGATTAAATGTGTCTAAGCTTTTGTATTGCTCACCATCAGGTAATTCAAGCAATGAGGCATCACAACCAAGCTGTTTTAGCTGGCGAAGAATTTTGTCCGCGTACAGAGGAGCAACCGTGACATTACTGATCACGACGACTTTCTGATTGGCATTTTTGTTTGAAAGAATTTGAGAAAGGTACGCCGGGTCTTCAAATAACCCGGCGCCAATTGAGATTGGGTAGCTACGCTCTGCTAGATTGACCGTAATCCGTTCCATCGGTGTGCTCCAATTTGAAAAAGATAAATGCTTATCTCTCTTCTAGCATTTTTACGATCTGGTTGGCTACCACTTTTGCACTCTGATCGTCAGTACGAACTGTGTAATCCGCTACTTCTTCGTATAGAGGGTTACGTTCGCCTGCCAAACTTTCCAATACTTCACGAGGGTTGTCAGTTTGAAGTAGAGGACGCTTCTTGTCGCGGTTTGTGCGAGCAAGTTGCTTTTCAATAGTTGTTTCTAGGTAAACAACAACACCACGTGCTGAAAGACGGTTGCGGTTTTCTTTGCTCTTTACAGAGCCACCGCCCGTTGCTAGCACGATGCCTTGCTCTTGAGTTAGGTCTTCAAGTACAGCTTCTTCGCGTTTGCGGAAGCCTTCTTCACCTTCAACATCAAAAACCCAAGCGATATCTGCACCCGTGCGTTCTTCGATCACTGTATCAGAGTCCACAAACTCCATATGCAGTTGCTGTGCTAGGTGTCTACCAATTGTACTTTTGCCGGCGCCCATTGGGCCAACAAGGAAAATATTACGTTTCTCAGCCATATTTAGCGGTAATTTACAACGTTAATTCAATAAGATCGCCACAAGAAAACACAGCTAAACCGCTGTTATACAAGGCTTGTGGCACCAATTCCTCACAGATAATTCGTGATAAGACCCGAAATTATCCAAGCATGGTGCCTCTAATGCAACTTTATTTTTGATCTGATCGCCTTTTTATCTGTGAATCTATCACTGAATTACTACCTTAGGCGTAACAAAGATCAACAGCTCACTCTTACCTACATCTTCATAAGTACGGCGAAATAGAGCGCCCAACAAAGGTAAATCTCCAAGCAGCGGAACTTTGTCAATTGTATTACTGACACTATGTTGGAAAATGCCGCCTAAAACAACGGTTTCACCATTATTTACTAACACTTGCGTGCCGATTCGCTGTGTATCAATCGCGACCGCTTCTCCAGTCCCAGTTTTAACAACTTTACCAGGTCTATCCTGGGTCACGCTGAGATCAAGAACTAAGCGGTTATCGGGCGTTATCTGGGGGGTGACTTTTAGACTCAATACTGCTTTTTTAAAAGTAATGGTCGTTGCACCACTGGAGGAAGCCTCTAAGTAAGGAATTTCTGTACCTTGCTCGATATAGGCAGGCTTTTTGTTTGTCGTTACCAAACGCGGACTTGAGATGATTTCAGCCTTAGATTCTTGCTGTAGAGCTGAAAGCTCCAAATCCAATAGAGTGTCAGAGCCCAATTTAGCGACTTGAAAAGCGATGCTGCTTGCATTTGTCGATGCAGCTGCCAAATTGACATTCAGAAAGTCATCAATTCCAACTGTGCTTCCATCCTCAGCATTACCACCTTCGTCGTATAAGCCAATCGCAGCCAAGTTATTCTCAATTGAACCACCAACCATGTTATTACCATTAATAGAAGTAAAGCCCCAGCGAACACCTAATTCATCTAGGTTCCCCTCTTTCACGGTCACAATTCTGGCCTCTATCTGAACTTGCTTAACAGGAATATCAAGAGACTCAACAATCTCACGTATTACTGCGATATTTTCTGGTAGTTCACGGATAAGTAGAGAGTTTGTACGTTCATCAATGGTCATACTGCCACGGACAGACAGCATGCTAATATTCCCTTCACCATTGATCATTTGAGCAATATCTGAAGCTTTAGCAAAATTAACTTTGATTATTTCTGAAGAAAGCTCTCCTATTTCTTCTTCTAATTTCAACTTCTCCAATTGCTGCTTTTCACGTAAGTCCAGTTCTTCTTTTGGTGCGACTAAAATAACGTTGCCATCAACGCGTTTATCTAGCCCCTTAACCTGCAGAATAATATCTAGTACCTGCTGCCATGGCACACCATCCAAGCGTAACGTTAAGTTCCCCTCAACAGAATCCGAGACCACCAAGTTGAAATCGTTGTAGTCAGCGATCAACTGCAAGACATTTCTTACCGGTATATCTTGAAAGTTAATAGAGATGAGCTTGCCTTCCTTCTCAAGGATACTTTTATCTGGCACCTTTTCATTAGGTTTTAAGCGTGCAACTTTTACTTCGAGATATCTCCCCGTAAGCCTGTAATCATGTGTATAGTCACCTTCAATGTGCGCCAACAATCTAGTTGTTGCTGCATCTCTAAAAACTTCTACGCTATCCACTGCGGTAGAGAAATCCTTAACATCGAGCAAGTAAAGCTGGTTGTCTTCAACAGAAGTATTCAACAAATCAATACTAAGCCCTTCTTGAACTCTTTTGACATCTACAATCGCTGCAGGTGAAGCGAGTTCAACAATAATGACCGCTTCTTTATCTTTGTTAGTCCTGAAATCAATACTTTTCAATGCATTGGATGACGACTCTTCCGCCCAAACAAAAGGAGCCATTAACAACAAACTCCATAACCACAAGAGTTCAAATAACTTCCTGTATCTCAATGTATATCCTTGTCTCATTTCTCTTACTCAATTCTAAAAATCAAAACGGAATTACTTATCTCAGAGCTAGCTTTACTTTGCGTTTTTGCCAACACCCTAAGCCATCGGGTAAAGTCTCGTTAATTAGTAAATACGAATGCGTAACGTGAGTTACTTTGCCATTATTTTTTCCGATGTACTGACCAGCATGAACCTTGTATACGGTTCCATTGGGAGCCTGTACTAACCCAGAGACACTATTTCCCATCCCCATAACACCTTTTAGTCTCAACTGGCTTAGAGGAAAATGCTCCAGCTTGCCACTTCGTTTGCGGTTTGAAGGTTGCCAACAATCTTTTCGAGCAACTGGCTGAGATGCAATTGTCGCTTCCTTAGGTAGCTCAAAAGGTGCTCGTTGAGCTTTTGCTTGGTATGCAGCAACCGCGAACTCTTCAATAGGCTCAAGTTGGGCGACATCTCGCCTAGCATCAGTTTCGACTTGACGAATATAATCATCAAGAGAGTCGTCGTTGGCTTGACATCCAAGGAGGGCAGCACTGATCACTGCCAACAACAAGACATTAGCTTTCATCTTGTTTTTCCTCTGGCTTAAACTGATAAGTATTGGCTCTAACTCGAAAATGTAAGGTTTCACTCTCTTGACTGACTCTCTGCCAAGTCACATCCTTAAATGTAATGATGCGAGGAAGCGTTGCTATCGCTTGTGCGAAGCTCCCAATATCATGAAATGCGCCAGTAAGTTCGATATTCAATGGGAGCCTATACAAAAATTGTTCAGATTGTTTCTTCCCCCAATCGATCCGTGTGAAAGTCAGATTATTATCGATGCCAAGTTCGTTGACAGAAGCAAGCATTGTGGCCAGCTCTTTCTGTGCTGGTAATTGCTGCAATAGATATTCATATCGATGAGTCAGTTCATCCAATTGAGCTTGCAGTTTGGGTAATGCTGCGACCTTATTGGCTTTGATTTTCAACATTACTTTGAGTTTCTGCTCTTCGGCGATTAACGAGTTCAAACGCTGTTTATCCGGCTTAACAAAAGCCCAATAGCCCCCTGCTAGTAGAACTATTACCAATAAAAAAACGACCAAAGACTGGGGTAATAGAGGCCAATCTGTTATTTCATCTAATTCTAGTTCTTGCCAGTTGCTCATTGTGGCTCCTCCTGCCTAGCCACAACTAGACTCGCAGGTTTCTGGAACAAGAATGAAACCTTGAAAGTTTGAAACTCCTTACCAAAACGTGCTTTTCCATGAACAATAGAGTGCATCTCAACATCCATGAGAGCAGAAGACCGTTCAAGATTATCTAACATGGTTGCAAGTCGAGAGGTGCTATCACTTATCCCACTAATCTCCACTTCTCTATCATCCATTTTGATTTTGTCGACATAGACACCTGACGGAATAGCAGAAGGCATAAGATTCATAAACTCAGTCGTTTTATTACGTCCTTTTTGCAAACCCTCCACAACCTTTAACCTTGTTAAGATTTTGCTATGCTCTTGCTCTGCAATTTTCATATCGGCAATACGCTGATCGAGTTCATGAATATAAAGTGTGAGGTAATCTAGGCGTTCTTGTTGCATGCGTTGTTGGTGCTCAAAATAAAATGAGATGGCCCATTGCAAGCCAACAGCGACAAAAACTCCAAGGATGAGTAGTCCAAAAAACCTTCGACGATGCTCTTCTCTCTTCGCCTCTCTCCACGGTAATAAGTTAACGGGATGCAACATGGCTCCCCCTTTGCCAGTCAATAGCTCTTATTGCTATACCAGCCGCAGTTACAAAACGCTGCCAGTCAACATTTCTTCTTTTACGCTTCGGAACCTTCATTTCAAAAAGACTAAATGGATTCAACAATTCACAATCCAGTTGTAACTGACGCTCCAACGTTTCTGCGAGCATTAAAGTGGATGCGCCTTCACCGACAAGCCAAATACCACGAATATCTCGTTCACCATTCATTGAGCTGTAAAGTTGAAGCTGTCTCTTTACCCTATCTGCCGTTTCATGGTTAAACCTTTCCACTTTCTCTTGTTCGCTCGCATTCTCCTCAAGAGATGTTTGAAGGTTATTGATAACTTGCTCTAAGCCTGATGAAAACTCCTTATAAAAGAACTCACCTTGAGCGGTAAACATGGAAATAGAACAGTTTCTTTCTCCCACATAAAGCAAACAGTATTGCGCTTTTTCAGGATGCCGCTCTGTCGCCAATTGCCATATTGCTCCCTGAGAGTGAGAGTGAACGTCAAGCAAAATAGGTGTCAGGCCAGCCTTTTCAATTGCCTGTTTTCGACTTTCTACCACCTCTTTTCTAGTAGCAAAGACTCGAAAACCAGCAACCTCATTTCCTTTGCTGTCACAGTTCGGCACAAAATCTAAACTTAATTCCTCAATTGGAAACGGAGACTGAAGAGAAAATGCCTGCATGATTGCAAACTCAACCTCACTTTCTTCCAATTGAGAGTCAAGCTGTAAGCTTTTGCTAATTACAGCGCTATCTGGAATAGATGTAGCCGCTTTTCGGTGTAATAGTGGTAGTTCTTTTTTTATCTCTTTTAGGGTCTTTACAATTTCTTGATGATTTATTGTATGGTTTTCAGCGACAATAGCGTCGTTTAGCACTATTTCTTTATAACCTAGCAAGGAGTACCCCTCCTTTGCTGGCTTTAGTATTACGGCTTTTAGGCTATTGTGACTAATATCAATGCCCGCAACTGTTAACTTATCCATATAGACTCTCGCTCCGAAATTTCTTCGTGCAAAGGTTGTTATTAGCATCTAAATAAGAGTTAATATCTTGATTGCTAATTTTTTTACCTAGAGTACTAGGGTTTACCGTTATACAGCCTCAACCAATCAGGGATTCTCCGGTGAAGTTCATAAAGCGTTTATTATTTTTAACATTGATTTGCATAATTCTTGGAGTGACCACAATTTTTGGCTTCTATCAATATGTGAAGCCTGAATTGCCAGATGTTGCGACATTAAAAAATGTTGAATTACAAACACCTATGCAAGTTTATAGTCAGGACGGGAAGCTGATCGCACAGTTTGGCGAAAAGCGTCGCATTCCTGTAACTTACGATGAGATTCCTCAGGATCTGATTCATGCGCTGATTGCAACTGAAGATAGCCGTTTCTATGAGCACCCTGGTATTGATCCGATCGGTATTACTCGTGCCGCTGTTGTTGTTGCTCTATCAGGCTCAGCTAAGCAAGGTGCAAGTACCATTACCCAGCAGCTAGCACGTAACTTCTTCTTATCTAATGAGAAGAAAATCATGCGTAAAATCAAAGAGATCTTTATAGCAATTCACATTGAGCAACTTCTTTCTAAACAAGAAATCATGGAGCTATATGTCAACAAGATCTTCCTAGGTTATCGCTCTTATGGCTTTGGCGCTGCGGCACAGGTTTACTTTGGTAAGAGCTTAAATGAGTTAAGCCTAAGTGAAATCGCCACGCTAGCAGGCATGCCTAAAGCACCTTCGACAATGAACCCTCTATATTCTCTAGACCGTGCTACTAAGCGTCGAAATGTCGTTTTGATGCGTATGCTGGATGAAAAATACATTACTCAAGAGCAATATGACGAAGCGCGCTCAGAGCCAATTGTGGCCCGTTACCACAGTGCCGAGATTGAGCTTTCTGCCCCATATGTTGCAGAGCTAGCACGCTCATGGGCGGTAAAAGAGTACGGTGAAGAAAAGGCTTATACTTCAGGACTAAACATCTACATGACGGTAGATTCAAAACTGCAAGACGCTGCCAACAAAGCCTCAATCAACAACATCCTTGCTTACGATGAACGTCACGGCTACCGCGGTGCTGAGAAGGTGCTATGGAAAGAAGGCGAAAGCTCTTGGGATACTGAGCAGATTGAAAAACATCTAAAGAAACAGCCAACATACGGCCAACTGTACCCAGCGGTTGTCACCGAAGTTGACGACAAAACTGCACAGGTTTGGGTGAAGAACAACGATGAGCAAACCATCGCTTGGACAGGTATGAACTGGGCACGTAAATATCTGACCGATGAACGCCAAGGCGCTGTACCAAAATCAGCGAAACAGATTTTAGAATCAGGCCAACAAGTCTGGGTTCGTGAAATCAGTACTACAGATAAAGAAGGTAACACTACCCATAGCTGGAAACTAAGCCAAGTGCCTAGTGCAAACACAGCATTTGTGGCCATGAACCCAGAAAACGGTGCCGTCTTGTCTTTGGTGGGTGGTTTCAACTTTGTCCATAGTAAATTTAACCGTGCGACTATGTCTGTACGTCAGGTTGGTTCAAGTATCAAACCTTTCATCTACTCAGCCGCAATCAACAAAGGTCTAACCCTTGCCTCTTTGGTCAACGACGCACCGATCAATAAATGGGATGCAGGTTCTGGTTCAGCATGGCGTCCAAAGAACTCACCACCGACTTACATCGGCCCTACTCGCCTACGTATCGGCCTAGCTCAATCAAAGAACGTCATGGCAGTACGTACTCTGCGTGAAGTTGGCTTAGACGAAACTCGTGAATACCTAACGCGCTTTGGTTTTGATATTGATGAAGTACCACGCTCTGAGACCATCGCTCTGGGTGCTGGTAGCTTAACACCAATGAAAGTTGCACAAGGCTACTCCGTGTTTGCCAACGGTGGTTACTACGTAGAACCGTTTTATGTTGATCACGTAGAAGATTCATTCGGTGAAGTGGTATTTAAAGCAAATCCGAAAGTGATCTGCCAGCACAACTGTCCTCAAATGGATGAGCAGGCTCCTGCAGAAGATAAGTTTGTCGCTGAATTTGGCGAGCAAGATGTCACAGCAGATAGCATTGCACCAGACAACGCACTAGAAAACGACACTCCACAATACGCGAAGCAAGTGATCTCAGCGCAAAACGCATTTCTAATGCGTGAGATGATGTACAGCAATATATGGGGTGGAGGTAGCTGGCGTGACGGCACAGGCTGGAATGGTACTGGTTGGCGTGCACAGAAACTGGATCGTCGCGATATTGGGGGTAAGACAGGAACCACCAACGATTCGAAAGACACTTGGTACAACGGCTACGGCCCTGGGATTGTGGCAATTGCGTGGGTTGGTTTCGATGACCACTCTCGTACACTAGGTCGAACGACAGTAAACAGCAACCTTGGAAAAGGACAAATATCTGGCGCTGAATCCGGAGCGAAAACCGCAGAACCAGCTTGGATTGACTTCATGCACGTAGCGCTCGATGGTGTACCACAGCAAGGTAAGTCTATTCCAGATGATATCGTTCGTGTGCGTATCGACCGCGATAGCGGCCTATTGACGCATAAAGTCGACGGTTCATCCATGTTCGAGTACTTCGAGAAAGGCACTGAGCCTACTGAATACGTCGGTAACAGCCTAGAAGATAGCATCTACTCTGGTGGTGGAAGTTCAGAAGAGCTGTTCTAATACCGAATTAGTGATATGAAAAAAGGGAGCCATTGAGCTCCCTTTTGTTTATCTGGATTATCTGATTAAAGCAAAAACTTAGGCTGCAATAGAGCTTTGCTTTGCTTCAAGAATATTCTTAATTGTCGCAGCTAATGCTTCGAAACGCGCTCGCAACGGCGAACCAGGACGATAAACCAATACGATACTGCGCGAAGGTGTTGGATTGACAGCAGGAACGTAACATACGCCATCTTTCTTCTTCTCATGCGGCACAGATAGCTGTGGCAGTAACGTAATGCCTGCACCTGCAGCCACCATGTTACGCAACGTTTCTAAGCTAGTTGCTTTAAAGCGTTCATCATCTTTTGCACCTGCAGCAAAACAGAAGCCAAGAGCTTGGTCGCGTAGGCAATGACCATCGCCCAACGCCAATACCGTTTTACCGTTCAGATCGAGCATTTCGATATGATCAAGACCAGCCCATTCGTGATCACAAGGCACTGCAACACTTAGCGGCTCGTTATAGACCTCAATCTCTTTGAACGGTGCTGTTTCATCGACTGAAGCTAAAACAAGACAATCAAGCTTACCTTCTTCCAATTGGCGAACCAACTGATGAGTTTGAGCTTCATGTAAGAACAGCTCTAAGTCTGGAAACTCTTCTTTAAGATGAGGAACGATTTTAGGTAAGAGATAAGGGCCGACAGTTGGGATAAAGCCAATGTGCATTGGGCCAGTCATGGCACCACTTTGACCACTCGCCATATCTTTAAAGGTTTTCACTTCACTTAAGATGCGTTTTGCTTGCTCCACCAGTTGCAAACCAGAATCAGTAAACAGCACGCGACGGCTGCTTCTTTCTAGCAACGCTGTACCTAATTCGTCTTCCAACTTACGAATCTGGCCACTTAAGGTTGGCTGACTAACGAAGCAGGCTTCCGCAGCTTTTCGGAAATGCTTGTGCTCCGCAAGCGCCACCAAGTACTCAAAATCTCGGATATTCATACGTACGATTCGCTTCTTGTTTGGCGATAGAAATAATCTATCAAAACCATAGCATTAAACGATTAGAGCTATCAAAGTTTTTTTTCAATAATGAGCTCAACAAAACGAAACTGAGCGACAAATAACGCTAAGCTCGAAAACGAATTATTTCATAGATTTAAAAAGGAAATCATCATGTTTGCATCAAAAGAAGGTCAAGCTGTACCACAAGTTACTTTTCCGACTCGTAAAGGTGACGCATGGGTGAACGTAACCACGGATGAACTGTTTAAAGACAGAACGGTTATCGTATTCAGCTTGCCAGGTGCGTTTACTCCGACGTGTTCGTCGAGCCACCTACCTCGTTACAACGAGTTGTTCTCAGTATTCAAAGAACACGGCGTGGATGAAATTCTATGTGTATCAGTCAACGATACGTTTGTAATGAACGCATGGAAAGCTGACCAAGAAGCAGAAAACATCACCTTTATTCCAGATGGTAACGGTGAGTTCACAGATGGCATGGGTATGCTAGTAGACAAAAACGACATCGGCTTCGGCAAGCGTTCATGGCGTTACAGCATGCTAGTGAAAAACGGTGTGGTTGAGAAAATGTTCATCGAACCAAACGAGCCAGGCGACCCGTTCAAAGTATCTGATGCAGACACGATGATGAACTACGTTGCACCTGAGTACAAAACTCAAGAATCGATCACTGTGTTCACTAAACCAGGCTGTCCTTTCTGCATGAAAGCGAAGCAAAATCTGATTGACCACGATCTTCAATATGAAGAAGTGATTTTGGGTAAAGACGCAACAACCGTAAGCCTACGTGCAATCTCTGGCCGTACAACGGTTCCTCAAGTCTTCATCGGTGGTAAACACATCGGCGGTAGCGAAGAACTAGAAGCTTACCTAGGTTAATAATTTGCCTAACGGGCTTGGGTTGGCAATCTAGCTGTCCATAACTCAGCCCTCGGCCTCTCGGTGCATCCCTCGCTCGGGAGGCCATCCCCCTGTAAACAAAAAGCCTCGTTATACACGAGGCTTTCTTAATCCAAACTTATCAATTCAAGAATCAATAGAGTGGTGGTTATGCAGTCATCATTGCGTAACGGCTAACAAGCACAATTGCGGTAAAACCAATTGTGAAGAAACCACCAGCAAGGCCTAGTGCTACTTTAAGTTCTGTCGACATTATTATTTTCCTATTGTCTGGCTGACGGCGCACCATACACAAATTACGTGCTACACACGTTTCACCAAGCTAATTTTCCATTTTTGGTTTGATAGACGTGATACTAAAACCAGACAAAGAAAACCTAAAACGTGAGTTAGGGTTATAATCAGGGACAAATAGGTAGTATGGATAGAACAATGGCTTGTCGCGGTTGCCAAGAGCATTGGTTTTGGAAAAAGATCGGTCGTTGCCAACGATGTATGGATCAACTGACGGTATTATCGGTCCTATGCTGGATCGTATGGTGGTTTGCGTTTAAAGATGATCCACAGAGTATTGAGTCGATCGCGCTGATCTTTGCGGGCTTTGCGTTTAATGGCTTGCTGTTTTTACACCTTTGGATGCGCTTCGTTATATTTCCGTGGCAGCGCCGTCGTAGAAAACAAAGTAAGGATGAGCATCGCTCAGATGACAGATAGAAAAAAGCCCCAAAACCAATACCGGTTTTGGGGCTCTCTTAGATTCTTCTAAGAAAAAGCAGTGGTACTTTAATAGACCGGGCTTCCTCCTAAAGGTTCCAAATTTTTTCCTGTTTTTTTAGTATTTTCTTAAATACTCATAGAATCATTAACCTAGGCCACATTGCTTTTTTGGATCAATTGCTCAAACAAGTTGATCTCTAATGCCACCTCGTCACACGCATGCTGACGTGGACACTGATCGCAATCTTTCAGTACTTTCTCCGGAAGCAACGACTTCGAGGTTGGTAAGAAGCTTTGCTTCATAAAGAACTCAGGCGTACGTGTCAGCACAAACACTTTCTTAATCGCCATCTGACGCGCCTTATCAACTAGGTAGTTCACTATCGCACTGCCCTGTCCCTGACCTTGCCACCCTGCTTCAATACCTAATGAGCGAACCTCAGCGAGACCAGAATCGTACACGTACAGAGAAGCACAACCCGTTACCTCACCATGGTGTTCAGCCACTGCAAAGGAGCCAATATCACGTACCAACTCATTGCGTGAGCGTGGTAGGTTCTCGCCCATATTTGCCCAATACGCCACCATGCCTTCCAGCGTTTCGATATCTGTCAGACGTGCAGGGCGTACTTTGACTGCTGAAGTATCACGTTGAGATAGGCGCTTGTCTGCTTGGTCGACCGCATAAGCCACTTGCTGCGGCGACACGCCACCAAGCGCACAACGTTTCTCAAGGCATGAATCGATGGTCAAGATGTCATATACATCCGCCTCAATCACTTCAGAGAAGGATTTCAATTCTTCAATCGACAACTCTTCTAGCGCACAGCCTTTGGCAATTGCACCAACCACAGCAACACCGACGATATGGTGCGCTTCACGGAATGGGATACCTTTCGCCACTAGGTAATCCGCCAGCTCAGTTGAGTTTGCGTAACCTTGCTTCGCAGCTTCTAACGTGCGCTCACCATTAACCTTGATACCATCGAAACACAGAGCCGCCATTTCCATGCAGTCATTCCATGTATCGAGCGCATCGAACAGACCTTCTTTGTCTTCCTGCATGTCTTTGTTGTAAGCCAATGGCAGCGCTTTCACTGTCATCATCATGCCAGCAAGCGCGCCGTATACACGGCCAGTCTTGCCACGAATAAGCTCGAGTGCATCTGGGTTTTTCTTCTGTGGCATCAGCGAAGAACCTGACGTTACCGTATCGGCTAATTCAATAAAGTTAGATTCACCCGAATTATAGAAGATCATGTCTTCTGCCAAACGAGATAGGTGTAACATCGAGATAGACGCGACCGACATCAGCTCCATCACATGGTCACGGTCAGAAACCGAGTCTAGAGAGTTACGTGTCGCACGGTGGAAACCAAGGTTGTGAGCCAGCTCTTCACGGTCGATTGGATAAGCGGTACCCGCAAGTGCGCCAGAGCCGAGCGGACACGTATCCAAACGCTTAAGGGCATCACTCAAACGTGAGTAATCGCGTTCAAACATTTCAACATAAGCCAAACACCAGTGAGCAAATGTCACAGGCTGAGCGCGTTGTAAGTGAGTGTACCCCGGAAGAACAGTGCCTTGATGCTGCTTGGCAACATCGACCATCTGAGTTTGTAGGCGATCAAGTGCAATCAACAGTTGTTGACCTTGCTGACGACACCAAAGCTTGAGATCGGTTGCCACTTGGTCGTTACGAGAACGTCCAGTATGGAGTTTTTTACCTAGGTCTCCGACTTTGTTGATCAACTGCTGCTCGACCCAAGAGTGGATATCTTCCGCATCTGAGCGCAGGATTTGATGTGGGTCTTCCATCACTTCAAGCTTGAGTTCATTCAGTGCCAATTCAAGCTTTTGTTGTTCATCTGCAGATAACACGTCAACCGACAGCAATGCTTTAGACCACGCAATTGAGCCTACGATGTCTTGCTCAGCCAATCGGTAATCGAAACGCAACGAATCGTTGAAGTCTTTAAATCTGGTGTCTGCCGCTTGGGTAAATCTTCCGCCCCATAATGCCATTGCGTCTCTCCTGATGACTATTGCTTACGCTAACGTGTTACTCATTAAGTGTTGACCAAATCGGTGGTCATTTGCTCACTTTTTCTTATGCCCCAACGTTACGATAATCGCAGATAAAAATAAAGTAGAAATTCAATATTTTTACATATTTATTCATGATTATTTTATCTTTATGCCTCTGAGGTTAGCAACAACAAAAAAGACCTGCCGAAAATGGGCAGGTCTTTTACTTCATAAGGCGTTAAATTGGCCTATTTTTTCTGACTGTTCAACGCACGAATACGGCTAGATAGCGAGTACAGACGGATAAAGCCTTCAGCATGGCTTTGGTCATAAACTTCATCTTCACCAAAAGTAGCAAACTCTTCAGAGTACAAACTGTTATCCGAACGTTTTTGCGTTACTGTTGCGTGACCTTTGTAAAGCTTCACAACCACTTCGCCATTCACGTCTTGCGCGAGCTCTTCAGAAGCCGCAAGAATAGACTTACATAGCGGCGTGAACCAACGACCATCATAAACAAGGTGCGATGCTTTCAGACCAAGCTCCTCGCGGAATTCAAACGACGCTTTGTCTAGCACAAGTTGCTCTACTGCACGTAGCGCTTCCATCATGATGGTCCCACCCGGAGTTTCGTAGCAACCACGAGACTTCATACCCACTAAACGGTTTTCTACGATATCGATACGGCCAACACCGTGCTTCGCACCTTTCTCGTTTAGGTAAACCAACGCGTTGTATGGTGTCATCGCTTCGCCGTCCACCTCAACAACTTCACCTTTGACAACTTTCAACGTCACGGTTTCAGCTTCATTCGGTGCTTGCTCTGGGTCTACAGTCCAAGCCCAGCAATCTTCATTTGGCGCATTCCATGTATCTTCTAGAACGCCACCTTCTGTAGAAATGTGCCATGCGTTCGCATCACGCGAGTAAATCTTAGTAAGAGAAGCCGTACAAGGGATATTGCGCTCTGCTAGGTAATCCAGACATTCTTCACGGCTCACTAGATCCCACTCACGCCAAGGCGCAATAACATGCAGATCTGGTGCTAGCGCTGCAAATGCACCTTCAAAACGTACTTGGTCGTTACCTTTACCGGTACAGCCATGACACAGAGCGTCAGCACCCACTTTACGTGCGACTTCAACCTGCGCTTTGGCAATAATTGGACGCGCCATTGATGTACCTAGTAGGTATTTACCTTCGTAGTAAGCACCCGTTTTTAGCGTCGGGTAAATGTAATCCGCTACCATTTCTTCTTTCAGGTCAGCGATGTAGCACTCAGAGGCACCAGAAGCTTTTGCTTTTGCTTCAATGCCTTCTAGCTCTTCTGCACCTTGACCAACATCGGCAACGAAAGCCACCACTTCACAGTCGTAATTCTCTTTTAGCCACGGGATGATTACTGAAGTATCTAGACCGCCTGAGTATGCGACTACCACTTTATTTACGTTCACTTTGCTCATGTTTTTTCTCCAAACTTAACTGGCGCTGCTCTCGGCGGTCAGTGCCAACCACTTCCTAATGTTGAATTCTTTAACTGTTTTGCTTCTGCTTTATTGAGGCAGAAACTGCGTTCCAATACTTTCACCCGCGAATAGCTGGGTCAGTTTCTCTGGGTAACGCCATGTCGCGACTTCGATAGGACGACCAAGATCATTGGCGGCCTCCAAAGCGGCTTTAACTTTGACGATCATGCCGTCGGTGATCACTTGCCCTTTGATCAACGCATCGGCTTCTTGCTCAGATAGCGTTTTGATCAAATGCCCTTTGCCATCGAGTACACCACTCACATCAGACAGAAGTACTAACTCCGCATCTAACGCTCCGGCCACGGCAACCGCAGCTTGGTCCGCATTCACATTCATCATCTGACCTTTTTCAGTCAGACCAATTGAGCTGATGATCGGCAGTGCACCTGCGTTTAGCACCGCTTGTAATAGGGTTGAATCACCCGGTGATGCTTTGCCGACAGCTCCTAGTTCTGGGTCAAGCTCTTCAACATGACATAAACCACCATCAGCAAGGCTAAGGCCCACCGCATTCAGGCCATCAGAAATTGCTTGGCCTTGCAGTATCTTGTTCGCGGTACCAGCAAGCGCGCCCACAATCACAGGAATTTGATCGTAAGGTGTTACGCGTAGACCGTTTTTCTTTACGGTTTCAAGCTGAAGCTTTGCCATCAACTCATCAACTAGATAGCCACCGCCATGAACGATGGCGATTTGTCGCTGCGCCGACTTTTGGTAAGCCGCAATGGCAGCAAACAGTTGGCTTAAGGTTTTAGTGCAAGATAGAGCTGCACCACCGAGCTTAATGACTAAAGGAGCTTGATTGGTTTGCGTCATCGCATTTCCCTCTTTCAACGACTACAGCAACGCTGTCAGTTCTGGGTAACCGTAATGAATATTGAGACATTGCATCGCTTGACTCGATGCACCTTTAAGTAGGTTGTCGATTGCCGAAATCACAATGATGTGTTCGCCTTGTACCTTCCAGCCGATATCGCAGAAAGGCGTATTTTCAACATCCTGAATACGTGGAATACCATCACCTTTAAGGCGAACCGCTGGCTTTCCTTGGTAAGCTTGTTCGAATGCTTGTGCTACTTGTGCTTCCGTCACACCTTGCGTCAACTTCATAGTGATCGTTGCAAGAATGCCGCGCTTAAAGTTGCCTAGGTGTGGCGTGAAAATCACATCGCAACCTAAGTGCTGAGCAATCTCTGGTTGGTGACGATGGTTAAAGACACCATAAGGTTGCAGGCTCACTTCGCAGAAACTGTTAACCATAGAGGCTTTGCGCCCAGCACCTGATACACCGCTGGTTGCGTTGATCACGGGCCATTGGTTGGTATCCAGTAACGCATGTTCTAATAAAGGTTTGATTGCAAGCTGAGAAGCGGTTGGGTAGCAACCTGCTACCGCAATCAAAGGAGTGGTTTTTATCGGTTCTTGGTTCCACTCTGCTAAGCCATACGCCGCTTTATCTAGCCAGTTATTATGTTGATGCTCGAAGCCATAAAAGGTGTTGTAGAAGCCTTCGCTTTTCACACGGAATGCACCCGATAAATCGAATACCTGACATCCCGCCTCTAAAAAGATAGGAGCCAAGTCGTGGCTTACTTCATGTGCTGTGGCCAGAAAGACCACATCAGACACTTGAGCGACTTGCTCAGGGTCAGTCAGTGGTGAAACTGGCATATCAATCACACCCGCTAACTTGCCGTGCAATTGAGCAATATTCTTTCCTGCATCTACGCTATTGGCGGAAACGTATAAACCTGATAGCGTGAGTTCAGGGTGTTTGTTGACCATTAAAGCCAACTCTGCGCCGGTGTAGCCGCTGGCTCCGATAATCGTGGTTTTTAGCATTACATGACATCCATATACTTAAAGCTCAAAATGACTATTCATATTTAATTTTTGCTTTATTTTGATTTTTTATTCATTAAATATGATTTAATATGTGTTTTACATTTTTGTGCTCTGTCTGTCAATAGGAGAATTGAAGAATCCATGCAATTACCAAGTTTTCTAGAGGTCTATGAAGGACTGATCAGTACCTCTTCGATCAGCTCAACCGATCCAAGCTGGGATCAAGGCAATGCCAAAGTGATCGAGAAGCTAGCTTCTTGGTTTAAAGATCTTGGCTTCAGCGTTGAAGTGATCGAAGTGGAACCAGGCAAACACAATATGATCGCACGTATGGGCGAAGGTGAAGGTGGTCTACTTCTAGCTGGTCACAGCGATACCGTGCCATTTGATGAAGGACGCTGGAGTTTTGATCCACATAAGCTGACCGAGAAAGACAACCGCTTTTACGGTTTGGGTACGGCCGATATGAAAGGCTTCTTTGCCTTTATTTATGAAGCGGTAAAGAAAGTCGATTGGAGTAAGCAGGACAAGCCACTTTATGTATTAGCGACCTGTGATGAAGAAACCACCATGCTGGGTGCGCGTCATTTTACTGAGAATGCGCCTTTTAAACCGGACTACTGCATCATTGGTGAGCCCACCAGCCTAGTGCCCATTCGTGGTCACAAAGGGCATGTGGCAAATGCCATTCGCGTAACCGGCAAATCCGGTCACTCATCCGATCCAGCGCTCGGCGTCAACGCCATTGAAATCATGCATGAAGTCATGTTTGCTATGATGCAACTGCGTGACAAGCTAGTAAAAGAATATCACCATCCGGGTTTTGCCATTCCAAGCCCTACCCTAAACCTTGGTCATATTCATGGTGGTGACAGCGCAAACCGCATTTGTGGTTGTTGTGAACTGCATTACGACGTGCGCCCTCTTCCTGGGATCAGTCTTGATGGTTTGGAGAACATGCTGCGTGGCGCATTAAAAGAAGTCGAAGCGAAATGGCCAGGCCGATTAGAGATTATTCCCCTGCACGAGCCAATTCCGGGTTACGAATGCCAACATGACCACCCATTTATTGGTGGTGTTGAAGAGATCTGCCAAACCAGTTCAGAAACCGTTAACTACTGTACTGAAGCACCATTCCTACAGCAATTGTGCCCAACCTTAGTTCTCGGCCCTGGTTCTATTGACCAAGCCCACCAGCCAGATGAATTCCTATCTTTCGACTTTATCGACCCAACCATCGATGTGCTATCACGCGCAATGGTAAAATATTGTTGCTAGTCGCATTCTGTACTCGCTTCACAATGCAGCTCGATTGAGCTGCATTTTGTTCTCTTTACCACTATTCTTCTAGCACGCTATACCCTTCTTTTAACGGCCATTTTGTAATTAATTTTCACTTCTACTGAGATAAGCTGGCCTAATTTTGCTCTAAATCAGGTCAGCAGCGGAATAATTGCAAACTTACTCTGCTTTATTTGACTAGAACTGGTGATTTTCGCTAGATTGGAGTCTTAACAAGGACAATGGATGTAGTTTTTTTACGAGGCAGGATGACAATGAACGAGAAATACGCCGCACTTAAAAGCAATGTGCGCATGTTGGGCCACCTTCTGGGCAACACAATTCGCGATGCCCATGGCGAAGAAATCTTCGAGAAAGTGGAAACCATTCGTAAATTATCCAAATCAGCCCAAGCTGGAAATAATGCTGACAGAGAAAGCTTAATTGAAGAAATTAAAAGCTTACCCGATGAGCAATTGACGCCTGTTACCCGCGCGTTCAACCAATTTCTAAACCTGACTAATATTGCTGAGCAATACCATACCATCTCACGCCACTGTGAAGAGCATATCTGCGAACCTGACGCAATTAACTCGCTGTTCTCAAAGCTGGTGCAAAATGATGTAAGCAAGTTAGACACGGCACAAGCGGTTCGCGACCTGAACATTGAACTGGTTCTAACGGCGCACCCTACCGAGATCACTCGTCGTACCATGATCAATAAACTGGTTAAGATCAACGAGTGCTTATCTAAGCTAGAGCTAAGCGATCTCTCTTTCAAAGAACGTAAGAAAACCGAGCGTCGCCTTGAACAACTTATCGTGCAAAGCTGGCACTCTGACGTCATTCGTCAACAACGCCCAACACCGCTTGATGAAGCAAAATGGGGCTTTGCGGTAGTAGAAAACTCACTATGGGAAGCGGTACCTGACTTCCTACGTGAAATGAATGACCGCTTGAAGTCTTACCTAGGCGAAGGTCTACCAATTGATGCTCGCCCAGTGCACTTCTCATCTTGGATGGGTGGGGACCGCGACGGTAACCCATTTGTAACCCACAGCATAACTCGCGAAGTATTACTGCTGTCTCGTTGGAAGGCAGCTGACCTTTACCTCAACGACATCAACGAGCTGATCAGCGAACTGTCGATGACCGTTTGCAACGACAAGGTTCGTGAGCTTGCGGGTGACGATCAGCACGAACCATACCGTGCGATTTTAAAACAGCTACGTTCACTACTAAACGAAACCAAAGACATTCTCGACGCGAAAGTCAACGGCCAAAAACTGGCAGTCAAAGCTCCACTACAGAAAGTAGAACAGCTTTGGGAACCACTTTACGCGTGTTATCAATCACTAAACGAATGTGGCATGGGAGTGATTGCTAATGGCTCACTACTGGATACACTGCGCCGCGTTAAAGCATTTGGTATTCACCTGGTTCGCCTCGATATTCGCCAAGAAAGTACTCGCCACGCAGATGTACTATCTGAACTGACTCGTTACCTAGGCATTGGTGACTACGAGCAGTGGAGCGAGCAAGACAAGGTCGCTTTCCTAACAAACGAACTGGCCTCTAAACGCCCTCTTCTGCCTCGAGACTGGGAACCATCAGAACCAGTTAAAGAGGTTTTAGATACCTGTAAGATTGTTGCTGCGCAGCCTCGTGAAGCATTTGGTGCTTATGTTATCTCAATGGCGCGTACCGCTTCTGATGTACTTGCCGTACACCTACTGCTGCAAGAAGCGGGCTGTCCTTACCGCATGGACGTGTGTCCATTGTTCGAAACGCTAGACGACTTGAACAACGCGGAAGCCGTCATCAAACAGCTGATGGGCATCGACCTGTACCGTGGCTTTATCCAGAATCACCAAATGGTGATGATCGGCTACTCTGACTCTGCAAAAGATGCAGGTGTAATGTCGGCGGGCTGGGCTCAATACCACGCGATGGATTCACTGGTTAAGGTTGCAGAAGAAGAAGGCGTTGAACTGACGCTATTCCATGGCCGTGGCGGTACGATTGGTCGCGGTGGTGCGCCAGCACATGCTGCACTACTATCTCAGCCACCTAAGAGTCTAAAAGGTGGTCTGCGTGTAACAGAACAAGGCGAGATGATTCGCTTTAAGCTTGGCCTACCAGATGTTGCGGTAAACAGCTTCAATCTGTATGCAAGTGCTATTCTAGAAGCGAACCTACTGCCACCACCAGAGCCTAAGCAAGAGTGGCGTGACCTAATGGATGTCCTGTCTGAAGTCAGCTGTGAAGCGTACCGTAACGTCGTTCGCGGTGAGCCTGATTTCGTCCCTTACTTCCGTCAAACAACACCTGAACTAGAGTTGGGCAAACTACCTCTGGGCTCTCGTCCAGCGAAACGTAATCCAAACGGAGGTGTAGAAAGCTTACGTGCGATTCCGTGGATCTTCTCTTGGAGTCAAAACCGTTTGGTTCTGCCTGCGTGGTTAGGTGCAGGTGAAGCCATTCAGTACTCTGTAGACAAAGGCCACCAGGCGTTACTGGAAGAGATGTGTCGTGAATGGCCATTTTTCTCTACTCGCTTAGGTATGCTCGAGATGGTTTACACCAAGTGCAACATGGATATCTCCCGCTACTATGATCAACGCTTAGTTGAAAGTCAGCTGTTGCCATTAGGTGACCGCCTGCGTGATCAACTTCAGCAAGACATCAAGTCCGTTCTGAATGTAGAAAACAACGAGAACTTAATGCAGAGTGACCCTTGGGGTCTTGAATCCATCCGTCTACGTAACATCTACGTTGAGCCATTGAACATGCTTCAAGCTGAGCTGCTGTACCGAACTCGCCAAACTGAGGAGCCTTCTGCAAACTTGGAAGAAGCCCTAATGGTGACGATCGCTGGTATCGCAGCAGGTATGCGTAACACTGGTTAAACTACGCAGAAAAACCAAAAGGCTGAGCGAAAGCTCAGCCTTTATTATTACCCACCAATCACTTTCACTCTCAGAACAAGAAATAACCAGTAAATAACTCCAAAGAAAAAACAAAAAGTCCCAACAACATAAAACAAAACACTACCAAAAAACACTATTGAGTATTTTATTAGTTTTTTGGGGTAATTTTGTCCTAGTATTCCACTTCATGCTTATTATTTATATACTACTTGCCTGCTGGAAGCTCACAAGTCCAATCAAATAAGCTCCAGCTCGATGGGCACCCCATCACTCTAGGTGATAAACGGCTTTAAGGTGACAGGACCAACATTGTTGGTGCTATTTACACATTAAAAAACTCAAGCGTCATTAAGAACGCAACTGAAAGTGTAGATAGCTTGTTTACAAGTTTATTGACCATTTGGATTGAAGACATGTCATTACCACACGTAATCTTAACTGTACTTAGCACTCGCGACGCTACCGGTTACGACATCACTAAAGAATTCTCAGCTAGCATCGGTTACTTCTGGAAAGCAAGTCACCAACAAGTTTACCGTGAACTAAACAAAATGGCTGAGAAAGAACTGGTTACTTGCGTATTAGAACCTCAAGAAGGCAAACCAGACCGCAAGGTTTACTCAATCACTGACGCTGGCCGCAGCGCGCTGGGAGAGTGGTTTGATCAACCAACAGCACACCCAACGGTACGTGACGAATTCTCTGCGAAACTGATCGCTTGTGCAGTACAACCTGCGGCACCGTTCCGTGATCAACTTTCTGAGCTTGTAGAAGAATCTCGTAAGCTGGTTTCTCACTACAAAGAAATCGAAGCAGCGTACTACGCAACACCATCAACGCTAGACAAACAAGCGCGTCTAGAACGTCTAACACTTCGTCGTAATCTAATGCTACGTGAAGCGTGGATTAACTGGGCGGAAGAAGTACTGACTGAACTTGAAGTGATCGGCTAATTCTGTCACTTAAATTGAAACGAAAAAGGCTTGCCGATGGGCAAGCCTTTTGTCTATCTGGGAAAGCGTATTAAGCGCCAACAGCCACTTGTGGGCGTACGCCTAGAGTATGGCATAACGCATAAGTCATCTCTGCACGGTTAAGCGTATAGAAGTGGAAATCTTTCACCCCTTCACGGCTTAGTACACGCACCATATCAATCGCTTGGCTAGCACCAACGAGCTGGCGTGTCACAGGGTCATCATCCAAGCCTTCAAACTGCTTGCTCATCCAACCTGGTACTTTCACATTGTTCTGCGCCGCAAAGCGAGAGGCTTGCTTGAAGTTTGAAACTGGCAAGATGCCCGGAACAATTTCTACATCGATACCTGCCGCAACACAGCGGTCACGGAAACGTAGGTAAGACTCCACATCAAAGAAGAACTGAGTAATCGCGCGGTTAGCACCTGCATCCACTTTACGCTTTAGGTTAAGAAGATCCGATTGGGCGCTTTTCGCTTCTGGATGTACTTCTGGAAATGCCGCCACTGAGATATCAAAATCATGACGCGCTTTAAGCAACTCTACCAAGTCCGATGCGTACATATCTGGCGCACCACCACCTGGTGGAATGTCACCACGTAAAGCTACGATGTTTTTGATACCGTTATTCCAGTAATCATCAGCAATATCGATCAACTCATCACGAGTTGCATCGATACACGTTAGGTGGGGTGCAGCCACAAGGCCGGTCGCCGCTTTGATTTCTTTAATGATTGAGTGAGTTCTGTCACGCTCGCCTGAGTTTGCGCCGTACGTTACAGAAACGAATTTTGGTTGAAGAGTTTTAAGACGATGTACTGAGTTCCACAGTGTTTCTTCCATCTTCTCACTGCTTGGTGGAAAAAACTCAAATGAGACGTTGATATTATCTGATAGTTCAGCGATGTTCTGGTTTAAGGCATCAATGTGCCCTGCATGCGTATATCCCATCTTACTCTCCCTGTGGCAACTCCACCACGAAATCAAAATTCCTCAAATCGACGTTTAGACGTCCATATGTCTACAGAATGTATTGAATACGATTTAATGTCAACCTTGTAATTATGAATTTTTTTCAAGTTCATAATGAGGATAGTTCAAGTTGCTGTACGGCTAATCCTTAGCCGAAATTTCCTATTCAGTATGGCATTGTCAAAATAATAAAAAACCCCGGAGATAGTCCGAGGTTTTGTTGTCGTTCGCAAAAATTGGTTTGGTCAGATTAGAACAAACCTGCCAAGCGATTCAGGTCTGATTGAATCGCCCCAGCGGTCACTTCACGCCCTGCACCTGGACCACGAATCACTAATGGATTGTCTTTGTACCACTTACTCTCAATAGCAAAGATATTGTCACACGGTAGTAAGTTTGCCAGTGCATGTTCACGTGATAATGCTTCAACACCCACCGTTGCTTTGCCATTACGCTCTAAACGCGCGACATAACGCAACACTTGGTCATTTTTCTGCGCTTTGGTCAGACGCTCTTGCAGAATCTCACTTAGTATATCGCCATGATCAAAGAACGCATCCAAGCTCAATTCTCGCAATTCCTCCGGTACAAGTGATTCCACTCTCACGTTCTCCGGCTCAATATCTAAACCTGATTCGCGAGCGAGGATAACCAGTTTACGCATCACGTCAGATCCATCTAAATCAGAGCGAGGGTCGGGTTCAGTCAAACCTTGTTGCCATGCTAAATCGACCAGTTCAGCGAACGGCACTGAGCCATCAAACTGCTGGAATAACCACGATAGCGTGCCAGAGAAGATGCCTGATAGTGCGACGATATCATCACCACTTTCACGCAAATCTCGAACGGTATGGTTTATCGGCAGCCCTGCACCAACGGTGGCATTGTACAGCCAGTGGCGACCAATCTTAGCAAAAGCGTCTTGTACTTGGTGGTAATATTGACTGTCCGCCGAGCCTGCCACTTTGTTCGCTGAAATCAAGTGAATACCTTGCTGCGCAATTTCCACATAACGTGTCGCCAACTCTTTACTCGCCGTGACATCAAGTACGACTGCTTCATCGAAGTTTTGTATCGCGCCGAGCTTCGTCAACCAGTTGCCATCATTCTCGATGCTTTCATCATCAAAGCGCTGAGCAACTGTTGCTGCATCGATACCATTTTCATCGAACCAATAAGTCTGGCTATCGACCACTGCCACTAGCTCAAAGCTCATACCGTGACGTTTTTCGAGCTCTTCTTTTTGCTCAGAAAACAGCGCTAACCAACTTGAGCCAATGTTGCCTTTACCGCACAAGGCGACAGCAACACGCTTCTGTGCTTGAAACAGTTGGCTATGAATACTTTGCACTAACCCTTCCACTTCTGCGCGGCGTAACACCGCGACCAAGCTCAAGCCAGATTCCGCCTCAGAAATAAACTCCACCGGTGAATGCTTTAGCTGTTGGTAAAAACCAAAGCAGTGATTTGCGTTTTTTGTCACGCCAGCACCGACGGCAGCCAGCAGTGAGTAGCCTTCTTTGAGTTTGATCTCTGCTTCAACGGCTAACTCTTGCAGATAAGCTAATGCCCCGCCTGCAATCTCAGCGGTGTAAGCCAAGCGCAAGGTTTGCTGATCCTCTTGTGCTTCAAACGCTAATGGCTCCAGTTGGGCACGCTTTAAGGCTTGCAATACTTCTTTCTGCGCACGCTCAAAGTCGTGACCGTGGATAAAAGACAGTTGAACCAACAACACTTCATCAAGAGACGTAATGATTTTAGCACCGCGACCTGAAGCCAATACGCGCTCAATACGCGTTGAGCCTGATTCCGGTTGATAGCTGCATTTGAGGTTCAAATCCATCGTACTTTGAGCAACAGGCTGAAGCGTGCGGCTATGCAGCACCGGCGCAGCCAAACGTGCAAGTTCACTCGCCTCATCTAAACGCAACAGTGGCAACAAGCAAGCATCCGACACTAAACGTGGGTCAGCACTGTAAACGCCAGCAACATCGCTCCAGATGGTCACTGTGTTTACCTCAGCCAATGCACCAATCACCGTTGCTGAATAGTCAGAGCCATTACGCCCCAGCAGTACCGTCTCACCCGCTTCGTTTTGTGCCATAAATCCGGTGATGATTACGCGTTTATGGTTGTGTTGAGTCAATGCTTCTTTGATCAATGCATAAGAGCGAGCTCGGTCGACTTCTGGCTGTGTTCCAGCTTCTGCGCGTAAAAAGGTGCGAGAATCTTGCGCTACCGCAGGAAGATCCTGTTGTGATAACAGTGCAGCCAGTAAGCGTGACGACCATACTTCACCATGCCCAAGCACTGCTGCTTTTTGCGCTTCTGTAAGTGGCGCAGTTAACTCTGCTAGGGTACTGAATTCATCTTGAAGAGATGCAAGCAGTTGCGCTTGTACTTCACCTTCTAGTAAAGCTTCTACCAATTCAGTTTGGAACTGTCGCAAGCTCTGCAACGCTTCATGGGCAATGCGACCGTCTTTATCTAAGCCTTCTAAAAACTCGATCAAGCGATTGGTGGTTTTCCCTGCCGCAGAGACCACCACCAAGTCATTTTCTGCCGAATACTCTTTAAGAATAGTCACCACGCGCTGGTAGCATTCTGGGTTCGCTAAGCTGCTGCCGCCAAATTTATGCAGCTGACGTTGTACACTCATGATATTTCCTCTCCCAACTACTGTGCTGCTTTCGCGAATGCTTGCTCAAGATCGGCAATCAGATCCTGCGCATCTTCTAAGCCAACAGACAACCGTAGCAACTGCTCAGAGACACCTGCTTCAGCCAGTGCTTCTTCACCCATCGCACGATGCGTCATTGAAGCTGGGTGGCAGATCAAGCTTTCTACCCCGCCCAGCGACTCGGCAAGAGAGAAGAGTTCAAGTTCTTTAACAAACACTTTTAGCTGCTCAAATGAGCCAGCAAACTCAAAGCTCAGCATTGAACCAAAACCTGATTGTTGTTTTTTCGCGATGTCGTGACCCGGATGTTCTGGCAAACTAGGGTGGTAAATCTTCGCCACCAAAGATTGCGTTTGCAAATACGCCAACACTTGCTGAGAGCTTTCTTCGTGAACTCGCATTCGTGCACCCAACGTACGAATTCCTCTAAGCGTCATGTAGCTATCAAATGGTGTACCCGTTGCACCAATGCAGTTACCCCACCATGCCAACTCTTCAGCATGCTCTTCGCTTTTAGTGATCACCACGCCACCAATCACGTCAGAGTGACCATTAATGTACTTCGTCGTTGAGTGGATAACAAAGTCTGCACCGAGATCTAAAGGCTTTTGGTACACAGGTGTCAAAAAGGTATTATCCACTGCGACTAATGCGCCTACCTGCTTCGCTTTCTCGCATACTGCCGCAATATCGACCACGCGTACGAGCGGGTTAGACGGTGTTTCTAGCAAGACAAGCTTTGGCTTTTTCGCAATCGCCGCATCAAGAGCTTGCTGATCCGATTGGTCGACAAACAGAACTTTAAAATCACCTTTGCTTGCTCGAGTATTGAACAGACGATAGGTCCCCCCGTAGCAATCGTGTGGCGCCACAATTAAGTCATCAGGACCAAGAAATGCCGATACCCAAAGGTTTAATGCCGACGTACCGCAGTTAGTGACAACCGCACCTTTACCTGATTCAAGTTCGTATAGCGCTTTCTCCAGCAGACCTCGGTTTGGGTTACCGGAACGGGTGTAATCGTACTGTGGAACTTCACCAAATGCAGGGAATCCATAGTTAGTAGAAAGGTAGATTGGTGGTACAACAGCGTGGTATTGACTGTCTGACTCGATACCAGTGCGTACAGCAATGGTCGCAGGCTTACGGGTGCTCATGGGTGTATCCTTTCACGGGTGGTGACATCTAAATGGGAATGCGCTATATCTAGCTTATGCTGCTCACTTGATTAATACTCTTCCCTGACTATTAACCTCACTTTACTTGTCTAAAAATGAGACGTCAACACTTCTAGACGTCTATATGTCTTTGCTTATGGCGGTAAATGCAGCTAAAATCAGCACCTATATTTATTTTTCTAACTTATTACATTAATGAAGGTGCGCAATGGCTGACTGGAATGGCGAATACATTAGCCCGTATGCTGAGCACGGTAAAAAAAGCGAACAAGTAAAAAAGATTACCGTCTCTATCCCGCTAAAAGTTTTAAAGGTGCTGACTGATGAGCGAACTCGCCGTCAGATCAACAACTTACGCCATGCAACTAACAGTGAACTACTATGTGAAGCGTTCCTACATGCGTACACAGGTCAACCACTGCCAACTGACGAAGACCTTCGTAAAGACCGTCCAGATGATATTCCTACAGAAGCGAAAGCGCTGATGACGGCTATGGGCATCGAATTCGAAGCGTTTGACGAAGAATAATTGCTTACAAATTCGTTAGCATGATGACGCTACGCCGGGGGTAGCTTCAGAGCAAACTAAAAAGGGACGCTACTGCGTCCCTTTCCTTTATCTGAAGAATTCTATTCTATCACTTACTCAGCCATGTAATTTTCTGGCATTTCAATGCGAGCAACACCCGAATCAACTGCTGCTTGAGCAACGGCTTTCGCAACACGTGGTAACAGACGCGAATCCATTGGTTTTGGAATGATGTAATCAGAACCAAACTCTAGCTTATCTACGCCCGCCGCCTTCAGTACCGCTTCAGGCACAGGCTCTTTAGCCAACTCACGAATCGCATCAACAGCCGCTAACTTCATCTCATCGTTGATTTCGCTTGCACGAACGTCCAACGCCCCACGGAAGATGAATGGGAAACACAGTACGTTGTTTACTTGGTTCGGGTAGTCACTACGACCAGTACCCATGATCAAGTCATCACGCACTTCGTGAGCCAGTTCAGGTTTGATTTCTGGATCTGGGTTTGAACATGCGAACACAACTGGCTTGTCTGCCATTAGCTTCAACGCTTCTGCTGGTAGTAGGTTTGGACCCGATACACCCAAGAACAGATCCGCACCTTCAATAACATCTTCAAGCGTGCGCTTGTCAGTGTTGTTTGCGAACAACTGTTTGTATTCGTTTAGGTCGTCACGACGTGTATGGATCACCCCTTTACGATCCAGCATGTAGATCTTCTCGCGCATTGCGCCACATTTGATCAACAGTTCCATACATGCCACAGCTGCAGCACCAGCACCAAGACAAACGATGGTTGATTCTTCTAACTTCTTACCTTGCAGCTCGATTGCATTCAGCATACCCGCTGCCGTTACGATTGCTGTACCGTGTTGGTCATCATGAAATACTGGCACGTCACAACGTTCGATAAGACGCTTTTCAATCTCAAAACAATCTGGGGCTTTGATATCTTCTAAGTTGATACCACCGAAAGTGTCAGCAATGTTTGCTACTGTGTCGACAAATTCGTCGATCGTACGATGTTTTACTTCGATATCAATAGAATCTAGCCCAGCAAAGCGTTTGAATAGCAGTGCTTTACCTTCCATTACTGGCTTAGAAGCTAGCGGGCCAAGGTTACCCAAACCAAGAATCGCCGTACCGTTAGAAATAACCGCAACCATGTTGCCCTTCGCCGTATACTTGTACACGTTATCAGCATTCTGTGCGATTTCACGAACAGGTTCCGCAACACCTGGGCTGTATGCCAATGCAAGATCGTTGGCAGTTTCAGCAGGCTTAGTCAGCTCTACGGCGATTTTTCCCGGAGTTGGGTACGCATGGTAGTCTAATGCTTGCTGGCGGCGTTCTTCTTCTGGGGTGACTTCTTGGCGATTGTCTTCAGACATGGATCGTTTCTCTTTTGTTATTTTTCGGTACGGGGGAATAAATTCTAAAGGATAGAAGTCAAACTTCATAGGCTAGATTGCGAGCTATATCCTTAAAAAGGCCGATAATAAAAGAGATTAGACCAGATATTAGTGATGAGCACCCTTTTTACAGGTCAGGTGCTCTCTTAATCACTTAGTTCGGAAAAGAAAACAGCGAAATATAATCTCACTCTTCATCCACGTACTGCGCTTGTAGGTAATTCTCAATGCCGGACATCTCAATCAAGCCCAGTTGCGTCTCAAGCCAATCGACATGCTCTTCTTCGTCTTCAAGGATATCTTGGAATAGATCGCGTGAAACATAATCACGAATATCTTCGGCGTAAGCGATGGCATCTTTAAGATCAGGAATGGCCGCCATCTCGAGTTTAAGGTCACACTCAAGCATCTCTTTGGTATCTTCACCAATCATCAACTTACCGAGATCTTGTAAGTTAGGTAAACCTTCTAAAAACAGAATTCGTTCGATCAAGTGATCGGCGTGCTTCATTTCATCGATTGACTCGTGGTACTCCTTATCGGCTAAGTGCTTTAACCCCCAGTCTTTGTACATACGAGCGTGTAGGAAATATTGATTAATAGCGACGAGCTCATTACCGAGCACTTTATTGAGATGTTGAATTATGATTGGATCGCCTTTCATGACAAAGCCCTCCTCTTTGGCTTCATTTAAATGTAGAAGCAAATGAGAAGGTGTCAAAAAGGCTTAGCGAATAATTAGCTAGCTTGCTTTAATGTTAAGTATTCCGTTTCCGCTAAAATTTCTTTAGCTTGTTTGATGCACTTGCCACATTGACTACCCAAAGCTGTGCATCGCTTGATTCCTCTGATGTCAGTTACGCCTTCATCTATCGCCAACTTCCTAATTTTCTTGTCAGAGACACCATGACAAAGACAAACGTACATACTCACAACCTTTAAATTTCACTCTGGAACGAAATATAAACAAGAATCGTTCTTGTTACTAGTTGTAATAACGCAAATTACAGAACGTTTTGTTATAACGATTTCAGCCGTTTTAGAGGCTTTCAATGACTTAGCAGACAGATAGAAACTAGGGGAAAATTGAGTAGAGATAAAGGTATGTTTTTCAAAAACAAAAAATATGACAAAGAAGGATTGGCTTATAACCATATTGGAAAGAGAAATAGCAGATATAAAAAAGGGAAGCCTTAGCTTCCCTTTTTCTAGCGCTTTCTTCAAAAAGAAGAAGAGTGCAAGATTACGATTAATTCGTTAAGAATTAGTCGAAGATCTTAGCAACAACACCAGCACCTACTGTACGGCCACCTTCACGGATAGCGAAACGTAGACCTTCGTCCATAGCGATAGGAGCGATTAGCTCAACTTGCATTTGGATGTTGTCGCCTGGCATTACCATTTCTACGCCTTCTGGTAGAGAGATGTCACCAGTTACGTCAGTTGTACGGAAGTAGAACTGTGGACGGTAGCCTTTGAAGAATGGAGTGTGACGACCACCTTCATCTTTAGAAAGTACGTATACTTCTGACTCGAACTTAGTGTGTGGGTTGATTGACTTAGGAGCTGCTAGTACTTGACCACGCTCTACTTCGTCACGTTTAGTACCACGTAGAAGTGCACCAACGTTCTCACCCGCACGACCTTCGTCTAGAAGCTTACGGAACATCTCAACACCAGTACAAGTAGTAGTTGTAGTTTCTTTGATACCTACGATTTCTACTTCGTCACCTACAGTTTAGGATACCGCGCTCGATACGACAGTAACTACTGTACCACGACCTTGGATTGAGAATACGTCTTCGATAGGCATTAGGAATGGCTGATCGATTGCACGCTCTGGCTCTGGGATGTATGAATCTAGCGCTTCTGCTAGTTCAACAATCTTAGCTTCCCACTGCTCTTCGCCGTTTAGTGCGCCTAGTGCAGAACCTTGGATAACTGGTAGGTCATCACCTGGGAAGTCGTACTCAGATAGAAGTTCACGAACTTCCATTTCTACTAGTTCTAGTAGCTCTTCATCGTCAACCATGTCACATTTGTTCATGAATACGATGATGTAAGGGATACCAACCTGACGGCCTAGTAGGATGTGCTCACGAGTTTGTGGCATTGGACCATCAGTAGCAGCAACTACAAGAATACCACCGTCCATCTGTGCAGCACCAGTGATCATGTTCTTAACGTAGTCCGCGTGTCCTGGACAGTCAACGTGCGCGTAGTGGCGAGTTGGAGTATCGTACTCTACGTGAGAAGTAGCGATTGTGATACCGCGCTCACGCTCTTCTGGAGCGTTATCGATAGATGCGAAGTCACGAGCAGCACCGCCGTATACTTTAGCAAGTGTTGTACAGATAGCTGCAGTTAGAGTTGTTTTACCGTGGTCAACGTGGCCGATAGTACCAACGTTTACGTGCGGTTTTACACGTTCAAATTTTTCTTTAGACACAATCGTGTTCCTTCCTAGTTATGATTCGCCGCGATCATTATTGATCTCGACGCGCCAGAAATTGTTATTTTATGCGCCAACGTCCGTTAGCGCAATATTTCGACGGCTTGATCTAGCAAAAAGTCGTAAACTTTTTGTGGTTCAATCGTCAATTAGTAACCACGCTCAGCCATGATGGCTTCTGCAAAGGTCTTCGGCACTTCAGCGTACTCATTAAACTCCATAGAGTAAGAAGCACGGCCTTGAGTTGCAGAACGTAGGTCGGTTGCGTAACCAAACATCTCAGATAGTGGAACTTGAGCACGAATGATCTTAAGACCAGCCACACCTTCATCCATACCTTCGATCATACCGCGACGACGGTTTAGGTCACCAACAACGTCACCCATCCAGTCTTCCGGAGTAGTTACTTCGACATTCATCATTGGTTCTAGAATCACAGGTTGTGCTTCTAATGAACCTTTCTTGAATGCCATCGAGCCAGCGATCTTGAACGCCATCTCGCTTGAGTCAACATCGTGGTAAGAGCCATCAAATAGTGTAGCTTTAATATCTAGAACAGGGTAACCCGCTAGAACACCACTATTCATTTGCTCTTCGATACCTTTCGCTACCGAACTGATGTATTCCTTAGGAACCACACCACCCACGATCTCGTCTACGAATACGAAACCTGCACCAGGTTCTGAAGGCTCAAGTTTGATCCATACGTGACCGTATTGACCACGACCGCCAGATTGACGAACGAACTTGCCTTCCACTTCCGCAGAACCACGAATGGTCTCACGGTAAGCAACCTGAGGTTTACCAACGTTACAGTCAACGCTGAATTCACGCTTCATACGGTCAACGATGATATCTAGGTGAAGCTCACCCATACCAGAGATCAGAGTCTGACCTGTTTCGTCATCCGTTTCCACGCGGAATGATGGGTCTTCCGCAGCCAGTTTACCTAGCGCGATACCCATTTTCTCTTGGTCTGCTTTAGAACGAGGTTCTACAGCGATCTGAATTACAGGTTCAGGGAATTCCATGCGCTCTAGAATCACTTTGTGGTTCTGGTCACATAGCGTGTCACCTGTTGTTACGTCTTTCAGACCGATAGCAGCTGCGATATCACCAGCGCGAACTTCTTTTACTTCTTCGCGCTTGTTCGCATGCATCTGAACGATACGACCAAAACGCTCTTTCTTGTCTTTTACTGAGTTGTAAACAGCATCACCTGAATTCACAACACCAGAGTAAACGCGCATGAAAGTTAGCGTACCCACAAATGGGTCAGTCGCGATCTTGAATGCTAGAGCCGAGAACGGTTCGTTGTCGTCTGCATGACGTTCAACTTCATTCTCTTTTTCGTCGATACCTTTAATTGCAGGTACGTCGATTGGCGATGGCAAGAATTCGATCACTGCGTCTAGTACTGCTTGAACACCTTTATTCTTGAACGCACTACCACAAGTAGCTAGTACGATTTCATTGTTTAGTGTACGAGTACGTAGAGCTTGCTTGATCTCAGCTTCAGTCAGCTCACCTTCTTCAAGGTACTTGTCCATTAGCTCTTCAGTTGCTTCAGCTGCCGCTTCAACTAGGTTGTTGCGCCACTCTTCAGCTAGCTCTTGCATGTCTGCTGGAATTTCGTCGTATGTAAACGACATGCCTTGATCGGCTTCATTCCAGTTGATCATTTTCATCTTGATAAGGTCAATAACACCTTGGAAATCATCTTCCGCGCCAACGTTTAGCTGGATTGGAACAGGATTCGCACCAAGACGGTTTTTAATTTGGTCCACAACACGTAGGAAATCTGCGCCTGCACGGTCCATCTTGTTTACAAATACCATACGTGGAACGTGGTACTTGTCAGCTTGACGCCATACAGTTTCAGATTGAGGTTCAACACCAGATGAGCCACAGAACACAACTACTGCACCATCAAGTACACGTAAAGAACGTTCTACTTCGATAGTAAAGTCAACGTGTCCAGGAGTATCAATGATGTTTACGCGGTGCTCTTGGAATTGTGCTTCCATACCACGCCAGAAAGTAGTAGTTGCAGCTGAAGTGATAGTAATACCACGCTCCTGCTCCTGCTCCATCCAGTCCATGGTTGCTGCGCCATCGTGAACTTCACCGATTTTATGAGACAGACCAGTGTAGAACAAAATACGTTCAGTAGTGGTTGTTTTACCTGCATCTACGTGAGCACAGATACCGATATTACGGTAGCGCTCAATAGGAGTTTTGCGAGCCACGATTGAATCCTCTTATACTTAGAGAGTTAGGGACTATTGCTATGTCTAAAAAAAGCTATCCCCTAGATATAGCAATAGTTCCTAGCATAGGCATAGGAACTAAAGAAGTGCTGCAAGGAACCTTGCAGCACTGAAAAGGTATTACCAACGGTAATGAGCGAACGCTTTGTTTGCGTCAGCCATGCGGTGAACGTCTTCACGTTTCTTAACCGCAGTACCTTTGTTCTCAGACGCGTCTAGCATTTCAGCAGCTAGGCGTTGAGCCATAGATTTTTCACCACGCTTACGCGCAGCTTCAACCAACCAACGCATAGCAAGTGCGTTACGGCGAACCGGACGTACTTCTACAGGTACTTGGTAAGTTGAACCACCTACACGGCGAGATTTAACTTCTACCGCTGGGCGAACATTTTCAAGAGCTTCTTCAAAAATAGCTAAGTGGTCTTTACCAGACTTTTCAGCCATAGCATCTAGTGCAGTGTAAACGATTTTCTCTGCAGTAGATTTTTTACCGTCAACCATTAGGATGTTAACGAATTTTGCCAGCAGTTCAGATTTGAACTTTGGATCTGGAAGGATCTTACGCTGACCAATGACGCGACGACGTGGCATGGATTTTCTCCGTTGTCTTCTTCAGGTTTTATCCAAAACTTTTCAGTTTTTTCAAAAAATTAAAAATAATTTAGTGTTTGGCCTTACTTAACGGAATCCATTAAGACTTAGGACGCTTCACACCGTACTTAGAACGACCTTGTTTACGGTCGTTAACGCCAGCACAGTCAAGTGCACCGCGAACAGTGTGGTAACGTACACCCGGAAGGTCTTTTACACGACCGCCACGGATTAGTACAACACTGTGCTCTTGAAGGTTGTGGCCTTCACCGCCGATGTACGATGTAACTTCGAAGCCGTTTGTCAGACGTACACGACAAACTTTACGAAGTGCTGAGTTAGGTTTTTTAGGTGTAGTAGTGTAAACACGAGTACATACACCACGTTTTTGTGGGCACGCTTCTAGTGCAGGCACGTTGCTTTTAACAACTTGCTTTGCACGTGGCTTACGTACCAACTGGTTAATAGTTGCCATTAACTAGCTCCTGATTTACTTGAAAGTAAGCTTTGTGAAAAATCTATCCCTAACAGCGCTTGGCAGTTAGGGACGCAAAATTCTATGCAGCAGTGAGAGGTGTGTCAAGAAATATACGGATCTTTTTTGTTCAATTAAGGTAATTCGTCCGTAAAGTTCAATCCACAGTAGAAAGGGGTTAATCCCAGGTAAGAGATTTGGCCTGCTTTGCGGAGAGTTTAACAAAGCCAGCATAGCCAATCACTTCAATAGATGGGCTGATACGATTGCTCATGCCACGGGCATCAATATCGCTTTGTAGTGCAAACACTGATGGACCTTTTACCTTACTGAACGCCTTATGCTGGGGGTTAGCCGCGTACACGGCATCTTCAATCAACAAGACATCATCTTGCTCACTGTACAGTGCCATTGCATCGTCTAATGCAGCTACGGATTTGATGATATGTAACATGACGTCCTCAGAATGACAGCAGTTTACCTGCTTGCTGCAGTTTGTCTTTGAATTGCTCGGTCCTCAGAACTTCTGCATCAATGACTAAATCGGCTTGTGCCAAGCCACGTTCTGCTAGAGAGTCGGCACAGACAAACACTTGTTCAATATCGTACAAGTCGAACAACTTCAACATTGGTGCGTAGTCCTTGCTCAAAATACCAGTAGGATCTTGACCAAGTAGCAGTTGGTAAACACCATCGCCAAAAAACAGTACCGTAATGTCTTCACAGTACGCTGACGCCGCTAGCAGCGCATCTACACCCTCACGACCTGCATTGCTACCATGAGGTGCGCTACGAAATAGGTAAGTTAGCTGACTCAAAACTGCACCACTCTATCTTGCGTTAACATGGCTTCGGCTAAGCTACCCAAACCAGCTTGTTCGAACCCTTCAGCAAGGTTGTTTTGTTCAAGACCATGCTGATTCGCCTCATCTTCGCTGATGATGCCGCGACGCAAAGCGGCTGCTACGCAGGTTTCCAAACGAACATCGTGTTGCTGTGCGAGTGATTGCCATGCTTTGGTTAGGTCAAACTCATCGTTGGCAGGCACGCTCAAAGCCGTACCATTGGTGACGCCATCTTGGTAAAAGAACACACTCACCAGAGTATGTCCTTGTTCAATTACCGCTTGTGCGAATTGATATGCGCTGCGCGCCGATTGACTGCCGTAAACTGGACCGTTCACTACCAGCGTGTAAGTTAATCCACTCACGCTTATTCGTCCTCAGTCTTACGCTGACGAATGTATAGGTAAACGGTGTGTTTAGAGATGTTCAGGCGATCTGCGACGCGGTTGATCGCGTCTTTGATATCGAAGATACCCTTATCGTACAGCTCCATAACGATCTGACGGTTTTTGGTGTTATTCGATACCGATTTATCAGCGTTGATCTCTTCAATCGTGCGCTCAACCGTTTGGTCTACTAGCTCTTCAACATCACTTGCGAAGTTAACGGATGACGCCGCTTCTTTCGCTTCTTGTGTTGGCATGAAAGATTGCAGCACTTGAGAGAAAGGCGCATCGAGGTTGACGTTGATACAAAGCAGACCAATCACGCGGTTTTCACCGTTACGAATAGCAACGGTGATCGACTTCATTAGTACGCCGCCTTTTGCGCGGGTGAAGTATGAACGTGAGAAGTTACGCTCAGAACCTTCGATGTCTTTCAGCATCTTAAGTGCTAAGTCAGTGATAGGAGAACCTACCTGACGACCAGTGTTTTCACCGTTAGCGATTTTGATTGCAGAGGTATTGAGGTCTTCTAGTGAGTGAAGAACGATCTCACAAAATGGACCGATCAGACTGGCAATGCCGTCTACGACCGCTTCGTAAGATCTCAAGATGATTTTATCGTGCTCGGTAAATGGCATCACGTTGACAGATTCCATTTCGAGCAACATTTCCGCATTTATTGTTTCTGTAGTTGTCATAAGCCTTCGAGCGAAAAATCAACAAATTGGTGTAAGTTTATCAGAAAATTTGAAAGGCAACCTAGCAAACTCATCAACTAGTGACCTAGAACAAAAAAGACCCGTAAAACGGGCCTTTTTTCATCGAGTTATCACTGATGCCAATTATTGAGCAGCGTTGTCGTTCTCAATTTTTAGCAGTTCAACTTCGAATACTAGCGTTGAGTTAGCAGGGATGCTTGGTGTGTCTTGGTCACCGTATGCTAGCTCTGGCGGGATAACGAACTTGAACTTAGAACCTACAGGCATTAGTTGAACACCTTCAGTCCAGCCCGGGATTACGCGGTTTAGTGGGAATGTTGCAGGTTCGCCACGATCGTAAGAGCTGTCAAACTGTGTACCGTCAATCAGAGTACCTTTGTAATGTACTTGAACCGTATCAGTATCTTTTGGTTGCTCGCCTTCAGCCGGAGTAATTACTTGGTACAGAAGACCTGAGTCTGTCTTCACTACGCCTTCTTGCTTCTCAAACTCAGCGCGGAAGTCATCGCCAGCTTTTTTCGCTTCAGCCGCTTTCTCAGCCGCTTGCTTTTGCATAGTTTCAGCAACACGCTTGTCTAGAGATTCTAGAGCTGCACGAGTTTCTTCTTCGTTTAGTGCTGCGTTACCTTTAAATACGTCTTCGATACCTTTAAGAACTAGGTCCTTGTTTAGGTCGATACCAATTTCGCTTGGTTTTTCGATACTAGCGCTTAGGTAGTTAGCAAATGAAACACCAATTGCGTATGCCGCTTTATCGTCGTCTGTTTTAAAGTGAACAGCTTTACCAGTTTCTGCCTGAACTTGTTCTGCTTGAGGTGCTGCTTCTGGTTTTGTTTCTTCTTTTTGACAACCTACCGCTAGCATTACTGTTGCAGCAAGTAGCGACACTTTTAAAACTGATTTCATTAAATTCTCCAAATAATGGCTGCGCCATTGGTTGTTGTGCACAAATCTTCTATGAGACTAGTGAAGACAATCGTTATACCAATATACTAGCTATATGTCTCAAGACACAAACTGGATTATTAGATGTGATGCAAAGAATTTCTCATTTATTCCTATATTTAATTGTCATCACCACGTTAAGTGGATGCTTTTTTTCCGATCGCGATGTTCAACGTTGGTCACTCGAACCACAAGGTTCCACCAGCTTTGCGCTCAGTCGAGATGGTCGATTTGCGCTGCTGTACTCCAAAGAACACCAACTGGTACTGTGGGATTTAGCGCAAAATAAACAACTCGCAAAGCTGGGTGAACTCGATCAAGCCGCCAATGTGGTCTCTCATATTCGCATTTCGGACAATGGCCGCTATGCCGTCACAGCAAGCCAAATGAACTTCGCTGTGTGGGATCTCGGATGGACCCAAGCCGAAGGATTATGGTCTATCGATGACGCGCTGATTCGAGACGTTGATATCACCAGTAACGGTGAACAGGTGTTACTTGGACTGTCCAACGGTAAAGCAATTCACGTCAACTTAGTCAGTGGTCGTCGGTTAGAGTTCCTTGCGCATCAAGAAAAAGTCAATTCTGTCGCCATTTCCCCTAATGGTCGTTTCGCCCTCACAGGTGGCAACGACTACAAAGCTTACCTTTGGGACACCGAAACCGGATTGGTACTACGCACCTTTGAACACGACCAGCGCGTTGTTCGAGTCGCCTTGCAGAGAGATGGTAAACTGGCCATGACCTCAGACGGTGGCAATCAAGCCATCATCTGGGATTTAGAGACAGGTGAAGAAGTGACACAACTCAGCAGTTGGTCTCGCCAGTTGATCTTCTCAACGGCGCGTTTCTCTGATGACGGTAACCTGCTCGTTACAGGCACCCCTTCCGGTCGAGTGATGGTGTGGAACACTAAAACCGGTAAACGCGTCGATGGATTTGAAGTTGAGCCGAAAAAAGATACTCGCCCTCCTCGTGCGGTCGTGTATGATGCAGCCTTTGATTCCAAGCAACGTGTAATTACTGCCACTTCTGCGGGCATTGCCCAAGCTTGGCAGCTAGAGAACGGATCATGACAGAGAAAATCATTCAGCAATTGGAAGCACGCATTAATGACTTAGAATGTCAGCTTGCGTTCCAAGAACAGACTATTGAAGATCTGAACGGCGCCTTGTCGCAACAGCAACTGCAAATTACCAAGATGCTCGATCAGATGAAATATGTGGTAGGTAAAGTGAAAAATATGGACTCGTCGAATTTAGCCGATCCATCAGAAGAAACACCACCACCGCATTATTAAAGTGCAAGTACAAATTGCATAAAGCCCAGAACGTGTTCTGGGCTTTGTTGTATTGGCTACTTAAAAATATTGCTCAGGAATGATCGGGAAGAAACTATTCGTCTGCGTAGATTTTAACGTTCAGCTCACCTTGCGTATTGATGCCAGCTCGGTACATACCAGAACTGTTCATCGCAAAATGCAGCTCACCTTTAGCATCAATCGCAATCAAACCACCTTCGCCGCCCATTGCTTTTAAATCACCCTGAATAATGTGTTCGCACGCCGTATGTACGTCTTCTTGCAAATAACGCATGCGTGCTGCAACGTCTTCCGCAACACGTTTACGAATAAAGAACTCACCGACACCAGTGGTTGAAACCGCCACAACGCCATTCTCTGCCACCGTGCCGCAACCAATCAGAGCAGAATCTCCCACTCGACCATATTTCTTGTTGGTCACGCCACCTGTGCTGGTCGCTGCGGCTAAGTTACCTTGTTGATCCAATGCCACTGCACCAACCGTTCCGTGCTTGCGATCATCTGGGTAGCGAGATTCTGAAAGCGCAAATAATCCTTTTTCACGCATAGACAGCAACTGCTCATAGCGGCGATCGGTAAAGAAGTAATCCTGCTCGGTGTACTCATGACCTTGTTCAAAAGCAAACTTCTCTGCGCCCTCGCCCACCAACAATACATGGTTGCTGTTTCGCATCACGTCACGAGCGAGTTCAATGGGGTTTCTGATATGACGCACCCCAGCGACTGCCCCTGCGGCTTGGTGTCGACCATCCATCACAGAGGCATCCATTTCGACCATCTCGTTATGGGTCAGTACTGAGCCTTTACCCGCATTAAAATTAGGAGAGTCTTCCAGCACTTTCACTGCCGCCACGACCGCATCTATGGCTTCACCACCTGTTGCTAGGATTTGATGCCCCGCTTTTACCGCAGCTTCTAAATCCGCCAAGATGGATTGTTGCAGTTCGTCACTCATCTGTTCACGCAAGATAGTGCCTGCACCGCCATGAATGGCAATCGAGAAAGGTTTCGTCATCGCTTTGTCCAACTGTTATTCCTTGTATGATTGGCACTACACCCCAGATAAACAAAAAGCGCAAGTTGAAACCTCAACTTGCGCTTTTTAAAGCTTTACTAGATAGCGTTATCTAGTGAAGAGCGTGCGATTAGTGAGAACCGCAACCGCCGCCGCCACAACATTCGTGGTCGTCAGCTTTTTCTTCGCCACCACAGCAGCCGCCTTCGTGATCGTGGTCGTGACCGCCACAGCAGCCGCCACCTTGGTGGATGTGACCGTGTTCGATCTCTTCAGCTGTCGCTTCACGAGTAGCCATAACTTCTACTTCGAAAGTTAGTGTTTGACCAGCTAGCATGTGGTTGCCGTCTACGACAACTTCGTCGCCGTCTACTTCAGTTACTTCTACAGGGATTGGACCTTGGTCAGTATCTGCTAGGAAACGCATGCCAACTTCGATTTGGTCAACGCCTTGGAACACATCTGCAGGAACACGTTGCACTAGTGCGTCGTTGTGGTCGCCGTATGCATCTTCAGGAGCTACAGTTACAGAGAACTTGTCGCCAGCCACTTTACCTTCTAGTTCTTTCTCAAGACCAGTGATTAGGTTGTTGTGACCATGTAGGTAATCAAGAGGTGCTTCAGAAGTTGATTGATCAACAACAACACCGTCTTCCAACATTACTTTGTATGCAAGGCTTGCAACAACGTTCTTTTCAATTTTCATACTAACTCCAGGGAGATTAATTGACCTAACCAGAATGGGGTTAAGTACCGAGATGGTAGTATTATGGGGATCAATTAACGAAGTTCAATTATTCAGGCTTAAAAATCCCGATCATTTCTTGTTCCGAGTGTTTATTTTTTTCTACAGATTGCGGTTTACGCTGCTCGGTATAATCGCAGTCGACACACTCGACCAGCTCGATGTTGTTCTCAATCCACCAGCGTAGGGTATCTTGCTGACTGCATTGCGGGCAGCTAGCTCCCGCGATAAAACGTTTCTTGGCTTTCACTTTTGTTCCTTTTCCCGCTAGATGCTATACGGGTACTACTTCCAATGATTTGGCGACTGTTGGTCACTTTCCATTTCACGACCAAAGATTTCTTCTAGTTCTTTACGGGCTTCTTTCGAGCGTTGAGCGAGCTCTTTATCCTCATTATGCTGAGGCAATAAGTCTTTGAGCATAGCATTATCTAGCTTGCGAAAATGTGCTTCTGCCCGCTTTGCTTGATACGGGTGCATACCCAATTCTACGAGCGCTTGGCGACCTAGATCTAATGCGCCCAAAAAGGTTTCTCGCGAGTAATTTTGCACGCCATGGTTCATCAACTGATACGCTTCCACACGGCTGCGGGCACGGGCAAGGATCTTCAATTTCGGGAAATGTGCACGGCAAATGTCGACAATCGCCATCACCTCATCAGGTGAATCCGTACAGATCACCAATGCTTCCGCTTTATCAGCCCCCGCGGCACGTAACAAATCAATCTGAGTCGCATCACCATAAAACACCTTATAGCCGTATTTACGCAGCAAGTGAATTTGGCTCGCGTCACTTTCTAATACCGTTACCTTGATCTTATTGGCGTACATCAAGCGTCCGACAATCTGACCAAAACGACCAAAGCCAGCGATGATCACTCGTGGTCGACGATCCACCACATTGGTCGTCACGCTCTCCTCTTCTTGGTTAAGCGTGTGAGCAAACCACTTCTTCTGCCCCATGAGCAACAGCGGCGTAGTCACCATCGACAAACTCACCACCACCAACAAAAAGGCAACTTGCTCTTTGGTTAAGATACCTTCTTGGCTTGCCGCGGTGAAAATCACAAACGCAAACTCACCACCTTGGCTCAAAATCGCCGCCATACGACTGCGCGACTTAGCACGGACTCGAGCGGTGCGAGCTAAGACATACAGCACCAAACCTTTGACCACCACGAGAGCAATCACGGCACCAAGAATCGCGAACGGTTGCAAGGCTAATAAACCAAGATTCACTGCCATACCCACAGCAATAAAGAACAAGCCAAGCAGCAGACCTTTAAACGGTTCAATCGCAATTTCTAGTTCATGACGGTATTCACTTTCTGCCAGCAGCACACCCGCTAAGAAAGTACCGAGCGCCATCGAAAGCCCCAGCTTTTGCATCGCAACAGAAATGCCAAGTACGACTAGGAGGGCGGCAACGGTGAAGAGTTCACGCACACCACTCATCACCACAAAACGGAACAGAGGACGCAGCAAAAAGTGACCACCAACCAGCAGTGCTGCAACGCTCGCCAGCACCCAAATAGCATCTAACCAATCACCACCGCTTTGACCACCAGCGAGTAAGGGCAACATGGCAAGCATCGGGATGACGGCAATATCTTGGAACAGCAGCACTGCAAAACCAGATTGTCCGGTTTCCGTGCCAGCTTGCCCCTGCTCTTCTATCACTTTTAGTGCAATCGCGGTGGACGAGAGTGCCAAGCCCATGCCGATCACTAAGCTCACTTGCATACTCAAACCAAATAGGCTGACGATGCTGCCGATCACCGCCGTGGTGACAATAACTTGAGCGCCACCCAGACCGAGGATAGGTCCGCGCATCTGCCATAACTTTTTAGGGTTCAGTTCCAAACCAATTAAGAACAGCAGCAACACCACCCCGAGTTCGGCGAAGTGGAGAATCGCGTCCACATCACTGATCAACCCCAGCCCCCAAGGACCAATTAGAACGCCGGCAATCAGGTAACCAAGCACAGAGCCCAGACCAAGTCGCTGGGCAATCGGCACCGCAATAACAGCAGCAGAAAGAAATACCACACTACTTTGAAGAAACTCACTGGTTATCGCCATGTAGACCTCCTTGCTCATCCCACTCTCTCAGGGGATTGTTCAGCCATTGACGATATTGTTCAGCATGCTGATAACGTTCGATGTCCGAAACATTGCGCGACCAGTACAGCACTAAAGGCTCAATCCAATGCATCTGACACAAAGCGGCGGTCAGTTCAAACGGCTGGAGGATTTGTTCCAACGGGTATTTGTTGTACCCCATCGGGCTAAACGCATCCTCTTTACCGCCAGTAGTGATCACGCTGCGCCAGTACTTACCCGCTAATGCGCTACCATCACCGAACGCAAAGCCTTTACCCAACACACGATCCATCCACTCTTTCAACAGTGCGGGACAGGAATACATGTAGAGAGGATGATGAAAAACGATCACATCATGCGTCATCAGCAGATCGTGTTCGTAGTTCACATCGATAAAGAAATCAGGGTACGCGCCATAAAGGTCGTGCACGGTGACATGACCCAGTGATTCGATTTTTTTAATCATCACTTGATTGGCAATGGAATTTTGTGGCTCTGGATGAGCATAAATCACCAGAACCCTCGGAGGAATGGGCGTAGCAACAGCCAAATGGTCATCCTTGTATTGATTTCTCAGGGAAAATTATCGTTATCAGTTTGTTATACTTTTTTGTATAGCATAATGCAATTAAAGCGCAGAGATCGACTTTTCCTGCCAATAGCCCTACTATTCACCGCGAGATAAACGACCAAGAAACGCGCGCGGCGCAAAGTGAATTAAAACTCTATGATTACCTTCTCTGATATTCAGTTACTGCGTGGCGGTAAACCTCTTTTAGACCAAGCATCCGCAACCATTCACCCAGGCGACAAAGTGGGTCTGGTTGGTAAAAACGGCTGTGGTAAATCGACCCTATTCGCGCTACTGAAAGACGAACTGGCGATTGATGCGGGCTCATTCAGTCAACCTCAGCACTGGGAACTAGCGTGGGTAGCACAAGAAACCCCTGCTCTTGACCGCAGTGCCATTGAATACGTCATTGATGGTGATCGCGAGTTTCGTGGTTTGGAACAGCAGTTAGCCATTGCTGAAGAAAAAGACAACGGTACGCTGGTTGCAGAGATCCACGGCAAGATTGAAACCATTGGCGGTTACAGCATTCGCGCACGTGCTGCCGAGCTGCTTGATGGCCTGGGCTTTAGCCAAGAGCAAATGAGCTGGAACCTGACTCAGTTCTCGGGTGGTTGGCGTATGCGCCTTAACTTGGCTCAAGCGCTGTTGTGTCGTTCTGATCTACTGCTACTCGACGAACCAACCAACCACTTGGATTTGGACGCGGTCATGTGGCTAGAGCGCTGGTTACAAAACTACCCAGGCACACTGATTCTTATCTCGCACGACCGTGACTTCTTAGACCCAATCGTTGGTCGTATCATTCACATCGAAAATCAACAGCTGAATGAATACACGGGTAACTACTCGTCATTCGAAAACCAACGCGCACAAAAAATGGTGCTGCAACAAGCGATGTTCGAGAAGCAACAGAAACAGATGTCGCACATGCAAAGCTACATCGACCGCTTCCGTTACAAAGCATCGAAAGCTCGCCAAGCACAAAGCCGAATTAAAGCTCTGGAGCGTATGGAAAAAGTGCTGCCAGCGCAGTTCGATAACCCATTTAGCTTCCAGTTCCGCGAACCAGCAGCACTGCCAAACCCAATCATGATGATGGATGAAGTATCGGCAGGCTACGGTGACAACCTGATCCTAGAGAAGATCCGCCTTAACCTTGTCCCGGGCAGTCGCATTGGTCTACTTGGCCGTAACGGTGCAGGTAAATCAACCTTGATCAAACTGTTGTCTGGTGAGCTAAAAGCACAAGGTGGCGATCTGACTTACTCGCAAGGTGTGAAGATCGGTTACTTCGCTCAGCACCAATTAGAAACGCTGCATCCAGAAGAAACACCACTACAGCACATGATGCAAATCGCTCCAGACCAGACGGAGCAACAACTACGTGATTACTTAGGTAGCTTTGGTTTTCAAGGTGATAAAGCACTTGAGAAAGTCGCTCCGTTTTCTGGTGGTGAAAAAGCACGTTTGGTATTGGCATTAGTGGTCTGGCAAAAACCTAACCTATTGCTACTCGACGAACCAACCAACCACCTAGACTTGGACATGCGCCAAGCATTAACCATGGCACTACAGACCTTTGAAGGTGCAATGGTGATTGTTTCGCACGACCGTTACCTACTGCGAGCAACAACGGATGACTTGTACCTAGTACACGACCGTCAAGTGGCACCATTCGATGGTGACCTCAACGATTACTATAAGTGGCTGACTGAACAACAAAGAGCTGAACGTAAAGAAGCACAAGCGGCGCAGCCTGAGAAAGACACAGCGAATAGTGCTGCAGCGAAAAAAGAGCAAAAGCGACGTGAAGCAGAGTTTCGTAAACAGACCGCTCCAATTCGCAAAACGCTGACACAGTTAGAAAACAAAATGGATAAGTTAGGCGAAGCACTGGCGAAAACAGAAGAACAGTTATCGGATAACTCTCTGTATGAAGCCGAAAACAAAGCTAAACTTAATGAAGTATTGGCCCTTCAAGCTTCTAGCAAAGCAGAGCTTGAAGATGTAGAGATGGAATGGATGTCTGCTCAAGAAACCCTCGAGCAGATGGAATTAGAGTTTAATCAATGACAACAGAGCACGCTGAATACACCTTAACCCTTGAACACCTTTGGCAGTTCAGTCTGCAATTTTATGGTGTACGTGAAGTGAAAGAAGCGTGCTTGTCGTTGCAAAATAACTATCACGGCAATGTGAACCTACTGCTGCTGCTCAGATGGCTCGATGAGCAGCAGTTCATCTTTCAAGAGCAAGATTGGCCTCTTGTTCAAGACTGCCTAATCCGCAGCGAAACATTACTCCACTCCTATCGCGAACTACGACGACACCTCAAACTTCAAGTAAATGATGCACTTTATCGTGAGGCATTACAGTTTGAGTTACAGCTTGAAAAGCAACAACAGTCTGATCTGGTTGACTGCATTAATTCACTCATACTAGTGACAAATGACGGTGAACCACTAACATTAAGATACTGTCGAAAGCTGGGCGCAGAACACCTTCAACAAGCATTTTCGCTTCCAGTTCCGAATATTCATCATCCATAAATCTATAATAAATCTATACTTAGACTTATATAAATAAGAGTATACGTTTGTTGGCATTGAAGCTCTAAGCAGAACCAATCTCTCAGACTAGCGGTAAGGATTGCACAAAATCTCTGCTTAGTTCATGGCAAAGCTCCATCAAACCGTATTCGCGTAAGCACAGAGACCAAAGTGACGTGAATAACAATAATACTTAAATTGATTGGTACTAAGTATGACCCAATTTTTCGCAGCAGCTGGAATTAAAAACCCACACCTTCAAACGCTTTTGCCGCGCTTTATTCGTAAAAAAGCGTTGTTTACCCCTGTGTGGCAAACTCTTGATACCCCTGATGACGATTTTCTAGACTTAGCATGGTCAGAACAACAAGACACTGAAATTGCCCGTAACAAGCCCATTTTTGTTCTGTTCCATGGCCTGGAAGGATGCTTTTATAGCCCTTACGCTAACGGCTTAATGAATGCTTTTTCCAAATCGGGCTGGTTATCGGTGATGATGCACTTCCGCGGTTGCAGCGGTAAGCCAAACAAAAAAGCCCGCGCCTATCACTCTGGTGAAGTGACTGACGCTCGTTTCTTTCTCGAGCAGCTCAATCAGCAGTTTCCCAACACCCCTAAAGTTGCAGTCGGCATTTCCCTTGGCGGTAACATGTTGGCGAACTACTTAGCCCAATACAGAGACGACCCGATTTTAAGTGCAGCAACAATCGTTTCTGCCCCGCTGGATTTATCAGCATGCGCCAACCGCATAGAGCAAGGTTTTTCCAAGGTCTACAAACGCTATTTGCTCTCTTCACTTAAACGTAATGCGCTACAAAAGCACGACTTGATACAAGGGGAACTTGCGCTGTCTTACAGTTCGATCAAACGTGTTACTCGTCTGTATGAATTCGATGATCTCGTCACCGCACCTCTGCACGGATTCAAAGATGCACAAGACTACTATGACCAATGTTCAGGCTTGAGCAAACTGCAGCAGATCACCCTACCAACACTGATCATCCATGCTAAAGATGACCCTTTTATGACTGAAGCAGTAATCCCAAAATTCGTTCTGCCAGACAACATTGATTACCGACTTTACGAAAATGGCGGCCACGTCGGCTTTCTTACTGGTACAGCGCTTAAGCCAAAATTTTGGTTAGAGGAAGCCCTGCCAGCTTATTATGAAAGTATCGCTGCTGAATACCTTTCTACTGTATCCAAACAACAAACACAGTAAACTATTCACGAGTATCAACCGAGGCAGGTAGTACACCATCATCATAAACGTTTGAGGTATTTATGATCATTCCATGGCAAGACATTGCGCCAGAGACATTAGAAAACTTGATCCGCGAATTTGTACTGCGTGAAGGGACGGATTACGGTGCGGTAGAAGTATCATTACAAGATAAAATTGACCAAGTTAAAAATCAGCTCGAGAAGGGGGAGGCAACGATTGTCTTCTCCGAGCTCCATGAAACGGTTGATATTCAACTTAGAGCAAAATAATAACGCCCTCACATTTTACCGTATCCCACTCGATGACACGGGCTTGTTACGTGCTATAGTGGGTTATCGACCGTGCAACATCCGCGTGTTGCACTTTACAGGTAAGTAATTTTCGACAAGGTTTGTCATGTCAGCTAAACACCCAATCATCGCGGTTACTGGCTCCTCTGGAGCTGGCACAACCACGACCTCAGAAGCCTTCCGTAAGATGTTCAATATGATGAACGTTAAACCTGCATGGGTTGAAGGAGACAGCTTCCACCGTTTTACTCGTCCGGAGATGGATGTCGAGATCCGTAAGGCTCGTGAACAAGGTCGACACATCAGCTACTTTGGTCCACAAGCCAATGACTTTCCGGGGCTAGAAGAGTTCTTCCGTAAGTTTGGTGAAGATGGCACTGGCAGCGTGCGCCGCTATCTGCACACTTTTGATGAAGCCGTTCCATACAACCAAATGCCGGGCACCTTTACGCCTTGGCAAGATCTGCCAGAAAACAGCGATGTACTGTTCTATGAAGGTTTACACGGTGGCGTGGTAGATGGTGATGTCAATGTGGCGCGTCACGTTGATTTTCTGATTGGCATGGTGCCGATTGTGAACTTGGAATGGATCCAAAAGTTTGTTCGTGACACGCGCGATCGTGGTCATTCAAGAGAAGCGGTGATGGATTCGATCGTGCGCTCGATGGACGATTACCTAAACTACATTACCCCACAATTTTCTCGTACACATATCAACTTCCAGCGCGTACCGACCGTCGATACTTCTAACCCACTTAACGCCAAAGGCATCCCAAGTTTGGATGAGAGTTTTGTGGTGATCCGCCTACGCGGTATCAAGAATGTCGACTTCCCGTATTTGTTGGCGATGATTGATGGATCATTCATGTCTCGCCATAACACCATTGTGGTTCCTGGCGGCAAGATGAGCTTTGCAATGGAGCTCATAGTAAGGCCAATTCTGCAGCAACTCATCGAAACAGGGAAAATTGGCTAAAAACCTCCCTACTGGAGTGTTTACTTTTCATACCGTGATCATGTGCACAGTTTTGCTTACAAAATCTCAATCATGGCACGATTAAAATCAAGAAATCGTTTCCGAAAAAGGATACTATTTCTAACCGAAACACAAGAGAGCTTGCAGCATATAAAAAGTGCTCTTATTCTAGTAAGCCAATTCAGGCTTAGCTAAAATATGGATAGCGCAAGCGTACCCTGCAGAGGAAGTGAGATATTATGGTTCTAGGTAAACCTCAAACCGACCCAACATTAGAGTGGTTTCTTTCACACTGTCATATTCATAAGTACCCATCAAAGAGCACGCTAATTCACGCGGGCGAAAAAGCAGAGACTTTGTACTACATCGTTAAAGGTTCTGTTGCGGTTCTTATCAAAGACGAAGAAGGTAAGGAAATGATCCTTTCTTACCTAAACCAAGGCGACTTCATTGGTGAGCTTGGTCTATTCGAAGAAGACCAAGAGCGTACAGCTTGGGTTCGCGCTAAATCTCCTTGTGAAGTGGCAGAGATTTCTTTCAAGAAATTCCGTCAACTTATCCAAGTTAACCCAGACATCCTAATGCGCCTTTCTGCGCAAATGGCTCGTCGTCTACAAGTTACTAGCCAAAAAGTGGGTGACCTAGCGTTCCTAGACGTAACTGGTCGTATCGCTCAGACTCTTCTGAACCTTGCTAAACAGCCAGATGCGATGACGCACCCAGACGGCATGCAAATCAAGATCACTCGTCAAGAAATCGGTCAAATCGTTGGCTGTTCTCGTGAGACAGTAGGTCGTATCTTGAAGATGCTAGAAGAGCAGAACCTAATTTCTGCGCACGGTAAGACTATCGTTGTTTACGGGACTCGTTAATCTCGATTAACGTTTAAAAAATTTAAAAGCCACCAAATGCAAGTTTGGTGGCTTTTTCTTTTTTGGGAGTTAGACATTGAGAGTCGAGAGCATTGCACTTCACAACGGACTTCATCCTTTGAGATGAAGCCCTCTCGCCTCATATCTATTAACCGTTGGTACTCTCGAAGATCTTATCTGCCGATGCTGCCACAAATCCTGGGTACAACTCACCGTTATCCATTGGGTAGCGCTTAGCAAACTCGTAGAAGCCTCCAGGAATCACCTCAACGCCTTCAGTAAAGGTCACTGGCACTTTGTCTGCCATGGTCGACGATTGCTCTAGTAGTACCTCTGGCGTGCCTTTTACTTCACCGCCATTCTCGTTGATGGTAAAGCCTACGGTGCGCAGGTGGTCGTTCACTTGCTTTACTTCTTCATGCTGATTGAGTTGATTCACACTCACTGTGAAGTGGTTTGCTCCGTAACCGTGCGCAGCAAGCCAAGAAGCGTATTCACTCTCTTTCGCCAAAGTTTGGAAGTCAGCATAACTAAGGTCCCACAAACGTCCGCCGTACAAGAAGTCACTGCCTGTCAGTTTAGAAGCATCAACCTGCTCTACCAGTTTATGAACAATGGCTTGTAGCTCTGGTGAGCACTCATCCACTTTCAATTCACTGATGAAGACTTTTGGCTGTTTCGGATCTGGGTGCTCAAAATGTTTTGCCACCAGCTTTTTGCTTTCAAATACGTAGTCACCACAGGCTTTATAACCCACCGCTAGGAATGGCTTTGCTAACGTTTCAATGCCTAGGGGAGCGACATTAAACGTACGTAGCGCAATATGGTCATTAATCAGAGGCTCATCTTCTTGAAGAAGTTGATGGACTTTAGCAGCGGAAGGGCAAAGACGTTGAATGTAGTCTTGCCATAGCGATTCAAATAACACATCGGGCGTCATAACGACTCCTTGTTATGAAATGTAGAGTTAGGGGTAAGAGGAAGTTGACCGCTCGTTCACAGCCCTAAAGCTGTCCAGAATCACGAACGAGCGGCCATCAACCTGTGACGGTATGTATGGCATAAGTGCCAGTCAGTCAACACGCTCTGGAGAGTCTTAAGCTCGCCTTTGGCGTTTGCCAGCGCGCTTACCAGAATCCTAACTTGGTAAATAGCTCCGGCAGAGAGAAGCGGCGATACTTTGTCACCACTTCGTGTTTCTCTATTACAGGCTTACACCCGGGCTCAATGTGGCAGGTAAGACCGTCTCTTGTCCTTCCATTGATGCCATTGGGTACGCACAGTAGTCTGCTGCGTAGTAAGCACTTGGACGTAGGTTACCCGACGCCCCCGGACCACCAAATGGTGCATCACCACTTGCGCCTGTTAGCTGGCGGTTACGGTTCACGATGCCTGCGCGAATGTGGTCCACGAAGTATTCCCACTCTTGGTCGTCGGTCGAAACCAGGCCCGCAGATAGACCAAAGCGCGTATCGTTTGCCAGCTCTACAGCTTTCTCTAGCCCTTCGTAGCGCACCACTTGCAGAAGTGGACCGAAGTACTCTTCATCTGGCAAGTCGGAGATGTTCGTCACATCGATGATGCCTGGAGAAACAAACGCCGCTTCGCCTGCTTTCGCTTCAATCAAGCTTTCACCACCCAGTGATTGCAAGTTCGCTTGTGCATCGAGAATGAACTTGGCCGCCGCTAGCGAAATTTGCGGTCCCATGAAAGGCGCAGGCTCTGCAAATGGTTGGTCTACGCGAATATTGAGTGTCGCTTCCACCAGCTTAGTAATGACTGCATCACCCTTGTCGCCAAATGGAATGTATAGACGACGAGCACAAGTACAGCGTTGTCCTGCACTGATGAAGGCAGATTGAATAATGGTGTAAACCGTTGCGTCTAGGTCGCCGTAGTTATCCGAGATAACCATCGGGTTGTTGCCACCCATTTCAAGCGCCAGCATTTTGCCCGGCTGACCAGCAAACTGACGATGGAGAACATGACCTGTGTTTGCACTACCAGTGAACAGCACGCCATCAATGCCTTTCGCATCCGCCAGCGCAATACCAGTTTCTTTCGCGCCTTGGACTAGGTTAATCACACCTTTTGGTAGACCGACCTCTTCCCACAGCTTCATAGCGAGTTCACCCGTCCATGGCGTTTGCTCAGACGGTTTGAAGACTACGGTGTTACCAGCCAGTAGTGCTGGCACGATGTGACCATTTGGCAGGTGACCTGGGAAGTTATAAGGACCAAACACCGCCATCACACCTAGTGGGCGATGACGTAATACAATTTGGTTGCCTGCGGCTTCACGTGTCGCTTCGCCAGTACGGTCGTGGTAAGCACGAATAGAAATCGCAATTTTACCTGCCATCGCTGCCGCTTCGGTGCGTGTTTCCCAGATTGGTTTGCCCGTTTCTTTGGCAATCACTTCGGCGATTTTTTCGCTGTTCTCTTTTACTTTCTCAGCAAAAGCCAACACGATCGCCTCACGCTCTGCAAATGGGCGCTTCTTCCAATCAACAAACGCTTCACGCGCTGCAGACACCGCTTGGTTAACCTGCTCTGCTGTTGCGCCGTTGCCTTGCCAGATCACTTCTTGGTTGTACGGTGACAGAGACGTAAATGCTTCACCCTGACCTTGTACCCATTCACCTGCAATCCAATGTGTCATTGTTTCTATCCTTAAATTCTGTCGTCAGTTACTGCGGAAGAAGGCGAACAAAGTCCCCTTCCTCAACCAAGAGTGCATCCGCCAGTTCTGGGGCTAGCACTACGCTTTGCGTTTCTGCGTCATACGCCGCTTTCGCTGCCGCAGCGCGGAAGTTCTCGAATGACGAGTTACACATCAAGAAGTCTTGTGTGCTGATATGCTCAGAGATTTTGACTTGCGCGCGGAATGAATGGCGTACCGATTCAATATTGCGTAGGTCACACTCCACCGTTGGACCACCATCGAAAATGTCGACGTAACCACGGTTGGTGAAGCCTTCGTTCTCTAGTAGCTTCAAAGCAGGGCGCGTGTTGTCATGCACTTGACCAATCACGGCTTGCGCTTCTGGGCTTAGCAGGTTGATGTAGATTGGCAACTTCGGCATCAAGTCAGCGATAAAGCCTTTCTTGCCGATACCCGTTAGATAATCCGCAAGCGTGAAATCGATTGAGAAGAAATGCTCTTGAAGCCACTGCCAGAATGGCGAGTTACCGTTCTCGTCTGATACACCACGCATTTCAGCAAAGATGGTTTCCGAGAAACGTTCGGGGTGCTCTGCCATCATTAAGAAACGGCACTTAGACATCAGGCGTCCGTTCAAGCCACCACGGAATTTCTCACGTAGGAACAAGGTACAGATTTCACTGTTACCCGTGTAGTTATTACCAAATGTCAGCAGCTTCACCACGTTGTTTACGCCAAGCTTTGGTGATGAGTGCACCACTTTACTGATGTGGTAAGAATAAAAAGGCACATCCCAGCCGATTGAAGCTTCGATACCTGTGGTGCCTGCGACTTCTCCAGTTTCAGATTCAAAGCCCACCATTAGGTAGCCTTCATCACCGGCTTCCTTCACGTCAGGTTTGCCAAAACTGTATTCTGAGTGTTTGATTCGATTGGTTAACAGTTCTTCGTTAACCGGTAGAGATGTAAATCCATGACCTGACTCAACCGCACACGTGTGCAGCGCGTCATAATCCGACATTGCGATAGGGCGAACTACTAGCATCAATACTCCCTCCAGATGCAAGAAGATCCTAACTATATTGTAGGAACAATACCCCCATCAGAGATCCTTGACGGGGGTTCTAGGTTGACAATAAACGGAGATCGCGCTTAAACCAGCGTTGCGATCGCTTTATCCAGCTTAGCCAAACCTTCTTCGATTTCTTGTTGTGTGATAACGAGTGATGGTGTGAAACGTACGACATTGGCACCCGCAACCAATACCATGAGACCTTGTTTACCTGCAGCAACCAGTACGTCACGCGCACGGCCTTGCCACTCTTCATTAAGTGCTGCACCAAGCAGCAGACCTTTACCGCGCACTTCAGAGAAGATGTTGTATTTCGCGTTGATCTTATCTAGACCTTCACGGAACATTGCTTCACGCTCTAGTACGCCAGCCAATACTTCTGGTTTTGTCACTTCTTCAACAACAGCTTCTGCAACCGCACACGCTAGTGGGTTACCACCGTAAGTTGAACCGTGCGTGCCCACTTTCATGTGCTCAGCCAGTTTTGCCGTCGTTAGCATGGCACCGATAGGGAAACCACCACCCAGTGATTTCGCTGTGCTTAGGATGTCTGGCGTGATGCCTAGACCTTGGTATGCGTAGAAGTGACCAGTACGACCGTTACCAGTTTGCACTTCATCGAAAATCAGTAGTGCGTTGTGTTTGTCACACAGTTCACGAACCGCTTGAGCGAACTCAGGTGTTGGGGGAATGATGCCGCCCTCACCTTGCAGAGGCTCCATCATTACCGCACAAGTGCGATCAGACATGTGTGCTTGTAACGCTTCGATATCATTGTAAGGAAGATGTGTTACATCGCCTGGCTTAGGACCGAAACCATCTGAGTAAGCCGCTTGACCGCCCACCGTTACAGTGAAGAAAGTACGACCATGGAAACCTTGTTTGAATGCAATGATTTCCGACTTCTCAGTGCCATGAACGTCTGCTGCGTAACGACGTGCCAGCTTCAGCGCTGCTTCATTCGCTTCTGCACCAGAATTAGCAAAGAACACACGCTCAGCAAAGCTGACTTCTGTTAGCTTCTTCGCCAGTCGCAGTGCAGGCTCGTTAGTCATAACATTACTTAGGTGCCAAAGCTTGTTACCTTGCTCAGTCAATGCGTTCACCATAACTGGGTGACAATGACCAAGACAGCTCACCGCAATACCACCAGCAAAGTCGATGTATTCATTTCCGTCCTGATCCCAAATGCGTGAACCTTCACCTTTTACAGGGATCATTTCCATCGGGTTATAGCAAGGTACCATTACCTCATCGAATAAACCGCGATCTACTTTGTTTTCCGTTGTCATTGCACATTCCTTCTTGATACCGCATGCCTAGCAGATAAGCGAATTTAACCGGCACTCTTTGCCAGCAAATAATGTTTTGCATTTAAGCTATTACGGCATTGTATTTACATTTGATTAACCATTTCAATAGTGATTTATTCTTTTCGCATACCAGCGCAGCACCTCATACTCACTATCTATGATTATTTATGCACCAAGAAACGCAAATAGAGAAGCAATTTTTTATAAAAACCATGCATGGCAAGGTTCAGAAAGAAATGAGAAAAATGAATAGGACTCGCCTAATTAGCAGAACGCATAGTTTTGCATTCCCATTCCAAGGCGAAAAATATGAAGAATTTGTTAAGAAAAGTGATCGCGATCAGATCATTTAGCGCGCTAGAAAGTTCGCAAGTAGCTCATGACCTTGTTCTGTCTTAATCGACTCAGGGTGAAACTGTACCGCATCAATTGGCAGCGTTTTATGCTGATAACCCATGATTTCATCCATGGTTCCATCAGGTAGTTCAGTCCACGCGGTCAATTCAAACACATCTGGCAAAGTGCCATTTTTCACCACAAGAGAGTGGTAGCGGGTTACCGTCAATGGATTGTTGAGGTTTTTAAACACACTACGACCATTGTGACGAATCGGTGATGTCTTGCCGTGCATCACTTGTCGAGCACGTACCACTTCCCCACCAAACACCTGAGCAATCGCCTGATGGCCAAGACAAACACCTAAAATAGGCAACTTACCAGCAAAGTGTTCAATGGCTTGTAGAGAGATACCCGCTTCGTTGGGGGTACATGGCCCTGGAGAGATCACCAAATGGGTTGGGTTGAGTGCTTCAATGCCTTGGATGTCGATTTCATCGTTACGCACCACCTTTACGTCTGCACCAAGTTCGCAGAAGTATTGGTAAAGGTTGTAGGTAAAAGAGTCGTAGTTATCGATGATCAACAACATAAAAGGTCGGTTGCTCCAATCCATTTTGGCAATGCTTACGTAGTGAATCGCCACGTTAATGACAATCAAGGGCGGTATTTTGCTATACCAAGCAAGAAAGGCAAGTTTTTGCTGAATAAAAAGGCCAGCATAGGCTGGCCTTTGGTCTTTACAGCTATTTAGGAACTGTTTGTCAGGAAATAAATCCGCTTAGCGACGACGGAATAAACCTAGACCTAGCAGCGCAAGTAGCGCACCGAAGCCAAATGAACCGCCATCATCATCTTCTGATGGGGTCGTGCTCGATGGCTCTAGCGTAACATCGCGAGAATCGCTGAACTTGACCGTGTTACCGGTAGAGTCTGTCACTTTCTCTTCTAGAACGTACTGACCTTCTGCTGGTGCTTGATCGAATTCCACATTTGCACTGCGAGCATCAATGTCTGTTTGCGTCAACGTTGCACTTGCTGTGTAGCCATCTTCATCTGACGTTGATGATGCTGCTTGAGCTGCTTTCGTTAGACTTACCGTCACGATATCACCCACCACTGCGTTTGGCGGCAGACGTACTTCTACAGCCAGGTTGTCACCTGAACTTGGTAGTGTGATGTCCGTATCTGGGAAATCAATCGCGATGATCACTGGATCATGGTCAGACGCTGAGAATGCATCTTTGTACTTCGGCATATCACCTGTGTACTTGCTGCTGTATTCAAACAAGTTACTTTCTAGTGAGTTGATGTGCCAGTCTTCAATCGCCACCACTTTTTGCGCCAAGCTGTTGCTTGCTAATGCGTGGTCTAAGTTACCTAGCTCACCAGAGTAAGTGTATGAGAAAGTATCAGCACCATGCAGCACGGTATTCAGGTTGTGGTAACCGTAGCCTTTTTCAATTTTGGTCTTCTCGACTTGAAGTTCACCACCACCAATGGTTGTGTAAGCTGCAGTGTAGATATCACGGCCGTATTTCTCTTTCGAGTAATCAGTCAGTGTAAGCAGAGGATCTTCCATGCCGTACGCGTTCAGATCACCCATCACTAGCACGTCACCTTCAATGCCTTTCAGAGCGTCACCCACAACGTTAGCAGCTGAAACACGGAAGTTGTTACAGTTACCTTGCAGATCCGCTGGCTCAGAGTCTTCTACGCCTGCGATCCACTCTTCAATACATTCAGAACCTTTCGATTTGAAGTGGTTAACAACAACAGATAGATCTTTACCTGTCTCTTTCACCGTGAAAGTCTGTAGCAAGCTATGACGCTGGTATTTATCGTAAGCAGGGTTACCTTCTGCACCGTCATTACGCGTAATAGTGTTTTCTTCGATGTGTTGCTCTGGTGTCACAATCACTTTCGCCGCTTCTTTTGGCGTCACCGCGTTAGCACGGTATAGGATCGCCACCATGATCGCATCACTACCAAAGTACTCGTCTTGGTATTTATCTTGATCCGCGATTTCAACGTAAGTGTAATGATCTTCTGTATCTTCGATTTCAGCATTCAATGCATCCACCAAGTTCTTCACAGCACTGCTATCACCAAAGCCGTTGTTCTCGACTTCCATCAAACCAATGATGTCAGCGTCCATCTTGTTCATCGCCGCAACGATTTTCGCTTGTTGGATCAGGAACTCGTCTAGGTTAGTCGCACCACGGTTTTGTCCAGTTGGGTTTTCATGACCACTATCAGCTACCGACGTGAAGTAGTTCAGTACGTTGAAGCTTGCAATACGCAAGTCTGAATCCGCAATCACAGGGGCATCTTTACGAGCCACGTCGAAACCTTCACCTGAAGTGACGAAGTTAGTGTTATCGACTTCATTAGTCGCAATCAGGCGGTATTCATTGTAGCTATAAGCTACCACGCCCTGTAGACCTTCTACTCGCGAACCAAGGCGAATATGCTGCTCAGAAGAGCCATCTTGGTCTGCATCTTTAGCAAAATCTGGGTAGTAAGGGATTTGACCGCTTGGCGCTTTACCATCAGATTCTAGGTATACGCGGTTTGCAGCGTTGTCTTTTGCAAGTTCAACCGCTGCATCACTTTCTGCAGCATGCAGTTGAGTCGGTTTAAATAGAGGCGCTTCATGCGAAAGCATCATGTTGTTACGACGTGAATCATAGTCGTAAGAGAAGTTACGAGTCACGAACAAGTCGCTCGCTGATTTCAACTCAACTTGCATGCCTTCATGACGCTCTAGTGCGTCACGTAGAGTCTCGCCTTCTTTGATGATGAGATCGGTAACAAGATCGATATCCGAAGTACCCGTCTTCACATAGCTATTGGCATCAGAAGCAAGCTGAGTATTGCTGTAGTACTCTTGAACCTTACCCTTCACACAAACAACATCGCCTGCTTTTAGGTTGGTATCAGCAGCATCAGTATGGATAAATAAGCCTTCCGAGGTCTTATCGTTGTTGTCGTTCTCTAACGCTTGTAGGTAGAAGCCTTTGGTCAAGCCTGATGTTACTGCCGTGACGACACCAGTAACAAAGTGGTCTTCTTCTGTGATGTACGGGTAGCCATCAATAAATGGAGACGTCGAACCTTCACCTTGAATATCTTGGATAGCAGTAAAGCTCGGTTGTTGACCGTCTACTTCACAAGCGAATGGTGCCGGTGGCTCAGTCGCGTTTAGCTCACCAAGGCCATCAATATTGTCTTTCTCGAACGCCGTCCATTGTGATGCATCATAAGTAGCAGAAGGGGTTAGCGCATCACTGTTACGAACCAATGTGGTGTCTTTACCAAAATCTACGTCACCCATCACACCGATGATGTCGTGCACTTCACCATTTTTAAGCAGCGCGATCGGGTCGTCACCGTTAAAGTTCGCCACGCTTTTATCAGTGATATCCGCTACCGCTTTGATTGCATCGCTCGCATCACCATGAGCCAGTACATACACTTGGTTAGCTTGTAGCGTCACTTGGCTTAGGTCGATTGTGCTGCCCCAAGTACCACCACCGTTTGATGATTTTGCCAGTTCATAGCCTGTTAGCGTTACCGCCGCATCGCCCGTGTTCGCGATTTCAACGGCTTTATTGTATGAACCGCCTTCAACATACTGGGAAAGAATAATTTCAGCATTAGCGTTGGCACTAAGTGCGCTGGCAATCGTCAGTGCAAGTAAAGAGGGTTTGATTAACGTATCCATTGTCGTACCTGATATTAATTTAAATGCAAACTAAGCCCTGAGCAGAGCCCACCATTTGTGCCTACTATCAGGTTTATTTATGAAATAAATAAGAAATACCAGCAAAAGCCGTGAAATATGTCACAAGCGGATAGTCGAAATTATGCCAGGGCAGATCCTTTAAACAGTTTTTGTAACAAATACAATAACTAAAGAGGTTAAAAACAAAAGTTAGAGTTATTGCTCAGTTTTGGTTTCTCTAGCATGTTATATGGATAATTAAGATTAAAAGCTCATTACTTTAAAACTAAAGACAGGTTTATTTCTGCTCATTAGTAAACAGACATAAAAAAAGCTCCACCAAAGGTGGAGCTTTCTTATATTCGAGTTTTGCCTATGGGCGAGCAACAAAACCTACTGCTTCGTACGCTTTCTTCAACGTTTCAGCCGCGCGTGCCGATGCTTTCTCAGCGCCTTGCTTCATCACTTCGTTCATGTAAGCGCGGTCAGCACGGATACGGTGGTATTCAGCTTGAATAGGCTCAAGCATAGTAACTAGAGCTTCACCAACGTCTTTCTTGAATGGACCGTACATTTCAACGCCTTGGTATTTCGCTTCAATCTCTTCAAAGCTCATACCTGTTGCTGCAGAGTACAGACCCATTAGGTTAGAGATACCTGCCTTGTTGTCCCAATCGTGAGCGATACGCGGTGGCGTTTCTGTGTCGGTTTGCGCTTTGTTGATCTTCTTAATGATCGACTTAGGCTCTTCCAACAGCGTGATAACGTTCTTACGGTTGTCATCAGATTTTGACATCTTCTTGGTTGCGTCTTGAAGGCTCATTACACGCGCATTTACCGTCGGAATGTAAGGCTCTGGCACTTGGAAGATTGGCTGCTCTGGTGAGTAGATGTTGTTAAAGCGGTTAGCAATATCACGCGCTAGTTCTAGGTGTTGCTTCTGGTCGCTACCTACAGGCACTTGGTGCGCGCCGTAAAGCAGGATGTCTGCCGCCATCAGTACTGGGTAGTCAAACAGACCCACGTTTACATCACCAAACTGGCTTGAGCTGTCGTTTGAGTAACGTGCAGATTTGTCTTTAAACTGCGTCATACGACCCAGTTCACCCATTTGGGTGTAACAGTTAAGAAGCCAACCAAGTTGAGCATGCTCTGGTACGTGTGACTGAACAAATAGCGTGCTCTTCTTCGGGTCAACACCAACTGCCAGACAGATCGCCAGTGCATCTAGAGTCGCTTCATGCAGCGCTTTAGGGTCCTGACGAACCGTAATCGCGTGAAGGTCTACCACACAGTATTGGCAATCATAATCGTCTTGCATCTGCTGCCATTGACGTAGAGCACCCAAGTAGTTACCGATACTTAGTTCACCTGAAGGTTGAACACCACTCAATACAATGGGTTTGCTCATTAGAATGATTCCTTTGACTTCTTAATCTAATTAAATGAAAAAAACCGTGCAGTAATAGGTGCACGGTTTACTCAGTGTACTCATTAACGAGTATTTTGGAAGCTCTTTTGTAGCCGTTATGCAGAAACCGCTACGACATCCAATAATTCTGCCAAACTGTCAGCGACGAAATCTGGGTTTGACGCCGAAATTGGCTCGCCGTGGTTATAGCCGTAAGTTAAGCCAAATGAGGCACAACCTGCATTCTTCGCCGCCAAGATATCGTTTTTCGAATCGCCGACCATCAGCATTTCACTTGGCTGAATTTGGTGTTTTTCCATCAACCAGTTCAGTGCGACTGGGTTTGGTTTTTTCTCTGGAAATGCATCACCGCCAAGAACATCAACAAAGTATTTTGCGATGTCGTGCTTTTCCAAAACGTCAGGCACAAACTTTGAAGGTTTGTTAGTCACCAACGCCATAACAAAGCCCGCTTTATGTAGTTCTGCTAGTGTCTCTTTTACCGTTGGGTAAAGGTGGCTTAGCTTATGACCGCTTTGCTCATAGTAATCATCAAACAGTACACGCGCTTTAGCACGAAGCTCTTCGCTCAGCTCTGGATTGATGGTCAGGCTTTGGCTTAATGAACGACCGATCAACACGTCTGCACCGTTACCGACGTAGTCACGAACCTGCTCTTCTGAAACAGGCGGAAAGCCAAGCGCTTGTACCGCTTGGTCAGCGGCTACTGCGAGATCTGGCACGCTATCAAGCAACGTACCATCAAGGTCAAAGGCGATGAATTTAATGTCTTGTTGAGTCATAACTTCCCTGAAGATTTTTATTTATAAATCGGTGAAAACGACAAAGGATGGCACCCCATCCTTTGTTTTTATCATTATGTCTGACTTTGCAGTAACTATTTGTTTATTAGAAATTTGTCTAGCAATTACTTTGCAGCAATACGCTGACGAACCGCTTCAAACAAACAGATGCCAGATGCCACAGATACGTTCAAGCTTGAAACGCTACCTGCCATTGGGATCTTAATCAAATCATCACAGGTTTCGCGAGTCAGACGACGCATGCCGTCACCTTCTGCCCCCATAACGATAGCAAGAGGACCAGTCAGTTTTGCTTGGTAGATGTCGTGCGTTGCTTCGCCCGCCGTACCAACAAACCAGATACCTTGCTCTTGCAGTGTACGCATAGTACGAGCCAAGTTAGTCACTCGGATCAATGGCACGACTTCAGCTGCACCACAAGCCACTTTGCTTACGGTTGCGTTCATCGGTGCAGAACGATCTTTCGGTACGATGATCGCCGCTACGCCAGCTGCGTCGGCATTACGTAGACAAGCACCTAAGTTATGCGGATCCGTCACGCCATCCAACACCAATAGTAGCGGTGATTCGTGCTGCGCTAGGATGCCATCAATGTCATTTTCATTAAGCTGTTTCGCAGCTTTAACACGGGCAATGATGCCTTGGTGATTAGCACCATGCGCTTTGTCATCTAAAGTTTTACGTGTCATTTGTTGAATCGAAACACCACAGACCTGAAGATCATTCAAGATTGGCATTAGGCGATCGTCTTGACGGCCTTTTAGGACGTATGCTTCGATAAAACGTTCTGGTTCACGTTCCAATACCGCTTTCACTGCGTGAATGCCGTAGATAAATTCGTTACTCATTATTTAACCTGTTGTTCTGGTCGTATTGCCTACGCCAACCTACCTCTCTGTATCCAGAATAGATTGGCGATTCAGCCTACTGAGCGTCGCTGTTGGTACGCTTGCTCTTCTTCGACTTACTGTGTGGCTTTTTCTTACGTGCTTTCTTTGGCTTTTTCACGCCTTCAGTGTCGCCTCGTTTCGCTCCACCTTTACGAGGCTTATCTGCTTCTGCAGGTTCTGGTCGCTTAGTGGGCTCAATCGCAGGTATCGCACGCGTGCCGCCTTTCGTTGCTGCACGTTTTTTCTCTTTCGCTTTGCGTTTGGCATCTGCTGCGCGTTTCTTCGCAGTCTTACCTTTGCCGCGTAGCTTACGGCTTGTTTCGATTAATTCAAAGTCAATTTGCTTGTCATTTAAGTTAACCGCAAGCACTTTCACTTTCACCGCATCGCCTAGGCGATAGATGTTACCGAAGCTTTCACCGATAAGTCTTTGACCAATCGGATCAAATTGGTAGTAGTCGTTCGCTAGTGTTGAAATGTGCACCAAACCATCAATATGCAGCTCAGTCAGACGAACAAAGAAACCAAAGCTGGTCACGTTGGCAATAACACCATCCAACTCGTCGCCAACGTGGTCTTGCATGTATTCACACTTCAACCAATCAGCCACTTCACGAGTTGCGTCGTCTGCACGGCGCTCTGTCATCGAACACTGCTCACCATAGAAATCCATGTCGTCAAACGAGTAGTGGTAACCACCAGTTGGCGTCCAACGATCTTGGTTACGACCTTCTTCTTTAGCAATCAGATATTTGATTGCGCGGTGAAGCAGCAAGTCAGGGTAGCGGCGAATTGGCGACGTGAAGTGCGCGTAACGTTTCAGCGCTAGACCAAAGTGACCGGCATTGTCTGCGTTGTAGACCGCTTGCTTCATTGAGCGCAGCAGCATGGTTTGAATCAGTTCTTTGTCCTGACGTTCTGCGATTTGTTTTACTAAGTCTGCGTAGTCGGTTGGTGATGGCTCTAGACCACCTTTCAGATCCAGACCTAGCTCACCGAGGAAATCGCGGAAACCTTGCAGGCGCAGTTCACCCGGAGATTCGTGAACACGGTACAACGCTGGCTCTTTCGCTTTCTCAACGTAAGACGCTGAAGCGATGTTGGCTAGGATCATACATTCTTCGATGATCTTATGTGCGTCGTTACGAATCACTGGCTCAATGCTTTCAATCTTACGATCTGCGTTGAAGATGAACTTAGCTTCAACGGTTTCAAATTCGATCGCACCACGGTTATCACGCGCTTCTTTAAGTACTTTGTACATCGCGTGCAACTCTTCAAGATGAGGAACGACAGCGTGATAACGCATACGTAGTTCTTCATCCCCTTCTAGAATCGCGCCCACTTTGTTGTAAGTCAGACGAGCGTGCGAGTTCATCACGGCTTCGTAGTGCTTGTAGCCCGATAGTTTACCAGTGTCAGAGATGGTCATCTCACACACCATACACAAGCGATCTACCTGTGGGTTAAGTGAACACAAACCGTTTGATAGCACTTCAGGTAGCATTGGCACCACTTGCGATGGGAAGTACACCGAGTTACCACGGTTGATGGCTTCTTTATCCAGCGCAGAGTCTGTACGTACATAGTAACTTACGTCAGCAATCGCTACCCATAAGCGCCAACCGCCGCTCTTTTTCTTCTCACAGTACACAGCGTCATCGAAGTCACGAGCGTCTTCACCATCAATGGTTACCAACGGTAAGTCACGCAGGTCGACCCGACCCACTTTCGCTTCTTCTGGAACTTCTTCGCCCAGATTTTCGATTTGCTTATCCACCGCTTCTGGCCAGTCGTGTGGAATCTGGTGGGTGCGGATTGCAATTTGCGTTTCCATACCTGGCGCCATGTTTTCGCCAAGGACTTCAACCACTTTACCCATCATGCCACGTGAGCGAGAGCCACGGTCGGTGATCTCAATCACAACCACATTACCCATACGGGCACCCGCTTTGTGCTCATTTGGGATCAGGATGTCTTGGCTGATGCGCGAGTCATCAGGGACAACGTATGAGTAACCGTATTCAAGGAAGAAACGACCCACGATCTGCGTGTTGCGCTCTTCTAAAACGCGCACAAGACGCCCTTCACGACGACCACGTTTACTGTTGTCAGTTGGTTGCACCAATACGTAGTCACCATGGATGATGTGTTTCATCTGGTGATGTGGCAGCACAATGTCATTATCCTTGCCAACACTGCCTTCTGGACGAACCCAACCATGGCCATCTTTGTGGCCAATTACGTAACCTTTCACCATCTCGAGTTTTTCTGGCAACGCGTAGCACTGACGGCGCGTAAACACGAGCTGACCATCACGCTCCATTGCACGCAATCGACGGCGCAAACCTTCGTACTGCTCTTCACCTTCAAGTTTCAGCGCTTCGAACAAATCATTGCGATTCATCGGCACGCCCGCTTCTTCTAGAAACTCAAGAATAAACTCTCGGCTTGGGATTGGATTTTCGTAATTTTTGGATTCACGATCTGCGAAAGGATCGTTTGGAATGTTGTCTGACATAGGCACGCCTATCTAGCAAGGAAGGTATAGAGCTAGTATATCCGAGTCTCTCGATAAGCTACAGAAATTGCTTTAAAAAAGAGTCTTAGTAAGAGGATTTTAAAGGCGTAAACAACACTATGGACGAGCGAGTAAGATTAGCAGTTCCGAATTATCACTCAATAGTTCTTCAATCGTGCAGCCATCCAATTCCGCAAGAAAAGCCATTTTCGCTTTGGCGAGCTTTTCTTTTAGGCGGCATGCTGGCGTGATGTGACAAAATTCCACGGAACAATTCACCAAATCTAACGGCTCTAAATCGCGCACTACTCCCCCCACGGTAATCTCTTCTGGAGCCTTCAATAAACGAATACCGCCATTTTTCCCGCGAACGGTGTGCACATAACCAAGCTGCCCAAGGCGATTGATCACCTTCACCATATGGTTCCGTGATACACCAAATAAATCAGTCACTTCAGTAATATTTGTCAGCTCATCTTTAGGCAGTGAAGCCAAGTAAATCAGGGTTCTTAGCGCGTAATCGGTAAAGCTGGTTAACTGCATATTGCTATCCTCTCTAGTAGCAAAAGTGTAAATCTTTTCTTGATCGAAAGATACATTTGAGATACAACTTTAAACATGCATTATAAATACAACTTTAAATAGGAAGTCATTATGCTCAGCAATCAAACCATTGATATCGTAAAAGCAACCGCACCACTGCTTGCCGAAACTGGTCCAAAGTTAACCGCGCACTTTTATGATCGTATGTTCACCCATAACCCTGAGTTGAAAGACATTTTCAACATGAGCAATCAGCGTAACGGTGACCAACGTGAAGCTCTATTTAATGCTATCTGTGCTTACGCAGCCAACATCGATAACCTACCAGCACTGCTTGGTGCAGTAGAGAAGATCGCCCACAAGCACACCAGCTTTATGATCACTAAAGATCAGTACCAAATCGTTGGTACACACCTACTGGCGACTATCGATGAGTTGTTCTCTCCGGGTCAGGAAGTGATTGATGCATGGGCAGAAGCTTACGGCGTACTTGCAAACGTGTTCATTCAACGTGAAGAGCAAATCTACCAAGAGAATGCTGCACTTCAAGGTGGTTGGCGTGGGCTGCGTGAATTTGAGTTGGTGGGCAAGCAGCTTGAAAGTGAAAACATCTGTAGCTTTGTTTTCAAACCAACCGATGGTGAAGTGGTTTCTGAGTACAAACCGGGTCAATACCTAGGTATCTACATCAACAGCGATAAGTTCGAAAACCAAGAGATTCGCCAATACAGCCTATCCTCTGCGGTTCAAGAAAATACTTACCGTATCTCGGTAAAACGCGAACAAGGCGGTAAAGTATCGAACTTCCTTCACGATGAGTTGAACATCGGCGATAAGGTACAACTTGCTGCACCTGCGGGTGATTTCTTTATGGATGTGGACGCGGCTACACCAGTTGTTTTGGTGTCAGCGGGCGTTGGTCTAACTCCGACTCTATCGATGCTTGAGAGCCTTTCTGAGCACCAAGCGCCAGTAACATGGGTGCACGCAGCAGAAAACGGCCAACAGCACGCATTCAAACAGCACGTAAACCAAATCGTGAATGCAAAAGAAAACATGAACTCGTTAGTTTGGTACAACCAACCAACAGCAGAAGATAAGATTGGTGAAGACTTCCAATTCACGGGTTTCGTCAACTTAAATGAAATTGAAGCAGCCCTTAAGCAAGACAACGTACAAGTCTACTTCTGTGGCCCGGTTGGCTTTATGCAGCACGTCGCGAAACAACTGCTTGAGCTTGGCGTAGCGCAAGAGCAGTTCCATTACGAGTGCTTCGGTCCACACAAAGTCGTTTAATCGCTCACGATTACCGTCGGGAAAAACAACAAAGCCCACATGATGTGGGCTTTGTTGTATCTATTCGCAGAGCTTTATGAAGTTACTGGTGTTTTAAAAGTACACCTACCAGAAGGTGTCGCGGCGCTTAGCGCGCGCAATAATGTTTTGTGGCATGCGTTGCTCAAGACCGTTTCTCAGCATCGCAATACGTTTGTGCTTTCTTTGATCGGCAGTCACCGAATTATAAAGCCAACGGTAGGCATCTTCGTAATCCAAAGGGCTACCGTAATCACGCAGCAATAGCTCAGCAAGATGAATACGCGCATTTAAGTTGCCCATTGCCGCCGCTTCTCGCAGGTATGGGATTGCACGTTCTTTATCTTGTTGGACTAAAGTACCGCGAGAGTAATAGCGGCCAAGTTGCTCTAACGCTGCAGGTAAACCTTGGTGGGCTGCGTTTTCCATGTAGTAAAGACCAAGCTCTACGTCTTGCTCTACACACACGCCCCACGCAAGCATATCGCCATAAAGGAATTCATAAGACGGCAAGTTAATGCGCGTCGCACGTGCCACGATATCTTCCACTAGCTGGCAGTTATCAGCGCGCACGCGCTCTAGGTGCTTATTCTGCTCAATAAGCTTAATCAATTCTGCTTCGGTGTAGATAGGAACTGGCGCCCCTACATCGGCAACATTTGCCTTAGCCGATGTTGCACTCAGCATCAATAACAGTGAAGCAGCCACTGTTCGTAACTTCATATATGTACTCTTTAAGGTATCTAAGAAACCAAAGATCAGCCAAGGATCTCCTCTGCTTGATTACCTTATCGGCAAAGGTTAGTTAAGCTTTAGGCAAATTTTGCCTCCTGTCTAATCTTAACGGCAACAACTTGCCATATCGAGTACGATTTTTCACCAATGGTTCTAATTCACAAATATAAAAAAACCGGCCATCATAGCCGGTTTTTAAAAATCTCTAACGAGTATCGATTAAGCTTCGAATGGGTGAACCTTAATGATGGTTTCGTTACGGTCAGGACCAGTTGAGATGATGTCTACTGGCACGCCAGTTAGCTCTTCGATACGCTTGATGTAATCTAGAGCAGCTTGTGGTAGCTCATCGATTGATTTTGCACCGAATGTGTTCTCAGACCAACCTGGCATTGTTTCGTAGATAGGCGTCGCTTTTTCAAATGCTTCAGCAGCCATCGGAGAAACTTCTAGCGTAGAGCCATCTTCCATCTTGTAACCAGTACAGATTTTTAGCTCTTCTAGACCATCTAGTACGTCTAGTTTAGTTAGACAGAAACCAGATACAGAGTTGATTTGGATTGCACGACGCATAGCAACAGCATCGAACCAACCAGTACGGCGTAGACGACCTGTTGTCGCACCGAACTCGTGACCCACTTCACCTAGGTGTTTACCTACTGGATCTTGCTTGTCTAGACCGTCGTATAGCTCAGTCGGGAATGGACCTGCACCAACACGAGTACAGTAAGCTTTCGCGATACCAAGGATGTAACCGATATGACGAGGACCGAAACCAGAACCTGCAGCAACACCACCAGCAGTTGTGTTAGAAGAAGTTACGTATGGGTAAGTACCGTGGTCGATATCAAGTAGCGTACCTTGTGCACCTTCGAACATGATCTTGTCGCCGCGCTTACGTGCTGCGTCTAGTTCGTCAGTTACGTCGATAACCATAGAAGTTAGTAGTTCAGCGTAACCTTTCGCTTGCTCAAGTACTTCTTCGTAGCTTACTGCTTCAGCTTTGTAGAAGTTAACTAGTTGGAAGTTATGGAATTCCATTACTTCTTTTAGTTTCTCAGCGAAAGATTCCATATCGAATAGATCGCCAACGCGCAGACCGCGACGAGCAACTTTATCTTCGTATGCTGGACCAATACCACGACCAGTAGTACCGATAGCTTTTTTACCGCGAGCGATTTCGCGAGCTTGGTCCATTGCAACGTGGTAAGGAAGAATTAGAGGACATGCTTCAGAAATGAAAAGACGTTCGCGTACTGGAATGCCGCGCTCTTCAAGAGGTTTCATTTCTTTAATTAGAGCTTCAGGCGATAGTACAACACCGTTACCGATAACGCATTTTACGTTATCGCGAAGGATACCTGATGGAATTAAGTGAAGAACGGTTTTTTCACCGTCAATTACAAGTGTGTGACCTGCATTGTGACCGCCTTGGTAGCGTACCACGTATTTTGCATCTTCAGTTAAAAGGTCTACAATTTTACCTTTACCTTCGTCACCCCATTGGGTGCCTAGAACGACTACGTTATTTCCCATCTTTCCAAGTCTGATTGCTAGTTAAAAATGGATTCTAGCACCGAATCACACTTCTTGCAGTCATTTTTTGTTCACAGAGTGGATACCAGAATGCAAACTCGCCAATCTTACTCATTTCGAAATCACTACATCACTGATAATATTTACTTTTCAGAATTCGACTAGGGATCATGATGTCAGAGTCTATTTGGCTAGCGATAGGGCTAGTATTGATCGTTGAAGGTATTGGACCGTTGATCGCCCCAAATGGTTGGCGCAACATGGTCGCTCAGTTAAGTGAGCAACCGGATAACCAGTTGCGTCGCATTGGCGGTTGTTTAGTAGTAGCGGGCGCCGTAATCGCCATCATGATGAGTTAACATACTCGCGGTGCCTATCCGATATTTATCCAACAGATACCAAAAAGGCTCCATCACGGAGCCTTTTTAATTTGCTGTAACGCTTAGCTTATTTCGCTTCTGCGCCTTTCGCATTGTTCATGTATTGGAAGAACTCACTCTTCGGATCCAGAACAAGGATGTCACTCTTAGAGCTGAACGATTTTTCGTAAGCTTTTAGAGAACGTAGGAAGCTGAAGAACTCAGGATCTTTGTTGTACGCATTCGCGTAGATCTTCGCTGCTTCTGCATCCGCTTCACCTCGTGTTACACGAGCTGTTTTGTCTGCTTCTGCAAGAATTGTTGCCACTTCAAGCTCAGCTTGCGCGCGGATTACTTCTGCTTTTTCACGACCTTGAGAACGGTGCTTACGCGCTACCGACTCACGCTCTGCGCGCATACGACGGTAGATAGATTCACTGATCTCATCTGGTAGGTTGATCTTCTTCATACGGAAATCAACGATGCGAACACCCAAGTCTTTCATTGCACTATCGCGCGTGTCTTTCAACACTTCAGACATGATTAGGTCACGTTCACCATCGATTTCCAATGCTTCACGAGCAGCTTCAGTACTCACTTCATCACTGTTTGCATCTTCTGGAAGTACGTCATTATTGCGTGGACCAGATACGATTTGCTTGATTTCACGAGAACCGATTTCTGCACGTAGCACGTCTGTTACCTTACGCTCAAGAAGCGCTTCAGCTGTCAGTGTGTTACCACCGCCAGTTGCTAGGTAGTAACGACCGAAATCTTCAATACGCCACTTCACGTAGGTATCGATGATTACGTCTTTTTTCTCAGACGTTACGAAACGGTCAGCACGGCCATCCATTGTTTGGATACGCGCATCTAACTGCTTAACTCGATCAAACAGTGGCATTTTGAAATGCAGACCCGGCTCGTAAATACGAGTGATGTCGTTGTTATCTTTCAAGACACGACCGAATCGTACCACAATACCACGCTCACCTTCAGGAATCACAAACAGTGACATCAGCATTAATGCCAGTGCGATTACCAATACAGGGATCATTAACTTACGCATTTCTAGTATCTCCCTTGACGTGAACCAGTTGAACGAGACTGTGTGTTCGAAGTGTCTTGCTGAGCACGTTCAGACTCTAATTGAATGTGATCGTACGTTGAAGTCGACTTCGATTTACGTTTGGTGTCTGTTTGACCTTCTTGACCAGCCAATTTATCAATTGGAAGGTATAGAAGATTACCGCTTGATTCAGAGTCAATCAGCACTTTCGATGTGCTGGAGTACACTTCTTCCATCGCATCTAGGTACAGACGATCACGAGTTACACCTGGTGCAGCTTGGTATTCAGGCAGTAGTTTTTCAAACTGAGCCACTTGACCAAGAGCTTCGTTGGTTACACGTTCGTTGTAACCTTGTGCTTCTTTCTTCAAACGCTCAGCACGACCTGTTGCCTTCGGCAAGATTTCGTTCTTGTACGCTTCTGCTTCACGGATGAAACGCTCTTCATCCTCACGCGCTGCGATTGCATCATCAAACGCATCTTTAACTTGCTCTGGCGGACGCGCAGACTGGAAGTTCACATCAACAATCACGATACCCATATCGTAGCTATCGATAATTTGGTTTAGTGTCTCTTGAGTGCTTTGACGAATTTGCTGACGACCACTTGTTAGGATGCTATCCATTAGTGAGTCACCAATTACTGCACGTAGTGCAGAATCTGTTGCTTGACGCAAGCTATCGTCTGCATTAGTTACGCGGTACAGGTATTTGTATGGGTCAGCAACACGGTATTGAACGTCCATCGCTACCGTTACTACGTTTTCATCTTTAGTCAGCATTAGACCAGATGCACGTAACGAACGAATCGCTTGCACGTTAACCGCTTCGTATTCATCAATAAAACGAGGACGCCAGTTCAGACCTGGGTCTACGATACGGTCGTATTTACCTAAACGCAGCACAACACCACGCTCTGCTTCACCGATGGTGTAAAAACCAGCGAAGAACCACACCGCAATCGCAATAACTGCAATCACGCCGAAGCCAATTGCGCCACCGCCACCGCCGATAGAAGAACCACCGCCGCCTTTTTTACCAAACTTACCACCCAGCTTTTGACTCAGTTTGCTGAACACTTCATCTAAATCTGGCGGACCTTGGTCTCGGCCACCAGGACGCTGGCCACCACGATTATTATTACCCCAAGGGTCATTATCGCGGCCATTGTTGCCGTTGTTATTTCCAGGCTCATTCCACGCCATTAGAAAGCTCCATCATTTGATATGACGTTATACTGTAGCAGTCCTTTAAGTGACTATAAAGTCGACTAAAACTGCCCCTTCTCTTTTTTCAAGTCTAGACCAATCTACCTGTTGCATTCGAATATCGATCAACAAGTTACCTTCCTGGTCATATTCCTCACGTTGAATACACTTCATTTGGAAGAATGTACTACGGAATCGTCCTTGATACTGTGGAGGAATTCGCAACTGATGCTCAACCATTTGCGACGCCAAACGTTCTGTCAGCGCATCAAACAGGAGATCAATGCCCAATCCGTCCATCGCAGAGACCCAGACCGCACGAGGTATACCTTCCTCATCACGTTCTATACGTGGTTTCTGCTCTTCTAGATTATCAATCTTGTTCATTACTACGAGCGTCGGCACTTCATGTGCGTCGATCTCTTCTAAAACTTCATGAACAGCTTGAATATTCTCACGAAAACGCTCATCACTGGCATCAACAACATGTAACAAAATGTCAGCTTCTTGCGTTTCTTGCAAGGTTGCTTTGAAGGCAGCAACCAAATCGTGAGGTAGATGTCGGATAAAACCAACGGTATCTGCAAGTATTGCAGGCCCTACATCTGCTAACTCTATCTTACGTAAGGTAGGATCAAGAGTAGCAAACAGTTGATCTGCGGCATAAACGCCAGCTTCTGTTATACGGTTGAAGAGTGTCGACTTACCCGCGTTGGTGTAACCCACAAGAGAAATCGTTGGGATTTCTGCTCGGTTTCGGGCACGGCGCCCTTGCTCACGCTGCTTCGCTACTTTTTCAAGTCGGCGAAGGATGGCTTTGATTCTGTCACGCAATAATCGACGGTCAGTTTCTAACTGAGTTTCACCCGGCCCACGTAGACCGATACCGCCTTTCTGCCTTTCAAGGTGCGTCCAACCACGAATCAAACGAGTAGAAATATGACGAAGCTGGGCTAGCTCTACTTGCAGCTTACCTTCGTGTGTTCGTGCTCGTTGGGCAAAAATATCGAGGATGAGACCAGTGCGGTCGAGGACTCGACATTTGCACAGTGCTTCGAGGTTACGTTCTTGGGCAGGAGAGAGGGAGTGATTAAAAATCACAATTTCAGCACCCGTTAATTGCACCGTAGTAGCAATTTCTTGTGCCTTGCCCTCTCCGACATAGTATTTCGGGTGTGGGGATTGACGACTACCAGTTACAACTTGTAGCGCCTCAACCCCAGCGGAAGAAACCAGCATTTCGAATTCAGCCAGATCTTCCCATTCACCTTCTTGCGTGAAGTTGATATGAACAAGTACGGCTCGCTCACCGGATTCATAACGGTCAAACAAGCAATCAACTCCTTATTTTAACAATACTAAATGAAGAATTAATCTTCAGATTTCTCTTGTGGACGGTCACCCTGAGGACGATCACCACTGTGGTGGCTCACTGGACGAGCCGGAACAACTGTAGAGATTGCGTGCTTGTACACCATTTGATTTACAGTGTTTTTCAATAGAATCACGAACTGATCGAATGATTCGATCTGACCTTGTAGTTTGATACCGTTCACAAGGTAGATAGATACCGGGATACGCTCACGACGTAGCGCATTTAGGAATGGGTCTTGTAGAGATTGCCCCTTAGCCATTTTATTTTCCTTATTTAATTTGTAGTTGTAATTATTTAGCTAGCGGTGCAATGCAAAAGGTACTGCTTTTTGCATCTGAGCTAAACGAATCAAAATGCACCCTAAGTAATTAGCAGCATAGTATAAAAACTGCCAATAACAGATCCTTTGAGAGTGCGATCACGCAAAAACGATCACATTATACACAGCTATCTCAATCAGATGCTATTGCTTCTGACATGGTTTCGAGTGCTTGTTCAATGTTGTCGCTATCCAACCAAGTTAAATCATTCCAGCTGCGTAACCAGGTGATTTGACGCTTGGCCAATTGACGAGTTGCACAGACGCCACGAAATATCGCTTCGTCACGAGAGCACTCCCCGTCTAAATACTCCCACATCTGTCTGTAACCAACACAACGTATTGATGGAAGATCAGGATGAAGATCGTCACGCGCATACAGCGCTTTCATCTCATCTTCAAAACCTGCCTCCATCATCTTCTCGAAGCGTAGTTCAATTCGACGGTGAAGTTCTGCCCTGTCCTTGGGAGCTATTGCAAACTGTTTGACTCGGTAAGGCAAGCTATCACCTTTTGTTTGAGTCAACTCAGTAAGAGTTTTACCTGAAATGCGGAATACTTCCAACGCCCTCGATAAGCGTTGAGGATCGTTTGGATGAATTCTCGCAGCTGATACAGGATCAATCTCTTTCAGCTCATCGTGCAACACCGACCAACCTTTAGTCAATGCCTCTTGCTCAATTTGCTGACGAATTTCAGGATTTGCAGCAGGAAGAGGTGATAAGCCTTCAAGTAAGGCTTTGTAATACAGCATGGTGCCGCCGACTAACAGCGGAATTTTTCCTTCTGCAACAATGTCATCCATTGCCTGCAATGCATCACGACGAAAGTCTGCCGCAGAGTATGCTTCACTGGGATCAAGAATATCGATAAGACGATGCGGCGCTAGGCTTAGCTCACGATCATCTGGCTTTGCAGTACCGATGTTCATGTCTTTGTAGATCAACGCTGAGTCCACGCTGATGATCTCAACCGGATATTTCTGGCGCAGGCGAATCGCTAGCTCTGTTTTACCTGATGCTGTTGGCCCCATCAAAAAGAGGGCCAAAGGTAGTTTGTCTGTCATGGTCTTAATTTGGCAATCGTGGCAGAGAAATCAACAGCAGACACAAATTTCGTGTCTTCTAATGGCAATTGACCATGTCTTAGCTGTTCAAGTTCCGCAATAATTTGAATGGCTTCGGATAGAGTATAGTGGCTCTTAACAGTCGTGACCTGCAAAGCAAGCCAATCTATCAGCTCTGATAGCAGCTGAACCGTTGCCACCTCTCCTCTCACGCGAGTTTGCGCGTAAGATAACAGATCTGGTATCAAATTTTGTAAGTTTTGTTGACGCAGTGGTGATGGCACACCCATGACCATCAAAGCTTTGTCATTTCGAGCTTTCAATTGAATGCCCAACTGCGCAAAGTCTTGCTGATAATCGCGCGCAAGCTCAACTAATTCCGGCTCCAACTTAACGGATAATGGAACTAACAGTGGCTGAGCTTTTAACGCTCCATCGCTTGGTGTGAGCTGACCTTTGGTTCGATAAAATTCAGCTCTTGGCAGCGCAACCAAAGCCACACCGCTGTCGCTGCTCATCAAGACAAACTGTTCGTCCACCACAGCCAGCGCTTTACTTAGTGCCGTAACAGGCGGTAAAGCAACTTCTGCCGATGTGCTGACTGGCGCTTTTGGGGACTCTGTTTGAGGCTCAAAATCAGGCGTCTGAAGCAACTCATGATAAGCACGTACTTCTTGTTTACTTGGTGCAGGCTCGGCATGACGTTGTTCTTTACTTGAAGTTGGTTTAGGCGCTGGTTTTGACTCAATCCAATCTGTTCGCTTGAAAGAATCCGCCGCTCGCGCTTCTCGTATAGAAGCGTTACTTGATTCCCTATCGCGAGATTTCGCTTCATAGTCTGAACGCCCTGGATAGGCAGGTGTGTTATCAATTGCTTGATACACTCGCTCAGGTACAAGTGAACCCGTTTGCTCTGGTTTACTTACTGGCTCCGGCGAACTTGCTGCTTCAGGCGCAGAGGTCATCGTCTCAAACGGTTCTATCGGCTCGGCAAGATCTGCATGGTGGAACGCGGACTCGTTGACGTGCGGTTTATCAATCACTGAGCTTTGCGCAAGAGCATCCGCCAGTGCCTGATAAATAAAATCGTGCACTAAACGTGCTTGATGGAAGCGCACTTCATGCTTCGCAGGGTGCACGTTGACATCCACTTGGTGCGGATCAAGCTCAATAAACAATACATACGCAGCGAATTGATCTGGCTTTAAACTCGTTTCATAGCTTTGACGGATAGCGTGATTGATCAACTTGTCACGCATCATGCGACCATTCACGTAGCAGTATTGTAAGTCACTCTGCTGCCTCGCCCCTTCCGGAGTGGTGATCCAGCCATGAAGCTTAAGTCCTTGATGCTCAAGCTCGATGCGAAGCATATTACGCACAAAAGCATTGCCACATACCGCTGCAATGCGTTTTTCTGTTTGAAGCTGATTCTTTGCCGCACGATATTGGCGGATCATTTTGCCGTTATGGCGAACATTGATAGTGACATCAAAGCGGCTTAAAGCGATACGCTTAAGCAATTCATCAATGTGAGCAAATTCGGTTTTCTCGGTGCGGAGGAATTTGCGGCGCGCAGGCGTATTAAAGAACAGATCTAAGACTTCAACCGAGGTACCAATTGGGTGTGCAGTCGGTTGCAGCTTAACCTTCATGTCTCGCCCTTCCGAGTAGGCGCTCCACGCTTGTTCTTGTGCCGCTGGACGAGATGTCATGGTCAGGCGCGATACCGAACTGATACTCGCTAGCGCCTCCCCACGGAAACCCAAACTCATGATGGCTTCAAGATCGTCCAATGTGTGGATCTTAGAGGTGGCATGACGACTCAACGCGAGACCTAACTCATCTTTCACAATCCCCTTGCCGTTATCGCGCACGCGAATCAGCTTGGCGCCTCCTTTCTCAATATCAATATCAATTCGAGTAGCGCCAGAGTCGAGACTGTTTTCTACCAGTTCTTTCACGACAGAGGCGGGTCTTTCCACCACTTCCCCTGCCGCGATTTGGTTTGCCAGACGAGCGGGCAAGATCTTAATGGTCATGATGAGTTATAAGCTCACTTATTTGTTTGGAATGATCAGCACCTGTCCCACGGCAAGTTCATCAGAACGCAGGTTATTCGCTTTGCGGATGCTGGATACACTCACGCCGTATTTCGACGCAATCTTACCTAGGTATTCACCACGAGCAACTTTGTGCTTACGGATTGGTTTGTCTTTTACCGCAACGGTGATCTTCAGTTTCTGACCAACCCACAAGGTATCTGACTTGAGATTGTTCTGCCTACGAATATCTGCAATCTTCACTTTGTAGTGACTTGCGATCTTACCGAGGAACTCCCCTGATTTAACAGTGTGGGTGATCGTCTTTGTTTCAACGGTATTTGGCTTATTCGGAATAGCAATCGAAGCCGCTCCCATACCCGGGATTTTTAGTTTTTGTCCAACAGCCAAGCTACTAGACTTGAGCTTATTCTCACTCATGATCGCTTTCGTCGACGTGCCGTATTTCTGCGCAATTACAGAAAGTGACTCACCACGTTTCACAGTATGAACGGTCGGCTTAGCTGAAGATGAGAAAACCGTCCCTTCTGGTGGGTTGTCTTTCAAGTACTTCACTACGGCTTTAGTAATCGCTCGCGCCAGCTTATCTTGATGAGAACGTTGGAATAGCAACTTCTCTTCAGTCGGGTTAGAGATAAAACCAGTCTCAACCAATACTGATGGGATCTGTGGTGAACGTAATACCGCAAGGCTGGTATTAATTGGTTTTGAGTTATGTAGACGAGCAACTTTGCCCATCTCGCCCAAAATCTCAGTCGCTAACTTATAGCCCTCCTTTTGAGAGTGACTGAACTGAAGATCCAATAAGGTTTGGTTCACATTGCGATCACTGGAGTTACTAACAAAAGCCGTACCTGAACCACCAAGCAACTCTGATTGTTTCTCATGATTTTCCACCCAGCGAGAAATCTCTGTGTTCGCGCGGCGAGTGTTCAACACAAATACCGAGCCACCGCGTGGTTTAGGTGAGGTAAATGCGTCAGCGTGAATGGAGATCAACAGATGAGCATCATTCTCACGAGCAATTGCAACACGACGGTTTAAGTTGACGAAGTAGTCGCCGGTACGAGTCATACGTGTTTTGATACCAGGAACGGCATTCAATTGGTCTGAAATCTTACGAGCAATGCTCAATACCGCGTCTTTTTCATACTTACGACGCGATGGACCTATCGAGCCAGGATCTTCACCACCGTGACCTGGGTCTATTGCAATAAGGATTTCTTGTGCACGATGCACAGTACTCATATCTTTGCTCGGTGACGCTGGCTTACTTGGTTTTGAAGCACTCGTGGTCGTCGACTTGTTCGAGCCATGTGACAAATCAATAACTAAGCGATGGCCGTATTGCCCCCCAGGTGTAGGCTTGAGTTTGAATAACTCAGCTTTGACACTTTTCTTTAACTCAAAAACTAGACGGTAAGTGTCTTTATTTGGCGGGCTACTTTTACGGACACGTTTTAATACTGGACTGTCCGTGACAGTAACCGGCAACTTAGCTTGCATTGAGGTGTTTTTGAGATCCACCACTAAACGATCTGGCCCAGAGAGAGAAAAATAAGAATAGGTAGCTTCCGCGCTTAAATCGATGACGACTCGAGTCTCATCAGGAGAAGGCCAAACTCGGAAACTTTTAACGACGTTAGCAAAGGCTAAATTAGGGATGATAAGGAGAAAAGTGGCGACTAACATCGCCACTGCTCTAAATTTTGAAAGACTCAACATAGCTCCAATTGACTGAGTAGTTGCTCACCATATTCATTGTTTGCGGTTAGCTCCGCGATACGTTGCTCACCCTGATAACGAATGTTCATATCAAGATCTGGCTTAGGTAGCAACCCGTGTCCTTTTTCAGGCCATTCAACTAAACAAATTGCATCATCAGTGAAATAGTCTCGAATCCCCATGAATTCCAGTTCTTCAGGATCAGCAAGACGATAAAGATCAAAATGGTAAACTTGCCACTTATCCAACTGATAAGGCTCGACCAACGTGTATGTCGGGCTTTTTACATTACCTTGGTGGCCAAGAGCACGGACAAAACCACGGCTAAATGTTGTTTTACCCGCACCTAAATCACCGTGCAAATAAATGGTGGTTTGTTGAGAACAAAGCTGAGCCAATGCGGTTCCAAGTGCTACCGTTTCATGCTCATCTTTAAGATTAAATTGTTTCGTGCTCATTGATGCTTCTCTAACTAATGATCGTTGACTATATAAAAATCAAAAGAACAAGAATAGTAAACTGTGTTGGTTTTGAGAGACAAGCTCTCAAATGTCATATATGCGAAAAAACAGCCAAAAAGACGAAACCTAATTAACTGATTCTATTGAATGCATAAGCAAAATTTCTCATGCCTAAATCAACTTTTGATAACTTTGTTTCAAAATTCATTCTCACTCCTGGCTACTCGACTTTCTGGTAGCACCATTGAATAAGATCCGGTAAGATCCGCCCCCCTTTATCTTGGTGGTGAACATGAACTACGAACAACTCGCACAACAAATAAAAATTTGGGGTAAAGAGCTTGGCTTTCAGAAAGTCGGTATCTGCGATGTTGATCTTAGTGAACATGAAGCTGCCCTGCAAAAATGGCTCGATGCTGGCTATCACGGCTCAATGGACTGGATGGCTCGTCATGGCATGATGCGCGCTAGACCAGATGAGCTGTTGCCAGGGACTGTCCGTGCCATCAGTGTCCGTATGGACTACCTTCCACCAGAGGCGAAGTTTGCCTCTAATTTGGCAAACACAAACCATGCTTACATCAGCCGCTACGCATTAGGGCGTGATTACCATAAATTGGTGAGAAAGCAGCTTAATAAACTTGGCAAACTTATTGAACAAGAAGTTGGGCAATTTGGCTATCGACCTTTCGTCGATTCCGCCCCAATCCTTGAGCGTCCATTGGCACAGAAAGCAGGATTAGGCTGGACTGGTAAACACTCACTCATTTTGGATAAAGACTGTGGGTCATGGTTTTTCCTTGGTGAACTACTTATCGACTTGCCATTGCCAGTTGATGAACCGAGCGTTGACCAATGCGACAAATGTAAGGCATGCATCACCTCATGCCCAACACAGGCAATCGTTGATGAGAAGATTGTGGATGCTCGGCGTTGCATCTCTTATCTCACCATTGAGTTTGATGGCGTGATCCCTGAAGAGTTCCGCAAGCCAATGGGAAATCGTATCTATGGGTGTGATGACTGCCAGTTAGTTTGTCCTTGGAACCGATATGCCGAAATTACCGAACAAGAAGACTTCCACCGCCGAGAGAGCTTTGAAGAGCCAGATCTTGTGACCATGTTTAATTGGGATGAATCAACATTCCTCAAACAGATGGAGGGTTCTGCGATTCGTCGCATTGGGCATCTGCAATGGTTGCGTAATATTTCTGTCGCACTTGGTAATGCAGAATACAGCCAACTAATAATAGAGGCTTTAGAAGCTCGCCAAGGTGAAAACAAATTACTGGATGAGCATATCGAATGGGCTCTAGAGCAGCAATTTAACCAAATTCCTGCCAATCAATCAGATTCTATCGATACAAAGAAGAAGCGTTTAATCAGAGTTGTAGAGAAAGGTCTTCCACGAGACGCTTAACGCGTAGCTCATATGCAAGAGATTGAAAACATTTTTTGCATCAGCAAATCATGATTTTGTTCTCAAATTCTGAAATGTGGAAAAAAAGATTTAAGTCTTGTGAAATTGAGCTATTAAAAAAAGTTAAACACAGCTTAAAGAAATGACTAGGATCAAAAAAACACAAAGTAATGATCCAGAATTAACGCATCCGATCCGCAATAAAACCACTTTTATCTATAAATAACAGTAACTTAGATATTTTAGGGAAAGTTTTATCACCGTCGAATTTAGAAAAGATCTTTCTTTACAACCTTTAAACCCCAAACAGAAAACACTTTATCAACCAACTTATCCACAGAACAAGATATGTGGATAACTCTGTTAATTAAAGATATAAAAGTGCCTGAGCATCAGGATATTCATTGGACGGCCGACTTTTATCATGTTTAAAACACAAACAAAATCGTCCGACATCATTTGATGCGGATTAAGGTTTTGTTTTTTAGGGATTGATGCTTCTCAGCATTATGAAAAGAGCGATGAGACTGGTTGTAACACTTCAAATAATGAAAGTTACATCCATCGATGGTTTAAAAACTACTAAAACTATCGCTTGGAAATTGGTTGCGGGGGCCGGATTTGAACCGACGACCTTCGGGTTATGAGCCCGACGAGCTACCAAGCTGCTCCACCCCGCGTCCATGTATTATCGATTAATACGATAATAGAAACTGGAGCGACACACGAGGTTCGAACTCGTGACCTCAACCTTGGCAAGGTTGCGCTCTACCAACTGAGCTAGTGTCGCAATGTCACTGTTAAGCACAATGAGGGCTATCAAATTGGAGCGACACACGAGGTTCGAACTCGTGACCTCAACCTTGGCAAGGTTGCGCTCTACCAACTGAGCTAGTGTCGCATGTCACTGTTAAGCACAATGAGGGCTATCAAACTGGAGCGACACACGAGGTTCGAACTCGTGACCTCAACCTTGGCAAGGTTGCGCTCTACCAACTGAGCTAGTGTCGCAATGTCATTGTTAAGCACAATGAAGGCTATCCCCACTTTTCTAAAAGAAAGTGGAGCGACACACGAGGTTCGAACTCGTGACCTCAACCTTGGCAAGGTTGCGCTCTACCAACTGAGCTAGTGTCGCATTGGTTGCGGGAGCCGGATTTGAACCGACGACCTTCGGGTTATGAGCCCGACGAGCTACCAAGCTGCTCCATCCCGCGTCCATAGTTCATCATTTAAGGTATGATGAAAACCTTTTAATTTGGAGCGACACACGAGGTTCGAACTCGTGACCTCAACCTTGGCAAGGTTGCGCTCTACCAACTGAGCTAGTGTCGCATTGGTTGCGGGGGCCGGATTTGAACCGACGACCTTCGGGTTATGAGCCCGACGAGCTACCAAGCTGCTCCACCCCGCGTCCGTAGTTCACCATTTAAGGTATGATGAGAACCTTTTAATTTGGAGCGACACACGAGGTTCGAACTCGTGACCTCAACCTTGGCAAGGTTGCGCTCTACCAACTGAGCTAGTGTCGCATTGGTTGCGGGAGCCGGATTTGAACCGACGACCTTCGGGTTATGAGCCCGACGAGCTACCAAGCTGCTCCATCCCGCGTCCATAGTTCATCATTTAAGGTATGATGAAAACCTTTTAATTTGGAGCGACACACGAGGTTCGAACTCGTGACCTCAACCTTGGCAAGGTTGCGCTCTACCAACTGAGCTAGTGTCGCATTGGTTGCGGGGGCCGGATTTGAACCGACGACCTTCGGGTTATGAGCCCGACGAGCTACCAAGCTGCTCCACCCCGCGTCCGTAGTTCACCATTTAAGGCATGATGAGAACCTTTCTTTCCACTTTAGAAAAGTGGAGCGACACACGAGGTTCGAACTCGTGACCTCAACCTTGGCAAGGTTGCGCTCTACCAACTGAGCTAGTGTCGCATCAACAACGTTTCCGTCGTTCAGGGCTGCGAATTATAAGAGCATTTTTTTGTGATGCAAGTCCTTCGTTCAAAAAAACTTTATTTTTTTACTAACAGATGAAAAAGCCAGCAAAACGCTCATTAATTACAACAATTTGGATCGCAGCCTTAACAGTTAGATCTTAAAGATCGTTTCGCGGTAGTACTTTAGCTCGGCAATCGACTCACGGATATCATCCAATGCCAGATGCGTGCCCTGCTTCGAAAAACCGTCTAACACTTCTGGTTTCCAGCGGCGAGTCAGTTCTTTTAGTGTACTCACGTCCAAATAGCGGTAATGGAAGTATTCTTCCAGCTCTGGCATATGCTTGTACAAGAAACGACGATCCTGACCAATGCTATTACCACAAATTGGAGAAACACCCTTTGGCACCCATTTTTCGAGAAACTCAATGGTCTGCGCAACAGCATCTTGCTCTGAAATCTGGCTGTTTTGAACACGCTCAACCAAACCACTTGCCGTATGTGTATTAGTACACCAGTCGTCCATCTTCGCCAATTCTTCTTCTGGCTGATGGACAGCAAGAACAGGACCTTCAGCCAAAATATTCAATTCACTATCCGTGACGATAGAAGCAATTTCGATGATTTTATGCGTTTCAGGATCGAGCCCTGTCATCTCTAAATCCACCCAAATCAGGTTTTGATCGCTAAAGGACATGATTACGCCGCCTATTTGTTTATCGATAAAAGAGGTACTATACCTGAAAATACTTGAAACACGATACTCACTCGATTGACGAAGATTCCGTTTAATCAACTGAGTTAACTCACATTAAGTACAAGATTGTGGCAAAAAAGAAAAAGTTAACCAAAGGTCAGGTGCGCCGCGTACGCAGCAACCAACAAAAACGCCTAAAGAAGCAAGAAGAGTCCATCCAGTGGGATGAGAACATGCTAGGCGCAAGTAAACAGGGTCTCGTTATCACTCGTTTCGGTCAGCACGCTGACATCGAAGATTTAGAAACTGGTGAAGTGCAGCGCTGTAACCTTCGTCGTGGTATCGAATCACTGGTATCAGGCGATCGCGTGCTATGGCGCGAAGGTCTTGAATCAATGGCTGGTATTTCTGGTGTTGTTGAAGCCGTTGAACCTAGAACATCCATGCTGACTCGCCCTGATTACTATGATGGTTTGAAACCCGTCGCCGCGAACATCGATCAAATGGTGATCGTTTCTTCGGTTTTGCCAGAGCTTTCACTCAACATCATCGACCGCTACCTAGTGGCGTCCGAAACACTGAACATTGCCCCGCTGTTGGTACTCAACAAAATCGACTTGCTTGCTGAAGAAGATCGAGCAATGTACGAAGAGTGGCTAGAAGAATACAAACGTATTGGCTACAAAGTATTGTTTGTAAGTAAGCAGTCAGGCGAGGGCATTGCAGAACTTGAAGAGCAGCTACGCGACCGTATCAATATCTTCGTTGGGCAATCTGGTGTAGGTAAATCAAGTCTAGTGAACGCGTTAATGCCAGAACTTGAGCAAGAAGTTGAAGAAGGCGAGATCTCTGAGAACTCAGGCTTAGGTCAACACACCACTACAGCTGCTCGCTTGTACCACATCCCTACTGGCGGCGATCTTATCGATTCTCCAGGGGTACGTGAGTTTGGCCTGTGGCACTTAGAAGCAGAAGAAGTGACCAAAGCGTTCGTTGAATTCCGTCCTTATCTTGGTGGGTGTAAGTTCCGCGACTGTAAGCACAACGACGATCCTGGCTGTATCTTGCGAGAAGCCGTGGAAAAAGGCGAAGTGAGTGAAGTCCGTTTTGAAAACTACCATCGCATCCTAGAAAGCATGAGTGAAAACAAAGCAAACCGTCAGTACTCACGCAGCAAGAAAGCGGATCTGTAGCTGAGTTAAGACTGCAACTGTGTAAGAAATCATCACCTAATACTGACAAGCAGATTAAATTTCAGTAACATCACGCGCCCTAAAGCGAGAATCAAACAGAAGTATCGGAATTAAAGATGGACAAGATTAAAGTTGGACTGCAGTACTGGATCCCACAACATGGGTTAACACGCCTAGTGGGTAAACTGGCTTCAGCTAAGGCTGGCGGTCTAACAACAGCAATCATTCGCTGGTTTATCAAACAGTACAATGTGAACATGGATGAGGCGAAGCACTCCGATCCTAAGCACTTCAAAACCTTCAACGAATTCTTTGTGCGAGAGCTAAAAGAAGGCGCTCGTCCAATTGCAGAAGGCGAAGCAGTAATCACTCACCCTGCGGACGCATGCGTAAGCCAATTTGGCCCGATTGAAGATGGTCAGCTTATCCAAGCGAAAGGCCACAACTTCTCAGCACAAGAGCTACTAGGCGGCGATGCAAAACTGGCAGAAGAGTTCCAAGACGGCTCTTTCGCTACCTTGTACCTATCGCCTCGTGACTACCACCGTGTACACATGCCATGTAACGGTACGCTACGTCAGATGATTTACGTACCTGGTGATCTATTCTCGGTGAACCCGCTAACGGCAGAGAACGTTCCTAACCTATTCGCACGTAACGAGCGCGTAGTGTGCATCTTCGATACAGAGTTCGGCCCAATGGCACAAGTGCTGGTTGGCGCAACCATCGTTGGTAGTATCGAGCAAGTGTGGGCTGGTACCGTCACACCACCACGTGGTAGTTCAGTCTACAAGTGGGATTACCCTGCAGAAGGTGACAAAGCGGTTATCTTGAAGAAAGGCGAAGAAATGGGGCGCTTCAAGCTTGGCTCAACCGTTATCAACCTGTTTGCTAAAGATGCAATTGCATTCGATGAAAACATGGAAAATGGCAAGCCAACCGTAATGGGCACACCTTACGCTCACCAGCAGTAAGCTTATTGCGAAAACTGATTTTAAAGCCTCCGCTCGCGGGGGCTTTTTATTGACCAAAAGCAAAATTCTGTTCAAAACTTAATCTCTGTTTTTCAAACTCATACCTGCCTCTAAGACCCTTAAAGAACAATCCATTACCCTACTGATAGGGATGATTGTTGAAAGGGGCGACTAATGCCAAAGATGAATATGAATACACTAGTAAAGCTACTGGTGTGTTTTTTAGTACCACTCGGCATTTTGATGATGCCTATAGATGCGATACCTATTGATGACCTCACTTTAATTCAGCATCGTCTACTGGCAATTTTCCTTCTTGCGGCACTGCTTTGGGTTTTAGAGCCTGTTCCCGTATTTGCCACTTCGATTCTTATCATCGCTCTTGAATTGATCATGATATCGGACAAAGGCTTACATCTATTTCGCAACCCACCTCCGGGACACGATTTAGGTGAACTGATCGCGTATACAGACATCTTCTCTGCCTTTTCTTCTCCCATCATCATCCTTTTCATGGGCGGATTCGCACTCGCCATAGCGGCTTCCAAATACGAACTTGATAACAACCTTGCTCGTGTTTTGCTTAAACCATTTGGCTCTCAACCCAAGTTCATCATGTTGGGGTTAATGCTGATCACTGCTGTGTTTTCTATGTTTATGTCGAACACTGCAACTACCGTTATGATGCTGGCGTTACTTGGCCCTATTGTAGCTTCTGCACCAAAAGGTGATTTGGGGATAAAAGCGCTGGTCCTATGCATTCCTATCGCCGCCAATACAGGCGGCATCGCAACACCGATTGGTACGCCACCCAATGCAATAGCCTTGCAATATTTAACTGGAGAAAACGCCATTGATTTCCTTTCTTGGATGACAATGGGGTTACCTTTTGTATTGGTGCAACTCACCATCGCTTGGCTGCTACTGCAAAAGCTGTTTCCTTCCAGTGAACCAGAAATGAAGTTACGTCTGGACGGTACGTTTAAAAAGAGTTGGCGCGCTATTGTCGTGTATATCACGTTCGCAATGACCATCCTGTTATGGATGACAACCAAAGTGCACGGCATGAATACATATGTGGTCGCCATTATCCCACTCGCGGTGTTCACCTTAACGGGCATCATGGGCAAAGAAGAACTTAAGCTTATTAACTGGGATGTCTTGTGGTTGGTTGCCGGTGGTATCGCCATTGGTATTGCTTTAGACAAAACAGGCTTGGCAGAAGCGCTTGCCCATGCCATTGACTATGAAGCACTTTCACCATTTGCGGTAGTCGTATCTCTTTCTATCGTGTGCTGGTTAATGGCGAACTTTATGTCCAATACAGCCACAGCAAACTTGCTCATGCCAATTGCGGCTGCAATTGGGGTATCGATGCCAAGCTTAGCTTCTATTGGAGGGTTACAAGGACTGCTGGTTGTCGTCGCCTTCTCCGCATCTCTGGGTATGATTCTTCCTGTATCAACACCACCTAACTCATTGGCTTATTCGACAGGTTTAATCGAAAGCAAAGACATGGCGAAAGTTGGACTCATCATTGGCTTGATCGGTTTGCTTCTTGTTTATGGCGCCGTACTTGTTCTTACTTAATATCAATGGGGCAACACTAGAGATGTAGCGTTGCCCGTCAGTATTGCGGATGACTAAATTTGGATACAACATCACAGCAATCATTAATGAAGTAACCGTCAATATCAAATACATTTACAATCAACCTGTTGAATAAATATTCCCCTATTTATCTTAAGTTTATCCAGATCGCGTCGATAAAGTAGTCGTAGCCTTTCAGTACTAATCTGTACCTGAATCGTCTTAAGCAACCTATTGTCACCACCGGTGATGTCGATCTTTTTGTCTATTGAGAAGGTAAGACAATGAGAAGTTCCATAAAACTTAAAATTCAGATTGCAATCGCAGTCATTATTGCCATTGTTAGTGGCGTTCAAGCTTGGGTCTCCGTAAATCAGTTGCGTGATGAAACCACCTCGACACTGAGCAGAGAGATGGAAAACATCTCAGCATCAACCAATCGATACATCAGCGATTGGTTGGCGATTCGTAGTGAAATGATGCTAGCAAATGAAGATGTCATTCTCGATTCGACAGACGCAGATAGAGAGATGCTGTTAACAAAGCGAGCTGGGCAATTTCTCTCGGTTTATGCCGGTTTTTCTGATGGTTCAATTGCTTACGGTGATAAAACTGAATCGTGGCCAGCTGATTACGACCCACGAACTCGCCCTTGGTATAAAGATGCGATGGCAAAGTCTGGCTTAATCATCACAGAACCTTATCAAGATTTTGACGGCAGCATCGTTGTCAGCTTTGCCAAAGCCTTCAACCAAGGCAAGCAAGGTGTGTTAGCTGCCGATCTCGCGGTGACAGATATCATCGATGAAGTCCTAAATATTCAATTAGATAATGATGGATTTGCCTTTTTAGTCGATGGAAAAAATAACATCGTTGCTTACCAAGACGCCAAGCTAAGCCAGAAACCTTTAACGACGCTCAACCCTGAACTGAGTGCCGCTAGCATGAATAAACTGAGTCAAGACGCTCAGTTAGCGACCATCTCTTGGCCAAACCAAGGGGAAAAGCTCATTTACGTCGCCAAAGTGCCTAACACGGATTGGTCATTAGGTATTGTTGAAGATAAGCAAATGGCGTATGCCTCTGTTTCTGAGCAAGTGACGTTTACGGCTATCGCTTCTATCGTTCTTTACTTGATCATCGCAGCCATCAGCACCTACGTCATCACTCGCTTACTCAAGCCACTTCAAACTCTCTCTACGGCTTTAGAGGAACTTTCTCAAGGGGAAGGTGACCTGACTCAGCGCATCAAGATTGAACGTATGGATGAGATTGGAGAACTGGCGACACACGTAAACCAATTTCTTGCTCAGATGCAAACCATGCTCAAAGGCATTGTGGAAAATAGTGAGCAGCTTTCAGCTCAAGCAAACCAAGCAAATGAACTCTCTGCAATGGCTGCTGGTCGAGTTGAACACCAGCAAAATGACGTCAACCAGATTGCAACCGCCATTCATGAGATGTCAGCAACCGCAGCAGAGGTGGCAAGCCATGCAGAACTCACTGCAAGTGCTTCTCAGAACTCGGCATCTGCATGCCAAGATGGGCAGAACGTGATCCAGAAAAACCGTGAAGCCATTGTAGAACTAGCAGAACAAGTAAGTGATGCCGCCAGCGTGATTTCAGAACTCGAGGCAAACACACAAAGCATCAACCAAATTCTATCTACTATTCAAGGTATTGCGGAACAAACAAACTTACTGGCACTTAACGCTGCCATTGAAGCTGCGCGAGCAGGTGAACAGGGGCGTGGCTTTGCCGTAGTTGCTGATGAGGTACGCGTACTTAGCCAGCGCACCCATGGTTCAACGGAAGAAATCCGCACCATGATCGAGACGTTGCAAGGTAATACCAAGCTAGCAGTAAACAGTATGCAAACCAGCACAAGTTTGGCAGACACCAGTGTGGACTATGCTCAACAAGCACACGACAGCTTGACTAGCATTACTAACTCAATTACTGAGATCAACGACATGGCAATGCAAATCGCAAGCGCCGCTGAAGAGCAGCGCGCGGTGAGTGAAGACATCAGTCGCAACACGCAAGGCATTAAAGACGATGCAGATATGATTGCCGAGCAATCACTTAAGAGCAGCGAAGGCGCACGCCAGATGTTCGACACCGCCAATACCATGCGTGAGAACATCAGTCGCTTCAAAGTGTAACCCCCCTCAAAAGCAGCTCAATGAGCTGCTTTTTTTATGCCACAAAGATACGCTTTTAGATCTTTATAGATTCGTGCATATTAAAGCCTCTCCCCTGCTCAACAAGGATGTCTCGCAATCATGGGTTATGAATGGCTGGCGTTATGCGCCGCTTTCCTATGGGCTGTTTCTAGCCTAATTTCTGTTGTTCCCGCTCAGCATCTCGGTGCGTTTGCTTATAGCCGTTGGCGTATGGGTTGTACCGCAGTGATTCTCTCAACGATGGCGTGGATAACGGGTGGCTGGCTCAGTGTCTCAACAGAACACGTAACACCGATGATGGCATCCGGTCTGATTGGTATTTTTATTGGCGATACAGCGCTGTTCGCTTGCTTGAACCGCATGGGACCACGCCAAGCAGGTTTACTGTTTTCTTGTCACGCCGTATTCTCCGCCCTCCTAGGGTACTTCCTATTTAGCGAAAGCATGACGGGGATAGAGCTTATTGGTGCTGCCTTAGTGTTCAGCGGCGTAGTGATGGCAATTTTCTATGGCCGACGCGGGCAAGCCAGCAATGCACTGGAAACAATCAAGGGCAACGTTTGGATTGGTGTTGGACTGGGTTTAACTGCTGCAATCTGTCAGGCACTTGGCGGCATTATTGCCAAACCAGTAATGCAAACCAGTGTCGACCCGATTGCCGCTTCTGCAATTCGTATGATCAGTGCTTTCGTCGCACACTGCATACTCTTGGTGATTGGCGTTAAAGTTGCACGTGCAACGCAAACCATCACCTGGAAAGTATTTGGCATCACCGCATTAAACGGCTTTTTAGCGATGGCAATTGGTATGACGTTGATTCTGTACGCGCTGCGTGAAGGTAATGTGGGTATGGTGGCTCTGCTTTCTTCAACAACGCCGATCATGTTGCTGCCACTACTGTGGGTTTACACCAAGAAACGCCCCAATCGCTTTGCTTGGCTAGGGGCTGCCTTAGCGGTTATAGGTACTGGAATCCTTGTGCAGTAGTCGAGCTCAATAGCTCAAAACTGATCGAGCACAGAATTACAGACATAAAAAAGCCCGAGTCGAACTCGGGCTTTTATCATTCTGAATCGTCAGTTAATTACTTAACTAGCACTTCACCAGACATTTCTGCAGGGATTTCTAGACCTGCAAGAGAAAGCATTGTTGGTGCAAGATCAGACAGTTTACCGCCTTCTTTGAACTCAACCGCTTTGTCACCTACGTAGATTAGAGGTACTGGTAGGTTAGTGTGAGCAGTGTGAACGCCGCCAGTTTCTGGGTCGATCATCATCTCTGCGTTACCGTGGTCCGCAGTGATCAGTAGCTGACCACCCACTTCTTTGATTGCTTCAACCACTTTACCAACGCTTTCGTCTAGTGCTTCGATAGCTTGCTCAGCCGCTTCGTAAACACCAGTGTGACCAACCATATCTGCGTTCGGGTAGTTACAGATGATAGTGTCGTACTTACCAGACTTGATAGCCGCAACCATCTTCTCTGTTAGCTCTGGAGAGCTCATTTCTGGCTGCATGTCGTAAGTTGCTACTTTTGGAGAAGCAACAAGTTGACGCTCTTCGCCTTCGAATTCGTTCTCAATACCACCGTTGAAGAAGAAGGTTACGTGTGCGTATTTCTCTGTTTCAGAGATACGTAGCTGAGTTTGACCTTGCTTAGATAGCCACTCACCATAAGTGTTTTCTAGAGACGCAGGTGGGAATGCGATAGCTAGAGGGATATCAGCTGCGTATTGAGTCAGCATCACGAAGTTGATTGCTGGGAATACAGCGCGCTCGAAGCCGTCAAATGCAGGAACGAATGCACGAGTGATTTGACGTGCACGGTCAGCACGGTAGTTCATGAAGATAACTGCATCGCCATCTTGCATGATTGCGTCTTCTTGACCTTCCGCTTTGATAGCTGTTGCTTTAACGAATTCGTCGTTTTCTTCACGAGCGTAAGCCGCTTCTAGACCTGCAACTGCCGTTTCTGCTGTGAACTCAGCTTTCGCTTGAGTTAGAAGATCGTAAGCAACTTGAACGCGATCCCAGTTGTTGTCACGGTCCATTGCGTAGTAACGACCCACTAGAGAAGCAACGCGACCTTTACCTAGTTTCGCAAATAGGTCTTGGAAACGTTGTAGTGAGTTTTCAGCACTACGTGGTGGCGTATCACGGCCGTCTAGGAAGCAGTGTAAGTAGATTTTCTCAGCGCCACGAGCTGCTGCCATTTCAACGGCTGCGTAGATGTGATCTTCATGAGAGTGAACACCGCCAGGAGACATAAGACCCATGATGTGTACTGCTTTCTCAGCTTTTACTGCAGAGTCGATAGCTTCAACTAGTGCTGCTGTTTCAGCGAATTCACCGTCAGCGATAGACTTAGTGATACGAGTTAGATCTTGGTATACAACGCGACCTGCACCGATGTTGGTGTGACCAACTTCTGAGTTACCCATTTGACCGTCAGGTAGACCAACGTCCATGCCTGAAGCAGAGATTAGAGTGTTAGGGTTGTTCGCAATTAGTGCATCCATTACTGGTGTTTTAGCATTTGCAATTGCGTTACTTGCTGTGTCTTCACGGTAACCGTAACCGTCAAGGATAACTAGAGCCAATGGCTTCTTAGCAGACATAGTGATGACCTCATCAAATTTAAGTAACTTTCGGTGTAGAGCTTCGTTGCTCCATCTAACCTTGAAACAAAACTAGCGTAATTTTACTACACTTTTTAACCAAAACTGTAGGTTAAGATCAAATAATGTTTGCGATTTATTGTTGCTATCTTACAAGTTAGCAAGCAATCCAACCTAGTCAGCAAACGTGTTCCACAAGCATAGTCACTTTCAAGACGCTTTGTACCACCACCGAAATACTTTGGTGAAAAACTTTTTGTTGTGACCCATTGTGCGCCTTTTCGACCAGAAGTGAAGTCAATTACGCCGATTGAATTGATAGGAGGAAGTGATAATAAGATTGCATGAATGACAAGTTTGGAAGAGCTCACCGGAAGCGATTAGATCTCAATTATTCGTTAGAAAATTTTAACCCTCTCGCCTAAGACGACTATCCCCGCTATACTCCTGCTTTATTTTTCCGCCAACAGTGCAAGAGCTCAAGACATGCAAGAGTACATTGATTTTTTCCAACAGAACATGATTCTATCTTTGGTTTGGGTAGGTCTTCTTGTCGCATTTATCATGAACATCGTGAAATCAGCGACGGCTGCATATAAAGAAGTGAACGTAAACCAACTGACTCACCTAATGAACCGTGAAAACGGTGTAGTAGTGGATATCCGCTCTAAAGATGAGTTCAAACAGGGTCATATCACCGACGCACTTCACATTTTACCATCAGACATCAAAGCTGGTAACTTCGGTAGCCTTGAAAACCGTAAATCAGACCCAATCATTGTGGTATGCAAAACGGGTCAAACCGCTCAAGAAAGCGCAAACCTACTAGCGAAAGCTGGCTTTGAAAATGTAAGCCTACTGAAAAATGGCCTGATTGCGTGGAGTGAAGCAAACCTACCTCTAGTACGTGGTAAGAAATAACCTTCAAGCCCTGACAGGTATAAACTGAGTAAATAGAGAGCAGTTGAAGCACTAAGTTGTGATGCCTTGCACGTAATACGCGCTTCATCTAGTCATATTAGATTTGCTCAGTTAGTCTCAAGACATATTTAAGGGTTTAGAGGTATCTAGGCCCAACAAACGATTATTTAAGGATTTAAAAATGGCTGAAGCAGCACCACAAGAAGCACAACAAAACTTCGCAATTCAACGTATCTTCCTAAAAGATGTATCTTTCGAAGCACCTAACTCTCCAGTTATCTTCCAAAAAGAGTGGAACCCAGACGTTAAACTGGATCTAGACACTCAAAGCCGTGAGCTAGGTGAAGGCGTTTACGAAGTAATCCTACGTCTAACAGTAACAGTGAAGAACGAAGAAGAAACAGCATTCCTATGTGAAGTTCAACAAGGTGGTATCTTCACTGCGGACAAGATGGAAGCAGGTCAACTAGCTCATTGCCTAGGCGCATTCTGCCCTAACATCCTATTCCCATACGCTCGTGAAACTATCTCAAGCCTAGTTGTAAAAGGTACGTTCCCTCAACTGAACCTAGCGCCAGTTAACTTCGATGCGCTATTCATGAACTACCTACAGCAGCAAGCTCAGCAAGGCGAAGGCGAAGCTCAAGCGTAATTTAAACCGTTCTTGACGCACGACGGCAACGTGGTGTGGGACAATGTAAAAAGCGAAATCAAAATGCACAAAGCGTCCATCAGAAAGATGCATTGTGCATTTTTTGTTTCTGCCTTGTAATTAGGTGCGAATCGGCGCCATTTACAGGTGGTAATTACTTGATTTGGTATTATCATTCAGAAAAAACAACGATCAGGCGGTAGCATGACACAAGCAAATACGAACAATGCCTACGGTAAAGACATTGCGATGACAGTGATTGGCGCTGGCTCTTACGGAACATCTCTAGCGATTTCTCTCGCTCGTAACGGTGCAAATGTGATCCTTTGGGGTCATGAGCAAGAGCATATGGCTCGTCTTGAGGCAGATCGCGCTAACCATGAATTCTTACCAGGTATCGACTTTCCTGAAAGCTTGATTGTTGAATCCGATCTAGAGAAAGCGGTTCAAGCAAGCCGTGATCTACTCGTTGTTGTTCCAAGCCATGTATTTGGAATTGTGCTAAACAGCCTTAAACCATTCCTACGTGAAGACTCTCGTATTTGTTGGGCAACGAAAGGCCTAGAACCAGAAACCGGCCGCCTTCTAAAAGAAGTCGCATTTGATGTGATTGGTGAAAACTACTCTCTAGCCGTTTTATCGGGACCTACCTTTGCAAAAGAACTCGCAATGGGTATGCCAACCGCTATCTCAGTGGCTTCTCCCGACGCTGGCTTTGTTGCCGACCTACAAGAGAAAATCCACTGTAGTAAAACTTTCCGCGTGTACGCAAACAACGACTTTATCGGCATGCAACTTGGTGGCGCGGTGAAAAACGTTATCGCGATTGGTGCAGGCATGTCCGACGGTATTGGCTTTGGTGCCAACGCTCGTACTGCATTGATCACCCGTGGCTTAGCAGAAATGAGCCGCCTTGGCGCAGCGCTTGGCGCTCAACCAGAAACCTTTATGGGGATGGCAGGACTGGGCGATCTAGTCTTAACTTGTACAGATAACCAATCACGTAACCGTCGCTTTGGTTTAGCATTGGGACAAGGCAAGGATGTCGACACCGCTCAGGAAGAAATCGGTCAGGTAGTTGAAGGCTACCGAAACACCAAAGAGGTGTGGATGCTTTCCCAACGTATGGGCGTTGAGATGCCAATTGTTGACCAAATTTATCAAGTATTGTATCAAGGAAAAGATGCACACCTGGCAGCACAAGATTTACTTGCGCGTGACAAAAAATCAGAGGGAAAGTAGCACTCTAGCTCCCCTTTTTCCTCAGGAGAGGAAGGATAATAAAGTCGTAATAACACTGTCGGGACAAGGAAGAACCACTCAGGATATTGAGAATGAAGCACTGCGAAAAACAAAAAGTTTGGAATAAGATCGTATCTGAAGCCCGTGAGATGTCAGAACAAGAGCCAATGCTGGCCAGTTTCTACCACGCAACCATCATCAAACATGATAGTTTGTGTGCGGCGTTAAGTTATATCTTAGCCAACAAGTTAAACACCGCGTCTATGCCAGCCATGGCTGTTCGGGAAGTAGTGGAAGAAGCATTTGCTGCAGACCCTACCATCACCGATGGTGCCGCTTGTGACATTTGTGCCACGGTTAATCGCGACCCAGCTGTTTCAATGTACTCAATGCCATTACTATACCTAAAGGGCTACCACGCTCTACAGGGTTACCGAGTGGCAAATTGGCTGTGGAAGCAAGGTCGTCACGCTCTTGCGACTTATCTACAAAACCAGATTTCTGTAGCATGTCAGGTTGATATTCACCCTGCAGCGCGCATTGGTAGTGGTATCATGCTAGACCATGCGACCGGCATTGTGATTGGTGAAACGGCCGTTGTCGAAAACGACGTATCTATTCTGCAGGATGTCACCCTAGGTGGTACCGGTAAAGAATGCGGTGACCGTCACCCGAAAATTCGCGAAGGCGTAATGATCGGCGCTGGAGCAAAAATTCTTGGCAACATTGAAGTGGGCGAAGGCGCAAAAATCGGCTCCTGCTCTGTCGTGCTGCAACCCGTACCACCGCATACAACAGTAGCAGGCGTTCCCGCAAAAATTGTCGGTCGTCCAAAAACGGACAAACCTTCATTAGACATGGATCAGGGCTTTAATGGCAAATCGCAGAGCTTTATTCATGGAGACGGTATTTAAACACCTCTCGACTTTTTCTTAATGTTAGTGTGGTAGGTTGTAATCAAGTGAAAGAACGTAATTCTGTTGTCACCCGCTCTGCGGTTATTTTAGCTTGCGCATTATCCGCCACATTCTCCAGCTCAACTTTTGCAGCGAGCCAGCAAGAGTTAAAGGGCGTAAAAAGCGAAATTAATCGTCAACAACAGTCACTTACCTCCCAAGAAAAAAAGCTGAATGACTTACAAAAGTCATTAAAAGATCAAGAGCTTGGTATATCAAAGCTTGAGCGAGATATTAAACAAACGAAATCGGAACTCGCAAAAGCAGATCAAAATATCAATAAATTGGAAGAGAAGATTTCTCTACAAGAAGCGCAACGCCAAGCCCAAGAAGAACAACTCAAACAGCTGATTCAAACCTACTACGTCACTGAACGAGCTAAAGCTAATGGTCACCTTTTAAATGAAGGCATTGAAGAAGACCGCATTAGTCAGTATTTCCAACACCTTGCTAAAGCTCGTTCAGAAGTCATTGATGCGATAAGCAAAATTACAGAAGAGTTGGCACACAATAGAAATCAGCTTGAGCTTGAAAAAACGCAAATTGAGAACTTGTTGAAACAACAATCTCAAAAGCGTGCGTCATTAGCCTCAACACAATCCAACCGAAAAAAAACGTTGGGGAACATCCAAAAGAACATCAAAGACGACAAGCGTTACTTGGCTGAACTGCAACGCAACGAAACCCGATTGAAAGCAGAAATAGCAAAGGCAGCCAAACGCAACGCCGTCCCGATGGATGGTATTGCTAAGCAAAGAGGCAAGCTACCGTGGCCTCTCAAAGGACGTGTTTTACATAGCTTCGGTACCAAGCAAACAGGTCAAGTAAACTGGAAAGGCATGGTGTTATCTGCCAGCTACGGCCAGCAAGTGAAAGCGGTCTATTCAGGTACCGTGGTATTTGCCGAATACCTACGCGGTTACGGTCTAGTGGTACTTCTCGACCACGGCAAGGGTGACATGACGCTATATGGCTACAACCAAGCTCTGACTAAGAAAGAGGGCGACAAGGTTACTGCTGGCGAAGTGATAGCTCTCGCGGGGGATACCGGTGGTCAAGACAGAGCTTCACTCTACTTCGAAATCCGCAGGAACAGCGAAGCGCAAAATCCAAAATCTTGGTTAAAACGTTTATAACTACCGTTTGTCATTGCAGTTTATGAACCAATAATTAAAAACAAAGGAGCCAATCGGCTCCTTTGTTGTATTCACATTTAGAAAAACGCTAGGCGTAATACGTCTCTACTGCGTCGATAAAGGCACTGACATCACATTTACTTAACGCATTGATACCCGCTGCAGCTTCTCGGCCACCACCAGTTGGGAACTGCCCACACACAGCCACGGCACCTTGCTTGTTATTCAACGGTGCGCGAAGAGAAACCGTGTAAGTGCCATCAGTATTTTCAGTTAATACCGCATGCGCAGAGTCTGGGTTTTGGTTTGCAAGCCAGTTGCCATAAACGCCACTGATTCGGCGTGATGCCGCGTTGTTTGGCAATTCAAACAGCTTGAGCTTAGCGCTTTCATGAGTTGCCGGAATCGCTAATGCCGCGTCCATATCTTGCTGATAAGCCGATTGCAATTGGTAGTAAGGTGAGGCTTTATCTGCAATCACATCGAATGGTGACACGTATTGCTTCAACGCTTGGTACAAATCGGCAGGATGAAAGTGGAGGTCATCAACTTTAGAGCCGTAGCCGTTGTAGTTAATCAATGTACCCAGCTCTTTTAACTGCGCTTTTTGCTCTGCACTGAGTCCAACTCTATCTGCCAGCGCATCGGCTCTAGCTATCAAGTTATCGCCATAAGCGGCAGTAATTGCCCATAAATGGAAGCGACCATCTAATAATTGGTCAACAATCAAAGCAGTACAAATATTGGCATCAAGATCGATGTGCGCATCCAAATTACCATGCTGAGGTATCTCTCCCGCTTTGTGGTGATCTGCATAAAACACGTGTGCGCCTTGAGCCAAAGCTTGCTCTAGACCAGCCATGTTCTTTTCCATTGAAATGTCCAACACTGTCAGCTCATCGCCCGCTTGCACTTCCACTTTTTCCACCAGCTTGATGTCGCGCTTAACGCCCGTCACCAACTCAGCGTCGATTGGATCGGCTAAACGCAGTTGCAGTAATGCGATGATGCCGTCAGCATCGCCATTAAAAATGTCGTAGTTCATTGGACGATAATTCCTGTATCGAGAGTCATACCCAACGGATGGTTTGGGCGTGCATGAATCCTATTGTGCGAAATGAGCACAGCAAGTCAACTCGAGGAGGGAGCTGAAAATGAGAGCTGCGCTCTAAACTTTAAGCGTAGAACCATACTCTCATTTTCTAGATTTAATAAGGAGGGAAAATAGTATTAACTGTGCAGTCGGCTCACCGCTTCTTCAAGCAGCAGTAGTTGTTCCATACCCTGCTCGGTCGCCACAGGCTTAACCACATTAAGCATTTGCAGCATGCCCTGTTTTACCATTTGCTCGGTGATTTCGGTCTTTGGAGACATTGCCGATTGGTAAGCTAACCAACTACACGCAATAAGGTGCAGCGTGCATACCAGTGACTTCAACTGCTCTTGGTCAACATTCAGCAGCTTTAACACCACAAACTCTTGCATGATCGCAATCAGGTTTGCTTGCAGCTTCTCTTGAACATCCATGTATTCATCATGTAACTGCTCATCTCGAGACAGAATTTCTGGTAAGTTTGCGTAGAAAAAACGGTACTTCCACATCAAAGTGAAGATCGAGTCGAGGTAGCTTTTCAGCATAGTCAGACTTTCTTGAGAACCTTGGATTGGAGTAAATCGTTCTAGTAGCTCTGCAGAATAAAGTGCAAAGATCTCGCGTACGATTTCTTGTTTATTACGGAAATGGTAGTAGAGATTGCCTGGACTAATTTCAATATGGTCAGCAATGTGATTCGTCGTAATATTGCGCTCACCATGTTGATTAAACAACTCCAGTGCGGCATAGACAATTTTGTCGCGCGTTTTCATGGTTATCGTATTCCCTCTTCATTAACCTTTCGAGTATAGCGACTTCACTTTGGTAGGTCGATAGAGGGCAAAAATACAGCAACATAGCAGACCAGTTATACGCCAACAGCGCTTCTATTTTCGGCCTGCTATGAGCAATAACACTAAGCGATTGGGAATGGGAAAGCCGTCACTTGGTCAATATGATCACAACCCAATGCCAGCATGATCAAGCGGTCAACCCCCAGGGCTACACCAGCGCAATCTGGCAAGCCAGCTTCTAATGCACCAATCAAATGGTAATCGATCGGCTGTGGTTTCAAGCCCATTTCCAGACGCTTAGCGTTATCTTGTTCAAAGCGCGCCAATTGCTCTTTCGGGTTGTCCAACTCATGGAAACCGTTCGCCAGCTCAATGCCTTTGAAGTACACCTCGAAGCGATCCGCTACTCGGTTGTCTTGCGGATTGATCTTTGCCAGCGCCGCTTGCGATGCAGGGAAGTCATAAACAAATGCCGGAACTTGCTGACCAATCTTGGCTTCGACACCAATGCTGAACAACAATTGCAGCAAAGTATCACGGTCTTCTTCAGGCTCGGCAATATCACTCAGCCCTAGTTTAGCCGCCACCGCTTTTAGCTCTTGCATTGAGCCTTCTAGTGGGCACACGCCGAGCACATCAATAAAGGCTTGCTGGTAAGTCATACGCTCCGCTGCGCCACACTTCAATACTAGTTGCAGCAGGTCGTCCATCTCATCCATCAGCTTGTGGTGATCAAAACCAATACGGTACCACTCCAACATAGTGAATTCAGGGTTGTGGTGGCGACCGTTCTCCTCATTACGGAATGCTTTGTTGATTTGATAGATACAACCACTGCCCGCAGCGAGCAAACGCTTCATGTGGAACTCTGGGCTGGTCATGAAAAACAGCTTGCTGCCATCCGCATAACCAGGGCCGACAAACTCAGTCTGAAAGGTATGCAAATGGATGTCTGTCACTGTCGCGTGACTCATGGCTGGCGTGTCCACTTCCATCACCTGTCGCTCGGCAAAGAATTGACGAATGTCGGTGATCAACGCGGCACGTTGACGAAGTTGTTCCATAGACGCAGTAGGCTGCCAGTTGGTTTGCATAACAAAACTCTCAGTACATGAATGAGCGGGGAAAATAGCAATTTTGGCATGCTTTGCCTAGTTCATCGAGGGGGGAAATTGCTCAAATGTGATTGAGTAAATACGAATAACAATCGATTAAAATTGAAGCAAGCATTCCACGTTCTACAGTACAAAAAACATTCACAACTAAGCCTATTATCAATGATACTAATGTCGCGCAACAGAAGTGCAACATTGATAGAAATTACGTTTGTATGTCATGCGTTTCGTGCCGTGATAGCAGTCACATAACCTAGAATTTCTATGCTCTTATGTGCATTACCGGAGAAAAAACCCAAATACATCAATTTTTCTGCCATAAGGCTCCCCTACACTAACCCTACTACTTTTGAGGGATTGCCCTAAAACCCTTCCCTCACACTCACAATAACAAGCGGATTTCCGCAATCACACACTGGAGGATAACTGTGCAAATTATCACCACAGATATCGCAGTCATCGGCGCAGGCGGCGCTGGTCTTCGTACTGCTATTGCAGCGGCTGAAGCAAACCCGGACTTAGAAGTAGCACTTATTTCTAAAGTTTACCCAATGCGCTCCCATACGGTTGCTGCAGAAGGTGGCTCAGCAGCAGTTATCAAGGATGAAGATAGCTTAGACAACCACTTCAACGACACTGTTGGCGGTGGTGACTGGCTATGTGAACAGGACGTTGTTGAATACTTTGTAGAGAACGCGACTCGCGAAATGATCCAAATGGAGCAATGGGGTTGCCCATGGAGTCGTAAAGAGAACGGTGAAGTCAACGTACGCCGCTTTGGTGGTATGAAGGTTGAACGTACTTGGTTCGCTGCAGATAAAACTGGCTTCCACATGCTTCACACGCTATTCCAGACGTCGATGAAGTACGACAACATCAAGCGCTTTGATGAGTACTTTGTTGTTGACTTGCTTGTTGATGAAGGTGAAGTACAAGGTCTGATTGCAATCCACATGTCTGAAGGTGAGTTGGTTACGATTAAAGCGAAGTCTGTTGTACTAGCAACAGGTGGCGCAGGTCGCGTTTACCACTGTAACACCAACGGCGGTATCGTAACGGGCGACGGCATGGCGATGGCTTACCGTCACGGCGTTCCTCTACGTGATATGGAATTCGTTCAGTACCACCCAACAGGTCTTCCTGGCACAGGTATCCTGATGACTGAAGGTTGTCGTGGTGAAGGCGGTATCATCGTCAACAAAGACGGCTACCGTTACCTACAAGACTACGGTATGGGTCCTGAGACTCCAGTGGGTCAACCTAAGAACAAATACATGGAACTGGGTCCTCGTGACAAAGTTTCTCAAGCTTTCTGGCACGAACAACAGAAAGGCAACACCATCAAACACCCTCTTGGTGATGTGGTGCATCTAGACCTTCGCCACCTGGGTGAAGAGTACCTGCAAGAGCGTCTACCGTTCATTTGTGAGCTAGCGAAAGCTTACGTGAACGTTGACCCAGCAAAAGAGCCAATTCCAATTCGTCCAACGGTTCACTACACCATGGGTGGTATTGAGACTAACGGCGAATGTGAAACTCGCATTAAAGGTCTATTCGCGGTTGGCGAATGTGCGTCAGTTGGTCTTCACGGTGCAAACCGTCTAGGTTCTAACTCGCTGGCTGAGTTCGTGGTATTTGGTCGCGTTGCGGGTGAACAAGCGGTGAAACGCGCGGCAGAATTCAAAGGCTGGAACGAAGAGTCTATCGCGACTCAGGTGAAAGCAGTTGAAGACCGCATTGCCGCTCTAATGAACCAAGAAGGTGAAGAAAACTGGGCAGATATCCGTACTGAAATGGGTCACACCATGGAAGCAGGTTGTGGTATCTACCGCCAAGAAGACTTGATGCAAGCAACCATCGAGAAAATCACTGAGCTGAAAGAGCGTTACAAGAAAATCAGCATCAAAGACAAAGGCAAAGTGTTCAACACTGACCTTCTATACGCTATTGAAGTGGGCTACGGTCTAGAAGTCGCAGAAGCGATGGTTCACTCTGCAATCCTGCGTAAAGAATCTCGTGGTGCGCACCAACGTCTAGACGACGGTTGCACTGAACGTGATGACGAGAACTTCCTAAAACACTCACTCGCATTCTTCCAAGAAGATGCAGCACCAAGCATCGACTACAGCAACGTGAAGATCACTAAATCTCAGCCTAAAGCCCGTCTATACGGTGAAGCAGCAGAGAAAGCAGCAGCAGCTGAAAAAGCCGCTGAAGCAGAAGCGAAGAAGGCAGAGGAGCAAGCATAATGTCAGCAAACCGCATTCAAAAAGTAGACATTCTGCGTTACGACCCTGAGAAGGACGCGGAACCATACACGCAAACATTCGAAGTTCCATTTGATGAAACCATGTCTGTGCTTGATGCGCTTGGCTACATCAAAGATCACCTAGATAAAGATCTGTCTTACCGCTGGTCTTGTCGTATGGCGATCTGTGGTTCTTGCGGCATCATGGTAAACAACGTGCCTAAGCTAGCTTGTAAGAGCTTCCTACGTGATTACCCGAATGGCGTAACTATCGAGCCACTAGCAAACTTCCCTATCGAGAAAGACTTGATCGTGGATATGACGCCGTTCATCGAGCGCTTAGAAGCAATCAAACCTTACATCATTGGTAACGACCGCAAACCAGAAGACGGTACAAACCTACAAACACCAGAGCAAATGGCGAAATACAAGCAGTTTGCTGGCTGTATCAACTGTGGTCTTTGCTACGCAGCATGTCCTCAGTTCGGTTTGAACCCTGAGTTCATCGGCCCTGCAGCACTGACTCTGGCACACCGTTACAACCTAGACAGCCGTGACAACGGTAAAGATGAGCGTATGAAGCTGATCAATGGTGAAAACGGCGCTTGGGGTTGTACATTCGTAGGTTACTGTTCTGAAGTTTGTCCGAAGAACGTTGACCCAGCAGCGGCAGTAAACCAAGGCAAAGTGGAGTCTTCTATGGACTTCGTGATTGCGATGTTGAAACCTGATGGTTCACCAAAGAAAGTGGAGGCATAAGGATGAGCAACCGTAAACCTTACGTTCGTGAAATAAAACGCACATGGTGGAAGAACCATCCTTTCTACCGCTTCTACATGGTACGTGAAGCAACGGTGCTTCCTCTGATCCTATTCACTATCTTCCTGACTTTCGGTCTAGGTTCATTAGTGAAAGGCCCAGAAGCTTGGCAAGGTTGGTTGGAGTTCATGGCAAACCCTATCGTGGTAGCGATCAACATCGTTGCACTGCTAGGTAGCCTATTCCACGCACAAACCTTCTTCAGCATGATGCCACAGGTAATGCCAATTCGTCTGAAAGGCAAACCAGTGGATAAGAAAATCATCGTTCTGACTCAGTGGGCAGCGGTCGCGTTCATCTCACTGATCGTTCTCATCGTGGTGTAAGGAGCTTTAGTAATGAAACCGAATTATAGTGTTAACACAGCACCAAAGCGTTCTGATGAGCCAATTTGGTGGGGTCTATTTGGCGCCGGTGGTACTTGGTTTGCGATGATCACGCCAATCACGGTATTAGTACTGGGTATCCTAGTTCCACTAGGCATCATTGATGCAGAAGCAATGAGCTACGAGCGCGTATCTGAGTTCGCGACTAGCATCATTGGTGCACTGTTCATCATCGGTACACTAGCACTACCAATGTGGCATGCAATGCACCGTGTACACCACGGCATGCACGACCTAAAATTCCACACTGGCGTGGTAGGTAAAATCGCATGTTACGCGTTTGCAGGCCTTATCTCTGCACTCGCAGTTATCTTTATCTTCATGATCTAAGAATCTGAAGAAAATGAAAAAAGCTGGCACCTCGCCAGCTTTTTTATTGCCTGTAACTCGTGTTTGAATGCCAAGCGCTACTCAATAAAGGTCGCGATTTCATCCAGTGACTTTTTGTGCATCGCATGTTCTGGAATGGTCGCATCTTCTTCCGGATAGCCCGTCACAATCAACATATATGGACGGTCGACATCGTTGTCTCGCCCACAAATCTTGCTCAAGAAACTCATCGGCTTTGGCGTGTGAGTCAGTGTCCCCAGCCCTGCATTGTGCAGTGCTTGAAGCAAAAAGCCTGTGGCAATCCCTACTGACTCGTGCACGTAATAATTGGTTTGCTCCCCATCGTTACTCATGCCGCCCTTCTTCTGCGAAAACACCGCGATCAACCACGGTGCTTTTTCTAGATAAGGTTTGCTGGCATTGGTACCTAGAGGTTTCAGTGCATCTAACCATTCTTGCCCTGCTCTCCCTTCATAGAAAGAACGTTCTAATTCTTCAGCAGCTTGGCGGATCTGGCCTTTCACTTCCGCCCTATTAATCGCAACAAAATGCCAAGGCTGATGGTTTGCCCCACTCGGAGCTGTACCTGCCGCTCGAATACAGTGCTCAATCACTTCTTTCGCCACTGGGCGGTCGGAGAAGCTACGAATCGAATGACGACGTTGAAGTTGCTCAAGATTATGTACAGCTCTTGCCGCCATTTCTTGCGGAGGATATTCCACAAAATCGATGAGTGGATGATGTTGTTCTTGAGTCGACATAGTGCTTCCTTGCGCTTGTTGGGTGTTGATTCACTATAGCTACTAATTTCGCCCTCGCCTTTTTATCTTCATAAAATCAATGTGATATTGAGATAAAGCGCAAATATTCAGCCGTATTTCACCAACAAAAAAGAGAGGCTGATAACACGTATCAGCCTCTGCATTACTCTGATTTGTACAGCTACCAGAGCTTTTGGTCACCCATGATCTTATTGCTGTGTGACCTTCTTGGTTTGGTCCATTAAGCCCAATGCACCAAAGCCAGTAATCACATCGAGGTTAGTTTTCAGACCTGTCGCTTCCCCACCACCGATGTAGTTTTGTGGCATCTGCACTTGGAAGTTTTGCAGGTTGTTGTACAGCGAGTTCGCCACATCTCGGTTCAACTCTGCCAAGTACACTTCTCGGTTTGCACCTAGTGCTGCGTACTTAGCTTTCAAGACTTCCGCTTCTGCGCGGCCTTTTTCCAAAATCGCTTTTGCTTCGAATTCTGCTGATAAAGCATTGGCTTTTTGAATCGCTAGGTTCGCTTCTGCAATCGCTAACTCTTTCTCTTTTTCCACCTCAGCCAGTCGCTTGGTTTTCTCAACCTCAACGATTTCACGCTCCGCAATTTGACGTGCAACTTCGACTTCTTTTTGCTGAGCGATGATCGCGAGCTCTTTACTACGTTGAGCATCTTGTACTTCACGGGTACGTTGAATCTCTTTACGTAACTGCTCAGTCTCTGCTTGTGCTTTGGAGGTCTCTTGCTCCTGAATCGCACGGATACGATCTGCTACTAAGCGCTTTTTATCTGCGAGCAATTGATCAAGCTGCTTCTCTGGTTGCGGGTCACCAATAGTCACCTGTGTCACTTGAATGCCGTATTGCTGTAGCGGGTTATCCTGACGGATTGGTTGGCCAGTGTTGTCCACGACTGGAACCGTCTTCCAAACCAGTTGGTTAGTGCGTTGCAGTTGGTTCGCATTCGACTGATTCGCACCAACTGGAGCAAGATCTAACTCTTCCACTTCTACCTGACGACGCTCAGTCAGATAAATGCCTTCACGCAGTTGGTCTCCTAATTTGGATTTGAACTGGTTCAAGCCGCCTTGGAAAAACTCTTCTCCCGTGTATTGAGTCGCGGTAATCACCGTCACGTTACGTGCGTTCTTTACTAACAATGCATCGATTAGGTTGCTGTTGTTGCGGAACTCTTTATGCATCTTCTTAACCGCTTCTGGGTCATTGCTGAGCTTGAAGCGGAATGTCACTGGGATCTGACCAATGTAGGTATCGGCAAAGCGAACCTGAATCGCATCAAGGCGTTGATAAAAATCTTCGCCCTTGCTGTTACCAAATGACACGGTGATCACTTGGTCATACTTGGTGATCTTGGACAGAAACGGCATGCGAAAGTGAATGCCCGGTTCTGTGAATACGTCCAATTCACCAGTGATGTTGTTCTGATGAACATAGCTGTAACCCGCATCGGTCATCAGCACTGAGCTGTTAATCGTTAAGCCTATTGCCAGCAACGGAATACCAAATACGGCTGCTTTCAATCCTTTATGTAGTAACTGACGTCTCTCTTCCACCTTTAAACCTCGTCCTAAGCCTCTGCTTTCCATTTTGTTCTCCTTTTTGGATTGTCATTGAGTTAAATCGATAAAAATCAAATTGATATGCAACTCGCCGACAACGAGGACTAATGTATCAAATTGTGACATTAAGAAATAATCGAAAGATTCATGAAATAAATAAGTTTTTTACGAATAATACAAAATCATCAGAAATTTGCGGAAGATATCGATGTTTTGCACAGAGGCATCAAAGAGAGGAAAATGACGGGCAATAAAAAAGGCCGCCAAAGCGACCTTTTCCATATGATACGTTTGGGTGAAATTACTTCACACGACCTACGTATTCACCTGTACGAGTGTCAACTTTGATCACTTCGCCAATTGCGATGAATAGTGGAACACGAACAACAGCGCCAGTTGCTAGTGTAGCTGGTTTACCACCAGTACCTTGAGTATCACCTTTCAGACCTGGATCTGTATCTGTAACTTCTAGCTCAACGAAGTTTGGTGGCGTAACCGTAATTGGGTTACCGTTCCAAAGTGTGATCATGCAAGTGTTGTTTTCTACCAACCATTTAGCGTTTTCACCAACCGCTTTCGCGTCTGCAGCGATCTGCTCGAAAGTTTCGTTGTTCATAAAGTGGTAGAATTCGCCGTCTGAATATAGATAATCTAGATCGATATCCATTACGTCTGCCACTTCACAAGTGTCACCAGACTTGAATGTTTTCTCTAGCACTTTACCAGAAAGAAGTTTACGAATTTTAACGCGGTTGAACGCTTGGCCTTTACCTGGTTTAACGTATTCGTTTTCCAGGATTACACAAGGCTCGTTATCAAGCATTAACTTAAGGCCGCCTTTAAATTCATTGGTGCTAACTGTAGCCATTTTGTCCTCTTACATTCTTAGAGCTAAATTCAATGCCGCACATAATAACCCGAAAAGTCGAATCTGTTGAGCAAAACTGGCTCAAACAGTTAGCGAATGGGATCTCTGATCCTGCAAAACTGCTAGAAATGTTGGAAATTGATCCATCGCCATGGCAAGACGGGTTTGCTGCGCGCAAGCTGTTTGCACAGCGTGTACCGCAAAGTTTTGTCGATAGGATGGAAAAAGGCAATCCTTACGATCCACTTTTACGCCAAGTCTTACCTTTGAGTGCTGAGTTTGAGGTACATGACGGTTATTCCAATGACCCATTGGACGAGCAAGATAACGACATCCCCGGACTACTGCATAAATACCACAATCGCGCTTTGATGATCGTGAAAGGTGGTTGCGCCGTAAACTGCCGATATTGCTTCCGTCGCCACTTCCCTTATCAAGAGAATAAAAGTGGTAAACAAGCTTGGAGCAAATGCCTAGAATACATGGCGCAAAGACCTGAGTTAAACGAAGTGATCTTCTCCGGCGGCGATCCGCTAATGGCCAAAGACGATGAGATTCACTGGTTACTGGAGCACATCGCACAAATCCCACATATCAAACGCCTGCGTATTCACAGTCGTTTGCCTGTCGTGATCCCTGCTCGTATTACTGACGAATTATGCCAGCTACTTCGTGCTTCTCGCCTACAGATCGTCTTGGTGACTCACATCAATCACGCCAACGAAATCAACGCTGAATTTTCTGCTCAAATGGCCAAGTTAAAGCAAGTTGGTGTGACTTTGCTGAACCAAGGTGTATTGCTGAAAGGTGTCAATGACAACGTAGATGCACAAGTTGCCCTCAATGAGGCTTTGTTTGACAGTGGCATTTTGCCGTATTACCTGCACGTCTTGGATAAAGTACAAGGCGCTGCGCACTTCTTTGTTTCTGATGACAAAGCTAAAGAAATCATGCGCGGTGTCATTACACGTGTTTCTGGTTACTTGGTACCTAAGCTAGCCCGAGAAATCGGCGGCCGCCCAAGCAAAACGCCACTGGATTTGCACTTGGAGTAGCGTGTTGCTCGTATAGGATTTTATCGTAACAAATAAAAGCTTTTGTTCGATCGGACGGTCTTATCTATGCATACTCCGACAATCTTGGAGGTTAAGATGCAAGCAACTTTTGAACAATTATTCGATCTTGGCCCATTCAGCTGGCCTGCGTTAGCCTGTTGCGCCATCAACGGCTTAATGATCGGTATAGAGCGCCAAACTCGTGGTAAGCCTGTTGGTATTCGAACCGCAATTCTCGTTATCTCTGGTACTTACCTGTTTATGTCGATGGCGGTTTCACTTTCACCAAACACTCTCGATCAAGCTCGCGTACTTGGCCAGATCATCACTGGCGTTGGCTTCTTAGGTGCAGGGGTGATGATGACGCAAGACGGCAAAATCCACGGCGTGACTTCCGCGGCAGTGATTTGGGTCTTGGCGGGGCTAGGGTTGATGATTGGCTTGGGCTACTTATCGCAATCGATCATCATTACCGTGTTGGCGCTGACCGTATTACTTGGTGTAGATAGAGCAGAAAACCGTGTTAAAGCGCTACGTCGTGGCGTACACCAGAAAATGCAGCAACGAAAAACGCCTACGCGTTTAATCAAATAAACAACACTATAAAAAAGACCCCGACATCATGCCGGGGTCTTTTTGTATCTGGTATTTATCGTAAGAGATCGCTTAATTTATTTCGCGAAGTTTACGATTGGGAAACACTTGAAGAAACCGTTGTCTGCACAGTTTAGAAGACCAATTTGAACACCGTCGATTTGGTCAGTCATGTTGAAGAAACCTAGCTGGAAGTTAGATTTTTTAGAGATACTTGCCAGACCGATATCTGCCATTGTGTAACCTTCAGAGTAGTTCACAGCACTCCAGTTCAAACCTTCAACGTTGTTAGTCACGTTTACCGCGCCTAGGTTAAGACCGGTTGTTTGGCCTTGGTTCCAGTTGAATAGACCTAGAGAAACACCTTTCATTTCTTGGTTTACTTTAGACGCGCCAAAGAAAAGGCCGAAGTTAACACCCGTTGTGCGGTCTGTTTCAGACATACCAAGTAGAGAGAAGTCGACACCTTTCACTTCGTTCACTTGACCGTGAAGAACCGCAAGACGAACACCACCAACAGAAGAGTTAGAAGGTGCGTTAGTGTTATCGATAGTCGAGAACATAACTGGCGTGCTGTCAGCAAGAGCAACAGGTGAAGCAATAGCGGCTGCAACAGCCAATGACGTCATAAGCTTTTTCATTTTCATCTCCATGGGGGAATAGTTATTTTACAACATAGTGTAATGTACAAATTTTGCGCCATTTCAATCCAATAAATGTTAGCTGAAAGTCATATTTAACTCCCTGACAAACAAAGCAATTAATTCATCATGATTATTTATCTGCATTTTCCCTGACGATTTACGCACAATACCCGCACAATTGCGTGTTTTTATATCAACTTACCCTATTCTACTGCTCAGAATAAGTTAAGGTACTCAATGCCACATTGGAGGTAAAAACGAAGATTAACCTTCTCAAACGCCTGCTTTTTCTCGCGCCAAAAACAGCAGATACAAAAAAGCCGAGGCATCCACCTCGGCTTAATAGTTTGGCTTGGTCGGTTGTCTTTAAGCTATAACGCCTTAGAGCAAAGAGAAAGCGCGGAGTTTACGCACGTAAATGAGCACTTTCGATGCCGCTATAAGGGGTTAAAGCGACAAGACGAGCAGCAAATTACATCATGCCGCCCATACCACCCATACCGCCCATACCACCCATGTCAGGCATACCAGCGCCTTCTTTTTGTGGTAGGTCAGTAACCATAGCTTCAGTTGTGATCATTAGACCAGCTACTGATGCTGCGAATTGTAGTGCGCTACGAGTTACTTTAGTTGGATCTAGGATACCCATCTCTAGCATGTCGCCGTATTCGCCTGTTGCTGCGTTGTAGCCGTAAGAACCTTCACCCGCTTTCACGTTGTTCGCTACTACTGACTCTTCGTCACCTGCGTTCTTCGTGATTTGACGGATTGGCGCTTCCATTGCACGTAGTGCAACGCGGATACCAACGTTTTGCTCTTCGTTGTCGCCTTCTAGGTCAACAATCTTAGATGCTGCACGGATTAGCGCTACACCACCACCAGCAACAACGCCTTCTTCAACCGCTGCACGAGTCGCGTGTAGTGCATCTTCTACGCGGTCTTTCTTCTCTTTCATTTCAACTTCAGTTGCTGCACCAACTTTGATCACTGCAACACCGCCTGCTAGCTTAGCAACGCGCTCTTGTAGTTTCTCTTTGTCGTAGTCTGAAGTTGCATCTTCGATTTGCTGACGGATTTGAGCAACACGACCTTGGATCATTGCTTCTTCACCCACGCCATCGATGATGGTTGTGTTTTCTTTTGTGATTGCAACGCGCTTCGCTTGACCTAGGTCTTCTAGTGCTACTTTTTCTAGCTCTAGACCAACTTCTTCAGAAATCACGATACCGCCCGTTAGGATAGCGATGTCTTGTAGCATTGCTTTACGACGGTCACCAAAACCAGGCGCTTTCACTGCTGCTACTTTAACGATGCCACGCATGTTGTTCACAACTAGTGTTGCTAGTGCTTCACCTTCTACGTCTTCAGCGATGATCAGTAGTGGGCGAGATGCTTTTGCTACTGCTTCTAGTGCTGGAAGAAGTTCACGGATGTTCGATACTTTCTTATCGATCAGAAGGATGAATGGGTTTTCTAGATCAACAGAACCTGCTTCTTGGTTGTTGATGAAGTAAGGAGATAGGTAACCGCGGTCGAACTGCATACCTTCTACTACGTCTAGCTCATCTTGTAGTGCTTGACCTTCTTCAACAGTGATAACACCGTCGCGGCCAACTTTTTCCATTGCTTCAGCAATGATGTTACCTACGCTTGAGTCAGAGTTCGCTGAGATAGTACCAACCTGTGCGATTGCTTTCGTGTCGTTACACTCAACAGAAAGCTCTTTTAGTTGCTCAACCGCTGCGATAACTGCTTTGTCGATACCGCGCTTAAGGTCCATTGGGTTCATACCCGCTGCAACTGCTTTTAGACCTTCGTTTACGATTGCTTGCGCTAGTACGGTTGCTGTTGTTGTACCGTCACCCGCTGCGTCGTTTGCTTTAGACGCAACTTCTTTAACCATTTGTGCGCCCATGTTCTGGAATTTGTCTTCCAGTTCAATTTCACGCGCTACTGATACACCATCTTTAGTGATTGTCGGTGCACCAAAAGATTTGTCTAGAACTACGTTACGACCTTTAGGACCCAGTGTTACTTTTACTGCGTCAGCTAGAACGTTTACGCCTTCTAGCATTTTAACTCGTGCGTCATTACCAAATTTAACGTCTTTAGCAGCCATCTTTAGTTTCCTTTTCTAAATTCTTAAATTTTGATTAGTATTTGAATCTGAGCAAAAAATTACTCAATGATTGCTATTACTCAACGATCGCCATGATGTCGTTTTCAGACATTACTAGCACTTCTTTACCGTCGATCTTTTCAGTCTTAGTGCCGTAGCCTTCAGCGAAGATAACGGTATCACCAACTTTAACGTCCAATGGCAGCACTGTGCCGTTTTCTAGGATGCGGCCTTTGCCTACAGCTAGAACAACACCACGTGTCGATTTTTCCGCAGCAGAACCAGTTAGAACGATGCCACCCGCTGACTTTGATTCAACTTCTTTACGTTCTACGATAACTCGGTCATGTAATGGACGAATGTTCATCGGTCGTCTCTCCTGAAAGTTTCCATGTTTATTTGATAATTGCCCGCGTAGGGCACGTGATCACTATATAAGGGGCAAACCCAACGATCCCAAGGGGTAGACGTGATTTTTTTGTGACTTAGTTAAAATAACCAGCAGCCAGGCAACGGTTTGCGTGCGAAATGCTCACTCGCCGAGGCAACGGCTTTCTTGTATCCTTGCACTTCCCTCACCAGATAGACGTCAAAAATGCTGGAAAAGAACAAGCCGGACAATCAGGCCCAAGACAAACATGGTTTGCTGACCGCGCCCATTCCCGACACATTACGCAAAATGACCATCCCCATGACCATGGGCATGATTGCGATTTTGATGTTTAACTTGGTCGATACCTTTTTTATCTCGCTATTGGGTACCGAAGCGCTCGCCGCAATCAGTTATACCTTCCCAGTAACCTTTGCGGTGAACTGCATCACTATGGGCATTGGTATGGGGCTGTCGACTAATATCGGCCGCTTACTTGGCCAAGGGCAGTCTTCCCAAGCCGCTCGTTTTACCAGTCATGGCTTACTGCTTGCCGTTGCTCTGGTCACTATCGCTTCGACATTGGGCTTCTTTACTATCGAACCTTTGTTTAGCTTCCTAGGCGCAAAAGAAGACTCCATCCCACTGATTGAGCAGTATATGCAGGTTTGGTATTTGACCATTCCTCTGTTAGTGATTCCAATGGCGGGCAACAGTGCCATTCGAGCCACTGGTGACACCAAAACTCCTGCCAAGATCATGATGCTCGCGGGGCTTATTAACGGCATTCTCGACCCTTTACTGATCTTTGGCTATGGCCCTTTCCCTGAGCTCGGTATTCAAGGCGCTGCTATTGCCAGTGCATTCAGTTGGTTTGGTGCGTTGTGCGGTTCTTTCTATGTATTGATCAAACGCGAAAAGCTGCTTGCCGCGCCGCAATGGTCACTCATCAAACAAGATTGGCAACAAACGCTCAAGATAGGCACACCCGCCGCTCTCTCGAATGCGATGACGCCACTCTCTGGCGCGATTCTGATGATGATACTTTCCAATCACGGCACCGCAGCGGTTGCAGCTTATGGCGCAGCGCAGCGTATTGAATCGATTTTGATTTTGGTGCTGATGTCGCTGACCTCTGCACTCACCCCGTTTATGGCGCAAAACTTTGGGGCCAATAACCCTGCTCGAGCGTTCTCTGGCTGGTTCCTGAGCATGCGCTTTGCGGTGGTCTTCCAAGGCTTTATCTTTTTGATGATGGTGCCTCTCAGCATTCCTCTTGCTGCGCTTTTCTCTCAAGAAGCAGCGGTAAAAGACTTGCTGTGGCATTACCTATTAGTCGTGCCATTTAGCTATGGCTTCCAAGGGATTGTGATGATGTTAGTGAGTGGCTATAACGCGATGCACAAACCGCTACGCGCCTTCCAATGGAGCTTTATGCGTTTGTTCGTCTTTACGTTACCAGCGGCATGGATAGGCAGTCAGCTTTATAGCATCGAAGGTTTGTTTATTGGCATTGCTCTGGGTAACACACTAGGCGGGTTGTTAGGCTATCTCTTTGCCTTGCGCGAGCGTCGCCTGACGTTAGCAGAGCACATGAGTTCTTAACTCGGCACAGAGCCTGCATCAAACAAACTTCAGCTCAGACAAATTTCAGATAATAAAAAACCGCGGATAACCGCGGTTTTTTTGATTTTGACTTTATCAAGCTGGCTTAGAATAGCTCTTCAGCAACTTGGTATAGGTCGTTGCGTACTGGACGCTTCATGTTCTCGATTGCATCGATGATGTCGTGGTGAACCAGTTGCTCTTTCACGATACCAACACAACGGCCGCCGTGGCCTTCCATTAGTAGGTGAACTGCGTAGTTACCCATGCGAGATGCTAGAACACGGTCGAATGCTGTTGGACGACCACCACGCTGGATGTGACCAAGAACCGTTGCGCGAGTCTCACGACCAGTTGCCGCTTCAATCTCTTTCGCTAGCTCGTTCGCATCCATCATCAGCTCAGTTAGTGCGATGATTGCGTGCTTCTTACCTTTCGAGATACCGTCTTGGATGTTACCAATCAGCTTCTCTTTATCTAGGCCAGTTTCTGGAGTAATGATGTACTCACAGCCACCTGCGATTGCAGACATCAGAGTTAGGTCACCACAGTGACGACCCATGATTTCTACGATAGAAATACGCTGGTGAGAAGAAGACGTGTCACGTAGACGGTCGATAGCATCGATAACTGTGTTTAGCGCTGTTAGGTAACCGATTGTGTAATCTGTACCTGCGATATCGTTATCGATTGTGCCTGGTAGACCGATACATGGGTAGCCCATTTCAGTCAGTTTCTTAGCACCCATGTAAGAGCCGTCACCACCGATAACAACTAGTGCATCGATGCCGTGCTTTTTAAGGTTCTCAATCGCTTGTTCACGTACTGCTACTTCCTTGAATTCAGGGAAACGTGCAGAGCCTAAGAATGTACCACCCTTGTTGATCACATCAGAAACGCTAGAACGATCTAGCTTTTCAATGCGGTCTTCGTATAGACCTAGGTAGCCATCGTAAACACCGTAAACTTCCAATCCCTCAGATAGTGCTGTACGAACTACGCCGCGTACTGCAGCGTTCATACCAGGTGCGTCACCGCCACTTGTTAAAACACCGATCTTCTTAATCATGCTCACCCTCGATCTTTGGCAATCAATTTATTTAATTTTCTTCTAGGCCCCTTGTTACCAAGCAACCTGCATAATCCAGAACTGTGCGTTATGTTACATTTCCTCTACAGGAATACCAATGAAAACACACTTTTTTATGTAACTTTTCTACTTATGTAAGAGTATTACAGTTTCTCTTTGCAACTTCGTTGATTCACATCAGGATCACGATTCTTAATAAGTAGTGATGGAAAGATAGTCAATAAGCGCTTGTTTGTCGTCAGACTTAGCCCGATTTTTCGACCGTTACCAATCTTGCGCTTTTTGTTCTTTCTCTGGCCCAAACACCACCGACAACGGATCTTGGTGGATCAATACATCTGCTTCAGGAAACAGTTCAAGCAAATTATCTTCAACTTTATCCGCAATATGATGAGCTTCAATCAAGCGTAAATTATCATCTAGCTCCAAATGCAGCTGGATAAATCGTGTTGGGCCTGACATACGAGTGCGCAGTTGATGCACTCCCAATACGCCTTCCACTTTCAAGCATTCTTGACGAATTTGCTCCAACTCTTCATCAGGCAGTTTTCTATCCAGTAAGGTCTGAATCGCCTCGCTAACCATCTTGAAAGCGCTGTATAAAATGAAGATACCAATACCAATCGCAAATACCGCATCAGCTTGGGTGACACCAAAATAACTCAAGCCTAATGCCACCATAATGGCACCATTCATATACAAGTCAGTTTGGTAGTGCAGAGAGTCTGCTGCGATCGCCTGACTGCCTGTCATGCGTACAACATGCTTTTGGAACATCACAAGTCCAAAGGTCACCACCATGGCGAAAAGAGAGACGTAAACACCGAGCTCTGGGGCATTGAGTTCATGCGGGCGGAAGAAACGTTCGATACCATTTAGGATCAGGAATACCGCAGAACCAGAGATAAACATGGCTTGCGCCAAAGCGGCCAACGACTCGGCTTTACCGTGACCAAAAGTGTGTTCTCTGTCAGCCGGTTGCAGGGAATAGCGCACCACAATAAGATTTACCACCGAAGCGGCGATATCCAACATCGAGTCAATTAAAGAGGCAAGTAAACTGACCGATCCTGTCACCCACCAAGTGATGACTTTAACAATCAAAAGAAGTGTCGCAACGATGGTAGCCGTCCAGGCAGCCATCGTGACTAAGCGTGCATATTGCTGTTTCATAATCAAAGAGTTAACTCATACCGTATTTTGAGTATACCTTGAGAATCATGTAATGAGTATGAAATCGCCAAGATCAAAAAGAGGCAGCACTCTGGCTACCTCTTTAATTTTATCTATCAGCAATTAGCTTTCGTGATGCTTTTTCATGCGTTTTTGCATCTTCTCACCACACTCTTGTTGGCGCACTTTCTGTAGCTCAACAAATTTTTCTTTTTGCTCCGGCGTTAGCACACTTAGCATTTGATGTTTCTTCTCTAGCATCTTAACGCGACGCTCAGTCTGCTTCTCAACCATCTCTTTTGCTAGATCGTTTGCCGCAGCTTCATCGAAGTTATCAGCCAATAGTAGTGCTTGTACTTTGTCGTGGTGAGCTTGACGCTCTGCCATGCGAGCTTCGTGACCGTCAGCAAATTTTGCTTTCATTTCTGCTTTGTTTGCTTCACGCATTTCTTTTAATTGGTCTTTTTGTGCATCCGTCAGGTCTAGTTGACGCATGATGCCACGGTCCATACCCATGCCGCACTCACCGCGATGACCTTTGTGGTCTTTACCGCCAAATGCGAATGCACTCGCTGTACCTAGAGTTAGAGGTAGAACAACAGCCGCTAGTACTAATTTCTTTGCAGTTTTCATAATACGATTCCTTACACAGGTTAGTGATTCTTCTGAGCTGTTCTCACAGCGCTTGAGTGTAGAATACGACCTGCTAGGTAAAGCGACGTATAGAGACCGTAAAGAATCGTAAAGAGTGATTTTTACACTCATTGTTGCTCTTCATTACCATGTAATATTAAAGCGACCACGAATGATAAATAGGTACTCAAATGGCAAACATTCTTTTGATTGATGACGATACCGAGCTAACCAGCCTACTTAAGGAAGTGCTGAGCTTCGAAGGTTTTAATGTCAGCGAAGCCAACGATGGAGAAGCAGGACTCGCCGCTGTTCATGATGGGATCGACCTCATCTTACTCGATGTCATGATGCCAAAACTCAATGGAATGGAAACCTTAAAGCGCCTGCGTGAAAACTGGGAAACACCCGTGCTAATGCTGACAGCCAAAGGTGAAGAGATAGATCGTGTGATCGGTTTGGAGCTAGGGGCGGACGACTATCTGCCTAAGCCATTTAGTGACCGCGAACTACTAGCGCGTATTCGTGCCATCTTGCGTCGTACCAGCAGCACTCAGAAAAGCGGCAAAAACGGCGACTGCATTGAGTACCAAGAAATCAAACTCTACCCAGGTAAACAAGAAGCCTATTGTGAAGAGGTTCTGCTGGATTTAACCACCACAGAATTTGCCTTGCTGACTCACTTTGTACAGAACCCAGGACAAGTACTCACTAAAGAAACATTGAGTCTTGACGTACTTGGCAAGCGCCTCGCGGCCTTTGACCGCGCGATCGATATGCACGTGTCCAATCTACGTAAAAAACTGCCAGATCAAAGCAACGGTAAGCCACGCATTAAAACCCTACGTGGGCGCGGCTACATGTTGATTGAGGAGGATTAATGCGAGCACCACGCTTCAAACTGCCGAAGATAAACAGCTTGTATGGACGCATCTTTGCCATCTTTTGGTTCACTATGTTTTTGGTTCTGATGGCTGTGCTGTCATTACCCCACCTTGATCCACGGAAAGCACGCGACATTCCAAAAGAGCATTATCAACGTATGCTAGAAATACGTGACGGCATTGAGAAGAAGTATCGCAATCAAGATAACCTTGGCAAGATTCTCTTTAGCGTTGACGGACAACGAAGAAGCAAACACGATCCGCGTCCGCGCATCTTCTTTTCAGATCACGAGGGCAATGTACTAAGCACCTCGAGTCACAAAGACTTTAAGCTGCGCGCACTGCAAAACTTTGTCACCAGCATTGAAGATCAATCACAACCGAAACAAAAACTCTACGGCCGTTACATGATTGCGGGCCCTGTGCCGATCAAAATCGCCAATTCTGACCTACTGATGTACGTCGGTTTTAAGTGGAACGAGCCACCACCAATCATGCTGCGCCTGTTCGATCACCCATTGCAATTACTCCTCGCCGTCATGTTGGCGAGTACACCGTTATTGCTATGGTTAGCGTGGGCATTGAGCCAACCAGCTCGACGATTGGAAACCGCGGCACAACGCGTTGCTAAAGGTGAATTTGTCATCGACCCAAATCTGGAAAAAGGCACCACCGAGTTTCGCCAAGCAGGTACCAGCTTTAACCAAATGGTTGAGGCGGTGAATCAAATGATTTCTGGTCAGCAGCGTTTGCTCTCGGATATTTCTCACGAGCTGCGCTCTCCACTCACTCGCCTGCGTATGGCAAGTGCGTTGGCGACGCGTAAACAAGGTGAAAGCCCAGAGCTGACTCGTATTGATACCGAAGCCCAGCGCTTAGAACAGATGATTGCCGAACTGCTTGAGCTATCACGTATGCAAGTGAACAGTCACATGACGCGTGAGACTCAGCCAATTGCCAGCTTATGGGAAGAGATCATCAAAGACGCGCAGTTCGAAGCCGAACAGATGGGTAAAAGCCTCAGCTACTCTGCCTTGCCTGATCGCAGTATCTCGGGGAACCCTAAATTGTTGATGAGCGCAGTAGAGAACATCATCCGCAATGCGATTTACTACGGTAAAGACGAAGTGAAGATAGACATTCAGGATTCATTCGACACTCTCAGCATTGTGGTCGATGACAATGGTGAAGGCGTACCAGACGAAGAACTGGAAGCAATTTTCCGCCCGTTCTATCGGGTATCGACCGCGCGCGATCGCCATTCGGGAGGCACTGGCTTAGGCTTAACCATTACCGAAAGTGCTATCCGCCAGCACAGTGGCGTGATTGTCGCGAGTCGTAGTCCGCTCGGTGGTTTACGTGTCACCATTACCCTGCCATTGATCAGTGCGGGCAAATAACCCCACAAAGATCAAAGTTGATAATGATTTTCATTAACATTAAAGTAAATCCTCCATAAAGGAGGATTTACAATGTCGCACATTTTCCCAGAGCTTCCGTACGAATACGATGCGTTAGAGCCGTACATCGATGCGAAAACCATGGAAGTTCACTACAGCAAACATCATAAAACTTATTACGATAAATTCATGGCTGCCACAAAGGGTAGCGCTCTCGAGACCCAAAGCCTCGATGACATCTTCGCTTGCATTTCTCAACACAGCCCAGCAATTCGCAACAACGGTGGCGGCTATTACAACCACATCATTTACTGGAACTGCATGTCACCAGATGGTGGCGGTGAACCTCAAGGTGACCTAGCACAAGCCATCAACGACAAGTTTGGCAACTTCGAGACATTCAAAGACGAGTTCGCACAAGCAGCTATCAATACTTTTGGCTCTGGCTTCGCTTGGCTAATCGTAAAGGATGGGGAGATTCACATTACCTCCACCAGCAACCAAGACAACCCATTGATGGACGTTGCCGCACAACAAGGAGAGCCTATCCTAGCACTGGATGTATGGGAGCACGCTTACTACATCAGCTACCAAAACCGTCGCCCTGAATACATCGACGCATGGTGGAATGTAGTGAACTGGCGCGCGGTAGAAGAGAACTATGCTCACGCATTAGGTTAACTCTATTTCACGAGCGGGCGACAAGGTTCACCGAAATGCCCTCTTCTATACCCTGTCATTGTGCTGAATCTCGCTTCTCATGGTGACTTGGGTATATACTGCTCGCCTGTTTTTACCAATCTAATTCAATACCATGTTTGATATCGCTCTATACGAACCAGAAATCGCGCCGAACACCGGCAACATCATTCGCCTGTGTGCTAACTGTGGTGCGAATCTCCACCTGATTGAGCCACTAGGTTTTGATCTTGAAGAGAAGAAAGTCCGCCGCGCAGGTTTGGATTACCATGATTTGGCTCGCGTGACGCGTCATAAAGATTATCAAGCATTCTTGGCGTACTTAGAGAAAGAGAAACAAGGCAACTACCGCCTGTTTGCATGCACGACAAAAACCACTGGTCATCACGTGGATGCGAAGTACCAAGAAGGTGACGTGCTGATGTTTGGCCCAGAAACGCGTGGCTTACCAGCAGAAGTGATTGAAAGTTTGCCAATGGAGCAGCGTATCCGCATTCCAATGATGCCGGACGCACGCAGCCTAAACCTATCTAACGCCGTTGCTATCATTGCGTTTGAGGCATGGCGTCAAATGGGTTTTGAAGGCGCAATGTAAACGCACCAAACTACAGATACTAAAAAGGGCGCTGCATGCGCCCTTTTGTTTTTCTTACTGAGTGAATCAGTTGAGCTTGTTACGATCATCGTCGTCTTTACGCTCGTACTCACCTTCGAAGGTGTTGCCGTTATCCGATTGAGAATCATATGGGTCACGACGGTACGGGTCTTGCTCGAATGGACCTTGGTTTGAGTAATTGGCGTGGAAGCCGCCACCGTTCATGGTCTTTACCACCATCTTACTCATTAAGTATTTTGCAATCGCTGCTCGTGGTGCTGGCAACAACACTAACATACCTAATGCATCTGTCATGAAGCCCGGTGTTAATAGCAGCACACCAGCGACGGCCAGCATCACACCTTCAAAAATCTGCTGAGCTGGCAGCTCACCTTGCTCTAAGCGACCTTGCACTGACATCAACGTCTGGATGCCTTGGCTACGCACCAAAGACGCGCCGACAAATGCCGTGATCAATACCAAAGCAATCGTAGGCCAGAGACCTAAAAAGCCTCCCACCTGAATAAATAGGCCGATTTCAATGATCGGGACGAAAATAAACGCCAATAATAAGATAGGAAACACATGCCCTCCTTTGTTATTTGCAGTGTAAAGGGAAAATGCTGCTAAGCTCAAACGAATCGTTGTAAAAAAGCGTGTTAATACTAAAGAGAATGCACGGTGTCACCTCCTCGAACAATAAGGTGCCATATACAAAAAAGTGCATCTGAAAAGGGCTAATTTCGAACTCTTAAAATCCAACTTTGTCCAGCAAATTAGACTACCCATTAAGGGTTATTAATAACTCGTTCATACTTTGCAAAATATTGACGCATCAAAAGCGAAAAAGGTGATCTAGTTACTATTTTTATGCGCTAGGTACAGTATTATGTGCCACATAAGTCAGGACGGATTTTCCAGCCAAAAATTCTGATGAATGGATTCTAGATTGCAGAAATGGCTAATAAATAACTTTATTATCAGAATTATCATCTAAGGATCCTGTTATGGCTACTCTATCTGATGCTCCAAAAACAGCAAACCAAGCCACTCGTATCGAAGAAGATCTATTAGGTCAACGTCATGTTCCAGCTGATGCTTACTACGGCATCCACACTCTTCGCGCTATCGAAAACTTCAATATTTCAAGCACTACCATCTCTGACGTACCGGAGTTTGTACGCGGTATGGTAATGACGAAGAAAGCTGCTGCATTAGCAAACAAAGAGCTAGGTGCGATTCCAAAAGACGTTGCTAACTACATCCTAGAAGCGTGTGATTTGATCCTTGAAACAGGTAAGTGCATGGATCAGTTCCCTTCAGACGTATTCCAAGGCGGTGCGGGCACCTCAGTGAACATGAACACCAACGAAGTTATCGCGAACGTTGCACTTGAACTGATGGGCAAGGAAAAAGGCCAATATGAGTTCATCAACCCGAACGATCACGTAAACAAGAGCCAATCAACGAACTGTGCATACCCAACGGGTTTCCGTATCGCGGTTTACAACAGTGTTCATCAGTTGATGGAAGCGATCGAATACCTAAAAGGTGCATTCGAGCTTAAAGCACAAGAATTCAAAGACGTGTTGAAGATGGGCCGTACTCAGCTTCAAGACGCGGTTCCTATGACTGTGGGTCAAGAGTTCCACGCTTGGGCGGTTACGTTAAACGAAGAGATTCGTGCCCTAGACTACACATCTAAGCTACTACTAGAAATCAACCTAGGTGCTACTGCAATCGGTACTGGCCTAAACGCGCCAACTGGTTACCAAGCGCTAGCAGTAAAACACCTAGCAGAAGTAACAGGTGTTGAAGTGGTTGCCGCAGAAGACCTAATCGAAGCAACCTCTGACTGTGGTGCTTACGTAATGACGCACGGTGCGCTAAAACGCCTAGCAGTGAAGCTATCGAAGATCTGTAACGACCTTCGTCTACTTTCTTCTGGTCCACGTGCAGGTCTAAACGAGCTGAACCTACCAGAAATGCAAGCAGGCTCTTCAATTATGCCAGCTAAAGTAAACCCAGTTATCCCAGAAGTAGTGAACCAAGTTTGCTTCAAAGTTCTAGGTAACGACAACACGGTTTCTTTCGCAGCAGAAGGCGGTCAGCTACAACTTAACGTAATGGAACCGGTTATCGCGCAAAGCGTGTTTGAGTCTATCTCTCTACTACACAACGCGTGTGTGAACCTACGTGATAAATGTATCGATGGCATTACTGTGAACAAAGAAGTTTGTGAAAACTACGTTTACAACTCTATCGGTATCGTAACTTACCTAAACCCATACATCGGTCACCACGAGGGCGATATTGTTGGTAAGATCTGTGCAGAAACAGGTAAGAGTGTACGTGATGTGGTTCTAGAACGCGGTTTATTAACTGCTGAAGAGCTAGATGACATCTTATCAGTTGAAAACTTCATGCATCCGACTTATAAAGCGAAACGCTACGAGTAATCGCATGTTTAAGGGGTCCCAAACGGGGCCCTTTTTTAGGCTTTTATACGGTTAACCACACTTTTATTAAGCTTTTTATTACCGTAAGCCGAACAGGTTCTGATTCTCTGAACATTTACTCCTGTTCCTGAGTGTTCAAAAAATCAGAATCAATAAAAAACTAAAAGAGGTATCAATATGGTAATGGTCGAACTATTCGTGGTTCTGCTCTTCATTTATTTGGGGGCAAGAATTGGTGGTATCGGCATTGGTTTTGCTGGTGGTGCCGGGGTAATTGCGTTGTCTCTCATCCTGGGCGTTCCAACAAGCCAAGCTTACATACCTGTCGACGTAATCCTGATCATCATGTCTGTAATCACCGCTATCGCAGCAATGCAAGTCGCAGGTGGTTTGGACTGGATGGTACAGGTTGCAGAAGACTTTTTACGTAAGCATCCCGAACGTATCACTTTCTACGCGCCTATCGTGACATTCCTAATGACACTGATGGCGGGTACTGGTCATACGGCATTCTCTACCCTACCTGTAATTGCAGAAGTAGCGAAAGGTCAAGGCGTTCGTCCTTCTCGTCCACTGTCTATCGCGGTAGTGGCATCGCAAATCGCTATCACAGCATCGCCAATCTCAGCGGCAGTGGTAGCTTTCGCGGCAATGCTTCACCCGTTCGGCGTAGACTACCTAACGCTACTAGCGGTATGTATCCCAACAACCTTCATCGCTTGTATGATCGGTGCATTTGTTGCGAACTTCATGGGCTGTGAACTAAAAGACGATCCTGAATACCAACATCGTCTAGAGAACGGCCTAATCAAGCTAAGCACAGAATCTAAACGTGAGATCCTACCAACAGCGAAGAAAGCAACGTTCATCTTCCTTGGCGCGATCGCATTCGTAGTGTGTTACGCAGCGGCAATTTCTGGCTCTGTCGGTCTTATCGAGAACCCAGCGCTTGGTCGTAACGAAGCAATCATGACAGTAATGCTAGCGGCCGCAGCTGCTATCGTAATGAGCTGTAAAATCGACGCTAGTAAAATCCCAGCAGCGGCAACATTCCGCTCTGGTATGACAGCGTGTGTGTGTGTTCTTGGTGTGGCATGGCTAGGTTCTACATTCGTTAACGCGCACGTTGATGGCATCAAGGAAGTCGCAGGTGCACTACTGTCTGACTACCCATGGATGCTAGCACTTGTTCTATTCTTCGCTTCAATGCTGCTTTACTCGCAAGGTGCAACGACTGTTGCGCTGATGCCAGCAGCACTAGCAATCGGTGTAGCACCACTTACCGCGGTTGCGTCTTTCGCAGCAGTAAGTGCGCTATTCGTACTACCAACTTACCCAACGCTACTTGCTGCGGTTGAGATGGACGACACGGGCTCGACTCGCATCGGTAAGTACGTATTCAACCACCCGTTCTTCGTACCAGGTGTAGCAACTATCGCTTCAGCGGTAGCACTTGGCTTCGCATTCGGTGGTCTACTGATCTAGTAGAAACAGAGTCTTACTCGGGGAGCTTCGGCTCCCTTTTTTATTGCCTGAGACTCACGTTTTTGCTTAACAAATCTTCACTTCCATGAAACTTATTGGCTAGCCAGCAGGTCTGATTGAGTTACACTAACGGCAATTATCTAAGATGAATTGAACCTTTTATGCGTGCATTACTCTCCGTCTTACTCTTAGGGCTTATTACTTTTTCTGCGCCATCCATGGCCTTATTTGGTAACGACCAGTTTGGTAACGACCAAAACAACACTTTTGGCAGCAGCAACGATTCTTTTGTGCCTATCGATCAGGCTTTCCCGTTCAACTACTACCAACAAGACGGCAAACTGATGCTCGATTGGCAGGTACGTGATGGCTACTACCTGTATCAAGAACGCTTGTCAGTTGCGGGCGAAAACGTCGCGTTAGGCGACTTACAAATGGAGGAAGGCACACCGCATAAAGATGAGTTCTTTGGTGACGTGCATATCTACACTCAACCACTGTTTGTTAACGTGCCAATGCATAACTGGCAAGACGGCGCTCGCGTCGTGGTGCAATACCAAGGCTGTGCCAAAGCAGGCTTCTGTTACCCACCAGAAACTCGCGTGATTCCTATCAGTGCGTTTACTTCATCGAGCTCAGGTTCAACCACGTCGACGACAGCACCAAAAGCAGAACAAGCAGCAATAGTAACGCCACCAGCGGCGAAATCATCCACGGCAGATACTCCATCATCGGCACCAATAACACAGCAAGATAGCCTTGCAGCCAACCTAGCAGATAACTGGTGGACGCCACTATTGTTCTTAGCACTTGGTGTGGGCTTAGCATTTACGCCATGTATACTGCCGATGTACCCAATCCTGACCAGTATCGTGCTTGGTAGTGGCAAACTGAGCCAACGCCGCGCACTAGGCTTGTCGTTTGTTTATGTGCAAGGCATGGCGCTGACTTACACCCTACTCGGTCTTGTGGTGGCGTCTGCGGGCATGCAGTTCCAAGCAGCGATGCAACACCCTTATGTGTTGATTGGTTTGAGTGTGTTATTCGTGGCGCTGGCACTATCTATGTTTGGTGTATATAACCTGCAGTTGCCAAGCAGTGTGCAGACATGGTTAAACAACCTCAGCAACAAACAACAAGGTGGTAGCAGCGCAGGCGTGTTCGCCATGGGCGCGATTTCAGGTTTGGTGTGTTCACCATGTACCACGGCACCTCTGTCCGGCGCACTACTTTACGTGGCACAAAGTGGTGACTTACTCACCGGTGGTATCGCACTTTACGCACTGGCGATGGGTATGGGCATTCCACTGATTCTTGTTGCTGTATTCGGCAATAAACTGCTACCGAAAGCAGGTGGTTGGATGGATCGCGTTAAGACCCTATTCGGCTTTGTTCTGCTGGCAGCTCCTATCTTCCTACTTGAGCGCATCATGCCAGAAGTGTGGGCAACTGCGCTGTGGTCAGCTCTGGGCATTGCGGCTTTTGGTTGGCTATACCACATCAAAAACAGCTTAGAGTTTGGCGGCTGGAAGCAAAGTGCAGTGGGCATCATCGCAGTACTAGGTCTGTTTGCTTCTGCTCAGCCTGTGCTGAATTACTGGTTTGGAGGCAACACCACGACACAAACTCAACAAGCAACGGTGAACTTTACTCGCATTACTAACGTGGCAGAGCTTGAGGCAGCACTTGCTCAAGCTAAACAAGCAGGCAAACCAGTGATGCTCGACTTCTACGCAGACTGGTGTGTGGCATGTAAAGAGTTTGAGAAATACACCTTCCATGACCCAAGTGTCGAAGCTAAGCTGCAAGACTTCGTACTACTACAAGCAGATGTGACCAAGAACCAAGTGCAAGACATCGAACTGCTTAAACATATGAATGTACTTGGTTTACCAACGATTGAGTTCTGGAATGCCAATGGCGAGCATGTTTCAAACGCTCGTTTAACCGGCTTTATGCAAGCCAAGCCTTTCTTAGAGCATATCAACCGATTCTGATGATGAATCTTTCAAACGCCAGTGATTTTTCACTGGCGTTTTTTATTGTCTTAATAAATTCGAGAAACTTGCGTTTATATGCAATTTTTCTAATAAAAGTCGATTTGGTTCAGACTTTTAGCGGATAAACATTGTCCACATTCTTAAAGGTGGACAATAATTCCATTAACGAAATAGTCAAAAGTGTTTAACGTCATGGATTCGACCTACACCATAATCATCGCAGATGATCACCCCCTATTCCGCAATGCCTTGTTCCAATCGGTACACATGGCCGTGAGTGGGGCCAACCTTCTTGAAGCGGATACGCTAGATGCTCTACTCGCGTTGCTGGAAAAAGAAGAAGAGCCAGATTTGGTGTTATTGGACCTAAAGATGCCAGGCGCGAATGGCATGTCGGGGTTGATTCACCTTCGAGCCGAGTACCCAGATATTCCGGTGGTGGTCGTTTCTGCAAGTGAAGAGCCAAGCGTGGTCACGCAAGTGAAAAGCCATGGTGCATTCGGCTTTATTCCGAAATCCAGCGACATGCGTGAGCTGGTCAACGCCCTCAACCAGGTTCTCAATGGTGACCCATACTTCCCGGAAGGCTTGATCACCAATAACGCAGCTTGTAATGACTTGGCAGAAAAAATTGCCGCTCTTACCCCTCAGCAATACAAAGTGTTGGGCATGCTTTCCGATGGCTTACTCAACAAACAAATCGCTTACGAGCTCAATGTCTCAGAGGCCACCATCAAAGCGCACATGACGGCAATTTTCCGCAAGCTGGGCGTGAAGAACCGCACTCAAGCCGTCATCCTACTGCAGCAAATGGAACCCGAGCAGTAATGTGTTAGTAAATATATCTAATTCACATTTATATGACGCAAAAAGAACAACAGACGTTAAAATAAACAGGCTGTCACGCAGCCTTTTCATCCCTCTGTTAAACCGCTAACTCTGGGAGGTCATACTTTGCTAAGTATTCTCGTCACTCAATTCGTCGTACTCTGGGCCGTCATCGACCCGATTGGTTCAGTACCCGTTTATCTATCGCAAACTCAGCACCTCACGGCAAAACAGCGTCGTCTTGTCGCGTTGAAAGCCATTGCCATTTCAATGGGTGTGTTGCTGTTCTTTCTTATTGCCGGTCAGTTGTTGCTGGAAGCAATGCAAATCCCATTACCCGCGTTCCAAGCCGCTGGTGGCTTAGTGTTATTGCTGTTTGCATTGTCGATGATTTTTGGTGAGAGCAAGCCAGAACAAGAACAAAAACTGGGCGAAGAAGTCAGCCACTCCGATCTCGCTGACCTAGCCGTTTACCCTCTTGCGATCCCTTCGATTGCGTCGCCGGGTGCCATGATGGCCATCGTGATGCTCACCGATAACAACCGCTACTCTTTCATCGACCAAGCAATGACCGCAGGCGTCATGATTGCGGTACTTCTGGTTACCCTATTCTTGTTACTGGGTGCAAACACGATTCAAAAAGTGATTGGTAACGTAGGCGCAGCCATCATCAGCCGCGTAATGGGGCTTATCCTTGCTGCTGTTGCACTGAATAATTTGCTGCTTGGTATAAAAGATTTCTATGTTAATTGATAAAACTCTTAGACCTTTGGCTAATTTAACATCAAATTAACATCACATTTTTATTCCCACCACCTCTCAAACGCCCTAAAAACGGGCGTTTTTGCTTTTTAGCGTCCCGACTAAAGTTGAAAAGAGTTCTTGCCAGTGCCTTGCTAATGTACATGTTGAAACATTTTTTTAACAACAATACCAATCGTAAGGAGACGGCAATGGCATTTGAAAGCGAAGAAAGAGCCAAAGCCTACTGGGACAAGAACGTGAAGCTAATGATTACCCTGATGGTCATCTGGTTCGTAGTGTCTTTCGGCTGCGGCATTTTATTTGTCGACGTACTTAATCAATTTCAATTAGGTGGATACAAACTCGGGTTCTGGTTTGCTCAACAAGGCTCCATCTATGCCTTCCTGGGTATTATTTTCTACTACGCGTGGAAAATGCGCCAAATCGACCGTGAATTCGGCGTAGATGAGTAAGGAGTAACTCAGATGGATTTGAAAACTATTACCTATCTAGTGGTTGGCGCAACGTTCGTCCTCTACATCGGTATTGCGATTTGGGCGCGTGCGGGCTCAACCAAAGAATTCTATGTAGCAGGCGGCGGTGTAAACCCTATCGCTAACGGCATGGCAACCGCTGCAGACTGGATGTCAGCGGCATCGTTCATCTCAATGGCAGGCTTGATTGCCTTCATGGGTTACGGCGGCTCTGTATTCCTGATGGGCTGGACAGGCGGTTACGTACTGCTTGCACTTCTGCTTGCTCCTTACCTACGTAAGTTCGGTAAGTTTACCGTGCCGGAGTTCGTGGGCGAGCGCTTCTACTCTAACGCAGCACGTATCGTAGCGGTTGTGTGTCTTATCATCGCATCGGTGACTTACGTTATCGGTCAGATGAAAGGCGTGGGCGTGGCGTTTGGTCGTTTCCTAGAAGTGGATTACTCAACAGGTCTACTGATCGGTATGTGTATCGTATTCATGTACGCCGTTATGGGTGGCATGAAAGGCATTACCTACACGCAGATTGCTCAATATTGCGTACTCATTCTTGCTTACACTATTCCTGCAATCTTTATCTCTCTGCAACTAACAGGTAACCCACTACCACAGATCGGCTTAGGTAGTACCATCCAAGGCACCGATGTCTATCTACTCGATAGGCTCGACCAAGTAGTCACCGAGCTCGGCTTCAGTGAATACACCACCCAAGTTCGTGGCGACACGCTAAACATGTTCGTGTACACCATGTCATTGATGATCGGTACTGCGGGTCTGCCACACGTAATCATCCGTTTCTTTACCGTTCCTAAGGTTCGTGATGCACGTACATCAGCAGGTTGGGCGCTAGTTTTCATCGCTATCCTTTACACAACAGCACCTGCAGTATCTGCTATGGCGCGTCTAAACCTAATGGATACCGTTAACCCAGCTCCGGGTCAGCACCTTGCTTATGATGAGCGTCCTGGCTGGTTCAAGAACTGGGAGAAAACAGGTCTACTAGGCTTTGATGATAAGAACGGCGACGGTCTGATTGAGTACACATCAAACCCAGCAACCAATGAGCTGAAAGTTGACCGTGACATCATGGTACTAGCAAACCCAGAGATTGCTAAGCTACCTAACTGGGTTATCGCACTTGTCGCAGCAGGTGGTCTGGCGGCAGCACTATCGACGGCTGCAGGTCTACTACTGGCGATTTCATCCGCAATATCTCATGACTTAATCAAAGGTGTGATAAATCCGAACATATCCGAGAAGAAAGAGCTGCTCGCGAGCCGAATCTCCATGGCAGTCGCCATCGCAGTCGCCGGTTACTTAGGCTTGAATCCGCCAGGGTTTGCAGCCGGTACGGTAGCGCTCGCCTTCGGTCTGGCGGCATCCTCCATCTTCCCTGCGTTGATGATGGGTATCTTCAGTAAGAGCATCAACAAAGAAGGCGCAATCGCAGGTATGATTGCAGGTATCAGTATCACGCTATTCTACGTATTCCAGCACAAAGGCATCCTATTTGTTGCTGACTGGACTTACCTACAAAGCTGGGGTCAGAACTGGTTCCTAGGCATCGAACCAAACGCATTTGGTGCAATTGGCGCTGTGTTCAACTTCATCGTGGCATTCGCTGTATCGAAAGTAACGGCAGAAACACCACAAGAAGTAAAAGACCTAGTCGAGCACGTACGTGTACCAGCAGGCGCTGGCGGTGCGGTAGACCACTAAAATATAACGCAAACCACAAAAGCCCCGCTTGGGGCTTTTTTATTCGCTAGATTAGGTTAATTTAACCTTATGAAGTTGTAGCAAGGAAGCCAACATGTTCAAAAACAAGCACTTTATTATCGCTCTGTTGATCGCCCCAATTCTTTCTTTGATCGCTTATTTCGGTACAGACATGGCTCTGAGTGAAAAGCCTCATGCCGCTAAAGAAGGGGAAAGCTACAAACTGGCCAGTAAGTCGAATTGCCGTTATACCAGTGGCTTGTGTGATATGGAGAATGGTGACTTTAAAGTGAAGTTTCGCTCAGAAAAGCTGACGCAAGATAGCCTAGAGTTGTCTTTACATGCGGCTTATCCACTGGAAGGGGTGAAGCTTTCAGTCGTGGATAGCCAAGAGCAAAACGCACAGCCAATTGACATGACACCAGCGGATCAAGCCGGACAAAACTGGACCATCACTTTGCCTAAGCCTGCATCAGCCGAGAGTTGGTTACGTGTTGCGATTCAATCTGAAGGCACACTCTACTACGGTGAAACGCAAACAGCATTTGTGAAATACGAGACTTTGTTTACGGACAAATAACTTACCTGCTCCATAAGGCTTGAAGACGCATTTGAGCCGACCTTATCTCGCGAAAGAATACCGAGCTTAATTGTAGGGATTGAGCTCTCCCACTTCAGCCGATACTGAGTCCGAGTATCGGCTTTTTTTGTTGTGTTATTTCCTTAAAAAAGCTGTGGTTGCTAATCGACAATTAATTGATAATAATTATCATTATCTTAAGTATCGAGGTAACTATGGACAGCAGCCAAGCCATCTACAACGCCTTTTTTAAAGCGCAAGACCGATTCCTTCATGTGTATGCGCCAAGCGGCTTCGAACCTGATGTGATTCATGATTACATCCATTGGGGCATGGTGCTGTCGTCCATCTACGATCACGATGCAGAGCACGAAAACCTGTTGCTGTGCGAACTGTATTTGCGTCAGGTTTACTTCCATCTACTTGATGCCATTCAAAACCCTGCTCGTAGCCGCATCTTCCGCCGAGTTTGCCTCGATTCCATTCACACTCCGCTACTTTGTCTCAAACGTTACTACTACCAATTTGAGGATGGCGATGTGAAATTTCTCTCATTACAACAACAATTACGTCTGATACAGACGCCACTCGATTAAACAAAAGGAACCTACCATGACCACGGAATTCCGTATCGAAGCAGACAGCATGGGCGAAGTCAAAGTCCCAGCCAACGCTTTGTATCAAGCCCAAACTCAACGCGCTGTCGATAACTTTGCTTTTAGCAAGCACACTATGCCGACTGGCTTTATCCAAGCACTAGCGCACATCAAACAAACCGCTGCGCTCACCAATGCTCAACTTGGCTTGCTAGAAGGTGATATTGCCAATGCCATCGCCGATGCTGCGCAAGCAATCATTGATGGTAAACACCTCGACCAATTCCCTATCGATGTATTCCAAACCGGCTCGGGCACCAGCTCAAACATGAATGCCAACGAAGTGATTGCAACATTAGCGTCTGAGCACCTAGGCGGAACGGTCAATCCAAATGATCACGTCAACATGGGTCAAAGCAGTAACGACGTAGTGCCTACAGCGATTCAAGTCAGCTCTGCAATTGCGATTGAAAAACAGCTACTGCCTGCATTGTCTCACTTAAGTGAAACACTAGAGACTAAGCAGCAAGCACTAAAAGATGTGGTGAAAACAGGTCGCACGCACCTCATGGATGCGATGCCAATTACCTTCGCCCAAGAGCTTGGCGGCTGGCAGTTCCAAATTGAGCATGCTAAGCAAGCCATTGAGCAAACACTGCCAGCAGTGAAAGCGTTAGCCCAAGGTGGAACAGCGGTGGGCACAGGGATCAACGCCGATCCGCGCTTCGCCGATCTTTTTGCTGATAACTTAGCGCAATCAACGCGCATCGAGTTTGCTTCAAGCAAAAACTTCTTTTTCAATCTCAGCAGTCAGGATGCGATCGTTGCCCTATCGGGACAGCTCAAAACAGCAGCAGTTGCGATCATGAAGATCTCAAACGATCTTCGCTGGATGAACTCAGGTCCACTCGCAGGCCTAGGTGAAATCGAACTGCAAGGTTTGCAACCGGGCTCTTCCATCATGCCAGGCAAAGTGAACCCAGTGATTCCAGAAGCAGCTGCTATGGCGTCTGCCCAAGTGATTGGTAACGACGCGACCATTACCGTTGCCGGTCAATCGGGTAACTTCCAGCTAAACGTGATGCTGCCAGTGATTGCTCACAATGTACTAGAAAGCATTGAACTGCTGTCGAACAGCGCCGTAGCTTTGGCAGACAAAGCCATCGCGACGTTTGAAGTGCGCCAAGACAACCTTGATGTGGCACTGGCGAAGAACCCGATTCTGGTCACCGCACTTAACCCTGTGATTGGCTACCTAAAAGCAGCCGAAGTAGCGAAGAAAGCCTACAAACAAGGTCGCGCTATCATTGATGTCGCGGAAGAAGAAACGGACTTAGATCGTACCACATTAGAAAGATTGCTCGATCCAGCCAAACTGACTCAAGGCGGCGTTGCAGAATAAGCCACCGACCGATCACCCCCTTAAAGCAAAAGACCTCCAATCGGAGGTCTTTTTTTCTAGGCGACTCGATTGAGCACCGAACGTAGTTTCAAAGGTTTTACAGGTTTGGCGATAAAACTAAACCCATTGGCTTTAATGCCTTCCATCATGTCATCGGTTCGATCGGCACTGATGATCACCCCTTCAAAACGGTTACCCAGACGCAAGCGGCATTGCTGCAACACTTCTAATCCTGTTCGACCATTGTCTAAACGATAATCGGAGAAAATTACATCTGGCAGCCAATCGTCTTCGATAGCTTTCAGACTCTCAACGATGTCAGTCGCAATGCGAATATCACACCCCCAGCGTGAGAGTAAATTTTCCATTCCGACCAGAATATCCGGCTCGTTATCAACACATAGGACACGAATATGGCTTAAATCGGATTGTGCACTCTTCACCGCTTTAACCGCCGGAATATGTAACTTCTCTGCTTTATCTAAGGTAATCGAGAACACACTGCCTTTACCAAACCAAGAACGCATCGAGATTTCATGCCCCAGCACTTGAGCAATACCTTTCGAGATGGCTAAGCCTAGCCCCAAACCTTGATCAGAACGAACTTGAGTACCGCGATTAAACTCTTCGAAGATCTCTTGTTGCTTCTCCTCTTCGATCCCCATACCGTTATCCCATACATCGATACGCATTCGCCCTTGTACGCGGCGTACACCGAGCGCCACTTTGCCATTCGGGCTATAACGGAACGCATTGGTAAGGAAGTTCTGCACAACACGGCGCAGCAATTTCGGGTCGGATTTCACCATCAAAGACGATGGGATCATGGTGAACTCAATACCTTGTTGTTTCGCCAGCGCACTGAATTCCGCATTCAAGTTTGCCAATACATCATTAACCGCAAAGCCATGCACATTGACGTCTAGCTTGCCCGATTCCAAACGCGAAATATCCAGCAAATCACCAATCAAATCTTCTGCTGCACCTAATGCACTCTCAATGTGGGTCGACAGCTTTTGGGTTTCACTGTCTTTGGCAACTTCCGACAACGAAGAAGCAAACAGACGTGCGGCGTTCAGCGGCTGCATCAAGTCATGGCTCACCGCCGCTAAGAAGCGCGACTTAGACTGTGACTCATGCTCAGAACGTTGCGTCGCTGCCACCAGCTGTTTGTTCAATTGTTCCAACTCACGAGTACGAGCACGAACGCGCTCTTCTAGTGTCTCATTAGCGTCTTTCAGAGCTTGCTCCGCATCGCGGAAAACGGTGATATCGGTAAAGCTCATAACGAAACCGCCACCGGGCATTGGGTTACCTTGCACTTCAATTACACGACCATCTGGACGCACACGGGAAGAGGTATGTCGCGTGCCTTGTTCAAGGTGATAAACACGGCGACGAACGTGATCTTCGGGGTCACCCGGACCACACAGACCCTGCTCAGCATTATGACGAATGACTTCAGCAATCGGACGCCCGACCTGAATCAACCCCGGCGGGAAGACAAACAACTCAAGGTAACGCTGGTTCCACGCCACCAACCTCAATTGTTTGTCGACAACCGCGATACCTTGTCCAATATGTTCAATCGCCCCTTGCAGCAAACCACGGCTAAAATCGTACAGCTCAGAGGCTTCATCAACAATAGTCGCCACCTCCTCAAGTTGCATGTTTCTGCCCTGCAACGCAGAAGTAAGTACTAACTTAGCAGAAGAGGCACCAAACACACCGGCAAGTACGCGCTCAGTATGTCGAATCAAGGTAGAGGGGGCTTGTTGGTTAGGAAGTAGCTCTTCTCGTTGCTGACTCCAATAGGTTTGGAAGGCAGATTTCACTCGCGTGCGTCCGACAAATCGAGAGGCTAGCATCTCTAGCTCACTAACCGTGACGCGGCTTTGGTACAAGCTGATATTTTCACTCTCAGGCAAAGGTGTGCCAACGAATGATGCCGATTGTAAGCGTTCACTTATGCTTGGCCGCGTGGCTAGCGATACGGCGACAAAACATGCGGTATTCGCCACCACGCTGAGGATCATGCCCCAATCAGAAACGGCAATGCCAAAGCCTGCCAATAAATCAGGTGGTGTGATAAGCCAAATTAGTAAGTTATTGGTTGCATCGCCCGCTAGCATGTCGGTTTGGCTCATTAAAGTAATCAACCAAATTGTGAAACCCACCAGCAAACCAACATACACGCCCTTTTTGTTGCCCTGACGCCAGTACATGCCGCCAATCAAAGATGGAGCAAACTGGGTAATCGCTGCAAACGAGAGAAACCCTATTGCGGAGAGTGAGTGAATACTATCTAAAGCCTGATAAAAGCCCCATGCGCCAATCAAAAGAAGCAGAATAAGCCCACGACGTATACGTAACAGCAACGTAGAAAAGTGGTGATGATTGCGTTTTGATAACTTCATCCGGCGCAGAATCAGCGGCATCACCAAATCGTTCGATACCATGATTGCTAAGGCAATGGTCGAGACGATAACCATACCACTTGCCGCCGAAGTACCACCCAAGAAAGCCAGCAACGCAATGTCATTTGCACCCACCGCCATCGGCACACTTATCACGTAGGTATCAGCAGGACTGCCACTCAACAGGCTTTGTCCTACCCACGCGATCGGCAAAACAAAGATGCCCATCAGAATCAGATACAGTGGGAATAGCCAACGGGCAACATGTAGGTCTTGCGCGCGTTCATTCTCAACCACCATGGTATGAAACTGACGTGGCAAACAGACAATCGCCAACATGGTCAGAATGGTATGAATCAACAAAGTCGGAATATTTGGCGACTCATAGGTTTCAGATGCGATATCAGCGAGATGGAAGCTCTCGGTATCCATCGCGAGCCAAACAATAAACACGCCCACCACCAAGAACGCCACCAGCTTGAGCACAGATTCAAACGCAATCGCCATCATCATGCCGCGGTGGTGTTCGGTGTTATCGATATGGCGCGTACCAAACAGCATGGTGAAGATCGCCATCGCCCCCACCACAAACCAAGACACACTGTAGTTTTGATAACTGAGATCAGAAGCCAAATCTGGCGCAATGATTTCTAATCCCATGGTGATGCCACGCAGCTGCAAAGCGATATACGGCAGAATACCCGCCACGGCAATTAAGGTAACAGCCACCGCCAAACCTTGCGATTTACCATAGCGGGCAGCAATGAAGTCAGCAATTGAGGTGATGTGCTCACGCTTGGCAATCAGTATAAGCCGAGCGAGAACGCGCCAGCCGATGGTAAACACGATTATCGGCGCAATGTAGATGGGTAAGAAGGACCAAGGATTATTGCTCGCCTGTCCAACCGTGCCGTAGAAGGTCCACGACGTACAGTAGACCGCAATCGACAAACTGTAGATCCATGGTCGCCAACGCGCTAACCATCTCTTTTGTTTGTCACCATACCAAGCGATTAAAAACAGGATTCCCAAATACGCCAAAGAAACGGGAATCACTAGCCATCCTTGCATTCGATATCCTTTCTTGCCTTTCTTGCCGTTTTTAAAGCAAGAGAATAAAAAAACCTCTCCATAAGGGAGAGGTTTCATTTAACACTGCTTTCACAACAGAGACAAAGGTTAGTTTTTAATCTCTGTCACAGAAGCTTAATTCTGTGCTTCAGGTGCATTGGCTGATAGGTCTACCACATTACTTTCATCATTTTGAGGCTCAACTTTGATGAACAACGCAACAAAACCCATCGCAGCCATCAACCAGAAGATACTCGCCCCCCAGTGCTCGTAACCCCAACCACTGCTCACCGTCATTAGTGCGATAAACGCACCAAGTGGAATCGCATTGTACAACGCCTGCAATGCCACCATCTTGTTCTCTGCTGAGTTCTGGATGTATTGAATTGCGGCAATGTGTGCCATCGCAAACGTCACGCCGTGAAGCATTTGCACGACCACTAATGCGAATATAGAAGTCGTCGTGGCTGTCATGCCCCAACGCAGCATCACACCACCGGCAGCAATCACAAACAGAGTGCGCAAAGACCAGCCAGCGAATAGACGCTTACTCAGAGCAAACACGGCAACTTCAGCTGCCACACCTAAGCTCCACAAGTAACCAATCACATCTTCAGAATGACCTGCAGCTTTCCAGTGAATGGCACTAAAACCATAGTACGCCGCATGACTACCTTGTATTAACGCCACCAGCACAAGAAACTTGACCACAGGTTTATCAGTAAGTAGTGCTGATAGCTTCGGACGTTCAGCATGCTGGTCACCGCGGGTCACAGGCATTGGGTTGGTATTACGCATAACAAACAATAGCGAGATGAATACCCCGGCCATTGCCGTATAGAGAATCATATCAGAGCCAAATTCTGCCACTAAATACCCAACCACCGTTGAGCCAGCAATAAAAGCAATAGAGCCCCACAAGCGGGTACGACCGTAATCGAGCATCTTCAAACGCGCATAGTAGTTTGCCATGGCATCAGATAAAGGCACCACAGGACCACAACACAAGTTAAACAAGACAGTGGCGAGTGCCATTAACCAGAAGTTGCCGCCGGTGAAAAAGTGGAAGCCAACAAAAATAAGGGCAGCAAAACTTAACCAGCGTAGCGCTGGCATGATGTGTTCAACCTTATGTAAACGTGGCGTAATGACCATATTCGCCACACAACGTGTCGCTAAGCCCAACCCGACTAATAGACCGATGTCTGTCGGAGAAACGCCCTGCTCTTTAAACCACAATGACCAAAATGGCAGATACACGCCATACGCAAAAAAGAATCCGAGAAAGTACTGGGAAATCCAGCCATACGGAGAGGGTTTCAACATCACAGATATCCTAAAAACGACAAAACTAAAGACTTCCACCACGTAAACGTTTGGGACGCGGAATTATGGATCGCAATGCGTAATAGAAAAAGGGAAGAATCGGCAACTTACCGTTTCCTCTATGGTACAGGCTCTCGAAATGCAAAATTAGATTGTGACGATTTAGACCAAAGTCGTCTGGCTTCGGCAGGGAAATTTGTCAGACTTAGAATGTGTTCCCACCAAATTTAGGTGCTCTCATGCCTGACAAATTTAATATGCAATCTCCACCGTTCGATCGCCTGACCGACGCACAGCAAAATCGACTGCGCTCATCTCTAGATGTGGCGTATTACCGAACGAGAGATGTCATCTTAGCTTGTGGGCAAGACAACCCTCATCTGCACGTACTGATTAAAGGCGCGGTAGAAGAGCGCTCAAAAGATCAAGACGAAGTGTTTGCTCACTACGCTAACGACGACATGTTTGATGTGCGTTCGTTGTTCGAAGGAAGCGTCCGCCATCAGTATGTAGCACTAGAAGATACCCTCTCGTACTTGCTGCCCAAAGACGTGTTTCTTGAGCTGTATAACGAGAACGGACAGTTCGCCGCCTACTTCGATAACAACTTATCCAAACGCCAAGCCCTCATTGAAGCGGCTCAGCAGCAGCAAAACCTTGCGGAGTTCATTCTGACTAAAGTCGATAGCAGCATCTATCATCCACCAATGCTATTGGCACCTGATATGCCAATTAATCAGGTCACCAAAACACTCAAGGACAATGGCATCGATGCTGCTTTGGTTCAGCTTAGCCAAGAGGACCCGCGCTTAGAGCAATATCCATCGGCGCATCCCTACGCGATAGTGACTCGAACCAATATGCTTCATGCCGTGATGCTTGACGGCCACCCACTCGATACGCCAGTGAGTGAGATTGCGACCTTCCCTGTTTATCACGTAGATGATGGTGACTTCTTGTTTAACGCCATGATCACCATGACACGAAATCGCATGAAACGTCTCATGGTGTGCGAAGGCAATCAAGCGGTCGGTATGTTGGATATGACGCAGATCCTCAGTGCGTTTTCCACTCACTCACACGTACTGACACTCAGTATTGCACGAGCCAGTAGCGTGGAAGAGTTAGCCCTTGCTTCCAATCGACAGCGTCAGTTGGTGGATAGCTTGCTGACCAATGGCATCCGCACTCGCTTCATCATGGAGCTGATATCCGCCGTAAACGAACAAATCATCGAAAAAGCGTTTGAGCTTGTGGTGCCACCAGCACTGCACGATCACTGCTGTTTGATTGTGCTTGGCTCGGAAGGTCGTGGAGAACAAATCCTCAAAACCGATCAAGACAATGCGCTGATCATCCAAGATGGGTTGGAATGGGAACATTGCTCCGAAGTGATGCAAACCCTCACCCACACCTTGCAGCAACTGGGCTACCCACTCTGCCCTGGCAAAGTCATGGTTAACAATCCGAAGTGGGTTCGAACACAGCAAGAGTGGGTCAAAACTATCGATGGTTGGATTGCTAAAGCGCAGCCTGAACAAATCATGGACTTAGCCATCTTCAGCGACGCTCATGCGGTCGCAGGCAATCGAGAGCTGCTCACGCCTATCGCCGAGCACCTCAGAGACAGCATGGAAGATCGCATGTTGATTCTGTCCGATTTCACTCGCCCTGCTCTGCAATTTTCCGTGCCTCTTACTCTGTTTGGTAACGTAAAAAGTGCTAAAGATGGGCTGGATATAAAGCGCGGCGGCATCTTTCCAATCGTGCATGGCATTCGCACTCTGGCATTGGAATACGCGATTGAAGAGAAGAACACCTTCGAGCGTATCGAAGCACTGAGAAACAAACGCATCTTAGAACCAGAAACCGCAGACAACCTCAACGAAGCGCTGAAGCTGTTCTTCAAGATCCGTTTGAACCAGCAATTGAGTAAGCAGGAAGCACTGAACAATATCGATATCAAACAGTTAGACAGGACAGAACGAGACCTGCTGCGCCACAGCTTACACGTAGTGAAGAAGTTTAAGCAGTTCTTAGGCTTCCATTATCAAATCCGTGATTAGAGTCTTTTAGGCAAATAAGACGAGAGGTAACAGGGATGAATTGGCTACAAAGGAAATACTGGCATTACAAGCTGAAAGACTCACCTTATCAGCCACTGTTCTGTTCGCCGCAAAAAGGCGAATTTGTCTCTCTCGATTGCGAAACCACCAGCTTGGATCCAAATCGTGCCGAGCTGGTCACCATCGCTGCGACCAAAATCATCGATAATCGCATCATCACCAGTAAACCGTTCGAAGTTCGACTACGCGCCCCGCAATCACTCGATTCAGGTTCAGTGAAAATTCACCATATCCGCCACCAAGATTTGGTGGATGGCATCAGCGAAAAAGAAGCACTCATCAAGCTGCTCGACTTTATCGGCAATCGTCCTTTAGTCGGCTACCACATTCGCTATGACAAAAAGATCCTCGACCTCGCCTGTCTGAGGCATTTAGGTTTTCCACTGCCCAACCCATTAATCGAGGTTAGCCAGATTTATCACGATAAGCTCGAACGTCATTTGCCTAACGCCTACTTCGACTTAAGTCTTGATGCAATTTGTAAGCACCTTGAACTGCCGATTCAAGACAAACACGATGCCCTGCAAGACGCAAAATCCGCCGCTTTAGTGTATGTACGCCTGACCAAAGGCGATTTACCTAACCTGAGCGTACCGTATACCCAATAGGTTTAAGACTCAGCTTTCGATCCACCTCCCACAATCGCTTTTATTTCAGCAATATCGCAGCGCATTACTCACTCTCATCCTAAAGTCTAATTGTGGAAATACGCGCTGTGACTGACAGTTATATGCACAGCAACGTTCTTGATGACACATAAACCAAGAGCGAACACAGCCCTACAAAAGACGAAGGTCGAGAATTAAAGGCACAAGGAGAGAAGCCATGAGCGAAGCCCACGTTTATCCGGTAAAAGAAAACATTAAAAACCATACGCATGCGGATAATGACACTTACCTAGCCATGTATCAGCAGTCGGTAAGCGACCCTGAAGGCTTCTGGAGCGAACACGGTAAAGTTGTCGATTGGATTAAGCCATTCACTCAAGTTAAAAACACCTCTTTCGATACTGGTCACGTCGACATTCGTTGGTTCGAAGACGGTACGCTGAACGTATCTGCAAACTGTATTGACCGTCACCTTGCCGAGCGTGGCGATGAAGTCGCGATCATCTGGGAAGGCGATGATCCTGCCGACGACAAAACCCTCACATTCAATGAACTGCACAAAGAAGTGTGTAAGTTCTCTAACGCACTAAAAGAGCAAGGCGTACACAAAGGCGACGTGGTTTGTCTTTACATGCCAATGGTGCCAGAAGCGGCTATCGCAATGCTGGCATGTACCCGTATTGGTGCGGTTCATACCGTGGTATTTGGTGGCTTCTCGCCAGAAGCCCTGTCCGGTCGTATCATCGACTCAGATGCTAAAATCGTTATCACCGCTGACGAAGGCGTTCGTGGTGGTCGCGCAGTACCACTGAAGAAAAACGTTGATGAAGCACTGACAAACCCAGAAGTAAAAACCATCGACAAAGTTGTCGTTCTAAAACGTACGGGCGGCGACATTGATTGGCACGAGCACCGTGACGTTTGGTGGCACGAAGCAACGGCTGTTGTTTCTGACGTATGTCCACCAGAAGAGATGAAAGCGGAAGACCCTCTATTCATTCTTTACACTTCAGGCTCAACAGGTAAGCCAAAAGGCGTGCTGCACACTACAGGTGGTTACCTAGTGTACGCAACCATGACCTTCAAATACGTGTTCGATTACCAAGAAGGTGAAACGTTCTGGTGTACGGCAGATGTGGGTTGGATTACAGGTCACACTTACTTAATTTACGGTCCACTGGCGAACGGTGCGAAAACCATTCTGTTCGAAGGTGTACCAAACTACCCAAGCACGGCTCGCATGAGTGAAGTGGTTGATAAGCATCAAGTAAACATTCTCTACACTGCACCAACAGCGATTCGTGCACTAATGGCAAAAGGTAACGAAGCGGTAGCCGGAACATCTCGTTCAAGCTTGCGCGTAATGGGCTCAGTAGGTGAACCTATCAACCCTGAAGCATGGGAGTGGTACTACAAGACTATCGGTAATGAAAACTCACCTATCGTTGATACTTGGTGGCAAACAGAGACAGGCGGTATCTTGATTGCGCCACTACCAGGTGCAACAGACCTGAAACCAGGCTCAGCAACTCGCCCATTCTTCGGCGTACAACCTGCGCTAGTGGACAACATGGGTAACATCATTGAAGAGACCGCAGCAGAAGGTAACTTAGTGATCCTTGATTCATGGCCAGGTCAGATGCGTACTGTTTACGGTGACCACGAGCGCTTTGAGCAAACCTACTTCTCTACCTTCAAAGGCATGTACTTCACCAGTGATGGTGCTCGTCGTGACGAAGACGGCTATTACTGGATCACAGGTCGTGTAGATGACGTATTGAACGTATCAGGTCACCGTATGGGTACCGCAGAAATTGAATCAGCACTGGTTGCACACGATAAGATTGCAGAAGCAGCGATTGTCGGTATTCCTCATGACATCAAAGGTCAGGCAATTTACGCATACGTCACGCTTAATGACGGTGAATTCCCATCAGCCGAACTGCACAAAGAGGTGAAAGACTGGGTACGTAAAGAGATTGGCCCAATCGCAACGCCAGACGTACTGCACTGGACAGACTCTCTACCAAAAACTCGCTCCGGTAAGATCATGCGCCGCATCCTACGTAAGATTGCAACGGGTGATACCAGCAACCTAGGTGATACTTCGACATTGGCCGATCCAAGTGTTGTAGACAAGCTAATTGCAGAGAAAGCAGAACTGGCATAACACCCCACCTCTGTTTTAAACGCTAGCCCTAAAAGCCACCATTGCATATGGTGGCTTTTTTGTGCGTGGACGCAAAATAAACCACAATAACCACATGGCAATTATGTTGTTTTTGTTAACTTGGTTACAGAAACGACAGGGGACATTAGGAGATTAGACCAGTAAATTGCTGCTAATTGCTGTGAATTAGCTATAATCTTGGTCGATTTTTTAAAATTTGCTCGGTTTTAACAAAAAAATCGTGCTGAATTATCGTATATTTGGGAATATAAACGTTCCACTCACGATAAAGGAAGATAGCAACATAATGTCTGCAAAGTCACGGATTCTAGTTCTAAACGGACCAAATCTTAACCTATTAGGTCTGCGTGAACCGACGCATTACGGTAGCAACACCCTAGCACAGATTGTTGACGCATTGACTGAACAAGCTCACAACTCTGGGGTGGAACTTGAACACCTGCAATCTAATCGTGAGTACGAACTGATTGAAGCTATCCATGCAGCTTATGGCAACGTGGACTTCATCATCATTAACCCAGCCGCTTTCACTCATACCAGTGTGGCGCTGCGTGATGCATTACTTGGCGTAGCCATCCCATTTATCGAAGTGCACCTATCGAACGTTCACGCTCGCGAGCCGTTCCGCCATCATTCTTATCTGTCTGATAAAGCAGAAGGGGTGATTTGTGGCTTAGGTGCACAAGGTTATGAATTCGCTCTGTCTGCAGCAATCGCGAAATTGCAGGCAAAGTAAACCAAACACTCTGCAGCCCTTTGGGTTGTCTTAATCACAAGATAAAAGAGAAAGAAAAGATGGATATTCGTAAAATCAAGAAGCTAATCGAGTTAGTTGAAGAATCTGGCATTGCTGAGCTAGAAATCTCTGAAGGTGAAGAGTCAGTACGCATCAGCCGTAGTGGTCCTGCAGCGGCTCCAGCACCAGTTCATTACGCAGCAGCTCCAGTAGCAGCACCTGCGCCAGTGGCAGCGGCTCCAGTAGCAGACGCACCAGCAATGGCCGCAGAAGCACCAGCAGCAGTTCCTGCAGGTCACCAAGTTCTTTCTCCAATGGTTGGTACTTTCTACCGTTCTCCAAGTCCAGACGCGAAATCATTCGTTGAAGTTGGTCAGAGCGTAAATGCTGGCGAAACTCTATGTATCGTTGAAGCAATGAAAATGATGAACCAAATCGAAGCGGACAAATCAGGTGTTGTAACTGCAATCCTAGTTGAAGACGGCCAACCAGTTGAATTCGACCAACCACTAGTTGTAATCGAATAAGCGGGGCTTGCCTTATGCTAGATAAAGTAGTCATCGCGAACCGAGGTGAAATCGCACTTCGTATCCTTCGCGCTTGTAAAGAATTAGGTATTAAGACTGTGGCAGTTCACTCAACAGCTGACCGCGATCTTAAGCACGTACTACTTGCAGACGAAACAGTATGTATCGGTCCTGCTCGTGGTATCGACAGTTACCTGAACATCCCTCGCATCATTTCTGCGGCAGAAGTGACTGGTGCTATTGCGATTCACCCAGGTTACGGCTTCCTATCTGAGAACGCAGACTTTGCTGAGCAAGTAGAGCGCAGCGGTTTCATCTTCGTTGGTCCTAAAGCAGACACCATCCGCATGATGGGTGACAAAGTGTCAGCAATCAACGCAATGAAAAAAGCAGGCGTTCCTTGTGTACCAGGTTCTGACGGTCCACTAGATAACGACGAAGACAAAAACAAAGCTCACGCTAAGCGTATCGGCTACCCAGTAATCATCAAAGCCTCTGGTGGCGGCGGTGGTCGTGGTATGCGCGTTGTACGTTCTGAAGCGGAACTTGTTCAAGCTATCGCTATGACGCGTGCAGAAGCAAAATCGGCGTTCAACAACGACATGGTTTACATGGAGAAATTCCTAGAAAACCCTCGTCACGTTGAAGTACAAGTGATTGCTGATGGCCAAGGCGGTGCTATCCACCTAGGTGAACGTGACTGTTCTATGCAGCGTCGTCACCAGAAGGTTGTTGAAGAAGCACCAGCACCAGGTATCACAGAAGAGATGCGTAAGTACATCGGTGAACGTTGTACTCGTGCATGTCTAGAAATCGGTTACCGTGGCGCAGGTACGTTCGAATTCCTATACGAGAACGGTGAATTCTACTTCATCGAAATGAACACTCGTATTCAGGTTGAGCACCCAGTAACAGAAATGGTTACCGGCGTTGACCTAATTAAAGAACAGCTACGCGTAGCAGCAGGTCAGCCATTGTCATTCACTCAGGATGACATCAAGATCCGCGGCCATGCGATTGAGTGTCGTATCAACGCAGAAGACCCAGAGCGTTTCCTACCTTCACCGGGTAAGATTGAACGCTTCCACGCGCCAGGCGGTATGGGTGTTCGTTGGGAATCTCACATTTACACAGGCTACACAGTACCACCTCATTACGATTCAATGATTGGTAAACTGATCACTTACGGTGAGAACCGTGATGTAGCGATTGCACGTATGAAGAACGCACTAGGCGAGATGATCATTGAAGGCATCAAGACTAACGTTACTCTACAAGAGTCAATCATGAATGATGAGAACTTCCAGCACGGTGGTGCAAACATTCACTACCTAGAGAAGAAGCTAGGCCTACAATAAGCCTTCGCTAACCTCATAATAAATGCCCACATCTGTGGGCATTTTTGTTTTGTATAAAGTCTATACTCAAACAAATCGTAGAGTTCTGGTAAACTCTGCGCCACTTCATTCACTTTAAGAGCAAAAACAAATGCCTTGGATTCAAATCAAACTCAATGCGACCAATGAAAACGCTGAGCAAATCGGCGACATGCTAATGGAAGAGACTGGTGCGCTGTCTGTAACATTCCTAGACGCGCAGGATACGCCTGTATTCGAACCTCTACCTGGCGAGACTCGCTTATGGGGCGATACTGACATTCTGGCACTGTACGATGCAGAAGCTGATACAAACTTCATCATCACTCAAATCAAAGCAAGCAACATGCTAGCGGACGATTTTGCTTACAAAGTAGAACAGCTAGAAGACAAAGACTGGGAACGCGAGTGGATGGAAAACTTCCACCCAATGAAGTTCGGCGAACGTCTATGGATTTGCCCAAGCTGGCGTGAAATTCCAGAGCCAGACGCAGTAAACGTAATGCTCGATCCGGGCCTTGCATTCGGTACAGGTACTCACCCAACGACAGCACTTTGCCTTGAGTGGCTAGAGGGTCTCGATCTATCAGGTAAGACAGTAATCGACTTCGGCTGTGGTTCAGGCATCCTAGCGATCGCAGCGATCAAACTAGGCGCAGAAAAAGTTATCGGGATCGACATTGATCCTCAAGCACTGCAAGCATCTCGCGACAACGCTGAACGTAATGGCGTAGCCGATCAACTTGAAGTGTTCCTACCTCAAAACCAGCCTGAAGGTCTAATTGCAGACGTTGTGGTTGCAAACATTCTTGCAGGTCCACTTCGTGAACTAGCACCAATCATTAAAAGCCTAGTGAAGCCAAATGGCGACCTTGCAATGTCGGGTGTTTTAGATACTCAAGCAGAAGATGTAGCGAACCATTACCGTGACGAGCTTCACATTGACCCAATCGCAGAGCAAAGTGAGTGGTGTCGTATCTCTGGTCGTAAGCAAGGCTAGACAAGGTTTTCAGGGCTAATTGTCTGAATTTCATACAAATTAACAAAACAATTTGTAAATGCTCAAATATTAGTCTTTTCACGCAGTGAAAAAATGCGTAAAATGCGCGCCCTTGCTGGTACAGAACTGTGATGACGTTTTGAAAATCGGAAACTATCAACTTAAGAACAATCTAATCGTAGCCCCTATGGCTGGTGTAACGGATAGACCGTTTCGCGAGTTGTGTCTTCGCTATGGTGCGGGAATGGCCGTCAGTGAAATGATGTCTGCAAACCCGAAACTATGGGGAACGTCAAAGTCGAAACAGCGCATGGTACATGAAGGCGAATCGGGCATTCGCTCAGTACAGATTGCCGGTTCCGATCCACAGCTTATGGCCGATGCGGCTCAATTCAGTGTTGAAAATGGTGCACAAATCATCGACATCAACATGGGCTGCCCAGCAAAAAAAGTGAATAAGAAGCTGGCGGGTTCAGCACTGCTACAATACCCAGACATCATCAAAGAGATTTTGACTGCGGTAGTGAACGCGGTAAACGTTCCTGTAACGTTAAAAACCCGCACTGGCTGGGATACAGAAAACAAAAACTGTGTCCAAATCGCTAAATTAGCCGAAGACTGCGGCATCCAAGCTCTCGCTCTGCATGGCAGAACGAAAGCCTGTATGTACAAAGGTGAGGCCGAATACGACAGCATTAAAGCAGTTAAACAAGCTATATCCATTCCGGTTATCGCAAACGGTGATATCGATAGCCCGGAGAAAGCGAAGTTTGTACTGGAGTACACCGGTGCTGACGCTTTAATGATTGGACGCCCTGCCCAAGGTCGTCCTTGGATTTTCCAGGAAATCCATCACTATTTGGAAAACGGCACCACGATGGATGAGCTTCCAAGTGAGGAAGTGAAAACCATTATGCTTGGTCATGTGAACGCTCTGCATGATTTCTATGGAGAGTTCTTAGGCCCACGTATCGCGCGTAAGCACGTTGGTTGGTACCTAAAAGAGCATGAACAAGCGAGTGAGTTTCGCCGTACCTTTAACGCTATCGATGCAGCTGAGCTGCAACTTGAAGCGTTAGAAGGTTATTTTGATAACGTTGCATCATAATTAAGAGAAGAGCTAGACCGAATATGTTCGAACAAAATCTGACTTCAGAAGCATTAACAGTAACTACAGTAACGTCACAAGACCAGATTACTCAAAAGCCTTTACGTGACTCTGTTAAAGCGTCTCTTAAAAACTACCTAGCTCAACTAAACGGCCAGGAAGTAACAGAACTATACGAATTAGTTCTAGCTGAAGTTGAACAGCCACTACTAGATACCATCATGCAGTACACTCGCGGTAACCAAACTCGCGCAGCAACTATGATGGGTATCAACCGCGGTACTCTTCGCAAGAAACTTAAAAAATACGGCATGAACTAATACTAGTCCATACAGTAATTTTGTAAAAAAGGCTTAGTCAGCAATGGCTAAGCCTTTTTTATTACCTATCCGACCAGCTCTTAGTCACGTTATGAACCAGTCTTAACCAATGCTGATACATTGAAGTGTGATCAGTATTGATTGTGAACTCAATTTAAACAGATATAATCAAGAGCTTACGTTGGATAAAGGAATTAACTTCATGATTTATAAAGAAAGGGAAGAGTGGCTTTATGCTATTCTAAATACTCTCCCTGATCATGTCTTTATCCTCAATGAACAAGGTCGCTATATCGAGAGTTTTGGCGGCACGTATCATTCCAAAACCTTCAATGCCTCAAGCTATACCAACCTCACACTAAGTGAGGTCTTGTCTGCTAGCAAAGCTGCAGAGCTCGTTGGCTATATTGATGAAGTCGTCCGTACTAACCAACCAAAAGTCGTCAAATACAGCATCTCCTTACAAGACCACCTACTAATGCCGATAGAAGAGCTAGAGGCATTAGAGAACCCAGAAGAAACCTGGTTTGAAGCGATCATCAAACCTGTTGAAAGCATTCATAGTGACGAAAATTGGGTAATGTGGTCCGTTCGTGATGTGACTAAAACACACCTGCTTGAAAAGCGCCTTAAAACGCTCTCAGAGACCGATGAGCTAACTGGTGTAATGAATCGTCGAGCATTCTTAACCAACCTAGACAAGGCTCTGAGCTCGCATGCAGGGCTATCTCAGACCTTTTCATGCATAATGATCGATATTGACCATTTTAAAGAGATTAATGATCAAGTAGGTCACTTCTCCGGAGATCACGTGATCCATCACGTAGCAAAGATCTGCCAACGATCTATTCGTGGCACTGATTTTATCGGTCGCCTAGGAGGAGAAGAGTTTGCCGTTATCTTAGCCAATACCAGTGCTATACAAGCCTATGATGTCGCAGAAAGGATGAGAGACGCGATTCAAAATGCGCCATGTAAAGTCGATGGCATTGAGATCAGTACTACAGTTAGTATTGGTGTTGCAGAATATGATGAGCAAGTATCTAGCGCTAAAGAGCTTATGATTAACGCAGATAAAGCCATGTATTACTCAAAGCACTCTGGACGCAATCAAGTGACTCTTTATCACGGCAGCATCCCTGATGTAAAGTTACAGCACTCTACTAACTTAAGAATCCAAAAAGTTTCTTAGCTCTCCCTGCCTTACTTCAAACTAATCAACACCATTTCTAGCTTCTCTCAATGCATACCTAGGTCGCTGTCTAACGCGTTTTATACGCGTAAAACAATAAAGGCTTTGAGGTAGCCGAATAATGGCAAACTGTAGGTTACGCGAAGAGGTAGTGCGTTAGCACTGCATCGTAGCTAATTTCTTAGCTGGAAAGAAAGAATGGTGAACGGGAATTAGGTGCGACTTTAACAAGCTATTCGTTGCTGGAGAAATTTACTTTGTGCCAAATGCAAAAAAGCCCACTCTTTCGAGTGGGCTTCTTCAAATTTAAAGCCTGGCGATGTCCTACTCTCACATGGGGAAGCCCCACACTACCATCGGCGCTAATTCGTTTCACTTCTGAGTTCGGAATGGAAATCAGGTGGGTCCAAATCGCTATGGTCGCCAAGCAAATTCTTTAATTCGGAAAGCTGTTTTCAGTTCTTAACACATTCAATGTTCTTACATTGAGTCCATCAAAACCCCTTGGGTGTTGTATGGTTAAGCCTCACGGGCAATTAGTACAGGTTAGCTCAACGCCTCACAACGCTTACACACCCTGCCTATCAACGTTCTAGTCTCGAACAACCCTTTAGGATACTTAAAGTATCAGGGAAGACTCATCTCAGGGCTCGCTTCCCGCTTAGATGCTTTCAGCGGTTATCGATTCCGAACTTAGCTACCGGGCAATGCGTCTGGCGACACAACCCGAACACCAGAGGTTCGTCCACTCCGGTCCTCTCGTACTAGGAGCAGCCCCCTTCAATCTTCCAACGCCCACGGCAGATAGGGACCGAACTGTCTCACGACGTTCTAAACCCAGCTCGCGTACCACTTTAAATGGCGAACAGCCATACCCTTGGGACCGACTTCAGCCCCAGGATGTGATGAGCCGACATCGAGGTGCCAAACACCGCCGTCGATATGAACTCTTGGGCGGTATCAGCCTGTTATCCCCGGAGTACCTTTTATCCGTTGAGCGATGGCCCTTCCATTCAGAACCACCGGATCACTATGACCTGCTTTCGCACCTGCTCGAATTGTCATTCTCGCAGTCAAGCGGGCTTATGCCATTGCACTAACCTCACGATGTCCAACCGTGATTAGCCCACCTTCGTGCTCCTCCGTTACGCTTTGGGAGGAGACCGCCCCAGTCAAACTACCCACCAGGCACTGTCCGTAACCCCGATAAGGGGTCGACGTTAGAACATCAACACTACAAGGGTGGTATTTCAAGGACGGCTCCACCAACACTGGCGTGCTGGTTTCAAAGCCTCCCACCTATCCTACACATGTAGGGTCAATGTTCAGTGCCAAGCTGTAGTAAAGGTTCACGGGGTCTTTCCGTCTAGCCGCGGGTACACTGCATCTTCACAGCGATTTCAATTTCACTGAGTCTCGGGTGGAGACAGCGTGGCCATCATTACGCCATTCGTGCAGGTCGGAACTTACCCGACAAGGAATTTCGCTACCTTAGGACCGTTATAGTTACGGCCGCCGTTTACCGGGGCTTCGATCAAGAGCTTCGACCGAAGTCTAACCCCATCAATTAACCTTCCGGCACCGGGCAGGCGTCACACCGTATACGTCATCTTACGATTTTGCACAGTGCTGTGTTTTTAATAAACAGTTGCAGCCACCTGGTATCTGCGACTCTCAATAGCTCCATCCGCAAGGGACTTCACCGTCGAGAGCGTACCTTCTCCCGAAGTTACGGTACCATTTTGCCTAGTTCCTTCACCCGAGTTCTCTCAAGCGCCTTGGTATTCTCTACCCGACCACCTGTGTCGGTTTGGGGTACGATTCCTTACAATCTGAAGCTTAGAGGCTTTTCCTGGAAGCATGGCATCAATGACTTCACTACCGTAGTAGCTCGACGTCGTGTCTCAGCCTTAAGAAGAGCCGGATTTACCTAACTCTTCAGCCTACGCACTTGAACCTGGACAACCGTCGCCAGGCCCACCTAGCCTTCTCCGTCCCCCCATCGCAATTGTAAGAAGTACGGGAATATTAACCCGTTTCCCATCGACTACGCCTTTCGGCCTCGCCTTAGGGGTCGACTTACCCTGCCCCGATTAACGTTGGACAGGAACCCTTGGTCTTCCGGCGAGGAGGTTTTTCACCCCCTTTATCGTTACTCATGTCAGCATTCGCACTTCTGATACCTCCAGCATGCTTTACAACACACCTTCAACGGCTTACAGAACGCTCCCCTACCCAATGAAGTAAACTTCATTGCCGCAGCTTCGGTTTATAGCTTAGCCCCGTTACATCTTCCGCGCAGGCCGACTCGACTAGTGAGCTATTACGCTTTCTTTAAATGATGGCTGCTTCTAAGCCAACATCCTAGCTGTCTAAGCCTTCCCACATCGTTTCCCACTTAGCTATAATTTGGGACCTTAGCTGGCGGTCTGGGTTGTTTCCCTCTCCACGACGGACGTTAGCACCCGCCGTGTGTCTCCCGGATAGTACTTACTGGTATTCGGAGTTTGCAAAGGGTTGGTAAGTCGGGATGACCCCCTAGCCTTAACAGTGCTCTACCCCCAGTAGTATTCGTCCGAGGCGCTACCTAAATAGCTTTCGGGGAGAACCAGCTATCTCCAGGTTTGATTGGCCTTTCACCCCTAGCCACAAGTCATCCGCTAATTTTTCAACATTAGTCGGTTCGGTCCTCCAGTTGATGTTACTCAACCTTCAACCTGCCCATGGCTAGATCACCTGGTTTCGGGTCTATATCCAGAGACTGAACGCCCAGTTAAGACTCGGTTTCCCTACGGCTCCCCTAGATGGTTAACCTTGCCACTGAATATAAGTCGCTGACCCATTATACAAAAGGTACGCAGTCACACCACGAAGGTGCTCCTACTGCTTGTACGTACACGGTTTCAGGTTCTATTTCACTCCCCTCACAGGGGTTCTTTTCGCCTTTCCCTCACGGTACTGGTTCACTATCGGTCAGTCAGTAGTATTTAGCCTTGGAGGATGGTCCCCCCATATTCAGACAGGATATCACGTGTCCCGCCCTACTCGATTTCACTGAATGTGCGTTGTCAACTACGGGGCTATCACCCTGTATCGCCGGACTTTCCAGACCGTTCGTCTAACGCATATAAAGCTTAAGGGCTAGTCCAATTTCGCTCGCCGCTACTTTCGGAATCTCGGTTGATTTCTTTTCCTCGGGGTACTTAGATGTTTCAGTTCCCCCGGTTCGCCTCGCTGCGCTATGTATTCACGCAGCGATACTTACTTATGTAAGTGGGTTTCCCCATTCGGAAATCCCAGACTCAAATGGTTTTTACTACCTAATCTGGGCTTATCGCAAGTTAATACGTCCTTCATCGCCTCTGACTGCCAAGGCATCCACCGTGTACGCTTAGTCACTTAACCATACAACCCGAAGGAGTTTCGAGTTGATGAACAAGTCACCAAAGTTGTCTGCAATTTTTATACATGATGCAGACTCGATTTTGCCGGACTCAAATTCCAAGAACACTTGAATGTGTTGTATTGGTGTTTGTCATAAAGACAAACATTGAGAACTTTACAATCAACAATAAATTGTTGATTTGTCAGCTTTCCAAATTGTTAAAGAGCAGATTTTCTAATGAAAACCATTTTTAAAGATTCTTTTGCAAGAACACTTAAAGATGGTGGAGCTATGCGGGATCGAACCGCAGACCTCCTGCGTGCAAGGCAGGCGCTCTCCCAGCTGAGCTATAGCCCCATCAAGGTGTCGATACTGCATACCAACTTCAAAGGAAATTGGTGGGTCTGAGTGGACTCGAACCACCGACCTCTCGCTTATCAGGCGAACGCTCTAACCACCTGAGCTACAGACCCAGTATCGTCTCTTTTACTTTATAAACCGTATCAATCTGTGTGGACACTCATCGTGAGTAATCATCGTATAAGGAGGTGATCCAGCGCCAGGTTCCCCTAGCGCTACCTTGTTACGACTTCACCCCAGTCATGAACCACAAAGTGGTAAGCGTCCTCCCGAAGGTTAAACTACCTACTTCTTTTGCAGCCCACTCCCATGGTGTGACGGGCGGTGTGTACAAGGCCCGGGAACGTATTCACCGTGGCATTCTGATCCACGATTACTAGCGATTCCGACTTCACGGAGTCGAGTTGCAGACTCCGATCCGGACTACGACGCACTTTTTGGGATTCGCTCACTCTCGCAAGTTGGCTGCCCTCTGTATGCGCCATTGTAGCACGTGTGTAGCCCTACTCGTAAGGGCCATGATGACTTGACGTCGTCCCCACCTTCCTCCGGTTTATCACCGGCAGTCTCCCTGGAGTTCCCGACATTACTCGCTGGCAAACAAGGATAAGGGTTGCGCTCGTTGCGGGACTTAACCCAACATTTCACAACACGAGCTGACGACAGCCATGCAGCACCTGTCTCAGAGTTCCCGAAGGCACCAATCCATCTCTGGAAAGTTCTCTGGATGTCAAGAGTAGGTAAGGTTCTTCGCGTTGCATCGAATTAAACCACATGCTCCACCGCTTGTGCGGGCCCCCGTCAATTCATTTGAGTTTTAATCTTGCGACCGTACTCCCCAGGCGGTCTACTTAACGCGTTAGCTCCGAAAGCCACGGCTCAAGGCCACAACCTCCAAGTAGACATCGTTTACGGCGTGGACTACCAGGGTATCTAATCCTGTTTGCTCCCCACGCTTTCGCATCTGAGTGTCAGTATCTGTCCAGGGGGCCGCCTTCGCCACCGGTATTCCTTCAGATCTCTACGCATTTCACCGCTACACCTGAAATTCTACCCCCCTCTACAGTACTCTAGTCTGCCAGTTTCAAATGCAATTCCGAGGTTGAGCCCCGGGCTTTCACATCTGACTTAACAAACCACCTGCATGCGCTTTACGCCCAGTAATTCCGATTAACGCTCGCACCCTCCGTATTACCGCGGCTGCTGGCACGGAGTTAGCCGGTGCTTCTTCTGTCGCTAACGTCAAATAATGCAGCTATTAACTACACTACCTTCCTCACGACTGAAAGTGCTTTACAACCCGAAGGCCTTCTTCACACACGCGGCATGGCTGCATCAGGCTTGCGCCCATTGTGCAATATTCCCCACTGCTGCCTCCCGTAGGAGTCTGGACCGTGTCTCAGTTCCAGTGTGGCTGATCATCCTCTCAGACCAGCTAGGGATCGTCGCCTTGGTGAGCCATTACCTCACCAACTAGCTAATCCCACCTAGGCATATCCTGACGCGAGAGGCCCGAAGGTCCCCCTCTTTGGCCCGTAGGCATTATGCGGTATTAGCCATCGTTTCCAATGGTTATCCCCCACATCAGGGCAATTTCCTAGGCATTACTCACCCGTCCGCCGCTCGACGCCGTTATCGTCCCCGAAGGTTCAGATAACTCGTTTCCGCTCGACTTGCATGTGTTAGGCCTGCCGCCAGCGTTCAATCTGAGCCATGATCAAACTCTTCAATTTAAGATTTTGTCGGCTCAATGAATACTGAACATTACATAAGTAATGTTTGAATTGACTGTGCTGAATCTTTCGATTCAATGGTCACTTCGTATCATTGAAACCTAATTTGAAACCGAAGTTTCTAATTGGATTATCATCAACGAGTGCCCACACAGATTGATAGGTCTATATTGTTAAAGAGCTTGGCTTTCAACACGTTAGTGTCTCAGCGAGGTGCGTATAATACGCTTCCCACTTTGAAAGTCAACATAAAACTCTAAAATAATTTAGAACTTTATGGTGACTTGCTTATTAAATAAGCAAGTGCGAAATAAAGCCTGGCGATGTCCTACTCTCACATGGGGAAGCCCCACACTACCATCGGCGCTAATTCGTTTCACTTCTGAGTTCGGAATGGAAATCAGGTGGGTCCAAATCGCTATGGTCGCCAAGCAAATTCTTTAATTCGGAAAGCTGTTTTCAGTTCTTAACACATTCAATGTTCTTACATTGAGTCCATCAAAACCCCTTGGGTGTTGTATGGTTAAGCCTCACGGGCAATTAGTACAGGTTAGCTCAACGCCTCACAACGCTTACACACCCTGCCTATCAACGTTCTAGTCTCGAACAACCCTTTAGGATACTTAAAGTATCAGGGAAGACTCATCTCAGGGCTCGCTTCCCGCTTAGATGCTTTCAGCGGTTATCGATTCCGAACTTAGCTACCGGGCAATGCGTCTGGCGACACAACCCGAACACCAGAGGTTCGTCCACTCCGGTCCTCTCGTACTAGGAGCAGCCCCCTTCAATCTTCCAACGCCCACGGCAGATAGGGACCGAACTGTCTCACGACGTTCTAAACCCAGCTCGCGTACCACTTTAAATGGCGAACAGCCATACCCTTGGGACCGACTTCAGCCCCAGGATGTGATGAGCCGACATCGAGGTGCCAAACACCGCCGTCGATATGAACTCTTGGGCGGTATCAGCCTGTTATCCCCGGAGTACCTTTTATCCGTTGAGCGATGGCCCTTCCATTCAGAACCACCGGATCACTATGACCTGCTTTCGCACCTGCTCGAATTGTCATTCTCGCAGTCAAGCGGGCTTATGCCATTGCACTAACCTCACGATGTCCAACCGTGATTAGCCCACCTTCGTGCTCCTCCGTTACGCTTTGGGAGGAGACCGCCCCAGTCAAACTACCCACCAGGCACTGTCCGTAACCCCGATAAGGGGTCGACGTTAGAACATCAACACTACAAGGGTGGTATTTCAAGGACGGCTCCACCAACACTGGCGTGCTGGTTTCAAAGCCTCCCACCTATCCTACACATGTAGGGTCAATGTTCAGTGCCAAGCTGTAGTAAAGGTTCACGGGGTCTTTCCGTCTAGCCGCGGGTACACTGCATCTTCACAGCGATTTCAATTTCACTGAGTCTCGGGTGGAGACAGCGTGGCCATCATTACGCCATTCGTGCAGGTCGGAACTTACCCGACAAGGAATTTCGCTACCTTAGGACCGTTATAGTTACGGCCGCCGTTTACCGGGGCTTCGATCAAGAGCTTCGACCGAAGTCTAACCCCATCAATTAACCTTCCGGCACCGGGCAGGCGTCACACCGTATACGTCATCTTACGATTTTGCACAGTGCTGTGTTTTTAATAAACAGTTGCAGCCACCTGGTATCTGCGACTCTCAATAGCTCCATCCGCAAGGGACTTCACCGTCGAGAGCGTACCTTCTCCCGAAGTTACGGTACCATTTTGCCTAGTTCCTTCACCCGAGTTCTCTCAAGCGCCTTGGTATTCTCTACCCGACCACCTGTGTCGGTTTGGGGTACGATTCCTTACAATCTGAAGCTTAGAGGCTTTTCCTGGAAGCATGGCATCAATGACTTCACTACCGTAGTAGCTCGACGTCGTGTCTCAGCCTTAAGAAGAGCCGGATTTACCTAACTCTTCAGCCTACGCACTTGAACCTGGACAACCGTCGCCAGGCCCACCTAGCCTTCTCCGTCCCCCCATCGCAATTGTAAGAAGTACGGGAATATTAACCCGTTTCCCATCGACTACGCCTTTCGGCCTCGCCTTAGGGGTCGACTTACCCTGCCCCGATTAACGTTGGACAGGAACCCTTGGTCTTCCGGCGAGGAGGTTTTTCACCCCCTTTATCGTTACTCATGTCAGCATTCGCACTTCTGATACCTCCAGCATGCTTTACAACACACCTTCAACGGCTTACAGAACGCTCCCCTACCCAATGAAGTAAACTTCATTGCCGCAGCTTCGGTTTATAGCTTAGCCCCGTTACATCTTCCGCGCAGGCCGACTCGACTAGTGAGCTATTACGCTTTCTTTAAATGATGGCTGCTTCTAAGCCAACATCCTAGCTGTCTAAGCCTTCCCACATCGTTTCCCACTTAGCTATAATTTGGGACCTTAGCTGGCGGTCTGGGTTGTTTCCCTCTCCACGACGGACGTTAGCACCCGCCGTGTGTCTCCCGGATAGTACTTACTGGTATTCGGAGTTTGCAAAGGGTTGGTAAGTCGGGATGACCCCCTAGCCTTAACAGTGCTCTACCCCCAGTAGTATTCGTCCGAGGCGCTACCTAAATAGCTTTCGGGGAGAACCAGCTATCTCCAGGTTTGATTGGCCTTTCACCCCTAGCCACAAGTCATCCGCTAATTTTTCAACATTAGTCGGTTCGGTCCTCCAGTTGATGTTACTCAACCTTCAACCTGCCCATGGCTAGATCACCTGGTTTCGGGTCTATATCCAGAGACTGAACGCCCAGTTAAGACTCGGTTTCCCTACGGCTCCCCTAGATGGTTAACCTTGCCACTGAATATAAGTCGCTGACCCATTATACAAAAGGTACGCAGTCACACCACGAAGGTGCTCCTACTGCTTGTACGTACACGGTTTCAGGTTCTATTTCACTCCCCTCACAGGGGTTCTTTTCGCCTTTCCCTCACGGTACTGGTTCACTATCGGTCAGTCAGTAGTATTTAGCCTTGGAGGATGGTCCCCCCATATTCAGACAGGATATCACGTGTCCCGCCCTACTCGATTTCACTGAATGTGCGTTGTCAACTACGGGGCTATCACCCTGTATCGCCGGACTTTCCAGACCGTTCGTCTAACGCATATAAAGCTTAAGGGCTAGTCCAATTTCGCTCGCCGCTACTTTCGGAATCTCGGTTGATTTCTTTTCCTCGGGGTACTTAGATGTTTCAGTTCCCCCGGTTCGCCTCCTGCGCTATGTATTCACAACAGGATACTTACTTATGTAAGTGGGTTTCCCCATTCGGAAATCCCAGACTCAAATGGTTTTTACTACCTAATCTGGGCTTATCGCAAGTTAATACGTCCTTCATCGCCTCTGACTGCCAAGGCATCCACCGTGTACGCTTAGTCACTTAACCATACAACCCGAAGGAGTTTCGAGTTGATGAACAAGTCACCAAAGTTGTCTGCAATTTTTATACATGATGCAGACTCGATTTTGCCGGACTCAAATTCCAAGAACACTTGAATGTGTTGTATTGGTGTTTGTCTAAAGACAAACATTGAGAACTTTACAATCAACAATAAATTGTTGATTTGTCAGCTTTCCAAATTGTTAAAGAGCTATGTTAGCTACAAGCTTTCGCTTGTGAACTATCAATCTGTGTGGACACTCATCGTGAATAATCATCGTATAAGGAGGTGATCCAGCGCCAGGTTCCCCTAGCGCTACCTTGTTACGACTTCACCCCAGTCATGAACCACAAAGTGGTAAGCGTCCTCCCGAAGGTTAAACTACCTACTTCTTTTGCAGCCCACTCCCATGGTGTGACGGGCGGTGTGTACAAGGCCCGGGAACGTATTCACCGTGGCATTCTGATCCACGATTACTAGCGATTCCGACTTCACGGAGTCGAGTTGCAGACTCCGATCCGGACTACGACGCACTTTTTGGGATTCGCTCACTCTCGCAAGTTGGCTGCCCTCTGTATGCGCCATTGTAGCACGTGTGTAGCCCTACTCGTAAGGGCCATGATGACTTGACGTCGTCCCCACCTTCCTCCGGTTTATCACCGGCAGTCTCCCTGGAGTTCCCGACATTACTCGCTGGCAAACAAGGATAAGGGTTGCGCTCGTTGCGGGACTTAACCCAACATTTCACAACACGAGCTGACGACAGCCATGCAGCACCTGTCTCAGAGTTCCCGAAGGCACCAATCCATCTCTGGAAAGTTCTCTGGATGTCAAGAGTAGGTAAGGTTCTTCGCGTTGCATCGAATTAAACCACATGCTCCACCGCTTGTGCGGGCCCCCGTCAATTCATTTGAGTTTTAATCTTGCGACCGTACTCCCCAGGCGGTCTACTTAACGCGTTAGCTCCGAAAGCCACGGCTCAAGGCCACAACCTCCAAGTAGACATCGTTTACGGCGTGGACTACCAGGGTATCTAATCCTGTTTGCTCCCCACGCTTTCGCATCTGAGTGTCAGTATCTGTCCAGGGGGCCGCCTTCGCCACCGGTATTCCTTCAGATCTCTACGCATTTCACCGCTACACCTGAAATTCTACCCCCCTCTACAGTACTCTAGTCTGCCAGTTTCAAATGCAATTCCGAGGTTGAGCCCCGGGCTTTCACATCTGACTTAACAAACCACCTGCATGCGCTTTACGCCCAGTAATTCCGATTAACGCTCGCACCCTCCGTATTACCGCGGCTGCTGGCACGGAGTTAGCCGGTGCTTCTTCTGTCGCTAACGTCAAATAATGCAGCTATTAACTACACTACCTTCCTCACGACTGAAAGTGCTTTACAACCCGAAGGCCTTCTTCACACACGCGGCATGGCTGCATCAGGCTTGCGCCCATTGTGCAATATTCCCCACTGCTGCCTCCCGTAGGAGTCTGGACCGTGTCTCAGTTCCAGTGTGGCTGATCATCCTCTCAGACCAGCTAGGGATCGTCGCCTTGGTGAGCCATTACCTCACCAACTAGCTAATCCCACCTAGGCATATCCTGACGCGAGAGGCCCGAAGGTCCCCCTCTTTGGCCCGTAGGCATTATGCGGTATTAGCCATCGTTTCCAATGGTTATCCCCCACATCAGGGCAATTTCCTAGGCATTACTCACCCGTCCGCCGCTCGACGCCGTTATCGTTCCCCGAAGGTTCAGATAACTCGTTTCCGCTCGACTTGCATGTGTTAGGCCTGCCGCCAGCGTTCAATCTGAGCCATGATCAAACTCTTCAATTTAAGATTTTGTTCGGCTCAATGAATACTGAACATTACATAAGTAATGTTTGAATTGACTGTGCTCTTATTGGTTTTCACTTTTAAAAAGTGAAATAAAACAGCTCAAGGCTGCTTCCCAATTCGAATGGTCACTTCGTTTCATTGAAACCTAATTTGATACCGAAGTATCTAATTGGATTATCATCAACGAGTGCCCACACAGATTGATAGGTTCTTATTTTTAAAGAGCTTTTCTAACATTTTCAGCAACTTAGTTGCTCGTCGTTAGGGGTGCGTATCTTACTTCACACTGTGAGAGAGTCAAGCATTTTTTTCAAATTCTTTTTTCTCTCTTCCCGACTCGCTGTGTGACTTTCGTCTCACTCCGTGTCGGTGGATGCGCAGTATAGGGGGTTGAGAAATTAGCACAAGCGTTTTTTGCAAAAAAACTTTCAACCGCACAAATAACGAGCATTCTGCATAGATACTCAACGATCTTGTCTAATATTTCGGGTTGCAGAGGATCTTTTCATGATGAAACACCTGACTTCTGCATTAAAAGATCGCCGATTTCTTTGTGATTTTGATTGCTGATCTTATCTCTCTTGGTTCTATTTTCTCTTTCTCTCTATATAAAGACGAAAAAAAGAGCAGAACGATGACGAACTGCTCTTTTGGTCTTTGCTTTTTATTTGGGGTACTTCAGGTGAAGTCTTGGAAAAGTGTTTCTTCTATATATAGAAGAAAAGATCAGAGCATCCTTGCCCTTCTCTTTACGACAGATTAGTTAGGGGTATATCTAAATGTCGTTATTGTTCGATGACGCATTGAGCTCGTAAGAGTGGAGCATGCTTGCATTCCCAATGACGTCATCTTCGAGAGGAACTTAGTTCTTCAATACTTTTACGGTGTAGCTACCATCTTTTTGTTGGTATAAACCGTGGATGTCGGTTTCGAAACCTGGGTAATGCGCACCGATCTCACAAAGCATCTCTAGGAAGTCCAGCACAGGGCGAGACTCTTGAGTCACCATTTCACCAGGAAGTACTAGTGGCACACCTGGAGGATAAGGAAGGATCATGTTCGCACTTACGCGGCCAACCATTTCTTCCAGTTTGATTTCTTCGATGTTGCCACGAAGCTCTTCTTGCCATGCTGCGTGTGGTGTTACTTTCATTTCTGGAAGTACATCGAACGCTTTGTACATTAGCTCTGGTAGGTTGTATTTCTTAGTTAGGTCATGAATTGCTTGTGCTAGTTCTTGAACGCGCATGCCTTCATAGAAGCTTGGGTCTTCGTTGTATAGCGAAGGTAGGAAGCTCTTGATGGTTAGGTTCAAGTCGTAGCCACGTTTAAATTCAGTTAGACCACGTAGCAATTGCATTGCTTTTGATTTGTCGATACCAATAGAGAATAGGAACAACAAGTTGTATGGACCTGTTTTCTCTACCACGATGCCGCGCTCGTCTAGGAATTTAGCCACCAGCGAAGCAGGAATACCTGATTCTTCTAGTTCGCCTTCTTTATTCATCCCAGGAGTCAATAGCGTTACTTTGATTGGGTCAAGATACATGTGGTTGTCATCCATGTTCTTGAAGCCGTGCCATGTGTCGCTAGGATCTAGTTTCCAACATTCTGTGGTATCGATGTTTTCTGGTTGCCATACATCGAAGAACCAGCTGTCACTTTCTGCTTCTAGACGTTTGATCTCTTTACGGAAGCGGATTGCGCGATCGATAGAGTCTTGCATCAACTTCTTACCAGTGTTGCCGCGCATCATTGCCGCTGCAGTTTCAGTAGAAGCAACAATGCCGTACTGAGGTGAAGTTGAAGTGTGCATCATGAATGCTTCGTTGAAAGATTCTTTATCAAAGTCGCCTTTCACGTGAATCATTGAAGCTTGTGAGAACGCTGCCAACAGTTTGTGTGTTGATTGTGTTTCGTAGAACACTTTGCCTGGCATCGCTTCACCACTCATACCGCATTTACCTTCGTAAATTGGGTTGAAGTTAGTGTAAGGCACCCAAGCACTGTCGAAGTGAATGTGTTTACAATCTAGCGACTCTTTGATGAATTGTGTGTTGTACAACAAGCCATCGTAAGTTGAGTTAGTTACTACTGCGTAAGTTGGTGCTGTTGCACCTGGTGTTTTCGCCACTTTCTCTGCAATGACATCGCGGCTGAATTCGCTTTGTGGAATACCACCAAGGATGCCGTATGCGTTACGAGTTGGGCGGAAGTAGATTGGTGTCACGTCGCTCATCATCATTAGGTGAGTCAGAGATTTGTGACAGTTACGGTCAATCAGTACTGTGCTGCCCGCAGGTGCTGAGTACATACCAACGATTTTGTTCGATGTAGACGTACCGTTAGTTACGATGTACGAACTGTCTGCATTGAATGTACGTGCGATGTATTCTTCTGCATCTTTATGTGGACCTGAGTGGTCTAGTAGAGAACCTAGCTCAGGCATTGAGATTGATACGTCCGCTTTGAATGTGTTTGGACCGTAAAAATCGTAGAAGATGCTACCAGCAGGGCTTTTCTGGAATGCAGTACCGCCCATGTGACCTGGAGTACAGAAGGTGTATTTACCTTCTTCTACGTATTTGAATAACGCTTTAGTGAATGGAGGCATGATGGCATCTTTGTATGCCTCAGTCGCTTGGTTGATTTTGATAGCGATGTCGTCAGCCATACCTAAAGCGTACTCGAAGAAGCTCACGTTTAGACGTAGGTCTGTTAGTGAAATGTCTAGAGTAGACTGTTCGTTAGCAAATGCGTGAACAGGCAGTTTTTCGTTGATTTGGCTGATACGTTCACATAGCTCAAGTGAGTATTTATCCCAGTCGAACAGCACACCGCAAATGCGTGGGTTCATCTCAATCATTTTGATCAAGTCTTTATCATCTACTGGGTAAACCACTTCGTAGCCCGCTTTCTCAAGAGCAGCGTGAAGTTGACGAACTGGCTCTTCTTTAAAGAACACACCCATGTGGTTCAAGATAGCGAATATATTCATTTGGACATCTCCAAGGCGAATGAGGGCGCTCTTTGCCATTTACAGACAATGAGTAAGGTGAGCGCCGCGTGAATTTGGGTTTTATGGGCTGGCACCGTAGTGCCAGCGTTTTGGGGATTAGTTGCTTGCTTGGGCAGGCATGTCGTCAGCGTGCATTTTCACGTACTGAGCAAGACCTGCTTTTTTGCTGTAGAACATCAAGATAACTAGAGAAACGATGAAGGTTGCTGTTAGCGTACCGCCCTCTGCACCTGCTAGTGCGATGAAGCAGAACAGACAAGCCACACCAGAGAACAGCATTACGAAGCCGTTGCGTGTTGTCATACCTTCGAAGCGAATCAAGTTAATGCTTGAGTAGAAGTAAGGCAGCATAGTTAGTAGAACTGCGTCAGTCGTTAGTTGGTTGAACAGGTCTGATGCGTGCGCTGTTTTAGAGCTGAAGAACATCAGTACAACCATCAGTGCAGTCATCTTGATTGACGCAAGGATTAGACCTTTCTTAGGCACACCGTTTTTGTCAGTTTCGCCGTAGATTTTAGGGAAGTTGCCGTCGTTGGCTGCGCGTTTACCTGCTTCACCTACTAGCATCATCCAAGAACCTAGCGAAGTGAAACATGCTAGTGCTGTAAATGCTGATACGAATGGTGCTGTCCAGCTACCGAATAGCTCAGTGGTTGCTAGTGCAAATGGCGCACCTGATGCCGCAACTTCTGACGCAGGGAACATGCCGCTAATCATTTGAGTTGATAGGATGTAAATCACACCTGCGATACCAGTACCCAACATAGTTGCTAGTGGTACGGTACGTTTAGGGTTTTCTACCATACCAGTAGATACCGCTGCTGATTCCACACCTACGAATGACCATAGACAGATAAGAACCGCAGTTACTACCGCGTGGCTGTCAGTGCCTGCTGATACGTTCCAGTTTTGGCTGTAAAGCGCAGTGTCGAAGTGCGTCCAACCAAATGCTGCTGTACCAACAACAGGGATAAGGATAAGAACTAGACCAAGCGTACATAGACGGCTTACCCAGCTACCACCAAGTAGGTTGACGAAAGTGAAGATCCATACCGATGCAATCGTCGCAATACCTGCTGGGATTGGGTTGTTAAGCACAGGGAAGAATACTGAAAGGTAAGAAACACCTGTAATGGCAATAGCTAGGTTACCAATCCAGTTCGCGTGGTAATAAAGAACGCCCGTTTGGAAACCAAATACCGGAGACACTTCGCCAGCATAAGCGATAGGACCACCTTCTTGTGGGTTTTTGGTTGCCAGACGAGCGTAAACGAACGCTAAACTAAGTGCACCGATCAAACAGATCAGCCAACTGAAGATTGAAACAGAGCCTACGGAGGCAAGACTAGAAGGTAATAGTGCAATACCACTACCCATCATGTTACCGGCAACAACACCCGTACAGGCGATTAAACCGATTTTTTTTGTATTCGATGACATAACATCTCCAAATCTATTCTACTCGAGCCTCAATGACTCAAACTGAATGGTAATTAGCGAGATGCTATGAGAAAGAAGTCACTCGACCTCGCTAAATTTCGAAGTGAAGACTACGCCCAAAAGCTGGGAAAAAAATAAACTTGGGGTTATCAATAAAACAATTACCCCATCGGTATAAAGTTGAGATAAACCTGATAAACCAAAAAACATAAAACCACTAAGTACAATGATTTATAGCTAAAATCTAAAACGCTCTATCTCAAAATCTAAAAACATCAACCTCAACAAATTTTCCATCAACCTTATCAACGACTATCAACATCAAGACAAAGCCCAGCAAATTACCTGAACTGTTGATACAGCCTTTTCCTCCCCTAATAGAGCAATTGACTTACATCAAAGTTTCTTGGTTTTTTGCTTCTGCTATGCGTAGATGCACACACTACTTCAGGCAAATAACAGTGTGTCGGGGCTGCTTGAAAAGCACAAACGGAAGATGGGTATAGCAAATCGCACAAGGACAACCTTCTACTTGGCGACAAACGGATATAAAGGTAGCGAGAATAGAGAATAGAGAATAGAGAATAGAGAATAGAGAATAGAGAATAGAGATTGAAAAGCCCTCTCCCCCAGTAAAGCAAGTTCTATTTAAAGAAAGAAGCAGCGGTAAGCTTTAATTGTGCAGATACAAGAAAGCCCCTCACCGAAGTGAAGAGCTCAGTATCTTTGCCGATCAAAAACTGGTTTGATTACAGCATACGAACTACCGAAGGGTGCACTGCGCGGTACATGGCGTAATCAATCGCCTTCATGTTGCTTGGGAAAACCAAGTTTTCGCACAACAGATAGGTCTCAACAGACGTATCTATATAGAAGGCTTCACTGTAGGACTCACTCGCCAAATCCAAATCACCATCAAGCTCGGCATGCTTACCACGAATCACGTACGACAAAACCGAATCACGCAACCCTAGCGCTTGATTCAAATGACGCTTTGCCAAGTCGAGATCACCAATGATGGTTTCATGTAACGCCAAAGCTTCATAAATCCGAGGCTGAATAGGCCCTAGCATCATCTTGGTATTGGTCTCTAACTTATCGCTCAGTTGCTGCACTCTGCCTTTTCTTAGTTCCAATGCAGGGTCTAATGCTCTCTGCACATGGTAGGCAATTAACAGCTCAGCCTGAACATAAGCATTATCCGACTCAACTTCGAGAATTTTCTCCATCAAATCAATGCCATGCTGAAACTGGTTTGCATCCGAAACATTTAGATAATGGTTAGCTTGTATAAACAACTTTAGAGCTTCTGGATTATTGGGCATGCCAGCCACCAGCACTTTCGACTTCAGTTTTGCATCTGGCACTTTCAGTACCGTCATTAAATCCAAAGAAGCTTGCTGCAATACCGTCTTCAAGTGGTTGCTCGTAAGTGCATATTGACGACTAAAAAGCACCTTCTCAGATGAATTATTACGGTACTCCACCTCAAGAAAGTTACCACCATCGTTTTCTCTAACGCGTACCAACACCGACTTACCCGGAACAATACCGTTGGTAAAAGCAGCTTTTTTGAGCATCACACGATAGTCACTAACCTGAGCAATATCAGCCATCAGCTTTTGTGCAAAGCCATCGGCCAATTCGTAACTTAAATCACCCCTGCCGAAGTTATCTTGGAACTTAAACTCTATTAAATGCGTATCGATAGCTTGGGTGATGCGCACTTCTGATTGCTTATACGTAAACACGCCCATCACCACAACTAAGATGCTAATCCAGATGAAGTTCATAAAACCCAATCGCCATGGGCTGATTTTGTTTGGTTTACGCGGTGCTTTTTTCTCTTTCGACATCTCGCACACCGCACGAGTCAGAGGTCCTGCCGGAAAGGTTACCGCTGGTGCTGGCGTTTCAGGTAACGCTTCTTCGTTTGCTTCAACAAATGGCAAGTCATCATCATGATCGCAATGACGGCATACAAGGAATTCCTCGTGCGTCATTGGCTTAACGTTCGCCACCAACTTATAACCGCGCTTAGGCACAGTAATAACGTAGCTGATGTTTTCCTCTCGACCATCACGTAACAGCTTACGCAACTCAAAGATCGACTGTGTCACCACTTGGTCAGTCACAATCGCGCCTGCCCAAACATATTGGATTAGCTCTTCACGATTGAATACTTCACTGGCGTGCTCGGCAAGGAAATGCAGCAGATTAATTAAGCGTGGCTCAACGGTAACTTCCCTGTCTTGTCGATACAGCTTATTTTCATCAACGCTTAAAACCCAGTCATTGATTTGAAAATAGACTCCAACCATGTATGAAAACTCTCGTATCTGATAGACAGCGTCGCTTTAGGAATAGATAGGACTACACATTCTTACAGTCGACTAAAGCCGAGATTATAGGTGGGAAAACGGCTTGAACCTAGAAAAGCAAGCCGTCAAAAATGCAAACTTAAGTTAAGTAGCACGCTACTCAAGGGCTGCGAGGATAGAACAATGGCTAGCATCATCATTGTTATGCCCGCAGCAAGCGTCATTTATCTTCTTTAATGCCGCACGAATTTTTGTCAGTTCCGCGATTTTTTCATCAATTAAAGTTAACTTTGCAGAAGTGATGGCTTTTACCTCCGCACAGCTGTGTTCTGTTGCCTCTAATTTGATCCCAAGAAGTTCCTTGATCTCATCTAAGCTCAAGCCAAGCTCTTTTGCTTTGAGAATAAAACGCACCTGTTTTTGATTCTCTTCGTTATACAGACGATAGCCCGATTCACTTCGCCCTGCGGGTTTAATCAGCGCATTTTTTTCATAGAATCGGAGTGTGTCGGCAGTCACACCACAGCGTTTCGCCAGTTCACCTATCTGAAACATAACTTTCCTTATTAACTATCTCGTTACTTTTAAAGCCAAAGATCGAGTTTTTTGCAATTATTTTTGAGATGCCAAACGATTGCGCGAGCTTTTTTGTAATAAATTGGTTAGAATACGCGCCATCAAATAGTGGAGACTGTTTTCTAAGCATGAAAACGCCCCGCAAAGGTCTTTACCAAAACTGGCCAATATTTTACCCCAAGAGGTAAAAACAAGTTCATTTTTGGCAAACATCTTTAACTCCGTGAATTTGAGGAAAATGGAAGCATGAACAACGCTCGTCCTATTCGCCGTGCGCTTATCAGCGTATCAGACAAAACAGGTATTGTTGAGTTTGCACAAGCTCTTGCTGAGCGCGGTGTCGATATCCTATCTACTGGTGGTACGGCTCGTCTACTTGCAGAACAAGGCATCGCTGTAACAGAAGTCTCTGACTACACTGGTTTCCCAGAAATGATGGACGGTCGCGTTAAAACGCTTCACCCGAAAGTTCACGGTGGTGTGCTGGGTCGTCGTGGCCAAGATGATGACGTGATGGAAAAGCACGGCATCAACCCTATCGATATGGTTGTTGTTAACCTATACCCATTCGCAGAAACCGTTGCTAAAGAAGGCTGTACGCTTGCTGATGCAGTTGAGAACATCGATATCGGTGGTCCAACAATGGTTCGCTCTGCAGCGAAAAACCACAAAGACGTAACTATCGTAGTTAACGCAGGTGATTACCACCGCGTAATCGCAGAGATGGACGCAAACGACAAATCTCTTACTCTAGAAACTCGCTTCGACCTTGCTATCGCTGCATTCGAACACACTGCGGCTTACGATGGCATGATCGCAAACTACTTCGGCACTATGGTTCCATCTTATGGTGAGAACAAAGAAGGTGATGAAGAGTCGAAATTCCCACGTACTTTCAACCAACAGTTCGAGAAGAAGCAAGACATGCGCTACGGTGAGAACAGCCACCAAGCAGCCGCATTCTATGTTGAAGCAAACCCACAAGAAGCATCTGTTTCAACTGCTCGCCAAATCCAAGGTAAAGCCCTTTCTTACAACAACATCGCAGACACTGACGCAGCACTTGAGTGTGTGAAAGAGTTCAACGAGCCTGCATGTGTGATCGTAAAGCACGCGAACCCATGTGGTGTAGCTCTAGGTAAAGACATTCTAGAAGCGTACAACCGCGCTTACCAAACTGACCCAACATCTGCATTCGGCGGCATCATTGCATTCAACCAAGAGCTAGATGCTGAAACAGCAGCCGCTATTGTTGAGCGTCAATTCGTTGAAGTAATCATCGCACCTTCTGTTTCTGCAGAAGCGATTGAAGTGGTTGCAGCGAAGAAGAACGTGCGTCTACTTGAGTGTGGAGAATGGACAACTAAGACAACTGGCTTTGACGTGAAACGCGTGAATGGCGGCCTACTGGTTCAAGACCGTGACCAAGGCATGGTAAGCCTAGACGACCTAAAAGTGGTTTCTAAGCGCCAGCCAACAGAAGAAGAGCTGAAAGATGCCCTATTCTGCTGGAAAGTAGCGAAATACGTGAAATCTAACGCGATCGTTTACTCGAAAGGCGACATGACTATCGGTGTAGGCGCTGGCCAAATGAGCCGCGTTTACTCTGCAAAGATTGCAGGTATTAAAGCTGCAGACGAAGGTCTAGAAGTTGCAGGTAGCGTAATGGCATCTGACGCTTTCTTCCCATTCCGTGATGGTATCGATGCAGCAGCAGAGGCTGGCATTAAGTGTGTGATCCAACCGGGTGGCTCTATGCGTGATGACGAAGTTATCGCAGCAGCAGATGAGCACGGCATGGCGATGATCTTCACAGGTATGCGTCACTTCCGCCACTAATTAGTTTTTGGTCCTCCCCCTTACCAAGGGGGAGTTAGAGGGGGTCTGTTGTACGTACACGACTTACCCCTCCCAACCTCTCCTTAATAAGGGGAGGAGCGAAATCAAAGGAAATATTATGAATATTCTTATCATTGGTTCAGGCGGTCGTGAACACGCACTAGGTTGGAAAGCGGCGCAAAACCCAAATGTTGAGACTATCTTCGTTGCTCCAGGTAACGCAGGCACAGCACTTGAGCCTAAACTAGAGAACGTAAACATCGCAGTAGAAGACATCGCTGGCTTGGTTGCTTTTGCAAAAGAGAAATCGGTTGAACTGACTATTGTCGGCCCTGAAGCGCCGCTGGTTATCGGTGTTGTGGATGCTTTCCGCGAAGCAGGTCTACCAATCTTTGGTCCAACACAAGCAGCAGCTCAGCTTGAAGGCTCTAAAGCGTTTACCAAAGACTTCCTTGCTCGTCACCAAATCCCAACGGGTGCCTACGCGAACTTCACTGAAATCGAGCCTGCTCTTGCTTACGTACGTGAACAAGGTGCACCGATTGTAGTAAAAGCTGACGGCCTTGCTGCTGGTAAAGGCGTTATCGTAGCGATGACGCTAGAAGAAGCTGAAGACGCAATCAAAGACATGCTAGCAGGCAACGCATTTGGTGATGCTGGTAGTCGTGTCGTTATCGAAGAGTTCCTAGATGGTGAAGAAGCAAGCTTCATCGTGATGGTGGATGGTGAGAACGTTCTACCAATGGCCACCAGCCAAGACCACAAACGCGTAGGCGACAAAGATACTGGTCCTAACACCGGTGGCATGGGTGCATACTCTCCAGCTCCAGTGGTAACACAGGAAATCCATAACCGCATCATGGAAGAAGTGATTTACCCAACGGTACGTGGCATGGCTTCTGAAGGTAACCCTTACACTGGTTTCCTATACGCGGGTCTTATGATCGACAAAGATGGCACTCCGAAAGTAATCGAGTACAACTGCCGCTTCGGTGATCCTGAGACGCAACCTATCATGATGCGCATGGAATCGGATCTTGTTGATCTGTGCCTAGCGGCAATCGACGAGAAACTGGATCAAGCGGAATCAAAGTGGGATCCACGAGCATCGATTGGTATCGTGCTAGCAGCCGGTGGTTACCCAGCAGCATACAACAAAGGCGACGTAATTTCGGGTCTGCCACAAGTTGAAATTGAAGGCGAGAAAGTCTTCCATGCCGGTACAGATAACAAAGATGGCGACATCGTGACAAACGGTGGCCGTGTTCTTTGTGCAACCGCACTTGGCAACAGCGTATCAGAAGCGCAGCAACGTGCTTACGAGCTCGCGAAACAGATCAGTTGGGATGGCATGTTCCATCGTAATGACATCGGCTACCGTGCAATCGCACGTGAGCAAGATAAATAAAAACAACTTCAGTTGGCTAAAACGACAAAAGGCGCACTAAGCGCCTTTTTTATTTATTTGAATCGCTGACATAAAACGTGAAGCTTACTCAGAGATCAGTTTTGGGCGCCGGATACAATCAAAGTTGTCATCATTTAGCATCAGCAACTCATCGACAGTTGCCGTATTGCGTGACTCTTTACCGATAAACGCAATGTAGCTGTCCACAGACGCCAATCTATCAATCACAAACTTAGGCAACGTCTGGTTAAACTCCAGCGTCGCAAACTCGCGTCCTTTGCAGGTTTCGAACGTTTCGCCATCCCAATAACCTTGAATTAGGCTCTGGCCTTCACGAGATTGCCCCTTGATTGCAGCAACCACATCATTTGCTTCTGTCTTGTAACGCTCTAGCTGATCACGCTGTAAAGGCAGCACTTTTCCGTTCATACGGTATTGCTGATAAATCGCGTCGCCATCTTTATTAAATCGAATGTGGATTTGAAAAGGCACCAATCCTTGTTTGGCATCGAGTTGCTCACCTTTTCGAATCAACTCTCTGAGTTCACCGTCATCCCAACGATAATCACTCTGGTACGAGCCGTAATCGCCCATAGTTACATAGTCTGCTGCTGTGCTGACGCGTGTCAAACGTTCGGTCATCCAATACAAACTAGTGGCATCACCCAGAATTTTACCGCCAGAAAAATGGGTAAACTGATCAAGGTTTGGGGTTTCTACAGATGAACAGCCAACAAGAGCGAGGCTTGATAGAAGGAGTGAAGTGAGTAGATGTTTTTTCATGAAATTGCACCGAGGCAGGATACCTCGGTGCATTTTAACTTAGTTTACTGATTCTTTCAGCGCTTTACCTGCTACGAATGCAGGTACGTTAGCTGCTGCGATTTGAATCTCGTCACCAGTTTTAGGGTTACGACCAGTGCGCGCTGCACGGTGGTTTACTTTGAATGTACCAAAACCAATTAGTTGAACTTGGTCACCCTCTTTAAGAGCGCCAGTAACACCCTCAAGAGTTGCTTCAAGAGCAGCTTTAGCTTGTGCTTTAGATAGGTCTGCTTTCTCTGCAATAAAGTCGATTAATTGGGTCTTGTTCATTAGGTTTCCCTTCTCATATGTTATCGAATTCACCTCACTCTAAAACATAAATGCCCCATCTGGCAAAGGTTTGTAAGCGATCTTTCGATTTTCTGACGTAGTTTTAGCCATAATATGAGTAATAACTCACAATTTGTTACTACTTGTACGGGCAAAGCGCTTGCTTTCTAACGCAATTAGAACGATTTATAGGGCGCTTTTGCGGTTATAATCGCTTAAAATCCCGACTATCACATTACATTCAAGGGCAACTATGCTGCTGTTATCCATTTATATCTCTATTGCTATCGGCATTTCGTTTATCTGTTCGGTACTGGAGGCGGTTCTACTGAGTATCAGTCCCAGCTACATTGCGCAGCTCAAACAACAGGGGCACCCTGCTTCCGCTCAATTAGGCAAGCTGAAAGCAGACATCGACCGACCTTTGGCTTCTATCCTGACGCTGAACACCATTGCTCACACTATTGGTGCAGCAACGGCAGGTGCACAGGCGGCGGTCGTCTTTGGTAGTGAAGCTCTGGGCATCTTCTCTGCGGTACTGACACTGGCGATTCTTGTTCTTTCAGAAATCGTTCCTAAGACGATTGGTGCGACGTACTGGCGCCAACTTGCACCAGCTGCCGCTGTATCACTGCGCTGGATGGTATGGGCGCTCACCCCGTTCGTATGGTTCTCAGAACAAATCACTAAGCGCCTTGCTCGAAACCACGAAGCACCGAAGATGCGTGATGAGTTGTCTGCGATGGCCATCCTGGCAAAAGAAAGTGGTGAGTTCGCAGAAGGTGAATCAAAGATCCTGAGCAACCTGCTTGGCATTCAAGATGTGCCAGTAACGCAAGTCATGACACCGCGTCCGGTAGTATTCCGCGTAGACGCGACCATGACCATTAATGACTTCCTAGAGAAGCACAAAGAGACGCCTTTCTCTCGTCCACTGGTTTACAGTGAGCAGAAAGACAACATCATTGGTTTTGTGCACCGTCTAGAGCTGTTCAAGCTGCAACAATCAGGCAGCGGCCAAAAACAACTTGGTTCGGTCATGCGTCCTATCCAAGTGGTATTGAACAATACGGCTCTACCTAAAGTGTTCGACCAGATGATGACTCACCGCCTGCAGCTAGCGCTTGTAGTTGACGAATACGGCACAGTACAAGGCTTGGTAACGCTAGAAGACATCTTTGAGCACCTATTGGGTGAAGAGATCATCGATGAAGCGGATAAGAGCACTGACATGCAAGAGCTGGCTTACCAACGTTGGGAAAGCTGGAAAGAAAAACACGGCGTAATTGAAAGCCGCGATGACGATGAAGAAGAGGAAGAACTGGAGAGACAGGACAAAGAGCAAGACGCTCAAGAGCCAACTAAACCAGAATCTAAAGAATCGTAATCAGCATTGGGTGTAATCGCTCAAACGCAAAAACAAAAAAGGCATCCAATCTGGATGCCTTTGTTTTATCTATTCAACAATTAAAGTGCAATGCCGATGTTGCTCACGGCTTCTTCGCGTAGTTCTTCACGCAAATCCTTAATCAGGCTGATGTCACGTTCTACCGCTTCACGCAGTGGACGGAAGATAGCCCATTGAACATCCCACTCTTCACACACGGCTTCATTTTCTTTTTGGTTGTCGTTTGTGATTGGCTCTGCGCCTTGTGCTTGTTCTAGGTCAGCAACGGTTTGTACCGACTGTTGGCTCACTTTAAGCATTGAATCGAAAAGGTAGTCGCGATCCAACAGACCATGCAGCAGTGTCGACAAGCTCTGACAAGCATCCATCGCTGGATAAACACCGTAAAAATCGAACTCATCTGCACTTGGGAACAATTCTTCTAACTTCTCTAATTGACGTTCGAAGTTAATTTTCGCGTTCTTAACCGTCAGAATTTCCCATACACTATCAAGAATCGCTCGGTAAGCACGTGGCTCAGCAAATTCTGTATTCTCACAAAACATCGCATAGTTTGGATACATGCGTTCACACAGACACGCCATGAAGGTAATTTGTTGCCAAGGTTCTAGTTTTTCCAAACGAACCTGAAGAGGATTCTTAAGCATAGTCACTCAATCATTGAAGAAAAAAACAGCGGAAGTGTACTTGATTCATCACAGGGAAAAAAGTTAATGCAGCATCCAAATCAGATTTTCCTGCTCTCAGAGCATCGCGACACCTACGAAACGTTACTGGCAGAGAAAAACTTGCCCGACCTTTGCCTCACTGACCAACCTGAAGAAGCTCAGATCGTACTGGCGGATCCACCATTGCTATCACAAAGGTTAGACGAGTTTTCGCAACTTGAGTGGGTGCAATCCACATTTGCGGGGGTGAACGCTTTAATGTCACCGGATCTGCGCCAAGATTACACTCTGACCAACGTACGCGGTATTTTCGGCCCATTAATTGCCGAGTATGTGATTGGCTACAGCATTGCTCACTTCCGTCACTTTATGCAATACCACCAGCAACAACAGAGCAAGCAATGGCAACCGCATCTTTATACCTCGCTGCAAAGCAAAACTATGGTGATTCTTGGTACAGGCAGCATCGGTAGCCACTTAGGTAAAGCAGCACAATTGATGGGAATGAAGACCGTAGGGATCAATCGTACTGGCATTCCAACCTCTGGCGGCGAATTTGTTCAAACCTATCATATCAATGAACTGGCAAACGCCTTTCACCAAGCGGACATTGTAGTGAATACGCTGCCGAGCACACCGGATACGCAACGATTACTCAAAAGTGAAGTGTTAAGCCACCTTAATCATGCACTGTTATTTAATGTCGGAAGAGGCGATGTGATTGATGATGCGGGTCTATTGCTCGCACTAAAGAATCGCTGGGTGGAACATGCTTTTCTCGATGTGTTTGAGCAAGAGCCACTCTCAGCGCAGCATCCGTTTTGGAAGCTCTCTCAAGTGACCATCACTCCCCACATCGCGGCGTTAAGTTTCCCTGAGCAAGTGGTCGACATTTTTGCAGACAACTACTTGAGTTGGCGAGACGGGTTCTCTCTAAATAATCAGGTCGATTTCGATAAAGGATATTAACCATCTTATGTCTTTAGAAACATTGCTAAAGCAAGTACGAGCCTGCCAGATCTGCGCAGACGATTTACCTTTGGGTGCAAACCCTGTCGTCCAAGCCGCAAAAGACGCACGCATCCTAATCATCGGACAAGCACCGGGGACGCGCGTACACAAAACCTCGATACCTTGGAATGACCCAAGCGGCGATCGGTTGCGCCAATGGCTCGATATCGACAAAGACACTTTCTACGACCCAAACAAAATAGCCATTGTCCCGATGGGCTTCTGCTATCCAGGCAAGGGGAACTCTGGCGATTTGCCTCCTCGCAAAGAGTGTGCGCCTGCTTGGCATAAAAAGATTCTTGAGCAGTTGCCCAATATAGAGCTGACACTACTGATTGGTCAGTACTCACAACAGTACTATCTCACCAACAAACCAAAAACACTCACGCAAACTGTTCAGCAATGGCAGGACTGGGAGCCTGACTTTATCCCGCTTCCTCATCCTTCTCCACGCAACACATTGTGGTTGAAGAAGAACCCTTGGTTTGAATCTGACGTCGTGCCATACCTTAAAAAGCGTGTCCATTCGATGCTTTAGGCTACCCATGATCTAATTGCTTGTTTATCTGTACAAGAAAATTGGCGCACAAGCACCAAGACTCTAAACCATTGTTTATAAAAACATTAAACAGCAACTGAACAGCTTGAGTAGTAATTAGATCATGGTAGACCAAATACTACCAGAGCTGTACAACCTTGAGTTTCAGATAAAAAAATACCGGCACTGAAGGCCGGTATTTGATTTCAAAAAGTCGAAGTTACTTGTGGTACGGCTTAGATAGCTCGTGTACCGCTTCCACAAATACGCCCGCGTTTTCTGGCGGCACATCCAAATGGATACCGTGACCTAGGTTGAACACGTGACCAGTACCTGCATCGCCAAAGCCTTCTAGGATACCCGCGACTTCTTCACGGATACGCTCTGGTGAAGCGTAAAGCATTGATGGGTCCATGTTACCTTGTAGAGCCACTTTGTCACCGATACGCGCTTTCGCGTCTGCGATGTTGATGGTCCAGTCTAGACCTACCGCATCACAGCCCGTTGCTGCGATTTGCTCAAGCCACATGCCACCGTTCTTAGTGAACAGCGTTACTGGTACGCGACGACCGTCGTTTTCACGAATCAGACCATCCACAATCTTGTGCATGTATTGCAGTGAGAACAGGTTGTAGTCACGAGGTGTCAGTACACCACCCCATGTATCAAATACCATTACTGATTGCGCACCCGCTTTAATTTGTGCGTTTAGGTACTCGATAACGCTGTCTGCTAGCTTATCTAGAAGCAGGTGCAGAGTTTGTGGTTCAGCGTACATCATCTTCTTGATCTTGGTGAACGCTTTCGAGCTGCCACCTTCGACCATGTAGGTTGCTAGTGTCCATGGGCTACCAGAGAAACCAATCAGTGGAACGTCACCGTTCAAATCTTTGCGGATTTGACGCACTGCGTTCATTACGTATTGCAGCTCGCCTTCTGGATCCGGCAGACCGATCTTTTCTACGTCTGCTTTGCAAGTGATTGGTTTATCGAAAACCGGACCTTCACCCGCAGCAAAGCGAAGTTCTAAACCCATTGCATCTGGGATAGTTAGGATGTCAGAGAACAAGATCGCTGCATCAAGAGGAAAACGGCGTAGTGGTTGAAGCGTTACTTCTGACGCCAACTCTGCGTTCTTACACAAAGACATGAAATCGCCCGCTTGCGCACGAGTTGCTTTGTATTCTGGTAGGTAACGACCTGCCTGACGCATCATCCATACTGGCGTGTAATCTACTGGCTCTTTTAGAAGGGCACGCAGATAACGATCATTTTTTAATTCAGTCATTCCGTAATTCCAATTGTTAGGCTTTCTTTGAAAGGGGGTATTCTATCACTGATTTAAGGCTAATAGCTGCGTGCTTTGCAACCTGGATCAAGTTATTAACTTTTAAATCAGTGCTTAATTTGCACCCAATCGGTATCAGTGTTAAAAATTTGTTCGCTAGCGAAAACTACAATTATAAACTGAGTACCCAGTACTCAGCATCTCATAACGACATCTTACTTACCCCCTCCCTCTCGGAGGGTTTTTTTTATCTATTTTTCATCTAATTAGATTCGATATCTTGTCGCGTTTTTTCGATAAGCGCTCGTGCAATCGTCCCTTTTGGCGCGACAGGTGGCATCTCATCAACACCAAACCACTGAGCATCAGACAGTTCAGTGTAGTCCGGATTCAATTCACCAGAGTCATAATCAGCAAGAAATGCCATCATCATACTGGATGGAAATGCCCACGGCTGACTGCCAAAGTAACGAATGTTTTTAACCTGTACACCGGTTTCTTCATGCACTTCTCTTGCGACACATTCTTCTAAGGTTTCTCCTACCTCTAAAAAGCCCGCTATTACGGTATACATGCCATTTCGATGACGAGGGTGCTGAGCTAGCAAGATCTGCTTTTCTTTGCGCACAGCGACAATGATGCATGGGAAAATACGTGGATAATGCAAAGTACGGCACTCACCACACTGCATCGCCAATTGATTGTTATTGAGGAAGTTACGACCACCACATTGTGGGCAAAAGCGCAGACTTTGCGTCATATGGCCATACTGGATGGCTTTGCTGATCAGCAGAAAAAGGGCTTCGGGATAATGCAGACAATCGCGCAGAGAGACAAGCTCTAAATCATGGTCAAGATCAGATAAATTTACCCACATGAAAGGAGTGCCTTGGTAGTCCCCTATTTGCCTTGCGCTTGCTTCTGGTAGTGAGAACTGCTCCGCACTACCTAATGGAATAGCACCATCCACCAGCCAAATATCACTTCCTGAGACAACACACCAATAGGCGTCTTTCATACGGTTTGCTTCACCTTTTCTTAACATTACTACTTCCCTCTGCTTGCAGTTCATCCATTTTACTGGCAATCTAATTTCATACCAGAGTTTGTTGTTTGCCAAATCTGCAACTATAAATTCTAGGAAGGACAAGAGTTTGTATTCAATTTACTAACTTTGCTTTGCAAAGGATACGAATGCCATTGGGTGTTCAGATCATGAGGGCATGGTCATGCTAAAAAAATTCAAACAAACACAAGCACAATGGGGTGGTTCGAGTGAGGTCATCGACCATTGGCTTGAAACGAGACAATCTTTGATTGTCGAATATTGTAAACTTGCTGCGTTGCAACCTTGTTCAAAAACTAACGTCATTGAACTCCCTACTCCTCAAGAACTACAACACTTCTGCCAACACCTTGTAGATTACATCTCCGAAGGCCATTTTAAAATTTACGAGATGGTCATGGACAAATGGAAAGCAACCGGTTTTGTTGCCACTGATGAAATCAACCAAACCTACGGCAAAATTGTACTGACAACTGAGCCTTTGCTTAACTTCACTGATAAATATTCAGATGTATCCGAGGACGATGTACTTGGCGAGTTTGATGGTGATATGTCTCTAATTGGGGAAATTATTGAGACACGTTTTGCCGTTGAAGATCATCTGATTAAGCTAATTGCAAACAGTCTTGCGATGCCTCCTGGCGCATAGCGAGAAGCGAGAAGCGAGAAGCGAGAAGCGAGAAGCGAGAAGCGAGAAGCGAGAAGCGAGAAGCGAGAAGCGAGAAGCGAGAAGCGAGAAGCGAGAAGCGAGAAGCGAGAAGCGAGAAGCGAGAAGCGAGAAGCGAGAAGCGAGAAGCGAGAACAATTCTTGAGGGTTGGCGTTTGTGCGTCAACCCTTTTTGTTTTTTGGGATTCGGTTCATTTTACCTCTCTAAGGACAAGTTCTATCTAAACGTCTTGCACTAGCCCTCAAACAACAAATCTCAATTCCTATAGCAAAGCGCTCTCGAAGCATAGCGTTCTAACCTCTTGCTTCAAAAAAACAAAAAAGGCACCCGAAGGTGCCTTTTCTTTTAAGCTCTTAACGATTACTCGTCAGATGAGAAGCCAGCGTTTAGAAGTGCAGCTAGGTTATCTGTTGCTTGTTCAGCAGATGGACCTTCTTGCTCTTCAGCACGTTTAGCTTGACGCTCTTGGTGGTATGCGAAACCAGTACCAGCTGGGATCAGACGACCAACAATTACGTTCTCTTTCAGACCACGTAGGTCATCACGCTTACCAGAAACCGCAGCTTCTGTTAGTACGCGAGTTGTCTCCTGGAACGATGCCGCAGAGATGAACGACTCAGTCGCTAGAGATGCCTTAGTGATACCTAGTAGCTCACGCTCGAAACGTGCAGGCTCTTTGCCTTCAGCTTCTAGGTTACGGTTAGCAATCTTAACTTGTGAGTATTCAACTTGCTCGCCAGGTAGGAACTCAGAGTCACCTGCGTGAGTAATTGTACACTTACGTAGCATCTGACGAACGATAGTCTCGATGTGCTTATCGTTAATCTTAACGCCTTGTAGACGGTAAACTTCTTGTACTTCGTTAGCGATGTACTGAGTTACAGCGTGTACGCCACGTAGACGTAGGATGTCATGTGGAGACTCTGGACCATCTGCGATCACGTCACCACGTTCAACACGCTCACCTTCAAATACGTTCAACTGACGATGCTTAGGAATCATCTCTTCGTAAGCGTCACCGCCGTCACGAGTGATTACTAGACGACGTTTACCTTTCGTCTCTTTACCGAAGCTCACAGTACCTGTGTGCTCAGCAAGAATCGCAGGCTCTTTAGGCTTACGAGCTTCGAATAGGTCAGCTACGCGTGGTAGACCACCGGTGATATCTTTGTTACCGCCAGACTTCTGAGGGATACGTGAAAGTGTATCACCCACACCTACTTCCGCGCCGTCTTCGATGTTTACAATCGCTTTACCAGGTAGGAAGTAATGAGCTGGCATTTCAGTACCAGGGATCATTACGTCGTTACCTTGCTCATCAACAAGTTTGATAGCTGGACGCATATCTTTACCTGCTGCTGGGCGAGCTGCTGGATCAGTTACTTCGCTTGAAGATAGACCTGTTAGGTCATCTGTTTGACGAGAAACTGTAACACCGTCGATCATGTCTACGAACTGGATGCGACCTGCCACTTCAGTGATGATTGGCATGGTGTGCGCTTCCCAGTTAGCAACAACTTCACCAGCTGTTACTGCGTCGTTGTCGCCTTTGCTTAGCATCGAACCGTAAGGAAGTTTGTGCTTCTCTTTAGTACGACCGAATTCATCAATGATAGTTAGCTCAGATGCACGAGACGTGATTACCAGCTTCTTATCTTTGTTGATTACGAACTTAGCGTTGTGCAGTTTAACTGTACCAGTTGTCTTCGCTTGGATGCTGTTCTCTGCTGCTGCAGTAGATGCCGCACCACCGATGTGGAACGTACGCATCGTAAGCTGTGTACCCGGTTCACCGATAGACTGAGCAGCGATTACACCAACTGCTTCACCTTGGTTCACTAGGTGACCACGTGCTAGGTCACGACCGTAACACTGTGCACAACAACCGAAGTCAGAATCACAAGTAACTACAGAGCGCACTTTCATGCTGTCTACTGAGTTCTCTTCCATGATCTGACACCACTTCTCATCAATTAGAGTGTTACGTGGGATCAGAACATCTTCTGTACCTGGCTTAAGAACGTCTTCAGCTACTACACGACCTAGCGCTAGCTCAGTTAGTGCAACTTTAACATCACCACCCTCGATGTGAGGCATCATGTCAACACCCTCGTGAGTGCCACAGTCATGTTCAGTTACAACAACGTCTTGAGCAACGTCTACTAGACGACGAGTTAGGTAACCCGAGTTCGCTGTTTTCAGTGCCGTATCCGCAAGACCCTTACGAGCACCGTGCGTTGAGATAAAGTACTGAAGTACGTTTAGACCTTCTTTAAAGTTCGCTGTGATCGGCGTTTCGATGATTGAACCATCTGGACGCGCCATCAGACCACGCATACCCGCTAGCTGACGAATCTGAGCTGCAGAACCACGAGCACCCGAGTCAGCCATCATGTAGATGCTGTTAAACGATTCTTGTTGCTCTTCTTCACCGTCACGGTTAACTACCGTTTCAGATGAAAGGTTTGCCATCATCGCTTTCGCTACGCGATCGTTGGTCGATGCCCAGATATCGATAACTTTGTTGTATCGTTCGCCCGCAGTAACAAGACCAGATTGGTATTGTTCCTGGATTTCACGTACTTCTTCTTCCGCTTCTGCGATTTCAGTGTACTTAGCTGGCGGTACAACCATATCGTCGATACCAACAGATACACCAGATAGTGCCGCGTATGCGAAACCTGTGTACATGATTTGGTCGGCGAAGATTACAGTGTCTTTCAGACCTAGTTTACGGTACGCCTCGTTTAGTAGGTTAGAGATTTGCTTCTTACCTAGCTTTTGGTTAACGATGCTGTACGGTAGACCAGCTGGCACGATTTGCCATAGCATTGCACGACCGATAGTTGTATCAACCATCTTAGTCTCTGTTGTGCTGTTGCCGTCTTCGTCTACAACTGTTTCTGTAATACGTACTTTAACGCGTGCGTGAAGCTCAGCTTGCTTAGTGCGGTATGCTTTCTCAGCCTCTGCTGGGCCAGAAAGGTACATGCCTTCACCTTTCACGTTGATCTTGTCACGAGTCATGTAGTACAGACCCAATACAACGTCTTGAGAAGGTACGATGATCGGATCACCTGACGCTGGCGACAGAATGTTGTTTGTCGACATCATCAGTGTACGAGCTTCAAGCTGTGCCTCTAGAGTTAGAGGTACGTGAACCGCCATTTGGTCACCATCGAAGTCCGCGTTGTACGCCGCACACACTAGTGGGTGTAGCTGAATCGCTTTACCTTCGATTAGTACTGGTTCGAACGCCTGGATACCTAGACGGTGAAGTGTAGGTGCACGGTTCAATAGTACTGGGTGTTCACGGATTACTTCGTCTAGGATATCCCAAACTACCGCTTCTTCACGCTCTACCATCTTCTTAGCAGCTTTGATTGTAGTCGCAAGACCACGAGTCTCTAGCTTGCTGTAGATAAATGGTTTGAATAGCTCAAGTGCCATCTTCTTAGGAAGACCACACTGGTGTAGACGAAGGTATGGACCTACTGTGATTACAGAACGGCCAGAGTAGTCTACACGTTTACCTAGAAGGTTCTGACGGAAACGACCTTGTTTACCCTTGATCATATCAGCAAGAGATTTAAGAGGACGCTTGTTAGAACCTGTGATCGCACGACCACGACGACCGTTGTCTAGTAGCGCATCAACAGACTCTTGCAGCATACGTTTTTCGTTACGTACGATGATGTCCGGAGCAGCTAGCTCTAGAAGACGCTTCAAACGGTTGTTACGGTTGATCACACGACGGTATAGGTCGTTCAGATCTGAAGTCGCAAAACGACCGCCATCTAGTGGTACTAGAGGACGTAGATCTGGCGGAAGAACTGGAAGTACAGTAAGGATCATCCACTCTGGGTTGTTGCCAGATTGAATAAACGCTTCTACCAGTTTCAGACGCTTAGTTACTTTCTTACGCTTAGTTTCAGAGTTAGTTGTTTCTAACTCTTCACGCATTTGTTCTGCTTCAGCGTGCATATCCATAGAACCTAGTAGGTCCTTGATTGCTTCTGCACCCATCTTAGCAGTGAACTCGTCGCCCCACTCTTCTAGACGATCTAGATACTCTTCTTCAGTAAGCATCTGAGATTTTTCTAGATCAGTCATACCTGGCTCTGTTACTACGTACATTTCGAAGTAAAGAACACGTTCGATATCACGTAGAGGGATATCCATTAGTAGACCGATACGAGACGGTAGCGATTTTAGGAACCAGATGTGAGCTACTGGTGAAGCTAGCTCGATGTGGCCCATGCGGTCACGACGAACTTTAGTTTGTGTAACTTCTACACCACACTTCTCACAGATAACACCACGGTGCTTCAGGCGCTTGTACTTACCACAAAGACATTCGTAGTCTTTAACTGGACCAAAGATACGCGCACAGAACAGACCATCGCGTTCAGGTTTGAACGTACGATAGTTGATCGTTTCAGGTTTTTTAACTTCACCGAAAGACCATGAACGGATCATGTCTGGTGAAGATAGACCGATTTTGATTGCATCAAATTCTTCGGTCTTATGCTGTGCTTTTAGAAAGTTTAATAAGTCTTTCACAATCAGCTCCTGTAAGGAGTTAAAAGGAGCTCACCCGCTAAAGTGAGCACCTTCTACCAAATAATCGCTTTATATCTCTCTCAACCTTGGTCGAGAGGGAAAGAGATTACTCTTCGTCTTCTAGCTCGATGTTGATACCTAGCGAGCGAATCTCTTTCAACAATACGTTGAACGATTCTGGCATACCAGGTTCCATGCTGTGGTTACCGTCTACGATGTTTTTGTACATCTTAGTACGGCCGTTAACGTCATCCGACTTAACCGTTAGCATTTCTTGTAGAGTGTAAGCAGCACCGTATGCTTCTAGTGCCCATACTTCCATCTCACCGAAACGCTGACCACCGAACTGAGCTTTACCACCAAGTGGCTGCTGAGTTACTAGGCTGTACGAACCAGTTGAACGAGCGTGCATCTTGTCATCAACAAGGTGGTTCAGTTTCAGCATGTACATGTAACCTACAGTTACAGGACGCTCAAACTGGTCACCTGTGCGACCATCAAACAGTTTTAGCTGACCAGATTCTGGTAGGTCTGCTAGTTTCAGTAGCGCTTTAATAGACGCTTCTGGTGCACCGTCAAATACTGGAGTCGCGATTGGTAGACCGCCACGTAGGTTCTTGATCAGAGTACGAACTTCGTCATCAGATAGAGAAGCAATGTCTACTTTCTGGCGAGTTTCGCCTAGATCGTAAACTTTCTGTAGGAACTCGCGGAATTTCGCTAGTTCTTGCTGCTCTTTAACCATCTGGTTGATCTTGTCACCGATACCTTTCGCTGCCAGACCTAAGTGTACTTCTAGGATCTGACCGATGTTCATACGCGAAGGTACACCCAGTGGGTTAAGTACGATGTCTACAGGCTGACCTTTTTCATCGTATGGCATGTCTTCAACAGGGTTGATCTTAGAGATTACACCCTTGTTACCGTGACGACCCGCCATCTTATCACCAGGCTGGATGCGACGTTTAACCGCTAGGTAAACCTTAACGATCTTCAGTACGCCAGGTGCTAGATCATCACCTTGTGTGATCTTACGACGCTTAGTTTCGAATTTCTTATCGAAGTCAGCTTTTAGCTCGTCCCACTGCTCTGCTAGTTGTTCTAGCTGAGTTTGTAGAGCGTCATCTTCTAGCGTTAGTTCTAGCCACTTCTTACGATCAGTTGCGTCTAGTTTCGCTTCAGAGTAACCGCCATCGATCAATACAGCGCGAACACGGTTTAGAAGGCCACCCTCAAGAATCTGGAATTCTTCAGTTAGGTCTTTCTTCGCTTCTTTAAGCTGCATTTGCTCGATTTCAAGCGCACGCTTGTCTTTCTCTACGCCATCGCGAGTGAAGACTTGAACGTCGATAATCGTACCTGAAACAGAGTTAGGCACACGTAGTGAAGTATCTTTAACGTCAGATGCTTTTTCACCGAAGATTGCACGTAGTAGCTTCTCTTCAGGCGTTAGCTGGGTTTCACCTTTAGGTGTTACTTTACCAACTAGGATGTCGCCACCCTTAACTTCAGCACCGATGTAAACGATACCTGACTCGTCTAGTTTAGACAGAGCAGATTCACCTACGTTTGGAATATCAGCAGTGATCTCTTCAGAACCAAGCTTAGTATCACGCGCCACACAAGTAAGTTCTTGAATGTGGATAGTCGTGAAGCGGTCTTCTTGAACTACGCGCTCAGATACTAGGATCGAGTCTTCGAAGTTGTAACCGTTCCAAGGCATGAACGCGATACGCATGTTTTGACCAAGCGCTAGTTCACCTAGGTCTGTTGAAGGACCATCAGCAAGAACATCACCACGTGATACTGGTTCACCTGGCATTACACATGGGCGCTGGTTAATACATGTGTTCTGGTTAGAACGTGTGTATTTAGTCAGGTTGTAGATGTCGATACCAGCTTCGCCTGGTACTAGTTCTTCTTCGTTCACTTTAACAACGATACGAGAAGCATCTACTGACTGGATTACACCACCACGTTTAGCAACTGCAGTTACACCTGAGTCAACTGCTACGTTACGTTCAATACCAGTACCAACAAGCGGTTTGTCAGCTTTCAGTGTTGGAACTGCCTGACGTTGCATGTTCGCACCCATCAATGCACGGTTCGCATCATCGTGTTCTAGGAACGGGATAAGCGATGCAGCGATAGATACAACCTGGTTTGTCGCAACGTCCATGTACTGAGCGTGCTCACGAGGGTGTAGACCAGATTCACCTTTTTGACGAGCTGTGATCAGCTCATCTGCAAAACCGCCTTCTTCAGTTAGCGCAGCGTTAGCCTGTGCGATAACGAATTGGCCTTCTTCGATTGCAGATAGGTAATCTACTTCGTCTGTAACAACGCCATCTACAACGCGACGGTATGGCGTCTCTAGGAAACCGTACTCGTTACAACGCGCAAACGCAGATAGAGAGTTGATCAGACCGATGTTTGGACCTTCCGGCGTTTCGATAGGACATAGACGACCGTAGTGAGTTACGTGTACGTCACGTACTTCGAAGCCAGCACGTTCACGAGTTAGACCGCCAGGACCCAATGCAGAAATACGACGCTTGTGCGTTACTTCTGATAGCGGGTTGTTTTGGTCCATGAACTGTGAAAGCTGTGAAGAGCCAAAGAATTCTTTAACTGCTGCTGAAATAGGCTTAGCGTTGATTAGATCTTGAGGCATGATTGCATCAAGGTCACCAAGGCTTAGGCGCTCTTTCACTGCACGTTCAACACGCACAAGACCAACACGGAATTGGTTCTCAGCCATTTCGCCTACAGAGCGGATACGACGGTTGCCTAGGTGGTCGATATCGTCCACTTCGCCTTTACCGTTACGGATCGCAATAAGCTTCTTCATCACTTCGATGATGTCTTGCTCGTCAAGCGTACCTTGTTCTAGAGCATCTTCACGCTCGATAGAACTGTTGAACTTCATACGGCCAACAGTTGATAGGTCATAGCGCTCTTCAGAGAAGAATAGGCTTTCGAATAGAGCTTCTGCAGCTTCTTTTGTTGGTGGCTCACCAGGGCGCATCATGCGGTAGATTTCTACCAGTGCAGAAATACGATCAACAGTGCTGTCGATACGTAGCGTTTCTGACATGAATGGACCGTGGTCTAGATCGTTCGTAAATAGAACTTCTAGCGCTTTATGGCCAGCCTGAGATAGGTTCGCTAGAGCTTCCAGGCTAATTTCCTGGTTAGCGTTTACGATGATCTCGCCTGTTGCTTCGTTAACGTAGTCTTTCGATGCAACTTTACCAACGATGTACTCAACTGGTACTTCGATGTGATCAACGCCATCTTTTTCTAGTTGGCGGATATGACGAGCTGTAACGCGACGACCTTGCTCAACGTAAGTCTTACCGTTCGCTTCGATATCGAATGACGCAGTTTCACCACGTAGACGATCTGGAACCAACTCCATAAGTAGAGTTTGGTCTTTCACTTCGAAGTTCACTTTCTCGAAGAAGATATCTAGGATTTCTTCTGACGTTTTACCAAGTGCACGAAGGATGATCGATGCTGGTAGCTTACGACGACGGTCGATACGTACGTATAGGTTATCCTTAGGATCGAACTCAAAGTCTAGCCATGAGCCACGGTAAGGAATTACACGTGCGTTATATAGAACTTTACCTGAAGAGTGGGTCTTACCCTTATCGCTGTCGAAGAACACGCCTGGGCTTCGGTGCAGCTGGGATACGATAACCCTCTCGGTACCATTGATTACGAAGGTACCATTGTCTGTCATAAGCGGAATTTCGCCCATGTAGACTTCTTGTTCTTTAATGTCTTTTACAGTACCTGCTGGTGCGTCTTTATCAAAGATTACTAGACGTAGTTTTACGCGTAGTGGCTTTGAGTAAGTTACACCGCGGATTTGACATTCTTTAACGTCAAAAACTGGCTCACCAAGACGGTAGCTAACGTATTGCAGCTCAGAATTGCCGTTGTAGCTCTGAATTGGGAATACAGAACGGAAAGCAGCTTCAAGACCGTATTGACCTTCAGGATCCTGTTCGATGAATTTGTCGAACGAATCGAGCTGGATCGATAGCAGGTATGGAATGTCCAAAACTTGTGGACGAGTACCAAAGTCCTTACGGATGCGCTTTTTCTCGGTATAAGAGTAAACCATGGGGTTCCTCAGCTCGCTGATAAGTGACCCAAACTGTCCGCCCGCTCCTAGTTACTTAAGGGGGGTAAGGGACAGTGACTAAATAGCTGTTTACTGTAGTGACATTCCATTGCGAAAGAATGAAATGTTTTTTGCATGGATATGAGGCGCTTAAACAGCGGGAAAATTCGCCTATACCCTACAGCGCAAAAAGGCCGGTGGTTAAAAAACCACCAGCCAATTAGCCGTTAGGCTAAGAAACTATGCAATAATTACTTAACAGCAACAGTTGCACCAGCTTCTTCTAGCTGAGCTTTAAGAGCGTCAGCTTCTGCTTTGTCAACACCTTCTTTAAGAGGTGCTGGAGCGCCGTCTACAAGAGCTTTAGCTTCTTTAAGACCTAGGCCAGTTGCGCCACGTACTGCTTTGATTACAGCAACTTTGTTACCGCCAGCAGATTCTAGGATTACGTCGAATTCAGTTTGCTCAGCAGCAGCTTCGCCTGCAGCAGCGCCGCCAGCTACAACAGCAGCAGCAGCAGAAACACCGAATTTCTCTTCCATTGCTTCGATTAGTTCAACAACTTGCATTACAGACATTTCTGCAACTGCGTCTAGGATTTGCTCGTTAGTGATAGACATAACAATTCTCTTTTAAATCAACAATAAGTTTAAATAGCAACCAGTGAAAAGCAAGGCTTACGCAGCAGCTTCTTCTTTTTGGTCGCGTAGTGCAGCGATAGTACGTACCAGCTTGCCTGCAGAAGCTTCTTTCATGCACATCATTAGGCGTGCGATAGCTTCGTCGTAAGTTGGTAGTGTCGCTAGTACTTCAGCGTCAGTTAGCGCGCCTTCAAATGCAGCAGCTTTGATCTCGAAGTCTTTGTTCTCTTTAGCGAAGTCTTTGAAAAGACGCGCTGCAGCACCTGGGTGCTCATTAGAGAATGCGATTAGAGTAGGACCAGTGAAAGTGTCAGTTAGACACTCGTACTCAGTACCTGCAACCGCACGACGCATAAGTGTGTTACGAACAACACGTACGTAAACACCAGCTTCACGAGCTTGTTTACGTAGTGATGTCATAGCGCCAACTTCTACGCCACGAGAATCAGCTACAACTGCAGAAAGTGCACCACTGGCAGCTTCGTTGACTTCAGCAACAATTGCTTTTTTGTCTTGAAGGTTTAAAGCCATCTTGGATTTACTCCTGGTTGTCGTTACACCACTCACTATCATCACGACAGTGAGAGTTATTCAGGTGCTTCCCAGAAGAAAGGTAACTATTTACATAGAGCTTTCTGTCAGTTCGGGCACCATCTACGTAGGGAATATTAAGCCTTCATTTAAAAATAAAGTCAGACACCTACGGTCTTGGACGGAGACTGGGTCTTAATTCATTTAGAACCAAAGTTCAGCCCCAACCACAAATATTAGGCGCAAAATTATACACAAATTTTGCGCCTAAGCAAATAAATTATGCTTGAGTGTTCAGGCTAGCCTGATCAACAGCAACACCAGCACCCATAGTAGTAGAGATGCTTACTTTCTTCAGGAAAGTACCTTTCGCTGAAGATGGCTTAGCTTTCTTCAGAGCAACTAGAAGTGACTCTAGGTTCTCTTTGATCTGCTCAGCAGAGAAGTTTGCTTTACCGATAGTAGTGTGGATGATGCCGTTTTTGTCGTTACGGTAACGAACCTGACCAGCTTTAGCGTTTTTAACTGCTTCAGCAACGTTAGGAGTTACAGTACCAACTTTAGGGTTTGGCATAAGACCGCGAGGACCTAGGATAGTACCTAGTTGACCTACAACGCGCATTGCATCTGGAGAAGCAACAACTACGTCGAAGTTCATTTCGCCTTTCTTAACTTGCTCAGCAAGATCTTCCATACCAACGATGTCTGCGCCAGCTTCTTTAGCTGCTTCAGCGTTTGCACCTTGAGTGAACACTGCAACGCGGATTTCGCGGCCAGTACCGTGAGGTAGTACAGTTGCACCACGTACGTTCTGGTCAGATTTACGAGCATCGATGCCTAGGTTAATAGCAACGTCAACAGATTCTACGAATTTAGCAGTCGCTAGTTCTTGAAGAAGAGCTACAGCTTCGTTGATTTCGTACTCTTTAGTTACGTCAACTTTTTCGCGGATTACGCGCATGCGCTTAGTTAGTTTAGCCATCTTATTAACCCTCTACCACTAGGCCCATTGAACGAGCAGTACCAGCGATTGAACGCTTCATTGCTTCGATGTCAGCACCAGTCATATCAGCAGCTTTAGTTTCTGCGATTTCTTGGATTTGAGCGTCAGTTACAGTACCAACTTTTTCAGTGTTTGGACGACCTGAACCAGACTTAACGCCAGCAGCCTTCTTAAGTAGAACAGCAGCAGGTGGAGTCTTAGTTACGAACGTGAAAGAACGGTCGTTGTATACAGTGATAACAACTGGAGTAGGTAGACCTTTCTCTAGAGATTCTGTTTTCGCGTTGAACGCTTTACAGAATTCCATGATGTTAACACCGTGTTGACCTAGTGCAGGACCAACTGGTGGACTTGGGTTCGCCATACCAGCTGCAACTTGTAGCTTGATGTAAGCTTCAACTTTCTTAGCCATGATAATTCCTAAGTTTGGGTACAAACGCTAATCACTGATCAGCTCCCCGTTTGTGAAAAAACTCTTTACTTCACGAGAAGTAAAAAGGCGCGAAATTATAGTCATAATTCGCGCCTTAGACAACCCTTAAAAAGGTGTTTTTTTAATCAAGTTTTTCAACCTGACCAAATTCAAGCTCAACTGGTGTTGCGCGACCAAAGATCGACACAGACACTTTCAGGCGGCTCTTCTCATAATCTACTTCTTCAACAGTACCATTGAAGTCAGCAAATGGACCTTCGTTAACACGTACCACTTCACCCGCTTCGTACATAGTACGTGGACGAGGAGCTTCACTCGCCTTCTCAAGACGGTTAAGAATAGCGTCAGCTTCTTTATCTGTGATAGGTGCTGGACGGTCGGAGGTACCACCAATGAAGCCCATGACACGCGGCACACTGCGTACTAAGTGCCATGATTCATCGTTCATAATCATCTGAACAAGGACGTAACCAGGGAAGAACTTACGCTCAGATTTGCGACGCTGACCCGCGCGCATTTCCACTACTTCTTCAGTAGGAACCAGTACTTCACCGAATAGCTCTTCCATGCTGTGCATTTTGATATGCTCGCGAAGAGACTGAGCTACACGACCTTCAAATCCAGAGAAGGCTTGAACCACATACCAGCGTTTTTTTGGAGCTTCACTCATGAATTAAAACCCTCTATACCCCAGTCGCTAGAGCTACTAGACGAACCATAATGCCGTCAATACCCCAAAGCGCTAGAGCCATTACAATACTTACAGCTAAAACGATCAGTGTTGTTTGCATGGTTTCTTGGCGAGTAGGCCAAACAACCTTACGAACTTCCATACGAGATTCTTTTGCAAAACTGATCGCTGCTTTACCTTTAGTTGTTGTTGCTGCAACGCCAAGAGCAGCTGCAATTAGAACAACAACGCCTGCAGCACGAACCACTACAGACATTTCACCATACAGGTAATTACCCACAACAGCGGCCGCTGCTAATACGAAAGCGGCAATCCACTTAAACGTATCGGCTGCGTTTGAGCTATCAGGAGTTTCAGCATTATTTGCTTTCATAAACCAACCTGTCACAAGTCTTACTATAGACGACAACAACCCCGCTGTTGCAGGGCAAACTCCATATCGCTGAAAAAATCAGCGTTACACTCTTAAGATTAAGCCTCACTGGCCAATCTTGCTCTGCTCTCAACCAAATTCTGAACAATAAAACAGCTAAAAAAAAGTTGAGTGCAGAAAAAGGGCATCAAATGATGCCCTTTTTGCTACTGGTTCGTCAAATCTAATTCAAGATTTTCCGAAGACATTCGGCAATTCGTTAAGAATTAGTCGAAGATCTTAGCAACAACACCAGCACCTACTGTACGGCCACCTTCACGGATAGCGAAACGTAGACCTTCGTCCATAGCGATAGGAGCGATTAGCTCAACTTGCATTTGGATGTTGTCGCCTGGCATTACCATTTCTACGCCTTCTGGTAGAGAGATGTCACCAGTTACGTCAGTTGTACGGAAGTAGAACTGTGGACGGTAGCCTTTGAAGAATGGAGTGTGACGACCACCTTCATCTTTAGAAAGCACGTATACTTCTGACTCGAACTTAGTGTGTGGGTTGATTGACTTAGGAGCTGCTAGTACTTGACCACGCTCTACTTCGTCACGTTTAGTACCACGTAGAAGTGCACCAACGTTCTCACCCGCACGACCTTCGTCTAGAAGCTTACGGAACATCTCAACACCAGTACAAGTAGTAGTTGTAGTTTCTTTGATACCTACGATTTCTACTTCGTCACCTACAGTTAGGATACCGCGCTCGATACGACCAGTAACTACTGTACCACGACCTTGGATTGAGAATACGTCTTCGATAGGCATTAGGAATGGCTGATCGATTGCACGCTCTGGCTCTGGGATGTATGAATCTAGCGCTTCTGCTAGTTCAACAATCTTAGCTTCCCACTGCTCTTCGCCGTTTAGTGCGCCTAGTGCAGAACCTTGGATAACTGGTAGGTCATCACCTGGGAAGTCGTACTCAGATAGAAGTTCACGAACTTCCATTTCTACTAGTTCTAGTAGCTCTTCATCGTCAACCATGTCACATTTGTTCATGAATACGATGATGTAAGGGATACCAACCTGACGGCCTAGTAGGATGTGCTCACGAGTTTGTGGCATTGGACCATCAGTAGCAGCAACTACAAGAATACCACCGTCCATCTGTGCAGCACCAGTGATCATGTTCTTAACGTAGTCCGCGTGTCCTGGACAGTCAACGTGCGCGTAGTGGCGAGTTGGAGTATCGTACTCTACGTGAGAAGTAGCGATTGTGATACCGCGCTCACGCTCTTCTGGAGCGTTATCGATAGATGCGAAGTCACGAGCAGCACCGCCGTATACTTTAGCAAGTGTTGTACAGATAGCTGCAGTTAGAGTTGTTTTACCGTGGTCAACGTGGCCGATAGTACCAACGTTTACGTGCGGTTTTACACGTTCAAATTTTTCTTTAGACATGAGTAGTCCCTCTAGGTACGGATTTAGGTGGCCCGAATTGACCACGCAACCAAAAAAGATTATTGGTAAATCTTATATCAAAAGGAGATAACTTTGAGAGCTGGTGCTGATAGGCAGACTCGAACTGCCGACCTCATCCTTACCAAGGATGCGCTCTACCACCTGAGCTATATCAGCACTCAAATTAGAGTGGAGCGGGCAGCGGGAATCGAACCCGCATCATCAGCTTGGAAGGCTGAGGTAATAGCCATTATACGATGCCCGCAACACGTAACTCTGAGAGCTATTTCCTAAAGAATATGGTGGAGGGGGACGGATTCGAACCATCGAAGGCAGTGCCGGCAGATTTACAGTCTGCTCCCTTTGGCCACTCGGGAACCCCTCCAAATTTTAAAGCCATTCTAACTACTAAAGGAAAGAATGGTGCCGACTACCGGAATCGAACTGGTGACCTACTGATTACAAGTCAGTTGCTCTACCTACTGAGCTAAGTCGGCATAAGTGGTGCGCATTCTATTGAATGATTTTCTAGGTTGCAATAGCTATTTTAAAAAAAAACGTAATTTTCTTCTTTTTAGATTTGTTTGCTGCAAAATCATACAAACCTCGCTTTTTAAAGCAAACTTTCGAGCTTTGTCGTTTGCTTTGCCCAGAGCTTGTTGTATGTTCTTGCTCTCGATGAAACCAAGGATAAAAGAGATCCATGAGTCCATTTTTGTCATTCGATCGTGCAGAGTGGGCAGAATTACGTAATTCTGTTCCGATGACACTCTCTGCAGACGATCTAGCTGCGCTTCAAGGCATTAATGAAAACCTCACTATGGAGGAAGCGGTAGAGATCTACCTTCCCTTGTCTCGCCTATTGAACTTATATGTTCAAGCTCGCCAAAGTCGCAATACAGTACTACAGCAGTTTCTTAATACCGAAGAACATGCTCCGCCATTTGTTATTGGTATTGCGGGCAGTGTGGCTGTCGGCAAAAGCACTACAGCTCGACTACTCAGAGCACTACTGTCTCGTTGGGATAACCACCCAAAGGTTGCGCTGGTGACAACCGACGGTTTCTTGTATCCAAAGAAAGTTCTGGAAGAGAAAGGAATCATGCACCGTAAAGGTTTTCCAGAGTCTTACGATATTAAACGCTTGGTGGAGTTTGTTTCTGATGTCAAAGCTGGTCAACCAAACTTAGAAGTACCAGTCTATTCACATATTACCTATGACATTACTGATGAGCGGAAAAAAGTCGATCGTCCAGACGTATTGATTATTGAGGGGTTAAACGTCTTACAAAGTGGAATGGATTACCCGCATGACCCGCATAGAGTGTTTGTTTCTGATTTTCTAGACTTCTCAATCTATGTTGATGCTGAAACAGAGACCATCGAACAATGGTATATCGAACGATTCTTGAAGTTTAGAGGCGGGGCATTTACCAAGCCCGGTTCTTACTTTAGTCATTACACTCAGCTCACTGAAGATGAAGCGAAGAACAAAGCAAAAGACATTTGGCAAAGCATTAATGGACTCAACTTGGAACATAATATACTTCCGACTCGAGAGAGAGCCCATTTAATCCTGCATAAAGGCCCAAGCCATTTGGTTGATAAGGTATCGTTGCGGAAATAGTGCCTACCTATACGCACTAATCACTTTTCCTTAGGGAGATCTCACCACCAATGTAGGTCTCCAAACCATTATCAGTTTCTAATACAACCCCGCCCTGCTGATCGATTCCTTTTACAACACCATGAACCTCTCTAGGCCCCATTAGTAGCTTGACTGGACGACCAATAAAGTTATCTAAACGATTCCACCGCTCAACAAACCCAGCCAGCCCAGTCATTTCATATTCTTCTAACGTGGTCTTCCAATGCTCTATTAAGTTGATCGCAAGCTGAGTTCGGTCAATCGCAATACCGTCACTGACTTGATTGAGTGTTGTCCAGGGCTGATCGATGTCTGGTTGCAAGTCTGGCATACCGATATTCAGTCCCATACCAATCACTAAATGTGCAGCACCACCGGCTTGACCAGACATTTCCACCAAAATACCAGCCAACTTTTTATCTTGAAAATAAATGTCGTTCGGCCACTTCAGCTTCACGCCATGAATGCCCATGCTTTCTATAGCTTCCACCGCGGCAATACCAACGACCAAACTTAAGCCCATCGCGGCGGCCATACCAGCATCTAGCCTCCAGTACATGGATAAGTAAAGGTTAGTTCCAAAAGGGGAAACCCATTGGCGCCCCCGCCTACCTCTGCCTTTAGCTTGGTACTCAGCAAGACACACCCGCCCTTTCTCCGACTCACAGACTCTTTCAAGCAAATACTGATTGGTCGAATCAATTACAGAAATCAGCTCAATTTGGCTACTAAGTTTCGCTTGGAGTTTAACCTCGTCTAATAACTGTAAAGGATGTGCGAGTTGATAGCCTCGCCCCTGAATGCGATAAATATCAACCCCCCAGTCATTTAGGCCTTTGATATGTTTAGCGATAGCTGCACGAGAAATTCCAAGCTCCTGACCGAGCGCTTCACCGGAATGAAAGTCGCCATCACTTAATGCCTTTAGAATATGCAGCTTTGCGGAGTGCTCCTTTCTCATTGTGCAGCCTCTATATCAGCGAGATTAGTTTCGCCTGTTCGATTCATAAATCGAACTTCATGTTCTAGCTCTATCTGGTATTTGTCCCACACGGTCTTCTTAACCAGAGAAGCAAGCTCAACCACATCATCAGCACTACAATTATTAACATTAGTGAGTACTAAAGCTTGTAGAGGGTTCACCTGAGCACCTTTAACCGATGCGCCTTTAAGTCCGCATTGATCAATTAACCAGCCTGCGGCAATCTTCATTCCGTTTTGTGTTGGGTAAGCCACCATATTGCTATGCTGCTGAATAAGGAGATCATAATGATCTTGACTGATCACTGGATTTTTGAAGAAACTACCCGCATTGCCGACTTTGGCTGGATCAGGCAGCTTTTCCATTCGTACCTGACAGACACGCTCAAAGATAGAAAGCGGACTCAACTCTTCTTCAGGAATACTCTGCAAAGGGCCATATTGATTAATCGCCTGCCATTGCTTCGGCAGCTTAAGACCAACCGCAGTGATAAAACACTTCTCATACAGCTCATGTTTAAAAATAGAATCACGATAACCAAACTGACACTCTTCGGCACTCATACGCTTAATCTCGAAACTGTCGAGATCTAGGATATCGACATATCCGCAGATATCCTGCAGCTCTAGACCATACGCCCCAATATTCTGGATCGGCGCCGAACCAGCGCAACCAGGGATGAGAGCCAGATTTTCAACCCCTCCCATGCCTAGCTCTACACACCACTTAACCAGATCCGGCCAATCCTCACCGCCGGCGATATGCAGTAAATAATGCTCATCTTCTTCGGTAATGGTTTTGCCCATTAAACGGTTGATTATCACCATGCCTTCATAGTGCTGAGTGAACAGCATATTACTGCCTTTACCTAAGAAGAGCTTAGGTATGTTTTGATAAGCTTTGTCTTGGAAGAGTTGTATAACGTCGTCAACAGATTCAACGATCGCTAAATACGCACAAGTTTGTTCTATACCAAATGTGTGAAAAGCCTTAAGGCTCGCGTGTTTCTTAATTTCCATAGTGGATTTGCAACGCCTGATGAGATTCTCTTAAACTGTAAGCATTCTACCTTAGTTATCTTTTAGCCGCAGTGACAATACCAGACTCATTAATCATAGAAGTGTTAAATCCCATCAAACTTCCTCTCATCAAGAGGTTGTACAAAACGCATTACCCTGCTGGCAAGGCCAAACGAGATGAGCTGATCATTACCGCCAGTGTGGAAAATTGCATTATTGCTCTCCTAAGAATGAAAACCGTAGAAAAGTCACGACTGCTCACGGGGATGTTAGTGATTCCAGAGTTCCGTGGAAGTGGCATAGGAGATGCACTGCTTTCTCATTGCAAAAACACAGTTTTCACTAGTGGTGACTACTGCTTCGCTTTTAGGCATTTAGAGAATTATTACGCTCGACATGGATTTGCTACCATTGATAGTTCTGCACTACCAAACTCATTAAAAATGGCTTATCTACGCTATGTAGACAGTGGTAAAGATCTCATTCCAATGCAATTCAGCAATTCTGACGCTCTAAAGAGCGGGGTTTTGTAGCCAGATAATTCATATCTTTGGTAAAATATCAGGTTCGCAATATTGCACTAAATTAAGGTACACACACCGATATGATTGTTAGTAGGAATCCATTCGAGCAGTTGCCAAGTCTTGCGGTAAAGCCAGAAGACTTCGAAGTTCTGCATGCTGCAGAAACTTTTAGAACACGTCTTCTTGAAGCAATTAGCAAAGCAACATCACGAATCTACCTAGTTGCTTTGTATCTGGAAGATGATGAAGCAGGGAGAGAAATTCTGACTGCTCTTTATGAAGCCAAGCAGCGCAACCCAGGACTCGACATTAACATCTGTGTAGACTGGCACCGTGCACAACGTGGCTTAATTGGTGCAGAGAGCTCTGAGGGCAATTCTGCTCTTTATAAGGCTTATGCAAAGAAATACCAGCACGCGATTCCTGTTTATGGAATTCCTGTCCGCGGGCGAGAAGTGTTTGGTGTTCTTCACCTTAAAGGTTTTATTATTGATGATACCGTCATCTATAGTGGAGCTAGCCTAAATAACGTATATCTGCAATATAATGGCCGATACCGTTTCGATCGATATCATGTTATTCAGCATAAACCACTTGCAGATAGTATGGTTAATTTTGTGCAGAGTGAGATGATTGCTCATCCCGCTGTAAATGATTTAGCAGATCGAGATAAGCCAGAGACTAAGGACATCAAAGCAGCCATTCGCCAGCTGCGCTCATCTTTATCAAGAGCTGATTATAACTTTCAAAGTGAATCGGCTTCAGAAGAAGAAGTGAAAGTGACCCCTCTCGTCGGTTTAGGAAAACGTCGCAATAGCTTAAACCAAAGAATTGTGCAGCTATTAGCAGCCGCTCAAAATGAAATCTTCATCTGTACTCCATACTTCAATTTCCCTAAAGCTCTAAACAGAGAAGTAAAACGTGCGTTAAAGCGCGGAGTGAAAGTAACTATTGTCGTTGGCGATAAAACCGCAAATGACTTTTACATTTCCCCAGAAGAAGAGTTTAAAACAATTGGCGGCCTGCCATACCTATATGAGCTCAATCTACGTCGCTTTGCAAAGTCGCACGAAGCTAGCATTGCCGCTCGAAAACTCTCAATCCACCTATGGAAGCACGATAACAATAGCTTCCACTTAAAAGGCATTTGGGTTGATAAGCGCTATATGTTACTAACAGGCAACAACCTAAACCCGAGAGCGTGGTCTTTGGATTTAGAGAACGGTCTTCTAGTTCAAGATAATTTTGCTAAGATGACGGAAAAGTTCGAGAACGAAGTGGCAAAAATATTAGAGCACACCCAGCTGATTTGTACTTATAAGCAACTTGAAAAAGTTGAAGACTATCCTGAAGCAGTGCAGAAACTTGTTCGCAAAATCACTCGTATAAAAGCAGATGGCGTACTAAAACGTATCCTATAAAAATCTTCAGCCCAACGTGAGTTGGGCTTTTTCTCTTCTGTCTATCCTCATAAATTTCTTCAGTAGAAGTCCTCGATAAATATGTTCTAGTCGAAACGCTCAACTAATAGTGAAACATCACTATTAACAATAGCCCTGATAATACAATTGCCACACTCCCTCAAGTAAAGATCTATCGACCCGCCTAGCGTGCTTCAATGAACCACTCAAATGCAGTATTTACGAACCTACAGAGAGTAAACCGAAGGCGTGTAATTCAACAGAGACTAATATTTCTTGAAGAAAGGCTTAAAGACTACGATCAAATCTTTGGTGGGGCCTTGTTACTTGTCTGAATAAAGATGCCTAGTCCAGAGTTGCTGGCAACCGGGACTCGTTCCCTGAAAGGGAAGTTGTTATGCTCTAAAACGACAAAACCCAGTCTTCGGACTGGGTTTCTAAATAAGTGGCGGAGCTGCTGGGCTTGCACTCAATTGGACTCGCACACGAGCGGGACTCGTTGGTCGTAGACCAAAATAATAGCGCAAACGAAAAAGCCCTAGCATTTCTGCTAGGGCTTTGTCTGAATAAGTGGCGGAGCGGACGGGACTCGAACCCGCGACCCCCGGCGTGACAGGCCGGTATTCTAACCAACTGAACTACCGCTCCGCACTGGTTAGACATTTAAGTCTAAATTTAAAGCCTGGCGATGTCCTACTCTCACATGGGGAAGCCCCACACTACCATCGGCGCTAATTCGTTTCACTTCTGAGTTCGGAATGGAAATCAGGTGGGTCCAAATCGCTATGGTCGCCAAGCAAATTCTTTAATTCGGAAAGCTGTTTTCAGTTCTTAACACATTCAATGTTCTTACATTGAGTCCATCAAAACCCCTTGGGTGTTGTATGGTTAAGCCTCACGGGCAATTAGTACAGGTTAGCTCAACGCCTCACAACGCTTACACACCCTGCCTATCAACGTTCTAGTCTCGAACAACCCTTTAGGATACTTAAAGTATCAGGGAAGACTCATCTCAGGGCTCGCTTCCCGCTTAGATGCTTTCAGCGGTTATCGATTCCGAACTTAGCTACCGGGCAATGCGTCTGGCGACACAACCCGAACACCAGAGGTTCGTCCACTCCGGTCCTCTCGTACTAGGAGCAGCCCCCTTCAATCTTCCAACGCCCACGGCAGATAGGGACCGAACTGTCTCACGACGTTCTAAACCCAGCTCGCGTACCACTTTAAATGGCGAACAGCCATACCCTTGGGACCGACTTCAGCCCCAGGATGTGATGAGCCGACATCGAGGTGCCAAACACCGCCGTCGATATGAACTCTTGGGCGGTATCAGCCTGTTATCCCCGGAGTACCTTTTATCCGTTGAGCGATGGCCCTTCCATTCAGAACCACCGGATCACTATGACCTGCTTTCGCACCTGCTCGAATTGTCATTCTCGCAGTCAAGCGGGCTTATGCCATTGCACTAACCTCACGATGTCCAACCGTGATTAGCCCACCTTCGTGCTCCTCCGTTACGCTTTGGGAGGAGACCGCCCCAGTCAAACTACCCACCAGGCACTGTCCGTAACCCTGATAAGGGGTCGACGTTAGAACATCAACACTACAAGGGTGGTATTTCAAGGACGGCTCCACCAACACTGGCGTGCTGGTTTCAAAGCCTCCCACCTATCCTACACATGTAGGGTCAATGTTCAGTGCCAAGCTGTAGTAAAGGTTCACGGGGTCTTTCCGTCTAGCCGCGGGTACACTGCATCTTCACAGCGATTTCAATTTCACTGAGTCTCGGGTGGAGACAGCGTGGCCATCATTACGCCATTCGTGCAGGTCGGAACTTACCCGACAAGGAATTTCGCTACCTTAGGACCGTTATAGTTACGGCCGCCGTTTACCGGGGCTTCGATCAAGAGCTTCGACCGAAGTCTAACCCCATCAATTAACCTTCCGGCACCGGGCAGGCGTCACACCGTATACGTCATCTTACGATTTTGCACAGTGCTGTGTTTTTAATAAACAGTTGCAGCCACCTGGTATCTGCGACTCTCAATAGCTCCATCCGCAAGGGACTTCACCGTCGAGAGCGTACCTTCTCCCGAAGTTACGGTACCATTTTGCCTAGTTCCTTCACCCGAGTTCTCTCAAGCGCCTTGGTATTCTCTACCCGACCACCTGTGTCGGTTTGGGGTACGATTCCTTACAATCTGAAGCTTAGAGGCTTTTCCTGGAAGCATGGCATCAATGACTTCACTACCGTAGTAGCTCGACGTCGTGTCTCAGCCTTAAGAAGAGCCGGATTTACCTAACTCTTCAGCCTACGCACTTGAACCTGGACAACCGTCGCCAGGCCCACCTAGCCTTCTCCGTCCCCCCATCGCAATTGTAAGAAGTACGGGAATATTAACCCGTTTCCCATCGACTACGCCTTTCGGCCTCGCCTTAGGGGTCGACTTACCCTGCCCCGATTAACGTTGGACAGGAACCCTTGGTCTTCCGGCGAGGAGGTTTTTCACCCCCTTTATCGTTACTCATGTCAGCATTCGCACTTCTGATACCTCCAGCATGCTTTACAACACACCTTCAACGGCTTACAGAACGCTCCCCTACCCAATGAAGTAAACTTCATTGCCGCAGCTTCGGTTTATAGCTTAGCCCCGTTACATCTTCCGCGCAGGCCGACTCGACTAGTGAGCTATTACGCTTTCTTTAAATGATGGCTGCTTCTAAGCCAACATCCTAGCTGTCTAAGCCTTCCCACATCGTTTCCCACTTAGCTATAATTTGGGACCTTAGCTGGCGGTCTGGGTTGTTTCCCTCTCCACGACGGACGTTAGCACCCGCCGTGTGTCTCCCGGATAGTACTTACTGGTATTCGGAGTTTGCAAAGGGTTGGTAAGTCGGGATGACCCCCTAGCCTTAACAGTGCTCTACCCCCAGTAGTATTCGTCCGAGGCGCTACCTAAATAGCTTTCGGGGAGAACCAGCTATCTCCAGGTTTGATTGGCCTTTCACCCCTAGCCACAAGTCATCCGCTAATTTTTCAACATTAGTCGGTTCGGTCCTCCAGTTGATGTTACTCAACCTTCAACCTGCCCATGGCTAGATCACCTGGTTTCGGGTCTATATCCAGAGACTGAACGCCCAGTTAAGACTCGGTTTCCCTACGGCTCCCCTAGATGGTTAACCTTGCCACTGAATATAAGTCGCTGACCCATTATACAAAAGGTACGCAGTCACACCACGAAGGTGCTCCTACTGCTTGTACGTACACGGTTTCAGGTTCTATTTCACTCCCCTCACAGGGGTTCTTTTCGCCTTTCCCTCACGGTACTGGTTCACTATCGGTCAGTCAGTAGTATTTAGCCTTGGAGGATGGTCCCCCCATATTCAGACAGGATATCACGTGTCCCGCCCTACTCGATTTCACTGAATGTGCGTTGTCAACTACGGGGCTATCACCCTGTATCGCCGGACTTTCCAGACCGTTCGTCTAACGCATATAAAGCTTAAGGGCTAGTCCAATTTCGCTCGCCGCTACTTTCGGAATCTCGGTTGATTTCTTTTCCTCGGGGTACTTAGATGTTTCAGTTCCCCCGGTTCGCCTCGCTGCGCTATGTATTCACGCAGCGATACTTACTTATGTAAGTGGGTTTCCCCATTCGGAAATCCCAGACTCAAATGGTTTTTACTACCTAATCTGGGCTTATCGCAAGTTAATACGTCCTTCATCGCCTCTGACTGCCAAGGCATCCACCGTGTACGCTTAGTCACTTAACCATACAACCCGAAGGAGTTTCGAGTTGATGAACAAGTCACCAAAGTTGTCTGCAATTTTTATACATGATGCAGACTCGATTTTGCCGGACTCAAATTCCAAGAACACTTGAATGTGTTGTATTGGTGTTTGTCATAAAGACAAACATTGAGAACTTTACAATCAACAATAAATTGTTGATTTGTCAGCTTTCCAAATTGTTAAAGAGCAGATTTCTAATGAAAACCATTTTTAAAAGATTCTTTGCAAGAACACTTAAAGATGGTGGAGCTATGCGGGATCGAACCGCAGACCTCCTGCGTGCAAGGCAGGCGCTCTCCCAGCTGAGCTATAGCCCCATCAAGGTGTCGATACTGCATACCAACTTCAAAGGAAATTGGTGGGTCTGAGTGGACTCGAACCACCGACCTCTCGCTTATCAGGCGAACGCTCTAACCACCTGAGCTACAGACCCAGTATCGTCTCTTTTACTTTATAAACCGTATCAATCTGTGTGGACACTCATCGTGAGTAATCATCGTATAAGGAGGTGATCCAGCGCCAGGTTCCCCTAGCGCTACCTTGTTACGACTTCACCCCAGTCATGAACCACAAAGTGGTAAGCGTCCTCCCGAAGGTTAAACTACCTACTTCTTTTGCAGCCCACTCCCATGGTGTGACGGGCGGTGTGTACAAGGCCCGGGAACGTATTCACCGTGGCATTCTGATCCACGATTACTAGCGATTCCGACTTCACGGAGTCGAGTTGCAGACTCCGATCCGGACTACGACGCACTTTTTGGGATTCGCTCACTCTCGCAAGTTGGCTGCCCTCTGTATGCGCCATTGTAGCACGTGTGTAGCCCTACTCGTAAGGGCCATGATGACTTGACGTCGTCCCCACCTTCCTCCGGTTTATCACCGGCAGTCTCCCTGGAGTTCCCGACATTACTCGCTGGCAAACAAGGATAAGGGTTGCGCTCGTTGCGGGACTTAACCCAACATTTCACAACACGAGCTGACGACAGCCATGCAGCACCTGTCTCAGAGTTCCCGAAGGCACCAATCCATCTCTGGAAAGTTCTCTGGATGTCAAGAGTAGGTAAGGTTCTTCGCGTTGCATCGAATTAAACCACATGCTCCACCGCTTGTGCGGGCCCCCGTCAATTCATTTGAGTTTTAATCTTGCGACCGTACTCCCCAGGCGGTCTACTTAACGCGTTAGCTCCGAAAGCCACGGCTCAAGGCCACAACCTCCAAGTAGACATCGTTTACGGCGTGGACTACCAGGGTATCTAATCCTGTTTGCTCCCCACGCTTTCGCATCTGAGTGTCAGTATCTGTCCAGGGGGCCGCCTTCGCCACCGGTATTCCTTCAGATCTCTACGCATTTCACCGCTACACCTGAAATTCTACCCCCCTCTACAGTACTCTAGTCTGCCAGTTTCAAATGCAATTCCGAGGTTGAGCCCCGGGCTTTCACATCTGACTTAACAAACCACCTGCATGCGCTTTACGCCCAGTAATTCCGATTAACGCTCGCACCCTCCGTATTACCGCGGCTGCTGGCACGGAGTTAGCCGGTGCTTCTTCTGTCGCTAACGTCAAATAATGCAGCTATTAACTACACTACCTTCCTCACGACTGAAAGTGCTTTACAACCCGAAGGCCTTCTTCACACACGCGGCATGGCTGCATCAGGCTTGCGCCCATTGTGCAATATTCCCCACTGCTGCCTCCCGTAGGAGTCTGGACCGTGTCTCAGTTCCAGTGTGGCTGATCATCCTCTCAGACCAGCTAGGGATCGTCGCCTTGGTGAGCCATTACCTCACCAACTAGCTAATCCCACCTAGGCATATCCTGACGCGAGAGGCCCGAAGGTCCCCCTCTTTGGCCCGTAGGCATTATGCGGTATTAGCCATCGTTTCCAATGGTTATCCCCCACATCAGGGCAATTTCCTAGGCATTACTCACCCGTCCGCCGCTCGACGCCGTTATCGTTCCCCGAAGGTTCAGATAACTCGTTTCCGCTCGACTTGCATGTGTTAGGCCTGCCGCCAGCGTTCAATCTGAGCCATGATCAAACTCTTCAATTTAAGATTTTGTCGGCTCAATGAATACTGAACATTACATAAGTAATGTTTGAATTGACTGTGCTGAATCTTTCGATTCAATGGTCACTTCGTTTCATTGAAACCTAATTTGAAACCGAAGTTTCTAATTGGATTATCATCAACGAGTGCCCACACAGATTGATAGGTCTATATTGTTAAAGAGCTTGGCTTTCAACACGTTAGTGTCTCAGCGAGGTGCGTATAATACGCTTCCCACTTTGAAAGTCAACATAAAACTCTAAAATAATTTAGAACTTTATGGTGACTTGCTTATTAAATAAGCAAGTGCGAAATAAAGCCTGGCGATGTCCTACTCTCACATGGGGAAGCCCCACACTACCATCGGCGCTAATTCGTTTCACTTCTGAGTTCGGAATGGAAGTCAGGTGGGTCCAAATCGCTATGGTCGCCAAGCAAATTCTTTAATTCGGAAAGCTGTTTTCAGTTCTTAACACATTCAATGTTCTTACATTGAGTCCATCAAAACCCCTTGGGTGTTGTATGGTTAAGCCTCACGGGCAATTAGTACAGGTTAGCTCAACGCCTCACAACGCTTACACACCCTGCCTATCAACGTTCTAGTCTCGAACAACCCTTTAGGATACTTAAAGTATCAGGGAAGACTCATCTCAGGGCTCGCTTCCCGCTTAGATGCTTTCAGCGGTTATCGATTCCGAACTTAGCTACCGGGCAATGCGTCTGGCGACACAACCCGAACACCAGAGGTTCGTCCACTCCGGTCCTCTCGTACTAGGAGCAGCCCCCTTCAATCTTCCAACGCCCACGGCAGATAGGGACCGAACTGTCTCACGACGTTCTAAACCCAGCTCGCGTACCACTTTAAATGGCGAACAGCCATACCCTTGGGACCGACTTCAGCCCCAGGATGTGATGAGCCGACATCGAGGTGCCAAACACCGCCGTCGATATGAACTCTTGGGCGGTATCAGCCTGTTATCCCCGGAGTACCTTTTATCCGTTGAGCGATGGCCCTTCCATTCAGAACCACCGGATCACTATGACCTGCTTTCGCACCTGCTCGAATTGTCATTCTCGCAGTCAAGCGGGCTTATGCCATTGCACTAACCTCACGATGTCCAACCGTGATTAGCCCACCTTCGTGCTCCTCCGTTACGCTTTGGGAGGAGACCGCCCCAGTCAAACTACCCACCAGGCACTGTCCGTAACCCCGATAAGGGGTCGACGTTAGAACATCAACACTACAAGGGTGGTATTTCAAGGACGGCTCCACCAACACTGGCGTGCTGGTTTCAAAGCCTCCCACCTATCCTACACATGTAGGGTCAATGTTCAGTGCCAAGCTGTAGTAAAGGTTCACGGGGTCTTTCCGTCTAGCCGCGGGTACACTGCATCTTCACAGCGATTTCAATTTCACTGAGTCTCGGGTGGAGACAGCGTGGCCATCATTACGCCATTCGTGCAGGTCGGAACTTACCCGACAAGGAATTTCGCTACCTTAGGACCGTTATAGTTACGGCCGCCGTTTACCGGGGCTTCGATCAAGAGCTTCGACCGAAGTCTAACCCCATCAATTAACCTTCCGGCACCGGGCAGGCGTCACACCGTATACGTCATCTTACGATTTTGCACAGTGCTGTGTTTTTAATAAACAGTTGCAGCCACCTGGTATCTGCGACTCTCAATAGCTCCATCCGCAAGGGACTTCACCGTCGAGAGCGTACCTTCTCCCGAAGTTACGGTACCATTTTGCCTAGTTCCTTCACCCGAGTTCTCTCAAGCGCCTTGGTATTCTCTACCCGACCACCTGTGTCGGTTTGGGGTACGATTCCTTACAATCTGAAGCTTAGAGGCTTTTCCTGGAAGCATGGCATCAATGACTTCACTACCGTAGTAGCTCGACGTCGTGTCTCAGCCTTAAGAAGAGCCGGATTTACCTAACTCCTCAGCCTACGCACTTGAACCTGGACAACCGTCGCCAGGCCCACCTAGCCTTCTCCGTCCCCCCATCGCAATTGTAAGAAGTACGGGAATATTAACCCGTTTCCCATCGACTACGCCTTTCGGCCTCGCCTTAGGGGTCGACTTACCCTGCCCCGATTAACGTTGGACAGGAACCCTTGGTCTTCCGGCGAGGAGGTTTTTCACCCCCTTTATCGTTACTCATGTCAGCATTCGCACTTCTGATACCTCCAGCAGCTTTACAACTCACCTTCAACGGCTTACAGAACGCTCCCCTACCCAATGAAGTAAACTTCATTGCCGCAGCTTCGGTTTATAGCTTAGCCCCGTTACATCTTCCGCGCAGGCCGACTCGACTAGTGAGCTATTACGCTTTCTTTAAATGATGGCTGCTTCTAAGCCAACATCCTAGCTGTCTAAGCCTTCCCACATCGTTTCCCACTTAGCTATAATTTGGGACCTTAGCTGGCGGTCTGGGTTGTTTCCCTCTCCACGACGGACGTTAGCACCCGCCGTGTGTCTCCCGGATAGTACTTACTGGTATTCGGAGTTTGCAAAGGGTTGGTAAGTCGGGATGACCCCCTAGCCTTAACAGTGCTCTACCCCCAGTAGTATTCGTCCGAGGCGCTACCTAAATAGCTTTCGGGGAGAACCAGCTATCTCCAGGTTTGATTGGCCTTTCACCCCTAGCCACAAGTCATCCGCTAATTTTTCAACATTAGTCGGTTCGGTCCTCCAGTTGATGTTACTCAACCTTCAACCTGCCCATGGCTAGATCACCTGGTTTCGGGTCTATATCCAGAGACTGAACGCCCAGTTAAGACTCGGTTTCCCTACGGCTCCCCTAGATGGTTAACCTTGCCACTGAATATAAGTCGCTGACCCATTATACAAAAGGTACGCAGTCACACCACGAAGGTGCTCCTACTGCTTGTACGTACACGGTTTCAGGTTCTATTTCACTCCCCTCACAGGGGTTCTTTTCGCCTTTCCCTCACGGTACTGGTTCACTATCGGTCAGTCAGTAGTATTTAGCCTTGGAGGATGGTCCCCCCATATTCAGACAGGATATCACGTGTCCCGCCCTACTCGATTTCACTGAATGTGCGTTGTCAACTACGGGGCTATCACCCTGTATCGCCGGACTTTCCAGACCGTTCGTCTAACGCATATAAAGCTTAAGGGCTAGTCCAATTTCGCTCGCCGCTACTTTCGGAATCTCGGTTGATTTCTTTTCCTCGGGGTACTTAGATGTTTCAGTTCCCCCGGTTCGCCTCTGCTGCTATGTATTCACGCAGCGATACTTACTTATGTAAGTGGGTTTCCCCATTCGGAAATCCCAGACTCAAATGGTTTTTACTACCTAATCTGGGCTTATCGCAAGTTAATACGTCCTTCATCGCCTCTGACTGCCAAGGCATCCACCGTGTACGCTTAGTCACTTAACCATACAACCCGAAGGAGTTTCGAGTTGATGAACAAGTCACCAAAGTTGTCTGCAATTTTTATACATGATGCAGACTCGATTTTGCCGGACTCAAATTCCAAGAACACTTGAATGTGTTGTATTGGTGTTTGTCTTAAAGACAAACATTGAGAACTTTACAATCAACAATAAATTGTTGATTTGTCAGCTTTCCAAATTGTTAAAGAGCTATGTTTCTTCACAAGGAAGTACATTTTCTAAAGACTTTCAGAGTCGATGATTCTAACCACATCCGTTTTATTGAAGTGGTTTGGAATTGTCATCCAAAAATACTTAGAGAATGGTGGGCGATACCGGGCTCGAACCAGTGACCCCCTGCTTGTAAGGCAGGTGCTCTCCCAACTGAGCTAATCGCCCACATAAGTTTTAATTCTTCGTGGAGAAGAATGGTGGGTCGTGCAGGATTCGAACCTGCGACCAATTGATTAAAAGTCAACTGCTCTACCAACTGAGCTAACGACCCAATGGTATCCCGTAGGGGAGTCGAACCCCTGTTACCGCCGTGAAAGGGCGGTGTCCTAGGCCTCTAGACGAACGGGACACTGGATTGAAGATATTGGGATATCTTCGTCTCTTTTACTTATAAACCGTATCAATCTGTGTGGACACTCATCGTGAGTAATCATCGTATAAGGAGGTGATCCAGCGCCAGGTTCCCCTAGCGCTACCTTGTTACGACTTCACCCCAGTCATGAACCACAAAGTGGTAAGCGTCCTCCCGAAGGTTAAACTACCTACTTCTTTTGCAGCCCACTCCCATGGTGTGACGGGCGGTGTGTACAAGGCCCGGGAACGTATTCACCGTGGCATTCTGATCCACGATTACTAGCGATTCCGACTTCACGGAGTCGAGTTGCAGACTCCGATCCGGACTACGACGCACTTTTTGGGATTCGCTCACTCTCGCAAGTTGGCTGCCCTCTGTATGCGCCATTGTAGCACGTGTGTAGCCCTACTCGTAAGGGCCATGATGACTTGACGTCGTCCCCACCTTCCTCCGGTTTATCACCGGCAGTCTCCCTGGAGTTCCCGACATTACTCGCTGGCAAACAAGGATAAGGGTTGCGCTCGTTGCGGGACTTAACCCAACATTTCACAACACGAGCTGACGACAGCCATGCAGCACCTGTCTCAGAGTTCCCGAAGGCACCAATCCATCTCTGGAAAGTTCTCTGGATGTCAAGAGTAGGTAAGGTTCTTCGCGTTGCATCGAATTAAACCACATGCTCCACCGCTTGTGCGGGCCCCCGTCAATTCATTTGAGTTTTAATCTTGCGACCGTACTCCCCAGGCGGTCTACTTAACGCGTTAGCTCCGAAAGCCACGGCTCAAGGCCACAACCTCCAAGTAGACATCGTTTACGGCGTGGACTACCAGGGTATCTAATCCTGTTTGCTCCCCACGCTTTCGCATCTGAGTGTCAGTATCTGTCCAGGGGGCCGCCTTCGCCACCGGTATTCCTTCAGATCTCTACGCATTTCACCGCTACACCTGAAATTCTACCCCCCTCTACAGTACTCTAGTCTGCCAGTTTCAAATGCAATTCCGAGGTTGAGCCCCGGGCTTTCACATCTGACTTAACAAACCACCTGCATGCGCTTTACGCCCAGTAATTCCGATTAACGCTCGCACCCTCCGTATTACCGCGGCTGCTGGCACGGAGTTAGCCGGTGCTTCTTCTGTCGCTAACGTCAAATAATGCAGCTATTAACTACACTACCTTCCTCACGACTGAAAGTGCTTTACAACCCGAAGGCCTTCTTCACACACGCGGCATGGCTGCATCAGGCTTGCGCCCATTGTGCAATATTCCCCACTGCTGCCTCCCGTAGGAGTCTGGACCGTGTCTCAGTTCCAGTGTGGCTGATCATCCTCTCAGACCAGCTAGGGATCGTCGCCTTGGTGAGCCATTACCTCACCAACTAGCTAATCCCACCTAGGCATATCCTGACGCGAGAGGCCCGAAGGTCCCCCTCTTTGGCCCGTAGGCATTATGCGGTATTAGCCATCGTTTCCAATGGTTATCCCCCACATCAGGGCAATTTCCTAGGCATTACTCACCCGTCCGCCGCTCGACGCCGTTATCGTCCCCCGAAGGTTCAGATAACTCGTTTCCGCTCGACTTGCATGTGTTAGGCCTGCCGCCAGCGTTCAATCTGAGCCATGATCAAACTCTTCAATTTAAGATTTTGTCGGCTCAATGAATACTGAACATTACATAAGTAATGTTTGAATTGACTGTGCTGAATCTTTCGATTCAATGGTCACTTCGTATCATTGAAACCTAATTTGAAACCGAAGTTTCTAATTGGATTATCATCAACGAGTGCCCACACAGATTGATAGGTCTATATTGTTAAAGAGCTTGGCTTTCAACACGTTAGTGTCTCAGCGAGGTGCGTATAATACGCTTCCCACTTTGAAAGTCAACATAAAACTCTAAAATAATTTAGAACTTTATGGTGACTTGCTTATTAAATAAGCAAGTGCGAAATAAAGCCTGGCGATGTCCTACTCTCACATGGGGAAGCCTCACACTACCATCGGCGCTAATTCGTTTCACTTCTGAGTTCGGAATGGAAATCAGGTGGGTCCAAATCGCTATGGTCGCCAAGCAAATTCTTTAATTCGGAAAGCTGTTTTCAGTTCTTAACACATTCAATGTTCTTACATTGAGTCCATCAAAACCCCTTGGGTGTTGTATGGTTAAGCCTCACGGGCAATTAGTACAGGTTAGCTCAACGCCTCACAACGCTTACACACCCTGCCTATCAACGTTCTAGTCTCGAACAACCCTTTAGGATACTTAAAGTATCAGGGAAGACTCATCTCAGGGCTCGCTTCCCGCTTAGATGCTTTCAGCGGTTATCGATTCCGAACTTAGCTACCGGGCAATGCGTCTGGCGACACAACCCGAACACCAGAGGTTCGTCCACTCCGGTCCTCTCGTACTAGGAGCAGCCCCCTTCAATCTTCCAACGCCCACGGCAGATAGGGACCGAACTGTCTCACGACGTTCTAAACCCAGCTCGCGTACCACTTTAAATGGCGAACAGCCATACCCTTGGGACCGACTTCAGCCCCAGGATGTGATGAGCCGACATCGAGGTGCCAAACACCGCCGTCGATATGAACTCTTGGGCGGTATCAGCCTGTTATCCCCGGAGTACCTTTTATCCGTTGAGCGATGGCCCTTCCATTCAGAACCACCGGATCACTATGACCTGCTTTCGCACCTGCTCGAATTGTCATTCTCGCAGTCAAGCGGGCTTATGCCATTGCACTAACCTCACGATGTCCAACCGTGATTAGCCCACCTTCGTGCTCCTCCGTTACGCTTTGGGAGGAGACCGCCCCAGTCAAACTACCCACCAGGCACTGTCCGTAACCCCGATAAGGGGTCGACGTTAGAACATCAACACTACAAGGGTGGTATTTCAAGGACGGCTCCACCAACACTGGCGTGCTGGTTTCAAAGCCTCCCACCTATCCTACACATGTAGGGTCAATGTTCAGTGCCAAGCTGTAGTAAAGGTTCACGGGGTCTTTCCGTCTAGCCGCGGGTACACTGCATCTTCACAGCGATTTCAATTTCACTGAGTCTCGGGTGGAGACAGCGTGGCCATCATTACGCCATTCGTGCAGGTCGGAACTTACCCGACAAGGAATTTCGCTACCTTAGGACCGTTATAGTTACGGCCGCCGTTTACCGGGGCTTCGATCAAGAGCTTCGACCGAAGTCTAACCCCATCAATTAACCTTCCGGCACCGGGCAGGCGTCACACCGTATACGTCATCTTACGATTTTGCACAGTGCTGTGTTTTTAATAAACAGTTGCAGCCACCTGGTATCTGCGACTCTCAATAGCTCCATCCGCAAGGGACTTCACCGTCGAGAGCGTACCTTCTCCCGAAGTTACGGTACCATTTTGCCTAGTTCCTTCACCCGAGTTCTCTCAAGCGCCTTGGTATTCTCTACCCGACCACCTGTGTCGGTTTGGGGTACGATTCCTTACAATCTGAAGCTTAGAGGCTTTTCCTGGAAGCATGGCATCAATGACTTCACTACCGTAGTAGCTCGACGTCGTGTCTCAGCCTTAAGAAGAGCCGGATTTACCTAACTCTTCAGCCTACGCACTTGAACCTGGACAACCGTCGCCAGGCCCACCTAGCCTTCTCCGTCCCCCCATCGCAATTGTAAGAAGTACGGGAATATTAACCCGTTTCCCATCGACTACGCCTTTCGGCCTCGCCTTAGGGGTCGACTTACCCTGCCCCGATTAACGTTGGACAGGAACCCTTGGTCTTCCGGCGAGGAGGTTTTTCACCCCCTTTATCGTTACTCATGTCAGCATTCGCACTTCTGATACCTCCAGCAGCTTTACAACTCACCTTCAACGGCTTACAGAACGCTCCCCTACCCAATGAAGTAAACTTCATTGCCGCAGCTTCGGTTTATAGCTTAGCCCCGTTACATCTTCCGCGCAGGCCGACTCGACTAGTGAGCTATTACGCTTTCTTTAAATGATGGCTGCTTCTAAGCCAACATCCTAGCTGTCTAAGCCTTCCCACATCGTTTCCCACTTAGCTATAATTTGGGACCTTAGCTGGCGGTCTGGGTTGTTTCCCTCTCCACGACGGACGTTAGCACCCGCCGTGTGTCTCCCGGATAGTACTTACTGGTATTCGGAGTTTGCAAAGGGTTGGTAAGTCGGGATGACCCCCTAGCCTTAACAGTGCTCTACCCCCAGTAGTATTCGTCCGAGGCGCTACCTAAATAGCTTTCGGGGAGAACCAGCTATCTCCAGGTTTGATTGGCCTTTCACCCCTAGCCACAAGTCATCCGCTAATTTTTCAACATTAGTCGGTTCGGTCCTCCAGTTGATGTTACTCAACCTTCAACCTGCCCATGGCTAGATCACCTGGTTTCGGGTCTATATCCAGAGACTGAACGCCCAGTTAAGACTCGGTTTCCCTACGGCTCCCCTAGATGGTTAACCTTGCCACTGAATATAAGTCGCTGACCCATTATACAAAAGGTACGCAGTCACACCACGAAGGTGCTCCTACTGCTTGTACGTACACGGTTTCAGGTTCTATTTCACTCCCCTCACAGGGGTTCTTTTCGCCTTTCCCTCACGGTACTGGTTCACTATCGGTCAGTCAGTAGTATTTAGCCTTGGAGGATGGTCCCCCCATATTCAGACAGGATATCACGTGTCCCGCCCTACTCGATTTCACTGAATGTGCGTTGTCAACTACGGGGCTATCACCCTGTATCGCCGGACTTTCCAGACCGTTCGTCTAACGCATATAAAGCTTAAGGGCTAGTCCAATTTCGCTCGCCGCTACTTTCGGAATCTCGGTTGATTTCTTTTCCTCGGGGTACTTAGATGTTTCAGTTCCCCCGGTTCGCCTCCTGTTGCTATGTATTCACAACAGGATACTTGCTTATGCAAGTGGGTTTCCCCATTCGGAAATCCCAGACTCAAATGGTTTTTACTACCTAATCTGGGCTTATCGCAAGTTAATACGTCCTTCATCGCCTCTGACTGCCAAGGCATCCACCGTGTACGCTTAGTCACTTAACCATACAACCCGAAGGAGTTTCGAGTTGATGAACAAGTCACCAAAGTTGTCTGCAATTTTTATACATGATGCAGACTCGATTTTGCCGGACTCAAATTCCAAGAACACTTGAATGTGTTGTATTGGTGTTTGTCTTAAAGACAAACATTGAGAACTTTACAATCAACAATAAATTGTTGATTTGTCAGCTTTCCAAATTGTTAAAGAGCTATGTTAGCTACAAGCTTTCGCTTGTGAACTATCAATCTGTGTGGACACTCATCGTGAGTAATCATCGTATAAGGAGGTGATCCAGCGCCAGGTTCCCCTAGCGCTACCTTGTTACGACTTCACCCCAGTCATGAACCACAAAGTGGTAAGCGTCCTCCCGAAGGTTAAACTACCTACTTCTTTTGCAGCCCACTCCCATGGTGTGACGGGCGGTGTGTACAAGGCCCGGGAACGTATTCACCGTGGCATTCTGATCCACGATTACTAGCGATTCCGACTTCACGGAGTCGAGTTGCAGACTCCGATCCGGACTACGACGCACTTTTTGGGATTCGCTCACTCTCGCAAGTTGGCTGCCCTCTGTATGCGCCATTGTAGCACGTGTGTAGCCCTACTCGTAAGGGCCATGATGACTTGACGTCGTCCCCACCTTCCTCCGGTTTATCACCGGCAGTCTCCCTGGAGTTCCCGACATTACTCGCTGGCAAACAAGGATAAGGGTTGCGCTCGTTGCGGGACTTAACCCAACATTTCACAACACGAGCTGACGACAGCCATGCAGCACCTGTCTCAGAGTTCCCGAAGGCACCAATCCATCTCTGGAAAGTTCTCTGGATGTCAAGAGTAGGTAAGGTTCTTCGCGTTGCATCGAATTAAACCACATGCTCCACCGCTTGTGCGGGCCCCCGTCAATTCATTTGAGTTTTAATCTTGCGACCGTACTCCCCAGGCGGTCTACTTAACGCGTTAGCTCCGAAAGCCACGGCTCAAGGCCACAACCTCCAAGTAGACATCGTTTACGGCGTGGACTACCAGGGTATCTAATCCTGTTTGCTCCCCACGCTTTCGCATCTGAGTGTCAGTATCTGTCCAGGGGGCCGCCTTCGCCACCGGTATTCCTTCAGATCTCTACGCATTTCACCGCTACACCTGAAATTCTACCCCCCTCTACAGTACTCTAGTCTGCCAGTTTCAAATGCAATTCCGAGGTTGAGCCCCGGGCTTTCACATCTGACTTAACAAACCACCTGCATGCGCTTTACGCCCAGTAATTCCGATTAACGCTCGCACCCTCCGTATTACCGCGGCTGCTGGCACGGAGTTAGCCGGTGCTTCTTCTGTCGCTAACGTCAAATAATGCAGCTATTAACTACACTACCTTCCTCACGACTGAAAGTGCTTTACAACCCGAAGGCCTTCTTCACACACGCGGCATGGCTGCATCAGGCTTGCGCCCATTGTGCAATATTCCCCACTGCTGCCTCCCGTAGGAGTCTGGACCGTGTCTCAGTTCCAGTGTGGCTGATCATCCTCTCAGACCAGCTAGGGATCGTCGCCTTGGTGAGCCATTACCTCACCAACTAGCTAATCCCACCTAGGCATATCCTGACGCGAGAGGCCCGAAGGTCCCCCTCTTTGGCCCGTAGGCATTATGCGGTATTAGCCATCGTTTCCAATGGTTATCCCCCACATCAGGGCAATTTCCTAGGCATTACTCACCCGTCCGCCGCTCGACGCCGTTATCGTTCCCCGAAGGTTCAGATAACTCGTTTCCGCTCGACTTGCATGTGTTAGGCCTGCCGCCAGCGTTCAATCTGAGCCATGATCAAACTCTTCAATTTAAGATTTTGTCGGCTCAATGAATACTGAACATTACATAAGTAATGTTTGAATTGACTGTGCTGAGTCTTTCGACTCAATGGTCACTTCGTTTCATTGAAACCTAATTTGAAACCGCTTTCCGTTAAGAAAGAAATATCTAATTGGATTATCATCAACGAGTGCCCACACAGATTGATAGGTTCTTATTTTTAAAGAGCTTTTTCTAACTAACTTGCCGCATCAGCGCCTCGTCGTTAGGGGTGCGTATCTTACGCTTCCCATTCTGAGAGTCAAGAGTTTTTTAAATTCTATTTTCTCTCTTCCCGACTCGTTGTGTGACTTTCGTCTCACTCCGTGTCGGTGGATGCGCAGTATAAGGAATCCAGAAATGAGTGCAACCCTTTTTTGAAAAAAACATTTCAAGCGCTTATTAATCCATCAATAACGCGGTATCTGCATATTTCTTCGTCACATTTGAGACATATCACAGCAATTGGTTGGAAAAACACCAACCATATACGTAAGATCCGTGTGTCTATTTTGTTAATAGGCAGCTTATCTATTTATCATCTATATGTAGTAATCAAAATGACGTCTAAAAAAAATCTGATCTTATGTATTGGGTTGGCGGTTCTTGGAGGAGTTATCTTCTCTCAAGTGCCTGTGTCACCAGCCTTGAGCTTTGTTATCGGTGTTGTCGCTACTGCTTTTCTGTTTTCACTTTCTAGCAAGGCACCTGTTATTCAATCTTCGGATTCCGATCCTTCGACTAAAACACTGTATGTCGGCAACCTTCCCTATAAGGCAAATGAGAGTCACGTTCGTGATTTGTTTGCTGAGTATGGGCAGGTCTATGCAGTGCGCTTAATGAAAGATAAGCGCACAGGTAAAAGAAGAGGGTTTGGTTTTGTAGTGATGGCCGCAGCAGATGCAAAACCTGCTATCGCAAAACTTAATGAGAAGGAATATATGGAGCGTACGCTTAAAGTACGTATTGCTAACGATCCTAAACACCCGGATGGCGGTAAACCTGAACAGGATTAAATCCTAGGTTTGCCAAACATACATTCAGTGCATCTTCTTGCCAAGGAGGTGCACTGGCATATATCTTCTTACTCCCCTCATCTTTGCTCTCTTCCTTTGTGTCACTCGATATTAACGCTTTCACTCGTCGGGCAATGGCTTCACCAGAATCAACTAACGTTACTTCACCACCCAATGCTTGATGTATTTCGTCTTTAATTAGAGGGAAGTGGGTACAGCCTAGTACTGCAACATCGACTTTATTACGTAGTGGGAGAAGAATACTCTCCAGCTCTGAAAGAGAAATACTTTCACCACGCAGCTTTTCTTCTGCCATATCTACTAAGCGAGTCGAGCCTAATAACTCGACAGGTTTGCCTTGGGCAAAGTCGCGGATAAGTTCATGGGTATATTGACGAGTTACGGTCGCAGGCGTAGCAATAAGTCCTACACCTTGAGAAGCGAGTAACGAGGCAGGCTTAATCGCAGGCACCACACCGACAACCGGAATAGATAGATTCGCACGCAATGATGGCAGCACTATGGTGCTTGCGGTATTGCAGGCGATGACGACGATGTCAGCTTGATGCTCTTCGACCAACGCAGCCACCAGCTTATTAACGCGAGTAATCAACACATCTTGATCGAGCTCGCCATACGGATAGGCTTCGTTATCGAACAGATACAAGTAATCCATGTGTGGTAGGAGTCGGTGGATTTCTTGGAAGACCGATAGCCCTCCGACACCGGAATCAAACACTAGGACTTTTTTCTTACTTGATGCTCGCACGAGTCTTACCTGCAAATTAGAGACTCGGCGATCATACTGGTTAGATTTGTTTTGGCAATGCTTTGGCTTGGTATCTTTGATGGCTGAATCGCTCCCCTATTTCCACTTCAAGCTTAGTCAGTTCTATATGTCCTTGAAATGACGGCGTTGATGTCACCAATGTATGGAATTCACCATCTTCTCCGCAGGGATCAATATGACCGGGCAATGACTCAATCAGCGTTTTGTCATACCAACGCCCACACCACTCGGGCGGCAACACGTTTCCATCGGTGGTAATTAACATGGTTTGAATACCACGCTCGACAATTTCAAATGCCAATGCCTTGCTCTCTTCCCCCAGTAATGGGAATACACACTCCCAACCGGCAGGTTCAATATAGCTGCGACGATAGTCTGCAATGCCATTACAGAACATATCGCCAAACGCGACCGCTTCTACATTCAGTCCGCTGCTTTGTAATGCATTAACGATAGTTGATTGATAAATGTCGTTACTCGGAAACACTTCAGGCAGTTCGATAGTTATGAGCGGAAGGCCAAGTAAGTCGGCCTGCATTTGCACAACCTCTAAAGGCGTTGCTTGAAAAGGCACTTCTTTCTCAACATAAGTGGTGTATAGCCCTACGACCTGATAATGCGGATTTTCGTTTAATCGCTCCAACGTTAGCGTAGAGTCCTTACCACTCGACCAACTGATCACAACCCGTTTTGCTTTTGTCATTAACTTTCCTCGTTGCCTATTTCCACCAGCTTCTTTATTCACAATAAGAAAGACCGCCGATGTGGCGGTCTTGTTGGATTCGATTAGAAGCGGTAGTTCGCCGAGACAAAGTACTGACGCCCTGGTGTCGCGTAGCCCACATACATCTCGTAATCTTTATCAAAGGCGTTGCTTAGCTTCGCATTAATGTCCCAGTTTTGGTTCACCGTATAAGACGCAGTGAAGTTCCATAGGCTGTAACTCGGCAGTCTTGTGTTGCCATTAAAGCGTTCACCTTGGTAAAGGTACTGTGAACCCAACGTCCATTGGTCAAACGTCGCGTAAGCGTTCCACTTAGCACCACGCTTAGAGCGGTATGCTAGTTGGGTATCTTCTGCACCAGACTTATCGACAGGGTCTTTGTAATCTAAGTAGAACTCGTGAGAAACGATATCTGTATCGAATTTCACCTCTAACTCCACACCTTTAATTTCGGCTTCACCAACGTTTTGCATGCCCGCACCTTCCCAGATCAGCATGTTTTCAATTTGGTTGTAGTAACCCGTTACCGTCCAATCAACAATCGATACAGCACCCGATAACGATAGCTCGGTATTTTCTGACTCTTCCGGTTTCAGGTTTGGCATTTCGTAGCCTGGGTAATACAAATCAACAAAGCTCGGGGCGCGGAAGGCGGTACCGTGACTCATCGTCAATTCATAACCTTGGTAAAACTTCCAACCCGCTGCGGTTTGCCACGTGGTGTTATTACCAAACTGGTTGTTGTCGTCATTACGTACACTCGCTTCTAACGTCCAGACGTCATACGCGTATTGAGCAATGGCGCTAACACCAAAGTTGGTTCTTGGGTTCTTTTCTGGATCGTAGTCTTTAGCTGGTCCCCAGTCACTTGGTGCAATATAGCCCTTGGCTAGCTTCTCAGTACGGTAGTCCAAACCACCACCAACGCTCAACTCTTCGTTAATGCTGTACGAGTTCAGCCAAATTGCGTTGAACTGTTCAATAGCAACATGATCGCCGGTTGATTTGCTTTGACCTGATTTATGGTCATAGTTGTCTTGCTGACCATAAGCCAGTTTCAATTCAGATGAGTAGACGTCTCTGTTATATTCCAACGACAGGTCTGCGCCAACATACTCAACTTCACCGGTTTTCTTTTCGTGCTTATCAACCGTTCCCCATGCAGGGTTACCATAGCTACTGTTATCGTAGTCGTACTCATTGTTATAAGCACTCAACCCAACGTAACCAGATAAGTTATTAGAGAAGTTTTGTTGGTAGCCTAGTTTAAGGTTGAGCGTTTCAAAACCGTGCTCATCACCGTCGTTCACACCCGGCAAAGGTTTAACATTAAAACCATCGGTTTTTTCGTAACCTAGCACGCCCTTAAAGTGTTTACCTTCGCCTACAGGCTTAGAGACAACAAACGTGCCTTTCTTGTGATTATCCGATCCATAGCCGACCGATACACGGCTCGCGTCATTATCAATGTCTGCACGAGTAATAATGTTGATTACGCCAGAGATCGCTTCTGAACCATAGATAGAGGCACGTGCACCACGAATGTAGTCGATACGTTCGATAGAGTTGATTGGAAATTGGTTAAAGTCGATACCACCCATGATAGCGCGTGGCATACGTACACCATCTACTAAAACCAGAACTTGGGATGAACTACCACCTCGAACGTAGATAGATGCAGATTGACCACGTCCACCGTATTGAGCAACTTCAACACTCGGTAGTGTGCGGAACACATCAAATAGGCTATTTGCTTGAAGACGTTGAATGTCTTCTTTGGTTACCGTAACAGTTTGTGCGAGAACCGCACCATCAATTTGCTGGAATCGGTTTGCGGTAACCACAACCGTTTCGTCTGCGGAGGCTTGTTGGGCCTGTGAATAAAAAGTAGGTGAAAGCAGCGATGCACACGTGATCGCAAGAAGAGTTTTTCTCATTGTATTGTCCTAAATCGCGTAATTCCTACCGAGCCCTACTCTTATTGAGCAGTCCAGTGCTGTGGCTCAGTTGCTGGCAGGTATTCGGACTTAAGAGCGAGGTTGTTCTACCTACTTGCTCGACTTCCCACATAAACTAATGCAGTGTCTCAATGAGCGTTCGTTCTCTTTTACCGCTGCGCGTCAGTTCTGGATTTCCACCAGATTCCCATTTCAGCCATCTAGATTGCTAGATAGCACCAGCTTGGGGCAAATACTATTAAGCTATTGATTATTTGTCCAGCCAATATTACCCCTGACAATTGTAACGATTCGGTTCATTTGAGTTTCAACTGACACAGAACACACTATCTTTAGATCAATTCGGGTACAAAACTGGACATCCTATTAAGATTGAATAAAATCTGCGCTCTTAAATTGAATGCACCATAAAAGGTAAGATCATGGCTACTCTTGATGTAAACCCACAACGCTACCAAGAACAACTGGCTGAAAAAGTCGAACGTCTGACCGATATGTTCGCGCCATACAACGTGCCAGAACTGGAAGTGTTTGAATCACCAGAGCAGCACTACCGCATGCGTGCTGAGTTCCGCGTTTGGCATGAAGGTGAAGACCTTTACTACATCATGTTCAACCAAGAAACTCGTGAAAAATACCGCGTTGACCAGTTTCCAGCAGCCAGCCGCCTGATCAACGACTTGATGCCACTTTTAGTGGATGCGACGAAAGACAACGAATCATTACGTCGCAAATTGTTCCAAGTGGACTTCCTGTCTACCCTAAGTGGTGAGATTCTGGTTTCACTGCTTTACCATCGTCAACTTGATGAGGAATGGATTGAAAACGCAAAAGCACTAAAACAACGCTTAAATGATGAGGGTTTCAACCTAAACATCATTGGCCGTGCACGTAAGATGAAGATTGTCTTAGACCGTGATTACGTGATCGAAAAGCTAGATGTGAATGGTCAAAGCTACATCTACCAACAAGTTGAAAACAGCTTCACCCAACCAAACGGTAAAGTGGCAGAGAAGATGCTGGAATGGGCGGTCGACTGTACTCAAGAAAGCACGGGTGATCTACTAGAACTTTACTGTGGTAACGGTAACTTCTCTCTAGCGCTAGCACAAAACTTTGACCGCGTATTAGCAACTGAGCTAGCGAAGCCATCTGTAGTTTCTGCGCAATACAACATCGCAGCGAACGAGATTGATAACGTACAAATCCTACGTCTGTCAGCGGAAGAGTTTACTCAGGCAATCGAAGGTAAGCGTGAATTCCGTCGTCTACAAGATGCAGGTGTGGATCTGAAGAGTTACAACTGCAACACGATTTTTGTTGATCCTCCACGCTCAGGTATGGACGTTGACACTTGTAAGATGGTGCAAGGTTACGATCGCATTATGTACATCTCTTGTAACCCTGAAACATTAAAAGAGAACTTGGACATTCTATGTGAAACACACAACGTGACGCGTTTTGCTCTGTTTGACCAGTTCCCTTACACCCACCACATGGAAGCTGGCGTACTATTGGAACGCAAAGCGTAATCCACCAGCGTCAGGCATAAAAAAAGGTTCATCGCGGATAAGCGGGAACTGAAAACAAAAACGGTAGTAAGTGATAGAGTTTTATCGCCAAACAAAACCTACACAAACTACCGTTTTCATGTCGAATCATACTTTCCTATCTTCATTCTGGGAAGGCTTTCATATAGTAAAGTCTCATCAGACTGCATCATTAATAAAGCTCACTCTCAAACCTAATTCTATCGCTAGGTGTTCGTGCGGGCTTAAAGCTCAAGCCATACATGAGTATCAATGGCGTAACGTGAAGGAAGCCACACTGCTAGGAGTTCCCGTTGAACTATCCGTTCAAACCCGACGCATCAAGTGCAGTCACTGTGGCATTAAAACAGAACGACTATCTTGGTTGGAACCTTATGCTCGTATCACTAACCGCCTACGAAGCTATATAGAGCAGTTGTTGCCCCTGCTACCAATTAAACATATAGCCCAAGTGACAGGCGTTCATTGGCACACAATCAAAGAGATAGATAAACGTCGGCTTCAACAAGTAGTACCACAAGTTAAATGGGGTGAATTAAGGCAACTCGTCATGGACGAGTTTGCCATTTTTAAAGGGCACCGTTACGCGACAGTCATTGCAGATGCGAAAAGTCATCAGGTTATCTGGATAGGGCTAGGTCGTAGCCGCAAGGATATTCGACCGTTCTTTGAACAATTAGGCGAGCACGGAAAAAATATCGAAGCAGTAGCAATGGATATGAATACGGCTTTTGACCTTGAAGTCCAAGAGCATTGCCCAAATGCCCGTGTCGTTTATGACTTGTTCCACGTTGTTGCTAAGTTCGGTCGTGAAGTGATGGATAGAGTCAGAGTCGACCAAGCCAATAAGCTAAAACAGGATAAAAAAGCAAGGCAATGGGTCAAACGTTCGCGCTGGGTATTATTGAAAAATAGGGATAATTTAAATACACAACAGGAAAGCTACCTCACAGAAATATTGAATATGAATCAGGACTTGATGACAACCTACTTGCTGGGTGCGCAATTAAAAGAACTGTGGCGTTGCGGCTCAGAACTTCAGGCTAAAAACCTGTGGCAGGTATGGTTGGGACAAGTGAATGAGAGTGAAATTAAGCCGCTCAAAGAGTTCGCTCGAAAGCTCCGTCCATACCTTCATGGGATCACTGCTTCAGCAAGCTATCCGCTGAATACCTGTACGCTTGAAGGGATAAATAACAAGATAAAGTTAATCAAGCGGATGGGATATGGCTATCGAGATACTGATTACTTCTTCTTAAAGATAAAAGCGGCTTTCCCCGGAAAGCCGCGATGAACCTAAAAAAAGCGAGCTCAGTAGCTCGCTTTTTTGTTGAGTTCTTTTGGCTTACTCAGCAGAAGTTTTCTTTTCCATGAAACCTAGCTTTTTTCCAACCCAAGCCAATAGAATCATTGAAACTAGGATCGCGAAGAAGTTAGAACCTGCTTCTGGGTATTGTGCTTTGATAAACGCAGAGTGACCAAATGCCCCCACGAAGAAACACGCCAGACCAACAAGTGGGATATCTTCCGATACTGGATTGTTAAGGTATTCTTGGTAAAGCGCCTGTACTGCTAGCACGAGTGCAATCAGAGGGAAGATTGAGAAAGATACTTCGCTCATGGTCAACCATGACAACAAAGCATCACCACACATACCTGCAACCAGTGCCAAAATCAGCGTTTTCTTTTCAGATTTATTTCCATTCGACATTATTCTATCCCGCCTTTTAATCGGTTACGTTCACGTTCTTTGCGATACCAATAAGCCCCTTTGGCTATCATTCGCAATTGCATGATCAATCGCTCGGCGAGTTCATCGCGCTCACGTCGATCTAAGTCTAAAACTTCCGCACCTGAACTGAATACCAAAGTGACTGACGCCTCAGCTTGAGTAAACGCCTCTTCCTTGGTCATACCGGTGCTTATTAAATATTCAGTCAATTCTGCCGCAAAATGTTGTATTTCTCGAGCGACAGCAGTACGAAACTCAGAGGAAGTACCAGAGCGCTCACGCAACAATAAGCGGAATACGTTAGGACTACTTTCAATGAATTCCATGAAGGTTTCAACCGAAGTTCGAATCACACTGCCTTCTTTGACAATACGCTGACGAGCTTGACGCATCAGTTGGCGTAACAGTAGACCGCCCTCATCAACCATGGTTAAACCAAGTTCGTCCATATCTTTGAAGTGACGGTAAAAAGAAGTCGGTGCTATTCCGGCCTCCCGGGCAACCTCTCGCAAGCTGAGATTGGAAAAGCTGCGATCCGCACTAAGTTGATTAAATGCCGCATCGATCAATGATCGACGTGTCTTTTCTTTTTGCTGCGCGCGGATTCCCATCGATTTCATTCTAAAACTTGCTCTTTTTTCTATTGGGTACAAGAGCATCAATATAACGCAATTAGCCCCTACGTAAAAAGATATGTTGCCTCGACTGAGGCAAGCGCGAGCAAGTTACTATTGCCCGACGTTCAAATGCAAACGTTTCGCTTCAAATTGTAGACATACAGCATACCAATTAGTTCTTTTGGTCGATTCTACGTGATCACTTCCACTCTCTAGCAGCGATGATGTGTACCTGTAGAGCAAATGAGTTAAAATCCCGCTACAGCAATGTTAATTAAATATAACAAGGAAGACATCATGGCGCATGCTAATCACTATGACGTGATCGTAATTGGTAGTGGCCCTGGCGGTGAAGGGGCGGCAATGGGATTGACCAAAGCCGGTCTGAATGTTGCCATCGTTGAAAAAGAAAGCAGTGTTGGTGGCGGTTGTACGCACTGGGGAACCATACCATCGAAAGCATTGCGTCACGCGGTTAGCCGTATCATTGAGTTCAATAGCAACCCACTGTTCTGTCGTAATAACACCAGCCTTCATGCAACATTTTCTGACATTTTAGGTCATGCGAAATCGGTCATTGATAAACAAACTCGACTTCGTCAGGGCTTTTATGACCGAAATTCATGCACACTGTTGTTTGGTACTGCGCGCTTTATCGATAACTACTCCATCGCGGTAATGCAAAGTGATGGGACGGAAGAAGTGTACTCTGCGGATAAGTTTGTTATCGCTACGGGCTCTCGTCCATATCAACCAAATGATGTCGACTTCTTGCATGAACGCATCTACGACAGTGACTCTATCTTGAGCCTGAAACACGACCCTCGCCACATCATCATTTACGGTGCGGGCGTGATTGGTTGTGAATACGCATCTATTTTCCGTGGCCTAGGCGTGAAGACCGACTTGATTAACACTCGCGACCGTCTGCTCTCCTTCCTAGATAACGAAGTCTCAGATGCATTGTCTTACCACTTCTGGAACAGTGGCGTGGTAATTCGTAACGATGAAACGTTCGAGAAAATCGAAGGCACCGAAGACGGCGTAATCGTACACCTGCAATCAGGTAAAAAGATGAAAGCCGACTGCCTACTGTATGCTAATGGTCGAACGGGTAATACCGACAAACTCAACCTACCTGCCGTTGGATTAGAAAGCGACTCTCGCGGGCAACTTAAAGTAGATGGTAACTACCGTACAGAGGTGGAACACATCTATGCAGTCGGTGATGTGATTGGCTACCCTAGCCTAGCGAGTGCAGCGTATGACCAAGGTCGTTTCGTGGCACAAGCCATCACGAAAGGGCAAGCCGACGGCAATCTGATTGATGATATCCCGACGGGTATTTACACCATTCCAGAAATCAGCTCAGTAGGTAAAACCGAGCAAGAACTGACTGCGGCGAAAGTGCCTTACGAAGTGGGACGCTCTTCGTTCAAGCATCTCGCTCGAGCGCAGATTGCAGGCAAAGACATCGGCAGCTTGAAAATCCTCTTCCATCGTGAAACCAAAGAGATTCTTGGTATTCACTGCTTTGGTGAGCGCGCTGCGGAAATCATCCACATCGGTCAGGCCATCATGGAACAAAAAGGCGAAGCCAATACGATTGAATACTTCGTCAATACCACCTTTAACTACCCAACGATGGCAGAAGCGTATCGCGTAGCGGCGCTGAACGGTTTGAACCGACTATTCTAATTCAATTGGGTTGCCATGATCCAAAAGCTAAAACAGCAGGTTTCGACCTGCTGTTTTTTTATGTGTAACTAGGCAAGAAAGCTTCCCTTGCGCCATTGATAGAAGAATATAGCGCCGAGTCCAATCCCTCGCATTGCCATGAAACTGGTCATCGCAAACCACAGCGCATGGTTTTGCCAACCTGAGAACAAAAAGAAAATCGCAAAGAAACAGCAAGTCGCCACGAACATACTGTTTCGCATGTCTTTACCTTTAGTTGCACCAACAAAAATGCCATCAAATAGGAAGCACCACATCGAGGCCAATGGCATGACCACCAGCCACGGCAGATACACCGCAGCTTGCTGCTGCACCGCTTCAATCGAAGTGATCATGGCGATCAAGTGCGATCCCGCCAAACCAAATACCGCAGTCAAACCTAAACAGATGATCAGGCTCCAAAAGAAAGTACCAATCAACGATGCACTGAGTTGCGCTCGGTCTTTGGCACCAATTGCTTTGCCTACCATGGCTTCCATGGCATAAGCGAAACCGTCCATGCCATAGGAAATCATCATCAAGAAACTCATCAATACCGCATTAGCCGCAACTACATCGTCACCAAAGCTCGCGCCTTGGAAAGTCATAAAGCTAAACGTAGCTTGTAAACAGAGCGAGCGTAAGAAGATATCGCGATTGAGTTTTACGAACCGCCCTAGCCCATGTTGAGTATCGGTTAACAGGCTCTTAGGAGATGGTAACTGACGCGATCGCCATGTTTTCCATACACACATCAAGCCAAACGCCATGCCTGAGTAATCAGCAATCACCGATGCCAGCGCTGCCCCTTCAACTTTCCAACCCAAACCAATCACAAACAGTAAATCGAGCGCTATGTTGGTCACGTTAGTGATGATCACCATCCACATTGGTGCTTTGGAGTTTTGCGTTCCGAGCAACCAACCCAACAGCACAAAGTTCATCAGCGCTGCAGGGGCGCTCCATACACGGATAGAGAAATATTGCATGCCGTAGTGCTTCACTTCAGCACTGGCATCACTCCAACCAAAGATCAGGTCCGCGATTGGGTTATGAGCAATAAGGAAGACTAACGCAAACAACAATGCCATGAGTGAGCCTTGCATAAACACCAAAGCGAGTTGTTTTCGGTCTTCACCACCATAGGATTGCGCCGCTAATCCAGTAGTCGACATACGTAAAAAGCCAAGCAACCAAAACGTCACGCTGATCATGGTACTGCCCAACGCAACACCGCCCAGATACCAAGCGTGTTCAAGGTGGCCGATCACCGCAGCGTCAACCAAGCCTAATAATGGAACAGTAATATTCGACAGCACCATGGGGATAGCGAGCGCTAACACTTGGCGATGCACTTGAGGATTCGATAAAGGAGAGAAGATAGAGTTTGTCACAGGCACCTCGTTGTTTAGATCAGCGAGTGTACCTGAGTACTAAGGGTCTGTTGACCTTTAGAGCTTATTTTTGCAGCTGTTTGTGGGTTCTTACTATTCAATCAAAAAAGAGAAAAGTTTGAAATACAGTAACTCAGCACAAGAGAGCCACAAAGCTGCCCAAGGGTTCGGCTAAAAGCGCTTTACTCTTTGTTGATAGGCCATTGCTTAGAGTGACTAGGCGGCTAACCTATCGTCGCGATTAAAACGCTTTTATCTCGAACAAAATTTAACCGCAAAAGGTAAACAGACCCTCGAGCCTAGCCAATTACCACTTGATGTGAACGAGGACTGGCGTGAGGCGATGCTTCAACATTGGGATCTTATTCAGCCAACGTTGCCATGCCTTCCAGCGTGAGCAGAATCGGTCGAATGGTGAGAAGGCTTTGACCCATTGCGCCCATGGCAGCCAATGCAGTACTTGTTGCGCTGGTGCTTCAAAACCATGTGCATACGTATCTGAACCGAGCTTCTGACCCCATTTACTTTCGGTTAAGTCACCTGCTAGCACCATGCACACTTCTGCCGATACAAAATAGCGACCCAGAGTTTGGATGAAAGTCGCAACACGCGATTCATCGCAATCGAGTAAAGCCATCTCACATAGGATCAGTACTGGTGCTTTTTCAGGAATGCGCAGTTCGTCTAACCAGCTCATGTCTTCTACGCTGCCGCAACGATGCTCGTAACGTTCGTTTTTGTGGAACAATCGCTGACGCCAAACCAGATTCTCGGTGACATCCAGTTCAATCCAATGACAACGGCCATTGTCCAAACGGTAGAAACGCGTATCTAAGCCCGCACCAACATTAATGATCCAAGCGTCTGAGTGTTGTTGAAGAAAGTGACTGACCTGCTGATCGCACAGCTGAGTTAAGGTCACGTGCAATAGTTGCTTCTGATCGACATCACCACTAATACAATCTGGTGCCATCTTACAGCTCAAACACGCTTTTGCGGCGATTGGATCGTACACCAAACCGTTGTCTACCATGCTTTCGCGGCTGCGCAAAAACAACGGTTTCAACAGATGATTGGGTACGTGATGTTGAGGCTTGGACATGGGCATTTCCTTACGCCGAAAAGAAAATGATTAAATAGATTTAGATGATAATAAATCTCAATATCACTTGCAAGTTTTACAGCATGACCAAAATTCTCAACCGGTGGCGAGCGTAATAAGTTTGAAGGAATGAAAACAACAATAGAAAGCTTAGAAAACACAAAGCCCAGCAGAACGCTGGGCTTTATTAGAATGCTTGAGGCAAGAAGCCTACATCCAATCAGTGTTACGGATGATGCCAACCGCCAGACCTTCAATCGTCAGGTGTTGCGATGTTAGGTCAACTTGGATTGGTGAAAACTCTTCATTCTCTGCATGCAGTAGAACTGTAGAACCTTTACGCTCTAAACGCTTCACCGTCACATCATCATCAACACGTGCAACCACAACTTGACCGTCGCGAACGTCTTGGGTTTTGTGCACAGCTAGTAAGTCGCCGTCCATAATACCGATGTCTTTCATACTTTCGCCGTTTACGCGAAGTAAGAAATCTGCTTTTGGTTTGAACATCGCAGGGTCCACTTGGTAGTGAGACTCCACATGCTCTTGAGCCAGAATCGGCTCACCAGCAGCAACTTGACCAATCAAAGGCAGACCTTGATCGTCGTTTGCCGCATCTTCAAGCAGGATTCGGATCCCGCGAGATGCGCCTGGAATAATTTCAATCGCTTGTTTACGAGCAAGCGCTTTTAGGTGTTCTTCTGCGGCATTCGCAGAGCGGAAGCCAAGCTCACGCGCAATCTCTGCACGAGTTGGTGGCATTCCGGTGTCTTCGATTTTGCTTTTAATCAAATCGAAGACTTGTTGTTGGCGTGGCGTTAACGGCTTCATATGTCACCTGTCTTTTTATACAGTTAACTGTGAGTATATCCAGTAAATGGACAAATGAAAACCCAATTGGTTGTTTTTTAATTTATTTGCGCCTGTTTCAGATCCCACCCACAAACCTCAAGTGAGTATGCGTTTTAAACACGCAATAGCCAATTCGTCTAATGAAAGCAACAACCTAGGGGTTCGGCTAATTTCCGCTCAATAAAATTAAAAGGTTTGACCAGTTTCTGGTATCCTTGCTGCGCTTAAAATTTATCGCCTAGGCTTATTTCTATTGCCGTATCTATTTCCTTTCCTATAGAAGAAGGGAAAGCGGACGCAGAAATAAGGTTAGGCTTGTTTGAATACCTATTGAGGCTGTGAACTTTATGTCTTCTGGACAATCATTTTCACGTTCATTACTAAAACTACCTTTATCGGTAATGGTAAAGGGCACCACAATCCCGTCAAATCCAATTGACGATCTCAACATCGACCTAGCGAAGCCGATTGTGTATGCCTTACCGTTCCGTTCGAACGTGGATTTGCTGACACTACAAAAACAAGCTTTGAGCCTTGGTCTACCAGACCCGCTTAGCCCGCTAGAAATCAATGGCAAAAAACTGACTCGTTACGTGTTTATTGCCTCTCGTCCAACCGTGATGAGCAATGATAACGACGTACCGAGTGAGTCTGTTTCTCTGTTTACTGAATTACTTGAATTGCACAAACTCGACAGCGAGCTAGACGTGCAAATGATCCCAGCGACCGTGCTTTGGGGTCGTAAGCCAGGTAAAGAAGAAAACCACAAGCCGTACCTACAACCAATGAACGGTCCGCAAAAAGCAAAAGCGGTAATGGCAGCGGGTCGTGACTGCTTGGTGCGCTTTAGCCCAGTGGTTTCACTACGTTACATGGCAGACTCTCACGGTACCGACAGCGCTATTGCACACAAGCTAGCGCGCGTTGCACGTATCCACTTCTCTCGCCAAAAACTTGCGGCATCGGGTCCAAACCTACCTCAACGCCAAGTGCTGTTTGCACGCTTAATGAAATCGCCAGCAATCGAAAAAGCGATTGAAGACGAAGCGCAAAGTAAAAACATTTCTATCGAGAAAGCACGCAAAGAAGCCCATGACATCATGGACGAGATTGCAGCGGACTTCTCTTATGGTTTGGTGAAAAATGGCGATCGTATTCTGGGCTGGTTGTGGACTAAGCTGTACCAAGGTCTGCACATCAACAACGCTTCGACCGTTCGTCGCCTAGCGCAAGATGGTCATGAGATCGTGTACGTGCCATGTCACCGCAGTCACATGGACTACCTACTGCTTTCTTACGTTCTGTACCATGAAGGTATGGTGCCACCGCATATTGCTGCGGGTATCAACCTGAACTTCTTCCCAGCGGGTCCAATCTTCCGTCGTGGTGGTGCGTTCTTTATTCGTCGTAGCTTTAAAGGCAATAAGCTGTACTCCACGATTTTCCGTGAGTACCTATCAGAGCTGTTTGCTAAAGGTTACTCGGTTGAGTACTTCAGTGAAGGTGGTCGTTCACGTACTGGTCGTCTGCTGCAAGCAAAAACCGGTATGTTGGCAATGACGATTCAAGCCATGCTACGCGGTCTAAACCGTCCAGTAACGTTAGTGCCTGTGTACATCGGTTACGAGCACGTAATGGAAGTGGGTACTTACGCCAAAGAGCTTCGCGGTTCGCGCAAAGAGAAAGAAAACGCAGGTCTTGTTCTGCGTACTCTGCGTAAGCTGCGCAACTTTGGTCTTGGTTACGTGAACTTCGGTGAGCCGATTCAGCTAAACCAATACCTGAATGAACACGCACCTGAGTGGACGAAAGACATCGATCGCATGGGTGGCAGCAAACCACAATGGATGAACCCTGTGGTGAACGGTCTGGCAAACAAGATGATGACGCACATTAACGATGCGGCAGCGACTAACGCGCTGACTCTATGTGCGACGGCGCTATTGGCTTCTCGTCAGCGTGCGTTGTCTCGTGACTCTTTGATCAACCAGATTGAATGCTACCTGAAGCTACTTAAGAACAACCCATACTCAAACACTTCAACCGTTCCAACAGAAAGTGCTGAAGAGTTGGTGGATCACGCTATCTCACTCGATAAGTTTGTAATTGAAACCGACACCATGGGTGACATCATTTCGCTGGATCGTAGTCAGTCGATTCTGATGACCTACTACCGCAACAACATCATTCACTTGTTCGCTCTACCATCATTGATTGCTCAGATGATTATTCGTCAGCGCAACGTAACTGTAGAGAAGATTCAAGACAACGTCGCTCAAATCTATCCATTCCTGAAAAAAGAGCTTTTCCTAAGCTATAAGGAAGAAGAGTTGAACGAGCTGGTCGTAAAGATCTTGAACGAGTTCATTGAGCAGAAGATGATTTGCCAAGACGGTGAGAAGCTGGAAATCAACCAATCAAACAACCAATCATTGGTTCTGTTGGGTCGTACTATCACTGAAACGCTACAACGCTACTCTATCGCGATGAACCTACTAGTAGCAGATCAAGAACTGGGTAAATCTGATCTTGAGCAGAAGAGCCAAGACATTGCACAGCGTTTGGGGCGTCTGCACGGTATTAACGCGCCAGAATTCTTCGACAAAGGTGTTTTTGCTGCGATGTTCAATACGCTGAAAGAGCAGCAATACCTAGACAGTGACGGCAACTGCGATCTTGAGAAGACGCAGCAATTTGCCAAACTGCTATTTGCTCTGCTTTACCCAGAAGTGAAGTTGACCATCGAAGAGAGTATCCACCAGCTGCAAGCATAACTTGCTTAAGCCTGATACTTACCTCGACAAAAACACAAAAGGCATCCAATTGGATGCCTTTTTTCTATCTGAACGTTTGTACTACGCCGTTACCAGAAAGCGATAAACAGACCGACCGCAATCACCATTCCGACATAATTGTTGTTAAGGAAGGCTTTAAAACACAAGTCGCGTTCTCGGTGGCGAATCAAGTGTTGCTGGTATACAAACAAAGAAGCCGCAACCAGAATCGTCCAGTAGTAGCTCTGTCCAAGTTGGTAGTGTTGACCAAGTAGCACCAACATCGCCAAGGTAAGCAACTGCAGAACGCCAATCACTAGTTTGTCATAACGGCCAAACAAGATAGCCGTCGATTTGATACCAATCTTTAAGTCATCGTCTCGGTCAACCATCGCGTATTGAGTGTCGTAGGCAATGGTCCACAGCGCGTTAATCACAAACACAAACCACACAATCCAAGGCAGGTCGCCAGTTTGCGCAGCCCATGCCATCGGAATCGCCCAACTAAAAGCCAAGCCCAAAAACAGCTGTGGCAGATGGGTGTAACGCTTCATAAATGGATAGATGAACGCTAAAAAGATGCCCGCAAAAGAGAGCTTAATCGTAAGCGGATTCATAGTTAGCACTAATAAGAACGAACTGATACCAAGAACCAAAAACAAACCAATCGCTTCTTTCGAGGTCACTTTACCCGATGGCAAAGGACGCTGCTTGGTACGTTTCACATGTCCATCGACTTTACGGTCGGCAAAATCGTTAATCACACAACCAGCGCTGCGCATTAGGAACACGCCTAATACAAACACGATGAGTACATCCCAATTTGGCATGCCCTGCGCGGCAATCACAAGTGCCCAAACCGTCGGCCACAACAACAACAATGAGCCAATTGGGCGATCCATTCGCATCAGTTGCCAATATGCTTTGGCTTTTTCTGCGGACATTTACACCTTCTCCTTAGCGTAAACGGGTGAATTTGGTAAGAATAACTCAGCGACCAGCATCGGTTTGTGATTCATCCACAATCTTGAGCGACGCGCTAAAAAGCGCCCTTGTGGCAGATCAACCCACCCCATTTGCAGAGCATCGCGTTCAACATTATCAGCGCTGAATACGGTCAAGCCCAACGGGATATCCCCCTGCTGCGCCAAGTCATATTGTTGATCAACCAACGTTGTGCGTGGGATTAGCGTGCGGCCAATGACCCAATCTGTATTGTCACCACATAAAATCACCTCTCTAAGCAGGCAATCTTGGTCGGATAACAAGAGACTTTCATCTGCATGTAGTGTCTGTGCAGTAACAATTTGGTTATGCAGCAATTCCACTGTCAGTTCCTGACAGTGCTGCTTCAAACGGCGTGACAAAGACCCTTGCTCCTCAAGCCAATGCTGAGCAAATTCATTGGGAAATGCGAAATCTTCGGGTTTTTGCCACTCTACTTCCATTAAAGAAGTAATATAGAGTGATGTCGGCTGATTCATACTAGTATTCAATTGGTGGCTTTATGCGTACAATAAAGCAACAACTTACCGTCTTATTGAAACTGTAAGTTCCGTTATTTGTTATAGACGGTCTATTGTATCAAGACTAAAGCGATTCGAGTATCGCGATCCAGAGAAAGAAAAGTTAGAAATATGTACAAACGTTATGTAGCCCAAATTATTTTTGCATTGAGCTTGCTGATCTCTGCACCTAGTTGGGCAGAATCGGAAGAAACAGGACCTCAGTTGGCCTATTTTACTCTTGAGCCAGATTTAACTACTAACTTTTACACCAAAGGCAAAAAGCTAGGTTATGTACAAGTTCGTATCGATATTATGGTCATGAGCCAACAAGATCTTGCTGTTGTCGAACATCATCAACCGCTCATTCGTGATGCGGTTATAGAGTTACTGGGCAAACAAACTGAAGATACGATTAAATCATTGTCTGGCCGAGAAGACTTACGTAAAACCTTGGTTGAAAAACTCAATGAGATTCTTCTTCCAGAAACAGGCAAGACCATTATTGCTGATTTACTCTTTACCAAGTATCTCTATCAATAACCTCTGCAGGTTTACTTCGTAAAACAAAAGACCGCCTTTCGGCGGTCTTTTCTATTCTTATCAAGTGCTCACAATGCTTGTTGGTATTTCTGTTTGCCTGAATCAAACAGCGCAATCGCCATACCTGAGAGCAAACCTACCAAGTGGGCAGTATTGGCAATCGCCATAAATGGCTGAACAAAGCCTAGTACTAACCACACCAGCATAAAGCCAATAATCGGTTTAGGTAGGGCTAAGCCAAGGTGTGGGCAGCGATAACCAAGAACCCACAAGTAACCAAGTAGCGCATAGACCACACCAGACAAGCCACCGAAGTTGGCCCCTTCTACGTAAAATTGCCCAGCGCCAGACAGCGCCGCAGAGATAAAGAAGATTTGCAGTAACTTACCGGAGCTTAGGCGACGTTCGATATCACCACCTAACTGCCACCACCACAGTAGGTTAAACACAATATGTGTCACTGAAAAATGCAGCAATGCATGACTTATCCAACGCCAAACTTGCCATTGCTGACCTTCAAAAGCGGGGAAGTGCAGCAGTGCAAACACCCCATCACCAAAACCAAACATCTGTAAAAAGTAGATAACTGTACAAACGGCCATGATCAATAAAGTCACAGGACCCGCTTTGGCTTTGATCATTCCCATGATGCTTGGGCTGGAGTAATGAAATTTACTCTTGCGAGTATCGGCAACGTCCCACGAGGCCGCGCTGTACTTCGAAGCCGATGGGTTGGCTAAGAACTGCTTCAGCTCCGCGTCAACTTCTATTTCATGCTGCGCGTCCGTCAACCAAAGCGCAAACTGCCCTTCACCTTCCGGCATCATCTGAATCTCAATTTTGCGCGATGCCATGTAATCAATGAAAGCTTGCGCCATACGTGGATTACTTAACGTTACCAATCTCTTCATTAACTTCTCACTATTGGGAGTTCTGCTCGTTGCCAGGCTTCAAAGCCACCATCCACACTGTACACCTGTTCGAAGCCTTGGTTAACCAAATATTGTGCCGCACCTTGACTACTGATGCCGTGATAGCACATCACTAAAACAGGTTGTTCGAACTCTATTTCGTCCATAAAGGCCACGATTGAGTCATTGGTCAGATGAAAAGCGGATTCTGCATGCGCCACTGCAAAAGATTGAGGGTCACGAATATCGACAAGTTTAGCTTCGCCTTGTTTAAGCAAGGCTTGAGCACTTTGTACATCAATGTGTTGAAACTGGTCCATTTACTTTCTCATGTTGTTCTCAGAATTGACGTCATTGTAACCTATCCAAAGCCAAACTTAGCCACAGAGATAGTCTGGTCATTTAAAGCTGTTCATATTCCAACCGTTTGTGGATAAATCTGTGAATTGCGTTGATAAAGTGCATTTGGATCTTTTGATCCACAATATGTAGTGATGATCTTGATCTAACTGTGTGTATATTCACAACTATCCCCAAAACAAAAACGGCGATAAAGCCTTATTTTGTCCGGCTTTCGAACAGTTGATGAATAATTACTTCACAGAGTTATACACAGGTAGCACAGATAAAATGGATCGCAAACTTCATCGAATTTAGATCGACAATAAAAAAGCCGAGATCACATGATCTCGGCTTTCTATGAAAATCTTACTTTGTATTAGGAGCGTAAGTTAGAACTCACCAACAGCTAATTTTAGCTTCTTCATCGCGTTCTTTTCTAGCTGACGAATACGCTCAGCAGATACACCAAACTCATCCGCTAGATCTTGCAGTGTTGCTTTTTGGTCGTCTAACCAACGCGAGCTTACGATACGCTGACTACGCTCATCTAGACTTGCTAATGCATGGCTCAAACGGTTATTGGTATGTGCTTCCCAGTTAGCCGCTTCAACATTATCCGCGACATCTGACGACTTATCTTCTAAGTACAGCATTGGGGCTGTATATGAATTCGAACTGTCGTCTTCGTCTGTTGGCATATCGAACGTTGAATCTATTGCTGCCAAACGAGATTCCATTTCACGCACTTCTGAAGGCTCTACCCCCAGCTCACGTGCAACCGTTTCTACTTCACCATTGTTGAACCAACCTAGGCGCTTTTTCGACTTACGCAGATTAAAGAACAGTTTACGCTGCGCTTTTGTAGTCGCAATCTTCACGATACGCCAGTTACGTAGCACGTATTCATGAATTTCTGCTTTGATCCAGTGAACCGCAAAAGAGACCAAACGAACACCCACTTCTGGGTTGAAACGCTTAACCGCTTTCATCAGACCGATGTTGCCCTCTTGAACTAGGTCTGCCATTGGCAAGCCGTAGCCTGAGTAGCCACGAGCAACGTGAACAACAAATCGTAGGTGTGACAAGATCAGGCCTTTCGCCGCGTCAATCTCACCGTTGTAGTGTAATCTTTCTGCCAGTCCTCGCTCTTCTTCTGGTGTCAGCATTGGGTAGCTGTTTACAGAACGGATATAGCTATCAAGGCTATCTTGCGTGACTAGGGCCATCGGATACGCTTCGTTTGACATTCAATTCCTCATCAATCTCTGATCTGGAGCAATACATTGCAATTTAGCTTCGCCATCTTGAACTCAAAGTGAACAAGTTGCAAGAAGGGTGAGCAATTATCCATAAACAAATCGTCTAAACAAGAGAGAAAAATTAGCTTGTGCTAATAAATTCCAAGTATAAGACCTTTATCACCTAAACTGGTTCAATTTCTTTTAGGTGTCGCTGCGCGGATACTCGTGCGGCAATACAACCCAATAAACTGCCAGTGATGATCAATAACAGAGATTCATCCCAGCTCAAGCCAATCAAACGGAACTGACTATCGTACAGCGCTGCTAAATCTTCTACCGCACTATTCATTACCACTGTAACTAATGCAGTAACCAACCATGCTATTGCTGCGCCTAGTACTCCGAACCACATACCTGTATAGAGGTAGGGACGAAGAATAAAACTGTCGGTCGCGCCGATCAGTTTCATGGTTTGAATCTCTTCTTTATTTGCTAATACATTAAAACGTAATGTATTGCCGACGATTAAAAATACAGCACCTAACATCAGTATTGTCAGGGTGATGACAATAATACCAGCAAGGGTTTTAATCGCATCTAAACGGGTTAACCAATCCTCATCAAGCCTAACATCGGTAACGTCTTGCTGTTGGCGGACGTCCTTCGCTAACGCTTTGATATCACTTTTTAACTCGGTATCTGGCGTAATCACCAACACACCAGGTAGTGCATAACCACTCAACAGGCTCAACGCTTGGTCAAACCCAGCGTATTGGCTTAGATCTGATAGACCTTGTTGTGGCGAAATATATTCCACCTCTTTTACCAAAGGCCAAGTTTCTATCTGATCTTTTAATACCATCACCCTAGCATCTGGCATCCCTTCAACTAAGTAAGCACTAACTTGCGATGGTGAAGCTACATCTTCGGCTGCGCCCGCTACATTTTTACCTAATAGGTATAAACATGCAGGCATGGAAAGCGCCATCGAAATCACGGCAAGGGTAAGGATATTACCTAAAGGACGTCGCCATAACGCACGAAAAGAAGCTTTCGCTTGCTTCAGATGGACGGAGAAAAAACTATCGGTATTTGCACGACCGGTATTACGCCCTTTCTTCTGGGTGCGCTTATTACCTACCATAGTCTTCTACCTCACTAAGGAAACCTTGGTTCAATTCAAAGTGGCGATATTGAGGGCGAGTATTGACTAACCCGATATCATGCGTCGCAAGGAGAATCGTTACGCCAGCACGATTAAATTCTTCAAATAAGCGAATAACACGACTAGACAATTCTGGATCTAAATTACCCGTCGGTTCATCCGCCACCAATAACGTTGGTCGGTTTACAACAGCACGAGCGATACCGACACGCTGTTGCTCACCTCCCGAGAGTTGACTAGGTAGACAACGGGCTTTATCAAGTAGACCCGTTTTATCCAATGCCGCAGAAACTCGGCGTTTGATTTCATTTTCAGAAATCGACTCAATACGCATCGGCAGCGCGACATTGTCGAACACGCTTCGGTCCATCAATAAACGGTGATCTTGAAACACAATCCCAATATTACGACGTAAAAAAGGGATGTCTTTGCTTGGAATACGCGTAATGTCGTGCCCGTTGAACTGGATCTTTCCATCAGTTGGGCGCTCTATTGCACATATCAGTTTCAACAAAGTACTTTTACCCGCACCCGAGTGGCCACCTAAAAACGCCATTTCTCCGCGCCTAAGATGAAAATCGACCTTCTGTAAGGCTTGTCGACCACCTCGATATGCTTTACTCACTTGCTGAAATTTGATCACCGTTGATTACCTCTAACTCTAATTACTCTTCACGGCTAAACAGAGCGTCGATGAACTCTTGAGTTTCGAAAGGACGCAAGTCTTCGATACCTTCGCCTACACCAATGTAGCGAATTGGGATTTCGAACTGATCAGCAATAGCAAAGATAACGCCACCTTTCGCCGTACCATCCAGCTTAGTCAATGTAATCCCAGTTAGAGGGGCCACGTCACTGAACAGTTTCGCTTGGCTAATGGCATTTTGACCTGTACCCGCGTCTAGCGTCAGCATGATCTCATGCGGTGCAGAATCATCAATCTTCTTCATCACGCGCACGATCTTGCGTAGCTCTTCCATTAAGTTAGCTTTGTTTTGTAAACGACCGGCAGTATCTGCAATCACGACATCAACGCCACGCGCTTTTGCCGCTTCAATTGCATCATAGATAACAGATGCGCTGTCTGCACCAGTGTGCTGAGCAATCACAGGAACGTTGTTACGCTCGCCCCATACTTGTAGCTGCTCAACCGCTGCTGCACGGAAGGTATCACCTGCAGCGAGCATGACTTTCTTGCCTTGGTTTTGGAATTGCTTCGCTAACTTACCGATCGTAGTTGTTTTACCAACGCCGTTCACACCAACCATCAAGATAACGTAAGGGGTTTTGCTGCTGTCGATTTCGAGAGGCTGTTCTACTTTAGCTAAGATTTCTGCCATCTCTTCTTTTAATAGGCCGTAAAGTGCTTCACCATCTTTCAGATCACCGCGAGAAGCTTTCTCGGTCAGGTTGTCGATGATTTTGGTGGTGGTATTCATCCCCACATCAGCAATCAACAGTTGTTCTTCTAGCTCTTCGAAAAGGTCTTCATCGATCTTCTTACCACTGAACAGACCAAAGAAGCCTGCACCAATGTTCGCTTTAGTACGGCTTAGACTGCGCTTAAGACGAGCAAAAAAGCTTTCCGTTGGCTTCTCTTGCTCTTGGATGCGAGGCACAACTGGCGCTTCTGCTTCTGCTTCTGCTTCTGCTTCTGCTTCTGCTTCTGCTTCTGCTTCTGCTTCTGCTTCTGCTTCTGCTAGGACAGGCTCAGGCTTCTCAGTTTCTTCTTCAACAACTGTTTTTTCTTCTGCTTGATAGGCAGCATCTTCTGTAGATTGTTGCTCGGCGGCAGGCACTTCCGCTGCTTCTTCTTTTACTGATTCTTCAGTTGTCGGTTTTTGGCTTTGCTCTTCATCACCAAAACCTAGCCACGAAAGTAATCCGCGCTTCTTTTTTTCCGTCATCTGGGGCTATCCTAGATTGTCTTCTTATCTATTAATGACTCTTTTCTGACAAGAATATTATCTTGACAGAAAAGGCGAATGACAAAGTTGTGAAAACTTTCCAATTAGGTGAATCTAATCTTATTAGTGTTACACTCTGTCATCTTGAATATTCTGGGCTGTATCCAAGCTCAAAGCTTGGGCGATTGGATATAGTATCACTTTATTAGCGGTCAAAAAATCTATGGTAAGACGTCGCCAGCAAAACTCATCACAAAAAAAGCCAACAACGGGCTTTGTTCGCATTATTAGTGGTTTATGGAGAGGCAGAAAGCTACCTGTTCATGACGCTGAAGGTTTGCGCCCAACCACGGATCGCGTAAAAGAAACCCTATTTAACTGGTTAGCTCAAGATGTGCCGCAAGCAAAATGCCTCGATCTATTTGCTGGCTCGGGCGGCTTAGGCTTTGAAGCCGCTTCTCGCCAAGCAGAGCTTGTCACCATGGTGGAGCTAAATCCACAAGCATTTCAGCAGTTACAAAAGAACATTGCATCATTGAATACTAGTAATATTCATGTAGTGAACACCGATGCGTTAAGCTTTTTGAAGCAACCGGGTACGCCACATCACGTAGTATTCATCGATCCGCCGTTTCGCAAAGGCTTATTGGATGAAACCGTGACCTTGCTTGAGCAAAATGGCTGGCTGGCTGAAGATGCGATGATTTATATTGAAACAGAGAAAGAACTAAACATTGCTGGGCTTCCAGAAAACTGGCGTCTGCACCGCGAGAAAACCGCAGGCCAAGTCAGCTACCGCTTATATGAACGCGCAACAGCTTAAAGCCTCAATTTAAAAGGATAGTTAAATGAAAGCATTATTGATACTGGCTAAAGCGGCCATCGCCTTTGTCTGGTTTATATTAATCCTCAACATCTTTATGCCCTTTCCAGGTAAAGCGGCCATTGCGCTGTATATCATGGCGGCATTTTTGTTCATTATGCATGGTCTACAAATGGCGATCTTCATCGGTGCATTTGGTGACAAAATTAAGATGAGCAATTGGGAGAAATACTCGATTTTGATTTTTGGCATCTTTGCTCTGCTCGATATCCGTCGCAAGCATATGATGTAGAAACCTCAGATAAACAAAAGCCGCTCACTAGAGCGGCTTTTTTGTATTCATCCGGTGGACAAAGGCTTAACCCATGTAGCTCTTCACGCCATCAAGGAACATCTGAGTAGAAATCATCACCAAGAGTAATCCCATCAAACGTTCGACGGCTTTCAGACCACGTTCCCCTAAAATACGGTGGAAGAAACTGTAGAACATCAAGATAAAGAACGTCGCCCCCCATGCAATCAACACAGCTGCCGACAGCTCCATAATCTTATCTGGGTGCTGAGAAGACAATAGCAACAATGCAGCAATCACAGATGGTCCAGCTATCATCGGAATCGCCATCGGCACAATGAATGGTTCTTCGCCAGCCGCTAAACCAGTAATACTGCCCGCACTAGGGAAAATCATCTTAATCGCGATGATGAACAGAATAATACCGCCAGAAATACTCAAGGTTTCAGGTTGAACATGAAGGAAGCTCATGATGCTTCGGCCTGCGAAGAGGAATAGCATCAAAATCATCAAGGCAAACAACAATTCACGGATTAACACTTTACGGCGACGCTTGGCATCTAGGTGTTTGAGAATGGACAGCACAATCGGCAAATTGCCGAGCGGGTCCATAATAAGAAACAGCATGGTCGCTGCAGAAAGAATGTCCATGTTCTGACCTCGACAGGAAAATTGGCGGCCAGTATAACAAAGTGAATACGTGAATATATGGTTGAAGGCGAAATGGATTTCCCGCCCTCAACGAATAACGCTTAGCCGCCGCTTAGTGATTACAAACGCGCGCCATGTTAACCACAAACTTACCTTCCAGTTCGCGTACTTTTTCGCGCTTTAGCAAAAACTCTAGCAATGCATCTAAGTCTAGATCATTCAGCTTACAGGTATGAAAGCGCGCATCTGTGCCGAAATGAGCAGCAAGTTCATCACGATTCATTGGGGTTTCACGGAGTAGGTTCAGCAAGTTATGTGCATGAATTTCAGTCATCATCGATTCCAATCTTCAAAGTTAGTCTGGGCAGTGTAACTAAAACATTATCGATTGCTTTGACCTAAGTTAGTAAATGATAGAGGCAACAATTAATGCATGGGCTAAGAAGTAAGTGCCGCTCACCCAGACATAGGCTCGCTTCATCGGCTTACGATAACCATGTATCGCGTAAGCTAAAGCAGAATAAATCATCACTAAGGTGCCACTAAACCCGATCGCATTAGCAAAGCTCGGCACTTGTAACCAAACCTCACCTGCCGCCCAAGCCAGTTGAACCAGCATGATGCCCATGATCACAACCGGAAAGACCATGGAATCTAACTGTGGTAGCAAGAGGAAGAAAGCCACAATACTTGCAGCAAGCAGTAAAGCTAACAGCCACCACACAATGTCACCATTGAGCTGAACCCAGAAAGATTTGCTATAGCAAATTTGTGCCAGTAGATAACCAGCAAAATAGAGAGGCTTACGAGATTTAAACGAATGGAGCGTATCAGCAAACATCGAGACCACGAGACCACCTACGATCCAATACGTATGTGGTGCTGAAGAACCCTCAGTCAGTGCCAAAATCAGCAGCAATAGCAGAGTAAAAATTTTAAATGTTAGAGACTGCGTTGGATTGGCCTGTTTTGCCCCCAACACGGAATACATCCCCGATAGCCCAATCGCTAACCAACTCCACATGCCGATACACCTTTCACGTAATCTCGCCGCTAGTCTAGGTAGACCAATCTTGATGTAAAGACATAATCAATGAAAGTTGGATCTCGCTAGCGAATCAAAACATTTCGTAATCACCACGGACTCAATCAACGAAGTGACAATCTATTCACCTCTAAGAATAGCTCGGCCTTTCAGCTCACCATAGACAATACTGTGAAAAATAAACCGCCACTTTGTTCACCACACGAGCACTATGTGTAAATAACCAACACAAAACTAAAATCCATCACCTCTGTGCACCAAGAGGGACAAAACCGCCTGACCTATAAAGAATAAACCGCTATCAGCCCAGTAATCATGTAGATTAAAAATTCAGACAATTCAACATAAGTAACTGATATGACTAACCATCAAGGAGATAAGTCGAAAAAACCCAACCATTGCCAATCAAGACTGAGCCTATCCGTTTTTGAGGCTGTAATTTTCTCATCAGATAGGAAAATACGTTTCCAAAGCCCTTAATTTAAATCGACCTAACTAGCATTAAATAGAATTTTCTCAACTTTTGAGAAATTCAGCAAAAATAGATCACCAAACACACCATAGAGACAATAAACACTATAACACCATCACATTAACCATATTTAACACATAAAAATCATACACTTAAAAACAAAAAGAAGAAGAATTAGACAAGTCGCACACTTTAACAACAGCACAAAAAACACAGTTTTATTAGTCAATAAAGGGCCAATAAACGAAAGTTAAGTGTTAGTTTTGAAAAGTTTTGCGCTTTGAAGTTGATCAACAGCCAAAAACAGTGCTATATTATTTACATCGAGTTCATCAATGATTTTAGGGGTAGTGTTATGATTTCTTCTTCTCAAAAACAAGGGCTGGTAATGATTGCAGTGGTTGTTGGTTTAATGACACTGCCAATGATGTACTAAGTTACTGTTTAAAATAAAAAAGGGACGCTTCCGCGTCCCTTTTTTATTGTTCAATTTTTGTAGTCTACAAATGCTTACTTAGAATATCCCAGTGCATGTAATAAAAGCCAAGAGCAGCAAGCGTAATCAAGGCCATTAACAAAATAGCCGCTCGCCAAATAAAGCGAGAACTTCTTGGCGTAAGTTCCTTTTCACAGGCATCACATGCCGCCATAAAGCCTTTTCTGTCGTCCAACTTATAGTCTTCTTCGTGAACAATCTTATTGCGCACGGTTGCGATAAAGCGTAATTTCGCTATAACGTCGTGTGGCAAGCGTTCTTCACAGCTGCTGATCAATTGATGCAACCCCTTCCCTTCCGCATGATATTGCGTACGCAGAAGTTTTTCGATGGTTCGGGTACGCATGACTACTTTCTCAATATCTGACATCGCAACCCTCCTTACTTGACCATTCCTTTGTCTGTCATCTCATTCTTCTATAAATTTAGAACTTTTTCGAGTCAAAAGGTGCAAATTTCCTTTTAAATTGTGCTCTTGAACGCATATAAAATGTGAAGTGCGCCGAATAAAATCTACGACGCTTTTACTAGATCACGAATAATTTATCTCAACTCATAGTTTAATCAGGGAGTTCTGTAAAATAGGCGCCAATGAAACATTGGAGGTTATCATGCCAATCTCACTTATTTTGGCTCTATTCGCACTAATTGCACTTGGTGCATGGGTATTTTTCCGCTTCTACAGCAAGCATTACTTTGGCGAAGACGCACCTGAACAAAGCGCTCAAGTGACCATATTAGACAAGCAAGTAATAGAAGTACCAGAAGCAGAGCCAGGTCAAGACGACCAAGAATATTGGATTTATGTACAACGCGGCTCGATTGGACCAAAACGCGAGTTTCAAATCGGTGTGCACTATTACCACGCTCTAAATCCCGGTGATAAAGGCACACTGACTTACTGTGGCGACAAGTTCTTACACTTCGCCCTAAAACGCTAAACTACGGCAACAACCAGCGAGTCTTGGCTGACTTGGAGAACAAATAGCTCATCGCCAAGGCTCCAGCACCGCTTAATACAATCCATACCGGAATCACCCATGCAGGGTGCCCTTGATACCAACCGAACGCTTTCATCGGCCATAAAAAAATTGGGTGGAGAAGATAAATACCCAAACTGTGTTGGCTAATAACACTCACCACTTTTTGCGCTTTTGGCGCCAAACCTTCTCCAAAGTAACGACACAGCATAAAGATCATCGACGCAGCTAAGATCACATTCAATGTTTTGTATGATAGCCAACGCCCCACTGTGTATTTATCTGCCTCTAAGCTATTTGCGACAACCATAGTAAACGTCACCACTAATGCCACCAGCCCAAGCGCAGTAAACGCTGTAACCATAGAACGATTGAGCGGTACTTTCTTAAACAAAACATAACCGAGTGGCAAATATCCCATATAAAGCCAGTATTGATTACTCCACGGTCCATCAATTTTGAATAAGAATAAAGTGCTGGTGAGTAGCCAAACCGCCAGATACGCATAGAGGACACTGTCATCACAATTACGGACTACCCATTGAAACAACGGAATCACAAAATAGAGCGGAATAAAGTAATAGAAGAATCCAAGGTGGTAGTAGGTTGCATGATGCGGACTGTTGCTCACCACTTCTTCAACGGTGGCAAAGTCAAAGCCTTGCGCCGTCCAGCCTGACAAATACGCATAAAACATCGACCAAATAATAAAAGGGACTAACACCTTACCTAAGCGCCGTTTGAAGTAGTACTTGGCATCAAAAGGACGCGTATCGCTGAGCATCAATGCCCCCGTGATCAAAATAAAAACTGGCACTGCCCAACGAGTCACGCTATTTACACCCACCGCGGTTAACCATTGGTCAAATGGAATCACGCCCAACTCATTACGATATGGCGCTAACACATGGATGGCGATCACTGCTACCGCCGCCACACAACGTAATAAGTCGAAAAACAGAACCCTTTCTCTCATACCCTTTCCTAATTTGCGTAACTTCACGTCTATAGCATAGGGCAATTTTCATCCAGTTAAATAGTTAACAATCTGTTTTTGCTTATTTTTAACCCTACAATGACGCTAGAGCATCATTCATCTGCAAAATAAATCGCTCCAACATCTATTGCGAAGTGAATTCGGTAACCCTAAGCTTTCTCGGATATGAAACAGCTTTAAATTCTGCGTTCCTTTAGGATGCCAATTAGATTATTAAGAGAGGTCTTTATGAAGAAAACATTATTAGCGTCACTGGTTTGTGTAGTGGCTTTAGCTGGATGTAATCAAAAGGAAGAGGCCGTGGCACCAACACAATCGCAACCGGAAGCGAACCCTATCTGCAACGCTGAAAACCTTGCTGGCGGCTGGTCACAAAGTGAAGTGACTCCTGAAGCTCAACAAGCACTCGACTTTGTTCTTGGTCAGATGAATACCGCAGCGAAGCTAAAAGAAATCTTGAGCGTACGAACTCAAGTCGTGAATGGCATGAACTACGCGATTGAATTCGAAATGGACAATGGTGAAGTTTGGAACACCATCGTTTACCGCTCACTGAAAGGTGATATGGAAATGACGCAGCCAGCACAACAGGGCCGCATTTGCCCATAAGCAAGATTTGCTGATTTGCGATACTGAATCGTAAAAACAAAAATGGCTCCCAAAGCGGAGCCATTTTTTATTCTGAATCGTAAATCGATTTAAGCCGTCGCCACTTTGGCTTTTGGTAGCTTGATAGAAATTAGAGTTGTCAGCGCTAAGAAGGCAAATGACACCCACAAACATGCCGCCAGCCCCGCTTCTTGGTAAATCCAACCGGATAGAACCGTACCAATCAAACGTCCCATCGCATTCGCCATATAGTAGAAGCCGACATCCAGTGAAACACCATCGCCTTTCGCGTAGCTGACGATAAGGTAAGAGTGCAAAGATGAATTCACCGCAAACACAGCGCCAAAAATCATCAAGCCCACCACAATGACCAGCTCTGGTTGCCAACCGATTTGCACGCCATAAGCAATCGCACCAGTGATGACAGCAAGTATACCTGCCCAAATTAATGCCGCGCTGCCATCTGGCACTCGACCTTGCGCTTTACCGGTAATACGAGGCGCAAAACCTTGAACGAATCCGTAAGCAATCACCCAAGCCGCAAGGAAACCACCCACCATCAGGTGATCCCAACCAAACACGCTGCCAAGATAAATTGGCAGTGCAACAACAAACCACACATCACGAGCGCCAAATAGGAACATACGTGCAGCGGAAAGAATGTTCACCGACTCTGACTTGGAAAAAATCTGACGGAACTTAGGTTTGCTCTTCGCCTTACCCATATCCGCCTCAAGCCAAATCAAGCTGGATACAAACACAACGGCCAGCACACTTGCCATGATTATCATCGAAGTTTGGAAACCAAACGCCGATAGCAGCAAGCCACCAACGAAGAAACCCGCACCTTTCAGCGCATTCTTCGAGCCAGTTAAGATCGCAACCCATTTGTACAGCGCACCTTGCTGCTCGTCTGGCACCAAAGTTTTGATCGCGCTCTTGGCACTCATCTTGTTTAAGTCTTTGGCAATACCTGAGATTGCCTGTGCCGCCATCACCCAAGGAATGGTCAACCAAGCATTGGGCACTGCCAACATCAGCAAGGCAAAAATCTGCATCCCTAAGCCGACGTTCATGGTTTTGTTCAAACCAAGTCGAGCACCTAACCAGCCACCAACCAAGTTGGTCACCACGCCAAAAAATTCATAGAAAAGGAAAAGCGAGGCAATGGCCAAGCTTGAGTAGCCTAAGTCATGGAAGTAAAGCACCACCAACATACGGAGTGCACCATCCGTCACGGTGAAGTTCCAATAGTTGAACGTCACCAGCATGTACTGACGGATACTTTTGCTTAGTTTTGAAATCATAACGACCTCAGATGTACAGCGTTTATGGCATTTAGATCATGATGTTCCAAATGCTCTATAACCTGAACACCAGCATTGAGTCATCTCAATACTGGCGCTAAATTGTGAAACAAGAACTGATTAAACACCCAAACATTATTCATTAATAAACAACAATTTAAATATGAAATCAATAAACAAGAATCACATAAATTGGTAAGCCATTACGGCATAAAGAGAGCTTTTAGATCATGATGTTCCAAAAGCTCTATAAGCTGATCAAGCGCCTTGAGCTACGCGCTCGATGTACTCAACTTGTACTGGTTTAGTGAAAGCACCAGGGCGCAAAGCTTGTACTTCACGTACGATATCTTCTAGCGCCCAATCTTTCTCTAGCAGTAGGTGCGCAGCAAACAAGCCTGTGCGACCAGAGCCACCCATACAGTGCATTGCAACCTTGCCACCTTGAGCAAGAATCGCGTGCAGTTCAGGGCTCGCTTGTGACCATTTTTCAGCGAAGTCTTCGCCCGGAGCACAGTCATCTTCAATTTCAATTTGGAACCATTTCATGCCCAACTGTTGGGTTATATCGCCCAACGCAGACACGTCTTTGGACGCTAATTCAGCATCATCAAGGGCAGTAACAATCGCTTCTACACCTTGCGCTTTTAGTTGTTCTAGCGAAGCTTGCAGTTCCACACCTTTGGTACCTGGACATGGAGTCAGTACCAAAGCGCCCGTTTCTAAATCTAATTGCCATGTAGGATGAGACATCTTAAAACTCCTTATGCCATACCAACGTTACGAACCAATTCCGCAGTACGCGTCGCGTAACCCATTTCGTTATCGTACCAAGCGTAAATCTTCACCATACGAGAGCCCACAACCATGGTTGATTGCGCGTCGACGATCGTTGAACGTTGGTCGCCTTTGTAATCGATAGAAACTAATGGACGCTCTTCGAAGCCAAGGATGCCTTTTAGCTCGCCTTCAGAAGCTTCTTTCAGTAGTGCGTTAACCTCTTCAGCCGTAGTATCACGTTTCACATCGAAAATAATGTCTGTAAGTGAGGCGTTTGCTAAAGGGACACGAACCGCGTGACCGTTAATCTTGTCTTTTAGGTCTGGGAAAATTTCCACAATTGCAGTCGCACTGCCCGTTGTGGTTGGGATCAGGCTCATACCACATGCACGTGCACGACGCAGGTCTTTGTGCGGCGCATCCAGAATCGTTTGTGTGTTGGTTAAATCGTGAATCGTTGTGAATGATGACTGTTCAATGCCCAGTTTCTCATGAATCACTTTCACGACTGGTGCAATACAGTTGGTTGTACAAGACGCTGCAGTTACGATGCGGTGCTGCGCTGGGTCGAAGATGTGGTCGTTAACACCCACTACGATGTTTGCAACGCCTTCTTCTTTCACTGGTGCGCTAACAACAACACGCTTTACGCCTTGTTCTAGGTATTTGTTTAGGAATGAGGTTTTGCGATGAACGCCCGTTGCTTCAATCACAACATCACATTGACCCCAGTTCACAGCGTCGATATCGCGTTCTTGTGAAGTCGTGATGCGCTTACCATTGATCACCATGTCTGTGCCTTCAACTTGCACTGCATGATTCCAACGACCTTGAACTGAATCGAACTCAAGTAAGTGGCCAAGCGTCGCTGCATCACCCGCTACATCGTTGATGTGCACAAACTCTAGCTCTGGCCAATCAAACGCAGCACGCAGTGCCAAGCGACCAATTCGACCGAAACCGTTAATACCTACTTTAATCGTCATAATCTTCTACCTTTTCAAACCTATAAACTGGTAACGCTTACTACTAGCAGCAAGCCGCACGAGTTTTATCGTGCAATCGTGAAATATCGTCTTGGTACTCTTGTTTTAAGCAGTTCGAAGCGACCAAGTCATCAATCAATTTTTGCATCCATCCTGGTAACTGTTGGGACAATTGATAGAACACCCACTGTCCCTGGCGTCTATCTACCAAAATGCCATTCGACCTTAACAGAGCTAAATGACGAGAAATCTTTGGCTGACTTTCTTGTAGCGCATAGGCTAGATCACCAACGCAGGTTTCCCCTTCGCGCACAACAAGCATTAAGCAGCGCACACGAGTTTCATCGGAAAGAAGTTTGAAGAATTGATGCGGAAGCATTGTTACATACCTATATATGGATATACGTATATACTTATTTAAAACTAGGATGCCGTCAAGCGATCGCGCTCGACTGTAATAAAAGTTTAATATTTGATCGGATTATGCGCCAACGAAAGTCTGGCTCAAGCGCACCGCTTCACCAAGCTGAGACTTAACATCGTCAAAGGAGAGCCCAAGCTGTTGAGAGAATTTTTCCACACCATTCCAGTCAGCACGTTCGTAACACTCTTCTAGGGCAATGAGTGCTCCATAAGCGCCTTCTCGATGCAAAAGCGCTTGTTTTAAAGCGGGGCTAAGTGGTAGCTGCTCTACAAGAGAATCTACTGATAAATCGAGCATGGCATCAAGAATTGACAATAGCCCGACCATAAAGCCTTGTTCATTGAGGTGTGAAAATGGCTGGTAGCTAGACATCAACTGGCAAAATTGCGCACGTTGTAAAGACAGATTGTACAACTCTCTGGGTTTGTTACTCGAGATATAAGATGCCACCACCAACGAGACAAACATCTTAAGCTTCTCTTGCCCCAAATAAATCAATGCTTGGCGAAAAGAGGTAATAGCGACCTCAAGATTGCTTGATTGTGTATTTACAAAGCGCAGCAACTTGTACGACAACGCGACATCTTGAGTAATGATACTTTCAATCCGATCAAAATCAGGATCTGGTACACATACTTCACGAAACAGCTTCAGGGCAAGAACCTGCTCAGGACTGACGTACTTTGTTTGGGATATTAGTGGCTGACTAAAAAAGTACCCTTGGAAAAACTTAAAGCCAGCCTCTTTAGTCGCTTCAAATTCTTCTTCAGTTTCAACTCGCTCTGCAAGAAAGTGGTACTTAACTCTTTTATCTAAATGACTTTTGACTAACTCGCATGCCTTATCTAAGCCCATAGCCATAATGTCGAGTTTCACGATATGGACGTAAGGCAAAAATCGACGCCACTCCTGAGTCAACGTAAAGTCATCTAGAGCAATTAAATAACCTTCTCGATAGAACTCTCGAATTGCATCTAGAAGGTCATCAGTTGGACGACATGTCTCCAGCACCTCAATAACAATTTTGTTTTTGGGTAAGCTGCGAGGCAATCTGCGCACCAAGCTTTGATGAGGAAAATTGATAAAGCAGCGTGATGAAGCAATAACAGGGTTAGTGCCGACAGAAAGAAAGTTCTCGACGATAAGTCGGTATGTCGCTCGATTTGAATCTATATGAGCAGGGTAAGCATTGCGCTCACCATCACGGAATAACAATTCATAGCCCAGCGTTTGTCTTTTACGGTTAAAGATTGGCTGGCGAGCGACATACGTAGTATTCATGCTAAAGGACAACTCTTCTGGTAGCTTATGACTTCGCAGCCGCTAATAATGCACCACATCCCATAAACATTGAACCGAATACTTTGTTTATTTTGCCCATGATCTTATCTGAACGAATAAAACGTCCCATTTGTGCGGCCAAACTGGTGTAGCCCAGCATCACACATGCATCAATAACGACAGTCGTCACCCCCAAGACAAGCAGTTGGGTTAGCTGATCTTTTGCTGGGTCAATAAACTGTGGAAACAGCGCCACTAAGAACACAATAGATTTAGGGTTAGTCAGGTTGATAAGAATGGCTTTGTACAATAATGACTTACCTGACATTGTTTTATGAGTCTCTGGTGTTACCAAACTAGACGTATCACGCCATTTTTGAATACCAAGCCACACAAGGTAAGCTGCACCCACCCACTTAATAACGGCAAATGCGGTTGCCGATTGCGCGACCAAAGCACCAATACCTGCACCAACCAGAGCAATATGAATTGCCAGGCCGATCTGTAAACCAACAATAGCGCCCAGAGACTTGCGCGTGCCGTAACTCAAACCATTGCTGATTGAGTTGACGGTACCAGATCCCGGAGCCAGACTAAAAACGATTGCTGTTACCACATAGGCTAACCAAACATGGGTATCCATTGCATTTCCTCAATAATTCTTCGATGATACATCGCGTAAACAACGTATCTTCAGGTAATCGACTAATGGCTATTAACCATTCACCTTTGACTTATACTCAAGAGACCTTATTTGAGCAAGCAATAGGTGGTCCGATCGCAGCACTTTGGCAAGAACGCCAAGAAGGCTTTGTAAAAGGGACAGAAAAAAAGAACATCTACTGGTGCAAACTCACCAAACCTGAGCACACAAAAGCCGTGCTGATCGTCAACGGTCGCATTGAAGCTTCCTGGAAATACCAAGAACTGTTCTACGACCTGTATCGACAAGGTTATGACGTGTATTCGTTTGACCACCGAGGACAAGGTTTATCAGAACGACTCGTCTCAGACTCAGACATGGGTCACGTCTATGACTTTAATGACTACATTGAAGATATGGAATTGGTGCTACAGCAGCTTGATTTAAGCGGATATCAGCAGCGTTTTATCATTTCTCACTCAATGGGCGGTGCAATTGCGACGCGTTATTTGCAAACCCACCCAAATCATAACTTTGATGGTTTAATCCTGAGTGCGCCGATGTTTGGTATCAACTTACCTTGGTATCTCAGTCCTATCGCGATTCCGGTCACGCAAATCCTTGCGGCGGTATCCCCACAGCCAAGCTACGCACCGGGTCATAAGGAATACTATCCAAAACCGTTTGAAGATAACCCACTCAGCCAAAGCTACGATCGCTACCATTGGTTCCGTGGTTTATACCGCGATAAACCAGAGCTACAAGTGGGCGGCCCTAGTACACGTTGGGTATGGCAAGGCTTGATGGCAGCAAAGCAGTGTATTTTGCTGACCCGGCAAATTAAAGTTCCGGTTTTATTACTCCAACCTGGTAATGATCGTATCGTGAGTAATGCCGCTCAGCAGCGCTTTATCGACAAGCTGAGTAAGACTAATCCTAATGTGAGCCTAGTTTCGATAGCTGGCGCAGAGCACGAAATCTTATTCGAAAAAGATCAGTATCGTAACCCAGCGTTGGATGCCGTCTTTGCCTTCATGCGCGAGCACAGCCAATAAAAACAGATTAAAGAGGAAATACGAGCTCATCGATTTACCCTCTTTTTTTTCCTTATTTTGGCGTAGACTTCCCCATGTTCCCCCGCACGCGGAGCAGTATGACCTAGTCAATCTGCTGCGCTCCGTGTGCAATCAACCTGTTCTACTCTATCCGAACCGTTTACGAGGGCTTCATGAGCACATCGCTACCTTGCAAAGAGATCACTAAAATCGTTGCCTCAGATCTGGATGGCACTTTACTCGCACCTAACCACCAGCTAAGCGCTTACTCGAAAGAGACACTCAAAGCGCTACATGAGCAAGGCTACACATTTGTCTTTGCAACGGGTCGCCACCACGTAGACGTCGCAAGCATTCGTCGCACGGTAGGTATTCCGGCTTACATGATTACTTCGAATGGTGCACGTGTGCACGACCAAAATGATCAAGAGATGTACAGCCAGAACGTACCAGAGGATTTGGTTCAGCCAGTGATCGACACGATCAAAACGGATCCTGAAATACTTATCCACATGTACCAAAACGACGACTGGTTGCTGAACAAAGATGACGAACAACTGCGTGATTTCCACGAAGAGTTCACTTACAAATTGTACGATGAAGACAACGCACCTACAGACGGCATTGCAAAAATCTTCTTCACCCACCCTTCGCAAGACCACGACCATCTGGTGACTTTCGAAACCAAACTGCGCGAACAATTTGGTGACCGATTGAACATCGCTTTCTCAACACCTTGGTGCTTGGAAGTGATGAGCGCTGGCGTTTCTAAAGGTGATGCCCTGAAGGCAGTCGCAGAGTCTATTGGTCTAACACTGGAAAACACCATCGCGTTTGGTGACGGCATGAACGACGTAGAAATGCTATCGATGGCGGGTAAAGGTTTGGTCATGGGCACCTCTCACGAGAAAGTGATGAAAGCACTACCAAACAATGAAGTGATCGGCAGCAACGCCGACGATGCAGTTGCACACTACCTGCAAGATCATCTGCTATAACCTGTATTAGTTATCAACAACTGGTTATCGACAAAATCACAAAGGGCTGCACCATGCAGCCCTTTTTCTTTTATCGCTGACTCGGCAACTTCTCTTTGCCGAGGATTGCTTGCCACTCTTCTTCGCTCACCGGCATGATCGATAAGCGATTGCCGCGTTTCACTAATGGCATGTTTTCTAGCTCTGGCATCGCTTTCATGACCGACAACGGAATTAAGCGCTCAGTCTTACGCACAAACTCAATATCCACCATTATCCAACGCGGATTTTCTGGGTCAGATTTCGGGTCGTAATAATCACTCTCTAGGTCAAACTGAAAATAATCGGTATACGCTTCACGAGTCACTTTGGCAATACCTGCCACACCCACATTCTTACAAGAGGAATGGTAAATCAGTACCAAGTCGCCCAATTTGACTTGGTCACGCATCATATTACGCGCCTGATAATTACGAACTCCCTCCCAACATGAAACCTTTTGGGTTCGGAGCGTGTCAATAGAAAAGGTATCTGGTTCTGTTTTAAATAACCAATATGCCATAATGCCATCCGATGCAAATTGAGTAATGAGGAAGATATAACATGAAGGCTTTGAAAAACCCAGTGGCATTAGCCACACTGCTGGTCCTGCAAGCATGTAGCATGCAGCCGCAGCAGTCCGATGCAGACACACCAACCACTCCACCTGCATCCCTAGATAAGCCGGAAACCATCTTACCTCAAACCTTCATGTTGCGTGGCGAAGTGGTGATTGGACACGAAAGCCAATACATCACACCTTGTGGCAGTGATAAACAATACTGGCTGCAACTGTCACCACAACAAGTTCAGCGTGCAGTAGCAATCACCAATGAACCTTATCAAACCATGTATGGTGAAGTGATTGGTCATCTCAATCCACCGGGCGTCGACGGATTTTCTGCAGATTTCGATGCTAACTTTGTGGTTGAGCAAGTGAACTTCCTCACTACCGAAAATCCGCATCACTGCAAACAAACCAGCAAACCAACTCGCATCTTCGGTAATGAACCTTCGTGGGCGGCAACTTTTGAAGGCGGCGCACTTAAGTTCCAGCAAATGGGCAAGTCGACACAAACGATCGAGATCGACAGCAGTAAACTGCAACCTCGCCAACGTACTTACCAACTTGATAACGGCGAGTTGCGCATGACCGAGAATTTGTGTTCTGACACCATGAGTGACTCCCTTTACGGTTGGAAGGCGACACTAGAGCATGGCGATAAAACCTACCAAGGCTGTGGCATGACCGCCAACGTAGATTCAACATTGGAGTGGGTGAATACTTACGTCGCGACATCGACCCAATCGCAAGGCTTCGAAGTGCAGATGACACTGAACAGCGACCACAGTGCCATCACCAAATACAGCTACTCAGACGGCCAGCCACCATTGGTTGAGCGCGGCTACTGGCAACAACTGAGTCCATCGCAAGTCCAAGTGGTGATGACCCATCATCAACGGCAGCGACTCGTTTCTGAGCGCTTGTTTATGCGAGATGGTAATCAACTAAAAGCAACACAAGAAAAAGTGGGGAATGTCGTTTACCCTATCGCCGATGGCGGTTTAGTGCTATACCCAGCAACCGTGCGTAACTCAGGCACAGAGCAACCAGCAGCCGAGCGCAACAACGATCCAATTGGCGCTGCTGATGTTCCTTCTAGTGCGGACTTCAACTCAAAGGTGGACGCTGCGGTACGTAACTACTTCTTCATTCACCAAACCAACCCAAGTAACAACCAATACCGTTGGCTAACTTACGATCTGAATGGCGATGGGGATGAAGAATTGCTGGTGCAACTTGATTGGTGTGGTTCTGGCGGTTGTACTCTGCTGGTATTCGAAAACCACGAGAAAGAGTGGCGTTTCAACAGCCGTATGACGTTAGTGCAAAGTCCAATCATGCTTGGTCAACAAACCTCACACGGTTGGCGAGACCTGATTTTTAATGTCGGTGGTGGCGGCACAACACCTGGGCAACACGTGATGCAATACACTGGCGTAAGTTACCCAATCAACCCAAGCTTGGCACCAAAAGCGAGCAAAGAACAAGTCAGCGGCGTGCGTCTATTCTCAGATGGCATCAGCCCTGTTCGTGATGGAGTGCGCTTGTAATGGCGCAGCCTTGTCCACATTGTGACTTCCAGTTCAACTGCATCTGTTCACTGCTGCCGAAGTTAAGCAGTGAACACTCGCTGATGCTGTTAATGCACCCTAATGAACTGGCGCGAGACACCAACACTGGCAAACTACTCACCCAGTGCCAACTGAATGTCACTCAAGTCGTTTGGGATCGTAAAGCGCCACCAGCGGAGTTGTTAGAAACGCTTGCCAATCCAAGCCTGCTGCCGGTATTGCTATTCCCAAGTGAAGAGAGCCTGACGCTTGAACAAGTGCAGCAACAAAGTAACGAGCAAAGCAGACGACCGCTGTACATCATTGTTGATGCAACCTGGCAAGAGGCGCGCAAAATGATCAATAAAAGCCGATGGCTAGAGGGTATCGCGATGATGGGCTTAGCCACTCAAGCCGATTCCCAGTATCAACTGCGTCGCAATCAACAACAAGGCAACTTATGTACCTTTGAAGTTGCTGCTCAATTGCTCGGACAACTTGGTGAAGAGCAAAACCAGCAACAGATGCTGAACTTCTTCGAGCAATACCTCCCTCGTTTCCAAGCCGAGAAAAGTGGTCACGAGCTCAAAACCTAACGCTGTTAAGAATCAAAAAACGCAGCTTTAATGCTGCGTTTTTTATTCGATGCTGTTTCACGTGAAACAAGGTGTTAGCCTCAGAACAAACGCGTTGGTTCTCCCAAGTAATAGCCTTGCAGATAGTCCACTCCCATATCCTGAGCAATATTACAAACTTCCTCGTTGTGCACGAACTCCGCTACGGTTTGAGCATTAAACACCTGACACAGACGCACTAACTGCGAGGCAATCTTGCGCTGTTTCGGATCCTTATCAATATTCTTGATTAAGCTCCCATCAATCTTAATCACTTCCGGTTCCAGCTTAAGAATTTCATCAATATTGGAATACCCTGAACCAAAGTCATCAACAATAATGCGCGCTCCAAGCTTTCTAAAGTGGCTACATACTTCAATCATTCGCCCATAATCTTTGATCTGTTCTGACTCCAATACCTCTAAACCTAAACGCCGAGGGTCGTTGAGCTTTAATATCGAACGCTCAAGTACTGCTAACGTTTTGTCACTGAAAAAGTCTTGAGGCGATAAGTTAATGGAGAAGTCACCCTCTTTGTCCTGCATATAACCCAACGTATTCCTGATCATATGACGACTCAATCGGGTGTAAAGGTGAGTATCGGTAATGATCGGGAGGAATCGTCCCGGAGGAATAATAGAACCATCTTCCTCAACAATTCTGACTAGACACTCTTGGCTTGCAGGGCGATGACTATAGGCATGAACAATGGGCTGACTGTAAGTGACAATATTCTGTTGCAGTATGGCTCGACTCACACAGCTCAGCCAACCAAGCTGCTCTTTTCGCACATCTTCATTTACCTCTACATCCTTGGCATTACATATGTGCGTATTATTTCTTACCCCAGCTCGGCGGGCTTCTATCGCTTTCAATAGCAGCTCATCTGGCGTGGCATTAGGGAAATCTCTTCGGCTGACCAAACCGCCACATAGTGAGACGGTGAGATAATCAATATTAAACAAACCACGCGGCTCAAAGTTTGTCTGTTCAATCGCATCAGCAAAGCGAGTGAAATGCTGCTTAATAACCTCACTGCTAGCATCAGCTTTAAACACAAATGCCCACTCACCCACGCCTATGCTGTACAGCTGCAAGGCAGCGGGTTTACCCAAGCGTTTACGTAGGCGGTTACTAAAATGAAGAGATAAGTCATTAAGTAGTTGGTCACCCACTCGATAACCATACTTTTCGTTGATGTGGCTAAAATTGAGCAGCTTTAACGTCAAAAGGTGCTCTTCGTCATCCAAGTCATTCAACGCTTCTTGCAAAGCAACACGGTTTTTTAAGCCTGTTCGAGTATCATGCCTAAAACTCTCGTGTAACTTCCTAGCCTGCCTCTCAAGTTGATACTCCATATGAGTATTCATTTCATTGAGATCGCTAATCGCATTTCTAATTAAACTAAACAAAGGAGAGATGGAACTACTCACTTCATCACCAAGCACACTCAATGAGGCGACCTCATCTCCTTCTCGCAGTGCTAGGTAGGTCAAACTATGGTGCAATATTTCTTGTTGGCCATTATTTCGATGCAGCTCACCCATACAATAACTGCCTAGCGTTGGGGCAATATCGGCGAAAGCTTTGACCTCCGAGCTTCCATCAATAAAGTCTAGTCGTGACGCACAATTGTAAATCATCACCGACTCTGGCTGATGCATCATCAGCTCAAGGACACCATGCTTTACCTGCTCAAGAGTCAATGATGGGTGGTTGTAACAAAACTGAACTTCATCCCCAACACACCAAGACTTATCAAACGTCATACTGCCATCAGAATGAATTTCTACGACTGCACAAACCTCTTTCTTACCCACAGACTCTCGATACAAAGGGAAATTAATTAATTGACCAAACGTCAATTCACGCCCATCCGAAAGGTATCGCTTATACACATCGTAAGCCGTTTTGTTTCCCAGTTTAAACAGCCGGTTCCCTTTTGCTTCCGTCACCTGGTGAGGCATGCCGACGGGGTTCCACTCCGAATAGGCATTAGTCCACGTTTTTAGTGTATTGCTATGCATAGCAACCGCGACAGCGGCGTGTTCATAACACTGAGTTTGAAATAGAACCCAGCAACCACCTTCATTGGCTTGTGCTAACCCTCCTGATACTGGAGGCCCATCAGAACAAAAGCCTCGATAAATAGGATAATCACGACGTTCCACTTGAACAGAAAAGCTGATAATGGCTTTCGAGTTATCACGCAAAGCAAGTGATTGCTTTAAATCGTAGCCATCGATATCAGGAGAGAAAGAGTAGGTTTGAACAGCAGAGGTAAGAGTTGTGTCTACCAACTCGCTCACAATCAGCAAACTACCATCGGTAAATATATCGCCTGAATAAATCAATGTTCGGGCACTGTGACCAATAACATGCGCATGAGGTACAACTTCCAACAAACATTGAGCAAAACTGGTCGCTTCTTCTCGCGATTGCGTAGAGAGTAGCTGCACCAAGTACTGCTTGCTTGTTTGCCACGAAATTGTGCCTAAAAAATCATTGAGCTGATTCTGGTCATGAATCAACTGAGAATAAGTTCGCATGTATTGAAATGATACCCTATCGCTTATCGTCCTTTAGTATTAGTGCAAGGACATTTTTACTGTTAGCTTAGTAATTTACGTGGGTTTATAGGGCTTGACCAGACTAATGTTAAAGACTCAATACATTAATGCGATTGTCGTTACAAAAGTGTGAGCAAGTGTTGTAAGCAACTGATTTCGACATCGGGCAACGCACGACTTTGAGGCTGTTTAATGACATTTTTATTCATATTATTGAACCAACATGCGGCAAAGCCCGACAGTTTCGCACCTTGAACATCCGTCACCAAATGGTCGCCGACATGAAGAATACACTCTCTTGGTAGCGCCAAAAACTGCTGCGCTTTAGTGAACATATCGGGTGCGGGTTTCGCACTGCCATCCGGCCCTGCTTTCAGTACTTGCTGAAAATATGGTGTTAGTCCAATTCTGTCCAAATCCACATTACCATTGGTGATGGCCACCAGCGGGATGGCTTGCGCTAATTCGGCAAGCACATCGAGGCTTTGCTGTGGAACCTCAAAACGGTTGCGCCAATCCAAAGCGACATCGACTGCTGCTTGTGCGGCGGCGTGTGCGGCTACGTCATCATAACCAACTTGGGAGAAGGCTTGCTTAAGTTGCATTAAACGCCACAAAGTGACGTCACTCTTCAGCTCAGGCTGTTGCGCAGCGACACGTTGCTTGAGTGACAACCAATCGGTTTTGTCCATATGAGCAACCGCCGGATGATGATGTTTAAGCCAAGAGAGCAACTCACGTTCCATGCGAACTATCACTGGATAGTTGTCATAGAGGGTGTCATCAAGGTCAAACGTCATCGCCTTTACAGGCGCAATACGGCGGTAGAATTTCATGGTTTTCCTTGGGGTTAGTCGGACTTGTCGTCGCTTCTCTTACGTGCTCTGGGGTGAGCTTGATCGTAGGCCTGCGCTAAATGTTGGAAATCCAAGTGGGTGTAGATTTGGGTCGTTGAAATGTTTTCGTGCCCCAACAGTTCTTGTACCGCACGCAAGTTATTGCTCGATTCCAACATATGGGTCGCAAATGAGTGACGCAATTTGTGCGGACTGATGTGGCTCGCGACGGACTGCTTTTGGCCCCATTCTGCCATGCGCTTTTGCACGCTACGGTGTGAGATACGCGTACCTAGCTTGGAAACAAATAATGCAGGCTCTCCCGATGCGGCTAAATCACCACGAACACGCAACCACTTCCCAACCCATTCGGTTGCCATACCAGAGAACGGTACTTTACGCTCTTTATCACCTTTACCTATGACTCGCAGTTCACCGCTTCTTAGGTGAACATCACGAACATCAATACTGACCAGTTCAGCCAAACGCAAACCAGCACCGTACATCAGCTCCATCATCGCGCGATCACGCACCGCTAACGGATCATCTTCGCTAACTTCAAGCAGTTGATTAACTTCATCTACATCGAGGTTTTTCGGCAGTGGGCGTTTCTTACGCGGCGCCGATACCCCTTTGGCAGGGTTAGCTGACATTTCTCCACGTAGGATCAGGAAATCAAAAAAGCTGCGTAGAGAAGATAGGCGCGTCGCTAAGCTGCTAGCTTTCATGCCTTCACGCATGCCTTTACCTGCCAATTGACGCACCCAACCCGCATCGACTTGCGACCAATCTTTCAAACCCATCTCAGCCAAGTGGTGAGCCATGGTTTCCAATTGCTGCTTGTAGTTTCGTTGGGTGTGTAAGCTAAGCCCCTTTTCGCTTCTTAGGAACTCATAGAAGCGTTCAAGAGGCTTTATTAGGCTAGTTGGCAGAGGAGTGTTGGGAGTTATCGTCATGGTGACTTTGCCATACCAATGTTTGAGCGAGATGTGCCACTACTAAGGATAGATGACGCAAAAACAGAGTGTCCATATCTGGTTGGAAGTGACCGCCCTCCTCGCTAGAAAATGCTAAAACGCCAAGCGTCTGCTTTTTCACAAGCGGTAACACCACATAGGAACCCATTTCTGGAACATCCATATTCCCAAACAAAGCTTCACGATCCACCTTACGCAAGCGACCCAAGTATGCCTCTTTGCCATTTAGGTGGTTGGTTGCAAAGCGTTGGTAATTTTCCTTGCTAAGTTGAGTCGATGCATCGCACTGACTCAACAAACGAACATAAGCTCTCAAACCAAGTTCTTTGGCTTTCAGTTCGATAGCTTTGACTACTTGCTTAAAGTCACCACACTTTAGGATTTGTCCTTGCAGGTCCATGAACTCGTAGAAAGTACGATCATTATTCGCCGCCAATGACATCAGTGTCGTGATCTCTTCTTCCAGCTCTTCAATACGTTGGCGCTGGCGATTCATTTGAATGTGAACCAAGGAGACCGTGCCGAGATCTGCATGCGGCATTGATAAACGGTCGATCAGTTCGGGACGCTGAGCGAAAAAGTCGGGATGGTCTTTCAGATACTGAGCGACGACTTCAGCTGTCAACGCATCCGCTTCTACTTCTGACATTTGGTTTTCTTGTTCTTCAACTAGCACGACAACTGACCATCAAATACGTGAGTTGCTGGCCCTGTCATAAACAGCGGTTTACCCGGACCTTGCCAAGAAATACGTAGGTCACCACCCGGAAGAGAGACTTTCACATTCTCGTCCAGTAGACCTTGCAGAATGCCTACCGCAACTGCGCCACATGCACCGCTGCCACAAGCTTGTGTTTCACCGGCACCACGTTCAAACACACGTAAACGGATGTGATTGCGATCTACGACCTGCATAAAGCCTGCGTTCACTCGCTCAGGGAAGCGTTCATGCGATTCAAGCAATGGACCAAGAACTTCCACATCAGCCGTATCAACATCATCTACCACGGTAACTACATGAGGGTTACCCATGCTCACTGCACCGCAGAACAGGGTCTTATCACCAGCACGCATGATGTAGGTTTTCTCTTTCTGTTTAGCTTTGAAAGGAATCTTATTCGGTTCAAACTCGGGCACACCCATGTTAACCGTCACATCACCATCATCTTCGACATCAAGAATCATCTTACCTTTCTTGGTGCTAACACTGACGCTGTACTTATTAGTTAGTCCTTTCAAACGCACAAAACGCGCGAAACAGCGAGCGCCATTACCACACTGCTCAACTTCGCTGCCATCCGCATTAAAAATACGGTAGTGGAAGTCAGTTTCTGGGTCATATGGCGCTTCAACCACGAGCAGTTGATCGAAACCAACCCCCGTGTGTCGATCCGCCAAACGACGAATCAAATCTTGCGAGAAAAACACGTTCTGGGTAATGCAGTCGACGACCATAAAGTCGTTGCCCAAACCGTGCATTTTGGAAAAGTGGAAATGCATTTGTTGTGTGTTACTCCGGTAGAATCTGTTCCAGCTGCCACAAACTGGTCAGCTCCTCACGCTGGCGAACAAGGTGGCTTTGTTTACCATCCACCATTACTTCCGCTGCTCGGGTACGAGTATTGTAGTTCGAAGACATCACAAAGCCATAGGCGCCTGCAGAGCGAACCGCGAGTAGATCACCTTCTTGCAGTATTAGTGCTCGATCTTTGCCCAAGAAGTCACCCGTTTCACAGATCGGGCCTACTAAGTCGTAAGTCTGAGCTTCACCTTCACGTGGTGCGACTGGGACAATATCTTGCCACGCTTGGTATAGTGCCGGACGCATCAAGTCGTTCATTGCTGCATCGATAATCGCAAAGTTCTTGTGCTCTGTGTGTTTGAGAAACTCCACACGTGTGAGCAAGACCCCTGCGTTGGCAGCAATCGCACGACCAGGTTCAAAAATCAGTTCAAGATCTTGATGATTCTCAAGACGACCTAGTAGTGCTTTTGCGTAGTCTGAAGGCTGTGGCGGCAATTCATCACGATATACCACGCCTAGACCACCACCTACATCTAGGTGACGAATGTTGATACCTTGTGTTTTCAAGTCATCAATCAGTGCTAATAGACGGTCTGTTGCATCAATAAAAGGTTCAATCTCAGTCAGTTGAGAACCAATATGACAGTCAATACCTTGTACATTTAGGTTTGGTAAGCTCTGGGCGAATTGATAAACCGCCGGAGCACGATCAAAAGCGATACCAAATTTGTTATCACGCAGACCAGTCGAAATGTAAGGGTGCGTTTTTGCGTCTACGTCAGGGTTAATTCGTAGAGAAATCGGTGCAACCACACCTAGCTCACCCGCAACTTTGTTCAAGCGCTCAAGCTCAGGTTCTGATTCCACGTTGAAGCATTTAATGCCCAGCTCCAGTGCGCGTTTCATCTCTGCTGGCGTTTTACCAACACCCGAGAACACCACCTTCTTCGCATCACCGCCTGCCGCGATAACACGCTCAAGCTCACCACCCGATACAATATCAAAGCCTGAACCCAAACGAGCCAATGCATTCAATACGCCAAGGTTAGAGTTTGCTTTTACTGCGTAACAAACAAGATGAGGATGCTGACCCACAGCGCTATCAAACGCATTCCAGTGACGCTCCAGCGTCGCACGTGAGTAAACATAAAGAGGAGTGCCATGTTGCTCGGCAAGTGCTTGGAGTGAGACGTCTTCGGCCCAAAGCTGGCCATCATCCTGATAGTTGAAGTAATCCAAAATTCGCTTCCCTTAATTAATTCGACTGCTAAACCCTAAATGTATGATGCTATAAATTCGTTATTGTGATTGCTCATTCTTCTGAGCATCATCTGGAATGTAAAGGTCTCCCGACTGCCCACAACCGGCTAAGGTCGCAGCCATCATCACAAACAACACAGTAAGTAGTTTTTTCATTTCGCATATCGTGATTATTGATTCAATGCCCCCTATAATCGCACCACACTCAGGAAAAGCAATAGGATAGACGGATGAACGATACTGAATTTCATCAACTGGTGGATGCGCAGATGCAAATCATCGAAGAATCCATCGATGAATCAGGCGCAGACATTGATTACGAAGTGTCTGGTAATGTAATGACATTGGAGTTTGAAGACCGTAGCCAAATCATCATTAACCGCCAAGAGCCAATGCATGAGATTTGGTTAGCATCGAAGTCGGGTGGCTTCCACTTCAAGCTTATCGATAACAAATGGACCTGCTCTAAGACGGGCATGGAACTATTTGCAATGGTAAAAGAAGAGTGTGAAAAGCACGCTGGTGAAGCGATAGATTGGGTATAAGCCAATAGTATTCTAGTAAGCCAGAAATAAAAAAGAGCACCCTGTGCTCTTTTTCATTTTTACACGTTCACCGCTTTGGTTGGGCGAGTTGGTGTACAACCATCATTGCGATAAGGGATAATGTAGGTATTCCCTTCTTCCGGATGAATGATTTGGTAGTACTGTGGCAAGTTAAAGTTAATAAACTTCGACGAGACACGACTGTCATCTTTTACCGAGGTATAGAAGCTGTTCACCGACGCAATCATTTCATCTTTCGAACCGCTAAATTGATGGTAAACCTCAACTTGGTTTGACTCATCCAATACATAGATATTGAAGCCATCGTCGGTGTCTTCAAAGAAGAACTGCACCAAACCTTCACTGGCAAAGCCATCTACCACTTCTGGCAATTGGTACTCTTGCTCACGATCCAGCATCAACAGCGGTGAGCCTTTCAACTTGTTGGTTGAAATACTGCGGTAGAAATCGACTGAGTTTTCTAACTTCTGTACCGATACGCCACGACGTTCGAAGAACAAACCATAAGTTTGATTTCCAAGGCGCATCGCTTTAAAGCGACGACGCTTCTCTTGTTCAACCGGCTTCAAACGTAAGTCAATGCACTCAGCTAATAATTGGTAAACCATATTGCGCATCACACCACGCATGTTCTTCGCGTAACAGAACACATCAACCGACTCTGGCGGGATCGCATCTTGGTGCATTTTGCCCAGAATGGTCTTCAGCGCATCCAGCATTGCGGTTTCGCCTTTGAAATGCAGTGTACGTACTTCATGCCATGAATTACGGTAAACCAAATCAACACTGCCAACTAAGTTGACTTGCTCAGGACCAAAGCTAAAGATGTCTGTATTCTTCACATCAACTTTCAGTGAACGACCGGACAATGCTGCCGTCGGGTCATTTTCGAAGTTGATGAACATTGCCATTTGGCTGATCTCACACGGGCTCGCTAATGCTTGCATGGTTGGACGACGCTTACGCAACGAGAAGGTGTTACGCAAGTCACTCACCATTTGGTAGAACTTATCAATGTCTAACTGAGCTTCACGCACCACCGCGTGTAAACGTGTCGATTCAGTAATCAAACCGTTGAAGAACGCCCAAGAAACCAGCTTGCTCAAGTATTCGTGATGCTCAAGACAAGGTTGACCAAGAATGCGGTGCGCAATCAATGGTTGCTTGTACAAGTACCAACCGGATTTGTTTACGCTGCCTTCTTTTACTTCAATAAAGCTCAAGTCGGGTTCGTGCAAATCTGGTGAGATCTGCGGGTTAAGCAAGGTAACTTTACCCGGCAACACTTCGAATGCCGCGTACAATTTACGTGCGAGGATACTGATATCTTGCGGGCTGATCGCCGAAGTAATGTCGTTACGGCGCGCAAACTGGATCAAGTTACGGTAGCTTTGCATCAAAGCATCCAGCAGTGCATGGTGCACTACTTTCACTTGCTCTACTTTCCAGTTACGGCGATCGTCGAGCTCCGCCAATACCGATGCATCCCAATCCCATTTCGCAGTCATGTCGCTCAAAGCTTCACGACGCCAAGCCACAGAGCCGACATCTGGTTCGCGAGACAGTTTTTCATGGGTTTTAAGATAGAAACAGCGGCGAACTAAATCCAAACGTGTGTCATCTTGGATTCGCTCTAGGTAACGCGTTACTTTCTCTAGCATCAAGTAGTACGCATCCATGCCGTACAAGTCAGGCTCGTGGGCAAAGAAGCGACGCTTGGTGTCGATACTAAGAAGTTGTGTGTGCGGGTATTCCCACGAGTAAGCTTCAAGCAAGATCGCTTTCAACACGGATTTGTAAGGGGAATCGATACTCTTATACAGCTGCCATAAGTTCGAGCCGAAGTACTCTTCAGCAGGAATGCGGTTAAGCTGACCAAAGTTGATCCACTCATCACAGTTGATATAGCCATCTTTACAAAGCTGTGCAACGTACTCGTCGTAACACTCTTCCATTTCTGGTGGCACGATTTGCCACAACAAACGCTGTCCAGCTAGACGTACCGCAGAACGGTAGAACTCATCCAACAATAATAAATGCTGAGAAGAACCACAGTTATCACCGGTCATCTCTTCTGAATGATTACTACGGAAACGCTCTTCATCCATCAAGAAGAAGTTCGCCTCCACACCTTGGCTTTGCGCCCAATCAGTGATCAGCAAACATTTGTTGGTAAGCAGCTCACGCTGGTCGTTATCCATCTCCGGCGAGATACACACCCAGATATCCAAATCACTTGAGGTACTTTGACCAATAGAAGAGGTACTGCCCATGGTGTATAAGCCAAGGATGGCAGATTGCTCAGCAGTTTCGAGCGGCTGACCAATCGTTAATTGAGTGTCTTCAAGGAATTGTTGCTGGAGTTGATTCAACTCAAAGCCAAATACACCATAAGGTACATCGGCATCATAATAGCCCGGAATCACAGGGTGGTTGTAGTTCAACAAGGCAGGAATCAAGTGGAATACTTGCTGGCTTTGCGAATCCATAAGCGCCAGCGCGCGATCAATACGCTGCTGGTTTAGATTATCTAATCGCTGAATAAGTTTTTGGGTGTAAGCCTGCAAGGGAAGTTCCTTGGTTGAACAATCACGAAATTTGCTGATGTTTTAAACCAAAATGGCTTAAAAACGTGATCAATTTAACACTTTCATCAGGGTTGGTAAAGATTTCCACCCGCAAATAGTTGTGGTCTAAAAACCCCACACTAGTCGCAAAAATTGATAGCGCCGTAGTGTCGCTTGTATTCGCCTATAACTAATAATAGTCCTTAGTCTAAATGAGAATCTAGTCACACTATTTTCATAACGTTGTGTAATTCCATTTATGACCCCTAGAGAAGCCTAACTAACATTAAGACTTTCACGCGTTGAGTGGTAGGATTAAGCAAAACTAAAACAGCATTGAGAAGACCATGACACAATCTACGCCAATTCGCATTGCAACACGAAAAAGCCCACTTGCCCTATGGCAAGCCTACTATGTAAAAGATGCCCTTCAAGCCGCTCATCCTGGCCTTGAAGTGGAGCTGGTTACTATGGTGACCAAAGGCGACATCATTTTGGATACGCCGCTAGCAAAAGTCGGTGGTAAAGGCTTGTTCGTTAAAGAGCTGGAAGTGGCAATGCTTGAAGGTCGCGCAGACCTTGCGGTGCACTCAATGAAAGATGTACCAGTAGACTTCCCTGAAGGTCTTGGCTTGGTGACGATTTGTGAACGTGAAGACCCACGTGATGCATTCGTATCAAACACTTACAACAACATTGATGAGCTACCGCAAGGCGCGGTTGTTGGTACTTGTAGCTTACGTCGTCAGTGTCAGTTGAAAGAATACCGCCCAGACCTGATCATCAAAGAGCTACGCGGTAATGTTGGTACGCGTCTAGGTAAGCTAGATGCAGGTGAATACGACGCGATCATTCTTGCAGCAGCAGGTCTGAAGCGCCTTGAGCTAGAAGAGCGCATTCGCAGCTTTATCGAACCAGAACAATCACTGCCAGCAGTAGGCCAAGGCGCGGTAGGCATTGAGTGCCGTGTGGATGACGAACGCCTACTAAAACTGCTTGAGCCACTAAATCACCAAGATACGGCAGATCGCGTGCGCTGTGAGCGCGCAATGAACCTCACTCTTGAGGGCGGTTGTCAGGTACCAATCGGCAGCTACTCACTGCTTGATGGCGACAACATCTGGCTTCGCGCACTGGTTGGTGAACCAGACGGTAGCCTAATTGTACGTGGTGAAATTCGTGGTCACCGCAACGATGCCGAAGCACTAGGCGTTCAACTTGCTAACGAGCTACTTGAAAACGGTGCGCGCGACATCCTAACCAAACTGTACGCAGACCACGAATAATCATGACAGTGTTGGTCACTCGTCCGGGAGAGCAAGGCATGGCGCTTTGCTCTCTGCTCGAAAGGCACGGCATAACTGCAATTCATCATCCACTGATCGACATCGTCGCCGATCTCAGCGACACACAACTCTCCAAATACATTGAAAATGCTCAAATCATCATTGCGGTAAGCCAACATGCGGTGCAATGCGCAGAGCAAATCTTGCGAAACCACGCTAAATCATGGTCTAAGCAAGCTATATACCTTGCCGTTGGTCAAAAAACCGCACACTATTTGAGCAAATGTACCCAACAAAAAGTACACTATCCACAAGTCAGTGATAGTGAGCACTTGTTGCAGCTTCCCGAATTAGACAATGTAGATAAACAAACCGTTCTTATTCTTCGCGGTAACGGTGGAAGAGAGCTGATAAAAGACGCATTGGTGAGACGTGGAGCAAAAGTTCACTATTGTGAGACTTATAAGAGAGAATTTATCCCATTCGATCCAGTAAGCTGTGTCTCACAATGGAAAACCCAGCAAATCAACCAGATCATCATCACCAGTGGTGAACAACTGGATTATTTGTGTCGCCAATTGTCGCCAGAGCAATTGGCTTGGCTTAATCAACAAGAGTTGTATATCCCCAGTCAGCGAATCGCTGACATCGCAATTCAACGGGGCTTCACTCAGGTCAGATGCACAGGAAGCGCATCCAACCAAGAATTACTGGCTGCTCTCCAGCCCTAGCTACACAGGATATAGGCATGACAAGTAAAAATAACGATCAAAAGAATAACGATAAAAACCTTTCCGAAGAAACCACATCGGCACCGCTAGCTGAAAAAGACACGCCTAAAAAGGAATCTGAATCGAGCAAAGCAGAATCAAAGCCTGCCGAACCAACCAAACCAACAGAGCCAAGCAAAGGTGAATTTGAAGAGAAGCAAGGTAAACGTGGCGTCAAGCTGGGTACCGTTGCAATCGTCTTGTCACTTATTTTTGGTGGTGGTCTGACTTACAAAATGCTCGAGCAGCAGTCTGAATACCAAACTCAGATTGCTCAGCTTCAAAACCAACTAGAGCAAGCTCAATCAGCAATGAAACAAGAGCTAAGCCAAGTAAAACAAGAGACAATTGAAAAAGCGACTACAGTCACTCACAAAGCAGAAGTGGTACTCGGTCAGCAGCAAAAGAGCATTGAAAGCCTGCAACTAGCAGTCGCTGACGTAAAAGGCCGTCGTCCAAACGACTGGTTACTAGCAGAAGCTGACTACCTAGTAAAACTCGCTGGTCGTAAGTTGTTCCTAGAGCACGATGTAGAAAGCGCGACTCAATTGATGGAAAGTGCAGACCAACGCATCGCCGCACTAAACGATCCAAGTTTAGTTGGGCTTCGTAAAGCAATGGCAAACGACATTACTAAGCTACGTGTTGTACCTTTGGTAGACCGTGATGGCTTGGTATTACGCCTCACTGCGCTACAGCAACAAGTAGATAAACTACCTCTAGCGAATGCTTTGCTACCAGAGGCGGCAGCAGTCGAGAAACAAGAAGTCTCAGAAGACATTGCTAACTGGCAAGATAACCTGATGACGTCATTGAAAGATTTCTCAGAAAACTTCATCACCTTCCGTACTCGCGATGGTAACGTGATTCCTCTATTGTCCCCACAGCAACACTTCTACTTGAAAGAAAACATCAAAGCGAAGCTAGAGACAGCAATCAAAGCGGTATACCAAGAGCAAGGTGAAATCTACACCACCTCGTTGGAAACAGCGGATAAATGGGCAATGGCATTCTTCAACCAAGACGACAACTCGGTTAAAGAATTCAACAAGACACTGAGCCAACTGAGCAAGCAAGACATTCAAGTCGAATACCCTGCGAAGCTAGAAAGCCAAAACCAACTCTCAGATGTGATTCGTGAACGCCTACGCCGTGAAGTGACCACGATGACAGGTACGGAGGATAAGTAATGGTTCGTCTTATTTTCCTATTTGTAGTTCTTGGTGCTGGCTTATTCGTTGGCACGCAGTTCTCAGGTCAGCAAGGTTATGTCCTGATTTCAATCGCGAACAAAACCATTGAGATGAGCGTAACCACGCTAGTGATCTTCGTAATTGCAGCGTTGGCAGCACTGTTCTTCCTAGAGTACGTGGTCAAGAAACTGGTTTACGCAAGCTCAAGCACCTGGAACTACTTCAGCGTGCGTAAAATGCGCCGCTCTCGTCGCTACACCAACGAAGGCATCATCAAGCTACTTGAAGGTGACTGGAAAGGTGCCGAGAAGAAAGTGACACGCTGGGCAAATCACCACGACATGCCTCTTCTATGTTACCTAGTGGCTTCAGAGGCTGCACAAGGTCAAGGTGACAAAGCCAAGCGTGACCAGTACCTAGAACTGGCAAGCCAGCAAGAGAATGCGCACCTAGCAGTAGAGCTGACTCGAGCGAAACAGTTCATTCGCGATAACGAATTCGAATCGGCATTCGATACGCTACAAGCACTGAAAGGCCAGTACGCGAATAACTCGATCGTTCTTAACCTGCTAAAAACCACTTACATGCAGCTTAAGCTATGGCAACCACTGATCGATCTGATGCCTCAGCTAACCAAAGCCAAGCTGGTAACAGAAGAAGAGCAAGCGGAACTGATTCAGAAGGCACAGTGTGGCTTACTACACGAAGTCGCCCAGCAACAAGGTAGCGAAGGACTGATCTCACACTGGAACGGTCTGCCACGCAAAGTAAAACAAGATACTCACCTCATTGCTTGCTTCGCACGAGAACTCATTTCACGTAAAGCAGATTCTGAAGCCTTCACGGTTATCAAAGAAGCACTGAAGAAACACCCAACACCTGAACTATACCGACTACTGCCTGAGCTAAATTTGTCAGACAGCCACCCTGTAGTTGTATTCTTAGAAGGTGTATTAAAGCGTGAATCGGATAATGCCGCTGCTCATAGTGCTTTAGGACACTTCCTATTCCGACAAGAAAAATGGCAAGACGCACAACAACAGTTCGAGGTTGCTCTTAAGCTCCACTCAGACGTCTCTGACTATGCTTTCCTCGCAGACACACTAGAGAAGCAAAACCTGACTAAAGCGGCTCACGAGGTCTCTCGTAAAGCACTAACGCTAGTTCAAAACAACTAAGCGATTCAGAAAGTAGAAAGCCGACAGTTTACTGTCGGCTTTTTTATTGCCTGCCATTCCTCATGCCCTTTTATCGCTTCAACTAACGACCCAAAAGTTGTGTTCCCTCTACTGACTATTCTTCATTAGAAACAATCACCAACGCCTCTGTAGTTCACTCCAAACTACAACTCTTCATCTCATCAAGAGCTACGAGAAACAACCTCAATCACTTTCTACAAAGTAGAGCGATTGAATCTGAATAGCTAGTAAGGCAACTCTACATCAATCCAACATAGCTATATTGGATTGATGTAGAGAGAATTAACCGAATGCATCAGCGACCTGACATTATGTACTCAGTTAGACAAAGAATAGCTCTATAGAGCGCTTGAATAGCGTTCTTTGTACAAGCTAACTAAAGAGTCACGGTAATCGGCAATAAGCATCAGAGGGTACGTAACGTCGCTTATACATATTTAAGGCAACAGTGAATAGAAACGCTCTTCTGTTAACAGAAACACTGAGCCGATAGAGATAGGAAGGGTAAGGGACAGGCTTAATAACTTTTAGTGGAGGACAAAGCTATGAGTTCCTATAACCCTATAAAGTGAGGATAACAGAAAGCCTCAAGGGACTGCTTATTAGGTGGAGATCAGAGGTGCTTAGTTTGGAGCAACGTCGGCTAGGAGGTTGATTCAAATCACTTCGCCGATTTGCAAGTATCAGAAACGACGAAAGCCCGTTGAATTGTCAACGGGCTTTCTATGTAGTGACAGAGAATCGGGATTTAGTAAATCCCTATCATTTCATAGCTCGTGTAGAAATGAAAAAAGCCTCGCTATTTCTAGCGAGGCTTCTTAATAGTGGCGGAGAGATAGGGATTTGAACCCTAGATACGCTATTAACGTATGCCGGTTTTCAAGACCGGTGCTTTCAACCACTCAGCCATCTCTCCACAAATTGTTACTAAAATTTAGTCTTACTTAAATAATGCTAAATTTCAGTTTTGCCTTTAGATTTGTCTAAAAGCGATATTAAAGCCTGGCGATGTCCTACTCTCACATGGGGAAGCCCCACACTACCATCGGCGCTAATTCGTTTCACTTCTGAGTTCGGAATGGAAGTCAGGTGGGTCCAAATCGCTATGGTCGCCAAGCAAATTCTTTAATTCGGAAAGCTGTTTTCAGTTCTTAACACATTCAATGTTCTTACATTGAGTCCATCAAAACCCCTTGGGTGTTGTATGGTTAAGCCTCACGGGCAATTAGTACAGGTTAGCTCAACGCCTCACAACGCTTACACACCCTGCCTATCAACGTTCTAGTCTCGAACAACCCTTTAGGATACTTAAAGTATCAGGGAAGACTCATCTCAGGGCTCGCTTCCCGCTTAGATGCTTTCAGCGGTTATCGATTCCGAACTTAGCTACCGGGCAATGCGTCTGGCGACACAACCCGAACACCAGAGGTTCGTCCACTCCGGTCCTCTCGTACTAGGAGCAGCCCCCTTCAATCTTCCAACGCCCACGGCAGATAGGGACCGAACTGTCTCACGACGTTCTAAACCCAGCTCGCGTACCACTTTAAATGGCGAACAGCCATACCCTTGGGACCGACTTCAGCCCCAGGATGTGATGAGCCGACATCGAGGTGCCAAACACCGCCGTCGATATGAACTCTTGGGCGGTATCAGCCTGTTATCCCCGGAGTACCTTTTATCCGTTGAGCGATGGCCCTTCCATTCAGAACCACCGGATCACTATGACCTGCTTTCGCACCTGCTCGAATTGTCATTCTCGCAGTCAAGCGGGCTTATGCCATTGCACTAACCTCACGATGTCCAACCGTGATTAGCCCACCTTCGTGCTCCTCCGTTACGCTTTGGGAGGAGACCGCCCCAGTCAAACTACCCACCAGGCACTGTCCGTAACCCCGATAAGGGGTCGACGTTAGAACATCAACACTACAAGGGTGGTATTTCAAGGACGGCTCCACCAACACTGGCGTGCTGGTTTCAAAGCCTCCCACCTATCCTACACATGTAGGGTCAATGTTCAGTGCCAAGCTGTAGTAAAGGTTCACGGGGTCTTTCCGTCTAGCCGCGGGTACACTGCATCTTCACAGCGATTTCAATTTCACTGAGTCTCGGGTGGAGACAGCGTGGCCATCATTACGCCATTCGTGCAGGTCGGAACTTACCCGACAAGGAATTTCGCTACCTTAGGACCGTTATAGTTACGGCCGCCGTTTACCGGGGCTTCGATCAAGAGCTTCGACCGAAGTCTAACCCCATCAATTAACCTTCCGGCACCGGGCAGGCGTCACACCGTATACGTCATCTTACGATTTTGCACAGTGCTGTGTTTTTAATAAACAGTTGCAGCCACCTGGTATCTGCGACTCTCAATAGCTCCATCCGCAAGGGACTTCACCGTCGAGAGCGTACCTTCTCCCGAAGTTACGGTACCATTTTGCCTAGTTCCTTCACCCGAGTTCTCTCAAGCGCCTTGGTATTCTCTACCCGACCACCTGTGTCGGTTTGGGGTACGATTCCTTACAATCTGAAGCTTAGAGGCTTTTCCTGGAAGCATGGCATCAATGACTTCACTACCGTAGTAGCTCGACGTCGTGTCTCAGCCTTAAGAAGAGCCGGATTTACCTAACTCTTCAGCCTACGCACTTGAACCTGGACAACCGTCGCCAGGCCCACCTAGCCTTCTCCGTCCCCCCATCGCAATTGTAAGAAGTACGGGAATATTAACCCGTTTCCCATCGACTACGCCTTTCGGCCTCGCCTTAGGGGTCGACTTACCCTGCCCCGATTAACGTTGGACAGGAACCCTTGGTCTTCCGGCGAGGAGGTTTTTCACCCCCTTTATCGTTACTCATGTCAGCATTCGCACTTCTGATACCTCCAGCATGCTTTACAACACACCTTCAACGGCTTACAGAACGCTCCCCTACCCAATGAAGTAAACTTCATTGCCGCAGCTTCGGTTTATAGCTTAGCCCCGTTACATCTTCCGCGCAGGCCGACTCGACTAGTGAGCTATTACGCTTTCTTTAAATGATGGCTGCTTCTAAGCCAACATCCTAGCTGTCTAAGCCTTCCCACATCGTTTCCCACTTAGCTATAATTTGGGACCTTAGCTGGCGGTCTGGGTTGTTTCCCTCTCCACGACGGACGTTAGCACCCGCCGTGTGTCTCCCGGATAGTACTTACTGGTATTCGGAGTTTGCAAAGGGTTGGTAAGTCGGGATGACCCCCTAGCCTTAACAGTGCTCTACCCCCAGTAGTATTCGTCCGAGGCGCTACCTAAATAGCTTTCGGGGAGAACCAGCTATCTCCAGGTTTGATTGGCCTTTCACCCCTAGCCACAAGTCATCCGCTAATTTTTCAACATTAGTCGGTTCGGTCCTCCAGTTGATGTTACTCAACCTTCAACCTGCCCATGGCTAGATCACCTGGTTTCGGGTCTATATCCAGAGACTGAACGCCCAGTTAAGACTCGGTTTCCCTACGGCTCCCCTAGATGGTTAACCTTGCCACTGAATATAAGTCGCTGACCCATTATACAAAAGGTACGCAGTCACACCACGAAGGTGCTCCTACTGCTTGTACGTACACGGTTTCAGGTTCTATTTCACTCCCCTCACAGGGGTTCTTTTCGCCTTTCCCTCACGGTACTGGTTCACTATCGGTCAGTCAGTAGTATTTAGCCTTGGAGGATGGTCCCCCCATATTCAGACAGGATATCACGTGTCCCGCCCTACTCGATTTCACTGAATGTGCGTTGTCAACTACGGGGCTATCACCCTGTATCGCCGGACTTTCCAGACCGTTCGTCTAACGCATATAAAGCTTAAGGGCTAGTCCAATTTCGCTCGCCGCTACTTTCGGAATCTCGGTTGATTTCTTTTCCTCGGGGTACTTAGATGTTTCAGTTCCCCCGGTTCGCCTCGCTGCGCTATGTATTCACGCAGCGATACTTACTTATGTAAGTGGGTTTCCCCATTCGGAAATCCCAGACTCAAATGGTTTTTACTACCTAATCTGGGCTTATCGCAAGTTAATACGTCCTTCATCGCCTCTGACTGCCAAGGCATCCACCGTGTACGCTTAGTCACTTAACCATACAACCCGAAGGAGTTTCGAGTTGATGAACAAGTCACCAAAGTTGTCTGCAATTTTTATACATGATGCAGACTCGATTTTGCCGGACTCAAATTCCAAGAACACTTGAATGTGTTGTATTGGTGTTTGTCTTAAAGACAAACATTGAGAACTTTACAATCAACAATAACTTGTTGATTTGTCAGCTTTCCAAATTGTTAAAGAGCTAGATTTCTTAATGAAACCATTTTTAAAAGCACTCATTGAATGCGCTTAAAGATGGTGGAGCTATGCGGGATCGAACCGCAGACCTCCTGCGTGCAAGGCAGGCGCTCTCCCAGCTGAGCTATAGCCCCATCAAGGTGTCGATACTGCATACCAACTTCAAAGGAAATTGGTGGGTCTGAGTGGACTCGAACCACCGACCTCTCGCTTATCAGGCGAACGCTCTAACCACCTGAGCTACAGACCCAGTATCGTCTCTTTTACTTTATAAACCGTATCAATCTGTGTGGACACTCATCGTGAGTAATCATCGTATAAGGAGGTGATCCAGCGCCAGGTTCCCCTAGCGCTACCTTGTTACGACTTCACCCCAGTCATGAACCACAAAGTGGTAAGCGTCCTCCCGAAGGTTAAACTACCTACTTCTTTTGCAGCCCACTCCCATGGTGTGACGGGCGGTGTGTACAAGGCCCGGGAACGTATTCACCGTGGCATTCTGATCCACGATTACTAGCGATTCCGACTTCACGGAGTCGAGTTGCAGACTCCGATCCGGACTACGACGCACTTTTTGGGATTCGCTCACTCTCGCAAGTTGGCTGCCCTCTGTATGCGCCATTGTAGCACGTGTGTAGCCCTACTCGTAAGGGCCATGATGACTTGACGTCGTCCCCACCTTCCTCCGGTTTATCACCGGCAGTCTCCCTGGAGTTCCCGACATTACTCGCTGGCAAACAAGGATAAGGGTTGCGCTCGTTGCGGGACTTAACCCAACATTTCACAACACGAGCTGACGACAGCCATGCAGCACCTGTCTCAGAGTTCCCGAAGGCACCAATCCATCTCTGGAAAGTTCTCTGGATGTCAAGAGTAGGTAAGGTTCTTCGCGTTGCATCGAATTAAACCACATGCTCCACCGCTTGTGCGGGCCCCCGTCAATTCATTTGAGTTTTAATCTTGCGACCGTACTCCCCAGGCGGTCTACTTAACGCGTTAGCTCCGAAAGCCACGGCTCAAGGCCACAACCTCCAAGTAGACATCGTTTACGGCGTGGACTACCAGGGTATCTAATCCTGTTTGCTCCCCACGCTTTCGCATCTGAGTGTCAGTATCTGTCCAGGGGGCCGCCTTCGCCACCGGTATTCCTTCAGATCTCTACGCATTTCACCGCTACACCTGAAATTCTACCCCCCTCTACAGTACTCTAGTCTGCCAGTTTCAAATGCAATTCCGAGGTTGAGCCCCGGGCTTTCACATCTGACTTAACAAACCACCTGCATGCGCTTTACGCCCAGTAATTCCGATTAACGCTCGCACCCTCCGTATTACCGCGGCTGCTGGCACGGAGTTAGCCGGTGCTTCTTCTGTCGCTAACGTCAAATAATGCAGCTATTAACTACACTACCTTCCTCACGACTGAAAGTGCTTTACAACCCGAAGGCCTTCTTCACACACGCGGCATGGCTGCATCAGGCTTGCGCCCATTGTGCAATATTCCCCACTGCTGCCTCCCGTAGGAGTCTGGACCGTGTCTCAGTTCCAGTGTGGCTGATCATCCTCTCAGACCAGCTAGGGATCGTCGCCTTGGTGAGCCATTACCTCACCAACTAGCTAATCCCACCTAGGCATATCCTGACGCGAGAGGCCCGAAGGTCCCCCTCTTTGGCCCGTAGGCATTATGCGGTATTAGCCATCGTTTCCAATGGTTATCCCCCACATCAGGGCAATTTCCTAGGCATTACTCACCCGTCCGCCGCTCGACGCCGTTATCGTTCCCCGAAGGTTCAGATAACTCGTTTCCGCTCGACTTGCATGTGTTAGGCCTGCCGCCAGCGTTCAATCTGAGCCATGATCAAACTCTTCAATTTAAGATTTTGTTCGGCTCAATGAATACTGAACATTACATAAGTAATGTTTGAATTGACTGTGCTGAATCTTTCGATTCAATGGTCACTTCGTATCATTGAAACCTAATTTGATACCGCTTTCCGTTAAGAAAGAAATATCTAATTGGATTATCATCAACGAGTGCCCACACAGATTGATAGGTCTATATTTTTAAAGAGCTTGCTTATCGAGAAGTTTTTCTCTCAAAGCGGAGGTGCATTCTAACGAGATAATTGAGAGTGTCAAACACTTTTTTCAATTTATTTTCTCAGAAGCTTTTCACCTCTCCGACCCTGCTGAAGCCTTATCGCGTCTGCCGTGTCGGTGGATGCGCATTATAGGGAACTCAGATCCGTTCGCAACCCTTTTTTGAAAAAAAATGGAAAAAACTGACTGTTCGATGACTATTTCATCAAAAAAGCAAAAAAGAGGGTAAAAAACCCTCTTTTTCTGCCTCAAAAGCCGTATTTAAATGAACGCGTACGCGTCTGCGAACATACGTTCACTCTTAGCTTTCTTGTTCTGAGTGAACTGTTCACGCGCTGCGCCAGCCATTTCGAAGCGACCTGCAATATAGATATCGTAGTTTTCTAAGCTTTCGAAATCTTCACTCACCGCTTGTAGCACGTTACCAACTTTACCTTGCCAATCGGTAGGTGCTTCTTCTACTACTGGAATAAAGTGAACGTTGGCAAACTTTTCAGCGATCTCGACCAACTCTTCTTTAGCGTAAAGTTGGCAGTTATCACGCGCACCCCAGTATAAATAGATAGGGTTGGTTTTGTTCTGTGCAACACAGTGATCCAGAATCGAACGCACGTAACTAAAGCCAGTACCACCAGCAATCAATAATAGTGGGCGTTCGCTTTCTTCTTGAACCCAAGCATCACCATGTGGGGCATCAATCTCGATATGACCATTTGTTTCTAATGCCGCTTGCATTGCTTCAACAACTTCTAGTGCATAAGCGTTGTGTTCCGCCGCACCGATGTGCAGTTCAAGTTCACCTTCATGACGACAAGGACTGCTTGCAATAGAGAAAGGACGCTTGTCTTTTTCACCCATCACAACCATTAGGTACTGACCTGCTTTAAAAGGTACAGGTGATTCTGGGTGTAGAAGGATTTGATAAGTATTACAAGCTAACGGCTGAATAGACTTTACTTTACATTGGATGGTCATGGTGTTCCTCTCGCTTACTCATCAAAAGTAAGCACTAAATTACTTTCTGTATAGGCTTGGCAAGGGAATATCCAACCTTGCTGTTGCTCTTTTTCGGTTAGCATCGGTTCGAGGTGGTAACTCACCTCACCCGTCAGCTTTTTACACATACACATGGCGCAAGCGCCAACTTGGCAACGGTGGGGGAAGCGAATATTATTGTTGAGCGCGGCTTCCAACACCGTCTCCCCTTCTTTTACTTGGAACGTAACGTCCATCGGTAGAAGGTGGACTTGATGACTCATAGAATACCTAACTGGTTCCAAATCTCATCGACTTTAGCCACAAGTTTAGGATCTTTTTTGATAGGTGTTCCCCACTCGCGCGTGACTTCGGATTCGAACTTGTTGGTCGCATCAAATCCTAATTTGGATGAACTATCAGTCTTACCATGCACTTGAATAGTGTCTCTATCTGGATCCATTCGGGTTGTTACAGCCCAGATGATGTCATTCCAATCTCGTGCATTAACGTCATCGTCGCACAAGATAATGAATTTGTTATCCGTGTACTGAGCAAAGAAGCCCCACAGGTATTCCATCAAGGCTTGCGATTGACCAGCTTGGTCTTTCTTCATGGTCACAACAGCGAACTGGTTATTTGCTGTTGCTGGTAGATAGATATCGACAATCTCAGGGCGTTGCTGTTTTAGCGTATCTAGATCAGACTGGGTAATCACTTTATTGTCACGTTCGTTGACCTTGATGCGTGTCGCCAGTTCAGCATCCCATTTAATGGTCGCATCTAAACCCATCTTGGAGCCAAGACCAACCACAGGCGAAGCAAAGTCAAGTGAGTCGATTGGCGTGTTGTCTATCATCAAGGTGTCACGTACAGGATCCATATGCTCTGACATGGCTTTCACGACATCATTCCAATCTCGCGCGTTTACCGATTCATCGCACACAATAACAAACTTGGTGTACATGAATTGACGTAAGAAAGACCATACGCCCATCATTACGCGCTTGGCATGTCCTGGGTACTGCTTCTTCATAGTGACGACCGCCATTCGGTACGAACAACCTTCTGGCGGTAGGTAGAAGTCCTCAATCTCTGGAAACTGCTTTTGCAGAATCGGCACAAAGACTTCGTTTAATGCCACACCCAATACAGCTGGTTCATCTGGCGGACGGCCTGTGTAGGTACTGTGGTAGATTGGGTCTTTACGCATGGTAATGTGCGTAATGGTGAACACGTGGTGTTTTTCTTTTTCGTTGTAGTAGCCAGTGTGGTCGCCATAAGGACCTTCATCGGCAAACTCGTTCGGGTCGATATAGCCTTCCATCACGATTTCAGCGCTCGCTGGCACTTCCACATCATTACTGACTGACTTCACGACTTCCGTTTTGCTGCCACGTAGCAAACCTGCAAATGCGTATTCCGATAGCGTATCTGGCACTGGCGTTACTGCACCAAGAATGGTTGCGGGGTCTGCACCAAACGCGACTGAAACAGGGAAAGGTTTACCTGGATTGGTTTCCATCCAATCACGCAGGTCAAGCGCACCACCACGATGAGCCAACCAACGCATGATGATTTTGTTCTTGGCAATTTTCTGCTGGCGATAAATACCTAGGTTCTGACGTTTCTTGTTTGGACCCTTGGTCACGGTTAAGCCCCACGTAAGCAGTGGCGCAACGTCTTCCGCCCAGCAACTCATCACCGGGATTTTATCCAAATCGACTTCATCACCTTGCCACACAATCTCTTGGCATGGCGCTTTACGTAGGCGCTTGGCTGGCATGTTCAATACTTGCTTGAACACTGGCAATTTTTCCAATGCGTCTTTGAAGCCTTTTGGTGGCTCAGGTTCTTTCAAATAAGCCAGCAGCTTACCGACTTCTCTCAATTCTTTAACGTCTTCACGTCCCATACCAATCGCGACACGCTCTGGCGTACCAAATAGGTTCGTCAAAACAGGTACGTCGTAGCCAATTGGATTCTCAAACAACAGCGCAGGGCCACCAGCACGCAAGGTACGGTCGCTGATCTCTGTCATTTCGTAAGCGGGGTCGACGGGGTGAGTGATGCGTTTAAGTCGACCTTTCTGTTCTAGGTGGTCGATAAATTCGCGTAAATCCTTAAAACTCATAGGCCTTCATGCTGGCTGATTAAACTGTCCGCAGTATATCAAATAGGAGGACGCTAAGATCCTCCTATTTTGTGTGGGTATGTGAACTCGATAGCGACAAGAATCGTTACTTAAAGAACAATGGCTTCAACAACGGTTATTCCAAGAATTCTGCAATCTGTCGTGTTTTTACTTGGCGATTATTTGAAACAAGCTCTTCCAACCACGAGTGGTGCCCTTGCTTTGCGAGTTCTCTTGCAACCAAAGTGGCTTCTTCGGAAAGTGCCATCTTGGCCACTAAGAATTGTTTTACGTCATGAGAGAGTGGATTGGATCTGGTGAGCAGCTCAATAGCATAAGGTTTTAAGGTTGGATTGGCAGTGGAATTCATCAATTGTTGCAATGAAAATTCGTCACCAACCTCGGCAAGCCTTGCCAGCTCGGTTTGGCTATTATAGTCCGCACGCATTCGCCACAGCAGATCATACATTGCCTCACTTTGACTGACTTGTGCCAAACGCACGACCACCGCTGTTGATGGCAGCCAACTAGTCACATTAGCATGAGTTAATTGTTTAATCAGGGCTTCAAGTGCATCCGGCGATAAGCTGTCCAGCTCACGAATTAGTAACGCTTCTCTGGTTTGTACATGTTGCGAAGTGCCTGTTAACCAATCTTTTAGATTAAGTTCTTGGCGCTCTGCCGCTAACACAAACTCCAACGTACTTTGGTCTTGTTTCCAACGTTTAATCAGACGACTAGCAATAGAAGGAAAGTTAAAAGCAGGTACGGTGAATTCGTAACCGTCGCCGCGCTCTAGTACTTGGTAAGTTGGAGTAATACTAATCTGAGATTCGACAAAAATCGCCATTCTTGGCGTGAGGATGATTTCTTGTTGTTCAAACTTTTCGAGCAAAAGAAAGCGGACGACTTCTTGTTGAGGGAAAGCAAGTCGGTCTAGGGCAAATTTAAGCGAGTCAACCTCGTCTCTGACGGCATAATCAAGCAGTTCAGATACTTTGGTCTGTATTTGGGTATCCTGAAGCCACTGCTCTACCACAGTTTCCTGCATTTCCTTGGCAGATAACGTTGCTGGTAGCGTAATAAGTGACAAGCTCAGGAGTAATGACGACAACATTCCTTGTTGCATGTTAACCTCCCGATAACATTTCCTTCATTCTGCTGCTTATCTCGGGAGAAAGCAATAAAAAAGCCACCGATATACGGTGGCCCTTCGCAGAATTGCTTATCTGAGACTATTGACGACGCATCGCATCGAAGAACTCGTCGTTGGTCTTCGTCATCGCTAGTTTGTCGATGAGGAACTCCATTGCGTCGATTTCGCCCATTGGGTGAACAATCTTACGCAGAATCCACATCTTCTGAAGTTCTTCGTTCTTAGTTAGAAGCTCTTCACGACGTGTGCCGCTGCGGTTGAAGTCAATCGCAGGGAATACGCGTTTCTCTGCAATCTTACGGTTCAAGTGGATTTCCATGTTACCTGTACCCTTGAACTCTTCGTAGATAACTTCGTCCATCTTAGAGCCAGTATCAACAAGAGCAGTAGCAAGGATAGTTAGGCTGCCGCCTTCTTCTACGTTACGTGCTGCACCGAAGAAACGCTTAGGACGATGTAGTGCGTTTGCATCCACACCACCAGTTAGTACTTTACCTGATGAAGGTACTACGGTGTTGTATGCACGAGCTAGACGAGTGATAGAGTCAAGCAGGATAACTACGTCTTTCTTGTGTTCAACAAGACGTTTTGCTTTCTCAATTACCATTTCCGCGACTTGTACGTGGCGAGAAGCTGGCTCATCGAACGTTGACGCAACCACTTCACCTTTAACTAGGCGCTGCATCTCGGTTACTTCTTCTGGACGTTCATCGATTAGAAGTACCATCAACTCACACTCAGGGTGGTTGTATGCGATGCTTTGAGCGATGTTTTGCAGAAGCATTGTCTTACCCGCTTTAGGCGGAGCAACAATCAAACCACGTTGACCTTTACCGATTGGCGATGCCAAATCTAGTACACGTGCCGTGATATCTTCTGTTGAACCATTACCGCGCTCCATAACCATACGCTCATTAGCGTGTAGAGGCGTTAAGTTCTCAAATAGGATCTTGTTACGAGCGTTATCTGGTTTGTCGTCGTTAACCGTGTTGACTTTAAGAAGAGCAAAGTAGCGCTCACCGTCTTTTGGTGGACGAATTTTACCAGCGATTGAATCACCAGTACGTAGGTTGAAACGACGAATCTGACTTGGCGAAACGTAGATATCATCAGGGCCAGCAAGGTATGAGCTGTCTGCGCTACGTAGGAAACCAAAGCCGTCTTGCAGAATCTCCAGAACCCCATCGCCAAAGATGTCTTCGCCGCCTTTCGCGTGCGCTTTAAGAATAGCGAAGATGATGTCTTGTTTTCTTAGACGAGCTAGGTTCTCAAGACCTAGGCTTTCGCCAAGCTTTACAAGGTCAGACACAGGTCTGTTCTTCAGTTCAGTAAGATTCATGGTGGTGGATGCTTGTTTAGTCAAAATAAGATCTATTTTCTAGTTAAGATGGATTTGGTCTCAGGATCGACCAAGAAGAGAAATTTGTTCAATTAACGCGCGATAAGTTAGCACTAATTAATATTCTAGTCCAGAGTTAGAAAAACAAAACCGTGCATTATCACTTTGCACGGTTTTGTTCTGAATCACTTGGTGATTATAGGTTTGCGTCCAAAAACTCTTTTAGCTGAGTCTTAGACAGTGCACCAACTTTCGTTGCCGCCACGTTACCGTCTTTAAATAACAGTAGCGTTGGAATGCCGCGAATACCAAACTTAGGTGGTGTACCTGCGTTATGGTCAATATTTAGTTTACCGATAGTGAGTTTGCCTTCGTACTCTTCTGCAATTTCGTCCAGAATTGGAGCAATCATCTTACAAGGACCACACCATTCTGCCCAGAAATCAACAAGAACCGGGCCTGCAGCGTTGATTACATCGTTTTCAAAACCGTCATCAGTAAGCTGCAAAATCTTATCACTCATCTTCCACTCCAATGTGTTTTTTGAAACTGGTTGGATGATAACCAGTAATTAGATGCCCTATTGGAATGTATTTACTTTCGTATTGCAAGCTTTAGCTGATATTCTATAGCCATGAAAAAGACGCATATCACAGAGCAAAAGTTCGCCGATTTGGGATTAAATCCACAAATTACTGAAGGTTTGGAGAAAAAAGGGTTCGAATTTTGTACCCCAATTCAAGCCTTGGCGTTGCCGGTACTGCTCACCGGCCAAGACATTGCAGGCCAGGCCCAAACGGGTACTGGTAAGACGCTTGCGTTTCTTACTGCTACCTTTAACCACCTATTGACTACACCTGAGCATGAAGGTCGTAAGCCAACTCAACCGCGTGCTATCATTATGGCACCAACCCGTGAGCTAGCGATTCAGATCTTTAATGATGCGGAACCTTTGATTGCGAGTACAGGTCTTAAAGCTGCCTTAGCTTACGGTGGCGAAAGCTACGATAAGCAACTATCGAAGCTTCAAGACGGTGTAGATATCCTGATTGGTACGACTGGTCGTATTATCGATTTCTACAAACAGCGCGTATTCAACCTAAACAACATTCAAGCGGTTGTACTCGATGAAGCCGACCGTATGTTTGACCTTGGCTTTATTAAAGACATTCGTTTCTTGTTCCGCCGTATGCCAGAACCAAAAGAGCGTTTGAACATGCTGTTCTCAGCGACGCTTTCTTACCGCGTTCAAGAGCTGGCATTCGAACACATGCACAACCCAGAGCACGTTGTGGTTGAGCCAGAACAAAAAACCGGTCATCGCATCCAAGAAGAGCTTTTCTACCCTTCGAACGAAGACAAAATGGCACTGCTTCAAACCCTGATTGAAGAAGAATGGCCAGATCGCGCGATCGTTTTTGCCAACACTAAGCACAAGTGTGAATCGATTTGGGGTCACCTAGCAGCAGATGGCCACCGTGTTGGTCTACTGACTGGCGATGTACCGCAGAAGAAGCGTGAAAAGATTCTTGAGCAATTCACTCGCGGTGAAGTTGACCTATTAGTAGCAACTGACGTTGCAGCACGTGGTCTACACATCCCTCAAGTAACACACGTATTTAACTTCGACCTGCCTGATGACTGTGAAGATTACGTTCACCGTATCGGTCGTACGGGCCGTGCCGGAGCAAGTGGTCACTCTATCAGCTTCGCTTGTGAAGATTACGCAATCAACTTGCCACCAATCGAAGAATACATTGAGCACGCAATCCCAGTTTCTGATTACGACGCTTCGGCTCTAATCCAAGATCTGCCTGCACCACTTCGTATGCGCGCGCCTCGTACTCAACAACGTCGCACCAATACAGGTGGCACTCGCTCTGGTAACCGCAAGCCACAAGGACGTCGTCCTCGTCAACCGCGTCAATCAGCGCCAAAACAATCATAAAAGGAAACTGAAGTCGTTTATGAGTCAAGCAGGATCATCACCGCTATACGCCGCCATCGACCTCGGGTCGAACAGTTTTCACATGCTCGTTGTGCGTCACATCGATGGCAGCGTTCAAACTATGGCTAAAATTAAGCGCAAAGTTCGTCTAGCCGCGGGCTTAGATGAACATAACTCTCTTAGTATGGAAGCTATGCAGCGAGGATGGGACTGCTTAAGTCTATTTGCAGAACGCTTGCAGGATATTCCTAAACAGAACATCCGTATTGTCGGTACCGCGACTTTGCGTACCGCAACCAATGTAGATATTTTCCTAGAGAAGGCGAACCAAATTTTAGGTCAACCTATCGAAGTCATCACAGGTGAAGAAGAAGCCGCCACTATATATAAAGGCGTTGCTCACACTTCGGGAGGCAGTGGTCGCCGCCTTGTGGTCGATATTGGCGGTGCAAGTACCGAGCTGATTATCGGTGAGGGCTTCGAAGCGAAAGCGCTAACTAGCCTTAAGATGGGTTGTGTAACATGGTTGGAAAGCTTCTTTAAAGACCGCCAGTTGAACGCACGCAACTTCGAGTCTGCCATTGAAGGCGCAAAACAAACCTTAAAGCCAATCTTAGAGCAGTACACCGACCTAGGTTGGGATGTGTGTGTGGGTGCTTCAGGTACAGTTCAAGCACTGCAAGAAATAATGCTAGCGCAAGGTATGGACGAAGTAATCACTCACTCCAAACTTAAGCGTCTACAAAAGCAGGCAATGCTTGCTGACCACTTGGAAGAGCTTGATATTGAAGGTCTGACCCTAGAGCGTGCTCTGGTATTTCCAAGTGGCTTATCTATTTTAATTGCAATCTTTGAGCTACTAGAAATTGATGCCATGACACTAGCTGGCGGCGCTCTGCGTGAAGGGCTAGTGTATGAGATGGTTGATGAGCTTCGTCAAAACGACATCCGTGCACGTACCATTTGCAGCGTACAAAGCCGTTACCAATTGGATTGCCAGTACGGTGAGCAAGTGGCAAACCTCGCTAATAATCTGCTTGAGCAAGTTGGCGGTGAAGCTTGGGTTGCAGAACCTCAAGGTAAAGTCCTGCTGGAAACAACAGCTAAGCTGCACGAAATCGGTCTGACTATCGACTTCAAAAAAGGTGGAGAGCACAGCGCTTACCTGCTACAGCATTTAGATTTGCCTGGTTATACGCGCGCGCAAAAGTTCTTTATTGGTGAAATTGCTCGCCGCTACCGCGAACAGCTCACCTCCCTGCCTGAGCAGCATGCACTTTCAGGTAACAGTGCGAAACGTGTATTACGTCTATTGCGTTTGGCTGTTTTACTTAGTCATCGTCGTAATCCAGACCTAGTACCAAACGTCACTCTAAAAGCAGAAGGCGACAAGCTAACGCTCAGCATTGAAGCCAAATGGTTAGATGCAAATCCGCTGACGGCCGCTGAGTTGGAAATTGAATCCAACCGTCAAACAGACATCGGTTGGCCGTTAAGTATTGTGACTTGTTAAATCTCACGATAACTTATTGCTTAGTTAAAGGTCCCTATTGGGGCCTTTTTTTATTGCTCATTTTTACCTTTGTACAGCTTAGAGAGCTTTTGGACACCCATGATCTAATTACTCCCCACGCTGTACAAAACGCTCTAAACCCAAGTAAACAGGCACAAAAAAGCCGCTTGATTTGAGCAAGCGGCTTTCGGGGTTCCCACTGATATTAAGACTGAACGCTTGTCGTCACCTTAAAGTCAGGGTTCACCGCAGTCAGTTTCTTAATTAGGTAATTCAGTAGTACACCATACATAGGAACGAACAGACCAAGACTGATAATCAGTTTGAAGCCGTAATCCACCAGCGCGATTTCCGTCCAATGCTCCGCCATAAATGGATCTGGGCTTTGGTAGAAGGCAATGGCGAAGAAAGCGATGGTATCAAGTGCATTACCGAAAAGCGTTGAACACGTTGGTGCCACCCACCACTGTTTCATTTGGCGTAGGCGGTTGAACACGTGTACATCCATGATCTGACCAAGTAGGTACGCCATGAAGCTAGCAATCGCTATACGAGCAACAAATAAGTTGAATTCACCTAAGTGGCCAAAACCTTGGAACTGACCTTCGAAGAACACCACCGATAGGAAGTAAGAGACAGCCAGAGCGGGCAACATCACTAAGAAGATGATCTTTCGTGCCATTTTCGCACCGAAAATACGCACGGTTAAATCCGTTGCTAGAAAGATAAATGGAAAGGTAAATGCGCCCCAAGTGGTATGGAAACCGAAGATAGTAAACGGTAGCTGAACTAGGTAATTGCTAGATGCAATAATGACTAGATGGAATAGAACCAGATAGATAAGGGCGTTGCGCTGCTGCGCAGGGGTAAAGTTACTCATGCGATACCTTTTTAGTTTGGTTTGGGGGTGAGGGAACCCAAATCGAGTCACTGAATAGAGTGGCTCTTACCAACAATGTAAAATGAAAAATAAACTGGCTTGGCTCATTCCGAGCGAAGCGGTGGGCGATTATACATTAACCACTTTTTGCCGCAAGTCGTCTGTTTTACGCAAACGTTTGAGCATAAAAAAGGGTGTTTCATGTGAAACACCCTTTCAAGAAAAATTCTATTTTTAGAAGCCGCGCTGGAACAATCCTGCAAGATAATCCAACTCTTCCCTGCTCTCTTCAATCGCTAAAGCTTCAAACCAAATCGCTTCGCTGTAATGCTCTGCTTTCATAAACAATCGGCAACCTTCAAAGTCAATCAGCCAAGAGTGAATGTCTGCATCCCATTGCTTTTCCACCACAGTAGCAGAAAGCAGTCCGACTAAACGCTCACCTAAGGCAGGAAAGCTATCAAGGTCAAAGCTCGGCGCGGTAATGATTAAGCGCCCTTCTTGTGCCATGTAGTCCGCTAAGCCAAATTCCTTTTGCATCTTGGTTCCTTATCCGTGGTGAGTAATGTGTTCTTGAATCAAATCAAGGAATGGGTCGGCGTACTTCTCTAGTTTGCGCTGACCAACACCGCTAACTGCCAGCATTTCGCCGTAAGACGTTGGCAGAATTTCCGCCATATCAATCAGAGTCGCGTCACTGAAGACCACGTATGGTGGCAAACCATCTTCATCAGCAATCGACTTACGCAGCTTACGTAACTTAGCAAACAGCTTTTTGTCGTAGTTCTTGCTGGTCAGTTTGTCCGACTTCGCCGCACGTGCTGCGGTGTCTAAACGTGGAACCGCTAACTCCAGAGTCACATCGCCACGCAGCAGCGGACGCGCCTCTTCGGTAAGTTGCAACGTTGAGTTACGCGTGATGTTTTGGAACAGCAGCCCTTTGTGGATTAACTGACGGAAGATACTCACCCAGTAATCGTGGCTGTGATCGCGCCCTATCGCGTAGGTAGAAATCTTATCGTGCCCGTTTTCACGTACACGAATATTTTGCATACCACGTAGCACCTCTACCACGTAGCCCATACCAAAGCTCTGATTAACACGGTACACACAAGACAACGCCTTACGTGCTTCTTCCGTGGCATCAAAGTGTTTCGGTGGATCTAAGCAAATATCGCAGTTGCCACATGGCTTCTCGCGATACTCACCAAAGTAATTCAGTAGCACCTGACGACGACAAGTCTGCGCCTCAGCAAAGGCACTCATCGCATTCAGTTTGTGGGTTTCCACCTGCTTCTGTGGACCATCGTCTTTCTCATCCAACATACGGCGCAGCCAACTGATGTCTGCTGGGTCATACAACATCATCGCTTCGGCAGGCAAACCATCACGCCCTGCACGACCGGTTTCCTGATAGTAGGATTCAATGTTGCGCGGGATATCAAAGTGAACCACAAAGCGCACGTTTGGTTTGTTGATGCCCATACCGAATGCCACAGTCGCCACTACGATTTGGATGTCATCACGTTGGAAAGCTTCTTGAACGTAAGCGCGCTCATCAGCATCCATACCTGCGTGATAACCAGCAGCACGAATGTGGTTGTTACACAACTTCTCGGTCACCATCTCAACTTTCTTACGGCTACCACAATAGATGATGCCGCAGTTACCCTTTTGGGTTTCAAGATAACGAACGATTTGCGAAACCGGCTTGTGCTTCTCAACTAAGTTGTAGCGAATGTTAGGACGGTCGAAGCTGCCTAGATAAACCTCTGGATTATTCAGTTGCAGGCGCTCAAGAATATCTCGACGCGTAGCGTCATCCGCCGTCGCCGTCAGCGCCATAAATGGCACATGGGAAAACTGCTGCTTGAGTTGCCCAAGCGCGGCGTATTCGGGACGGAAATCGTGTCCCCACTGGGAAATACAGTGCGCTTCATCGACGGCAATCATCGATAGCGGCAGATTTTCCAAGCGCTCAATGAAGTCACGCATCAATACGCGTTCTGGCGAGACGTACACCAACTTAAGATGCCCAGTGTGCATGCGGTTATACACGCTGAGCAGCTCCTCACGAGGCATGGTCGAGTTAATGCACTCAGCCGCTACACCGTTGGCTTTAAGCTGGTCCACTTGGTCCTTCATCAGCGAGATAAGCGGAGAGATCACCAAAGTAATGCCAGAGCGAACCAAAGCAGGAATTTGATAACACAGCGACTTACCGCCACCAGTAGGCAGGATAACTAAGCTGTCGCGACCTTCTACCGCGGCATCAATTACCAACTGCTGACCATCACGGAACTCTTGGTAACCAAACACATCCTCCAACACACGTTGAGGCGTTACAGGCGAGTCTGATTGTTCGGCTAACAAGGTAGAGGTCATGAAAAATCTCAGATTGGGTCTTAAAAAGAGGTGCTTATGCATGCCACTAGCACGCAAAGTGAGGGCACATTGTAATGGGGTTTCATGGCGAATAAAACCGCAAATTGTTAGGTGATTCAGCTCACGACTCGTATACTGATTTTCTGCTCTATAAAAACTCAATTAGGTGACATCCCATGACACCAGAAGAACAACAACGCTCACGGCAAGGCGTCTTGCTTGCTATTGGCGCGTACACCATGTGGGGCATCGCACCCATTTACTTCAAATCGATTGCTGAAGTCTCGCCACTAGAGATCTTAAGCCACCGAGTGATTTGGTCTTTCTTTTTGCTAGCCGCACTTCTCCATTTTGGTCGCCATTGGCGCTCGGTTCGCGACATCATTAAAAACAAAACCAAGATGATGTTTCTGGTTTCTACTGCCATTTTGGTCGGTGCAAACTGGTTGATCTTCATTTGGGCGGTGAACTCGAATCACATGCTCGATGCCAGCTTAGGTTATTACATTAACCCACTGATCAACGTCTTACTCGGGATGGTCTTCCTTGGCGAGCGTCTACGTAAGCTTCAGTGGTTCGCGGTTGTCCTTGCTGCTTGTGGCGTATTAGTTCAGCTGATCGTCTTTGGCTCGGTGCCTGTGGTCGCTATAGCGCTGGCAATGAGTTTCGGCTTTTATGGCTTGCTACGTAAGAAAGTCAGTGTGGAAGCACAAACCGGACTGTTTATTGAAACCTTGGTGATGTTACCTGCTGCAGCAATTTACTTGCTGTTTATTGCGAGTTCACCGACGTCCAACATGCTAGATAACCCAATGCAGCTGAATACCTTGTTGATTGCTGCAGGCGTGATCACTACCCTGCCGCTACTGTGTTTTACTGGCGCAGCAACCCGTCTAAAGCTATCGACGTTGGGCTTCTTCCAATACATTGGTCCAAGTCTGATGTTCTTGCTTGCGGTGCTGATCTACGGCGAACCGTTCACTAGCGATAAAGCCATCACCTTCGCCTTTATTTGGGGCGCCTTGGTGGTATTTAGCTTTGATGGTCTGCGTAATAACCGCAAGTCACGCAAAGCAGCTCGTGCTGCCTGATCGTTTTTTACAAGACATTTAAGAAATTGATGGATAAGCTTGGTCATAATGTGACCAAGCTTTTTTTATTTAATGGAACATATTCAGTACTACGCAACCGACCATGACAACTTGAGTCTGATAGAGGCGAAATACCAGAAATTTGCTTTTCAAAGGCATTACCATCTGGATTTTCATCTCGGTCTGATCACGCATGGCGCGCAGAAGTTCCAATACCAAGGTAACAGCCACCAAGTTGGTCACGGGCAAATTGTGATTATGCCGCCAGATGAGCTACACGACGGGCAATCTAAGCTCGAAAGTGGCTACGAAGTGAATGTATTTGCGATCGAACCTCACCTATTGAGCGATCTGGCTGATCTTAAGCAAAACGGTCAAATAATACACTTCAACGAGCTGATCATCTCGGATCCACAGATATTTTCACAACTTAGTAACTTACACGGGCTACTTCGTCGTGAAAACCTCAGCCAACTCACCAAAGATTGCCTTCCTTTTGAAGGATTTAACCAACTTTTTGATCGCTACGGATCGCTTGAGCGACAAAAAGTGGTGCCGTTAGGAAATCAATCACTTGGAACGTTAAAAGATTATCTAATGGCGAACCTTGACCAAGCGGTGCGTTTGGATTCGCTATCAGAGCTGTGCCAACTGAGCCCAACTCAGTTCCAGCGCCACTTTAAAGCGCAAACTGGCATGACGCCTTACGCATGGTTCGCACGCCTACGACTCGAACAAGGCATGAAGTTACTGCAAGCTGGTCAATGTGGTACCGACGTCGCCCATCAAATCGGTTTCTACGATCAAGCGCATTTCAGCAAAGCGTTTAAGCAAACCTACGGCGTTTCCCCTTCTCAAGTGACTCGTTAATTTCATTTACCGAGAAAGCTGTCAGTTTTTTACAAGCGCCACAGGTGACTTGCCACGACAATAGCCACATTGGTTATATTTGAGATGTGTTATGAATGAATCCACCATATTGCTGACGCTCGCCAGCATTCACTTTATTGCCCTAATGAGTCCCGGTCCCGACTTTGCGCTGGTTGTACAAAACGCGACGCGTCATGGTCGTCAAACTGGCTTGTACATTGCGTTGGGATTGTCTGTCGGTATTTTGCTGCACTCTTTGTTCAGCCTGACAGGCGTAAGTTATATCGTCCACCAGCACCCAGTGTTGTACTCCGTGGTGCAACTGCTCGGTGGTAGTTACCTGCTCTATTTAGGTATTGGTGCATTACGCGCCGTGATCTCAATGATCAAAAATCCAATGGCGGATCAACCTAAGAAGCAAAACAACCTAGTGATCAGCAATAAGCGTCAGGCATTTGCTAAAGGATTTGCGACCAACATTCTTAACCCGAAAGCCTTGGTGTTCTTTATCAGTTTGATGTCGAGCTTAGTCCCTGCAGGTATGTCGATCACTGGCAAAGGTATTGCTTTGGTCATCCTGTTTGGCTTGTCGCTATTCTGGTTCTCTAGCCTTGCATGGATGCTGTCGACGCAGCGCTTACAACGCAAATTGCAACAAGCAGGCATCTACATCGACGGTCTGTGTGGCGTGGTATTTACTCTCGTGGGTGGCAGTATTTTGTACCAAACCATCAGCACTTTTATCGGATAAAGTACTGATTTAAAAGCGTAGCACAATCGACATTTCTAAGATTGCTGACTCGACGTGACTCTTCATGACTGCCAAGCTGAAAGCACCAAACTGGCAACATGGAGAGTCATCATGCATTGGACGTTCAACCGACTCGTGACCACGGGTCTTTTTCTTACTTCCCCACTCGTCTTATCTACCTCAGCCTTTGCTAACCAAGCAGCAGATGCGGTTGCACCGGAGCACAGTACTGGCTTCGAGCAAAAGCAATTGGTCAAAGCCAAAGATTATATGGTCACCGCAGCCAACCCACTTGCCACCCAAGCTGGGGCGGATGTTCTTGCACAAGGTGGTAATGCTATTGATGCCATGGTTGCCGTACAACTGATGCTGGGCTTGGTAGAACCGCAATCTTCAGGCATTGGTGGCGGTGCCTTCTTAGTGTATTGGGACAGTGAGAAACAAAAACTGACTACGTATGATGGACGCGAAACCGCACCGCTCGCCGCAACGCCGAAACTCTTCCTAGATGACAAAGGACAACCACTGCAATTTTACGATGCGGTTGTCGGTGGGCGTTCCGTTGCCACTCCTGGTACAGTGAAACTGCTGTGGGACACGCACCAGAAATACGGCAAGTTGGAATGGAAAAAGATCATCCAACCTGTGATTACCTTGGCTGAACAAGGTTTCGAAGTCAGTCCTCGCCTCGCGAGCCTGATTGAGAAAGATGCCAAGCGCCTATCACGCTTCCCTGCGACTAAGGCTTACTTCTTTAATCCAGATGGTTCACCAAAAGCCGAAGGCACGTTGTTGAAGAACCCTGAATACGCGCAAACTCTGACGGCAATTGCAGAACAGGGGGCAAAAGCTTTCTATCAAGGCGATATCGCCACAGACATCATCAAGACAGTACAGAATGCACCGGGCAATCCTGGCGTATTGGCACAACCTGACTTTGATGCGTTCCAAATCAAGCAACGTGAACCGGTTTGTGCGGCTTACCAAAGCTATGACATCTGCGGCATGGGACCACCTAGCTCTGGCGCACTGACGGTTGGGCAGATTCTTGCGATCACCGAGCAATACGATCTGAAAGGATGGGGAGCCGAAAGCGCGAAATCATGGCAAGTGATCGCCGATGCATCGCGCCTTGCGTTTGCGGATCGCGGTAAATACATGGCTGACCAAGATTATGTGCCAATGCCAACCGAAGGCTTGCTTGATAAAGATTATCTCAAGCAACGTGCTGAGCTCATTCAAGTCGGTAAAGCGTTGAGTAAGGTTGAAGCCGGCAATCCTCCTTGGTCGCACGCGATGAACTTAAGCATGGACCAATCAATCGAGCTGCCTTCCACCAGCCATTTCAATATCGTCGATAAGCAAGGCAATGTAGTTTCAATGACAACAACCATTGAAAACGCTTTTGGCTCACGCTTGATGGTGCGCGGCTTCTTGCTCAACAACGAACTGACCGATTTCTCTTTCCGCACTCATCAAGATGGTGTGCCAATCGCGAACCGCTTAGAACCGGGCAAACGCCCACGTTCATCCATGGCACCAACCATTATGATGAAGGATGACAAACCTTACATGGCAATTGGCTCACCGGGTGGCAGCCGCATCATTGGTTACGTCGCACAAGCCATTATCGCCCACACGCAGTGGGATATGGACATCCAAAGTGCGATTAATCAGCCACGATTACTGAACCGTTTTGGTACCTTAGATATTGAGCAAGGTACCGCTGCAGAAGGCTTACAGCCTGAGTTGGAAAAGATGGGTTTTAAAACTGATGTTCGTGATTTGAACTCTGGACTGCATGCGATACGTATAACAAAAGACGGTCTTGAGGGCGCAGCCGATCCAAGGCGTGAAGGTGCCGCTATCGGGCAGTAAGAGTCTTTCGCTCGACCCCTTGTGCGAGATCTCTCACAAAGGGTTGAGCAAACCTCTCTTTTTTAATGGTAAAACCGTACAACAAAGAACATAAGTCATTGAATTTAATATTTATGTATCTTTTTTGAACGCAAATAAAGTGAAAAAATGTGAGATTAGCCCGTTGTTGGAAATCGTTAAACACGTAATATTAAACCTGTCGGAAGGATGCTGACACGGAACAGGAAACACCACGGACTTGGTGAACTTCAGGAAGAAGAAACGGTTATTCAGGATGAATAGTCGGGCATGGATTGCAAAATTGGACATTGAACGGAATCAATAGTGACTAGGATGGTTACTACTAAGGACGGGAAATGGACACCTCTGGACGAGGCAAGGATTTGAACATCAGGATGATGTCAGGGACACCGCTCAGGGAACAAGTGATGAGAGCTAACGAGGATGGTTAGCAGACCAGGATAAGGTCATTAAGGACACCGCTAGGAAGGCGACGTAAGGATTAAGCTGACGGATTCAGCACACTATCATGGATTAGATGCATGGAGCACTCTTAGTAGCCGGATTGCTGCGAGTAAGACTATAACCCCGATGGGCGCAAGCCCTCGGGGTTTTTCTTTGCCTAAAATTTTTCTCAGCAGCTCTGCTGAAAACAGACATTCACCAACAACACCTGACTTTCCCTTCAAACAGCATCGTTAAATCGCGCTTTCGCACTCCATTTATCATTCCATTTTTTACTGCATTAGCGACACAAAAACAGCACAAACAAAAAGAGCCGCCGAAGCAGCTCTTAAGTTGATGGTTTTGTTGAAGCCTTACAGCTTCTCTAGTCGGGCGTAAGCAGTCACCAACCATTTGATGCCCTCACCATTAAAGGCAATCTGTACGCGGCTCTGTGGACCACTGCCTTCGAAGTTGATGATGGTGCCTTCACCAAACTTAGGATGCATCACACGAGAACCTAGCGTAAAGCCAGTTTCATTGAAGCTCTCTTTCACTGCCGTTTGGCTAAATCGACCACTGCTTGCAGGACGGCTAACTTGCGCCTTCATGCGTACTTCGTCTAAACACGTTTCTGGCAGTTCACGGATAAAGCGAGACGGTTTATGGTACTTATCCTGACCGTACAAACGGCGCATTTCAGCATAAGTGATGTACAGTTTCTGCATCGCACGGGTCATGCCTACGTAACACAGACGACGTTCTTCTTCTAAACGCCCTGCTTCTTCTGCCGACATTTGGCTTGGGAACATGCCTTCTTCCACACCAACCATAAACACCAATGGGAACTCTAGACCTTTCGCACTGTGCAATGTCATGAGCTGAACCGCATCTTCAAACTCGTCCGCTTGTCCTTCGCCCGCTTCTAATGCTGCGTGGGTTAGGAATGCCGTCAGCAAGGACATGTCTTCCGCTTCTTCTGGTTTCTCGAATTGGCGAGTTGCGGTCACCAATTCCTCCAAGTTCTCAATACGCGCCTTAGACTTTTCGCCCTTCTCTTGCTCGTACATCGCGAACAAGCCCGAGTACTTGATCACATGGTCAGTCTGGTGATGCAGCGGCATCTCGATGGTGTCGTCTTCTAGTGCCGTAACAAGCTCGATAAAACGGCTCAGAGCACCAGCAGCACGACCAGCAAGCACCTTCTCATCCAACATAGCCACACTCGCTTCCCACATGGTGCAACCACGGTCACGAGCCGCAAAACGAATGGTTTCAAGCGTCTTATCACCCAAACCACGTGTTGGCGTATTCACTACACGTTCAAATGCCGCATCATCATTACGGTTGGCAATCAAACGCATGTAGCTCAAGGCATCTTTGATTTCCTGACGTTCGAAGAATCGCATGCCGCCGTAGATACGGTAAGGCAGACCAGCTTGGATTAATGCTTCTTCCAGAACACGCGACTGGGCGTTGTTGCGATAAAGCATTGCAGCGTCGTTCAGAGCCCCGCCCTTGTCTTGCCACTCTTTGATTTTGTTTACCGCAAAACGGGCTTCATCCAATTCGTTGTAAGCGCTGTAAACCGAGATAGGCTCACCGACAACGCCATCAGTCCAAAGCTCTTTACCCATACGCTCGGTGTTATTCGCGATCAGAGCGTTGGACGCTTCCAGAATGGTCTTGGTTGAACGGTAGTTTTGCTCAAGACGAATGGTATTCACGCTTGGGAATTCCAGCGTAAACTTCTCAATGTTCTCGACTTTTGCACCTCGCCAGCCGTAAATCGACTGGTCGTCATCACCCACGATCATCACGTGACACTCAGGACCCGCCATCATACGTAGCCAAGCGTATTGGATATTGTTGGTATCTTGGAACTCGTCCACCAAGATATGCTTAAAGCGTGCTTGGTAGTGTTCACGGACGAATTTGTTATCGCGCAGTAGCTCATGTGCGCGCAGCAAGATTTCCGCAAAATCGACTAAACCAGCACGATCACACGCTTCTTGGTAAGCGGTGTATAGCTGCAGATATGTCTTGGTCACTGGATCATGGTACGCATCAATGTGCGACGGGCGCAGACCTTCGTCTTTCTTACCGTTAATCCACCATGCCACTTGGCGTGCTGGCCACTGCTTCTCATCGAGGTTTTGCGCTTTGATCAAACGCTTTAGCAAACGCTGTTGGTCGTCACTGTCGATGATTTGGAAATCTTCCGGTAGCTTGGCATCAAGATAGTGCGCGCGCAGAATACGGTGACAAATGCCGTGGAAAGTACCATTCCACATACCGCCTGCACTGCCCATCATTAGCTCTTCGATACGTCCACGCATCTCTGCCGCCGCCTTATTGGTAAAGGTTACCGACATGATTGAGAACGGAGATGATTGCTCGACCGACATCAACCAAGCGATACGGTGAACAAGAACGCGTGTCTTACCACTCCCTGCACCAGCAAGGACGAGCAAGTTTTCTAGAGGTGCTGCAACGGCTTCACGTTGTTTGTCGTTCAAACCGTCGAGTAATAGAGATGGATCCATCATGATGAGAGCTACTGGTTATTTATACATAAAAATAGATTATAACCTAAACAACCTGTTCAGATTAGACAAAAATTCATAAAAAATTCGTCGTTTTTTTACTCTACACATCAATAAGTTATATAAATTCCATTCTTTAAAACCATTTGTTTCGAAAATTTTTCTGAAAGTTTTTTAGCCAGTTTCCTATCTTTTAAGTTAAGCAAGTTGATAACAAAAACGCCAAAACAGGCGATTCATCTTGCCAACTTAAAGTAAAGGAAATCATTCAGAGGAATTTATTATGAAAAAGTCGAATCTAGCTGTTACTGCTGCTGTTACTGGTCTTCTAGCTCTTGGTGGCACAATGCTAACTGCAGCTCCAGCTGTCGCTGCTGATAAAGAGAAGTGCTACGGCGTTTCTAAAGCAGGTAAAAACGACTGTGCAACGAAAAGCAGCTCATGTGCTGGTACTTCTAAAGAAGATAACCAAAAAGACGCATTCGTAGTCGTACCAAAAGGTCTATGTGACAAACTCGTTGGCGGTAGCACTTCTTCTTCATAATTTTTTATCGCTAGCTACTGCAAGGATGCGTTGACGCTCAACCAGCGCATCCTTCTCTTCCCGCCCGCTTTGAAAAGGAGTTTCACGTGAAACACCACACCTTCCACGACCTTGTTGGAGTTGGATTAAGAACCCCTCACCTCGATTACTTTAGCCAAAATAAACCCAAGTTATCTTGGTTAGAAATCCACAGTGAAAACTATTTTCAACCCAACGCTGCAGAGCGCAATCAATTACAGGCATTACGCGAGCAGTATCAAATTAGCTGTCACGGCATTGGTCTGTCATTAGGTTCGGTGGAACGTGTGAATCAAAAGCACCTTGCTCAACTTAAAGCGCTGATTGACTCAATCGACCCGATTCTTGTTTCTGACCATTTGAGTTGGAGTGAAAACGGCGGTCACTACTTTAATGACCTGCTTCCACTTCCGTATACGGAAGAAGCGCTCAAAGTGTTCACTCGTAACGTGAATGAAGTGCAGGATTATTTGCAACGCGAGATCTTGATAGAGAACCCATCTAGTTATGTGAAGTTTCAACATTCGACCATCAGCGAATGGGAGTTTCTTACCGAAGTGCAAAAGCGCACTGACTGTCGTTTATTGCTCGATCTAAACAATGTTTATGTTTCGGCGTTCAACCACGGTTTTGATTGCGACACATACCTAGATGCAATTCCAGCCGACAAAGTGGATGAGATTCACTTGGCAGGTTTTACCATCAAACAACTCGACAAAGGTGAGATATGGATTGATACCCATAGCCGCCCAGTTAGCGATGAAGTTTGGCAACTGTTCGCGCAGTGGACAAAAAAGCATGGTCCACGTCATGCATTGATTGAATGGGACTTGGATATCCCTGCGCCAGAAATCTTACTCGGAGAAGCACAGAAAGCATCGCAGCTGCTGTTGCAAGGCACACTTCCAAGTGAACAAAGCGAACCAAGGAAGGCATCATGAATCTAGCCACCTTACAAAGCCAGTTTGCTAAAGCCCTACACTATCAAGCACTCGGTGAAGATTGCGATATTGCCAGTGATGAGTTTACCGCTGATGAACGCATGCAGATTTACCGCAATAACTTTATCGTTAGCTTGAGCGAGGTGTTATCCGCGACCTACCCGATGGTTGAAGCACTGCTTGGTGAAGAATGCTTTGAACAGATGGCTCGCCAGCATGTTCTCTCTTATCCATTAGAAGAAGGAAATGTGGTGCATTATGGCGACGGCTTTCAAGACACCATCATGCAGTTTAGTCAGGTGATCGCACAAGCACCTTACAGCCCTGAAGTCGCACGCTTCGAATGGCATATCGACCTCGCTCGTCAAGCACAGTATGAACAATCCAATGCGGCAGCATTAAAACCGCTTGCGTTACTTGGCGAACTGAGTGAGGAGCAACAACCCGCTTTGGTTTTGCACCTTAAACAAGGCTGCCGAAGCTTTGACTCCAGCTACGCGGTATTTGATTTGTTCAGCGCGATTCAAACTGGCCAATTCGAACAACTTAATATCAACCAATTACAGCAAGGTGTCATCTCGATTCAAGCCAATGGAGAAGCCTTGTGTCACGCACTCGATGCCGATGTGTTCCAACTGCTGCAATGTTTAGAGCAGAAACTGAGTTTGAGCGAAATACCTGAAGTTTTACTCGCTCATCTCAATAGCATCATGGCACTCGATCTCGTTGACGGCTTTACATTGAAATCAATCTAAGGAGCACTCTATGACGGATACGGTTAAAAACTTAGTGAATCGGTACGACGATTTAATCAGCACCCTACAAGCTGGCTTTGTCCCTTTACTACTTCTCTTTTGTCGCTTGTGGGTTGCATGGGTGTTCTTCAATTCAGGGCTAATCAAAATCTCGTCTTGGGATAGCACACTGTATTTATTTGAGCTGGAATACCAAGTGCCAATACTGCCATGGGAATTGGCGGCTTACTTAGGTACGGCTGCAGAATTGGTTCTACCGGTCTTCTTAGCACTAGGCTTGATTACCCGCCCGATGGCTGCGATTCTGTTTGTGTTCAACATCATCGCTGTGGTCTCTTACCCACTGTTGTGGGAGAAAGGTTTCTATGATCACCAACTTTGGGGATTGATGATTCTTGTAGTGATTGTGTGGGGACCAGGGCCATTGTCCCTCGACCACATATTGAAGAAGAAAATCACTCGCTAAAAAAATCCCCGCATGATGCGGGGATTTTTTTACTATTTGTTCAAGTAAGCCAGTAGCTCTTCAGCTGAGATACCTTGCTTCGCGAGGTCTTTTGCCATCTGCTCTACTTGCTCGCCTTTACGTGATTCAATCACTTGCTGAAATTGATACACAAGATCACGTAATACCGGCACTGGAACTTGTTTTGCCGCGCTACGAATGCGCTCAGAGCTTTGGTTACCTAATTCGTTAAGCAACTTACCAAACATCACCTTTTCTGGTGACTCTTCCATTTGCTCTAGGATACGAGCCATTTCATACGTGGTTAACGACATTACTTTATGAGTTCCGTTATGGTGTCGAGAAAAGTTTGAACGACAAATATACACGCGTTAGGTACATTGGAAAATACTAAATTACCGAGTTTTACGCATTCGCCAATTTCGCATGCCAGTTCTTACCAGCTTTGCTAAACAGAATCACCAAAGCTGGAAGCAATACCCACATATGAATCGCAATTAGAGTTTGTGGATCCAGTGATAAACGTTGTAGCGTACCCACTAACAAACCAGAGCCACTCATTTGGAACAAACCAAGTAGTGCAGCTGCAGTACCCGCTTTATCACCAAACGGTTCTAACGCTTTACCAGCTGCTGCGCCAAGAATCCAAGCGAAGCCAACCGATGAGATAAAGATTGGCAGCATGAAAGACAGTGCCGTGTTGTGCTCTCTCATCACCATCATGATCACACCAGAAATCGCCAGTAAGCTGATACCGACAACCAGTGAATTGTGTGTGCCCCAACGATCCATGAACTTAGGTGCAAGCATACAAGCCGCAATGTTGAACGCTGCATTCAGACCAAACCAGAAGGTGAATTCATTCATCGACAAGCCCATGCCTGTCATTAGAACGCCAGGAGCTGAAGTCACGTAAGCAAGAATGACTGCCATCGCCATCAAACACAGTGAAGCGTGGAAGATGAATGATGGTGTGCTCAAGACTGCCCAGTAGCGGCTTAGTTTAAATACCGCCTGCTTTTCTGTTGCAGGGTTGGTTTCCTTCATACCAAGGAACATCATCGCACCTGCAATTACAGCGAAACCCGCCATAAAACTGAAGTTTGCACGCCAATCAAATTGTTGGGTTAACCAACTACCAAGAATCGGCGCCAGTGCCGGGATAAAGCAGATCGCACCATTAAGGTAGCTGATCATTTTGCCGCTTTTTTCCGGACCAAAGATATCGCGAACTGTTGCAAAGGCTGCTACAGATGTTGCACATGCACCTAAGCCTTGTAGCAAGCGAGCCGCCAACATCCACTCAATATTTTGAGCACTCCACGCCAATAAAGCGCTCAATGCGTAGATGGTGATGCCTCCCAATGCAACAGTTCGACGTCCGAGTTTATCTGCCAAGGGACCAGCGAATAGCTGACCAACCCCCATAGCAAATAGGAACCAAGTGATGGTGTCTTGTGCCAATGCATTTTCTACCTGAAAAGTGGACGCGATAAGAGGCAAAGCAGGTAGATAGATATCAATCGCAAGCGGACTGAACAGAACTAACATGGTCAACAGCGCCATCTGTTTTTTGCTATTTGTAATATGGCTAGACACAAAACACTCCAAATTGAACAAGAACTTTTGAGCAAAGCTTAATCATCTGATGATATGAATGGAAATGATGTATACTCATGACCATTATTCCAATGGGGAAAATCACTGTGAACGTAGAGAAACTGGCACGCATCGACCTCAATTTGCTGGTCTGTTTTAAAGTGCTGATTGAAGAGTTGAATGTCACCCGAGCCGCCCACAGACTGTGCTTGAGTCAGTCTGCCGTGAGCAAATCCTTAGCGAAATTACGTACCCAATTTGACGATCCCCTATTCACTCGAAACTCACACGGATTAACGCCAACACCGCGCGCATTGTTCCTTAAACCGAAACTGGATCTGTTGATAAACCAACTTGAGGTACTGACTCAACCCGAAGAGTTCTCGCCACAGAGCAGTGAGTACCGTTTTCAAATCGCAGCGGTAGAGAGTGTCTACCCGCTCATTCTACCCCACTTCTTGCCAGCAATATTCCAACAAGCGCCAGGCGTGACCATAAGCACCCACTCTTGGTCGGAACAAACGTTCAAGATGATTCAACGCGGTGAAATCGATTTAGGCATGACAGGTCGAGATATCGACATAAACGATGCCAAGCTGACTATGCTGCCGCCAGATGACATTTGTGAACAGGAAATCTATCGCGACCACCAAATGTGTATCGTACGTAAAGACCACCCGGCTTTGCGTGGTAATTGGAACTTAGAAGCTTATTTAGCCCTGCGCCATGTTCAGGTGCGTTGTGATGGCAACGACCGTTGGCTGCTCGACTATCGTCTAGCCGACATTGGTCGCGAACGTGATATCGCAGTCACCGTACCGGACTTTAACAGTGCCGCCAGTTTGTGTTCTTACACTGATTTTGTGTTTACCGCGCCAAGCCACTTTGTGAAGCTGGCAGCCAAGCAACACGACATGGCATTGCTGCCGCTGCCACTCGAATTCCCGCCAATGGCTTACACTTTGTTCTGGCACCGAGACAGAGAAAATGACCCAGCTTTAACTTGGCTACGTACCATGATCACGCAAAAAACCGATCATCTTAGATAAAAATCCCGGACGCGATTTGCGCTCTTACGGTAAAATGAGTAGCTTAACAGTCGATAGTCCTTTTTGGCTCATCTATGGCCTGTTGTACTCCGACTCTATTGAAGTGATTGCGATCCTCAATGGAATCGTAAACTGCATGAAGCAGATGGAAACAGCTCCCACACCTGAGCATGAAGGAGCGGTAATTTGAAGGAATAACACAGATGCACAACGATACCCAAAGCCGCGTGAATGCAATTCGCGAATGGCTAGCACAACATAATATTGATGCCCTACTTGTCCCACATGAAGACGAGTATTTGGGCGAATACGTACCAGCGCACAACGAGCGTTTACATTGGCTAACTGGTTTTACTGGTTCTGCTGGTGCTGCGGTAATCACCAAAGACAAAGCCGCTATCTTTGTTGATGGTCGCTACACGGTACAAGTCACTAAGCAGGTTCCTGCTGATCTATTCGAATACCGTCACCTGATTGAAGAGCCTGCACTAGATTGGATTAAAGACCATCTTGCAAATGGCGCGTCTGTGGCAATCGACCCTCGCATGCACAGCTCTGCTTGGTTAGACATGGCACAAGCAAAACTTGCAGGCTCACTTGAGCTTAAGATTCTCGACAGCAACCCAATTGATGAGCTGTGGCAAGACCGCCCTGCTCCTGTGGTTTCTGATGTTCGCCTAATGGCAACAGAAGCGGTTGGTCAATCAAGTGAAAGCAAGCGCCAAGAAATCGCAGAGCTCGTGAAAAAAACCGGCGCAGACAGCGCGGTGATCACAGCACTTGATTCTATCTGTTGGTTGCTCAACGTTCGTGGTCTAGATGTATCACGTCTACCAGTTCTGCTTTCTCACGCGATTCTGCATTCAGACTCAAGCGTGGAATACTTCCTAGATCCAGCGCGCCTACCTGCTGAGTTTGACGCTCACGTTGGTTCTGGCGTAACAGTTCATCACCCAGAAGCATTACAAGCACGACTAGAAACTCTAACTGGCAAGAATGTACTGGTTGACCCTGCGACAAGTAACGCGTGGTTTAAGCTGGTTCTACAAAATGCTGGTGCATCAGTGGTAAGTAAAGCTGACCCATGCCTAATGCCAAAAGCGGCGAAGAACGCAGTTGAAATCGCAGGTATGAAAGCATGTCATATCCGAGATGGCGTGGCGATGAGCAAGTTCCTATCTTGGTTAGATGCAGAAGTCGTTGCGGGTAACTTGCATGATGAAGCAGCATTGGCTGACAAACTAGAAGCGTTCCGTAGCGAAGACCCGACGCTTATGGACCTTAGCTTCGATACTATTTCGGCAGCAGGTGGCAACGCGGCGATGTGTCACTACAACCACGAAAACCAACCTGAACCTGGCAAGCTAGAGCTGAACACACTTTACCTAGTGGATTCAGGCGGTCAGTACCTAGATGGCACGACAGACATCACGCGTACCATCGCGATCGGTCAGCCTTCACAAGAGATGATTAAACAATTCACTCTCGCACTAAAAGGTCACATCGGTGTTGCTCGTGCACGTTTCCCGAAAGGCACACGTGGTTACCAAATCGATACACTAGCTCGTCAGCACCTATGGGCGGAAGGCTACGATTACGACCACGGTACTGGCCACGGTGTTGGTCACTTCCTAAGTGTTCATGAAGGTCCAGCGAGCATTTCGAAGAAGCAAATCGACGTGCCTCTAACAGAAGGCATGGTGCTATCCAACGAGCCAGGTTACTACCGTGCGGATGCGTTTGGTATCCGTATCGAGAACCTAGAGCTTGTTGTTGAAACACCAACTAACGGTGACTTCCCTGTTCTGTCATTTGAGTCACTAACACGCTGCCCAATCGACAAGCGCAATATCAACGTTGATATGCTAACTCGTCCAGAACTTGCTTGGCTGAATGATTACCATCAGAAAGTATGGGATGAGATCAGCCCGCTAGTTGAAGGCAATGTGAAAGAGTGGCTTCGTCAAGCAACACTACCAGTAGCACACAGCTAGAAGCTAGAAGCTAGAAGCTAGAAAAAGTAGAGGGTTGATGTTTTGCATCAACCCTCTTTTTTTGCCTATGTTTCACGTGAAACATAACGATGACCAGTGGCTTTATTTATTGCTTAACCGGAATACGCTGAGTGCCAATCTCGCCATACAGGGTCAAAACCTTTGGCTCGAATCATATTTTCCACAGAACCCGCGCTTCGTTCGTCACTGATCTCAAACTGCTCGAGTTCAACATCATCCATCGCATAACCACCCGGCTGAGTTTTCGATGCAGCAGACATACTAGTGATGCCTAACGGTAATGCATTGTCTCTGAACTTCGGTGATTCACGAGTCGATAATGACAACTCCACTTCTGGATTCAACAAGCGATAAGCGCAAATCAACTGCACAAGCTGTTTATCCGTCATGACTGATTTTGGTTGGAGCGCGCCCTCACAAGGACGTAAACGTGGGAAAGAAATTGAGTAACGAGTCTGCCAATACGTGCGCTCAAGATAGTCCAAGTGCGCTGCAACATAAAAGCAATCGGTACGCCACTCTTCCAATCCTATCAAAGCACCAATACCGATCTTATCGATGCCTGCTTTTGCAAGACGATCGGGTGTATCCAATCGGTATTCGAAATCCATTTTATTACCTCGCAAATGGTGCTCGGCGTAAGTCGAAGGATGATACGTTTCTTGATAGACCATCACCGCATCCAAACCCAATGTCTTGAGCTCTGCGTATTCGTCTTGATCTAGCGGCTGCACTTCCATCGCCAAATAGTTAAAGCGCTTCTTAATCATCGGCACCATTTCGCGGAAGTATTTCATGCCCACTTTGGTTTCGTGTTCGCCAGTCACCAGCAATACGCTATCAAACTTCATGCGTTTAATGGCTTCAACTTCTGCAGCCACTTCGTCCCTATTCAAAGTACGACGCTTGATTCTGTTCTCCATCGAGAAGCCACAATAAGTACAAGCATTGGCGCACAAGTTAGAAAGGTACAGTGGAATATAAAGCGACATGGTATTACCAAAACGCTTGCGAGTGGCCGAGTATGACAGTTGTGCCATCTGCTCTAAGTACGCTTCAGCCGCTGGTGAAATTAGCGCTTTAAAGTCTTCCAAATCACGCTTGGGTTTATTCAATGCTCGCTCGACATCTTGTGCCGTTTTCGCGTAGATCGACATCGAAATGTCATCCCAATTCAGCTGCTTAAATTGTTCAACGAAGCTCATGTTTTCCTCGCTTAATAGCTAAACCAATCTAGGACTAAAGCTCATCTAGGAATGACGTCAGTGGACTCGACGCAACCGCATGAGAAACCTTACCAGCAAGTCCAGCTTCATAAGCCATACGCCCCGACTCTACCGCCAACTTAAATGCCTTCGCCATCGCAACGGGATCGCTCGAAGCTGCAATCGCAGTATTGACGAGCACGGCATCCGCTCCCATTTCCATCGCACGCGCGGCATGTGAAGGTGCGCCAATACCCGCATCGACAACGACAGGAACATTAGCTTGGTCGATGATAATCTCTAGGAAATCGTGAGAAACTATCCCTTTGTTGGAACCAATCGGCGCACCTAATGGCATGACTGCAGCACAGCCTACTTCTTCCAATCGTTTGCACAGAACCGGGTCAGCATGACAATAAGGAAGGACAATGAAGCCCTCACGAACCAGTTGCTCAGCGGCAGCAAGTGTCTCAATTGGATCGGGCATCAAGTACTTCGGGTCTGGGTGAATCTCCAATTTTAGCCAGTTTGTACCTAACGCTTCTCTCGCTAATTGTGCTGCAAACACAGCATCTTTAGCATTCTTTGCACCTGAGGTGTTCGGCAATAAGTTCACGCCCGCTTGTACTAACGGCAGCAAAATATCGTCTTGTTGGTCGTTCACATCCACACGCTTCAACGCCATGGTCGCAAGTTGAGAACCCGATACTTGAATCGCTTCTGCCATTAATCGGCTGTTGGCAAACTTCCCTGTTCCCGTGAACAGTCTTGATTCGAATTGTTTATCACCAATTTTAAGCATCGACTTTAACCCCCTGCGATTGCTTGAAACAAAGAGATGCTATCTCCCTGTGAAAGAACTGTGCTAGCCCACTCACTGCGCGGCACAACATTGTTATTAATTGCAAAAACACAGCCCATTTCAGGCAGCGCAAATTGACTAATGATTTGCTGTAGATTCGACTCACTGGCAACTTGATGTGACTGGTCATTGATGACAATAGTGATCACATCTAAGTCAGCAGCGGTCATTTGTGTTGTTTGTTGTTCTGATAACGTCATTGCTTCCAACTCTCTTAATTCTGCCCATTACTCGTAAGCTAAATCTGAGCACACACTTGGCACTGTTTGTCTTTGCTTATTGCCATGGTTTGCCATTGCAGTTTCAATCCATCAAACAGGTGTAGCTTGGCAGTCTCGACATGAAACTTTCCCGTCGCCAGTTTTTGAATTGCCGCTATCGCTTGGTAGTTACCAAGTGTGCCCACCACCGGACCGACGACACCGCTCTCACTGCACTTTTGCGTTTGCGGTAATTCGTCGAACGGATACAAACAGCGGTAACAGGCTTTACTCTGCGCTTCTTGTTCACTTGGTGTTTGGTAATCAAAGACAGCGAATTGCCCTTGCCAACCAAGTGCTGCCGCCGAGATGAGCGGCGTGTTTTGCTCGAAACAAACTTGGTTAATGAGCTGGCGCGTCGGCATGTTATCGGTGCAGTCGAGCACCACATCCGCTAGCATCACTTCAAGCTGCAGCTGTGCTTTGTCCAATCGCTTATTGAGAGCACGAATTTGAATCATAGAATTAAGGTCAGTCAGTTGCTTTACAGTCGCTTTTGTTTTCGCAACGTGGATGTCTTGCTCACGATAAATGATCTGACGTTGTAGGTTACTGCTATCAACTTCATCGTCATCGACCACAACCAATTTACCAACACCCGCTGATGCCAAGTACAAACTCGCAGCACTTCCTAACCCACCACAACCGATGATCAGCACATGCGATTTACTCAATCGCTCTTGCCCAACTTCGGCAATTTCTGGCAGAGCGACTTGACGTTGATAGCGAAGGAACTGCTTATCCGTGAGCATGCTCGCCTCTCTTGCTATACGCCAACTCACCATTCTGCTCAGTAAACGTTAGTTGTCTTTCCTTCATCAGTTGTGCAAAAAACTCGATAACGGACTGAGGTGATTCTGCCAACGTAATAGCACGCACAACCGCCAAACTAGAAACACCCGTTTGCCAAACTTGGTCTGCATTAGATTGATCAATGCCACCAATTGCGACCGTCGGAAAGCCAAGCACACAGTCACTACCTGCTTTGTCTTTTGCAGGACGGAAAGCTAGATCTTTGTTTCCGTAAGGGATGCTATCAATCAGCTTTTGATACAGTGCCAAGCGCACCAAACCTTGTGGTTTCGATGGCATCTGTTTTGTGGTGGTTGGGAAAATATGCCCTAGTGCGATGTAGCTAGGATGAATTTGTACGATGCGCAGTAGTTCGTAATAACCATGCGTAGAAAGACCAAGACGAATGCCGGCTTTAGTTATCTGAGCCAAATTCGATTCTTCTATGTCTTCTTGTCCTAGGTGAACACCATAAGCGCCATGCTTGATTGCCAACTGCCAATAGTCATTGATGAACACTTGCGCTTGATACTGACGACCTAGCTCAATTGCTCGAATGATCTGTTGTTCTAAATCGGCTTGTTGTGGGTTCTTGATTCGCAGTTGAATAGTGTTGATGCCTAGTGACAGTAAACGCTCAATCCAAGCAACATCATCAACGACTGGGTAGAGCCCAAGACTTTGCTTGGTTAGAGTTGGAAAGCTAACGCGCTCCCCTTGTGCAGACCAACCAACTTGAATACCTAGTCGGTTATCCTCCAGTACAGGTGTGGGGAAATCATCAAATTGGTCAGCCCACTGAGTAGATCTTCCCTCGTCAAGGTTGTCATTCAACAGTGTTTCACGTGAAACATTCGCTTGTTGAGTTAGCATTCCTCGAGCAAGTGTTAACGCATCTTCGATAGGAAAATCGAGTACTGTCAGCGTTACTATCCAAGCAAGGTGATGTTCGGGATCGAACATTGCGTTGAATTTGGACTTAACGGAAAGCGCTCTCACTTCGTTGTTAATTGGGTGACGCCAGATATCAAGCTGAAGCACTTTCTCCTTTTCATCGGATACTTGCGTATCATCAATGCCAATATAAATCGCTTTCGACGGTTGCTTAGCACACGCTTCTACCGATAAAACAGAGCGGTAATAGAGCACAAATGAACTCTCATTCTCAGAGTCATAACCATCAATAAGATCTGTCGTTATGCGTGTGGTCTGTTGGTCGCGAACAAGCTGAATAGATTGAGTTGGGCTCACACCCAACTCAATGTCTTCGATGCTAAAACCCTGTTCTTTCGCCAACAACAAACATTGCTGAACTAAACCAGTCAGTTCAATCAATGATGACGGAATAAGGATTTTGCTCATTAGTCACTTACCTCGGCATGTGCTGCTGGGTGGTATAGCTCAGAACCTGACTCTCTAAATTCTTGCGATTTTTGACGCATCCCCTCAAGAGGATCATCCAGCATTTTGATTGAGATAGCTTGGTCCGCAGCAACTTGCTCAGTGTCTTTCGCATACTCTCGTACCTCTTGCGAGATCTTCATCGAGCAGAACTTTGGTCCACACATCGAACAGAAGTGAGCAACTTTGCCGGACTCTTGAGGCAAGGTTTCATCATGGAAAGCACGAGCAGTATCTGGGTCGAGCGACAAGTTAAATTGATCTTCCCAACGGAACTCGAAGCGAGCTTTAGAAAGCGCATTATCACGAACTTGAGCGCCAGGGTGCCCTTTCGCTAAATCAGCGGCGTGCGCAGCAAGCTTGTAAGTGATCATGCCTACTTTCACGTCTTCTTTGTTTGGTAAGCCAAGATGCTCTTTAGGAGTTACGTAGCAAAGCATTGCACAGCCATACCAACCAATCATGGCAGCGCCGATGCCTGAAGTAATATGGTCGTAACCTGGAGCGACGTCTGTCGTCAATGGACCAAGGGTATAAAAAGGAGCCTCATGACAGTGCTCTAACTGCTCTTCCATGTTCTCTTTGATCATATGCATTGGAACATGACCAGGACCTTCGATAATCACCTGTACGTCGTATTCCCACGCAACCTTGGTCAATTCGCCAAGAGTACGAAGCTCTGCAAATTGCGCTTCGTCGTTAGCATCGGCTACCGAGCCAGGGCGCAGGCCATCACCGAGAGACAGTGCCACATCGTACTTAGCACAGATTTCACAGATCTCTCGGAAATGGGTGTATAAGAAGCTTTCTTGGTGATGCGCTAAACACCATTTCGCGATGATAGAACCGCCACGAGAGACGATGCCAGTAACGCGTTTAGCCGTCATTGGCACATAACGAAGTAATAAACCGGCATGGATAGTGAAGTAGTCAACGCCCTGCTCTGCTTGCTCGATCAGAGTATCGCGCATCACTTCCCAGTTAAGGTTTTCAGCAACACCATTCACTTTCTCAAGCGCTTGGTACATAGGTACGGTACCGATAGGAACCGGACTGTTACGTAGAATCCACTCGCGAGTTTCGTGAATGTTACGACCCGTAGAGAGATCCATAACGGTATCTCCACCCCAGCGCGTTGCCCATACTAACTTTTCTACTTCTTCCTCAATCGAAGAAGTGACCGATGAGTTACCGATGTTGGCGTTCACTTTGACCAAAAAGTTACGTCCAATGATCATCGGTTCAGATTCGGGGTGGTTGATATTAGAAGGGATAATTGCGCGACCTTCGGCAACTTCTTTACGCACAAACTCGGCGGTAATATCTTTAGGTAGGTTCGCTCCGAAGCTTTGACCCGGATGCTGTTGATTCAGCACTTCATCGCGGTATTGAGCACGCCCCATATTTTCACGCAGGGCGATGTATTCCATTTCCGGGGTGATTATACCCTTGCGAGCATAGTGCAATTGAGTCACGCACTGCCCATCTTTGGCACGTCGAATACGTGGCAGATTTCCGTAACGAAGCTCGTCTAGAGTTTCATCTTCTAGGCGCTCTTTGGTGTATACCGAGCTTACTTCATTAAGTAGTTCAGTATCGGCACGCTCTTCAATCCACCCTTCTCTCAGCTTAGGTAAGCCGTTGTAGAGGTCTATGGTGTGTTCTGGATCTGTGTATACACCCGAGGTATCGTAAACACGTACTGGCTCATTAGGCTCGAAAATAGGCGCTTCTTTTGTACCTCCAATAAGGCTATCAGCGAGTGATATTTCACGCATTGGCACACGGATATCGGGACGTGAACCCTCTACGTAGACTTTGCTTGAATTTGGGTACGGTTGTACCGAGAGTGTATCAATGAACTGTTTTGCTTCCAGTCTCGCTTGCTTGCGACTCGACATAGCATTTTTCCTTGCTTTGTTATGCTTAGATAAAAAGTATTGGGATAAAAATGCTTGGCGGATAGATGCGACAAGAGGAATCGAATTAAGGACAAGTTGAGCGGATGCTCTTCGTCTATAACAACATTCGACTATTTGATAGGTCTACCAGATAGAACTCTGGTGTAGATATCTTCTCTTGTTCCCTTCGCAGATTCTAATCTGATCAGGTTCAACGGATCCCGAATTAACGGTCTCAGCCTTATGGCACTCCGACAAGTGAAATCAGTATATAAAAACGGCTTGGTTAAACCAAGCCGACCTGATTAAGATTTGAGTGTTTTTGCTAGCTACGCATCAATAATTGGAAACCAATCCACGCAGCTGAAATGCTTAACACGACATTCAGCAATACGTTCAAGCCCATCTTAAAGAAAGCGCCCTGCTGCATAAGCAACACGTTATCCATCGAGAAAGTAGAGAATGTGGTTAATGCGCCCAAAAAGCCAAGGCCGATGATTTGACGCCATGGGTCAGTGACCATTAACTCAGTTTCAAAAGCAGCAATCAGTAGACCCATAATAAATGAGCCAACAACGTTAACCGTTAATGTACCGTATGGAAAACCACGACCAAGTAGCATCACACACAGTTCAGAAATTAAGTAACGAGAACATGCACCAAATGCGCCGCCTAATGCAATAAAACCCAAAATGGATAGTTGCCCCATAATTCCCCCAGAAAAGTTAATGGCGACATTGTAATCAAATTTACGACAATAGTGATTATACAATCTTAGAATCCAGCAAAGTAATAGCGCTTAAAACTTATCAAGATTTAAAAAGTTACAGGAGTCACTTTACTTCGATGTACCCCATCAAACCTGTCTTCATATGTTCAATCACATGACAATGGTACATCCAACGCCCTGGGTTATCTGCAACAAATGCCGCTTTCGCACTGCCGTTTTTTCCAAGTAAGACCGTATCGGTATGAAACGGTACATCGAGTTTTTTACCGTCTAATTCAAGAACGGTAAATGTGTGTCCATGCAGATGAATAGGATGATGATATTGGGTGACGTTCTTAAGGTTGAAGATATAGGTTTTTCCAAGCTCCAATGTTGAAAGCGGCGCAGGAATATTATCTTTACTCATTCCCTCCCAAGCTCGTTTGTTCATCAGCCAAAACTTAGGTATCGCTTTGCCCGATTTATCGGTGGGAGTGATCGCCCCTTCCCATTCAAACACATAATCAATTTGTTCCGCATTTTTCAAATCAAGATCTGGCACTGGGTTAAGAGGCAATAAAGGCAGTTTCTGATTGGTCGGCAGGTCAGACTCAACAACTTCGAACTCACACAAAGGGAATGGGAAGCGCCCTTTCATTTGACGCACATAAACACGTTCTCCTGCCTTCGGAGCAATCAATCCGACATCTAACCTCATTCCCGGACCAATTTTGTGTTGAGTGAGCTTATAAGGCGTTTTAACAGGATTACCATCAATAGCAATAACCCAAGCTTCTGCTCCCTCGAGAGCGATCGGATAAGTAATGGTGTTATCGACATTAGCAATTCTTAATCGCGTGGTAGCATTCTGCTTCAGCTTATAAACAGGCTCATGAACACCGTTAACGCTACTCCACTCTCCTGGCGTTCCCATGCGTGCACTCAAGCGCGGCACCATTAGATTCTTCCACTGGCCTTGTTTGTCTAAATGCCAATGCTTGAGGACGACTTCATGCTCTTCATCAAACTGAACAGGGTCTGTCTCTTCAACGATAATTAGCCCGACTAAGCCCATCCCAAGCTGCTTAACACTATTCATGTGTGGGTGATACCAAAATGTGCCCGCATCTGGCGGTGTAAATTCATAAACGAATGTTTCACCCGGCATAATAGGTGGCTGGCTCAAGAAAGGGACACCATCCATTTCAATAGGGATTCGCAAGCCATGCCAGTGGATTGTAGTCGGCTCTGAAAGCTTGTTAGTAAACCGAATAATAACTTTCTCGCCTTGGCGACAACGAATCGTAGGAGCTGGAATCGAACCATTAAACGCGAGTACATCCGTATTAAATCCTGGTACTAATTCAGCAATAGAAGGCTCTGCAGTGATGTCGTATATATGCTGACCTTGTTTGTTAGTGCTCTTAGATAGAGAACATGCAGGCAGAACGGTAAGCGCAGAGATCGCTAGGGAAGATTGAAGAAAGCGTCGACGAGATATATCCATGTATTTAGTCACTCATTATTCCAATTGATGTGAGTGTAACTAAATATTAATAATGATTCTCAGTTATCTTTTAAAGATGTGCAGTCATAATGCTTAGATTCAGAGATTATAAATAAGGATCTATATTTAATGGTCACTAACAAGATAGTAAGCACCCACACACATATAACAAGCAAGTAAAAGAGAGCGGTTTAAGAAGAAGAGAGCCTAATGGTAAATAAGGCTAAAGCAAATAGGAAATTGAAGGCTCTAGAAACGACGAAAGCCTTGCTATTTCTAGCAAGGCTTTCTAAATAAGTGGCGGAGCGGACGGGACTCGAACCCGCGACCCCCGGCGTGACAGGCCGGTATTCTAACCAACTGAACTACCGCTCCGCACTGGTTAGACATTTAAGTCTAAGTTTTTGTCTTCACTTTTTCATAAAAAGTGAAAATAAAATACAAGCCTGGCGATGTCCTACTCTCACATGGGGAAGCCCCACACTACCATCGGCGCTAATTCGTTTCACTTCTGAGTTCGGAATGGAAATCAGGTGGGTCCAAATCGCTATGGTCGCCAAGCAAATTCTTTAATTCGGAAAGCTGTTTTCAGTTCTTAACACATTCAATGTTCTTACATTGAGTCCATCAAAACCCCTTGGGTGTTGTATGGTTAAGCCTCACGGGCAATTAGTACAGGTTAGCTCAACGCCTCACAACGCTTACACACCCTGCCTATCAACGTTCTAGTCTCGAACAACCCTTTAGGATACTTAAAGTATCAGGGAAGACTCATCTCAGGGCTCGCTTCCCGCTTAGATGCTTTCAGCGGTTATCGATTCCGAACTTAGCTACCGGGCAATGCGTCTGGCGACACAACCCGAACACCAGAGGTTCGTCCACTCCGGTCCTCTCGTACTAGGAGCAGCCCCCTTCAATCTTCCAACGCCCACGGCAGATAGGGACCGAACTGTCTCACGACGTTCTAAACCCAGCTCGCGTACCACTTTAAATGGCGAACAGCCATACCCTTGGGACCGACTTCAGCCCCAGGATGTGATGAGCCGACATCGAGGTGCCAAACACCGCCGTCGATATGAACTCTTGGGCGGTATCAGCCTGTTATCCCCGGAGTACCTTTTATCCGTTGAGCGATGGCCCTTCCATTCAGAACCACCGGATCACTATGACCTGCTTTCGCACCTGCTCGAATTGTCATTCTCGCAGTCAAGCGGGCTTATGCCATTGCACTAACCTCACGATGTCCAACCGTGATTAGCCCACCTTCGTGCTCCTCCGTTACGCTTTGGGAGGAGACCGCCCCAGTCAAACTACCCACCAGGCACTGTCCGTAACCCCGATAAGGGGTCGACGTTAGAACATCAACACTACAAGGGTGGTATTTCAAGGACGGCTCCACCAACACTGGCGTGCTGGTTTCAAAGCCTCCCACCTATCCTACACATGTAGGGTCAATGTTCAGTGCCAAGCTGTAGTAAAGGTTCACGGGGTCTTTCCGTCTAGCCGCGGGTACACTGCATCTTCACAGCGATTTCAATTTCACTGAGTCTCGGGTGGAGACAGCGTGGCCATCATTACGCCATTCGTGCAGGTCGGAACTTACCCGACAAGGAATTTCGCTACCTTAGGACCGTTATAGTTACGGCCGCCGTTTACCGGGGCTTCGATCAAGAGCTTCGACCGAAGTCTAACCCCATCAATTAACCTTCCGGCACCGGGCAGGCGTCACACCGTATACGTCATCTTACGATTTTGCACAGTGCTGTGTTTTTAATAAACAGTTGCAGCCACCTGGTATCTGCGACTCTCAATAGCTCCATCCGCAAGGGACTTCACCGTCGAGAGCGTACCTTCTCCCGAAGTTACGGTACCATTTTGCCTAGTTCCTTCACCCGAGTTCTCTCAAGCGCCTTGGTATTCTCTACCCGACCACCTGTGTCGGTTTGGGGTACGATTCCTTACAATCTGAAGCTTAGAGGCTTTTCCTGGAAGCATGGCATCAATGACTTCACTACCGTAGTAGCTCGACGTCGTGTCTCAGCCTTAAGAAGAGCCGGATTTACCTAACTCTTCAGCCTACGCACTTGAACCTGGACAACCGTCGCCAGGCCCACCTAGCCTTCTCCGTCCCCCCATCGCAATTGTAAGAAGTACGGGAATATTAACCCGTTTCCCATCGACTACGCCTTTCGGCCTCGCCTTAGGGGTCGACTTACCCTGCCCCGATTAACGTTGGACAGGAACCCTTGGTCTTCCGGCGAGGAGGTTTTTCACCCCCTTTATCGTTACTCATGTCAGCATTCGCACTTCTGATACCTCCAGCATGCTTTACAACTCACACTTCAACGGCTTACAGAACGCTCCCCTACCCAATGAAGTAAACTTCATTGCCGCAGCTTCGGTTTATAGCTTAGCCCCGTTACATCTTCCGCGCAGGCCGACTCGACTAGTGAGCTATTACGCTTTCTTTAAATGATGGCTGCTTCTAAGCCAACATCCTAGCTGTCTAAGCCTTCCCACATCGTTTCCCACTTAGCTATAATTTGGGACCTTAGCTGGCGGTCTGGGTTGTTTCCCTCTCCACGACGGACGTTAGCACCCGCCGTGTGTCTCCCGGATAGTACTTACTGGTATTCGGAGTTTGCAAAGGGTTGGTAAGTCGGGATGACCCCCTAGCCTTAACAGTGCTCTACCCCCAGTAGTATTCGTCCGAGGCGCTACCTAAATAGCTTTCGGGGAGAACCAGCTATCTCCAGGTTTGATTGGCCTTTCACCCCTAGCCACAAGTCATCCGCTAATTTTTCAACATTAGTCGGTTCGGTCCTCCAGTTGATGTTACTCAACCTTCAACCTGCCCATGGCTAGATCACCTGGTTTCGGGTCTATATCCAGAGACTGAACGCCCAGTTAAGACTCGGTTTCCCTACGGCTCCCCTAGATGGTTAACCTTGCCACTGAATATAAGTCGCTGACCCATTATACAAAAGGTACGCAGTCACACCACGAAGGTGCTCCTACTGCTTGTACGTACACGGTTTCAGGTTCTATTTCACTCCCCTCACAGGGGTTCTTTTCGCCTTTCCCTCACGGTACTGGTTCACTATCGGTCAGTCAGTAGTATTTAGCCTTGGAGGATGGTCCCCCCATATTCAGACAGGATATCACGTGTCCCGCCCTACTCGATTTCACTGAATGTGCGTTGTCAACTACGGGGCTATCACCCTGTATCGCCGGACTTTCCAGACCGTTCGTCTAACGCATATAAAGCTTAAGGGCTAGTCCAATTTCGCTCGCCGCTACTTTCGGAATCTCGGTTGATTTCTTTTCCTCGGGGTACTTAGATGTTTCAGTTCCCCCGGTTCGCCTCCTGTTGCTATGTATTCACAACAGGATACTTACTTATGTAAGTGGGTTTCCCCATTCGGAAATCCCAGACTCAAATGGTTTTTACTACCTAATCTGGGCTTATCGCAAGTTAATACGTCCTTCATCGCCTCTGACTGCCAAGGCATCCACCGTGTACGCTTAGTCACTTAACCATACAACCCGAAGGAGTTTCGAGTTGATGAACAAGTCACCAAAGTTGTCTGCAATTTTTATACATGATGCAGACTCGATTTTGCCGGACTCAAATTCCAAGAACACTTGAATGTGTTGTATTGGTGTTTGTCTTAAAGACAAACATTGAGAACTTTACAATCAACAATAACTTGTTGATTTGTCAGCTTTCCAAATTGTTAAAGAGCTATGTTTCTTCACAAGGAAGTACATTTTCTAAAGACTTTCAGAGTCGAGGATTCTAACCACATCCGTTTTATTGAAGTGGTTTGGAATTGTCATCCAAAAATACTTAGAGAATGGTGGGCGATACCGGGCTCGAACCAGTGACCCCCTGCTTGTAAGGCAGGTGCTCTCCCAACTGAGCTAATCGCCCACATAAGTTTTAATTCTTCGTGGAGAAGAATGGTGGGTCGTGCAGGATTCGAACCTGCGACCAATTGATTAAAAGTCAACTGCTCTACCAACTGAGCTAACGACCCAATGGTATCCCGTAGGGGAGTCGAACCCCTGTTACCGCCGTGAAAGGGCGGTGTCCTAGGCCTCTAGACGAACGGGACACTGGATTGAAGATATTGGGATATCTTCGTCTCTTTTACTTATAAACCGTATCAATCTGTGTGGACACTCATCGTGAGTAATCATCGTATAAGGAGGTGATCCAGCGCCAGGTTCCCCTAGCGCTACCTTGTTACGACTTCACCCCAGTCATGAACCACAAAGTGGTAAGCGTCCTCCCGAAGGTTAAACTACCTACTTCTTTTGCAGCCCACTCCCATGGTGTGACGGGCGGTGTGTACAAGGCCCGGGAACGTATTCACCGTGGCATTCTGATCCACGATTACTAGCGATTCCGACTTCACGGAGTCGAGTTGCAGACTCCGATCCGGACTACGACGCACTTTTTGGGATTCGCTCACTCTCGCAAGTTGGCTGCCCTCTGTATGCGCCATTGTAGCACGTGTGTAGCCCTACTCGTAAGGGCCATGATGACTTGACGTCGTCCCCACCTTCCTCCGGTTTATCACCGGCAGTCTCCCTGGAGTTCCCGACATTACTCGCTGGCAAACAAGGATAAGGGTTGCGCTCGTTGCGGGACTTAACCCAACATTTCACAACACGAGCTGACGACAGCCATGCAGCACCTGTCTCAGAGTTCCCGAAGGCACCAATCCATCTCTGGAAAGTTCTCTGGATGTCAAGAGTAGGTAAGGTTCTTCGCGTTGCATCGAATTAAACCACATGCTCCACCGCTTGTGCGGGCCCCCGTCAATTCATTTGAGTTTTAATCTTGCGACCGTACTCCCCAGGCGGTCTACTTAACGCGTTAGCTCCGAAAGCCACGGCTCAAGGCCACAACCTCCAAGTAGACATCGTTTACGGCGTGGACTACCAGGGTATCTAATCCTGTTTGCTCCCCACGCTTTCGCATCTGAGTGTCAGTATCTGTCCAGGGGGCCGCCTTCGCCACCGGTATTCCTTCAGATCTCTACGCATTTCACCGCTACACCTGAAATTCTACCCCCCTCTACAGTACTCTAGTCTGCCAGTTTCAAATGCAATTCCGAGGTTGAGCCCCGGGCTTTCACATCTGACTTAACAAACCACCTGCATGCGCTTTACGCCCAGTAATTCCGATTAACGCTCGCACCCTCCGTATTACCGCGGCTGCTGGCACGGAGTTAGCCGGTGCTTCTTCTGTCGCTAACGTCAAATAATGCAGCTATTAACTACACTACCTTCCTCACGACTGAAAGTGCTTTACAACCCGAAGGCCTTCTTCACACACGCGGCATGGCTGCATCAGGCTTGCGCCCATTGTGCAATATTCCCCACTGCTGCCTCCCGTAGGAGTCTGGACCGTGTCTCAGTTCCAGTGTGGCTGATCATCCTCTCAGACCAGCTAGGGATCGTCGCCTTGGTGAGCCATTACCTCACCAACTAGCTAATCCCACCTAGGCATATCCTGACGCGAGAGGCCCGAAGGTCCCCCTCTTTGGCCCGTAGGCATTATGCGGTATTAGCCATCGTTTCCAATGGTTATCCCCCACATCAGGGCAATTTCCTAGGCATTACTCACCCGTCCGCCGCTCGACGCCGTTATCGTTCCCCGAAGGTTCAGATAACTCGTTTCCGCTCGACTTGCATGTGTTAGGCCTGCCGCCAGCGTTCAATCTGAGCCATGATCAAACTCTTCAATTTAAGATTTTGTTCGGCTCAATGAATACTGAACATTACATAAGTAATGTTTGAATTGACTGTGCTGAATTTTTCGATTCAATGGTCACTTCGTTTCATTGAAACCTAATTTGAAACCGAAGTTTCTAATTGGATTATCATCAACGAGTGCCCACACAGATTGATAGGTCTATATTGTTAAAGAGCTTTCCTATTGAGCTTTGCTCAAATCGGACGGCCATTTTAGCGAGTTAAAGTTTAGTGTCAATCACTTTTTTCAAACTTTTTTCAAGCCTTTCCGCTTGGCTAATTGGCTTGCTAACTTGGCTTTCGTTTCTTTCGAAGCGTTGCCGTGTCAGCGAGGTGGCATTATAGAGATTGCGATCACATTGGCAAGCCCTTTTTCTCGTTTTTTTTTATTTTTTTATCGTTTGAATGTTTTTTATTCTAAAAGGCGAGTTTTTGCTACTCTTCTCACCAGATATCACCATTATTAACGCTTTATAAGGAGTAAAGATGAGTTCAATGAGAAGTTATAAAGGTATACGTCCTCAGTTGGGCGAACGTGTATATGTCGACTCAACCTCTGTTTTAGTCGGTGATATCCGAATTGGCGATGATTCTAGTATCTGGCCATTGGTCGCAGCTCGGGGTGATGTAAACCATATCCATATTGGAGAGCGAACCAACATTCAAGATGGCAGCGTACTTCATGTAACTCATAAAAACGCAGAAAACCCCAAAGGCTACCCACTTATCATTGGTAATGATGTCACCATAGGTCACAAAGTGATGTTGCATGGCTGTGAGATCCACGATCGCGTCCTAGTAGGTATGGGCGCTATTGTCTTAGACAACGTGGTGGTGGAATCAGATGTGATGATTGGGGCAGGAAGTTTGGTTCCACCGGGGAAAGTATTAGAAAGTGGCTATTTATATGTTGGAAGCCCAGTAAAGCAAGCTCGCCCCCTGTCAGAGAAAGAACGAGCTTTCTTGCAAAAGTCTGCCAACAACTATGTGCAGAACAAAAACGACTACATTAATGAAGTGGAAGACATCAGTGAGTAGTCAGAAGTCGTCAATTAGTCGATGATGATATGGCCTTCTTCATCGAAGGCTTCATCTTCTATTAGCTCTTCGGCGATTTCTTCTAGATCGAATCGGTAATCAGTAAACACTTTAATTGCCGCTTGCTCAGTTTCAATCAGTGAACCGCTGAGCTTTTCTAGCTTTTGTTTTGTTACATAGCACTCAACCAACGCACCAGATTGCTGCGCAGCAAAATTTACCGATTGCGATGCTTCATCCCAAGACTGCATGTCAGGGAATAGGATAGATTGATTCATTGATTATTGACCTTCAAGATTCTTTCTTAGTTCTCTGAGAATTTGTTTGGCGCCTGGGCGTAAACCACGCCAGAGCATGAAGCTTTCTGCAGCCTGCCCAACTAGCATTCCAAGACCGTCATACGCATGAGCGGCACCATTTTCTCTTGCCCATAAGTTAAAGCTCGTCACCCCTTTTCCATAAATCATGTCATAGCTTGTGCTGTTGGCGGCAAAGATAGAGGAAGAGATAGCAGGCAGTTCACCACTAAGAGAAGCGGAGGTGGAGTTAATGATGACATCATACTCTTCATCAATACTTTCCATCTCTCTCGCTACGATAGGGCCGTGAGAGACAAATAACTCTGCAAGCTCTTGCGCTTTACTAAAGGTACGGTTGGTAATGGTTAAAGAAGTCGGCTTTTGATCGAGCAGTGGCTTAATAACACCACGAGCTGCACCACCAGCACCAATAATTAGGATTCGCGCACCTTCCAATACAACTTGGTGTTGAAGCAGATCTTGCACTAGACCTGCACCATCGGTGTTGTCACCAATGATTTCACCATCATCTAACTTCTTGAGAGTGTTCACTGCGCCCGCCAACTGAGCACGCTCAGTCAGACGGCTAGCAAATTGATAAGCGTCTTCTTTAAATGGCATGGTAATGTTGCACCCCTTGCCACCTTCAGCAAAAAACACCTTAGCTGCGTCAATAAAGCCATCAACAGGTGCACTTTCTGCGGTATACACCAAAGACTGATTAGTTTGACGAGCAAACAAGGTGTGAATGAATGGCGACTTACTGTGTCCGATAGGGTTACCAAACACGGCATAGCGATCAATTTGCTGAGTCATTTCCTTACCTTTATTCCTTACTTATATAGAAAAAAACAGGGCCACCTGATTACAGATGACCCTATCACTATCTATCTATATAGAAAAGGAGATTCAGCGCCTACCACTCTCGGGGCGTTAGGTATTGCTCGTAAAGCTCTGCCTCTGGAGAACCAGCTTGCGGCTCATAGCTGTATTCCCAACGCGCAAGTGGTGGCATCGACATTAGAATCGACTCGGTACGACCACCACTTTGCAAACCAAACAGAGTGCCACGGTCATACACTAGGTTGAACTCTACGTAACGACCACGTCGATACAATTGGAACTCGCGCTCGCGCTCACCGTATTCAATGTCTTTACGACGAGAAACGATCGGAAGGTAAGCTTGGCAGTATCCCTCACCAACCGCTTTGATGTAGTCAAAGCACTTATCAAACTCCCACTGGTTTAGGTCATCAAAGAACAGACCGCCGACACCACGAGTTTCATTTCGATGTGGTAGGAAGAAGTATTTGTCACACCATGCTTTGTGCTCTGCGTAAACGTCTTCACCAAATGGTGCACAAAGCTGTTTTGCTGTGTCGTGCCATGATTGGCAATCTTCTTCAAATGGGTAGAAAGGCGTGAGGTCAAAACCACCACCAAACCACCAAATTGGGTCTTCACCGTCTTTCTCTGCAATAAAGAAGCGGACATTGGCGTGTGAAGTCGGTACGTAAGGGTTCTTAGGGTGAATAACCAAAGAAACACCCATCGCTTCAAAACGACGCCCCGCTAACTCTGGGCGATGTGCTGTCGCTGATGCTGGCATTTCATTACCTTCTACATGAGAGAAGTTCACTCCTCCTTGCTCGAAGATATGACCATCACGCAATACGCGAGTACGGCCACCGCCACCAAGACGCTCTCCTTTTTCACGTTGCCAAGCATCTTCGACAAAGACGGCCTTTCCATCTTCTTGTTCTAGTTGCTGACAAATGGAATCCTGAAGTGACATCAAGAACTGCTTTACGGCGTGCTTATCGATTGCTGACATACGTGTAGTACCTATTGATTGCTGACTAGCAGGGTTAGCCCTGTCTTAATATTTGCGAGGTTTTAGCATCACGGATTTCACTAGGCTTGTCACGACCACTGGTTTCACCACGTAAGATCGCCACAAGTCGGTCACCTAACTGTTCTTCGACTTCTTTCGTCGTCATACAAGGAGGCAGACCAGTAAGATTCGCGCTGGTAGAGGTTAGCGGCTTTCCGAATGCATTACACATCTTTTGTACTAAAGGATGATCAGTCACACGTACTGCAATCGAATCAAATTGCCCCGATACCCAGTGAGAGACTTTGTCACTCGCTGGCATGATCCACGTGTATGGCCCTGGCCACGTCGCATGGACTTTATCTAACTGCTCTTGAGTCAACTGAGATTCATCAACATAAGGCAAAAGCTGCTCGTAACTAGCCGCAATAAGTATGAGCCCCTTCTCTACTGGGCGCTGCTTTAGCTCTAGCAACTTTTGAATCGCTTCTGGGTTATCTGGATCACAGCCGACACCAAATACGCCTTCTGTTGGATAGGCAATCACTTCGCCTTTTTGTAGTGCTTCAAGCACCTGTTCAAAGTTATCCACCAATTACTTCCTGATAGTCTTATCTGTTGTGTTTGCACTAAGTGTACAAATATTCATTCTCAGAGACTAAATCAATTTGTTTATAAAATGTATCAATAGCATTTACAAACACACGCAAACGTTTGCTTGAGGTAAAAATCCCCGTATAATGCGCACAAATTTATCAGCTCACCTAATTTTGCAGCTTGAAGGAGTTTGAGATGAAAGTCGGTATCATCATGGGTTCTAAATCAGATTGGCCAACCATGAAACTAGCAGCAGACATGCTGGATCAATTTGGCGTGTCTTACGAAACAAAGGTGGTGTCAGCTCACCGTACTCCTCAATTATTGGCTGATTACGCAAGCAGCGCCAAAGAACGCGGCATTAAAGTCATCATCGCGGGTGCAGGCGGTGCCGCTCACCTACCAGGCATGGCAGCAGCGTTTACTAGCGTTCCGGTACTTGGCGTTCCAGTTCAGTCTCGTGCGCTGAAAGGCATGGACTCACTGCTTTCTATCGTACAAATGCCAAAGGGTATTGCGGTTGGTACATTGGCGATTGGCGAAGCTGGCGCAGCAAACGCTGGCATCCTAGCCGCTCAAATCCTTGGTACACATGATGAAGCGATCATGGAAAAAGTCGAAGCGTTCCGTAACGAACAAACGGAAACCGTATTGGCGAACCCAAACCCTGCTGAGGATTAATCAGATGCATGTACTGGTTCTTGGTGCGGGTCAACTAGCTCGTATGATGTCTCTGGCTGGTGCGCCACTGAATATTCAAATCTCAGCTTACGATGTGGGCAGCGGTAACATCGTTCATCCACTGACTCAGCACGTACTAGGCAACGGCTTAGAGAATGCAATTGAACAAGTGGACGTCATTACTGCTGAGTTCGAGCATATCCCACATGATGTGCTCGATGTTTGCGAGGCGAGCGGCAAGTTCCTACCAAGTACGCAAGCCATCAAAGCAGGTGGTGATCGCCGTATTGAAAAGGCATTACTTGATGATGCTGGCGTGCGTAACGCGAAATACTACGTCATCGAAACTCGTGAAGACTTTGACCGCGCCATTGAGCACGTTGGTATGCCAATGGTTCTGAAAAGTGCATTGGGTGGTTACGATGGTAAAGGCCAGTGGCGCTTAAAAGAGACGTCTCAAGTCGAAAACATTTGGACAGAGATGGCAGAGTGCATCGCGGCAACACCAACTCAAGCGATTGTTGCTGAGGAGTTTGTCCCTTTTAACCGCGAAGTTTCACTGGTTGGTGCTCGCGGTAAAGATGGCAGCGTTGAAGTGTACCCTCTGGCAGAGAACGTCCATATCAATGGTGTATTGAGCCTTTCTACTGCGATTGATGCGCCAGAGTTGCAAGAGCAAGCAAAACAGATGTTCACAGCTGTTGCCAACAACTTGAATTACGTTGGCGTGTTAGCTTTGGAGTTCTTTGACGTTGACGGCACTTTGCTGGTTAACGAAATCGCACCACGCGTACACAACTCTGGCCACTGGACTCAACAGGGTGCAGAAACTTGTCAGTTTGAGAACCACCTACGCGCCGTGTGTGGCATGCCTTTGGGTAGCACGAAACTGGTTCGTGAAACCTCGATGATTAATATTCTTGGTGAAGACACACTACCAGAAGCATTGCTAGCGATGGATGGTTGTCACATTCATTGGTATGGCAAAGAAAAACGTGCGGGTCGCAAGATGGGCCACATCAACGTCTGTGGTGACTACACTGGCGAACTTAATCGCAAACTTTGTGCATTAGCAGATGTTTTGGATGAACAGGCTTTCCCTGCTGTGCATGAATTTGCCAAGCAGTGGCAAGCATAGAAAAGCAGCGGAATAAATAGCAAAAGGGTCGCATAATGCGACCCTTTTTAATTCGTACTGAAGGTTATTGTGATTGAGTATGCTGGCACTTCCGGCTCGCGCATTGCAGTTTAACCCCGCTGGCCAGTTTCTTTTCTACCAACAAGGTAAATCCACATTCCTCGCAGCGGCCTCTAACAGGTGGCAAGTTCACCGCAAACTTGCACTTCGGATAGTTATCACACGCGTAGAATGTTTTCCCAAATCGGGTTTTACGCTCAACCAAATGTCCTTTGCCACATTCAGGGCAAGCGTGTTGCTCTTTCGCTTGCTGCTCTGGCTCAGGTTGGTTAATCGACTCAATATGATGGCATGCTGGGTAATGGCTGCAACCAACGAACATACCGTAGCGCCCTTGGCGGAGTACCAATTCATTGCCACACTCAGGGCAAGGCACACCCAACTCTTTCACGATGTGACCGTCATTGCTGTGTAACGGCTTAATGTAATCGCAACTTGGGTATTGGCTACAACCTAAAAAAGGACCGTGTTTACCGTGCTTAAGCGAAACTTCCCCACCGCATTTAGGGCAAGGTTCGCGCTCAAGCGCATGCTCGTGTGCCGAAAAAAGGTTGTGATCGATTTTACTACTCATACTCACCGCTCAAGCGAAGATATTAATGAAGAATACCTTGTTCCTTGGTGTACAGCAGCTCTTCCATCAGCGTGTAGGCGTTTTCGTTGCCTGGAACATTAAACAGCACCATAAGGATGATCCATTTAAGGTCCTCAAGCTCAAACTCATTGGTTTCAAGCCCCATTACACGGTCGATAACCATCTCACGCGTTTCTGTAGTCAGAACATTGATTTGCTCTAAGAACAACAAGAAACCACGACATTCGAGGTCTAGTCGCTGCATCTCTGAAGCGGTATAGATACGTGTCGATGCCGATGCAATGCAGGTTGAAATGGCTGAATGTTCATCGCTTTGTTGCAATGCCGCCAGCTCTTCTAACCAGACAAGGGCTTTGTAGATGTCTTTTTGCTGGAAGCCTGCACGAAGCAATTCATCTTCCAACTCGTCTTGTTCGACCTGTAACTCTGCATCGCTATGGATGTAAGTTTCGAATAGATACATAAGTATATCCATCATCATAGCTAGCCCCTCCCCTTTCGAATATAGCCACCGGATACTGCAACAACATGCCCTGAAAGCTCAAGCTCTAAGAGCTGCATCATGACTTCTTGGACAGGTATATTGGTCCTGCTTGCAAGAATATCAACTGGTGTAGCCTCATTTCCTACGTTAGCTAACAGCTGAGGAAATGGCAATTCTTCTTCATCAATTGGCGCAGAAAATAAATCTAAGCTCTGATTAATAGACCAGTCGAGCAAAGACTGTATTTCATTCAGCACCTCTTGCGTATTTTGTACGAGACAAGCTCCGTTACGAATCAATTGATTACCGCCACTGGCGTTAGGTGCATTAATCGAAGCTGGCAGAGCGAAAACTTCTCGACCTTGTTCTAAAGCATAACGCGCCGTAATCAAGGAGCCACTTTTTTCAGCCGCTTCTACCACCAACACACCCAGCGACAAGCCACTGATGATTCGATTGCGCCGTGGAAAGTTTTCTGCGCGAGGCTTAGCATCTGGACGAAACTCTGAAACAAGCGCTCCATTTTCGGTCACTCGCTGCGCCAAACCTCGGTGTCTTGCTGGGTACACTTGTCCTAATCCCGAACCCAATACTGCGATGGTTTTACCGCCAGCTAAGAGCGCGCCATCATGGGCGTGACCATCAACACCTAATGCTAAACCACTGGTGACGATCAGATCATGTTGTACCAAGTCTGATGCAAAGCTTCTTGCATGTTGTAGCCCATCCACACTGGCATTACGACTGCCAACCATGGCAATTTGAGGCAGAGATAAACAACTCGCCTCTCCTTTTACAAAGAGTAAAGGAGGCGGTGCGACCGTTTGTTTAAGGAGTGGCGGATACAAAGCATCCGCCAAAGTAAGAATATGATGATGAGAAGATGCAGTAACCCAAGCCAGACAAGCATCGACTTCTTTATCGACCTGCGACCAGGCTTGCAACTGTTTTGCCGTTAAGCCTAAAAGCTGAAGCTGCTCTGTCGAGTATTGGACAATATTGCTCGGCGTATCTTTGCTGAGCAGCTTATTCATCTTGACCCCACCAATGCCCGGTAAGCAGCTAAGCTTTAACCAGGCTGCGAGATCAGTATCATTGTGTGGTTTCATTAGTGGTTGATTCCTCTGCCAGAGGAGAAACCACAGATACCTCTTTGTTGATTGGCTTGGTGCTATTAGTAATCAAAGCAAGGCTGAAATATTCATAAGGGCGAATCACAAGTAACTCACCCACTTTACTCTTAGGTAATACCACCTCTGAATCAAACAAACTCCCCTCTTTTGTATAGCCATCACTATTTTGATAGAGAGCATGAGCATCTTCCATCAGATTTAACATACTGCCCTGTCGTAAGTTGTCTTTCGAGCCTAAATCTAAGACGACAACTTGATTAGTGGAGCTAAATCTCATCCCCTCAATATTGCCTAAAATTTTGGCAGATACGTCTGCTGGAGCTGGCTGTGGGTAAAAAACCACTGAAAGGTCTGATTTCTCTTCCTGCTCGAGAGGTAAAGCAATGTCGTTACGTTCAATTTCTTGTAGTTGAGCCGTTATTTTTATTCCAGAGAAGTCTGTCTGAGAAGAGACTAAATTTCCCCGAGCTACCACTTTTAAAGCGGTTATCGACTGAGAGGTATCCTCTCTATCATATGTCTTTACAGGCCGATAAATAGCCCAATATTGCTCGGCCTGCTTTCCGCTTATATAAAGAACATCTTCACCAACTAAGTACTTACTACCTTTACTACTACCCATTACTTTAGCCGCACTTTCCAGATCTTTATCCAGAACTAATCGGTCTGAGTTCAAGTAAGGTAATACCAAACCTTCTGCGATCGTTGGAACCGCTTTTTTCTCAGTAATACGTGCTTTAGGGCTAAGTTTTTTGACTGGTTTCAGGCTCAAGACAGGCTGACCATTAATCCACACTAACGATAACTTGTCCCCCGGATAGATAAGGTGCGGGTTATCAATTTCAGGATTTACCTGCCACAAACGCGGCCATAACCAAGGGCTGTCGAGGTACATAGCAGAAATATCCCACAATGTATCTCCTTTCACCACTACATAGGTTTGCGGTGCGTCATCTTTGACAGTAAGTGGTTGGGAATCCGTATTTGCTACGGCGCTGAAAGAGAAAAGTAACGGCAACGTAATGCGAAAAACGTCGCGGAAAATTCGATTCATGACCCTCGTCCTTGGTCTGTTAGGCAGTTACCAGAATGGAAATTGGTATCAGGATGCTGTCATTTAGGTCATAAAATGTCTAGAATTGAGCCAACAAGGTTTGTGCTGTTACGGCACAGTTCAATATTTCGAGTGAATATGTCTGTATTACAAGTATTAACATTCCCAGATGATCGCCTGCGTACCGTTGCAAAGCCTGTAGAAGAGGTGACACCTGAGATTCAAAAAATCGTCGATGACATGATTGAAACCATGTACGACGAAGAAGGTATTGGCCTGGCTGCAACGCAGGTTGATATCCACAAACGTATCGTAGTGATTGATATTTCTGAAACTCGTGATGAGCCTATGGTGCTTATCAACCCTGAGATTTTAGAAAAGCGTGGCGAAGATGGCATCGAAGAAGGCTGTCTATCGGTACCAGGTGCACGTGCACTTGTGCCTCGCGCTGCTGAAGTTACGGTTAAAGCGCTAGATCGCGATGGCAAAGAATACACCTTTGAAGCTGACGATCTGCTAGCAATCTGTGTTCAACACGAACTGGACCATCTAATGGGCAAACTGTTCGTGGATTACCTATCGCCACTGAAGCGTAAGCGTATTCAAGACAAGCTAGCTAAAATCAAACGCTTTAACGAGAAACAGCAAAGCGCTTAATCTCGATACAATTTAATTAGAAGGAAGCCTACCTTGAGTCAGTCTTTACGTATTGTCTTTGCAGGTACTCCGGATTTCGCCGCCCGTCACTTGGCGGCGTTGTTGTCTTCGGAGCACGAAGTAATTGCGGTTTACACTCAACCAGACCGCCCAGCGGGTCGTGGTAAGAAGCTTACTGCAAGCCCAGTAAAAACCATCGCGCTTGAACACGACATTCCGGTATACCAACCAGAAAACTTCAAATCAGACGAAGCAAAGCAAGAGCTTGCCGATCTGAACGCCGACATCATGGTAGTTGTTGCGTACGGCTTATTACTTCCACAAGTTGTACTAGACACACCTAAACTAGGTTGTCTCAACGTACACGGTTCGATTCTTCCTCGCTGGCGCGGCGCAGCCCCTATCCAACGTTCAATTTGGGCAGGTGATGCAGAAACTGGCGTGACCATCATGCAGATGGATATCGGTCTGGACACGGGTGACATGCTAAAAATCGCGACATTGCCGATTGAAGCAAGTGACACCAGTGCATCGATGTACGAGAAACTGGCAGGCTTAGGCCCAGATGCCCTGATCGACTGTCTAGCGGATATCGCCGCTGGCAAAGCTGAGCCAGTGAAGCAAGATGACGAGCTAGCAAACTACGCGAAGAAGCTAAGCAAAGAAGAAGCGCGCATCGATTGGAATGATGACGCGGCACACATTGAACGCTGCGTTCGCGCATTCAACCCATGGCCAATGAGCCACTTTGAAGCTGCTGAAAACAGCATCAAGGTATGGCAAAGCCGTGTTGCAGAGCAAACCAGCAATAAACCTGCGGGCACCATCGTGCAAGCAGATAAGACCGGTATCTATGTTGTAACAGGCAACGGCGTATTGGTGCTGGAACAACTGCAAGTTCCGGGCAAAAAAGCCATGTCAGTTCAAGATATTCTGAACTCTCGTGCATCTTGGTTTGAAGTTGGCACTCAACTGGTTTAAAAACCAGGCAATAGTGTCAAACACCAATAATACGAACTTTTAGAGGGCAGAGATGCCCTCCTTTACTTTAAGGTACTCATCATGAATGTTCGCGCTGCGGCTGCCAACGTCTTGTATCTTGTCGTCGACAAGGGCCACTCACTTTCAAGCGCTCTTCCAGCGGCTCAACAAAACGTACGACCACGTGACCACGCTCTTCTACAAGAGATCTGTTACGGTGCTCTACGTTACCTCCCTCGCCTAGAAATGATTGCAAACCAGTTGATGGATAAGCCGTTAAAAGGCAAACAACGTGTTTTCCATCACCTGATTTTGGTTGGTATTTACCAATTGAGCTTCATGCGTATTCCTGCGCACGCTGCAGTGGGTGAGACGGTTGAAGGTACTAAAGAGCTGAAAGGCCCCCGCTTGCGTGGTCTTATCAACGCCGTATTACGTAACTATCAGCGCAACCAAGAAGAGCTAGACCAAATGGCGGTCAGCAACAATGCGGGTAAGTACGGCCACCCAAGCTGGTTACTTAAACTGCTTCAAGAAGCTTACCCAGAGCAGTGGGAAAGCATTGTTGAAGCCAACAACCAGAAAGCGCCAATGTGGCTGCGTGTAAACCACCAGCACCACACTCGTGATGACTACCTTGCGCTACTCAAAAATGAAAACATTGATAGCACGCCACACTCACAAGCAATGGACGCCCTAAAATTGGCGGCGCCATGCGATGTAATGAAACTACCGGGCTTTGAAAAAGGTTGGGTATCGGTGCAAGATGCGGCGGCACAGCTGTCGATTAACTACCTTGAACCAAAAGATGGCGAGCTAATCCTAGACTGCTGTGCAGCACCGGGCGGTAAGACAGCGCACATTCTTGAGCGTACGTCTGGCAGCGAAGTGGTTGCCATCGACTGCGATGACACGCGTCTTAAACGTGTGCACGAAAACCTGAAGCGTCTCAACCTTCAGGCAAAAGTGGTTTGCGGCGATGCGCGTAATCCTCAAGAATGGTGGCAGGGCGAACAATTTGATCGCATCTTGTTAGATGCACCGTGTTCTGCGACGGGGGTAATTCGTCGCCACCCAGACATCAAATGGCTACGTCGTGCTGATGATATTGCCGCACTTGCTGAGCTACAGAGCGAAATTTTCGACGCAATGTGGACGCAACTGAAACCTGGCGGCACCATGGTTTACGCAACTTGTTCAATCACACCACAAGAAAACGTGGAACAGGTAAAAGCGTTCTTAGCACGTACTGCTGATGCGCAATTGATGGACTCCGATCCAAAGCAACCTGGTCGTCAGATTCTGCCAGGTGAAGAAGATATGGATGGTTTCTACTACGCAGTGCTAACAAAAAAACACGCGTAACAGCATGCTAAATAGGGCGATTGAAGTGAATTCAATCGCCTTTTTCAGATAACGAGTAAAGAGTATGAAAATCATTATTCTTGGTGCAGGTCAGGTTGGCGGCACATTGGCGGAAAACCTAGTTGGTGAGAATAACGACATCACCATCGTCGATAAAAATGGCGACCGACTGCGTGAGTTGCAAGACAAATACGACTTACGAGTGGTTAACGGTCACGCCAGCCACCCAGACGTACTTCATGAAGCGGGTGCACAAGATGCAGATATGCTAGTTGCGGTAACCAACACCGACGAGACCAATATGGCGGCCTGTCAGGTAGCCTTCACTCTGTACAATACGCCAAACCGTGTTGCACGTATTCGTTCTCCAGAATACCTGGCAGAAAAAGAAGCCCTATTTAAATCCGGCGCCATTCCTGTTGATCACCTTATCGCACCAGAAGAACTGGTAACCAGCTACATTGAACGCCTCATCCAATATCCAGGCGCACTACAAGTGGTGAGCTTTGCCGAGCAGAAAGTCAGCCTAGTAGCGGTAAAAGCCTACTATGGTGGCCCTCTGGTGGGTAACGCGCTGTCTGCCCTGCGTGAGCACATGCCACACATCGATACTCGTGTTGCTGCTATCTTCCGTCAAGGTCGTCCGATTCGTCCGCAAGGCACTACCATCATTGAAGCTGATGATGAGGTGTTCTTCGTTGCTGCAAGTAACCATATTCGCTCGGTAATGAGTGAACTTCAGCGCCTTGAGAAACCTTACCGCCGCATCATGATTGTCGGTGGTGGTAACATCGGTGCTAGCTTAGCTAAACGCCTTGAGCAAACTTACAGCGTGAAGCTAATCGAGCGTAACTATCAGCGTGCAGAGAAGCTGTCTGAGCAACTAGAAAACACCATCGTTTTCTGTGGTGACGCGGCTGATCAAGAACTGCTGACCGAAGAAAATATCGACCAAGTAGATGTATTCATTGCGTTAACCAACGAAGATGAAACCAACATCATGTCAGCGATGTTGGCAAAACGCATGGGCGCGAAGAAAGTGATGGTATTGATCCAACGCGGCGCTTATGTCGACCTTGTACAAGGCGGCGTGATTGATGTAGCGATCTCCCCACAGCAAGCAACTATTTCTGCTCTACTGACGCACGTTCGTCGTGCTGATATTGTTAACGTATCTTCTCTGCGTCGTGGCGCTGCAGAAGCCATCGAGGCCGTTGCACACGGTGATGAAACCACGTCTAAAGTGGTTGGCCGTGCGATTGGCGATATCAAACTCCCACCAGGAACCACCATTGGTGCTATCGTTCGTGGCGAAGAAGTACTTATCGCACACGATCGTACCGTCATCGAACAAGATGACCACGTCGTGATGTTCCTGGTCGACAAAAAGTATGTACCAGACGTCGAAGCGCTGTTCCAGCCGAGTCCATTCTTCCTCTAGGATTTTCCTATGGTCAACTTACGTCCCGTACTGTTTGTTATCGGGCTGGTTTTATCCAAACTAGCCCTTTTTATGTACGTGCCGACTTTGGTCGCGTTTTTCACAGGTACAGGCGGATTCCTCGATTTCGCTCAAGCCGTAGTGATCACCCACCTAGCCGCATTCATCTGTTTGACGATCGGTCGAACTGCTAAGTTCAAGCTCAGTGTTCGTGATATGTTCCTTATCACCAGTTTGGTGTGGACCATAGCCAGTGCCTTCGCTGCATTACCATTTGTGTTCATTAACCACATCAGCTTTACCGACGCCTACTTCGAGACCATGTCTGGCATCACCACTACAGGCTCTACCGTGTTAAGTGGTTTAGACGACATGGCACCGAGTATATTGCTTTGGCGCTCCATCTTGCAGTGGCTTGGTGGTATTGGCTTTATCGTAATGGCGGTAGCCATCCTACCAATGCTTAACGTTGGTGGTATGAAGCTGTTCCAAACCGAATCTTCTGATTGGTCTGATAAAAGCAGCCCGAGAGCGAAAACCGTCGCGAAGAACATCGTATTGGTGTATTTGATGCTAACTGGCTTGTGTATTATTGGCTACTTGCTGACAGGCATGAATCTGTTTGAAGCGATCAATCACGCCTTTACGACGCTGTCGACGGGTGGTTACTCGACTTCTGATGGTTCAATGAACCACTTCTCTAACGGTGCTCATTGGGTGGCCACTACCTTTATGTTCCTTGGTGGGTTGCCATTTCTACTTTTCGTCGTCGCATTACGCAAACGTAGTATCGATGTATTGGTGAAAGATGCGCAGGTTCGCGGCTTTGCCTATCTATTTTTGTTCTCGAGTTTGGTTGTGTCTGCTTGGTTAGTTATCCGCGATGGCTACACCATTTTGGATGCACTACGCGTGTCGATGTTTAACATCGTCTCAGTCGTCACCACTACGGGCTTTGGTTTAGAGGACTTCACTGCATGGGGTGCTCTACCTACCACGCTGTTTGCCTTCTTGATGATGGCTGGTGCGTGTTCAGGCTCAACCGCAGGCGGAATTAAGATCTTCCGTTTTCAGATCGCAATGACGCTGCTTAACAAGCAGATCATGAAGCTAATTCACCCATCTGGTGTGTTCGTTCAACGCTACAACCAACGCCCTGTGAACGACGATATCGTTCGCTCTGTCGTAGCGTTTGGCTTGATGTTCTTTATCACCATCATATTTATTGCAGGCTGCTTAAGCGCACTCGGCCTTGATCCGCTAACTAGTATTTCTGGTTCGATTACCGCAGTCGCAAACGTAGGTCCTGGCATGGGTAGCGTGATTGGCCCAACAGGTAACTTTGCGCCGCTGCCAGATACTGCAAAGTGGTTATTAAGCTTTGGTATGTTAATGGGCCGTCTGGAAATTCTGACTATTCTTGTCCTGTTCTTCCCTGCGTTTTGGCGCCGTTAAACAGACTCAAACAAAAGGTATAACAATGAAAACATGGATCACTCTGGCGACCCTACTCGCCACTTCATCGGTTTACGCGGCAGAGGTCGTGAAACTGGCGGATGGACGCGAAGTAAAACTGAACGACGACTTTACGTGGGAATACGTTGTGAAAAAGGCAATGCCGAACACCACAGAAACCACACTAGAAAAAGTCGAAGCGGTAGAAGCGTCTGCGGTTGCTGCATCGACAACTGCCTTAGAAGCGGTTACCACGCAAACCACTAAAGCACCTGAGATTGCGACAATTCCCATCGTAAACAAGAAAGTCGGAACTACAGTAGTGGTAAACGCGAAGAAGCCAACCATGCAGCTGTCTGATTCGGGTGTTGATGTCTTGATTGGTTCTGCAAGCTACGAAGACGGTGAACTTATCTTTCCAACGTCTATCACCAACCAAAGTTCACAATCAGTCATTCAGGTAGAAGTAGAAGTTCAGGTATTTGACACGTCTGGTAAGCAGTTAGTGAAAGAGAGCGTGACCGTTTGGCAATCCATTAAGCGTATCGCTGATACTTACCTTCGCCCACAACAAGCCGAGCAAGGTAAAGCGATCAAACTGGCAGTGCCACAGTCGCAGCAATACCAGTTCTCAGCAGAAGTATTAGAAGTGAAAACTCGCTAATACGATACGACATGCTTTGTCGGGTTGATCTCTATCAGCTAGATAGGCTCGACAAAGTAATAAATCGCGAAGAAGTGACACACACAACCCGCCAATACAAAGCCGTGCCAAATTGCGTGATTAAAAGGGATCCGCTTAGCAACGTAGAAAATCACCCCAATTGAATACACCAATCCACCAGCCGCCAATAGTGTCAGACCACCAATATCGAGATTTATCGCCAACTGATAAATCACGATCAACGATAACCACCCCATCACCAGATACGTCATCAAAGATAATTTTTTGAATCGATAGACAAACGCGACTTTCATGATGATGCCAATCAGCGCAATGGTCCAAATCACAATCATCAGCCCAATCGCTAATGGAGTACGCAGACTCACCAATAAAAATGGCGTGTAACTACCTGCAATCAAAAGGTAGATGGCACAGTGATCGAAGGTTTTCAGCCAACGTTTGGCTTTCGGGTATGGAATGGCGTGATAAAGCGTGGAAGCCAGAAACAGCACAATCATACTAGAGCCGTAGATTGCCATACTGGTAATGGTCAGCGTGTCCGCTTGATGATCAATCGCTTTAACCAGTAGTAAAACCAAGCCTACAATACCGAAAATCATTCCGATACCATGGGTGATGGAGTTGGCCAGTTCTTCGCCCTGACTGTATTGTGCTTTCTGAGGTGAAGACATGAACGTGCCTATACTAGAGTTTGAATATTCGCTCTAGTATGGCACATTAAGCGTACACGCGTAAGCTTAAATTAGAGTTCGTGAGCAGCGGTGGTTCGTTCAAGATAATTAAGAACCAGCGGACCGACTTCTTCCAATTTAGTATTCACTGGGATACAAAGCTCGCGTTTGAGTTTACCGCTACCTAATAGACTCGCTAGCATACCACTCGCCCCACTTCGAGTTCGGTCAACTTCAAACCAAAGCTTAAGAGTGTTCTCGTCACGATGAGCAACAAATTCTAACTCGCGCCATACACCATGATATGGCCCATCTGTTGGTACCATCTCAAACTCTTGTACAAATGGCAGATCAAAACCTTTCACTTCTTCACACTCGACTTGGCGGATGCGCAGACCTTGCGATTCAAAGGCAGACAAAATGGCATCCATCAGTGGATCGGGCCTCACTGTGAGAATGTCTTTGTCGGTTGGGTCGAGAGCCATCGCAACATCTAAACCAGTCTCTAGCCAGACTTTGGCATCACCAATAGTGACTGGTGTATTCCAAGGTACATCAAGTTTTACTTCAAAAGTACGCTCTTCACTTGGGTGTAGGGTAAAAGCATAGGGTAAGCTCCAACTCGCTAGCACATGGGTTTGCGGAAGACGGCGTAAGCTATGGCCTTCACGAGCACCACGATCATCAGGGACTTCTGCGATGTATCGACAGCATAACTTCAAATCAATGTTATCAATCGCCTGATCAGTGGATCCACCATAGACATGAATTGATACATCAACACTTTGACCGGGATAAAGGACATCCTGATTAAGAACTGAATCTACCTTGGCGCTGCCGATTCCAAAACTCGCCAATGTCTTTTTCAAAAATGACATACGCACCTCCTTTGTCGAGATCTCATACTACTGTTGATCATGATGGTAAAACAAACTTTTCACCCCAGTTCTTCGAAAGAAAATAGCAAAATTGAACAATTTCAATTGCTCAAGTATCGACCAATTATAGCAGGAGTGCTAACCTATACATGATATGCATGCATATCATTATTCCTGGTTCATTATTTGGATTGGCGAGAGCCAAAAGAGCCACCCTTCAAGCAGTTGAAGCTCAACTCATAATGCATCAGGCCATTACATTGGCAATGGATATGCCTGGCAGTTAGGTAATTAAATGCGCCCAACAACAGTCAGGTTCGCACACACTAATCGTAGTGCAATGCGCCGTCGCAGTGGTTTCACTACTGCGCTTAAGGCAAAACAAGTTGCGCCAGCAATGACTCTGGTTGAGAAAACAGCGATTATGCCGAGTGTTCCAAACAAAGTTATTAAAGCAGCTTAATTAAAAAGCGCGGCACTCACCGCGCTTTTTTCTTTCTTTCCAGCCTTTTCCTATTTGGTGTTCGACATGCAATTTGATACCTTTAGAAGCAAATAACACCTATAAATTCTGTGGAGAAAGAAATGAAGTGTCATCGTATTGAAGAGTTGCTTGAGCTATTAGAGCCTGAGTGGCATAAAGACCAAGAAATGAACTTGCTACAGTTCATCATGAAGCTAGCAAATGAAGCGGGCTATGAAGGTAAACTGGAAGATCTAACCGACGATGTACTGATCTACCACCTTAAAATGCGTAACAGCGGCAAAGACGATATGATCCCAGGTCTAAAGAAAGACCAAGAAGATGATTTTAAAACCGCAATCCTACGCGCACGTGGCATCATCAAGTAAACGAATCAGCACCCTAGTATTCCTAAGCGACTCCTTTGAGTCGCTTTTTTTATAACTAAACCAAACAGTTCAAAAGCTAGTTATAACTGTTCAGTCATTTATTAGGTTAACTGTACTGACTTTTGTTGTTAAACGTTGACTACGTTAAAGAAACGGAATTGTTATTGATTGTATAATCGCCGTTCATCAGTATTTACTAAAATAATTATGTTCCGTCATAACATATGACATGAACAAAGCAGCAATGTCATCGAGCGACATCGATAGAAGTGTCGCCGTACATTATAAAAGCCTAAAGAAGGATGTATACATGAGTCAGGACAAGATCGATATCAAAGATGTGACTCCAAAAACCTTTAACCCAAAGACCCATAAAGGAAAAGGGGATCGCTTCAACCCCAATAATCGAATTTACGTACGAGAAAGCAAAGGCACCTTCCAAAAGTTGCGCCGTTATGGTGGTTGGTTTTTGTTGCTGTTGTTTGCACTGGTTCCGTGGATTCCATACGGAGAGCGCCAAGCAATACTCTTAGACATTGGCCACCAACAGTTTAACTTTTTTGGTACGACTCTTTATCCACAAGACCTGACCCTACTTGCGCTGCTGTTTATGATTGCCGCGTTTGGATTGTTCTTTATTACTACCTTCTTAGGTCGAGTTTGGTGTGGTTACTTATGCCCCCAGACAGTTTGGACCTTCATGTATATTTGGTTTGAAGAAAAACTTGAAGGAAGTGCGAATAAGCGCCGCAAACAAGATTCGAATAAGATCACTGCGAATCTGGCGATGCGAAAAACCATCAAGCACATAGCTTGGTTTGCTATTGCGCTTGCCACTGGCTTTACTTTTGTTGGCTATTTCGTTCCAGTCAAACACCTAGTGGTAGACTTTTTCACCTTTAACGCCAGCTTCTGGCCGGTTTTTTGGGTTCTTTTCTTTGCGGTTTGTACCTATGCAAATGCTGGTTGGATGCGTTCTATTGTCTGCCTTCACATGTGTCCGTATGCACGCTTTCAATCCGCTATGTTTGATAAGGATACTTTCATCGTTGGCTACGACACCAAACGCGGTGAGAAACGTGGTCCACGTTCACGTAAGGCCGACCCAAAGCAATTAGGTTTAGGTGACTGTATCGACTGTGATTTGTGTGTTCAAGTATGTCCAACAGGAATCGATATTCGTGATGGATTACAGTACGAATGCATCAACTGTGGCGCTTGTATTGACGCATGCAACCAAACGATGGATCGCATGGGTTATGAAAAAGGTTTGATCAACTACACCACGGAGCATCGTCTATCAGGTAAACACACCAAAGTGATGCGACCTAAACTGCTTGGTTATGGGGCAGTATTGTTGATGATGATTGGTTTGTTCTTCGCCCAGATAGCGGCTGTTGACCCAGCTGGGTTGAGCGTCATTCGTGACCGCAACCAACTGTTCCGAGTGAATAGCTCAGGTGAAGTGGAAAACACCTATACTCTCAAAGTCATCAACAAGACCCAACAAGTTAAAGAATACAACTTGGATGTAGAAGGGTTAAGTGACGTTAGTTGGTATGGTAAACAAACCATCCAAGTTGAACCTGGTGAGGTATTGAACTTACCAATGAGTCTTGGCGCAGATCCTGACAAGCTAGACTCTGCGATCACAACAATTCAGTTTATACTCACCGATAAGAGCAACGAATTCACCATTGAAGTAGAAAGCCGATTTATCAAGAAGCTATAACTTCGATGACCAATGGAAAAAGGCTCAGCAATGAGCCTTTTTATTTATATGTCCCAAGGTACTTTTAACTTTGATGCCCTCACACCCGACTTTATGTGGTACGCGTTAGAGAGCATCGGTATTCGAGCAGAATCGGGCTTTCTTGCTCTAAACAGCTATGAAAACCGCGTTTACCAGTTCACTGACGAAGAACGCCAGCGCTACGTGGTAAAGTTCTATCGCCCAGAGCGTTGGAGCGACGAGCAAATTCAAGAAGAGCACGACTTTACGCTCGAATTGATTGATAACGAAATCCCAGTTGCACCACCTGTACTCATCAACGGTGAAACGCTGCATCACTATCAAGGCTATGGCTTTGCTTTATTTGAGAGTGTCGGCGGTCGTCAATATGAAGTCGACAACTTAGATCAACTCGAAGGTGTCGGTCGTTTTCTAGGACGTATCCACAAAGTGGGTAGCCGCCAAGCATTCCAACATCGCCCAACCATTGGCTTGCAAGAGTATCTCTATCAGCCAAGAGAGATACTACAAAACGCCAACATGATTCCGATGCATTTGGAGAACAGCTTCTTTAATGATTTGGATATGCTGATCAAGTCGATTGAAAGTCACTGGCAAGAAGGCTTCAATACCATTCGTCTGCATGGAGATTGCCATCCGGGCAATATCTTATGGCGCGATGGCCCAATGTTTGTCGATTTGGATGACTCACGTAATGGCCCTGCGGTACAAGATTTATGGATGCTACTCAATGGCGAGCGCCAAGACAAGCTAATACAATTAGATATTGTTTTAGAAGGTTACCAAGAGTTTTGCGATTTTAACTCGGCAGAATTGAAACTAATCGAACCACTTCGCGGTCTACGAATGGTGCACTATATGGCATGGCTAGCAAAACGTTGGCACGACCCGGCATTTCCGCTCGCTTTTCCATGGTTTAATGAGCCAAAATACTGGGAAGGTCAGGTCCTGGCATTTAAAGAGCAGATTGCCAACTTAGAAGAAGCACCGCTATCTTTAATGCCTCAATGGTAAGTCAGGCCGAACAATTCAAAATGGAGATAATTAAATGAAAAAGCTGTTCGCACTGTTTTCTATGCTGATGCTAAGCCTGTCGGCACATGCAGCGCAATTCAAAGAAGGTGAACATTACAAAGTATTGGATCTAGAGGCATCGAAAAAGCCTGTAGTGACTGAGTTCTTCTCTTTCTACTGCCCACACTGTCATTCTTTCGAGCCGATCATTCAGCAACTGAAGAAGCAGCTACCTGAAGGTGTGAAACTGCAAAAGAACCATGTGTCATTCATGGGTGGCAATATGGGTCCTTCAATGAGCAAAGCTTACGCGACCATGGTTGCGCTTAAAATTGAAGACAAGATGGTACCAGTGATGTTTAACCGCATTCACAACATGCGTAAAGCACCACGTGACGATGCAGAACTTCGTCAAATCTTCCTAGATGAAGGCGTAGATGCGAAGAAATTCGATGCTGCATTCAAAGGCTTCGCAGTTGATTCAATGGTTCGCCGTATGGACAAGCAATTTGAAAACAGCGGCCTAACTGGTGTTCCAGCGGTTATCGTTAACAACAAATACCTAGTTCAAGCACAAGGCATTAAGTCTACTGACGAGTACTTTGCGCTAGTGAACTACTTGCTGACACTGAAATAATTCAGGCCATCATTAAAAAGGGGAGCACATTGCTCCCCTTTCTATTTATGTATCTCTTGCAACACTTGGTCTTTCTCTTGCCACACATCGCCTAACCATTGTTGAAACTGGCGTTTGTATGGTTTGTCATTGAAGTAATCACCCAACACTCGCTCATCGACTGGCAGAACCTTCACTCGCACCACAATTTTAGTCATACGCCCCATTAGCATATCTTTAAAGGGTTTATTGGTGTTTTCTGGGTACGCTAAGGTCACATCGATGATGTTCTCAAACTGCTCCCCCATGGCCGCTAACGTATAAGCAATACCACCAGATTTAGGTTGCAACAAATGTTGATAACCCGCTCGGCTCTTACGTTGCTTATCTTGAGTAAAGCGTGTGCCCTCTACATAGTTCACCACTGTGGTTGGCGTATGTTTAAACTTGGCACATGAACGGCGCGTGGTTTGCAGATCTTGCCCACGTTTGTCTGGATTACGAAGCAAATACTCTCGCGAATAGCGACGCATGAACGGCATATCTAACGCCCAACATGCCATTCCGATAAAAGGCACATATAATAGCTGCTGCTTGAGGAAAAATTTTGGCATCGGAATGCGATCTTTAAACACGCAACACAGTACAACAATGTCAGTCCAACTAAGATGATTACTGATCAGTAAGTACCAGCCATCTTTCTTTAGGTTTTCACCGCCTTGAACATCCCATTCAACGCGATTAGAGAGCGCAAGAATACCGGCGTTAACCGTTGCCCACACCCACATCATTTTGTTGGCAGCCTCGGTGCCTTTGGCTTTGAGCTTCGCAGTTGGAAGCAACAGCTTAAAAATGGCGATGATACAAATTGCGATGGAACAAACCGCAGAATTTATAATCACAAAAGAAGCGTTAAAAATGAGTAACAAATATGCCAACATGGTAACCAATCAGTAACTATAGCGCGTGAGTAATAAAACAGCGTGTAATTATACGAATCCGTTGCCACATTGAAACATTTGTAAGAATGGTCAGATTTGTTTCACTGTAAAACTGGACCAACGCTCAAATAACATCTTTCATTCGACAAACAAGGAGAAAGCGAATGAATCCAAGGCTAACCTTACTGCCTTTGGCCTTTATCGTCAGTTCAGCACAAGCTCAACTTGCAGAAACAGCAGGTTTTAGCGGTGAGATTTCGTTGAACGCAGGCTTCGTCTCATCAGAATCCAACTTCAATACAGACAGCAACAGCACTATCACGTCATTGAATCAGCGTGCCGAAAGTGATGAATCTTTTATCGTTGCACCGCTAGGCAGCGCAGCGTATACCTTTGGTAACAAACTCAATCACCAAGTGTATGCCGGTACCACTCGTTCCGATATCGCGATCGGTACTCTCGCCTTCCAACTTGGTTACAAATACCAACTGGCTTCGGGCACTGTGCTCGACTTTTCCTACTTACCGACCATCTTGGAGGGAGAAACTTGGCAAGATCCGTACTTAACGGGACAGTCGAGAAAAACCACCGATGAGGGCGGCAATGCGTTTCGTCTCCAAATCAATCGCTTCTTAGACGACAACTTTAATCTTGATTTGGCTTACGCAGATAAAGACGTAGAGAAAGATACCGTGACCGATTCATCTTTGCTGCGTGATGCAAAGATCTACCACATCAAAGGCGACTACCGTATCCCGCTTAGCCGCACATCGATGCTGCAACCCGCATTTACTTATGTCTACCAAGATGCAGATGGCGAAGCGGAATCCTTCGACTCTTACCGATTCGAATTAAGCTGGTTCCAGTTCGTGAATCGCCATCGTTTTGCAGTTACAGCAGGCTACACGCTGAAAAACTACGAAGCAGCCAGTGACACATTCGATAAGACACGTGATGACGGTAAGCTCAGCTTGTTTGCGGCCTACGAGTACAAGAATGTATTCGATTGGCAAAACTGGTCACTCATATCTCTGGCAGGTTACGGGAACAACGACTCCAACATCACCTTCTACGATGAGAAAGAATATTTAGTTTCAGTTGGTATGAACTACAACTTCTAAGATCGATACTCGCAGTAAATGGGATCCATTTTCTGCGAGTATAAAATGGACTGATCGTCACAATAAAAACAATTCATTGCTCAAACAATAGCCAATCGAACGCTCTTGTGGATAATATGCGCCCTATTTATTATTTGCGAGAGCCATACATGCACATCGATCCTCAATACGCTTCCGAACAAAACTTAATGAGCGTTCTTTCCAAGAACTTTCCGGGTTTTATCGCTGTGCGAAAAGAGACAGGTGAACATGTCGCCCTCAACCAGCGCTACCGTGCTTTCTTCGAAGAAGACATTCTCGGCATCAGCTTAGACAACATGATCACAGATTGTGATAACGAAGACCTACGAGATCTGTTACTTCAATGCAAACGCAACGACCAAGCTTTGATCGACAGCAAAGCCCCGATGCGAGTGGATATTGAAACCTTTCAAAATCACCACTTTGAATCGATGCGCTACCTTACCGAAGTTAATGGTGAGCGTCATATCGTATTGATGGCATGGGATATAACAGCGCGTATCGAAGAACAAAACCAGCTAAAACAAAGCCTACATTACGATCACCTAACAGGTGCATTAAATAAAAAAGCGTTGATGTCAGCCATACAAAAGGGCTGTGACTGCTGCGTTGTGGCTTATCTTGATTTGGATAAATTCAAGCAAGTTAACGACACTTATGGTCATGCTATTGGAGACAAAGTACTGATCGACTTTGCCACCTTAATGATGCAAAAACTGGGAGAGAATGGCACGCTCTACCGGGTTGGCGGTGATGAGTTTGTCGTCCTATTTGATTGCATGCCATTATCCAGTGCTCAAGACATCCTGTTGAATATTCGCCAATTTGTAGAAAATGATATCCATCTACATGGTATCTCATTCAGTTTTGGCTTGGTGGAGTGCCAAGGGAGTCTTGAGCAATGTATCGAGCGTGCTGACCAAGCACTCTACCAAGATAAACGCAACCGAAAGCAGGCTTAAATTTATACTGCCTGCGCCGTCAACTGCTTGAGCAACCTATCCATTGCTCGATAACCCAAAGCTTCTGCCAAGTGAGTTCGCTCAATTTGCGGTGAGCCTTCCAGATCAGCAATAGTACGCGCGACTTTAATGATGCGGTGGTAAGCACGAATCGATAATCCAAGTCGATGCAGCGCATTTTCTAAAAACTCAGCGTCGCTTTTTTGCAGCGGGCAAAAGGCTTCAATTTCTCGACTACCCAATAACGCGTTCACTTTACCACTGCGTTGCACCATGCTGTCTCTGGCCTGATTGACTCTTTGCTTAACCACAGCGGTAGGCTCTCCTCGATCGCCCCCTTCAGCAAGTGTACCTTTTGGCAATGCGGGAATCTCTAACGACATATCAAAGCGGTCCAGAAGCGGGCCTGATAACCGACCAAGATAACGCAGTATCGCTTGCGGGTTTGTCCGAGCTTGATTGCCCTCGTAGTACCCTGTCGGGCTCGGATTCAATGCACCAACCAATTGGAAACGAGCCGGAAAACGGGTTTTACCCTGCGCTCGAGAGATAATGATTTCACCAGACTCCAATGGCTCACGTAAAGAGTCGAGCACCTTACGGTCAAACTCTGGCATCTCGTCGAGAAACAGTAACCCATTGTGCGCTAATGAAATCTCACCCGGCCTAGGCAAAGAGCCGCCTCCTACGAGCGCTGCCATTGAGCTAGAATGGTGCGGCGCGCGAAACGGTCGCGTCTTCCAGTTGTGCTCATTGATTTCACTTTGAGTCAGAGATGCCACAGAAGCGGTTTCCATTGCCTCTTCAACGTTCATCTCAGGTAACAGGTCACACAGGCGTGATGCCAGCATGGTTTTTCCCGTACCAGGAGGGCCGAGAAACAGTAGATTGTGATTGCCTGCTGCAGCGATCTCTAGAGCGCGTTTGCCTTGCTGTTGACCGATGATGTCTTGCAAATCTCGGCCGTGCTTTTTGATCTCTTTTTTCTTCGGGGTTTGATACAAATTCAATTGATGTTGGCCACACAACTCAGCACAAACTTCCAATAGCGATTGAGCAGATTTGTGCTGCTCTTTGCCGACAAGTGCCGCCTGATCACCATTGGCATGAGGCACCACTAAACGGCGCTGCTTTTTGTTCGCAGCCAACGCAGCGGGCAGCACGCCTTTTACAGCTCTTAATCCGCCAGAAAGGGCTAATTCACCAACAAATTCGTAGTTTTTGAGCTTATCTGTCGCGATTTGTTCTGAAGCTGCCAAAATCCCTAATGCAATCGGCAGATCGAAGCGTCCACCTTCTTTGGGCAGATCCGCAGGTGCTAAATTTACCGTAATTCGCTTGGCAGGGAATTGAAAGTTGGAATTAACGATCGCACTGCGGACGCGATCTTTCGATTCTTTTACTGTCGTTTCCGGTAGACCCACTAGCGTAAAGCCCGGCATCCCATTACTGATGTGGACTTCCACACTTACCGACGGCGCTTGCACACCCACACTTGCTCGACTATGAATGATTGCCAGCCCCATAATTTCCTCAAATTTTTGTACGTTATATAACCAGATGTTTTCTATATGGATATGTTATATAGCCTGTCCAGATTGGTACTTAATGTGAAAAAAGAATGACTTTTTGCTTGTCATGCAGCAGATTTGTGTGTTACCACTAGTGACGCAAACATTTTCGTAGAACATTACACAATACTTATTAACGAAAACAGAACGACAGACAGATGAACTTATTCGCTCACATCAACTCACTGCTAGCCCTGATTATCGTGGTCATTATTGGCACCGCGCGGGGGATTGTGGGCGAAAGATAACCACAAATTACAAAAAACCCCCGCACTGAGAAGTCCGGGGGTTTTTTTACAACTACAAGTTGTCATCTGTCTAACCCTTAGACAGCTTAACGGGAAGAATGGGAGTGCACATGAAGTGCAAAACACATGGCGATAGCTACGAGCCACAACGTAGCAAAGGAGGTTTACGATGACCGGTGCAGAACTAGTCGTAGCCGCTTTAAGACAGCAAGGCATCGAGACGGTGTTTGGGTATCCTGGTGGAGCCATCATGCCAATCTACGATGCGTTGTATGACGGAGGTGTTGAACACATCTTATGCCGTCATGAGCAAGGGGCTGCAATGGCCGCCATCGGGATGGCTCGAGCGACGCAAGACGTTGCCGTTTGTATGGCCACTTCAGGCCCAGGCGCCACCAACCTTGTTACTGGCCTTGCCGACGCCTTCCTCGATTCCGTTCCTCTAGTAGCCATCACAGGTCAGGTTGCTAGCTCTCATATCGGTACCGACGCGTTCCAAGAAATGGATGTGATCGGAATGTCTCTAGCCTGTACCAAACACAGTTACCTAGTGACTGAGATTGAAGACCTTGCCCCAACGCTGGCCGAAGCGTTTGAAGTAGCAAAAACAGGTCGTCCTGGCCCGGTGATTGTTGATATCGCCAAAGACGTTCAGCTTGCTCAAGCACCAACCGAATTACTGCCTCCTTTTGTTCCACCAGCTGCACCTTTAGTTACTGATGCTGATATCCAGCGCGCTCAAGAAGTGCTTGCCGCTTCAACTCGACCAGTTTTATACGTCGGTGGTGGCGTACAGATTGCAAAAGCGACAGACTCAGTGCGCGAGTTCCTGCGTTTAAATCCAATGCCAGCGGTAAGCACGCTAAAAGGTTTGGGTACCATTGAACGTCACGACCCACACTACCTAGGTATGTTGGGCATGCATGGCACCAAAGCCGCAAACCTTGTGGTTCAAGAATGTGACCTTTTGATTGTAGTTGGGGCACGTTTTGATGACCGCGTGACCGGTAAGCTCGACACATTTGCGCCAAACGCGAAAGTTATTCATATCGACATCGATGCGGCTGAAATTCATAAGCTACGCCACGCCAATGCACCTCTTCGTGGTGAGATCAGCAAGATTCTTCCTCAATTAGAGCTCACTCAAGATATCACTCCTTGGGTACATCACAGTGAAAGCCTGCGTAGCGGATTCAAATGGCGTTACGACCACCCGGGCGAGCTGATCTACGCTCCGTTGCTACTTAAACAGTTGTCAGACATGATGCCGGATAGCTCAATTGTCTCGACCGACGTAGGTCAGCATCAGATGTGGGCAGCACAACACATTCAACCACGCGATCCGCAAAACTTCATCACTTCAGCTGGCCTTGGCACTATGGGCTTTGGCCTGCCAGCGGCGATGGGCGCTGCAGTCGCACGTCCTGATGATCAGTCTATCCTTATTACAGGTGACGGTTCATTTATGATGAACGTGCAGGAATTGGGCACGCTGAAGCGTCGTCAGATTCCAGTAAAGATTGTCCTTCTTAATAACCAACGTCTTGGCATGGTTCGCCAATGGCAGTCGCTGTTCTTTGACGGCCGCCACAGCGAAACCATTCTTGATGACAACCCAGACTTCGTAATGCTTGCCAAAGCGTTCGATATCCCGGGCAAAACCATCACCAAGAAAGAAGAAGTCGAACAGGCTCTCAAAGAGATGCTAGAAAGTAAGACTTCTTACATGCTTCACGTTTTAATCGACGAAGAAGAGAACGTGTGGCCACTTGTACCACCTGGTGCATCAAACAGTGATATGTTGGAAAACACTTAGGAGACAATCGCATGGACAGATATTTACTCGACATCAAAGCCGACGATAAACCGGTATTGTTGGAGCGCGTTCTTCGTGTGATTCGTCACCGAGGCTTTGTGATCAAACAAGTCGCTGCTACCCAAAACCACGAAAGCAAAGTAGCCAGCGTAGAGATCATCGTCGACAGCGATCGACCTATCTCGTTTTTGGTCAATCAAATTGAGAAGTTGTGGGACATTCGCACCGTTGAGGTACTGAAGATCCGCAACGATGAACTCCCAAATCACAACTTACAACAACACGTGAGTGCATAAGGAAGGCAATAAATGGCAACGAAAACTGCAGATTTCATTTGGTTTAATGGCGAGATGGTTCCGTGGGCAGAGGCGAACGTTCACGTTCTGACTCACGCGATGCACTACGGCACCTCTGTATTTGAAGGCGTACGCTGCTACAACACGCCAAAAGGACCAATTGTCTTCCGTCACCGTGAGCATGCACAACGTTTAAAAGATTCTGCCAAGATTTACCGCTTTCCGATTCCATACACAGTGGAAGAAATCATGGAAGCAACACGCGAAACCCTGCGCCAGAACAAACTCGACAGCGCTTACATTCGTCCATTGGGTTTTGTCGGTAATGTTGGCTTGGGCGTGTGCCCACCTGTTGGTACTGAGATGGACCTGATCATTGCCGCATTCCCTTGGGGCTCTTACCTAGGTGAAGAAGCGCTAGAAGCTGGCGTTGATGCCATGATCTCTAGTTGGAATCGAGCTGCGCCTAACACTATCCCAACTGCAGCGAAAGCAGGCGGTAACTATCTATCTTCACTGCTCGTTGGCGGCGAAGCGCGTCGTCACGGCTATGACGAAGGTATCGCACTGAGCGTAGATGGTTACCTATCGGAAGGCGCCGGTGAAAACATCTTTGTTATCAAAGATGGCGTGATCACTACACCACCAGCAACCAGCGCGATTCTACCGGGCATCACTCGTGATTCGATCATGACTATTGCACGCGATAAAGGTTATGAAGTGCGTGAAGCGAACATTGCGCGTGAAGCACTTTACCTAGCCGATGAAGTCTTTATGACAGGTACGGCAGCCGAAGTTGTGCCAGTAGCAACCATCGACAAAATTGAAGTGGGCACCGGTAAACGCGGCCCAATCACTAAAGAACTACAAGCGGCCTACTTTGGCCTATTTAACGGCACCACGGAAGATAAGTGGGGCTGGTTAGACTATGTGTACCCAGAACAGAAGTAAGAAGGATTAGGAAATGCCAAAATATAGATCAGCAACCACAACACATGGTCGTAACATGGCGGGTGCACGAGCACTATGGCGTGCAACGGGTGTGAAAGAAGAAGACTTCGGTAAACCAATCATCGCCGTCGTAAACTCGTTTACTCAATTTGTTCCGGGTCACGTACACCTAAAAGACATGGGTCAGCTTGTAGCGCGTGAAATCGAAAAAGCCGGCGGCATCGCAAAAGAATTCAACACCATCGCGGTTGATGATGGTATCGCAATGGGTCACGGCGGCATGCTGTACTCACTGCCTTCACGTGAACTTATAGCAGACTCAGTAGAATACATGGTCAACGCGCACTGTGCCGATGCCATGGTATGTATCTCTAACTGTGACAAAATCACTCCGGGAATGTTGATGGCATCTATGCGTCTTAACATCCCTGTTATCTTTGTTTCTGGTGGTCCAATGGAAGCGGGTAAAACCAAGCTTTCTGATCAGATCATCAAGCTAGACCTTGTTGATGCAATGATCCAAGGCGCAGATCCAAAAGTATCTGATGAGCAAAGCGAGCAGATCGAACGTAGCGCATGTCCAACGTGTGGATCGTGTTCAGGCATGTTCACTGCAAACTCAATGAACTGTCTAACGGAAGCACTGGGTCTTTCTCAACCGGGTAACGGTTCTATGCTGGCAACACACGCTGACCGTGAACAACTGTTCCTTAATGCAGGTCGTCGCATCGTTGAACTGACTCGTCGTTACTACGAGCAAGATGACAAATCGGCCCTTCCTCGCAACATCGCTACGTTTGATGCGTTCGAAAACGCGATGGCGCTGGATATTGCAATGGGTGGCTCGACCAACACCATTCTGCACCTACTGGCAGCGGCGCAAGAAGGTGAAGTGGATTTCGATATGGAAGATATCGACCGTCTGTCTCGCCAAGTACCGCACTTGTGTAAAGTGGCACCATCTACCCAGAAATATCACATGGAAGACGTACACCGCGCTGGTGGCGTAATGGCGATTCTTGGTGAGCTAGACCGAGCGGGTCTACTGCACAATGATGCGCGCACCGTACTTGGCCTTTCGATGAAAGAGCAGCTGGCAAAATACGACATCATCCAAACTGAAGACGAAGACGTACTGAAGTTCTACCGCGCAGGCCCTGCGGGTATTCGTACCACTCAAGCGTTCTCACAAGATTGCCGCTGGGATCGCCTTGATGACGACCGAGCAGAAGGTTGTATTCGCACCAAAGAAAATGCCTTTAGCCAAGAAGGTGGCCTAGCCGTTCTATCAGGCAACATCGCACTGGATGGTTGTATCGTTAAGACAGCTGGTGTTGATGAGAGCATTCATAAGTTCACTGGCCCAGCCGTAGTATTTGAAAGCCAAGAAGACGCCGTAGAAGGCATCTTGGGTGGCAAAGTAAAAGCAGGCGACGTGGTAATTATCCGCTACGAAGGCCCTAAGGGTGGTCCGGGCATGCAAGAAATGCTGTACCCAACCACTTACCTAAAATCGATGGGCCTTGGCAAAGAGTGTGCACTTCTAACTGACGGCCGTTTCTCTGGTGGAACATCAGGTCTGTCTATCGGCCACGCTTCTCCTGAAGCGGCAAACGGCGGTGCGATTGGCTTGGTGAAGCAAGGCGACATTATTGCGATTGATATTCCAAACCGTTCAATTTCACTTCAAGTATCTGAACAAGAACTTGCTGAGCGCCGTGCGAAACAAGACGAGTTAGGCTGGAAACCGGTAGACCGCCAACGTGAAGTTTCATTTGCACTCAAAGCTTACGCAAGCATGGCGACCAGTGCTGACAAAGGTGCAGTACGAGACAAATCTAAGCTCGAGGGCTAGCTTTATGAGTCAACCCTTTCCCTTAAAACAGGAAAACCAATCTGGTGCAGATTATCTGCGCCAGATCTTGCGTGCTCCTGTGTATGAAGTCGCAACAGTCACTCCTTTGCAAGAAATGCCTCGCCTTGCTGCTCGTATTGGCAACAATGTGCAAATCAAACGTGAAGATCGTCAACCCGTGCACTCGTTCAAATTGCGTGGTGCATACAACATGGTGGCAAGCCTGTCTGAAGAGCAAAAAGCCGCAGGTGTCATCGCTGCATCTGCAGGTAACCACGCTCAAGGCATGGCGCTTTCTGGTACTAAGCTAGGCATCAAGACCACTATCGTGATGCCAAAAACCACACCAGACATCAAAGTCGATGCGGTACGTGGCTTTGGTGGCAACGTGGTGCTGCACGGCAGTAACTTTGATGAGGCAAAAGCCGAGGCAGAGCGTCTATCCGAGTTAAACGGTTACACCTTTGTTCCTCCCTTCGATCATCCACTGGTGATTGCAGGTCAAGGCACTATCGGCATGGAAATGCTGCAGCAAAATGGTCACCTCGATTACATCTTCGTCCCTGTCGGTGGTGGCGGTTTGGCGGCAGGTGTTGCGGTACTTGTGAAACAGCTCATGCCAGAAATCAAAGTGATTGCGGTTGAGCCAGAAGATTCGTCATGCCTCAAAGCAGCATTGGATGCTGGTGAGCCAGTGGTACTAGACCAAGTCAGCATGTTTGCCGATGGCGTCGCTGTAAAACGCATTGGCGAAGAGACTTTCCGTCTGTGCCAAAAGTACATTGATGGCCATATTGCCGTCTCTAGCGATGAAATCTGCGCAGCAGTAAAAGACATCTTTGAAGACACCCGTGCGATTGCGGAGCCTTCGGGCGCACTTGCTCTGGCGGGGTTGAAGAAGTTTGCTGAGCAAAACAAACTGCAAGGTAAGAATCTAGGTACTGTGCTGTCAGGTGCAAACACTAACTTCCATGGCTTACGTTATGTTTCTGAGCGTTGCGAGCTTGGTGAGAAACGTGAAGGTTTGCTTGCCGTCACCATTCCTGAACGTCAAGGTGCATTCTTTGAGTTCTGTAACCTCATTGGCGGCCGCGCCGTAACGGAGTTTAACTACCGCTACAATGATGACGCGCTGGCGAATATCTTTGTTGGTGTTCGTTTGCAAGGCGGTCAGGAAGAGCTAGAAAACATCATTCACGACTTACGTGATGGTGGCTACCCTGTGGTTGACCTGTCTGATGATGAAATGGCGAAGCTGCACGTGCGCTACATGATTGGTGGTAAGCCGTCTAAGCCGCTTAAAGAACGCCTCTACAGCTTTGAGTTTCCAGAGTATCCGGGAGCGCTACTTAAGTTCTTAAGCACACTCGGTACTCATTGGAATATCAGCTTGTTCAACTACCGTAACCACGGTGCGGACTACGGACGCGTTTTATGTGGTTTCGAGTTAGATGAAAGCGATTTAGCCCAGTTTTCTGCGCATTTGCGCGAACTTGGTTATCAATGCAAAGACGAAACAGACAACCCATCGTATAAGTTTTTCTTGTCCTAGAACCAACAAAGCCACTTTCCTTGAAAGTGGCTTTGTTATCAATATTGAAGCCAGTCTTGGTGCAGTTTATTCGATGCACCTAAGTAATCTACCATCCACTGAATCAACTTGTGGTTGTCATCTTTGCGCCATACCAAGCAGCACTGACTGATTGGCATGTCATCTTGCAGTACTTTTTCCACTAGTGTTCCTTCATGAATCAACGGCATTGCAATATGACGAGGCATATACCCTACTCCGACGCCATTCTTCAAGCATTCAATTGCGCTGTACCAATTGGGTAACAGCAAACGACGCTGCTTAGGATAGTGGCCAGTATGACGCTTTGGTAGCACGTTCGATGTATCATCAAGACAAATAGCCGGAAACTGACTGACAAACTCTTCAGTTAGAATTTGCTGGCGGACACAAGGGTGAGCTGGCGACATCACGAATGCCCAATCCAATACGCCCATATCTTTGACCTCAAAATCCCCACCAACAGGTATCGCAGATGTTGCTCCAACGACAATATCAGCACGCCCCTGGGCGATGGCTTCCCATGAGCCGTTAAATACTTCCATGTTGATTTGCAGCTCTGCGAATTCAAACTCACGGTAGAAGTCTTCAACCAAAGGTTTGAGCTTATCCAGCTTAACCACATTATCCAGCGTGAGCTTCAACGTTGACTGCCAGCCATGTGCGGCACGACGGGTTTGTGCTTTGACTTCAGCCATTTGTCTGAGTAGCAGACGAGCTTCTTCGATAAACAACTCACCAGCAGGGGTCAGTTCCACTTTTCTTGGCAGTCGACGGAATAAAACGACATCAAGCTCTTGCTCAACTTGACGAACACCATAACTGATCGCAGAGGGTACTTTATGCAGAACTTCAGCTGCCGCTGTAAAACTGCCTAAACGAGCAACAGTATCTAGCATTTCTAACGAAGACTTCGAGAACACGGCCGTAACCTTTCAAAAAATTTGATTGATAACTAATAATTTTAGCGTTTTATTTTCTCAAAATCGAAAAATAGAATGGAAGGGTAAATAAATCGGGGTTGGCGCCAACGGATATTGACTAAAAAGTGATTAAATAATTTGATTGGTTGAATCATGAAAATCTCAAAACTACAGCTTGTTTATCTAGCAGCCCTATCTATGCTTGGCTTTATTGCCACGGATATGTACTTACCAGCGTTCAAAGCAATGGAAATAGACTTTGCCACTGGTCCAGAACAAATCGCACTTTCTTTAACTGTATTTCTTGTTGGTATGGCTTTTGGTCAGTTGATGTGGGGCTTAGCTTCAGACAAATTCGGCCACCGCAATACGCTGGCGGCAGGTCTAGTGATATTCACTATCGCCTCGTTTGGTTTAGCGTTCAGTGAACAAGTATGGCAGTTATTGGCACTGCGTTTCGTACAAGCAATCGGTGTCTGTGCTCCTGCTGTAATCTGGCAAGCGATGGTAATCAAACGTCACTCAAGCCAGAGCCAACAGATTTTTGCCACTATCATGCCGCTGGTGGCACTGTCTCCAGCGCTCGCTCCTCAGCTAGGTGTACTACTGGCTGACAGCTTTGGTTGGCACAGTATTTTCGTTGCACTAACGCTTATGGGTGTGCTGTTGGTCGTTGCGACTATGGCGCAAAAAAATGAAAAAGTAGAAGCCAAACAAACCAGTATGTCTTCAGATATCAAAGCATTACTGGGTTCTAAAACATACCTAGGTAACGTGTTTATGTTTGCAACTGCTTCTGCAGCGTTCTTTGCTTACCTAACAGGTATGCCTGAAATCATGGCACAACTGGGCTACGAAGCTAAAGACATTGGTTTGAGCTTTATCCCTCAGACGATCGCATTTATGGCGGGTGGTTACTTAGGTAAAGTAGGTGTACGCAAGTTCGGTGACGAAAAAGTTCTGCGTCAGTTAATTGGTCTATTTAGCGTTGCTGCACTACTAATTTTCATTGCTTCGCAATGGCAATTGACGTCAATCTGGCCAATCCTAGCGCCTTTCTGTCTGATTGCGGTAGCGAATGGTGCGCTGTACCCAATCGTAGTCAACCGTGCATTGGCAAGTGCGAAGCAAAGCCCTGCTACCGCAGCGGGTTTGCAAAACAGCTTACAAATTACCGTGAGCAGCCTATCAAGCGCACTAGTAGCAGCGATGGCAAGCCAAGCTCAGATGGTAACGGGCGTCGCTATCATCATCTGTATGGGTGGTCTGTGGATGGGGTACATCCTGTCTAACCGTGAATTATCCAAGCACTTCACGACGCCAGATAATGCTCGCGTGGTGAGTGAAGACGAACTTTAGTTCTGCCAATCTCAGTAGAACAGCAAACAAAGGGCCGCGTAATGCGGCTCTTTGTTTTTATATTTGTATACAAAAGAAAGTACTTACATACTCTGCAAGCCCCATTTTTCGGCCACTCGCTTGAAGAAGCCTTGGGTTTTCTTCAACTCAACCCAGTGGTTAATATAGTTAATCCAGACTTGGTCGTCTTGAGGCAGCAGCATCGCAATAGGCGTTGGCTTGCGAGGCTCTTTGACTGGGACAATCGCCAACTGTTTGAATTTCTCCACCAGCGTTGCCGCCTCTACATTAGATGTCACAGAAACATCAGCTCGGCGAGCCAATAACTCTTGGAAATCACGTGCTGGCGCTTCAATGACAATGTGCTGCGCGGATGGAAAAAAGTCTTTGACCATCTTCTCTTGCACGGTACCAAGCGTAGCAGCGACCTTCACTTCAGGTTTATCAAAATCCGCCCAATCAGAGAACTTAGCTAAATCTTTCTTTTGTACCACGGGTACAAACGCAAGATAGAAGTATGGTTGGCTGTAACCTGCTACTTTGGCACGCGACATATTCAATGAAGCGCTACCAGTAACATCATATTTATTGGCAGTAATGCCATTAACTAGCGTTTTCCAATCCGTCGCGATGTATTCCACCTTAACACCGAGATCTTTGGCCAACTCAGTGGTAACGTCAATATCAAAACCACGATAACTATTGGTAGCGGGGTCTTTCATCGTCATCGGGTTCCAATCGCCAGTCGTCCCTACTCGTAACACGCCACTATCCAGTATTTCATGCAGTCGGCTCTCAGCATGAGCAAATTGAGTAATCACCGATAACCAAAGAACAACAGCAAACATAAGCTTTTTCATTGTATTTCCTTATATACTTATTTTGATTCAAGATTTACAAACACAACCTTGATAACATAGCAGTAACAAGTGGCATTTTTTAGTCAAGTTAGGAAATGAAGGTTGAATAATCGAACGCTGTGGCTCTTTTTCCCTCTATTACTGACAGGTTGCTCTGACTATCAATGGGGGTGGTACATACTTGACCCTTCTACGGAGCAGGGATTAACCAACATCAAGTTTCTAATAGCAGGCTTTAATGACACGATCCAAGTGTCTCTACTCAGCATGCTGTTTGCGATGAGTCTAGGGCTATTGGTCGCCCTTCCAGCCTTATCTGATTCACCTGCACTTAAGTGGTTAAACAGAATCTATGTCGAGATAATCCGCTCGATACCAGTCTTAGTATTGCTACTCTGGGTATACTACGGCATGCCAACGCTGCTTGATGTATCCCTGAATCATTTTTGGGCAGGTGTGATCGCATTAACCATTGCAGAAAGTGCCTTTATGGCGGAAGTGTTTAGAGGAGGAATCCAAGCCATAAGCCGCGGACAACATGAAGCAGCAGAGTCGCTTGGGCTAAACTACTGGCAAAAAATGCGATTGGTGATTCTTCCCCAAGCATTTCGCCAAATCTTACCGCCACTGGGCAATCAATTTGTCTATATTCTCAAGATGAGCTCACTAGTCAGCGTGATTGGTTTAAGTGATCTAACAAGACGAGCCAATGAGTTGGTGGTGAATGAGTACTTACCATTAGAGATCTATACGTTTCTCGTCTTAGAATATTTGGTGCTGATTCTTTTGGTCTCTCAAGCGGTGCGCTGGCTAGAGAAGCGCATAGCGATCCCAAGTCACTAAACTCTCTCTTTCACAACACCAGATACAACAAAGCCGTTCATCAAGAGCGGCTTTGGTTTTTATTCTTTTTATGTAAGCGAATTAAGCTTACTTCTTCTTAACTGGACGCTGCCAACCGGTAATTTTGCGCTCTTTCGCACGAGAGATCACAAGCTCACCTTCAGCGACATCTTTGGTTAACGTAGTACCAGCACCAATGGTTGCACCATCCGCAACTGTCACTGGCGCGATAAGTTGGCTGTCAGAACCAACGAAGACGTCGTTACCAATGATGGTCTTAAACTTGTTCGCACCGTCGTAGTTACAAGTGATGGTACCAGCACCGATGTTAGTACGTTGACCGATTTCTGCATCACCTAGGTAAGTTAGGTGGTTCGCTTTAGAACCTTCACCGATACGCGCGTTTTTCACTTCAACGAAGTTACCCACGTGAGAGTCGTTACGCATCTCTGCGCCTGGGCGTAGGCGTGTGAATGGACCAACTGTGCATTCTTCACCAACTGTTGCGCCTTCAATTACGCTGTATGGGCGAACGATGGTGTTATCGTCGATTTCACAGTCTTTCAGTACACAACCAGCTCCGATGACAACGTTATCACCCAGTGATACTTTACCTTCGATGATCACATTGGCATCGATTTCACAATCCATACCACATTGCAGCTCACCGCGCAGATCAAAGCGGGAAGGATCACGCAGCATCACGCCCTGCTCTAGCAGTTTCTGAGCTTGCATTGATTGGAATGCGCGCTCTAGACGAGCCAATTGAGCACGATCGTTGACACCCTCAACTTCAATAGAGTTAACCGGATGCACAGCCTCTACCGCTCGGCCTTCACTATGTGCAGCCGCGATAACATCCGTTAGATAGTATTCGCCTTGAGCGTTTTCATTGTTTAGACCAGCAAGCCAGCGTTTCAGGTCACCACCTGTCGCCACCAGCACACCAGTGTTACATTCTTTGATGAGCTTCTGCTCTTCTGTCGCATCTTTTTGCTCAACAATAGCAATAACAGGACCATTACGTCGAATAATACGACCGTATCCCATCGGGTTATCTAGCATAACTGTCAAAAGAGCGATGCCGCCATTTGGCTGAGCTTCTAATAGGTTTTCGATCGTTTCCGCTGAAATCAGAGGTACATCACCATACAAAACCAAGATCTTTTCATCATCTTCGAAGTGTGGCGAAGCTTGATCAACAGCGTGCCCGGTCCCTAACTGCTCTGCTTGCAAGATCCAATTTACAGGTTCATCAGCTAGCACTGCCTGCATTTGGTCACCACCATGTCCGTAAACTAAGTGAATGTTTTGTGCACCTAAAGTCGCACATGTATCAATCACATGCTTCGCCATCGGTTTGCCAGCAAGGGTATGCAGTACTTTCGGCATGTTGGAGTACATGCGTGTACCTTTACCCGCAGCAAGAATTACCGCGCTAAACTTCATCGAATTACCTTTAAACTGAAATAAAACTGTCGACTATTGTAGTCAGTTAAGAAGCAATAGTTAACGTAGGAAGGTAAATTTCCCTTAAAAAATAAGCAAAAAGGCGACCTAATGGCCGCCTTTTACATGCAACGTTGCTAATTGAGCTTAGCGACGCTTTTTGGTCAGCTCGATAACTCGAAGCTGAGCAATGGCTTTAGCCAGTTCACTGGCCGCTTGTGCGAAGTCCATGTCACCATGCTGATTCTGGATTTGCTCCTCAGCGCGGCGCTTGGCTTCTTCTGCCTTCGCTGCGTCTAGATCTTCACCACGAATCGCTGTATCAGCCAGTACTGTAGCAGTACCCGGCTGAACTTCGACCATACCACCAGAGACATAAATGAACTCTTCGTGGCCGTGCTGTTTCACAATACGCACCATACCAGGCTTAATAGCGGACAGCAGCGGAGTGTGGCCGTGGAAAATACCCAGCTCACCTTCGCTACCGGTCACCTGAAACGTTTCTACGCGACCCGAGAAAATACGTTTCTCAGCGCTTACTACGTCTAGGTGAAAGGTTATTGGTGCCATATCGCCTCCTAGTTAGCCTTATAGCTTCTTCGCATTCTCGATAGCATCGTCAATCGTACCGCAGTACATGAACGCTTGCTCTGGAATGTCATCGTATTCACCAGCTAGTAGACCTTTAAAGCCACGTAGTGTCTCTTTAAGAGGTACGTAAACGCCTGGGTCACCTGTAAATACTTCCGCTACGTGGTAAGGCTGAGTTAGGAAACGCTCAATCTTACGTGCACGAGATACAACTTGCTTATCTTCTTCAGATAGCTCGTCCATACCTAGAATCGCAATGATGTCTTTCAGCTCTTTGTAGCGCTGAAGTGTCTGCTGAACGCCACGAGCTGTGTCGTAGTGTTCTTGACCAACTACTAGTGGGTCTAGCTGACGAGACGTCGAATCTAGTGGGTCGATCGCTGGGTATAGACCCATAGCTGCGATGTTACGGTTAAGTACAACCGTTGCATCCAAGTGCGCGAACGTTGTTGCTGGAGACGGGTCAGTCAAGTCATCCGCTGGTACGTATACCGCCTGTACAGACGTGATAGAACCTTGCTTAGTTGACGTGATACGCTCCTGCAATACACCCATCTCTTCTGCAAGAGTTGGCTGGTAACCTACCGCTGAAGGCATACGACCTAGCAGTGCTGATACCTCTGTACCTGCAAGCGTGTAACGGTAGATGTTATCAACGAACAGTAGTACGTCACGACCTTCGTCACGGAAACGTTCTGCCATTGTTAGACCAGTCAGTGCAACACGTAGACGGTTGCCTGGTGGCTCGTTCATCTGACCGTAAACCATTGCTACTTTAGATTCTTCAGGCTTCTCAACGTTTACAACGCCCGCTTCCTGCATCTCGTAGTAGAAATCGTTACCTTCACGAGTACGTTCACCAACACCAGCAAATACTGATAGACCTGAGTGTTGAAGTGCGATGTTGTTGATAAGTTCCATCATGTTAACGGTCTTACCTACACCTGCACCACCGAATAGACCGATTTTACCACCCTTAGCGAATGGACAAACCAAGTCGATTACCTTAACACCAGTTTCTAGAAGTGCTGTTTCGTTTGATTGCTCTTCGTAGCTTGGTGCTTCACGGTGAATAGAGTAAACCTCTTCTGCACCGATCTCACCACGCTCATCAATCGCGTCACCTAGGACGTTCATGATACGACCTAGAGTTTTAGTACCTACTGGTACTGAAATTGGAGCGCCAGTGTTAACCACTTCAACGCCACGACGTAAACCATCAGAGCTACCCATTACGATACAACGAACTACGCCACCGCCTAGCTGTTGTTGAACCTCAAGAACTAGACGCTCTTTCGATTCTGTAACGTTTAGAGCGTCATATACACTTGGTACTTCGCTCTGTGGGAACTCTACGTCGACTACCGCACCGATGATCTGTACGATCTTACCTGTAGCCATCGTTAATCCTCTAAACTATTTCGTTTTACCTAAGCTTAAACCGCAGATGCACCACCAACGATTTCCGATAGTTCTTGTGTAATCGCAGCCTGACGGGCTTTGTTGTACACAAGTTCTAGATCTTCAATCAAGTTGGTTGCGTTATCCGTTGCAGCCTTCATCGCAATCATTCGAGCCGCTTGCTCACAAGCAAGGTTCTCTACCACACCTTGGTATACCTGAGACTCTACGTAACGCACTAGAAGTGTGTCCAATAGAGGTTTTGGCTCAGGCTCATAGATGTAGTCCCATGAGTGCTCACGCTGCATCTCTTCGCTGTCCGATTTAGGCAAAGGTAGCAATTGATCGATCGTTGGTTGCTGAACCATAGTGTTCACAAATTTGTTGAACACTACGTATAGACGGTCCAGTTCACCTTCATCGTATTTCTTAAGCATTACGCCAACAGAACCGATTAGGTCTTCTAGGCTTGGGTTATCACCCAGACCAGAAACCTGTGCCGCAACTTTTGCGCCACCATTTTTAAAGAAAGCTGTTGCTTTTGAACCGATTACCGCCAGTTCAACTTCAGCACCTTTCTCCTTCCATGATTGCATGTCTGTGACGGCTTTCTTGAACACGTTAATGTTCAAACCACCACACAGACCACGGTCTGTCGAAACGATGATGTAACCAACACGTTTAGCTTCACGCTCTTCTAGGTACGGATGACGGTACTCTAGGTTTGCGTTAGCCACATGACCGATCACTTTACGCATTGTTTCAGCGTATGGACGAGAAGCTTCCATTGCGTCTTGAGAACGACGCATTTTTGAAGCTGCTACCATTTCCATCGCTTTCGTAATTTTCTGCGTGCTTTTAACACTACCGATTTTATTACGTATCTCTTTTGCGCCGGCCATCGTTACTCTCCGTTAGTTGGTGGCAGAAACTGCCACCGACCTAATTACCAAGTTTGGGTTGCTACGAAGTCGTCAGTCAGTTTCTTCAACTGAGCTTCAACTTCATCGTTGTATGCACCCGTCTTGTCGATCTCAGCTGCGAATTCAGCGTATTGACCGCGAGCGTACGATAGTAGAGCCGCTTCGAAATCTAGCAGTTTGCTTAGTTCAACATCTGCTAAATAGCCGCGCTCTGCCGCGAAGATTACTAGTGCTTGGTCAAATACAGACATTGGAGCGTACTGCTTCTGCTTCATTAGTTCTGTAACTTTTTGACCGTGGTCTAGCTGTTTCTTCGTCGCTTCATCAAGGTCAGACGAGAACTGTGCGAATGCCGCTAGTTCACGGTACTGAGCTAGTGCAGTACGGATACCGCCAGATAACTTCTTGATGATTTTCGTCTGAGCTGAACCACCTACACGAGATACTGAGATACCTGGGTCAACGGCTGGGCGTACACCTGCGTTGAATAACTCAGTTTGTAGGAAGATCTGACCATCGGTAATCGAGATTACGTTAGTCGGTACGAATGCTGAAACGTCACCTGCTTGAGTTTCGATGATAGGAAGAGCAGTCAAAGAACCAGTCTTACCTTTCACTTCACCGTTAGTGAAACGCTCTACGTACTCTTCGTTTACACGAGCTGCACGCTCTAGTAGACGCGAGTGTAAGTAGAATACGTCACCTGGGAATGCCTCACGGCCTGGTGGACGTTTTAGTAGTAGAGAGATCTGACGGTAAGCTACCGCTTGCTTAGATAGATCATCGTAAACAATCAGTGCGTCTTCACCGCGATCGCGGAAGTATTCACCCATCGCACAACCTGCGTATGGCGCTAGGTATTGTAGCGCTGCAGATTCAGAAGCAGATGCAACAACAACGATAGTGTTAGCTAGCGCGCCGTGCTCTTCTAGTTTGCGAACTACGTTAGCGATAGTCGATGCTTTCTGACCGATTGCTACGTAGATTGAGAAAATACCAGAGTCTTTCTGGTTGATAATCGCATCGATCGCCATTGCTGTTTTACCAGTCTGACGGTCACCGATCACAAGCTCACGCTGACCACGACCGATAGGGATCATTGAGTCAACTGATTTGTAGCCAGTTTGTACAGGTTGGTCTACCGATTTACGGTCGATTACACCTGGTGCGATTACTTCTACAGGCGAAGTCAGTTTCGCTTCGATTGGACCTTTACCATCGATAGGTTCACCTAGCGTGTTTACTACGCGACCTAGTAGTTCTGGACCAACTGGCACTTCAAGAATGCGGCCAGTACCTGTAACTTTCATGCCTTCCTTAAGGTCAGCATATGGGCCCATTACTACCGCACCAACCGAGTCACGCTCAAGGTTAAGTGCTAGTGCATAACGGCCACCCGGTAATTCAATCATTTCACCTTGCATCACGTCCGCTAGGCCGTGGATGCGGATGATACCATCGCTTACCGATACGATAGTACCCTCGTTGCGAGCTTCACTAACAACTTCGAAAGATTCGATACGTTGTTTGATTAGATCGCTAATTTCCGTGGAATTAAGTTGCATGCTCCAATCCCCATTAAGACTGCAATGCATCGCTCAGGCGGTTCAAACGACCACGCGCTGAGTCATCGATGACTAGGTCTCCGGCTCGAATAATAACCCCACCAAGTAGGGTCTCATCTACGCTGCAATTCAGCTTCACTTTGCGTTCAAGACGCGCTTCAAGTTTGCTGCCAATATTTGCTAGCTGCTCATCAGAAAGTTCGCTTGCTGAAATCACTTCAACATCGACTTCTTTCTCATGCTCTTTCTTCAATAAGAAGAATTGCTCACAAACATCAGGAAGGGCCGTCAGACGACCATTCTCAGCCATAACCTTAATCAGGTTTTGACCGTGCGCATCAACTTGTTCACCGCAAACTGCAACAAAAATTTCTGCCATTTTATCAGCTGAAACAGAACCCGTTAGAAGTTCATTCATTTGTTCGTTTTTGGCAACTTCAGTAGCGAAAGACAACATTTGGCCCCATTGGTCCAACTGGTCTTTGTCTACAGCAAAGTCAAAAGCTGCTTTAGCATAGGGGCGTGCGATTGTAGTCAAATCAGACATATGCGCCCCCAGACTTAAAGTTTTGCAGTAATGTTGTCGAGAATATCTTTCTGAGCGTCTTTATCGATAGAACGCTCAAGGATTTTCTCAGCACCAGCTACAGCCAGAGTAGCAACTTGTTTGCGCAGCTCATCGCGTGCACGATTACGTTCAGCTTCAAGTTCTGCTTCCGCTTGCGCTAGGATTTTCTGGCGTTCTGCCTGAGCTTCCTCGCGAGCTTCATCAATAATTTGAGACTTACGCTTGTTCGCTTGGTCGATGATCTCAGTTGCTGTGCGCTTCGCTTCTTTCATCTGATCAGAAGCGTTGGCTTGTGCTAGATCCAAGTCTTTTGCAGCACGTTCCGCTGCTTGAAGACCATCAGCAATTTTTTTCTGACGTTCTTCAATCGCTTGCATCAACGGTGGCCATACATACTTCATGCAGAACCACACAAATAGTGCGAACGAGATTGCTTGACCTAGCAGAGTTGCGTTTATGTTCACAACAGCTACCCCTCTATTTGGACTTAGTGTTAATCAGTAACAAGCCTGAGCTCGTCCCGAGTTAAAGGTGATTAACCTAGTTGACCAACGAATGGGTTTGCGAATGTGAATAGTAGCGCGATTACGATACCGATCATTGGAACCGCATCAAGTAGACCTGCGATGATGAACATCTTAACTTGTAGCATAGGAGCCATTTCTGGTTGACGTGCTGCACCTTCTAGGAATTTACCACCTAGTAGTGCGAAACCAATCGCTGTACCAAGAGAAGCAAGACCGACGATAATACCTACGGCGATTGCAGAAAAGCTCAGTAAAGTTTCCATTACTATCTCCAATTTATAGTTGTTGGCTTAGTGCCCAAATAAAAAGCTTAAAAAATTAATGATCAGAGTCTTCGTGTGCCATTGACAGGTAAACAATTGTCAACATCATGAATACGAAGGCTTGAATCGTAATAACCAAGATATGGAAGATTGCCCACGGTAGTGAACCCATCCATTGTAAGTACCATGGTAGCATTGCCGCACAAAGAATGAATACAACCTCACCCGCAAACATGTTACCGAATAGACGCATACCGAGTGATAGAGGTTTCGCTAGTAGCGATACCACTTCAATCAATAGGTTAAACGGAATCATCAGTGGGTGATTGAATGGATGTAGTGCAAGTTCTTTTGCGAATCCACCTAGACCTTTCACTTTGATGCTGTAGTAAATCATCAATGCAAAAACGCCTAGAGCCATAGCCATGGTGATATTCACATCAGCAGACGGTACAACCTTAAGATAAGGGATACCTAGCCAATGCTCTGCTGGGTATGGTAAGAAGTCGATCGGGACTAAGTCCATCACGTTCATCAAAAATACCCAACAAAAGATAGTCAGTGCTAAAGGCGCGATCAGTGGGTTGCGTCCATGGAACGTGTCTTTGACGTTTTCCGCGACAAATTCAACGATCATTTCTACAGCACACTGAAGCTTACCTGGTACACCCGCTGTTGTTTTCTTCGCTACTTTGTAAAAAATTCCTAGGAAAATTAAACCAGTAAACCAAGAAAAAAACAGGCTATCGATATGTACGTTCCAGAAACTTGCTTCATCCGCTACCAAGCCTAACTTAGCTAAAGATAGGTTTGATAAGTGGTGGGCAATGTATCCGGACGATGTTAGCGCTTCACCTGGCGCAGCCATAACTCATCCTATTTTTTGTTGTTAATGAATAGCACTGGTGCACAGATATTAATACCTAGTACCAGCAAATAGGTTAGTTTGAGGGGAACAAGTTCCACCTGCATATACATGTAGGCTACGTAGAACAACACAACCGTGATGAGAATTTTCAGAACTTCACCTGTGTAGAAAGAGGCCGCGACACGCTTGGCAGCGCGAGCTCCACTAAACATAAAAGCACAAAACGCAAAGACAGCGTTGGCAACAACAAAAATGCCCCCACCAACCAGCGCTGAAAGTCCCCATTCAGGATTCACGGCTATCGCCATTCCTGCAGCCACAAAAATAACCGCGCCAGACTGGATCATCAACAATTGCCTTGCGAGCTCTCGTCCTGGTCTAGCTAACGCAGCTACCATGTATTCGTACCTCTAGTAATATCCACTTCGCACTAAACTCTCTGTGCAGGGAAATTGGCGAAAATTATACGGTCAGTCCAACTGAATGCAATTAAATTGCAGCAAAAACTTACAGTTTTGTTTACAAACCGACAACTTTCACACAAAATTCGATTATTTTGATTAATTGACCTAAATCAATTATCTCATCTAGGCCTCAAGCTTGGCAATTAGTTGCTCCAATTTGTGAGGCTCATCAATACTTATCGTCACTTTTGCTTTGCCATTCGCTGAACGGACTAAAGAAACTTTAGCATCAAGCAGTCGACTCAATTTATGCGACATTTGCTCTGCTTCGGTATCTTCTTGTTGAGCTTTTTGCTCATTTTGTGGCGCTAAGCACTTTTTTACTAACTGTTCGGTCTGACGAACGGTCATTTGTTTCTTTGCGACCTGCTCTGCGACTTCGACTTGTTGCTCACCTTCTAGAGCCAACAACGCACGAGCATGCCCCATTTCTAATTTTTTATCTGCAACCAAACCTTTTACATCAATTTCTAGCTGATTAAGACGTAATAGGTTACTTACTGTGGTTCTTGATTTGCCAATCACATCGGCTACTTGCTGATGGGTGAGAGTAAACTCATCCTGCAAACGCTCAAGTGCTTGGGCTTCTTCAATCACATTCAAATCTTCACGCTGAATGTTTTCAATCAACGCCATCGCAATTGCAGCACGGTCTTCAACCTTTTTCACCAAACAAGGCACGCGCTTGAGTCCGGCTTGCTTGGCCGCACGCCAACGACGTTCACCAGCAATGATCTCAAACTGACCGCTCGCCACCTGACGCACCACGATAGGTTGAATGATACCTTGTGACTGAATCGAAGCTGCCAGCTCCTCTAACGCCTCAGGAGCCATATCTTTACGCGGTTGGTATACACCCGGCTGTAACTGGCCTATCGCTAAATCTGCCAGTTCTCCATCCGCTGATAGAGCCTGACTTTGAGATGCAATGTGCTGTTTCTCACGCGCTAACGAACTGGTCGACAATAACGCATCCAGTCCTTTTCCAAGACCACGCTTAGACATGGGATGAATTCCTTAGGTTAGTGTTAAACTGGGACTTCTTCGCGGCGAAGCATTTCGCCTGCTAGAGCAAGATACGCTTTGGCGCCAGCAGAGTACTTGTCGTAGTACATGGCTGGTTTACCGTGGCTCGGCGCTTCGGCCAAACGCACATTACGTGGGATTACAGTACGGTAAACTTTACTACCAAAGTGCTTTTTCAGTTGATCGGATACTTCATTAGACAGGCGGTTACGTGGATCGTACATAGTACGTAGTAAGCCCTCAATTTTGAGGTTCTCATTGACCACGGCCGCTAACTTGCTGATTGTATCCATAAGAGCAGTTAAACCTTCTAACGCAAAGTATTCACATTGCATCGGCACCAGCACAGAATCTGCTGCGGCCATAGCGTTGATTGTAAGAAGGTTTAGAGAAGGAGGACAATCAATAAAGATGAAATCATAGTTATCGCGAACTGACGCAAGGGCATTTTTCAAACGCACTTCACGAGCGAACACTTCCATCAATTTGATTTCTGCAGCGGTCACGTCACCGTTCGCCGCAATCAGATCGTATTTTCCAGTGGTCTGCGTACACACAACTTGATCAAACGGCGTATCTTCAACCAGAAGATCATACGCCGTTGCGTCTACCATGTACTTATCCACGCCACTGGCCATCGTAGCATTACCTTGAGGGTCGAGATCGATCACCAAAACCTTGCGCTTTGTTGCCGCCATCGAAGCTGCTAAGTTAATGCACGTTGTTGTTTTGCCGACCCCACCTTTCTGGTTGGCGATTGCTACGATTTTACCCACGATTACCTCGCTAATTTTCCTTGCGCGATAAGATTACTAGATGACGATCACCTTCCAACTCAGGAACAGCTAAAGATATGATCTCTGTCACACAACACCATTCAGGAAGCAGATCTATTTCATCTTTAGGGTGTTGTCCTTTCAACGCAAGAAACACCCCAGAATCTTGTTTAGGCAGATGATGACACCACTCCACCATATCCGTCATTGAAGCAAAAGCTCGACTCAAAACGCCATCAAATTTTTCTTCTGGTTGGAACTCTTCGACGCGACTTTGAATTGGCGTCACATTTTTCAGTCCCAGCGAATGCACAACTTGCTTGATGAAGCGAATGCGTTTGCCAAGACTATCAAGTAAGAAAAATGTCTTACCTGGGTTCATTATCGCCAATGGAATACCAGGCAAACCAGGCCCTGTACCTACATCAATAAAGCGCTCACCTCGTAAGTGAGTGCTAACGATGATGCTATCAAGGATATGTTTCACTAACATATCAAGAGGATCACGAACCGACGTTAGGTTGTAAGCTTTATTCCACTTGTCGAGCAGTTCGACGTAACCAACTAACTGCTCACGTTGTTTATCAGAGACTTCTAAATCGGTTTTGGCGATCAGAGCATCCAGTCTAGTACGTAGTGCGCTCATTACTCTTCCTCACCTTTTTTCAACAAGCCATGTTTTTTCAGGTGCACTAGCAGAATAGAAATCGCTGCAGGCGTAATACCTGAGATACGAGATGCAATACCGATGCTTTCTGGTTTTGCTTCCGTTAGCTTCGCCACAACTTCATTGGAAAGGCCTTTTACGTCTTTGTAATCGATATCGGCTGGTAACTTAGTGTGCTCATGGCGCAGTGACTTTTCGATCTCTTCTTGCTGACGCTTGATGTAACCATCGTACTTCACTTGAATTTCTACCTGCTCAGACGCTTGTTGATCTTCTAGTGCAGGTGCAAACGCATCAAGTTGCGTCAGTTGCGAGTATGAGATCTCCGGACGACGCAGAAGATCCTCACCGCTTGCTTCACGTGCCATTGGTGTTTTCAATAGCTTGTTCAGCTCATCAATGCCTGCAGAATTCGGGTTCATCCACGTCGATTTAAGACGTTGGCGCTCGGTTTCCATGTTATCGATTTTCTCGTTGAAACGTGCCCAACGCACATCATCAATCAAACCAAGTTCACGAGCTTTTTCTGTCAGACGTAAATCGGCATTGTCTTCACGCAACAACAAACGGTATTCGGCACGAGACGTGAACATGCGGTACGGTTCTTTGGTACCCATGGTCGACAAGTCGTCAATCAGCACACCCATGTACGCTTGATCACGGCGAGGGTTCCAGCCTTCTTTGCCTTGGCTGTGCAAACTTGCGTTCAAACCAGCCATCAGACCTTGTGCCGCCGCTTCTTCGTAACCAGTTGTGCCGTTAATTTGGCCAGCAAAGAACAAACCACTGATGAATTTAGTTTCGTAGGTTTGCTTCAAATCACGAGGATCGAAGAAATCGTACTCAATCGCGTAACCAGGACGAACAATGTGTGCGTTCTCAAAACCTTTCATAGAACGAACGATTTGTACTTGCACGTCAAATGGCAAGCTAGTGGAAATACCATTCGGGTATAGCTCGTGCGTCGTTAGGCCTTCTGGCTCAATGAAGATTTGGTGACTGTTCTTGTCCGCAAAGCGCATCACTTTGTCTTCGATAGACGGGCAGTAGCGCGGGCCAATCCCTTCAATCACACCGGCATACATTGGACTGCGATCAAGGTTGTTGCGGATCACCTCATGAGTTTGTTCATTGGTGTGTGTAATAAAACATGGAATTTGACGTGGCTGGTGCTCACGTTTACCCATGAATGAGAATACAGGTGTTGGATTATCACCGTGTTGCGCCTCTAACACTGAGAAATCCACACTACGTGCATCGATACGTGGTGGTGTACCTGTTTTCAGACGATCGACACGAAATGGCAGTTCACGCAGTCGATCCGCCAATGCGATCGATGGTGGATCCCCAGCGCGACCGCCAGAAGAGCTTTCCATACCGATGTGGATCTTACCACCAAGGAAGGTACCAACCGTTAATACCACCGCTTTTGCGTGGAATTTCAGACCCATTTGCGTCACAACGCCAACCACACGATCTTGGTCCACAATCAGATCATCAACCGATTGTTGGAACAGAGTAAGGTTTGGTGCGTTTTCTAGCGCGTTACGTACATACGCTTTGTACAATGCACGGTCAGCTTGAGCACGTGTTGCTCTAACCGCTGGACCTTTAGAGGCATTTAGTGTTCGGAATTGAATACCTGCATGGTCAATGGCCTCAGCCATCAGACCGCCCATAGCATCCACTTCTTTTACTAAGTGACCTTTACCGATACCACCAATCGCCGGATTACAAGACATCTGGCCTAATGTATCGATGTTATGGGTAAGGAGTAAGGTTTTTTGTCCTGTGCGTGCAGATGCGAGCGCGGCTTCCGTTCCTGCGTGTCCGCCACCGACAACAATGACGTCAAAGTTTTCGTGATAAAGCATGAACTGACCTCAGGTATTCAAAGGATTAAATGGACAGATAAAAAAGAGCGATATTTTACCTTTTTTATCTGTGAGAGAGAATCGTTTTCTCGCTTTTCACATTTTAGTCTTCAAGACTATATATATAAGATCTATATATATGATCTTTTATTGGATCTATTATTAGGATCGCAGGTTTCTGTGGATAACTAGAAAATGATCAACAAGATCATGGATCTTCTTTGGATCATATCTTGTGATCATGATTTGATCTGATCGAGGATTATCTGGGATCAAAAGTGTGGGTTATACACAGGAGTAAAATTGGATCCAAGTTGTTATTTGGATAACTAAAGGAAAATCACTGGATCTTCCCTGACTTATCCACAGATAGTTTGAGTGTTTTTTGAGCGGTTGAACAATTGGTTTTGCTAGGAGTTGTTCACAAAGAGGAAAATCAGAGCCGTGATTCGACTCTGAGAGAGGGGGAGTTAAGCGGAAAATCGAGACAGGTTTTCGTTTAGCCACATTTCAGCAGCATCTTCTGGCACGTCGTGGCTAAGCACATCAATTTTCAAGCAGTCTGTAATCGGCGTAGCACCGATGTCTTCGAGTAGGTCATACGCGTGCTGGCCTGCTGCGCAGAAGGTATCGTAGCTTGAGTCACCAATTGCAATCACCGCAAACTTCACATCAGCCATCTTAGGTGGCGTATTCTGCAATGCAGCAATGAAAGGCTGAATATTATCTGGGTATTCGCCCGCACCGTGGGTTGAAGTAATCAGCAACCAAGTGCCTTGGTTCTCGATTGATGCCAATTCAGGTTGGTTGTGGATCGTGGTTTCAAAACCGTTTTCATTCAGTAGATCACTAAGGTGATCACCCACGTACTCTGCGCCACCTAGCGTACTGCCTGTAATAATGTGGATCATGTGTCTTCCTTTATTGAGCCATACTGACGCCAGCATTGCTGTTAGCGTCAGTACAAAAAGAAACGCGGTGTTAAACTTATGCTTAACACCGCGCGTTTTGATTATTTACCGATACAGAATGAGGAGAAGATTCGGCCTAATAGGTCATCCGAGCTGAATTCACCGGTAATCTCATTCAAGTGCTGCTGAGTGATTCGTAACTCTTCTGCCAAGATTTCTCCAGCCATAAAGCCTTCAAGTTGCTCTTGACCGATTTGAAGATGCTGAGCAGCACGTTCTAGTGCATCCAAGTGACGACGACGAGCCATAAAGCCGCCTTCGGTGTTACCTGAGAAGCCCATACATTCTTTTAAGTGACTACGTAAAGCATCCACACCAGCTCCTGTTTTTGCAGAGAGGCGAATTAAGGTTGGATCGTTGACATGGCAGATCCCCATTTCTTCACTGGTTTGATCCGCTTTGTTGCGGATCACTGTCATGCCGATGCTGTTAGGTAGGCGATCAACAAAGTCTGGCCAGATGTCTTTTGGATCCGTCGCGTCAGTTGTTGTACCGTCCACCATGAATAGCACTCGGTCAGCTTGGGCGATTTCATCCCATGCGCGCTCGATACCTATTTTCTCGACTTCGTCTGAAGCGTCACGCAGACCTGCAGTATCGATGATGTGTAGTGGCATTCCATCAATATGGATATGCTCACGTAGTACGTCACGGGTGGTACCTGCAATATCGGTCACAATCGCAGACTCTTTGCCTGACAGGGCGTTCAGTAGGCTTGATTTGCCTGCATTGGGGCGACCGGCAATCACGACTTTCATGCCTTCGCGCATAATGGCGCCTTGGTTTGCTTCTTTGCGTACCGCATCGAGGTTATCAATGATGGCTTGTAAGTCGCCAGATACTTTCCCATCGGCCAAAAAGTCGATCTCTTCTTCAGGGAAGTCAATCGCGGCTTCAACGTAAATACGCAAATGGATCAGCGATTCCACCAGCGTTTGAATACGTTGTGAGAACTGACCCTGCAGTGATTGCAGTGCTGATTTGGCCGCTTCTTCTGAGCTGGCATCAATCAGGTCGGCAATCGCTTCTGCTTGAGTAAGATCCATCTTATCGTTTAGGAAGGCGCGTTCAGAGAACTCACCAGGACGCGCGGCACGCACGCCATCAATACCCAAGATACGCTTAATCAGCATATCCATTACCACAGGGCCACCATGACCTTGCAGTTCAAGTACGTCTTCGCCTGTAAATGAATGTGGGTTAGGGAAGTACAGTGCAATGCCTTGGTCTAGCACGGTGCCATCTTCCGCTTGAAATGGCAGATACTCTGCGTAGCGAGGCTTTAGCGTTTTACCTGTGACTTCTAGCGCCACTTGATTGGCCTTAGGGCCAGAAACACGAATAATGCCGACACCACCACGACCGGGTGCGGTAGCCTGAGCGACAATCGTATCTGTAGTCATAATCTTGCCTTTTGAGCTGGGCTATAGGTGTTGAAACCTAGGGAGCCAGAACTAGTTAATTAGCTGAATTGTAATCAGCCAAAAACAAAAAGGCGACCTTTTGGCCGCCTTTCTTATGCTTTTCTATCAAGGTTACTTAGTGTGTAAGCCTTTTTTCTCCAGCGCTTTGTAAATCAAAGTTTGCTGGATAAGCGTAACGATGTTCGACACCAACCAGTATAGAACTAGGCCTGATGGGAAGAACAAGAAGAAGAAGGTAAACATAACCGGCATAAAGGTCATGATCTTCTGCTGCATTGGATCCGTTACGGTTGTTGGGCTCATCTTCTGGATTAGGAACATTGACGCACCCATCAGTAGCGGCAGGATGTAGTAAGGGTCCTGTGCTGAAAGGTCGTGAATCCAACCGAAGAATGGTGAGTGACGAAGCTCAACCGATTCCATTAGTGCCCAGTATAGCGCGATGAAGATAGGCATCTGTAGGATAAGAGGTAAACAGCCACCTAGTGGGTTCACTTTCTCTTTCTTGTACAGTTCCATCATCTCTTGGCTCATGCGCTGACGGTCATCACCGATGCGCTCACGCATTGCTTGCAGCTTAGGCTGTAGCATACGCATTTTCGCCATAGACGTGTATTGCGCTTTCGTTAGTGGGTACATTGCACCACGAACGATGAAGGTCAAACAGATGATTGCCACACCCCAGTTACCCACGAAGCTTTGGATGAAAGCAAGCAGTGAGTGAAGTGGTTTAGCGATGAACCATAGCCAGCCGTAGTCCACTACTAGATCTAGGTTTGGTGCCACTGCTGCCATTTCGTTTTGTAGCTTAGGACCAACCCATAGTGTTGCTTCAAACTTCGCTTGGTCGCCCGTTGCGATAGTTTTGTTTGGCATACGCACGCCGATGTCGCCTAGGTTACCAATCACGCGAGTGTACAGGTTAGTACCTGGTTCGTTGCGTGGGATCCAAGCTGCAGCGAAGTAGTGTTGGATCATTGCTGCCCAACCTTGGCCATCCGCTAGGTTGATAGACAGGTTACGATCCTGCATATCTTCGAAGCTGTATTTCTTGTAACGAACGTCTTCTGTAGAGTAAGCGCCGCCACGGTAAGTCGGCATTGTGATGCTACCACCGGCGTCCATTAGGTTTTGACGCAAGTGAGCGTACATACCAAATGTTGCGTTGTTACCAGAGTTGTTCACTACATCGTATTCTACGTTCAGCGCGTAGCTGCCACGTTTGAATACGTAAGTCTTGATGTATTCGATGCCATTCGCAGTGAAAGTCATTGGAACGCGTAGTTCATCTTGACCGTCAGCTAGAGTGAAGCTGTCTGCGCTCACGTTGTAGTGAGGACGGTTAGTGCTGCTAAGGTCGATACCTTGAGGACCCACTAGACCGCTTTGTGCGATGAACTGGTGACCTTTAGTGTCTTTTAGCAGAACGAATGGGTCTGATGAATCAAGTTCAGCAGAGTATTTGTTCAGGTCGGCATGTACCACATCGCCACCAACGGTGTCGATCGACAGAGTTAAAACATCAGTCGTTACTGTGATAGTTTTTGCAGAAGCTTGCTGTTGACCAGGAACTGGGTCTAGCTCATCCGCAAAAGATGGTGCAGGTAGAGTACTGCTTGATTGAGCCTGTTCAACCGCTTGAGGTGCTGGATTCTTTGCGACTTGCCACTGTTGAAACAGCAAGAAAGAAACCAGTGCCAGAGCGATGAGCAGGATATTACGTTGAGAATCCATCGTTAGTTATCTCTGTCTTGTTTTTGGACTGGTGGAACGGGGTCATACCCCCCTTCATTCAAAGGGTGGCATTTTAATAGACGTTTGCCTGATAACCAACATCCTTTTACAAAACCGTGAGCTCTCAAAGCTTCTAGTGCGTAAGTGGAACAAGTTGGTGTGAACCGGCAGCGAGGACCAATCAGAGGGCTGATAAACCAGCGATAAAGATTAACGAGCCCAATGGCTATCCACGTGAAGGGCGAGACAGGCGATGCCATAGCTTATCAAACAACTTAAATAATTCCTCATTGCTTAAATCTTGCGCGCTTTTCTTCGCGATCACAACAAAATCTTTATTTGGAAGCTGATGTTGATTGTTACGAAAGCTTTCACGAGCCAAACGCTTAAAACGGTTACGACCGACAGCAGTTTTGATTTGCTTTTTCGGAACAGCTAAACCTAATCGTGGATGAGAAAGTTTGTTATTGCGAGCAATGATGGTGAAATGAGGCGAGCCAGCTCGATGAGCTTGCTGGAAGACGTTTTGATAATGCTCGGGAGTTAACAAGCGTAACTCCCGATTAAACGCGTACGTGTTCAAAATAAACTAGCGATTATTTTGATAGGCGCGCACGGCCTTTTGCACGACGTGCGTTGATAACTTTACGACCGTTCTTAGTTGCCATGCGAGCACGGAAGCCGTGAGTACGCTTGCGCTTTAGAACTGTAGGTTGAAAAGTGCGTTTCATGATAATTACCTTTACTGATCAGTAGTTTTAGGTTCTTGTTAAACCCGGCGTGGGCAATATGCTTTCTTTATATAAAGAAGCTCTTTATATAGAGAAGAACAACCGACGCCTCTCAACAAAGAGGCGGAATTGTAATCACACTCACATAATGTGTCAATGACTCATGTGTATGAAATTCCGGCCGGGCGATTATACGTAGTGTGAGTAAAATCTCAAGGATCGATTGATCCTAATGCTTGATCTTTACTCTATTCCCACTTGGTTAAGGAATTTTTTCAATCTAGGATCTTGTGGATTGTCGAAAATATCCTGTGGAGAACCTTGTTCAACAATGTTGCCTTCGGCCATAAAGATCACTCTGTCAGCCACTTCTTTGGCAAATTGCATCTCATGCGTTACCACTAGCATTGTCTGGTGTTGGTTAGCTAACTTCTTCATTAATGAGAGAACTTCTCCAACCCACTCAGGATCCAGTGCAGACGTTGGCTCATCAAAAAGCAACAGTTCCGGCTGTAAGGCCATTGCGCGGCCAATACCCACACGCTGCTGTTGACCTCCAGACAGTGCCGCTGGATAACTTTCGCCTTTATCGCCAAGACCAATGTCGTCGAGAATTTCTTGTGCACGTTTTAGTGCGTCATCTTTCTTCCAGCCACGTACGGTAATCAGGCCTTCTGCAATGTTCTGGCGCGCAGTCATATGAGCAAATAGGGCATAGTTTTGAAAAACAAATCCTGTCCGGCGACGTAATGCTAATACTTCTGCTTTAGTATGCTTTTGCGTATCCACAGAGATGTCATCAATGGTGATGCGTCCCTGATCCGCTTGCTCTAAGAAATTAACGGTACGTAGCAATGTCGATTTACCCGTACCACTTGAGCCGATAATAACGATGATCTCGCCTTGTTTGATGTTGAGATCAATACCTTTTAAAACTTCAGTATCACCAAAGCGCTTGTGGATATTTTCTAATTTGATCATCGTACATACGCCTTATTCAATTTCGCTTCTGCCCAAATTTGAACTCGAGTCAGAATCACCACCACACCCCAATAAATCAGAGCGACTGCAAGGAAAGCTTCAAAGAAGCGGAAGCTCGAAGAGGCTTCCATCTGCGCTTTGGCCATGATTTCTGCTACACCCAAGGTGAAGGCGAGGGAAGTCGACTTAATCATATCGATAAAGTAATTCATCAATGAAGGCAACGCGACTCGTGTGGCTTGTGGCAAGATAACACGACGCATCGCTTGCGGTGTTGTCATGCCCACCGACAAGCTCGCTTCCATTTGACTGCGATCGATACCGATGATGGCAGCACGAATGCTCTCTGCCATGTAAGCGGCAAAGTGTAATGTTAAACCAATTACCGCAGCAGAGAAGGCATCGATGCCGACCATGATCGGGAAGATTTGTGGTAGGCCGTAATACAATAAGAACAGCTGAACTAAAAGTGGCGTACCGCGAAAGAAGCTGATGTAAAGTTGACTTAACTGGTCGAGAACAGGCAGCTTAAATACACGAATATTAGCTAAAATAATGGCTAAAATCAGTGAAAAGACCAATCCCCATGTGGCCATTTCCATGGTTGTGCCAAGATACTTGAGCAGTATTGGCAGCAGTTCCAACATGTAATTAAAATCAAATCCCATACGACTTACCTTGAGAAAAGAAAAGGTGGAATACGAAGTTCCACCTTGTCATTAAGTTAAAAAAGGACGCGAGATAAAACTCAGCGTCCTAAAAGAAGAGAAATGTTACTTAGTGATGTCGGCACCAAACCATTTCACCGAAATCTTCTCTACTGTTCCATCGGCGCGCATCTCTGCAAGTGCTTTATTCACTTCTGCCTGTAGTTTGCGACCTTTCTCGTTATCTACGAAAGGCCAAGCGTTTTGAATGGTTTCAAACGGTTCACCCGCAAGCTCTAGTGGCAGGCCTGTTTTCTTAATCAATTCTAGGGCAGACAAGCGATCCATGATGAATGCATCAGCGCGGCCAAGTGCTACGTCGTGCTCAATACCCGTATCGTAAGTCTTAATATTGATTTTGCCGTCTTTATCGTAATCGCGCAGCAGTTGCTCAAAGTTGGAGCCTAGGTTTACCGCAACAGTTTTACCGGCGAGGTCTTCTACACCTTGAATGCTGTCATTGCCTTTACGTACCGTGATTTGTGCACCGTCTACCACATAAGGGTCTGCGAAAAGGTATTTGGCTTTGCGTGCTTCCGTCATGGTGATCTGGTTAGAGATGGTATCAATACGGCCGGTTTCTAGTAGGCCGAATAAACCAGAGAAGTTCGCTGTGACATATTCGATCTTGTAGTCGTTACGCTTACCGATCTCGTCCCACATATCTACTTCAAAACCTTGTAGCTTGTCTTGCTTAACAAAGGTGAATGGGAAGTAGCGACCTGACATGCCGACTTTTACTTCCGTAGCTGCAGTGTCGACTGCTGCTTGAACGGTTGCTGCAGACAAAGCAATGGCTGCAACGGCAACCTTAATCCAGTGTTTCATAATACATCTCCATACTTTTATGGTTGGAAATACTACTGTTAGTTAGCTCAATTAAATAAATAACCAAGTGCAATAACCTAGACCTGAGAGTAATAAGATCGTATTTGGTATAGATAGTAGGCGATAAATTGGGATAAATGATGAAAAAACGATCGAAATGAACTGGATTGGCAATGAAAAAAGCACAATGAAGGAAAATTCATTCACAGACTTATCACCAATTGCTGGATCTGGTTGATTTTGCCTAAATGTGGATCATTGTGTGGGCAATCTTGGGGCAAGATGTGTTGATCTTGCTATGTCCAGCGAAATAATTGTGAATAACTTGGA